>NZ_CP085009.1:130000-3978548 GCF_044795995.1 Ureibacillus chungkukjangi | reverse complement strand
GCTTTTAACTCCTTTTCATGTATATTTTCCACTATGAAAAAATAAACTACATCTATATAAGATAGAAATCACGGACCTATAATTGTGTTTGCATTTGAAATCCTTGAGATTTTCGCACATTACGGAATGCGCTTTTGACTTTAGTTAGATACAGAAAATATTTTCTTAATGAAGTTAAAACACATACTCACAGCGTGTGGATAACTGTTATCCCAAAGCTGTGTTAAAGTTTGTCCACAAGTTATTAACATTCTGTGGATAATATATTTCCCACGCAACATTTCCACAAAGGAAAACACATTCATCGTAACAAAAAAAGATTGTCATTTCAATAGTTTACGATGCTTATCCACATAACTATTTTTTATTCACCTAAAAGTTGTCCACAGGGTTGGGATTTGTGTAAAAGTTGTCAGTAACTGTTGTGGATAAAAAAATACATAAAAATATTATCCACAAGCACTGTTTATAATAAACATTGTTCCCTGTGGATAATTTTTATACATGAGAAAATAGCAAACAAAAGAGGATTTAAATATTTAATTGACAATGCATTTCTTTTTTTTATATAATGTTATGGTCTGTATGTAGGATAGAAATTAACTTTCATAAATGGAGGTGTCATATATAATGAAACGCACATACCAACCAAAAAAACGTAAACATAGTAAAGTACACGGATTCCGTGCACGTATGAGCTCAAAAAACGGCCGCAGAGTATTAGCAGCTCGTCGTCGTAAAGGAAGAAAAGTATTATCAGCATAAGTCCACTGAACTTCTTCAGTGGCTTTTTTTTTACTGATAAATAGGAAAAGTTAATAGGCAATCAGTATAAGAAAAGCATCGATTTCGTCTATCTAAGCTGGAATCGAGTTTTTCTAATCTTCATTTTTAAAGATAAGAAAGCATTCAGAATAGCAGGTGAAGGAATGAAGAAGCGCCAAAGAGTCAAGAAGAATGAGGATTTTCAGAAGGTATTCAAAAAAGGAAAGTCCTTCGCCAATCGTCAATTTGTCGTGTATTGTTTACCGAAAGAAGATCAACAAGAATTCCGAATTGGGTTATCTGTTAGTAAAAAGATAGGAAAAGCGGTCACTAGAGTTCAAATCAAACGATATATAAGACAAGTGTTCTTGGAGATAAAAGATGAAGTAAGACAAGATATGGACTATGTTATTATCGCCCGAAACCAGGCGGCCACACTCGATTTTCATGATACGAAAAAAAGTATTGAACATGTGCTGAAAATTGCCAAGGTAATTAAAAAGAAGTAAGAGATTAAAATTTATAATTACCTAAGAGCTTTCAATACAAACAGGACCTATAAACGGTAACCGATAATATAGTTAATATACAATTGAAATAATTATAAGTAGAGAGTAAGTGTCTTTACATGGTAAAATAGCAGAAAAAAGTGAATAGTTACTCTAGGAGGATGAAGGTTGAAGAGAAGACATTGGATGATTCTGTCTCTAGTATCTGTAGTATTACTACTTTCTGGGTGTACAGAATTCGATCAGCCAATCTCATCTGAAAGCGAAGGTTTTTGGAATGAGTATATCGTTTGGCCATTAGTATCAATAATTAAATATTTTGCAGAAACATTAGGCTCGTATGCACTTGGGATTATTGTTGTAACAATTATTATCCGTTTAGTGATACTTCCATTAACGATTAAACAAGTAAAAAGCTCGAAAAAGATGCAAGAAATTCAGCCTAAAATGAAAGAGCTACAAAAGAAATATGCTTCAAAGGATGCCGTTACTCAGCAAAAGTACCAACAAGAGATGATGGCAATGATGCAAAGCTCTGGTGTTAACCCAATGGCGGGATGTTTCCCAATGCTGGTACAAATGCCGATATTAATCGGTTTTTACCATGCGATTAGTCGTATGAATGCAACACCAACAATCGATTTAGGAACGTTTCTTATTTTCCCGCTTGCAGAACCAAGTGTTATTCTAGCTGTACTAGCTGGTTTAATTCAATTTGTTGTACTAATGACAGGACCTGCAATGGACAACCCTCAAATGAAAATAATGATGTACATTATGCCATTTATGATTATCGGCTTCGGTATTGTTTTACCAGCTGCCTTATCATTATATTGGGTTGTAGGGAATATCGTTTCTGTGATTCAAAACCTTGCTATTTATAAACCTTGGAATAGAAAAAAATCAGAACCTGCTACAACAGGAGGAGCGAAAAAGTGAAACAAATTACGCAATTAGGCGCAACAGTAGAAGAAGCGATCTCAATAGCGTTACAACAGCTAAGTACTACTCGTGAACAAGTAGAAGTTGAAGTTTTACAAGAAGCGAAAAAAGGATTTTTTGGTTTTGGTGCACGGAAAGCGGAAGTACGTGTCACTGTAAAAGAGGAAGAAATTGCAAAGACAAACTCAATAGATGAAACGGAGAAGCTTGATGATCAGGTTTCTGATACAAATATTGAGGAACAAGCTAAATTAGTTATACAAAAGGTTGTATCTGAAACACCAGTAAAACAAGCAGCTTCAGATGAAGAGCAAGAAGATCCAATTGAATCAGCAAAAAACTATTTAGTTAGTATTGCTAGAGATATGGGGATTGAAGATTTATCGATTGATACACATAAGCAAGGAAAGAACATTTTATTTAAGCTAGAAAGTGAAAAAGCAGCACTTTTAATTGGAAAACGCGGTGCGACATTAAATGCATTGCAGCAATTAGCACAATTAGTTGTAAATAAAAGTGCAAAATCCTTCTTAATGGTCAAGTTAGATGTCGAGAATTATCGCGAACGACGCAAAGAAGCATTAGAAATATTGGCAGAAAGAATGGCGGATAAAGCGATTCATACAGGAAAGAAAGTAACCTTTGAACCGATGCCATCCTATGAACGAAAAGTCATTCATAATGTACTTGCGAACCGCGTTGATATCGAAACACATTCAGAAGGTACAGAACCAAATCGATACCTAGTTATCGAACCAGTAAGATAACAGAAATTATATACAGACAATGGAAGCGGCCCTTTTTAGGGTCGTTTTTTTGTGTGTGCCAGGCATGGCAACTATCTAGGTGGTGAAAGTCCACTGTGGGGGTACACATCGACCAACCACTAAGGAAGCGCAAGGTACTTATCGTGAGGTAAGGGCTGGAGGAAGCGTGGAATAAAATCTTGGCTCGACGAACAGAAATCTGATACTAAGGCTCTATAAAGGGATAAGGCTCCACGACAAGTCAAAGTCCAAAAGATGTGCGTAGCTTTGTAGGGTAAATCAGGCGAGTAAAAGAGGAAAGATAGTTGTCTTACCCTGGGAGGTCTTGCGGATGTACCAAAAGTACAGTCGAAAAAGGTTAGTCGCAAGAAGTCAGCAGATGCCATAGTAATGACCTTTGGTCATGAAGGGCAGAACAATTTATAGTGTTTCAACACCACAAATGCGTAAGTGACGGACTCCGAATGTGTTAATGGTGAAAGTATGAGCGTATCTCAAATGATAACCAAAATGGAGATATTACTTACTACGTGAGAGGAAAGGAGAAACGAGTGTGCAACTATTAGAAAAGATTCTAAGCAATCGAAATATGAATGAAGCCTATCTACGTGTCTTTAGAAATAAAGGTGCAAGTGGTGTCGATGGAATAACGGTCGATGAACTTAAACAATATCTGAAAGAGAACAAGGATGAGCTATGTCAGCGCATCAGAACTAGAAAATACCAACCACAAGCTGCCTTAAGAGTGGAGATTCCAAAAGAAAATGGTAAGATGCGCAAACTGGGAATACCAACAGTAGTGGATAGGGTCGTTCAACAGGCAATTCATCAAGTACTCAGTCCGATATTCGAAAAAGAGTTTAGTGAATTCAGTTACGGTTTCAGACCAAATAGAAGTTGTGAGATGGCAATTATAAAAAGCCTCGAATTTCTGAATGATGGATACAATTGGATAGTGGACATTGACCTTGAAAGATTTTTCGACACAGTCAACCATGATAAACTAATGCGAATTATATCCAATACAATCGATGATGGAGATGTCATTTCTTTAATAAGAAAATACTTGGTCAGTGGGGTTATGGTAAAGGGTAAATATGAAGAAACACCGGTTGGAACTCCGCAAGGAGGAAACCTCAGCCCACTGTTAAGTAACATAATGTTGAATGAACTGGATAAGGAACTAGAAAGTAGAGGTCTTCAATTCGTAAGATATGCGGATGACGCTCTTATCTTCGTGAAGAGCGAGAAATCTGCAAATAGAGTTATGGAATCAGTCGTGAAGTTTATAGAAAAGAAATTAGGATTGATAGTCAATGCAGAAAAGAGTAAAATCGCTCGTCCAAAAGATTTGAAATTCTTGGGGTTTGGTTATTACTACGATTCAAAAGACAAGAAGTATCAAGTTCGACCACATCCAATGTCAGTACAGAAATTTAAAAGGAAACTTCGGCAATTAACAAAGCGAAACTGGAGCATACCGTTAGACTACAGAATAATGAAACTAAAACAAGTAATATTCGGTTGGGTAAATTACTTTAGAACTGCAAAAATGAAAACGGCTATGCGAGAAATTGATATGAAACTACGCTCAAGAATAAGGGTAATTATTTGGAAGCAATGGAAGGTACCGAGAAAGCAGATTAGGTCTCTAATCCAATTAGGGATACCCGAAGAAGAAGCCAAAGGCTTAACATACTGTAGGAAAGGTTATCGATTTATCGGATTATCGAAAGTTGTTCATAGAGCTATCTCTAATAAAAGACTAGAACAGAGGGGAATACCCTCTGCTCTTGAACGTTACTTAAAAGTACACACTGTAATATAAATTGAAACGCCGTATACGAGATCCGTACGTACGGTGTTGTGAGAGGGGCGAGAACTTATTCTCCCTCTACTCGATTGAGAAAATATAGTTTTAAAATATTTAACTGGAATGAAACGAATAGTAAGCCTAATTTCAGTTCAATACGAATTTCAACAAGGGAATTGGTCATGGAAGATACGACTTTAAAAAATTTCTACTTATCCACATGTGGAAAATTGCTTTACTTTCGTATTTGCTTAAAATATGTTACCCTAAATTGTTAGTAAAAATGTTTTCAATAGTTATTCACATGTGGATAACTTTATTTAGTTTTCACAAGATAAATGTAATTCATATTGCGTGTTGTGAAGTTAATGAAATTACGGTGAATTCGTAATGGATTTAGTAGGAGGATTTTAAAAATGGATTTTGATACAATTGCTGCAATATCCACACCAATGGGAGAAGGCGCCATTGCGATCGTTCGTTTAAGTGGAGATGACGCAGTTCATATAGCAAATAAAATATTCAAATCGCCAAACGGTAAACAGCTCAAGGATGAAAAGTCACATACAATTCATTATGGGCATTTAATCGAACCGAAGACCGAGGAAGTAGTAGAAGAGGTCATGTTATCGTTAATGCGCGCACCAAAAACATTCACACGTGAGGATGTAGTTGAAATCAACTGTCACGGTGGGATAGTTTCAGTCAACCGTGTTTTACAGCTCGTACTACAAAACGGTGCAAGATTAGCGGACCCTGGTGAATTTACAAAGCGTGCATTCTTAAATGGTCGTATCGATTTATCACAAGCTGAAGCTGTAATGGATTTAATCCGTGCAAAAACAGATCGTGCCATGAACGTAGCACTAGGTCAAATGGAAGGGAAGCTTTCTAAGTTAATTGGCCAATTACGCGATGCTTTAATAGAGACATTAGCACATGTAGAGGTTAATATAGATTATCCTGAGTATGATGATGTAGAAGAAATGACGATACCGGTGCTGCTAGAGAAATGCTCCTGGGTACGTGATGAGATTGCGAAGCTTTTACAAACATCTTCTCAAGGGAAAATATTGCGTGAAGGGTTATCAACGGTGATTTTAGGTAGACCGAATGTTGGTAAATCCTCACTATTAAATAGTTTAGTTCATGAGAATAAAGCAATTGTTACTGATGTAGCAGGTACAACTCGTGATATTATAGAAGAGTATGTCAATGTACGTGGAGTACCTTTACGTTTAGTAGACACAGCTGGTATCCGCGAAACAGAAGATATCGTTGAGCGTATAGGGGTAGAAAGATCTCGCCAGGTATTAAAGGAAGCAGATTTAATCCTGCTTGTTTTAAACTCAGCAGAAGGTCTATCTGAGGAAGATGAACGTCTATTTGAAACAATTCAAAATATGGATTTCATCGTCGTTGTTAATAAAACAGATTTACCTCAGCAAATTGATTTGGATAAAGTAAAAGAATTATCGAATGGACGTCCTATTGTGACAACCTCGATTTTACAAGAGCAAGGAATTATCGAATTAGAGGAAGCCATTGCTAAGACATTCTTTGAAGGTCAAATCGAAGCTAACGATTTAACATATGTTTCAAATGCACGTCATATTGCACTTTTGCATCAAGCAAAAGCAACTATTGAAGATGCAATCGATGCAGCTGAATCTGGGATTCCAGTTGATATGATTCAAATCGATGTAACGAAAACGTGGGAGCTACTAGGCGAAATCGTTGGAGACACAGTTCAAGAAAGCTTAATCAATCAGCTATTCTCACAATTCTGTTTAGGAAAATAGAATTTGCTTCATTTAGGTGAAGATAACATACAAGTGTAAGAAGTAATTAATCAATTATTAGAGTAATGAAAGGAAGAGACGGCATGACTACAACATATGATGCAGGTCAATATGATGTAATTGTCATCGGTGCAGGGCATGCTGGTGTAGAATCAGCGTATGCCTCAGCCAAAATGGGTGCAAAAACACTCATGGTGACGATTAATTTAGATATGATTGCCTTTATGCCATGTAATCCATCTGTGGGTGGACCAGCAAAAGGAATCGTTGTTCGTGAAATTGACGCATTAGGCGGTGTGATGGGAAGAGTAATCGATAAAACACACATCCAAATGCGTATGTTAAATACGGGGAAAGGACCTGCAGTGCGTGCTTTACGTGCACAAGCAGACAAAATCCTTTACCAACGAGAAATGAAGCGTTTATTAGAGGAAGAAGAAAATTTAACGATTCACCAATCAATAGTTGATGAACTAATCATTGAAGATGATGAAGTTCGCGGTGTGATTACACAAACAGGTGCAGCATACCGAGCAAAAGCAGTTATTATTACAACAGGTACGTATCTGCGCGGCGAAATTATTATTGGAGATTTAAAATATTCAAGTGGTCCAAACAACCAGCAGCCTTCTGTTAAATTAGCAGATAATATGCGCGAGCTAGGTTTTGATATGGTCCGCTTTAAAACAGGTACACCACCGCGTGTTGATAGCAAAACAATTGATTATAGTAAAACAGAAATTCAGCCAGGTGATGATGTTCCACGTGCTTTCAGCTTTGAAACAACTGAATTTATCATGGATCAAATTCCTTGCTGGTTAACGTATACAAGTGCAGAAACACATCAAATTATTAATGATAATTTAGACAAAGCACCAATGTATACAGGTGCAATTACAGGAACTGGTCCTCGTTATTGCCCATCAATTGAAACAAAAATTGTTCGTTTTAATGATAAACCACGTCACCAGCTGTTCCTTGAGCCAGAAGGCCGTGATACGCAAGAGGTTTATGTACAAGGACTTTCAACAAGTTTACCAGAGCATATTCAGCGTAAAATGCTACAATCGATTCCTGGCTTAGAAAACGCAGAAATGATGCGCCCAGGTTATGCTATTGAGTATGATTCAATTGTACCGACACAATTATGGCCAACTTTAGAAACAAAACGCATTAAAAATCTTTACACTGCAGGTCAAATCAATGGAACGAGTGGTTATGAAGAAGCAGCGGGTCAAGGATTAATGGCTGGTATTAATGCAGCAGCTAAAGTATTAGGTAAAGATGAAGTAATCTTAAAGCGTTCTGATGCATATATCGGTGTGCTAATCGACGATTTAGTTACGAAGGGGACAAATGAGCCATATCGCTTATTAACTTCTCGTGCAGAATATCGTTTATTACTTCGTCATGATAATGCAGATCTACGTTTAACAGAAATTGGTCACCAATTAGGATTAATTTCAGAAGAACGTTTTACTAAGTTTAAAGAAAAAGAAGCGCAAATCGAAGCTGAAATTGCTCGTCTGCGTGAAGTGATTATAAAACCAAACGAAACGACACAAGAGGTTATTCGCTCTGTAGGCGGAACTGAACTTAAAGATGGTATTCGTGGAGCTGATTTAGTTAAACGAACAGAGATGAACTATGACTTAGTTGCTTCATTAACGCCACCAGAGTTCGAATTAAGTGAAGAAGTGAAAGAACAAATTGAAGTTCAGTTAAAATATGAAGGCTATATCCAAAAAGCATTAAATCAAGTAGATAAACTTCATAAAATGGAAAGTAAGAAAATTCCTGAAGACATTGATTATGATGATATTTCAAGTCTTGCTACAGAAGCTCGTGAAAAATTAAAAGAAGTACGCCCATTATCAATAGCGCAAGCATCACGTATTTCAGGTGTTAACCCTGCAGATATATCAATTTTAGCTGTCTATATTGAGCAAGGGAAAATTGCACGAGTAAGTAATGAGTAAAGATTCAGGTAGTAATTAGCTTATTTTGATTTGCGAGCGTTCGAGCTAAAAACTTCTCGGACGCTCGTTCATTTTATGAAAGAATTCTTTAAAAACTAAAGGAGATCCCTATGAACCAACAACAATTTATTGAAGCATTAAAAGAGATGGGAATAGAATTAAGTGACACGCAAATTGAACAGTTCAATAAATACTTTGAGCTATTAGTTGAGTGGAATGAAAAAATGAATTTAACAGCAATTACAGATTTAGAGGGTGTTTATTTAAAGCATTTCTATGATTCCATTAGTGCAAGCTTTTACTTTGACTTTACAAAAGTAGAATCCGTTTGTGATGTCGGGGCAGGAGCTGGATTCCCAAGCTTACCTATTAAAATTTGTTTCCCTCATTTACATGTGACAATTGTTGATTCATTAAATAAACGTATTACGTTTTTAAATCATTTAAGTGAACAGCTTCAATTAGATAATGTGACATTTGTCCATTCTCGTGCAGAAGAGTTCGGTCAAAATGATAAATATCGTGAAAAATATGATGTAGTTACGGCTCGTGCGGTGGCAAGATTATCTGTTCTTTCTGAGCTATGTATCCCACTTGCAAAAGAGGGCGGAAGCTTTGTTGCTTTGAAGGCAGCGGCTGGCCCAGAAGAGCTAAAGGATGCAAAAAAAGCCATTACAACATTAGGTGCAGCTTTAAAGGAAGAATTTTCATATTTATTACCTGTAGAAGAAAGTGAACGAACACTTTATATTTTTGATAAAATAAAAAAGACGCCAAAGAAATATCCACGTAAACCAGGTGTTCCAAATAAAACGCCAATTATATAAAAAATATGTGGTAGTATTAAATAGAGATTTAGGTGACATTAGAGATTCCTTTACTGTCACTCAATTTTAAATCTAGTTAACTAATAATAATAATTAAGAGATTCACATATGGAATTTTCAATTACTCTATTAAACTCTACTGTTTCACATGAAACATTGTATTATAACGGTGATTTTTTAAAATTAACTAGATAACTTATCGCTATTTTTAGCGGTTTATCGTGCTTTTTCTGAGGAAAAATTGAATTATCTTCAATTTTTAGATATAAATTTGCCTCTTGAAGCATAAATATATTATATTATGTCAATTTACTAGAGATTTTACTTCTATCGAACTCTGTACAATTTATAGATTTTAATAAATAATATTATATAAGTATTCTTGAGCAAGATAGTTTCTAAAAGGTGGTGCCTATTGAATGAAAAGTCCTTTTTCACGATTTTTCGGAGGCGGAGACAAAACTGTTTCTGAAGTTAAAAGTGAAGTAGAACAAGTAGCACAAGTTGAAAAGAAAACAGCTGCAGAAGAAGTAGTGAAAATTCCAATCGATAAAATTATTCCAAATCGGTTCCAACCTCGTACAGTTTTTGATGAAGAAAAAATTGAAGAATTATCAAGAACCATTCATACGCATGGTGTCATTCAACCAATTGTTATACGCAATTTTGATGGAGAGCGTTTTGAGATAATTGCAGGGGAACGTCGCTACCGAGCAATGAAAAAACTCAATTGGACTGAGGTTCCTGCGATTGTTCGTGATTTAAGTGATAAAGAGACTGCTTCTATTGCATTAATTGAAAATCTTCAACGAGAAGAACTGACAGCAATTGAAGAAGCTTTAGCTTATCAGCAATTATTAGAACTTCATTCACTAACACAGGAAGCACTTGCTCAACGTTTAGGAAAAGGTCAATCTACTGTAGCAAATAAATTACGATTATTAAAATTGCCTCAATTCGTACAGGAAGCAATCTTATCAAGAGAAATTACAGAACGTCATGCACGTGCGATGATTTCTTTAAAAGATGAAAAAGTACAAGCAGAATTAGTGGCATTAATAAAAGAATATGATTGGAATGTTCGCCAGCTGGAAGAATATATCCAACAAATGAACAAACCAAAAGAAGAAGAAACAAAAAAGGAAAAACCAAAACGTAAAGCAATTAGTAAAGATATTCGTATTGCATTAAATACGATCAAACAATCTTTATCGATGGTGACGAAAAGTGGTATAAATGTAAATACTGAAGAAGAAGATACAGATGATTATTATCAAATCACTGTTCGAATTCCGAAGAAAAAATAAAATAAATAACAAAGTGACCCAAAACAGCCTATTTCCGTTTAATATTTGAGCGATTCGCTTTTATAGGGGAGAGCTATTGAATGGGGGCTTTAGTGATGAGACAAGCCTTCAAAACTTGTCACAGAAAAAGAGCTGTCGTTTAGTCCTTATGAGATGGCTCTTTTTCTACAGCTAGAAAAGTAAAACTTTAATAGCTGAATAAGTACAAACAAGGCTTATCGTCATCCCATTCGACGATAAGCCTAATTTTCTACTGTCAAATTTATAAATTAGTTGTTTTGCAATCAATACATCTAGTTTATAAATTTGATAAAATGAACTAAGAAATCTAAATTCGATTCATATATAAATTGAGTAATGAAAGCAGGTGCAAAAAGGTTGGGAAGAATTATTGCCGTTACAAACCAAAAAGGTGGAGTAGGGAAAACTACAACATCTGTCAATTTGAGCGCTTGTCTTGCTTATTTAGGGAAAAAAGTTCTTTTAATAGACACTGATCCACAAGGTAATGCTACAAGTGGTGTAGGTATAAATAAAGGTGAAATTCAAGGTTGTATCTATGACGTTTTAATTGATGATGAAGAAGTAGCAAATATTATACAATCATCCAAAGTTGAAAATTTAGATGTAGTACCAGCAACAATTTCTCTTGCGGGAGCTGAAATTGAACTTGTTTCAACCATCTCACGTGAGGTGCGCTTAAAGCATGCACTACAGAATGTTAAGGAGCAATATGATTATGTTATTATCGATTGCCCACCATCTTTAGGGTTATTAACGATAAACGCCTTAACTGCATCAGATGCTGTAATTATTCCAGTGCAATGTGAATACTACGCACTCGAAGGGCTAAGCCAATTACTATCAACTGTTCGCCTTGTTCAAAAGCATCTTAATCAAGAATTATATATTGATGGTGTTTTACTGACGATGCTTGATGCACGGACGAATCTTGGCTTACAAGTGATTGAGGAAGTAAAAAAATATTTCCAAGACAAAGTATATAAAACCATTATCCCTCGCAATGTTCGTTTAAGTGAGGCACCAAGTCATGGTGAACCCATCATCATTTATGATTCAAAATCAAGAGGTGCAGAAGTTTATTTAGAGTTAGCAAGGGAAGTGATCAAAAATGGCTAGAGGTTTAGGTAAAGGAATAGGCGCATTATTTCCAACTGAAGCGATAGACAATTTACAGACTAACGAAGATCAAATTGAAAAAATTGATTTACAAAAGTTGGTGGCTAATCCTTTTCAACCACGTAAAACCTTTGAGGACGATGCAATTGAGGAATTAGCTGAATCTATCAAGGAGCATGGAATCATTCAACCGATTGTTGTTAGGAAAAAAGGCAAAAAGTTTGAAATAGTTGTTGGGGAAAGACGATTCAGAGCTGCAAAATTAGCCAATCTAAATGAAATCCCTGCCATCGTAAGAAATCTGACGGAAGATCAAATGATGGAGCTAGCCATTTTAGAAAATCTTCAACGTGAGGATTTAACACCTATAGAGGAAGCAGAAGCATACCAAAGCTTGATTGAAAAACTTAACTTCACTCAAGAAGAGCTTGCAAATCGTTTAGGTAAAAGTCGACCATATATTACAAACCATCTTCGTTTATTAACATTACCAGATGACGTACGGGAATTAGTAAATACCGGTGAGTTATCAATGGGACATGGACGTACATTACTAGGTCTAAAAAATAAAAGAAGAATCACAGAGGTAGCCGAGAAGGTAATTAAGCATGGGTTGAATGTCCGTCAATTAGAGGCGCTAATCAAACAATTAAATGAAGAGGTTTCACGTGAAACAGAGAAGCCTGTAAAAAAGGACATTTTTGTTCAGGCTACTGAAACACAATTACGTGACTACTTTGGAACAAATGTACAAATCAAAAAATCCAAGAATAAAGGAAAAATCGAAATAGAATTTTATTCTGAAGATGATTTAGAGCGTATTTTGGAAATATTACAACTAGAAGAATAGAAAAGCTGTGAGCGCCAAGGGTAAGGCGCTCTTTTTTCTAAGACATAAGAGGTTAGGATATGGTATTACTTGGATCGATTATAAACGCTTTATTAATCATTATTGGATCAACTATTGGTCTTATTTTAAAGGGAATCCCTGAAAAAATGAAAACAACTGTTTTATCCCTTATTGGTCTTGCTGTAGCTGTTCTAGGAATTCAAATGGGAATGGAAACTACAAACTTCATCATTGTAATTATTAGTCTAGTTGTAGGTGCAGTGATTGGAGAATGGATTGATATTGATATGCGGCTGTTTCAATTGGGTAAATGGATTGAAACAAAGATTGGGCGACAATCGTCAGAGAGTAGTATAGCGGAAGGATTTATTAATGCTACGTTGTTTTTTGTGATTGGTTCGATGGCAATTTTAGGTTCTTTGGATAGCGGGATTCGAAATGATCATTCAGTTTTAATAACAAAGGGGATTATTGATGGATTTACTGCGATAGTCTTATCATCAACCTTAGGAATAGGTGTGATGTTAGCTGCAATCCCCGTATTTTTATATCAAGGCACATTAACCCTTCTTGCAGGGTTAATCAGTAAATATATACCTGAAGCTGCATTGAATTTATTCATTCAAGAAATGACGGCAACAGGTGGTGTCATGATTATGGCAATCGGCTTGAATATAGCTGGCCTAACTAAGATTCGAGTAGCCAATTTGCTGCCCGGCATTGTGGTAGTTGGTATTGTCGTTGTGTTCATTTTTCTTTTTCAATGAATGACGCTGCCAAGCAAGCAGTAAGGCACGAGCGATTTTGTTACCCATTGAATAGGTAACATTTAAACGGGTATTTTGTAAAACAAGCATTTCCATAAAGCCTCCAATATTGACGATTCCTTTAATAGAAATGTCACCAATTGGAGGTAATTCTTTTTTTACAGCCTTCCCTGGAAATAACGGGCCATCCTGAAGAACGATATGACCTACATTTCGTTCACTACCCAAACACGCATCAATGGCAACGATATAAGGAGTAATCGGCTTTTGATTGATCTCTTCTATTTTCGATGACAAATTAATCGCATGTAATGGGTCTTCAAGCGTACCTATAACTTCAAATGGGAATGAATGAAAACTAGATAAAAAACTGCCTGTTAAAGGACCTAGAGAATCACCTGTTGAACGATCCGTTCCAATACAACAAAAGATGAGTTGTTCATGGTCAAAAGGAATATAATTTAAAAACAAATCACTTAATTGCCAAAGTGCGCCTGTCTGCTCATGGTGTACGAAAGAATTTAAGGGGACCTTCGAGATATTTTGCATAAGCAATTCTCCCTTTCTTTAGAATTGGTAAAAAATTATCTTTTATGGTAAAAATTGAACTATATTGTAATCAAAGTATATTCAAATTTTTAGCTACTTATACAAGGAGTGGAAAAATGGCAACAGAAGTTTTAGATAAACCAACAGAAGAGCTTGTAGAGAAGTCAGGGGAGGCTTGGGCTTTCTTTACTAGTCAAGAGCTATGGGAATTTGTAATAACAGCTTCCATCAAAATTGTTACAATTCTTGTGGTATCCTATCTCGTTATTTTTATAGGGAAAAGAGTTATTACAAGAGTCCTTACTTTGAAAGTCAAAACACCTATTAATCAAAATGAGCGACGTCAGCAAACGATTATTAAATTATTACATAGCACATTGAGCTATTTAGTTTATTTCTCTGCGATGATTGCAATTCTATCGGCGATTAATATTAATATTGGCGGTCTCCTTGCCGGGGCAGGGATAGCCGGTTTAGCGATTGGTTTCGGTGCTCAAAGCTTAGTGAAGGATATCATCACTGGATTCTTTATTATCTTGGAGGATCAATTTGGAGTGGGCGATTATATTAAACTCAATACCAGTAGCGCGGCTGAAGGAACAGTAATCGAAATCGGCTTAAGAACGACTAAAATTTTAGGCTACACAGGTGAGCAATATATCATTCCAAACGGTCAAATTACGGATGTTATCAATTTCTCAGTTAATAACTCAAAAGCAATTGTTGATTTACAGGTTGGCATTGGGGCTGATATTGAAAAAATTGAGAGCTTAGTAAAACCATATTTAGAAACGCTGCCTGCTAAATTTGAAGAGTTAATCGATGTACCTGTTTTTGTAGGGGTACAAAATGTAGTAGGGGTTGAAGTGACAATTCGAATTGTTGCGGAAACTAAGCCTTATAGTCATTTCGCTGTAGCACGTGCAATGAGAAAAGATATAACGAATATATTAGAGAGAAACGGGATTCCACTGGCATTCCAAAAAATGATGGTGGTCGACCCTAGTATAAATCTTGGTAAGGGAGATGAGGTATAATGGAACCAAAAGTATTTGAACTAAATGATGTCGTGGAAATGAAAAAACAACATCCTTGTGGAACAAATGCCTGGAAAATTATCCGACTAGGTGCAGATATTCGAATCAAATGTACAGGTTGTGGTCATAGTGTGATGATACCTCGTCGAGAATTTGAAAAGAAAATGAAAAAAGTATTAGAAAAGGCGAATGAAGAGTAAAATCTTAGTGTATTAGACTTTTTCATCACTTATCCATATAATAAACAATGGTTTCATATTATTTAGTCCTGTATTTACTAATACTTCAAACGTAAAAAATGAGAAGAGAAATAGAAAGGTCGTGTCAACAAACATGTCGCTAACAGCTGGTATCGTAGGTTTACCGAACGTAGGAAAATCTACATTATTTAACGCAATTACAAAAGCAGGCGCATTAGCTGCTAACTACCCATTCGCTACAATTGACCCTAACGTAGGAGTAGTTGAAGTACCTGATGCTCGTTTAGATAAATTAACTGAATTAGTAGAACCGAAGAAAACAGTTCCAACAGCTTTCGAATTTACTGATATCGCAGGGATTGTAAAGGGAGCATCAAAAGGAGAAGGGCTAGGAAACAAATTCTTATCTCACATCCGTGAAGTAGATGCAATCTGCCAAGTAGTTCGTTGCTTTGAAGATGAAAATATTACACACGTTTCAGGTTCAGTTAATCCAATTGATGATATCGAAGTTATCAATTTAGAGCTAATCTTAGCGGATATGGAATCTGTAGACAAACGTCTTTTACGTGTAGGTAAAATGGCAAAGCAAAAAGATAAAGAGGCTCTTATTGAAGAGCCGATTCTAGTAAAGCTAAAAGACGCTCTAGAAAAAGAAAAGCCAGCACGCTCTGTTGATTTATCGGAGGATGAATTAAAAGTTGTTAAAGGCTTACATCTTTTGACGATTAAACCAATGCTTTATGTAGCAAACGTTTCTGAAGATGAAGTAGCAGATGCAGCAAACAATAAATATGTACAGCAGGTACGTGAATTTGCAGCTGCAGAAGGAGCACAAGTAATTACAATTTGTGCAAAAATCGAAGAAGAAATTTCTGAATTAGATGATGAAGAAAAAACAATGTTCCTAGAAGAGCTAGGAATTGAAGAGTCAGGCTTAGACCAATTGATTCGTGCTTCTTATGATTTATTAGGTTTAGCGACATACTTCACTGCTGGTGTACAAGAGGTACGTGCGTGGACTTTCCGTAAAGGAATGAAGGCGCCTGCATGTGCTGGTGTAATTCACTCTGATTTCGAGCGCGGATTTATCCGTGCAGAAACGGTGGCATATGAAGACTTAGTAGAAGCTGGCTCAATGGCAGCAGCTAAAGAAGCTGGTAAAGTACGTTTAGAGGGGAAAGAATACGTTGTACAAGATGGCGACGTAATGCTATTCCGCTTCAACGTTTAATTTGAAAGGCTAACGGGTTTCTCTAATAAAATGGGAACCAGGTTAACTAAAAAGCATGGCATTCATGAATTGAATTGCCATGCTTTTTGTATTTCTCATATATCATGTTTAAGTTTCGTTGTAGCTTTAAGAGCACTTAAGCGGAGAAATTCCCGTTATTGTATATAGTAGTGGTTTAAATTGCTGATATAAGCGAAGGAATTCCTGTTAACTGCTCAAAATAAGACCAAATACACCGATTTGGGGAAAATAAGCGGAAAAATTACCTTTATTTTATAGAGAATCCAGTTTTTTTTTAATTTAAACGTAAATTTACGCTTATTTTCAAACACAGTGACAACAGCATTCAATTATCATAGAGCCAAAAATTAATTTGGCCAAACGTATGAGAGAATCACCAGGATTGCTGACCCTTAGCCAATTAAGAAGGCTTTTCCTCATTATCCAAATAGACAATCACACTAAAATTCTCTGGTATATCCTGCACTAGGCATTCATCCGGAAATTTTCTAAGCTTATTAATCCCTTTAAAATTAGCAAGTCCACCTGCAATAAAAGAAGCGCTAGCAAGTAACAAAGGATAGCTGCCAACAGCGAAGCCAAAAGCTAATGGCAGGACGCCCGTGAATGAAAAGGAGGTTAAAAAGACAGATTGATATTGTCCGTTTTTAATTTTCTCTGTTGTTTTCGTGTAGATTAAGCCCTTTTCAAGATTTATAGAAAGCGAGATAGATTCACGAGCAACCTTACATCGATATCGATAAATAAATATGTTAAGCACTTCGTTCGCAATTACTAGTGCCAACGATACGATTAAGTAAATGGCTGCACCAAAGATGAATCGTAATATGCTAAATGAAAGATCCCTATGTAGATAATAATTTATCCCAGTAAATAGAATACTTAATAGGATAGTCAAGATAATGGTTTGCTTTATAATTTTCTTTTCATCTATAGTGATAATCTTTACATTATTGGTCATAGCTGACTTCAATTCCTTCCTCATAAACATACAACTGTGGTAATTCAGGGTCATCCTTGACTAGTGAAGTATTAGGGAATTTACGTAACTCCTTGTACATATAAAAATCGCCAACAGCACCCGCAATAAGAAACGCACCCAATAACACTAATAGATTGGATTGGAATAGAAATCCGAGGATGCTAGGAATTACTCCGGTTGTCCAAAAAGGTAATAATAATGCTTTTTTCATTGCTGTGTTTGTTAATGGCTGTGTAGTCGTAGCATAAGCGATACCTAATTTTAAATTCACCCCATAATCTAATTGATTAAATTTTACTTTTCCAAAAAGCATAAATCCAAATAAATGAAAAATCTCATGAAGTCCGATAAGAGCAATGTAACAAACGATAAACAAAAGAATATTCCACAATGAAATCGAAACAGAAAATTGTTGATGAATTAAACTGTTAGCAATCAAGAAAAGAACACTTAAGCCAAAAGTGAACCAAATGTTCATTTTCGCAATTTTTTTCATATCAAGCTTGATTATATTGGGTTTTACGTCTATAGACATTTTTCCACACCCCTTTATAAATAACCATTATAAATGGTTCAAAACTGATTGTGCACTGTAAAAAAATATTAAGTTTTTGAATAGAAAGATTAAATAAGCCAGTAGAGACATAGACACTCATAACGAAATGCTGTGATATATGTTGCATATAGTGTCGAAGTGTGCTACAATTCAATGATGTGAGTATATATTACTTACTCCTTGCTCCCGCTATGTCGGAGAGCCCAAGTCCATAAGGAGGTGCAAAAAAGATGAAAAAGTATGAAGTAATGTACATCGTTCGTCCTAACATTGAAGACGAAGCGAAAAAAGCATTAGTAGAACGCTTCAATGAAGTTTTAACTTCAAACGGCGCTGAAATCATCGAGTCTAAAGAGTGGGGCAAACGCCGCTTAGCTTATGAAATCAACGACTTCCGCGAAGGTTACTACCAAATCGTAAAAGCTAACGCTGGAACAGAAGCTATCAACGAATTCACTCGTTTAGCTAACATCAGCGAAGACATTATCCGTCACATGGCTGTTCGTGCAGAAGCATAATTAACATTTAAAACTAACAAAAATCGCTGAAAAAAGGAGGTTGAAATTGTGATAAACCGTGTCGTATTAGTTGGAAGACTTACGAAAGATCCAGAGCTTCGTTATACACCGAGTGGCGTTCCTATGACTCGATTTACAGTTGCTGTAAATAGAACATTTTCGAACCAACAAGGTGATCGTGAAGCAGACTTCATCGGATGTATTGCTTGGAGAAAACAAGCCGAAAACTTAGCAAACTTCATGAGAAAAGGAAGTTTGATTGGTGTAGAAGGCCGTATTCAAACAGGTAGCTTTGAGGGTCAAGATGGTAAACGTGTTTATACAACAGATGTTGTAGCGGATGCTGTGCAATTCTTAGAGCCGCGTAACAACACTGGTGGTGGTGGGGTGCCAAATCAACAGTATGGAGGGCAACCACAATATGGAGGCAACCAACCTTCGTATAGTACAAGCCAACCAAACCAACAATTTGGCGGTGGCAATATGGACCAAGATCCATTTGCTCCTTCTTACCAACAATCTCAACCTCCTGCAAATCAGCAAAATTATACACGTGTTGATGAGGATCCATTTGCATCAAGCAAAGGACCAATCGAGGTTTCTGAAGACGATCTACCATTCTAATTAGAGTGTGGTCGCCTAAGAACTAAAAACTTATAAAGGAGGAATATTGAAATGGCACAACGTCGCGGAGGCCGCAAACGCCGTAAAGTTTGTTACTTCACTTCAAACAACATCACTACAATCGATTATAAAGATGTAGATTTACTTAAAAAGTTCATTTCTGAGCGCGGTAAAATTTTACCACGTCGCGTAACTGGTACAAGTGCAAAATACCAACGCAAATTAACTACAGCTATTAAACGTTCTCGTATTATGGCTCTTCTTCCATTCGTAGCGGAAGAAAAATAAGATATAAAATAAAAGTACAACAAAGGTGTTAAAGCCTTCGTTGTACTTTTTTGTTGTTATTTAATTTTAATATCAATTTTGAAGAGGTCTATATTATTTTAAAATCTGGACCTTCTTAATAGCTCCACTATCGGTAGTTAAGATTTTAAAGGTCAGATTGTCACGCTCAATGACATCTCCTTCATTTGGGAAATCTTTAATTTCATTTAGGAGATAGCCAGCAAGTACGTCCTCTTCTTCTGGGATGTCTGTATAGAAAATGGTGTTTAAGCGATGAAGCGTTATTTTTCCATCACAAATAATTTCAGTTTCTGTTAATTTTTCAACGAGGCTTTCACTATTTAAATCTGTCTCGTCTTCAATTTCAAATCCAAGCATTACCTCAAGTATGTCTTCATGAGTAAGAATACCTTCTGTTCCACCATACTCCTCTAAAACAATGGCCATATGCTTCTTTTCTTTTGTCATTTTACTCAATACCAATTCAATCGAATGGAATTCGTAAACAATTAGAGGGTCATTGTCACAAAAAGCTGCCAATGGTTTTTCAGGCTCAATTGACCAGGAAATAATGTTTTTGGAGTGAAATACAGCAATAATATTATCAATATTTTCACCATAAACCGGATATCGAGTAAAAGGGTTTTGCATAACGATTTCACGGGCTTCTTCAAATGTAGTTGTACTAGATAGGGCAACAATATTGATACGTGGTGTTTTCATCGCATCCTTTACATTCAAATCATAGAAGTCCATTACACCTTTAATACGATAAGACTCTGCTTGGTTGAATGTTCCCTCTATATCTGCAATATCAACCATAGTCCGCAGCTCTTCCTTAGATATAGATACATCTATTGGCTGGTTCTTAGATAATGCTCTAGTAAGCGTGCCTGTAAGAGAGTTAAGAATAAATGTAATCGGTTTAAAAATAATAACGAAAAAGCGAATAATAGGGTAAACAAGTAAGGCGATACGATCTGGAAATGCAGCTGCAATTGACTTTGGAATTACTTCAGAAAAAACGATAATAATAACCGTTAAAATTGCAGAAGCCAATCCTAAATTAAAGCCGTATTGAATAGCAAGTGTTGTAACTAAGGTTGGCAATAGGATGTTGGCAATGTTATTTCCAATTAAAATTGTCGTAATAAACTCACTAGGCTTTGATACTAAATTTAATAGGTTTTCAGCCTTTTTATCATTATTACTAGACTTGGTTTGAAGCCGCATTTTGTTCGTGGCGGTCAGTGCTGTTTCACTTCCTGAAAAGAAAAAGGAAACAAATAGTAGAAAAATGATCGCAATGATCAAAGTAAATTTCCCCCTTAAAATATAAAGCTTACATACAATTATTGAATAATTTTAAAGGAATTTCAATTTTTGAGTACTAATGAAGATTTTTAGTTTGAATAAATAAAATAAAGGGAAAATTTTTCCTTTTCTAGTGGTTTAAGTTATGGTCTGATTTTTTATCTTTTGAAAGAAACCAACCTGCTGCAGCTATTATAAGTAAAACTGCATAGAAGAAGAGCTTCCATTCTTTAGAATGAGCAAATTCATAGGAGAGTACGCCGAAATCCGGATGTCCCAATGTATACAGCAAGCGCAATTATATCCATCTATACTCCAGTAGTATCGATAATTCCAATGATTAGTCCTACTATTTTTAGCTTCAAGGTAAGTATCCATTATTAAGTGAACTTCATTCCTCATAGGATTGACAATTTTGAAGGGATTATAGGGACTAAATTATATTTTTCACTTTCTGAGTTTATTTATTTTATTTTTACTAAACAATGGTGGAAGTGAATATAATGAAAAAAGTCGACAAAATCCTTAGCTGGATTTGTCGACTTTATTAATTGAAACGAAGCTCAGTATTGCTCTGTGCATTTTTGTCCATTGTATAAAAAGATGGTACAATATACGAATGACAAGGATTTTTCTAATTAGTCAAAGGAAGGTTATACATGCCGAATAATCAAACAAAAAGGCTAGCTCACGGTGCTATGATGATAGCACTATTTACAATCTTTATTGCTATCGCCTTTTATGTACCAATCATTAGTCTTGTTGCTACGTTATTTGCTCCACTACCACTAGCTTGGTATAGTGCAAAGTACGATCGAAAATCTTCGCTATTAGTAGCCTTTATAGGTTGTATCATAACTTTCTTCTTTGGAGGATTGTTAATCATTCCATTTTCACTTATTTTTGCAGCAGTTGGGTTTGTAATAGGGGATGCACTTCGATTAAAGCGAAGCAAAGTGTTTTTGCTTATGTCAACTGGGATGACCGTTTTAATAACATTCGCCATACAGTATGTAATATCCTTAAAGTTACTTGAAACGGACTTTATAAAAGAGTCAATGGTTTTAATGCGTGAAAGCTATGAGAAATCCATTGAAATTTCTCAAAATCTAACAGGTCAAGTAGCTATTGACGAAAAAACCTTGAATATTATGTTTGATACGATGGAAATCCTGATTCCAGCATCAATCACAATAGCTGTCTTTTTCTTTTCATTTATTATTATTTCTTTAAATTTACCGATGTTAAAACGCCTCGGAGTGAATGTGCCTAAATTTAGCGCGTTTAAGAATATGCGTTTGCCAAAAGCTGTATTATGGTATTACTTAATAGTACTTACGATTAATTTATTTATTAGCCCTGAAAGCGGTACTGCACTTTACGTAATTTGTTTAAACTTTTCACTAATATTATGGTTTTTGTTAACCTTACAAGGAATTTCACTTATTCATTTTATCCTTGATGCATATGGGTCACCAAAGTTTTTAAAGGTACTAGCAACCATAATGGCAATTCCACTGTATTCCTTCTTTGTATTGATAGGAATAGTGGATTTAGGTTTTGACATACGTTCAATTATTAAAGGTAAGATTCAGAAGTAGGGAGCTGATAAAATGGATACTTATAGGAAGCGAATGATTCGACATCCTCTTATGTATCTAACGATGATTGGCTTACTAGGTGCCATCCTACTGACCATTTGGAATATTTGGTTAGGCATAGCCTATGCAGTAGTCACATCCATCGGGTTAGTATATGCATGGAGAATAGAAAAAATCACCTTTTCACAAACAGAGAAACATATAGAATCCCTATCATTTCGCATGAAAAAAGTAGGTTCAGAAGCTCTTTTAGAAATGCCAATAGGAATTTTACTTGTAAACGATAAGTTTGTTATTGAATGGGCAAATCCGTATATGTCTGAAATTATTGAAGAGGACTCTTTGATTGGTCTAGAAATGTTCGAACTGACAGATGAACTCTATAGTTTAACGAAATCAGAAGAGAAACGTGAGCAGACCGTTACCATTAACGATCATAAATATAAAGTGGTTTATAAGCAGGAGGAAAAGCTTTTATATTTCTTTGATGTGACAGAGCAAGTAAAGATTGAATCCCAATACTTCGCCGATCGTACCGTGATAGCAGTATTATTTATTGATAATTATGATGAGATTACGCAAGGAATGGATGACCAATCAAGAAGCTTAACAAATACAGTGGTTACGTCCATTATTAATGAGTGGGCATTTGAACACGGTATTTTTGCAAAACGCATCTCCTCGGATCGTTTTTTAGCAGTTTTAAATGAATCTATTTTAAGTGAATTAGAGAAGAAAAAGTTCTCGATTTTAGATGACATTCGTGAGAAAACTGCACAGAAAAATCTATCGCTTACACTAAGTATCGGGGTAGGCGCAGGTTCCTCATCTCTTATTAAGTTAGGTGAATTAGCCCAATCAAGTCTCGATCTAGTTTTAGGACGCGGTGGAGATCAGGTGGCCATTAAGCAGCCAAGCGGTAAGTTGAAGTTCTATGGAGGAAAAACAAACCCTGTAGAGAAACGTACTAGAGTAAGAGCACGAGTTATTTCTCATGCCTTACAGGATTTGATTATTGAAAGTGATCAAGTATTTATCATGGGGCATAAGAATCCGGATATGGATGCAATCGGAGCGGCGATTGGTGTTCGTAAAATGGCTCAAAAGAACAAAGTAAATGGCTATGTTGTTGTTAACTTTGATGAGCTTAATGGAAGTGTTAGCCGATTAATGCATGAAATTGAAGAAAACACGGATCTTTACCGTTACTTTATTTCACCTGAGGAAGCTCTTTCAACCATGACGGAAAAGTCGTTAGTAATTGTAGTGGATACCCATAAACCAAGTCTTGTAATGGATGCACGACTTTTGAAGCGTTCAGACAAGGTAGTTGTCATTGACCATCATCGACGCGGAGAAGAGTTTATACAAAATCCAACGCTTGTGTATATGGAGCCATACGCATCCTCTACTGCAGAATTAGTAACAGAAATTCTTGAGTATCAACCAGAGGATGAAAAGCTAACAAAGCTTGAAGCAACCTCCTTATTATCAGGAATTATTGTAGATACGAAAAGTTTTACATTGCGTACGGGCGCCCGTACTTTTGAAGCAGCCTCTTATTTAAGAACTTATGGGGCAGATACAATTCTTGTTCAACAATTATTAAAAGAAGATATCGATACGTATATTGAACGTTCGAAAATCATACAAACTGTTAATTTTGTATATCCAGGCACAGCAGTTGCCAGAGGAGAAGACGACAAAATCTACGACTCAGTATTAATCGCCCAAACAGCTGATATTTTATTGACCATGAAGGATGTTACGGCTTCCTTTGTCATTGCCCATCGCTCAGACGGATTAATCGGCATTAGTGCACGCTCATTGGGTGACATCAATGTCCAGATTATTATGGAGAAGCTTGGTGGTGGCGGTCATTTAACAAATGCAGCCTGTCAAATCGATGCAGAGACTATAGAAGAAGCGCAGAGTCGTTTATCAAATGCAATTTTGGAAACACTCGAAGGGAGTAATGGAGAATGAAAGTAGTATTTTTAAAAGATGTAAAAGGTAAAGGAAAAAAAGGCGAAATCAAAAATGTAGCAGATGGTTATGCACACAACTTCCTTATTAAAAATGGTTTTGCAGTAGAGGCATCTAATCAAGCACTAAGCCAATTAGAAGGTCAAAAGAAGCTAGAAGAAAAAAATGCAGCAGCCGAGCTACAAGCAGCAAAGGATTTAAAGGACCATCTTGAAAAATTAGAGGTTGAAATTAAAGCAAAATCAGGTGAAGGCGGTCGTCTTTTCGGATCTATTTCAACTAAACAAATTGCTTCAAGCTTAGAAAAAACACATGGCATCAAAATTGATAAACGCAAGATGGATTGTGATGGCATCCGTTCATTAGGCTATACAAATGTTCCGGTTAAATTACATCAAGATGTAAAAGCAACTTTAAAAGTACATGTGGTTGAAGAGGCTTAGGGAGAGATGTCTATGAACGATTCCGTTATGGACCGCGTTCCGCCGCATAACCATGAAGCAGAACAATCGGTTATTGGTGCTATATTTCTTGAACCGCCAAGCTTAATAACAGCATCTGAGATTTTAATAGCGGATGATTTCTATCGAATTGCCCATAAAAAAATCTTTCAAACAATGCTGGATTTAAGTGACCAAGGAAAAGCGATAGATGTTGTCACTGTTACAGAAGAGCTTTCAGTACGAAAGGAACTTGAGGATGTTGGTGGACTTTCTTACTTAACAGAGCTTGCAAATGCTGTTCCAACAGCAGCAAACATTGCGTATTATGCAAAAATTGTTGAAGAAAAAGCTCTTTTACGCCGTTTAATTCGTGTGGCAACTAAGATTGCAGAAGATGGTTATACACGAGAAGATGAGGTTGAAGCACTTTTATCAGAGGCTGAAAAGAAAATGATGGAAGTTGCGAACCGCAAAAATGCTGGTGACTTTAAGCACGTAAAAGATGTACTTGTTCAAACCTATGATAATATCGAGCAGCTTCAATTTAGAGATGGCGATGTGACCGGGATTCCTACTGGATTTAACGATTTAGATCACATGACAGCTGGCTTCCAGCGAAACGATTTAATCATCGTTGCTGCACGTCCTTCAGTAGGGAAAACGGCCTTTGCCTTAAATATCGCACAAAACGTAGCCATTAAAGCGCGCGAGAATGTAGCGATTTTCTCACTGGAGATGGGTGCTGAGCAGCTTGTTATGCGTTTGTTATGTGCAGAAGGTAATATCGATGCGCAGGCATTACGTACAGGAGCACTGACAGCAGATCATTGGAGTAAGCTAACCATGGCAATGGGAAGCTTATCGAATTCAGGTATATTTATAGATGATACACCTGGTCTTCGTATCAATGAAATCCGTGCCAAGTGCCGTCGTCTTGCACAAGAGCATGGATTAGGAATGATCTTAATCGATTACTTGCAGTTAATTCAAGGGAGCGGGCGTAGTGGAGAGAACCGTCAGCAAGAGGTATCTGAAATTTCCCGTTCGTTAAAAGCACTAGCTCGTGAATTAAAGGTACCTGTTATCGCCTTATCTCAGCTATCTCGTGGTGTTGAGCAACGTCAAGATAAACGCCCGATGATGAGTGATATCCGTGAATCTGGAAGTATTGAGCAAGATGCTGATATCGTAGCTTTCTTATATCGTGATGATTATTATGATAAAGAAAGTGAAAGCAAAAATATGATTGAAATTATTATTGCTAAACAACGTAACGGTCCGACTGGTACGGTAACTTTGGCATTCAAAAAAGAATTTAATAAATTCATCAATATAGACTGGTCACAGCACCCGATGCCAGCCAACGCTGGGTAAGGTAGCGTGAGTAGTAACAAGATAACTTTTTGACGTTAATTAAACTAGATTAATTAGTAGGATTTCAGAACACGAACAATGGTTAAAATTCATTAATCATTTGTTCGTGTTTTTTGCGATTCTTGATTGACTTCTATTGCGAATCACTGTTACAATAATAGCTGTTTGATATAATGATACATTTACATGAGTAAGTAAATACTTATTAGTAATAGAAATCACAATTGTACGTATTTTTCATGATATTTTACTTATAAATGAGAATAATAAACGTACTCGAGTCTAGCGGAGGTGCTGATATGACATCAGTTGTAGTTGTAGGAACACAATGGGGAGATGAAGGTAAAGGGAAAATTACCGACTTCCTATCTAAAAAAGCAGATATAATCGCTCGTTTTTCTGGTGGCGATAACGCAGGTCACACAATCAAAATTGGTGATGAAACTTACAAGTTGCATTTAATTCCATCAGGTATTTTTTATAAAGAAAAAACTTCAGTTATGGGAAATGGAATGGTTATTAACCCGAAATCTCTAGTAACAGAATTAAAAGGATTAGAAGACCGAGGGATTGATACGTCAAACCTACGTATTTCAAACCGTGCTCAAGTAATTCTTCCATATCATATCTATCAAGATAAAGTGGATGAAGCTTCTCGTGGGGATAACAAAATCGGGACAACTTGCAAAGGGATTGGACCATGCTATCAAGATAAAATTGCACGTATGGGAATCCGTATTGCCGACCTTCTTGATCGTGAAATTTTCGAACAAAAGCTACGTGAGAATTTAGAAAACAAAAACCGTCTTTTTGAAAAATTCTACGAGGTTGAAGGCTTAAAATTTGAAGATATCTTCGAAGAATTTTATGGCTATGGCCAAGAGCTAGCAAAATACGTAACTGATACATCTAAAGTATTAAATGATGTATTGGACGAAGGTGGACGTGTATTATTTGAAGGTGCACAAGGGGTTATGCTAGATGTTGACCATGGTACTTATCCATATGTAACATCTTCAAATCCTGTAGCAGGTGGTGTAACAACTGGTACTGGTATTGGACCTTCTCAGGTATCTCGAGTTGTTGGGGTATGTAAAGCATATACGTCTCGTGTAGGTGATGGTCCGTTCCCAACTGAATTATTCGATGAGGTTGGTCATCAAATCCGTGAAGTTGGTCGTGAATACGGTACAACAACTGGTCGTCCACGCCGTGTAGGTTGGTTTGACTCAGTAGTAGTTCGCCATTCTCGTCGTGTAAGTGGGATCACTGATCTTGCATTAAACTCAATTGACGTTTTATCTGGTCTTGAGACAGTTAAAATTTGTACGGCTTATGAGTATAACGGTGAAGTAATCACTGAATATCCAGCTAGCTTACATGTCCTTGAAGCATGTAAACCAGTTTATGAAGAACTTCCAGGCTGGGCTGAGGACATTACAGGTATGCGCACATTAGAAGAACTTCCAGAAAACGCTCGTAAATACGTAGAACGCGTAGTAGAGCTAACAGGAATCAACCTAATGACGTTCTCGGTGGGTCCTGCAAGAGAGCAAACTAACATTGTTAATCCTATTTGGGATTAACAATGTTAGTTCTGCACCGAAAGCTTGCGACAGGTGCAAACAAAGATAAAAAAATCCTATTTGGGATTAACAATGTTAGTTCTGCACCGAAAGCTTGCGACAGGTGCAAACAAAGATAAAAAAATCCTATTTGGGATTAACAATGTTAGTTCTGGACAAAGAACTAAAAGCTACTAATGGAACCGTTCCATTAGTAGCCTTTTTACTTAGTGAATCGCCTTCTTCTTAAAGCGGCCACCCTTAACCTCGCTAATATTCCCGATAGCTAGGAACGCTTGTGTATCAATCGAGCGCACAATTTCCTTCATTTTGGATTCCTCCAGTCGGGTGATAATACAGAAAATAACCTTTTTGTTATTTCCGGTATAGGCACCTTCACCATATAGATAAGTTACGCCACGTCCTAATCGAGCCATAATGGCCTGCCCAATTTCCTCAATTTCATCACTAATGATATAAACAGATTTAGATTCTTCCATACCTAATACCACAACATCAATGACCTTAGATGCAATAAAGTAAGCGATGACTGAATACATGGCTTGTTCCCAAGTAAAAACAAATCCAGCAATAGTAAAGATAACAAGATTAATAATTAAAATGATTTCCCCAACTGAAAATGGCAGCTTTTTATTGGTTAAAATAGCCATCACTTCTGTGCCATCTAAACAGCCACCAAACCGAATAACCAGTCCAACACCGATTCCTAGTAAAATTCCACCAAAAACTGTAGCTAATAATATATCTGAGGTAAAAGCATGGAAATGATGCATGATCATAGTTGCTCCTGAAAGAATGATAATGCCGAGTAATGACATGAAAGCGAAGGTTTTCCCAATTTGCTTATAGCCTATGTATATAAAGGGGATGTTAATGCAGAAAATGAACACTCCTGTAGGAAGCCCTGTTAAGTAAGAGAGGATAATCGAAATCCCTACAATGCCACCGTCTAATACCGTATTAGGTATTAAAAAGAGTTCAAGACCAACAGCAAAGATGAGTGCTCCAATGACTACCATTGTAATACGTAAAACTTTAGTACCGATACTTATTTTGTTTATCTCAGATGCATACATAGCTTTACCTTTAGCCATTCAAATCCCCCAATCTACTGCTATTAATATATTAAATTGCCCTTAAAAAAATTAATAAATAATGACTGTAATGATTAAAGACTGTGAGGAATTTCCTATTTACTAAGCAAGTGGATAGTCATTCATTTTGTCGAAGAAGAACAAAAGACTACGAATGTCTAGAACAATATAATTATGCAGAAAATTAAGAACTATTAAAAACGAAAGCAGAAAAATGAGATGATAAGAGGTATTTCTATTAAGAATAATAGAAATTTAATGAATATATCGATTTCACATAAAGATATTAAGTTTATATAGTTTATTTTACCTAATTTGTAACAGCGAATATTCAAATAATACATTTTCGTTACAAAGGACTCAAATGGTTTAATAGAAAAAAAGATTATGGTACAGTAAAAAAGTGAAATTTTCACATGGAAATTAGCCCATTGAATGGGTGGTCTTTGGAAGGGGCTTTATCAATGAGTTCGAAATGGAACATCAACGGGGACTTTACAAAGAAAGAAACTTTAAGTCTTAAATCTACTAAAAATAATATATTAAAAAAAGCTGCTATTACTACATTACTGTTCACAGCAATTGGTTCTAGCTATGTATATGCTAATTCAACAAGTGCAAATAGTTTTGACAAAATCTACCACGTCTATGTAGGAGATACATATATTGGTGCAGTCTCAAAAGAAGAAGCTGTTACAGAAATTATTGAAACGAAAGAACAAGAAGCACAAGGAATTTATCAGGACTATGTTCTCGATGGGAAATCCAATGTTACTTTAATTCCTGAACAAGTATTTTCTTATGAAACGGACGATGCTACTACACTATCTAATTTAAATGAAGAGATGATTGTAGAAGCAGAAAGCTATGCATTACAAATTGATGGTCAACCAGTTCTTTATTTGAAAAATCAAGCGGATTACAAAGAAACACTTCGCTTATTGAAGCTTCAATACGTTACTGAAGATGAGTTGCAAAAATATGAAGCAAATGCTTCTCTTGAAACATTACCCACTTTAAAAGCAAATGAAACACGCATTAAAGAAATTAAAATAGTAGAAGCTATTTCGGGTGGAGATACAAAAATTAGCCCGGAAAAAATCTTAACACCAGTAAAGGCTGTTGAGTATTTAAAATCAGGCTCGCTTGAAAAAGAAGTATATGCAGTCCAATCAGGAGATGTACTTGGTACAATTGCCAATAAACATAATCTAACTACTGCACAAATTTTGGAGCTAAATCCAGATTTGAAAGAGGATTCTTTACTGCAAATCGGTCAAAAGATTAATATTACGGTTGAAAAACCACTATTAAATGTACAGATCGTAAAAGAAAAAAATACTTTAGAAGAAATGCCTTTTGAGAAAATTATTGAAAATGATGATTCGAAATTTAAAGGTGAAACAGTCGTTAAGCAAGAGGGATCAAATGGTCAGAAGGAGGTTTCTTATTTAGTTTCTCAAGTAAATGGTGCTGTTACTGAGAAAACTGTTACAAAAGAAACTGTTTTAACTGAACCAGTTGATAGTATTACAGTAGTTGGAACAAAGGTCATTTCGTCGCGTGGAACAGGTAGCTTTGCATGGCCAGCAGTTGGTGGCTATATTTCAAGTAAAATGGGCTCACGTTGGGGAAGCTATCATAGAGGTATAGATATTGCTCGCCCTTCTAACTACAACATTAAAGCATCAGACAATGGTGTTGTAACTGCAGTTGGCTGGGAAGGGACATATGGACAAAGAATTGTTATTAACCATAACAATGGTTATGAAACAGTATATGCCCATCTCTCGGAAATTAAGGTAAGTGTAGGACAAGTTGTACCACAGGGATCTGTTATTGGTATTATGGGTTCAACTGGTCGATCTACAGGTACCCATTTACACTTTGAAGTGCATAAGAATGGAGCACTAGTTGATCCATTATCTTATTTAAACTACTAAAATTATGTAAGACAGTCCTAACTCAACGGACTGTCTTTTTTAATTAAAATCAATTGACTAAATTTGTCGAATTATTTCCCGAAAAATAATTACTACCAAGTATAAATTCTATTCAAATAATACTGATTAATAGATTAACGGTTTCTAATACTTGTTTAAGGAGTTTATTTGGTATAATAGCTGTATGCATAAATACTAAACGAAGATTTCAGGAGGCATCATTTGTAATTTGTGCTTATGATTCGTGAAGTCCTTCTTTGAAAAGGCAGAATAAATATTATCAATATGCCCTTTTATAGATTATAAATTTTAAACTTGATTATATGAACATAGATAGTTTCACTAAGAGGAGAGAAAAAAATATGACAAAAACAATTTTAGTTTGTGATGATGAAAAGCCGATTGCAGATATTTTGCAATTTAATTTAGTAAAAGAAGGATACCAGGTAATCTGTGCTTATGATGGTGATGAAGCATTAGAAAAAGTGGAAGAATCTCAGCCAGATTTAATGTTACTGGATATTATGCTTCCAAAAAGAGATGGTATGGAAGTTTGTCGTGAAATCCGTAAAAAATATGATTTCCCAATTATCATGCTAACTGCAAAGGGTTCAGAAATTGACAAGGTTTTAGGATTAGAAATGGGAGCAGATGATTACGTAACAAAACCATTCAGTACACGTGAGCTAATTGCTCGTGTAAAAGCTAATATGCGTCGTTTAAAGGTTTCTAGTCAACCAGAAGAAGTAAAGGAAGAAACAAATGATATCACAGTGGGTACTTTAATTATCCAGCCTGATGCTTATTTAGTTTTAAAACGTGGTGAAGCGATTGAATTAACACACCGTGAATTCGAACTACTACATTATTTAGCTAAGCATATTGGACAAGTCATGACTCGTGAGCATTTACTTCAAACTGTATGGGGCTATGATTACTTTGGGGATGTTCGGACTGTGGACGTTACGATTAGACGTTTACGTGAAAAAATTGAAGATAATCCAAGTCATCCAAACTGGATTGTAACCCGTCGTGGTGTTGGTTATTATTTACGAAATCCTGAACAGGAGTAGTTTAAATGCATAAGGTGAGCTTTTTTAAGTCCATTCACGTAAAAATTGTTCTGATATATGTATTGTTAATCATTATCGCTCTACAGATTATTGGAATTTACTTCTCAGCCAAACTAGAAGAGAGCTTAAAAGAGAACTTTAAGGATTCGATTACACAGCGAATTGACTTAGTTCAATACAGTATTCGAGAAGAATTATTAAAGGAACGCGATGAGAATAGCCCATTAGAACAAAGTCTAAGTGTAATTTTATCGGAGTTTTCAAATGAGGACATCAATGAGGTTTTAATCATTGATAATCGAAATAAAGTTCTTGCTACCTCAGATTCAGATAATCAATCTATCGTTGGTCAGCGTTTTAATGAGGATACAATAACAAAATCAATGTCATCTGAAGATTATTCAGAGAATATTGCTCTGGATTCGGGTAACCGAGTATGGATTCTTGCTGCCCCTATTAAAGATAATGTGGGACCAAATGGCGAAGTGATTGGTGCAATCTATATTGAATCTGATATCGAAAGAGTTTTTGAGCAGATGAAAGACATTAACCGAATTTTTGCTATTGGAATTGTTATGTCTCTAGCTATTACCATTGTTCTCGGGATATTGTTTGCAAAAACCATTACAAAACCAATTCTAGACATGAGAAGACAGGCTCAGGCCATGTCGAGAGGGAACTATTCAAGGAAGGTTCGAGTATATGGGGACGATGAAATTGGTCAGCTTGCACTAGCCTTCAACCATTTAACAAACCGTTTACAAGAAGCACAGTCTACTACCGAAGCTGAGAGAAGAAAGCTTGCTTCTGTTTTGAGTAATATGACAGATGGTGTAATAGCAACTGATCGAAAAGGTAAGGTCATTCTTATCAATGACCCAGCTTTGAACTTCTTAGATGTTACACGTGAAACAACTTTAGGTCGTCCAATCGCGTCTGTATTAGGTTTGGATGAAGAATATAACTTTGAAGATTTAATTCATACACAGGAATCTATTAATTTAGATTATAGTACACAGGATAACCCATTTATTTTGAGAGCGAATTTTTCTGTCATTCAAAAGGAAACTGGATTTGTTAACGGGTTAATCACTGTTATTCATGATATAACTGAGCAAGAAAAAATTGAGATGGAGCGACGAGAATTCGTTGCCAATGTATCTCATGAATTACGCACGCCATTAACAACGATGAGAAGTTATTTAGAGGCGCTAGCAGACGGTGCATGGCGAGATGAAAACATAGCGCCAACGTTTTTAAATGTTACACAAACCGAAACAGAGCGTATGATTCGTCTAGTAAATGACTTATTGAATCTATCGAAAATGGATAGTCGCGATTACAAATTAAATAGAGAATTTGTGGAGTTTAATAAATTCTTTAACCGAATTATCGATCGCTTTGAGATGTCAAAATCACAAAATGTGCGGTTTGACCGATATATTCCAGATACCTCTTATTTTGTTGAAATTGATACTGATAAGCTAACTCAAGTAATTGATAATATTATTTCTAATGCTTTGAAATATTCACCAGATGGTGGGAATATTCGATTTGGATTTACCGTTCAAGAAAACATGTTAAAGGTCATGGTTTCGGATGATGGTATGGGGATTCCAAAAGAAAATGTAACGAAGATATTCGATCGTTTCTATCGTGTAGATCGAGCTAGATCTCGTGCAATGGGAGGTACAGGCTTAGGACTTGCTATCGCGAAGGAAATGATTGAAGCACATGGCGGTAAGATTTGGGCCGAAAGTGAGGAAGGAATAGGAACAACAATCTTCTTCACATTGCCATTTGAATTAGATGAGGCGGGTGATTGGGAGTGAAGCATGTAGAGCAAATTAAATCATTTGTCCTGTTCCTCCTCGTCTTTTTAAGTCTTATTCTAACATTCACAATATGGACGTATACGCCAGACTACCAAGATATTGAGGATCCACAAGTCGAACAAATCACGCTCGGTGATAAAAAGGATATTCAAGAAATTTTCAAGCCTTATCGTATTTTAATTCATGAAAACGGTGGCTTTTTAGGGTCAACAGCACCAACAGCTATCGATACCCTAATGGATGCGATTAAAGATTTAGATGCAACAGAACTCAGATTTATTCAAAGTAATTTATCAGAAGAAAAGCTGAACAGTATGATTCATTCAGAAAATCAGATGACCCTTTTCTTCCCGGCAGAAGTTCCGATTAATGCATTTGACTCTGTGCTGCAATTTACCCAAAGTGAGCTACCTGAAATTGCATTTAGCCATATCTTGATCGATTGGAGCAATATTGAAGAAACGAATACATTACAATTCTCCTTTATCAGCAAGGAAAAACAAACACTTTACACAACTGTTGTAGGTGTAGGACAAAGCGAGTTTAACTCGACTTATATGAAGACAGTTCAAAAAACAGTTCCTTATGAAGAAATCGTTAGAGCAAATGAGCTTTCCTTATATGTTCCTTCAAATGCAGTGGATTTAGTGCAATACACGTACTATATTGACGAGATTTCCACTGAGGTCTTTAAAGATATTTTGTTTGAAGATACAAACATCGTCCAAAAGAATTTTGATAATACAACTTATACGGATGGAATGGCTATGATGACATATGATTCGGGTAGTAAAACCATAAACTATGTCTATCCTGCATCTGAAAGTATGGTCGAAATTAAACATTCTGACCTTGTCCATGACAGCTACGATTTTGTAAATGACCATGGTGGACTAACAGGGGATTACCGATACAGCTACAACAATATACCGAAGCATGTTATTGAGTATCAGTTATATCTACAGGGCTTACCTGTATTCAGTAGTGTGACATCAACTCGTATTGCGGTTACTTGGGGTGCCAATCAGGTTTTCGAATATAAGAGGCCCTATTATTTATTTATCGCCTCTGAATCGTCAACTCGCCAATTACCTTCAGGGGTTGATATGGTAAAAACACTGCAAACCTTAAAAGATATTGATGATTTAGTACTTGGCTATTATTTAACACCAGATCCTCAAAAAGCTAAAGTATATACGCTAGAACCAAGCTGGTTTGTTATTCGAGAGGGTAGCTGGGCACGTTTAACACCAGAGCCAGCAGGAGGTGCTCAGTATGGATTGGAGTAAGTCCAAATCAATTTTCATCGTTGTATTTTTAATACTAGATGTCTTTTTATAATCGTTGTATTTAAACCGTCATACCGAAGCCCAGCTCGTTCAAAGAGGCTCGTCGCTGACACAAAAAACGATTGAAGCTCGGTTAAAGGATGACAATATTACGTACGGGGTTTTACCAACAAATATTGAAAAAGCCGCTTATATTTCTGGGAAAGTTAAGAATTTTGAACAAGAGACGCCTAAACTTGATAATGCAAAAAATATATTGATTGATAAAAACAAGCTGATCGTCACTTTAAAAAATCCAGTCAAAGTCAAAAATATTGATGAGGCAACTTCGTATAATGATTTCTTGAAGGCAAATGTATATGAGGGTGCTTCCTATACTTTATGGAAAATCGATAAGGAAAACAAAAAAGCAACCTTCTTCCAAACCGTGAATACACGGACACTCTACTACATTCTTAATGGTCTTGTAGAGGTAACCTGGAATGACCAAAATGAAATAGTAGAATACGAGCAAACGCTTTTAGAGGATATAGGAGCCTATGAAGAAGAAAAGGTTTTAACAACACCTCTAAGAGCAATTCAAACCATTTATAACAAAGGGCTTCTCTCACCAAATTCAACGATTACTGAGGTGAACCTAGGGTATACAACCTTAGTACAATTTACGCAAACGCAAGTGTTTGTTCCAACATGGGAACTTCAGGTCCAAACAGAAGATGAAGGACAAAAAGAATATTTTGTTAATGCGGTTCAAGGTGGAATACTTGATTTGACGTTAGATGCTTCAAAGGTTGAAGAAGTTGAAGAGGCTGTAGAAGAAGCTATAACAGATGATTATGAAATAAACCTAGATGCTGAAAATGACAAAAGTAGGGAGTAGTAATATGCGATTTAGTGTTTTAGCAAGTGGTAGTACTGGAAATGCAATTTATATAGAAAACGATGAACATGCATTTCTAGTCGATGCCGGCTTAACAGGCAAAAAAATGGAGCAACTGTTTGCTAAAATTGATCGTGATATGAAAAAATTATCAGGAATTTTAGTAACACATGAACATAGTGACCATATCAAGGGAATTGGTGTTTTAGCTCGAAAGTATAATGTCCCAATCTATGCAAATGAAAAAACGTGGCAGGCAATGGACGGTCATATTGGAAAGATAGCATTAGATCAAAAATTTGTTTTCAATATGGAAACGGTCCAATCCTTTGGGTCTTTAAATATCGAATCTTTTGCAGTTTCTCATGATGCAGCAGACCCTATGTTTTACGTGTTTCATGAAAACGGTCGTAAACTCGTACTAATTACGGACACGGGCTATGTCAGCGATCGAATGAAAGGGATTATCCGTGGGGCGGATTCCTTTGTATTTGAAAGTAATCATGATATCGGCATGCTTCAAATGGGGCGTTATCCTTGGTCTATCAAACGACGAATTTTAAGTGATGTTGGACATGTTTCCAATGAGGACGCAGCTGTTGCCATGAGTGAGGTCGTTTTTGAAAAACCAACTCAAATTTACTTATCCCATTTAAGCAAGGATAATAACATGAAGGATTTAGCACGAATGAGCGTAACTCAAACCTTACAATCCTGCGGTATTATTGCCGGAGAATACGTGCAAATTCATGATACAGATGCTGAAGAACCAACTCTACTAGTTACGGTTTAAATTTTATAAAGATAGAAAAAATTTAATTGTTGGCGGCGGCTTGGAAGGGTTAATCTTTCAAGTATATACGCATAAGATAAAAATCACCTCGACTTAATTTAGTTGAGGTGATTTTTTTATCATTTTTAATTTTGTTTTATTTCATTTTCATGTAATTTTAATGTTTGGGTTGTATCATAATGACAAGTACAAAGGGAAAGGATTGAAAAAGATGAGCTACTATAACGATGATGAAAATAAACAACAAGAACAAAATGAATCTGTAAATTCTTACTCACCTCTCCAAGAACGATTGAAACGTGAGCAAGATGAAGAAAATAAAAGACGCTCTAAAAAAAAAAGTGGAGGCAGCAAGGCAGGATACTTTTTAAGTGGACTGTCGGGCGTTATCATTGGGGCATTGCTCATTTGGTTATTAGTACCGTCCATGACAAATCAGCTTCCAAGTCAATCAGCAACAAAAAACAACAATTCTGAATCAACAATTACACAAACAGCTACAGAGGTAACATCAGATATTGTAACTGCAGTTGAATCTGTGTCAGATGCCGTTGTAGGGATAACAAATATCCAAGAAGTAAGTGATTTCTGGAATCAACAAGAAGCAACAGCTGAGGCAGGTAGTGGATCTGGTGTAATCTATAAAGTAGAAAATGAACTTGCCTATATCATTACAAACTACCATGTAATAGAAGGCGCTAAACAGCTTGAGGTTACATTGACAGATGGATCTAAAGAAGAAGCAAAATTGGTTGGTAGCGATATTTGGACAGATTTAGCAGTTATTTCAATCAGCAGCGAAAAGGTTGAAACGGTTGCAAAATTTGGAGATTCTGATGTATTAAAACAGGGAGAATCAGTAATTGCGATTGGGAATCCGCTTGGCTTAGACTTCTATGGCTCAGTAACAACAGGTGTAATCTCAGGTACTGACCGAGCAGTTCCAGTTGATTTAAACGCAGATGGCAACGAAGACTGGGAGGTAGAAGTTCTTCAAACTGATGCTGCCATTAACCCAGGAAACAGCGGTGGAGCATTAATTAACATTGCTGGGGAATTAGTAGGCATTAACTCCATGAAAATTGCTCAAGATACAGTTGAAGGCTTAGGCTTCTCAATTCCTATTAATTCGGTGATTCCAATTATTGAAGAGCTAGAACGAAATGGTGAAGTGAAACGCCCAACGATGGGAATTGGTTTGTTGGATTTAACAGACGTGCCTGCATTTTACCAACAACAAACCTTAAAATTACCTGAGGAAGTGACAACAGGTGTTGTAGTTTCGGAGGTAGTAGAAGGATCAGCAGCAGGTAACGCTGGTGTTCAGCAATATGATGTCATTGTTGAAATGGGCGGACAAAAAGTAGAAAATTCCATTGATCTACGTCAATACCTATACAACGAAACAGATATTGGAGAAACTTTAACAATTAAAGTGTATCGTCAAGGTGAGCTAGTAGAGCTAAATTTAACATTAACTGAAGGAACAACAGTGTAAAGTCTAGATAAAAATAAATGTTTGTGGATAACTTTTAAAAAAATATACACAAAGAGTGGTGGAAGAAAAGCCTTTTCTTTCCTACTCTTTTTTTGTCTGTTACAATGGATTGTGGATAAAGTAGGATGAATTGTGAATAAGTTTGTTGAAATTTCTGAAAAAAAGGAGGGACGTAATTTTGACGAAGTATAGCTGTGAAACCCATATAGATCACGCATTAGACATGTTCGTAGCGGAGACACAAGAGTTCCCAATTATGGATAAACTGTCTGAGGAAAAAAAGTTATCCACAAAATGCTCTTACTGTGAAGAGCTAGCAACATATATTGTATCAAGTAAATAACTTTACACAATATATAGATTGCAATTGTGGATATGTGTATAACTTTTGTGGATAAGGTGTTTGTAAATGAATTGTTAAGGTGGATAAATTGTTTGTATTTAAATTTTCTAACAAAATTGAAAACCAGAAACCCTATAACAGTGACTGTTGAAGCGTTCTCTTAAAAGCCTTTGAATGAGGTTAATTGAGTTGGGAAATTTAAATATGAATGGAATGTAAAGGTGGAAAATCTGTGAATATCACGATCATTTCGGTCGGAAAGTTAAAAGAAAAGTATTTAAAGATGGGCATTGACGAATATGTAAAACGTCTAGGTGGGTATGCCAAGGTTGAATTAGTAGAAGTCCCAGATGAAAAGGCCCCTGAACAATTAAGCGAGGCCGAAATGGAAATCGTCAAACGTAAGGAAGGCGAACGAATACTAGCAAAGGTCAATGACGGCATGCATGTCATTGCCCTGGCAATCGATGGAAAAATGAAATCCTCCGAAGACATGGCAAAGGACCTCGAATCCCTCATGACATACGGCACCAGCAAAGTAGCCTTTATCATCGGCGGCTCACTAGGCCTACATGAAGACGTCCTAAAACGCGCAGATGAAAAACTAAGCTTCGGCAAAATGACCCTCCCCCACCAGCTCATGAAGCTCGTGCTGGTCGAGCAGATTTATCGGAGCTTTAGGATAATTAAGGGTGAACCGTATCACAAATGATGGTAAAGCAGCGAGGTGAATTTGTGATAGAAGGAGATATTTTAAAGAAAATATTATAAGTAAACCCGTAAGAGTAGCCATTGCATTCTTACGGGTTACTTTGTATTAGAAAGTTTAATATGTACTTTCTTCAAGCCTCTTAAGTGCCTTTTCGTATGCTGCCTTTCTTTCTCTTTCTTCCCAATCGAGATTTTGTAAAATTCGCTGCCAATAGATATTTCCTTCATCTGCATAAGATTTTGCAGTTTCTCTCCATAGATATGCTTCCGCTTCTTCAAGAACAATATAATGTCGACTATAGATTTTAAAATGAGGCATTCCATCTTCTTTGATTAGATTATAAATTGTAGAGGAACTTGTACGAAAGTGATTTGCTGCTTCTTTTATGGTTAGGACCGTTCTTCCATAGTAACTTTCTTTGTCTTTTTTAGCATAGTTTTTTATTTCATTTGAAAAATTGGCTAGTTCTTCTCTAATTATTTTTCGTAATATTTCATCAATCATAGTCGGTGTCTCCTTTTTATGAAAATGAGCGATTTCAGATTGAACGCTTTTTACATCCCAGTGATTATCTGGATCAGTCCATCCAAATTTTTTGTAATTCTCAATTGTTTCTTTAATCTCATCTTCATCCAAAATTATTCGAGATTTAACTTTCCTATGGGGCATGGCTCTAGATAGTGTTAATTGCCGTATTATAGAAGAACCAATGCCAGTTAATGAGGATACTTCTTTGATAGTTAAATATTTTTTTGACGAATATTCCTTATTACGAAACAAATCATTTATAGAAGTGGATATTTCATCTTTAATGATACTTCCCAGAAGGTATTCAAATGAAGGATTGTTTAACGGCCCATTCATATAATTGCCTCCGTCCATTAAACGTTTTTCCATTCTAGATTACCAATCCTCAAGTTGTCACTTTTATTTTCAAGTAAAACAACTGTGAAATGGTGTTTTTTGTAGAAGTGAACTAATCTTTCGAGATGGTCACTATCAACTTTGGATATCCAGCCAGTGATGCTATTTATATTTCTCTCTCTTGCAATTTTAATTAATGTGTTTAAAAGAATGCTTCCGTAACCATGACTAGTAAGATGCTCTTCAATCTCAATATCTGCTAGAGAAATATTAGTAAAGTCCTCATTAATAAACGCTTTTAAGACAGGGTCAGGACGTAGAATACCTTTATTAGTTATAATTCTTATTCCAAGAAAAATCATTTTTTCTTCTTCCTTAGGGGTGTCTTTATAAAAATGTCTATATTGAATTAAAGAGTACTTCTCCTTTTCTATCGTTGAAATTATTTCAAATCCTCTACTTTCTAAAATTTCTGTCTGGTACTTTACCTCAAAATCAATATCATTTCTCCGCATTAATGGTGTAATAGTATTTCTATTAAATAATTGATTAAATAAATTCATTCTAAATCCCCCAGTATCCTTAGGAATATACGTTCGCGTTTACTATGTATTAGTATATAATCTATGGTACAATTAAACTACATAAATTTACAAATTATTGAAATATTAGATATTATAATAATGAGGATTAAAACAATATTAGCAACTAAGAAAGTTACCGATTTTTGTAGTACTATAGTGGAAAAGAAAAACTAATTTTTGGGGGTTAACAAATGGCTGATATTCAAAAACAATTTGAAGAATTCCATGATGCAATTAAATTAAAGCGTTTTAAAGAGAATGAAGAATTACGGGAAAAAAGAGATATCATCACCAAAAAAATAAAGAAAGGTGTTAAGACCAAATTTGAAGAAATGGAAAAAGATGTACCAAGTCTAGAATTTATAGACCAAGGAAGTTATGCTGTAGATCTTGGTATTATTCCAGAAGATAAAGACTATGACATAGATGAAGGAGTAATCTTTGATCTCTATAAAGAAGATTATACCGACAGCGTAGAACTTAAAATGATAATTAGAGACATCCTAGAAAACCACACTAATACACCACCTAAGATAAAAAACCCCTGTGTAACAATAACCTATTCATTAGATGATGAACCAGCATATCATGTCGATTTACCAGTGTATATAAAATCAAAGTACGATAACAATTTGTATCTTGCTTGGGGCAAGGAGTTTTCAAACCAAGATAATAAGCATTGGGATCTTGCCGATCCAGAAGGACTAAACGACCATATTAGAAATTCGTTTAAAGATGATGCAAAGAAACAATTTAAGAGAGTTGTTAGATACATGAAAAAGTGGAAGGATATTTGCTTCAACTCTTCAGGAAATTCGCGCCCTCCTAGTATAGGATTAACTATTGCAGCAGTCGATTTATTTTCTTATAAGCAATCATATAACTACTTATCAGGAAAATTTAAAGATGATGATTTGGGGGCTCTAAAAGATCTTGTAAGTAAATTAAAAAATAAATTTATATTAAAGTGGGATCCCGATTTGGAGAAAAGTTTTTATACTATTGAATACAATTTACCTGTACAACCATATAGTAATGTCTTCTCTAAGATGTCGAATAACCAAATGGATTCTTTTTATCAGAAACTAAATGAATTAGAAAATGCATTAACTGAAGCAGAAAGTAAAAGTGACCCACACGAAGCGTGTAAAGTTCTTAGTCCCAAATACTTTGGCGATAAATTCCCAATACCTGAATCAAAAGAGGCAAGATATCAACAAGTTGCTTTATCTAGTGCGCCTTCTTCCAACTCTGCTAAAGGGGATTAATAATGAACATTGACTTTCAAGAATTACTACAAGAAAAAGAATATCTGGACAAGGTAACAGAAGTTGAATCATATAATTATGAACTTCTTTTTGAATTGAGAAATGGTTATCAAATACCATTAACGATAACTTTTAGTCCATTGTTTCCAGCACAATTACCAGTTGTTCATATCAATGAAAAGTATCACAATATACCTGACATCCCACACGTTATGAGTAGTGGACTAGTTTGCTTTTTGGATAAAGAGGGAGTTATTTGGAGTGATATTCCCGAAAGAATACTTGATTTTGTTTTTGATAGAGTTGAACGGGTATTAATTTCAAACTCGCCGCAAATGGAATACCATAGGGAATTTAGTTATTATTTTGGAACCTTAGAAAAGACAGAGCCTGTTTTTTCAGTTTACACTCCTGAAGATGAACCAAAGGAAATTTCTGTTTTGGCAATGGGGGGGAAACCATTTGCCTTTTTAACTGACGATGTGGAGTCTAGATCATTATTAAGTAAGTTATTAAATGCGAACATCAATTCCTACAATCTGGATAAGGCATATTATATTCCATTAGATTATACGTATAAGGGTAAGGTTCCTCAGTTTGACAGATTTTGGAGTAATGGAGAAATAACAAATATTATTAGAGATCATATATCTGACGATACATTATTAAAGATAGCAAAGTTTTCAATGAATAAAAAAAGATACTTTTATTTACTAAGAATTCCATTATTGACGGGTGACCAAGCAATTATTGGATTATGGTACGAAAGGGTAAATCATTCTCTTTCAAAAAAAGTAATTCCGCTTATAGATGACAGTATTGTTGATGATTTTGTTGTGACACCTTTGTTTGTTTTTAGAAATGATGACACCACATTAATAGAAAGAGGCGGTGGGATAAAGAAGCCTCTTAACGTCTTATTAGTAGGCTGTGGATCTGTGGGTAGTGATTTATTATTTATGTTAGCACGCTCTGGAATAAAGCATTTTACCTTGATAGACGATGATAAGATGGAAATCGAAAACTCATATCGACATTTTCTCGGTATGAATAAATCCATTGAGCGTAAACCAAAAGTTAAACTGTTAAAAGAAGAATTTGAAAATAGATACCCTAATGTACAAATTCAAGCAATTGAAAATGAAGTACTAGATACAATTGAAAATGGAGAAATAGAACTAAATGATTTTGATTTGATATTAGTAGCAATAGGCGATCCAAATATAGAAAGAAGTCTAAATAAACTTATTTTAGAGTCATCAACTCCAGCAATTTTCACTTGGGTCGAAGCGTATGGAATAGGTGGACATGCACTTGTAGTTAATAACGGAGAAAAAGGCTGTTATGAATGCTTAATAGATAGTGAATTAAGGTTGTATTCATCTTTTGCTGGTAAGAGTGACGTACCATTTATCAAAAATATGAATGGGTGTGCTGGTTCTTTTACACCATATGGAAGTATTGATTCTATGGAAACAGCATTGCTTGCTTCGAGGTTAGTTTTAAGATTATTAGATAATGATATTAAAGGAAATCCTCTCGTTTCATGGAAGGGATCGTCAAAAGTATTTGAAGAGAGTGGGTTTCTAACTTCTGACCGGTATAATCAGCCAAAGGATATTTTAAATCAGGATGACTATGAATATATTAATAGAAGTTGTAAGGTCTGTTCTAACTTAAAGGACGTGGCTTATTAACATGATCAGTATTGAATGGGGAAATATTGTAATCGAGATTGAAGAGCAAGTCATTAAAGTAATTCAAAATATGCGTCAAGATAGTCCTACTGATAAAGAATCAGGAGGGATGTTAATAGGCTCAATACTAACTGACAGTAATGATTTTGTCATTAGGGACTACACTTTTCCTCAAAAGGAGGACTACCAATCAAGGTATAGGTTTATTCGAAGGGAAAAGAGTCATAACGCTTTATTACAAAAGAAGTGGAAGGAAAGCAACAATACTGTAATGTATCTGGGTGAATGGCATACTCATCCTGAAATGGACCCTCACTATTCACTGCAGGATATTAGAAATTGGAGAAGATTATTAAGAAAATCGAAAACATTTTCTGATTATTTGGTGTTTATTATTGGTGGTATAAGCATTTATAGGGTTTGGATCGGTAGCCGTGAAAATGGAGATATAGAATTAGTATATGAAGGAGCATACAATGAAAGTAATAAATTCAATTAAAGAGTTATTTACACTTATACAAAATGACCCTATCACTTCGATAATAATGCTACTTATATTAATTTTTTCTAGTATTATTCTGTACAAAAAATGGGGCTGGCTACAAATCGCATATAACTGGGTTATTAATCATGTTTTGTGCTTTATGAAAAGAGAATTCATTATGTTAGCCACGTTTACAAAGAAAGAGGCAAATTTTACTAGTGTAAAGAGAGAGTATCAGGAAAAGGGATGTTTATATATAACACATAATTTTCTAAAAAAATTTAAAGTAGATGGAAGCATTAATGATACAGAACTTCAGAAAATACTAAAAAAGAAAAAGTCCAAAATGAAAACAGCAATAAAGCGTAGTAAAAACTCTAACTCGCTAATATATCTAGGGTTTCCCCATGTACCACTTGCTTTTTTAGACGGATATCACTTTAAGAGCACGGACGACGCAATTCTCTACGAATATCAAGGAGAGGACTCTGAGTGCCTTGGAAAAGGATTTTATGAACTGAAAAGAAAGTATAACACTGACATGAAATTAGTTAGTAATTATAATTCACAAATTAGGTATGACAATGAGGTTGCATTAAAAATAGAACAATCGTTTTCAATAATGGATGAGGGGATAAAAAATGTATCTGGAACCTCGCAAGTGATTTCATTGGGTTTAGAAAATCCTAACCGCTGGACTATTACTAATTATGCTCAAATTGAATTATATCAAAATAGGTTTTTAGAATTACTATCAAAATTAAAAGAGAACGGTGTTAATAAGGTTCATTTATTTGCTACTACACCTGTTTCATTAAGTTTTAGTTTAGGTAGAATAGTGGAGCATTATCACCCTGAAATAATAGTATATAACTACAATAACAATGCGTATGACTGGGCAATTAATTTAAGAACAGAAGAGATTATAACATTTGATTAGCAAATATTGACTAAAGGGAGAATAGATAGTAGTGCTATCATTCTTCTTTTTTGTTTAATTAATATAAATGGTAAATAGGGTATAAAATTACAGATTTAAAATGGATACAGTTATAATAGTTTTTTCGAAGGTTTATCGTCCTATAAGGGGGAAATAACCCTTAAATTCACCTAGAATGTGTTTGGATCATATCTCAGTGTTTTTATATATCCAATGTATCTATGACGGTTTAAACCCTTTCCAAATGGTATACCAACCTTTTATCTAATTAGGAAAATTACACCAAATTGAATATAATAGAAGTAGCAAGTTCTAGTGAAACCATTCGGGGGTGACTACCGTGTCAATCAATCTTATTAGCAAAGACTTTGGGGAAAAGTTTTATAGTTTACTCGATTCAACTGAGAAACAAATCAATATTATTTCACCATTCATAGGGCTTAAAACCGCCTTTGGCTTGGCTGAGTGGATAGAAAGTCAAGACAATATTAAGTGCTGCATAATTACCCGCTTCAACAGGGAGGAATTTATAAGAGGTGCAAGTAGTATTGAAGGATTAGAACATCTTGTAAGAGCAGGTGCTGAACTTTATGCATTACAGAATTTACATACAAAATTATATATTTTTGATGATCAGTCAGTGATTATGGGGTCAGCAAATTTTACTTTTAGTGGGTTCTATAAAAATCATGAGTTTGGTCTATATATGGAAAACGAAAGCGACTTCACCAAGCAATGCCAAGATTATTTTGACGGCCTACTTGGTAAACTGAAATCAGATGGAGATTGGAAAATTTCACTTGAAAGAATTTTAAGAGAAAGACACTATGTTAATGAAAGTATTAAAAATCTTAAAGGTAAGAAGGGTTTGAATGAATTCAATATTGCTAAGTGGGGAGCGGTATTAAATGATGTTCCGCAGCCAACACCGCCAAATGGGGATGAAACTGATATCTTAGAAGATGCTATCAGTGATATTACAGTTAATAGTGGAAAAACAGGGATATGGCTTAAGTTTGAGGGAACAAGTCAAGCGAGAATCCGTAATGATGAAGTTTATCTTAAAAGAAAAAGAAGAATTAATGAATATGTTAACCGAACATTTTTCCCAAGGAAACCTACTGGCATCAAGGCTGGTGACACTATTTTCTTAACCGTTGTAAGTAAAGATAAGGATGGAATTGAAGTCCCTATTATTATTGGCTATGCAGAAGCCAAAGGTTTTATCGAAAGCAACAAAATTAATGATACTGATAGTAAGTATCTTAAATGGAATAATAGATTTCCGTATTATATAGAATATACTAACGGAAAGTTTTTAAATGACAGTATTATGTACGGAATTTCTTTGAATGAGTTATATAGGGAATTAAACCATAAGGTCTACCCCGCTACAGTTAATCAACCAAATATAAAAATTGAAAATATAAAGAAAAGACATCATCAAAAATCACATATCCAAATAACTGAATTTGCAAAAGAGTATTTAATTAAAAAACTTAATCTTTTATTTGATAAACACGGGTATGAAGAACTATAAAATATATTTTTTAGCCTCTGAAAGGACAGAAAAGTTATTCTGTTCTTTTTGTTTGTCATTAAAATACTACGAAATATTGGAATTTCTATTTTGCAGAGAGTTGGATTAAAGGTATGATAAAATAGTAGGTATATGGAAATATAAAGAAGTTTAGGTCGGAGGTTTCAAAATTGACTGTAAAAGCAGATATAGAGTTCCAGAAAGACTTATTTGAAGCAGCAAATAAAATGCGGGGTAGTGTTGCACCTGCTGATTATAAACATTATGTATTACCTTTGATATTTCTCAGGTATTTATCGAATAAATATGAACAACGCCGTATGCAATTAGAAATAATGGTAAAAGATCCAAAGAGCGATTGGTTTACAGAGGATACAGAAACACAAATGGTAATAATTGATGACCATGACCAGTATAAGGCTGAGAATGTGTTTGTAGTGCCAGAAGAGGCACAATGGTCTTTTATAATGTCAAATGCTAAACAACCAAATATAAAAGAAATACTAGATAATGCAATGAAACGAATTGAAGAAGAGAACCCTGAACTAGAAGGAATGTTACCAAGAATTTTTCAAGGTTCAAATCTTCCTGCTGAAAATATCGCAGGACTAATTGAAGTTTTCTCCCGTGATGTATTTAGTGCTAGAGCCAATGAGAGTGTGGATGTATTAGGGAGAACTTATGAATATTTTATCGGCTCATTTGCCTCTTCAGAGGGAAATAGAGGAGGAGAATTCTTCACGCCATCAAGTATAGTAAATCTGTTAGTTGCAATGCTTGAACCTATTAGTGGTAAAGTATTTGACCCTGCATGTGGTAGTGGTGGTATGTTCATTCAAAGTGAGGAATATTCACCACGTAAGAAAGCACTTTCCTTTTATGGGCAAGAAAATGTAACAACAACAGTACGTCTTGGAAAAATGAATGTTTTACTTCATGGGATAAATGCTGATATCCAATTGGGGGATTCTTTATTAAACGACCAGTTTCCAGAATTAAAGGCGGATTATGTAATTGCAAATCCCCCATTTAACCAGAAAGATTGGGGTGCAGATAGAATTGCAAAGAATGACCCTAGATTAATTGGTCCAGTAACTAATAGTAATGCCAACTATATGTGGATGCAGCACTTTCTATTTCATTTAAACGATAATGGTACGGCAGGATTTGTTATGGCAAATGGGGCAATGACCACTAATCAGAAAGAAGAAAAGGATGTAAAACAAAAGTTAATTGATGAAGGTATTGTCGATTGTATAGTTCAACTTCCTGATAAGTTATTCTTTACAACAGGAATACCCTGCTGCCTTTTTTTCTTAAGCAAAAATAGGATAGGTGGAAAAGGTTTTAGATCTCGCAAAGATGAAATACTCTTTATCGATGCTCGAAAAATGGGTGCTCTAGTTAGCCGTAAGCAAAAAGCGCTATCTCAAGTAGAAATTAATAGTATTTCCAAAATTTATCATAACTTTAAAAATGAAGGGGAAAGTCCTTATGAAGATATACCGGGATTATGTAAAGTAGTAAAAATTGATGACGTAAAACAAGCAGATTATAAACTAAATCCGGGAATATATGTTGGTACGGAAATTATTGAACAAGAAGAAGTACCATTTGAAGAAAAAATGTTTGAATTAACACAAAAATTGTTAGAGCAATTTCATGAATCTAATAAACTGCAAGAGAAAATCAAGAAGGACTTAGAGGAGATAATCCAATGAGTAAATGGTCAATGGAAAGGTTAGAAGATATTTGTTTAAAGATAACCGATGGGGCACACAATAGCCCTCCAACTGTACAGGATTCAGGATACTTAATGGCATCTGTAAAGGACATGACACAATTTGGATTCAATCTATCAACTTGTAGAAATATTGGAGCAACCGATTATGAAAACTTAATTAAACAAGGGTGTCAGCCAGAAATAAACGATGTTCTAATCGCAAAAGATGGTAATAGTTGTTTGGAAACAGTATTAGTTCAGCGTGAATTTCAACCAATTGTGTTACTATCCTCGGTTGCAATACTTAGACCAGATAAATCAAAAGTTCTTCCTGACTACCTTGCATTATTCTTATCTGAAAAAGAAAATATTAGAAATATGAAGGAGTCATTAGTCTCAGGTTCAGCAATTCCAAGGGTTATTTTAAAAGCGTTTAGAGAGTACAAAATACCCCTTCCTCCAATTGATATACAGGAAAAGATTGTATCTATCATTGGAGCCGTCAATAGAAAAATTGAATTGGCTCTATTAATGAATCAAACTTTAGAAGAAATGGGATATGAACTATATAAACATTATTTTATTAAGTTTGAACCTTTTACTAATCAAAAATTTATTAATACAGAGTTAGGATTGATTCCTGAAAGTTGGAAAGAAGTAGAGATTGGTAAGGCTGTTAAAGTTTTAGGAGGTGGAACACCCAAAACAAGCGTTGAGGAATATTGGGAAAATGGGACAATTAATTGGTTCTCACCCACAGACTTAACATCTCAAAAATCACTCTTTATTACTAAATCTGCGAAAAAGATTACGCAACTTGGTCTTGAGAAAAGTTCAACTAAATTATTTCCCCCCTATAGTGTGATGATGACAAGCCGTGCAACTATTGGTGAAATTTCTATTAATAGGGAAGAATCTTGTACAAACCAAGGATTTATTACTTTAATTCCAAATGATAAGTATTCTATATATCAATTATATTATTGGTTAAAGACAAACATGGACTTAATCTTGTCTATTTCTAATGGGAGTACATTTAAAGAGGTAAGCAAAACAAATTTTAAAAAGTTATTAATATTAGAGGCAGTTGGAATTGAGGAATTTACTGAGAAATGCAAAAATATTTTCGATCAAATTGAGGGTAATCTAATTGAAATTCAATATTTAACTGAGATAAAGGAATATCTCCTTCCTCGTTTACTATCAGGAGAATTAGATTTATTAGAGGTTGAAAAACAATTAGAAGAACTTAAATAATAAATGCCATTATATATGTTGGAGGTGCTTAATAATGTCCAGACCTCTAGGTGAATCAGCATTCGAAGAAACTACGATAGAGAGATTAAAAAGAATTGGTTATGAATATCTTCATGCACAAGAATTGTTTCAGCGTGGCGAACGAGAACAATTGCAAGAGGTAGTATTATTTAATAGGCTTGAAGCCTTCTTAAAGAAGACTTACCCTACTATACCAGAGCAAGAAATAAGGCGACTGATAAGTATATTTACATCGCCTGATGGAGTTAATTTAATACAGAGAAATCAAGCATTTCATCAAATGTTAGTTAAGGGAGTAGAATTCAATTTTGAATTGAACGGTGAGACTTTTACTCCTCACGTTTTTCCAATCGATTGGAATACTCCAGAAAACAATGATTTTCTTGTTGTTAATCAACTTTCAATTGAAGGAAGAATGTCTAGAAGACCGGATATAGTTTTATATGTTAATGGGCTTCCACTCATTGTATTTGAATTAAAGAATCCAAATAGTGAACAAGCAACTGTGAAAGATGCTTATACACAAATTCAAAATTACACCTATGATATTTCACAACTTTTTAATTATAATGCTTTCACAGTAGTATCTGACAATGTTGAGACAAAACATGGGATGCCATTTGCTGATTATGACTTCTTTGCTTCTTGGAAATCCATTGATGGAAGAAATGTAGATAACAATCGGGCCAATACAATGCGAACATTAGTTGAGGGATTGTTTCCTAAAGACCGCCTCCTCAATTATATTCAGAACTTTATAGTCTTCCTTAAAGCAGGAGATAAAACGAAGAAAATAGGGGCAAAATACCACCAATTTTTCGGGGTTAATTTTGCAGTTAGGGAAACTGTTCGTGCAACAAAGCCAGATGGAGATCGTAAAATTGGCGTTATGTATCATACGACTGGTTCGGGGAAATCATTGAGTATGCTTTTCTTTGCAGGTATTTTAAGTAGGCATTCTGAATTGAATAATCCTTCTATAGTGATTCAAGTGGACAGAAATGATTTAGACGAACAATTATATGATACTTTCGTTGAGGGTGAGTCATTAATTGGAAAGGTTGAACGAGCAAGTAGCACAGAAAAATTAAGAACGATTCTTAGAGGTGAAGCAACCCCGGTAGTATTTTCTACAATTGAAAAATTTCGCTTAAAAGGCGAAGAAACAAAACACCCCGTACTTTCAGAACGGAGGAACATTGTAGTAATTGCTGATGAGGCACATCGTACGCAGTCAGGATTTGAAGGTGGTTATGCTGCTCAATTGCGTTTTGCACTTCCAAACGCCTCTCATATCGGTTTTACAGGAACACCAGTAGATTTTGTAGGAAACAATACAGAAGAGATATTTGGACACACCATACATCGTTATGACATGGCACAGGCTGTTGCTGATAAAGCAACATTACCAATCTATTATGAAAGCCGACTTATACCGCTTGATCTAACAGCAGAAGATATTGATGAACAATTTGAGGATATCTTTGTAGATAATGGTGAAGGTGACGAAACAGAAGGTTATAAAAGAAAATGGGCCGCTTTAGAAAAAGTTGTGGGAACTCCAAAACGGCTCAAACGCCTTGCAAACGACATCGTATCACATTTTAACTCAATGGCCAATCCTTTTCAAAAAGCAATGATCGTTTGTATGAGCCGCCAAATTGCTGCCGATTTATATGATTGTCTGAAAGAGGTAGAAGGCTGTCCCAAAATGGAAGTTATTATGACCGGGGATGTTTCAAAAGATCCGCGCGAGTGGAGAGAAATTCAAGAAGGAAGCCAGTATTCACATATTAAGTCTAAGAAAGAACAAGAAGATGTTAAGGCTAAATTAAAGGACCCTGAAGACCCACTTAAATTTGTAATAGTTGTGGATATGTGGCTAACAGGTATGGACGCACAGCCGCTCTCATACCTGTATGTTGATAAGCCTATGAAAGGGCATAATCTAATGCAAGCGATTGCTAGGGTTAACAGAGTTTTCCCCGGTAAAGAAGGTGGAATGGTTGTCGATTATATAGGGATTGCTACTTCTCTAAAAGAGGCAACTCACAAATATACAAAGGGCGGGGGAACGGGTAATCCTGCATATGATGTTGCTGAGGCCATTAGAATTTTTAATGAAAACTTAGAGTCTGTTAGAAACTATATCCCTTCAAATTTAGAGATAGACGGTTGGAGACATAAACCTCAAATAGATAGAGAAGATTTTATCGCTGATTTAGTAAATGTGCTATTAAGCAGCGATACAGAGGATTATATACAATATGCAACGAAATTAGAGAAATCCTATCAACTTGTTAAAAATCAGCCAGAAGTAATGGTTATTGCTGACGAGGTAACTCTATATTTGATGTTAAAGGCTCAATTACGCAAGCATTTACGACCTCCCGGCGGTACTGCAGGTGGGAATAAGACATTAGAAGAGCAATTGTCAGCGTTATTAGATCAAAATTTATTAGCAAAAGAAACAGTAGATATTTTTAAAGTGGCAGGAATAGAACGGCAGGATATTAGTATTCTTGATGAGCAATTTTTAGCCGATTTAACAAAGACAGAACATGAAGATCTACGGTTAAAATTACTTAAAAAACTTCTTGAGGACAAAATCAAAGTAACCTTTAAACAAGGAAGTCCACAAACAAAAACAATGCAAGAGTTACTAGAAAAAACATTAACTGAATACCACAATCGTGTTATTCAAGCAGCAGATGTCGTTCGCATGATGATAAAGATGCGTAAAGAAATGGAAGAAGAAATGCGCAAAAGACAGGACTTAGGCTTGTCTGAAGAAGAGATTGAATTTTACAAGGCAATTACCTCTTTGGAAGAAGGTGCATTTTCAAATGAGTTCCTAGCGAACTTAATACACAAAGTTGTTAATGAGTTAAAAAAGAGACTAGATGTTGATTGGACTAGCCCACACCGACAAGACGTATATGCCAAAGTGAAACTTGCTGTTAAAATGGTATTAATGAAAGAGAAAGTAACTGGGCAACAACTTCAATTTTTGACTAATAAGTTTATGGAACAGGCTGAAGAACAGTTTAAGGGTTGGCCAATGGATGCATAAAGAAAGACAACAAGAAAACAGATACCCACTATTTTACATGGTATCTGTTTTCTTTTTTAAAAGAAGTATACTTACTGACAATACGAAACTATAGGTGATCACAATGAATAAATCAGAAGCCATGAAGATAACTGCTTTAGAACTGGATTATAGAGAAGTTTATGATACTGAAAACTACCTGTTTAATACTGTACATAATAGGTTTAAAGAACAAGGATACTTAAGTGCCCCTGATTTCTTCTTGATTGTCATATGGAAATCAAATCGTTCTAAATCGAAAGTTGCGAAACGGCTATTAGAAATGGGATATCCTAGTTTACAGGAGGCTGTTAAATCGATTACGGCTGAAGTTAATTTATTGACCGATTCTAAGCAAAGATTAAAATATTTAATGGCAAATTGCGGATTTAGGTTACCGATGGCCAGTGCTATTTTAACTGTATTATTTCCTGATTCTTTTACTGTTTATGATGTTAGAGTGTGTAATGTCCTTCAAGAACAAGGATTTCGTTATCATAGTTTAACGGATAGAAAGTTTTCTGATGGATTATGGGAAGAATACACGGAATATATAAAGGCTGTTTCAACTGCCGCGCCTGAAGAGTTTTCATTAAGGGACAAGGATAGATACCTATGGGGTCAATCTTTTTATGAACAGTTAATAATGGATATTAGCGACAATTTTAATGTGTACAATGAGGATGAGTAAGATAAGGAAGTTCTAATTTCCAAGCGAGAAATTTAAAGAAACTAAATGGAATAAATAACGAGGTGAATTTTGGTGATAGAAGAGATACATAAATCAATAAAAGATTTAAGCGAGAGCGACGCAAAGAACCTTTTATTAAGCATGATGTTTCGAATAAAAATGATGCAGGAATCAAAGAATTCACCAGAGGAAATTTTAGAACAATTAAATTCTATATACGATAGAATTATCGACGTTGCACAAAACGAAAATCATGTTGAAAGAGATTATTCAACAGTTCATATTGTGTGTGGAGAATCTCCTGCGGGTTCATTAAGAGTGGGATTAGGGCATGAAAATAAAATAATCGGATTTCCTGATTTCTTTGCTGTTGGTCCCATTTGGGAACTTCATCAAGAGGTTGGTCGTAAAAACAGACATGAATGGTTGAAGGACCATCTCAATTATTCCGATGACTATTTTGAAGAAGTGTACGAAAATAGATTTTCAAAAACACTTGCAGAAATAGAGCGTTTAAACGGAGAGGTCCCCATTGTTATATGGACTGCTGAAAATTCAAATGAACAAACTGGATTACGCTATCTTGTATACTTGCTAAAAGAAAAAAAGAATGACGTTTTCGTGATCAATACTACACTTGCTTTTCAGGAATTATTTAACACACCTGAATTTGGGTGTTTAGATATCCATACGGGCGAAGTAAATGGTGAACAATTAAAAAAAATATATCAAGCAAATCTATCAGCACCATTAACTGATGAGGATAGAACACGATTTGAAAGAGAATGGATCGAATTATCAGAATCAAAAGGTTTGGTGAGGATTTGGGAAAATCACAAAATCAACAATGTCACTGAAGGTCACTTTGATGATTATATTGTGAATACTGCGCGAAAATTACATGCTATGCAAGGTGAAAAAGATTTTATGAAATCAGCAAGGTTAATTGGGGAAATATATGGACAGTACAATCAATTAGGTGATGCTTTTATAGAATATAGGGTAAGAAGCCTAATCTATAAAGGTGTTTTTGAAATAAAGGGAATTCCAAAAGCAATAAGGTATTATAGTGTGAAATTAAGGTGACTCTTTCCTTCTGTGAAGATATTTATATTCATATTCTCTTGAACAGGAGCGAATGCAAAAGAAGGCAGTTTAGATTAAACAGCAATGAAAAATATTCGAGGATGTAGAATAAATGAATCCAAAAGAATTTGAATCAGTTATTAAACAATCACCTAAAATTAGATATGAATATTTCATTAAGAAGGTTGTGGACTTTGAAGAAGTTTGGGGTTTATATAACGAGGGATGGGCAACTTCAAAAGATGATGATGGAAACATGTTGATTCCCTTTTTCCCTAAAAAAGAATTTGCAGATTACTGTGCGATTAATGAGTGGGATGTTTATAAAGCGACTTCAATTGATTTGGATGAATTTATTGAGGAGTGGCTTGAAGATATGAATAATGATGGAATTAAACCTTCTATTTTTCCTACTCATCAAGATTCGGCATTAGTTGAGATATCAATTCTCTCAAAAGACTTAAAGAATGAATTGGAAAATTATTGAACTAATGAGGCGCGTTGATGATCCAAGAAGAGTTACTGTCCTTTTTGTTGAAGATATTAAACTATGGGGGCAGTTTAATTGAATAAACAGTTAACTATTGAGAACACTTAAATGAGGTGTTTTCTTATGAAAAAAGTTCTTATTTTAATTATTACTATTTCTCTTTTTGCTGTTTTAACCAAAGTAAACGCAACGATAAATGAATATGAAGAAATTGCTAAGTCTGATAAAGTGGGCGTTACCATTTATGCAAAAATGATGAATGGATTATATATAGATTTTAAAATTGATTTTCAAGGTAATATCCTTTCAAAACCTTATTGGATGAACACTACAAACCCTACTTGGTTTCCTGAGATTATCTATGAGGATATCAATAGAGATGGAAAAAAAGAACTAATCATAATTTTGACTAAAAGTACAGGTACTGGAGTTTTAGAAAGGGAAGTTCATGTTTTTCAAATACAACAGCAAAGATTCGATAAGATGCAGATTGACGTACCTGTTGAGGTGCTTGTTGAAAATCCAATAGCGATATTATTAAAAAGTGTAAAGACCGAGTTAACACCAAACCAAGCAAGTGTTAGTATTGGTGACAAGAAATATACAATTGATATTAAGCCTTTGGGTATTAAACCAAAACATCTATTTGGTGATATATACTTTGGAAATATTATCAACTTTGAAATAAAAGACAATAAACTTATTGCAATAATCGGAGGACAAATCTCTCCAGCAGGAGGCTATATAGGTGATATTCAAATTATCTATAAATACAAAGATAGAATGTATCAAGCAGAATCAATTGAATTTAAACCCTCTGAATAAAATGTTGTTAAACTTACGGAGGCATTAATCCAAGAAGGATTAATGTCCTTTTTTGTTGAACCTATTATACTAACAGGACAGGATAGTATAACAAGGAACGATTGAAATACAATAAATATGGAGTTTTGGGGGATAATGACACTTAACAAATTTAAGGAGAATCAAAAATGAAAAAAATGCTTTTTAGCCTTATCTTCGTTTTAGTAATTCTTCCTTCACAAACATACTCTGAAAATAAAATTGAAGAGTTGCCGCCTTGTTCAGCAATACTTGAACCAACAAAAAACGCACCTAAAAATGCCAGAGGAGTAGCACTGATTTATAATATTGAAAGAAAGTTTAATGATGAGCGGACGAGTCTTAGTGTTCATGCACTTCATTTACCAAAACCATCTAGTTTTGGGGATTATGATGGTTATGAAGTATTAGCATATATTCCGAAGGAAATAAGTTGGATTTTCTCGTTGTCCCCTTTAACTAAATACGGAGAAACTACTTGGGCTGGGAATTTGGATGAAGTTTCTCCTATAATGCGACCTACTCGTATCGAAGTTCGCACAATCAATACAACGACAAAGAAAACTGGTCCTATTGTACTTGAAAAAATACTAAAACCTTGTTGAACTAACGAGGGCATTTCTGAAATAAGCAGGAACGCTTTTTCACTATAGGTGTAGGGTAATTCATTAGTAAAACCACCAATATATTATTGATGGTTTTAAGAATTATTTATAAGGATTATCATAAAGGTGATATGAGTTTCCGCCTTCAAGTTGTCGTTTGGTTTCTGCATCAATAATTGTATGTTTCCAATACTCTTCATTTTTGGTCTGAACAAAAGAAGCGAGGAAATATACTTGTCGTTCTGGATGTATAGCAAGAGAAAGTTCTTGTTTTGGTTGACACATATCCCTTCCTGTCTTCTTTTCAAAGGTCATAACTGCATCAGGTACTTCTTTATAAGATATTTTTCGCCTTATACTATAAGAAGCATTATCAAATTCTTTATATTCATCTTTTTTCAATTGTTGATAAAACTCGTCTTCGTTTATAAATGTTTTTTCTTTGTTACTTGGATAATCAAATTTTTGTGCTGAAACCGGAATTGCTAGGATAACTAATAAACCAAATGAAATAATTATTGTTAGAAACCGTTTCATTTATCTTACCTCCGTTCTTTTTCGTATTTTACCCTTTATTTAATTAACAATTCATAGGGTGGTTTTTTAAAATCAAATAGGAAGGGATTCTTAGGATAAAGTGCTTAATTCAAAAAGGTAAAATTGTGAAGAAATGTACTTAAAGTAACTGAGGCGATTGTTCAATAAGAGCAGTTGCTTTTTAACTAAAGATGCAGTTTTGTTGAATATGTAACTTTTAGTAGATAATTAGTGTCTACATAAATTGAACTAACGAAGGCTTTAGTTGAATATTGGAATACAGAAATACAAAAAAGGACTTAGTTCACTTAATGATCTAAGTCCTTTTTTGTGTCAATTTGAGTGATAACTTTACTTGTAAATACTTTGCAGATTTGAATGCTAATTTGTCTGTTTGTACCGCTGAACTGATAGGGTTAGACCATTTTCGTACTTTTTCTCCTTTTTTGCAGGAACAAACAATTTAATGTTTAAATGATAAATTGTGTTCAGTTCTTTCTGAACTACCTTTCTATAGTGTATATTTGTACAATCCTATAAAAGCAGTGAATTACGCTGCTTTTATAGGGATGGAAATATTAAGAAGTTTGTAAGGTACAGATAAATATTAGGCAAGGATATTCACTAAAAAATCCTTGCTTATTATTAAAAATATAAGAATGGAAGTACAGTATACTTAGAATATTATGGGGATGAGTGTACGGTATCACAAAAGATGGTAAAACAAAAAACTGAATTGGCGATAGAAAGAGATTTTTTGAAGCGAATACTATAAGTTAACCGTTAATGGTGTTCCTGAAGATATTTATATATACGCAGTGGCTTTTGCAACTGAAAGATTATTATCTTGAGGTAGAAAAATAACTGATAGTTTTAGGGTGCATGTAACGTCTTGGGTTGAAAGAAGTTTAGATTTTGAAGAACTAGATGAAGATACTCAAAAGTTCATTAAAGGCTGTTTAGATAAAGCATGGGAAGGTCCAACTATATATGAACACTCAATAAAAAGACAATAAAGATTAAAAATGTCTGGTTTACCTAGATTAGGTCGAAATAATTCAAGTGATCAAATATTATCAAGGATGATGGAGTGATTACCAAGGTCATTTAATAAGCCATTCGAGGACTAAAATTATTTTAATTAAACCAAACCAAACCATGTAATTGCATTTGGTTAGTTGTAACTATTTGATAGTTGCCCATCTATTCTAATAATGGTATTTTTCCTACCCTTTTTTAAAACTAAGAAAAAATTTCTTCTTCAACTAATGGTGCAGTTTAGTATAACAGGAATAATGGTAAATGAAATTTCCAAAACTAAAATTAGAGTTTACTAAAAGAGGGAGGTTACCCATTTGGTTGTTTTGGGAATAAGCAATTTATACGATTATACAATTTGTTATGTAAGAGATGAATTTTCAGAATTCTTAGTTGTAGGAAAGGCACTATTATGAGGAAATATAACTTTGTAATTCTACTCCTCATTGGATTTTTAATTATGTCTTCCAGCCAAATGACCGAAGCAAAGACTAATACGAATCAACAGATTCCCTTTTTGGAACAATTATTGGCGCACTCATTAAAGCATGAAGAGATTGGAAGCATTAAAATAGAAAATGATTCAGGACAACAACAGATATTCAGTATCAACGATGGATTTCAAGAACGTGTACTCAGAAAAGTAACATATTGGTTGAATAACTCTAGCCTAGTAGATGAAACAATGGAGGTATCTTTAAAAAAACCATCCAATAAAATGACATTGAAGATGGCAAGTGATGATGTGATTACCATTGAACCAGCCTATACATGTAATATTGATAATATGCACAGAACCTGCACGGCTAAAGATGGGGAATTGATCGTTTCGGATAAAAGCAAAAAAATACAAATAAAGTCACAATCTCTTTATGATTGGCTCTTAGTAGGGTGGAGAAAAGAAGTGGACGGACTTACGAAAGAAGAGTTACTTGAAGAAGCATTATATACACGTTATTTAAATGAATTAGATCCATCTTATGCTGAATATTTTATGTGTCCAAAGATCAAAATTGAACCCATTGATGGGGACCCTCGAAGACATATCGTTTTTGCTAGTGCATTAAACTATTCAGGACACCACGGTGGCGATTTTAATAGACTTACTTTTTCTGTAAGTGATTCCAACCTAACAGGGTTACATGTGACGAATGTAAAAATTGAGGAACATATTTCGGAAGAAGAAAGTGAAAAACAATGCCGAACGTTCGATTAAATATAGTATAAAAGCAAGGGGCGTTTCTAGAAAAAGCAGGAACATTTTTATTTCTGTTTGGTATTTAAATAAACTTCTCGATTGATAAAAGCGAATAACAAGATAAGGCTTAATACAATTATCAAATAACTTATAAAAAATATCCATTTTAGGAGAAAATAGCGTACATTAATTATTTCACGTGATAATATATAAATATCTTCAGTATATGAAGATAGGCAGCCTACACAGACTGAAAGGTTCGCCTTATAGTTGGCTCAACTAAATCGCTCTATTGACGAATAGGGGATTTAAGGGGCTTAATAGTTGGAATACAGTGCAATACTGGCTCTATATAGTTTAGGACTGTTTGGTTAGTAGTTTTGGTTTCTATTGTCAGCGAACTCTTCTTTCTGAGTGATGTAATAATACATGAAGGCTTTAGGTGGCGGAAAACATCTAAGGCTTTTTCTATTTTATTAAAGAAGAACGGGAGGAAACAAAAAAAGAGCAGGAGGTAGGACCTCGAACTCTTCTTTTGTTAGTTATTTTACAAGTTATTTCTTTGGTTTTGTGTAAGTTGGAATTTGTTTAATTCTTCTATATTGATTTTAATTCCCTTCATATAGCCTCTGATTGATTTATAACGGTAATTAACGTTTACACCAAATTGCATTTGAAGGATTTTCTTAACTTGTTTTTGGATTTTTGGATCTTGTTCAAGTTCAACTTCGCAATATTGTTTATATATTTTCATAAAGTCGCTAACCAGCATAAATGCTGTAGGATCGACTTCACATACAGTGTTTACGAAGTTCAATACAGAGTTATTTTCTTCCTCATATGTATGAATAATGTCTTGTATTTCAGAAGGAATATCAAACTCAAAATTATTATTAATTAAGTAATTTAATGCAAGAATGGCTTGGGTAGCAATGTAGTCTAAATCGTGTTTAATTATATTACTACCGAGAGAACGGTCTTTATAAATAACCTTTTGAGTGAAAGGAATGATAATTACACGTTCATAAAATGCCGAGGTAGTATCTTGATCGCTAATGGTTGGTAAAGTGTTTGCTGCAAATAAGTATTTGGCAGTCGGTACAAATTCAAAAGGCTGTCCATTTTTTCTCTGAGCATTTATGCCATCTTCACCTGTTAAGATTTTTAACACATCAGTATTTTTAATAGTATCAGCGCTTAACTCGCCATTTATGTTAACCGTCTTACCATATAAGTCAGCCGTAGCAAAGCGATCCGTTGTAAAACTATGTAGATCACGATGAGTTCTTGCACTTTTTGGTAACAGGGCATTTAAAGTAACGTTTAAGAATAAAGATTTTCCTCTATCCTTATCACCGTGGAAAATGATAAAACGTTTTTTATTGTTATGGTAAGAACTAAGACTGTAACCTAAAATCTGCCAAACTAATCTTTGAAGACTTTCTTTTGGGAATGTAAAATCAAAGAAATCTTTGAAATAAACAGGTTCAGCATTAGGGTTATAATTTGCATTAATCTGTACTGTTGTTTTTATCTCAGGACTATGTGGCATTAATTCTAAAGTGGCCACATTTAAAATACCGTTTTTAAAGTTTATTAGAACAGGTTGAGCGTTCAAATCATCTGGTGATGTTGCAACTTTACGGTTTAACAACCAAAGTGTCTGCAAATCGTTTATTACCTTTGTATTAACAAAGGTATCTCCTAAAGTTTCAAGTTCCTCACGGATAATTATTCTAATTTCATTATAAAGTTTTTCTTTGTAGACACCATTATCGTAGAAATAATGAATTTTCGAAACGTCTAACAATGGGTATTTTTCTGCTAAGTATTTAGAGAATAGGTTGTTATTAAGAGTTTTATTTACTTCACTAACTTTGCCTTTTCTATTGTAAATATATTCAGTTTCAACAAACTTAGGCGTTCCGTCTTTTTTGAAAAACTTCGCAATATTTAGGGCAATTTGTTCATCTATATTATGTTGCTTTTTTAAAGTTTCAAGCATGAACTGCTCTTTTACCTTTAGATTTTGCTTAATCTTTTCATCAAGATTAGCCTGATTTACCTCCAACGTAGCGGGCTTTTTACGCTCTGGGAAATATAAGTAACTAATGTATTCTAAATCAGTTTCTTCAATTTCCTTACCTACGCTATTAATGAAAACCTCGTCAGTAATTGCTCCAGTAGCATAAGAAAGTAATATTTCAAATGTGTTCTTTCCTACGTCGTAATAACCTCTTTCTTCTAAAACTAATCTTAAATTTTTTTCAATAATATCTTTCTTGTCCATCTAATTCAGCCTCCTTATGTGATACAGGAGAGACTAATATTATGTAGTAATGCTATGATACTCCTCTGTGTACGAACTAGTCTGACAGACGTTGGTCAACCTTGCCGAACTATACATACCTACTTTAACCAAACTATCTATCAGGTTATATTAGTTGTTCAGTCAGACATACCATTTCTCTTCTGTAAGGAAATATATGATTACTGAACTAATTGTTAGTGTAGTTCACTTTTTCTATCTATGGAAGAGACAATTAAGATATTTGTTGAGATTTGTTTAGATATTTAAAAAAAATGTGGGGGTACTAATAAAAGATGTGGTTTGTTTTTTGTAAACATAGGCTAACAGGCAATGGAAAATGGCACTTACAACTCAAAATTGGTTCTCCTTTTTGCTAAAAACGTTGATATATCAAGGTTTATAGAGTTTTAATGCCAATTTTTTTGGTTGAAATGGAATTTAAAGAATAAGAAAACATTTTGAAGTAAAGAAGATGTTTGAAGAAAAAAGTGGCCTCTTTTTTAAAGGAAGAGTTAGAAACCCCATTGTATCAAGGTTCTGAGTCGCTTGTGGGTTTTAAAAGTGTCATTTTTAACTTAGAAGGTACTGAAAACTTCCGATTTCTATGAGAAAGTACCACCTTGCCTTTAAAATTAACCACCTTATTCTAATCCATGTTCATAAAATAGAAATTCCTTCTTTCATAAAGTGGAAGAGTAGAATGTTTGGATAATTTATGCGAAGTGTTCGCAGCATAAAAAATTTTCAGTAAAAGTACTTTATGGTTCAATGAAAAATAGAATTATTTTAAATGATCTTATTTATTTTTAAAGGAAAGTTACTTTAGTTACTTAATTGTATCTCTAGGAGGTGATTCTGGTGTGCAAAGAACAGTTTGAAGAAATTCTTACAGAAATCCGAGCAGAACTTCTCCTTCCTTTAGTAGACCAACTATTCGATGGTAGAGAGAATCGATTCGTACTCTCTGATTTAGACGAAATGTTATATGAGTTTCAAATTCGTATAGAGCAGCGATTTGGTGCAGAGGGAAATGAGACAAACGCATTGATTAAATGTAAGTAACCTTCTTTATATTAGGCTTTTAGACAACCTTCCCACTTTTTTTCTCCTTTTTTGCAGGAACAAACAATTTAATGTTTAAATGATAAATTGTGTTCAGTTCGTTCTGAACTACCTTTCTATAGTGTATATGTACAATCCTATAAAAGCAGTGAATTCCGCTGCTTTTATAGGGACAAAAAAATTAAGAAGTTTGTAAGAGACAGAACAATATAAATGTTTCACAAGGATATTTACTAAAAATAATCCTTGCTTATTAAGCAAAAATATAGGAATGGAGGTGCAGAGGACTTGAAATATTATGGAAACGAGGTGAACGGAAAATTAGTTCATGTGAAACAACTCTATGGTTCTAAATACAACATAATACATCATGGTTATGTAGATTTCTTAGGGGCAGAGCAATACAATATTCAGCAATATTACGTACTCAGGAAATTTGAACATGGAAAGTTTCTATTCAAAAAGACCGTCTCAGAAGGTAAAGCAAATGCCTTAGAGTTAATGGGGTGGGAATTAATAAAAACTAAAGGTACTAATCATGTAGACGAATCTTATAAGGAAGTAATTGAACACAGATAAACCGGATCAAACCAATACATAACAACAAAACATTGTTCCAAATATTTGATTAAATGGAGTAAGAGCAATGAAAGGCATTCGGTTAAAAAGAAGAAAAGGAGAAGGTTACAAACCAATTGCAATTTAATCTTCTCTTCTTCTTTTTTAAATACAGTTTTGCTGATAAAAAAAGAAACTTTATAAGAAAGTTATAGTGTTAGAAGTTCATAATTAAACGGTAAAGTAGTAAGTTCAACTATGGATGATGGAGATTCTTCGCAATAAGAAACACATTTTTGGTGATGTCATCAAAACAAGTCTTATTTGGGGTTGAAAGGATTAAGTAAGATTCGTTAATAACGGTTATGACCAGATATGGTTAAATATGAATGATTATGAACGGTTAATACTTATTCATAATGTGCGTGATTGGTTATTAAATACGATGAAATGTTATGAATCGGTTTACCATTAACAAGTGAGGAAATCTTTTTTTTCAGGAATTCTTTTAAAGTCCTGAAAAAAGTCCTGAAAAAAATCCCTATAGAGAGCAGAAGAAAATGAAAGTATATGAAAAAAATGAATAAAAGAGAAAGGATAAGAATAACTTCTTCTTTTTTTAATTTTGCAATTAAAATCGACTCAAACGACTGAAAATCGGTTAAAATAGCGAATCGAAGAAAAAGACCATTTAAAGGTTTTCTAACTGATTTCCATAATTATAAAAAGGGGGACAAAAGAAAAAAAGCCGGCTCAAAAGTTAATAATGCTCCCTTGGTGCTGCTTGTGCCATTAAGCATGCTAGTGGCATTAGTCGTAGCCACGTTACATCAATCAATAATTACTTTTTACTTTTAAATTTATAAAGTAACAACAAACGGGTGATCTAATGTTCGTGCAAACATTAAATTGCCCGTTTGTTTTTTATTCTCATATAAACTTCTTAATTTTATAAGTTGCGTAGAAAGACTTCGTAGAATTTGTATACTATGCCATTTCAAAATCCATATTGGCGGAAAAAACACCGATATTTTGTAAATAACGATAGAAAAAAATTGCGTAGAATTATTTAAGTTCAAATTCTTAAGAATTGTGTAAGTGTATTACTGACTTTTCATAATGACAGTAGATTGCAATATTTGTTAAATCGATTCGGTCCGCGTTAAACTTTTATTAAAAGACTGAGAAATATGGAGGAATGCTTATGGAGAAATCTGAAATGCAAAACTCAAAGATCTATCTGGGGCTTGTGTGGGGCGATAATAACACATTGAAAAAGTATCAGTTAACTAAATATGCTGCGAAGAAGGATTACGATATGGAAATTGCTCATATTGTTCATATGGATTTATTGGATTTAGTGCTGACTGATTTTGGAATTGAGCAAATTGAACGAGTGATAGTTCATTGTATTAGTGATTTTAGGGATATGACAGAGTTCTATATGTTATACCAGTCTTGTAAAGACTTAGGGATTTCGTGGGTTGTAGCAAATCAGTGTATACGGAGCGAGGATTTTAAAAGGGATTCTGAGTTTAGGTCTTTTATAAGTTTCTAATATACAAAAAATTAGTCAAGTTAACTTGAAGATGATTCAGATGCGCGTTAAGTTTTCAGTAGAAATAAACTTACTAGGAGTTGATTGTATGCTGAAACTTGATGAAGAAGGTTTATATCGTGGTGAAGTGAAACAACTTGAAGACGGAAGTTTAGAACTGGATATTACATTAGAAAGCGAAGGAAGCGGTATCTATGATATTGATAGCACAATTATTGTTTTTCTAACACAAGAGTGTAATCCAATAAATATACGTGTTTTTAGATTAAATAGATTGTCGTTAATGAGAATGGATAATACCAATGATTATCTTGGAAATGACGGCATATATCGTATATCTATCATTGATTACTTTACGATTGAAAAAACAAAACAAACCGTAATGTTTATTAATATTAAGCCCGTAGTGAAGAAGTCAAGTGTTTAGTAGTTTTGCTTAATATTTTAAGTAATGAATGAGGAGGTAATTTTATTATGCTGAATCAATTTTTAGAAGAAGGGCTTTTAGGCAAATCCAAAACAACAATCCAAACTTACGCCAATTCACTAAAATTATTTTCGGAATGGTTAGACGGTGCTGGGGCAAGTTTAGAAAACTATTCAAGAAGTGATGTGCAGCAGTATATCGATTATCTTGTAAGTCGAAGAAAAAACCCATCCACTATTAATAAGCATTGGAGTGCCATAAAAAAATTCAGTTGTTGGTCAGATAATGAGCGTGCAATTGAAGAAATTGCGGTTATTAAACCAATAGAATATACTAAATTGTCTCCAAAATCTCTTAGCAGGGTAGAAGTTAATCGCCTTATCCGGGAAATTGATAGGGAAAATAATTCACGAGATATGGCAATTACTCAATTATTGCTAAATACAGGCATACGTCTTTCTGAATTGGTTTCTTTAGATAAAAGGGACATTGAGATTAGTGAACGTAAAGGTGAGTTATTTGTTCGAAATGGGAAGGGAAATAAAACAAGACATATTCCGTTAAATAAAGAAGCACGTAGAGCCGTTAACAAATACTTATGTGAACGTAATGATAACATAGAGGCTTTGTTTATTTCTAACAGAGGAAAAAGAATAAGTGTCCGCAGCGTTCAGCATATCTTTGAGAAAAAAGGGGTTAATGTTCATGCGTTACGTCATACGTTTATTACCCATTTAATTCGCAACGGTACTGATTCGAGTATCGTACAGTCTTTAAGTGGGCATTCAAGCGCAGAGATGCTGTTTAGATATTCAGTGCCAACCGAGGAAGATCAACTACAAGCGTTAGAGTCAATTTGGTTAAATCAATAAATAAAGGCAACATAGTGCTGCTTCAAACAGTGCTATATTGCCTTTTTATTATTCATTTTCTAGTTCGTTTAGCAAATTGATTGCTCTTTGTGTTGTAGCAATATTTTGTTGTAGGTAAGACTTTAATAATGCAATTTTTTCCGAATGCTCTAATTCCGTATTCTCCTCTAAGTTGCTTATGATTTGTTCATCTGTGAAGCGGTAATCCCCATCATTATAAAGTTGAATGTTCTCATGCAATAATTCCGCTTCTGCTATGCTAAAATGTGGGCTATTCGGCATGTCTATAATATTCATGCAGGTTTTAACTAATGTATCAACAGTAAAAATAAACTTCTCCTTTTCTTCACCTATAAAATCCTCTAATGTTCGTCCGTTACTTAATGAATTGAACACTATATAAAAAAGCAGTGTATAATGTGTATCGGATGAAGGTAAGGTGTAATTACCGCGTTTGATAAAATAATCATTAATCTTCTCTTTTGAAAATTCGCCAAATTCTTTTAAAAAATCATAATCCCATGTATCTAGAACATAGTCAGTATATCCAACAATGTAATCAACGGAGGTATTGAAAATTCTTGCCAAGTTAACAAGATGCTCGAGTGAAGGTCGTCTTACATTAGTTAAATATTTTTGCATACTAGATTTTGCAAAACCAAATTCTGTTAGTAGGGTATCCTTATCAATATCCATACCATTTTCATTTATTAAATGTTTTAAGCGATCTCCAATCATTATTCTATCTTCATTCACACATAAGCCCCCTTTATTATTATATATTTTATCCCGTTTAGTCCGTTTTGTAAAACAAAAAATACACTTAGTCTTTACAAAAGTATTATATTTGGTTATTATAAAGTTATGAATTAGATTATTCTAATTTATTAAAAATATATGGGTGCCATCAAAATACCACATCAAAACACATCCCAAAATAACGGGAGTGATTTTATGTACAAAAAATTAGTATTTAAATCAAAGCAAGAGGTTAATGAATTCATTGCTGAGATGTTTGAAAATTACGGGTATGAGACAAGTTTTAGTTCACCAATGTCTAACGGGATAAGTGTTTATGGGGAGTGGGTAACAATAAAACTTTATAATGGGTTTTACCACTTTCTTGAATATGATGGTGAGGAATATATTCACTATTGGACAAATGGCAACACCCGTGATAGAGAGATTAGTTATATTTCCAAAGACACAATTATTGATTGGTTATGGGAAGACAGAAAATATGCCTTTGTGCGATTAAATGAAGCATATTACAAGTAAAATCAAAAAGTGAAAAAAGGTTTTCTTTGAACAGGTATTGTTTAAAGAAAACCTTTTTTCATTATATAGGGAGAATAGATTAAGAAATATTAGTTATTACTCAAAAAGGTATATATTACTTAAGTATTTCCTGTTTAGTCTCTTTTATTAAAAATAAAATGCGTTTGGTCTTTACAAATTTTCCAAATCACCTTATTATGTAGACAAGGAATTAAGGAATTCCAATTTAATTTAAATACATAAGGGTGCCATCAAAACACTACATCAAAACATATCCCTTCCAAATTAGGGAGGATATAGTTATGACATCATTAAAAAAACCATTAAAGAAAAGCAACATTTTTGAAGTAAAAACAAAGGAAGATCTAAAAAGGGAAGAATTTTTAGATGTGTTAGCAGAAATGATTTATTTCCATATCCAAAAGAATAATGACAAGGAGGCTGTAATGTAATGACAAAAGAAAATCCTAAAGTAGCAATTTACACTCGTGTAAGTACAGAAGAACAAAAAAAGGTTGAATCCTTGTTAGAAGCACAAAAGGAGGCGCTAACAGCCTTCGCTGCACAAAAAGGATATGAAGTATACGATTATTATTCAGATATAGATTCTGGTAAAGATTTTAGTGGACCGGGCATTCAACGCCTCTTTATTGACATGCGAAATGAAAGGTTTGATGCCATTATTGTTTGGAAAGTAGACCGTATTTCGCATAATAATAGTGATGTAATTCGTTTGGTTGACGAGGAATTAAGACCTAGAGGTGTGAAATTATTAGTTTCAACATGTGATATTGATAGTAGTACGGCAAATGGCTACATGTTCATTTCCCTTTTAGGGGCTTTTGCTGAATATCAAGTATCTTGTAGAAAAGACTTATTTCAATTCAAAAAAATAATGAAAAAGGAGGTTGTAATGTAATGACAAAAGGAAATCTAAAAGCAGCAATCTACACCCGTGTGAGTACAGAAGAACAAAAAAGAGTTGGATTCTCGTTAGAAGGACAAAAGGAGGATCTAACAGCCTACGCTGCACAAAAAGGATATGAAGTATACGATTATTACACAGATTCAGATTCTGGTAAAGATTTTAATAGATCAGACATTCAACGCCTCTTTATTGATATGCGAAATGAGAAGTTTGATGCGATTATTGTTTGGAAAGTGGACCGTATTTCACGCAAAAATAGTGATGTACTTCGTCTGATTGATGAAGAATTAAAGCATAGAGGTATGAAATTATTAGTCTCAACATGTGACATTGATAGTAGTACATCAAATGGCTATATGTTCATTTCTCTTTTAGGGACTTTTGCAGAATATGAGAGATCATTAATCATTGAACGGGTATCAGCAGGTATGGAGAAAAAATCAAAGTTGGGTCAATGGAACGGAGGAGCCTTATTAGGTTATAACGTTATTGATAAAAAATTAGTGGTAAACGAAGAAGAAAGTTTAATAGTTAAAAGAATATTTGAGTTAAGGGCGCAAGGGAAAGGTTATAAAGCAATTGCTCGTGATTTAAATAGTCGAGGCTACAGAACTAAGAAGAATAGTTCCTTTGGTATTAATGCTGTTAAAACAATATTGGAAAATGAAACCTATATTGGTAATGTCCGTTGGGGTAGATATAGAAACTGGGCTGCACTTCGAAGAAAGGGGAAAGATGCAGATTATCATGTAGAAAAAGGTATTCATGAGCCAATCATAGATATGGATACATGGGAGTTGGTTCAGCAAATTGCTACTGTGAATCGAGAAGCAGCCGTCAATGAAAAGAATATAAAAACTGATTTCTTGCTTTCAGGCATTTTAAAATGTCCTGAATGCGGAAGTGGAACAGTTATGAGCAAAGTTAAAAAGAGAAAAGACGGCTATTATTATTATTATATATGCCAAAGTTACCATACTAAGGGGATAGAGGTTTGCCGCCCAAATGTAATTAATAAGGATTGGATTGAAAAATCAATTCTAGAAATTATTAAAGAATTAGTGGCGAAAAGAACTATTGTAGATGAACTTGTAGAAGAAGTGAATCAAAACTATATTGAAGAAAATGAAGAGATAGTCCTTCAATATGAGGAGAATAAAAAGCGAATAGTAGAATTAGAAAAGGAGTTAAACAAACTGGACCTTGATTATCGAAAGGGGGATATTACTCCTAAATCATATGGTAGACAAACAAAGAATATTGAACTTGATATTGAAACTTTAGAAGAGCAAGTTGTTGAGTTTGAAAGAAAGAATGCTGTGCAGAAAGAGACTATTTCTGCTGAAAAAGTGAGTGAATTATTAAAAGCCTTTGATCAAGTATTTGATCAAGCAGATATGCCTTCAAAGAAATTACTCATTCGTTCACTAATAAAAAGTATCGAAGTAAATTTGGACAGAAAATCACTAAAACGTATTGTCTTCTGGAATTCAGAAGACAGTACAATTTTTTCAGAAATTGTTTTACCACAAGAACCGAGACGGAGAACCGTACCATAAGTAAATGAGGTTTTTGAGGGAATATAAGAATCTAAATATTGAAAAACAGTTAATTTATCTAATCAAGTTTTTAAATTGACTAGCACTTTGAAAGGATGTTGACAGGCTAGTAAAGCAAAAAGGCTGACTAAAAAAAGAAATTTCTTTTAGCCAGCCTTTTGGATTATACAGTTTTGGAAATGATTTAGTTATTTTTTAATAAGACCCTTGATTCATCATTAGTGGAATAGAAACTTTTTCCTATAGTTCTTTTATGTATAATTTATTTTAAATAAAAGAAAACACAATCCCCGTTCAGTTGAACCAATCCACAGCATAAATGATCTGAATACTGCGCAATTAAGCATAAGAAGCACCTTCCTTACAGTTAAGTGAAGGTGCTTCTTTTCTAATAGGTTTTGTAAAGCAACATTGTAAATGTAAGCTTATGCTTAATTCCGAAATATCCATTTCTTTTATGATTTCTGCTATCCGATTTTTTCCCCATTCATACATCATTTCAACGATAGGAAGTAAAGTCATCCCCAATTCAGTCATGGAATATTCCACTTTCGGTGGAACTTCTGGATAAACCTCACGATGAACTATTCCATCTTCCATCAGTTCTCTTAATTGATTCGTTAATATTTTATGAGATATTTTTGGAAAAAGCCTTTGGAGATCACTGAATCGATGTGGTCCTTCTACCCCTAAATGCCATAAAATAACAATTTTCCATTTACCACTTATAATTGATAAGGTAAGTTCTTTTTCACAATTATAATCACCATTTATGATCTTTTCTTTAACTTCATCTCTAAATGTACCTGGCATAAATTCTTACCTCCTTATTTATATCAATTGTAACCTGTCGGTAACCTCCTTACAAAAAAGTGCATTCTTCACAGTGAAGAAAACAAGCAGTAGAATGAAATGGTCGTCTTACCGGCAAATCTTTTACATTAATGAGGAGGAACTACTAATGAGTAAAAAAGCACTTTTAATTATACCACCAGAACGATTCAATGAAGACGAATTATTTCAACCAAAAGCGGAATTGGAAAGCAACGGAATTGAAGTGACAATTGCAAGTACAAAAACAGGTGAAATCATAGGGGATTATGAAGGTAAAGCAACCGCTGAGGTCATTTTCTCAGACGTTTCTGCTTCTGACTATGATGTTGTATCTGTTATTGGTGGATCTGGTACTAACGATCATTTATGGGAAAATCAAGAATTACAAGACTACTTGAAACAAGCGTATACTAATAAAGTTCTTGTAACAGGAATTTGTGCAGGTGCGGTTACTGTAGCTAAAACGGGTTTACTTACTGGAAGAGAAGCAACTTGCTATCCAGTAGATATACAAAAAGACCAATTAAAAGCGAATAAAGTAACATATGTTGAAAAACATGTTGTTGCTCATGATGATATTATCACTGGTGATGGTCCAGATGGCGCTAAAGAATTTGGAGAAGCTTTAGTAAAAGCATTAAGCTAATTCTACAGTCTCTTCGCTGAATTTTCATATAAACGAAAGCCTACGGAATTAATTCCGTAGTCTTTTGGCTATCCAAATGTAAGAAAAATACACCAAAAATTAACTCAGATTCAACATGAACCGTGTTACGATATTTATATAGTTTTACTAGTTCGTCTTTTAGTTGAATATCAATCAAATTCAATTGAAAACAAGCCTCAACTTTTTGGTCATACTAAAAAAGTTAAGAGTAAACAGTTAAAAGTTTACATAATTGAAGCGGATAAGAGATTTAAAAGGGTATATTTTTTACACGATGCTGGGAAGAACATAAACTCCACTGCCACCTTAAAAACTTTATAAAAGAAAGGCAAACCACTCATTATTAAGAGGGATAAAAATGGAGCATATTATAATGACTGCTGTATTAAAACCAAAAGAAGGCCTGCAGGGGCAACTATTATCAGAACTCAAAAATGTACAAGCGGCATCAAGGGAAGAGGCAGGTTGTATAAAGTATGACTTGCACCAATCTGAAGACCAAACTTTCGTTTTATATGAAGTTTGAAAGGATGAGGAAGCGCTGGAATACCATATTCAGTCTGCTCATTATCAGGAATACAGGAACAATATTGCAGACCTTGTATCAAATAGAGTAGTGTATAAGCTAAAAAAAATGGAATAAGTTCAAAGATGGAGTGGCGGAACCGTCGAACAAACCTGTTATTTGTAGATTTTTTAGTGGTCTTTTTTAAGATGGGAGCTTTTCGCCGTATCTCCTTCGAAACAAATCATTTGATTTGGAAGGATCAGATGGCTAATATGGTAATATCGTAAATTATCGATTTGGCATGATGCTTTCAAATCATCTATGCAGCTTCCATTGGGATATAGTGATAATCGATATAGAAAGAGGCAAATGACATTGAAGCAGGAATTGGAAAGCTTAAATGATGAACAAGCCGTTGAAATTTTTAAGGCATTGTCGAACCAGACGAGGGTGAGCATTCTTCAAATGTTAAAAAATCCCCACAGTCATTTTTCACCGCAAGCCCATATTATTGCTGATGAAGGATTTGAAGGCGGGGTTTGCGTAGGGGATATCCGAAGCAAGGCGGGGATTTCGCAATCCACTACTTCACAGTATTTATCGATTCTGCTGCAAAGCGGACTTGTTGAAATAAAGCGAATCGGACAATGGACGTATTATCGCCGTAATGAGGAGACGATTAAAAAGTTCGAAAAATACATTGGTACAAAAATTTAAGGAGAATTGAAGTGAGTTTATTACAGCATCGAGCATATAACAGGTTGTATCAAAAGGATAAAATGACGCTTGGTTTCGCGATTCCGACGGCAAGGATGTCCAAATATCCGATTATGGAAAATCAGCTGTCGCTTGCCCGCAAAATTGAAGACCATGGTTTCGCGGCATTGTGGCTTCGGGACGTTACGATTCAGAATTTGAATATTGATGATAATGGTCAAATGTTTGATGTATGGATTTATTTGACCTATCTTGCGGCCCATACAAAGGATATTGCACTTGGGACGGCTAGTGTGGCCCTCCCTCTGCGCCATCCTGTCAGAGTTGCAAAGGAAGCATCATCTATTGACCGGTTGTTTCCCGAACGGCTGATCATGGGAGTGGCTTCAGGAGACCGGGATAAAGATTTCACAGCTTTGGGAATATCCAAGCTCGAAAGCGGAGGGCTGTTTAAAAAGAATTATGCATTCCTTGAACGGCTATTAAAGGAGGACAGTCCGACAATCAACAGCGATTTAGGCGTCATCGATGGAACGGATATGAGAATGATCCCCAAGCCTTTTTCTTCGATTCCGACCATGGTGACAGGATTCAGCAATCAATCGATTGAATGGATCGCCCAGAATGGGGACGGTTGGATCCAATACCCGAGGATTATCCCACAACAAACTCAATTGATTAACGAGTATCGCGAGTTGTCGGAAATTCACGCCCCAGGAGTGTTTAAACCTTTCACTCAGACTTTATTTATCGATTTATCGGAAAATCCCGATGCGTTTCCTATTCCGATTCCTTTAGGATTTCGTGTAGGGCGCAAACAGTTATTAGAAATTTTATATCAATTTCAATCCATTGGTGTCAATCACCTGGCATTTGTATTGTATTTTTCAAAGCGCCCTCCCGAGGAAGTCATACAGGAGCTTGGAGAGTTTGTGCGGCCTTACTTTCCGACTCATGAAATTCCAGTATGAGATTAGCTTTTAATAAAATTAGATAAGGGAAGAAGATGAACTTATGTCTAAACATGCAATTAAACTAAACGAAATTCCATTCTCGGTGCTGGATCTTTCACCGATAACAGCCGGAAGTACTCCTGCTGATTCTTTCCGCCATACATTAGAACTCGCACAGCATGCTGAAAAACTTGACTACAACCGTTTTTGGCTCGCTGAACACCACAATATGCCGTTTATCGCCAGTTCCGCCACTTCTGTGGTGATGTCCCATGTGGCAGCCGGTACATTAAAAATCCGGGTTGGTTCAGGAGGAATCATGCTGCCGAATCACGCTCCACTCGTCATCGCTGAGCAGTTTGGCACTCTTGAATCCTTATATCCTGGGCGAATTGACCTTGGTCTGGGGCGGGCACCCGGTACAGATCAGGGGACCGCTCGTGCATTGAGACGCGACTTGGGAAGTACCGGAGATGACTTTCCTGAGCAATTAGCGGAACTCCGCGGTTACTTTGATCCATCCTTGGCCCAAGGAAACCCTATAAAAGCGATTCCGGGTGAAGGTTTGAATATTCCAATCTGGCTGCTGGGTTCAAGCGGCTTCAGTGCGCAGCTGGCCGGAGAACTGGGTTTGCCATTCGCGTTTGCCTCCCATTTCTCGCCACTTAACACTCTGGGTGCTCTACAGATCTATCGTAAGGCGTTTAAGCCTTCGAATGTTCTCGATAAGCCGTATGCGATGGTGGCATTGAATATCATTGCAGCAGAAACGGATAAAGAGGCAAAACTCCTTTTCACAACCCTGCAGCAGCAATTTTTGAATCTGATGAGCGGCAACCTTACACAGCTTCAACCACCGGTAGATGACATATCCGAAGTGGCCAGCAGCTACCAATTAAAGGCTCTCGAGCAGCAATTAGGCACATCGATTGTTGGCAGCCAGCAGACGATAAAGGACAAGCTTCATACATTTTTGAAGGAGAGCCAGGCTGATGAAATCATGGCCATTGCCCAAGTTTACGACCACAAAGCTCGCCTGCATTCATACGAGCTTCTGGCAGAAATTATAAAAAGCGAAAGGTAAAAAGAGGACATCAGCAAGGAAACCTTCTTGATGATTTTTCTAAGGCATTGAATATGGGTGAAACCGTGAGATCAGGTTATGAGGTTGTTTACAGGATTCCTTAATTAAAAGGAGATCTGATCAAGTATTTCTATGTGCCGCAAGCAGGATTTGACATCACGAAATCTTCCAAAATACATCATCATCATTAAACAAGTGACAGAGCGATACTAATTGTTTTTATACTCCCATAGATCTAGCAGTAACATATACTAAACACGGTAGATTACTTATATTTATTGTGTTAAATGAGAATAATACCAACGATGCTTTTCCAAATTTAAGGGGGCTTATCATTATGAGCAAAAAAATCGCTACACTAATAACAGACTTATTTGAAGATGTAGAATTCACAGAACCAGCACAAGCATTTAAAGATGCTGGTCATCAAGTGATCACAATCGACATACAGGCTGGAAAAGATATTACTGGTAAAAAAGGTGAAACAGTAAAAATAGATAAAGGAATTGGGGAAGTTAATCCTCAAGACTTTGATGCTTTACTAATCCCTGGCGGCTTCTCTCCTGATTTATTACGTGAAGATGACCGTTTTGGTGAATTCGCAAAAGTATTTATACAAGAAGGTAAACCTGTTTTTGCGATTTGTCATGGCCCACAAGTATTAATTGATACAGACCTATTAAAAGGCGTCGACATAACAGGTTTCAAATCAATAAGGAACGATCTCAAAAATGCAGGTGCTAACTACAAAGATGAAGAAGTTGTGGTAAGCAATAATATTGTAACAAGCCGTTTTCCGGATGACATTCCTGCCTTTAATCGTGAATCCTTAAAATTATTAGCTGAATAATAGGTACTGAATAGTATCGTTTTAGAAATAAATTTCACAATGAATGATCAATACAAAAAGGGTTTTAAGAAGGAAGGGTTTTATTATGTCACTAAATGGTAAACGAGTAGTTGTTTTAGGGGGTACTTCTGGTATTGGTTTAGCAACTGCTAAAGCGTTTCTAGATCAATCTGCTCAAGTGATCATTGCCAGCCGTTCTGTTTCCAAATTAAATGAAGCAAAACAAGTTCTTCGTGGCAGTGTAGAAGCAATTGAAATCGATTTTCGAAGCGAAGAAAAAGTAGCAGAATTTTTCAGTAAGGTTGGAAAATTTGACCACCTTGTGGTAACAGCAGGTGAAGGCGCAATGGGGCACTTTAGCGAACTGCCTGTGGCAAGTGCTAAAGAGGCGTTTGATAGTAAGTTCTGGGGGCAATATATTACTGTCCGTTCAGCACTTCCATATTTAAGCAATGAGAGCTCAATCACCTTAACCTCTGGTGTATATGGCGTTCGTCCTCCTCAAGGCGCTACTACGTTAGCGGCAATCAATTCAGCCATTGAAGGATTGGTTCGAGGACTTTCCGTAGACCTAGCCCCTATTAGGGTAAACGTGGTTTCACCTGGAATTGTAGATACTCCAATCTATGCTGGAATGTCAGATGATCAGAGGCAAGCACTGTTCAACGGCATTGCACAACAGCTCCCTGTTGGACGGATTGCAAAGCCGGAAGACATAGCTGAAACCTATGTATACCTTGCTAAAAATGGTTTTACTACTGGGACGGCTGTTCTTATTGATGGTGGAGCTCACTTAGTATAATGCCTAAATGGATGTTGAACCGAAGCTTACCACCCTACCAAGCAGCAGCTCTAACTAAAATAGAAATAAGGTAAGAATTGAGTGATTTACTGGTGGCAACACTGCAAAAGAGTATTGCCGCCTTTTTTTGTTCATTAGGCACATAAAAAGATACAAAAGGAAGTGTTGATTTTTAATGAGTGTACAGGACGAAAATAAATTAACAAAAATAAAAAATTCCCTTGAAAGTCGTGTAGTTACATTGCCTGATGGAACTTCTCTACCAAGAATAGGACAAGGAACTTGGTACATGGGAGAAAATCCTCAAATGAGAGAAAGGGAAATCAAAGCTTTACAACTCGGAATAGATTTAGGAATGAAACTTATAGATACGGCGGAAATGTATGGTGATGGCGATTCTGAACGCTTAGTCGGTGAAGCAATTAAAGGACGTAGAGATGACGTCTTTTTAGTATCAAAGGTGTATCCTCATCATGCAGGATTAGATATGATTGCCAAAGCGTGTGAAAACAGTCTAAAAAGGCTGGGAACCGATCATCTTGATTTGTACCTTTTACACTGGCGAGGACGTGTGCCATTAGCAGAAACCATTGAAGGAATGGAAAAGCTACGCAAGGAAGGAAAAATAGTAAGGTGGGGAGTCTCCAATTTTGATACCGATGATATGAAAGAGTTATGGAACACCACTAACGGAAAAAATTGTATGACTAATCAAGTGTTATATCATCTTGGTTCAAGGGGTATAGATTATGATCTCTTACCATGGCAGCGAGAACATCACATGCCTATTATGGCATATAGCCCGCTAGCTCAAGGAGGTTCATTAAGAAGACAATTGTTAACGGATCCAACCATTAAAGAGATTGCAGAAAAATACGCTGTACAACCCTTACAAATCGCTCTCGCTTGGACAATCCGTTCTAACGATTGTCTAGCTATTCCAAAAGCTGTTCAAGAAGAACATGTACTAGCAAATGCGAAAGCTACTATAATTGAATTAACAAAAGAGGATTTAAATAGACTTGATGAGGTATTTCCGCAACCGACTAGAAAAATGCCTTTGGACATTATATAGAAATTTTAGAGGATAGACAAAGAGATAGGGGATTGAATGTGTATGTCAACAGAGGTATTGGAAGATTTACTCCAGATGCAGCTAAAACCTCTTGATATGCATGAACAAATTTCTAGTTATATGGTAGAAAAGGGATGGTACCACGCTTGGGATATGAACGAACAAATCAATTTGGATCTCGATAATATTAATACAGCATTAAACTTACCTAATCTATAGAAAATTTTTAGGAACAGTTTAACATTGACCAATAAAATTAAGCTGTATAATATGAAAAACACCTATTTATATAATTGATTTTTCAACCAGATTCAATTGAGAGTATCTTACTCATCTAAAAAGGCAGATTTACTTAGATGCTCTCCAGCAACAATTAGGCTCATCGATTATTGGTAGCAAACAAATGGTAAAAGAATAGCCGCAGACATTTTTGGAGGAAAGCCAGGCGGATGTGATGAAATCATGGTTATTTCCAAAGTTTTCGACCACAACGCTAGCTTGTGTTATTGTATAATATGACAGAAATTACGCAAAGCAATAGATTGTAAACAAAATGCCCTAGAATCTTTAGATTCTAGGGCATTTTGTTTGCGTTATGGGTTATTCGATAGGGAAAATTAAAGGTTTTGCCTTTTTGAATTTGCATCCGTCAAAGGATCAATATTAATATTGTATTTTATTTTAATGTCCATCTTCTCAAACATTTCAATCCATTTTTTTTCTTCCATTGGTTTTGAGAATGGTCTTTTTGTTTGTATGCCAAGCTGTAATGGATCCACTTTCAATTCTTGCATCTTTTTAACTAGTTCATGTGTTTGTTTTTCAAGATGGGTTTCGATATCTTTTTTCATATTTTCTAACTGCTTTGGGTCAAATAATTGCTTCTCTCCCCGGTATTCCTCAATCCTAGTGTCTATATTCACGGTATAGGTCATTGTAGAATAACTGCTATCGATATCTACTATTACTTTAGATCTAACATGACCCAGTACAATTTCAAATTTTTGAATCGGTAAAACAACTAAGTAGTGATCGTTGTTTATCAGCTGGAAGATACGATCATCTAAAGATGAAATAGTTTCAACTAGCTTGTCATCTTTAAACAAGGCTGTACCTTCATAGTTGACCCCATCCTCTTCTAATTTGAATACAGGCAAGAAAGGATCTGAATAAGGAGTATAGAGCAAATTTTTAAATTCATGAAGATTAACGACAGTTAATTCTCCTTGGTTTTTTTCCTCATAATGCTTCAGCATTCGGTAAAACGAGTAATCAAAGTTTTCATCTTTGTCCAATTGACTTTCCAAGTATTCATCAAAATTTCCTTTTACGATTACTAAATAGATTCTCGGAGAAATATCCGGATCAGTCAATAATACATTTATAATGGACATAATCCCGTCTCTTCCAAGTTCATCACTAATTACCAGCATCCGCATTTGTCCGGATTTCATTTCCTGGTAGAAGTTTAAATTGTACTTCTGTACTCCCTCCTTTAATAAGCTGACTTCTTGCGACATAACAAACTTCTTTTCTTTACTTAGAGGAGGCATAATTGTACTGACTGTTAATTTCCCTTTATCCCCCTTACTAATTGACAAAAAGGTAACGGGAGAAATTTCTTCAATAAGCTTGTTTTCAGTAAAAGGGGCACAGCCAGATAACCAAAAAGTCATAAAAAGGAGTATCAATCTTTTACATATCTTTTTATGTAGACGCATGTTTTTTAACCCCCTCTTTTTTCATTACTAAAACAATAACAAGAGGAACAAGAAAATAGCTTATGCTTCCAGCTATAATTTGGAGATTAAGTAAAAAGGTCTGCTTCTCCTCAGACTTCCAAAATAATTCATTCATAAGAACCATTCCGATAAAAATAAGGAAAACATTGGATAACAAACCTTTTCCACTGGTTGGCTTGCTCATTTTACCAAAAGCTATTTTAGATGCTCCATAAAACAATAGTAAAAATAGAGAAACTGCAAAAACTAGGTTAAATAATTCAAAGGAAAGCAAGATCATATCAATTCGTTCTAACACTGGGTTTTGAAAATAACGGGACATATTAATAATTGGATATTGAGTTTTACTTAAATAATTGGAACCGAAAAAAAATAGGGATGCTATAAATAGGAATACATACTCTACAACGGTGAGAGCGTTGCCGTAACACAAATAGCGAAAGGTTTTATTGTTTGTTTTAAGCCATGGTCCCAAAAATACCAGAAATTCCGGACCAGAATAGGAAGACAAAATTAAAAAAAAGGCTTTCCAATTTTCTACTTTCCACTCCATTGGAATAAGCGGATACAAATCACTGAGTTGAGCTATTGGGGGAAAGAAGAAAAAAACGAAAAATGTGATCATCGAAAATGTACAGAAAAAAGAAATCAACACAAAACGAATGGTATGTTCAACGCCCTTACCTGCGACATAAAAACAGAACAACAAAATAAAAAAGACAAGAAAATTTGTATCTGTTGCTGGAAGCATAAATGTTTGAACAATTTGGCTGAATCCTAAGGTTATGACGGAAAGTTTAAGCAGAATAAAGAACAACCCGATGAAAGAGAGAAATCGTACCAATTTTTTTCCAAACATTTGGACAAATCCATTATATCCATTGCTAGATAAACGGGTTAAAAGCCACTTCGATAAAAGAAAAAGGTTTAGTTGGGATAATATCCCGACAGCTATAAGCACCCAAATCATATATGGATGGATCAAGATATTTGGCATAATCAGAAAAAAGTAAAGCATTTGGAGGCGATTTACCAACAACATGGCATAGAGCCCATTATAGGTTTCATTCTTTTTAAATAATTGGTAAGTTCCCATCAAGTCATCTCCTAGTTTTATATCTCTTCAGTTTTAGAGGTTTAAGATGCTCTGGACGCTCCAACATCTTGGTTAATGGCCCTCGAATGAATAAGTCTATCCAATCCTTTCTAAAGAAAGGGGAAACTGGTGAAAAATAGGGTTGCTTGATTGAAGACAAGCTATTAAGATGGGCTAAAATAGCAATGCTTCCTAGTGCAATCCCAATTATCCCAAGTAAAGAAGAAAAAACAAGAAGCATCAATTGCATTAATGAATTTGCTTTTGTCATAAGGTAGTTGGGGATAAGAAAGGAAGCTATCGTCGAGATCCCAACCATGACAATTAATACGTTGCTAGCGAATCCAGCCTCAACAGCCGCTTGGCCAATCACAATACCACCAATAACCCCAAGTGTTTGACTTGTTTTTGTAGGCATCCTTAAACTTGCTTCTTTTATGATTTCAATAAAAATTAACATGATAAATGCTTCCCAAAAAGGAGTGAAAGGAAGCTTGCTCCTTGAGTCGACCAAGACTAGAAGTGTTTGTATAGGAATCATTTGATAGTGATGAGTTGTCAATGCCACATAGATAGGAATCAATGAGACTGACAGAAGAAAACAGACATATCGGATGATGCGCAAAAAACTGGCAACTACCCATCGATTAATATAGTCCTCGGGTGATTGGAACAAATGGAAAAAAGTAATGGGTGCAACAAGAGCAAATGGTGTATTGTCTACCAGAAGGGTGATCTTTCCTAATCCCAGAGAATAAGCAACTACATCAGGCCGGTCAGTTTGCTGAAACTGAGGAAAAATACTGTTTTGATGATCCTCCAGGAATGCCGCAACTTGAGAGGAGTCAAAGAAGAGATCAAAATTAATTTCAGAAATCTTCTCTTTGACTGTTGAAACAAAATCTGGATTAGTCAGCCCCTCTATGTACATTAAAACAACACTTGTCTCACTCATAGAACCGACAGTAAACTTCTCTGCTTTCAGTTCATGTATGGGGAGTCGTCTTCGAATAAGCGTAATATTTTGTTCTACTTGTTCACTAAAGCTGTCTTTTGCTCCGAACATGATGGTTTCTGTTTCAGATGTTTCAATGGCACGTCCAATAGGATTTTTTAATGGCACAGCTAACCAAAGGTTTTGCGAAGAATCAAATAACAAAATGGAACCTGAAAACAACTGTTTTTTTGCCTCTATAAAATTAGGAATGTGAATAATGGAGGAATTCGTAATACAATCTTGAATAGACGGTTTGGAACATTTAGTTAAAGGTTTTATAATGCTTTCATTTAATTTTTCTTGGTCAATGAGAGTTCGTATGTAAACAAGATGAATTTTTCGAATAACGGAAATGTCAATTTCCACAAATTCTGCATCATCCATTTGAACGAGGCTTTTTTTCAGAGCTTCTATCGATAATTCTGATTCAGTTATTGATTGAGCAACAAGCTTATTTTCAATTTGTTTTTTTTTCCAAAACATGTACATCGCACCCCTCTTATTGAGAAAAAACATTTCTAGTCGTACTTAAAAATTCCTTATTCATACATATTATTAGCAATTTAATTTAAAGTATACAAAACACGTAGAGGTACATAACGATCCAAGAAGAACAAAGGTAATCCATAATAGATAGGCCTTCTTCATCTTAAAGATTGTTATAATAAAGAAGTGTCAGAAGCTAACTGTAGCTTTGGATGCTCTTTTTTGTCCAAAACACGAATCTTACTAACCAGGGAGTTAATTTTAGAGATGAATAACAAAGATATAGCGAAGATTCTAAAACAATTTAAGTTGGATAACGATTTACTGAAAATAGTGGAAAGGGCATTTCAGCAGGTGGTTGAAGACAAAACGTATGAAATGAAAGCAAGCCATATCGTTCCGAGTTACGCGTCCAAGTCCATTAAGATCAGCACAAAAATAGCGAATATTGCGATCAGCCCTTAAGACTTGAGATATGTCAAACAGGTCAATTACAATGGCAAACGCTGTTTATTGATCGAGGTGGAAGAAGACACGATGATTAAAGGATTTAAGCTGCTTACGGAAGAAATATTGGAGTAAGAGAGATTGGGTGATCCTTCAGCCAGCTAACTAAAATGGACAAGGGAAAAAACCTCATTTAGCCCTGCTACGGTGAACCGTATCATAAATAAGAATAAATACAAAATAAGCCATCGAACTAGTACTGTCCCTAGTCTGATGGCTTGTTTCTTGTTTTACTTTTGTTGTTAAAAAACACTAAAGCAGATATCTAATTTGCAGGTTAAGGAGTAAAGAGATTGTTGACTATTGCCACTAGACGCCACGCACCTTCTTCATCTTGTTCGAAAACCAGGTTGAGACTTCTCCAATCCATTCCACTATATTGTTCGGTACCAGCATGATAAAATTCAACGATCTTTGAATCAGGAAAAACCGTTTTTAAATAATTGGTAGGGTCCACTTCTTGATTTTGTGTATCGACAAAGACTTCATCCGATTTAAAGAATCGCTTTACTTGAAGATGCTTGTCGAAATAGTCCGCTGGCGTCAATTGTATTTCCGTGTTCGCTTCTCCATAGCCCCACAAATACGTTGCCTCATTTTCTAATAGTGATGGTACCTCATTTTTTTCAAATCTTACTTTATCGTCCATCACAGAAAAATAGGGGGAAAGCAGTAAACCTTTCTCTGGGTGTACATGACTGGATAGTACATCCATATCATGGTCATCGATCGCCTGAAGAATCTCTGAAGCTTGTTGCTCGAGCAGGACGGGATCATACAAATTGTTGTCCTCTTCTTCTCCAGGACTCTGTTCGATTTCTTGGTCAACGTCCTGATTAATGGGTATAGGATTCTCTCCACTGGATGAGTTTGGATAATCATTTAATAGACTTACGGATAGAATACTAACAATTATGACTGCCGCTGCCGTAACAATTCCTACTTTGGCTTTAATGAGAAATACTCCTTTTCGTTTTTGTCGGATTTCATTATCTTCAAGGGTGTCCATCACTTGTTGATGGAGGAGAGCTTGAGTAGACTGGCTCATGTGATATGGCGGAAATTCGTTTAATTTCTTCTCGACATTTTTTAGATTATCCTTCATGAGATTCCCTCCAATTCAATTCATTTTGTAATGCCTTGACTGCACGATGATAGTTGGTTCGAACGGCGGTTTCTTTGCATCCAAGTATTTGTGCTGTTTCACTCACGGACAATCCTTGAATGCCCCTTAAAATTAGCACATCCCGATATTTCTTTTTTTGCTGATTGATCCTACTGTACAATTCTTGTTTCTCCTCATGGTCTATCAGAATTTGCTCAGGAGAAAATCCGATGTGCTGATCCAAAGTCTCCTCATGGAAAGCCACATTCGTCCGACTGATCTTTGTTTTGTTCTTTCTTGCTTTGTCGATGGCTAGATTACGGGCAATGCTAAAGAGCCAAGTTTTGGGCGTCGCATGTTTTCGGTAGGTGCTCATACCTTTAGCTGCCTTAATAAACACTTCTTGAACGAGATCTTCTACATCAAGAGTTCCTGAATAGTAAACTAAAAAATTGAAAACATCTTGGCTATAGAGAAAAAACCAATTGGAAATAATCTCTCTTTCGTTTTGCATTTATTTTGATCCTCCTATATAGGTCTCTGCTTATTAGACGATTTTTATTTCATGATGTGTCAAAAAATGGAACAATAAGTTTTTTGTTCTAAACACTGGATGGATTTACTCCAACAAGGAGGTAATAGATACATATATTGGAGAATTTGATGGAGGGGTTATTATGAACCAAAGTTTAAACGTGTGACAGCGTATATAGATTGTCTGTTTTATTGTGTATTCTCATCTCACGAAAAAAAGGGAACTTCCTGGTTAGTAGGTGTTCCCTTTAACGATAGGGGATTACATGAATGTGAACAGAAAGAATTCGGCCAACTGCTAGAAAAAATAGCTGAGGTGCGGGAGAAAAATAATAATTATATATGAGTGTGGCTTTATTTCACGCCTCCTGTTGGTGTCGAGAGGTCATGATAAGAAAGAACCCAATCTACTAAATAAGCGAAGAAATTCCGCTTAATTTGAATTTAACGTGAAAAATAACTTAAATAGAAGGAGAAATTCCTGCTATTGGCTCAGAATACATGAGAATGAGGGGTTTTTCTGTGAATAACCGGAAAAACTTCCCCTATTTCCCCCTAACTGTCGCTCTATCTTGCAAATAACCGAAAAAACTTCGCTTATTCCTCTAGCTACTTACTTGAAGGAATGGAGTCGTAAGCATACGCATCACCGTCTTTTTAAATCAAAAAGCTTAGATGGATAATGGACTAATTCTATAATTTATATGTTTGCAAATCGTTAGGTACCAGGAAAGGTACCTGACGATTTTTGTTTTACCGAGAGTAAATGGGGTATTAAATTTCATAAGCAGCAAGAGATTTAGCTTGTAGCATTATTGAAATATATACGGAAGAGGACGGATGGCACATGTTATTAAAGAAAAAGTTATTTCTGGTTACTAGTATTATCGTAGTCTTCTTTTTATCTGCCTGTGCTGAAAAGGAGAAGCTCGATGATGGATCTGAGCTGATAAATAAAAATCAATTTGTATTTGCTGCTTCGGGAGAATTTAAGCCATTTAGTTACATAAATGATGATCTCACTATGTCTGGCTTTGATATTGAGGTTGGCGAAGCGATTGCGAAGCAAATGGGCCTTGAACCAGTTCAGAAGCGAATTAAATTCAAAGGGATTGTAGAAGGGGTAAAAACAGGTCGTGCAGATGCAGCTGTTGCTAGCCACACAATTAACCCTCAGAGGAGCAAGCATGTCTCCTTTTCTACCCCGTACTATTATTCGGGACCGAAAATTTTCACCAGACCTGATAGCAACATTAAGACTGTGGAAGATTTGAAGGGTAAGGAGGTTGCTGTAGCAAAAGGATCAACCTATGCCGATACAGCTTCCAAGTATACAGATAAAATCAAAACTTATGACAGCGATATTACAGCCTTAAAAGCATTAAGTAGCGGACGCCATGATGCGGTAATCACTGATTTTGTTACAGGTAAAACAGCTGAAAAGGAAGGATTCAAGATAAAGGGGCAGCAGTTAATTAATCGTAGTGAACAAGCGATTGTACTGCCTCAGGATAATCCAAATCTATTAAAGCGAGTAAACGAAACGTTAGAGCAACTCCGGGAAAATGGGACACTAACTCGGATTAGCATCAAATATTTTGATGAGGACATTACCAAGAAACCAGAGTAATTCAAGGCTATGGTAAGAAAGGGAGTAGTATTTTGCCAAGTTTTTCGCATTTTTTTCAAATATTAAATGAAACAAAAGGTGTTTTCTTAAAAGCTATGCTTTTAACGTTAGAGCTAACGGTTGTCTCTATTATACTAGGGATCGTCATCGGGCTAGTATTTGCTTTACTTAAGATATCCAAAATAAAGATTTTAGAGCTCATTTCAGATATCTATGTGTATTTGGTGCGTGGAACACCACTGATTGTTCAAATTTTCATTCTCTATTTCGGGATTAGCGGAATTTTTCTTCTCCCAGATTTTTGGGCTGCTTCAATTGCACTTGCGTTACATAATGGAGCCTATATTTCTGAAATTCTTAGAGGGGCAATTCAGTCAGTCGACAAGGGACAGTTTGAAGCTGGACGTTCTTTAGGGATGACAAAGACACTTACATTGAGAAGAATTATTCTTCCTCAGGCATTCCGCCGTGCATTACCACCTTTAGGCAATCAATTTATTATAAGCTTAAAGGATTCTTCATTAGCCGCATTTATCTCCATGAATGAGCTGTTCAATGTGGCAACAACCCTAGGGTCAAATAATTTTGATGAGATGACCTATTTACTAATTGTGGCAGTATACTACTTATTACTAGTAGCGCTGATGACATTGATAGTAAACCGAGTTGAACTGAGATTAGCGGTAAGCGACAGATAGGAGGCGTAGACAGTGGCCATGAAGGAAATGATTAAGATAAATCAATTGAATAAATCATTTGGAGATTTACATGTATTGAAAAATATCGATATGACTGTTTTTGAGAGTGATGTTGTGTGTTTAATAGGATCGAGTGGCTCAGGGAAAAGTACTCTACTTCGCTGTTTAAACTTCTTGGAAAAAAAGGATAACGGCGATATTATAATTGAAGGAAATACAGTTAATCCACGTACCGATGATCTCAATAAGATTAGGGAAAAGGTTGGGATGGTGTTTCAAAATTTCAACCTATTTCCACATAAAACGGTTTTAGAAAATATTATTGAAGCTCCTATCAGGGTAAAGGGTGTAGACAAAGAAGAGGCTATAACAAAAGCAAAACAGCTATTAAGTAAAGTTACTCTAGAGGACAAGGCGGATGTCTATCCTAGTAAACTATCAGGAGGGCAAAAGCAACGGGTGGCGATTGCTAGAGCACTTGCTATGGAGCCTGATATTATGCTTTTTGATGAGCCAACCTCTGCACTTGACCCCGAGCTAGTGGGGGAAGTTTTAACAACCATGAAAACATTAGCTGATGAAGGAATGACAATGGTTGTAGTAACACATGAAATGGGCTTCGCCAAAGAAGTAGCCGACTGGATTGTGTACATGCATGATGGGAAAATTATCGAACGCGGCACTCCTGATCAATTTTTCAACCATCCGAAAGAAGAAAGAACGCGGGAATTTTTAAATTCAACAATGCTTAAATAAAATAAGAGGTCTTGTCTATATGTTTTAGGCAGGACCTCTTTTTTTAGTACTTTTTAAGTCAATAACTTATAGTCTATCAGGGTAAGTCTTTACTCAATCTACCTCTATTTATGCTTTGCAGGAAATCTACACTTTCCCTATTTTTTACTAGACTAAAATACGTCAAAAGTTACTAGGAAATAATATTTTGAATTGTTAAACTATTGATAACATCATGAGTTAGCTTCAATTTAATCCTATAGGAGGGAAGAAAATGGAGCGTAAAGTGAGTTTGATTCCATACGAAGTAGTAGAACAGATGGAGCGGGTTAATGAAAATCCAAAAGTAGTAGAATTGACTCAGGAGCAGAAAATTGAAATTCAGGAAATGCTGCTACAGGAACTGGAAACGGCAAAGGCTACCTATTTTGAGTACAGTGAAAACCGAGTCTATTATGAAGAAGCTAGGGACGAAGAAATTAAACAAACATACTATAAAGATATTTTACTTGATAGAAAAAGCATTCATGATTTACTAGAAAAAACACATGAAAATAAGCTAGGCTACTCACCTCACCGTTACGTCTATCCATGGGTGGATTTGAATGAGAATGGCAAACTGAAAAGCATCTATTCGGGCAAGGAAATGGATCCACTTGCTGTCATTGAAGAGGATATCCGAATTCTTGAAAATGCAGGAGTAAATACCTTATCTGATGAAGTGAAGTTAAATTGTGAGCATGTAGTACCTCAGTCTTGGTTTGATAAGCGTCAGCCAATGAGGGGGGATTTACATCATTTATTTGCCTGTAATCCAGGCTGCAACAGCCGTCGTGGAAATTATCCGTATCATGACTTTTCCGACTATGTACCTGAAGCTCATATTTTAGGGATTGAGGAAGGCTGCGGCAAGGCGGATGAAGGGAAGTTTGAACCTGAATATGGAAAAGGAATTGTTGCAAGAGCAACCCTTTATTTTATGACACGTTACTCAGGAATAATTGATAGTCGTCTAGAGAATTTAGAGCTTTTACTAGAGTGGCATCAGAAATTTCCGGTCTCTTTATATGAGAAGCACCGAAATCTTGCCATCTATGATTTGCAAGGAAACCGCAATCCATTTATTGATTTTCCAGAGTTTGCAGAAAAATGGATATATGAAAGAGAGGATTTTAAGGAAAGCTAGTGTTTTTTGAATCCATAGAATTAAATACGGTTAAATAAGAACAGCATATGGTTCATGCTGTTCTTATTTTTATACAAAAGGATATCCTAGTTATTTAGCATAAAAACGGTAGGATTATTTAGTAAAATGGAGCATAAAATGGAATGATCGAATGAAAGCGCTATCTTACTGGTGGTCGTAGTATTCAGTTTCTCATTGCTAATCAAACAGACTTATGTAATCAGCTTTGTTCTCGTATAGAAGAATATGACGTTATTTATACCTTGAAAATTTAAAATGAAAGTGAGTGAAATGATTGAAAAGTAAGGGACTGTATCGGGATTTCTTTTTTCACTTTGATATTATGATTTTGATGATTCTTTTGCTGGGCATTGCAAGTGTATTAATGGTAATGGCTAATTCGGCAATGGTCCTTGTATGGATTGCCTTTGGTCTTGTAATCTATATGTTTGCTGAATACCTGACGCACCGCTTTTTCTTCCATTTAAAGCCGCCGAAGAATAAGATGTTTTTAAAATTTTTAAAGCGCATTCACTATGACCATCATAAATTTCCAAATGATTTAAAGTTATTATTTCTTCCGATTTGGTACAGCCTCCCGAATTTCATAATCCTATCATTAATTTTTTATTTCATTACCAAAAATTTAGACTGGACCTTAGCGTTTAGTCTGGGACTAATTCTCATGTTACTTGTTTATGAGTGGAAGCACTATGTGGCACACCGACCATTAAAGCCTAAATCAAAATTTGGTGTCTGGTTAAAGAAAACCCATATCCTTCACCATTACAAAAATGAAAACTTCTGGTTTGGCGTATCCAACCCGTTTTTCGATATTATTTTCGGTACATTAAAGGACGAAAAAACCGTTGAAAATAGCAAGACAGTAAAGGATTTAGAAAATAGGGGAATCGATTGAGAATGCTTGATATTGTGAGGTGAGTATAAATAAGAACGTAAAAGTACTCATCCTTTCTTGTAGTTGAGATTGTTCTTGATTACTCAGATTAAAACAAATGATGTATTTAAATTACATTTTCTAAAGGGTATTACTATATACCTGCAAATTCTTCTCTTGAGGGTTTTGGAAGTACCATATAAATATAAAATGTTTTTTTTTTACATGACTTTAGTAATATTTTATAGGATATAATATAGTGATTAGGTAAAATTAGATTGTAACTTTTATACCTTTCAAACTCTTACCTATACTATAGAACAGGAAGATTTAGTTAATGAATGGTAAAGAATTAATGCATCGTCAGAATTCAATCTTATTCATATTAGTAAGTGTCTTTTATTTTATTCAAATAATGGTAAGTATTGTTATTGGAGGATTTGAAAGCATATATTCTTTAGCAATGCTTTTCCTTGTATTTGCTATAATCCCTATAGTGCTGATTTACATAAAAGTAAATCCAAAGATTACAATGTATGTAATAGTTAGCAGTATGTATCTCTTCTTTTATTGTTTATTAAAAGATCGGCCTTATTTAGTAAACTATTTATTTATGTGGTTAGTTCTTCCTTTATGTGCCCTTTATCAAAATGCACGATTGGTAGTAATAGCAGGCATTGCTTCAACCATTCTTACTTTTTATGCTTTCTTTTATCTTCGTGAGGAAATTTTCCCGAATGTCGTTATAGAAGACTTTATCTATTTAGTTATGTTTGGTGTATTTACTACAATCTTTCTTTTAATCTTCATTCGTAAGATTAGTGAGGTTAACGATAAGCTGCAGCAATTAGCGTATCAAGACCCTTTAACTGGGGCGGCCAATCGGTTATTACTGAAGGAAAAGTTTAATTTTCTAAAAGAGAAAAGAACTCATTCTGTCGCTTTATTATTTATCGATATGAACGGGTTTAAAAAAATCAATGATACTTATGGACATGAAGTAGGAGATCAATTATTGAAAAGGGTTGTCTCTAGATTGGGTGACGAACTGACTGATACAGATTTGCTTTGTCGATTAGGTGGAGATGAATTTGTGATTTTATCTTCCAATATTGAAAATTCATTTCTAGAAAGTCTTGTAGAGCGAGTACAAATGGCTCTTGATGAGGCAATTTCCTTAAATCATCAAACAATAAAGGTCTCTGGAAGTATTGGATGGTCATACACAACAGATATTTCTCAGGCAGATTTAGAAACGATGATTCGAGATGCAGATAGCGCTATGTATAGAGCAAAAGGGAGCGAATTGCAAGACAGTCACTCCACGGATATCGTAAAGGATTAATCAGTATTTTATGAGTTAGGAGGATGCCCTCCTAACTCTTTCTTTATTTTCCAATAATTATTCCAAATTGTCGGAAAATATTGTAAAATGATAGAAGGATTTTGTCGAATTCATTTGTTTGGTATAGTGAAAAGATAGATATTAAAAAATGTCAGAGAATGGAGTTCATTTGAATGTTTAAGGAACAAACGAGATATTCTCGACTTGCAAATATAACAAAAATGATTAATACAAAGCTTGATCTGAGAGAGGTTTTGGAGCAGGTAACAATTGCGATCTCAGAGGAAATCGTACAATGTGACTCAGTGGGTATTTACTTACCACAGGAAGATGGGACATACAGAGGATATGTAGGAAAACCAGAAGTTATCAATGGATGGACACTTGATATGCATGTCATTGATACAGAATATGATCTATTAGCAAAAGAAGTTATTGAAACAAAAAAGGCAATATATATTCCTGATACGTCAAAGGATAATAGACCAGATCCACGCGCAGTTGAAGGATTCCAAATCAAATCCTTATTTGTCCTTCCAATCTCTTTTGAAGAAGAGTTGTTCGGACTAGTATTTTTATTTGATTATGGAATTCCGATGAATTTAACAGAGTCAGAAATTCAGACAATTGAAGCATATGTCAATATGGCTGCTGTTGCTATCCAGAATGCCAATAATTTAACCTATAAGGAAAACCTTATATCGGAAAAGCAGCTTTTACTTGATGTAACACGTGATTTGTCGATGTGTTCTACAATGCAGCAAAGCTTAGATACGTGTTTCTCCTATTTAGGGAAGGTCTTAGATAACTATAATGTTGGTGTACACTTATTAGACCCTATTGCTGAACGAGCGATAAGACCAGCCAAGCTAAGCAAGGATTCCGATTGGACAGAAGAGGACTGGATTAACACCCATAACAAAATTCAAATCGACCAAAGCAAAGACCGAGTAATGCAAGAAGTAATGGAGACGAAAAAAGCAGTTCTCATTCCTGATGTATATGCAGATCCGAGGCCAAATCATGATCTTTGCCGAAATTTTGGAATGAAGGGCCTCTTTATGCTGCCTTTAGTATCATTAGGTGAGGTGTTGGGGCAAATCTCCGTTGTTAACTTAGATGATAATAACCTTCACTATACTGAGACTCAGACACAGTTAGCCCAGTCTATCGTTGATGCTACAGCCTCGACTCTATCAAACCTTCTTTATATGGAAAAGCAGGAGGTTATTATCGAGGAAAGAACCTCTGAAATTACAGTGAAGAATCAGGAGCTGGAACGAGTAATCATTGAATTACAGCAGCTTAGCCGTGAAAAAGAGTTGATACTTAATTCGGCGGGAGAAGGAATTTTCGGGTTGGACCTTAATAAGAAGATTACTTTTTGTAATCCCGCTGGAGCCGCAATGCTGGGATATGATGCTAAGGATGAACTAATAGGGAAGCATTCCAGTTTAATTTTGAAAAACCATGAAAATGATTCTAGTAATACTGTTCAAGAAAATGGAAATCCAAATCATTTCAATAAATACGATAAGTTTTTTAGAAAAGATAATTCCAGCTTCCCAGTAGAATATGTAATTTCCTCTATAAAGGAAGGAAATGAGATTGTAGGGGAAGTTGTTACCTTTAAAGATATAACTGAAAGAAAACAGATGGAAGAAGAAATTAAATATCATGCTTATTTTGATAGTTTGACAGACTTACCAAATCGAGTTCTCTTAAAAGATCGATTAAATCAAGGTCTTTCCTTCGCCCAGATGAATAATCAAAAACTAGCAGTTCTGTATTTAGATTTAGATCGATTTAAGCTAGTAAATGATACTTTAGGACACAGTATTGGAGATTTGCTGTTACGAGATGTAGCCAATCGTTTAAGTGCATGTGTACCCAATAATGCAACCGTTTCTAGGCAGGGCGGGGATGAATTTACTATTTACCTACCTAATATTAAAAATGAAAACGAAGTATTAAAGGTAGTAAACAGTGTCATTAATTCCTTCTCTAAGTCCTTTAAGTTAGTCGATAATGAAATTTATATGAAAACAAGTATCGGGATTAGCCTATATCCGGAGAACGGTGATACGTCAGAAATCCTGATTAAAAATGCAGATACAGCAATGTACAGATCAAAAGAGATATCAGGAAATAGTTATCATTTCTTTAGTGAAGAGATGGATAACAGAACATTTGAAAGCATTAAGCTTGAAAATGACTTGTATAAGGCTTTAGAGCAAAATGAGCTCGTCATCTTTTACCAGCCGCAAATAAACAGCAAAACAAACAGTATTGAAGGTGTAGAGGCTTTACTGAGATGGAATCATCCTGAAAAAGGGATGATCTCGCCGGATAAATTTATACCTATCGCTGAAGAAACGGGGTTGATTGTCTCTATAGGTGAATGGATTTTAAAAGAGGCATGCAAACAGGTAAAGGCTTGGCATGATCAGGGCTATCCGTTGATTAGTGTGTCAGTGAATCTATCAGTCCGTCAGTTTGAACAGAGTAATTTATTTTCTATTGTAAAAAATGTTTTAAATGAAGTGGGATTATCTCCAAAGTATATACATCTAGAGCTCACTGAAAATTTAATTGTTAAAAATACAGAATTAATCGTAGAAACAATGAAGCAACTAAAAGGATTAGGAATAAGTATTGCCATTGATGACTTTGGGACAGGCTATTCATCCTTAGGATATTTGAAAAATTTACCTATATCTACTTTGAAAATTGATAAATCCTTTATTCAGGATATGACAAAAGATGATGCAGCCATTACGAATACAATTATTACTTTGGCTAAAAACTTGAACCTAAATGTGATTGCAGAAGGTGTAGAGAAAAAGGAACAGGTAGACTTTTTATATGCAAGAGATTGTTATATGATGCAGGGCTATTTCTTCAGTCGTCCGATGATAGCAGAAGATATTGCGCAGAAGTATTTTTATTAGTGAAAAAGATGATTACAAAGGAGAATGAACATGAAAGCAGCTCGTGTTGTATTAGAATATTTAAAGGCAAGAGAAATTAAACATATATTTGGTATTCCGGCAGGCTCTGTAAATGCCATTTTTAATGAGCTTTATGATATGCCTGAAATAACACCAATCATAGCAAAGCATGAGGGTGCGGCTTCTTATATGGCTGCTGCCTATGCAAAATATACAAATCGTTTGAGTGTAAGTATCGGTTGTAGCGGTCCTGGATCTACTAATCTAGTGACAGGTGCAGCCAATGCTATGAGGGAGCATTTACCTGTTCTATTTATAACAGGTGCTGTACCTGTAAATACGGTAGGCTTGAATGCATCACAAGAATTAGATGTAGAACCACTTTTTAAATCTGTTACGAAATATAGTGTAACTATTAATAATTCAAAGGATGTACTTAAAGAAATCGTAAAAGCTACTGAAATTGCTATTTCTGGTGTTCCGGGTCCTGTACACATTGCTATTCCAATTGATGTACAACACGAGAATGTAGAGAATGTTGAATTACCTGCTCCAGCAAAAAGAGAGCCGCTTATTCCTGAGCTTGATACAATTAAAAACGTAGCGAAAGAGCTTATGAAAAGAGAGTTAGGCTATATTTTTGTAGGGCAGGGAGTAAGAAACTCTGTTGAGCAATTAGTTGAGTTAGCGGAATTACTGAACTGGCCGATTGTTACAACGCCACAAGCAAAAGGGTATATTCCTGAGGATCATCCACTTTTAGTCGGTGTCTATGGTTTTGCTGGGCATGAGACTGCTTCAAACCTATTAAATGAAGGTGACGGTGAAGCATTATTGATTGTTGGCTCTAGCTTAGGAGAGACAGCAACAAACAATTATAATACCAATCTTGTAGGAAATCGTTTCTCTGTGCAAATGGACTTTGACCAATCTGTATTTAATAGAAAATACAAAATTGATATGCCTGTACTAGGTGATATCAATCTAAGCTTAGTATTTCTAATAGAAGAATTAAGAACTTTAGGTTTAACTAAAGAAAGCTCTAAGTATGTGATTGAAAAAACCGAAGCAAAAGAAGAGCCTACTGAGGAATATAATACGAAAAATGTTCTTCTAAATATCCAAAAATATGTACCAGCTTCTACTAGATATACAATCGATATCGGTGAATTTATGTCTTATATAATTCATCATATGAAGGTATTAGAATCTGATACATTTGATATCAATGTTCACTTTGGTGCAATGGGAAGTGGAATTGGAACTGCAGTTGGTTCTATACTTGCTGAACCAGAACGACCTGTTGTATGTGTAACAGGGGATGGCTGTTTCTTTATGCATGGTATGGAGATTGCAACGGCTAAAGAATATAATCTACCAATCTTATTTGTCGTAATGAATAATGCCCGACTAGGAATGGTATATCACGGTCATGCACTACAATTCAAAAGAACGCATCCAACATTTGAACAAGAACCAATCAACATTAGTGCAATGGCTGCTGCCATGAATATTCCAAGCTTCAGAGTTAATAAGTTAGAGGATGTTAACCAAGATATCATCAACGAATTAATGGGAGCTAATGGACCAGCAGTTCTAGAGGTAGCCTTAGTTGATAACAATACACCGCCTATGGGAGATCGAGTTAAGTTCCTTTCATCCTTTGGTAAATAATAAATCCTAAAATAAAAAGTATAGGGCAGCTGCCCTATACTTTTTATATATTTTGATAAGAATTTTGAATAACCTTTAAAACGGAGCCTATTGTTTGTCCCTTAAAGGAATCTTGAATAGCTTCACCAGTAGGGTTTGAGTAATAGAAGCTTCCAATATTTTCGTCATAAGAGAATCCAAGCTTTGTTAATTCCTGCTGCAGTTCATCTGGAAGGGTAGTTAAGCCTGTTTGTTCGATGAAGTAGTCTGTAGGGAAAATTTTCACATCTACGTCTGCAAATCCCGTATGAACAACAAATAAATCATTTTTTTGTTGCATTATCCACTGTTCCTTAGAAAATAGGGAGATTCTTGAGCCATCTAAGGAGGAGATAGCATCTAAGTTAATGCCGAAAATGCCATTGATAAGCTGACGAATCTCTGCTCCTGATATGTTTCCTCCGTGCTTTGCAATTCCTAAATCAATAGCATATTTTGCAGGGCTATTTGATAGAGGAAGCTCCCCAGATTCTAAGAATTCTTTAGATAGAATAGGCTTCGTTTCTAAATCAAAGCCGAAAACAGAATTGACAATGCTACAAATCTCAGAACTCGTAGTTACATCTTGCGTATCAATATAGTCATCCATAATTTCAATCTTTTTCAATCCTACAGAAATTTTCTCTACCATATATCTCAAACTCCTCTATAGTAAGATGCCTTCAAAGGAAGGGGAACTAATATATAAATTTTACCATATTTATCTAATATAAATCACTGTAAACAAATAGTTTGCAAGTATACAAAGTGTAAACAAAATGTGTACAAATATGTATACATGTAAACAAAGCTGTATACATATTGATTTATAAGGATGTAAACGTATTTGTTACCAAAGTTTACATAATTGTATACAAAGCGCCAATGTTTACAAAAAGTTTACGTTTATATTACTTTTGGTTAATTCTAATTGAATATTCTTGTAATTTCCTATACTCTTTAAGTAGGCATAATAGTTTACAAAATTATCCTTTAAGAAACCATACAAATTAAAGAGAAAAGGAATGATTAATATGATTAACTCTAGAACAGCAGCTGTAGATGTTGGTAATGACTCGATTAAGGCAATCTTTGGTGAAGTAGAGTACGAATTAAATATTCCTAATATCGTGGCTAGGGATACAGAGGATCGCCCTGTTATTGGAATTGAAGAATTAGATAATAAAAATCCACTAGATGGAATTCATATCAAGGTGCACTCTCCTGCATTAAAGGATAATAATGCAATTTACCGAGTAGGTAATTTAGCAACAAAAAGTAGCAATGCAACTGAACTTGATCCAGGCAGTTCAAAATCAGAAGAAGATCAAACACTGATTATGCTATTTGCTACATTAGCGTTAGACGCTGTAAATGAAAACAATTCAAATGCATTTCCACGAGTGAAAAATGTAATAGATGCAAATTATACGCTTGGTACAGGCCTTCCCCTACGTGAAGTTAAGGAAGGAAAGGATGCAGGCTACCGTTCAAAACTAGTTGGTTCTGTCCACCAAGTCGAGTTCCTTGTTACGCCAAAATACCAGGGCTTAAAAGTAAATATTAAATTTAATGAAGTAAAGATTTACCCGGAAGGCTTTGCTGCTTATATTAATCTTGTAATGGATAATCAGCTTAAAATTATTAATAAGGATTTAATCGATAAACGCATTATCATTCAGGATATCGGTGGGCTATCGACAGATATCGCTGTTATTAAGAACCGGAATGTTGATGATGATAAGGCACAAGGCTTCAATCTAGGAGTATCCGAATCTCTAGAGGCTATCAGAGAGGAAATCCGTTCAAGACATGGCATTGAATTAGACAGCCGTCGTGATGTGGTTGAGATTATCACAAGAAAAAATGATCGCAATCATATCATGGTTAAAGGAAGTCGCACAAGTGTTCATGATATTACGGACCGTATCCTACTTGAATTAGCTAAAAAACAATATCGCTTACTACGTAATATATGGCAAAAGAATTCACAAACAGAGATCTGCTACTTTGTTGGTGGTGGAGCAAATGTCTTAAAGGATTATATTAAGACATTAAATAATAATTTAGATGGCTATAATATCGATTTCTTTGAAGATGAAAAAGAAAGTATTTGGATGATGGCCAATGCTTATTATAAACTAATCAATGACTTTATCAGAAAGTCAGAAAAACCAAAGCAAGCTCAAGAACCTGTGAAAAATTAGGGTGATGATATGAGTGCGCGGGCGAATGAGATTAAGAGAGGACAAGCCATTTCATTTCGTATTCCTTCAGATACGCCTGATCATCTTTTAAAGCATTTACAGAAGCTAAAGGAATCAGAAAGAAGGAATTTTTCGAGCAAGATGGCTGAGTTTGTCTTGCAAGGAGTAGGTCAATCTTTTACAAAGGAAAGGGAAACAATCAACATTCCTCTACCTCATAAGCTGAGTAAATCACAGCGAGATTGGCTAAAGCATGAGCATTCGGAGGCTCTGTTGGGAACGATTGTATACCAGCTATTAATGGACCCAGTTCGTGCAACATCCTTGCTTGCATCTCTAAATAGCAATGCATTGGATATAAATGAAGCATTGTATTTGCAAGAGGAATTAACAAATACACAGTTGCCGGGAATGGAGTCTGAGGTTTCCCAAGTGGATAACTATGTCCAAGCCATTGAAGAAACAGCTGCTGGTAGTGATTCAGAAATAACAGATGATTTAGATGCCTTTGAATGGGAAAGTGCAACACATCACCAAGTTGTAGATACTGAGGAGAACCAGGACGACGAGGAAGAGTTAGATTTAGACAGTCTTCTAGGCGATTTCCTTAATAAAATGAATAAGTAAACAAGAAATCCGCATTGTGAAAGCTACAATGCGGATTTTTTCAACTTCAAAACTAACTATTAATTTATTGTTGCATTTTCATGGGCATCGGCATATTTTGCTGCCTGGGAGCCAGAAACTTTTCCAAACACTGCTCCTGACATGAGACCAGAACCCCCTGGATAGTTTTTATAGAAAATACCGCCAACCATTTCACCTGCAGCAAATAGCCCTTTAATTGGTTCTTCAGCTGCATTTAAGACTTCACCATTTGGATTGACATGAAGGCCGCCGAATGCGAATGTAATACCGCAAGTTACCGGGAAAGCGTAATATGGACCTTTTTCAATTTTCATAGCCCAGTTCGTTTTTGGTGGCGTGATTCCCTCCGTCCCTTTTGCATCCTTGACAGAAGGGTTATAGTCTCCGTCTTGTACTGCATTGTTATAGTCTTGAATGGTTTGAAGGAACTGCTCCTTGTTCACAGGTAATTGTTCAACTAACCCTTCAAGTGTATCTGCTTGATAGAAAGTTGCCTCTTCTAAATTATATTCTTTTCGAAGAAGTGGACGAACCTGCGCATCAAAGATTTGGAAGGCTACATGATCAGGCTGCTTTAAAATTTCACGTCCGTATTTTGCATACGTATAATTTCTAAAATCTGCACCTTCATCTACAAAACGGCTTCCGTCCTTGTTTAGCATAATGCCTAAAGGATAGGAATGCTTTTTAAAGATGTCGCCAGGCTTCTTAAAGTCGCCAACCTTAGGAGCATTATAATCTGTGCCGATTGAATGGCAGCCATCCCACTCCCCGAACTTTTGGGCGCCAATTTCAAGAGCCATTTTAATACCGTCTCCAGTGTTATACTCTGTACCTCTTACAATAGCCGCTTCCCATTCAGAGCCCATATATTTTGAACGCAATTCCTTGTTTGCTTCAAAGCTTCCACATGCTAATACGATACTTTTTGTATTCACAAGTGTCTCAGCGTCTTGTTGCGAAACGATTACTCCAGTTATTTGGTTATTCTTCGTTTCAAGCTTTGTTGCTTGTGATTCATACCATACATCTATACCAAGCTCCTTCGCGCGTGCGAATAATTGCTTCATTAAACCAATGCCTTTTTCCTTTGTTTTTACTGGAAGACCACCCCAAAAGTGAATTTTTCCGTCTTGTTTAAAGGATTGGTTATCGTAGTTAAGTTCAAATTCAACGCCATGCTCGCGCATCCAAACGATTGTTTCATAGGATTTCAAAACTAATTGATTGGCTAAATCTGGCTGGCTTTGTCCATCCGTTACACGCATCAGATCATTATAATAATCAGAAGTGCTGTATTCCGGCATTACGAGTAAATCAGCTTCTTCATCTGCAAGGGCAGGCATAATTCGTCTAATATCCTTTAATTCATTGTAAGCAAAGCGGATTGCCCCATCTGTGAAATAAGAGTTGCCCCCACTTTTTTGCTCGGGTCCCTTTTCAAGTACCAGCACACTAGCCCCATTTTCCTTTGCAGAAATAGCAGCACATAAAGCCGCATTACCTGCACCTACAACGACAACATCATATGAATATATCTTTGACATGTCCAATTCCCCCACTCCATAATGTTTACAATATTCTTACAACCAGTATAATGAAAAATAATAAATAGATAAAATATGGAAAATTGATAATCATCGATAAAAAATTTCTATAACTAAAAAGGTGAGGGATGACTACATGGATGAAAAGGACTGGCTTATTCTGCAAACGATTTATAAGGAGAGAAATATTACAAAAGCGGCCGAGCAACTATATATATCTCAGCCATCTCTAACCTATCGAATACAGCAGCTGGAGGAGCAATTAGGAGTAAAGATTTTATCAAGAAGAAAGAGAGGTGTCGATTTTACAATAGAAGGAGAATATTTGGTCCAATATGCCACGAGTATGCTATATCAGATGAATGAGATGAAGGACCATCTTGCGAACCTCCATGGCAAAATTAAAGGGACATTAAGGTTAGGTGTATCACAAACCTTCGCTAGATACAAATTACCAGCTATTTTAGCTGAGTTTATAAAACAATATCCGGAAGTGGATATCAATTTGAAGTCCGGCTTTAGCTACGAGGTTATACAAATGATTAATAAAGAGGAAGCGAATATTGGTATTGTTCGTGACGTCTATGATTGGAAGGGCTCGAAAATCTTGCTTGGCGAGGAGAAGATTTATCTTGTGTCCAAAAGTAAGATTGATATAGATCAATTACCGTATATGACGAGAATAAATTACAATACAGATTTATCCTTAAAAAATGTAATTGACGGCTGGTGGAAGGAATCCTTTGACCATCCCCCTAGAATTACGATGGAGGTAGACCTGATTGATACATGCCGGGAAATGGTGCTAAATGGATTGGGCTATGCATTTTTACCGGAAATTTGTCTTAATGGCTATGACAGTTTGCATACCTATGAATTGTCCTTAAACGAGGAAACGCTAATTAGAAATACATGGCTAATTTTTAACGAACGCTCTATGGATCTTTCAGTTGTGAGGGCATTTAAAGAGTATATGGAAAAAGGAAATGCTTAAAAACTACTGTAGTATTCTGAATATTCATTGTTATAATAGAGTAAACATTTCAGCATTGTTTCGTAAACGGAGAATGATATGAAAAGAAAAATGAGGGTTTCGTTAAAAGTTAAAATATTAGGCTTAGTTATTCTACTAATTGCCTTTATTATTGGGTCATTGTCCTTGATGTTTATCTATATGAAATATAGAGATGATATTGTGAAGGTAGAAGAGCTATCCTTACAAACTGCCAAAACGCTATCGTATACACCTTCACTGCATGACTACTATAATACCAATAGCAATCATGAAGAGCTCGGCGTTTTGATCAATCAGATTACCACTCAAATTGAACCTATAACGGTTTTTATTCAAAATCGAGATGGTTCGATTTTTGCTTCAACAGATGGCAATAAATTATATGGGAAGCTTAAGAGTGAGGATGCAAATAAAGCGCTTACTTTTGGCAGTTATTATGTTATTAGAACCACTGAAAGCAATAAAGAGGTTTTAAAGGCAATTGCACCTATATCGATAGATTATGGAAATTACAATAAGGTAGAAGGTGCAGTGGTTGTACTTTATGATTTGAGTACACTAGATAAAGAGATTTGGAACGATGTAAAGAAAATCCTCAAGGTGTCTATTTTAATCTTAATCATGGGGGTGATTGGGAGCTACATGCTTGCTAGCAGTATCCGAAAAGACACATTAAACCTTGAGCCTTATGAAATTGCAGCAATGTTCCGAGAGAGAAATGCTATTCTTCAATCTGTAAAAGAGGGAATCCTTGCTATAGATGAACAAGGAGCAATAACGATGATGAATGCATCTGCACGATATTTACTTGATGTAGAGGAGCATTCAGAAGGAAAGCTTGTATCGAATGTCTTTAAATCCGAGGAATTATTAAGCATCCTTAAAAATAGTGAAAAACAAATGAACGTTGAAATTCAATCTAATGAAAAAACGATGATTATTAATACACAGCCGATTATTGAGGGCGATAGAAACATAGGAATTGTTGCTAGCTTTCGAGATCGTACAGAGGTAAAGCATATGGTTGACGCACTTTCTGAGGTAAAGCAATATTCGGACGACTTGAGGGCTCAATCACATGAGTTTACTAATAAACTGTATGCCATACTTGGTCTTCTACAGCTCGATAAAAAAGAGCAGGCAATTGAATATATTAAAAGTGAAACACATATTTATACAATTGAAGAAGATTTGATTTTTACAAAAATAAATGATGAAAGAGTACAGGCTATATTACTTGGGAAAATTGCACAAGCGTCTGAAAAGAAAATTGACTTTGCTATCGAAAGTGAAAGCTCATTAGCCCATATCCCACAAGAGATTACTTTATCTTCTCTTATTATTATCTTAGGAAATCTCATTAATAATGCCTTCGAGGCTGTTAAAGATACCCAGGAGAAAAAAGTAAGCTTTTTTGTAACGGATATTGGAAATGAGATTATTTTTGAAGTATCTGATAGTGGACCAGGGATCAATAAAGATATTGAACATCAACTATTTCAAAGGGGTTTATCCTCAAAAGGAAAAAATCGAGGATATGGATTGTTTAATGTGAAAATAGAAGTAGAATCACTGAATGGAATAATTGAATATAGCAGTGAAGCTAGTAAAGGGACTGTTTTTACAGTATATTTGCCAAAGGTTTCCTAAGGGGAGGGAAAGCAAGTGGATCTAATCAATGTTGTAATAGCAGAGGATGATTTTCGTATTGCTCAAATACATGAGGAGTTTTTGTCTCATATTAAGGGTTTCAATGTAATAGGAAAATCACTGAATGCAAAGGAAACAATGGAACTACTTAATAATCATACTGTCGATTTATTGTTAATGGATATTTATATGCCCGATCAATTGGGGATTGATCTTTTAAGTGAGATAAGGGAAAATTACCCTACCTTGGATGTTATTCTAATCACCGCTGCCAGGGAAAAGGAGTTCTTAAATAAAGCATTAAAATTTGGTGTTGAGCATTATTTGATTAAACCAGTTACATTAGAAGTCTTCATAAAAACTATAGAAAAATATAAAGAGAATCGCCATCTACTAAATTCAATTACAGAGATAAACCAAGATATTATTGATCATTTTTTTGCGATGGATGATAAGAAAAAGGCGCAACAAAAAATTGATTTTCCTGCTGGAATTGATTACTTAACGTTAGAGAAGGTAAGCAATATCCTTAAAACCGAAAAAACTGGCTTAACGGCTGATAAAGTCGGGGATAAGATGGGGGCGTCAAGAACAACTGCCAGACGATATCTTGAATATTTGGTTAGTATCAAACAAGCCTATGTAGAACAAGTATATGGGGTAGTAGGGCGACCAGAAAGAAATTATTTTTATAACGAGCTATTAAAGGAAGGGCGCGCATAGCGCCTTTTCTTTTTTAATTTGTGAATGCTTTAACATGTGAACAATATGAACTTAATTTTCTTAAAATTTTAAATAAACATATTTTAGAAAACGTTTACATTCAATTTCAGAAAAATTATGATTAACTCAATTAAACACCATAAGGGGAGTGGAAATGTTGAAAAAATGGGGGATTTTGTTATTGGCTGTTGTATTTTTAACAGCTTGTTCAGCATCAAATGGGTCTTCAGGGGATGGAGAGTACCCGAGTAAAAATATTGAAATTGTGGCTCCAGCATCACCAGGGGGAGGCTGGGATTTAACAGCTCGCTCTGTGCAAAAAATTCTAAAGGACAATGAGTTAGTAGCAAATAATATCAACGTTATCAATAAGCCTGGTGGAGGCGGAGAAGTAGGATGGAGCTATTTAAGCACAAAGGATAGCCATTACCTAGCTGTTAATTCAAGTTTAGTCTTAACAAATAACTTACTTGGTCAAAGTAAACTGACACATAAGGATTTTACACCTTTAGCGACTTTAGCTACTGAGTGGCAGGCAATTGCTGTTTCTGTTGATTCACCTTATGAAAGTGTAAATGACTTATTTGAACAAATTAAAAAGGATCCAAAGTCAATTAAAATTGGTGTCGGACCAGGATTAGGGAACGATGATCACTTAGCCTTTGTTCAAGCAACTGGCATGAAGGGCGTTAATGCAAAAGATTTGAACTTCCTTGTATATGATGGCGGAGGTGGAGATGTTGTTACAGCACTTTTAGGTAACCATGTAGATGTTGTTACAACCTCTTTATCAGAAGTAAAGGAACAACACCTTGCAGGAAAGCTGAAAATTTTATCGGTTTCATCTGAAGAGAGATTAGAAGAGTTGGAGGATGTACCAACTCTACAAGAGGAAGGGTTAGACATGGTATTCCCTCACTGGCGCGGTATTATGGGGCCACCTAATATGACAGAAGCTGAAATTCAGTATTGGGATGAGAAATTAGGCGAAATGGTAGAGTCAGAGGAATGGGCAACCCTGCTTGAAAACAATGATTGGGACACATTCTATCAAAATAGTAGTGAAACAAAACAGTTTATGGATGAACAAGAAAAGCTGTATAAGGATTTAATAGATAAGTCTGGATTAATTCAATAAAGGAGCGATTAAGATGAAAATAGTCAAAGTCGGAATGCCAGTTTTAATGATTTTGATAAGTGTAACCTTTTTAATTAGCTCTTTTGCGATTCCCAAAGCCAATCTTGGGAATCCAAATGGTCCATTATATTTTCCAATCGGGCTAAGTGTTCTCATGCTTATATTAAGTTTAATTTACCTGTTCAATGAATTAAAAACGATGGATGGAAGCTATGAGAAAATTAAAGATTTGTTTGACAAAAAAACGCTCGCTCGTATCGGAGTGACAATTATTTTAGGTATAATTTATTCTTTGATTTTTGAGACAGTAGGCTTCTTAATATCTACTATACTCTTCCTGGGATTACTTCTGTTTTATTTGAATGGAAGAAAAAAGTGGCTTGTTAATATCGCTGTTACAGCTGGTTTCTCATTCATCACATGGTATGGATTTAGTCAACTGCTAGGCGTAAGTTTACCGTAGAACAGGGGGAAATAACATGGAAGGTTTTTTAGAGGGATTTTTGACCGCTATCCAGCCTATTAATATCTTATGGATTGTTCTAGGTGGCTTTTTAGGAACGGTGGTCGGAATGCTTCCAGGATTAGGACCAGCGACGGCAGTTGCAGTCCTTATCCCGGTGACATTCGGAATGGATCCAACCAGTGCGATTATTTTAATGGCTGCGATATATTATGGTGCGATGTATGGGGGTTCAAGAAGCTCAATTTTGTTAAATACACCAGGAGATGGTTCGGCGATTGCCGCAACATTTGATGGGTATCCAATGGCCAAGAAGGGGCAAGCCGGACAAGCAATGGCCATTTCGGCAGTCGCTTCCTTTATCGGAGGGGTATTGGCAACTATTGGTTTTGTATTCTTGGCAAAACCATTAGCAAGCTTTGCACTAAAATTTGGTCCAGCAGAGTATTTTTTATTGATGCTATTAACACTTTCAGCTATCGTTTCATTGTCAATTGGCAAAATGATAAAAGGCTTTATTGCTATGAGTATAGGGCTCCTACTAAGTACGATTGGCATTGATCCACAAACAGGTATCCATCGCTTTACGATGGGTGTTCCCCATTTAAGCGAAGGGATTGACTTTCTAATTGTAATTATTGGGGTTTATGCAGTGGGTGAAGTATTTTATAACTTCTTAACCATTAATAAGGAAAAGAAGGGTCCAAAAGATGGTGGCGACAGTATGGGAAAAATATGGTTCACAAAGGAGCAATGGAAAAGATCGAAATGGCCAATGCTTCGTAGTGCCCCATTAGGCTTTATCATTGGCGTACTTCCTGGTGCTGGCGGCTCCATTGCTTCAATGATTAGTTATTCTACCGAAAAGCAGATCTCCAAAAAGCCAGAGGAATTCGGTAAAGGAGCTGTAGAAGGGCTAGCTGCTCCTGAATCAGCCAATAACGCAGCCTCAGTAGGGGCAATGATTCCTCTTTTAACAATGGGTATTCCAGGATCGGGGACGACAGCAGTTATGCTTGGTGCACTAATCATGTTAGGTGTAAGACCAGGACCAATGCTGTTTGAAAATGACCCAGTAATGGTATGGGGACTTATTAATAGTATGTTTATAGGCAATATTGCTTTAGTTATTATTAATGTACTTCTAGTTGGTCTACTTGTGAAGGTTTTAAAAACACCTGCTAAGGTACTTTATCCTTTAATCATTATGTTAGCCTTTATCGGTACGTATACATTAAGTTACAGTACGGTCGATTTCTATCTATTATTACTATTTGGTGTTATTGGGCTGTTGATGAAGGTAATGGATTTCCCAATTGCTCCACTTGTATTAGCTTTAATTGTAGGGACAGATATGGAGCAGAATTTCCGTATGGCGCTTACGTCATCTAATGGAAGCTTTAGCATCTTCTTCTCATCATGGATTACAGTAGTATTAATAATTTTAACAGTATTGTCATTATTCTATCCTTTGTTAATAAAGCTGTTTAAGAAAAAGAAAAATGATCATACCATTGCTAGCTAAAATAATATAGGAACAAAGTCTACCAATGAAAAAAGGTAGACTTTCCTGCTTTAAAGGGAGTCTTTTCACATGCAAAAGAGAGCTTTATTGTTCATAGTGATAGTACTATATCTGATTTTTTTCATTATTCCATGGGAAATGAATATCAAGATTCAAGCTATTGCAGCACTTATGATTATTCAAATTCTATGGGTAGGTAAGGTGTTTCCTTTAGCTTATAGTTCGCTCCTGGTAATACTATTATTTTCATTTCACTTTTTTTCCTACGAGGAGACATTAACATATTTAGGCTCCGATGTGGTTTGGCTGCTCTTTTCAACCTTCATTCTATCAAATGCCTTAATTGATACGGGGCTCGCAAATAGAATGTCCTTGTCGATTTTAAAACTATCTCGTGGTGCTAGCAGAACACTTTTGCCGATCTCTTTTGCATCAGTTTTTGTCATCTCCATTTTGGTCCCCTCCAATGTGGGAAAGGCAAGCTTAATATCTTCTGTTCTAGATAGTTTAATCAAAAGCTTAGGGGCGATTCAAAATGCTAAAAATCTAGCAAAATCACTTTTTATAGGCATTACATATCTCGTACCAATTGCAGGAGCTTTCATAGCAACTGGCGCAAGTTCAACGATTTACGCTTATAGTCTTTTTGCGCAGCATGGGACGACAATCCATTTTTTAAATTGGATTTACATTTTTGGGGTACCTATTATCATTTTTGCTATTTTCCTATGGATCCTCTTTTTGTTCATGTATCCTCCTGAAGCAATTAATAGAGAATATTTACTAACACTTATAGAAGAAGAGATTCATAAACTCGGTAAAATGAGTCGTAATGAAAAGAAAATGCTCTGGATAATCGGTTTTACGCTTCTTTTATGGATGACTCAAGATATTCATGGCTATTCGATTCCATTGATCGGCTTGTTGGGTGCCTGTTTAACAATGCTTCCGGGTATAGGAATTTGGGAATGGAATCAAGCAAAGAAATCAGTGAATTGGGATATTATCCTCTTTTTTGCCTCGACTTTGATGGTATCAGGAATGCTTATTGACACGGGGACCATTAATTGGCTGTCAAAATATTTAAACGTCTTGATAGATTCACAATCTCCATTTGTGATTGTGCTAATCTTGGTTTTAATAACCTCGTTACTTAGAATTATGTTTGTTAATGTACTTGGGTTTTTGGCCATTATGCTACCTCTTGCTTTTACCTTGGGTGATACTTTGAGTGGAGTTTCAGCATTACTGCTGGCAAAAGCGGTCTTTCTTGCAGGAATACCTGGCTTCTTTTTTATCACTCAATCACCTGTACATTTAATTAGCTATTCCTATGGGTACTTTACTGAGAGGGAGTTATTTCGAGTAGGGGTAATTGCTTCTTTAGTATGGGTGGGGATTATCTGCTTAGCTTTTTGGGTGTTTTGGTAGGAAATACAGTATTATGGGCGTGTTAGGTTTTTCATCCTAGCATGCTTATTTAATGTGAGTATGTATATACATAAATTGGTTAATTTTGTTATATTGAAATTGGTTAAAAAGAACGTAGCATATTATAAATCTAAGGAGGTGCTTGAATGAAACACTTGTATATAAAGCAAAAGGTTTTTAGTTTAAGTGGAAAATTCACCGTAAAGGATCAGCAGGAGAAGGATGTTTATTATGTGGAAGGGAGCTTTATGAAGCTTCCGAAAACGTTCTCTATTATGAATACAGCAAGAGATGAAGTAGCACTTATTACAAAAAAGATGTTCAGCTTTTTGCCTAAGTTTTTTGTTGAGGTGAATGGCAAAGAGGCCGTAACGATTAAGAAGGAATTTTCTTTTTTTAAGCCACGCTATACCATTGAAGCAGCTGGAATTGAGGTAAAGGGCAACTGGTGGGATATGAATTTTCAGGTATTGCAGCATGGAGAAGTAGTCGGAAGTGTTAGCAAGGAGTGGTTTACATGGGGCGATAGCTATAAGGTTCAAATCATTAACGAAGAGATGGAGACAATCATTATTGCTCTAGTTGTGGCAATAGACTGTGTAAAGGCAGACCAATCCGCAGCAGCCAACTCAGCAACAATGTAATATTGACTAAAAGCCGGTTCAATTAAACGCATATTGAATCGGCTATTTACTTTTACATTTCCTTAGGTGCTTTGATGCCTAATAATCGTAAGCTTTCTTCTAAAACAATTGAGACAGCATAGGCGACCTTTAATCTGTCCTTTTCTAAGCTTTCGCCTGTTAAGAATTTCGTATTGGCATAATATTTATTGAAGCTTCTTGCTAATGACAAACTATATTTTGCAATGATTGCCGGGCTAGCCTGAGAAAACGCATTTTCCACGACATTAGGGAAGGATTCGAGTAGCTTTATAATTTCCCACGCTTCTGTATCTAGGTAATGCAGGTAACTATCAGATAAAGTAAATTCTCCCTTAGCTAAAAGTGTATGAATACGGGCATTTGTATATTGAATATAAGGACCTGTTTCACCTTCAAAGGTAACCATTTTTTCTATTGAAAACTCAATGTCATTCATACGGTCATTTTTAAGATCATTGAAGATTACGGCACCAATACCAACTTCATTTGCAACTGCGGCTTTATTTAAAAGGCCAGGATTCTTCACTTCAATATTATTCTTGGCAGCTTCAATCGTTTCCTTCAAAACGTCGGCAAGCAAGACCACTTTTCGTTTACGAGTAGACATTTTCTTGCCGTCCTTTAGCATCATGCCAAAGGGGATGTGTTCGCAGTTCTCCGCAAAGGCATAGCCCATTTTTTTAAGAATAGCAAATAGCTGTTTAAAATGAAGGGACTGTTCATTGCCGACTATATAAAATAGTTTTGCGGGCTGATACATTTTATGACGATAAAGAGCAGCAGCCAAGTCTCTTGTTGCATATAAAGTAGCCCCATCCTTCTTTGTTATCAAACAAGGAGGCATGTTTTCTAGTTGGACAACCATTGCACCATCAGACTCTTCAAGTAATTCTTTTTCAGTTAGCTCTTCAACAACGAATTCCATTTTATCGTTATAAAAGGCTTCACCACTGAAGGAGTCAAATGATACCCCAAGCATGTTATAGATTTGCTCGAATTCCTTTAACGATGCCAAACGGAACCACTTCCATAAGGAAAGCATTTCATCATTACCTTCTTCTAGAGCTTTAAAGGTCAGGCGTGCTTGATTATTTAATGCTTCATTGTGCACAGCCTCATCATGGAATTTTACATAAATTTTAAATAGCTCTTCAATGGGATTTTGCTCGATAGCCTCTTTGTTTCCCCATAATTGATAGGCTACAATCAGCTTTCCAAATTGTGTTCCCCAGTCACCTAAATGATTGATGCGGGTTGCTTCATATCCTTGTTTTTCAGAAATATTGGCAAGGGCGTTTCCAATAACAGTGGAGCGAAGATGCCCCATTGAAAACGGCTTTGCAATATTAGGAGAGGAAAAATCTAAAACAACCATTTGCCCATTTTTTGGTTTTCCCCCATATTGATTTTTGTGTACTAAGACGTTATGAATAACTTCTTTTGCAAATTGTAATTGATTGAAAAAGACATTGATATAAGCATTTTCAACTCTTACTTCTTTGATAAATTTCCCGTGAATTTTCGTAGCTAATTCTTCAGCAATTAATGTAGGTGACTTTTTATATGCTTTCGCTAAGGTAAAGCAAGGGAATGCCAAATCGCCTAAACCCGTATGCTTTGGTGTCTCTAGTAGGCCTTCAATTTCCTGGGTAGAATAACTTTCTTCTAAAGCTAATGAAATAATCCCTGCAAGCTTTGTTTTCACCACCATAACCTCCTTAAAATATAAAAAGCCCTCGTCTCTATATAAAGAGACGAGAGCTTAGATTCCCGTGGTACCACTCTAGTTGCTACAATATAATGTAGCCGCTTTTTTCGTTGTTAACGAGGTGTCTTCCCCGGTATTCTCTACGAACTGTGTTCAAGAAACTTCTCCAAAGTGCGTTTCGCCAATACTTCCAGATTAGGCTCCCACCATCCCTAACTCGCTTTGCTTTTCATATGGCTACTCTCTTTTTCACGGAATTTTCGAAAATTAAATTAAATTGATTTTATCCAATCATTTCCTAAAAAGCAAGGAAATTATTATTCCACCCATTTCACAACATCATCAAAGGGTCTGCGAGTTTTTGGACGAGGATCATTTGTACGATAACCAAAGGCTACCATGACAGAAATGCCAAAATGTCCATCCTCCAACAAGGCTTCGTCAGCAAGAAGCTGATTCATTTTTTCAATATTAAAGCCTTCAATCGGGCAGGAATCGATGCCGATTTGAGCAGCAGCGGTCATCATATTGCCAAGTGCGACATAGGTTTGCTTACATGCCCAGTCAAAAATATGGCGAGCTCCATCTAATAATTTGAAATCATCTCTTTGGAACTCTTCCACGCGTTCTAAAAAGGTCGCTAAATGCTCCTCAGGGAAATGGGTAACATTTCTTAAGTGATCCTGTAAATAATCCGAATTGTACATTGTGTCAAGCTTTGTTCTAGCTAGGATAATGACAAAGTGACTTGCATCTGGAAGCTTGCTGAACGCTCCCCATGATGAGTTTTTAATTTTTTCACGAAGCTCGGAGCTTTGCACTACAACAAAGCGCCATGGCTCAAAACCAAAGGAACTAGGTGATAATCGACCTGTTTCTAAAATAAAGCGAAAATCGTCATCGGATATTACCTTGTTAGCATCAAATTCCTTAGTAGCATGTCTAAAATGATAGGCTTTTAAAATTTCTTGTTTTAAGTCTTCTTTATTACTCAACTTGACTCACTCCTTTGTTTCACTAGAAATTAGTTGTTAGTATAGTCTTTATAAAATAATCTATCATTTATTTTGATTCCCTGATATTCGCTTGCTTTAACATTCTACTATTAGTAAAATGCTGCGTTGGTGTATAATTTACTATAATTATTGATTTGATGAGGGTAGGAATGGATGGATTATGAGTAATGGAATTAATGCTAGGGATGTAGCTAAGCTTGCAGGAGTATCACAATCTTCAGTTTCCAGAGTCTTTTTTGGGGGAGCTTCAGTTTCAGAGAAAACACGTAAGAAGGTGTTGGCTGCGGCTGAGGAATTAGGGTATGTTCCGAATGAGTTTGCTCGTAGTTTAATTACAAACAAAACGAGGCTAATTGGTCTTGTGATGAAGGGCGTTCATAACCCGTTCTATCCACAGGTTTTACAGGAGTTTACTACGCATTTTAATGAGCTTGGCTATACGATTTTGTTTGTTCACACAAACCATGATGAGATTCAAAAAGAAGATATAGAAATGCTTTTACATTATCATGTGGCAGGAGTGATAATTACGGACGCTACGCTTTCGCTAAAGGTAATAGAGGAATTCAAAAACAATAAAATCCCGGTAGTTTTATTTAATCGAAAAGTGGAAGAGCCAAACTTCTTTTCGGTAGGTACAAACAATTTAGAGGCAAGCCGTCAGATTGCCAAATTTTTAATAGAAAAAGGCTGCAAAGATATGGCCTATATTTCAGGTGCACGAAATACATCCACAAGTATCGAACGTGAAAAAGGCTTTTCGGAAATGTTAGCAGAAAATAAGGTGCCATATAAGATTTATCATTCGGATTATTCCTATGATGGAGGCTTTAAAACAGCGAAAGAGATTATACAGGCTGGGGATATACCATCTGCATTTTTTGTAGCAAATGATATTATGGCATTAGGTGTGTTAGATGCGCTTCGTGAGCAATCAATCGATGTACCAGCAAAAACTAAGGTAATTGGCTTTGATAATATCGAAATGGCGGCTTGGCCAATCTATAATTTAACCACGTGGGAGCAGCCAATCGCACAAATGGCCAAAGAAACCGTTTCTTACATCATTTCTGAAATAGAGGAGTACACAGATAGAATCGGCAATATAGAGATAAATGGAGAGCTAATCGAGAGAAAAACAACATAAGGGTATTGACAATTTGTTATTATCAGAATATTCTAGTGTTATAGATTAATTGCATACGTATTCATAAACTTGTGGATACGTTTATTTTTTAGAAGCTTTTGCATACGTATTCATTTTTTAGGCACTAGTTCTTTTAATATTTTTGAACACGCTTTCAATACGTTGTGTAAGCGTATTCACCACTCATGAGGAGGAATTGTTAATGGTAAAGGTAATCAAAGCTGGTAAATCAAAAGAGGAAGTTTCAAAGAATGATTTAGAAGTAACAAAAATCGTAGCAAATGCAATTCAAGATATCGAAAATCGAGGAGACGTAGCTGTACGTGAATATTCCGAGAAATTCGATAAATGGTCTCCAGAATCATTCCGATTATCTGAAGAACAAATTCGTGAAATCGTTGCAAAGGTTCCTGAAGAAACAATTGAAGACATTAAATTTGCTCAAAAAAATATCCAAGCATTTGCTGAAGCTCAATTAGCTTCTTTAAGTGATGTAGAAGTAGAAAATATTCCTGGTGTTATTTTGGGTCATAAAAATATTCCTGTAAGCAGTGTAGGCTGCTATATTCCAGGAGGACGTTACCCAATGGTTGCGTCTGCACATATGAGTGTTCTTACAGCTAAGGTTGCCGGTGTAAAACGTGTTATAGCATGTACACCACCAATTAACGGTGAAGTACCAAACGCAACAATTGCTGCTATGTATCTAGCAGGAGCAGATGAAATCTATCTTTTAGGTGGAATTCAAGCAATGGCAGCAATGGCAATCGGTACAGAAACAATCGAATCTGTTGATATGATTGTTGGACCCGGTAATGCATTTGTTGCTGAGGCCAAACGTCAATTATTCGGACGCGTTGGAATCGATTTATTTGCAGGTCCAACTGAAACATTAGTAGTAGCAGATGAGACATCAGATGCTGAAATCATTGCTACAGATTTACTTGGTCAGGGTGAACACGGACCAACTTCACCTGGTGCATTAATTACAACTTCTGAAAAGTTAGCACAGGAAACGATTGAAGAAATCGAAAGACAGCTTCAAGTATTACCGACTGCTGATGTGGCACGTATTTCTTGGGAAGACTATGGTCAAATTTTGTTAGTTGATAGTTTAGAAGAAGCGGTGGTAGAGGCAGATAAATTAGCTTTCGAACACGTGGAGATTTTAACAGAAAATCCTGATTACTTCTTAGAAAATATGAAAAATTATGGCTGTCTATTCTTAGGACCAGAAACTAACGTTGCCTATGGTGACAAGGTGATCGGTACAAACCATACGCTTCCAACAAAAGGCGCTGCACGTTATACAGGTGGTCTTTGGGTAGGGAAATTCATCAAAACAGTAACTTATCAAAAGGTAACAGAAGAGGCTTCTGCTTATATCGGTGAATATGCCGCTCGTTTATGTCAGCTAGAGAACTTTGCAGGACACGCAGAGCAAGCTCTATTACGTGTGCGTCGCTATGGCAAAAAAGCATAAGCATTTCTATAACTATTAAGGGGTGAACACATGGTTTTGGGATTTATTGGGTTATTTGGTGGATTAGCATTACTAATCTACTTAACCATGAAGGGGATGAACTTACTAATTGTAGCCCCATTATCAGCACTATTCGTTACTTTGTTAAATGGACTGCCGCTATTTCCACAGCTCGCTGAGGAAGGTGCAGCAAACTTTTTAACGAACTATATGACCGGGTTTTCGGGCTTTATAGCCTCCTGGTATTTAATGTTCTTAACTGGAGCTATATTTGGTAAGGTCATGGAAGACAGCGGTGCAGCCGAGAGTATTTCAAAGTGGATTGTCTCGAAAATTGGAATGAAGCGCGCAGCTCTAGCAATTATCATTGCCTGTGCCGTATTAACTTACGGTGGGGTTAGCTTGTTTGTAGTTGCCTTCTCGGTTTACCCAATGGCATTAAGTTTATTTAAAGAGGCAAATCTACCAAGGAGATTTATTCCAGCGGCGCTTGCATTTGGTTCGACAACCTTTACAATGACTTCTGCAGGTTCACCTGAAATCCAGAACTGGATTCCTATCGAATATCTAGGAACGAATGCTTATGCAGGCTGGCAAGTCAGCTTAATTGTAGCTGTATTTATGATGATTTTTGGTTACTGGTGGTTAACAAAGGTTATTCAAAAAGCTGTTAATAACGGTGAAACATTTATTGAAAGAGAAACAGACCATCATGAGGTTAGAGAGGAACTACCAAATCCATTCCTTAGTCTAATTCCTTTAGTCGTCGTATTAGTAATATCATTTATATTCCACGATTCCTTAAAGCAGTCGGCACTAATTATTGCTTTAACCAGTGGATCTATTGCTACATATTTGATTAATCGCAAATACTTCACGAATGTCGGAAAAGCGATTACAGATGGTACAATGGGGGCGATAATTGCGATTGCAAATACTTCTGCTGTCGTAGGCTTTGGTGGAGTAGTAAAGGCAACCGAAGCCTTTAAGCAAGCGGTAGGGTTTATGACGGATATACCTGGAAGCCCATTGATCGGTGGAGCGTTAGCTGTTGCGGTTATTGCCGGGTTAACCGGTTCATCTTCAGGCGGTCAGGCTATCGCATTACCATTATTGGCACCACACTATTTAGATATGGGTGTAAACGCAGATGCCTTACACCGTACTGTAGCAATATCCTCAGGTTCCTTGGATTCACTTCCATCTGGAGGCTATGTTGTAACAACGATTCGCTCGATAGCTGGAGAAACCCACAAGGATGCCTATCCAATGTTTGGGGCATTAACGGTGGTTGTTCCATTAATCGGTGCAATTCTAGCGGTTATTTTGTTCTCAATCGGTTTATAATAGTGAACACCCAACAGACGAATTTGTTTGTTGGGTATTTTCTTTTTATAGGTAAAAGAAAAACTGGAGGCTAGAAGGAATAGCTCCAGTTTTTAAATTAACCGCTTTCATTTAAAGGCGAGCTTTCATGGACTCACATACACCACGCATATTGTTTACTTCAATGCCGGCCACTGTACCGGAATAAGTTCCAACCATTTGCCAGTAGTCGATAGATGCGAGGACAAGCTGGTGCTTAACGTCCTTGCGATCTTCTGGCGTAAAAGTTACATCCAGTCTGCCATCAGCTGAAGTCATGCGCCATTTTGCTAGTGGATCGCTGGATTCCTGAACGAAAGTAATATCCGAAAGTGCTTCACATTCACCCGGTGTCCATAGGCAAGACTCTTCATCCGTTCCGGGCACAATTGGTCGTTGGGCAAAGTTTGCACCAGCAATACCATCTGGTGTAATGCCGGCAAAGGTTCCCCATAGCCAAGTAGTTCGGTATGGAAGAGCAGTGCGATGTTCATCGAGTACAGCCAAATCACGAGTTGGATCAAAAATGTATGTACGATCTCCAACAGTTACCGTGCCAGATGCCGGGTAAGCTACCTTATGAGTGTACATCGATCCTCCTGGTAATGGTGAACTCACAGATAATGGCCCCGAAGCTGTGGAACCATCAAGCTCAAGGTCCATTTTAATCGCTTCCTGATTTGGTGAAGCGTCAACTGATACGCGAATTCGGTGAATACCTTCCGGTTTTTCCGCCCAGTCATAAGCAATTCGGTAGCCTTTAGCGTCAATGAATGGTTTACTTGGGAACAATACATGAGGGAGATTTAGTGATCCACCACGGACATTACGGCTGTGCTCAACCATTCCTTGTTTGTCGCGTACATAGATTTCTGAGCTTGCCAGGTAATGCGCCTCCTGTAGAATCATGGATGACGAAATTTCCGGATGGAACAGTGTGAAACCAACCCATTCCTTTAGACGAAAACGGCGTAGAGCTCTTGGGATTTTAGATGACTCGTCCAAAGGATCAGCATCATGAGGTCTCACTTTAAATCGACCATATTGGCGTACACCATCAATAACAAGTAACACATTTTCTTGGTGATTGGACTGGATTTGCAAATCATTATGTGCATTAAGATCTTGTTGTTTCATGTAAATCAACTCCCTACATTATTTACTCGCTATTATAACGAATGTTCTACTATTTGTAACGAAAATTCTGAAAAATGAAAGAGATTGAAATATTGATAGTGCACGAGTGAAGACAAAATGATAGGCTTGCCACTTAAAACACAAAAAAACCGTAAATAAACTAGAAATTACTCCAGCTCATCTACGGTTTATAAAGAATTTAATTTACCAAAGTCCAAGTATTTTCCACCATAATCCGCCGATAACTAGCCAAATCACAATGTGGATGATGGAGATGACAAGACCGATTCCCCACCATTTTTCCTGTGTTACATAGCCTGTCCCAAAGAAAACGGGAGCAGGTCCGCTGCCGTAATTAGTTAAACAGCCGAAAAGGTTACTGAAAAATGCAAGGAGTAATGCTGCTACTAATGGTGGCGCACCAGCAACTACCATAACAGATAAAAATGCTGCATACATGGCACTCACATGCGCGGTATTACTAGCAAAAAAGTAATGAGAATAGAAATAGACAATCGCAAGTACTATTAGTGCTAGCATCCAAGAGGTTTCACCAATCATACCTTGAACCATTTCACTGAACCAAGGAATCATCCCTGTACTATTTAAGAACATAGCCATCATGACCAAGACTGAGAACCAAATTAATGTATCCCATGCCCCCTGCTCTTGCTTAATATCTGACCATGTTAACACCTGAGTTAGTAGTAAGAGTACTAAACCGATAAATGCCGTAACAGTCGTATCGAGATTGATGCGTGAGCCGAATATCCATAGAACGATTAAGAGAACAAAAATGCCAATCATATACCATTCTGCTTTTTTTAAAGGACCCATTTCCTCAAGTTTTTTTGTAGCTTCTACTGCTGCAGAAGGGGTCTCTTTCACTTCAGGCGGGTAAATTTTATAAATCACAAAGGGTACTACGATTAAGCTAAGGAGCCCTGGAACGATTGCCGCAACCATCCAGCCGACCCACGTAATTTGTACGCCTGCAATTTCCTCCGCCATTTTGGCAGCAAGAGGGTTGGCCGCCATTGCAGTTAAGAACATGGCAGATGTAATCATATTAGCCTGGAAGGAAGTTGTTGTTAAAAAGGCACCAATTTTTCTTTCTGTGCCATCACCAGTTCGTGAACCATATGTTTCTGATAATGAACGAATGATCGGTAGTAAAATTCCGCCTGCACGCGCTGTATTTGACGGCATTGCTGGGGAAAGAATTAAATCACTCGCAATCAGGGAATAGGATAATCCTAAAGTCTTTTTACCAAACAATCGAACAAAGAGGTAAGCAACACGTGTACCAAGTCCCGTTTTAATAAAACCTCTGGAAATGAAGAATGCAATAACAATTAACCAGATTGTTGAGTTTTGGAATCCACTTAATGCCTCCTGTAGAGTTAAGGTGTTTGTAACGGTAATAACCGTTAAAGCTAAAATAGCCATACTTCCCATCGGAATTGGCTTTATAATCAGCCCAATAATAGTGGCAACAAAGATAGCAAATAAATGCCAGGCTTGTATTGGTAAATCTCCAGGCGCGGGAATAAACCAAATAATTGCTCCTATTATGGCAATAACTAATAATGGAATAATTTTTACTTCACTTTTTTGATTCAATTTCTTGAACCTCCTCATCGAAACAAACAAAATAGCTGCATAGTAGCTTGCAATCCTAAAATGCAAACTTTATTCAACAAAAAAGGACAAATGAATCTACTTTAAAGTGTCCGATAATCTATAGGGTTATTCATTTGTACGAACTCATTATTTCAAGTTTTTTCGAAAAAAGCGATATTTTTGCCCGGTCAAATCATTGATTTATAACAAAAAACAGCTATCTAATAGTTTGATTGAGCAAGATTTATCAAAAATAAGCTAATTTTGCATTTGAGGTTGTAAGCTCGAAAAGGAATATTAATTTGTTCGAAGCTTTGTAAGGGAATCTAAAAGTTTTGAATAAAATTGCTCCAAAGACAAAGTCTAATTTTGTGGTTCGTTTGAAAATGAACCGAGAACCAATTGAATATAAATCGTATATCCTCATTCATCTTAAAATCGATTTTAAAGTTATAATTATCACCTGAGAAATCTTCTAACCGTTCTGTTGTCATGATACGATAGAAGAGAGAAAGTAAAGTTGGGGGAAATATTATGGGTGAAGATAAACTGAGGGAGCAATTAAATCGCAATCAGCCCCTATTTATAGGAGAGGATACAGCATTTCGTTCGGCGGTCTTGATTCCATTAGTACAAATTGAGGAAGAATGGCATGTTGTTTTCGAGGTTCGCTCATTGAGGATGAGAAAACAGCCTGGAGATATTAGCTTTCCTGGAGGTAAAATTGACCCGACTGATGCCTCACCTGAAGCAGCTGCTATAAGGGAAACCTATGAAGAGCTAGGAGTTAACCCAGATTCGATTGAGATACTTGCTAGCTTGAGCCCTTTTATCACGTCTTCTTCTTTTGTTGTTTATCCATTTGTGGCTATTCTTCATACTTATCCATTGGATTCTTATAATCAGGATGAAGTAGAAGAGGTGTTCACCGTTCCGCTCAAATGGTTATTGAATTGCAAGCCCTATTGCCATTTAGTTTCAATTGAACCACGTCCATCCTCTGATTTTCCGTTCCATAAAATTATGAATGGTGCCGAATATCAATGGAGAGCCCGTGCGATTGAAGAATGGTTTTTTGATTATGAAGGCTATACGATTTGGGGACTGACAGCACGTATTTTAAAATATTTTGTAGAACGCTTGAAATAGGAACCTTTTAAAAATCCCTACTCAAAATTTGAGATAAGGTTTTTTGCAAAATCTTCAATTTCTGAATAGGACTCCAAAGGTTCTAATAGTTTTAAAAACATCAATATTAGTGCATCAATTTCTCAATATTTTCTTCCCTTTAAGTTGTGCATATTTTCTTGTCTTATTACAATACTAAGTCTAGATAAACGTCGTGTTATCTAATTCTGTATGAAGGGAAGATGCAAAATTGGCTAAACATTCAGATACAAGCTGGAAACAAGACCATCCAAGTACGTTATTTAGTAACTCTGTTCAAAGAGTAGATCGTGCGGTAAAACAAGCGATGTCCCATCCACAAGAAATAGCGATTGAGCATGCCTTCAATTCAATAGAACATGCAGAAAATGCATTGCAAAATGCAGTTCAACAAAACGAGCATTTGGATACTGTTGAACAAAATAAAGAGCTTTTAGAGCAAGCAAAGCAGCAATTAAATGAGGTTTCAAAGAAATTGTAAACAGTATTGCATTTTACTCCCGTATGTTCTACGGGAGTTTTTTTGATGAAAGGTTTAAGCGTTTTTCGATTAAATCCGTCATAATAGAGGAAAAAGTATTTAGGAAGTGGAAATATATGAAGTATGGTGAAATTATACGTGGTCAGTTTTGTAAGCGTATGAACCGATTTATAGCCGAGGTTATCATCGAAGATCAAATAGAGCGAGTACATATTAAGAATACAGGACGCTTAAAGGAGCTTTTTCTTCCCGATGCAGACGTTCTTTTAGAGAGAAGTAAAAACCCAGAACGAAAGACTAAGTTTTCACTTATAGCCGTAAATAAGCAGGGTCAATGGGTTAATATTGATTCACAAGCGCCCAATAAGGTGGCTTTTGAAGCGCTGCTTGAAGGGAAGATTTCTGAACTTGGCAATGTAAGTACCCTTAAAAGAGAAGTTACTTATGGGGCATCTCGCTTCGATCTATATTTTGAACAGGGTGAACAAAAGGGCTTCATTGAAGTAAAGGGTGTTACTCTTGAAAGAGATGGAATTGCTATGTTTCCAGATGCACCGACTACTAGAGGAACGAAGCATGTCCTTGAATTAGCAAAAGCAGTCCAAGAAGGATACAGCTGCACGATTCTTTTAGTCGTGCAATTGAAGGGCTGCGAGTATTTCGTACCTAACCGAGAAACTGACCCTAAATTTGCGGATGCATTACTATTTGCTGCTCAAGCAGGTGTACAGATTTTAGCTTATGACACTATTGTCAAAGAAGATGAAATGATTCTCAATCGGGCGATTCCAGTACATCTGTCTTAATTGTACTCTCTCTTAAATTGATGGCTAACTTCAATTATTAAGAAGGAGTGAAACAATGGATTATTTAAATCATCCATTCCCATCCCAAAGGCATACTGTTTTTGCAAAAAGGGGAATGGTCGCAACATCACAACCATTAGCAGCTCAAGCCGGGCTTGATATACTTAAAAAAGGTGGCAATGCAATTGATGCAGCCATTGCTACTGCAGCAGCACTTACTGTTTTAGAACCTACTTCAAATGGTATTGGCGGAGATGCATTTGCTCTCGTTTGGGTAAAAGGAGAGCTTCATGGACTAAATGCATCAGGCCCTTCTCCAGAATTACTGACTGCAGAGGCAGTTAAGGCTCTTGGACATGAAAAGATGCCTAAAATGGGGCTTACCCCGATTACAGTACCTGGTACACCTGCTGCATGGGCAGAGCTTTCTAAAAAGTTTGGTCGACTTTCACTGGAAGAGACCCTACAGCCCGCTATTTCCTATGCAGAGGAAGGATATCCTTTAACACCGATTCTCGGAAAATATTGGGGCAGAGCCTATAATGCTTATAAAAGATTGGAAGGTCCAGAATTTGCTCATTGGTTCGACACCTTTGCACCGAATGGCCGTCCTCCTGAAATTGGCGATATATGGCGCTCACAAGGTCATGCAGATACATTAAGAGCCATTGCTAAAACAGATGCCAGAGACTTTTATGAAGGTGAACTAGCTCAAAAAATGGAGGACTTCATGATTGAGTATGGAGGATTCCTGAGAAAAAGTGATCTAGCCTCTTATCAGGTAGAGTGGGTTAAACCGATATCTACCAGCTATCGAGGGTATGAGGTTTGGGAAATCCCTCCGAACGGTCAAGGAATGGTGGCTTTAATGGCCTTAAATATTTTCGAACAGCTAGAGGAGCCTAAATGGCAAAGCGCAGAGACCTACCATCAGCAAATCGAGGCTATGAAACTAGCGTTTACAGATGGGCAAGCGTATATCACGGAGCAAAAAGAGATGCCGGTTAGTGTGGAGCATTTACTATCAAAGGATTATGCTGCAATCCGTGCAAAGGAAGTTAACGATAAAGCAATTGATCCAAAGCCCTATGAGCTGCCATCAGGTGGAACTGTCTATTTAGCTACTGCAGATGATGAAGGGAATATGGTGTCATTCATCCAAAGTAACTACATGGGATTTGGCTCGGGTATCGTAATTCCTGGTACCGGTATCAGCCTGCAAAATCGAGGGGCAGATTTTACATTAGAAGAAAATCATCCAAACTTTTTAAAGCCTGGGAAACGTACATATCACACGATTATTCCAGGATTTATGACGAAGGACAAAGAAGCAGTAGGTCCATTTGGGGTAATGGGAGGTTATATGCAACCTCAAGGCCATTTTCAGGTAGTATCAAATACAATCGATTTTCTATTGAATCCACAAGCAGCACTCGATATGCCAAGATGGCAATGGATTGGCGGAAAGAAGGTACAAGTGGAACCTGAATTTCCAAATTATCTAGTGCAGGCATTACAAAGAAAAGGGCATGAAATTGAAGTGTTGCCTGATGGTGGCAGCTTTGGACGTGGGCAAATCATTTGGAGAAATCCACAAACTGGCGTCCTTGCCGGAGGAACGGAATCAAGAACAGATGGAATGATAGCAGCCTGGTAGAGTGAATAATCGTATAAAGAAAGGAGAGAGCAGACTATTAAGCTCTCTCCTTTTTCTAGTTTAGAAGATTATTTAAATAATGGCGTTTTCTTTAATACAAGACATACTGGGATGGCAATTACCATTCCTACTGCGTTTTGTACAAGGTTACCAGGGATTGAACCTAAAGGAATAATCCAGTTGCCAAAGATAATTGATTCGTAAAGATAGTAGACTACTACCATTACAGGGATTGATACCATCATCCCAAATAGGTTAAAGCCTATGCTATTCCCATTTCTACCTTTTGACCAAGCAATTTTCCCAACGATATACCCCTGCAAGCCGCGAGCGATAATTGTACCTGGTGCCCAAATTGTCCAGCCTGACATTAAATCAAATAACCCCATACCCAAGCTACCTGCAAGTGCACCCTTTTTAGGACCGAACATAATAGAAGCTATGAAGAGCATGCCCGTACCAAGATGGACTAAACCACCCTGTCCTCCAATTGGAAGCTTGATATTTAAGAAGACTGTTGAAACAAATACAAGAGAAATTAGTAGTGCTGAAATAATCAAATCAAAGGTTTTATTACGTGAGCTTGAATAATCTAGTGTTTTTTGCATCTCAACGATCCGTCCTTACTATTAGGAATTTACAGATAACAATAACAGAGGTCTGGTATTTAAAAAAGTATCACTTTCTTAAAAAGTTTTAAGGTCAGATTGAAGATTAATAATTCATACATAACAAAATCAATTAGTTAAAAGGGCTTAACGTAAACCAAGAGAGCTACTAATAAAAAACTGCCTTGTTAAAATTTCGAAATAATAATTAGTGCTTTTTTCTTTCAAACAGCCAAAATACGGATTTGCGAAATTTGTAATTTAGTAGAACGGTAGGTTTAAGGATTCATTTTTTAATTTCATATACAAATTTAAATTTTAAATCTATGTTTTAAATCGATTTAAAGTAATTTTGGACTATCTCTTTTCCCTCTTATTACTTAAAAATACTATTTCCAAATAGATACAATTATTTAAATTTCAAAATGATGGAAGAGAATTTACAAATTTAGACAAACAATATACTTTCAATTCTATATAGTAGTTTTTACAACTAGAACGGTTAAGAACATCTGTGGTTGCTGTGAACCTTAGATTCTCGTAATGGAGGGAGAGTTAGATTTGTTTATACGAAAAGGGGAGCAGGTTGTTGTTAATTTGGAAGGGGGAGAGATTATGAAAACGAAACGTTCAACCAAGATTTTAAGTATTACTGCTTCTTTACTTATGACAGTATCATTAATTGCACCAAATGTAGCAAGTGCGAAGGAAGTAAATAAGTTACACGAGTCTTTAAAACAATCAAGCGTATCGAATGTTTTGGCGAAGGATAAAATTAGCGACCGATTACTAACGGATTTTAAGGACGAAGAAAAGGTTACATTCCTGGTTAAATTCAAGGAAAAAGCAGATCCTCAAAAGGTTGCAGCACAGGCACGCAAAACAGCAGCGGACAAAAATCTATCTGCTCAAAATACGAAGCTTGTCCAACGCTCTGCAGTTGTTTCTGAGCTGAAGGCTACCTCCATCGATTCGCAAGCATCTGTTATAAAGTTTCTTGAGCAAGAAAAGAAAAAAGGAGCGGTTTCAGAGTTTGATTCCTATTATGTGGTGAATGGGATGGCAGTAACAGCAACAAAAGAAATTGCCGAAAAAATTGCAGGCTATTCAGAGGTAGAAAAAGTTCTTCCCAATGAAACTAGAAAATTAGTTACAACAAAAACAAAGGAAGCTAAGGCTCCTGCTGCAGATGTGGCGAATGTTGAATGGAACGTTTCTCGAGTAAAAGCTCCAGAAGTTTGGGAGATGGGGATCGATGGTTCGGGAACTGTTGTAGCAGTTATCGATACGGGTGTTGATTGGGATCACCCAGCACTAAAGGAAAAATACCGAGGCTACAATGAAGCAACAGGTGAAGTAGACCATGATTTTAACTGGTTTGATGCTACAGCAGGACAGTCAGAGCCGTATGATGACGATGGGCATGGTACCCACGTTACTGGAACAGTGGTTGGTAGTGAACCGAATGGCTCAAACCAAATTGGTGTAGCACCCGGGGCGGAATATATTTCAGTTAAAGCATTTACACCTGCAGGAGGTACAGATGCAGATTTACTAGAAGCAGCCGAATGGATTTTAGCTCCAACAGATTCTGAAGGAAATATTCGAGTGGATTTAGCTCCGGATGTTGTAAATAACTCTTGGGGTGGAGGACCTGGACTTGATGAGTGGTATCGAGATGTTGTAATTAGCTGGCGTGCAGCAGAAATTTTCCCTGAATTCTCAGCTGGAAACACAACGCTTTTCAACCCAGGAGGACCTGGATCTGTAGCTGCTCCTGCCAACTACCCAGAATCCTTTGCTACAGGGGCAATTGATATTAACAACAAAGTAGCAAGCTTCTCCCTACGTGGTCCATCACCTTATGAGGAAATCAAACCAGATATTTCGGCTCCAGGGGTTAACATTCGTTCTTCTGTACCTGGTGGCGGTTATGAAGGTGGATGGAACGGTACATCCATGGCTGGGCCGGCTGTAGCTGGTGTTGCAGCACTTCTGCGTCAAGTAAATTCAAACATTACAGTTGATGAAATGGAAGAAATTCTTCTAGAAACAGCAACACCTTTAACAGATTCGGAATACCCAGCTTCTCCTAACCACGGATATGGATATGGCTTAGTTGATGCATATTCTGCAGTATCCTCTATTATTTCTGGTCTTGGAACAATTGAAGGACAAGTAACAAAGCAGGGTGAGGATACAGAAGCGCCAACATTTGAGTACGAAGCGCCTAGTGAAACCTATGCAGGAATGGATTTAACATTAACTATTTCCGTTTCAGATAATATTAGTGTTTCATCAGTAAATCTAAATTATGTTGATGGAAATGGCGATGTACAAGCAATTCAAGCTGGACGTTCATCGGGTGACTACAAATCCGGTGAGTTTACAGTAGTTGTTCCTGGAAATTTAATAACAGGAAGCGAGTTTACTTACTTCTGGACAATCAATGATTTTGGTAATAATGAAGTAACAAGTGATGAATACTCGATTCAAGTAAATCCCGGTATCTCAACAGGCTACTCTGAAGATTTTGAGGGACAACCAGTTGGCTGGAGCTCATTCGGCAATGCAAATAGCTGGGAATGGGGAGCACCAAGCTCAGGGCCAGGAAGTGCTGCATCTGGTGAGAAAGTATATGCAACAAATCTAGCAGGCACTTACGCGAATAATATGAATGCAACACTAATTATGCCTCCTGTGGACTTACCGGAGGGGAATAGCTATCTACAGTTTAAGAATTGGTATAATTTTGAGCTTTCTTGGGATTTTGGCCATGTAGTGATTTCTACTGATTTAGAAAACTGGACACAATTACAAGAAGTATCTGGAGAATCCAATGGTTGGATAAGCTCAGAAATCAATTTATCAGACTATGCAGGGCAACGAGTATACATTGGCTTTAATGCATATTCAGACGGTAGTGTTTTACGTGATGGCTGGTATATTGATGATGTCGCATTATCGAATACAGCCCTTACGAAGAACCAATTAGGGGTTATTAAAAAGATTAAAACGGAAAAGCCAGCAAAATTAACAAAAGAAGATAAAGCTGCTGAGAAAAATAAGGCAAAAACGCAAACGCCTATTAATCCAGCAAAAATTAAACCTGAAAACCCTGTCAAAGCAAAAACGCCAGAGGTTGAAGCAATCGTGAATCCAACACTTCTTCCACTAGGTGCACAAGTAAGTGTACTTGAATCAGGACGCTCGGTTTATACAAATCCTGTTGATGGTACTTACACTATGACTCATAGTGCAGGTACATTTACTGTAAAAGCAGGCGCTTACGGTTATGAATCAGAAGAACAGACTGTGTCATTAGAGGCAGATCAAGCAGTTTCGGCTGATTTTACATTAGACGAGCTTCCACAAAGTTCTGTTACGGGATCTATTACTGATGCAAAAACTGGGGAGCCAATTGAGGGAGCAATTTTACTTCTAGTAGAGGATGCTAACATTACTCCTGTTTCAACAGATGCAAGCGGAAACTACACAATTACAGGTTATGAAGGATCATATACTTTAAAGGTTTTGGCTAATGGATACCGTGGCCAAGAAATTTCTGTAGTAATTGATGCAGATGGTGCAGTGCAAGATATAGCTTTAGAACCTTTCTACACATATCCAGGTGGGGAAATTGGTTATGATGATGGCACAGGAGAAAATGCACGTGCCTACTATGATGCAGGAAATGGTTGGGCAGTAAAAATGACTCTTCCTGAAGGGGAGGAGAACGGTATTGTAACGGATGGCGTCTTCCGCTTCTGGGACACGACTTGGCCAACTCCTGGAGGAACAAACTTTAAAGTAGAGGTTTGGGATGCAACTGGAGCAAATGGTACGCCTGGTAAAAAATTAGCTGGACCTATTGATGCAACAGCACTTCGAAATGGTGAGTGGACAGTTGTTGATTTACGTGAACATAATATTGCTGTAAATGGTGATTTCTACATGGTTTACATTCAATCAGCTATTAATACATCCTCACCTGGACTTGCTACAGATGAAGATGGAACAAACGCTGGGCGAAGCTATCAATATGTCTCAGGTGCTTGGTCTCCAGTACCAGCTGAGGAAGGCAATTATATGATTCGTGCACGTGTAAGCTATGAGGTAGCAACACCTGTTATCACAGGTCCTACTGAAAACTTCATTACAAATGAATCAGAATTAATTGTAACAGGTACTGCCTCTCCTACGACAACAATTGAGCTAACATTGAATGGAGAAGCTGCTGGTACTACTGAAGTAAGTGAAAATGGTCAATTTGAAATTCCAGTAACTCTTGCAGAAGGAAATAACGAGTTAAAAGTTACTTCTACACTAGATGGCAAAACAACTGGAGAGTCTGCCCCGGTTACGGTTGTATTAGATACAGCTAGTCCGACAGTTACAATTACAGCTCCTGCAAATGGTGAAAAGATTAGTCGTGAATCAGTCACTGTAACGGGTACAGTTGAGGATGCTAATCTTGATTTTGTAAAGGTGAATGGTCAAAAAGCTACGGTTACAAACGGTAAATTCTCACACCGTATGTTAATTGATAGTGGAACCAATACTATTAAGGTAATCGCACAGGATTTAGCAGGGAATCGTAAAGCAGAAACAATTACTGTAACGGCAGACTTTGATGCGCCTGTTATAGAAAATGTAAAACCAGACGCTAATTTAAATCTAATTACTGGTAAAAGCGTTAAAATTGAATTTGATAGTGAGCCAGGATTACGTGCCACATATATGATTCATATGCCATTAACAAATTTAAATGGCAATAGCCTGCAAAATGCTACTGAGTTACCTATGATGGAAGAAAGCCCAGGACATTATGTGGGGTATTATACAGTGCCATATGGAACAGTTGCAGATGGGGCACAAATTGAAGTGAAGGCTGTTGATAGCTTTAATAATGAAACACGAGCTAAAGCAGCAGGCAAACTTTACATCAATGTGGATTCGTCAAATAGCAAAGCTACAGATGTAAGAAATAATGGAAATAAGAGCGTTAAATAACGATATCGTTTAGATAGAAAAACTCGGAAGATTCTCCCTCCGAGTTTTTTGTTTGTGAACTTTCTATCACCTTCAAATAAAAATCATTAATTTGGACAGAATAAAGGCGAAAAGAGTGTAAATAAGAATTACTGCAAAATTCTTCTTTCTACTCTTTATGACAATCTTTTGAGGAGGATAGCAATGCCAAATGTAGAAGTAAGCTGTGCGGTTTCGAACTGTATTTTCCATGAAAAAGGAAATGTTTGTGGAGCGGATAAAATTCAGATTGATATGGATTACCATTCTAAAAACAAAAATACAGAGTTTGCTTCGGATTTTGATTTTGAGAAGCTTTCAGAAGAAGCAAATAATTCTCGAGATACATGCTGTAAAACGTTCGAACCAAAAGATGAACGTGAAGAATAAATAAGAAATCGTTTATTCAAAATGACACATGCAGGCAAAGCTGTTTGAACCATATTGATTGTTATAGACGGGGATTAAAGATTACTCTTTAATCCCTTGTTCTATTGTTTGGAAAAAAATCAATAGAAATATATGGGTATACAGAAAATTATTACTTTTATTCGTTAGTAACTTAATATATAAAATTCAATGTGATTCATATATAATTTAAGAACATATTAACAAAGAACAGAGGTTCAATCATGTTTTCAATACCTGATTCCCAAGGGATTACCATCTTGTATGGAGAGTATTCTGTCCCATTAATTGTCTTATCTGTTTTTATCGCTTGTTTTGCGTCATATGCTGCATTATTTATGAATCAAAGAATACAGGATAATGGTTTTTTTCCAAAATCATTTTGGTTAATACTATCTTCTGTAGCAATGGGGCTTGGCATATGGTCTATGCACTTCATTGGAATGAGTGCTTTTATGCTTCCTTTACCAATGGATAATGACCTGTTTTTAACGATACTATCTATGCTCCCTGCGATTATTGCATCCTATATTGCATTTAATTTTGCCAATAAGTCGACGCATCAATCCCTGCTTTCTTACTCTATTGTAGGAATGATTATGGGTCTTGGAATTGCTTCAATGCATTATTTAGGAATGGCAGCTATGAAAATGGAAGCAATGTATTATTATAAGCCTACTTTATTTGTTTTATCGATTATCATTGCCATTGTTGTATCGATGATTGCTATGTTTGTGTTTGCTACTTTACAAAAGCATATGAATAATCATTTAATCAAAATTATTACAGCAATTTTGTTAGGAATAGCAATTTCTAGCATGCACTATACTGGTATGGCTTCTGTTGTTTTTTACATAGAAGGACCATTTTTAACAACACACCATATGCATGATTTCCAAATGGATTTATCTGTTATTGTGATAGTAGCCTTAGGTCTTTTATTTATTATTGTTGGACTTACACGTATCTTAGAGCGTTTTGTAGATTACCGTTTAAATTACTACGATGCGTTAACTTTATTTCCAAACCAACGCCAGTTTGAGAAGGACACGAATGATTTAAAAACAACGGGTAGCCTTGCGATTCTTCAAATACAGGACCTAGAAAAATGGATTAATCAATACGGATATGTTTTTGGCGATAAAGTGATAAAAGCAGTTGGGGAAGTCATTGAGAATAATAGTAAATCGCAATCATTTAAGCTATATCGAATAGAAGGAAATCGATTTGCAGTGTACGCTTTTAATGACCAGCGTTTCGAGAAATTAAAGGGCTTTATGGAAAGTATTACTGATAATCTGAAAAATCCAATACAAATCGAAGACTATCCAATCGTGGTCGATATAGTTTGTGCGATTTCAACTTCGAAGGATAAGGAAAATGTCTTAGAGCTTTTAGCGAATAATTTAGCTGTTCTCCACTATCCATCAAGTAATTATATTGAAAATGTCATTGAATTTGATCCAAAGATTCATACCTACAATATGGATAGACAAATTGTCGAGGATCTTGAAAAAGCAATGGTTAACAATGAACTATTCTTAGTTTATCAACCGAAAGTGCAATCTCATTCTCGTAAAATCTCCGGATTAGAAGCCTTAGTGCGTTGGAAGCATCCGCAAAATGGAATGATTCCTCCTGGTGTTTTTATACCAATCGTTGAAGCAGCAGGCAATAAAGTATTTGACTTAACGGATTGGATTATAGAGCATGTATGTATCCAGATTTCCCAGTGGCTAGAAGAGGGAATAGAGTTTGAGCAAGTATCTATTAATATCCCAGGCTCTTATATAACTTCTACTAGACTTTATGAGGTTATTAACACAAACCTTGATAAATATAATGTTGATAGTAGCTATATAGAATTGGAAATTACAGAAACAAGTGTTGTCTATGATATTAAGCATGCCATAACAGCCATCAACAGGTTTAGAGAAATTGGATTGTCTGTTGCATTAGATGACTTTGGTACAGGACTATCTTCGCTTTCTTATTTAAAGAGAATGCCTATATCGACTATTAAAATTGATAAGTCCTTTGTAGATGGGATTTCTAATTCAGAAAAGGATTCGGCGGTTTTAAAATCGATTATTACATTGTCAGACTCTTTAAACTTAAAAATTGTTATTGAAGGTGTCGAGACAGAGGAGCAATATAATTTTATTTATTCAATGGAAGAAGCCCCACTAATTCAGGGCTATTACTTCTCAAGACCCTTAACATCTGATGAATTTATTAATTGGGCAAAAGAAAGAAAATAAACAGCTTCGGGAATTATTACGTAAAATAATTCCCGAAGCTGTTTTTAAATAATTTAAAACTCTAAAAACATCTAATAGGAATCAATCCTGTGTTAAATGAAGGATAACCAATATAGATGTACACCACAAATACCGAAATAAAGGCAAAAAACACCGACTAGAGTTAGCAGATAGAGTTTTTGAAAGTGCGCTTTACTATTTGTATAAACCCAATAAGAAACAAAAAGAATAAGAAGAGATAAGCCTACTTTTAAACCTAAAAATAATGCAGGATTAATGGAGATAAGGAAATTCATAATGGGATTCATTTCTTCGATTAGTTTTTTCATTAATCCATAGTTTGTTACTATGCCATCAAACAGGTTTAAAAAGGCAATGGAAATCCCAAATAACATAATGTTCTTTTTACCCATAGTACCTTCCTTTACAATTGGTAAAACTTTCTTATGCATTATTAACGGATTTTTCCATTATTAATCTGTTTAGTTTTGTATTGGTGCGTATTTTAGTGATGTATTTATCAAATGGTATGTCTTTCAAAAGGAATGTATGTAAATGAAAATCCCACTGAATACTAAGTCAGTGGGATTGTATCTTTATTGGATGAGGTATTCTTCTTTAAGCTCTGAAACATCGACTTCTGATCGCTCTTCGTGAGCATGTCTTAAGTGAACTGTAGCTGTTTTACCATCTTCATGTAGTTTATCAATCCATATAGAAACACCGTTATAGCTAACTTCAAACTCTTTAGATGAGGCAACAATATCTTGTGCTCGTTGATAATCCAAGGAAAGCCGCCTCCTTATTTCTGGTTCTTCTTAGCTTTTTGAGCCAATTGGTGAAGATGGTTTAGTTCTTGAGCAATTTCTTCTCGCATTTCACCCGGTGCTATTTTTGCGTTTCCAGGTGTTTGAGGTAGTGACTGCTTGTTAGTGCCTTTACTTTTGCTATCGTCTCTTCCCATAAGGAAAAACCCCTTTCAATTTGAATTCCTATTTAATATGGCTTCTGGTGGAATTTTTATCATTAGAAATTTAGTTTTTCGCTAAATGCCATAAAAAAATGCTCAAAAGTTTAAACTGCAAACTTTTGAGACAATATGCGGCGCTATTGTATGCTAACACCTGTTTCAATTGAAATGGCATCGACTTCATATAACCAATCACGAAGCAATGCTCGTGCTTGGTCTAAACCTTGGTTAGCCTGTGTCATTGTATCCATATCTTGTTTTTCTATGGCTGAAACCATTAATGTAAAGGCATTATATTGTGTATTTGCTCCTTCAATATATAATTCGTGAAGTTCCTGAATTCGCGAATTTTTGGGCATAATGGACTCTAAATCTACAACGAATTGGCGATAGCTTGGAAGTACATCGTCTAAAAGAGTATAGTAAAGAATTTCGTCATTTACATAGTTAACTCCAGTCACACTATCATACAGACTAATAATTCGATCCTCTTCAGGAGCTAGTAAAATGATTTGGTCTATATAATTTGTAAACTCCATTGCTAAATCTAAATCGGGATTAGAAGGCTCAGTTTCAGTTTCCGTCTCTGTCTCTTCTTCAGTTGTAGTAGGTTCGTCCGTTACAACTGGCTCCTCTGTTGTTGTCTCTTTTTTAGAATCTTTTTCACTGCAACCAACTAAAAAAACGAAAGCGAAAAGTGAAAGAAAAAGTGATAGTCTTTTCATGCTTCTCCCATCCTCCAACGAATCATTTCAAAACACGTCGGATTTTGTTTTTAAAAATCACATTCTTTGTAGGATATTCAAAAACATAAAAAGGGTGCATCCTTATATGATCTAATTAATGATGTAAGAAAATGGATTGGAGAAAATTTCAATTTTTAGAGTTTTTACTATTAAAACAGTGTTAATATAGTACTATAATAGAAGGAAGATAAAGGAAACTAAACCTTCCGATGAGCATTTTATGATTATAGTAGAAACGTGGTGTTTTTTATGTGGTTGGTTGTACTAGGAGTAGGAATCATACTTTTAATAGCCTTTATTGCAGTACAACACTTTAAACTGGCTCGATTAAAAGGGAAAATGGACTACTTAAAACCGCTAATTGAGACAGTTGAAAATGCAAAAGATATCATTTACTATTGCGAAACACCGCAATTAAAATATCGTTATTTAAGCCCTGGAGTTAATCAATTAGGTGCAAATTCTTATCAGGAGCATATGAAAAATCCTAATAGGGTTTTCGAAATTGTTCACCCAGATGATTATGAAAAGTTGGAAAGTAAAATATCAGGAGAATGGGATTTTAGTAAACCAATAATCTTTCGTCTTATGAATGATAAGGGGAATTATATTTGGTTTGAAGAACATGCTACACCGGTTTATAAGGAAGGTAGGATGATAGCCGTTCAAGGGATCTACCGAAATATTGATGATAAAATGAAATTACAGCAGCAGTTAGAGTATGAGGTTTCCCATGATGGGTTAACAAATGTCTTTAATCGTACGTATTTCCAAACAAAAATGGGCATCTACAATAGGCTGAAGGACGTTCCAATGGGTGTCATTATCTGTGATTTAGACCAATTAAAATATATAAACGATAATAACGGGCACCAAGCAGGAGATCGATTAATCATTGAAGCGGCGAATATTTTAACAAATTGTGCCAGTGAGGAAATGGTTATTGCTCGAATTGGTGGAGATGAATTCTCGATACTTTTACCAAATGTAGTCGAGGAGGATGTAGTTGCATTTATCAATAAAGTCATTCAAAACTTAAATTATCACAATACCTTTAATGAATCACTCCCAATTCATATGTCCGTAGGGTATGCCTACATTAATTCATCAATTCGAAATATGGAATGCTTATATAGTGAAGCAGATCAACAAATGTATACAGCGAAGAATGCAAAAAAGGTATTGGCAAGGTTAAGAAAATAAACGTGCATATAAAAAACATGAACTCGAAATAGATTTCGAACTCATGTTTTTTTAGTTTTAGCTTTCTTTTCTCATGATAAAGCTTAAATGCCTACCGCTTTTTTTATCCTGTCGATAAGAGAAGCCATCTTCACTTTTAAAGGTACATGTTTGATCAATCTTTATATTTTCGGAAGGAATACCCGCAAGCTCACATTGTTTTTTTACGGTTAACTGGTTGTCGATATGGTATTTGTTTGTTTCTTTGTTAAAGTACATAAAATCCTCTGCATAGCCAAGTGCTGCAAACTTTTCATAGACATCGACGTCCACCTCAAATTTCTCCTGGCTAAGGGCTGGTCCAAGTATGACCTGAATGTTCTTAGGATCACTTTGGTTTTTTTCTAGTATTTGTTGAAATGTCTTGAGAGTAATTTCCTTTACAGTGCCCTGCCAGCCTGAGTGGATAACCCCTGAAAGACCATTAGCTTCATTGTAGAAGATAACAGGAACACAATCTGCTGTGAACGAACAGAGAAGGGTATTCGACTCAAATGTATAAAGGGCATCTGTATCTGCTACAGCATCCTCGGTAGTTTGAGAACCTCGCCCTTTATCGGATAAGTTTACCTGATGCACGTTAGCGCTATGAGTTTGATTGGCACAAACAAAATCATTAATGCCACATTTCAAAGTTGAAGCGAGTTTTTGGCGATTCTCAAGTATATTCAGTGGGTCTTCACATATATGAAGCGCCATATTATTCTGTTCTGGACTATCAGAATTCTTTAAGGTTGTCCCTGCCACAAATTGATCGTTATCTAAATAGATTTTTAAGCTCATTCCATCACCCCACTATTATCATATTACACCCTTGCCAGTTAAATCAAAAAATCGCAAAAATATTCTGGCAAGGTTTAGCTCCAATAAAAAAAGGTGCCTCATAATGAGACACCTTTCGATTTCTTATTAGTCTTCTTCGATATCTTTACGATTTTTCTTTAACATTTTAGAAAGAAGCTCGTAAACGATTGGAACGATTACTAATGTTAGCAATGTAGAGCTTAATAGACCACCGATTACTGTGATAGCAAGGTCAGCTGACATTAGTCCGCCACCGCCGCCAACACCTAGTGCCATAGGAACCATCGCACCGATTGTTGCAATTGCAGTCATTAAGATTGGACGTAAACGTGTAGCTCCTGCTTCAAGAATCGCTTCACGCATCACCATTCCATCACGTTCCATATGGATTATACGGTCTACTAATACAATGGCATTTGTTACAACAATACCGATTAACATCAATAGCCCCATCATTACTTGAACAGAAATGGTATGGTTTGTTACGAATAAACCGATAAACGCACCTATTACTGTGAACGGTAATGAGAATAGAATCGCAAATGGCGCTAATCCTTCACCAAATGTAACAACAAGGATGAAGTAGACAATTAGAATTGCGGCAATCATTGCAACACCTAATTGTGTAAATGTTTCAGTCATATCTGCTGCAACACCTGCAACACCACTTGTAACACCTTTTGGTAATTCAAGATCGTTAATTTTTTTGTCTGCTTCACCAGTTGCTACAGAAATATCATCACCAATAATAGTGCCTGAAACTGTTGCATAGTACTCACCAGCAGAACGACTTAAAGTATTTAATGTAGTTCCTTTTTCAAGCTCTACTAATTCTGATAACGGCATTGTTGTACCAAGAGCCGTTGGAATTTCAGTAGCAAGTAAATCATCAATAGATTCTGGAGCAGCTTTTGCTTCTCGTTGAATAATAACGTCAATTTCATTTCCGTCATTTTCAACCTTAGTTAATACTTCGTCAGAGCCTGTATTTGATAATGCCATTACAATTTGGCCAGTTGTTAGACCATATTGAAGGACATGCTCCTGAGAAACCTTAAAGACATTTTCTACATATGGATCCTCTGCATCAGAAGAGATATCCTTAAGACCTTCAATTTCTCCTAAAGCAGTTTCTACTTGAGAAACAGCTGTCATTAAATCATCTAAATCTTCACTGTAAAGTGTGTAGCTTACTTCATTAGTTGACATAGACATTGAAGTGAAGTTTTGTGATTTCCATTCGCCAGATTGACCAAGGTTAAACACATACTCTTCAACTTCTTCTCTTGCCTCAGGGAAGTTCTTCATATCTGGGTCGAAGATTAGGTACATTAATGCACCGCCTCCACCGCCACCCATCATCATAGCAGTTGGATCTGCGCTAGATGAATCTGTAATCGATAATTGTAGAACATCAATATCGTCGCGTTTCATCAACTCTTGCTCAACTGCTTCGATATTTTCTTCTGTTTGTTCAGCAAGCTCTCCAGCTTTAGGAGTATAAGTTAAGTACATAACTTTTTCCTCAGCAGAACCCATGAAGCTAAATCCGATTAAAGGTGTAAGTGCAAGTGAACCAGCTAAGATAACAATTGCAATGATTGAAGTGATCCATTTATGGTTTAAAGCTTTTTCTAGAATACCACGGTACCATAAAGCAAGCTTTCCAACTTCTTTATGAGCTTTTTCTGTCTTCTCACCATAAAGCTTTTTACGGAATAAGAAATGAGACAGTGCTGGTACGATTGTAATCGCAACAAGTAGGGAAGCCCCTAATGCAAATGCCATTGTTAAAGCAAATGGCATGAATAACTCTCCAACCATACCACCTACAAATAGTAATGGTGCAAATACTGCTATAGTTACTAATGTAGAAGAAAGAATTGGTTTAAACATTTCAATCGTTGCTTCGCGAATTAACGCACGGCCACGAAGTTTTTCTTCTTTTAAGTGCATACGACGATAGATATTTTCTACTACTACGATAGAGTCATCGATAACACGACCAATCGCAACTGTAATAGCACCTAACGTCATAATATTTAATGTGATATCTAACCAGTTTAATAATAGTAGGGCCATAAAGATCGAAACTGGAATAGAGATTATCGAAATAATAGTAGATTTAAAGTCTCGTAAGAATAAAAGGATGATTAATACAGCGATTAAACCACCGAATACAGCCTTTTCAACCATTGAGAAAACTGAATCCTCGATTGGTTTACCTTGGTCAAGGGATAAATCAACAACTAAGCCATCGATATTAGCCTCTTCTTCTTCCATTAAATCCTTTACAGCATTTACTACAGTTACAGTGTTAGCCTCTTGCCCTTTAACAATTTGGATGGCAATGGCATCTTCACCATTTGTACGTGAAACAGATTGAACCTTACCTACTGTTTCGATTTTCGCAATCTCACCAAGCTTAACAAATGGTGATGGGTTTTCAGCAGTTGGTGTTACAGGGATTAGCATATCGTTTAACTGATCGACTGTTTGGATATCCCCATCAACTGAAACGGCCTCTTCGCCTTCGACAAACTTATATAGCCCTAATGATAAAGCCATATCACTTGCTTGAACCATTTGCTTTATAGTGTCTTCTGTTAGGCCAAGTGATGCCATTTTTGCATCATCAAATGTAAATTCTACTTCTTCAATATGTTGACCAGTGATAGTAGCCGAAGCAACACCATCAATTTTCTCGATTTTTGGAAGTAGGATATCTTCAACTGTTGATGTTAACTCAACAATATCTTCTTCAGTACTACTAATTGAAAGCGCAACAACTGGCATCATATTCATGCTAATAGCCATAATAGATGGTGATTCTACTTTTTCTGGTAGAGTAACACCGTCAAGCGCTGATTCTAGTTGACGTTTTTTCTCATCCATATCAACGCCATATTCATATTCAACCTGAATCTGAGATACGTTTGATGAAGAACTTGAGTAAACTGCTTTTACGTCTTCTAGTCCTTCAACCGCTTTTTCCATCGGAATTGACAATTCGTTCATTACTTGCTCAGGAGTAGCGCCTGGATAGACACCCATAACAATTAAGTAAGGAATTGAAATATCAGGAATTGACTCCATTTTCATTCTTGAAGCAGAATAAATACCAGATACAGTAATAATAATTGTAAGTAACCATACAGCTAGTTTATTTTTCAGTACAAAATTTACTAAACCTTTCACTTTTACACCTGCCCTTAAAAATTTGACTACTTTACTACAGTTATTTATACTAATGACTAATTGGTCAGTTGTCAAATGAAAGAGTAGGAGTGTTTTAAATTGGTTAAAAAACAACTCATAATGGAGAAATCGCTAGAATTGTTTGCTGAAAACGGTTTCGAAGCAACATCGGTACAGCAGATTACAGAGCGATGTGGGATATCAAAGGGAGCTTTTTATCTATATTTTAAGTCGAAAGATGAGCTTATTAATAGTTTAATTGACCATTTTATGACTAGTATTATTACTGAACTTGAACAGTCGGTCAGTGCGACGCAATCGCGTGAGGAGCTACTATATAACTTCTTATATATATCATTAGGCGAGTTTCAACAACAATCTAATTTTGCTAAATTCTTTATGACGGAGCAGGTCTTATCGTATAATAAGGACCTTTTTGAGAGAATGCAGACTTACATGGCTATGTTCAATCGAATAATTTATTCGATTGTTGAAAGACAATTTGCCCAGACTCCTCCCAATATGTATTTAGATTTAGTATTTACGATTAATGGCTTCGTAAAAAGCTATTCAGAATTATTCTTGCTTGATAATTACAAGTTAGATTTAAGCTTGTTATGTAAATCAATTGTTGAAAAAGTGACACTTGTTGCCCAAAACGCAACAATCCAAGTCGTGACAGCTGATTATTTAGCTTATATCAATCAAATTCCAAAATATACGAAGGACCAATTGATTGAACTCATAAATACTATACAAGAAGAGATTCGCGATGATTCACTTGTAGAGGAATCTTTACAATTATTAAAAGCAGATTTACAAGAGCCAACATTAAGCAGAGTCGTACTAGTAGGATTATTAAAAAATATAAAAGAGAACGAAAATTGTAAGTGGTGTGCATATCTTTATGAAAAATTTTTACAAAATGAAGACTGAAAAAGGTGAGTCCTGTGTTTCATGAGGACTCACCTTTTTACTTAATGAATTAATTTACTGTTTTTTCGTCCATAGATAAAGTAGAAAATTAGCCCAATTACGAACCAGATACCACAAGCAATCCATGTATCAACAGATAATTGAGTGATTAAAAATAGACAAGCAAAGAACGATAAAATCGGAAGCACAGGGAACAGTGGTACCTTAAAGCCGCCAGCTGGAATATCTTTATTTTTTCTTAAGAAGAGAATTCCAATCGAAACAATCATAAAGGCAATTAAAGTTCCCATATTTACTAGCTCAGCTAGCTTACTTAAAGGAATAAATCCTGCACAAAAGGCTACAGCTACTCCGAAAATCCATGTGTTAAAGACAGGACTTTGGCTCTTAGGATTTACTTTATATAATACTTTTGGAAGCAGACCATCTCGAGCGATGGCAAAAAGAAGTCTAGATCCTCCATATAACATTACAAGAATTACTGTCATCATTCCTGTAACTGCACCTAAGGAAATTACCCCAGCGATCCAGTCTTGACCAACTAGTTGAATAACAAAGCTCACAGGGTTACTAACATTTAAGTCTGTATAAGGAGCGATCCCAGTCATCACTAAGGAAATAGTAATGTAAAGCAAAGAACAAACTAATAATGAACCAATGATCCCAATTGGTAAGTTTCTCTGTGGATTCTTTACCTCTTCTGCAGCAGCAGAGACAGCATCGAACCCTAAGAAAGCAAAGAATACTAATGCTGCACCTGCTAAGACACCATCAAATCCAAAGGGCATGAATGGTTGCCAATTATCTGGCTTCACATAGAAGACTCCAACTACGATAAAGAGCAAAATGACTCCTACTTTAACAAAAACCATAATTTTATTGATTTTCGCCGATTCCTGCATTCCTCGTGAAAGTAAATAAGAAATGGCTAAAACGATAAGTACTGCCGGTAGGTTAATATATGTGCCACCTGCAGGATCAAATGGTCCAGACAGGCTGTGTGGAATCGTAATATTTAGCCCTTCCAATAAAGAGATTAAATAAGATGACCAGCCTGTTGCAACGGATGCAGAGGCTAAACCGTATTCTAGTACGAGTGCCCAGCCTACAAGCCACGCGATAATCTCACCAAATACAATGTATCCATATGTATAAGCACTACCGGTTACGGGGATAGCAGATGAGAACTCAGAGTAACACATTCCAGCTAAAGCACAAACAAAAGCTGCAATGATAAAAGAGAAGACAATAGCGGGACCGGAATGTGTGGCAGCAACGGTTCCAGGAAGAATGAAAATCCCTGTTCCTACGATAGCTCCAACGCCTAGCATGATTAAATCAAATGCGCCTAAAGATTGCTTTAGCCCGGATCCTTCTCTCTTGTTTAATAAATCACCAATCTGTTTTTTTCTAAATAAATTCGACAAATTTAAACACCTATTCTTTTTGAATTATGAGAGAAATATTACTATGATTCCCTATGTTGGTCAAATCCTTATTAAATATTTTGACGAATTAGCTCGAAAATATATATATTTTTTAACAATTTTATTTAGAATAACTTTTACTTTTCTGCAGACAATATAAAAAACAATTGGGCTTAATTAGAAAATAAGGTGATAAAAATGAAGGAAGAACATGAATTAACGCTCGTTGAACACTTAGAGGAATTAAGGAAAAGGGTAATAATCGTAGCTGTTACTTTAGTTTTATCGCTGCTGGTTGGTTTTTGGTTTGCGCCAAAAACATTAAATTTCATTAAGGATCAGCCTACAGCACAGGGTGTAGATTGGAATCTATTCGGCTACACAGATGGCTTAATGATTTATGTGAAGTGTGCCCTGATTTTAGGGATATTGATCACGCTTCCTATAGCATTATGGCAGATTTGGTTATTTGTGAAGCCAGGACTAAGCGAGAGGGAAGCAAAGGGAACAATTTTTTATATTCCTATTTCCTTTTTCTTATTTTTGTTAGGAATTAGTTTTAGCTATTTTATATTGTTTCCTTTAATGCTTAATTTTTTATCCAATGTGAATGTATCGATTGGCGCGATTGAAACCTATGGAATTCAGCAATACTTTTCATTGCTTTTTAATCTGACCATTCCAGTTGGGCTCGTATTTGAGCTGCCAGTAGTGATTTTGTTTTTAACAAACATAGGGGTCGTTACGCCGGATAAGCTTCGTAAAATGCGAAAGGTTGCTTACTTTATCTTAATCATTGTGGGCGTCTCGATTTCTCCACCAGATTTCATTTCAGATTTTGTTATCATTGTTCCGCTTTTACTTCTATTTGAAATTAGTATTAGTGTTTCTAGCTGGGCTGAAAAGAAGCGAAAGGAAAGAGAGCTATCTTATTCCGAAAATGGAGAGTTAACTTAAAATTTTTAAAAAGAAATGGAGGGCATTAAAATGGCGAGTATTGGTGTACCAGGTTTAATAATTATTCTGGTCCTGGCTTTAATTATTTTTGGACCATCAAAATTACCACAGTTAGGAAGAGCGGTTGGTGATACACTAAGGGAATTTAAAACTTCAACTAAGGATGTTATGGAGGACGTGACGGAGGATTTAAAAATCGAAGAAGTGGCGGAAGTAGAGAAAATTAAAAAAGTTTAATAAGTAATGGAGGAAGAGAATTCGTAAGCATTGGATTTCTCTTCCTTTTCCTATTAAATAAGAAGAAAGAGAATTGTTATACCGCTATAATTTAAAGTTTTGTAAAGATACCAATAGATTGCTGTTTACAAATTTCTTCTTTGATAAGATTTATGAAAAAAGAGGAGCTATAAACTATCACTATGAATTCAAATGAAAGATCAAATTCTTTAAAAACTTTGTTTGAAATATTGAAAGTATCAACTAAATTAGGCTTCACTTCCTTTGGAGGGCCGACTGCACATTTAGGCTATTTTCATGAGGAGTACATTCGAAGAAAAAAATGGCTCGATGAAAAAACCTATGCCGAGCTAGTGGCATTATGTCAGTTCCTGCCGGGTCCAGCAAGTAGTCAGGTAGGTATTGGAATTGGTGTGATGAGAGGTGGTATTTTAGGTGGTATTATCTCGTTTTTAGGCTTCACAATGCCATCCGTCATCGCATTAATTATTTTTGCATTGCTCGTACAGGGCCTAGATGTAAGTAATGCAGGATGGATACATGGACTGAAGATTGTGGCCGTTGCGGTAGTAGCTCATGCGATTTTAGGGATGGCCAAAAATTTAACGCCTGATTTATCGCGAAAAGCCATTGCGATTTTTGCAATCGCCGTCGTTCTGTTATGGCAGACTGCCTTTGCTCAAGTCGGAATTATATTGCTCGCAGGGGTATTGGGGTACTTCCTTTTTAGACAGGTAAACGAAGGAAATGTATCTAACCTTATCTTCCCGATAACAAAGAAATTAGGAGTTATTTGTCTTACGTTATTTTTTGGTCTATTGATTATTCTTCCGATTCTAAGGGAGGTTACGTCCTCGCGTTTAGTGGCGATGTTCGATAGCTTTTATCGTGCAGGAGCGCTAGTCTTTGGCGGGGGACACGTTGTTTTACCGTTATTAGAGCGGGAGTTTGTTCCGACAGGCTTAATTAATGAAGAAGCCTTTTTAGCTGGTTATGGGGCAACTCAAGCAGTACCAGGACCAATGTTTACCTTTGCGGCTTATATCGGCGCTACTATGGATGGATGGCTAGGCGGTCTTCTTGCAACAGTAGCAATCTTTTTACCGGCATTTTTATTAGTTTTCGGTGCTCTACCCTTCTGGAATGCCTTACGCCGAAACGGCAAAATGAAAGGTGCCTTCATGGGAATGAATGCGGCGGTAGTAGGGATCTTGATTTCAGCTCTTTATGACCCAATTTTCACTTCAGCAATCATTGACCCAATTGATTTTGTTTTTGCAGTTGTATTATTCAGTATGCTGACTTATTGGAAGCTTGCCCCATGGATAATTGTGATTACGGGCGTTGTAGGTGGAATGCTTATAGCACTTATTTAGAAAATCCGTTTCAAAAGGATGAGTCCTTTTGAAACGGATTTTTGATATGGCTGGTTTATAAAAAAAAGCCAGATGAGGAAGTGGTCCTTCTCCATCTAGCTCTGGTGATATCTCATTTACAAATTAGAAGAGCTACTGATTATTGCCCTTGCCATGTGTGAATTAAATCGTTATTTTGTCCTTTTGCAAATACATCTGTTCGGTTAGCTCCCCAAGAAACTGCAGCGGGTGAACTTGTAAGAGTGCCGCCGATGGATTCCCAGCTATCCCAACGAGAACCATTCCATGTGCGTTTATATAGACGATTCCCTGTTCCTCTTGAAAAGACGTCCAGGTGATTTGCGCGGCGTGAAGAAACAGTTGGTGCACTTGTTAATGTACCCCCAAGGCTCTCCCAATCACTCCAAGTAGTGCCGCTCCACCATTTGTGAATTAAATCATTGTTTTGTCCTCTCGCAAAGACATCAATACGGTTTGGTCCCCACGAAACGGCTGCTGGTTCAGAGTTTAAGTTTCCGCCAAGATCCTCCCATTCTTCCCAGGTAGATCCGTTCCACGTTCTTTTATACAGTCGATTGCCAGTTCCTCTAACAAATACATCTAATTGGTTGGAACGACGTGAGGAAACAGCAGGACCGCTTGTTAATGTACCCCCAAGATTCTCCCAATCGCTCCATTGGCTACCGTCCCACCATTTGTGGTAAAGGGCGTTATCGGTACCTCTAACAAAGACATCAATACGATTTGCACCCCAAGAAACAGCGGCTGGTGCTGAAGTTAAGCCACCCCCAAGGTTTTCCCAGCTACTCCATTGGCTACCGTCCCACCAAATATGGTAAAGGGCATTATCAGTTCCTCTAGCAAAAACATCTAGGCGGTTTGGTCCCCAAGATGAAGCAGCAGGTGCATCAACGATTGTACCCCCAAGGCTTTCCCAATTAGCCCAGCCCTGACCAGGAGTGGGTGTAGGAGTTGGTGTAGGTGTCGGAGCCGGGGCTGGACCAGGGCTCGGCTGACCTCCTCTAAGGATGTTTAGAGCAATCTCAATCACTCTTGTTAGAATTCTATCGAGGGTGCTTAAAGGTAGATTCATTTGACGTACTAAGGTATTAAACCAAGGTGTTTCCCTTTGGAACTGTGTGTAAACTTGACTAGCAGGTCGATTAATATTAGCTTGGTTTCTTGTAAAGTTCACTACATAAAAAAAGAACGTTTCAATTAACTGTCTGTTTACACCAGCCTGCTGTAGCTGTGTGTACAGATTTCCATGCTGACTGCGAATAGTTTGCATAAGTTGCTGAACACTTGGTTTTTGCTGTGGATTTCTTTGAACAAACTGAGGTGTTGCTGGATTATTAGGTGTGTTCATATTGATTTGGTTTGTATTCGTAGGGAAGTATTGCGCGTAATAATAGGGATAGCCATTATACATAAGACGTAAAATCCTCCGTTTTTTCATTAGTGTATGCACTTATGAAAAATATGGGAATCTATATTGATAGGAAATAGGATTTCAAAAGGCGAAGAAGCTAGGTGGAAGGGGCTTTTTTGAATTTAATTTTCTTCATTTTTATTAAAAAGCTGAGAACGCTTTGGTCTTTCAAGAGGTGTAAGGTTAATGATGAAATAACAAATAATTAAAATTAAAATAACTAGCGAAAAAATCAAAGTATCTAGAGGATGCTCATGATCAACGATAATCAAGCGAACCATCGCAGTAATACCGATGTAGAGAAAATAACGAAGAGGAAAATGATAATCATCTTTAAAATATTTAACAATCATCGTTATAAATTCGAAGTATAAGAAGAAGAGAAGAATATTAGCAAGGAAAAGCGTGTAATCACTACTATCCCTTAATAATAATATCTTAAAAAATTCTACTATTTCTTTTAGTAGAAGGAATGATAGAATGAAGGCTAAAATAACAAGGCAAAAATTCAGAAACCATTGTAAGACAGTCGGGAAAAGCTTAATGGATATTTTCCACTCTATTTTCTTCATCGTACCCCTCCTCCTTAAAAATTAAATTCTAATAAATTTAATCCTATGAGGGGAATTGCAAAAAAATGATAGACAAAAGTTAATTGTAGTAAATAATTTATAAAGGTACAATTGTCATAGGAAGAAAGAACTTGAGTGAGTGAGTAACAAGGAAGGGTTAATTTGAAAATATATGAAAGAAATTATAACGAAATTTAGTATGAAAAAGTATTATATAATTATATATCTTTTGATAGGGATTATGACTACGGGATTAGTTGTAAAAAATCCACTCTATGGGGAGGATAATATCGGATATTATTTCCACCTCCTATTTGCATTCCTGTTTGCAAGTTGCTTATTAATTTACCCGAAGTATAAAAAAGGAATTATACGATGGTTAATCGTAATAATGGCTACTCTATTATTTTATACATTATTTTTAATTTACCCAGAAACAGGGTCTACCATATTATTGATTTACTTTATACCAACTATTTCTATTATATTTTTTGATAAGAAGCTCTTTTATGCTTCTCTTTTTATCAATCAAATTCTTATAGTAGCTACGGTTATTTTTCTCGTTAATAATGGGAAAACAAGTCTCTATCCGAATGTGACAAGTGACCCGATCGGAAATATTGTCACTTTTGTAGGCAGTCAGGTATTTATATATTTCATTTTTCATTTCACCTCAGATCGTATCACTAAAATGCAATTATATTATGAACAGGTAAAGCATTCAGAACGATTAAAAACAACAGGTGAGTTAGCAGCTGCTGTGGCACACGAGATTAGAAACCCATTAACAGTGGTTAAAGGGTATTTACAGCTTTACGAACAAGATAAAACTTTAGATGATTCTATGAAAAAAAGCTTACCTCTTTTAATAGATGAACTAGATAGTGCTGAACAGGTAATCTCCCAATTATTATCATTATCCAGGCCGACAATGGACCAAAATACTGAGAGTGTAGACATAGAGAGAGCTATTAACAGTGTGGCTGAGCTACTACAATCCTATGGGATTTTAAATGAAAATAAAATTGAAGTAGTAGTCGAAGCTGGTAGTTACATTGAAATAAATAAAATGGAGCTGCATCAATTGCTGGTGAATGTTGTAAAAAATGCAATAGAAGCATCAAAGGCCGGTGGAACTATATTGATAACAGCAAAAAAGTTAAAGAATGAAAAGATTGAAATAAAAGTAATTGATGATGGCGTTGGTATGTCAGAAGAACAAATGACCTTATTAGGGACACCTTTTTATTCATTGAAGACAAAAGGAACTGGCCTCGGTGTAATGATTTGTAATAATATAGTAAAAAAATACAATGGTTCTATAAAATATGAAAGCTTAAAGGATTGTGGGACAACCGTTGCCATTTGCTTCCCGTCAAAAAGCATCCTTCATAGAGGATGAGCGCAAAGCTGACTTAAGAATGTGATATTCTGGTCAGTTTTTTTTGATTTAGGTTCTTTTGCTGCTGTTTGTTTAATAAAGAATATTAGTGATGAAATTACATACATTTGAATTTCTCTATCTTATATTGTTAGATAGAGGTGAAAGGAAAATGCTCTCCAATAATAATGTTTAATTTAAACTTTTATATTTGTAAGATAGCTTTTTATAGTGTTGAGGGAGTTAGAAACTATCTACTAAAATGTTATATAATCACAGCATTAATATTTAGTTATCTAAATTTACTAAAAAATCACACTAGACTAAATATAAAGAATGTTTTACAATCATAAAGTCAATTGATTGAAGATATATATTTTTATAGCTATTAATTTCAGAATATTTAGATTACCTATTGATGTTAAGTAGTCTGAATATTATAATTATTAAAACTTAAGAATCTATGTAACTTATTTTCGGGGGGAAAACAAAATGGCAGAGAAGAAAACATTAAAGAGATTTGCATCAGTATTTTTAGCATCATCATTAATCATGGGGGCGTTAGCAGGCTGTAATTCTGAGGGGACGTCAACATCTGGTGGAGGTTCTTCTAGTGATACTACTAGCGATGTAATTAAAATCGGTGCAAACTTAGAGCTTTCCGGTGCGGTAGCCTCTTATGGGTCATCTATTGCAAACGGAGCGGAGCTAGCAGTTGAAGAAATCAACGCCGCTGGTGGTATCGATGGAAAACAAATTCAATTAGTTAAAGTAGATAACAAATCAGAAAACTCTGAAGCGACAAATGCAGCGATTAAGCTTGCAACACAAGATAAGGTTACGGCAATGATTGCTCCAGCAACTTCAGGTAACGTTATTGCAACAGCTCAAATTGCTAATCAATATAAAATCCCGACAGTTACTGCTTCTGGAACAGCTCCAACTGTAACTGAAAATGAAGACGGAACATTGAACGATTTCGTATTCCGTACTTGCTTCATTGACCCATTCCAAGGGATTGTTGCAGCAAACTTTGCCTCTAACGAATTAGGAGCAAAAAATGTAGCAATCTATGCGGATAATGCATCTGATTATGCTAAGGGGTTAGCGAAGTCATTTAAAGAACAAATTGAAGCGAATGGCGGAACGGTAGTAGCGGAAGAAGCTTACGTAGCAGATGATACTGACTTTAAATCAACATTAACTCGTATCAAATCAGCAAATCCAGATTTCATCTTTATCCCTGGATACTATGAAGAAGTAGGGTTAATTGTTAAACAAGCCCGTGAATTAGGCATTGAAGCGCCTTTAATGGGGGCTGATGGTTGGGACTCTCCAACTCTAGTAGATCTTGCTGGTGCAGAAGCACTAAATAACACATTCATTACAAATCACTATTCTTCACAGGATCCGGAAGAAACAATTCAAGGATTTGTTGAAGCATTTAAAGGAAAATACAGTGAATCGCCAAACGCATTCCATGCACTTGGTTATGACACAGTTTACTACATTAAGGATGCTATCGAACGTGCAGGCTCTACAGATGGGGAAGCAATTCAAAAAGCTTTAGCTGAAACAAAGGATCTAAGTTTAATTACAGGTACATTCTCAGTTGACGAAAAACACAACCCAGTTAAATCCGCAACAGTTCTAGAATACGTAGACGGTAATCAAGTGTTCAACTCTAAAGTTAATCCGTAAATTTACGTTTAAACGAATGGAACGAATGAGGGGGGCGAGATTAGCCTCCCTTTTTACAATTTTGAAATCTATTACTATCTAAAAGAATTGAAAGAAAAAGGAGTGAGAGCTCATGGAATGGATACAACAGCTAGTAAATGGTATATCGCTTGGAAGTATTTATGCTTTGATTGCGTTGGGCTATACAATGGTATACGGAATCATTAAGCTGATTAACTTTGCGCATGGTGACGTATTTATGCTAGGGGCATTTATTGGTTTTTACGCAATTGCAAGATGGGACATCGGGTTCTTCCCAGCCCTTATTATTTCCATGGTACTCTGTGCAATTATTGGGGTAATCATAGAGCGAGTTGCTTATAAAAGGCTGCGGAATGCAACGCGAATTGCCGCTCTTATTACGGCAATCGGTGTTTCATTATTGATTGAATATACGGTGATATTCTTCAGAGGGGCCTCTCCAGAAGCGTATCCAGAGGTGCTGCCAAAAACATATATTGATATTTTTGGTGTGAGTATTAGTTCGATTTCCATTCTAATTTTAGCAGTAACAGTTGTACTAATGATTTTATTGCAATTTATCGTTCATAAAACAAAAATCGGAAAAGCGATGCGTGCAGTATCACTAGATCCAGACGCAGCCCGTTTAATGGGTATCAATGTAGATAATACAATTTCTGCAACATTTGCTATTGGTTCGGCCTTAGCTGGAGCAGCTGGTGTTATTTTCGGTGTTTACTATACAAGAATTGAACCGTTAATGGGGGTATTACCGGGTCTAAAAGCATTTATTGCTGCGGTATTTGGTGGTATTGGCAGTATTCCAGGAGCTATGGTTGGGGGTCTTTCTTTAGGTGTAGTAGAAACTGTTGTAAGTGCATTAGGTTTTTCTTTATGGCGCGATGCAGCTGCCTTCGTTATTTTAATTTTAATCTTAATCTTGAAACCATCGGGTATATTCGGAAAAAATACTCGAGAGAAAGTGTAGGTGAAGCGGTATATGAAAAAGTCAAAGGCGTTTTGGGTATTTTCTGCTTTAGCGCTAGTAATCTATGCAGTCGTTCAAGGATTAATCTCTAGTGGAATAATAGATTTATATTATCAAAATATTTTAGTACAAATGTGTATTAACATTATGCTTGCTGTAAGTTTACATATTGTCATCGGGATTACGGGACAATTTTCAATAGGACATGCTGGTTTTATGGCAGTAGGGGCATATTTTAGTGCAATAGCCACTATGAAATTAGGTTTACCACTCCCTGTAGGTCTAGCATTGGGAGCGGGAGTTGCAGCTTTAGCTGGTTTACTAGTAGGGCTACCAACATTACGTCTTAAAGGGGACTATCTAGCAATTGCTACTCTTGGATTTGCTGAAATCATTCGTATTATCTTCTTGAACGTGGATTATGTTGGTGGAGCAGCTGGTATGGTGGTTACGAATATGACGACATGGACGTATGCTTTTGCTGGTGTTGTAATTACAATTATCGTAATTTCTAACTTTACAAACTCAAGACATGGTCGTGGTGCAATTTCCATTCGTGAGGATGAAATAGCGGCTGACGCTATGGGAATCAATACAACTTATTATAAAGTTGTTGCTTTCACAATTGGTTCGTTGTTTGCAGGACTTGCAGGGGCAATTTATGCACATAACTTTTTCATTATCCAGCCGACAACGTTTAACTTCTTAAAATCCTTTGATATTTTGATTTATGTTGTGTTAGGTGGATTAGGAAGTCTTTCTGGATCAGTGATTGCAGCTATTTTTTTAACAATGGTAACTGCGTTTTTAGCAAACTTCCCAGAGACTCGCATGATTATCTATTCGCTTGTATTAATTCTAGTGATGCTTTACCGTCCAACAGGTTTAATGGGGACAAAAGAGATCACGTCTTTATTTAAATTTGGAAAAAAAGGAGGTACTAAGCCATGACAAGTAACCTTCTTCTTAAAGCAGAAAATGTCGGCATTCAATTTGGAGGCTTAAAGGCTGTTCAAAATGTAAACATGTATTTAAATCAAGGAGAATTGGTTGGTTTAATCGGTCCAAACGGCGCTGGAAAAACAACGACTTTTAATATGATAACAGGTGTATACCAGCCTACAGTTGGCGCAATTACCTTTGCCGGTAGAAATTTGAAAGGGCTAAAGCCATATCAGGTAACAAAGCAAGGCATGAGTCGTACATTCCAAAATATCCGTTTATTTAAGGATTTGTCAGTATTAGATAATGTTAAGGTTGCCAACCACAATATTGCCAAGCATTCCATTGTCTCTTCCATTCTTCGTTTACCAAGTCACTTTAGTGGAGAAGCGAAAATGGAACAAGAATCCATTGAGTTTTTAAAGATTTTTGGTTTAGATGTCTACAAGGATGAAATGGCCAAAAACCTTCCGTACGGGATGCAGCGTCGTCTAGAAATTGCCCGTGCCCTAGCAGCAAAACCAAAGCTCTTATTATTGGATGAGCCAGCAGCAGGGATGAATCCTCAAGAGACGCATGATTTGATGGAGTTAATCGCCTTTATCCGAAAAGAGTTTAACTTAACGATTTTATTGATTGAGCATGATATGCATCTAGTTATGGGGATTTGTGAACGTATTTATGTACTTGACCATGGTCAGCTGATTGCGGATGGGACAGCAGAAGAGATTCGAAATAATCCAAAGGTAATCGAAGCATATCTTGGTGAGGAGGTGACTGATTAATGCTAAAAGTAAATAACATCGATGTATTTTATGGAAACATTCATGCATTAAAAGATGTCTCCTTGGAAGTAAATGAAGGTGAGATCGTTACATTAATCGGTGCAAATGGAGCAGGAAAATCAACGCTTTTAAAAACGTTATCCGGACTTTTGAAGCCTAAAAAGGGTGAGGTTTTGTATCAATCCCAGCAAATTGGTGGTAAAGCCGCACAAACCATTGTGAAAAATGGTATTTCACATGTTCCAGAAGGTAGACGTGTATTTTCAACGATGTCTGTAGAGGAAAACCTGGAGCTAGGTGCGTATTTACGCCATGATCGAGATGGGGTTAAAAAGGACATGGCAAATGTCTATGATTTGTTTCCGATATTGGGTGAACGTCGTAAACAGCCATCCGGTACATTATCTGGTGGGGAACAGCAAATGCTTGCAATGGGACGTGCATTAATGGCAAAACCGAAGCTGTTATTATTAGATGAGCCATCCATGGGGCTAGCACCGTTAATCGTAAAGCGAATTTTTGAGATTATTAAAATGGTGAATGAGCAAGGTACAACGGTTTTGCTAGTAGAACAAAATGCCAACATGGCACTATCTATTGCGAACCGGGCTTATGTTATCGAAACAGGGAAAATCGTACTTTCTGGCACAGCGAAGGAGCTTCAAGAAAGTGAACAAGTAAAAGCAGCCTACCTTGGAGGCTTATAAGAAAAGGGAAGCTTTGAGGGCTTCCCTTTTTATTAATTTTTCGGCTGATACTTTAATAGTGTGAATAGCTCGGCCTTTTCCTTCGGTGTTAAGTCTCTCCACTGGCCGACCTTTAGATTGCCTAAGTGAATGTTCATAATACGAATGCGTTGCAGTCTTTTTACTGAGTAGCCAAGAGCTGAACACATGCGGCGAATTTGACGATTTAGTCCTTGCTCCAGAACAATTTTAAAGACATGAGATGAAACCTTTTCAACCTTGCACGGTAAGGTTTTAGTATCTAAAATCTCTACACCTGAAGCCATTTTCTTTAAAAATTGCTCAGAAATAGGTTGGTCCACCTGAACCACATATTCTTTTTCGTGGTGATTTTCTGCGCGCAAAATTTCATTGACGATATCCCCGTCATTCGTCAAAAGAAGTAACCCTTCAGATTCTTTATCTAGCCTGCCGATGTGGAAAATCCGTTTAGAATGCCCAACAAAATCAACTACATTGCCATTAATATGTCTTTCAGTTGTACTTGTAATGCCGATAGGTTTATTTAATACGATATAGACAAGCTCTTCCTCTTTTTTTACGGGCTTACCATCTACACAAACGACATCACCTTCGTTTACCTGACTACCGACCGTAGCAAGCTCTCCATTGATGGTGATACGACCGTCCTCAATCCATTTATCTGCACCACGGCGTGAAGTAACGCCTGTTTCACTTAAAAATTTATTAATTCTCATAAATTCTCCTATTAACCTTTAGTTAAATCCAGTATACAATAACCAATTTCAATGCCTCCACTATTGTTGACTACAAATAGCAGAAACATTCCTACTGACGCTATATCATGTTTTCCTTCGATGCTACTACATTTATATTATTTGTCGAAAACTTTTTCTTAAAAAATGGAATAAATTAGATATATTTTTGTAATTTAAACAATATATATTACTAAATACCTTTTAGAATGGGGTACTGCGGTGCAAAGGTATTGGAAGACTAATAGTTGAAAAGGGGAGACTATAATTATGTCAGTATTAACAATGGCTTACGCATTTCCAAACACAGAAGGGGCAGTAGTGAATTTTAAGGATAAGTATGACAATTATATCGGTGGAAAATGGACACCACCTGTTGGGGGTCAATATTTTGAGAATGTGACTCCAGTTACAGGGAAGGTGTTTACAGAAGTTGCGCGTTCAACTGAGGAAGATGTTGAATTAGCACTGGATGCAGCACATGCAGCTAAAGAAGCTTGGGGGCAAACATCAGTTGCTGAGCGTGCAAATATCTTAAATAAAATTGCTGATCGAATTGAAGAAAATTTAGAAAAGCTAGCTGTCGCAGAAACTTGGGAAAATGGGAAGGCGGTTCGTGAAACTTTAAATGCTGACTTACCACTTGCTATTGATCACTTCCGATATTTTGCAGGGGCAATTCGTGCACAAGAAGGCGGACTAAGTCAAATTGATAATGATACGGTTGCTTACCACTTCCACGAGCCAATTGGTGTAGTAGGACAAATCATTCCTTGGAATTTCCCACTCCTTATGGCTGTTTGGAAATTAGCACCTGCACTTGCTGCAGGAAACTGTGTGGTATTAAAGCCAGCAGAGCAAACTCCAACTTCCATTATGGTATTAATGGAGCTGATTGAAGATTTATTACCACCGGGTGTTGTGAACATTGTGAATGGTTTTGGTTTGGAGGCTGGGAAACCACTTGCTTCTAATCCACGTATCGGCAAAATTGCCTTTACTGGAGAAACAACTACTGGTCGTTTAATTATGCAATATGCATCACAAAATATTATTCCTGTAACTTTAGAGTTAGGTGGAAAATCACCAAATATCTTCTTTGAGGATATCATGGATGCAGATGATGAGTTTTTAGATAAAGCAATTGAAGGCTTCGTATTATTTGCCCTAAATCAAGGGGAAGTATGTACTTGTCCTTCGCGTGCACTAATTCAAGAGTCTATTTACGAGAAATTTATTGAGCGTGCATTAAAACGAGTAGAAGCGATTAAGACAGGAAATCCATTAGACCCAAGTACAATGATGGGTGCACAGGCTTCATCAGAGCAATTGGAAAAAATTCTATCTTATTTAGATATCGGTAAACAAGAGGGTGCACAGGTACTGGCTGGTGGAGATCGCAATGCTTTAGAGGGCGACCTTGCAGATGGTTACTATGTTCAACCAACTGTATTTAAAGGAGATAACAGCATGCGTATCTTCCAAGAAGAAATTTTTGGACCAGTTGTAGCTGTTACTACGTTCAAAACAAAAGAAGAAGCGTTAGAGATTGCAAATGACACGCTTTATGGCTTAGGTGCAGGTGTATGGACACGTGATATGAACACAGCTTACCGCTTTGGTCGTGGAATTGAAGCTGGCCGTGTATGGACAAACTGCTATCACGCATACCCAGCACATGCTGCCTTTGGTGGTTATAAAATGTCTGGTGTAGGTCGTGAAAACCATAAAATGATGCTAGAACACTATCAACAAACGAAAAACCTATTAGTAAGCTATAGTCCAAATAAGCTTGGATTCTTCTAATTCTTTTATAAAGGGGGGCTCATGTGGTTGAACGAGTAAGTGCTACTGATGCAGCACTTGAATTGATTGATAGTTTAAAGAAAAAACACGGTCCAATTATGTTCCATCAATCAGGTGGCTGCTGTGATGGTTCTTCTCCGATGTGTTATCCAGAAGGAGACTTAATCATCGGGAATGCCGATATTCTACTTGGTGAAATTGGTGGAGCCAAGTTTTATATGCACAAAAGCCAGTTCGATTATTGGAAGCATACCCAGCTGATCATTGATGTAGTGGATGGTCGTGGAGGAATGTTTTCTTTAGAGGGTGTCGAGGGAAAACGTTTCCTTACTAGATCGAGAGCTTTTACATCGGAAGAGTTAGCGGGGCTTATATAAAGATGAAAGGTTTTTTGCTAGAATATTCTAGCAGGAAACCTTTTTTCCATTCCATAAATGTATCAGAAAGTTATAATTATTTCCCAAGAAAAGAAGTTGATAGGTTAGGAAGTGTAGGCATGAATAATGAGCAATTTATAAAAGCATTTCAAGATAATTATAATCGTCTCTTCAATTATACCGGGGGACACGATATCAAGCTGATGATTTCCATTTCTGGAAAATATACGCTTGCTCAAAAGCAATTTAGTGGAGTCGTTTTACAAAAAATAATAGAAGAAACTCAAGATGGTGGAGAGAAGGCATTACCGGTAAGACTGGAGTTCAGTACAAGCTACAAGCTAGCCTTTCACCTTATGCAACAGGTAGATAGGGATAAGGAACTTAATAGGATTATTGCTAATGACCAGGCATTGGGCCAAGTTCATTTTAAAAAGACCACAAAAAGAATAATAGGTGCATTATTTTTAGACCCAAGCAATTGTTTGGAGCATGCAAAAAGAGCAAAGCAATTGTTTGATGAAATGAACCGAAATCAACGGTTTTTAACCTCCAAGGAAGATATTCCATATGCGGTGTTTTTAACGGCTAATCAAGATGTGCGGCCAAAGGTACAGGCAGATACAATTATAAAATACTATAGAAATTTAAGAAGTAACAAATTTACAATGGGCAATCATTTACAAGCGTTAGCCCAAATCATGACAGTCTATAGTGAAGATTATAATAAAATATTATTGGAATATGTTGTAAAGCTTAGAGAAGGATTAATAGAACAAGGGGTGAATGTGAAAAAGCTTCATTATCCATACTTGGGAGTACTAGCTTTAGCTGCAACGGATGGAGAGAAAATGAACGAAATTGTTTTATTACATAATCAATTAATTGAACAGAAGGTTTTCAAAAATGCGAAGGATTATGCGTTAGTTATAGCTATTCAAAAGATTGTTCAAGAATTAGTGGAAGTAAATAATTTAATTGATATTACGGCGCTCACAAGCATCCTTAATATATTTGATATTGCTGACTTTATATTAGATCTAGGTCCAAATATTCCAACAGGAATAGCAGATGTAATTGATTTTTTTAACTAGTCAGTTAAACCTACATAAGAGTGAGATTTGGCTATCAGTGATACAATAATATAGAAGGCTAGAGGAGGTCGATTTCAATGAAAGAAACAAAATTATGGATTAATGGAAATTGGGAAGATGCCAAAAAAAGTTATTCATTAACGGCACCTTATTCTGGAGAAGTTATTGCACGAGTAGCGAAGGCTTCAATTGAAGATGTGGAACGTGCAATTGAAGGAGCACATCAAGCATTTCAATCATTTAAAACAACAACTGCTTATGAAAGAGCAGAAATTTTATATAAAGTAGTAGAGATTATGCGTAATCGTAAAGAGGAATTTGCGCGTATTTTAGCGATGGAAGCTGGTAAGCCACTGTCTGCCAGCTTAACTGAGATTGACCGAACAATTGCGACGTATCAGTTCTCGGCAGAAGCGGCCAAACAATCAACGGGGGAAACGGTTCCTTTAGATGCAGCTCCAGGAACTAAAGATCGGATTGGCTATACGAAAAGAGTGCCAATCGGTGTTGTATCTGCCATTACACCATTTAACTTTCCTTTTAACCTAGTAGCTCATAAATTAGGACCAGCAATTGCAGTTGGGAATACGGTAGTGCTAAAGCCTGCTACCCAAACACCATTAACTTCTATTGTTATGGCAGAAGTATTTAAGGAAGCAGGTTTACCAGATGGAGTGCTACAAATCGTAACAGGTTCTGGTGGAGAGTTAAGCGATACACTTGTAACCCATCCACTTGTTAAAAAAGTAACCTTTACAGGTAGTGGAGCCGTTGGATTGAAGATTAAAGAAAAAGTGGGATTGCGTAAAATTACATTAGAATTAGGTTCAAATGCTGCAGTTATTGTAGAGCCAAGTACACCAATCGATAAAATTGTTTCACGCTGCGTTGCTGGTGCATTTGGATATGCTGGACAGGTTTGTATTTCACTACAAAGAATTTATGTGCACGAATCGATTTATGAAGATTTCGCGAAAGCCTTTGTAGAAGAAACAAGAAAGCTTAAATTAGGTGATCCGCTTGACCCCACAACAGATGTAAGTGCAATGATTCACCCAAAAGAAGTCGAACGTATCAAGCAATGGGTGGAAGAGGCGAAAGAACAGGGAGCAGAAGTAGCAATTGGTGCGGAATATACTGATAGAACTTTACAACCAACAGTTATGGTAAATGTAAAACCAAATATGAAGGTAGTCTGCCAGGAAACCTTTGCACCGATTGTGTCGCTTGTACCCTATCCAACATTAGATGAAGCCATTTCCTTAGTTAATGCGTCAGAGCTTGGCTTAAACGCAGGGATATATACCAATGTTTTAACAGATGCTATGAAGGCGGCTGATAATATTGAGGCTGGTACTGTTGTGATTAATGATATTCCAACGTTCCGTGTTGATAACATGCCATATGGTGGTGTAAAAAATAGTGGCTACGGAAGAGAAGGCATTAAATATGCAATAGAAGAGATGACTGATTTGAAGTTCATTACGATTAAAACGACAATCTAAAGGAATCTAGAAGTTGTGAACTGTCAGCTAAAATGGCACCAATTTAAATTTAACTCTTGCATATTTCAACCAGTTTAAATAATGTTATTACCGAAGTGAAGTAGTAGTGGAGGTCTATATGACAAATGAAGTGCCGATAAGTTATTCTCGTTCCTTTCAGACACACCTTATATTACCGCCAGATACAAATCATCATAATTCCATTTTTGGCGGAAAAGTTTTAGCTTATATTGATGAGATTGCAGCCATCACCTCTATGAAGCATGCCAAGTCTGAGGTCGTTACAGCATCCTTTGATTCAGTAGATTTTATCTCACCGGCATACGTAGGGAATATTTTAGAATTAGAAGCGATGGTTACTTCTACAGGAAGATCGTCTATGGAAGTGTATGTCCGTGTAATGGCGAGGAACTTGAAAACTGGTGAACTGAGACTTACTACAGAATCATTTGTCACGATGGTTGCAGTCGATGAGTCTGGAAGACCTGTACAGGTTCCAAAGGTATACCCGGAGACTGAGCGAGAACGTCAGCTTTTTGAAACGGGATCCACACGGAGAGAATTGCGACAAGCTAAAAGGCTAAATACAAAGGAACGTAGAAGGCTATTAGAAAACCTTGAATAAAAATAGAACCTTCTCAAAAGTCGAGGCTTTTGGGAAGGTTCCTTTTATATTTTCTACTCTGTTAACTCGTGAACAACATTTAATAGGGAGTCTGAAGAAGAAGACACCTGTGTGGCACTATCTGTTAACTCACTAATTAATTTTGAGATTTTTGTGATGTCTGTTGTTGTGTTTGTGTACTGTGCTTTGATGCCAGAAACGGCTTTTGCAATAGAATTGAAGGACTCCTCTAAACTTTGCTGAGTTTGTACACTTCTTTGTACCTGATCATCTACATTGCTGACAGAGGTAGTCATATGCCCAATATTTGTCTCGGTTTCATGGATTAAACGAGAAACGTTTTGAACAGCACTTTTCGTTTCTTCTGCTAGTTTTCTTACTTCCTCTGCTACAACAGCAAAGCCCTTTCCATGCTCCCCAGCACGAGCAGCCTCAATCGATGCATTTAATGCCAATAAATTTGTTTGATCGGCAATGCCTGTTACAAGGGCAACAATCTCTGAAATTTTTTGAGATGAAGTACGCAAATTATTCATAGACTTCTCGAGCATAGAAACACTTTCTAAAATAACATGCATTAATTGCGTTTGCGTTTCTAATTGATTTTTCCCTAATCTAGACTTATCCTCAGTATCAGCTACAAAATCTAATCCTTGATTTGTGGCAGTAGCGATACTGCCTGACTGAGAAGAGATGCCATATAAAGAGGCAGCCGTTTCTTGGCTAATAGCATTTAACTCTTCAGCTGTATTTTGAACAGTAGTAATTAATGAGTTTTTAATCGCCTCGTCCTGCATACGGATACGTTGCTGCTCAGCCTCATAGGCTTGAATAACAAGCTGCTGTTCAAGGTTAATAATCTTTGAAAATGCGTTGATAGCTTTTAGCGAATCATTTTTTGAAATATCTAGGTCGCTGATAAAATTAATAAAAGTAGTCGTCAATGATTGGAATGAGCTTAAATACCACTCAGATTCTAAGCCTATACGTACGTGAGTTTCAGCAATTGTCTTTCTCTGCTTTACATAATCGTCATTGATTTTACTTTCGAAAATTTCAGATAAATGTCTTGTTAAAGTTACCTTCAGCCGTTCAATCTTTGAGTGCTGATCGATGATGCCCATTAAATGCTTGCTTTTCATCAGTGCGTCATAAAATTGGTTAACCATTTCAGGGATAAACTGTTCTGTTAAAGGCTTTAATTGCTTTAATATAGCTAAGTCTTCCTTTGTTAAATTAATCAATTGAATTTGATTCTGAAGAACTGGGTAATTTGATAGATTTAATTGGACATCGTTTATGTACTTTTCTACTTCGAAATAATGGGAATTTCGTTTTTGTAGATTTTTTTTGAAAATAGACATTACATTTCTCCGTTCTACTATTTTATAAGAATGATACTTTATATCTATGATACATTAAATAGGATTGTAAATACTATATAGATGTGAGGTTATTGTAGAAAATATTATTATTATGATAATTCTATATACCTCCGTTTGTATTTTAGATAGTTCCCATGTAAAATACGAGATGTTTAGAGAATAAGATATTATTCATGCAAGAGATAGACATTATAAGTAAAGGACGTAATAAGATGGACAAACGCCGTTTTAAATTTGTCATTCCATCAATGGTGGTTGTAGCTGTTGGGGCAACTTTAATGCTAAGGAATTATTTTCAAGAGGTTTCAACAAGAGATGGTGTGATGCTTGTAGTAATCGCTACATTATTCTCGGGGATGATTGCTTATATCCTATTCCCGCATGATGAGGAAGAAAAGCCTGATCCAAAGCCGGTGAATACAAAGAAGAAAACTTCCAAATAATCAGGTCCGTAAGTATCCAATATACTTGCGGATTTTTTCTTTTTCTTCATAAGTATTTATGAAAGAGGGTAATGTAAGGTGAAACTATTTTGCGCTTCAACCGTAAAAGTAGTATACAAAAAATTTAAATGATAAAAGAAAGGCTGATAAATAGATGGAAACTAAATGGGGAAAAGTAATTATACATGCAAGTGCATTTTTTGCTCCGATGCTAGTCCCAATTTTATTTTGGTTAATAAGCTCTGAGGAAGAAATTAAGCGAATTTCTATTCAAGCACTACTGTTCCAATTTGTGATGTGGCTCTTAATAGGAATATCTAGTTTCTTAAGCTTCATATTAATTGGGATACCATTCGTTATTATCTTTGTAATCATGACAATTGTGGTGCCGATTATCGGTATTATTAAAGCGTTAAACGAAGAAAAATGGAATTACCCGATTGTAGGACGCTGGGTTTAAGTTGTGAATTGTAAAAAATAGGGTTTAGATTAGAAAAAGAAATAACATACTGAGAGATGAACCAAAAGTAAATTTTGGGCTATTTCTCAAAATAAAGCTCCTTTAATATGAAGGAAATTTAAAGAGGTGGTCTCAAGTTTAGCAGAGATCACCTCTTTATTTTTTTGTACATATTCAACACAAAAACCGTTTTTTTTTAGTGGGCATTTGATTTGCATTTTGATTTTGATGTTTATATAATATAGTCAAAGATAGTCAAAGTCAGTAATGATTGGGGTGAGGAAGAAATGAGAAATATATCTGACATCATTGAAGGTTATTTGAAACAGGTTATCGAATTAGGTGGTCAAGGACATATTGAGATCAAACGAAGTGAGCTAGCGGATAAGTTTCAGTGCGTCCCCTCTCAAATTAACTATGTAATCAATACCCGATTTACTGCTGAAAGAGGTTATCTTGTTGAGAGTAAACGAGGAGGCGGTGGATATATCCGAATCTTACGTGTAAAAGCACATTCAAGAATTGATTTGATGGACGATATGATTAGTCAAATTAATCATGGTGCTACTCAAGCAATGGCAGAAGATATTATTTATCGTTTAATCGATGAGCAAGTAATCTCAAAGCGCGAGGCAAAACTGATGCTCGCAGCAATCGATAGGTCCACACTCCGATTACAATTACCTGTTAGAGACGAGTTAAGGGCCTATATTTTAAAATCCATGTTGGCCACATTAAAATACGATAAATAAACCTGAGCGAAAACTTTTTAGAGCTCTTGATCTATTAAAACAATTTTTAAAAAGGGGTGAGGTCATGGTTTGTGAACACTGTAAAGAGCAGCAAGCGACAATAACAGTTACACAAGTGGTTAATGGCCAAAAAAGTGAAAAGCATTATTGTGAGGTTTGTGCGCAAAATTTTCATCCTTTTAATTTAGATTTTCATAAAGAAGAACAAATTCCAATACATCAGCTTGTTTCCAATTTATTTGGATTACCGGTTTGGAATAATGGACCACAGGAAAAGGCGCCATCTACATCTCAAAAAAGCGCTAAATGTCCAACCTGTGGATTTACATTTCGAAAGTTTTTGAATGAAGGAAAGCTTGGTTGTCCACAATGTTATGAAACCTTTGGAAAACAGCTTCCACTCGTTCTGACAAAAATCCAAGCGGGTACTACACATAGTGGTAAAGCGCCCGGTAAACCAAATCATCATAATGAGTGGATTCAAAAGCAAATCGATTCGACTCGTGAGCAATTGCAGCTCGCAATCCATGAGGAACGCTTTGAAGATGCGGCTGACTTACGCGATGAGATTCGAGAAATGGAGCGTAGGCTGGAACGTGGGGGTGTTGATACACCATGAATCTAGAACATTTTTTAAAAAGCGAGGCACCAGGGTGGATGGATGTTAAAGGACTTGATGCAGATATTGTATTAAGCACACGCATTCGATTGGCTAGAAACTTAGATGGCTATCGTTTCCCTTTAAGCTTTACAGAAAATGAAGCACAGCAAATTGATGGCATGATTTATGAAGCATTACATTCGATTAATGCTGATGGACATAAGTTTTCACACTTTACCATAAAAGAAATGCCTGCCTTGCAACGGCAAGTTTTAGTTGAAAAGCATTTAATTAGTCCGCTCTTAGCTAAAAAGGAGAAGTCCGCCTCAGTTCATATATCGAATGATGAAACAATAAGTATAATGGTAAACGAAGAAGATCATTTACGTATTCAATGCTTAGCTCCGGGGTTGCAGCTAGTAGAAACCTACGGGATTGCATCTAAGCTGGATAGTAAATTAGAAGAACATTTACCCTATGCTTTTAATGAGTCATTTGGTTACTTAACAAGTTGCCCAACAAATGTTGGAACAGGACTCCGAGCATCTGTCATGATGCATTTGCCGGCTCTGACCATATCTAAGCAAATAAAAGTAGTAACTCAGATGCTTGCACGATTAGGAATGGTAGTTAGGGGTATATATGGAGAAGGTAGCGAAAATTTAGGGAATATTTATCAAATCTCCAACCAAGTTACTCTTGGAAAGTCAGAAGAAGAGATTTTAAAAGACTTACAAGAGGTCGCGTTACAAATTATTAAAAATGAGCGCGGTGCTAGGGAGGCATTATTAAAAAATTCTCGAATAATATTAGAAGACCGCTTTAATCGTTCGTTAGGTACTTTAAAGTATGCACGTATTATGACGAGCGAGGAAGCTGCTGCTTGTTTATCAAATGTTCGCCTTGGAGTTGATGTGGGCATCATTAACGAGGTCCCATTAAATGTATTAAATGAATGCATGATTCTTATACAGCCAGGCTTTGTACAGCAATATGCAGGTACAACTCTTCAAGCTAGTGAACGAGATATGTATAGAGCAAAACTATTGCGTGAAAAGTTAAATTCGAATAATCAAAAGCTAATGGAAAAAGGAGAGGAAAGATATGATGTTTAACCGTTTTACTCAACGTGCACAAAAAGTATTGCAATTAGCACAAGAAGAAGCAATTCGTTGGAAACACGAATCCATTGGTACAGAGCATATTTTACTTGGCCTTATTCGTGAGGGTGGTGGAATTGCAGCAAAAGCCTTAGAAGCAATTGATGTGAGTCCACAAATTATAGAATCAGGAATTGAAGAGCTAGTTGGAAAAGGTGCAAAGGATGTTGGTCCGATTGTTCACTATACTCCAAGAGCCAAAAAGGTTATTGAATTATCAGTAGACGAGTCTAGAAAACTAGGCCATGCATATATCGGAACAGAGCATATTCTGCTTGCCTTAATCCGCGAGGGTGAAGGGGTAGCAGCACGTGTATTAGCTAACGCTGGTGTAAGCCTAAACAAAGCGCGTCAACAAGTTCTTCTATTACTTGGAAATAATGATGCTGCTCAAAGTGCAAATAACCCTACCCAATCAGTTAATACACCAACATTAGATGGGTTAGCACGCGACTTAACAGCGATTGCGCGCGAAGGTTCACTAGATCCTGTAATCGGTCGCAGTAAAGAAATCACTCGTGTCATCGAGGTGCTTTCTCGCCGTACAAAAAACAACCCTGTCTTAATTGGTGAGCCAGGGGTTGGTAAAACAGCCATTGCTGAAGGTTTAGCACAGCAAATTGTTAACAATGAAGTACCTGAAACTCTTCGTGACAAACGTGTTATGACATTAGATATGGGTACAGTTGTTGCAGGCACAAAATACCGTGGTGAATTTGAGGACCGCTTGAAAAAAGTAATGGATGAAATTCGCCAAGCTGGTAATGTTATTCTATTCATCGACGAATTGCATACTTTAATCGGTGCTGGTGGTGCAGAGGGAGCAATTGATGCTTCTAACATTTTAAAACCGTCATTAGCTCGTGGAGAATTACAATGTATTGGTGCTACAACATTAGATGAGTACCGTAAATACATCGAAAAGGATGCTGCCTTAGAGCGTCGTTTCCAACCGATTCAAGTAGATGAGCCTTCTGTGGATGAAACAATCCAAATTATTCATGGCTTACGTGATCGTTATGAAGCACATCACCGTGTGAAAATTACTGATGAGGCTGTTGAGGCTGCAGCAAAATTATCAGACCGCTATATTTCAGATCGCTTCCTACCAGACAAAGCAATTGATTTAATTGATGAAGCAGGCTCGAAAGTACGTTTGCGTTCATTCACTGTTCCGCCAAATCTTAAGGCTTTAGAGGATAAATTAGAGGGTATCCGTTCTGAGAAAAATGCGGCTGTATCTGGCCAAGAGTTTGAAAAGGCAGCGGCATTAAGAGATACAGAGCAAAAAATCAAAGATGAATTAGAAGCTACTAAGAAAACATGGAAAGAGAAGCAAGGAAAAGAAGAGTCTCAAGTAACAGTAGAAGACATCGCATTGGTGGTTTCTATGTGGACTGGAATTCCTGTTTCTAAAATTGCTCAAGAGGAATCAGCAAAGCTTCTTAACCTTGAAGATGAGCTGCACAAACGTGTAGTTGGTCAAGGTGAAGCAGTAGAAGCCATTTCTCGTGCAATCCGTCGTGCTCGTGCTGGACTAAAAGATCCAAAACGCCCGATTGGTTCATTTATCTTCTTAGGACCAACAGGGGTTGGTAAAACAGAGCTTGCTCGTGCATTAGCTGAAGTAATGTTCGGCGATGAGGACGCAATGATTCGAATTGATATGTCAGAATATATGGAGAAACATTCAACTTCACGCTTAGTTGGTTCACCTCCAGGCTATGTAGGATTTGATGAAGGCGGTCAATTAACTGAAAAGGTTCGTCGTAAACCATATTCTGTTGTTTTACTTGATGAGATTGAAAAAGCGCATCCAGATGTGTTCAATATCTTACTTCAAGTATTAGATGATGGCCGTTTAACAGATTCTAAGGGGCGTACTGTAGATTTCCGAAACACAGTGGTTATCATGACATCAAACGTTGGTGCAGATGCACTGAAATACCAAAAATCATTAGGCTTTGGTGTTGGTAATACAGAGGCTTCTAAATACAAGGATATGAAGGGTACAATGCTTGAAGAGCTGAAAAAGGCATTCCGTCCGGAGTTCCTAAACCGTATTGATGAAATGATTGTTTTCCACTCACTTGAAAAAGATGAGTTGAAACAGATCATTGCCTTAATGGCAAATTCTTTAACAAAACGTCTGAGAGAGCAAAATATCGAGCTAGAGCTAACAGATGCGGCGCTTGTGAAAATTGCTGAAGAAGGATACGATCCACAATATGGTGCACGTCCATTACGTCGTGCCCTGCAAAAGCATGTTGAGGACCGTCTATCTGAAGAGGTATTAAAGGGCACAATTAGCACAGGTCAAAGTGTTGTTATCGACTATGCAGATAATGAATTTATCGTCGTACCCAAAAATGCTGTGCTAACTAAATCATAAAGGCTTTAAGCGGTTGACCAACTTACCGGTCAACCGCTTTATTTTTGTTTAAAGATGAATCGTACATATAAAAGGAAATGAGCGTTCTAAAAAGCAACCGCAACATTACTCATTACACAAGCGTAAAGATAAGTTGTACATAGACAAATTACAATTGCTTTACAAGTTTTTTAAATTTAACTGAACTTAACTTATATATTAGGAGGATCGTAGTGTTGTCATGTACAATTGACTAAAGAATTAAATTCGCGAGGAGAGACAAGATGGCAAAAAAGAAATCAAAGTTTTGTTGTAATTCATGTGGCTATGAATCTCCAAAATGGATGGGACGCTGCCCAGGATGTGGCGGCTGGAATACAATGGTGGAAGAAGTAGAGGTCGTTTTAAAAGGCCCACGTGGTGCTTTCCAGCATTCTAATACAATATCACAAAAAGCAACACCAATTATAGATATTGAAACCTCAGATGAACCTCGAATTCCAACTGAAATGGATGAGTTGAATCGTGTATTAGGTGGCGGAATCGTTCCAGGCTCACTTGTTTTAATTGGGGGAGATCCTGGTATCGGGAAATCGACTTTACTTATGCAGGTATCAGCTCTTTTATCTAACAAAGGGCATCGAGTTTTATATATTTCGGGAGAGGAATCGATGCGTCAAACAAAGCTTCGAGCTTCTCGACTAGGTGTACAATCACCGGAGCTTTACATCTATTCCGAGACAAATCTCGAGCTTATTAACCAAACAATCGAAGAGGTTACACCGAAATTCGTCATTATTGACTCCATACAAACTATTCATCACCCTGAAGTAACAAGTGCTCCAGGGAGTGTTTCTCAGGTTCGTGAATGTACAGCAGAACTAATGCGCATCGCTAAAACAAAAGGAATCGCTATTTTCTTAGTTGGGCACGTAACAAAAGAGGGGCAAATTGCTGGTCCTCGTTTACTTGAGCATATGGTGGATACCGTACTGTACTTCGAGGGAGAGCGTCATCATACTTATCGTATTTTAAGAAGCGTTAAAAACCGATTTGGCTCAACCAATGAAATTGCCATTTTCGAAATGGTTCAGGCTGGTTTAAAGGAAGTCTCCAATCCCTCAGAGCTGTTTTTAGAGGAGCGGTCCTACGATGCTGCAGGTTCAACGATAGTTGCTTCAATGGAGGGGACAAGGCCGATACTAGTTGAAATTCAATCACTAGTGACGCCAACGAGCTTTAACTATCCAAAACGTATGTCCACTGGAGTAGATCAAAACAGGGTGCAGCTGTTAATGGCAGTGCTGGAAAAACGGATGGGATTGCTGCTGCAAGCACAGGATGCTTATATTAAGGTAGCTGGTGGAGTAAAGCTTGATGAGCCTGCGATAGATTTAGCAGTTTTAACGTCCATTGTGTCTAGCTTCAAGGATCAGGCAGTTAAATCAACTGATTGCTTTATAGGAGAAGTTGGTTTGACAGGAGAAGTTCGACGAGTATCCAGAATAGAGCAACGGGTTCAAGAGGCTGCAAGATTAGGATTTAAGCGTGCATTTATCCCCGCTTCAAACCAAGGAGGCTGGGATTATCCAAGCGGTATACAAGTAGTGGGTATTGAAACCATAAATGAAGCATTAAGAGCGTGTTTTAACGATTTATAATGATGGATTTTGCCTAAAATATGAACAAAAAACGTGCCTATACAATCATTTTTGATGTATGGGCATTTTTCTTTTTAATTTTGGGAAGAAATAGAACATATCTTATTTTATACAGCTCAGAATATTTTTCCTTGTTTTTAAAATTCTTGAAGTGTTTATAGCGAAAATCGCTGATGAACTATGTATAATTGATAATAAGAAAAGGAGGTGGGAGCATGTTAAAAAGAGTGATACAAATTGCTTTCTTATTTATCGGAGGAGCGTTAGGTTTTGTTTTCTTACCGCCATTATACGAGTTTATTAATTTATCATCTAATCCCTGGCTTAACAATCCATATGTATCGGTAGCTTTAGGTGCAATTTTGTTATTCGTTTTATCATTCGCATTATCAGATTACTTTGTGAAGCTAATTGTTTGGATGGAAGGTATTTTATTTAAAGTGCCTGCAGCAGATCTTTTATTTGGTTCGATTGGGCTGATTGTAGGGTTAATGGTAGCCTTTTTAATTGGTTTTGCTTTAGAGCGAATTCAAATCCCAATCATAACTGATTTTATCCCTGTTATATTATCTATTTTACTAGGGTATTTAGGTTTCCGTGTTGGGTTCACCAAACGTGATGAGCTTAGTCAAATGTTTTCCAAAGCCAATACGGCACAAAAGAAGAAAACAGTCGATTCAGGGTTCACTCAGGTAGAGGAAAAGCAGTTATACAAATTGTTAGATACGAGTGTCATTATTGATGGTCGAATTGCTGACATTTCATCGACAGGGTTTATTGAAGGTGTTCTTATTGTCCCGCAATTTGTCCTGACGGAGCTACAACATATTGCAGATTCATCGGATACATTGAAACGTACTCGAGGTCGTAGAGGATTGGATATCTTGAAGAAACTACAAGACGAACGTGTTACAACTGTCCAAATATCTGAAGAGGATTTTGAGGATGTACAAGAGGTAGATTTAAAGCTAGTTCGTCTTGCGAAAAAAATGGGTGCTCAAATTTTAACGAATGATTTCAACCTGAATAAGGTTTGTGACTTACATCATGTCCAAGTATTAAATATTAATGATTTGGCAAATGCCGTAAAACCTGTAGTAATTCCTGGAGAGGATATGCAGGTAGTTGTCATCAAGGATGGAAAAGAACAAAATCAAGGTGTTGCTTATCTGGATGATGGCACAATGATCGTAGTAGAGGGTGGTAGAAGCTATATTGGGCAAGCGATTACCGTAACCGTGACAAGTGTCCTACAAACATCGGCGGGGCGAATGATTTTTGCCAAGCCTAAGGACGAACAAGTAGCATAATAGAATGGAAAATATAAGGCTTTAACAGATTAGGAAGTGAATTTGTGCAATATGAAGTAGTACTCCCGGCAGCAGGAAGTGGAAAACGAATGGGAGCAGGGCAAAACAAATTGTTTTTACAGCTGGATATGAAACCAATTCTTATCCACACACTAGAAGCCTTTCAAAGCGACGAAAATTGTACAGGTATCTGGCTTGCTGTTAAACCAGAGGAACGTGAATATATTCGAGGCTTGTTAGAGCAGTATCGTATTACGAAAGTGAAGGGTCTGCCAAATGGAGGGAAAGAAAGACAGCATTCTGTCCATTCGTGTATTAAAGAAATGCAGCAGGTAGAAATTGTGCTTGTGCATGATGCAGCAAGACCGTTTATAACAAAACTAACTATTTCGCGTTTAGTAGAGGTAGCTCAAGAAAAAGGGGCTGCCATTGCCGGCGTTAAAGCAAAAGACACAATGAAAAAAGTAAGTGATGGTGTCATTATTGAAACAGTCGATCGAGAGAGCTTGTGGATGATTCAAACCCCACAAGCCTTTCGTTTCGATTTGATACAGCAGGCAGAGGACAGTGCTGAAGCGCAGGGCTTCTTAGGAACAGATGAAGCGATGCTTGTTGAACGTTTAGGACATCAGGTTCACATTGTGGAAAGTACCTATGATAATGTGAAAATAACAACAAAAGAAGATTTAATATTTGGAGAAGCGATACTAAAGCATCGTAGCAACTAGGAGGATAATTATGTTTCGAGTAGGACAAGGATTTGACGTTCATGCATTTGCAGAAGGACGTCCATTAATAATTGGTGGGATTGAAATTCCTCACGAACGTGGGTTACTGGGGCATTCAGATGCAGATGTATTGTTACATACGGTAACGGATGCGGCTCTTGGTGCAATTGGAGAAGGGGACATTGGACATCATTTCCCTGATACAGATCCAGAATTCAAGGATGCAGACAGTGCAAAATTGCTAGAATATATTTGGAATATTGTTGAGGAAAAAGGCTATGTACTTGGAAATGTTGATTGTACAATCATGGCTCAACGTCCCAAAATGGCTCCGTATATCGAACCGATGCGTAACCGAATCGCAGAGCTATTAAAAGCAGACCCATCACAGGTGAATGTGAAGGCAACAACTACCGAGAAATTAGGTTTCACTGGTCGTGAAGAAGGAATTGCAGCAATGGCAACGATTTTATTAATTAAGAAATAAAATTTTGGTGCATATTATAGAGAATTAATGGATATTTTAGTCCGAATAAGTGATATCAAAGCATATACCCTTTACTTCAAGCTGACCCAGCTTTTCATTCTTATTCTTGAGTGGTAAAATGTACAAGGTTAACATGAGAAGTGGATTTGCGGCTTCTCAATATATATAACAAACTTTTTGAACTAATATAGGAGGCAATAATTATGACGAAGGAAGTTCGCGTTCGTTATGCTCCGAGTCCAACTGGCTTTTTACACATTGGTGGAGCACGTACAGCGTTATTTAACTATTTATTTGCAAAACATCACAACGGTAAATTTATCGTACGTATTGAGGATACAGATATTGAACGTAATGTAGAGGGTGGAGAAGCCTCTCAGCTAGATAACCTTCGTTGGTTAGGAATTACGCCTGATGAGTCAATTGATATTGGTGGACCGTATGCACCATATCGCCAAATGGAACGTTTAGATGTGTATACAAAACACGCTGAAGACTTACTAGAGCGTGGAATTGCTTACAAATGCTTCTGTACCTCAGAAGAGCTAGAAGCTTCTCGTGAAGCGCAAAGAGCAAGAGGAGTGGCAGCACCAACTTATGATGGGAAATGTCGTCACTTAACAAAAGAAGAGGTTGCAGCAAAAGAAGCAGAAGGTATTCCACACACTATCCGTATGCGTGTGCCTGAAAACACAACTTACCGCTTCACAGATTTAGTGCGTGGTGAAGTAACGTTTGAATCAAAAGACGTTGGTGATTGGGTACTTGTGAAAGCGAACGGAATTCCAACATATAACTATGCTGTTGTTTTAGATGATCACTTCATGGACATTACGCATGTATTCCGTGGGGAAGAGCATTTATCAAATACTCCAAAACAAATGATGATTTTTGATGCATTTGACTGGGAGTATCCACAATACGGTCACATGACATTAATCGTAAATGAAGATCATAAGAAATTATCAAAACGTGACGAGTCGATTATTCAATTTGTTACGCAATATAAAGAGCTTGGCTATTTACCAGAAGCAATGTTTAACTTCTTTGCCCTTTTAGGCTGGTCTCCAGAAGGAGAAGAAGAAATCTTCACTAAAGAACAATTCATCGAAATTTTTGATGAAAAACGTCTTTCAAAGTCACCATCTATGTTCGATAAAAATAAACTAACATGGATGAACAATCAATATATTAAAAAACTGCCTTTAGAAAAAGTTGTGGAATTATCTTTACCACATTTACAAAAGGCTGGTTTACTTCCACAAGAATTAAACGAAGAGCAACAACAGTGGACAACAGCTTTAATCGGTTTATATCATAACCAAATGAGCTTTGGCGCTGAAATTGTTGAGCTTACAAGTTTATTCTTTACAGAAGAAGTTGAGTATGATGAAGAGGCTAAGGAAGTAATGGCTGGTGAACAAATCCCAGAAGTAATGGCTTCTTTCAAGGCGCAACTTGAAGCGCTTGAAGGCTTCGATGCACCATCTATTAAGTCTGCTATTAAAGCAGTTCAAAAAGAAACAGGGCATAAAGGGAAAAACCTATTCATGCCAATTCGTGTAGTAACAACTGGCCAAACACATGGTCCTGAATTAGCAGATGCAATTGCTTTAATTGGAAAAGATAAAGCAATCGCACGTATTGAAAAATACGTAAAATAACCATTGCAATTGATTGACTTTTATTAAAGCTAATGTAAAATAAAGTTACTTTAGTCGTAATTGTTAAACATCAAAAATCTGTCAAAGCGTTGAGAAGGAGAAGTACATAAAATAAGTTTTCAAAGAGAGGGTCATCATCGGCTGAAAGTGACCTAGGCCTCTATTTTATGGAAATGCACCTTTGAGCACTTAGCTGAAAATTTTGCGGATAGTAAATTATAAGTAATTTGATTGTCCGCATAAGAAAATACACTGTTACGCCATCCGTGCGCGATAATTCGTATTTTCTAAGTAGGCGAGTCGAGTCGTCCGGCGTTAACGGACTTTCGAGTGGAAAGCATTTAACCTTGTGTTTAATGTGCTTTCAATCAGAGTGGAACCACGTATAATAGCGTCTCTGTCTTTTCATGTGAAAAGACAGGGGCGCTTTTTTATTAAAAAAACAGATTTATAATCTAGTCCATTTCAAAAGGAGAGAGTGAAATGACAATTCAAATATTTAATTCCTTAACAAGACAAAAAGAACCCTTTGTCCCACTAGAAGAAGGAAAAGTAAAAATGTATGTATGCGGGCCAACTGTATACAACTTCATTCATATCGGGAATGCCCGACCTGTTATTGTATATGACACAGTTCGTCGCTACTTCCAATACAAAGGCTTCGATGTGAAGTACGTTTCAAACTTTACTGACGTTGATGACAAAATCATCAAAGCAGCAAACGAATTAGGGGAAGACGTTTTTGAGCTAACAAACCGCTTTATTAATGCATATTTTGAGGATATTACCGCCCTTGGATGCAAAAAAGCAGACGTACATCCTCGTGTAACGAACCATATGGAAGATATTATCGATTTTATCGGTGTTTTAATCGAAAAAGGCTATGCCTACGAATCACAAGGAGATGTGTATTACCGCACGCGTAAGTTTGATGGGTACGGGAAATTATCGCATCAACCGATTGATGATTTAAAAGTGGGAGCACGTATTGAAGCTGGTGAAAAGAAGGAAGATCCTCTAGATTTCGCTCTTTGGAAATCAGCAAAACCAGGTGAGATCAAATGGGAAAGTCCTTGGGGTGAAGGTCGCCCAGGCTGGCATATCGAATGTTCGGTAATGGCTCGCGAGCATCTTGGAGACACAATTGACATACATGCGGGAGGTCAAGATTTAACTTTCCCTCACCATGAAAACGAAATTGCTCAATCGGAAGCTTATACAGGGAAGGAATTTGCACGCTACTGGATGCACAATGGATATATCAATATCGACAATGAGAAGATGTCTAAATCTCTAGGGAATTTTGTGCTAGTAAATGATATTCGTCAGCAAATCGATCCACAAGTATTACGTTTCTTTATGCTTTCTGTTCATTATCGCCATCCGATTAACTTTGCACAGGATTTAGTTGAGTCGGCTCAAGCTGGGTTAGAAAGACTTCGTACAGCTTATTCAAATATTCAGTACAGATTATCAGCGTCAACAAACCTGGCTGATAACGGTGGAGAATATTTAGATAAGCTTGAAGAAGTTAAAAAGCAATTTGAAATTGCGATGGATGATGATTTCAATACTGCAAATGCTATTTCTACCCTATTTGAGCTTGCTCGAATTGCAAACATCTACCTAAACGAAACAAATACAGAAGAACGTGTGTTAAAAGCATTTATCGAAACTTTTGATGCACTTGGTGACGTCCTGGGTATTAAGCTAGTTGTGGAAAAAGAGTTGCTGGATGAAGAAATTGAGGCTTTAATTGAAGAGCGTATTCTGGCACGTAAAAATCGCGATTTCGCTCGTTCAGATGAAATTCGTGACCAGCTTTTAAACATGAATATTATTTTAGAAGATACACGTCAAGGTACACGTTGGAAACGAGGTTTGTAAAATGGCGCAGCTTCGTATAGAAGATGTAAAACAACTAAATGCACTTGCATTAGCTTACATGGGAGATGCTGTTCTCGAACAAAAGGTTCGGGAGCATCTTCTTTTAAGTGGACGAGCTAAGCCCAATCGATTACATAAAGAGGCAACGAATTATGTATCTGCGAAGGCTCAATCTATGATTGTACATCGTTTAATGGATGAAAATTACTTAACTGAAGAAGAGGTTGCTGTTTTTAAAAGAGGTCGCAACGCAAAATCAGGATCTGTCCCAAAAAATACGGATGTTCAAACCTATCGTAATAGTTCAGGATTTGAAGCTGTTTTGGGAAGTCTATATTTAACAAAGCAATACGAAAGAGTTTATGAAATAATCGATTATGCGATAATAATTGTTGAGCAATCAAAGGGGGCATCATAAATGACTGAACATAATAATGAAATGATTGCTGGAAAGAACCCTGTACTAGAAGCACTACGTTCAGGAAGAGAAATCAATAAGCTTTGGATAGCAGAAGGCGTCAAGAAGACAGGCATTAACGAAGTATTAGATTTAGCTCGTGAGCGTGGCGTACTTGTACAATTTGTTCCAAAGAAAAAGGTAGACCAATTATCAAGTGAAAATCACCAAGGAATTGTAGCTTCTGTTGCAGCTTATAACTATGCGGAGTTAGAGGATTTATTTAAAGCTGCGAAGGCAAAAAATGAAGACCCATTCTTCCTTATACTTGATGAGCTCGAGGATCCTCATAATCTAGGTTCAATTATGCGTACTGCCGATGCAATTGGTGTTCATGGCATCATAATTCCAAAAAGACGCGCGGTAGGTTTAACTGCTGTTGTAGCGAAGGCTTCTACAGGAGCGATTGAACATGTACCTGTCGTACGTGTCACGAACCTTGCGCAAACAGTGGATGAGCTAAAAGAAAATGGCGTTTGGATAGCGGGAACGGATGCTTTGGGTTCTGCGGATTATCGTAAGATGGATGCGACTTTACCTTTAGCAGTGATAATTGGAAGTGAAGGCCGTGGAATGAGTAGATTGTTGAAAGATAAATGTGATTTTTTATATCACCTACCAATGGTCGGTCATGTGAATTCGTTGAATGCTTCAGTAGCTGCAGCCCTTTTAATGTATGAGGTATACCGTAAGCGTCAAGAAAAGAATGGATAAGTTGTATCATGCAAACGATTTTAATTGTCGACGGCTACAATATGATTGGGGCATGGAAGGAATTACGACCTCTTCGTGATACAAATTTTGAAGAAGCACGCAATCGCTTGCTTGAACTCATGGCTGAATATAAAGCAGCCATGGGGGGGCGATTGATTGTTGTGTTTGATGCCCACTTAGTTCCTGGAGTACAACAAACCTATGTACAAAAAGCGGTTGAAATCATTTATACAAGAAAAAATGAAACAGCAGATGAACGGATTGAGAAGCTAACGAATGAATTAAAGGGACGCAAAATACAAATCTATGTAGCTACCTCCGATATGACAGAACAAAATGTAATCTTCGGAAATGGGGCTCTTCGTAAATCGGCAAGAGAGCTAGAAATTGAAATGGAAATTATACAGTCGAATATCACGCAAAAAGTAAAGATAACCCATGATGAGCAGCCTAAATCTAGGATTCAATTATCTAAGGAAGTAGAACTAGCTTTTGAAAAATGGAGACGAGGTTTGAAATAACTAGGTTGACCTATATTTTCCAGTTCCGTTATACTATTCCTAACACTATACGATCGTTATGGGGTGATGCCGATGCTAAAAGAAAGTCAAACACAAGTATTGCAACGATTTGAAGACCTTTCAGATGAACAACTTATTGAAGAAGTACATCACGGAAATACAGAAGCTTTAGATTATTTAATTACGAAGTATCGACTGTTCGTCAAAGCGAAGGCGCGCTCCTATTTTTTAATTGGAGCAGATAAGGAAGACATCATTCAAGAAGGAATGATAGGTTTATATAAATCAATAAGAGATTTCAAAGGAGACAAGCTGTCCTCTTTTAGAGCGTTTGCGGAGCTTTGTATTACACGTCAAATCATTACAGCTATTAAAACAGCGACGCGTCAAAAGCATATTCCACTAAATTCCTATGTATCTCTTGATAAACCAATCTATGATGAAGAATCCGATCGGACATTAATGGATGTGATCACCAGCACAGAGTCTGATGATCCGGTGCATTTAATGATTAATCGTGAAGAGTATTCTCATCTTGAAGAAAAAATTGGCGAAATATTAAGTGAACTTGAGCAACAGGTGTTAGCTTTATACCTAGATGGACAATCCTATAACGAGATATCAGAAGGATTGAATCGTCACGTTAAGTCAATCGATAATGCTCTCCAACGTGTAAAGCGTAAGTTAGAGCGTCACCTGGAAATAGGTGACGTTTAAGTGGGGCAACACATTGCTCTTATTGACAGTAATAGGTTTAGGTGTTAGTCTTTAAAAGACAAAATGCAAAAAAAATAGGTGAATTTTCAGAATGCATAAGAAAATCGTTTTATGTTGTGAAAAATGTGGTTCCAGAAATTATTCAGTTCCTGAAAGAGCAAGTGCAAATGAGCGTCTAGAATTGAAAAAGTTTTGCTCACATTGTAATGAACATACGGTGCATAAACAAACTCGATAATTTTACTTTCATTCAGAAGTGGTCTCACAATAGTTTAAATGGTCCAATGAATACGAATCGTTCTATGACTCTACACGTATTCAAGCAACTGATTGAAGTTAAAGTCTATTTTGCGGATGCCTGTGCCAAGTTTATCAAATGTATTTCTTGAGTTCTCGGCGAACAGACACGCCTACGCATTTGATTTAGTAAATTAGATTGAAACATAGAATAGATGATTTGTTCGGAGGTTAAGCTAGAATGGGCAAGATTAAACAGTTTCTATCAGATGTAACATCTGAAATGAGAAAGACAAGCTGGCCAAAAAGTAAAGAGCTTACAAAATATACAGTTGTCGTAGTTTCAACGGTAATTGTTATGGCTATCTTTTTTGTGTTAGTAGACTTAGGTGTTTCAGAACTATTCCGCTGGTATATAGATCTATAAAAAGCATTGTTAATATTTTGAAAATGGCCCGTCTTTAAATGTTAACGGGTTTTTTTCATTTGTTTCGTTAATTGTATTATTAAGGTCCATGTGATGAGTGAAGGAGGGACGGACATATAGTCCGGCAACGTTATGGAAAAAAGATGGTATGTAGTTCATACTTATTCAGGCTATGAAAATCGCGTAAAAGCGAATCTTGAAAAACGTGTTGAAACAATGGGGATGCAAGATAATATTTTCCGTGTAATTGTTCCAGAACACGAAGAAACAGATTTAAAGGATGGGAAAAAACGTACAGTAATGCGTAAAGTTTTCCCGGGTTACGTATTAGTAGAACAGATTTTAACAGACGAATCATGGTATGTAGTACGTAATACACCAGGTGTTACAGGATTTATCGGTTCATCAGGCGGCGGTGCAAAACCAACTCCGTTATTACCTGAAGAAGTAGAACGTTTACTACAACAAATGGGTATGACGAAATCAACAGTTGGCGAATTAGATATAACTGTTGGAGAAGTAGTAGAGGTATTAGAAGGACCGTTTGCTCATTTCCAAGGTAAAATCGAAGAAATTGATGCAGACAAAGGGAAAGTTAAAGTTATTGTTGATATGTTCGGTCGCGAAACAAAGATGGAACTTGACTTCGAACAAATTCAAAAATTATAGTTCTTCAACAACGACGATATTTTTGAAATAAGATTTTACTTGCTAATATAATTTAAAAGTGATATCATTTCATAGGTCAGACTGTCGTAGCACAGTTTGTCTAAAAAGAAAATTAATCTTTTAATGTTATCGGCAAATAGCTGACAGACAGATATTGAGTGGGAGGGGCAACCCAGTTACCACATCACGGACTTAAGGAGGTGTGTCTCGTGGCTAAAAAAGTTATTAAAATTGTAAAACTTCAAATCCCTGCTGGTAAAGCTAATCCAGCTCCACCGGTTGGTCCTGCATTAGGTCAAGCAGGTGTTAATATCATGGGATTCTGTAAGGAGTTCAACGCTCGTACTGCTGACCAAGCTGGTTTAATTATCCCAGTTGAAATCACAGTTTTCGAAGATCGTTCTTTCACTTTCATTACAAAAACTCCACCTGCAGCAGTGTTACTTAAAGTAGCAGCAGGTATCCAATCTGGATCAGGTGAACCAAACCGTAAAAAAGTTGCAACGGTTAAACGTGATAAAGTTCGCGAAATCGCTGAACAAAAAATGCCAGACCTAAACGCTGCTTCAGTTGAATCAGCAATGGCGATGGTTGAAGGTACAGCACGCAGCATGGGTATTGTTATCGAAGACTAATTCGTAACAAATATCTTGTTTACTTGATGATGAGAAGGCTTTTGTTTATTGGAGGTTGCGGTAAGTTCTTTGGGAACAAGCGCAACCTCTATTCGTGGGAGGAATATCCGCTATAACCACAATCAAGGAGGAAATTATAATGGTAAAAAAAGGTAAAAGACTGCAAGATGCAGCTAAATTAGTTGATCGTTCAACTTTATATACTGCTGAAGAAGCAATCGCTTTAGCAAAACAAACAAGCACAGTAAAATTCGACGCAACAGTTGAAGTTGCTTTCAGACTTGGAATCGATACTCGTAAAAACGACCAACAAATCCGTGGTGCAGTAGTACTACCAAACGGTACTGGTAAAACTCAACGTGTATTAGTATTCGCTAAAGGTGAAAAACTTAAAGAAGCTGAAGCTGCTGGTGCTGATTATGTAGGCGATGCAGAATTCATCACAAAAATCCAACAAGGTTGGTTTGACTTTGATGTAATCGTTGCAACTCCTGACATGATGGGTGAAGTTGGTAAACTTGGTCGTGTATTAGGACCTAAAGGTTTAATGCCAAACCCTAAAACTGGTACAGTTACTTTCGACGTAACTAAAGCTATCAACGAAATTAAAGCTGGTAAAGTAGAATACCGCGCTGACAAAGCTGGTATCATCCACGCTCCTATCGGTAAAGTTTCATTTGAAACTGAAAAATTAGTTGAAAACTTCTTAGCTGTATTTGACGTAGTTCAAAAAGCAAAACCTGCTGCAGCTAAAGGTACTTACATGAAATCTGTAAACGTTACTTCTACAATGGGACCATCAGTGAAAATTGATTCTACTAACGTAGTTGTTAAATAATATAAAATATTATTAAGTAATTTAATTATAAATAATATTGACAACTATCATCATTCTTGTTAAGATGAATGACGTTGTGAATATCCATTTGTACCGTAGACAGTAGGGGTGCTTAGCACTTAAAACAATCCCTACCGAGGACACAGAAATCAGATTCTTTTTTAGATGATGAATTTTCCGCCTCTAGTCTACTCTAATGTGACTAGAGGCTTTACTTTTGTCGGTATAAATGACCCATTCTAATAGGAGGTGTCAATCATGAGCAATGTAATTGAAACTAAAAAAGCAGTCGTACAAGAAATCGCTGAAAAATTCCAAGCAGCAGCATCAGTTGTTGTAGTGGATTACCGTGGTTTAACTGTTGGTCAAGTTACAGAACTTCGTAAACAACTTCGTGAAGCAGGTGTTGAGTTCAAAGTATACAAAAATACTTTAACTCGTCGTGCATCTGAAATCGCTGGTGTTGATGGAATTAACGAATTCTTAACTGGTCCAAACGCTGTTGCGTTCTCTAACGAAGACGTAGTAGCTCCAGCGAAAATCATCAATGATTTCGCTAAAAAGAACGAAGCGCTTGAAATCAAAGCAGGTATCATCGAAGGTAACGTTTCTTCAGCTGATGATGTGAAAGCTCTTGCTGAACTTCCATCACGCGAAGGTTTACTATCTATGCTTTTATCTGTACTTCAAGCTCCAGTGCGCAACTTCGCACTTGCAACAAAAGCTGTTGCAGAACAAAAAGAAGAGCAAGGCGCTTAATAGTAGCCTAAACTTCAAAACAACAAACTTAAGGCAAATTGCCTAAAAAAATACAACATCCATATAGGAGGAAAATAAAATGAACAAAGATCAAATCTTAGAAGCTATCAAAGCTATGACAGTTCTTGAGTTAAACGACTTAGTAAAAGCAATCGAAGAAGAATTCGGTGTAACAGCTGCTGCTCCTGTAGCAGTAGTAGGTGGCGGTGCAGCTGCAGTTGAAGAAAAAACTGAGTTTGACGTAGTACTAGCTTCTGCTGGTGACCAAAAAATTAAAGTAATCAAAGTGGTACGTGAAATCACTGGTCTTGGCTTAAAAGAAGCTAAAGAAGTAGTAGATAACGCTCCTAAAGCATTAAAAGAAGGCGTTTCTAAAGAAGAAGCAGAAGAAATGAAAGCTAAACTTGAAGAAGTTGGCGCTTCAATCGAAGTTAAATAATTTCTGACTTACCTTATTTTCAATAAATAAAGAAAGCTCGTCTTTTTGACGGGCTTTCTTCATTTTCTTTGGCGGATAGGATGGTTTGAAATTATGGATATCCCGTAAAGATGCGCCATTGATTTGTCGTGTTACGGCGACAAACCTTGTTTTTTTAAAGGAGGGCACGTTAGATGTCTGAACACTATTATTCAAATAAGCCTCAAACTGAAAGTAAACCACGCCAATGGAAATTTACGTTACTCGGAAATTCGTTTTTATTTGAAACGGACTCTGGAGTATTTAGTAAAAGCGAAGTAGATTTTGGATCCCGTGTTTTAATTGAAGCTTTCCAAAATCCTGAAATAGAAGGTACGATATTGGATGTCGGTTGTGGTTATGGCCCAATTGGACTGTCGATTGCAAAGCAAAATCCAGAGCGTACTGTTTATATGATGGATATTAACGAAAGAGCGGTTGCGCTATCGAAGAAAAATGCGCAATTAAACGGAATTCAAAATGTACGAATTTTTGAAAGTGATGGCCTAGCTTCTGTAGAAGAAGGATTACAGGTAGCCGCAATTTTAACTAACCCACCGATTCGTGCAGGGAAAGAAACTGTATTTAAAATCTATGACGGTGCTTTTGAAAAGTTATCGATTGGTGGAGAATTGTGGATTGTAATTCAGAAGAAACAAGGGGCGCCATCAACGATGAATCATTTAGAAGAAAAGTTTGCAGAGGTTGAAGTAGTCGAGAAGAAGAAGGGTTATTGGATTATACGAGCTAAAAAGTAGTTTTTTGTTTCCAGTTTCGCTATAAATAGTATATGGAAATAAAAGCTCCCAAGTGTATAAAATATTGACTTGACAAAATGGCTATGATAACATAATAAAATGCAAAATTATTATTTTGTGGGAGTTTGCCCTTTTGTATGCAATGCATTTTATATGGGTATACTTACCACGGATAAGTTTAGTTTAACCGAAAATGACTCTTGAGAAAAGACTCGTTTTCTTTTTGTCTTTGGAAATCATACACCATTTACATGGTTTTGCAAAGACCTATTATCGCTTTAATGAGGGGTGAATGAGTTGACAGGTCAACTAGTTCAGTACGGACAACACCGCCAGCGTAGAAGCTTTGCGCGTATTAAAGAGGTGCTGGAGCTTCCGAATTTAATTGAGATTCAAACAGCATCTTACGAGTGGTTCCTTGAAGAAGGGTTGCGTGAGATGTTCCGCGACATTTCTCCAATCGAAGATTTTACAGGTAATCTTTCACTTGAATTCATCGATTACAGTTTAGGTGAACCTAAATATGATGTGGATGAATGTAAAGAGCGTGATGTAACTTATGCAGCACCATTGCGTGTAAAGGTACGTCTCCACAACAAAGAAACAGATGAAGTGAAAGAGCAAGATGTTTTCATGGGGGATTTCCCTTTGATGACAGAAACAGGCACATTTGTTATTAACGGTGCCGAACGTGTAATTGTTTCACAATTAGTTCGTTCTCCAAGCGTTTACTTCCATGATAAAACTGATAAGAACGGTAAAAAAGGCTTTGGTGCTACTGTAATTCCGAACCGTGGTGCTTGGTTAGAGTACGAAACAGATGCGAAAGATGTAGTTTACGTACGAATTGATCGTACTCGTAAATTACCTGTTACAGTATTATTACGTGCGTTAGGATTCGGTTCAGACCAAGAAATCATTGATATTCTTGGTGATAACGAATATCTAAGAAACACGCTTGAAAAAGATAATACTGATAGCACTGAAAAAGCGCTTTTAGAAATCTATGAGCGTCTTCGTCCTGGTGAACCACCAACGGTTGAAAGTGCAAAAAGCTTATTATATTCTCGTTTCTTCGATGCTAAACGCTATGATTTAGCAAACGTTGGACGCTATAAAATGAACAAAAAGCTTCACATTAAAAATCGTTTATTCAACCAAACGATTGCCGAAACTCTTGTAGATCCAGAAACAGGAGAAATTTTAGTAGAAGCGGGTACAACATTAGACCGTCGTAATTTGGATCGTATTATTCCTTATTTAGAAAACGGTATCGGCTTCCGTACATTATCACAAGTTGGTGGTGTATTAGAGGAAGATGTAACTATCCAATCTATTAAAATTTTCGCACCAAATGATGAAGCGCAAAAAGAAATCAACATTATTTCTAACGCTTATATTGAAGAAGAAGTGAAGAACATTACGCCTGCTGACGTAATTGCTTCAATGTCATATTTCTTCAACCTATTATATGGCGTAGGAAATACAGATGATATCGACCATTTAGGTAACCGTCGCTTACGTTCAGTAGGTGAGCTGTTACAAAACCAATTCCGTATCGGTTTATCTCGTATGGAACGTGTTGTACGTGAACGTATGTCTATTAACGACACAGCGTCTATCGTACCTCAACAATTAATCAATATTCGTCCTGTTATTGCTTCAATTAAAGAGTTCTTTGGTAGCTCACAATTATCGCAATTCATGGACCAAACAAACCCGTTAGCAGAGTTAACACACAAACGTCGTCTTTCTGCATTAGGGCCTGGTGGTTTAACTCGTGAACGTGCTGGTATGGAAGTACGTGACGTTCACTACTCTCACTATGGTCGTATGTGTCCAATCGAGACACCAGAGGGTCCAAACATTGGGTTAATTAACTCACTATCTTCATTTGCAAAAGTGAACAAATTCGGTTTCATTGAAACACCATATCGTCGTGTGGATCCTGAAACAAGTCGAGTAACTGAACATATCGATTACTTAACTGCTGATGAAGAAGATAACTACATCGTTGCACAGGCCAATTCACCATTAAATGATGATGGTTCATTTACAAACGAAGAAGTTTTAGGTCGTTTCCGTGGGGATAACACAGTCTTCAAAAGAGATCGTGTTGACTACATGGACGTATCTCCAAAACAAGTAGTTTCTGCTGCGACAGCTTGTATCCCGTTCTTAGAAAATGATGACTCAAACCGTGCATTAATGGGCGCGAACATGCAACGTCAAGCGGTTCCTTTATTAAACCCAGAATCACCATTTGTTGGAACTGGTATGGAACACGTAGATGCTCGTGACTCAGGTGCTGCTGTAGTTAACAAATTCCACGGAATTGTTGAACATGTAGAAGCTCGTTCAATTCATGTTCGTCGTATCGAAGAAATTGATGGGAAAGAAGTTAAAGGTGAATTAACGAAATATAAACTTCAAAAATTCACTCGTTCTAACCATGGTACTTCAATTAACCAACGTCCAATCGTTACAGTTGGCGATCGTGTTAAACCAAAAGATATTTTAGCTGATGGTCCTTCTATGGAACTTGGTGAACTTGCTCTTGGTCGTAACGTATTAGTTGCCTTCATGACTTGGGAAGGTTTTAACTATGAAGATGCTGTTATTATGAACGAACGTCTTGTGAAAGATGATGTTTATACTTCTGTTCATATTGAAGAATATGAGTCAGAGTCTCGTGATACAAAACTAGGACCTGAAGAAATCACTCGCGATATTCCTAATGTTGGTGAAGATGCTCTTCGTAACCTAGATGATCGTGGAATTATCCGTATTGGTGCGGAAGTTCGCGATGGTGACATTTTAGTAGGTAAAGTAACACCTAAGGGAGTAACAGAGTTAACGGCTGAAGAACGTTTACTACATGCTATCTTTGGTGAGAAAGCTCGTGAAGTTCGTGATACATCTCTACGCGTACCTCATGGAGCAGGCGGTATTATACTAGATGTTAAAGTCTTCAATCGTGAAGATGGTGATGAATTACCACCGGGTGTTAACCAATTAGTTCGTGCTTATATTGTTCAAAAACGTAAAATTCGCGTTGGGGACAAAATGGCCGGACGTCACGGTAACAAAGGGGTAATCTCACGTATCTTACCTGAAGAGGATATGCCGTTTATGCCAGACGGAACACCTGTTGATATCATGTTAAACCCACTTGGGGTACCATCTCGTATGAACATCGGACAAGTATTAGAGCTTCACTTAGGTATGGCTGCTCGTTACTTAGGTCTTCATATGGCTTCACCAGTATTTGATGGTGCTAACGAACAAGATGTATGGGAAACAATGGAAGAAGCAGGTATGAACCGTGATGGTAAGACAATTCTTTATGATGGTCGCTCAGGTGAACCATTAGACAACCGTGTATCTGTTGGTATCATGTACATGATCAAACTAGCTCACATGGTTGATGACAAACTTCACGCTCGTTCAACAGGTCCTTACTCACTCGTTACACAACAACCACTTGGTGGTAAGGCGCAATTTGGTGGACAACGTTTTGGTGAGATGGAGGTATGGGCACTTGAAGCATATGGTGCTGCTTATACTCTTCAAGAAATCTTGACAATTAAATCAGATGACGTTGTTGGACGTGTGAAAACTTATGAAGCAATTGTTAAAGGTGAAAGTGTTCCAGAACCAGGAGTTCCAGAGTCTTTCAAAGTATTAATAAAAGAGCTTCAATCACTGGGATTAGATGTTAAAATGCTTACAATCAATGACGAAGAAGTTGAACTTCGCGACTTAGATGACGAAGATGAGCTTCAACCAACTGATGCGTTAAATATTTTACCAGCTAGTGAAAAAGAAGATGCTGTTGAGTCTGTAGAATAGTCTAAAAGTATCGGGCAGGAGGAAGCACATTCTGCCTGCCCGGTTTTTAATTTTATATAAATGAATTAATTGTTGAGCTTCGGAATCGGAAAGTCGTTAGAGGACTTATACTAAAGGGAGGTAGGCTCCTTGATAGACGTTAATGAATTTGAATATATGAAAATTGGTTTAGCTTCACCAGACAAGATTCGTTCTTGGTCTTATGGAGAAGTAAAAAAACCAGAAACAATTAACTACCGTACGTTAAAACCAGAAAAAGATGGTCTGTTCTGTGAACGCATTTTCGGACCTACAAAAGACTGGGAATGTCACTGTGGTAAATACAAACGTGTACGCTATAAAGGCGTAGTTTGTGACCGTTGTGGTGTTGAAGTAACTCGTGCAAAAGTTCGTCGTGAACGTATGGGTCATATTGAGCTTGCAGCGCCTGTATCACATATCTGGTACTTCAAAGGTATTCCAAGCCGTATGGGACTTATCCTTGATATGTCACCTCGTGCATTAGAAGAAGTAATCTACTTTGCTTCATATGTTGTAATCGAAGCAGGCGATACTAGCTTAGATAAAAAGCAACTTTTATCTGAAAAAGAATATCGTGCATACCGTGAAAAATTCGGTGCTACTTTCGAAGCGGCAATGGGTGCAGAGGCAATCAAAAAACTTTTAGAATCAATTGATCTAGAAGATGAAACAAACACTTTAAAAGAAGAGTTAAAATCGGCTCAAGGGCAACGTCGTACTCGTGCGATTAAACGCCTTGAAGTAATCGAGTCATTCCGTAACTCTGGCAATAAGCCAGAATGGATGATTTTAGAAGTACTTCCTGTAATACCACCAGAGCTTCGTCCAATGGTGCAATTAGATGGTGGTCGTTTTGCAACTTCTGACTTAAACGATTTATATCGTCGTGTTATTAACCGTAACAACCGTTTAAAACGTTTATTAGACCTTGGTGCACCAAGCATCATCGTACAAAACGAAAAACGTATGCTACAAGAAGCGGTTGATGCATTGATCGATAACGGTCGTCGTGGTCGTCCTGTAACAGGTCCGGGTAACCGTCCTTTAAAATCCCTTTCACATATGCTAAAAGGGAAACAAGGTCGTTTCCGTCAAAACTTACTTGGTAAACGTGTAGACTATTCTGGTCGTTCGGTTATCGTAGTAGGTCCAAACTTAAAAATGTACCAATGTGGTCTTCCAAAAGAAATGGCTATCGAGTTATTCAAACCTTTCGTAATGAAAGAGCTTGTTGAACGAGGTCTTGCCCATAACATTAAGAGTGCAAAACGTAAAATTGAGCGTATGCACAATGAAGTTTGGGATGTTTTAGAAGATGTTATCCGTGAGCATCCAGTGTTACTTAACCGTGCACCAACGCTTCACAGACTTGGTATTCAGGCATTTGAGCCTACATTAGTAGAAGGTCGTGCAATTCGTCTTCACCCATTAGTATGTACAGCTTATAATGCTGACTTCGATGGTGACCAAATGGCGGTTCACGTTCCATTATCAGCGGAAGCACAAGCAGAAGCTCGTTTACTTATGTTAGCTGCTCAAAATATCTTAAACCCTAAAGATGGTAAACCAGTTGTTACTCCATCTCAGGATATGGTATTAGGTAACTATTACTTAACTCTTGAGCGTGAAGGAGCACGTGGTGAAGGTTCTATCTTCTATGGTCCAGATGAAGTGTTAATTGCATACCAAACAGGTAATGTACACTTACACACACGTATTGCGATTAAAGCAAGTTCATTAAACAACCAAACATTCACAGAAGAGCAAAATAAGCAATATCTGTTAACAACGGTTGGTAAGGTAATATTCAACGAAATTCTTCCTGAATCATTCCCATACATTAATGAGCCGACATCTGAGAACTTAGAACAAGAAACACCTCAACAATACTTCGCATCTTTAACGATTGATGAAGATACTTTACAACAACTTAAAACATCTGACGGCTACAATGAGCTATCAGAAGGTGAAAAAGTTGAAGCTGAACGTCGAGCTGTGTTAGTAAAACACTTTGCTTCAGTTAAAACAATTAGTCCATTCCGTAAGAAATTCTTAGGTAATATCATTGCTGAAGTATTTAAACGATTCCATATTACAGAAACGTCTAAAATGCTTGACCGTATGAAAGACCTAGGATTTAAATATTCAACTAAAGCAGGTATTACAGTTGCGATCTCAGATATCGTAGTATTACCAGAAAAAGTTGGAATTCTAGAAGAAGCACAGAAAAAAGTAGATAAAGTAATGGTTCAATTCCGTCGTGGTTTAATTACGGAAGAAGAACGTTATGACCGTGTAATTTCAAGCTGGTCTGCAGCCAAAGATGACATTCAGTCTAAACTGATGGACTCTTTACCAGATACAAACCCGATCTTCATGATGAGTGACTCTGGTGCCCGTGGTAACGCATCTAACTTTACGCAGCTAGCAGGTATGCGTGGATTAATGGCCAACCCGGCTGGTCGTATTATCGAACTTCCAATCAAATCTTCATTCCGTGAAGGTTTAACAGTATTGGAATACTTCATCTCTACTCACGGTGCTCGTAAAGGTCTAGCCGATACAGCATTAAAAACTGCCGATTCAGGTTACTTAACTCGTCGTTTAGTTGACGTAGCACAAGATGTTATCGTACGTGAAGACGATTGTGGAACTGATCGTGGTTTAACTATCGGTGCGTTAATGGAAGGTACTGAAGTTATCGAAATGTTAGATGAGCGTATTATCGGTCGTCATACAAAGAAAACAATTTACCACCCAGAAACTGGTGCTGTCATTTTATCTCGTGACGAATTAATTACTCAAGATATCGCTCGTGTTATTGAAGATGTGGGTATAACTGAGGTAACAATCCGTTCAGCATTCACATGTAATACTAAACATGGGGTATGTAAAAAATGTTACGGTATCAACCTAGCAACAGGTGAAGAGGTTGAAGTTGGTGAAGCAGTAGGTATCATTGCTGCTCAATCTATCGGTGAGCCTGGTACGCAGTTAACGATGCGTACATTCCATACTGGTGGGGTAGCTGGTAACGATATTACACAAGGTCTTCCACGTATCCAAGAGATCTTTGAGTCACGTAACCCTAAAGGGCAAGCGGTAATCTCTGAAATCTCGGGTAAAGTTTCTGAAATCGAAGAAATCCGTGAAGGCTTGAAAGAAATTACAATCCAAGGTGAAATCGAAACTCGTAAGTACCAAGCGCCATATAATGCGCGTTTAAAAGTACAACTAGAAGATGAAATCATTCCTGGACAAATTCTAACAGAAGGTTCAATTGATCCTAAACAATTATTAAAAGTTAAGGACGTTGCCACTGTACAAGAATACTTATTAAAAGAAGTACAAAAAGTATACCGTATGCAAGGGGTAGAAATTGGAGATAAACATATCGAGGTTATGGTACGCCAAATGCTTCGTAAAGTTCGTGTAATTGAAGCGGGAGATACTGAGTTATTACCTGGTTCATTACTAGATATTCACCAATTCGCTGAGGCAAACAAAGAAGTAATTCTAAGTGGTAAAGTACCGGCAACTTGTCGTCCTGTTATCCTTGGTATTACGAAAGCCTCTCTTGAAACGGAATCATTCTTATCTGCTGCATCATTCCAAGAAACAACTCGTGTGTTAACGGATGCTGCAATCAAAGGTAAGCGTGATGAGCTTCTAGGTCTGAAGGAAAATGTTATTATCGGTAAGCTAGTTCCGGCTGGTACTGGTATGCAACGCTACCGTCAAATTCGCATGGAAAAAACAGACGAACTAGAAGAAGTTGCTACAGTAGAATAATTATTCAAGTTATTTGAATGAAAATAGAGAAATTCCTTGGGAGATTATGCATCTCCCAAGAGAATTTCAATAAAATATTTGACAGTTTAAATTGATAGTGTTAATATACTTAAGGTTGATAGTTAACTGTCTGTACTTTGGAGGATATGAAAATGTCTTATGAAAGAGTAAAGCAGGCTAGTAAAACAATCATAGGTACAAAGCAAGCAGTGAAAGCAATCCGGGCTGGTCAAGTTACAGAACTCTTTGTTGCACTCGATGCAGACAATTGGGTAACCGATCCAGTGGTTATTCTTGCAAAAGAAGTCGGCGTACCAGTAAGTCTCGTTGAGTCTAAAAAAGAACTTGGCAAAGCTTGTGGTATTCACGTTGGAGCTGCGGTTGTTGCAATCGCTGCAAGTTAGTTTTTGTGTATAGAACACAAAGACTTTGTTTTTACCCTAAAAATGAACCACCTGGATGTGTGGTATTAAAAAGGAATATATGAAGGGAGGAAAAACCGATGCCTACAATTAACCAATTGGTACGTAAGCCTCGTAAATCCAAAACTACGAAATCAAATTCACCAGCGTTAAACAAGGGATATAACAGCTTTAAAAAATCTTTAACAGATGTTAACTCTCCACAAAAACGTGGTGTTTGTACTCGTGTTGGTACTATGACACCTAAAAAACCAAACTCAGCGTTACGTAAATACGCTCGTGTACGTTTAACTAACCAAATTGAAGTTACAGCTTACATTCCTGGTGAAGGTCATAACTTACAAGAACACAGCGTAGTATTAATCCGCGGTGGACGAGTAAAAGATTTACCAGGGGTACGTTATCATATCGTTCGTGGTGCTCTTGATACAGCTGGTGTAAACGGCCGTATGCAATCACGTTCTCTATACGGTACAAAACGTCCAAAAGAGAAAAAATAATTTAGTTTCCTGAAATAACACATAGTCCTTTGTAAATTGTACTTGAATTTGAATTCATATGAATCGTGCGCACGGTTCGAAATCTAAGTATAAAATACAAATGGCAACTTGATTATATAAAAGAGACAATTTTTGAAAGGAGGAAAACACATGCCTCGTAAAGGTCCTGTTTCCAAACGTGACGTGTTACCAGATCCAATTTATAATTCGAAACTAGTAACTCGTTTAATCAACAAAATGATGATTGATGGTAAAAGAGGTACTTCTGAAAAGATTTTATACGGTGCGTTCGAATTAGTTAAAGAACGTTCTGGTAACGATCCAATCGAAGTATTCGAAGCTGCTCTAAACAACATTATGCCGGTTCTTGAAGTACGCGCTCGCCGTGTTGGTGGTTCTAACTACCAAGTACCAGTAGAAGTTCGTCCAGAACGTCGTGTTACTTTAGGTCTTCGTTATTTAGTTAACTATTCTCGTCTTCGTGGTGAAAAAACTATGGAAGAGCGTTTAGCTAACGAAATTCTTGATGCATCTAACAACACTGGTGCTTCAGTTAAAAAACGCGAAGATATGCACAAAATGGCAGAAGCCAATAAAGCATTCGCACACTATCGTTGGTAGTAATTTAGACTACGTGCTAGCTGCTGGCTAGTACGTAGATTTAAATATATATTCAAACAATAGTAACACCCAATATGGAAGGAGAAATTTCCTATGAAACGCGAATTCTCACTAGAGAATACACGTAATATTGGGATCATGGCTCACATTGATGCTGGTAAAACAACAACAACTGAGCGTATCCTTTATTACACTGGTAAGATTCACAAAATCGGTGAAACTCACGAAGGTGCTTCTCAAATGGACTGGATGGAGCAAGAGCAAGAACGTGGTATTACTATCACTTCTGCTGCGACAACAGCTGCATGGAATGGACACCGCGTTAACATTATCGATACACCAGGACACGTAGACTTCACTGTAGAAGTTGAACGTTCTTTACGTGTACTTGATGGTGCAGTAACAGTACTTGATGCTCAATCAGGTGTTGAGCCACAAACTGAAACTGTATGGCGTCAAGCTACAACTTATGGAGTTCCACGTATTGTATTCGTTAACAAAATGGATAAAATCGGTGCAGACTTCTTGTATTCTGTAGGAACTCTTAAAGATCGTCTACAAGCTAACGCTCACCCAATTCAATTACCAATCGGTGCTGAAGATGAGTTCGAAGCTATTATCGATCTAGTTGAAATGAAAGCTATCTTCTATGGTAACGACCTTGGTACTGATATCCAAGTGCGTGAAATTCCAGAAGAATTCAAAGCGCAAGCTGAAGAATACCGTGAAAAATTAGTAGAAGCAGTTGCAGAACTTGATGAAGAACTTATGGAGAAATACTTCGCTGGTGAAGAAATCACTCTTGAAGAGCTTAAAGCTGGTATCCGTAAAGCTACATTATCTGTACAATTCTACCCAGTTATTTGTGGTACTGCTTTCAAAAACAAAGGTGTTCAATTAATGCTTGATGCTGTAATTGACTATCTACCAGCTCCAACTGACGTAGAAGCAATTAAAGGTATCGATCCCGACACTGGTGATGAAATTGTACGTCATTCTGACGATTCAGAGCCATTCTCAGCATTAGCATTCAAAGTAATGACTGACCCTTATGTTGGTAAGTTAACATTCTTCCGTGTGTACTCTGGTGTATTAGAATCAGGATCATACGTACAAAACTCTACAAAAGGTAAACGTGAACGTGTAGGTCGTATTCTACAAATGCATGCTAACTCTCGTGAAGAGATTGCGAAAGTATACTCTGGAGATATCGCTGCTGCTGTAGGTCTTAAAGATACGACAACTGGTGACACTCTTTGTGAAGAGAAGAATCTTGTAATCCTTGAGTCTATGGAATTCCCAGAACCAGTTATCTCTTTATCTGTAGAACCAAAATCTAAAGCGGACCAAGATAAAATGGGTCAAGCTTTACAAAAACTTCAAGAAGAAGATCCAACTTTCCGTGCACATACAGACCAAGAAACTGGTCAAACAATCATCTCTGGTATGGGTGAGCTTCACCTTGATATCTTAGTTGACCGTATGAAACGTGAGTTCAAAGTAGAAGCTAACGTGGGTGCTCCACAAGTTTCTTACCGTGAAACTTTCCGTGGTTCAGCTCAAGTACAAGGTAAATTCACACGCCAATCTGGTGGTCGTGGACAATACGGAGACGTTTGGATTGAATTCTCTCCAAACGAAGAAGGTAAAGGCTTCGAATTCGAAAACGCTATCGTTGGTGGGGTAGTACCACGTGAATACATTCCAGCAGTTGAAGCAGGTCTTCGTGACTCTCTTGACCGCGGTGTAATTGCTGGTTATCCATTAATCGACATTAAAGCTAGATTATTCGATGGTTCTTACCATGATGTCGATTCAAATGAAATGGCATTCAAAATTGCAGCATCTATGGCTCTTAAAGCAGCGGCTTCTAAATGTAACCCAGTTCTTTTAGAACCTATTATGAAAGTAGAAGTTGTAATTCCTGAAGAATACCTTGGTGATATCATGGGTAACATTACTTCTCGTCGTGGACGTGTAGAAGGTATGGAAGCTCGCGGTAACGCTCAAGTTGTTCGTGCAATGGTTCCACTTGCTGAAATGTTTGGATATGCGACTACATTACGTTCTGCAACACAAGGACGTGGGGTATTCTCAATGGTATTCGATCACTATGAAGATGTACCAAAATCAATTTCAGAAGAAATCGTTAAAAAAAATAAAGGTGAATAATTGAAATTTCATCTTGTATCAAGTATAAATAATTTGTAAGCTATGATTGACTGGCTGAAAAGGGCCCTTCTCAGCCAGCAGTTATAACATAAAAAAAATAATAAACTCATATTTAGGAGGCTAACTCAAATGGCTAAAGAAAAATTTGACCGTTCGAAAACGCATGCTAACATTGGTACAATCGGACACGTTGACCATGGTAAAACTACATTAACTGCAGCAATCGCTACAGTTCTTTCAAAAAAAATGGGTGGAGAAGCTAAATCATACGCTGATATCGATAACGCTCCAGAAGAAAAAGAACGTGGTATCACAATCAACACTTCTCACGTAGAATATGAAACTGAAACTCGTCACTATGCACACGTTGACTGCCCAGGACATGCTGACTATGTTAAAAACATGATCACTGGTGCTGCTCAAATGGACGGCGGTATCTTAGTAGTATCTGCAGCTGATGGCCCAATGCCACAAACTCGTGAGCACATCTTATTATCACGCCAAGTAGGTGTACCTTACTTAGTAGTATTCTTAAACAAATGTGATATGGTTGATGACGAAGAATTACTAGAATTAGTTGAAATGGAAGTACGTGACTTATTATCTGAGTACGATTTCCCAGGCGACGATCTTCCAGTAATCAAAGGTTCTGCTCTTAAAGCTCTTGAGGGTGAAGAAGAATGGGAAGAAAAAATCGTTGAATTAATGAACGCTGTTGACGAGTACATCCCAACTCCAGAACGTCAAACTGACAAACCATTCATGATGCCAGTAGAGGACGTATTCTCTATCACTGGTCGTGGTACTGTTGCTACTGGTCGTGTAGACCGTGGACAAGTTAAAGTTGGTGACGTTATTGAAATCGTTGGTTTAACTGAAGAACCAAAATCAACTACTGTAACTGGTGTTGAAATGTTCCGTAAATTATTAGACTATGCTGAAGCTGGTGACAACATCGGTGCTCTACTTCGTGGGGTTGCTCGTGAAGATATCCAACGTGGACAAGTATTAGCTAAACCAGGTTCAATTACTCCACACACAACTTTTAAAGCAGAAGTTTACGTTTTATCAAAAGAAGAGGGTGGACGTCATACTCCATTCTTCTCTAACTACCGTCCTCAGTTCTACTTCCGTACAACTGATGTAACTGGTGTTATCAACTTACCAGAAGGCGTAGAAATGGTTATGCCTGGTGACAACATCGAAATGAACGTTGAGTTAATCTCTCCAATCGCTCTTGAAGAAGGTACTAAATTCTCTATCCGTGAGGGTGGACGTACTGTTGGAGCTGGAGTAGTAGCTTCAATCCAAAAATAATAAAGTTTATTACTAAACTTTCGACCAATTCGTGGGGACGCTCGCGAATTGGTCTTTTTTATTTTCACGGAAAATATGGCAGCTTTTTGCAATGGGATTGCTATGCCAACAAACCTCCCTGATTACAAACACATCAAATATGTTTAATAAGTTATACTAACTTATTCTTTGATATTGTTAATTATTACCTCCATTTTCTCCCTCAATGTTACAATGGGTTGGAGGAGTGGTGATATGTTAACAAAGGTACTATTAATTGAAGATGATCAATCAATTTTTGAACTGATTCAGGAACGATTTATAAACTGGCAAATGCAAATTATTGGCCCTCCTGATTTTCAAAAGGTGATTGATTATTTTATTGCAGAAAAACCACAGTTAGTAATTATTGATATACAATTACCTGCATTTGATGGATTTCACTGGTGTAGAGAAATTCGTACTCTTTCAAAGGTGCCTATTATATTTTTATCTTCACGTGATCACCCAATGGATATGGTAATGGCGATGCAGATGGGTGCTGATGACTTTGTACAGAAGCCCTTTCATATGGATGTTTTATTGGCGAAGGTACAAGCTATCTTAAGGCGTACCTATCACTATGCTGAAGATCAAACTGAATTAGTTCGTTGGAATGGTGCAACAGTAGATTATAGTAAGGGTAAGATACAATTAGGCGAGCAATCTTGTGAATTAACGAAGAATGAGCTTTTTATCTTAAGACTCCTTATACAGCAGGTAGATAAAGTGGTTTCAAGGGATGAATTGATGCGAAAGCTTTGGGATGATGAACGTTTTGTCAATGATAATACATTAACGGTTAATGTAAATCGTCTACGCTTAAAGCTTGAGGAGATTGGCTTACAGGATGCCATTTTGACGAAAAAGGGTCTGGGGTATATGGCGATTACATTATAGAGGTGGCAAATGATTTTTCTATTGTTCTTAAAAGAGCGTTGGGCTTGGATTTCATATATCCTCTTACTGCTTTTATTTATTAATATAGTATTCTTTTTAGATGCAGGGTTATCAGGGATATCCATTAGTTATTTTAATATAGTCACCCTAATGTTATCATTTAGCTTCTTTATATGGCGTTATATTAAGGAAACTCAAGGGTTGGCTCATTTCCTGGGAAATTTGTCGAATCCAACGGAGTTTTTATATTCTGAAAATACTTTCCTCTCGCCTTTTCAACGGAAATATTTTGATGAAGTTCTTAATGTTATTGAGCAAAAAGATACTCTACTAAATCAGTCGAGAGTGAAGGTTCAAGAAGATGCTGAATCTCAACTAGCCTGGGTACATGAAATGAAAACCCCTTTAACAGCTATGAAGCTGATGATTGAGCAGGTAAATGATGCGAAATTACGCTATAGAATTGAGAATGAATGGATGCGGACACATTTATTATTAGATCAGCAACTGCACCATACAAGATTAGCATCAATAGAGAAGGATAATCGGTTAGAGAGGGTTATATTAAAGTCAGTAATATTTAAGGAAATACGTGAATTTCAGACATGGTGTATGGAAAAGGGAATTGGTTTTCAGACAGCCGAGTTAGATAAGGAAGTTGTATCGGATAATAAGTGGCTAGCCTTTATAGTGCGTCAAATTTTATCTAATGCTATTAAATATAGTCATGAAAATAGCGAAATCGATATCTATACGGAGGTAGATGAATTAGGGCATTTACTACTCCATGTTAAAGATTGTGGAAGAGGTATCCGTGCAGAAGATCTGCCTCGAATTTTTCAAAAGTCGTACACGGGGACAATTGGAAGAGAATCTGTTCAGTCTACAGGTATGGGTCTATATTTAGCTAAGAATGCAGCAGTAAGTCTTGGTATTAAAATTTCAGTAGAGTCAAAGTTAAATGAAGGTTCAATTTTTACTTTAAAATTCCCACTACAAAATGAATATCACAGCAGTTTTGATAGATGACAAAATTGTCACCTATCATTTATTTTTGTCATGTAAATCGGAGGAAGTAAGAATCCATCAGATGTACAATGAACAGAGTAATGGAAAGGGGCGAAAAGGTTTGTCAGTTTTGGTGGGTAGAAAGATCAGAAAGATATATGGTAAAAAATCAACAGCACAAGAGGTACTAAAAGGTATTGATATAGAAGTTAGTAAAGGTGAATTTGTTGGAATTATGGGTCCATCAGGTTCAGGTAAAACCACACTATTAAATGTTTTGTGTTCAATCGATCATCCGACAGAGGGTGTTGTAGAGATCAATGGGCAAAGTCTAAGTGGAATGAAGGAAAAGGAATTAGCTAAGTTTCGCCGTGAACAGCTAGGATTTATCTTTCAAGACTATAATCTACTGGATACATTAACGGTAAAGGAGAATATTTTACTTCCTTTCTCTATTAGTAAACTGCCAAAAGCAGCTGCAGAAGCTCGCTTGAAGGAACTTGTCGGTTTACTAGGAATTGAAGAGATTCTAAATAAGTATCCAAACGAGGTTTCAGGGGGGCAAAAGCAAAGAACTTCAGCTGCACGTGCGTTGATAACAAACCCTGCATTAGTATTTGCTGATGAACCTACAGGAGCATTAGATTCAAAATCAGCAACAGCATTATTAAAGAATTTAGAAAAAATAAATCAACAAAAATCTACTACGATTATGATGGTAACACATGACTCAGTTGCTGCAAGCTTTTGTTCGCGAGTTTTATTCCTTAATGATGGTGCAATCTATACAGAAGTCTATAGAGGGGATAAAACTAGACAGCAATTCTTCCAGCAAATCATTAATACTCAAAGTGTACTAGGTGGTGACGGTTATGACGCTTAGTCGCCTAGTTTTTAGAAGTATGAGAAAGAACCTCAAGCAATACTACTTATACTTCTTTGCCCTTATTTTCAGTGTGACGCTTTGTTTTTCTTTTACCACACTACAATATAATCCGAGTGTTACAGAGGCACTAGAACGAAGTGGAACAGCGAATGCAGGGTTTAGTGCTGCAAGCTATATCTTATATGTAATTATTACATTGTTTGTGCTTTATGCGAGTCAGCTCTTTATGAAAAGAAGAAGTAAAGAAATTGGTCTATATCAGCTAATTGGAATGACAAAAGGATTAGTCGTTCGATTGATTGCACTAGAGAATGTCGTGCTGTTTTTGTTTGCCGTTTGTATTGGAATGGTTCTTGGCTTTTTCAGTTCGCGTCTATTTGCGATGATCCTAATGAAAATGTTAGATATTGATATGGTGATTCATTTAGTATTTTCACAGGAAGCATTCAAACAGTCAGTAATCATTTTTGCGATTCTATTAGTAGTGATTATTTTGCAGCTTGCATGGATGGTGCGTCGTGTATCGTTACTATCTCTGTTCAGTGCTACTAAGCAGGCCGATGAACGAATAAAGCGTTTTAGCGTTTTTCAGGCAGTAATGGGATTCTTAGGATTATTATTCATAGCCGTTGGATATTATCTATCAACAATCTTATTTGATATTAAATCAGGTTTCTTAAATAATCTATTTTTGAACATGATTTTAATACTGGTATCAACCATGCTTGGTACGTTTCTATTCTTCCGTTATTCAGTGTCGCTGATTATGAATGTAATTCGCTCTAATAAGAAGGGGCATTTGAAAGTAAGTGATGTGTTAGCTGTGACGCCTATTATGCACCGCATGAAAGGGAACTCAAAGTCACTGACGCTTATTACGCTGCTTACTGGCTTGGCAGTGGGAATTATGAGCTTGTCGTATATTTCGTTCTATTCCTCGGGAACGAATGCAAGGCAGGCTTCACCTTATGACTACATTCTATTAAATGATAAAGGCACGGAATTTATAAATCAGTTAGAGCAAGAAGAAATTGAATATGAACAGGACTCATATAACATATCAAGTGTAATGCTTAACATAGCCGACTTAGTTTCTGTGCAGTTAGAAGAGTTTACATTATTTGATGGGGAGACACAGACTACGGTTATTCCTTTAAGTAATTTACAACAAATCGAGCCGGATGTGCAGTTAGCGGAAGGAGAAGCTTATTTAACTAGTTACGTTAATGTACTAGCGGAGATTATGCCTCTTGAAGCTGATAAAGAGATTACGGTTAAAGCAGGGGAGATTGAGCTTCCATTATATATTAAAGAAATAAGAGAAGATTTTATGTTATCGGAGGAAGTAGCGTTAGGCAGTCCAATCTTAGTAGTAACCGATAGCGTGTTTGAAGAGATACAGTCTAATAATATAGAAGAAACACAGTTTACTTCTCAAATAGGAATCAACCTTATCGACGAACGGGATAAGGAACTAGCAGAGGAGCTTTATAAAAATCTATCCGATGAAAGAACAATAGCTATAGGGGAGAACGATACTTATAGCTTTACGTTGGAGTCCTATGAAGAGCTAAGAAAACGTAATATTACTGCGTTAGGTTTAACAATCTTTGTAACAGCCTTTTTAGGACTAGCATTTTTATTAACAACAGGTAGTATTCTATACTTTAAACAAATGGCAGAAGCAGAGGATGAGAGAGAATCCTACAAAATTCTCCGTAAGATTGGTTTCTCGACAAATGACATATTAAAGGGAATCTACGCAAAACAAGCCTTTAACTTTGGCGTGCCATTAGTAATCGGTCTATTGCATAGTTACTTTGCAGTTAAATCTGGCTGGTGGTTATTTGGAACAGAGCTTGTGGCTCCATTAGTTATCATAATGGGATTATATATTGTTATGTATGCTGTATTCGCAATCCTTTCTATACAATACTACAAGAAGGTTGTAAAAGAGTCATTATAGATAGAAGAAACTCGAATTAAGCATTACAAAAATATTTGAATAGTATAACAAATCGCTCCTGAATAAACTCAGGAGCGATTTTACATATTAAAGGAATCAGGACGCAAATTACCACTAATTATATATAAAGAAATGTTTGATATAGTATAGGATTTCTTATATACTAATAAAGGCTTTGAAACAATATGTAGAAAAGCGATGTATAAAAACACGACAATTGAAAAGAAATTAGCAAAAACACTTGCTTATTCTTTTTTTATTGTATATAATGTTGAATGTTGGTCTTTGACTGCGATGAAGCGGGAGGTTGCCGACACACACGGCCGCTTTGCCATGGCGAGTGTGTGGGAAATTTCCGTGGAGAATGTCTAGTAATTAGGCGAAAAAAAGGAGGGAAAATAATGGCAAAACAAAAGATTCGTATCCGTTTAAAAGCGTATGATCACCGTGTTTTAGATCAATCTGCTGAGAAAATTGTGGAAACTGCTAAACGTTCAGGTGCAAGTGTATCAGGTCCGATTCCGTTACCAACTGAAAAGTCTGTGTACACAATTCTTCGTGCGGTTCACAAGTACAAAGATTCTCGTGAACAATTCGAAATGCGTACGCATAAACGTTTAATCGATATCATTAACCCAACACCACAAACTGTTGATGCGTTAATGAAACTTGATTTACCATCTGGCGTTGATATCGAAATCAAACTTTAATGGTAAAAAAAATAGAACTTTTTAATAATCACAGGAGGTGTGACAAATGGCTAAAGGAATCTTAGGTAGAAAAGTTGGTATGACACAAGTTTTCGCTGAGAATGGTGATTTAATCCCTGTAACAGTTATCGAAGCTACTCCAAACGTAGTTCTTCAAAAGAAAACTGTTGAAACAGATGGTTATGAAGCAATTCAAGTTGGTTTCGAAGATAAGCGTATTAAGCTTTCAAACAAACCACAACAAGGTCACGTAGCAAAAGCGAATACTGCTCCTAAGCGCTTCATCCGTGAATTCCGCAATGTAAACGTGGAAGAATACGAAGTTGGTCAAGAAGTCAAAGTAGAAGTTTTCGCAGAAGGCGATGTAGTAGATGTAACAGGTATTACTAAAGGTAAAGGTTTCCAAGGTGTTATTAAACGTCACGGACAATCTCGTGGTCCTATGGCCCATGGTTCTCGTTACCACCGTCGTCCTGGTTCAATGGGGCCAGTTGCTCCGAACCGCGTATTTAAACAAAAGAAATTACCTGGTCAAATGGGTGGGAATGTAGTTACAATCCAAAACATCGAAATCGTAAAAGTAGATGCAGAGCGTAACTTACTACTTGTTAAAGGTAATGTTCCTGGTTCTCGTAAAGCATTAGTTACAGTGAAAACTGCTGTAAAATCTAAATAATTTCTCGAAGAAAGGAGGAAACAGGAATGACAAAAGTATCTGTACTTAGTCAAACAGGCGCTTCTGTAGGTGAAATCGAATTAAACGACTTAGTTTTCGGAATTGAGCCAAATGAAGCAGTATTATTCGACGCAGTAGTTGCTCAACGCGCTTCACTTCGTCAAGGTAACCATAAAGTTAAAAACCGTTCTGAAGTTGCTGGTGGTGGACGTAAACCATGGCGTCAAAAAGGAACTGGTCGCGCTCGACAAGGTTCTATCCGTTCGCCACAATGGCGTGGTGGTGGTGTTGTATTCGGTCCAACTCCACGTAGTTATAGCTACAAATTACCGAAAAAAGTTCGTCGCTTAGCTCTTAAATCAGCTTTATCAGCTAAAGTTGGAGAACAAAATTTCTTAGTTCTTGATGCATTGCAATTAGCAGCACCGAAAACGAAAGATTTCAAAACGATTTTAGGTAACCTAAACATCGAAAAGAAAGCTTTATTCGTTACAGCTGAACTAGATGAAAATGTAGCATTATCTGCTCGTAACATCCCAGGTGTAACTGTAGTAACAGCTTCTGGAATCAACGTTCTTGATCTTTTAGGTCACGAAAAAGTTGTATTCACAAAAGCTGCAGTAGAAAAAGTTGAGGAGGTGCTTGGATAATGGAAGCACGTGATATTCTAAAACGTCCGGTCATTACTGAGCGTTCTTCTGAGCTTATGGCTGAGAAAAAATATACTTTTGAAGTTGATGTTCGCGCTAATAAAACTCAAGTTAAAGATGCTGTACAAGAAATCTTTGGCGTAACAGTTGATAAAGTAAACATCATGAACTACAAAGGTAAATTTAAACGTGTTGGTAAATTCGGCGGATACACTAACAAACGTCGTAAAGCAATCGTTAAATTAACTGCTGATAGCAAAGAAATCGAAATTTTTGAAATTTAATTTCCAATAGGAAATAAAATCGAACATTCAAGAAGGAGGGAAAACACATGGCGATTAAAAAGTATAAACCAACCTCAAATGGTCGTCGTAATATGACGTCATCTGATTTTGCGGAAATCACAACTAATAAGCCTGAAAAGTCATTATTAGAGCCAATTAAACGCAAAGCTGGTCGTAATAACCAAGGTAAAATTACTGTTCGTCATCACGGTGGTGGTCATAAGAAGCAATACCGCGTAATCGACTTTAAACGTACTAAAGACGGAATTCCTGCACGCGTTGCTACTATTGAATATGATCCAAACCGCTCTGCGAATATCGCATTAATCAATTATGCTGACGGTGAAAAACGTTACATCTTAGCACCGAAAGGATTAGAAGTTGGTCAAACAATCATCTCTGGTCCTGATGTTGATATTAAAGTAGGTAACACATTACCATTAGCAAACATCCCAATGGGTACAACAATCCATAACATCGAGTTAAAACCTGGAAAAGGCGGACAATTAGTACGTTCTGCTGGTACTTCTGCGCAAGTACTTGGACGTGAAGATAAATATGTAATCGTTCGTTTACAATCTGGTGAGGTTCGCTTAGTACTTGCAACTTGTCGTGCAACAATCGGTCAAGTAGGTAACGAGCAACACGAACTTATCCACATTGGTAAAGCAGGTCGTTCTCGTTGGTTGGGTAAACGCCCAACTGTACGTGGATCTGTAATGAACCCTAATGATCACCCACACGGTGGTGGTGAAGGACGTTCACCAATCGGACGTAAATCTCCAATGACACCATGGGGTAAACCAGCCCTTGGTTTCAAAACTCGTAAGAAGAAAAACAAAACTAGTAAGTTCATCATTCGTTCTCGTAAAAAATAATGTGATTGTACTACGGTTCGTATGCAGAACCGTGGTGGAGTCACGGAGGGAGGTTCCTAAATGGGTCGCAGTTTGAAAAAAGGACCTTTTGTGGATGATCACTTGATGAAAAAAGTTGAAGCACAAGAAGGTTCAGAGAAAAAACAAGTTATTAAAACTTGGTCACGCCGTTCTACTATCTTCCCGAACTTCATCGGTTTAACAGTCGCTGTATATGATGGACGTAAGCATGTTCCTGTATACGTGACAGAAGACATGGTAGGTCATAAACTAGGCGAATTCGCACCAACACGTACTTACAAAGGTCACGGTGCAGATGACAAGAAAACAAGACGCTAATTTTGAGAGGAGGTAAATCCTAATGACACAAGCTAAAGCTATCGCTCGCACAGTTCGTATTGCTCCTCGTAAAGTACGTCTAGTAGTAGACTTAATCCGAGGAAAGCAAATTGGTGAAGCAGTTGCAATTTTACGTCATACTCCAAAAGCGGCGTCTCCAGTCGTTGAGAAAGTATTAAAATCTGCAGTTGCAAATGCTGAGCACAACTATGATTTAGATATTAACAACTTAGTTATTTCTGAAGTATTTGTTGACGAAGGTCCAACATTAAAACGTTTCCGTCCACGTGCGCAAGGACGTGCAAGCGCAATTAACAAACGCACAAGCCACATCACTTTAGTGGTATCTGAGAAGAAGGAGGGTTAATCCGTGGGTCAAAAAGTACATCCAATAGGACTACGAGTTGGTATTATTCGTGATTGGGAGTCAAGATGGTACGCTGAGAAAGACTATGCGACTTTATTACACGAAGATATCAAAGTTCGTAAATATATCGAATCTGCTTTAAAAGAAGCATCTGTTTCTAAAGTAGAAATCGAACGCGCTGCAAATCGCGTAAACATTACTATTCACACTGCGAAACCAGGTATGGTTATCGGTAAAGGTGGTACGGAAGTTGAAAACTTACGTAAATATCTTAACGATTTAACTGGTAAACGTGTACACATTAACATCGTAGAAATCAAAAGAGCTGATCTTGATGCTCGTTTAGTAGCAGAAAACATCGCTCGTCAACTTGAGAACCGCGTATCATTCCGCCGTGCTCAAAAACAAGCAATTCAACGCACAATCCGTTCTGGTGCAAAAGGAATTAAAACACAAGTATCTGGTCGTTTAGGTGGCGCTGATATCGCGCGTGCTGAACATTACAGTGAAGGAACTGTTCCACTTCATACTCTTCGTGCTGACATTGATTATGCTCACGCAGAAGCTGACACTACTTATGGTAAATTAGGTGTTAAAGTATGGATTTATCGTGGTGAAGTCCTTCCAACGAAGAAGAGCTCTGTGGAAGGAGGCAAATAATAATGTTATTACCAAAACGCGTAAAATATCGTCGTGAACACCGTGGTAACATGCGTGGTGAAGCGAAAGGCGGTAAAGAAGTATCTTTCGGCGAATGGGGCTTACAAGCAACAACAGCTAGCTGGATCACTAACCGTCAAATCGAATCTGCCCGTATTGCAATGACACGTTACATGAAACGTGGCGGTAAAGTTTGGATTAAAATTTTCCCACACAAGCCTTACACTAAAAAGCCTCTAGAGGTTCGAATGGGTTCCGGTAAAGGTTCTCCAGAAGGCTGGGTAGCAGTAGTAAAACCAGGAAAAGTAATGTTTGAAGTTGCTGGTGTATCTGAAGAGATCGCACGTGAAGCACTTCGTTTAGCATCACACAAACTTCCTGTTAAATGTAAGATTGTTAAACGTCAAGAAACTGGTGGTGAATCTAATGAAAGCTAATGAAATCCGTGACCTTGCCACTTCTGAAATTGAATTAAAAGTGAAATCACTGAAAGAAGAGCTTTTCAACCTTCGCTTCCAATTGGCGACTGGTCAATTAGAAAACACAGCTCGCATCCGCGAAGTTCGTAAAGCGATTGCGCGCATGAAAACTGTGATTCGTGAAAGAGAAATCAGTGCAAATAACTGATAAAGGAGGTTCTTTAGTATGACTGAGCGTAATCAACGCAAAGTTTACACGGGCCGTGTAGTTTCAGATAAAATGGACAAAACAGTTACTGTTCTTGTTGAAACTTATAAGAAACACAAATTATATGGTAAACGTGTAAAGTACTCTAAAAAATTTAAAGCTCATGATGAGTTGAACGAAGCGAAAATCGGTGATATCGTACGTATCATGGAAACTCGTCCGTTATCAGCTACAAAACGCTTCCGTCTAGTGGAAGTCGTAGAAAAAGCTGTTATTATTTAATAACATATTCGGAAAACACATGAATTCCGAAGGGAGGTAACCTAAGTGATCCAACAAGAAAGTCGTATGAAAGTTGCTGACAACTCAGGTGCACGCGAAGTTTTAACAATTAAAGTACTTGGTGGTTCTGGCCGTAAAACTGCTAACATCGGTGATATCGTTGTTGTAACAGTTAAGAAAGCAACACCAGGGGGCGTTGTCAAGAAGGGTGACGTTGTTAAGGCTGTTGTCGTTCGCACAAAATCTGGTGTACGCCGTAAAGATGGTACTTATATTAAATTTGACGAAAATGCTTGCGTAATCATCAAAGACGATAAGTCACCACGCGGAACTCGTATTTTCGGACCTGTTGCACGTGAATTACGTGATAGCAACTTCATGAAAATCGTTTCATTAGCTCCAGAAGTTCTTTAATTTCATGATAGTACCAATCAAGGAGGTGCGACACTAATGCATGTAAAAAAGGGCGACAAAGTAAAAGTTATCTCTGGTAAAGATAAAGGTAAAGAAGGCGTAGTTTTAGCTGCTTTCCCAAAACAAGAACGCGTTCTTGTAGAAGGTATTAACATCGTTAAAAAACACGTTAAACCTAACCAGTTAAACCCACAAGGTGGTATTGTGAGCCAAGAAGCAGCAATCCACGTATCGAACGTAATGCTAATCGATCCGAAATCTGGCGAGCCGACTCGTGTAGGTTACAAAATCGAAGATGGCAAAAAAGTTCGTGTTGCAAAAAAATCAGGTGCAGTAATCGACTAAAACGAAATTTGAGAAGGGAGGTACGAACATGAGCCGCCTAAAAGAAAAATATTTAAACGAAGTTTCTCCTGCTCTAATGAGCAAGTTCGAATATAAATCAGTAATGCAAGTGCCTAAAGTAGACAAAATCGTTATTAACATGGGTGTTGGTGACGCTGTACAAAACTCTAAAGCACTAGATGCTGCTGTTGAAGAATTAACAATTATCACTGGGCAAAAACCAGTTGTAACAAAAGCGAAAAAATCTATTGCTGGTTTCCGTCTACGTGAAGGTCAAGCAATTGGTGCGAAAGTTACATTACGTGGTGAACGTATGTATGAATTCTTGGACAAATTAATCGCTATCTCACTACCACGTGTACGCGACTTCCGCGGTGTTTCTAAAAAATCATTTGATGGTCGTGGAAACTACACATTAGGTGTTAAAGAACAATTAATTTTCCCAGAGATCGATTACGATAAAGTTTCGAAAGTACGCGGTATGGACATCGTGATCGTAACAACTGCGAATTCTGATGAAGAAGCTCGCGAGTTATTGACACAATTCGGTATGCCGTTCCAAAAGTAATAAAATAAGGAGGGCGAAAACGTGGCTAAAAAATCAATGATCGTTAAACAACAACGTAAGCAAAAGTTTAAAGTTCAAGAATATACACGTTGTGAACGCTGTGGTCGTCCACATTCTGTATATCGTAAATTTAAACTTTGCCGTATTTGTTTCCGTGAACTTGCATATAAGGGACAAATTCCTGGCGTTAAAAAAGCTAGCTGGTAATCCCCTAAATTGGGAAGGAGGTAAAATTTATGACAATGACAGATCCGATCGCAGATATGCTAACACGCATTCGTAATGCTAACATGGTTCGTCACGAGAAGTTAGAAGTACCAGCTTCAAACTTAAAGAAAGAAATCGCTGAAATCTTAAAGCGTGAAGGTTTCGTTCGTGATGTAGAATATGTTGAAGATAATAAGCAAGGTATCATCCGTATCTTCTTAAAATATGGAAAAGAAAACGAGCGTGTTATCACTGGCTTAAAACGTATTTCAAAACCTGGCTTACGTGTATATGCTAAAACTGACGAAGTACCTCGTGTACTTAACGGTTTAGGTATCGCTTTAGTATCAACTTCTCAAGGTTTATTAACTGATAAAGAAGCACGTGCTAAAAAAGTTGGCGGAGAAATCTTAGCTTACATTTGGTAATAAGCAATAAAAGAATGGAGGTGCAACTAAATGTCTCGTGTAGGTAAAAAACCAATCGAGGTTCCAGCTAACGTGACTGTAACTATCGCTGACGATAACACAGTTACTGTTAAAGGACCTAAAGGCGATTTAACTCGTCAATTCAACCAAGATATGAAAATTGAGTTAGAAGGTAACATCATCAACGTTGTTCGCCCTTCTGAGTCAAAACAACACCGTACTATTCATGGTACAACTCGTGCGCTATTAGCAAACATGGTTACTGGTGTTTCTGAAGGATTTTCTCGTTCACTAGAACTTATCGGTGTAGGTTACCGTGCGCAATTACAAGGTAAGAAACTTGTACTTAACGTAGGTTACTCTCATCCAGTAGAGTTCACACCTGAAGAAGGTCTAGAAATCGAAGTTCCTTCAAATACTAAGGTAATTGTTAAAGGTATTAGCAAAGAACGTGTTGGTGCATTAGCATCTAACATTCGTGATGTTCGCCCACCAGAGCCTTACAAAGGTAAAGGTATTCGTTATGAAGGCGAATTTGTACGTCGTAAAGAAGGTAAAACAGGTAAATAATGCTTTTCGCATTAGAAAGGAGTGACCTCTGTGATTACGAAACAAGATAAAAATCAAGTTCGTAAAAAACGTCATGTGCGTGTTCGTACAAAGATCTCAGGTACTGCTGAGCGTCCACGTTTAAACGTATTCCGTTCAAACAAGAACATCTATGCACAACTTATTGACGATGTTGCTGGTGTGACACTTGTAAGTGCATCTTCTCAAGAAAATAGTTTTGAGGGTGCAGGTAACAATGTAGAAGCTGCAGCAAAAATCGGTGAAACAATCGCTAAACGCGCTGCGGAAAAAAATATTACTGCTGTTGTATTTGACCGCGGTGGTTACTTATATCATGGACGTGTAAAAGCTTTAGCTGAAGCTGCACGTGAAAACGGCTTAGAATTTTAATAAGAAGGAGGGACATACTTCATGAGTCGCATTGACGCAAACAAACTTGAACTTGAAGAACGCGTAGTTACTATTAACCGCGTTGCTAAAGTTGTTAAAGGTGGTCGTCGCTTCCGCTTTACAGCACTAGTTGTTGTAGGTGACAAAAACGGTCATGTAGGTTTCGGTACTGGTAAAGCTCAAGAGGTTCCAGACGCGATCCGTAAAGCTGTTGAAGACGCGAAGAAAAACTTAATCGAAGTGCCACGTGTTGGTGGAACAACTCCACATGATGTTGTTGGTCGCTTCGGAGCAGGTCAAATTTTAATCAAACCTGCAGCTCCAGGTACTGGAGTTATCGCTGGTGGTCCTGTACGTGCCGTACTTGAACTTGCTGGTATTACTGATATTCTTTCAAAATCTCTAGGTTCAAACACACCAATCAACATGGTACGTGCTACTGTTGCTGGTCTAAGTGAACTAAAACGCGCAGAGGACGTTGCAAAACTACGCGGTAAATCAGTGGAAGAACTATTAGGATAAGGGGGGGAATTATAATGACAAACAAATTAGAAATTACCCTTACTAAATCTTTAATTGGTACTAAGCCTCAACAACGTAAAATCGTTGAAGCATTAGGTTTACGTAAAATGAACCAAACTGTAGAACAAGCTGACAACGCAGCTATTCGCGGTATGTTAGATAAAGTAGCTCACTTAGTTACTGTAAAAGGAAATTAATTTTCAATCATTGAACAAGGAGGTGCCACCCATATGAAACTTCATGAGTTAAAACCAGCAGAAGGATCACGTAAAGAGCGTAACCGTGTTGGTCGTGGTATCGGTTCTGGTAACGGTAAAACTGCAGGTAGAGGTCATAAAGGTCAAAACGCTCGTTCTGGCGGCGGCGTTCGTCCTGGATTCGAGGGGGGTCAAAACCCACTATTCCGTCGTTTACCAAAACGCGGCTTTACGAACATCAACCGTAAAGAATTCGCAATCGTTAACCTTGATGCATTAAACCGTTTCGAAGATGGTGCAGAAGTAACACCTGCATTATTACTAGAAACTGGTATTGTGAGTAATGAAAAAGCTGGGATTAAGATTCTAGGTAATGGAACTCTTAACAAAAAGCTTACAGTAAAAGCTCACAAGTTCTCAGCTTCAGCTAAAGAAGCAATCGAGAACGCTGGCGGAACAACTGAGGTGATTTAATGTTTCAGACGATCTCTAACTTTATGCGCGTTCGAGATATACGAAATAAAATCATCTTTACATTATTAATGTTGATTGTTTTCCGTATTGGAACATTCATTCCAGTACCTAACGTCGACTCTCAAGTATTAAAGGTAGCCGATGAGTTTAACTTAATTGGTTTCCTTAATACTTTCGGCGGTGGTGCATTGTCTAACTTCTCAATCTTTGCATTGGGAATTATGCCTTACATTACTGCTTCTATTATTGTTCAGCTATTGCAAATGGATGTTGTTCCAAAGTTTGCGGAATGGGCAAAACAAGGTGATGTTGGTCGACGCAAGTTGGCTCAATTCACTCGTTACTTAACTGTAATTTTAGCCTTCATTCAAGCTTTCGCAATGTCATTTGGGTTCAATCAAATGTACGGTGGTTCCTTAATTACTGATACAAGTGTGTTGTCCTACATAACGATTGCGATCGTGTTAACTGCTGGTACTTCATTCCTACTATGGCTAGGTGAACAAATCACATCACATGGAGTTGGAAATGGTATTTCAATCATTATCTTTGCAGGGATTGTTGCTGCAATACCAACAACAGTGAACCAAATCTATGCACAACAAATCGAGGATGCTGGAGATCAGCTATTCATCCGAATTGCTATCTTAGTAATACTTGTTTTGATTATGCTAGCAGTTGTAGTTGGAGTAATTTACGTACAACAAGCTTTACGTAAAATTCCAATTCAATATGCAAAACGAGTTGCAGGTCGTACGCCACAAGCTGGTGGACAACAAACACATTTACCGTTAAAAGTAAATGCTGCAGGGGTTATTCCGGTAATCTTTGCCATTGCGTTTATTGTTACACCTCAAACTTTAGCTACGTTCTTCGGTCAAAATTCAGTGACTTCCTTCATTACAACTACGTTTGACTATACTAAACCTGTTGGAATGATTATCTATATTGCATTGATTGTTGCGTTCACGTACTTCTATGCATTTATACAAGTGAATCCTGAAAACTTGTCCGACAACTTGAAAAAACAAGGTGCGTATATTCCTGGGATTCGTCCTGGTAACGATACGCAAAGTTACTTAACAAAAGTACTATACCGTTTAACATTTGTGGGTGCACTATTCTTAGTTGCTATTTCAGTACTACCAATCCTATTTATTAATTTCATGAATCTACCTGCTTCGGCGCAAATTGGTGGTACTAGTGTAATTATCGTAGTTGGTGTTGCTTTAGAAACAATGAAACAATTAGAAGCTCAACTTGTAAAACGTCACTATAAAGGCTTTATGAAATAAAATGCAGGTTTTAGGAAACGTTCAAGTTTCCTAAGCCAGCAAGCTTTAGGGGGAATGAAACGTATGAATATCGTTTTAATGGGTCTACCTGGTGCTGGTAAAGGTACACAGGCAGATAAAATTATTGAGAAGTACGAAATCCCTCATATTTCTACAGGCGACATGTTCCGTGCTGCTATTGGTGCGGGAACAGAATTAGGTTTAGAAGCTAAATCGTTTATGGATCAAGGTGCTCTTGTACCTGATGAAGTAACGATTGGCATCGTTCGTGAACGACTAGCACAAAAAGATTGTGAAAAAGGTTTCTTATTAGACGGGTTCCCACGTACAGTTCCACAAGCTGAGGCTTTAGATAGCATCCTAGATGAACTTGGGAAAAAAATTGATCATACAATCAATATCCAAGTTGAAAAAGATGAACTAGTAGCACGTCTTAGCGGTCGTCGTATTTGTAAAACTTGTGGTACATCTTATCATGTCATTTTTAACCCTCCTAAAGTGGAAGGTAAATGTGACAAAGATGGCGGCGAATTATACACTCGTGCGGACGATAATCCTGATACGGTAGCAAACCGTCTGGAAGTAAATATGAATCAAGCACAACCTTTACTTGATTTCTATGAATCTAAAGGTGTTTTAACAAATATCGATGGACAGCAAGATATCGAAAAAGTGTTTGCTGATCTTGACGCTCTATTACTACAGGGCAGCCGCAGCTGATACCCGGCATTAGACGAGAGTCAATTGCTTTTCGCGGGAGAATTTGCGGGTGCAACAAAATAAACTTTATTGAGAGTTGCAAAAGCATATTGTGCCCGGTATACACGAGACACAAATGTGATAGAATCTATTTTGTGGTAAGTGTTATGGGTTTCGTGGAAGCATCTTTGTAACGGGTATGAATCTCTCATCCAAGACATTCCGGGATATCGAGTAAAGAATGTATACATTCTTAATCGGAAGTAGTCATTCCCAGGATTGTGTGAAGCGAAACCAGACGAGCGTCTTTCGAACATCTCTCATACAATCCAAGCATATGTTGGTGAAGTTGCTTCTATTGAATAAAAACAGTTGCATAGATTCTCTTTATCGTGTATGTTAGAGAATCGATAACGCATATAGAAGGGAGACAGGGTTGATGGCGAAAGACGATGTAATTGAAGTCGAAGGAACAGTTGTTGAGACTTTGCCAAACGCGATGTTTAAGGTAGAATTAGAAAATGGGCACACGGTGCTTGCACACGTTTCTGGAAAGATTCGAATGCACTTTATCCGTATTTTACCTGGAGATAAGGTTACTATAGAGTTATCTCCATACGATTTAACTCGCGGTCGTATCACATACCGTTTTAAATAATCTTTTGCACTCCGGACTATTAAGGAGGTTGGGTTAGATGAAAGTGAGACCATCTGTGAAACCGATCTGCGAAAAATGTAAAGTAATTCGCCGACGCGGTAAAGTAATGGTAATCTGTGAAAATCCTAAACACAAACAAAAACAAGGATAATTATAAGGAGGTGCACAACGTACATGGCACGTATTGCTGGAGTTGACATTCCTCGCGACAAACGCGTGGTAATTTCATTAACTTACATTTACGGAATTGGTAAAACTACTTCTCAAAAAGTATTAGCTGCTGCTGGCGTTAACGCTGAGACTCGCGTACGCGATCTTACTGAAGATGAGTTAAACAAAATCCGTGAACAATTAGATACTTTAAAAGTGGAAGGTGACTTACGTCGCGAAATTTCACTTAACATTAAACGTCTGATGGAAATCGGTTGTAACCGTGGTATCCGTCACCGTCGTGGTTTACCTGTTCGTGGTCAAAATACGAAAAACAATGCGCGTACGCGTAAAGGTCCTCGTAAAACTGTAGCGAACAAGAAAAAATAATAAGTAAAGGGGGTTCCTTCTTAACATGGCTCGTAAACAACAAACTCGTAAACGTCGTGTGAAAAAGAATATCGAATCAGGTATTGCACACATCCGTTCTACATTTAACAATACAATCGTAACGATTACAGATATGCAAGGTAACGCAGTATCTTGGTCTAGTGCTGGTGCGCTTGGATTCAGAGGTTCACGTAAATCTACTCCTTATGCTGCTCAAATGGCTGCTGAAGCTGCTGCAAAATCGTCCGTTGAACATGGTCTAAAGACGTTGGAAGTAACTGTTAAAGGTCCTGGTGCTGGTCGTGAAGCTGCAATTCGTGCACTTCAAGCTGCTGGTTTAGAAGTAACTGCAATTAAAGATGTTACTCCAGTACCACATAACGGTTGCCGTCCGCCAAAACGTCGTCGTGTATAATGGGAGCATCTCAAAGTAATCTTTGAGTTCATCATTGCTTGTACAAAACAAAAATCTTGTGCAAATCTTATAAAGTCAATAGTTTTTGACTATTATGATGTTATGAACCTATACATTCGATGTTTTAAAGGAGGGTAAATTGAATGATCGAAATTGAAAAACCAAAGATTGAAACTGTTGAGATCAGCGAAGATTCCAAATATGGCAAGTTTGTTGTAGAACCGCTTGAACGCGGGTACGGAAACACTTTGGGTAATTCTTTACGTCGTATCCTTCTGTCTTCATTACCAGGAGCTGCTGTTACATCTATTCAAATTGACGGTGTGTTACACGAATTCTCAACTGTAGAAGGCGTAGTAGAAGACGTTGCTTCAATTATTTTGAATATCAAAAAACTTGCACTTAAAATCTACTCTGACGAAGAAAAAGTTATTGAGATTGATGTGAAAGGTGATGGAACTGTTACAGCTGCTGATATCACACATGACAGTGACGTTGAAATATTAAATCCAGATTTGTATATTGCAACAATCGCTAAAAATGGTCATTTACGTATGCGTATGTATGCTCGTCGTGGCCGTGGATATACTCCTGCTGATCAAAACAAACGTGAGGATCTTCCTATCGGCGTGATCCCGATCGACTCTATTTACACTCCAGTTTCACGCGTTAATTTCCAAGTGGAGAATACACGTGTTGGACAGAACTCTGATTTCGACAAGTTATCACTTGATGTGTGGACAGATGGTAGCATCGGTTCAAAAGAGGCGATATCGCTCGGAGCGAAAATTTTAACAGAGCATCTTAATATCTTTGTAGGCTTAACGAATGAAGCACAAACTGCTGAAATCATGGTCGAAAAAGAAGAGGATCAAAAAGAAAAAGTTTTAGAGATGACGATTGAGGAATTAGATCTTTCAGTTCGTTCTTACAACTGCTTAAAACGCGCTGGTATCAATACGGTATTAGAACTTGCGAATAAATCAGAAGACGACATGATGAAAGTACGTAATCTTGGTCGTAAGTCACTAGAAGAAGTAAAAGCTAAATTAGAAGAGCTTGGTTTAGGATTACGTAAAGAAGACTAGTCAAGTGACTTTATTTATAGCAGTCTAGATTAAAGGAGGGAACATCCATGGGTTACAGAAAACTTGGTCGTACAAGTTCTCAACGTAAAGCGTTATTACGTGATTTAGCTACTGACTTAATCATCAACGAACGCATCGAAACTACTGAAGCACGTGCGAAAGAATTACGTTCTGTAGTTGATAAAATGATTACTTTAGGTAAACGTGGAGATTTACATGCTCGTCGTCAAGCGGCTGCATTTATCCGTCGTGAATTAGTAACAACTACTGATGCTGAAGGTAACGAAACAACTTCATTTGCACTTCAAAAGTTATTTAATGATGTTGCACCACGTTACGCAGAGCGTCAAGGTGGTTACACTCGTATCCTTAAAGTAGGACCTCGCCGTGGTGACGGTGCACCTGTAGTAGTTATCGAATTAGTTTAATATTTGATTTCTTATTTATACAGGTAGGAGGGTGTCCGGTTCACCGGTTGAACCCGGACCCCTCTATTTTTATTAAATGATTTATACGACAATAAAATGGCTTGAGCGTTATAATGAGCGGATCACTTGTTGATGGCGTCTCGTCTAGCTCTCCGCACCTCATTCAAAAGAGCCCGGAATTGAGCAGCCGTGTTCTTGTTAAAAATGTAGAAATAAAGCGCATTTCTCTGAATGAGGTGCGCGCTTTTTTATTTCCTTAAAAAAGCTTATGCATTTGTTTTAAGCTTTATAAATTACATATACAAAAATAAAGTACGTTTCAATCTGGCTGTTTTTTTGCTGATATGTAAACGTACCTTATTTTTATATATGACACTATACGAAATGGTAGCATTGGCGTGTAAAACAGTGTAATTTAGTTAGTAGAGATAGAGAGGAGCTAGAATAAGTGACCGAGATTTTATCGTTTAATAATGTAAATTTTTCATATACACCCGATAACCCGGAGCTTCGCAATGCGGTTCAGGATGTTTCGTTTTCTATTAATGAAGGCGAATGGATTGCGATAGTCGGACATAACGGTTCTGGGAAATCAACGATGGTCAAGCTAGTATGCGGATTACTCTTTCCACAAGATGGAGAAGTTCGTGTAATGAGAAATGTTTTAACAGAAGAGAATTTATGGGAAGTCCGTTCGAATATCGGTATGGTCTTCCAAAATCCGGATAACCAATTTGTTGGAGCTACCGTACAAGATGATGTAGCATTTGCTTTAGAAAATAGTGGAGTACCCTATACAGAAATGGTAGATCGTGTTCACTCGTCACTGGCACAGGTGAAAATGGACAAGTTTTTAAACCATGAGCCTCACCATTTGTCAGGTGGGCAAAAACAGCGTGTGGCCATTGCAGGAGCACTTGCTATGCGACCGAAGCTTCTAATTCTAGATGAAGCTACATCCATGCTTGATCCTCAAGGGCGTGACGAGGTTTTAAAAACAGTTCGCGCACTACGTGAAGAAATCGGTTTAACAGTTCTTTCGATTACGCACGATGTAGAAGAAGCACTGTTTGCTGATCGTGTATTATTTATGAATAACGGTCAAAAGTATGCTGAAGGTACACCTTCTGAAATCTTCTCACTAGGAGATAAGCTGGTCGAATTCGGTTTAGAGCTGCCATTTGCTATGCGAATGACAAAGCTTTTTAAAGATAATGGTGTTTTATTAGAAGGGCAACATATGTCAGAAGAAGAGTTGGTGAATGATCTATGGACATCAAACTTCAACAAGTAAGCTACGCATATTCGAAGGGGACACCCTTTGAAAAATATGCTTTATTTAATGTTGATTTAACAATTCCTCATGGAACCTATCAGGCAATAATAGGACATACTGGTTCTGGGAAATCTACCATCCTTCAGCACTTTAACGGTCTTTTAAAGCCATCAGAAGGACAAGTACATATTGGTGAACGTGTTATAGTAGCTGGAAAAAAAGCGAAAGAGCTAAAGCCAGTTCGTCAAAAAGTAGGGATTGTTTTTCAGTTTCCGGAGCATCAATTATTTGAAGAGACTGTACTTAAAGACATTATGTTCGGACCCATGAACTTTGGTGTATCTGAACAAGTAGCTGAAGCACGTGCACGGGAGCTTATCAAGCTAGTAGGCCTACCAGAGGATATTTTAAACAAGTCGCCCTTTGACTTGTCTGGAGGGCAAATGCGTCGTGTAGCGATAGCTGGCGTGCTTGCAATGGATCCAGAGGTAATCGTATTGGATGAGCCAACAGCGGGACTTGATCCTAGAGGTCAAAAAGAGATTATGGACATGTTCTATAATCTTCATAAGGAACGTGGCTTAACGACGATTCTTGTAACCCATAGTATGGAGGATGCTGCACGCTACGCAGATCAAATTGCCATTATGCATGAAGGACGTTGTGTACTAAATGGAACACCACATGAAATCTTCTCAGATTCAGATACACTAGAGAAATATCGTTTAGAGCTACCTCATATTGTTCGATTCCAAAGAAAAATCGAGCAGTTAATGAAGAAGCCATTAAGTAAAATATGTTTAACAGAAGAAGAGCTAGCGGCTGAAGTAGCACATGCCTTAAGAGAGGGGCGTGACGCTAAATGATGGAGAAAATGATTTTTGGACGTTATATTCCAGGTGAATCTTTTGTACATCGACTAGACCCACGTTCAAAGCTGATTTTTGTATTTGCTTTTATATTGGTAGTTTTTTTAGCTAATAATATTGTTACCTATGCATTACTATTAGCATTTACATTGCTAGTTATTCTAATGTCTCGCATTCGTTTATACTTTTTGATTAACGGATTAAAGCCGATAATTATTCTATTAGTATTTACGTTCTTTATTCATATTTTATTTACTAGAGAAGGGGATATACTCCTTGATCTAGGCTTTTTAAAGGTTTATGAGGAAGGGCTAAGGCAAGGGATCTTTATATCTGTCCGCTTCCTTGTTCTTGTCTTTATGACATCTATTTTGACTTTAACAACTTCACCTATTTCCATTACAGATGGGATTGAAGTATTGTTAAATCCTTTAAAGAAAATTAAGCTGCCTGTACATGAATTAGCTTTAATGATGTCCATCGCCCTTCGCTTTATTCCAACATTGATGGATGAAACAGATAAAATCATGAAAGCACAAATGGCGCGTGGTTCCGATTTAAGTGCAGGGCCATTAAAAGAACGTATAAAGGCAGTTGTGCCACTTTTAGTACCGTTATTCGTCAGTGCCTTTAAACGCGCTGAGGACTTAGCAACGGCCATGGAGGTTCGCGGTTATCGTGGTGGAGAAGGCCGTACACGCTACCGTCAGCTGAAATGGGATTGGCGTGATACATTATGTTTAGTTGTATTTGTTATCATGACGGCATTATTAGTATTTTATCGTAATTAGCAGTAGTTATCCCCGAGGTGAAGTATTTGAGACGTTTAAAAGCAACGATTAGTTATGATGGTACCCTTTTTGCAGGGTATCAGGTACAACCAGGCGAGCGTACTGTTCAGCTTGAGATTGAAAATGTATTAACCAAAATGCATAAAAGCGAAAAAGTGAAAATTATAGCAAGTGGTCGCACAGATGCGCGTGTTCATGCTACTGGACAGGTGATTCATTTTGATACCTCACTGTCAATTCCACTGGATCGTTATGAAAAAGCACTAAACGTCCAATTACCTCGTGATATTCGAGTGTTATCAGTAGAGGAAGTTGAAGCTGATTTCCATGCAAGGTACAGCGTTTCCGGGAAAAGGTATCGATACATCTGGAATTGTGAGGCACAGCAAAGCCCTTTTCGTCGAAATTATACAATAGAGACAAATGGCGTAAAGCCTGATATTGAAAAGATGCAGGCTGCTGCACAATATATTGTTGGTACGCATGATTTTTCTTGCTTCTGTGCGGCGAATACCAGTGTAGTGGATAAAGTTCGTACAGTTCAATCTTTAAACTTCTCTTGGCAGGGAGAAGAGCTTCATATGGTGATAGAAGGGAACGGCTTTCTTTACAATATGGTACGCATCATTGCAGGTACCCTGTGGGAGGTTGGCATTGGGAAGCGAGATGCACAAGAACTAGAGGGTATTATTGCTTCAATGGAGCGCGGAAAAGCAGGTAAAACAGCACCTGCACATGGTCTTTATCTGGAAAAAGTTTTTTATTAAAAAGCATTTTAGCTTCCCCAAAATATGGTGGTATACGTACTTTCATACTTGTGCTAAAATAAATAAGCAACACTACCAGGTGTGTTGCTTTTTTTCTTGACTTATGTGTAAATATATTATAAGATGACATATGGTATTTTCATTACCACCACAAATAAGCCCCGAAACTTATAAGTGTATAATAATGAAAAATAACGGTAATCGAATCGATTAGGAGGACATATAAATGCGTACAACATTCATGGCTAAAGGTCACGAAGTAGATCGTAAATGGTTAGTAGTTGACGCAGAAGGCCAAACGCTTGGACGTTTAGCTTCTGAAGTAGCTGCTATCTTACGCGGTAAACATAAACCAACATTCACACCAAACGTAGACACAGGTGACTTTGTTATCGTTATCAACGCTGACAAAATTCATTTAACAGGTAACAAATTAGAAGGTAAAATCTATTACCGTCACACTCAATTCGCAGGTGGTTTAAAACAACGTACAGCTGGCGAAATGAAAGAAAAATACCCAACACAAATGATCGAATTAGCAGTTAAAGGGATGCTTCCTAAAAACTCTTTAGGTCGTAAAATGTTCACTAAACTTAACGTTTACACTGGAACAGAACATCCACATGCAGCACAAAAACCGGAAAGCTATACGCTTCGCGGATAATTATTAAGAGGAGGATACACCCTTGGCACAAGTTCAATATATCGGCACAGGTCGCCGTAAAAGCTCAGTAGCTCGCGTACGTTTAGTACCAGGCGAAGGTAAAATTGTTATCAACAACCGTAGCATCGAAGAGTACTTACCATTCGAAACTTTACACTTAATCATCAACCAACCATTAGAAGCAACTCAAACTAAAGGTAGCTATGATGTATTTGTAAACGTAAACGGTGGTGGATTCACAGGTCAAGCTGGAGCAATCCGTCACGGTATCGCTCGTGCGTTACTAACAGTTGACCCAGATTTCCGTCCAGCACTTAAATCTGCAGGTTTACTAACACGTGACCCACGTATGAAAGAACGTAAAAAATACGGTCTTAAAGGTGCTCGTCGTGCGCCTCAGTTCTCAAAACGTTAATAATCTTGAGTTTCAAGGCTCTCAACCATTCTTGGTTGGGGGTCTTTTTTTGCGTGAAAAATAGATAGAAATTAGATTTGCAGCAAAAAAACGAGAAGCTCTATAAAATAGACTTCTCGCTTTAAATATTTATATGGATATTTTATTCTGGAATATACGGTAATTCCTTCATAGCAGGGATATTGATGACATGGGTTTCTGTATATGATTTAATTCCATCTAAACCATATTCACGACCTACACCGGATTGTTTAACACCACCAAATGGGAAGTGAACATCTAATCCTTGTACGGCAGCCGTGTTAATCATTGTTGTACCAGCTTCAATGCGGCGTGCCACTTTAATCGCGTGTTCCTCTTCGCCCCATACTGAGCTTGTTAAACCATAGATGCTTTCGTTGTGTAGATTGATGACTTCTTCTTCGCTATCGTATGGAAGAATTGGAACAGTTGGACCGAATTGTTCTTCTACAACAACGCGATCATGAACATCTGCACCTAAAACAAGTGTTGGTTGTAGGAAGTATCCATTATCCATTAATTCAGGATTTAGAATTGTACCTAAAGGAATGATTTTAGCTCCTTTATTTTTGGCATCCTCCACTAAGCTTTTCACGTAATCTACCTGGTTTTTATTATTTACTGGCCCAACTGTTACTTCTGGGTGGAATGGGTCTCCAACTCTAATCCATTTATTTGCTGCTTCAATGTATTTTTCAACAAACGCATCGTAAATTGAACGGTGAACATAGACGCGTTTCGCAATCATACAAATCTGACCGGCTGATAGGAAGTTAGAGATAACCATGCGTCGTAAAGCACGTTCGTCATTGACATCAAAGTCTTCCAGAACGATAGCTGCATCATTACCGCCAAGCTCCAATGTCATATTTTTAATAGTATCAGATGCTGCTTTCATGATATGTTTTGCTGTATTTGTACCACCTGTAAAGGCAATTTTTGCAATTTTAGGATTCGATGTAAGCTCGATACCAACCTCTGCATCACCGTTTACAAGATTTAATACGCCAGCAGGGAATTCATCTGCTATGATTTCCGTAACAAGGCTTACTGCTAAAGGAGCAAACGGGCTTGGTTTAAGCACCATTGTATTTCCTGTTAATAAAGCAGGTGCAATCTTAATTGTAGATAGAGAAATCGGATAGTTCCAAGGTGTGATGGCTGATACTACTCCGATAGGATCCTGTGCAATAATTGTACGACCGTTTTCGTGTTTTCTTTCTTCAGGTGTAGTTATCTTTTTCACATTTTTAACGGCAAATTCCATCCACATTACTGAAATGGCAATTTCCCCTTGTGCATCATAAAGCGCTTTACCATGCTCGCGAGCTAATAACTCCGAAATTTCTGGCATTTGGTCTTTAATTTTTTGAATCGCACGGTTCATTCTTTCGATACGATCGTCAACATTGCTCCATGCCCAAGTTTTGAAGGCTTCATGGGCTGCATCAATTGCTTGGATAGTTTCTTCTCTTGTATTGTTTGGAGCGTAACCAACAATCTGCTCAGGATGTGTTGGATTTTCACGCGCAATTTTTTTATCTGTTTGTATTTTTTCACCATTAATAATGGCGCTAACTATAATTGGTTCTTTAGACATACAAAACCCTCCTATATTAATAAACTTCGCTTACAACTAAGATAATAATTCTATTAAAATATAGTTTCAAGAAACTTGCTCACACTGTAAAAAAAAGTTTAATAGATAGAGCTTATACTTATTTCTATTTTATAGCAAAAAGTTACAAGTAGAGTTTTTTCAAAATATCTACTCGGGCTTTATATTTACCTTATATAACCCAAAATTTTTCAAGAAAACATAGATTTCTCATTTATTTCATGTAATATAGTAAATAGTTAAATGTTTTGCAGGGGGACACGATTAGTGTTGAGAAGGTAAAACCTGACCCTTAGAACCTGATCCGTTAATACGGGCGTAGGGAGCAACGTACAAATGATTTGTGTGCTTGTATGCTCTCCTTTTTTCAAGGGGGGCTTTTCTTTTGCAAAATTATTTTAATTGCGGGGGGACACGATTAGTGTTGAGAAGGTTAAAACCTGACCCTTAGAACCTGACAGTTAACACTGACGTAGGGAGCAATAATGGGTGTAGTCTACCTTTTTTTGGCCTCTACTTTCACTAGTAGAGGCCTTTTTGCTTCCTGAAAAAGGAGGAGAAGAAGATGTTAGTAAGTATAGAAATTCAAGAGATTTGGGGAGGGGAATTGCCATGTTAACGACTATCCATCAAGCAAAACCGCTTGTTCATTGTATGACCAATTATGTTGTAGCGAATTTTACTGCCAATGGGTTACTTGCTATTGGTGCTTCCCCAGTTATGGCCGATGAGGTAGAGGAAGTAGCGGATATGGTCTCTATAGCAGGTGCTTTGCTTTTAAATATAGGCACCGTAAATACCCGTACGGCCAAAGCCATGCTTGTTGCCGGGAAAAAGGCAAATGAATGTGGAGTACCTGTCGTATTAGATCCTGTAGGAGTTGGCGCAACACCTTACCGTAAAAGTGTGGTTATGGAAATCCTCGATCAAGTAAAAATCAATGTGCTTCGCTGTAACGAAGGGGAGCTTGCTTCAATTTATGGCGTGTCTTGGGATTCTCGCGGAGTGGATAGTGGCGAAGGTGATATGGATACAATCGAGGCTGCTAAAGAGGTGGCAAGGAAATATCAATGCATCGTTGTAGTGACAGGTGAAGTGGATTTTATTACAGACGGGCAAGAGGTAACGCATGTGCATGGCGGAAATAGTTTGGCAACCCGAGTAACTGGCACAGGCTGCTTGTTAAGTGCGATTTGTGCAGCAGTTTTAGCAGCGAGTAAACAACCGATGCTAGAGTTGGCCACTACACTAAAACAATATAAACAAGCAAGTGAGCAAAGCGGAGAAGAGCTGGGAGCATTCCAGATTAATTTCATAAATGCACTTCAAAAAATGGCGGAGGGACATCAATGATTGCCTTAACAATAGCTGGTTCAGATTCTGGTGGCGGTGCGGGGATTCAGGCGGATATTAAAACGTTTCAGGAGCTTGAGGTATTTGGCACAACAGCAATTACGGCATTAACCGCCCAAAATACACTTGGTGTGTATGATGTCCTTGATGTAACCCCTGCATTTTTGAAGCAACAATTAGATGCAGTTTTAGCCGACTTTAATGTGAAAGCCATTAAAACAGGAATGCTATTTTCTGCTGAACTGATTGAGGTAGTTGCCAAAATTGTGGGTAAATATAAAAATATCCCCCTTGTTGTTGATCCGGTCATGATCGCTAAAGGGGGAGAGAGTTTATTGCAGGAACAGGCAGTTGAGGCTTTAAGAACTAAGCTGCTTCCTTTAACGCTTATTTGTACACCGAATATTCCAGAAGCAGAGGTCCTGACTGGAATGACTATTCATAACGAAAAAGATATTGAGCAAGCAGCGAGAAAAATTCTAGGTATGGGTGTGCAGTATGTGGTGATGAAAGGCGGTCATTTGGACGGGGAATTTTCAACAGACACAGTTTATTGGACCGATGGTTACTTCACCATGAAGACGCCGCGTGTAGATACGAAGGACACACATGGCACAGGCTGTACATTTTCAGCAGCCATTACAGCGCAATTGGCAAAAGGATTATCGATTGAAGATGCCATTATTGAAGCGAAAAAATTTATACATTTAGCGATTTCTAATCCGTTATCCATTGGCCATGGACATGGACATGGCCCTACTAATCATTTTGCTTACAAGCGTACACTTGGAAATTGTGAGGTAATAGTCTATGAATCCTGATGTTTTGAATGTGTATTTTATCATGGGAACGGTAAATTGCGTGGAGCCACCGCTAGATACTCTTGAACAGGCTCTGCAGGCAGGAATTACTTGCTTCCAATTCCGGGAAAAGGGAGAAGGGTGCTTAAACGGTGAAGCTTATGAGACGTTTGCACGTAACTGTCAAAAGCTATGTAAGGATTATGGAGTGCCGTTTATCGTTAATGATGACGTCGAGCTTGCATTAAAGCTTGATGCAGATGGGATTCATGTCGGACAGGATGATTTGGCAATCACAGAATTCCGGGCACGGGCGGAAAATAAAATCATAGGTGTCTCTGTACATAACGAACAAGAGATGGAACTTGCTGTTCGAAGTGGTGCAGATTATGTGGGAATCGGTCCTATCTATCCAACGAAATCGAAGAAAGATGCAAAGCCCCCTGCTGGACTGGGATTTTTGAAGAAGGTAAGAAGTCAGTATCCATCATTTCCGATTGTTGCGATTGGTGGGATCAACGAAATGAATGCCTCAGAAGTACGATTAGCGGGTGCTGATGGGATATCTGTCATTTCCGTAATTTGTGAAAGTTCAAATGTAGAGGGAACAATACAAAAACTTAGGGGGGCGCGGGGATGAAGCTACATGAACAGACAGTGCTAATAACAGGGGCAAGCAGAGGTGTGGGAGAAGAGCTTGTGAGAGCATTTGCTAATGAAGGGGCAAATGTCATTGTTAACTATTATAAGAGTAAGGAAAAAGCGCAAGCCTTAGCAAAAGAGCTTGGGGATAGAGTTATTGCTTTGCAAGCCGATATACGGAACAAACAGGAAGTAATCCAAATGGTGGAAGCGGCAAAGCAGTATTTTCAAAAACCAGTTACGACGGTTGTTAATAATGCACTGATTGATTTTGAATTTAACCCACTTACACAAAAAAATGCCTTCGAACTAAGCTGGGCTGACTACAATAAGCAATTTGAAGGAACAATTCAAGGGGCACTTAATAGTATTCAAGTTTGTTTAAATGATATGAGAGAGCTAGGCTTTGGGCGGGTAGTTAATATTGGGACGAATCTTTTTCAAAATCCTGTGGTAGCCTACCATGAATATACTACAGCTAAAGCGGCATTACTTGGCTTTACTCGAAATATGGCAAAAGAGTTAGGCCCTTATGGAATTACGGTAAATATGATGTCTGGTGGTCTTTTAAAGCAAACAGATGCAAGTAAAGTCACAACAGCGGAAGTCTTTCAAATTATCGAATCCTCTACGCCCTTGCAAAAGGTGACAACACCCAAGGAATTAGCAGAGGTCGCCTTATTTTTTGCTTCTCCATGGGGACGAGCAATCACCGGTCAGAATCTCGTTGTAGATGGTGGCCTGGTGATGGATTAAAAAATCCAACAATAACTGAAACATTTTCTCCCCTCTTTGCGTATGGAAATACAGAATATGTAAATGAGGAGGCGTTAGATGGGTTCTTTAGATAAAGTAGAGCTTGCAAAAAGGGATTTGAAAAAAAAGCATCCAATAGAAAACTTTTTATTAAAACATCAAAATAAACTAATGATAGCTGCAGGCATATATATTTTACTTTTCTTTGTTATGGCATTTATAAATCAAATAATTGGATTACTTATATTCGGACCTATTTTACTATTGGTTGTCATAATAGGCTTTATTCTAAATCTTATTATTTTTTATAGTAAGGTAGATACTTTGCGAGAGTTTATCTTCTCAAAAAAATTATTTCATATAATTTTTATTTCTTCCATGATAGTGCTGGCACTATACTTAGGAAGGGAACAAATTTATGATCTCCCCAATTATGTGAAAAATAATTTTGAAGTTTATGTTGGTAGCCCAACTGAAATTGAAATTCGTTACGGTGATAAGGGGAAAGCTAGATATAGTACTACTCACTTTATCCTTCAAAATGGAGAAGATGTTTTTTATCGAGGAAAAATTGAAGACCTGGATCCAACACATGAATACGAAATAGAGTATTTACCAAATAGCAAGGAAATCACCGAGATAAATAATCTAACAACGGGTGAAAAGTGGAGGCATCGTTAAATGTAATGTCTTTGGCTTGTTTACCTATCAAGACTTTAAACAAATCTAGAGCACATCTCTTAGGAAATGTGCTCTAGTAATTGTGCATCTATTGGATTTTCAACACTTTAAACTTTAGCCACAGTCATTAGCTCCTGAATTTTTTCAACTAAATTCAGAACGAGGAATCCATTCCCTTCAGAGCTTTTACGATTTCCTAATGGTAAAGTACGTTTAATAAGCTGGGCATAAATCTCTACCTCACTAAGAGATCGACCAAACTCCTTCTCACTCAAAATAATCAGTAGTGCTACAGCTCCTGCAATATGAGGCGTAGCCATGGATGTGCCTGATAGAGAAGCATATTTGTTTCCTAAGTAAGTAGACATAACTTCTACTCCAGGAGCCACCAAATCGATCTCTTCGTTGGTATTTGTAAATGGAGCAAGTGCCAAATTATTATCTACAGCCCCAACTTGAATGACTTCATTATATTTTCCAGGATAAGCATATTCAAAAGTGTCTTCACTATTATCGCCTTCGTTTCCAGCCGCGACAACAACAGAGATATCTTGGCTAACTGCCTTTTGGATGGCTTCATGCATTTCTGGTACATCCTCAGGACCGCCAAGAGACATAGAGATGACACGTACTCGTTCTTGCTCGGGTCCTCGCCACTCGATTGCATAGTTAATGGCGTTGATAATCCAATCATAATTACCTGCACCTTCTCCAGTTAATGCTTTTAAGCTTAGAATTTTGGCTTTAGGAGCAACTCCTACAACACCTTCATTATCTAAACTAGCGGCAATCGTGCCAGATACATGAGTACCATGCCCATTATTATCTTCAAATATATTAGGGTCTCCGTCATAATCGGAAGTAAAATTTCGTCCATCGATGATTTGATCTTTGAGGTCGGGATGATCCGTGTCAATACCAGTATCAATTACTGCAATTACAATGCCTTCACCTTGATTGCTATCTTCCCAAATCGAAGCTGCTTCAACTAAATCTACCCCTTTTGGTATTTCGTTTGTGTTTTCTACAACCGACTCAACAGTGAAAGGAATTAATTTGACCTGTAATGGATTTTGAATCATTCTTCATCCGCTCCTTCTATTCAATTGGGAAGTTACTATAAAGTAATTAACTCCCTTGTTTATATAGGTTCAACAAATTATTCTCCATTCCTTCTGCAAAACAAAAGATAAGACTTTCGAACTCGTAAGCTTTAATAGTTGGGTTTTTTCTACTACAGGAGCTTTGTGCAGATGGTTTTGTTTGCTTACATAAACATGCTTAAGCGGATTTTGGGACATGATATAAACAAAGGAGGGAATAATTATGGCGCGAAAAAATAAAATACTTGTACCAGAAGCTCGTCAAGGACTAGATCAGTTGAAGGCAAAGGTAGCCGGCACTGCTGATCCAGAACAAGCTAAATACGAAATTGCACAAGAAGTAGGTGTCCCCTTAAAAGAAGGATATAATGGCAAGCTAACTTCTGAACAAGCAGGTAAAGTTGGCGGACGACTTGGCGGGAATATGGTAAAAGAGCTTGTAAGAATGGCTCAAGAAAATTTAAATAAAAATCAATAAAGAAAAAATCTCTCGCCATTTTTGGTGAGAGATTTTATTTGAATTCTAACCCGGGAAATAAAATGCTAAAATAATTTCCTGAAATGATAGTTAAAATGATGGTAATCCATTTTTAAATGGATTCTTCCATTCCATTAAAGTACCGTAATTTAAGGATTCCTCATCCTCCAAGTAATTTTCCACCACTGCTATTGGCAGACGTCCACATTTCAATAAGAATGAAATGACAGGGTCATATAATTCTCCACTAACTATTTTGTCTATATATTCCTGAGCTGAGAGCTGATGAGCGTTTTTGTGGTAACCTGGCATTCTACCACCGCCAAGCAAACGATCTAATCCCTTTTCGATCACAACATGGTACATTGCCTGCATCATGATTTTGCCTAGACCTAAAGAACGAAAGGCAGGTCGAACACTTATATCTACGATGTAGAGCGTATTACCGTTTGGATTATGATTTGTAATATAGCCGCCAGCTGTTGCTTCTTCCCATGTATGGTTTGGATGTGCTGGGTCAAATAGTGTACAAACGCCCGTTAAGGAGCTGACAACGTTCCCATCGATTTCAATACACAAGGCACCTTCAGGAAACAATGTAACATGATTGGTTAATTGCTCTTTATTCCACCACAGCTCAGAGGGGAAGGGTGGAGGAAAGCATTCCCTTTGAATATCGATTAATTCATCGAAATCTTTTTCTGTATAATTTCGCACCACAATTCGTACAGGTTCCCCATTATCAAATAATATTTGTTCACTTCGATACAAAGGTTTCACCTCGCTTTCTATCGTTTATCCGTTCTAGCTTTTATGACCAATCTGTATAAAGGTCAGTGCGGCGATCTCTCCAAGTTGTAACAGAGCCCTTTTCGCGAACCTTTTCTAGTAGCTCGATATCAAGATCGGCCGTTACGAGCATATCGTTGTTTATTTCTCCTTCAGCTAAAAGGCCTTTTGGAGGGAATGGCACATCGTTTGGTGTAATGATTGCTGCTTGACCGAAGTTTGCGCGCATGAAGTCAACAGTTGGTAGGGCACCGACTGTTCCAGTTAACACGACATATACTTGGTTTTCGATAGCGCGGGCATGGCTTGTATATCGAACGCGATGGAAGCCGTGACGGTCATCTGTACATGATGGACAGAAAATCACATCTGCTCCCTTAGCTTTTGCCATACGGACAATTTCCGGGAACTCGATATCATAGCAAGTCAAAATGGCAATGGTCCCTTTTTCTGTTTCAAAAACCTCTAAGCCCTCCCCGGCAGACATATTCCATTCATGAACTTCCGTAGGTGTGATATGTAGCTTTGCTTGTGTACCGACACGCCCATCCGGATAGAATAAATGCGCTGTATTACGAAGCTTCCCATCTACATTTACAACATGTGTACCCGCAATAATATGGACATTATACTTTTCGGCAAGTTCAGTAAATAATTCGAGGTACTGGTCGGTAAAGGCTGGAAGATCATCAATAGTTAAGGATTTACCACCTTCTCCTTTAATAGAAAGCAATTGCGTTGTAAAAAACTCCGGGAATAATATAAATTCCGTTTCAAATTCTAAAGCAGCCTTGATATAGTGCTCACTTTGATGGGCAAAATCTTCAAAGGATTCGATTGTATGGAGATGATATTGAACAGCAGAAACTCGTAATTTCATAGACAACCCCTCTTTTATTTGTATTTGATAGCTCTATTATAGAAAATTTTATCCCCAATGTATGCTAATACGCATTCGAAAAATCATCCGAGAAGGATATTGTAATTGTGTATACTTATGTATACAATTGTATACAAGAGGTGGTTTTTTTATGATAAACGAAGAGAATAATGAGAACCGTGAAGAGCGAAAAGCTAGAAGGGAGCATCATGGTCGACATGGTAGAGGTCATCATGGCGCTAAAACGTTTAGACGCGGTAGAGCATTGGCGTTTTATGAAATATTAATCGTAAAGCGAGATACCTTAAAGCAACAATTAGACTCTCCCGAATTGCAATCCATTCAACAGGTGATTGCAGGTGAGTTAAAGGCAACAGAAGCAATTATGAATGATTTCAAAGCGGCCTTTGAATTAGATGAGATTTCTCATGTGGATGCCAAGAAGGAAGATTAAAAGGCTTCTGAATTACTGACATTAAATCAAAATCTACTAAAAGAGTCATAGTGAAAGAGAGAAGGTACTACATGCAAGCAGTATTATCCTTGAAAAAATATTTAAAGCCATATATGGTCTTTGCAATCATTGCCCCTGTAATGATGCTGTTGGAGGTTGCGATGGATTTGGTGCAGCCTACAATCATGCAGCATATTATCGATAATGGGATTGCAAAAGGTGATACAGCCTATGTTTTCCAAATGTTTGGACTCATGATTTTATGTGCTGTTATCGGCTTAATCGGTGGGGTAGGCTGCTCCATATATGCTTCTAAGACAGCGATTAACTTTTCGGCAGATATTCGGCAGGATCTATATGAAACGATTACTTATTTTTCTAATAGTAACAAAGACCGTTTCACACTTGGAAAACTAATCACAAACATTACGAGTGATGTCGAAATGCTACAAAGAGCATTAACCATGCTTTTAAAAATGTTTATAAGAGGGCCATTTACTTTTATTGGAGCAATCGTCATTGTATTTTTAACAGCCAGAGAGCTATTTCCGATTTTACTAGTGGTTGTTCCCATTCTGGCCTTTGCTATTTTCTTTTTTACAAGACTGTCAGGAAAGCTATTCTTAAAGGTTCAAGAAGCAGTGGATGGGGTAAATATCCGAGTGCAAGAGAATCTGGCTGGTATTCGTGTCATTAAGGCATATAACCGAAAGCATCACCAAATTCAGCAATTTACATCGGTAAATGAAAACCTGATGAAACGCAACATCCACGCCGATCAAATTATCGGTATTTTAATGCCCTTAACAGCCTTTGTGGTTAATATGGGGATTATTGCAGCTCTTTGGATGGGCGCTATTAAAGTAGAGAATAGCACGATTGAAGTAGGGGTTATTTTAGCTTTCATAAACTATCTGATGATGATTATGGGCGGACTAATGGGCTCCTCCTCCGTACTAATGCAGATTGCTCGTGCAATTCCAAGTGCGAAACGTATTGTGGCAGTGCTTGAGGAGCAATCTGAAATAACGAATCTAGAGAATCCTGTGCTTACACCTATTAAAGGGGAAGTAGAATTTGACCAGGTTAGCTTCGCCTATAACAAAAACAACGAGCCGGTTCTAAAGAATATCACCTTTAAGGCAAAACCAGGGGAGACAATCGGGATTATTGGAATGACGGGGAGTGGAAAGTCATCTATTATCAATTTGATTCCGCGAATGTTTGACGTAGATAAAGGTGTTATTAGAATAGATGGCCTGCCTATTAAGGAATATGACCTGTCAATGCTTCGAGGGGCTATTGGCTTTACTCCTCAAAAAGCAACCTTATTTTCGAGAACAATCGAAGAGAATGTTAGATATGGGAATAACGAAGCAACGATGGAGGAATTTATAGAAGCCTTAGAAGCCTCCTGTGCCTTTGAATTCGTGGAAAAGCTCGATACCAAAGAACAATATAGAGTTACCCAAGGTGCTACGAATCTCTCGGGCGGGCAAAAGCAACGTCTTGCAATGGCTAGAGCCTTGATACGGAAGCCTGCTATTTTAATTTTAGATGATACAACCTCTGCAGTAGATAGTATCTCAGAGAAAAGAATTCAAAAAGCGATTGAAGAAAACTTCCGTGAAAGCACAAAATTCATCGTCTCTTCTAAAATTTCCTCGCTTCGCCATGCCGACAAGATCTTAGTATTGGATGATGGCGTCATTGTTGGGCAAGGGACTCATGAAGAACTGCTTGAAAAGAATAAAGCCTATCAAGAAATTGTATCGACACAATTGGTTAGAGGAGGGACTTTACATGAATAAACCGCCTGGAAGACCGGCTGGACCTCCTCCAATCGGCAGACATCCTGGACCAAGATTTAACGGTCCAGCAGAAAAAGCAAAAGATCAAAAAGCGACCTTGAAAAGAATCTGGACGTACTTAAATAAACAAAGAATAGGTTTAATCAGCTCTATTTTCTTTGTAGTCGTATCCACTCTTTTAAGTTTAGTTGGACCATTAATGATCGGGATGATAATCGATAACTATATATTAAAATTCGACCTTAATGGTGCAATTCGAATGGTATTAGTTCTTGCAGGAATTTATATTATATCTGCTGTATTTACCTGGTTGCAGACCTTTATGATGATACGGGTCTCGCAAAAAACGATTCGAGAACTTCGTCAAGATTTGTTTGAGAAGTTTCAATCCCTACCGATTTCCATTTTTGATAAGCGTCAACAGGGCGATTTAATGAGCCGAATGACAAATGATATTGAAAATTTAAATGCTGCTGTCTCACAAAGTGTGATTCAAATCGTATCAACGGTATTATCTGTAGTCGGTACGGGAATCGCAATGTCCTATTTAAATTGGATTTTAGCGATTGTTACATTGCTGGTCATTCCTATTATTATTGGGTCGACAAAGCAAATTATTAAGCGTAGTAGTAAAAACTTCTCTCAAAGACAAAGAGATTTAGGAAGCTTAAATGGGTTTATCGAGGAAACGATTTCGAATTCCCATATCACTACTTTATTTGGTAAAGAAGAGCAGGCTGTTGCTCAATTCAAAGAGGCAAATGAGAAGCTGCGCACGTCTGCTCTAAAGGCAGATATTACTTCTGGGTTCCTTGGCCCTATTAATAACTTTATTAATAACCTAGGGATTGGTTTAGTTATTGGTGTTGGGGCATTGCTTGCAATAGGTAGTCTGGGGGTAAGTGTAGGGGTCATTGCATCCTTTGTTACGTACACAAGACAATTTTTCCGTCCAATCAACCAATTATCAAATCTATTCAACACATTCCAATCGGCTATTGCCGGGGCCGAGCGTGTATTTGAAATATTAGATGAACAAAATGAAGTAGCAGATGTACCGAATGCGATAAGTAAAGATCGATATGATGGGGATGTGGAGTTCCGTAATGTAGAGTTCTTCTATCAACCCCAAAAATCAGTGCTTCACAACATTTCATTCCGGGCAAAGGCTGGGGAAACCATTGCCCTCGTTGGTCCTACCGGTTCCGGGAAAACATCTATTATTCAGCTGCTTAACCGTTTTTATGATGCAAAACGTGGAGGAATAATGATAGATGGTAATGATATTAAGGCATATCAAATGGAGAATTTGCGAGATCATATCGGCGTAGTTTTGCAGGATACGTATTTGTTTTCCGGGACTGTTAGGGAAAACATTCGCTATGGGAAGCTAAATGCTACCAATGAAGAGGTGGAAAGAGCTGCGAAAATTGCCTATGCCCACAATTTTATAAAATACTTACCACAAGGCTATGATACAATGCTTGTTTCTGGAGGGATGAATTTAAGTCAGGGGCAACGTCAGCTTATAGCCATAGCGCGGGCGATTTTAGAAGGTCCAGATATTCTAATCCTAGATGAAGCAACCTCGAGTGTTGATACGATGACAGAGGTACACATTCAAAAAGGGTTAAACAATTTAATGCAAGGTCGTACTAGCTTTGTAATCGCACATCGATTAAAAACGATTGAAAATGCCGACCAAATACTCGTTATAAAAGATGGCGAAATTTTAGAGCAAGGAAATCATGATAGCTTAATGATGAGTAATGGTTTGTATGCTTCGCTCCAAAATCAATTGCAGGTGCAGTAGAAGTTAAGGTGGATTTTGTGAATTTTGGCATATACTCACAAAAGAGGCAACTTTAACAGTAGACGGCTTTATAAAATTTTCACGAAATTTAGCCTTTAATATTATTAAAATAATCCCATGATAAGTAAATATTTAGGACATGCTAAACATAAGTTGTTAAGCGTGTCCTTTTTAATATTTTTCATACCTAAAACACTTTTTGGAAATAAGAAAGTTCACGCATACTCGTCCTAATTTTTGCGTATAGTAGTGAAAAAGGTTGCAAAAGGTGGTGTAAGAGCTTGAAAAGATGGATTGCACTAGGTGTTATATTGTTAGGGTGTTTGTGCCTTGTTGTTTATGAGACAAGCGCATCGGATCGAAGTTTCTTTTTACCTGAACCATTAGGTGGCGTTAAGATTGTTATTGATGCTGGTCATGGTGGAGTTGATGGTGGGGCTTCGTCTGGAGAAATAATTGAAAAAAATGTTACCTTAGCAATTGCACAAAAGGTAGAAAAACAATTAAAGCGTTTAGGTGCTGAGGTTGTTATGACGCGCTCGACAGATGGAGATGTATTAGATGAGCATGCACCAAGCGAGGAATTCTCTACTTTAAGAGAAAGAAAAAAGGAAGATATCTTCCTACGTTCAAATCTTGTTAGCAAAAATGAACCAGATATTTTCTTGACGATTCATGCTAATGCTATTCCAGAAGAAAAATGGAGAGGTGCACAAGTCTTCTATCATAAGGATGGGCATCAGAATAGTGAGCTTTTAGCAAAATCGATTCAGTCAACAATCAAAGAATCATTGCAAAATACAGAACGCGAAGCACTAGCCATTAAACAAATATATCTTCTAAAGAAAGCAGCTGTACCTGCTGTACTAGTTGAAACGGGCTTCCTAAGTAATCCAGAAGAACGTGATCTACTAGCAAGCCAAGAGTACCAAGAGAAGATGGCGGCTGCCATCGTTACCGGCATCGAGAGCTACGTAAACCTAGAATTCGAATAAAAAAATGTGATTATTATGTATGATAACCAATGCAAATTGCCAGAACCAATCTGCAAAGAAAATACATAATGATACGTTTAAACCCACTCACAAATCGTGAGTGGGTTTTTAAATTGTGTGAGAATTGTTTGTGTACCAGGTACACAAACAATTCTCTTTTAATTAAATGTAAATATTATTAACAGCATGATAATAAGTGTAAAAACCTTCCAAATTCATCGTTTTGTCCAATTAGATGTGGTTGAATAGATGTAGTTCATGAAGGAGGTTATTGTATGGGTTACATCGAACTGATGGGCATTTCAAAATCCTATAACAAGCAAAGTAACGTGTTAAACGGAATTGATTTAACAATTGAAAAAGGTGAGTTTTTTGTACTGGTCGGTCCTTCTGGTTCAGGGAAAAGCACGCTGCTTCGAATGATTGCAGGACTTGAAGAAATTTCAGGAGGTACTTTAAAAATTAGTGGGGAAATTGTAAACCATCTTCCTCCGAAGAACCGCAATCTATCGATGGTCTTTCAAAACTATGCATTATATCCACACTTATCCGTTGAGCAAAATATATTATTTGGTCTGCATGCTAAAAAAATTGATAAAGAAATACAAAGGAAGAGGCTAGAAGAGACGGCTGAGATGATGGGGTTAAGTGAACTTCTAAAACGCAAGCCGAGAGAGTTGTCTGGTGGACAAAGACAGCGTGTGGCCCTAGCTCGCGCGGTTGTTAGTGAAGCGCCACTTTGTTTAATGGACGAGCCATTATCAAATTTAGACGCCAAGCTACGTGCGAATATGCGAATTGAAATTCGTCGCCTCCAAAAAAGATTAGGACTAACGATGGTCTATGTAACACATGACCAAGTGGAAGCCATGACAATGGGAGATCGCATTATGGTGCTAAATGACGGCATTATACAACAGGTTGGCGAACCAATCGAGCTTTATAATAAGCCAGCCAATTTATTTGTGGCTACCTTCATCGGCTCACCAAAAATGAATTTGGGAAAAGCGGTTTTGAAGGATTCAAAGCTATTAATAGAAAATGCATTAGAGGTCCCGTTAGAACAAATGGAGGTGCCAACGAGCTTACAAAATCGGGATTTAGTAATTGGCCTCCGTGCAGAGCATATGCCACATGGTTCTGAGCAGCACCAAATTCAAAAAGTTGAAATCGTAAATGTCGAGCATTTAGGAAATGAAACATTGATCTCTTTTGAAGTGGGGACAGAGCTATGGACAGCAAAATGGCTTGGACAATGGTTAGTGCAAGTAGGTGACATAGTGCCTATACATATCTCCGTAGAAAACATGTGCTTCTTCGATGCTGACACAGGCTGCTTAATTCAAGAAGCGGCATTTAGTCAAAAGCAAGAGGTTGTGAGCAAATGAGTATGACGAAACCGATGCCCGATGCACTTGAAATTCAGGAGATTAATTTTGAAAGCGTGAAAAGGAAACAAAGGGTGAAGAGCTTTACAAAGGGCATGCTTTTCCTTTTACCATCCATTGTTTTGTTTGGCGTATTTTTATTCTATCCCTTATTTAAAACGATGTACCTAAGCTTTTTCTTAACTAATGCAAGAGGTGAAACAACAGTCTTTGTCGGCCTACAAAATTATATCGAAATGTTCACCTCTCCCATATTCCACCAGAGTATGAAATCGACGTTTTTATTTGTTCTCTATACTGTTCCAACAACGATTATTATTGCTCTTTTATTGGCAGTATTAGCGAACGAAAAGCTAAAAGGAATTGGCTTTTTTAGAACAATTTTTTCATCAACCATGGGGATTTCAGTAGCTGCCGCTTCCGTATTTTGGCTCTATATGTTCCATCCTTCTATCGGCTTTTTAAATAGAATTCTAAATTTAATAGGACTCGAATCCATCGGTTGGTTAACAGATCCTAATTGGGCTTTAATAGCAGTTGCCGTTACAACAATCTGGATGAATCTAGGATTTACCTTTTTAGTCCTGCTAGGCGGTCTGCAATCCATTGATTCCTATTTATATGAAAGTGCAGATATTGATGGAGCGGGCTATTTTTATAAGCTAAGACGAATCACGATTCCAATGCTTTCGCCAACACTATTTTTTGTTATTACAGTAACTATTATTAATGCATTTCAAACGTTTGGACAAATCGATATCCTAACACAGGGTGGTCCTCAAAACACAACGAATCTAATTGTTTACTCGATTTATCGAGAAGCCTTTTCAAACTATCAATTTGGAACTGCGAGTGCCCAGGCAATTGTCTTATTCATCATCATATTAGTAATGACGATTATTCAATTTAAACTTGGTGAAAGGAAGGTTCATTATCAATGACCATGCCAATCAGCAAAAAAATTCTATTTTATTTTCTACTTTCCATCGCAGCACTTGTCGTATTCGCACCAGCATTAATGGCATTTGTCATGAGCTTTATGGAGAACAAGGATATTATGACGGGGACCATCCCCCAATCCCTATCCTTTGATAATTATTTAAAGGCATTTGAGCAATTTCCGTTATTAAAATATTTATTTAATAGTTTAGTAGTCTCGATTGTCATAACAATCGGTCAATTGGTTCTGTCGAGTTTGGCTGCTTATGCCTTTGTGTTCTTGGAATTCAAGGGGAGAGATATGCTGTTCTTTCTATTTATAGCAACAATGATGGTTCCCTTTGAAGCATCGATTATTCCCAATTTCCATATCATTCGAGATTTGAACTGGATTGATCAGTATCCAGGGTTAACCGTGCCGTTTTTCGCTACAGCATTTGGCACATTCCTACTTCGCCAGAACTTTAAGCAAATACCGAAAGAGTTAAGGGAAGCGAGTCAAATTGTTGGGATGGGAGACTTTAAATTCTATTTAAAGGTTGTTTTACCCGTTGCCAAAACAAGTTTAGTAACACTTGGCGCATATGGGTTCCTAACCTCATGGAATATGTATCTATGGCCATTACTTTCAACTACAAATGACACTGTGAGAACAGTACAAATTGGCTTAAAGCAATTACAAACCCAGGAGCAGTTAAATGACTGGGGTGTCATTATGTCAGGTGCCATTATCGTTATTATTCCGACACTAATCTTATTGTTCCTTGGTCAAAAACAATTACAAAAGGGTTTAACAGAAGGGGCAATTAAGTAAAGCTCAATCAGCTATTGTCTTAGTCAAAGCAACACTAGAAACTGGTTTATCCCTTTTGAAAATCAAAAGGATAAATAGATAGATTATTAAATGAACCAAAAAGGAGTAGGAAAATGAAAAAACAATTTTTACTATCATCTTTAATGGTGCTACTTGTTGTATTTTTGGCAGCATGTAGTTCAAGCGAAAGTTCAGAAACAGAAGCAGAGGCAGAAGCAAGCACAGGTTCGGGTAATGAATCAGAAACAACAGATAACTCAGAGTCAAAAGCAAAACAAGTCGTAACATTCTGGCACTCAATGGGCGGTGCAGGTCAAGAAGCATTAAATGCGATTGTTGAATCATACAATAGCTCTCAAGATGAAATTCAAGTAAATGCAGAGTATCAAGGTACTTATGACGAATCTTTAACAAAATTTAATGCCGTTGCTGGTAGTGATAGTGCACCAACAATGATTCAAACATTTGAAATTGGAACAAAAGCAATGATCAATAGCGGACAAATCGCACCGATTCAAGAATTTATCGATGCAGATGGATACGATATGAGTGGACTAGAAGAAAATATTACGAATTACTATTCGTTGGATGGTACGTTTTATTCAATGCCATTTAACTCTTCAACTCCTGTAATGTATTACAACAAAGATGCTTTTGAAGCAGCAGGACTGGATCCGGAAGCTGCACCAGAAACATTTGAAGAAATTATCGAAGCTAATAAAGCAATTGCAAAGGCGAACCCGAAAATGAAAGGCTTCGCATTACAGGCTTATGGCTGGTTATGGGAGCAATTACTAGCGAACCAAGGCGCACTACTTTTAAACAATGACAATGGTCGTTCAGAAACACCTACTGAAATTGGTTGGTCAGAAGAAGAAGGAAAATCAATCTTCAACTGGGTGAAACAAATGGTCGATGACGAAACTTTTGCAAACTATGGTACAAATGGAGATAACATGGTTGCAGGATTCTTAGCAGGTGATGTAGCGATGTTCTTACAATCTTCTGCTAGTTCAAGAGATGTTATTGATAATGCACCATTTGAAGTAGGTATTGCTTATTTACCACATCCTGAAGAAAAAGAGCGTCAAGGTGTTGTTATCGGTGGTGCAAGTCTTTGGATGATTGATAGTAAACCTGAAGAAGAGAAAAAGGCGGCATGGGAATTCATGAAGTTCCTACAAACTCCAGAAGTACAAGCTCAGTGGCATGTTGGAACTGGTTATTTTGCTATCAACCCATCAGCCTATGGTGAACAGGTTGTAGTAGATGCTTACGCAGAAAAACCACAATTACAAGTAACGGTGGATCAATTACAGGATACAAAATCTTCATTTGCTACTCAGGGTGCATTAATGGACATGCTACCAGAAGGTCGTAAAATCATGGAGACTGCACTTGAAACAGTCTACAATGGTGGAGATGTCGATGAGGCCTATAATACGGCGGTTGAACAATTTAATGCAGCAATCCAAAAAGCTAATGCTGCACGCGGTGAATAATTAAACCTTAAGAATAAAGCGAGTTTTTCTCGTTTTATTCTTTTTCAATATGTAAAATTAAAATGTACAAACAAAGTAAAATCACAGCTATACATACATAGAATAAACAAATGAAAAAAAGGAGTGTAATTCACGAGTGAGAAAGACAATGAGAATATTTTTATATGCACTATTAATCGTGTTACTCCTTTGCCTCTTTGGCTTTCTTGGTAAGGGGAAACCAGAAGCCGAAGAAGCACCAGTACCTGGAGTTGTAGCCTCTCCTAAAATATTTGCCCATCGCGGGGCGGCTAATCAGTTTAATGAAAATACGATTAAGAGCTATAAAATTGCGAGCATGGAAGACGTTGATGCACTTGAAATCGACCTGCGTATGACAAAGGATAATGTGTTAATTGCCATGCATGACGAAACTATTGATCGTACGACAAATGGGACGGGAAGGGTAAGTGAGCTAACTCTTAGGGACATAAAATCCTACGTCACTTTAGGATTATATAACGGAGAAATAACAATGGAGGAAATCCCGACACTAGAGGAAGTGTTTCAAACCTTTGGTAGTACGCAAAATTATTACATTGAAACTCGTCTTGTCTATGGAGAAACTGTTATGGAAGAAGTGCTCGTTAAAATGCTAGCCAATCATCAATTATTGGATAAAGAAAAAGTGGCTATCCAATCCTTCTCAGAGGAAAGCTTAGAAAAAATGGCAGAGCTTGCGCCAGATTTACGCTTAACATTATTATTTAGAGAGGGCGAATTTGATTTAACAAAAGCGTTAGATGTCGATTTCCCAGTAATCGGAATGGAATCAACAGATGCTACCCTTGATGCGGTAAATGCATTGCACCGAAAGGGAAAAGAGGTGCATGTATTTTTTAATAATCCAGAGACACTGGAAGAACAGCAGGAAAAAATGAAACAGTTCAATATTGATGGATACTTTACTGATAACATCTCCTACACAAAGCGTTTGTTGGGCAAGTAGTTATAGTGGAGAACAAGCTAAATAAGTAGTAGAATTACACTATGTTATACTAACATTAGAAACAAAAATAGGGGAGTGTTTCAAGTGATAAACGAACAACAGGTCCGTGAAGTTTTAGGACAATTACAAGATCCTTTTTTACATAGAACGTTTGCTGAAACAAATGGCATCATAAACGTATCCATTAAAGAAGAAAAAAATCATGTCAGTGTAAAAGTAGCAATAGCAAAAACAAATACACCAGAACAAATGCAGCTGCAAATGAAAATTGTTGACACCCTAAAAGAAGCTGGTGCTAGCACTGTAGGGATTCGTTTTGAGGAGCTATCTCCTGAAAACCTAGAACAATTCCGAGGTAAAGCGACTGAATCAGAGGTACATGATTTACTATCTCCATTATCTTCAGTTCAATTTTTAGCAATTGCTTCAGGTAAAGGCGGCGTAGGGAAGTCAACGGTTTCAGTAAACTTAGCTGTAGCTTTAAGCCGACTAGGTAAAAAAGTTGGACTAATTGATGCCGATATCTATGGATTCAGTGTTCCAGATATGATGGGAATCCAAGATATGCCTGTTGTGAAGGATGACCGAATTTACCCTGTTGAACGTAAAGGCGTAAAGGTTATTTCAATGGGCTTCTTTGTGGAAAATAATGCGCCGATCGTTTGGCGTGGACCGATGCTTGGAAAAGTATTGGATCAATTCTTCCGCGATGTAGAATGGGGAGATCTTGATTACCTACTATTAGACTTACCGCCTGGAACAGGGGACGTAGCATTAGATATCCACCAAATGCTTCCTTCTTCTAAAGAAATCATTGTCACAACACCACATCCAACTGCTGCCTTCGTTGCGGCTCGTGCGGGTGCTATGGCATTACAAACAAACCATGATATTCTTGGGGTTGTGGAGAATATGGCTTGGTATGAATCTAAATCCGGAGAGCGTGAATACGTGTTTGGCCAAGGTGGCGGACCGAAGCTTGCTGATGAGTTACGTACAGAATTATTAGGTCAAATTCCACTTGGACAACCTGATTGGACAAATGAAGATTTTGCACCGTCTGTTTATGAAGAAAATCATCCGGCTGGTAAAATTTATTTAGAGGCAGCTCAAAAAATTATCGATAAATTAGCTAAATAAGCATATTAAAACGGATTGTACCTTAAGAGGATACAATCCGTTTTCCTTTATGAACCGCCGCCACCCGACTCTTCTTCTTCAGAGCCGCCGCTGCCTCCACTTTCGCCACCACCAGATTCACCGCCACCTTCTTCAGATTTTCCGCCTGAAGTAGCTTCGCCGCTTTCCTTAATAAGCTGTTGCCATTTCGTTTGTAAAAGAGGGTTTTCGATCGTCTGCATAACAACCTCCTCCATTTGCTTACGAAGAGGGGTGCTTTTTAAGACTGTTTCGAGCTCTTTTTGCATTTCAGACTGACCGAAGAAAGAAATAAGATCTTCCTGGTACGTTGCATCTTTTATTAATTCTTTCATGATTTCTTTTTGCTGTTCCTTCATACTTTTAGCTATATTCTCTTGGAATGACGGATCTTCAAATTGTTTATTCCAAAATTCTTTAGAATCCTCAGAAAGTAACGTTGTATTAATTGCTGATTGCACTTCATCGTGCTCCAGAACAATTAGATCACGGAAGCTTGGATCTTGCAGTAATTGACGAATTGCTTTTTTACCATCTTCCGTCTGAATTGAGTCCATCATGATTTTTTTAACTTCCTCGTAGGAAAGCGTCTGGTTGGCTGGTTCAGAACAACTGGCAAGCAAAAGAACGACGAACAATAAGGGAAATAAACGTTTAATCAATTTTCTCAGTCCTTTCTTAAAGGCTCTCTCTTTCAATTATTGTTCACAATCACTTCGCATAATATGTATCGGATTGTGACTTCGATAGCTTTTTTCAGAATGCATTGTTAAAATGAAAAATGGAGCTTTAAAAATATTGCAGTTTTAAATCGATTGGGTAGTACATCAATGGTGTTTCTCCTTGTCTGATAAATAAAGTACAAATGCTTTAGGATATCCTCGGCTTGCATGGATGTGTTTGGCTCCCAGTTATTTACTATGTGGGAATAGATCCTTTATATGGATCAAAGTATTTATAAATGGAGGACGTTTAGTCGTGACAATACGAAATTGGGTCAAATTTTTCTTAATGTGTATGCTAATAGGCGGTGTTGTTACTGGTATTGCTGGAATCTTTGTGCGTTGGAGCTTCTTTCAACCATATCTAGCAGCTGGGCATTTTGGTGAATTTTTTGCTGCCTTTGGATGGATGATATTATTAGGATGTACGATGAGTGTTATTGCTCAAGCGGGATTCTTTGCTTATTTAACACTGCATCAAGTAGGTGTAGGTATCTTTAAAACCTTGACTTTATGGAACTGGGTACAAATGCTGCTAGTTGTCATTCTTCTTGTGGATTTAGTTGTATTCCGTTTTGCTCCAAGTGCTGACGGTGCGAAGGATTGGTTATTTTATATTGGCTTATTAATGTTCTTGATTTTTGCAGCTATTGCTACAGCAATTAAAAAAGTACAACTAACAGGAAAAAAACATGTACTAGTGTCCGCAATCTTCTTCATGATTGTAATAACTTCTCTTGAGTGGATAATTGCATTAATGGGTCGTCAAGGTAATATCGATACATACGTTGCTTTATTATTGTTCCCGTTGGTTGCAGTTAATGCATATCAATTATTGTTATTGCCGAAATATAATTCAAAATCAGATGAAGATCGCAAAAAATTGGAAGAACGTAGAAAAGAACGTAAGCTTGAAAAGAAAGCAAAATCAACGAATGCTAAGGCATAAGAAAGAGGCTAAAACCATAATTTTAATGGTTTTAGCCTTTTCTATTTTTTGTCCTTATTTTGGAATTTTTTTCGTCTTAATAGTATATCCAAAAACATTTTCTTCTATTGAAACGAATTTTTCGCTTTCGATTAACTTTGAATACTCTTCAAAATTAGGTTTACTGTTTTCGTGTAGCTTAAGTGAGTAAATACCACCGTCAGATTTTTTATATGTTTCTTTAGAGTAAATCATGGATGGAGACAGTAAATTAATTTCTTGATTAAATACAGTTTGTTGTAGGTTTGTTTCAAATTCATAATCTGAAGTCATAAACCAAAGAGGTTTGTTATTGAAATGTTTTTCATAAATCTGTAAGTCTTTGTTAAAATCATCGAGGCTATAGTTATTTTTCGCCCCCTTACCACCTAGAAGTCCAGTTGGGATGTTCTGTTTTTTTATTTGCGCCACTATTTTAGGTGAACGGGCAATCCAATCTGCATCAAGCATTAATAATGGATAAGGCTGTTTTAATGTTTGTAGCCATTCCTCTAGACCATCGTGAGAAAAAGAAATTTCTACAATTAAAGATTGTCCATAATTTCCTTTTGAAATTATTAGTGGTTCATCAGTAATGCGAAACACAGATATAATTGAATCGCGCTGTGGGTATACGAATAATGTTACAATCACCACTAATACTACTGTTACCAAAAGTTTGCGAACCATGAATCTACCCCTTTTATTAGCTAATTTTAAAAATGAAAAATAGAGTCTCATAAAAAACTTATGAAATAGTGTTGACTTTAATGAATAAAACGGTGTATTATAGAAAAGTCGTCACAAGATGACACGACAATGTAACGAAATGAACCTTGAAAACTGAACAACAAAACGTTAATGAACATAGTTTCTTCTATTAATTTAGAGAAACAAAATTTTGGACATCAAAATTGATGCCAGCAGATGTTTGTCGGACATTTATAATGTCCGGTACAAAATTTGAGCTAATCAAATTTTCTCTTTTATGGAGAGTTTGATCCTGGCTCAGGACGAACGCTGGCGGCGTGCCTAATACATGCAAGTCGAGCGGACTTTAGAAAAGCTTGCTTTTCTAAAGTTAGCGGCGGACGGGTGAGTAACACGTGGGCAACCTGCCCTATAGTTGGGGATAACTCCGGGAAACCGGGGCTAATACCGAATAATACATTCCTTCTCCTGTTGGAATGTTGAAAGATGGTTTACGCTATCGCTATAGGATGGGCCCGCGGCGCATTAGCTAGTTGGTGAGGTAACGGCTCACCAAGGCGACGATGCGTAGCCGACCTGAGAGGGTGATCGGCCACACTGGGACTGAGACACGGCCCAGACTCCTACGGGAGGCAGCAGTAGGGAATCTTCCACAATGGGCGAAAGCCTGATGGAGCAACGCCGCGTGAGTGAAGAAGGTTTTCGGATCGTAAAACTCTGTTGTAAGGGAAGAACAAGTACAGTAGTAACTGGCTGTACCTTGACGGTACCTTATTAGAAAGCCACGGCTAACTACGTGCCAGCAGCCGCGGTAATACGTAGGTGGCAAGCGTTGTCCGGAATTATTGGGCGTAAAGCGCGCGCAGGTGGTCCTTTAAGTCTGATGTGAAAGCCCACGGCTCAACCGTGGAGGGTCATTGGAAACTGGGGGACTTGAGTGCAGAAGAGGAAAGTGGAATTCCAAGTGTAGCGGTGAAATGCGTAGAGATTTGGAGGAACACCAGTGGCGAAGGCGACTTTCTGGTCTGTAACTGACACTGAGGCGCGAAAGCGTGGGGAGCAAACAGGATTAGATACCCTGGTAGTCCACGCCGTAAACGATGAGTGCTAAGTGTTAGGGGGTTTCCGCCCCTTAGTGCTGCAGCTAACGCATTAAGCACTCCGCCTGGGGAGTACGGTCGCAAGACTGAAACTCAAAGGAATTGACGGGGGCCCGCACAAGCGGTGGAGCATGTGGTTTAATTCGAAGCAACGCGAAGAACCTTACCAGGTCTTGACATCCCATTGACCGCTATGGAGACATAGCTTTCCCTTCGGGGACAGTGGTGACAGGTGGTGCATGGTTGTCGTCAGCTCGTGTCGTGAGATGTTGGGTTAAGTCCCGCAACGAGCGCAACCCTTGTTCTTAGTTGCCATCATTTAGTTGGGCACTCTAAGGAGACTGCCGGTGACAAACCGGAGGAAGGTGGGGATGACGTCAAATCATCATGCCCCTTATGACCTGGGCTACACACGTGCTACAATGGACGGTACAAACGGTTGCCAACCCGCGAGGGGGAGCTAATCCGATAAAACCGTTCTCAGTTCGGATTGTAGGCTGCAACTCGCCTACATGAAGCCGGAATCGCTAGTAATCGCGGATCAGCATGCCGCGGTGAATACGTTCCCGGGCCTTGTACACACCGCCCGTCACACCACGAGAGTTTGTAACACCCGAAGCCGGTGGGGTAACCCTTTTGGGAGCCAGCCGTCGAAGGTGGGACAGATGATTGGGGTGAAGTCGTAACAAGGTAGCCGTATCGGAAGGTGCGGCTGGATCACCTCCTTTCTAAGGATTATTAACGGAATGGTTGACCTTCTGAGGTCAAACCAACATTAACGTTTTGTGTTCAGTTTTGAAGGTTCAGTAATGAAACTTCAAAATGTGCTCCTGCCGCGAAGAATAAGCAAAGAGGTAACTCAAAGCTATCGTCGCAAATCTGCACGGAGTAATATCACTGATGTTTAATCACGATGTGATTGAAGTCAGCTGATTTGTTCTTTGAAAACTGGATAAAACGACATTGAAAGCAACAAAATTCAAGTAATTGATTGTGTAGTTCTTAAGTCTTTTCTTTTTAAGAAAAGCAGTAACTAATCTTTATAGGTTAAGTTATTAAGGGCGCACGGTGGATGCCTTGGCACTAGGAGCCGAAGAAGGACGGCACTAACACCGATATGCTTCGGGGAGCTGTAAGTGAGCTTTGATCCGGAGATTTCCGAATGGGGGAACCCACTGTTCGTAATGGAACAGTATCTTGACGTGAATACATAGCGTCTTGAAGGCAGACCCAGGGAACTGAAACATCTAAGTACCTGGAGGAAGAGAAAGAAATTATTCGATTCCCTGAGTAGCGGCGAGCGAAACGGGAAGAGCCCAAACCAAGAGGCTTGCCTCTTGGGGTTGTAGGACACTCAACATAAGAGTTACAAAGGAATGAGTTAGACGAAGCGACCTGGAAAGGTCCGCCGTAGCGGGTAAAAGCCCCGTAGTCGAAAGTTCATTCTCTCTTGAGTGTATCCTGAGTACGGCGGAACACGTGAAATTCCGTCGGAATCCGGGAGGACCATCTCCCAAGGCTAAATACTACCTAGTGACCGATAGTGAACCAGTACCGTGAGGGAAAGGTGAAAAGCACCCCGGAAGGGGAGTGAAATAGATCCTGAAACCGTGTGCCTACAAGTAGTTAGAGCCCGTTAATGGGTGATAGCGTGCCTTTTGTAGAATGAACCGGCGAGTTACGATTACGTGCAAGGTTAAGCTGAGAAGGCGGAGCCGTAGCGAAAGCGAGTCTGAATAGGGCGAATGAGTACGTGGTCGTAGACCCGAAACCAGGTGATCTACCCATGTCCAGGGTGAAGGTGAGGTAACACTCACTGGAGGCCCGAACCCACGCACGTTGAAAAGTGCGGGGATGAGGTGTGGGTAGCGGAGAAATTCCAATCGAACCTGGAGATAGCTGGTTCTCTCCGAAATAGCTTTAGGGCTAGCCTCGTGATTGAGAATACTGGAGGTAGAGCACTGTTTGGACTAGGGGGGCATCTCGCTTTACCGAATTCAGACAAACTCCGAATGCCAGATATTTATACACGGGAGTCAGACTGCGAGTGATAAGATCCGTAGTCAAAAGGGAAACAGCCCAGACCACCAGCTAAGGTCCCAAAGTAATCGTTAAGTGGAAAAGGATGTGGCGTTGCTTAGACAACCAGGATGTTGGCTTAGAAGCAGCCATCATTTAAAGAGTGCGTAATAGCTCACTGGTCGAGTGACGCTGCGCCGAAAATGTATCGGGGCTAAACGATTCACCGAAGCTGTGGATGGAACATCTTAGATGTTCCGTGGTAGGAGAGCGTTCTAAGTGCGTTGAAGTCAGACCGGAAGGACTGGTGGAGCGCTTAGAAGTGAGAATGCCGGTATGAGTAGCGAAAGATGGGTGAGAATCCCATCCACCGTATGACTAAGGTTTCCTGAGGAAGGCTCGTCCGCTCAGGGTTAGTCGGGACCTAAGTCGAGGCCGATAGGCGTAGACGATGGACAACAGGTTGATATTCCTGTACCACCTCCCCGCCGTTTGAGTAATGGGGGGACGCAGTAGGATAAGATAAGCGTACCGTTGGTTGAGTACGCCCAAGCAGTAAGGCGTGGAAGTAGGCAAATCCGCTTCCTGTAACGTTGAGCTGTGATGGGGAGCTCTTATGAGCGAAGTATCTGATTTCACGCTGCCAAGAAAAGCCTCTAGCGAGGCGGGAGGTGCCCGTACCGCAAACCGACACAGGTAGTCGAGGAGAGAATCCTAAGGTGTGCGAGAGAACTCTCGTTAAGGAACTCGGCAAAATGACCCCGTAACTTCGGGAGAAGGGGTGCTCTCAGCAATGAGAGCCGCAGTGAATAGGCCCAGGCGACTGTTTAGCAAAAACACAGGTCTCTGCAAAACCGTAAGGTGACGTATAGGGGCTGACGCCTGCCCGGTGCTGGAAGGTTAAGAGGAGGGGTTAGCGCAAGCGAAGCTCTGAATTGAAGCCCCAGTAAACGGCGGCCGTAACTATAACGGTCCTAAGGTAGCGAAATTCCTTGTCGGGTAAGTTCCGACCCGCACGAAAGGCGTAACGATCTGGGCACTGTCTCAACGAGAGACTCGGTGAAATTATAGTACCTGTGAAGATGCAGGTTACCCGCGACAGGACGGAAAGACCCCGTGGAGCTTTACTGTAGCCTGATATTGAATTTTGGTACAACTTGTACAGGATAGGTAGGAGCCAGAGAACTCGGAGCGCCAGCTTCGAGGGAGGCGTCGGTGGGATACTACCCTGGTTGTATTGAAATTCTAACCCATGCCCCTTAGCGGGGCAGGAGACAGTGTCAGGTGGACAGTTTGACTGGGGCGGTCGCCTCCTAAAAGGTAACGGAGGCGCCCAAAGGTTCCCTCAGAATGGTTGGAAATCATTCGTAGAGTGTAAAGGCACAAGGGAGCTTGACTGCGAGACCTACAAGTCGAGCAGGGTCGAAAGACGGGCTTAGTGATCCGGTGGTTCCGCATGGAAGGGCCATCGCTCAACGGATAAAAGCTACCCCGGGGATAACAGGCTTATCTCCCCCAAGAGTCCACATCGACGGGGAGGTTTGGCACCTCGATGTCGGCTCATCGCATCCTGGGGCTGTAGTCGGTCCCAAGGGTTGGGCTGTTCGCCCATTAAAGCGGTACGCGAGCTGGGTTCAGAACGTCGTGAGACAGTTCGGTCCCTATCCGTCGTGGGCGTAGGAAATTTGAGAGGAGCTGTCCTTAGTACGAGAGGACCGGGATGGACACACCGCTGGTGTACCAGTTGTCTTGCCAAAGGCATCGCTGGGTAGCTATGTGTGGACGGGATAAGTGCTGAAAGCATCTAAGCATGAAGCCCCCCTCAAGATGAGATTTCCCATTACGCAAGTAAGTAAGATCCCTCAAAGACGATGAGGTAGATAGGTTCGAGGTGGAAGTGTGGTGACACATGGAGCTGACGAATACTAATCGATCGAGGACTTAACCAAAATCTTGAATGCAATCAATGTCTTTATCCAGTTTTGAGAGAACAAACTTCTTTTAGAAACAAATAGGAACTTCGCCTAAGAGCGCAACGTCCATGTTGCAACGGCGAAGCCAGCACATCCATGTGCAAGTCTAGTGATGATGGCAAAGAGGTCACACCCGTTCCCATACCGAACACGGAAGTTAAGCTCTTTAGCGCCGATGGTAGTTGGGGGCTTCCCCCTGTGAGAGTAGGACGTCGCTAGGCTCAAGAAGTCGTTACTGATTTAGTCAGTAGTGGCTTTTTTATTTTTATTAAATATAAATTGAATATACTTACATAATGCTATAAAACTAAAACTCCTGCGCCTATTTGAGCTGCATTAGATCCAGAAAAAGCTTCTAACTATCCATTGAATAAGAAAGCTTAAATAGATGAAGGTAGCCCGATTAGAAGCACTTTTATGGCTACGAAGCCCGGAACTTCATATGAAAAATGTAAAAGGAACTCGAACAAAACTATAACCTCTACAAGCATTAAATAAGTGCTATATCAATCTAATTAGCAAGCCTTCCAAAACACTCGATCTTATCCGGAAATATTACATATATAAAATCAAGCAGCTGTATATAACAAGCTTGAGAATCACACCTTCATAAATCATCATAAGAAGTCTGTTCACCTAAATAACAATTCTCATACTCAAAAAGCATCTTCAGAAATCTGTAAAATTCCAAAAACAAAAAAGTTTTCTTAATTTTAAATTTTTTCAATTAAAATACTTGCATATTTTTTCTGAATACTTATAATAATAAATGTGCAGTAAATAAAAAATAAAAATATTATTGTTCCGAAGTAGCTCAGTGGTAGAGCAACCGGCTGTTAACCGGTTGGTCGTAGGTTCGAGTCCTACCTTCGGAGCCATTTTTTTGCCTAAAAACTATATTATTACAGTTAGAAAAATTTTAGAAAAAAACTTTATAAAAATAGTTGCACCAACATAAAAATGATGTTATTATAAATCTTGTCTTGTTCGATATGGACAAGTACACTATACATAGGATGGCCCGTTGGTCAAGTGGTTAAGACACCGCCCTTTCACGGCGGTAACACGAGTTCGAATCTCGTACGGGTCACCAATTTTAATTTAAAAGATAACACTTACCTATATCCTGGAGGATTAGCTCAGCTGGGAGAGCACCTGCCTTACAAGCAGGGGGTCGGCGGTTCGAGCCCGTCATCCTCCACCATAAGTGTTTATCCGGAGGGGTAGCGAAGTGGCTAAACGCGGCGGACTGTAAATCCGCTCCTTAGGGTTCGGCGGTTCGAATCCGTCCCCCTCCACCATTTTTGGGGTATAGCCAAGCGGTAAGGCAACGGATTTTGATTCCGTCATGCCCAGGTTCGAATCCTGGTACCCCAGCCATTTTCTTAATAACAATACATAGTCCAATCCTTTACTCAAATGAGTAGGGGATTTTTTTATTTCATTAAAAATCATTAAAAGTATATGCAATGTCAAAATGTAAATTTTCTATTTCTCCTCTATATTGGTGAATTTTTCGAATCAAGTAACTAATAATAAGTGAATAAATATTCAAAATTTTGTTGAGTTGAGCCATCTAGGCTTTTCCATATAAAATAGAGAATATCAACAAGGGGGTCATTATATGAAAAACAAACAAATATCAATTATTGGAGCACCATCTGACTACGGACAACAACGACGTGGGGTGGACATGGGACCGAGTGCAATCCGTTATGCAGATGTATCTGAACGATTAGAAGCTTTAGGTTATGAGGTTAAAGACGAAGGTGACATCATTGTTAAAAGAGCAGTGAGTAATACACAGCTGGATACTAATTTAAAAAATTTAAAAGAAGTTGTGGAAGTATGTACACAGCTTTCAGATAAAGTTTCGGAGGTTATTGACCAAAATAGATTCCCATTAGTATTAGGTGGCGATCATAGTATCGCGATAGGGACACTTGCTGGGTTAGCTGCACATTATAAGAACCTAGGTGTTATTTGGTATGATGCACATGCTGATCTAAATACGCCAGCAACCTCTCCTTCAGGGAATATCCATGGTATGCCGCTTGCTGTTAGTATTGGTCTAGGTGATGAGCGATTAGTTCATATTGGTGGAGCTATGCCGAAAATTAAACCAGAAAATATTATTATTATCGGAGCTCGTTCAGTGGATCCAGGGGAAAGAGAGTTAATTAGTGAAAAAGGCATTAAAGTATATACAATGCATGAAATTGACCGAATGGGTATGACGAGAATTATTGAAGAGTCAATTGCTTATCTAAAAGAAAGAGATGTAGATGGCGTTCATTTATCTTTAGATTTAGATGGAATTGATCCTTTATATACTCCTGGAGTTGGAACACCGGTACCAGGGGGAATCACATACCGAGAAAGCCATTTAGCGATGGAAATGTTGGAGGAGGAAGGAATTATTACTTCTGCAGAATTTGTTGAGGTAAATCCAATTCTCGATGAACGAAATAAGACGGCTGACGTTGCTGTTGCTTTAATGGGATCACTATTTGGAGAAAAGCTTGTGTAATTTAGTGTTTTCGGCTCTTGAATTTTTTGGGAAAATATACTAATTTATAATCTTAGGGATAAAAATTTTATATAATCTCTCAATATACGCGAAACTTTTTTTAAAGTTTCGCGTAAATAATAATAAGCCGTAAAGGTGGAGAGGAAAACATAAATGGATGCGTTAGTGAACAAAAGAATAAAGCAAGTGCTAAAAGGTGATCAAAACGCATTTTCAGATATTGTGAGCCTCTACCAGCACAAGTTATACCAAATATGCTATCGTATGCTCGGCAACAAGCAAGAAGCGGAGGATATCTCACAGGAAGCATTTGTACGTGCATACATAAACCTTCATACTTTCGATCAAAAAAGAAAATTCTCAACATGGCTTTATCGAATTGCCACGAATCTCTGTATTGATCGAATTAGAAAGAAAAAACCAGATTATTATCTAGATGCAGAAGTTGCAGGGACGGATGGATTGAATATGTACTCGCAAATTGCATCAAGTGAACAGCTACCAGAGGAAACAGTTCAACAAATGGAGCTGCAGGATCGAATACAGTATGAAATCAGCAGGTTGTCTGATAAATATCGTTCAGTCATCGTCTTAAAATATATAGAAGAATTATCATTACAAGAAATTAGCGAAATCTTAGATATGCCTTTGGGAACAGTTAAAACACGAATTCATAGAGGGCGTGAAGCACTAAGAAAGCAATTAAACAATCTGTAGGAGGGTAACCGCATGAGTACGTGTCCACAATACATTGTTGACTATATGCACGAATATTTAGATGGCGAGATTAGTCGTGAACATGAACAACAGCTGAAGAAACATTTACAAATGTGCTCTGATTGTAGACAACATATGCACGAGTTAAGTGACACGATTGCTTTTGTTAAGAGTGCAGCACATATTACAGCACCTCCACATTTTGAGGAAGAAGTAATGAAGCGTCTACCTAAAGGGAAAAATCGCGTAGGCATACAAAGATGGTTGAGACGACATCCGATTGTGGTCGCAGCTGCTGTGTTCTTCTTGTTTATGAGTGCCACGATGTTAAGCAGTTATTCAAATGATGAATTTTCGGTTACAAAACAACCGAATTTAATAGTAGAAGGGCAAACTGTTATTGTGCCTGAAGGAGAAGTCGTTAAAGGCGACATCGTTGTGAAAAATGGTGACCTAATCATTGAGGGTGAAGTTGATGGTGATGTGGTTGTTATTAACGGTCAATACATGGCCTCTACTTCTGTTGTAACAGGGCAAATAGAGGAAATTAATCAGGTATTTGAATGGTTATGGTATGAGACGAAAGCAATGGCAAATGACTTTGTGAACTTTTTTAAAGATTGATGGAAAGCATATTTAATATGAAAAAGAAAAGTCTGCTCGTGAAGGGTGGGCTTTTTTACTTTTAGAAAAGCTTTATAAGTTGGAACTATGGTATACTATTTTTAGTAAAAAGACTAAATCTTTGTTGCTGAAACAGGTTCATTTAAAAGGAATAAAGAAGACAAATTGCGGCGAAAGTTTCCTACATTTATTGCTTTTTTTAGGCAATAATAAAGAGACTAGCAATTATTGCTCGAGTCATATTTGAATTTGTTTAACATTTTTCTAGTTTTCCGTAATAACGCCATGATGTAATTGATATAAATGAAATAGCAAGGAAAAAGTGGGGGATGCCACGTGCAGATTATCGAGCAGTTTACAGACTTCACGCCTGTAAATATTGTGTTTAGCATATTAGACGTACTATTAGTTTGGTACGTGATTTATAAATTATTAACCCTCATTAAAGGAACGAAAGCTGTTCAGTTATTAAAAGGGATATTCGTCATTATCTTCGCTAGGTTTGCAACAGTCGTTTTCGGTTTAGATACCCTCGGTTGGTTCCTACAAGAAATAATTGACTACGGTTTTTTAGCCATCATTATTATCTTTACCCCTGAAATCCGAAGAGCGCTGGAACAATTAGGCAGAGGTAAAATATTCCAACGTTCAACTGGTCAATTAGAGGATGAGCAAACTCGGTTAATAGAAGCCATGAAAAAGGCCGTAAGTTATATGGCGAAACGTCGTATTGGTGCCCTAATTTCAATTGAAAATGAAACAGGCTTAACAGAATATATTGAAACCGGTATCAAGTTAAATGCTGAAATAACATCAGAGCTACTTATTAATATTTTTATCCCCAATACGCCACTCCATGATGGTGCAGTGATCGTACAAAAGGATAAGGTCATTTCGGCTGCTTGTTATTTACCATTATCGGAAAGTACCTTTATTTCAAAAGAACTAGGAACACGTCACAGAGCTGCAGTGGGGCTAAGTGAGGTAACCGATGCCATTACAATTGTAGTGTCTGAAGAAACTGGTGCTATTAGCTTAACTCGAAATGGTAATTTATATCGAAATCTTTCAATAGAGGAATTCGAAACACATTTAAGAAAATTGTGGTTTGGACCTGAACAAGATTCAGATTTTGCCTCTAAGTGGACTTGGAGGGGGAAAAGAAATGGATAAACTATTTGATAGTTATTGGGCTTTACGTGTAACTGCCCTCATCTTAGCCCTACTACTCTTCTTTTATGCGAAGGCGCAATTAGATGATGGGCAAACCTCCCCGTCAAATGCACAGCTAGATATTATTACAGATGTACCTCTAGAGGTATACTATGACACCGAAAATTTAATAGTTTCCGGGTTGCCAGAAACCGTTGACGTGACCATCGAAGGTCCAATGCCAATAGTACTACAAACAAAGTTGTCAAAAGACTTTAAAGTGTTCGTTGACCTAAATTCATTGGTAATTGGTGAACACCGAGTTACAATTCAACATGAAAACTTTTCACCTAAGCTGGAAGTGACCATTGACCCAAAGGTGATTGATATTGTAATTGAAGAAAAAGTTACAGAAGAAGTAAAAATAGAGCCAGAAATGAATAATCGTTTAATAGCTGATGGTTATGAGTTAATTGGCATGTCAGCTGATCCAAGTACCGTTTTTGTAACAGGTGCTAAAAGTGTAGTTGAAAGCATTAGCTATGTAAAAGCAACGGTCAATAGTGATGAAGGAATTACAGAGTCCTTTGATCAAGAAGCAAATGTGAGGGTGCTTGATAGTAACTTGAATAAACTCGATGTTACTATTGACCCTGAGGTTGTTAAAGTAAATGTTGAGGTAAAACAGTATAGTCGAAAAGTACCTCTAACTATAAAGCAAACGGGCACTCCGATGGATGGAGTTACAATCAATAGTGCTAGCTCTCAGACTAAAGTCATTGAATTGTTTGGTCCAAAATCAATTATTGACCCTATCACAAGATTAGAAGTAGAATTTGACATATCAGAAATTCAAGAATCTGGTGTTTATGAAGTGAAAGTGCCGTTACCTAACGGAGTAGCAAAGCTCTCAAAAAATTCAATTGAGGTACAAGCTAACGTTACAAAGGCAGAAACTGAAACTGAAACGGAAGATGAGACAGCTCAGGGACAAGACCCTGAACCTGGACGAACAGAACCAGAGGAAGTAGAAGTAGAAGAAGAAACAAATGCTGGAGAAACAACTCCAGAAGATGAAACACCTGCTGACGAAGACAACAATACAGAATAGCAAATTCTTAAGATTATTTATAAAAGCATAAGATTTTGTATGTGAAACATGGAATGTCTAGCATTGAAGGAGAGAATAAGTAATGGGAAAATATTTCGGAACTGATGGCGTACGTGGTGTAGCCAATTCAGAGTTAACACCTGAACTAGCGTTTAAACTAGGTCGTGTTGGTGGATACGTACTTACTAAGCATGCAACAGAACGCCCAAAGGTTATTATTGGACGAGATACAAGGGTTTCTGGACATATGCTAGAGGGAGCATTAGTTGCAGGCCTACTTTCAATCGGAGTAGAAGTGATGCGATTAGGTGTAATCAGTACTCCAGGTGTAGCGTATCTTACACGTGTAATGAATGCAGATGCAGGCGTTATGATTTCCGCTTCTCATAACCCAGTAGCAGATAATGGTATCAAATTTTTTGGTCCAGATGGGTTTAAATTAACTGATGCACAAGAAGCAGAGATAGAAAATTTGATCGAGCAAGATAACGATACATTACCACGCCCAGTCGGAGGCGAATTAGGAGCAGTAAGTGACTACTTCGAAGGCGGACAAAAATATCTTTCATACTTAAAACAAACAGTAGAAGAAGACTTCTTAGGAATACATGTGGCTTTAGACTGTGCTCATGGTGCAACATCTCAGCTAGCTACACATCTATTTGCAGATTTAGAAGCTGATATTTCATCAATGGGCTCATCGCCTAATGGTTTAAATATTAATGATGGCGTAGGGTCAACTCATCCGGAAAAACTTGCGGCCCTCGTTTTAGAGCGTGGAGCAGATGTCGGTTTAGCGTTTGACGGAGATGGTGATAGACTGATTGCAGTTGACGAAAAAGGACAAATTGTCGATGGTGACCAAATCATGTTCATTATCGGAAAATACTTAAACAGTAAAGGTCGCTTAAAGAAAAATACAGTTGTATCAACTGTTATGAGTAACTTAGGCTTTTATAAGGCAATTGAGGAAAACGGGATGACGAGTGTGAAAACTGCCGTTGGAGATCGGTATGTTGTAGAAGAAATGCGTGCTAATGAGTATAACCTTGGTGGAGAGCAATCAGGGCATATCGTATTCTTAGATTTCAATACAACTGGTGACGGCTTACTAACTGCTATTCAGCTTGTGAATATCATGAAAGCAACAGATAAGCGCTTATCAGAGCTTGCAGCTGAAATGACAGTATTCCCACAAAAACTAGTTAACGTACGTGTGGTAGACAAGCATGCTGTTACACAAAATGAAAAAGTAGCAAAGACAATTGCGGAAGTTGAAGCAGCGATGGCTGGAAATGGTCGAGTATTAGTACGACCATCTGGTACAGAACCACTTGTTCGTGTAATGGTGGAAGCTTCTACTGAAGAAGAATGTGAAAGCTATGTAAACAGAATTTCAGACGTTGTACGTCAAGAATTAGGACTAGCTGATTAACCGAAAAACAATGCCGGTAAACGAACTCTTCAAAAGGAGTTTGTTTACTGGTTTTTTAGTTTTTACTTCCTTCATTCTTTGTTTATTTGTCGAATAAAAGGGAAATAGTAAGTCTGAAAGGAGTGATATCAATGGCAAAAGTAGCCACATTAATTACAGATCTATTTGAGGATATTGAATTTACAAGTCCAAAGGAAGCATTACAAGAGGCTGGTCATACCATAGTAACGATTGATAAAGAGGGAAATAAAGCGGTTCGCGGTAAACAAGGTGAGGTTCGAGTTGAAATCGATTATGGGATTGATGATGTAAATCCTGATGATTTTGATGCGTTATTCATTCCAGGAGGTTTCTCACCAGACCTACTAAGAGACGATGATCGTGTGGTAGCATTTGCGAAGAAATTTATGAGTGATATGAAGCCAGTATTTGCAATTTGTCATGGACCTCAGCTATTAATTACGGCTAGATCATTAGAAGGCCGCGATATTACTGGATATAAATCAATTCAAGTAGACCTAGAAAATGCTGGGGCAAAGTTCCATGATGAAGAAGTTTTTGTATGTCAAAAACAACTAGTTTCAAGCCGTACACCTAAGGACTTACCAGCATTCAATCGTGAAATCGTAAATTTACTAAAAGAAAAAGAGCTATAGTTAAAATAAATCAATTTTCTTTTTTAACTATCCACTAGAGGCCCGCTCGAACCTCTAGTGGAATTTTTTTCGGACTATCTGTAAGCCTAGTTTATCGTTGGAATGAGGAGCTTTAGGCAAACAATAAAAACGAATAAAATATCTGAAATTAGGAAATATGCGTGGATGATTGACGATTAGAAGCATATTCTGTATGATGAAGGTGCTTGAAAAAAATATTTTGAAGAATATTCCAATTTCCTTCAAATTTTCAAGCTAGCGCATCACTAGGAGGGAAGAATAAGCGCGATACAAGTAAAACGGAAAACAATTATAGCGCCTGAGCTAAGGAAATCGGACGGAATTTTAATCCTTAGTTGACGAGGTGGAGGATTATCGAATTTTCGGCGGATACCTCCCGATCGAATGCCCGGTCGATAGTTTCGTTTTAAAACGTAGAAGTGATTCTATGGACAGAAAAACGAAAAGGCAAATAAAACAAAGAAACAATATCAAAATTTAGAGCTAAACAGGTGTTGTTGAATTAGACAGAATTCTTGCACTGTATTTGAAGCTCATTTCTTTAACATTGACTTTTTGGTATTGCTTTTAACGGAGGATTTTAGATTATGTGTGGAATCGTAGGATATAATGGTGAACTTGATGCAAAGGAAATTTTACTAAAAGGATTAGAGAAATTAGAATACCGCGGATATGACTCAGCTGGTATTGCTGTTCGTAATGACGAAGGGGTAACAGTGTTCAAGGAAAAAGGTCGTATTGCAGATTTACGTACAGCGGTAAACGATGATGTAGCTGCAACAATCGGAATTGGTCATACACGTTGGGCAACTCACGGTGTACCAAACCAACTAAACGCTCACCCTCATCAAAGTACTACAGGTCGTTATACTTTAGTGCATAACGGGGTAATCGAAAACTATCACCTATTGCAAAAAGCCTACCTAAAAGGTATTCAGATGCAATCAGATACTGATACAGAAGTAATTGTGCAGCTAGTTGATTTATTTGCAAAAGAAGGATTATCAACAGTTGAAGCATTCCGTAAAACATTATCTTTATTACACGGTTCATATGCTCTTGCGTTACTAGACCAAGAAGATGAAGAGACAATTTACGTAGCAAAAAATAAATCTCCATTACTAGTAGGTGTAGGAGATGGCTTTAATGTTGTTGCTTCTGATGCAATGGCAATGCTACAGGTAACAGACCAATTCGTAGAGCTACGCGACAAAGAGGTTGTATTAGTGCACCGTGACAAAGTTGAAATTTCAACTTTAGATGGAACACCTGTTGAGCGCAAGCCATATAAAGCAGAGCTAGATGCTAGCGACATCGAAAAGGGAACTTACCCTCACTATATGTTGAAGGAAATGGATGAGCAGCCAGCTGTTGTTCGTAAAATTATTCAAGCATATAGCAATAATGATGAAGATTTAACAATCGATGACAATATTTTAGAGGCGATTAACCAAGCGGATCGTTTATATATTATTGCTGCTGGAACTAGTTACCATGCAGGCTTGATCGGAAAACAATATTTCGAAAAAATTGCAGGTATCCCTGTAGAAGTTCACATTTCAAGTGAATTTGGCTATAATATGCCACTTCTATCTGAAAAGCCTTTATTCATCTTTATTTCACAATCAGGTGAGACAGCAGATAGTCGTCAAGTACTTGTGAAGGTAAAGGAAGAGATGGGCTACCCAGCATTAACAGTAACTAATGTTCCTGGTTCTACACTTTCTCGTGAATCAGACTATACATTGTTACTACACGCAGGTCCTGAAATTGCTGTAGCCTCTACTAAAGCGTATGTGGCACAAGTTGCTGTACTGTCGATTGCTGCTTATGTTGCAGGTAAAGCGAAAGGGAAAGATCTAGACTTTGACTTAAAACAAGAATTAGCAATCGCTGCTAACGGTATTCAGACAATGGTTGACTCGAAGGAAGAGCTAGAGCAAATTGCTGAAGACTATTTAAAAATCGCACGCAATGCGTTCTTCATCGGACGTAACCTAGACTTCTATGTAAGTTCAGAGGGTGCATTAAAACTAAAAGAAATTTCCTACATCCAAGCAGAAGGATTTGCTGGTGGGGAGTTAAAGCACGGTACAATCGCTCTAATCGAAGAGGGAACACCAGTATTCGCTTTAGCAACACAAGAGCAAGTATCATTGAATATCCGTGGGAACGTAAAAGAAGTAGTAGCACGCGGAGCAAACGCATGCATTATCTCAATGGAGGGCATCGAGGAAGAAGGCGACCGCTTCGTCATTCCGAAGGTTCACCAATTACTAACACCACTAGTTTCTGTAGTACCACTACAACTAATCAGCTACTACGCAGCATTACACCGTCGCTGTGACGTTGATAAGCCAAGGAATTTGGCCAAATCTGTTACTGTGGAATAAGGGTGTCTTGAGAGCTATAGTGTGATGTTGAATGACAAAAAAGTCGGGAACTGGACAAAAAAGTTGGGAACTGGACAAAAAAGTCGGGTACCGAACAAAAAAGTTGGGAACCACTAAAACAAAAAAGCATGGCATTTGCCATGCTTTTTTAAAATTGTTTTCTAAATTATTATTTGAACAGTTTGCTGAAATACTCCAGATTGTTCAGATCTTCAATCATTTCATCATTACTCGGAATTATTCGACCGATTGCGTGCGATTCATCATGTACATAAGTAGATGATTTTGTCATTCCTTCATTAACGAGTTGAACTATTTCATCCGTGAATTTAATTTTATTAAGTCTTTGCGTTTGTACGGCTGAATCAAAACGTTCAACAACGCCATTTAATAGTAATTCCTCTACTGCTCTTTCCCATGATTCTCTTAATAGCATGTACCATGTTTTAGCATTCCGATAGTAGATATCAGGATCTAATTGACTTTCTTGCTTCTTTAATTTTGGCAATTCATTTTTTAAGTACCCTATTCTTTTACTTGTTGATAGGGTTATCCAAGGCATTTCTGGTTTTGCAATACCTGCTCTTTGTCCATGTCTTCTGATTGAACAATAGGATGCATTTACTTCATATAACTTAGCATATTTTTGAAGTGTATGAAGAAATACAATATCATGCGTAAAAATGATTACTTGACGTCTTTTTGCTTCTACAATTAGCCGCTTAGCTACATAATCTCTCCTACTGTGATCTAAAGATGAAACGGGATCATCGAGAATAATTCCTCCATTTGAATGCATAGATGAAATTTCAGCAAGGAAAAATGCTAATGATAAAACTTTTTGTTCTCCTTCACTAAGTATTTCATTTATATTTATTTTTGTACTAGATTCCAATGAAAGTTTTAATGTGGTTTTCCCTTTAACTCCCCTACTATTAAGCTTAAATAGAATGTGCTCTCTTCTAAGTTGCTTTAATTCATTTTCAATTTCCTCCTTAAATTTATCGGTCAACAATGAGTTAGATAATTCATTATATTTTCTTGTTAGCTTTGTTGTATCCAATGATTTTATAGCTTTATCAAACTTGTCAACTTGCTGAAGAGTTTTTATTAAATTATAAACATCTTCAATCCTTTTGAAGACTTGTTCCTTTGAAATTAACTCGTACTGTTCTGCTTTTAATTCAGCAGAATTGTCCTGTTGAACTAGTGATTTTAAGTGTTCCAATTCAATACATTTTACTTGCAACCAATCATCAAGTTCTTTTATTGGGAATGATTCTAATAATGGAACATCTTCCAATTCAATTCGAATATCATTCTCCACGCTTTGCAATTGAGCAACGATTTTCACAGCAGATTGTATAAACAATTCAATTTTCATATCTAATTCAGGTGAATCAATATATAGATAAGTACGAACAGAGGAGTCGGTTACTTTAGTAAAAGGAAGGAGTTTGAATTTAGAAAGTAATTGTCGCCTTTCCTCATGCAGTTGACGTGTTTCTTGGCTAATGCTGTCATTCATAAATTCTTCAAAACGCGTTAAGCGTATTCGAGCATCTTCTTTTAAGTCTTGTTGGCATAATAAACATTTTGCATCATTTTCTACGTTAGGAAATGCATGTTGAGGATATGCAATTTCATGATACTGTTTTGCCGTTTGCCAAAGTTTTTTCCATGGATTGCTACCAACTTCATTTAACGGTTGTTCTTCGAAAGCTTCATGAGTTAACGCTTCTAAGGTTGCTTTTGAATCAAGATATCGCTGATTTAAAAAGATGAAATCTTTAACTTTCCCATTAGATAATTCTTGATTTATATTTTGTAGGGTATTTTTCAAATTTGTAATATCGCTTATATTTCTTTGAAGTTCCTGAGCTACTTTAAGCGGATTTGAATGGCTTAGCACTTTTAAATCGCTTGAAATTTGTTCTAGCCTAGTCTGATCTTCCTTGGTAAAAATACAATTACCTCGTACATCTTTATCTTTAGTCTGGTATGTAATGGAATTTATAAAATTTTCCACCTTAGAAGAACTAGTTAATTCGTTAAAAGTCGGCATTGTTTTTAAAAGAGCTTCTTTTGACAGTAATAGTCTGTGTCTTATTTCTGTTTGAAGCGTAGCAAGTACATCGAAAATTTTAAATTCAGTTGGAATAAATACAACTTCATTTTCAGATTGTGCATAAACCCTCGCACAATCAGTATCAAAAATACTAATGGATGTTAGCTGTGATTCTGGCGCGGTATTTACAATTCTCTTAATTATGTTTTCTGAACCATTTTGTTGCGTATAAATATCCGCTGTGCTGGTTGCTGTCCCTGATTTATAGATATTTGGATAGATTTTTGTTTTTTCATCAACCGCCCGACAAGCCTGCTTTAAAACCTTTGCATAACTGGATTTACCAGCCGAGTTTTCACCATAGATAACAGTTAATCCATCTGGTGAGAATTGAATCCCATATTCTGAGTCGATGGCTGCAATATGTTGAAGATTTTTTAAAGATGTGATCTTAACTACATCTTTAGGATTTTTATTAGGAATATGACTTTCCTCTAAAGGAGTAATATTGAAATTTTTATCAGTAAAACCGTTTTCATAAAGGATATTATCTATCACTTCTTTTAATTCCTCAGAATCAAGTACAGATTTTTGATATAGTCTTCTAATTAAATCGTTTTGCCATTTGGGAAGTTGCAATGACCATTCCCAGATATGATTATTTAGTTCCATATAATACCTCCCTTTGACATTAACATAACCCATTCAACAAAAGAGGACAATACAATTTTTGGAAATTCTTAAATCCATAACTCATAAAAAGTTATTTTTACTGTGCCTTTGCTAATTGAAAATTATTAAAGGAGATTTAAAAACATTTATAGAAAATAGAAAGAATAATATCGTCAGGGGGTATGTAATTTGTATATTGAAAAAGTTAGGATAACTATTAAATCATTGGGCGACGAACAATACAATGAATTTATTTTAAAACTGAGAAACAAGCTCAAATACAAATTTGGAATCGATACAAAACCCTCTGAATTGAAAAAACAAGTAGATAATTTTCTTAATAACAAGACCGAAAAAATATCAATTCGTTATCTTGAAGCATATTTATTAACATTAAACGATCTATCAGTGAATGGTGGTATTAAAGCAATTGTTGAAGGAAAACTCACATCAGCAAATTCATGGAGAGATTTGTTAATACTTGCAACCCAGGATCAGCCACTCCCATTAGGTGTTAATGTTGATGTATTAGATGAAGTATTAATAAAAGATATCAAATCGCTTTTTACCAATATAATAAAATACTGTGCAAATGAAAATAAAGAAGTTTTTCGACATAATATACATACTGTTAATCAATTTCTCTCAATAAAAAAGGACTTGGAACAATAAATCCAAGTCCTTTTTGTTGCCCTTCTTTAGGGAAAAATTATTTTTGGTAAGTTGTAATTTACATTTTATGTTCTGAATATATATATAGATGTAGATTATGATTTACAACAAATTGAATAAAAAAATATTTTACTTGGAAAAAAGTAAATAAAAACATTTATTTTTTTCTTTTTACAATTTTTTTGCTGTATTTTAATTGGAAAATTTTATGGCAGGTATGGATAAGCTTTTGTACCTATGATAGGAAGGGACATGATTAAAGTAGGAGTGATGATTATGGCAAAGCGAAAAACTGGATTAACCGAAAAGAAGATTGCAGAAATGGAAAAAGAAGGTCGGGGTCAGGGGTCAGGAGAAAATTATAAACCTTGGATTAATATTCAAGATTTCCCCTCTAATGGATTAGTGACAAGAAGCAAAGGATGGAAAACAAATCGAATTCATCATTTCCTGTCTAAATTAGAACGGGATTACTTTTATACCCTTGAATGGAATCCCTCTGTTGTTGATGTAAGAGAACAATTTCCGCTTACACGTGAGGATACACTGTTTATCGCTGATAATAAAGGTATAAAGCATCCAACAGATCCTAAATCGCAAATTCCAATTGTGATGACGACCGATTTCTTGATTACACTTTCAAACGCAAACGATACAACACATGTTGCTCGAACAGTAAAACCATCAAAGGAATTGGAAAATGAGCGAACAATTGAAAAGTTCGAAATTGAACGGACCTATTGGGAGCAACAAAACATCGACTGGGGCATTATTACAGAAAAAGAATTGCCAAAGAACATGATTGAAAATGTTGAATGGCTTCATTCTTCCTATTTTGAAATTGAAAACTTGCCGTATTCCATTCTTCGAAATTATGCAGAACAAATGAAGAATTTTATAAGGAAATATAACATTTCCATTATCGAACTAGTTACTGAATTCGATCAAAGATATCAACTAGAAAATGGGACGGGCTTAGAAATTTTAAAGCATTTAATTGCACATCAAGAATTGGAAGTTGATATAAATCAAAAAATTTTTACCCATCTATGGGTAGAAGATGTCTTTAAATTGGATTCTTAAAAAAGGAGGAAATCAATGTTTGTAATCAACGACATAATTAGTTTTGTAGATGCAAATAACGAAAAACAGATTGAACGAATTTTATGGATTGATGAAGGTAATGTGATTTGTTACACAATTAATGTGGAGAAGACAAACGCTTTACCAATTAAAAGAAAAGTAACAGATTTAAATCAAATGTTTACCGAAAAGTTATTATCATTCGTTGATGGCGAACCTTATAGCTTTATCTATCAAATTGAAGATCAAATCTCCGAGAAAAATAAGCAATTACGAGATGAACGGTGGGAATGCATCGAACAATTGGTGTTGCAAGAACCAGATATATATGAAAGCGCGGAAAGAGGGCAAAAAATTAAAGCCGCTATGGTTAACAAAGGAAAGACGAAACGCCTTCTTTATAAATATTTGGTTCAATATTGGCAAAGAGGCAAAGTGAAAAATGCATTGTTGCCAGATTATAAAAACTCTGGTGGCAAGGGGAAAGAAAAAGTTTTCAAAGACAAGAAGAACGGCAGAAAGAGAAGGTTTGAACCCATCATAGGAGATGGAATTATCATCTCTGATGAAATCAAAAGAATCTTCGAAGTTAGCATAAAAAGATACTATCATACAGCTAAACAAAATCCATTATCAACTACCTACAACCAAATGTTGAAGACATTTTTTGTTGCCGATTGCCGATACGAAAATGGAGTTGAAAAGCCGATTCTCCAAGAGCAAGATAAACTTCCAACACTTCGCCAATTTAAGTTTTGGTATGACAAGACGTATAACACAGAAGAGAAACAACGGAAAAGAAAAGGTAACCGTAAATATGAATTGGAGCATCGAGCCGTATTGGGAACATCAGTTGGCGATTTATATGGACCTGGAACCAAATATCAAATTGATGCAACCGTTGCAGATGTCTATATCGTTAGTTCATTTAATCGAAACTGGATTATCGGTCGCCCAATCATCTATGTTGTCATTGATGTGTTTAGTCGAATGGTCGTTGGACTATATGTGGGGCTCGAAGGTCCTTCTTGGTTTGGAGCAATGATGGCACTTGCTAATACTGCCAGTGACAAAGTTTCCTATTGTAAAAAATACGGGATTGAAATCCAGAAAGAAGAATGGGATTGTCATTACCTTCCGCAGACGCTACTTGCCGACAGAGGCGAATTAGAAGGTTATAACGTTGAAAGATTGATTTCTGCATTCAATATGAAAGTAGAAAATACGCCACCGTATCGAGCAGACTGGAAAGGGATTGTTGAACAGCATTTTAGAATTCTAAATGCACGAGGTATCAAACCTTTCCTTCCTGGTGTTGTTGATACAGAGGTAAAGGTCAGAGGTGAAAGGGATTATCGGTTAGATGCAACGCTGACCTTAGAGGAATTTACAAGTGTCATTATTCGATGTGTGCTTTATCACAACAATCATCATTATTTAAAAAACTATAACGAGGATGAAATGATGATTGAAGACGAAGTTCCACTTATCCCGAAAGAATTATGGAATTGGGGGATTAAGAATCGTTCTGGCAAACTTCGCTCCTATTCAGAAGATATTGTAAAACTTCATCTCCTTCCTACCGCCAATGCCAGAGTCACGTATAAAGGTATTGAATTTAAGAAAATGAGGTTCAGCAGTGAAACAGCACTAAAAGAAAACTGGTTTGGGGAAGCAAGAGAAAAAAGTTGGAGAATCCCGATATGTTATGACCCACGTGATATGTCACACATTTACCTACCCAGCGAAGATGGTAGAAGTTATGAAGTGGCAACATTACTTGACCACCATAAGAAGTACGAAAGCAAAACAATGGAGGAAGTCGAATACTACTTTGCATATCAATCATTAAACTATCAAAAGCATGAGCATGAGGAAAGGCAACAAAAGGCAGACCTAGAAAGCGATATCGAACACATTGTTCGAAAAGCAGAAGCAAATTTAAACAAAGAAAAAATCGAAATCAGCAACAACCAGAAAGTCAAAGGGATACGGGATAATCGAACGATGGAAAAATCTGAGAAAAGAAAAGGAGAGGCTTTTTTACTAGCAGATGGACAACCAATCGAAAAACAAGCTATTTCAGAAGACGTATTGGAGACGCCTAAACAAGTATCTTCATTAAGTGAAAAGTTACGCCAAAAACAAAAGGAGAAGTTGAGAAATGCAAGAATTGGCAACTAAAGAAAAACAACTTTCGCATGATTCAATCGTTGATGCAATTTACAGTGAACAGATTATTCAAGACTATAACGCTAATCCATTAATCGAGGCACTTCCTCCTGTTTTTACAGAGGACGATGTCATTGAGCAGATATCCGTTTTCCCACCATTTGATGAATCGGAACGAACTTTAAGTCCAAATTATCGATTTCACTGCATCCAAAGACTATTTCAATATTTTCAGCCATTTGAAAAACATCTGGATTTGGAGCAACGTATTTCAAGGGCTATTCGTCAAGGGTATTTGCATCGTAATCCATTTCAAAAAGAAGAAGTCACGAGGGTACATGAAAGTTATCAAGCGATCAAAGCAGGGAAATTTTTAAAAAACTATCAAACAGAGATAAGAAGAACTTCAACAGGGTTTACGATTATTGGTCTATCTGGCATTGGAAAGTCAACCGCAATTGAACGGGTGCTGTCTTTCTATCCCCAGCTCATCAAGCACCGTGAATATAATGGGAAACCGTTTATTTTTACGCAGATCAGTTGGATGAAACTAGATTGCCCATTTGATGGTTCATTGAAAGGCTTGTGTATTAGCTTTTTCTCGGAACTCGACCGCTTGTTAGGGACTAACTATTTAAACAAGTTTGGTTCGCAGAAAAATACGACCGACTTAATGCTTCAACGTATGGCGCACCTTGCAAGCCTTCACGGGATTGGTTTACTCATCATCGATGAAATTCAACACCTTAACCTTAGCAAAAGTGGCGGGTCTGATAAGATGCTTAATTTTTTTGTAACACTTGTCAATACAATTGGTGTTCCTGTGATTATGGTGGGTACCAATAAAGCGGTTTCTGTGTTGCAAAGTGAATTTCGGCAAGCAAGACGCGGAAGTGGTCAAGGCGATATGGTGTGGGATCAGATGCCGAAAGATGAAAGTTGGGAATTGTTTGTTGATGGCATGTGGGAATATCAATGGACCGCTAATTACACCCCGCTTACTAGTGAATTAAACGAACTGATCTATGAGGAGAGCCAAGGCATTCTTGACATTGCAGTAAAGCTTTTCATGTTGGCTCAAGTTAGAGCTATTGCAACACGTAAAGAAAAAATTACGAAGCAATTGATAACACAAGTTGCCAATGAAAGTCTGAGATTAGTAAAACCAATGTTAAAGGCTTTGAAAACTGGGATTCCAAGCGAGATTGCAAAATACGAAGATATTCGTCCCATTGACATGGATGAAGAGATGGAAAAGTATAAGGCTTCCATCGGCATGCAGGATAGGATTCGCATTCAAAAGAAATTGCAGGAGCAAAAACGAATAAAGAAAGAACAACCGCTTCTCGAAGAAGTAACACTGCAATTGTTAGCAATGGATTTTAATCCAACAGCAGTTGAGCGTGCAGTCAAGATGGTTTTAAAGAACCTAGGAGAAGATATCGACAAATCATTGGTATTGAAAGAGACATTAAGGGTTCTTATTGAAAAAGATGACAAAAAGAATCAAATCCAGATGAAAAAGAAAGAGCAAAAGCAAATCAATCAAAGTTATCTTGTTCACTTAATGAAAGAGGCAAGACAAAATAAAAAGTCTGTTCATGAATTGTTTGTCGAAAAACAAATAATCAAAAATCCAGGTGAAGATTTATGGAAGGATGATGAAGATGGTACTTTGGTTTCCGACGCCATATCCTGATGAATTACTTTACAGTGTTCTGGCGAGATATCACGTGAGAGCGGGGAATACAAGTCCGAAGATAACCACTGAAGAACTGTTCGGAAAACGAACAGTTCGGTCAGTATGGGACTTACCTGCGAATTTAAATGCACTATTAAAGAATACGGGAGATTACTGGAATGCAGAACAATTAATTCTCAACTATACGATGTATCCTTATTACGCGGCGTTCCTGCTCCCCCAGCAAGCAAAAAAGATTAAACAGGCGATGATGAATGATGAGGGAAGCACGATTCATACTCGAATTGGCATGGCAGCCAGTAATGTGAAATTGAAAGAGAACTTTTGGGTGTGCAGTCATTGTATAAAAGATGATATGGAAACCTATGGAGAAACGTATTGGCGTCGAATTCATCAATGTCCTGGAGTATTTTTCTGTCCAACACACGAGGTTGAATTAGAAGAAACAATTGTTTCCGTGAGAGATTTTAATCAGCATGAATACATTGTTGCAACGGCTTTGGTAAAAAGAAGAAAGAACAATATGGGCGAATTAAAAAAAGAAGAGATTCAATTATTAAAAGCAATTTCCCAATCTTCTTATAGTCTGCTAACGACGAACTATCTTCAAAAAGACAATAACTCTTTACGTGATAAATATTTGGAACTCTTAAAACAAAACGAATATGCAACGCCTAATGGGAGAGTTAAACGGGATCGCTTGTATAGTGGTTTTAAAGCGAAATTTTCGAGTAGGTGTTTGGAACTTTTGCAATCGACAGTTGAATTTGTTGAGGCTGATTGGTTAACGATGATATTCCAAAAGCATCGTAAGTCCTTTCATCCAATTCGTCATTTGCTTGTGATGTCGTTTCTTGATACGGATTTAAATCATTTATTTGATAAAAATGAATATCATCCTTTTGGAAAAGGACCATGGCTATGTCTGAATGTAGCGTGTTCGGATTATAGAAAGCGTGTAGTAAAGGATATAGGAGTTACAATAGATTATGATACAAGGAAGCCTGTTGGAACCTTTCAATGCAATTGTGGCTTTGTCTATTCAAGAAAAGGACCCGATATAAATAAAGAAGATAAATTTCGAATCGGTACGATAAAAGAATACGGTCACGTTTGGAAACAAAAGCTTACCGAAGCAGTCAATGAAGGTAAAACTCTTACTGAGATTTCAAGGGAGTTTCAAGCAGACCGTGCAACAATTAAAAAATACGCGGATAAATTGCAGTTAAATGTTCCGTGGAAGGCTCCAAAAATTGTAGCTAAAATCGTTCAAAATTCGATTGAAGATTTAGAGAATCAATTACAATTGAGAAAAGAAAAATGGTTGGAAATTCAAGAATTGTATCCCGAGAAATCTAAGACGGAACTCAGAAAACTGGTACCCGATGTTTATGCTTTTTTGTATCGTAATGACCAAGACTGGCTGAATGATTTTTCACCAATCAAGAACAAAATTCAGACCCCTAACCACCGAGTTGATTGGAAAAAAAGAGATGAGGAATTGTTGGCATTATTAAAGCAAGCGGTTCGAAATTGGGATTTTGATGTTGAAAAACCCACAAGAATCACTGCAACATCACTTGGGAAGAAAATTAACAAACTATCCGTATTGGAGAAAAAGTCGGAAAAACTACCAGAATCAATGAATTTTATCAATAAAGTTTCAGAGGACCTAGTAGCCTTCCAAAAAAGACGAGTTGAATTCTGCATTGAAAAATTAACAGAAGAGGGAGAACCAATCATCGAATGGCAAATATACAAAAAAGCAGGACTTCGTTCAAATGTTTCAAATGAAGTTAAAAGATTTATTTCGCTTAAAGTAACTCAATACGAGAGTGCTAACAATAAATAAAAATGAGCTTAGAGTTTTTTCTAAGCTCATTTTTATTTTCATATTAAATCATTGTTAATTACTTCTTCTTTTCCTCAAAAAACAGGAATTTCAAAGGAAAAACTGCATAAAAAAGATAGTAAGGGGAAAAAGGAAATAGAGGAGGATTATATATGAAATATTACATCTCTTTGTTTTGTTCGGATCGCCAATGTGATAACCGTTCTATCACCCGTGTATTAGAAGCGCTTTCCGAATCAGCTGCAAAGCAAACGATATTTGAACTTAATAACGAGAATAGAAAAATATGTCCATGTTGTGGGAAAGAACTTAACTATTATTTGGATTTTCAACCAGATGACTTTGAATTAGAACATGAACAAAGCCTCCTTTGAAAAAGGAGGCTTTTTTTTGTGCTCGCTTACCGAGCTTAAAGGTATGTAGTATTGCTATTTGTCAAGATTACCTTGACGTGAAGGTTTTTTACTAATAATAGAATAACTCATCTTGGTAAAATATGCAATATATTTTAGCTGATATTTTATGAAATTACTGTTTCCAACATTTTTTGGTAAATTTCATTTCTTGCCGTTATCCTATCTTTTGTGTCGGTATCAATGACATTGGCTAGGCTTTGAATGGTCCTGATTCTACGTTCTTTTTTTAAAGAGGTTTTTACCCAAGTGATTTTGTACTCCGTTGAATCGTTGTACAGTCTATAAGTTAATACTTTCTTATCATAACTCTTTGACTCCAACGGTCTTAACAAATGGGTTAACTGTTGTGCTGGGTTATCAAACTGTGGAATAAACTTTAAATTATTTTTAATTAGGTGTTCAAGCAAAGATTCCTCATTCAACAACATAACGCGAATCCCTTCTTCGATTCTCTTTTCCTGATCTGAAGAGAGGTAAACAGGAATATTTTGCTTTGTAAATTCAGTTTTAACAATCCTTTTACGACTTATACATGTTATTTGCTCCATGCAAACCGCTGTTGCCAATGACAAAGGACGGATTTTCCCAATATTGAACCGATGTTTAGTTTCCTTTATTTTATTTTTCATGCTTTCAGTTGGAATTACCTGAATAGAATCTCTGTTTGGAATAGCATCCCATACGATAGCAAAATGTTCTCTATCGAGTTCACTCCCAACTGCTGAAAATTTTGCTTTTATTAATTGACCCTTTGTTAATGGTGGTACAAATTGTGTTGGTTGGCGAAGTTGTCCTTGATCATCTGTATCGTCCACTTCATCTACTTTTTTTGAGCATTGGATGAATCTCTCTGTTCGCTCGAAAATTGTACTTCGCGAGATAACTTGTCCATTAAGGGGACGACTATCATCAGTAACGCTAATTAATTCCTGTAATAATTGGGTTAACTGACTATCCACACCTACTTCAAGGAATAAATCTTTTAGATAAGGTTTATCGGCTAGTAAGTCAATAATATCTTGATGTTCACTTGGCATTTGTTTTACATTCTCCTTTCTGGACTATCTTCTTTATTAAAACATATTTTTCCTAATTTAGAATTAGTTTTTTACAAGATTCCCCTTTTTACTAGGGATTTACTTGTGGTTGAAAAGTCATTATTCATTAGTTTTTCATTCAAATAATTGTTTGAATATTGAAAAGGATTTGTTATAATTCATTCAAATGAATATTTGAGTAATGAAAAATAGAGGTGAGATGAAAATATGAAGTATGATGTAGTAATTATTGGAGCGGGGCAAGCTGGTCTTTCAATGGGGTATTTTTTAAAGAAGAGTAATTTATCATTTCTCTTACTAGATAAATCAGCATCAATAGGGGAGTCATGGAAAGAAAGATACGACTCTTTGACATTATTCACACCACGTTCCAACAGTTCATTACCTGGGTTTAAATTAGATGGTATCGAAAAAATCTATCCAACAAAAGATGAAATGGCAGAATATTTATCAACTTACACAACAAAATTTTCTCTACCTGTAAAACACAACACAGCTGTCTATGGATTAACCAAATTAGACGACACGTTTAAAATAATGACCAATCAAGGCGAGTTTCTAGCTCAGAATGTGGTGATTGCAACAGGTCCGTTTCAAAATCCGCAGATTCCACAGTTTTCAAAAACATTATCAGAAGATATTTTACAAATGCATTCTTCTGAATATAAAAACCCAAAACAATTAAAAAACGGTTCCGTTTTAGTAGTGGGTGGCGGAAATTCGGGAGCCCAAATTGCTGTTGAACTATCGAAGGAGAGGGATGTTTACTTATCGGTAGGTCATAAAATGCGGTTTATCCCTATGGACATTGGTAACAAAAGTGTATTTTGGTATCTTGATAAACTTGGATTATATAGAGCAAATGTTAACTCCGTCATCGGTCGTTTAGTAAAAAAACAATCAGATCCTATTTTTGGATTCGAACTCAAATTACTTTTGAAAAATGGCACCATCAAGTTAAAACCTAGAACTACTTCAATGGAAAATGATGCGTTTAAGTTTGAAGATGGCACTAAACTTAAAGTAGAGAATGTCATATGGTCAACAGGATTTAAATCGGATTATAGCTGGATAGACATCTCGAACGTAATTGACCAAAATGGTTTTCCATTTCAAGAAAGAGGTGTTACACCAGTAAAGGGACTATTCTTTTTAGGATTGCCTTGGCAATACAGTCGTGGTTCAGCACTAATTCAGGGTGTTGGCTTCGATGCTGAATATCTATTCAACTATATGATAGAGCAGTAACAAAAGAGAGCTGATTACCAGTTCTCTTTTTCATTCAAATAAATGTTTGAATAATAATGGAAAAGGGTTATAATATATTCAAATGAATATTTGAATAATGAGGAGGGATATTAATGAGTAAGAAAGATTCTTGTGAAGTTTATTGTTATGACGAGGAAAAGGTCAATCGAATACAAGGGGAATTAGAAAAAGAAAATGTTTCTAGTGTTGCCCAATTGTTTAAAGCACTTGCAGATGAAAATAGAGCAAAAATTTCCTATGCTTTATGTCAAGATGATGAGTTATGTGTGTGTGATGTTGCCAATATTATTGGTTCTTCTGTTGCAACGGCTTCTCACCATTTAAGGACTTTAAGTAAGCAAGGGATTGTAAAGTATCGAAAAGAAGGAAAATTAGCGTTTTATTCACTGGATGATGAACATGTCAAACAGTTAATCGTAATTGCTTTAGCACATCAGAAAGAGGTGAAACTAAATGTCTGAAAAACAAGTGAAACTATCTGAAGAAGAAATGAAAACCTATCGTGTTCAAGGGTTTACTTGTACAAATTGTGCAGCCATTTTTGAAAATAACGTAAAAGATTTGCCAGGAGTTGAGGACGCAAAGGTCAATTTTGGGGCATCTAAAGTGTATGTAAAAGGCAATGCAACGATTGAGGAGCTAGAAAAAGCGGGAGCATTTGAAAATTTAAAGATTCGGGATGAAAAAGAACAAAAAGCAGAACGAGAACCATTCTGGAAGCAAAAAGAAAATATTAAAGTCTATATTTCAGCGGTATTGCTTGTGATAAGTTGGTTTTTAGGGGAGCAATATGGAGAAGAACATATTCTTCCGACAATCGGTTATGCAGCGTCTATTTTAATTGGTGGCTATTCACTTTTCATTAAAGGGCTTAAAAATCTAAGCCGACTAAAGTTTGATATGAATACACTTATGACGATTGCCATTATAGGTGCTGCCATCATTGGTGAATGGGGCGAAGGAGCAACCGTTGTAATTCTATTTGCAATCAGTGAAGCATTAGAGCGTTATTCAATGGATAAGGCACGTCAATCCATTGAATCATTGATGGATATTGCTCCAAAAGAAGCATTAATTCGCCGTGGAAAAGAAGAAATGATGATTCATGTTGACGACATTCAAGTTAACGATATTATGATTGTAAAACCTGGTCAAAAATTAGCGATGGACGGAATCGTTATCAAAGGAACGTCCACATTAAATCAAGCAGCAATTACGGGGGAAAGTGTCCCAGTAACCAAAACAATTGATGATGAAGTGTTCGCTGGAACACTGAATGAAGAGGGATTGCTCGAAGTTAAAGTAACAAAACGAGTAGAAGATACAACATTATCAAAAATCATTCATTTAGTGGAAGAAGCACAGGCAGAACGAGCACCTTCTCAAGCGTTTGTTGATAAATTTGCAAAATACTACACACCAGCTATCGTGATTTTGGCGTTTTTAATTGCAGTCATACCTCCATTATTCGGGGGAGATTGGAGCCAGTGGATCTATCAAGGGTTAGCAGTATTAGTCGTTGGCTGTCCTTGTGCATTAGTTGTTTCAACTCCAGTTGCCGTTGTTACTGCAATCGGAAATGCAGCAAAAAATGGCGTGTTAATTAAAGGTGGCATCCATCTGGAAGAAGCAGGACACTTAAAAGCGATTGCGTTTGATAAAACTGGAACACTAACAAAAGGTATTCCTGCTGTAACAGATGTTATAACATATGGCGGAAATGAAGATGAATTAATGATCGTAACGGCAGCGATTGAAAAAGGATCGCAACATCCACTCGCTTCTGCCATTATCAGAAAAGCAGAAGAAAATGGATTGAATATGAATGGCGTATCTGTCGAAGAGTTCCAATCGATTACAGGCAAAGGTGTAAAAGCAAAAGTAAATAACCAAATGTATTATGTGGGAAGTCCAAATCTTTTTGAAGAATTGCATAAAACGATTGAAAGCAACATCAAAGAAAATATTACTCGTATGCAAACAGAAGGAAAAACGGTTATGGTGTTAGGAACCGAGAAAGAAATACTTTCATTGATTGCCGTAGCAGATGAAATGAGAGAAACATCAAAAGAAGTCATTAATAAGTTGAACCATATTGGAATCGAAACGGTCATGCTGACAGGTGACAACGAGAGAACCGCAAAAGCAATCGGAAAACAAGTCGGTGTTTCGGATATTCAAGCAGATTTACTTCCAGAAGATAAATTAAACTTTGTTAAAAAACTTCGTGAAAAACATCAAAGTGTCGCAATGGTTGGGGATGGCGTAAACGATGCACCAGCACTTGCAGCGGCTTCCGTTGGGGTTGCAATGGGTGGTGCAGGTACAGATACAGCACTCGAAACAGCCGATATTGCGTTAATGTCGGATGATTTAAGCAAATTACCCTATACGATCAAATTAAGTCGTAAGGCATTAATGATTATTAAGCAAAATATCACTTTCTCTTTAGCGATTAAATTACTAGCATTGGTATTAGTGATGCCTGGTTGGTTAACGCTATGGATCGCCATATTTGCTGATATGGGAGCAACATTGATCGTAACACTAAACAGTTTACGATTATTAAGAGTTAAAGAGTAAAGCAAATGAATAAATCAAGTTAGTTCACGAAGATAATATCCCGCGAGGGAAGGAAAAAAGGTGGCTTATCAAGCCACCTTTTATTCTTGTGCGCCCGGCATGCGCATGAACTATAGGGTGTAAGTCCCGAACCCCGAAGACAGAAGTAGAGGTTAGCCAAGAGCAAGGGTGTCCGTGGCGACGCGGAATCTGAAGGAAGCTGGAGGCAAAACACCGGTCCGAGGAACACGAATCTCATACAAGGCTAGTTACGACTGGATGAGTTTGCAAGACAAAACAAAGTCCTTTCTGTCGAAGGTCATACCTAGTAAATGAGGCGGATAGATGGTGTGAAAGTGCATGTGCTTACCCGGGGAGGTCTGATGGAAACATGAAGTACCCTTCATAACCTACTTGGTGACAAGTAGCTGAATCATCAGAAGTCAGCAGAGGTCATAGTACGATTGGGTCTAGAACCAGTCGGAAGGACTGAACAATTAAGAGAGATTAGCCCTTGGCTTTCCATCTAGAATGAATGAGCACAGAAAACAGAGAAACCTCACGCTTAGAAAGTAGTGGTGAATCCCACGAGGGTATTTGCGGAGGGTGGAGTTCAGATGGGCATAAGAAGATAAGCTAATCACGGAAAGGAACGAAATGGTGATGTTGAATCAAATTCTTGAACGGCAAAATATGATACAAGCGCTAAAGCGAGTTGAAGCGAATAAAGGAAGCCATGGAGTAGACATGATGCCCGTACAAACCTTACGACAGCACATGCTCGAAAATTGGGAAACCATTAAATCGCAGATTTTGAATGGAACCTATGAACCGCAACCAGTACGTCGAGTCGAAATCCCGAAACCAGATGGTGGTGTGCGTTTACTAGGTATCCCAACCGTGACAGACCGTTTGATTCAACAAGCTATCTCGCAGATTTTATCGAAGGAATATGACGAAACATTTTCGGACCACAGTTATGGATTCCGTCCAAATCGGAGCGCCCATGACGCCGTTCGGAAAGCAAAGGGTTATTTAAAGGAAGGTTATCGATGGGTAATTGACATGGATTTAGAGAAATTCTTCGATAAGGTTAATCATGACCGACTAATGGCAACATTAACGAAACGAATTTCAGATAAACCTTTATTAAAACTTATTCGTAAATACCTCCAAGCCGGTGTCATGATAAATGGAGTGGTTTCAAGTACAGAAGAAGGAACACCACAAGGTGGACCTTTAAGTCCTCTACTTTCAAACGTAGTTCTAGATGAACTTGATAAAGAGTTGGAGGAACGTGGACATAAATTCGTTCGATACGCAGATGATTGCAATATTTATGTGAAAACGGAACGTGCGGGGTTAAGAGTAATGGCGAGTGTACAAAGATTTATTGAGGGAAAACTTCGTTTAAAAGTAAACCAAAAGAAATCAGCAGTAGATCGTCCTTGGAACCGAAAGTTCTTAGGTTTTAGTTTCACGAATCACAAAGAACCAAAAGTTCGTCTTGCGAAAACAAGTCTAGTCCGAATGAAGATGAAAATACGAGAGATTACCTCAAGAAAGATGCCATATTCCATGGAATACAGAATCGAGAAGTTAAACCAGTATCTAATGGGGTGGTGTGGTTATTTTGCATTAGCAGATACAAGTTCCACATTCAAATCACTAGATAGCTGGATTAAAAGAAGATTAAGGATGTGTCTATGGAAGAATTGGAAGAAACCTCGAACAAGAGTCAGAAATCTTACTCGATTGAAAGTTCCTTTTGGAAAAGCATACGAGTGGGGAAACACCCGGAAAGGGTACTGGCGCATTTCTAATAGCCCCATATTACACAGAACCCTCGGCAATTCCTATTGGGAAAGCCAAGGGCTGAAAAGTCTGCAAGTTCGTTACGAAACTTTGCGTTATTCATCTTAATTGAACCGCCGTATACGGAACCGTACGTACGGTGGTGTGAGAGGTCGGGAGTTAATCACTCCCTCCTACTCGATTTTACATGCTATTTTGCAAATATAGCGCCAGTTAGTTCCATCTTTTGTCTTAATCATGGCATACGCCATATTCTATATTTGTTTTACAAAACAATATCTACTTCGTTCACTAAACCTTCCGACATATTCAGTACCCGACTTTTTTGTCACGTGTTAAAAAAGTTGGTTCCCGACTTTTATTTTTAGATGTGACAAGAACGAACGTAGGAATGCGGGTTTCAAGCTTCCATAGTACCCGACTTTTTTGTCTTATAACATGTGAATAAATCTAACTAAATTTTTTAAAAATATATAATCAGTTACAATTCAAAGTAACCTTGGTACAGCGCATTAAATGCTGTATCAAGGTTTTTTCTATTCTACTTTTAATCTTCATCCTGTGCTTTTATGGGTAAAGTCTATCATATCTAAATAGTTTGTATAACTTCAAATTATTAACAGAAGATAGTCTCATAAAAGAGAGTAATTTCCAAAGTAATTAACTTTTTCTGAAGAAGTTAATAGCAAATACCGAATAGAAATTATAGACAACACTTGAAAAGGGCAAACTTGTTGAAAGGCAAGAATGTGAAAATTCTCATGTAATAAGCTATTCGCTAGACCTGAGAGTTGCCGAAGGAGAGAAAAAGATGAACAAGAGGAATAATAGTAGGTCGGCAATAGAAATATTTAAACTCCTATTAGATTATTATGCTGTACCTCTAAAAATAACTCTTTTATATGCTGTATTAGGTAGTGCTTGGATTTTTATTTCAGATCAATTGTTAGAGACGGAGTTTGTTGATACACATTTATTTGCTTCGTTAACACTTTTAAAGGGCTACTTTTATGTCATTGTATCGTCTGCAATAATATTTGTTCTCGTTTCTAGTGGAATTGCTCGAGATAGAAAGCGAAATGAACTGGCATTGGATAGAAGTGAACGGGCATTGAAAGAATCCATTAAAGAACTAGCTGATGTTCAAAAAGCTTTAGATGAATCCTCCATTATAGCAATTACCGACCAAAGGGGGATTATCAAATTTGTTAATGATAAATTTTGCGAGATTTCTCAATACACGAGAGAAGAACTACTTGGACAAGATCACAGGATTTTAAATTCTGGCTATCATTCAAAAGAATTTTTTTAAGAGATGTGGAGAACAATTGGCACGGGTGGAACGTGGAAAAATGAAATCCGAAATAGAGCCAAGGATGGCAGTTATTATTGGGTAGCAACAACTATAGTTCCTTTCTTAAATGACAAGGGAAGGCCTTATCAATATGTAGCAATTCGAAATGATATTACAGAAAGAAAGCTTGCAGAAGAGTCGTTAAGAGAAAGTGAAGAAAGATATGGACGCCTAGTTGAACTTACACCAGAGGCAATTATAATCCATTCTAAAGGAGTAATCCGGTATGCGAATCGAGCTTGTATTAAGCTGCTGGGTGCTTCGTCATTAAATCAGTTAATCGATTTACCTGTGAATCGTTTTGCCTACCTACAATTTCTAGACGTAACGAATGAAAGAATCGAAACGATGAAAGACATTGGTGTGGAAATTGTTCCTTTTGAGGAGAAGATTGTCAACCTTGATGGGAAGATATTAGACGTTGAAGTGACGGAAATCACTATCAATCATGAAGGGGCTCCTGCGTTTTTAATGATATTTCGAGATATTACCAGTCGAAAAAAAGCTGAGGAAGCACTTCAACAAAGTGAAGAGCAGTATCGATTAATTGCCGAAAATATGTCGGATTTAGTAGGAGTTGTAGACACGAAGGGTGTTATACTATATGCCTCTCCCTCACATGAGCATGTGTTAGGTTATTCTCCAAAAGAAATTGAAGGTAATCCTGGTATTGAATTAATGCATCCTGATGATATGGAAAAAATGAAAAGTAAATATAAAAAAAGAGTGACGGAAATGGAGGATCACTCTATAGAATTTCGAATGAAACATAAAAAGGGTCATTGGGTATGGATTGAAGCGCACATCAAGCAGCTTTTAGATGAGCGTAATTACGTGCTCAGAATCCAATTTGTCGGAAGAGATATTACAGAGAGAAAGATTTTTGAAGAGAAATTAAATTATATGGCCTTCTATGATGCATTAACAGGAATTCCGAATCGTAGACTTTTTCAAGAAAAGCTAATGCAAATTATAAAAGAGACAAACCGTTATGAACGGAAGTTTGCCATTATATATATGGATATAGATGATTTTAAGGGAATAAATGATATGTTAGGCCATGATGCTGGCGATGAATTGTTAAAGCAGTTTGCTAAAAGAGTTCAATTTTGTCTTCGAGAAAGTGATACATTTGCCAGACAGGGTGGAGATGAATTTACTATTCTTCTTTGTGAAATCAAGGAAGAGCAGGATGCGGTAATTATTGCAGAGCGAATACTTGCTGCTCTACAGAATCCCTGGACGATCAGTAATTATGAATTTACTACAACATCAAGTCTAGGTGTAGCGTTTTACCCTAAAGACGGTACCTCCTTTGCGGAACTAATGAAGTATGCAGATAAAGCAATGTATGAGGCCAAGGAAACGGGAAAAAATATGGTTAGGGTTTATGATAATAAGTAAAAATGAGTATTCACTTAAGACAAACACCATTCTGAGGAAAATCAAAAACGTGAAAATATGGAAACACAGAAATGTACGATTATTAAGTTGCACAGCTACATCCCTTTTGGATATGATTGTCCAAAAGGGTGTTTTATTTTGGGAGGGATTCATATAGAAGCAACTATAGAGTTTATGGAGAAAATTGATGACCCACAACATCGCGCGCGGGTGGAAGAGATTTTTGGCTGGATTACTGAGGAATTTCCTAATTTACAACTAGAAATAAAGTGGAATCAGCCTATGTTTACAGACCATGGGACCTATATCATTGGCTTTTCTACAGCGAAGCAGCATTTAAGCGTTTCACCAGAGGAATTTGGTATGGATCACTTTGCAGAAGATATTGCTCAAGCCGGATACAGTGCTACCAAGGGTCTGTTTCGCATTAAGTGGAATGAGCCCGTCAATTACGAGCTGCTAGAGAAAATGATTGCCTTTAACATCATCGATAAGGCAGAATGTACAACGTTTTGGCGGAAGTAAGATGTAGAATCTAAGTGTAGAAAGTTGGGCCTCCACAATTAGAGGAGCCAACTTTTTTTATTTATCCCAAATTATAAAACTTTATATTTATGAGCCTCGTCTAATTGTCGAAATGGAGGGGAGTATGTGGAAGAAATAATGAGTCCTTTAGTAACAGCAGTCAATCACGAAGAATTGATTGATGAACTAATGCGTACATATGGTCAGGAAATTCAACAGCTTGTTTATTCTTATGTTCATAATGAAACAATTGCTGAGGATTTGACGCAAGAAATATTTGTGAAATGTTTTAAATCATTAGACTCCTTTAAAGGAAAATCCTCCATCAAAACATGGCTTTGGAGAATCGCCATTAATCATTCCAAGGATTACTTGAAAAGCTGGTATAGCAGGAGTGTGAAGGCTGCAGATGATTTTAGTTATATTGCCAATGAAAGTAGCGATAGTATCGAGCAAACAATTATTCAGCAAGATGAGGATGTACAGCTTGCTTATGCTGTCATGCAGTTGCCTATTAAATATCGTGAGGTAATCTATTTATTTTACTACGAGGAATGCTCGATTAAAGAAATTGCAGCTGTACTCGAAGTAAATCAAAATACGATAAAATCTCGATTGCGTAAAGGGAAGTCGGTATTAAAAGAACGATTGGAGGGGTCCAGATGGAAGAACGATTAAAAGGGTTGAAAAAAGCAATGAACACGCATACATTTCGTCAAGTGAAATTTACAGATGAACATCGTCAAAAAGTAAACCAACAAATTGAAGAAATAGATCTTTCAGGGATTATATTTCCTTTATTGACTCAATCGAAAACTGGATTTGAATTAACACAGCTTCTGCATGTTAGGGGGATTAAAAGCATTCTCAATAATGAAGGTGCAATCTATACAACATTGCATGAAGAAGAGTTGCAAGGAATGTTGGAGTCTTACTGGTCCGATGAGGGTGAAAAGCATTATACATTAACTAAAAAAGGACTGAAGGTATTACAAAAGCAACAGCTTGCAAAAAGACGTGAAAATTCTTTAAAGCAATTATTCAATGAGGTGACGCCAAATGAAAATTAGTTACTTTCTGGAAAAGGTATCAGCTCAAATGCACTCTAAGGAAGCAAAGGAATACGTGAAAAGTGAGTTAAGCCAACATATGCAACAATCCAAACAATCCTGGGTAAAAAGAGGATATAGTGAAGTTGAAGCCGAGAAAAAGGCTGTAAAAGAAATGGGTAGTCCATTAACACTTGGGAAATCTCTAAATAAGCTACATAAACCCAAAATAGACTGGATGCTTGTTATCTTGTTAAGTGTTACTCTACTACTCAGTTTTTTACCTATACTGGCACTGGATAAAGGAATGTATTTGGAAATCACAAACTTCACTTTACCAACCATGTTACAAAATAAAACGATTTCTATAATCATTGGCTTTAGTATAGCAATAGGGTTCATGTTTATTGATTATCGAAAACTAAAGAGATACGGTTATTTGTTTTACGGTGTGGGGGTAGGACTGTTAATTGCAATTTCTCAATTTGCGAATAAGATTATAAACGGAGAGTCAATAATTTCTTTAGGGATTATTGATGTCCAGGCATGGGTGGCAATCCCGTTCTTATTAATGGCCTGGGCATCCTTTTTTAGTAATTCAGCCTTTAAATTATGGAAAGGTATAGCCCTATATGTATTTTCAATTTACTTTTTACTTTTTATTCCGAGTTTATCTATGATTTTTATCTATTCGGTCTTTGTGGCTGTTTTATTCCTGAAAAGTCGTTTTTCTCTTAAAGAGAAAATATGTACAGTGGGAGCAGTTATTCTAATTGTAATTGGAGTAGTATTTTACCATATTATAGCTTTTAGAAATGGTAGTCTTGCCAATTATCAGATCAGTAGAATATTGGGTTTTATAAGCCCGAACAAGTATGCTGATGAAAGCGGCTATATCTATGTAACTTTAGAAAATGCCATGAAAAGTGCAGGTTTATTTGGAGCAGAAAATTTGATGAATCTCCCTGATCCGCATACAAATCTTGTCCTTGGAAACATAATTCAAACATATGGTTTTTTAGCTGGAATAGTTTTATTTGCTATATTATCAATATTTCTCATAAGGTTTTGGTTGATATCAAGGGCTATCAAAGACCCTTTTGGAAAATTACTCACTATTGGAGGCGTAACGCTATTTGCTACCCAATTCCTTTATAGTGTAGCCATGAATTTTGGGTTAGTCCCTGTTAGCACAATGTCCTTGCCATTTATGAGCTATGGCATTATGCCGACTGTGTTAAATGCGTTTATCGTTGGGATAGTATTAAGCGTATATAGAAGAAAACATTTTATCCCCTTAAAAGAGGATTATCAGGCAAGTTAATCTAAATAAATAATAGTAACGCTAATCGGACAAAGACCGATTGGCGTTTTTTTGGAAGGAGGGTAATTATGAGACAAATCATAGCGATGGGCGGAGGAGGCTTCTCTATGGAACCCGACAATCTAGCCCTAGATGAGTATATTTTGAAGCAGGTAAACAAAGAGATTCCAAAGGTTTGTTTTGTTCCGACGGCTGGAGGAGATCAGGACAATTATATTGAGAGATTTTACAGAGCATTTCATAGCTTAAATTGTGAAACAAACCATTTATCTTTATTTGATGCAAACTTTGAGAAGCTTGAAGAATTTGTATTTGAACAGGATATCATTTATGTTGGTGGCGGGAGCACTAGAAATATGCTTGTGCTATGGAAGGAATGGGGCTTAGATGATATTTTGAGAAGGGCATATGAAAAAGGAATCGTTCTTGCTGGTTTAAGTGCAGGCTCAATTTGTTGGTTTGAGGAAGGCTTAACAGACCCATTGAATGGACCTTTATATAAAATAGATTGCTTGGGATTGTTAAAAGGGAGCAATTGCCCACATTACGATGGGGAAAATAAGCGCAGGCCATCCTATCAGCAATTAATCTTAGCCGATGAAATAAAAGCAGGCTATGGAGTGGATGATGGAGTAGCGTTACATTTTATCGATGAAGCTTTAACAAAAACAGTTAGCTCAAGACCAGAAGCAAGGGCATATTATGTGAAACATGAGGGCAGTGAAGTTGTAGAAAGTGAAATTACACCAATCTATTTAGGTGGGAATGGATAAGGTTAAATCTGTAATGTGAGATTTCTGAAATTTTAGTTTATAAAAATAGCTATATATGATATAGTGAAAAACAATTACATAACGTGTAAGAATAGGTGCTTATGAGAATAAGCTTAAAAGGGAAGCTTGGTGCAAATCCAACACTGTCCCGCAACTGTAATTCGGAGCGAATCTGTTAGCCACTGTGAAAACGGGAAGGCATGAGGAGCGTTGATGATAAGTCAGGAGACCTGCCTAATTCTAGTACACACCCAATGCCTACGTGGAAATAGGTGGTGTTCTGTGCGAAATAATCGTAAATTTCTTTTACGCTTTTTTAGTCATGCATAGATAAATCCGAAGCTATTTCTGAACATAGAAATAGCTTTTTTCTTTTGGGTTATGTAGAAAAAAGGAGGCGTATATATGAATGTCGTAAGTACAGTAGTTGGTTACCCTTATATAGGTGAAAACCGTGAATGGAAAAGGATTGTTGAAGGATTTTGGAAAAAAGAACTAACAGAGCAACAATTTGAACAGCAGATGAAAGCAATACGTTTGGAGCATATCCAGCGCCAGCAAGCTTTAGGCTTAGATTTAATACCTATCGGTGATTTTACCTATTACGATCGTATGCTTGATCTAGCGATGATGTTTAATATTATTCCAAACCGCTATAATAACTTGCTAGAAAAAGAATCTGCACTCACTTGTTATTATGCAATGGCAAGAGGAACAGAACAGGCTGTAGCTTGTGAAATGACTAAATGGTTTAATACCAATTATCACTATATTGTGCCTGAGTATGAAGGCCAGCATTTATATGTAACCGAAAATAGATTGTTAGCTTACTTTTTAGAGGCAAAAGAAGAGCTAGGCCTTCTAACAAAACCGACTTTAATTGGACCCTATACCTTTGTTGATTTATCAAAGGGATATGATGAGAAAACACGTGCAGCGTTTATATTAGCTCTCATTCCTCTTTATGCTCAGGTTTTAAAAGAGCTGGTAGACGCTGGAGCGGAGTGGATTCAACTAGAGGAGCCCTCACTAACGAAGAGTCTGTCATCTAAGGAAGCGCGGTTAGTAGAAGAAATCTATAAACAACTAACAGAGGCAGTCCCAGAGGCAAACATAATGCTGCAAACTTATTTTGAAGCGTTGACAAACTATGAAAATCTTATTCAATTGCCTGTTGCAGGGATTGGTCTTGACTTTGTTCATGGAAAAAAAGAAAACCTGGAGGCGCTTCGAAAATCAGGCTTCCCGAAAGACAAAGTATTAAATATCGGTATAGTAAATGGTCGAGATATTTGGTCTGCCAATTTAGCTGAAGTGGCAAGTGATGTCCAAGCCATCCTTAATTTAAGTAATGCTAACGATTTATGGGTTAGTAGTTCTTGTAGTTTGCAGCATGTACCTGTTACAACGGCTAATGAGCGAAAGCTGGATTCCGTTTTACTTAACGCCCTATCATTTGCCGATGAAAAGATAAACGAAATCGTTCATGTCGCACATTTCTTGAGCACTCAGCACTGGGCAAAAGAGGGGATTGTATCAGAAAGTATGGAATGCATTAGAGCCCTTGCTACACATCCGGTTAGAAACAATGCTCGTGTAAATGATTTAGTTAAATCAATTTCAAATCAGGATTTCGTAAGGTTAGAAAGCTTTGAAGAACGCCGTGAAATTCAAAAAACAGCATTAGGATTGCCTGATTTTCCAACGACGACAATTGGTAGTTTTCCGCAATCACCAGCAGTAAAGAAAACACGTGCAGCCTGGCGGAAAAATGAGCTTACAAATGAGGAATATGCAGCCTTTATAAAAGAGGAAACTGCGCGTTGGATTGCTATTCAGGAAGAAATCGGTCTAGATGTATTAGTCCATGGAGAATTTGAGAGAACAGATATGGTCGAGTATTTTGGGGAGCAGCTAACTGGATTCGCCTTTACTGAAAAAGCCTGGGTAGTTTCCTACGGGTCACGCTGTGTGAAGCCACCAATTATTTATGGGGATGTTGAGTGGTCAGAGGCAATGACCGTGAAGGAAGTAGTGGATGCTCAAAGCCTAACGTCTAAATATGTAAAAGGGATGTTAACGGGACCTGTTACGATTTTGAATTGGTCATTTGTTCGAAATGATATTCCTCGAGAAGCAGTTGCTAACCAAATTGCGCTAGCGCTACGCAAAGAAGTAGAGGCCTTGGAACAAGCGGGCATTCAAATTATTCAGGTAGATGAGCCAGCCCTGCGTGAAGGCCTGCCACTTCGAAGAGAAGATTGGTCAACTTATTTAGAGTGGGCGGTTAATGCGTTTAAACTGGCAACATCCAGTGTGAAAAATGAAACCCAGATTCATACACATATGTGCTATTGCGAGTTCAACGATTTTTTAGATCCGATTCGAGCTCTTGATGCAGATGTGATTTCATTGGAAACATCAAGAAGTCATGGAGAATTGATTGCCTCACTAAAAGAAAATCCATACGAGCTAGGAATAGGTCTAGGTGTTTATGATATTCACAGTCCACGTATACCTCAGGTTGAAGAGATGGAAACTATTTTAAAGGAAAGTCTGGAAGTCTTATCGAAGGAGCAGTTTTGGGTAAACCCTGATTGTGGTCTGAAAACTAGACAGGAATCGGAAACAATAGCGGCACTAAAAAGAATGGTTCAAGCAGCAAAACTACTACGAGATAGTTCTCGGAAAACGTTGGTAAACTAATCTAGGAGCTAAAATTCATGTCAATCCAAGCAATTCGGTATTATGAGGAAAAATTTAAAGAGTATATTATGAGCTCATTAGTAGTTGAACAATTTAGCTCCGTAAATCAATTACTGGAAGATTTAATAAACGAAAACCCAGAAGATCACAAAATCATCCATTATGCATATATCAATGTAAAAAAAGAATTAACAGGTTTTATAGAGGATAGTGGTAACGGGGAGGATTTATGCGAACAATCCAAGCACATTTAATTTTACCGCCAGATACAAATCACCATGGCACTATTTTTGGTGGTAAAGTACTTGCTTATATAGATGAGGTAGCGGCAATTACGTCTATGAAGTATTCAGGTGGCAATACAGTCACGGTATCCATCGACTCTGTGGATTTTCTATCTCCAGCTAGAGTAGGCGATATTTTGGAATTGGAAGGAACTGTCGTTTATACAGGTAAAACTTCTCTTACTGTATTTGTTAGAGTTACTGCTTTTCAAGTAGAAACCGGGGAAAGCACTTTAACAACCGAATCCTTTGTCACAATGGTGGCTGTTGATGAAGGCGGAAAACCTCGGGAGGTTCCACAGATTGTAATAGAAACAGAGGAACAAAGACTTCTTTACGAACAAGTAAAGCTTCGCCGAGAGCTAAAAGGGAAATAAAAGGGCATTAACTGTTTTAGCAAAAAGCGAATATAGAATCACTAGTAGAGCCAACATTAACTATAGGTTGGCTCTGTTTTTAATCAGCGATCAAGCCATGTCTCACAGCATACGCAGCAAGCTGAACACGGTTATCAAGCTGAAGTTTCTCGAGCAAATTTTTTATATGGTTTTTCACTGTATTCTCGGCTATGAAAAACGCTTGTGCAATTTGTTTGTTCGTGTCCCCGTTTGCTACCTTTGAAAGAATCTCACACTCTCTCGGCGTCAAAGTATTAGGGCTGGGTTCATCATCATAGCTACTGCCCGTGCGAAATCGATACAATAATCGACTGGCAATCTCTCGTGAAATTTCTGTTTGATTCCCTAGAAGTGCATGAAGATACTCAATCCAGTCATCAGGCTCCATATTTTTTAATAGATACCCCTGTGCACCAAACTGTATTGCTGTAAATAAGTCCTTTACATCATCAGATACCGTTAACATAACAACGTGGATTTGAGGATACGATAAGCGAATTTTCCTTACTGCTTCAAGTCCGTTCAATCTAGGCATATTGATATCTAATAGAAGTAAATCAGGCTGAAGCTCCCCACATAGCTCATAGGCCTCCAGTCCATCTGTCGCTTCGCCTACGATCGAAAATGATTCGTCAGCTTCCAGTACACTTCGAATTCCTTCCCTTGCTAGAGGATGGTCGTCCGCGATTATTAAACGATAGCACTCCATAATTATCACTCCTTTTTTACAATTATTTCCGTCCCATATGGGTGTCTATTTCTAATTTCAAGTACTCCACCAAGCTGCTTTGTGCGTTCTTCCATCATTGATAGACCGTATTGCTTGTTGGATTTCTTAGAGAAATTAATGCCACGACCATCATCAGAAATCTTTAATTGCCATCCATCTTTCATCTCCTCAATAATTACCTTCGCTTTTGAAGCATCTGCATGCTTTCGGATATTGGCAAAGGCTTCTTGAATAATGGCGAAGATTTGGATTTCCTCCTTGGTGGTAAAGAATCCTTGAGGAATTTGTATAGCTTCCTCTACCTCAACACCAGTCAACGAGCTCCATTCAGCTAGCCATTTATTTATCCTGGAATTTAGAGAATCATCAATTTCAGGCTCTGATCGCAAATTGAAAATTGCTTGGCGTACATGATTATCAATAGTGGAAAGGGCACGAGATGCAGCTTCTGTATCCCCTTTTTTTAGCTTGATATTCATAAAGAAAATAGATTGAGCAATCCCATCGTGAAGCTCTCGAGCCAGTCTTTCCCGTTCCTCATATACGGCACGTTTGGATTGTTCGTTAGCAAGTTTGTCATTCATGGCTTTAATCGTCCGGAACATCCAGATTGAAAATAACAGGGAGAGCACAAAGGTAAGAATCGTGATATATAAATTTCCGGTTTCCATTGATAGTGAATGTAGAAGGAAATCATGACGAATATATTCAAACCCACCAATTAACAAAGTAGGCAAAAGCACGCAAAGAAATTGTAAAAGGCGATAAGACAAGTGGGTTCTCTCCTTAATAAATATATCTCTTATAAGTATAACTAAAATGCCATTGTTTCTAATAGCCCATGTGAGCTATTTCAAAAAAAGAGCAGGGAATTTACAATAAGCATGAAAACAAGTCTAAAGGATTTTTCAAAATATATGGTTTATGGAGGTTTTTAACATGAAGAAAATATTCATTGCAGCGTTTTTATTTATATTTGCATCCACAACAAATGCATTTGCACATACGCACTTAGCTGGCTCAACACCAGAGAATGGGGAAGTCGTAACTGAGGAGCTTAGTGAAATTACTTTAACTTTTGAAGGCAAGATCGAACAAAGCAGCTCCTTTAAGTTAAGTGATAGTGAAGGGCAGGAAATTCCGATTGAAACGATTTCTATAAATGAAGAAATCATGACAGGAACTCTAGCAGCTCCATTAGAAAACGGGGAATACGTTGTTAATTCAAGCATTATTGGAGCAGATGGTCACCTGATAGAAGAAGAAATCTCTTTTACAGTAAATCTCGCTGAAACAGCAACATCCACAGAAGCAACTAACGACACTCAACAATCAGAGCAGGATACTACTGAAGAAGTAGAGCAAAATAGTGACCAAGCTGCTTCTGAAACAGTAGCAGAGGAAACGGAGAGCAATGAAGAATCATCAACATTCATTCCGGTTATCATCATTGTTTTATTGGTAGTAGTTATTGGGGCTTTCTTAATGATGAGAAGAAAGAAATAATAAGTTAAGCGAAACTTCTTTTAGATATAAAAAATCCCCATAAAGGGGACTGTGCAGTATTATTGTTTCCTTTTTAAATCCTGCAAATGGGGAGGAAGCTCAAAGGTCTTTTGGTGTTTAAATTGTTCAAGGGTAACATCAGATGGCGTAATCTTATAGGTAAGTTGATCTCTTCCTACAGGGTTGTGTGCACCCAGAACTGGAGTAATTTCAATCGTTACTGAAAAGATATATCCCCTATAATGGTTTGTTCTTTCCATTTTTAATATTTTAATTTCATATGGATATACCATAGGACACTCGATAAGTGAATCTGAATAGTATTTGCAAACTTCGTCTTGTACAGTCGGCAATAATAGTGAAAAAAACAAGTCCATCACAAGCTCCTCATCAGATTCCTTTGCAGGCTGATAATAACCTGATTTGGCAGATGTTAATAACGGAGACATAAACAGCAGCATTAAAAGAGCGGGAATTATAATAAATTTTTTCATTTTCATTCCACCTTTTAATGTTTAATTTGTTCACAAACGCTTAAACTATCTCAAGTAAATATTTCATGATGACATAAAAAAACGCATTTTACCTAATAACCGTAAAATGCGTTTTGCTTTTAGACCTTCGTTAAATCCAACATCATTTCAAGCTCATGGTGAGAAAGCTTATAAGATAGCGCTGTTGATGTATTCACTCCTTTATCGAACAAGATTTCTTCAACTAATACATTTGCCCGGATCAGGGGGGCAAATTTTTTGATTAAATTCTCGCATTCCTGGCTGCAGTCAATGTGAAGCGTAATATATTTCTCGATAGGGTAATTTAGTCTCTTACGATTATCCTGGATAAAGCGGATAAAATCGCGGATATGCCCCTCGGCAATTAGCTCTTCATTCAATGCTGTATAGAGCAGCACCTTTAACGATCCATCCTTAGCCAATTCATACCCGTCTTTTAACTGGGATTCAGTTAAAATATGCTCCTTAGTTAGTACAACACATTGTTCAGCTACATTCAGTTCTAGTAGGCCATCAGCTAGTAGCTTTTGTTTTTCAAGCTCTGTTAGGCTTTCAACAGACATTTTCACTTCGTTTACTTGCTTCCCAAATGCAGCTCCTGCAGTTTTAAAGTTTAGCTTCAGGTGAACTTCCTCCAGCCCATCTAAATTAGTTACCCAGCGAACATTCTTTACATTTAGCTCTTCCTGAATGATATTTTGATACTGTACTAAAGAGGTGTTTGAGCAAATAACCATTTCATAAAGAGGCTGTTTTACTTTTAGACTTTTGGCATTTCTTATACTTCGACCTAGCTCAACAATTTTCAGTACCGACTGCATCTCTTCTTCCAAGGTAGTATCAATCAGCACTTCTTTCGCCTTTGGATAGTCCTGTAAATGAACACTACCTCCATGTAACTGCTGGTAGATATCCTCTGAAATAAAAGGTGTGAAGGGGGCTAATAATTTGCAGACCTCACTTAGAATCTTATGCAGTGTATTGAAAGCGGCACGTTTGTCTTCCGAAAAGCCAGATGCCCAAAAGCGCTGCCTACTTCTTCGTACATACCAGTTACTAACGTCATCGACTAAATTAGCAATTTCGCGACTGGCCTGTGTTAGCTGATAATCATTCATAAAGCTAGTGACTTTATCGATTGTACTATGCAGTCTTGAAAGTACCCATGCATCCAGCTGAGTTGGTTGACCAGCTTGTTGTGAATCAAATGTAAATCCATCTATTGAGGCGTATAGCTCATAAAAATTGAATGTATTTTCGAGTGTATCAAGTAATTTGGATTTTGCTTCTTGCACAATTTTCGTGGAGAAGCGTTTTGGATTCCAGGGTGAGCTATCAACCAATAAGGAAAAGCGTAAAGCATCTGCACCAAAGGTTTGCATAAGTTCAAGGGGGTCTAATGCATTCCCTTTACTTTTGGACATTTTTTGCCCGTGCTCATCTAAAACATGACCTAAGGATAAGACATTTTTATACGGCGCCTTACCCGTGTAAAGAGTTGAAACAGCAAGCAAGCTATAGAAAAATCCTCTGGTTTGATCGATTCCCTCAATAACGACATCAGCAGGAAACTGTTTTTGGAAAGTTTCTTGCTTAAATGGATAATGATGCTGAGCGAATGGCATGGAGCCGCTGTCGAACCAGACATCAATAACTTCAGGTGTTCGCTGCATCTCGTCATGACATTTTGGACAAGTACATGTGACATCATCGATATAAGGCTTGTGAAGCTCAAGGCTTTCAGGAAGGGGCTTCGCTGCACGCATTCTTAATTCTTCAATACTAGCTGGTACAAATTCGTGATTACAGGAATTGCAAATCCAAACGTTTAATGGCGTACCCCAATAACGATTACGGCTAATATTCCAATCCACAACGTTTTCAAGGAAATTGCCAAAACGGCCATCTTTAATATGCGCGGGATACCAGGTTACGGTCTCGTTATTTTCAAGCAATTGTTTTTTTAGTGATGACATCTTGATAAACCAGCTATCTGTCGCGTAGTAGAGCAGAGGAGAATCACATCGCCAGCAGTGCGGGTAGCTATGTGTGTATTTCTCCTTATGGAAAAGGCAATTTGATGTAGCTAATAATTTAATGATTTCTACATCACACTCCTTCACAAATTTCCCTGCTAGCTCTGTAACTTCCTTCGTGTATCGACCTTGCTGGTTTACGACATTTACAAAGGAAAGTCCATTTTGCTGAATAGTCCTGTAATCATCTTCCCCATAAGCAGGTGCGATATGGACAATTCCCGTACCACTCGTTTCAGTAACATAATCAGCCATGACAACGAAATGCCCTTTTTCAACCGTTACATAGTCGAAAGGAGGGTGGTAGGCGAATCCTTCAAATTCTGTTCCCTTATGTTCACTGATCACAGCTGCCTGTGAGCCGAGAACTGTTGATAAAAGAGATTTTGCAACGATATAGATTTCTCCCTGAAATTCAGCCTTTACATAAGTGAGGCTAGGATTCATAGCGAGCGCCACATTTGCCGGTAATGTCCAAGGTGTTGTCGTCCATCCTAGGAAGAATTCATCTGCGTCTACGAGCTTGAATTTCACTGTGGCCGATAAATCCTTCACGTCTTTATAGCCTTGAGCAACTTCATGCGAGCTTAAAGAAGTTTGGCAGCTCGGGCAATACGGTGAAACGCGGTGTCCCTTATAAAGCAATTGATCCTGATGAACCTTGCTAAGAATATTCCAGACACTTTCGATATACTCATTACTTAGTGTGAGATAGGGATTGTCAAGGTCCACCCAATAAGCGAGCTCCTCCGTAAAGGAACGCCAAATCTTTTCATAGGTGAATACACTCCCCTTACATTTTTCGATAAAGTGGGAAATGCCATATCGTTCGATTTCCTGTTTGCCAGAAATGCCAAGCTGTTTTTCAACACCTAATTCAACAGGCAAGCCATGAGTATCCCAGCCTGCTTTTCGTTCAACTAAATAACCCTGCATGGTTTTGTAGCGGGCCACCACATCCTTAACCGTTCTCCCTAAAGCGTGACCAACATGGGGTAAGCCATTGGCAGTCGGCGGTCCCTCGTAAAATACAAAGGGTGTATTTTCTTTACGGTTTTGAATGGACTTCTCAAAAATCTTCTCTTTTTCCCAAAACTGTCGAATTCTTTGTTCTCGGTCTTGCAGCGATTCTTTACCCATAAAAGTCATTCCTCCTATACATTTTGTATAAAAGGCATACAAAAAACCCCGTCCCAAGTAAGGGACGGGGTTAACCGCGATACCACCCTAATTCTATTGAAGCCGGTCCAATAGCACTTAGCAACGTACAATCATACGTGTTCTTTTTAACGGTAGACACCCGGGCTCGCTTACTGATTTCAGCTAACCTTCTCAGAGAGGATTTTCATGCTACACTTGAACACTGACTTTCACCAAAATGTCAGCTCTCTGGGGAACAAGACGAAACACTACTCTTTCTCATCAACGAATTTGTATGCTTTTATTGAAACATATTGTATGCAAGTAATTGAATTTTGTCAATATTAAATTAATTTTATTTTGAGGAGATTGCGGGGGGATTTGTGGCAGGATTGCGGCGAAATAGCTTGGGCTCGGCGAGGATTGTGAGATTCGGTATCACGAAGAGGCGGTGTGACGAGTGGTATTGCTACAGGATGGTGGGGGAAATACTTCAGAAGGTAGTAAAGTGGGGGGAGATTACGACGATTGGACGAGGAAGTAGCTCGAAGGTTGTAGCAAAGCGAGCGGTATTGCGACGATGGAGAAGGGAGAACGCGGTGGAAGGTAGCAAAGAGGGTGAGATTGCGACGATGGGGCAGAGGAACCGCAATGGAAGGTAGCAAAGCGAGCGAGATTGCGCCGATGAGGCAGAGGAAACGCGGTGGAAGGTAGCAAAGAGGGTGGTATTGCGCCGATGGGGCAGAGGAACCGCGGCGGAAGGTAGCAAAGCGAGCGGTATTGCGACGACGAGGCAGGGGAACAGCGGCGGAAGGTAGCAAAGCGAGTGGTATTGCGACGATAGAGAAGGGAGAACGCGGTGGAAGGTAGCAAAGCGAGCGAGATTGCGCCGATGAGGCAGAGGAAACGCGGTGGAAGGTAGCAAAGAGGGTGGTATTGCGCCGATGGGGCAGAGGAACCGCAATGGAAGGTAGCAAAGCGAGTGGTATTGCGACGATTAGGCAGAGGAACCGCAAAGGAAGGTAGCAAAGTGAGCGGTATTGCGACGATGCGGCAGAGAAACCGCGCTCAAAGGTAGCAAAGTGAGCGGTATTACGACGATACAGCAACGCTACTACAAGTCATAAGTCAAATGAAAGTCAAAAAAATCAAACAAATAAAGCAAAATGAAGTTCATCCACCAAATGAAAACCTCCCCACCCAGAAGCCATCTTAAAAGTGGTATTCATTCCAAGAGTAAACGCTAAAAATATCTTACATACGGAAAATTCACGAGATTTCACGTCGCCAACACGCGATCGACTATAACGCAATAAGTTCATTAAAAAACGACACGTCAAATATCGTTTCCCTCCTGGATATTTATGTTAAAATTATCTATAAAATTTACGAGATTAGGGTGATGATTGTGAGGGATATACAGGCTTTTTTAAGTAGCTTTCAACGAGAGATGAATTGGGAAATTTCAGATGAAAATTATAGAGATTCCAAGGATTCAATTTTACATAACTATATGCTCCTAACTACAGAGGTCAGTGAGGTAGCTGAAGAGTTTAGAGGTATTTTCAATAAAACATACAAACTAGTAAATGATGAAGGAATGCATGAAAATGAGGCATTCAAAATAGCGAAAGACCTTCATAAGGAGGATATCGGTAAAGAGCTTTCGGATTGCATCGCATATTTACTGAAGTTCGCAAACTACCTGGATATTGATTTAGAAGATAGCTTCTATAAAAAAATGGACGAAATCAAAGCGAGAGTAAACAAAGATCATAGCTAGTCTATTGGGGAATGAAAAATTCCTCAATTATAGGTGGCTATTCCTAGTACATCAACTGTTACAAAGGAGAAGGGAGGTAGCTTTTACATGATTAAATCAGTGGTTTTTGATTTAGATGGCACTCTATTAAACAGAGATGCCTCTGTACAAAAATTTATAGAATACCAATATGAACGTTTAATACAATGGGTTGGTCATATTCCGAAAGAAAAATACATATCAAGATTTATTGAGCTGGATTGCCGAGGATATGTTTGGAAGGATAAAGTGTACCGACAGATGGTTGATGAATTTGAAATAATCGAAGTATCTTGGGAGAAGTTACTTCATGATTATTTAACTGAGTTCCACCATTGTTGTATCCCCTTTGGAAATTTAATAAGTATATTAGAAAGCTTAAAGGCTCATTCCATTAGGCTAGGTATGATAACAAATGGAAAAGGGCAGTTTCAAATGGATAACATAAAAGCTTTAGGGATAGAACATTATTTTGAAACAATTCTTATTTCAGAATGGGAAGGCATGAAAAAACCAAATCCCGAAATTTTTCTAAAAGCACTCAACCAAATAAATGTGGCACCTCACGAAACTATTTTCGTAGGTGATCATCCAGAGAATGATGTTAGGGCTTCAAAATCTGCAGGCATGGTAAGTGTATGGAAAAAAGATAAGCAATGGAACCAGAATCAGGTGAATGCTGATTTTATCATTGATGATTTGAAAGAACTGATATTAATTATTGAAGAGATAAATAGAGAAAAAAACTAGACGGAGGTAAAAAATGAGCATAAGAAATTCAGCAAAAGCAATTATTGTACAGGATAATAAACTGCTAGCTATTAAGAAAGAAGATAAAGATGGCTACTATTATATCTTACCAGGTGGTGGACAGGTGCATGGTGAAAATCTTCATGAAACATTAAAAAGAGAGTGCATTGAAGAAATAAATGCAGAAGTAGAAATAGGTGACCTACTCTTTTTAAGAGAATACATTGGGAAAAATCATGAGCATTTCGAATTTGATTCAAAGGTTCATCAGACTGAATATATGTTTTTATGTAGTCTGAGTGAAAAAAGCAATGATATCGGTAATGGAATTGTCCCAGATGAAGGACAAATTGGAGTGGAATGGTTACCTTTAAAAGAACTATTAAACTTTAGACTATATCCTCAGACTATGCGAAAGTACATTATTGAGCATATGGAGGGAAAAATCTTTCCTGTTTATTTAGGGGATATTAATTAAAAAGTGACTTACTTATAGTTAATGAAATTTCATAAAGGGGGACATTAAATGTTTATCGTAAATGTTGAAGGTGCAATTTATAGGGATGGAAATTGGCTATTAATTGAGCGTAGTAAGAAAGAAGAGCATGCAGGGGGAACACTTTCTTTGGTAGGCGGAAAGGTCGAAAAAGAAGGAGATTCAACTGATATCTTAGAAAGAACTCTTGAGCGTGAAATATTTGAAGAGGTGGGCATAAAGGTAAAAAATCTTGAATATGTAAATAGCACTTCTTTTGTGACTGATACAGGACTGCATGTAGTAGATGTAGTTTTTCTTTGTGAATATGAAACTGGTGAAGCCTTTGCAAAAAGTACTGAAGAGGTTGATGGAGTCATTTGGATGAGCACTAATCAAATATTATCTCATCCTGAAGTCCCGGATTATTTAAAAAGAAATCTTGAGCTTGCTCGGAAAGTCCTGAGTAAACGGATTTAGATTATTTCAAGTAAGGAGGGCTTCTATGAAAAGAATTGCAATAATCGGTTCAGGTGGTGCTGGTAAGTCGACTTTAGCAAGAAAGCTTGGGAAGCTCTTGAAGATTGAGGTTTTTCATTTGGATGCGTTGTTCTGGAAACCAGGCTGGGTGGGGGCTTCTAGAGAAGAGCAAAAAATGGTGCAAAGTGAATTAGTAGAAAATGAATATTGGATTTTTGATGGCAATTATGGTGGTACAATGGACATACGTTTAAACAAAGCCGATACTGTTATTTTTCTAGATTTCCCTCGAACACTTTGTGCGTATCGCATCATTAAAAGGAGATTCCAGTATCGAAATAAGACGCGACCTGATATGGGAGAAGGGTGCGATGAAAGACTAGATCTTGAATTCTTAAAGTGGGTCTGGAATTTTCCCAAAACAAAAAGGCTTGAGATATTGAGAAAGTTAGAATCATTTTCAAGTAATAAAGAGATTATTATCTTAACTTCCCCAAAAGAAATAAAAAGATTTTTACATACTATTGAAACAGCCGGAAATTTGAACGGCTGATGGTTTGATTATCCTTCTAATAGAATAGGTTATACCATTTATATTTATATTTATATTTATATTCTAGACTAAGCCATAAGACAAAAAGAAAGCAGCAACTATATGTGAATTAGTGATTGAAATAGCATGGGAGTGTACATTTCCCATGCTATTTTTTCATTTTAAAAGCAGTTTTACTTCCGCATAAAGTATTTCAATGCCCCGTTTTAGCTCAGCCTCGGAGCTATAGGCAAAGGAGAGGCGGATATGATGAGCGTCATTTGGTGCATAAATATAGCCGGGGTTAATAAGTACTTTTTTCTTGAGCAAGCGCATAAATAGCTCGGTCGTTACAAGAGGCTTATGGAATTTTAACCAAATATAAAATCCGCCCTTAGGTGATTCCCAAGAAGCAAGATTACTAAAATGCTGTTTTAGTAATTTCTCCGTATACGCTGCCCGCTTTTTAAGCTCAGCTTTTAAGTGGCCAATATGTTCTTCATATTTCCCTGTACGTAGCCAGTATTCGACGATTTGCTGTGAAATCGCACTTGAGCCATAATCCATTTGCATTTTTATATCAGCTAATCGTTTAATGACTGCTTTAGAAGCAATCACCCAACCAATTCGTAACCCAGGACTCAATGTTTTTGAAACGCTGCCAATGTATAGGACTTGTCCTGTCTGATCAAAGGATTTTATAGCTGGGGTAGGATTATCAAAAAGTAATTCAAAGTAAACATCATCTTCTATCATGGGTAATTGAAGTGCTTCGCTTAAATTATATAATCTTTTTTTCTCTTTTAAAGTCATACTTACACCAGTTGGGTTATGAAGACTAGGTATAGTATATAAAATGGCTTGGCGCTTTTTACGAATCCGTTCGATTGCTTCGGTAGTAAATTGGCTGTCAGTTAAAGAATAGAGATTCATGCCAAAGGATTGAAAGGTGTGAATCGAATTTAAATAAGAGAATTGATTTTGAAAAACGAATGATCCTGTTTCGAGTAACCCAAGAGCAATTAGCTGTAGTGCTTGAAGCCCTCCTGAGACAATACAAATGTTTTCAGGTGTTGTCTCAATACCACGCCTTTTAACGTATTGGCAAATCGACTGACGCAAACTAAGGCTTCCTTGGGGGGATGAATAGCCAATCGACTTCCCATCCAAATTCACCTCGCTAAGAGAGTTCTGTAGCTCAGCGGTAGGCAATAGAGAAGGACTTAGCTCACCTGTACCTAATCGTATTACGGTGTCATCTTGTTCAAATTCATTTATTAATTGAATGGTTTGGTAGTTTGCTTTGTGGATGCTAGTTTCTATGTAGTGCTGCCAATTTGTTTGTTTTTGCTTCACGAGTAAATTCCAGGAATCATTCGCTACATAAGTAGCCGAGCCAGCCTTAGAAGATAGAAGTCCATTAGCCTTCAGCTCGTCAATTGCTTCTTGAAGTGTACTGCGATTAACACCAAAAGATAGTGCGAGCTGGCGTTGGGGAGGTAATTTAGTTCCAAGTGGCCACTCACCGCTTTGTATTTGTTCTGTTATCCATTGAACGATTTGATTTGATAAGCTGGTTGCTAAGGAGCGATTTGGTTGCCAGTTCATTTGTTATCTCCTTTGAAATTGGGTGGGTAAAAATCCATCCAATTGGACCTTTTTTCTATTTATAGCACATGTATGATAGAGAGGAAAGGGGTTAGAGAGATGGAACCTTTGTTACATGGAATTTTACTTGCATTTGGACTTATTTTACCTTTAGGGGTGCAAAATATCTTCGTATTTACTCAGGGCGTTACCCAACCCAGCATAGTTAAAGCATTGCCTGCAACAATTACCGCTGCAATTTGCGATACTGTATTGATTGTACTTGCCATTTTGGGACTATCGCTCATTGTTTTGCAATTTGAATGGCTGCGTCTTGTTTTGTTAGTGGGAGGAATCCTTTTTCTTTTATATATGGGGAAGGTGACTTGGACTTCTCCCGCTGCTAATGTCGAAGGTGAAGAAGCCCTGCCGTTAAAAAAGCAAATCCTTTTTGCACTTTCTGTTTCATTGCTTAACCCTCATGCCTTATTAGATACAATTGGTGTAATAGGAACCAGTGCTATTAAGTACAGTGGGCAAGAGCAATTCTTGTTTACATTGGCTTGTGTAGTCGTGTCTTGGATTTGGTTTTTGGGCTTAGTAACTTTAGGAGCAATTTTGAAAAAATTCCACATTCCAAACAAAATTTTTATTTTATTTAATAAATGCTCAGCTCTTTTTATTTGGGGAACTGCTCTGTACTTGCTTATGGGTATTTTTAGTTAAACCCTAAAAAGGAAATCATAAAAATAAAAATGTATTTGAGCCTTTTAAAATCCTGTGTAAAAGCTACGCCTATAGGGTTTTCCACTACAAACTAGGCATTCTCACCAATACATTCGTCTAGAACACAATATCAAAGGTGCATATATTGATACTGAGTTCGACGAAATGAGGAGGTGTTTTAGAATGGGTAAAAGTGTTGGCGGTGATTTCGGTTACGGAACTGGTGAAAACGGTTCATGGTTCGCTTTATTAGTAGTACTATTCATTCTTCTAATTATTGTTGGTGCTTACTACTTCGGTGGTAGCGGTGGATACGGCTTCTAATATTTAACAAAGTAGAAAAAGCTAGCCCTCCAAATTTTTTGGAGGGCTTTAGTAATTAGTACCGTACTTTAAAGTGTCCATGATTCGGAACAGCTTTAGGGAAGCAAGCTTGTAAATAGCCCTTAAATAAAAAAGGAACTGTTTGAGTTGCTTCATAAAGGATTTCTCGATTTTTTAATAAAGGAAAATCAACCCCGGTTAAACGATAGCTGTTGAATACTACCTGATAATGTTGATGCATTCCAAGTGGCTTACCCTCGAAAACTATCTCCTGTACACGTTGCCCCACTGGCTCCTTCACATCAAATACATAAGAAATTCCGCCCCAGAAATCATATTGATAGGCTTGTTGGGTACCAGGGAAAACATTTGTACTAAAATCAATTTCGCCAGCTTTATTGAGTGCTAAAACGGCGGCACTTAACTCCATTAATTCTTTTATTTCAGCCCCTGAAAGTGAAATGACCTGTAACTTATGCTCTCGTGGAGAATTCTTAAGTAAAACCCGATTGGTTATGCTACCTTTGAACCCACCTTTCTCCAAATACAAAAGATCACAAACAGAAATTTCGGCATTTGTAGCTTTGAGCTGCATGTCATGAGTTAGCTGTATAAAAGGATGGCTAGAAAGCCTGGAGGACAATAAACCCTTATATGAATAGTCATCCTGTATGTATGTGAGCTCTTGATCTAACCATTCTTCAACTTCTGCTGGATAAGAAAATTGACTATCCTCTAGTTGATGGAAGATTGCATGACTATGTCCCTCTTCAAAATCGATTTGAACCTCGAAAAAACCATTGCTGTGAGAAGTCGGTTGAATAATCAAAGTGTTCTGCAGCCTTGTATTTATATATAAATGCTGGTGACCAGTGATAAGTAAATCAATATCCTGAATCGTTTCTAGAATTTCATTTGCTTGATTTTCACCGGTTCTCGCTTGGAATACAGCCTCTGTTGAAGGGTCCTCGGAAAAGCCTCCATGATAGGAAACGATGAGATAATCAGGTTTTTCATGCTCTTTTACATAATCTACCCAGAAATGCAGTGCTTTTAAAGCGTCCTCAAATATTAGCTCCTTCACATATCCATGCTCGTCCCACATAGGTGTAAAGTGAGTAGTAGCACCTACAATGACAAACTTTTTTTCGTTAATGTTTTGCACGTAATACGGTTTAGCGAAGTCTTTGATATTGCAGCTAATCCAAGGAAAACGACAATCAGAGCGTAATTTTTCTAGAGCTAGAAGACTGTTATGAAATTCATGATTTCCTAAAATCGCAATATCATAGATTTGATTTGCTAGCTCAATCATTGGATGCTGGCTTTTTTGGATGTGCTGATAATAAAAAGTGGCTGGACTACCATCAAGAAAATCTCCGTTATCAATTACTAAATCAGCATTTAAGGATTTCATTTGCTTGACTAATTTCTCAAAACGATCGAGTCGTCCATGGATATCACTCGTAACTAAGATGGAAAAGGACATATTTTTCACCACTAATTCTCTGTCTTTTTTTATCATATTTTTAGTATAGCAAATGAAGATTTACTCATTTACATAATATTAGAATTTATGCTACACTTATCTTCGTAAATTAAAACTATATATTGTGTTTGTTTTAACTAGGTACTACTACATGTAGTTTAATAGGGAAGTTCGGTGTAATTCCGACGCTGTCCCCGCAACTGTGATGCTGACAATGATTCGATACCACTGTGTTTTCATGGGAAGGGAATCAAAGGGTGAAGCTAAGCCAGGAGACCTGCCTAGTAAAACAGATCATTCATTTCTTCGGGGATTGAGAAATGGGGACGTACCCTTTTTCAATTCACTTAGGACGTTTCCATTTTTAGGCTATCTCTTTTCGAAGAGATAGCCTTTTTATTTTGAAAAATTACCACAAGGAGAGAGATTCGATGAAATTATATACAAAAACGGTATGTCCAAAATGCATGTGGGTAAAATCAGAGCTGGAAAAAGCGAAAGTTATAGTCGAAGAGGTCAATATCGATCATGAACCACATGAAAAAGAATTTCTTATTCAGTCAGGGTTACTAACAGTTCCAGTTTTAGAAATTGAAGGGCGCTTGATAGGGGACGTTAAAGAGATCATTTCGCAAATCGAGTTGGTTGCACAATGATTGCTTACGCAAGCAGAACTGGGAATGTACGTTATGTCGTTTCCAAAATACAGGGTGAAGCCGTGGAGATTAAAGAAGGACTTCAGCTGGACAAGCCTTATTTATTAATTACTTATACAGATGGGTTTGGAGATATTCCGACAAAGGTTGCCCAATTTTTAGAACATAATGGCTCTCTCTGTAAAGGTGTTGTAGTCAGTGGCAATAGCAACTTTGGTCATCACGTATTTGGTGGAGCAGGAGACAAAATAGTCTCACGCTATCAGGTGCCATTGGTACGGAAAATAGAATTGCGTGGATATCAAAAGGATTATGAAATGATTCAACAGTTTTATGAAACGAGGGTGATGTAATGAAGACGTATTTAAAGTTAAATAATGATGTGCTCAATCGCTATAACACAACGGGACAATTAGAGCTAGAAAAGGATCGTGAGGCTACACGACGTTACTTTTTAGAATATGTGAACGTTCGCTTGCGGTACTTTATCGATATTGAAGAAAAGCTTCGTTATTTAGTAGAGGAAGGTTATTACGAGAAAGAGTTTATTGAACTGTATGACTTAGAATTTATTAAACATTTATATAAAAAAGCATATGATTACAACTTTCGCTTTCCCTCTTTTATGAGTGCAAGTAAATTTTACGATAGTTATGCTATGAAGAGTCGTGATGGTGAAGAGATTCTTGAAAAATATGAGGATCGTATTGTGATAATTGCGTTGTATCTGGCTCAAGGAGATGCAGAATTAGCAGAACGAGCTGTGGAGGCGATGATGGAAGCCTATCAACCTGCTACACCAACAGCTTTAAATAGCGGGAAGAAGGCACGTGGGGAACTAGTAAGCTGCTTTAAGCTATCGATGGACGACTCTATGAATAGTATTGCTGAAAATATTGGCTATTGTTTGGAGCTTTCACGCCTTGGTGGTGGGGTGGGTGTTAACTTAACGGACTTGCGCCCATTAGGAGATCCAATTAAGGAAATCCAAAATCGGGCAAGTGGTGTAATACCGGTTGCTAAGCTTCTAGAAAATTCCTTTAGTTATTCTAATCAGCTCGGCCAACGTAACGGTTCGGGCGTTGTATACTTAAATATTTTCCATGCTGATATTGAGAATTTTATTTCTTCCAAAAAACCAAATGCAGATGACAAAATCCGTTTAGCGACATTGTCTACTGGGATAATTATTCCGAGTATTTTCTTTGAACTGATGAAGCGGGATAAGGATATTGTGCTCTTTAGTCCATACGATATTTACAAAGAATATGGAAAAAGAATGTCTGAAATTTCAATTTCGGAAATGTATCACGAGCTACTGGATAATCCAAGGGTTCGAAAAATTAAACGATTAAATGCGCGAAAGCTTTATACAGAAGTGAAAAAAGCGCAATTTGAATCTGGTTACCCTTTTGAAATTTTTGATGATAACGTGAATGAAGTGCACCCACTGAAAAATATTGGGCGCGTTCAAATGTCAAATCTATGTACGGAAATATTACAGGTGCAGCAAAAGAGTATTATCACAGATCAAGATGAACCGAATGACTATGGTTTGGATGTATCCTGTAATCTAGGCTCAATTGATATGCATGAGGCAAGTAAGGTAGCTGATTTTGGGAAGTTAGTTGATACGGCAATGAGGCTGTTAACGAATGTATCCCAAATGACTTATATCAAAAATGTACCATCTGTTGCTAAGGCAAATAAACTCATGCATTCAGTTGGTCTCGGTGTGATGAATTTGCACGGGCATTTAGTGACGCAAGGCATCATGTATGGCTCAAAGGAATCTATTGAATTTATAGATGGCTTTATGGAAGCTTTAAACTATTATTCTCTAAAAAGCTCGATGGAGATTGCGAAAGAGCGCGGAGAGACTTTTTATGGATTTGAAGAGAGTGAATATGCAAATGGAAACTATTTTGACTCGTATATCAATAAAGAGGAAAAGCCTTTCCAGACTGTTACAATACGAGCCCTAGGGAATGTGCCGATTATAACAGCAGCAATGTGGAAGGAGCTAGCTAAAGGTGTGAAAAAGTATGGTTTGTTCAATAGCTATAGAATGGCTGTTGCTCCTACTGGATCCATAAGTTATATAAGATCCTGCACGGCTTCCATCGCCCCCTCTACAGAACGCGTGGAGGTACGCGATTATGCCGATAGCCGCACCATTTACCCAATGCCATTCTTAAATAATGATAATGCTCACCTCTATGTTGAAGCATATGATGTCAATGCTTATGACCTAATCGATTTATATGCTGCTGCCCAAAAGCATGTGGACCAAGGGATTTCGATGACGCTCTATGTAACGGATGCGTGGACAACTGAACAGCTAGCCAAAATCTATATCTATGCTTGGATGCGCGGCATTAAATCAGTTTACTATGTACGTCAACGATTACAAACATTAGAGGAGTGTATAGCATGTCAAATATAATTTATGAGGCCGTCAATTGGAATAAACCGACAAGCGAGCTTGCACAAGTTTTTTGGGACCAACAATGGAAGCAGATTTGGTTCCCAGAAGAAATTGCAGTTAGTAAGGATGTGAAACAGTGGCAAAGCTTTGAGCATCAGGAAACATACAAAAAGGTATTTGCTGGGCTTACACTCCTTGATACCGTACAAACTAATATTGGCATGAACCAAATTGCTACCTATGCAACAGATTTACAGGAAAAAGCTGTTTTCACTGTTTTCGGGGCTTTTGAAGCCATCCATGCAAAATCTTACTCTTATATTTTCACTACTCTATGTACAAACACAGAAATTGACGAATTATTTGAGTGGGTAAAGAAAAACGAATATCTTCAGTACAAGGCAACTAAAATTGCGGATATCTACAACAATATAGAGGAAGGAAATTCAGAAAGCTTATGGAAGGCGATGTTCTCTTCCGTTATGCTAGAGTCCTTCTTATTCTATTCCGGCTTTTTCTATCCTCTCTATTTGGGCGGTCAAGGAATCCTGCGTAATTCAGCAGAGGTCATTTCGCTCATTTTACGAGATGAATCTATCCATGGAGTTGCAGTGGGCTTCTTTGCTCAGAATTTATTCAAGCAATTTTCGAAGCAGAAGCAAGAGGAGCTAACGGTTTGGGGATATGACCTTTTACTGGATTTATATCAAAATGAAATGGACTATACTGATGATTTATATGCAGAAACGGGCCTTTCCCCAGATGTAAAGGCATACGTACGCTATAACGCCAATAAGGCCTTGATGAATGTTGGCTTTGAAGCGATGTTCCCAGAGGAGGAAGTAAATCCAATTGTGATGAATGGGATTCGCAATGAAGGGTCTACTAATGACTTTTTTAGTCAAAAAGGCTCTTCCTATGCCAAAGCCAAAGTAGCATCTATTACTGATGAAACCTTTAATTTTAAAAATAGAATTTAAATATGAAACTCATAAAGGCTAAACTCTTGCTTTTGTGAGTTTTTCTTGCAATACATGTCTATATTTGTAGAACGATTTTTAAAGGAATGTAGTAATTTTTTGCGAACTGTATAGAGTAAGGGGTGATATGTATGTCAGATATAGCGGTAGTATCGGATACATCAACTGGTGAAGACCTTATTTATAATACGGTGGCAGTTAGTAAAATAGTAGGTGTTCAGGAAAGAACTCTAAGGAATTATTGCAGGCTAATGCAAAAGCATCATTACGACTTCCAAAAGAACAAAAATGGACATTTCATTTACTATAAAAAAGACATTGAAATGATTAAAAAAGTAGTCGATCTTAAAAACTCTAGCTCCCTGACGATCAAACAAGCTATAAGTGAAATCCTTGGTACAACTCCAGACGAACTAAAAGACAGTCTACAAAAAAAATTCACAGAAATGCACGACATAAACAATCTTCTAGAGGAATTTTCAGTATTTAAAAATGAGCAAATGGAATTCAATAAGAAGCTTCTTGAACAGTTAATTCAACAAGAGCAAACCTTCAAAACGAGTATTGAAGAGAGAGATAAGAAATTAATGTTTGCCATGAAGGAATCTATGGAAACAAGAAGGCAGCTTGCAGTAGCAACTGCTGAAGTAGAAGCGGTAAAGGAAAGGGAGAGAAAGAAAAAACGATGGTGGCAATTTTGGAAATGACAGAAAATCAATTTAATAGCGATTAGCGGTAGCTTGCGAATGATGATGACGCAGGCTATTTTTGTTTTTAAAGAACTATTTACCAACTACTGTAAATTGGAGTATAGTAAAGTTTATAGAATTTTTAGAAAGAAGGGCTTCGATGTTAGCTGATATTAATAAACGCCTCCAAAAACTCATGCCGATCCTAACACCCCTTAGCTTGATAATTGGTGTATTACTCGAGGATATAGGTGGGCAATTAGCATTTCTTGTTCCTGTGTTATTCGCTTTTATGACCTTTGCTGGTAGTTTAAGCATGAATTTTCAAGGCCTGCGAAGCTTCATGAAATACCCCTGGGTTATCCTCACTACCATTGCATTTTTACATATTCTTATGCCTGTTTGGGCGTATTTTATCTCAACCCTCTTATTTGATGATCATTTATTAATCATAGGCTTTATTCTTTCCGTTGCCGTTCCTACTGGAGTAACGAGCTTTATTTGGGCGAGTATTTGTAAGGGGCACCTACCGCTATGTTTATCAATCATTTTAATTGATACAATTCTTTCACCAATTATCCTACCAACCTTAGTTCATTTTGTAGTAGGGGAAAAAGTTGAAATTAACACAATGTCCATTATGCTAGATTTAATGTGGATGATTGTATTACCCTCGATTGCAGCTGTTTTACTGAATGAGTGGACTAAAGGAGAGATCAATCAAACACTGGGGAAAACACTAGCCCCTTTTCAGAAGCTGAGTTTGTTTTTAATCGTAGGTATCAATAGTAGCGCCATTGCACCTTATTTGAAAAATATAACATGGGAAATCATTTGGATTATAGTAGTAGTTTTATTACTAGCCATCTCAGGCTATATAATGTGTTTGCTATTGGGTCACTTCTTATTTAAAGACTTTGAGGTCATTACAACTATTGTATTTACAGGGGGGATGCGTAATATTGCCGTCGGAGTAGTAATCGCTAGTACTTACTTTCCACCAAAAGTGGTTATGCCGGTGGTCTTCGGAATGCTCTTCCAGCAAATACTCGCCTCACAATTTAGTAGAGTGCTAGAGAGGTATAAGGAAAAATATAATGAAAGATGTCTTTCAAAGGAAGAGCTGCTAAAACATGAGAGCTCCTCTGTCTAAGATTAGAGATTTATTAATTTAATAGTAAAGAGTGGGAGGTATGAACTAATATATCTCTCATTTTTGTTCAACAAAAGTCCTTGTTCGGCTACTTTTGTTCTATGGCTAAGTATTCAGAAAAATGTTACTTTTGTTATAGGAATAAATTTAGAAGGAGTTGTAAATCACATGGGCATAAAAGCAACAAGAGGACTTTATGTAGGAAATTTATTGGTAATTGTTCTTTTGATAGCTAATATTTTATTCACGGCATCAATGGAAATAGTGATCATAAGTGCGGTAGGAATCGGTATATTAGTAGTAGGTACACTCTATACATATAAATCTATTACAAGACCTTTAAAAGAAACGTTAAAGATAGCAAGACAAATTACAGCAAGAGAACTTGAAATAGATAAAGCACCAAAAGTGAAAAATGAATTTGGGGAGCTGTCTCAATTTTTACATGAGATGGGGGAAAATCTTAAATCAATCTTCGTTCAGTTAAATAGTGTGTCAGATCAATTAGTGACATCATCAAGTAGTTTAAAATCCTCAACTGAGCAAACGAATGTATCAACTAACCAAATGGCTGCATCTATTCAAGAGGTTGCTAGCAGTGTAGACATACAAGGTAAAAACATTCAGGAAAGTGCTACGGCAATGAGTGAAATCACTATCGGGATTGGTCGTGTTGCCCAAACTACAAATAATGTGGCTGAATCTGCTTCTGAAACGACAACACAAGCAAATCTAGGAAATAATTATATCCAAAAAATCGATGAACAAATGAACTCAATCTATAAGGTGAATCATGAAACGAATTCAGTTATGAAGGAGTTAGAGGATAAATCTACGAAGATTGGTAGTATTATCGGCGTTATTACTGGAATTGCTGACCAAACTAATTTATTAGCATTAAATGCAGCCATTGAATCGGCACGTGCAGGTGAGCATGGAAAGGGATTTGCGGTTGTTGCAAACGAAGTAAGGCTTTTAGCTGAACAATCAAAAGAGGCTTCAAAACAAATTGAAGAAATTATCAAGTTGATTCAAGAAGATACAAACCAGGCTTATGAAATGACGAACAAAGCAACAATAGAGACAAAAAATGGATTAGAGCTAGTGCAGATTACAGGGAAAACATTTACTCAAATCTTAACATCAATTGAAAATGTAAGTGCTCAAACTCAAGAATTATCTGCAGTAGTGGAAGAAATGTCTGCAAGTACGGAACAAGTGAATGCATCGTTCGAGGATGTGTCACAGCTAGCTCAAAACTCTACATCTAAAATGGCAGAAATTGCAGCAGCATCTGAACAAAATTCGTATGCATTAAATGAAGTATTCTCTTCGACTGGTGCCTTAGCAGAAGTTGCAGAGCAGTTGCAAGGAATGGTAAAGAAGTAAGAGGCTGATTAACTTAAAGGAGTGTCAAAGCCGGTACGTTCGGATGACACTCTTTTTTGTTTTAACTAAAAGGAATAGCAAAGTCATGATAATTCTAAAAATTCAAATAGTACTAAATACACTTTATTTTTAGATAGTTATTAGCTACAGTAGTGGAATAAATTGAGGTGTATATTTTGAAGGGGTTAAACTATTTCCATCCATTAGTATGGAGTATTTTACTTGGTACTATTTTTACAAGGGCAGCAAGCTTTATGACCATTCCATTTCTTGCTTTATATCTGCATAATGAGTTACATGCTACGCCATTAGTGATAGGAGTAACATTAGGTGCAGCCCAATTATTTGCCACCTTTGGAGGAATCTTTGGGGGATATTTAACAGATAAATTAGGCAGAAAGCTTGTCATTATTTTCACTATTTTTGTTTGGAGTGGCGTATTCATAGGCTTTGCTCTAGTTCAAAATGTGTTGTTGTTTATAATTCTTAGTAGTTTAAATGGCTTGTGTCGCTCCTTTTTTGAACCGGCCACACAAGCACTAATGATTGATTTCACAGAAAAAGAGAAACGTAGAAGACTATTCTCAATTCGATACACTAGTATCAATATTGCTGGTGTAATCGGTCCGGTTTTAGGAGTATGGATTTCAAGTTTGTCAAGCGCAGTGATGCCTTTTGTTATTACGGGAGTGATGTATGCTGCGTATGGATTTGTTCTTATCGGCTTATTGAATCATTTTGAAATGCGTCAACAACTTGCGTCTGGAAGGCAGACTCTTCCCCAAATGCTAAAAGTGGTAGGTAAAGATACGAAGCTTCTTCTATTACTTGCTGGCGGTGTGCTAATCAGTCTTGGTTACTCCCAATATGATTCTACCTTGCCACAGCTAGTTAATCTTTCGGTAGAAGAGGGAGTGAAATTATATTCTATTTTACTCGTTATCAATGCTGCCATCGTTTTATTGTTACAGCTACCAATAAGCGTGTATACGGAAAAAATCTCGTCCTTCAAAAGCTTGAGTTTTGGTATGTGTTTCTTCGCTGCAGGTTTTATCTTATTTAATATGGCATCGAGCTGGGCATTGTTTATTATTGCAATGATTGTTTTTTCGATAGGTGAGATTTTTGCCTTCCCTATGATGAATGCAATGATTGAAGAAATCGCACCAGATACACAAAAGGCTACATATTTAGGCGCATCCCAACTTAAAAATCTCGGCGGCTTTATCGGACCGATTTTTGGCGGGTGGCTTCTAACTCATTACATTGGAGAAATATACTATGTTATGGCAGTCATCGTATTGTTAAGTCTCGTATTTTATAAAAAGGCACTATCTATGAATAAAGCAATTTGATTGTGGAGGGGTTTAAGCGTGAATGACAGGTATCCAATTGGAAAGTTTTCGTGCAGTGAAAGTATTTCTTCTGAAGAGGTACAAGGATGGGTTGACGATATAAAAAGTTTGCCAGCTAAATTAAACGAAGCCTTAAAGGAATTAGATGTGAAAGTGCTTGAAAATACTTATCGTGAGGGTGGGTGGAGCATCCGCCAGCTTGTCCATCATATCGCGGATAGTCATTTGAACTCCTATATACGCTTTAAATTAGCTTTAACCGAGGATAATCCAACCATAAAACCTTATTCAGAAGAGAAATGGGCAGAGCTTTCAGATTCCACTCTCCCTTTAGAAGTATCCTTATCTTTGATTCAAGGCTTACACGAAAGGTGGGGATTCCTGCTTGAAAATCTCACACCAGCTGAACTGGAAAAAACCTTCACTCATCCAGAATCTGGTGTTATTACCTTAAAGGAAAACATCTGCCTCTACGCATGGCACGGGAATCACCATCTAGCTCATATCAAAATCGCACTTGAAAAATAAAAGTGTCACTCCTTATCGAAAGAGACAGGAGTGACACTTTTTTTGAATGAACTGAGTATGGAGCAGTTTATACGGGAGATGAAGTGGGTTACAAGTAGTGAATGCTGATGCGATGCAGTTCATATAGGAGATTATAAGTAGAAAATGCCGGTGTGATGCAGTTCATATGGGAGATGAAATGCATTGCGAGTAGAAAAAACAGCCACGATGCAGTTCAACCAGAGAATGAACTGCATCACAAGCAGAAAATCCCCCTGTACATTATTTATTACTCGGGTAAATTCTTTTTTGCTTTCGTTGCTGCTTTAACACCTGTGATAGGAGAAGCTGGACTAATTTTATTTCAGGGGTCTCGTGTAAAGGGTGCACTAAGTTACATTTTTCTAAAGGGTCCCTAGTTAGATTATATAATTCATATTCCTCTTCTACTGGTTCGGTTTTGGTTGAATTGACGAACATGCTTGCTTCTTTTGTATCTGAAAGCTTCGTTGTGAAAATTTTCGTTGTTTCAATATCCTCACAATTTGGAGAGCTCCAAAATTGTGGGTTATCAAAATAACGTACATATTTCCAAATCTCTTCTGTATCATTTTCACCGGTAGGCAGCTTTATAATGACACTCTCTATATGATTTGGCTGACATACAGGTGTATAGGGCTCACCATCTACTGTTGTTTGGTTTAAGCCTTTTGTCACCTCGTCATCTGTCATAAAGTAAAGGGGCTCATTTACCTGAATTAAAGGCTCTTCTCGCTTAATGAAAGGAGTAAGATTTTTGCCGACAAAAGGGTGTACCTCAGAGTGAGTTTTACGTAATTCATCCTGCACCTTATCTATATCGATGCCAGCTAGCCCTAACAATGTTGGAATAACATCTACATGACTAGTTAACATTTCTGCTTCACGAGGCTCGGCAAATAGCTTTGGACTATGGATGACGAAAGGTACATGCAGCGCTTCTTCATATGCGCTATGCCATTTTTGGAACTGGCCACCATGAGCCCCAAGTAAACTGCCGTGATCAGATGTGAAAATAATGATAGTATCTTCGTAGAAAATGGAATTTGCCAGGGCTGTATAAATTTTGAATAGTTCTTCGTCCACCCGTTTGTGAAGTGAATAGTATAGCTGTCTATAAAATTCTGAGTCAATTGTTGGCTGAAAGGCGTTCTGATAAACATCTCTATAGCTCATTTGAGCCTTTGGTTTTGTACGTAAATCCTCCTTTGATGTAGGAGAAGGTGGAATCTCTGGTATCGAAGGGTCAATTTCAAAATTATAGTGCGGGCTTAGTCTAGAAAGTGATCCGTAAAGAGTGATATCGTGCGGGTTTACCAAAGATGAGACTATGAGCCAAGGCTGGCTTGACTTCGGGTTCTGTTCCAATGATTGAATTAATTCCACAACCTCTTCTGCGTAAATTTCATCGCGTCCATTTAACCCGACTTTGGCTGAGGATCCAGAATTTCGAGGATCTGCTCCATGAGGTTCAGGTCCAATCCAATCATCAAAGCCATATGCATTCAATCGATTTGCCATTCCATAGAGCTTTACTTTTGAAGAATCAGAAATGCCACTTGAATCATAGCTTGGTAAGGCATTATGTGTACCAGGAATCAAAATGCCCTCGCTTGAAAGATGCCATTTTCCCTTCCAAAATGTTTGATAGCCTGCTGTACGAAAATAATTGCCTAAAGTCGGAACTGTATTTGCTCCAAGCCCAAATACGTTTGGGTCAAATGCTCCTTTGGCTGCCCCCGTAGTTTGCGTTACACCATGGAGAGAAGGGTATTGCCCGGTAAAAAGTGTCGTTCTGCTCGGAGAACACGCAGTACTGCCAATATAGTGGTTTAAAAAGGATAGTCCTTTTTCCCGTAAAATTTCTTGTGTAATTAAATTTTCCTTTCTCCATTCCTTTATAGCTTCGGTTTCATAACAGGGCGGGTAACGTTGCTCATCGACGATTAAAAAAAGAATATTAGGTCGTTTAAATTCTATAGGATCATTTGTCGAATACAAAATTTTCACCCCTTTAATGTATTATTATATGTAGCACTGCTTATAAGGGTTAGAATAATTGTATAGATTACTGTATGTCGAATCCTTTCAGTGCATGAACGCGTTAGTAATTAAATAGAAGAAAGGGAGGTTCTTATGTTTAATATTTACAGAATTATACATATTGTTTGGACAGCTATTTTTGCTTTTTTCATTTCCATACCAATTTTGGAAGGCGGCTTTGAAAGAGCTGTATATGATGATGCCTTTTTTGTAGGGCTTTGGATTATTGGAATCGTGTTCTTATTTATTAAGAAGCTGACGAAAATCGGTTTTATATTAACGATAATTCCATTACTATTTGCTATATTTATTTTCATTTTTTAAATACCAATTCCTGTTGAAGTTTGACATAACACCTTTAGGTTATATATAATCGGCAAATAACACCTAATAGTTATATATTGATTTAAAGGAGCACTTATCACATGTCAAATGAACATAAAAATCTACCGGATATTGTTCAAACAATAGCCATAAACGCACCGATTCAAAAGGTATGGGAATATGTATCAACAGCCCAAGGAATTGCTGAATGGTTTATGCCAAGTGATTTCAAATTGGAGGTTGGACACGAATTTACAGTTCAATCCCCATTTGGTCCTTCTCCTTGTAAAGTAATAGAAGTTGAAGAGCCGAACAAAATTTCGATTCAATGGGATACAGATGGCTGGGAGTTATCTTTCCTTCTAAAGGATTTGGGCAGTGAAACAGAATTTACTGTAATCCATGGCGGATGGAAAGAAGGAGATGCGATTGTTCCTAAAGCGCAGCGTCCACAATCAGCAATCCGCGAAACAATGAATCTAGGTTGGGCAGGTATTGTTCAAAAATTAAAACAAGTGGCTGAGGCTTAATGGGTTCTGAACTACAAAAAGGGGATATATTTCAGGCAATAGCCGATCCAACTAGGAGAGAAGTAATTCGACTACTTTCGGTAAAAAACCAATCTATTGCCGAACTCTCTTCTCATTTTGAAGTAAGTCGAAATGCAGTTGTGAAGCATCTCAATGTTTTAACGGAAGCAGGATTAGTACGTGGTGAAAAAAGCGGCAGAGAAAAAATCTATCAACTGCAACCCGAGCCCTTGAAGGAATTACAGGAGTGGCTCTCTTACTATGAGAAATTCTGGTATAACAAATTAACGAAATTAAAGTATGTAGTTGAAAATGATACTTTAAATAAGTAGAAAAGAATCTATTTTAGATGTGTGTGTCTAAAATAGATTCTTTTTTGACGGTTAAGGAATAACATTAACTCGTTTTATTCTAGCCGAGTTTTGTACTTCTACCTAGATTACCACCAAAATGCGTTTGCTAAAAAGATTCCCGCAATGGCACCGATTGCAATGCCAATCCCTAATCCGCCACCACCGAAGCCCCAAAAACCAAGTCCCAATCCACCAAAACCACTCTCTGGCATAATCCAAACCATGTTTCTTTCAACTCTAGTAATTGTTCCGACATGTCGACGGCCGGACGTTTCAACAATGCGAACTTTTTTTCCCATATGACGGCAGCAAAGCGCATATGCTTCTCTTGGATGCATCCTATTCCCTCCTTTTTAGTAGACTAATAATCAATATATGAAACTTATTTTTGCTGACACATGTTAGGAGTCTAATGGATATTTCTATTAAGCAATAAATTATAGAAATAATAGTTTTAAGAGGGAGAGAAATAGATGTCAGTAGAAGATACGGTTTCAATACTAAAAAACTTGAGTGAATTATCTAAAAACCTCCAGGGGAACTTAGAAGAAGTTCATCGAAAATTGATAGCCAGTCCGTTAAAGGATTTCTTTCCACAAGCTACACCAGAAGATATCCAGAGAGAGTTATTAACAAGGGGATTGTTTAATCCAGATGAGAGTCCGGCAATCGATGAGATATTGAGGGATCTTGAAAATGAGCAAGTATGGGAAACCATTAGGAGTGAATATAAGTACTTACAACAGGAATGGGGTGGACCGGATGTGCCTATTTTCATTTACCCTCTCACAAAACATCGACCGATAATGGAAGGTGTGGAAGTTAGGAAGAACGGTGTTTCCTATAATGGACTACTATTTTTATTTGTAGGTGCAAAACTAGAATCAGAAGAATTAAAGGCGTTGCTGGCACATGAGTATCATCATATTTGTAGAATGTCCTATTTAAATAAGTCCCCATATAAAACGGAGTTGCTTGATACATTAATTATGGAAGGGATGGCTGAATATGCTGTGGAAAACTTATATGGGGAGCAATGGCTATCCCCGTGGACAAAGAGATATTCACAGGAAAACTGTCTGGACCTGTGGACAAAATTCTTTGTGCCAGCATTAAAGGTGAAGGGTGTGGATAACCACTTCTCATTTTTATATGGTAATTTGGCAGAAGGAATCCCCCATTGGAGTGGCTATTGTATCGGCTACAGAATCGTCTGCTCATATATAGAGAATCAGGATATCAACGACATAACTGAATTGTTTAAAATGAGTGCAGCTGAAATTTTGAAGGGCTCAGCTTTTAAATTGAGTTAACCCGTCGTTATTTGCAAAGAAGTGCAATTTGCTAAGCTATATCAATCAAATCACCAGCATTTCAAACCCAAACTGCATCATCAACAGCCAAACGCTTTCAGATGAGCTTTATAAATTGATTTTCCCCCCTCAAAATTTGGAGCTTTACTCAGTGAGTTAGCGATAAGCGACTTCCTTTTAATTCGCGAAAGTGAAATAAATCTCTCCTTTTTTAATATTCGCGTTTTAACCTTCACTTTTAAGGGTATCTAATAAAAAAGTCGTATGGCTTTTTGTCAAGCCTCTAAAATTTTTTTATCCAAATAGCTTATTTTTAGCTTACTTGTATTTGAAATTTTTTGGAGGGGTTCTAAATGGCTTTGTATCAGTAGATTGAGAGGTTGTTTAATCTAATATATTTGTAGATAAATTGTCACAAAAATTACCTAAAAAGTTCGTTAATTTGTCACAATTATATATTGCAATTAATCTAGTTCTTTGTTTTGTTGTGAATTCCGTGTAACATTAATAGTGAGGAAGGTGATTGAGAATGTTAAAAATTGAAAATTTAACGAAGGTATATCGAGGTGGCAAGGTTGCTGTCGATAAGTTAAACCTTGATATCCAAGAGGGAGAGTTTATTGCTTTTATCGGTACAAGTGGAAGTGGTAAAACGACTGCACTGAGGATGCTTAACCGAATGGTTGAACCGTCAAGTGGGAAGATGACCTTGAACGGAAAAGATCTGACCAAGATGAATGCCGTTACTTTAAGGAGAAGTATTGGCTACGTAATTCAGCAAATTGGTTTAATGCCACATATGACGATACGGGATAATATCACGTTAGTTCCACAGCTTTTAAAATGGTCAAAAGAGAAGAAGGATGAGACGGCTCGCCGTTTGATTGAACTTGTCAATTTACCCCAATCCTACTTAGATTATTACCCAGCCCAACTATCAGGTGGTCAGCAACAGCGTATAGGTGTATTGCGTGCCCTTGCTGCAAACCAAGACATTATCTTAATGGATGAACCATTTGGAGCACTTGACCCGATAACCCGAGATACACTTCAAGATTTGATTAAGGATATTCAACAGCGACTGAAAAAGACGATTATTTTCGTTACGCATGATATGGATGAAGCTATTAAACTAGCAGACCGAATTGCAATTATGCATGAAGGGAAATTGATTCAATTTGATACCCCCGATAATATATTAGCAGCCCCAGCTAATGATTTTGTAAAAGAATTTATCGGTTCACATCGCCTCATTCAACAAAAACCAAATGTTAAAACCGTTGATGAAGTAATGATCAAACCTATCTCCATAACAATCGAAAAAAGTCTTGATGAAGCAATTCGTTTAATGGTGGAAAAACGAGTAGATACGCTATTTGTGACTGATGGCGACAATCGACTACAAGGATATTTAGATGTAGAGAGCTTTACCGGTGCACGTAAGACGAAAAAAAGTGTTTCAGAATGCTATGAAAAAGAAGTCTTCTACGTAAAAACTGGTTCTAAATTACAAGATTCTGTTCGCAGAATTTTAAAGCGAAACTTAAAAAATATCCCTGTCGTCGATGAGGAGCACCGCTTGGTCGGGTTAGTTACTCGTGCAAATATAGTTGATATCGTATATGACACAATCTGGGGAGATGAAGAGCAAGAAGTCTCAGTTGAAGGTCAGATTGGTTCGGAAGACTTGAAGGAGTTGATTAGTGGATGATTTCCTTTTTCACTGAAAACAGCTCAGATATCTTATTGAAAACATGGGAGCATTTTTATATTTCGATGATTGCTTTAGCCTTAGGTGTCATTATTGCAGTTCCAGTTGGAATTATTTTATCGAAATCAAAATTTCTCTCTAAAATCGTTTTAAGCATCACGAGTGTTTTGCAAACTGTCCCATCCCTTGCACTACTAGCTATAATGATTCCGTTATTCGGCGTGGGGAAGGTGCCGGCAGTTGTGGCATTATGTATTTATTCGTTATTGCCAATCTTGAATAACACATTTATCGGTATGCGCTCTGTGAATGGAAATACAAAGGGTGCAGGAATTGCCATGGGGATGACAACATTGCAGTCGGTATTGTTAGTTGAGCTTCCGTTAGCAATCCCTGTCATTATGTCTGGGATACGACTATCAGCAGTGTATGTTATCTCATGGGCAACGCTAGCTTCCTATATTGGTGCAGGTGGCCTAGGGGATTATATATTTAATGGTTTAAATTTATATCAAGCCGAATTGATCATTGGTGGAGCAGTGATTGTTACTCTTTTAGCATTGCTAGCTGACTTCCTATTATCAAAATTAGAAAAAGTAGTAACACCTAAGGGCTTAAGAATTGAAGGGAGTCGTGCTTCATGAGAATAAAACTCCTACTAGTTGGTGTCATTATTTTGTCTTTAGTAATAGGTGGTTGCTCGCTAACAGGAAATAAAAGCAATGGCACAATTAAAATCGCTTCTGTTGTAACAACAGAGAGCCAGATATTGGCCTATATGTTGAAGTATATGATTGAGCATTATACAGAGGAAGAAGCAGAGGTTATAAATAATCTCGGTACGAGTACGGTAGTCCATCAGGCAATGGTTAATAGGGATGCCAATGTATCAGCAGTCAGATATACAGGTACAGATTTGACTGGGGCATTACAGGCAGAGCCTATTAAAGATGCAGATGAAGCCTTGGCTTACGTACAAAAGGAATTTACAAGCCAATACAACCAAACCTTCTTTGATTCGTATGGGTTTGAAAATACCTATGCCTTTATGGTGACGAAAGAAACGGCAGAAAAATACAAATTAAAAACCGTAAGTGATTTAGCTTCTGTAGCAGGTGAACTCGAAGCTGGAGTAGATACTTCATGGATGAATCGTGAAGGGGATGGCTATAAGGGGTTCGTTGAAGAGTACGGATTCGATTTCTCTCGTACCTACCCTATGCAGATTGGTTTAGTTTACGATGCAGTCGATTCTGGAGAATTGGATGTTGTATTAGGCTATACAACAGATGGCCGTATCGCTTCCTATGATTTAGTCGTATTGGAGGATGATTTGAACTTCTTCCCACCATATGATGCGAGTCCGTTTGCAGATAATGAATTACTTGAGAAAAATCCAGAAGTCAAAGCTGCAATGGAAAGATTAGTTGGAAAAATTTCAACAAAAACAATGCAGGAGTTAAACTTCCTAGCAGATAATAATTTAATCGAACCAGCTGTTGTAGCAGAGGACTTCTTGAATGAGCATGATTACTTTTCAGGAGGTGATGAGTAATGCAGGATATGACACAGATGTCTACAACAGAGCAATTTTTGTTTTATATACAGGAGAATGGCTGGTATGTATTTAATCAGTTTTTAGATCACTTTTTAATTTCTATTTATGGTGTATTACTTGCTGCACTTATAGGAATTCCACTAGGAGTCCTTATTTCAAAATATGGAAAGCTCTCTAATGTGGTCATCACCTTAGCAAATATTATTCAAACAATACCGGCACTAGCTTTAATGGCTATTTTAATGCTTGTGCTGGGGCTAGGCAAAACTACTGTTATCGTGACGGTATTCTTTTACTCATTACTGCCTATCATTAAAAACACATATGTCGGTATTACAACCATTAATAAAAGTGTTACAGATGCAGGGCGTGGTATGGGGATGACTAAGATTCAGGTGCTTTATATGGTTGAATTGCCATTGTCACTCTCCGTTATTATCACAGGTATTCGAATTGCGCTTGTAGTAGCCATAGGTATTACGGCAATCGGTGCATTCATTGGTGCTGGTGGATTAGGGGATATTATTATCCGAGGTACAAACGCAACGGACGGTACAGCCATTATTTTAGCGGGTGCCTTGCCAACAGCCTTAATGGCAATTTTGTCTGACATCATACTTGGAATTATAGAACGCAGATTAGACCCGGTGAAGCGTCAGCAAAAGAGAATAAGTGCAACGGTTTAATATAAAAATGCCTGGTCTCATATAAATAGAGACTAGGCATTTTTTAGACCTTAAAGCTAAGTTTTCTAATCCGATGAAGATTAACCACTTTCACTCAGTCACATACTATTACTTATAAAAGTTTCTCCTTCTTGTTTGTTCAAAAGAGTACATGTCCAGTTCTTAAGTTTATTTTCTCGTCAAAAAGGGAATATCCTTTTACTATTGAATGTTTTGAAAGGGTTTAATCCAATGATAAATTTTATAGGCATTACAAATGACAATCATTTAGAAAAAAATATCGCCATTAATCAAGCGGTTCTATCGGATTATAAATGGTTTTGGGTAGACTTTAGTGAGCCTACAGAGGATGAAATAAAACATCTTTCCGAAACATTTCACTTCCATCCACTTGCCATTGAAGACTGTGTACATGATTTTCAGCGTCCTAAATTAGACTATTATAAAAGCTATACATTTTATGTAACTCACATTCTCAGAGAACAAGACGAGCGTATTATCAAGGATGAATTAGATTTTTTTGTTGGTGAAAGCTGTATCGTTACCTTTCATAAGGTACCTTCTGAAGAGGTATCGAAAGTATGGAGCAGGTTTTTATCACAAGAATCCTTAACAGGCTGGGATCCGTATTATATTTTTTATGAGATATTAGATAAACTCGTCGATAATTATTTCCCACTTATTTATAAGATAGAAGATGAATTAGAAAAAATGATTGAGAATACAAACAAGAAATCAATGAATCATCTCATGGATGAGCTGTTTGAAACAAGAAATATGCTATTAAATCTATTGCATTCCGTGAATCCAATGCGGGATTTACTTTACCGGATATTAAATTCTCATCATTTAAATGTTAATCGGATTGGGGAAAGAAGAGAATACTTTTCCGATATATACGATCATCTACTTAAGCTTTCGGAAATGGTTATGTCAAACCGAGAAGTCACGGCCGATATTCGGGATAGTTATTTATCATTAAACTCTCATCAAACCAATAATGTCATGAAGCTACTTACCATTATTACATCTATATTTGCACCATTGACCTTTATAGCGGGTATTTATGGAATGAACTTTGAGAATATGCCGGAGCTGTCGTGGAGATATGGGTATATATTTTCACTATTCTTAATGCTGTTAATCGGTGCTGCTATGTTACTTTGGTTTAGAAAAAAAGGCTGGTTTAAATAAGGGGATAATTAAATTATTTCATTTTTAAGCTCAGTAAAATTAACAAAACACCGCTAAATATGCAAATGATTTTAGGGAAAGAAATCTTATCTCCTAATCCAGCAACGCCTAGTCCAGTCGTAAGAATTAGAACGCAGGGTCCCACTAAAGCCAGCATGGAATTTAGTGCTAAAGCTTTTTCCAAATCATGAGTTTTATACATTAGTCCAGCAACTGTAAGCTCTAAACTTCCAGATATTACGCGAATCAATACCATATAAAGTAATGCAGACGCCACATACACCATCCTTTCGCTTTGATAAGGAAAGTCTATGCTTGTCCGGAAGTGAATATTTGTTAATTTATTTTAAAATATAGAGCTAAGAACATATAAAAGAGTCGCTCCTTTTAAATAAGCGACTCTTTTATATGTGGGAATTATAATTTATTAATTGTAGCGTGAAGAGTTTCTGTAAGCTCTTCATCATATTTAGCAAGTTCGATAAGGTTTGCTAAACGTTCACGTAAAATATGACGTTCGATAACTAATTGTTCATCTAATACACTAACTAATAGTTCAATAATTAAGTTATTACGAATAGCCAATGCTTCACTTTCGCGTTCTGGACTAATTTTAGCATTTGGTTTTATAACTGAGTTACCCATTGAATATTCTCCCCCTAATGTGGTTTCGCTTTATCGATTTGATTTTAACACATTATTGATGAATTATAAATGTTGGACATGGAGATAAAAAGGATATAGTGAGTTTTAAGAAATAAAAATAGAGACGTCAATTCATAAGAACGTCTCTATTTAATTAAGAAGCTTTTTCGGAGGATGTTTTGATTTCGTTATACTTTCTTGTACGGTAAGGGTTTTTTCGTTCTGGATACATAATTTTATCGATAAAGTTCATGGTTTCATCCACATTGGTTACATTTCTTATATCATTATCTCCGTGTGTTGCATTAATGTGAAGTTTTAACGATGCTTGTTTTTTTTCGGTTACTTGATTGATTTTCTTTGCGAAGTCAACAGATTGCTCGAAGGGGACGATTCGGTCGTTTGTGCCATGTATCATATATATTGGCGGGAAGTCCTTTGTTACATGATAAATAGGGCTAGCAACCTTTGCTTCATCTGTTTTTTCTCGAACATTGAACCCCATAAGCCTGTTTGCAATATTGATACTGGCATCTGGAAGGGTTGTAATGTCTGAAATTCCGTACCAGGATACAACTCCTTGTACCTCAGAGGAAGCTTTAGGATTGCCCATTGAAAGATCCTCCATCTCTTCCATCCCATTGGTTGCAGCGAGCATACTCGCCAAATGTCCTCCGGCTGAATTCCCCCATACGACGATATTCCGTGTGTCAAATCGATATTGCTTTGCATTGGCCCGTATATATCGGATGGCAGCTTTTACATCATAAAGCTGAGCTGGCCATTTTGCTTGGTCTGATAGACGATAACCAACATTTACTACTACATAACCTTGTTGTGCAGCCATTTGAATATTCCTAAGAGATGCGGATTTACGGTCTCCGCTTGACCATCCACCTCCATGAAGTGCCACGATTACTTTATAAGGCGGATTCCCGAATGGCGGAAATACAATGTCTAATTGTTGTCTGTCGTTATCTGATTCAGTATAAGGAATGTCAAGATATCTTTTTCTAAATTGGTCCATATCGATGTATTGATTTGACCCTCTAATGGATTCCTCTGCATCGATTTCCTCTTCGCTTTCAGCTTTTAAATTTGTAGTAAGTTGATCGAGGAGCTGTTCATCTGCCTCACCTGTAATGGTTATATCTACATTGGGGGATTTGGATTCAACGGCGTCGGTTTCTTGATTTTCTTGTGCAAGAATTAGAACGGTACTTCCTAAACTAAAAAAAAGTATGAAACTAATTATGATTTTAGGAAATTTTTTCATAGTTTCACCCCTGTTAACCTAATTTTGAGATTGGATTTATTTTAACCGTTAAAATTTTGGCTATACGGTGAGAAATATCTTGTTATAGCTTATTTTTTTCAATATGAAGAACGAAAAAGACCCGAGAATATAATTTTCTCAGGTCTTTTTGTTAAATCATCATTTTTAATGCGTCTTCACCGACTGTACCTTTTACAATACCTAATTTTTCTGCTTCATGAGTAACGGACTCTAGTGGCGCTTTTAATAACTCATCGATTGTTTTTACTCCGACAGCACGACCAGCAATAATTTTACGATCGGCCAGCTTGCTATTTAGCAAACCAACATCCAATGCCCCGCACATAATGTAGCCGTTTTCGTTTGAAACAGTTAAAAGTGTCGTTTTTGGTAACCGTACAGTAACAGCAGTAAACATGTGTCCGTCTATTTCAAGTGGTTCTATCGAAACCATATTTATCGCCCCTTTCCTTTATAAAATATGGAAGGGGGAAAAAAGTGTTCCCCTACGATTGAGATTTTCTAAAGAAAGTGGGCAAAGAAGTATTATTTTTTTAGAGGAATAAAAAATAAAAAACATTCCATACTAATTACAGCTTCACAAAGATATAAAACATGATGAACAGGGGTGTTACCGTTGCAGCATTAGGATGCAAGTCCAAATGTCTCTAGAACACTAAAGCTAATTTAGCGTAAAGGCTTTTTTAGTTTTATGCATCATGGAAGTTTTGTGAACATGCCCGGAATTTATATTCCGGGTTTTTTCTTTTATTAAAATAAATAGTTCCCATGAAAAAATAAAAATAACGCATGATTTACGGTGACTGCATCATACTAATTTTGATTTCACGTTAGAAATCTACTATCTTAAAACAGGGGTGTGACCGATGGGAAAAAAGGGCATTTTAGATCCTAATTCTTCAAAGAATCACCGTAACTGGGAAAAGCCGAAGTTTCATAAATCTCAGATGAATGGTGAAACGAAGATATCTCTTCATAACCAATTATTGAGAACGGCGGCGAAAGTTAGCAGATTTACGTAAAATCGAAAGCCCGGATTATTCCGGGTTTTTTCATTTATCTACATATATCTAAAAATCCTCGATATTAATGTGCTATTTATAATGTTTACTTCTGAAGCAATAGGGGAATATAAGTTAAGTTATCCGTTATGAGGAGTTGTTTTTTTGTGAAGGAAATTATAAAAAATCCTGTATTTACTATCGCCGCCTTAGTTATTTTATTATTAGTTATTTTAGGTGCGTTGTTTCCAGTCCGTTTTGGTGAAGTTGCTAGTAATATATTTGATATGACAACACGTAATTTCTCATGGTTCTATTTACTGGCAGTTTTTGTCATTATTCTCTTCTTACTATTCCTAGCAATCAGTAGATTTGGATCAATCCGTCTAGGGGGAAACGATGCAAAGCCTGATTTCTCCTATATGACTTGGATTTCAATGCTGTTTTCAGCAGGTCTAGGAGTAGGGCTAGTCTTTTGGGGAGTAGCTGAACCAATGAGTCACTTTTTCACGACACCAAATGATAATGTGGAGCCTTTAACAACAGATGCAGCAAGACTTGCTATGGGCTATTCGTTCTTCCACTGGGGGATCAGTCAATGGTCTGTTTATGCATTGATGGGACTTATCATGTGCTATATGCAATTTAACAGAAAGAAGGATTTGCTTATCTCGACGTCTTTAGAGCCGATAGTAGGCTCAAAAAAGGGGATAAAGAATCTTATCGATATTTTTGCAGTAATAGCAACAGTTATGGGAGTAGCAACCTCTATAGGATTAGGGGTTTTACAGACGAATGGTGGGTTGAATGCGGTATTTGGTGTGCCTATTAATTTTTTAGTACAGGTCGGAATCATTGGGCTGATGTTTATTGGCTATATGCTATCCTCCACAACTGGTTTACAAAAGGGTATTAAAATTTTAAGTAACGTCAATATGGGATTAGCCATACTTTTACTCGCCTTTGTATTTATTATGGGACCAACAGTGTTTATCATGGAAACCTTTACGTTAGCGGTAGGAGATTATATATCGCATTTCGTTGAATACAGTTTGCGCCTGCAGCCTTATAAAGAGGATACTTGGGTTAAGGATTGGACAGTGTTTTATTGGGCTTGGGCTATTTCTTGGTCACCGTTCGTGGGAGCCTTTATTGCGAGGGTTTCAAGAGGGAGAACAATACGAGAATTTATATTCGGTGTACTAATTGTACCTCCAGTAATTTCTTGTTTTTGGATTGCAACATTTGGTGGGACAGCGCTGTGGTACGATTTACATGAAAATACGGGTATTGCGACATTGGTAAATGAAGATGTTACTGTTGCTCTATTTCAAACCTTAAATAATCTACCCTTATCGATGATTGCATCTGTTATTGGAATCATTCTTATTTTCACATTCCTAATAACATCAGCCGATTCAGCAACTTTTATCATGGCTAGCATGACCTCGAATGGTGCTATTAATCCGGCAGTTATTACGAAATTAACATGGGGAGTATTAATGGCGGCAATTTCTGGTGTTTTACTATATGCGGGTGGATTAGATGCCCTGCAAACAGCTTCCTTGATAGCTGCTTTGCCATTTATCTTTATCATTTTATTACTTGGTATCACCCTATGGAAAATGCTAAGCAAGGAAATGATCCCGATTAAAAAACACGAAATTAAACGATTAAAGAAAATGCGCGAACATATTGAGCGCGAGAACGAACAGCAGAAATTCCGTAAGTAATAAATATAGAATTATGTCCCGGAGATATATGCTCCGGGATTATTTTTTTAGCTTTCTTTAGTAGGAGGGGCGATTAATGCCTTAGCATCTGAACTTAAAGCATCATAAATTTTAGGATTTGATAATAACTCCTTCTGTAAAAAAGAGAAGCGTTTTATCTCAGCAAATCTAAAATCTCTTGCAAGCTTATTGATATGCTGAATGATCAGCAGTGTTTCTCTTGAGTACACATCTTTGTTATCCGCATCGCCATGAAAATTCAAAACAACATTTACCAAGGCTAGTGCTTCCATACTTAATGTTGAACGGACAAACTGTTTTTTAAATTTATCGATATGTAGTTCGATAATTTTGCGAGCTTGTGGATAATCGCTTTGTGAAATTGCTCGTTCTAACAATTGGACTTCTCGGTCTATTTTCATATAGTCTTCTCCTTAAAAATAAAAGGTAAATATAATTAGTCTTAAGATATTATATAGTAACTAAAGTTCTGAATCAGCAGATATGTTTTTGGATTAAAAATTTCTTTTAAAAGGGTTCTATTATCAGAACTCTTTTCATAAAAACAACTATGCTATTGTTTAGCTTTTATGCACGGTTATTATAGGACTCTTATCAATGAAAACAGTGAAACTACGTCTTAGGTCTTATACTTAACTATTTCCTCAGTCGGTTAACAGAACAAAGTCGGTATTCTATTATTAATAGTGAGATATAAACGAAGGGGTAATAGGATGGAAAGGAAGAAGGTATATTTATTACTGACTGATACAGGTACGATGTTTACAAGGATGGTTAAGCTATATACAAAAAAGCCTTATAACCATGCATCGATTGTATTTGATGAAAATTTCAACGAAGTCTACAGTTTTGGACGTAAAAGACCTCGGAATCCTTTTATTGGTGGATTTGTAAATGAGGATGTAAGACAAGGATTATTTAAAAATGCGAGATGTGCTATTTATAGTTTTGACGTATCGGAAATTCAAATTAATAGAATGAAATCTTTTATCTATAAAATTGAGATGGAAAAACATCTTTATCGTTATAATCTTATAGGACTTATTACTTTTATAATCAATAAACCGTATCAAAGAAAACATGCTTTCTTTTGCTCAGAATTTGTTGCTCAGGTTTTAAATGAAGGCGGAATTAGTCAAATCCATAAGCCCATTTCCCTTGTGTCACCAAATGATTTGCGAAATATGAAGAACCTTCGATTAGAATTTGAAGGACAATTAGCAGACCTGCTTGAAAATGATGCTTCAAATCAGGTTTATCCTATTATTTATTAATTTCGCTAACACCAAATTGCTGTATCAGAAGCATTTTGGTGTTTTTTAGTAGATAAAAAAGGCTTGGCGATAAGTCATGTTTTCTAATATTGTGTGAGGGTAAGTATAAACAATAATGGTTTACAAAGACTAAAAGAAGCGAACGGAAAAAGAGGTGACAAATATGGAAAATCAAATGCCAAAAGATGAAGGAATCGATCATAGTATTGCGCTTTTAAAAGAAGGATATCACTTCATCCTAAATAGAAGTGAAAAGCTTAGTTCTAATGTATTTGAGACAAGGCTTTTAGGAAGAAAAGCGATTTGTATGATCGGAGAAGAGGCTGCACAAATTTTTTACGACCCGCAAAAATTTCAAAGGAAAGATGCTGCCCCTAATCGAGTAGTCCAAACCTTATTTGGAAAGAATGCTGTGCAAACCTTAGATGATGAGGAACACCAAAACCGTAAAAAAATGCTGATGTCGGTAATGACTGAAGAGCATTTGAATCATTTACTTGAGCTAACAGAGATGCAATGGGAGCAATCTATTGTTAAATGGAGCAAGATGAAATCCATCGTCTTTTATGAAGAAGTAAAAGAGTTGCTTTGTAATGTAGCGTTCAAATGGATAGGGTATCCCATACATGAAAATGATGTTAAAAAAATGACGAAAGAGCTCGCCTCCATGTTTGAAACAGCTGCAGCAATCGGTCCAAACCATTGGGCTGGAAGAACCTATAGAAACCAAGCAGAAAAAATGATTCAACAGCTTATACAAGATACGCGTGATGGAAAAATAAAGTTTCCTCAGAATACAGTTCTACATCAATTTGCATTTTATAAGGATACAAAAGGAAATCTTTTAGATATTGAAACGGTTGCAGTTGAAGTCATCAATATGCTAAGACCAATCGTTGCTATTTCAATCTATATTAATTTTTCTCTTCTCGCACTCCACGAATTCCCAGAGGAAAAAGAGAAATTGCAATCCTTTAATGACTACTCCAAACTTTTTGTGCAAGAGGTAAGAAGGTTTTATCCATTCTTCCCGTTTGTAGTGGCAAAAGTTAAATCTGATTTTGTTTGGAATAGCTATGAGTTTAAAAAAGGCACATTAACACTATTGGATCTTTATGGGACAAATCACGATCCAGTGAAATGGGAAGACCCACACAAATTTAACCCTGAACGATTTGCACATTGGCCAGGAAGTCCATTTGGCTTTATTCCACAGGGTGGTGGTGATTACTATTTAGGTCATCGCTGTGCAGGGGAACAAATTACACTTGATGTAATGAAGGTAAGCCTTGATTACTTAGTAAACCGAATGGAATTCACATTACCTGAACAGGATTTGAGCTTTGAAATTGATGATATCCCTAGCATACCAAAAAGCAAGATTATCCTTGAGCATATTGTAAGAAGCCGAAGTCATTAGTGATTTCGGTCTTTTGTTTTTCTTTTTACTGAAAAATGTCGAATAAGGAAGGAGTTTTTTAAATCTTCCACGAATAATAGAAAGTAAAAGAAAACCTATAGGAGCTGAAATTCTTGCACCAAAACAAAGAGGAAATCTTAATGCATTATGAGAATTCTGTCGAGTGGGTAAGGAATTTGGATAATTTAAGTGAGGAGCAGTGGAGAACCCCGATTGCAGAAGGGAAATGGACAATCGCAGAAGTTATTGGTCATTTACCAGCATGGGACCAATTTATTTTAGATAGTCGCCTACCTTATTTATTTAAGAATAGGGCACTTCCAGAAGGACCAGAAGTAGATGAATTAAATCAACAGTGTTCCTTGGAAAGTCAATCAAAGACAAAGGAAGAAATCATTTCAAAATTCATTAAAGTAAGAAGAAGTCTAATCATTGCAGTAAATAATATTGAAGATGACTTATGGGAAACGAAAGTTAACATTGGTTCAACGGCTTTAATATTGACAGACTACTTAAAGGGTTCGATTGAGCATGATCATCATCATTTCAAGCAAATTGAGAATATATTAGAGGGTTCTAAGAAAGTTACATGAGCTAAAAGCAGATAGAAGAAACTTATCTAAGTAAAGAGACTTTAGCAGCTAGAACTACATAAAATGATAGCCCCCATTCGAAAAATAGTTCTTTTTCAAATGGGGGTAAATAATATTAGGAGGATAGAAAAATGAACTCAAGGCTAGTAAGGGTAGGGACTATCTATTTACCAGTAAAGGAAGTTGAAGTATCAGCCAGGTGGTATAAGGAAAAGCTAGGAGCTGAAATTTCCTATATTGATAATACCAAAGCAATTCTAAACTTTGCTGATCAAAGCTTCTTTCTAGTGCAGGCTCCACCGAGTGAAAGTGCTAACTTTAAAGATAGTGATGGTGAAGAACGATTTTCAATAACCTTTGAAGTGGACGGGATAGAAGAGCTGCAGCAAATTTATGAGGAGTTCAATAGAAAACAAATTAAAGTGGGTAAGATAGAGGATCGTGGACATGCGGGAAGGAACTTTATATTTCAAGATTTAGATGACAATAAATTCGATGTATGGAGTGAGCTAAGTCCGAAGTATAAAGAGCGTCTAGTTTCTAAGAACGTATAGGAGGATAACGATGAATCGACTAAATTTACTAACATTAGGTGTAAAAGATATGAAGGAATCTCTTCAATTTTACAGGGATGGCTTAGGGTTTGAGGTAGTTGTGTATGGGGAGGAATCAAACCCAGATGTAATATTCTTTAATAATAACGGGACAAAAATATCTTTATTCCCACTTGAAAGATTAGCCAAGGATATAAGTGAACAGCAACCACCAGAAATAGGTACTGGCTTCAGTGGGATTACTTTAGCTTACAACGGGAAATCGAAGGAAGAGGTCGACGAAGTATTCACTTTGGCTGAAAAAGCAGGAGCTAAAATAGTTAAAAAGCCAGAAACAGTGTTTTGGGGTGGATATAGTGGCTATTTTCAGGATCCGAATGGTTTCTACTGGGAAGTGGCTTACGGCGAAATGTGGGAATTTGATGAAAATGAAATGCTTATTATAAAGAAATCATAATAGTAATTTTTCATAAAACGATAGCTATGCTATAATTTAGATTAACTTACAACGAAGGGAAGATGGGTGGCCGATGATTAAATAATCTTATTTTTATTTTTGAAATTTAAATTCAAGAATCTAAAATAGGATTAGTCTGCCCATTTTTCAAAGAACGTTCAACTACTATTGCTCTCAATAGCTTTTTTGATATTGGTAAAAGCTGAGTTTTTTACTAATATAGTAGTTGCACTTTATGTATAGGAAAGCATGAAGCTTCTCTATCTGTCAAAATGAGACTAATCCTTCCACGAAATTTGGGAGGATTTTTATTTTTTTAAATTATCAATTCTCCCTATAACGAAGGGATGCGTATATAAATGCAAGAGCTACTAAAGCTAAAGGACATTACATTTGAAATTTTAGATAATATTATTTTTAAGAATGTTAACGGGACAGTCCATGATGGAGATGTAATTGGGATTATAGGTAAGAATGGGGTGGGTAAGACAACACTGCTACAGATAATTTCAGGAAATCTTTCATTGTCTAATGGAAAGATAAATTGGCTTAAGCCACAAGTATCAGTCGAAATGGTCGAACAGGAAACAGAAGATTTTGCAAGCGAGCATACCGGAACAAAAGAAGCACAAATGTTAGCTAAGTGGAACGTGCTTACCAATAGCTATAGTAAGCTTAGTGGTGGAGAGAAGCTTAAGGTAAGACTAGCAAAGGGCTTCTCAAGAAATGCACAGCTTTTACTATTAGATGAACCGACGAATCATCTAGATGAACAATCAACTGAAATTTTGATAGAGCATATTAAACAATACAAAGGAACAATCATTCTCATATCCCATGATCGCTATTTCTTAGACAAAGTAGTCACGAAAATTTGGTCATTAGAAGACCAGCAATTAATAGAGCACAAAGGAAATTATACGAGCTACATGAAAGCGAGAGAGCAAAGACGGTTGACGCAGAAGAGGGATTATGAAAAACAGCAGCAAATGATTCAAACCATTGAAGGACAATTAAAAGAGTTGACTTCATGGTCTCAAAAAGCTCATGCAGATTCAACGAAACAAGAAGGAATGAAAGAGTACCATCGCGTAAAAGCGAAACGTACAGATGCCCAAATAAAGTCAAAAAGAAAACGCCTTGAAAAAGAATTAGAGAAGTCAAAGGTAGAACAAGTAAAACCAGAATATGAGGTGCAGTTTACTCTTAAAGCAAATGACAAACGAGGGAAACGATTTTTAGAGGTGAAAACCCTGCAAAAATCGTTAAACAAGCGTGTACTATTTAAAGACGTTAGCTTTACCATTCAGCATGGTGAAAAGCTTGCATTAGTTGGACCAAATGGTAGTGGGAAAACTACTTTTTTAAAAATTGTAATGGGTGAAGTAATGGCAGATGCCGGCGAAGTTTGGATTTCTCCAGCAGCTAAAATCGGATATTTAACACAAGAAGTGTTTGATCTACCACTTTTAAAAACGCCAGAAGAGCTGTTTTATAGAGAAACCTTTGAGGAGCGTGGAAAAGTACAAAATCTAATGAAGCACTTAGGTTTTTCAACTGCTGCCTGGAAAGAACCGATAGGGAATATGAGCATGGGAGAAAGAGTGAAGTGTAAGCTAATGGTTTACATTCTAGAAGAGAAGGACGTGCTAATGTTAGATGAACCAACGAATCATTTAGACCTGCCTTCACGTGAACAGCTAGAAGAGACTTTATCAACCTACAATGGAACGTTACTCATCGTTTCCCATGATCGCTATTTCCTCGAAAAAACAACGAATAGTAGCTTGGAGATAAAAAATAAGAGCATTCATAAACAGTTAAAAGAAATGCCAGCTCAAAAGGATACACAAAAAGAGGCACTATTAAAGCTAGAAACAGAGAGACAGGAGGTTTTAGGAAAACTAAGCTTTATGACTGTTAAAGATTCACAATACCCCGAGCTTGACGCCAAATTTAGTGAAATAACAAAGCAAATTAATCAGTTAAAGAAAAATATGTGAGAAATGAGCCCTAAAGGATTCTGTAAAGATTCTTTAGGGTTTTTATGTTGTAAAAATTATGTATGGCAATTCTTGAGCATCACATACTAACTTTACGATTGCCTAAAATTATAGGAAGAAGGTGATTCGATGTCACCGTTCTTTAAAAAGAGAACGAAAAGTGAACAACCAACAGAAACAGTAACAATACCAGATAGCGAAATCTTAAAAGACAAAGAGGGAGAGAGGGTTTCGTCTGATTTAGAAGAGAACATTGAAGGGTTTAATAAGATTTTTAAAAATGATATTGATTTTCTTATTCGGCGATTTGCTCTTTTTGGTACACAGCCGGCAGCACTTCTATGTTTGAAGACATTAGTTGGAAAAGAAGACATCGAAAGAGATATAGTGAAGCCTTTGCAAGAAAGTAACTACCCAATTGATCAATCGATGAATGAAATTGATTATATTTTAAACAATGTTCTCTATTATTCAGATGTGAAAACAATTACTGATAGTGCGGAATTAATTCAATCACTTACTTTAGGCAAAGCAGTCATTTTCGTAGACGGAATTGAAAAAAGTCTTGAATTAGATGCAAAGAAACCTGAAAAACGTGCAATTGAACAGCCTGAAACAGAACGAGTGGTTCGCGGAGCTAGAGATGGGTTCATTGAACAAATCGGTACAAATGTAGCATTACTAAGATATCGGCTACCTGTTCCGGAATTTCGAATAGAATCCACAGAGGTTGGAACAAGAACGAGGACGAAAGTGGTCGTTTGTTATATGGAGGATATAGTAAACGAAAACTTACTTGTAGAAGTTAAGAAGCGAATCGATGCTATTAAAATGGATGGCATTTTAGATGCTGGCTAAATTGAGCAGTTTATACAAGAAAATCCTTGGTCTCCCTTTCCTCAAATTCAAAATACAGAACGGCCAGATAAAGTAATAGGAAATATATTAGAGGGGAGAGTAGCAATTTTAGTAGAAGGAAGCCCTTTTGCCTTAATAGCACCAGCAACATTTAATCAATTTTATCAAACAAGTGAAGATTACAATGATCGTTGGATAATCGCCTCTATTATTAGATTAATTAGGATTATTGCACTGGTATTTTCACTACTCTTTTCATCTTTTTACGTGACAGTCCTTTCGTTCCATCCTGAATTAATACCAGCCAAATTTGTTGTGGCCGCATCAAGTGGTAGACAGGGCGTACCGTTTCCTGTTTTTATAGAAGTTTTAATAATGGAGATAGCGATGGAAATCTTGAGAGAGGCGACCGTCAGAATGCCACAGCAAGTTGGTGGTGCTTTATCTATTGTTGGTGTGTTAGTAGTGGGACAAGCGGCTGTACAAGCTGGTTTTGTAAGTCCGATTACGGTGGTAATCATTGCAATGTCAACAATTGGATCCTTTGCAACACCTTCTTACAATGCGGCAACGGCATTCAGAATGCTACGCTTTATACTGATTATTTTAGCAGGTACTTTGGGATTATTAGGAATGGCTGTAGGAATAATTATTATTCTGAACCATATGATTGGGTTGCGTTCTTTTGGAGTGCCTTATATGTACCCGTTTTCTCCAGGAAATGCGCATGCCTTAAGAGATTCCGTGATACGTTCGCCTTTTAATTGGTTAAAAAATCGCTCGGATAGTATTAAGCCAAAAGATACGAAGAGAGTAGGGAAGCGGGTCAAAGATAAAACGACCTATAATTTCTTGGAAGAGGATGGAGGAAATCGTGATGAAACATAGTGATTCTATTTCCTCAATTCAATTAGCAGTAATCCTCATTAGTACGATGCTTGGTGTATCTTTATTAATCCTGCCTAAGATGGTAACAGAGTTTGTAGGGGTTGCTGCTCCACTCGCTACTTTAATGGGTCTTTTCATTTCATTTTTGGGAATGATGGCTTTTGCATTATTAGGTAAAAGATTCCCTAAAGAAACGTTAATTGGCTACAATAAAACCATTTTGGGAAAAGTCTTCGGAAATATATTCAATATAATTTTTATGGTAATAACTCTTGTTTTATTTGGTTTGGAAGCAAGGCAATTTGCTGAAGTGCTAGCAGGAGCACTTCTTCCCAATACACCAATCTATGTTTCCATATTCTTAATGATTGTGATTTGTGCATCTATAAATTTTAGTAATGTATCCACTTTTGCATATATTCATTTTTTTATCTTCCATTTATGATTATTCCGTTATTCATCGTGATTGGACCATCCTTTGCGGATGCAGAAATGTACCATGTATTTCCGATTGTTGGCCATGATGTATCAGGGAAAGAGTTTTATGAAGGGGCAAAGATAATCTGTCAGGGGATTACAAATTATATTATCATCTCGATGATAATTCCTTATATGAAAAATGCGAAAAGCGTTGTGAGAAGTAGTATATGGGGATTTTTGGTTGCTAGTATGTTTGTTTTTAGTACGGTTACTATTTGTTTAGCTGTTTTTGGAGAAATAAAAATTCTTGATATGTATTGGCCAACATTGGTTTTAGCACGAATGGTTCATGTACCAAGTGAGCTTCTCTCCAGAGTGGATGCGATATTTCTTATTGCTTGGATATTTGCAGTTTTTACTACAGTGCTTTCTTATTATTTTATGTTTGTACGGGGCATGGCTGAGCTTTTTAAGACTAAAAAGTTTCAGCGCATTTCATTTATAGGGATACCGATTGCTATGTTAATCGCTCTAATTCCCCAAGATACGTATGAGTTGTATCGTTATATTAAAAATACAGCTTTTATCGATATCTTTCTTGTTATTGTTTATCCCATATTGTTGCTGGTAATTGCAAAAATCAGGCGTAAAAAAGGGAGTGCAACATGAAGAAACTATTTCTACTTACCCTTATGATAATGACCTTACTTTTTTTAACAGCATGCTGGGACCGTTATGAACTAGAAGAGCGTGCCAATATATTGGGCATTGCAATAGATTATGCAGATGAATCAACTGAAGATTTTACAATTCCAGAGGTCTCGCATCAAAAAGATAAATTTCCAGGGAATAATAAGAAATTATATAAAATAACTGCACAATTGGCGGTACCTGGAAAAATTAAATTAGGCCCAGAAGGTGATAGTAGTGGAGGATCAGGGGAGACATCTTGGGTATTGGAAACAGTAGGGTATACCATGAAAGATGCGCTACTGAATCTGCAACAGCAGTTAGCAGAAAAACTCTACTTAGGACATCTTCAAATTGTAATTGTAAATAGTGAAATAGCGAAGGACGGTCTCGAAGATATTAATGACTTTTTAAGAAGGGATTACGAAGTTAGAAGAACGGCATGGATGGCAATTACTGAACAAAAGGCATCAAAGGTACTCCAAACGGCACCGCCAATGCAAACTGTTCCAGCACTTTATTTAAGCCAAACATTAGATAATGCCATGCGTTTTGGGAAGTTGCCCAAAGGTTATTTGGGGAAGTTTTGGGTGGATTTGGATGATATGGGTATAGATGGCAATCTCCCGCTAATAAAAGTGATAGAACGGGATCGTATTATGGTAACTGGGGTTGCCTACTTTATAGACGATAACATGGTTAGCAAAATGTCTCCAATAGAATTGGGTGGATACCTAGCGATGAGAGAAAGGAATCCTGGGGGATATACAGTTGCTGTATCAACAGATGATGGTGGTGTCTATCTTGTAGAATCATTACGAAGAGATTCTAAAATCAACATTACTATTGAAGATGGAAAACCTAATGCTGTTATTAATGTTGAAATCGAAGCGCAGATAGAGGAAGAAACAAAAGCGAATGACTTAGGCTTGAAAAAGTTAGAAGAAGTAGAACTGAAAGTGAATGATTTAGCGAATCAAGTTTTCAATGAGGAGATAAAAAGTTGGCAGGAAAAAGGTGCAGATTTACTTGGCATCGGGGCAAGGGTTAGAGCCTTCCATTCTAAATATTGGCATCAGGAAGTTGAAACAGAAGAACGTTGGAGAGAAATTTACAAGGAAATGGATATCCAGGTTAAAGTAGATTTTAAAATTGAACGTACAGGAATGGATTGGAAATAAGATGTATATAAAAGAGTCTTAAAAGTTATATTTAACAAGCTTTTGGGACTTTTTCTATGTCAAAAGTATGGAAAATTTACCTCTGTTCATGGGCATTTACAAATGGTTAATAAAGGATTAATAGTACATTAACATAAGAAGCATATGATAGGTATTAATCCCCTGTTATAACAAGGAGTAATTATGAATTCAGTATCATATTCAAGAGAGCATTCTCTTAATTTATTTTCGTATTTAAAGTATTTATATAATAAAAGGCAAGAAGATATTTTGTACTATAAAAGATATAACGAATTGAAAAAAATTATGCAAAATGAGTCGCTAGAAACATTCTTTCAGCCAATTGTGAATCTACAAACGGGACAGACCTTTGGGTTTGAAGCTTTGAATAGACCAGGGCAACCAGAGTTTTTTAGTAGTGTAGATCATTTCTATGAATTTGTTGGTCAAACAGACATGGTATTTGAGTTTGAAAAATTTTGCAGAAATCTATCATTAAAAAGGTATATTGCAGGGTTAAACGAAAAGCTTCAAGACGAGGATTTTAATCTATTTATCAATATTCATCCACATGTTTTGCTGGATAAGCATTATCACAGTGGGGATACATTGCAGCTATTAATTGATATTGGAATTCGCCCCGACCAGGTCGTGTTTGAGTTAACTGAAAGAAGTGCTGTAACAGATTTCCAAGAGTTTGAACGTGTATTATCCAATTATCGTTCCCAAGGATATAGAATAGCAATTGATGATGTTGGTTCAGGCTATAATAGTTTGAAAACATTAATCTTTCTAAAGCCTGAATTTATAAAATTAGACCGCTCACTCATTCAAAATATTGACGAAAGTAAACCCAGCCAACAATTAGTATCTCTAATCTATGACTATGCCGTACAATCCGATACAAAAATCATTGCAGAAGGTATAGAGCGAAAAGAAGAGATTATGTACCTCCAAAAGCTTGGGATACACTACGCCCAAGGATATGCGTTAGGGAGACCAGGTAGAACAATTGAATGTGGTGAATTACCAAGTTTAACTTGAAAACTAAATGTAAAAACGATGCAAATAGGTGAGAATATGATGACGAAAACAGGTGAAGCAGTATCGAATATCGGACGAATAGTTAATACCGTACCCTCTATTTCTCCAACTTTAAAAAATAAAGAGGTAGACAAATTATTTACTGACAATCCAGATTTACGCGGAATTGTAGTCGCCCATCATGAAAAACCAATTGCTCATATTACAAGAACTCATTTCTATCAAAAAATTGGAACGTTATATGGTTATAATTTGTATATGGGAAGAGAAAGTAATTTACTAGCAAAGACAAGCCCTCTAATCGTTGATTTTCATCAGCCCATTACTGAGGTCAGTAAACTAGCTATGGAAAGAGAAGAAGAAGCATTATATGATGATGTGATTGTAACGAAGGGCGACAAATTTTTTGGTGTTGTAAGTATTAGAGCACTACTCATGGAATTTGTTGATATCCAAGTACAAACGGCTAGTTTCCTGAATCCATTAAGCAAATTGCCTGGAAATCACGTAATTGACCAAAAGCTAACTGAAATATTGTATTTAGAGAAATATAGCGTTCTCTATTTCGATATTGATTACTTCAAAACCTATAATGACCTATATGGTTTTAATAAAGGAGATAAGGTTCTGCTTCACTTAACAGATATCCTCAAAAGAAATATTACGCAGCAAGGATATTTTTTAGGGCATATAGGTGGGGATGACTTTATGGCTATTCTTCCACTATATAAGGTTGATGAAATCTGTGAAACCATTATTAAGGAATTTGATGAAACAATTCCTAGCTTCTATGAGGACTATCATTTAAGCGACCCGAACTTTAAGGTGAAGGGGCGATCAGGTAGTTTAGAGAAATTTACAATCATGTTTTTATCAATTGCTGTTTTGACAAATCAAAAAAGGCAATTTGTCAAAATAGAGGATGTATCCAATGCGGTCGCAGCTATAAAAAGAAATTGCAAAAAAGTAAAGGGGAGCTGTTTTATTATAGATGAGACAGATTGCTGTTCCCCTACATATTAATTATAAGCATCGAATGAAAAGGAGCAGCTATTTTTCCATTCGATTTTTTTATTGCCCAATGTATAATAGAACTTATAAACTGTGTTTTAAAAGGATGTGACGTAATGGCCGGAATCAATGCGCCATTTAATGGAACTACTCATGCAAAGCCTATGAATAATATGGCGATACTTTGCGTGAGGTAATTAGATTATTAATCGCCCTAACTGTATAGTCACTTTGTTCATGTGTGCTTTGCCCTTCACTTGAAAGTTAAAAAGTAAAGGAGCGAAAGTTCAAATGCGTTACGTAAATGCACATGAAGTTTTACCAGAGGAGCTATTGATGGAAATTCAGAAGTATGTTCAAGGAGATTTAATTTATATTCCTAAGCCTGAAAAAGAACGAATTCAATGGGGAGTCTTATCTGGTGAAAGACAACGACTACAAAAAAGAAATGATCAAATAAAAAAGCAGTTTCAACAGGGGGTAGCGCTTCAAGAGTTAGCGGAGCAATACCATTTATCTACTGAAACGATAAAAAAGATAATATATAGGAAAAGGTGAACTGGTGAAATCTCAGTTCACCTTTTTATGTACAGTTTGATTTTAAAAGAACTTGCCAATTGCTGTTTTTGGCACATTTATGTACCCTTATCTTAAGGAGTGGTGAAAATGCAATTTATGACGCCAGAGCAGTACCAATTTATTAAAAAACAAGCTAAAAAAATACTGAACACATATACAACCTCAAAAGATCAAAAGGTCATTCAGGCGATTCAAGCCCTTGTCCAAGAGGAAATTGATAGCAAGCTAACCTTTAGTGAAATCGATCAGCAGCTAGTACTACAGCCTATTTTTCATATTCAGTCCAAGGATCAGTTAGAAAAATTTCTAACTGATATCAAGCAATATGTTGAACCGTTTCTTCAACCAACAGAAGCTCAATTGAAAAAGTTGTTTCCAAAGGATAAAAAATTAAAGCTTCCGAAGCTTGAAGCCTTTGATTGGCAGGAAACCTCTTATTTAAGCTGGTTTGACCCAGGGACGAATCGAAAATACATTGTGTATAGAGAAGACGGGGCTTTAAAAGGTGTGCGCGGTACATTTAGCAATTCAGCAAAGGTAGGAATCTGTACAGTATGTAACCAGCATGCTAAGGTTGGCTTGCTTTTAGTATCGAAAAAGGGAGCAGATTTAGGCACATACACGAAAAGAGGGAACTATATTTGTGAGGATAGTGAATCATGTAATGGAGCATTATCAGACTTAGAAAAATTCACTAATTTCGTTAACAACTTAGTATAAAAATAAAAAAAATCGAGGTGCGAGTAAAAACGCAGGCTCGATTTTTTGCTTAGTTGTTAAAATAATCATATGCGTTCTTAGTTAGTAAAAGAACAGTTACGACAATAAATAAAATACGAACGTAGCCACTTCCACGACTAATGGCGAATTTAGAACCGCAAATTGCTCCAATAATTTGGGCGACCCCCATTATAAGACCATAGGCGAAATTAATTTGCCCTAAAAATAAGAACATCACCAAAGCGCCGATATTGCTTGCGAAATTTAAAAATTTCGCATTACCAGCAGCCTTTAAGAAGTTAAAACCAATCATTAAAAAGGCGAACATAAGAAAAGACCCAGTACCAGGACCTAGAAATCCATCGTAAAAGCCAATTGCCGAAACCAAGAAGATAAAGCCAATATATTTTTTTGTTGTCAGTTTCTTGTAGGTAGAAATACTTCCCCAATCTTTCTTAATAAGTGTATATATCGCCACAGCTGCTAACATGATGAGCATTAGGGGTTTTAATACATTAGGGTCCATCAAATGGACAACCCATGCTCCGAGCATCGCCGCTAAAAAGACAAAGGGAAAAATCTTGGCAATAGATTTGAAGTCGATATTTCCTGAACGGTAAAACGTAATGGTGCTAGTTAAAGAGCCCATTGTTCCAGCAAGCTTATTTGTTGCTACTGCTGCTGAGGGACTTAAGCCTGTAAACATTAATGCGGGTAAAGAAATTAACCCACCCCCACCAACGACAGAATCTATAAATGCAGCTAAAAACCCAAAAACAAATAAAATAATAATAAGGGTAGGATCTAAATCAAAAAACATATTATAGTAACTACCTTTCAGTAAACTTGTTATATTAATAGTTTGTCATACACATAATAGTCTTAATAAAGATAGTTTTCAAGATGTTTGGGAAAATAACCCACTAATTATCCTCGCTGTAAGAATGATAAAAGTGAGGATAAATTTTTTATGTTAAAAAATATGAATAATATTGTTGCACATATAATACTGTATGACATACACTGTATAGTATACAGCATGGAAATTCGGAGGTGATTCCTTGAGTAATTTACTGGATTCGTTAAGTACAGAGCTCAGAAGAGGTACATTGACTTTAGCGGTATTAAGTCAATTGCAAACACAGCAATATGGTTATTCATTAGTCCAGTTACTGGAGAAATCCGGAATAACGATAGAACAAAGTACGCTATATCCACTACTTCGACGACTAGAAAAGCAAGAACTAGTGGAAAGCGTTTGGGATACAACAGAAGCCAGACCAAGAAAGTACTATATTCTAACGGATTATGGTGCTGAGGTTTATGAAAAGCTTAAAGAAGAATGGCTAAAAAATTCGAAAGAGCTTTATAAATTATTGGAAGGAGATGATTAAAATGAATTTAATTGAGGTTTATATATATGAAGTGACTCGAAGGCTCCCTAACAAAAACCGTGAGGATATTGGTCTTGAATTAAAATCTACTATTGAAGATATGCTGCCTGAGAAGTATTCAGAGGATGAGGTAAAAAAGGTCCTTGTGGAATTAGGCAATCCTGCTGTTTTAGCAAGCGAATATAATGAACGGCCGATGCACTTAATCGGTCCAAAATATTATGATCTGTATATGTCCTTATTAAAAATGATTGTACCAATTGCTGTTGTGATCGCATTTATTAGCGTTGTTGCAAAGTATCTTGTGGGCTTTGAAGGTGGCGATACAGTATTAAATATGGGTCTAATGATTTTGGGTGAAGGGATATGGAGTATACTTAATGTTTTTATGCAGGTATTCTTTTGGCTGACTTTAACATTTGCCATTCTAGAAAGAACTGACCATAACGAGGATAAGTATCCACGTACAATGAGTCTGCAAAAATGGACACCTGATGATTTAAAGAATATATCCTATATACCCCAGAATAGAGCTGTTTCAAAAGGTTATGTATTTGGTAGCTTACTGTGGACAGCTATTTGGGGAACGATTTACTTTAATGCCGATCACTTAGCTGGTGTTTATGAAGGCACTGGAGAAGGACTTGAGTTTATATTGCCAGCATTAAACCAAGAGGTATTGAACTCATTTTGGCCCCTTATCGTTATTGTTATAGGATTAGAAATTGTTTTTGCCCTAACCCTTTTTATAAAGAACCAGTGGACAAAGAAAATTGCATTTTTTAATGTGATTCGAGAGGTTATAGCTGTAATTGTTTTAATATTCCTTATTACGAATTCAAATCTACTCAATCCGGAGTTTCTAGCATATATGAGTAATATCCTGAATATTGCTGCCGACCAAATTAGAAACTTTATTATTGGGTTAACGTTAATTTTATTTCCTATCTTTTCAATTTATAACAGTGTGGAAGGCTACCGAAAAGCGAATAGATAAAAAAGCTTAGGCATCTTTAATTATGAGATGCCTTTTTATCATACAACAACTATGTAAAACTACCCTTTTTATATATAATTTACTATTTATTACATATCTTTCTTCCTAATCGTTGTTTATATTTTGTTGAAATTTACGTCAAATTAACAAATTTTAATTTTTAAGAAAAAAGTATTTTGGGTAAGAAATCTACTAAATAATTTAAATTTGGATAGATAAAATTGTGCTATGAATAAATTTGGAATTGCCAATGAAACATCAATGTTTTAGAGCGTTTTCGGGCTCTTTATCTCTGTTGGACACTAGTATTTTTACAACAATTATCACATAATAAGTGTAAAAACTAACAATTAATAGAATTATACTAATATAACTACTTATCTAAATTTTCGTTTAACAGTGAATTTTTTGTTTATTTCGTAAATCTTTTTTGATATGATGAGAATTGTTAATCCTATTATCAGAAAATAGGGAAAAAACAAAAAGAGGGGGATTCGCATTGAAAAAGCGCAATCTATTTTTAATGCTTATGTTACTAGCTTTAACTCTAGTACTTGCAGCATGTAACTTCGGAGGCGAAAAAGAAAACGCATCTGAAGAAGGAACAACAAATGAAGGCACTTCTGATACAACAGAAGGTGGCTCTAAAGAGATTAACTTAGTAGTAGCATCTGAACCACCATCATTACACCCACAATTAGCAACAGATACAACATCTGGAGTTATTATCCAAAACGTATTTGAAGGTTTAACAACTTTAGTTAATGGTGAAGTAGAAAATGCAGCAGCTGAAAATGTAGAAGTAAGTGAAGACTTAAAAACTTATACATTTACATTAAAAGATGCTAAATGGTCAAATGGTGACGCTGTAACAGCAGAAGACTTTGCTTATGCTTGGACTTTTGCATTAACACCAGAAAACGCATCTGAATATGCTTCAATCCTTTACCCAATTAAAGGTGCAGAGGCTTTCAACTTAGGTGAAGGTTCTGTTGAAGACTTAGGAATTAAAGTAGTAGACGAAAAAACATTAGAAGTAACTTTAGAAAACCCAACGCCATACTTCTTAGAATTAACGGCGTTCAAAACTTATTATCCAATCCACAAAGCAACTGCAGAAGCTAATGATACTTGGTTTGCAGAAGCTGGAGATTCTTATGTATCAAACGGTGCATACACTTTAGCTGATTGGCAGCACAATGGTTCAATGACTTTAGAGAAAAATGCAAATTACTGGGATGCAGACAAAGTTGCAATCGACACAGTTAACATTTCAATGGTTGAATCAGAAGCAACTCAAGCAACTATGTTTGATGCTGGTGAAATTGATTATTTAGGTGCTCCATTCGGAAGCATTGCTCTTGATGTTATTGATCGTTATAAGCAAGAAGGCATTTTAACAATTGCTGACTATGCTGGTTTATATATGTATAAATTCAACACAACTGGTGAATTTACTTCGAATGCTAACATTCGTAAAGCTTTAACTCTTGCAATCGATCGTCAAGCTTTAATTGATAACGTATTAAAAGGTGAGCAAGCACCAGGTGTAGCTCTTGTACCTGCTGCTATTAAAGGCTTTGAAGAAGACATGGGTTACATCAAGGATAACGATATTGAAGAAGCAAAAGCTGCTTTAGAGGCAGGTTTAAAAGAGCTTGGTCTTTCTGATGCAAGTGAACTTAAACTTAACCTTTCATTCAATACAAGTGAAGCACATGCTGCAATCGCTCAATTCATCCAAGAAGGATGGCGTACAAACCTAGGTATCGAAGTAACTCTTGATAACTCAGAGTGGCAAGTATACTTAGACAAAGTTTCTAACTTAGACTACGATGTAGCTCGTATGGGCTGGATCGCTGACTACAACGATGCTTACACATTCTTAGAAATGTACAACTCTGCTACAAACGGTAACAACGATACTGGTTGGGAAAATGCAGAATACACAGCATTATTAAATCAATCAAACACAGAATCTGATCCAGATAAGCGTTTAGAGTTAATGAAGCAAGCAGAAGCAATCTTCATGAAAGATTTACCAATCGCGCCTATCTATTACTACACAAACCTTTCTGTTAAGAAAGACAATGTACAAAATATCGAACCAGATTCACTTGGTAACATTAATCTTAAATACGTAGATATCACAGAGTAATCTTTTCTAATACTAAAAGGTTACGCATCTTAAGGCTGCTTACAATCGAGAAATCGATTCAAGCAGCCTTTTTTTCTGAATATATATATTCTCCTAAAACACCTAATAGGACTCTGAAAAGTCTTGAAGAAGCGATAAGTGCTTTTTAAAGGACAAGTAAAAAATGGGCAAAAGAAGTATTATTCAACCTTCGATTGATGGATGAATTATCAGCTTCTTTTATGCCAAACTAATTTATAAATTGAGAGCTAGAGGAGGAAAGGGAAAGTTAGTTCGATATTTATAATAAGAATATTAGGAGGATTCGTTATATTCAGAAAATAATAATAGTTATTAATTGAATAATATTTCAAACAATTTAACAATTCAGATTACAAAAATTTGAAATTAACGCAGGAAAAATGAGCATTTTATAAATAAATTAAATAATAAGTTAGAAAAATAAAATTTTTGTTTATTTAGTTAAAACTTTTTGTTAATATAGTAAACGTCAGCTCTAATATTTCTGAAAAATGAATCTTACTGAGCTGAGTTTTCTGAAAAATGGGAAATATATTACAAAAATAAAGTTAGGGGGATCCTCATGAAGAAAAATAACTTTCTACTTCTTTCATTGTTATTAGTGCTTTCTGTAGTGTTAGCAGCTTGTAACTTTGGAGGATCAGAAAAAGATAGCAGTACAACTGATGGGAATGGTGCTAAAGAACTTAATTTAGTTACTGCATCTGAACCACCATCATTACATCCACAATTAGCAACAGATAGTTCTTCGGGGGCTATTCTACAAAACGTTTTTGAAGGTTTAACTACAGTTAAAGACGGAGAAGTAGTAGAAGCTGCTGCAGATAAAATTGATATTAGTGAAGATTTATTAACATATACTTTCACTTTAAAAGATGCTAAATGGTCAAACGGTGACACTGTTACTGCTGAAGATTTTGCATATGCTTGGAAATTTGCATTAAACCCAGAAAGTGCTTCTGAGTATGCATCAATTCTTTACCCAATTAAAGGCGCAGAAAGCTATAACCTGGGTGAGGGTACTGAAGAAGATTTAGGAATCAAAGTGGTTGACGAAAAAACTTTAGAAGTTACTTTAGAAAACCCAACTCCTTACTTCTTAGAGTTAACAGCATTTAAAACTTACTATCCAATTCACAAAGCAACTGCTGAAGCAAATGATACTTGGTATGCAGAAGCTGGTGATAGCTATGTAACAAATGGACCATTCACATTAGCTGATTGGAAACATAGTGCATCAATTACATTAGAGAAAAACGACCAATATTGGGATGCTGAAAATGTTGCTTTAGACAGAGTAAACATTTCAATGGTAGAAAATGAAGCAACTGCTTCAACTATGTTTGATGCAGGAGAAATCGATTTCTTAGGTGCTCCATTCCAAACAGTAAGCTTAGATGTAATTGATCGTTATAAACAAGAAGGAATCTTAAATATCCAAGATTTCGCTTCAATTTATATTTACAAATTTAATACAACTGGTGAATTCACATCTAATGCTAACATTCGTAAAGCATTAACACTTGCAATTGACCGCCAAGGATTAATTGATAATGTTTTAAAAGGTGAACAAACACCAGCTTTAGGTATGGTACCAACTGCAGTACCAGGATTTGAAGAAGATCGTGGTTACTTCAAGGATAATGATATTGAAGAAGCAAAAGCTGCTTTAGAAGCAGGTATGAAGGAACTTGGTATTTCTAATCCAAGTGAAATCTCAATTGGTCTTTCTATTAATACAAGTGAAGCACATTCATCTATCGCTCAGTTCATCCAAGAAGGCTGGCATTCAAATTTAGGTATCGACGTAACTATCGATAACTCTGAATGGCAAGTTTACTTAGACAAGCTTACAAGCTTAGACTTTGATGTTGCTCGTATGGGTTGGACAGGTGACTACAACGATGCTTATTCATTCTTAGAGTCATATGATTCTGCAGATAATGGTAACAACGATACTGGTTGGGAAAATCCCGAATATGCACAGTTACTAAAGCAATCGCTTACAGAAACAGATGAGAATGCTCGTTTTGACTTATTAAAACAAGCAGAGGGAATTGCAATGGCTGAATTCCCAATTGCACCAATTTACTATTACACAAGTCTTCATGTGAAAAAAGATTATGTACAAAACATGGAGCCTGATGCATTAGGTAACGTTTATCTGAAATATGTAGATATTAACAAGTAATTATTTAAGAAGTTACTATTTACTAATTTTTAAATGGTACTTAGGCTGCTTAATTCATTAATTCAATTTTATGATGACGAGCAGCCTTATGTACTATTATTTTTTTCTAAAAATTTAAAGGAGGGGACAAAATTGCTAAAATATATTTTAAAAAGATTAGGTTATATCTTGATTGCACTTTATTTAATCGTAACTGCTACATTTTTCTTAATGCAATTAGCACCGGGGAGTCCTTTCGCTAGTGAAAGATCATTCCCACCACAAATTGAAGCGCAGTTAAATGCAAAATATGGATTAGATAATCCTTGGTACATTCAATATAAGGATTATTTAATCGATACTGTGACTTTTGATTTTGGAGAATCCATGAAATACAAAGGTCGCTCAACGAATGATATGATTGCGGAGAGTTTCCCTATCTCCTTAACTTTGGGGATAGAAGCAATGCTTTTAGCAGTAGGGTTTGGTATTTTATTAGGGGTTATTGCAGCACTATATCACAATAAATTCCCTGATTACCTTGCATCTACAATTGCAGTACTAGGTATTTCGGTACCTTCATTTATCTTAGCTGGTTTAATGCAATACTTCCTAGCATTTAAAATGGGACTATTCCCTGTAAGTGGTTGGAAAGGCTTTATCTATAGTGTGCTGCCAGCATTCGCAATTGCTATTACACATATGGGGTTCATCGCAAAGCTTACGCGTTCTAGTATGCTAGAGCAAAGTAGCAGTGATTATGTTAAAATGGCCCGTGCAAAGGGGCTTGGGAAGTGGACAACGGTATTTAAACACACTTTAAGAAACGCTTTACTTCCTGTTGTTACATACTTAGGACCATTAACTGCTGGGGTTGTAACTGGTAGTTTCATCATTGAACAAATCTTTGCAATTCCTGGTTTAGGTAAACACTTCGTAACAAGTATTACAAACCGTGACTACACAGTTATTATGGGTACGACGGTATTCTATTCAATCATCCTACTATTCGCAGTTTTAATAGTAGATATTCTATACAGCGTAATTGATCCACGAATCAAATTGAAAGGAGCGAAAAAATAATGACACAAAAGCAATTTGATAAGTTCTCACCTGAAATGTTTAAAGTTGTCGGTGGACGTCAGAGTGAAAATGAAAAATTGGCTGCTAAGTCAGTTTCCTTTTGGAAGGAAGTTATACTTCGCTTCTCTCAAAACAAATTAGCAATATTCGGTATTGTTGCTTTAATCGTTGTAGCTTTGTTGGCAATTTTTGTGCCAATCTTCAGCCCATATAGCTATCGTGAGCAATTGGGTTTATATAATGCTGCACCATCAGCAGCACACTGGTTTGGTACGGACGATCTTGGACGAGATATCTTCGTTCGTGTTTGGCAAGGTGCACGTATTTCGTTATTTATCGGTATAACTGCAGCGGTGATTGACTTAATCATCGGTGTATTCTGGGGAAGTGTTTCCGGACTTGCAGGTGGACGTTTAGATAATATTATGATGCGTATTGCGGATATTTTATCTGCTGTTCCTTACCTATTAGTAGTAATTATCTTATTGGTTGTATTACAGCCAGGTTTAATACCTATGATTATTGCGTTATCGATTACAGGTTGGGTTAACATGGCCCGTATCGTGCGTGGAGAAGTATTATCCATTAAAAATCAAGAGTACGTATTAGCTGCTAGAACATTAGGAGCAAATACAGGACATCTAATTATGCGCCACATTGTTCCAAATGCATTAGGTGCAATTTTAGTAACAATGACTTTAACAATTCCTTCAGCGATATTCACAGAAGCATTCTTAAGTTACTTAGGACTAGGTGTACCAGCTCCAATGGCGAGTTGGGGTACGATGGCTTCTGAAGGAAACAAAGCATTAACTTCGGCACCATGGCGTTTATTCTTCCCGGCGTTCTTTATTTCTTTAACAATTTTCGCGTTTAATGCTGTTGGAGACGGCTTGCGAGATGCACTAGATCCAAAATTACGTAAATAGAAGTAGGTGAAAAAAGATGAGAAAAAAATTGTTAGAGGTTAATGATTTAAAAATTAACTTCAAAACATATGCAGGTGTTGTCCAAGCTGTTCGTGGAGTAAACTTTGAGCTATACGAAGGAGAGACACTAGCAATCGTTGGTGAATCTGGTTCAGGTAAAAGTGTAACGAGTAACTCTATTATGAAATTATTACCACAGCCACCTGCTATTTATGCTGGTGGGGAAATTCTATTTAATGGACGCGACCTTGTGCCATTAAGTGATAAAGAAATGGCAAAGGTTCGAGGAAATGATATCGCAATGATTTTCCAGGATCCAATGACTGCTTTAAATCCAACAATGCGTGTTGGGCGTCAAATTACTGAGGTTATCTTAAAGCATAACAAAAACATTTCAAAGTCTGAGGCAAAAGACCGTGCAATTAAATTATTAGATCTAGTAGGAATTCCAATGCCTGAAAAACGTTTCCGTCAATTCCCGCATGAATTCAGTGGTGGGATGCGCCAACGTGTAGTTATCGCAATTGCCTTAGCTGCAGATCCAAAATTATTAATTGCCGATGAGCCAACAACTGCACTTGATGTAACGATTCAAGCACAAATTTTAGAGCTAATGAAAGACATTCAAAAGAAAAGCAATACATCAATCATCTTTATCACACACGATTTAGGTGTAGTTGCAAACGTTGCTGACCGTGTTGCGGTTATGTATGCCGGGCAAATTGTAGAATATGGAACAGTAAATGATATTTTCTATAATCCAAGACATCCGTATACTTGGGGATTATTAGGATCAATGCCTGATCTTAAAAATAATGCAAAAGAAGAGTTACGTACGATTCCAGGTTCTCCACCTGATTTAATTCACCCACCAAAGGGAGACGCTTTTGCAGCGCGTAATGAATTTGCAATGGCAATCGATTATGAACAAGAACCACCAATGTTCAAAATTTCTGATACACACTATGCAAAAACTTGGTTATTGCATCCTGATGCTCCAGAAATTCCGATTCCAGCTGCAGTTCAACAAAGAATTGATGGATACTTAAAGGAGGCAGAAGAAAGTGGCAAATAAGTTATTAGAAGTTAAAAACTTAAAACAGCATTTCGGCTCGCCTTCTAGTCCTATTAAAGCTGTAGATGGTATTACTTTCGATGTATTCGAAGGAGAAACTCTTGGTTTAGTAGGAGAGTCTGGTTGTGGTAAATCGACAACTGGTCGTTCAATCATTCGCTTATATGACATCACAGAAGGCCAAATCCTATTTAAGGGTAAGGATATTCACGCTAGTAAATCACGTCAGGAGTTAAAGGAATTTAATCGTGAAATGCAAATGATCTTCCAGGATCCATATGCTTCATTAAATCCTCGTATGACTGCTGGTGAGATTATTGCTGAAGGCTTTGATATCCATGGACTATACAAAAACAAAAAAGAACGTCGCGAACATATTGGAGATTTACTTGAAGCAGTAGGTTTAAACCGTGAGCACGCTAACCGTTATGCTCATGAGTTTTCAGGTGGTCAACGTCAACGTATCGGGATTGCTCGTGCATTAAGCTTAAATCCAAGCTTTATCATTGCTGATGAGCCAATCTCAGCTCTAGACGTATCGATTCAAGCACAGGTAGTTAACTTATTGAAAAAACTACAAAAGGAACGTAACTTAACGTATTTATTCATCGCCCATGATTTATCGATGGTAAAATATATTAGTGACCGAATTGCGGTTATGTACCGAGGAAGAATTGTTGAACTTGGTGAAGCAAACGAGATTTATAACAACCCAATTCACCCTTATACAAGATCTTTACTTTCAGCAGTACCACTGCCAGATCCACTAACTGAAAGAAAACGTACTAGAATTCAGTACAGCCATGAAGAAACAACTGAAGAAATCAAAGTACACGAAGTATTACCAAACCATTTTGTATATGGGTCAGATACTCAAATCAAAAAATGGACTAACTAAACTTTGCGAATCGCTTTGGTTAAGCAATAGAAAGAAGAGACATCTCAATATGGGGTATCTCTTCTTTCTTTAAAAATAGGTGAATAATTGATTGACATTTCTGAGTAGTGTGACATATAATATGAGTAATAATATGGAAAAGAGGTGAAGTTTTATGACAAATGTATATGCGATTGTAAACAAGCGATTTGGTTTGTCTAATTTCACTCACCTCAAAGAACGGTCTTAACTACCTTCCTTAATGATAACTATTAAGGTGTATTTAATTTACTCTTTGAATGTGTTGAAACCTTTGACTGCCAAATCGCAGCTCAAACGGTTTTTTATTTTGCAAAATTTTTGTGAAAACAACACATTTATCGGAGGAATTTAAATTGAATATAAAATCATTAGGATTAACTACTTTTTTTGAGGACCAAATAAAGGGGTTTTCAGAAGAGAATAAATACGAAAACTGCGTACCTGCTCGCGTGAGTTTAGAGCATAAACATGCTTATCGGGTGATTTCTGAAAATGGTGAATGGCTGGCATCTGTTTCAGGTCTTTATGCATACGAAGCAATTAATCGTGCAGAATACCCAGCTGTCGGTGATTGGGTACTTGTTGAAAAAATGAATGGTGAAGATCGAGCAATCATTCATAAGCTTTTAAATCGAAAATCTCAGTTTTCTCGGAAGATTGCAGGTCGAGAAATCGAGGAGCAAATTGTTGCGGCAAATGTAGATATTGTATTGCTGGTAATGAGTTTAAATGCAGATTTCAATATTCGTCGATTAGAGAGATATTTAGTAGCTGCATGGGACTCTGGAGCAACTCCTATCGTTATTTTAACTAAATCGGATTTATGTAAGGATGTCGACCACTATTTCAGAGAAGTGGAAGCTGTAGCAATGGGCGTAGATATTTTTATAACAAGCTCTTATACAGGCGAGGGAATCGAGGAAATTCGTGCGTTATTTAAAGAAGGGGTTACTGGGGCATTACTCGGTTCTTCAGGTGCTGGGAAATCCACGCTCACAAATGCATTATATGGTGACGTAAAAATGGATGTATCAGATATACGAGAAGACGATGCTAAAGGAAGACATACAACAACACATCGTGAGCTTGTGGCACTACCAGGAGGAGGTTGTTTAATCGATACACCTGGTATGAGAGAGCTGCAACTATGGGATCAAGGAGATAGCTTGTCTTCTAGCTTTAAAGATATTGAGGCGTTCGCATCGGATTGTCGTTATAGAGATTGTACTCACAAAAGTGAACCTGGCTGTGCAGTTAATTTTGCTATTGATAATGGAAATCTTGAGCAAGCGAGATTACAAAGTTATTTTAAACTGCAAAAGGAACTGGCATTCCTAGAAAGAAAAACGAATGCCCAGGCAAAGCTGGCCGAGCAACGAAAATGGAAGCAAATTTCAAAGGGTCAAAAGAAAAAGTATAAATAATCCTTTTCAATAGGAACTTTTGAAATATAAAGTAGTCAATATATAATAATGTTACTATGGCCAACGGAAATTCTCGTTGGCTTATTTTTTTATAAATAATATCGTGAATGAATAAAAGAAAAATTGAATAGGTTGTAATAATAGAGTAGCATTAGAGTATAGAAAAGACAGTGATAGATTCATCACACTATATATTTATACATAAGGAGAGACATAATGGAGACGTGGATAACAACGATAATGGAGGACTTTGGATACTTAGGGGTATTCTTATTAATCATGCTTGAGAATTTATTTCCCCCTATTCCTTCAGAAGTGATTTTAACCTTTGGCGGGTTCATGACGATTTCTACAGATTTAACAGTAACAGGCGTTATTATTGCATCCACAATTGGCTCAGTAGCAGGTGCCATCATTCTTTACGGTGTTGGAGCGATTGTTGGCATTCATAGAATTGAACGATTTGTAGATAAGTGGGGTAGAATTTTACGATTAACAAGTAAAGATATTCATAAAGCCAATGCATGGTTCGAGAAATATGATGTCTGGACAGTATTCTTCTGTCGTTTTATTCCGTTGATTCGTAGCTTGATTTCTCTGCCTGCGGGTCTTGCCAAAATGAACTTTTGGATTTTCCTAGTGCTAACAACCTTTGGTACACTAATTTGGAATATGGTATTAGTCAATTTAGGAGCGGCATTAGGGAACTCGTGGGAAACAGTTGTTCATTACATGGACATCTATTCAAACTTCGCATATGCAGCTATCGTGGTGATCTTTTTAGTTGTAGTTATTCGATTCTATAGAAAAAAGATGAGAAGTTAAACAGGAATGTCCTTCATCCAAGGTGATGAAGGACATTTTTTTAATGGATTGTAGGTTTTATTTTATTGTGGTAATGAAGGGTATTTCTATGGTGCGCTTCATAAGTGGAATGAAGTGCTAACGAGCGGGAGGTGTCGTATGGATGTGGTTCATAATCGGAATGAAGTGCATCCCGCACACCACCCCCAGACTGCACTCCATATGCCAACTGCAGCTCCCAGAATCACTCAAAAAACTCAGCCTCTAGACACAAAAATTTAGATGCTTCACGCTGTGCGTTCAACTTTATCCTTCGGCAGGAAGAAGGCAACTATTAAAAATAGCGGTAAAATGGAGACGATTTTTATTGTAGTCTCGATACCTACATAATCGAGTAAAAAGCCAATCACGACTGCCCCTATCGCTCCCATTCCGAAGGCGAAGCCGGTTGTAAGACCAGCCATTGTGCCGATTTTACTTGGCACTAATTCTTGTGCATAAACTACTGTCACGGAAAAACTAATCATAATTAAGGTGCCGATGATGATTAAGAAAACAAGCACTAACCAAATCGGCATATAGGGTAGTAGTAAACAAAACGGAAGCGGTCCTACTACTGAAAGGATAATAACGTTCTTACGTCCAATTCGGTCAGATAGTGAGCCCCCGAAAAATGTACCCACCACACCAAATGCCATAAAGGTAAAAATAAAGACCTGTCCCATTCTCAGGGTTAAGTCATAGTGATCCATTAAATAGAACACGTAGAAGGTTGTTATATTCGTCGTATAGAAGGAACGAGCAAAAATTACTGTAAGCAGTAATCCAAGTGCAATACCAACCTGCTTCTTTGTAAGTGGTGGTAAGGAGGAGACGAGATTTTTTTTCTTTTTCTTTTCTAATTTTTCTTCTTGGAGCTGGCGCAAATACCAGCGTGACAATTTAAGCAAAATAGCGATACCAATTGATGTTAATAGAAGAACGATAGCGGCTCCATGTTGGCCATACACATCTAGTATGAATGCGCTGATTAATGGTGCTAGTGCTTGTCCTGAATTCCCTCCAACCTGATAAATCGATTGCGCAAGGCCCCGTTTATTACCCGCAGACATAAATGATACCTTGGAGCCTTCTGGGTGAAAGATTGCTGAGCCAAAGCCTAAAAATAAAACCGAGATAAGAATCACCCAATAGGATTCTGCTAAAACAAGAATAAGTAAGCCGACAAAGGAACTCATCATGCCGATGGGTAAGGCATAAGGCATTGGTTTCTTATCACTTACGAAGCCAACAACTGGCTGAAGTGTCGAAGAAAACATATTTAAGACAAAAGATATAATACCAAGCTCTGTAAAGGATAGATTTAGTTCACGCTCCAATAGTGGAAACATTGCAGTAACAACAGACTGCATCGTATCGTTGATTAAGTGCGCAACTCCAATGGCAATCATTACTGGATAAATAGGATTATTGGAGAGGGCATTTTTGTCATTCATATTTTGAAATTCCTACCTTCTATAGAAGCTAATATTTACAATTATACCCTTTTCCACTTGATTTCAAAGGGCAATTTCACGACTCAAAAAATTAACCAATCTCTTTACAGAAACTTAAGTAAGGATTTACCTTTTCTATAATATTAAAGGGTGAGGATGTGTTACAATATAATTTCACTTATAGGAACGGAGGGTTTTCAAAAGATTCAATCAGTTAGACTACGTCACCAAATTTCGAACCACTAATTACATGCTTTCAAAGCTCTGTCATTTGCAGAGTAACTGGGATTGGTCTAACGATTTTGGAAACCTATATTTTATATTCGAGCTCAAGAGGGAGCAGTAACTCTCGTTAAATCGAATTAGGAAAGCTGTTATTGATTTCTTCCACATCAGATCAATACCAACCAACTACAAGAAAAAACAGACAGTGTTTAATGAACGTATTGTAATATAACGGTTCTAATAAGGTTTGAACAATTAAATGACCATTAGAAAAGGATGTATTATTATGAGTCAATCTGAACAAGTTACAGTACAAAATTGGAAGAAAAGCATCACGTTATTTTTAGGAAGCCAAACTATTTCATTATTTGGCTCAGCTCTCGTTCAATATGCCATCATGTGGTATATTACTTTAACTACTCAGTCTGGGATTATGATGACAATCTCAATCATCTGTGGATTTGTCCCAACATTTTTCCTTTCACCATTTGGGGGAGTTTGGGCGGATCGATATAATCGGAAGGTTTTAATACTATTAGCGGATTCGATGATTGCCATTTCTACGCTAATCTTAGCGATTTTATTTTTAAATGGATTTGATTCAATGTGGTTACTGTTTGCCATTTCAGCTGTCCGAGCAGTTGGAACGGGGATTCAAACACCAGCAGTGGGAGCAATCTTACCTCAAATTGTACCAGCGGATAAGCTGACAAAGGTGAATGGTGCGAATGGAAGTATACAAGCACTTATTATGCTAGTAGCTCCTATCGCAAGTGCTGGGCTTCTTGCTACAACCTCAATTGAAATCATTTTCTTTATTGATGTTATTACTGCAGCAATAGCGGTATTTACATTATTATTTTTCTTAAAGGTGCCACTACACGAAAAAGCGAAAGAGGCACAAACAACTGGATATTTTAGTGATTTCAAAATGGGCTTAACCTATATTAATAATCATGCGTTTTTAAAGAAATTCTTTACATTCTTTGCTATGTTCCTCATATTAGCAGCACCGGCAGCCTTTTTAACCCCGCTACAGGTAACAAGGAGCTTCGGAGCGAACGAATGGTATCTATCTGCTATTGAAATTGCCTTTTCGATTGGGATGATGGCTGGAGGTATTATAATTGCTTCTTGGGGCGGCTTTAAAAATAAAACATATACAATGGCAATCTCTGCCTTTGGATTTGGCCTAGGAACAGTTTTACTTGGGATAGTACCTGTTTTTTGGATTTACCTTCTTGTTATGGCGTTAGTGGGATTAGTCATGCCGATGTTTAATACGCCAGCAACGGTATTACTTCAGGAGAAGGTTGAACCTGATTATTTAGGTCGTGTTTTTGGGGTTTTAACGATGATTTCTACTTCTATAATGCCTTTAGGTATGATTATATTTGGTCCTCTTGCAGATGTGGTAGCCATTGAGTGGCTTTTAATTGGAACGGGAATCTTACTGTTCATGCTAGGTTTTGTTTTACTAGGAAGTAAAGTATTGATCGAAGCAGGGAAACCAGATACAGAATAAAATAAAAAGAAGATTTCGGCTTACTACCGAAATCTTCTTTTTTTAGCATCAGGAATGCTTTATGAAAACCTTAAGCTTTAAGTATTAGTATGCTAAACCGAATAGGGCTTTAATATGTGATAAATAACGAACGTGACTAGCTTCTTTCATCAATGAAGCTGGGAGTCCTTTTAATGGGATATTGTTGCTTCCAACTGTAGCAACTCCATCTTTACGTCCAAGACTAGCAAGTGTACCAGAGTTTACAGGACTGAATACTTCAAGCTTTTGACCTTCAAGCGTTGCATATAGGTTATAACCTGCTGTTTCCCCCATTTGCCATGCTACTTGAGCAGTAGGTGCAAATAATGGGCGACCACCATCAGCAGGAAGTGCAACAGAAGCATCACCAACAACATAAACCTCTGGGTGAGATTTAGAACGTAAATACTCATCGATAACAGCTTTACCACGGTCACATTCAAGACCTGATTCTTGTACTAATGGAAGGGCAGCAACCCCACCAGTCCAGATGAATGTGTTTGCTTCGATAATTGAGCCGTCTTTAAGTGAAATTTTATTCCCTTCTACACCTGTAACAGGAAGACCAGTTAAGAATTCAACGCCACGTTTTGTTAAGCTTTCAGTAGCACGAGTAATAAGGTCATCTGGAAGTACAGGCAAGATTTTTGGACCAGCTTCTACAAGCTTGATGCTAAGGTCTTTAAAGTCCACACCGTATTTTCTAGCGATTTTAGGGAAGTTGTCCACGATTTCGCCAACTAACTCAACCCCAGTTAAACCACCGCCGCCAATAACAATTGTTGCATCAGCTGGATTTTTTGATTTTGCGTAAGCAGCAATTTTGCTTTCAATATGGTGATTGATACGGTTTGCATCATCAACAGATTTTAACACCATACTGTTTTCTTCAAGACCCGGAATGCCGAAGAAACCAGTTTGGCTTCCAAGAGCTACTACTAGGTTGTCATACTCCATTACAGAACCATCAACCATATGTACCTCTTTGTTTGCTACTGAGAAAGATTTAACTTCATTTACTACTATGTTTACATCTTTTTCCTTAAACAGCTTTGTTAAAGGGAAAGAAATTGAGCGTTCTGTAGTTGTACCACCAGCAAGGCGGTGTAATTCTGTAATCAGTTGGTGAGTTGGGTATTTGTTTACCACTGTCACTTTTGCTTCTTCTTTACTTACATATTTACGTAATGTTAGAGCAGTTAGTAAACCACCATAACCTGCACCTAAGATGACGATTTCTTTTGCCATGATAAATCCTCCGTCCATACTAGTTAAATATAGGAAACTATTCTTGAGTTTTACGTTCTGCTTGAACTTCTAAAAAAGCATTTGCAAAGCGGAAAAGCTTTTGTGCTTCAGGATCTTTTAATAATTTTAATAGACCAAATAAGCCGATTGTTTCATTTGTAGCATCAGCGCGGTCTTTTGCTTCGATAGCAGTAGCTGCCAGAGTTTTCACTGAACCAATAACTGGCTCTGACATTTCTTTAAGAGCACTTACTGTATCGCTTTTTAATACGTCATCTGTTGCAACTAATTGTGCTAAATCATAAGTCTTAGTTAAAAGTGTTACAACCTCAGTTAGCTTAGGTAATTGCTCTACTAAAGTAGTTAATGATTCTTGAACTTCAGGTTTTAATAATTGGTCAAGTAAATCTGTTCTTCCTGCAAGTAAGCCTTGCTGTGCTTGAGTCAATTCTTCTGACATATCCAATTCTCCTTTGCATTTTGCCTCATGTGCATTTTACTGTGAAAAAATTTGATAAAGCATTTCAAATACAGATATTAAGATGTACTGAAATCAGACCAAATTTTTCATCAATGTGAAATTTATACATCTTCCATGATAAACTAAATATTCTCGTAATCCTATAGTTCTTTGTTAAAAATCTAAATGTTAGTAATATGTTAGAAAATTTTTAATATAAAAATAATTTTATATCAAAACATATACTTTCTAAGAGAGAAAATTGTAGCTTAGGTGTTTTACAAAATGAATTATACGATTTAATTCTTGTAATTTCTAATAAAAAAAATTATTATCCTATTTGTCCACCTGCGAAAAACGTAATGCATACTTTTTTTTATAATAATTTTAATGCTGTTGGTCGTTAGGGATTATACCAGATACCTTCTTTTTAAACTCTTTACTATAATTTGTTGCTTCCATTAAAGCCTTTTCCTCTGTAGGGATTCGAACAGCTAACATTGCAAAATTGAGTAGGGTAAAGCAAATCGCTGTAAAATAAGCCTGAAACATTAAAGGGAGCAGTAAAATTTCAGTACAAACAATAAGATAGTTTGGGTGTCTGATAAATTGATAAGGTCCCTTTTTTACGACGTTTGCTCCAGGCAAGATAATGATTTTTGTATTCCAAAATTGTCCTAAGGAAGCCAAACACCATACTCTTAAGCCCTGCACTAGCAGGAATAAAACAAAGAGCCATAAAAACAAAGGGGAAATTACCCGTTCAAATACAAGCACTTCAGTAATCAAGCTAAGAAAGAAACTAACATGAAGGGCAATCATAAATGGGTAATGAGAAGCACCAGCCTCGAATGCCCCAGCAGCCAACATTTTCTTTTCATTTCTCCTAGCAATTACTACTTCCATTAATCGTTGTAAAATAACAATCGATACAAATAATAAAAAGAACATGATTAACCCCTCCATTGAAGTAATAATGCTTCGCCACTAAAGCCAGGTCCAAGTGCTAATAATAAACCGTAACTATCGGTGCTTGTTTCATTTAGCATAAATTGCTCTAAAACATAATGGACAGTTGGTGAAGACATATTCCCGTGATTTTGAAGTACCTCTCTAGATGTTGCCGTATGTTGTTCGTTCATATTTAATGTATCTTCATAGGCCGCTAAAACCTTTTTTCCTCCTGGATGTGCCACTAAATTCTTAATTTGCTCCTTAGAGAGCTCTTGTTCCTTTAAAAAGTCATCTATAAATGGTCCCAGCCATTTGTTAATAATAGAAGGGATGTCTCGAGAGAAAATGACATGAAGGCCATCGTTTTTTATGTCCCAGCCCATTACATTTTCAGAATCAGGCATCCATTTTGATGCGGTATTTACTATATAAGGCATTGGCTTTTTGTTTTTAATAGCTGCATTATCGCCACTAACTAAAAGGCAGGAAACGCCATCTGCAAAAAGAGAGGCACCTACTAAGTTACTTTTAGAAAAATCATTTGGTTGAAAAGTTAAGCTGCAAAGCTCTACACAAACAACAAGTACATTTGCATCTGGATGAGCTAAACAGTAATCAAATGCTCGACTGATCCCTGCAGCCCCTCCAGCACAACCAAGCCCCCAAATAGGTATACGCTTCATGCGATCTGAAAATTCTAGTTTGTTCATGATACGTGCGTCGATGCTTGGGGTGGAAATACCTGTACTGGATACAAATATAAATGCATCAATATCTTTCGTAGGAATGGTCTGCTCTAAAAAATGTGTATTTGAAAGACAGGCTTCGATGACTTTTACCCCATATTCAACAGCTAATTCAATATACAAATTATTACGTTCCTCAAAAGTATGCTGCTCTTTATGCCATTCTAAAGGAACACAAAAGTGACGCTGTTTTATTTCCCCGTTTGCAAATACCTTCAATAAACGCTCAAGTTGAGGGATTTTATCGGTAAAAAGCTCTTTTGTAAGCTGTTCAATGTTTTCTTGGTTTAATGTATGTGGAGGTTTGTATGTACTAATCGATGAAATTTTTGGCATAGTAAAACTCCTTTTTATAAGTATCTTCCCCTGGAGCATGCTAAATATGCACAATTTGCAAAGGAACTATAAAAGGGGATAATTAAAGGAGTTTGATTGGTGAATCAAACTCCTCACGTGCTATTAATCTGAAGTTTTTTTTGTTTCATTTAAAGTTAATGTTTTTAAAAGCAGCTCTAAATAGAGTAAGAAATAATCGATACAATCCTTCACAAGCTCGGAATATGCATAGAAGTCCGCATTCTTTTGGTAATGTAAATAATCATTTTTTAAAACCTCGAGCAACTTTTTAGAAAAAAGGTGAATATTAGTGGAATGAAATTGTTCAAGACAAGCAATAACATTGCAAAATAAAATAATATCCTCTGAATCAGGATGCTCCAAAATAGCAATATCCTTAAGTAAAATTTCTAGTGATTTGATATAACCGAAAAAGGCAAGGTCATAATAGCCCAAGAGCTCACAGTTAGTAGACTGAGTATATAGGTTTTGAAACTTATTGGATGTATTGTTAATTAATGAGCTCTCATTAAAGCTATACTTTGGAATGGATATCAGAAATTTTTGATTAGTAGTAGCTTCAAGTCGATCATCATTAAAGATAAAATAATCTTTTTTACATGAAGGGCAAGTTAAAGAAATGACACTTAATTTAAAGCTATTATTTTCAAATAAATACGTATTTTCTGTTGTAGGATGAATATCTAAATTGCAATGTGGACATTTATTTATAACTATGTATTCCTTATCGTCATGGTCATATTGTATTTTCTTTAGCTTTTTCTCATGTTTTTGCATTGTAAGATATTGCTCCTTTATAAGGCAGTTAAGTGTCTTTGGAATCGATTCATCTTTAGTATGAGCAATATAATCGGTAATTTTGCATATGAAGGGGAAATAAAAAAGAGGCAAGCAATTGCTTCCCTCTGTATAGCTAATTATTTATCTACATAGTTAATAATCGCATCTCTTAAAAACTCTGTAGCGCCCTTTGCCACCTTGTCGTAATATGCTTTAAAGCGTTCGTCGGCAACGTACATTTCTGCAAGCCCTTTGTGTGCTTCTTTTGAGTAGGAAGCCCATGAGAAGGTTAACCATTCTTTGTGTTTTTCAGCAAGTTCCTGTGCTATTTCTGAAGTTGGGTCACCAGTTGCGATAGCTTTAGGTAGCAAATCGAATATTTCATTTCCGAGCTTTTCCATTGCAGCATAATCTTCCTTAGACATCCCTCGAAGTTTTGCATTAGACTCATCGACAGTTTTGTCTCCGTATTTTTCACGTATTTCTTCACCATACTTCACTTCATTCTCGGCAATTAGGCTCTCTTTGAAGGCCTTGAATTTTTCTTCATTACTCATTACAATCTCTCCTTTTTGATGAGCAATTGTTTTGTCAATTGTCTCGATTAATTTATCTAGGCGGGCTCGTTTTTGGATAAGCTTATTTTGATGGTCCAATAGCGCGGAGAATTGATCAAAGCTAGACTCATTCATGATTTGAATAATAGTCCCTAGATCTACCTCTAATTCGCGTAAAAATAAAATTTGCTGTAATCGATCGATTTCCTTTTGACCATAAATACGATAGCCTGAGCTATTGATTCTAGATGGTTTTAATAGATTGATTTCATCGTAATAACGAAGAGTTCGACTACTTATGCCAGCTAATTTTGCTAATTTACTAATTGTGTACTCCATTGAAATCCCTCCTGATGGATTTATCATAAAGTGTAACGTAACGTGAAGGTCAAGAGTTAAAAAAATATTTTAAGGACGGTTGCTTTACCTCGGAGAAAATCATTAACTAGTCGGATTTAAAACGTGTTTACCTTTTACCAATAAAATAATAATAGCGAGATGTTGACACATGCTTTAATATAATCATATTGAAGAATACAAGCGATATTAATTTTGCCGTTTGAAAGGTAGTCACAATAATGGAAAATAAGAAGGTCCAAGTAAAGCAGCCGAAATACCAAAAGATAGCTGCCGATATAGCATCAAGAATTGTTGAAAAGAAATACTTGGTTGGAGAAAAAATCTATGCACGATCTTCCTTAGCAAGTCAATATAATGTATCCTCGGAAACAGCTAGAAGAGCAATTGCTGTTCTGCAGGATCTGGAAATTGTAGAGGCAACAAAGGGCAGTGGGGTAATGATTAAATCCTATGAAAAGGCTGCACAATTTGTCCATCAGTTTTTAGAGGTACAATCTGTTTATCAAGTCCAGCTAGAGATGCTAGAAAGTATTAAAAGACAAAAAAGTGAGCTAGAGGTTTTACAGGAAACAACAGAGCGATTGGTTAGTAGAACGGAAAGGTTTAAATCTGTTAATCCCTTCGTTCCATTTCAAGTAGAGATTCATGAGGAAACTCCATATATAACGCAAACCATTGGAAGCATTAATTTTTGGCAAAATACGATGGCAACGATTGTAGGAATTCGACGAGGAGTAGAGCTGATTATTTCTCCTGGACCGTATGCTACATTAGAACAAAATGATGTCATTTATTTCATTGGCAATGATGAATGCATAGAGCGAGTTCAAAAATTTTTATATCCGAAATGATTAGGGCATAGATACCGTTTAGGCGGTGTCTAAAGCCCTTTTTTTATTGAGAATAGGTATATCTCTACTACCAGATTCATAGAATGCTAAGTTGACATAAGTAACAACCTTTTGTTAGGATGAAGTTGTTGCTTTGTTGTAATCTAGTAAAATACAGATTTGAGAATTATAGGAAAGGAGAACTGTATGACGAAAATAAAAGTTGAAAATGTTACGAAAATTTTCGGTAAGCATATTAATAGTGCGCTTAAGCTTGTCGAACAGAAAAAAAATAAAACAGAGATTTTAAAGCAAACAGGAGCTACAATCGGTGTTAATGATGCTAGCTTTTCTGTCAATGAAGGTGAAATCTTTGTAATTATGGGACTTTCAGGTAGTGGTAAGTCAACATTAGTACGTCTACTAAATCATCTCATTGAACCAACCAGCGGAAGTATCTACATAGATGGTGAAAACATCTCCAAAATGAATAAACAACAGCTCAGAACAATTAGACGCGAAAAAATGAGCATGGTGTTTCAAAACTTCGGTTTATTTCCACAACGAACAGTCCTTGCTAATACCGAATATGGATTAGAAGTGCGCGGTATCCCTAAAGAAGAGAGAACAAAAAAAGCTGAGCAAGCATTAGAAAATGCAGGGTTATTACCATATAAAGATCAGTTCCCAAGCCAATTATCAGGGGGAATGCAGCAGCGTGTAGGATTAGCGCGTGCCTTAGCAAATGACCCGGATATATTGTTAATGGATGAGGCTTTTTCTGCACTTGACCCATTAATTCGAAAAGATATGCAGGACGAATTATTAGACTTACAACAAAAAGTAAGAAAAACCATTATATTCATTACACATGATTTAAATGAGGCTTTGCGTATCGGTGACCGTATTGCACTAATGAAGGATGGAAAAATCATTCAAATTGGTACAGGTGAAGAGATTCTTACAAATCCTGCAAACGATTATGTTAAAACATTCCTTGAGGATGTAGACCGTTCAAAGGTATTAACAGTAGAAAATGCAATGATTCGCCCAATTTCAGTGAATGTTGAAATGGACGGACCAAAAGTAGCGTTAAAACGTATGCGAGATGAAGAGGTTAGTGTATTGCTTGCGGTTGATAAAAGGAGAGAATTTAAAGGCTATATCACGGCAGACGATGCATTGGAGGCTTCAAAGCGTGGGGAAAAAGATGTGAATGGTATTTTAAAAGCCGACATGCCTGTAGTTCCTCCAGATATGTTAATCCAAGATGTGTTAGGTGTTATTTCAGAATCACCAACTCCGTTAGCTGTTGTTAACGAAAATAAATTAGTTGGTGTATTAATTAGAGGCGTAGTCATCCAATCTCTTGCTTCGAATACAGAGGAGGTGACTCGTGATGAGTAAAATATTAGATCGTATTCCGAGTCTGCCTGTTGCAGATTCAGTGGAATCAGTGATGGATTGGTTAACTGGTAATCTATCATCATTATTTAGCTTTATACAATCTGGTGGTAAGAATGCTATGAACCTTATTACAGATATGCTGGTTGCTATTCCACCGGTTGTATTTATTTTAGTGATTGCCCTTATTGCATTTATAGCAACGAAAAAGAAGCTTGGTTTAGCCATCTTCTCAATCGTAGGTCTGTTATTTATATATAACCAAGGCTTATGGGAACAACTGATGAACACAATAACACTTGTTATTTTTTCAAGTATTATTGCAATCATCATCGGGATTCCAGTAGGGATATTAATGTCAAAAAGTGCTGTTGCAGAAAATGTTATTAAACCGATATTAGACTTTATGCAAACAATGCCAGGGTTTGTTTACTTAATACCTGCGGTTGCTTTCTTCGGTATCGGTGTTGTACCAGGTGTGTTTGCCTCTGTCATCTTCGCACTACCGCCAACAGTTCGTTTTACAAACTTAGGTATACGACAAGTACCAAAAGAGTTAGTGGAAGCAGCTGATTCCTATGGTAGTACTGGCTGGCAAAAACTATTCAAGGTTGAGCTACCATTAGCTAAATCAACAATAATGGCTGGTATTAACCAAACTGTGCTGCTATCTCTATCTATGGTGGTAATCGCATCAATGATTGGTGCACCTGGTTTAGGGCGAGAAGTGTTATCTGCTTTGCAACGTGCTCAAGTAGGTAATGGTTTTGTTGCAGGACTTAGTCTTGTAATCTTTGCTATTATTGTTGACCGTTTAACGCAAAGCTTCAATAAAAAGAAATAAAAAATAGAAAGGAAGATTCGGGTGGATTTTAAAAGATTAAAAATGATGGGTTTAGCCCTAGGTATGGGTGCAATGCTTGCAGCGTGCAGTGGTACAGATGAAGGGGAAACTTCAACTGAAAACACAGGAGATTCAAACGGCTCTACAGCAACTGAGGAATCTAAAGAAATCAATTTAGCTTATGTTGAGTGGGATACTGAAGTTGCTTCTACACATGTAGTAGGAAAAGTACTAGAAGACTTAGGCTATGACGTAACTTTAACTCCATTAGATAACGCTATTATGTGGGAAGCTGTATCAAAAGGGGAAGCAGATGCAATGGTAGCTGGTTGGTTGCCAAATACACATGCTTCACAATATGCAGAATACAAAGATGGTCTAGTAGAGTTAGGTGAAAACTTAACTGGTGCTAAAATTGGCTTAGTTGTTCCTTCTTATATGGATGTGAATTCAATCGAAGAACTAACTGAAGAAGCAGACATGACAATAACGGGTATTGAACCTGGAGCAGGTGTTATGGGAGCAGCAGAACAAGCTATCGCAGAATATGAAAACCTAAGTGATTGGGAATTATTACCTTCATCTTCGGGTGCGATGACTGTAGCCTTAGGTCAAGCTTTTGAGAATGAAGAAGAAGTTATTGTAACAGGCTGGTCACCACACTGGAAGTTCTCATCTTATGATTTAAAATACTTAGAAGATCCTAAAGGTGTATTTGGTGGGGAAGAGACGATCAATACATTTGCTCGCCTTGGATTAGAAGAAGAATCACCAGAAGCTTATAAAGTACTTGATGCTTTCAATTGGACAACAGAAGATATTGAAGCAGTAATGCTTGATATTAACTCTGGCACTAGTCCAAAAGAGGCTGCTGAAAAATGGATTAATGACAATGCAGACAAAGTTGCTGAATGGACTGAAGGCGTAGAATAATTCTAAAGCTGGAGTACATTTAGTATGTGCATTGCAAAAAGTTGCTAAATTTTTTACAAAAGAAGGAGTTATCTTATACTGGATAACTCCTTTATATATAAAGGGGTTGTAATTTTGGTTAAATTAAAAACAATGGGTATTACATTTGGTTTATCAGCTTCGTTATTATTAGCTGCTTGTGGTAGTGATGAAGGAAATCAGGATAATGGGAATAACGCTGGAGAAACTGCTAGTATAGGTGAACAAATCGATTATACGATTACTGGAATTGAACCAGGGGCAGGAACAACAGAGTTAGCCCGTGATACTTTAGAGGAATATGAGAACTTAGAGGGTTGGAACCTTCTAGAAAGTTCAACTGCAGGCATGCTAGGTGCATTAGAAGAAGCCGTTAAAAATGAAGAACCAATTATTATTACTGGCTGGACTCCGCACTGGATGTTCACTGCATATGATTTGAAATTTCTAGAAGACTCCAAAGGCACATTCGGTGGCAGTGAAAATGTAAACACAATCGTAAGAAAAGGTTTAGAAGAGGATATGCCAAGTGCCTATACAATTCTTGACCGCTTTTACTGGGAACCTAAAGATATGGAAGCTGTAATGTTTGACGCACAAGAAGTGCCATTTGAAGAAGCGGCGACGAAATGGATAGAAGAAAATGCCGACAAAGTAGCAGAATGGGTTGAAGGTGTTGAGAAAGTAGATGGCGATGAAATTGAATTAGTTTCAACACCGTGGGATACAGAAAGAGCGTCAGGCTATGTTGTGAAGGCAGTATTAGAACAACAGGGTTATAATGTAACGTTGACACCAGTAGATCCTGCGGTTATGTTCCAAGCAATTGCTACGGGTGAAGGAGATGCCTCTGTTGCACCGTGGTTGCCTTCAACACATGCGTCCTTTTACGAGAAGCATAAGGAGGATTTAGTAGACTTAGGTGAAAACTTAAAAGGTACAGAAATTGGTTTGGTTGTCCCATCGTATATGGATATCGATTCAATCGAGGATTTGCAGCCTAAAGAGTAAAAATAAAGAGGAGAATTCCCGTAATCAGGGAGTTCTCCTTTTCGCGTTATAGAATTATCCACACAAAGACACTTAAAGCAACAGATGTCAAAATTAGAGTAAGAATAGGCTTTAATGCATTTTTACCAAATTTCTTTAAATCTACCGACATTCCTAATGCCGCCATTGCTACAGTTAATAAAAAGGTAGCAGCCTGAGCAACCTGGCTTTGGAACGAAAGCGACATCCAACCATTTTGTAAGGAGATTGTTCCGATAATAGAAAGGGCGATAAATCCTAATATAAAGTATGGAAACGATGCTTTTTTCTTGGATTCTTTATTTTGGAATGAAAGAAACACTATGATCAAGATGGTTACGGGAAAAAGTAAGAGTACTCTACTTAATTTGCTTAGTATTGCTGGTGTTAAAGAATCATCACCAAAGGAAGCACCGGCAAGAAGCGCTTGAGCAATCTCGTGTAGACTAAAACCAACCCATTGTCCATATAAATCGGGGGTCATATTGGTTATAGAAGCTATGAGAGGGGCAACTAATGCGAATATTGTTCCTAGCCATGCAATCATTCCAATTGCTATCGCTGTATCTTCTTCATCTGAATCAAGAATAGAGGAAACTGCTCCAATTGCTGCTGCACCGCAAATTCCAGTACCAGAAGCAAGTAAAAGCAAAAGTTTATAATCTACCCCTAACATTTTACCAATGAGAAATGTCATGAAAAGGGTAAATATAATAACGAGTGCCGCTCGGAAAATAAGGGGAAAGCCTTCATCAACAATCAATTTAATATTTAAACGAATACCATAGAGAATAATCGCAATCCGTAATATGATTTTGGCGGAGAAGTGAATCCCGCTACGCAAATTTTCAGGGTACTGAAAAACATTTCGATAAATAACAGAAATTAATATAGCGATTGCTAAAGGACCTATCAATGAAAGAAAAGGTAATAGACTTAAGCTATAGGCCAAAGCTGTAATGAAAAACATCGATAAAATTCCTATATAAAATCCAGCTGTTTTGTAAATCGTCATATATTAGCCTCACTTTCAACTGCTAGGATAATATGTAGTTATTATATATGTAGTCATTTATATTTCAAAACGCTAATTATTAAAGTAAGGTGATGAATGGGCCTTTAATTCATCACCTTACTCTTATTTATCTATTTTATCGTATCCGATTACCGTCCAAATTCCAGAGGCATCCTGGTTAACAAGTCTTTTTAAATAAACGAATTTGATGATAGTATCGGTATCATTAACTTCTACCACAGCCGTATCCTTTGTACTGTGCAAAAGCTTTATATTTCCTTCTTCTATCGGATATTCCCCTTCAATCCCCTTAGGCGATAGCTGTAAACTCACAAATACTTGTGTGGTTAATACGGGATCGATTCTCCACGGTGAGTGGCCTTCATCTACACTTTTTTGGGCAGTCTCTTCTTTCTTTAAATCATATGGTACCTCTACTTGTGGATTGATATCGTATTCTTTTGCTTGAACAGGGAAGATGATGTTGTTATATACATCAACACTTTCAAGCTCAACTATCAACTGAGTCGATTCGAGAAATGCAGGAATGGCATTTTCTTCTATAATGTCCACAGTAAAAACCTCCGTCTTTAAATAGGTATGTTAAGACATTACCGTTATTATTTACAAAAGATAATATTTTACACTAAAAAGGAATAATAAATTTTAGATGTCAAAAACTCTTTTAAGGTTAGTGGCGGCAATTTATTTTTCTAGTGATTAGATATTTGTTAAGTATGTTATCAATTAGCCGATTTATTCTTCTATATTCAAATTTTCAGGAGTAGATTTGTTAGTAATTTGTGGGAAAGTAAATGGGAAACTCCATATTATATATGTCTTAATGGAAGCTTATTTTAAAAAGTAGATATTTTTAAAATTCAATTCCTCATGTAAACATTCCTCCAAATGGACATTTAACCCAGAATAGTTATCAAATTAAACATACCTTACTTTTAGGTTTGAAAAGGGAGAGTGAATTTGAAGAATGTTTTATCATGTGAAGGAATTACAATATCATGCAAAGCCTGATAGACCAGATCCAGTCTTTGCAAGAATGCTTCAAGAGGTTTTAGGTGGACAATGGGGAGAAATCTCTGTTGCTTTACAATACTTATTCCAAGGCTGGAATGTAAGAGGAAATGAAAAGTACCGTGATTTATTACTTGATACGGGTACAGAAGAGCTTGCACATATTGAAATGCTTGCTACGATGATTGCTCGTTTACTTGAGGATGCGCCGCTTCCAACTTTAGAGGCAGCTGCAAAGGATCCAATCATCAATGCAATTCTTGGAGGAATGAATCCTCAGCATATTATTGTTTCAGGTCTTGGCGCAATGCCAGCTGATAGTAATGGGAATAGATGGACAGCAGATTATATTGTAGCAAGTGGAAATTTACTTGCGGATTTTCGTATGAATTTAACTGCAGAATCCCAAGGACGCCTTCAAGTAGCAAGACTTTATGAAATGACAGATGATCGAGGCGTAAAGGATATGCTTGCGTGGTTACTAGCACGTGATACAATGCATCAAAATCAATGGTTAGCTGCTATTAAGGAGCTGGAGGAAAAAGAAAATATCATTGTTCCAAGTACATTCCCTAGAGAATTAGAGCATCGTGAAGTATCTCATGTGTTATTTAATACATCAGCAGGCAATGCAAGTGCTAAAGGACGTTGGGCTCATGGTCCGAGCCTTGATGGTGAAGGGGAATTCAAGTATGTTGAAAATCCCGAGCCTTATGCTAGAAAGCCAAAATTAAAACCAGCCCCACCGAGCCTTCATAATACACCACCGGAAGATCCAAAGCCGAAGTCAAAACGTAAATAGTAATAAAAGAAGCTCTATTAAAAATGAGCTTCTTTTTATTGCAGAAAAATCGACGTAATTTCCCAGGAAATCTGTTTCTTTTTATAAAATCGACTTAAACCAATACTCTCTTTACGTAATCACCATTTATATGTGAAATTGTGCTCTTATTATGCCTTTGGAATCGTGTCTACCCAACTCATATAATTCACCTATAGAGAAATAATAAAACAAGATTATTGAATTTGGCTATTTAGTGCTTTCTTTGGGCAGCTTTTTATGTCATGTTAATAAATAAAGAACTTTGATAGAATGAAATGACGATTAAGTAATAGGGGGAAATTTTGTGGCAATGCTTGTCCTTTTCTTCATAGTATTCATAGGGATACTGTTCGCGGTAAGTATTTATGTATATGATAATAGTCAGTTTAGCAAAATCACTGGCCATTCATTTATATCTGTACAGACGAATAAAGAAGTTAGATTTCTATATAAATTAGCTAAAAACTTGAAAAAAGTAGATGGAGATAATCAGCTATTATTCAATATTGACCTTCCACAGAGTGAGTGGAAAATCGATTGTATTTTTCTTCATGAGTCTGGCATTTATGTCATCAATGCTAAATATTCTAGCGGGTGGATTTATGGGGATGACCAGGATATTAAATGGGCACAGGCACTAGAAAACGGTAAAATGAATAAATTTCCTAATCCAATTATTGAGAATAAACTAAAGATACAAGAAGTAAAAAAGGCAATTCCAGAAGTAAGAGAAGACCTATATCAATCATTGGTTGTCTTTAATAATGATTGCTCCTTTAAAAAAATTGAGCTGCATTCTGAGGATGTAGATGTACTGAAAATAGATGAACTAAAAGCCTTTTTTGAAAACCGAATAGACTCTGCTTTAACAAAGAATGAGATTATCTCAATCCACTCAAAGATAGAGCCTTATATGGTTAAAAAGCAGCCTAAAGAAAAAGCGGCATTAAAGGACGAAACCTTAAGCTAAACGAAAAAGGGATTATCTCTATAAGGGATAGTCTTTTTTTATTGATTTTCTCATGGAATGACTAAATAAGGTAAAACCTGATGATTTTAATTCCATGGATACCTCCTTTTTTGAACAAAAAATTTACCTGCATAAAAATGTGAATGTTCTATTAATATGGAAATCTACCATGTACAATATAGAAAAAGTATTTAAGGGTGGGGGAAATGCGGAAATTCCATTATAGCTGGGTCATTCTGGCTGTTACGTTTATAGCGATTATTGTAGCTGGTATTATCAGGTCATCCTCGGGGATATTTCTAGATCCTTTTGAGTCGGAGTTTGGCTGGGGAAGACCTACGATTTCCTTTGCATTTGCGGTTTGCCTATTTTTATATGGCTTCTCGGGACCGTTTATGGCAGCATTTGTTGAGGTGTTTGGATTAAAGCGAATGATGCTTTTTTCTATGGTCATTCTTTCAGTTGGTCTTGGTTTAACGTTTGTAATGACAACTGAATGGCAATTGATATTAATCTGGGGAATTATGTTGGGAATCGGTTCAGGATTATTCTTAACGGTTTTAAGCACTCAGGTAGCGAATCGCTGGTTTGTAAAAAGACGTGGGCTAGCTGTAGGTATTTTAACTGCTGCAACGGCTACAGGACAGTTAATATTGCTTCCGGTATTAGCAAACTTTGTGGAAAATTATTCGTGGCGTTCTGCTATTTTATTAATATTTGTGTTAAGTGTTTTAATGTTACTTGTCATAGGGATCTTTATGAAAAGCTGGCCAAGGGATATCGGACTTGCCCCATATGGACAAGAGGCAATGCAGGTGGAAGAGGCACAGACATCTCAAACTCGCAACCCCTTTAAAATGGCCATTTCTTCATTATTAGAAGGAATAAGAGTAAAAGAGTTTTGGCTTCTAGCAGGTAGCTTCTTTATATGTGGCCTTTCGACTAGTGGGTTAATCGGAACCCATTTTATATCCTATTGTATCAGCTTTGGTATTCCGTTAGTTACTGCCGCTGCCATGTTATCCTTTATGGGTGTGTTTGACCTAATCGGAACAACGATTTCAGGCTGGTTATCAGACCGTTATGATAATCGATGGTTATTATTTTGGTATTACACATTACGTGGCATATCACTTCTCTTTTTACCCTTTGCACTAGCTGAAGGTTCATACACCTGGCTTGTTATTTTTTCAATCTTTTATGGGTTAGATTGGATTGCGACTGTCCCACCGACAATTGGCTTAACAAGGCAGAAATTTGGAATTGAAAAAAGTGCGATGATGTATGGATGGATTACGGCAAGTCATCAGGTTGGAGCAGGAGTGGCAGCTTATACGGGAGGTATAGTATTTAATGTCTTCGGTTCGTATATGTGGGCTTTCCTATTAGCTGGTGGTTTTTGTTTGTTAGCAAGTCTATTTGTTATTTTACTTAAAAAACATAATCCAAAAGAACTTGTTTAGTTTTTCAATCTCTGTGAATAGATGATATGATACTTACAGCAAACAAAAAGGAGTATGAGTGTGGGAAAGGTATCAAAAAGAGTTGCAAGTATTTTATATATGAAAGAACATGAAACACTTTTTTCCTGTCCTCTATGTAAAGAAAGTATGCATGTTACAGAAGATGGTCACGTAACATGTGGCAATCGTCATTCATTTGATATTGCAAAACAAGGCTATGTGAATTTCATGATTAAACCTGCTACATCGATGTATAGTAAAAGTTTATTTGAATCACGTCAGGAAATAATTAATAGTGGTCTATATAATCCACTGCAACAAACAATAGCAAAGCATATTGGAAGCGAAGTACGAACGATATTAGATACAGGCTGTGGAGAGGGTTCTCATCTAGAGAGAATTGGCAATCTATTAACACAGGACATTGTAGCTGTAGGAATTGATATCTCAAAAGAAGGGATCCAGTCAGCTGCGAAATTTTATGAGCAAAAAATCTGGTGTGTAGGAGATTTAGCGAATAGTCCCTACAAGAAGCAATCGATTGACTGTATCCTAAATATCTTGTCGCCTGCTAATTACGAGGAGTTTAGCAGGCTGTTAAAGCCAAAAGGTAAGGTTATTAAAGTGGTGCCTCAATCTGATTATTTGAAGGAAATTCGTAAACAAGCCTTTGCTAATTCCGAAAAAGAGAGTTATTCAAATGAACAGACAGTACAGCGGTTTAAAGAGCATTTTACGAATGTGTTGCAGGAACGTATTACATACACAATGCCACTTGAGCCAATGCTAGTACCAAAGCTTCTTGAAATGACGCCTCTTGGCTGGCATTTAGAAGAAGGCATTTCGTTAACTGAAATTACGATTGATTTGGACGTATTAGTAGGCGAGCTATCAAAAGTATAAATCAAGAAAAAACAAATAGTATATAAAGGTAGGAATGTAACGGTGTTATATGATTTTGCTGCAAGATTAGTTAAGGTATTTTTAACTTTAAATGGTTCAAAGGCGAAGATATATGGGAAAGAACATTTACCAAAAGAGGGCGGCTATATTATTGCTTGTACTCATAATGGATATGTGGATATTTTGAATTTAGGCGTTTCTTTATTGCCTCGTCATATTCATTTTATGGCGAAAAAGCAGCTGTTTGATATGAAGCTGCTTGGTCCACTAGTTTCTAATTTAAATGCATTTCCTGTAGACAGAGAAAATCCAGGACCTAGTGTTATCAAAATTCCGAGACAGCTGATTAAAGAAGGAAAAGTTGTCGGGATATTCCCTAGTGGAACGCGTTCAACGGAAAACACAGAGTTAAAGCAAGGTGCGATTACGATTGCTCAGCTATCAAAGGGACAAATTGTTCCGGCCGCTTACGTAGGCCCTAGAAATGTTGGCGAAGTAATGAAACGACAAAAAGGCTATTTAATTTATGGTGAGCCCTTCACAGTTGGGGCTGGAAAAGAAGCTCGTGAAGAAGCAACACAGCATCTGGAGAAGGAATTACTTCGTTTAACAGAAGAGTTGAAAGCAAAAACTAAATAAAGAAACTAACACTTTCCTTTGGGAGAGTGTTTTTTTTTAGGGAATTTTTCCGGTAGCAATTGATGTAAGGGGTGGCTTGGTTAACTGATTGAGGACTCTTTCGCCTTAAATGTACTGTGCTACTAAAAAACAGGGTAATACTAAAGTAAATGATACATTTTTTGGAGGAGAGCTATGGAGACAAAAGGCAGAAGAAAAAGCAGTAATGTAGAGGATCGTCGAGGGATGAGCAAGGGTGCTATAGGTGGCGGAATTGGAGGTGTAGGGATTATTATCGCTATTATCTTCACGCTATTTAATGGAGGAGACGCTGGGGATGTATTAAATCAAATAAATCCAGGACAAATTCAAAGTGGAAGCAATACAGAATATGTGCCGACTGCTGAGGAAGAAGAGCTGGCGGAATTTGTTTCTGTTGTGCTAGCTGATACGGAGGATGTTTGGCAGCAGTTATTTCAGGAGCAAGGCTTAACCTATGAAAACCCGAGCCTTGTATTGTTTACAGATAGCGTCCAATCTGGTTGTGGTGTTGCTGGTGCAGCGGTTGGTCCCTTTTACTGTCCAGCTGACCACAAACTATATATCGATTTAAGCTTTTACCAGGAGCTTAAGAACCGCTTTGGTGCGCCAGGAGATTTTGCAATGGCTTATGTAGTAGCCCATGAAGTAGGTCACCATGTACAAACATTATTAGGTACCTCCCAGCAGGTGCATGCTTTAAATGAGAAGGTCAGTCAGGAAGAGTACAATGCACAAACTGTAAGACTAGAGCTGCAAGCAGATTACTATGCAGGTGTATGGGCAAATCATGTACAGGATGCCGGTTATTTAGAGGCTGGTGATGTTAATGAGGCACTGACTGCAGCAAATGCAATCGGGGACGATACTCTTCAAATGGAAGCTCAAGGTTATATAGTACCAGAAAGCTTTACCCATGGTACGAGTGAGCAACGAGTAAGATGGTTTAAAAAAGGATTTGATAGTGGCACAATTGAGGGAGGAGATACGTTCAATGCAAGGGAGTTATAGTTCTTCCTTAAAACTTTATTTCACTACGAGCCATCTTTCACCTTTTTCTTTAATAATAGAATAGTGTATAATATTACAGTCGCATTTACTTTATAGGGTTTGCTTTTAAACCTTCATTTATATTTAACAATAACGGAAAAGAGAGTGAAATTAATGGGTCGTAAATGGAATAACATTAAAGATAAGAAAGCCGAAAAAGACAAAAATACTAGTCGTATTTACGCTAAATTCGGTACTGAAATTTATGTAGCAGCTAAAAAAGGCGAACCAGATCCAGAGTCAAACTCAGCATTAAAGTTTGTTCTAGAACGTGCTAAAACTTACAACGTACCAAAGCATATTATCGACAAAGCAATCGATAAAGCAAAAGGTGCCGGTGGAGAAGACTTTGACGAATTACGTTATGAAGGCTTTGGTGTAGGCGGAACAATGGTTATCGTTGACGCTTTAACAAACAATGTAAACCGCACTGCTTCAGACGTTCGTGCTGCTTTTGGTAAAAACGGAGGAAACATGGGTGTATCAGGATCTGTTACGTATATGTTCGACTCAACTGCTGTGTTTGGTATCGAAGGAAAAACTGCTGATGAAGTATTGGAAATCCTTCTAGAGGCTGATCTTGATGCACGTGATGTTTTTGAAGAAGAAGACAATGTTATCGTTTACGCTGAACCAGATCAATTCCATGCAACACAAGAAGCATTCAAAGCTGCAGGAATCACAGTGTTTACAGTTGCCGAGCTAACAATGCTACCTCAAACAGAAGTAGCGTTATCTGGAGATGATGCAGCTAAATTCGAAAAAATGATCGACGCTTTAGAGGATTTAGAGGACGTTCAGCGCGTGTATCATAATGCTGACTTAGGCGAGTAATAATACGAAATAATATGTAATAACCCAGTAGTTTTCAATTGCTACTGGGTTTTTCTTATTAATCTTGAATGGTACAAAAGTTCTAAAACGGATAAACTCCTCTTGATTATATTAATGAAAAATAAGAAAAAAGACATTTAAAAATTCAAAAGATGTCATTTTTTGTCGATATATAAGATTAGAAGTTTATAAAGGAGTGAATAGATGATGAAGAAGGAAAAAAAGCTATCAAGGCAAATACTTTCCATCATTGTGATTATATTTATTTTCCTATTAGGAATGTATGTTTTTACAATGAACTACAACTCCAAGGAATCTGTTAAGGCAACTATTGGAGACCGAACGATTGAAATTGCAGAGAACATGCTCAATTTCATAGATGAAGAACAATATCAAGAGCTTGCAGATAACCCTGTGGAAAGCGAGTTGTATTGGGAGCTAAGAGAGCAGCTAAATGAACTGCGTGAAATAAACGGCGTGCTATATGCTTATACATATGCAGTGCCAAAAGAAGGCGAAGAGGTTACGTTTTTAGTAGATGGTATGCCGGCAAATGATACTGAAAATGCGGCTGCCATAGGGGATACATCTGTTTCTACAACCTATGAGCATCTTCAAAAGGTTATTAAAAACGGTTCCTTCTATTCGGATTTACTAAGCAGTGACTATGGAGAATACATTTCTGGAACAATTCCTATGAAGGATGCAAGTGGAGAGGTAGTTGCATTTTTAGGAGTAGATATCGATGCTTCTTATGTTGATGAAGTAAGCTCTGCCGTTGCAATGGATATTGTACCGAAAGTAAGTATCATTTTCTTACTTATTGTTTTAGTTGGCTTGTTCATAACATATCGCTATGTAAATAAATCCTTAAAACCATTAAATGTACTAAAGGACGCTTCTGAGCAGCTTGCTGAAGGTGATTTGAAAGGTGTAAACGATACACTTTCATCATTAAATTTAAAGAGTAATAATGAAATAGCTATCTTCTCAAAAACATTCTCAAATGCGCTGAATAGCTTGTCAAATTCGTTATTAAACATTCATACGAAATCTAAAAACCTGGAACAAGCAGTAGCAGATATAGATTTGACGGCTACAGAGGTGGCAAATTCTAATAATATCATTGCTTCAAGTATTATAGAAATTGCCTCAAGTAGTGACCAACAGGAGGCAAGTAATAACGAAGTTACCCTGGCTATGAATGAAATGTCGGTAGGAATTCAACGCTTAGCGGATTCAACATCAGATATGGCTGAAGCTTCAACTGATATGACAAATTTAGTTGAGACAAGTGTTGACCATGCAAAACGTGTAGTCTCCCAAATTCAAAATGTAGAGACATCTGTGTTACATACAGAAGGGTATGTACGCGAAATGAGTGATAAATTCAAGTCTATCAAAGACATGGTATCTGTCATTACAAGTATTGCAGATCAAACTAATCTTTTAGCTTTAAATGCTGCGATTGAAGCTGCACGTGCAGGAGAAGCAGGTAAAGGCTTCGCTGTAGTAGCTGATGAAGTGCGAAAGCTTGCAGAAATGTCTAGAAACTCTGCAGACGAAATTCAAACATATCTTGAAAACTTCTTATTAATTAGTGAAAAAGCTTTAGTAGAGATGGATAACAGCACAGAAGAAGTAAAAGCTGGTAATCAATCCGTTATAGAAATCGGAGAAAAGTTAAGTCAAATCTTAACGGTAGTGGTTGATGTGAATGCTAAAATTCAGGATGATTCTGCAGTAATTGAAGAAATGTCTGCAAGCTCTGAAGAAATTCTAGCTTCAACTGAGGAAATGCAAAAATTAGTTATCAACACTACAAGCCAAACGAAAGAAGTGGCAGGCTCTTCAGATGTTCAAGTAGAGATGGTCCATAAATTAGAGGATGTTGTTCAGCTACTTGATACAACTTCTAAAGAAATGATTGAAGAAATTAGTAAGTTTAAATTTTGAAATTAGAAGCACATTCACCGAGATTGGTGGATGTGCTTTTTTTGATAGAGTGTGACAATGAAAGCTAGTGGTGGTTTGCAAGAAGCGATACCCAGGACAACAAAGAGTTTAAATGCATAATTTACCCCAAAATCTTAAACTCTAAACTATTAAATTACAAAACAATTATCAGAATAGTTGCTCTTTTGGTAAAAATCGTTAATAATAGAATGGTAAACTTCGAATTGCTAAATATGGAGAGGTGTGTAAGAAAAATGGTAACTTTTAAAGATTATGAATATAATAGACCAAACTTAGACGAAGTAAAGGATAAAGTTAGAGCATTAATTGAACAATTTAAAAATGCAGATTCTGTTGAAGCACAAAGTGAAGTAATCGAGAAAATCAATAATTATCGCAACGACTATTCAACACAAGCAAATCTTGTATATATTCGAGCTTCAATCGATACAAATGACGAGTTTTATCAGAAGGAACGAGATGTTTTAGATGAAATCGATCCACAATTTGAGGAGCTTCTTTTTGAATACTATACTGAGCTAGTTAAAACACCTCATAGAAGTCAGTTAGAAGAAAAATGGGGAACACAATTATTTGCTTTAGCTGAGAACCAAATTAAAGCATTCTCTCCTGAAATCATCGAGTTAATGCAGCAGGAAAATAAGCTGGTTTCTGAATATAGCAAGCTTGTAGCGTCTGCACAAATTGAGTTTGATGGCAAAACATTAACTCTTGCTCAGTTAACTCCATATGGAGAGTCAACTGATCGCAATGTACGTAAAGAGGCTATGGAAGCTCGCTTTAACTTCTTTAGTGAACATGGTGCAAAGTTTGACGACATTTACGATCAGCTTGTAAAACTTCGCCATAAAATTGCAACAACATTAGGCTACAAGAATTATGTTGAATTAGGCTACGTTAATATGAACCGTATTGACTATAATGCAGAAATGGTTGCAAACTTTAGAGACCAAGTGCAAAAGCTAATTGTGCCACTTGCAACGAAACTATATGAACGCCAAGCAAAACGTATTGGTGTGAGTGACTTTAAATATTATGATGAGGGGTTAAACTTCTTAACTGGCAATGCTAAGCCACAAGGTAGCCCGGAGTGGATCGTAGCGAACGGTAAAAAAATGTATGAAGAGCTTTCACCTGAAACAGGAGAGTTTTTCAACTATATGATTGACCGTGAACTAATGGATTTAGAAGCGAAGAAAGGGAAAGAAAGTGGTGGCTATTGCACATTCATCGATAATTATGATTCACCATTTATCTTCTCTAACTTTAATGGTACTTCTGGTGATATTGACGTACTGACACATGAAGCAGGACATGCATTCCAGGTGTACTCTAGCCGCAATATCGGAATTCCTGAATATCTGTGGCCGACATATGAGTCAGCTGAAATTCACTCTATGAGTATGGAATTCTTCACATGGCCATGGATGGAATTATTCTTTAAAGAAGAAACAGAGAAATACAAATTCTCTCACTTAGCTAGTGGATTATTATTCTTACCTTATGGGGTTGCAGTAGATGAGTTCCAGCATGTAGTTTATGAACATCCTGAAATGACACCTGCAGAGCGTAAGCAAGCGTGGAAAGAAATCGAAAACAAATACTTGCCACATCGTGATTACGATGGCTACGAATATTTAGAGGCGGGCGGCTTCTGGCAACGCCAAGCACATATTTATGCAAGTCCATTCTATTACATCGATTATACACTTGCTCAAGTTTGTGCATTCCAATTCTGGAAGCGTTCAAGAGAAGACTTTGATTCTGCATGGAAGGACTATCTTCACCTTTGTGAATTAGGTGGTTCTATGCCATTTACTAAGTTAGCTAAAGAAGCTGGTTTAATTTCACCATTTGATGATGGCTGTGTAGAATCAGTAATTGGAGCTATTGAAGAATATTTAAACTCTGTAGATGATTCAAGCTTATAATATGAAAAACTCTCGGGATATTCCGAGAGTTTTTTTATGTGATAGGATATAATAAAAAATAGAATGAATTCTCTAAATTAGAAAAATATAGATAAGCAGCTCTATATACATAGAAGAAAATTAAAATTAGTCTATCATGGATGAATAGGAAATAATTATCAATGCAACAATATGGAAAGAGGTGATGTTTGGTGACAAAAAAAGTCTGGTTCCAAGTAGGAATTGGTATGATTATTGCGCTATTAATAATTAAATATATAGTTGAAATTCATTGGATATTTAATCCGCTTTATATTATTATCAAAACGATTTTTATCCCCTTATTATTAGGTGGAGTTCTATATTATATTTCTGAGCCATTACAGAGACTAATGGAAAAGAAGGGTGCTCCTAGATGGGCAAGTATGTTAACGATAGTCTTATTGTTGGCGGGAATTGTTACAGGGATTTTGCTGATGATAGGTAATCCAATCTCCCAACAGGTTAATAATTTAGTGAAGAATGCACCAACTATAGAAGACAATATTATGGATGCTGCAAATTTTGTATTCGATAATAAAGAAAATCTTCCACCACAGGTTGAAGAATTTGTAGATTCTGTTTCAAGCTCGATTCAAAATATAATGATGACGGGTAGTAAATACATTGTAAGCATAGTCAGTGGAACAGTAACAGCGACCTTTACATTGATTCTAGTCCCATTTTTCTTTATATACATGCTGAAGGACCATGAAAAATTTGCACCCAATATTTATAATATCTTTACAGGAGAAAAGCGTACTTGGGTAAAAGAAACATTAGCTGATATTGATAATGTTCTAAGAAATTATGTACAGGGCCAGGTGCTTATCAGTCTTATCCTTGCGACGATGATGTATTTGGGGTACATGATAATTGAATTGGAATATGCATTATTACTAGCGCTGTTTGCTTTCTTTATGAACATGATTCCATTTATAGGGCCGTGGATTTCTTTAGCTCCTGCACTTGTCATTGCGATTATCCAGGACCCAATATTGGTAGTATGGGTAGCTGTTATTACACTCGTTGCCCAACAGATAGAAAGTAACTTAATCACACCAAATATTATGGGGAAATCCTTAGATGTCCATCCATTAACGGTAATTACAATTGTATTGGCGGCAGGAAACATCGGAGGCTTTTTATTCATCATCATTGCAATCCCGACCTATGCTGTTATTAAAGCCATTGTAATTAATATATATGAAGAACGAAAAAAGATTAAAGAGGCTGCAAACAAAACAGTTTAATAAGAATGAAACGAATTGCAGTATACCTATTAAGGTGTACTGTATTTCATTTTAGTGTATTGTAGAACTAGTAAAGTAAAGATCGTCACTATTAGAAGCATAAAGGAGTTCATTATATACATGTTAACATTTGAACAAAAACAAGCAATTATCGAATCATTCCCAGAGCTAACAAAAAAAGAAATATCCATGAAGAGAGTAAACTATCATTTTGAAGAAAGTTTATATGAAAAAACAATTGTAGTTGAAAAGTTACATCCTAATGGAAATGGTTTTGTATATATAGGGGATTTATTAAAATACGAAAAAGTGGCAAATGACAAAGGATTAGTCAATATAAGAGACTTTAGTGAGGCGGAATTGCGTGAAATCATTCGTGACGCAATTGATTTTTTATCGGAAGACCGAGATATACCAGTTGTCGAGAAATGGACATCCCGTGAAGGGGTTACATTAGAGCTAAGACATCATCAAAGGGACTGGAATATTTATTTCCAAGAAAATTTAGAAGAGACTTTTGGTGCTCGCGAAGAAGCGGTAGCATATTTACTAGAAGAAGGATTTAAGCTGAAAAAATAAAGGAGTAGCTTTATGAATGGAAAAAAGGTAGCAATATACTTTGTGGGATTCATTATCTTGGTTTGTGTATTAATTGTCGTAGCAATGCAAATATTCTTTAAGACATATGAGCCTAAAACGAATAATGAGGAAGACTCAGTTTCAATTAAGATCCCTGAAAGTGAAGGGACTCAACATTTAGATATAGCATAAATAATAAAAACCAAACGAAAATTAATTCGTTTGGTTTTTTACTTAAAAGAACAGATTTAAAACTAAGAAAATAATTCCCGCCATTACAGCTGAAATTGGCATAGTAATTAACCAAGTTAGAACGATTTTACGTGCAACGCCCCATTTAACGCCTTTAACACGCTGTGCAGAACCTACACCCATAATTGCTGAAGAAATTACATGAGTTGTGGAAACTGGTAAATGGATAACTGTCGCCCCGAAAATAATGGAAGCTGATGCTAAGTCAGCTGCCACACCATTTACTGGACGAATCTTCATAATTTTACCACCGACAGTTTTGATGATTTTATAACCACCGATTGAAGTTCCAAGCCCCATTGCGATAGCACAGGCAACTCGTACCCAATCTTGAACCTCATCTGTTGTTTGTAAACCGGCTGCAATCAATGCCATAGTAATAATCCCCATTGCTTTTTGAGCATCATTTGTACCATGGGTAAAGGATTGGATTGCCGCAGTAACAATTTGCACTGAACGGAAGCCTTTGTTCGTTCGGTAAAGATTTAGATTTTTAAACAGTACTTTGAATATCGACATAAATAAAAATCCGATGGCTAAGGCTAAAAATGGTGAAGCGATTAACCCGATTAAGATATTCGTAAATCCACCATAATTTAAAATGCTAAACCCAGCTGCAGCAATAGCAGCACCAGCAATTGAGCCGATTAATGTATGAGAAGAACTTGATGGAATACCGAAGTACCATGTAAGTAAGTTCCAAGTAATAGCAGACAGTAACGCCGCTAAAATAACGATAGTTCCAGTTGTATCATCGGCAGTAGCATTTAATGCGAATGGGTCAACAATATCCTTGGCGATTGCCTTAGCTACACCAACAAAAGTAATTGCCCCAATAAAATTCATAACAGCAGCTAATAATACAGCAACGCGTGGTGGCAATGCACGAGTAGAAACAGAAGTAGCAATTGCATTTGCTGTATCATGGAAACCGTTAATAAAGTCGAATGCTAAAGCAAAGATTACGACTAATATTGTTAGTATTAATATAGTATCCATTTATAAATTCTCCTGATCTTACGCGTTACGCATAATAATTGTTTCTAATGTGTTTGCAACATCTTGACATGAGTCTGCAATTTCTTCAAGCTGGTCGTAGATATCACGCATTTTAATTAAACGAATAGGATCCTTTTCATTTAAGAATAATTGCTTTGTTGATGAACGAGAAATTTCATCGCATTCACGCTCATAATCCTTGATAAGGATAATATGCTTACGCATTGCAATTAAATCCTTCTTGTTTAAAAGGTCAGTAGCCGCAACAATTTCATCTGCACTTCTTGAAATGTATTCAAAGAATTTTCTCATTGAATCATCAATTTCAGTGAATGAGAACATTTCAAAGTGTGCTACACAATGCTCTGCTCCATCTAAAACGTCATCCATTTTATTAGCTAATGCTAAAATGTCTTCACGCTCAATAGGAGTCATGAACGATTTATTTAACATGACGATTAACTCATGAATTAAATGGTCACCATCAGTTTCATATTTTTTCATTTTAACGCTTAGCTCTTTTAAATCAGCAACTGATTCAATTTTGAAGTCTCTAGCGTAATGTACAGCTTCTCTCATATTTTCTGCGATCTTGTGTAAAGATAAGAAAAATGGATCTGGTTTTCTTGAACTAAACATGGAATTGCCCCCTGATATACGTGTGATTAAAAAAGTTAAATTAAACCTAAATCATCATAACAAACTATTTGCAAAATCAGTACAAAAATTTAACGCGAAGTCTATAAAATTTACATTGCCGTAATATTACCTAGTGTTCAATTGTATTATTTGTAAAATAAAGGAAAATGAAAGGAGGTAAGTATATTTTGAATAAGAAACTTCTTATTTAATATACTTACCCATTTATTTTATTTTATGAAGGATTATTTCTTTAAATAATCTTTCAGCTCATTTTCTAAAAAAGGCTTTGCAGATAAGAACTGTGTAAAGGCATGATATCTTTCTAGTTGAGCAGTAGATGGCTTTTTACCAGTAAAATATGCACGAATTAAAATGTTCTTGGGTGTATGCTCAATATCGATAAATTCTAAAATTTGAGTAGAATAGCCAACAAGTGTTAGCAGCTCGGCTCTTATGGAGTCAGTAGCTAAAGAAGCAAATCGTTCTTTTATTAAGCCATGCTGAGTCATAATTTCCAAGGCTGGCGACTCCAGCTGACGATTCAGCTCATGCTGACAACAAGGCACACTTAGAATAACTTTTGCTCCCCATTTAACTGCACGTGCTAAGGCCATATCAGTTGCAACATCACAGGCATGCAAAGTCACGACCATATCTACTGAATTCTCATCATTATAATCATTGATATCTCCAACTAAAAATTCAAGTTGCTCATAATTTAAGTCCTGAGCAATCTGGTTACATTCCTCGATAACTTCCTTTTTCAAATCTAGCCCAGTAACTCGGATATCTAATCCCTTTTCAATCTTCAAATAGTGGTAAAGTGCAAAGGTTAAATAAGATTTACCTGAACCAAAATCGAGTATTCTTATTTGTCGATTTTTTGGTAAATGCTCTAACGAGTCATGGATGAATTCAACAAACCGATTGATTTGTCGGAACTTATCGTACTTTTGCTTTTTAACTTTTCCCTCTTCTGTTTGCACACCCAGGCGAATCAAAAATGGGTAAGGAGTAGATTCGTCTAAAAGATATTGCTTTTTTCGATTGTGAGAGAAATTGATTTCTTTAGCCTCGTTTAGCTTTTCGGTTTTCCATAAAACCTTATTTTTTTTGGATAATTGAATATGGATATTTTGATTTTTAAATTGTGCATGTATTTGACGGAATTGTGGTAATAATATATCGAAGGAATCCGAGAAATGCTCGAGTATAACATTTTCGTGCTTTAAGATTCGCTCATATTGATATTCAATTTGAATATGATACACACCCTTAAGCTCGAGAGGCTTCAGTTTTACACGCTTCAAATCATTTGACTTTTGTCGTGGTTGACTAATTGTGGCGTTTATAAGTTCCTTACTATTTATAAGATTTAAAAATTCTGTTTTCATTTGATCGAAATCCATAGGTATCAGCCTTTTCTAATAAATTGTTGGCATTAGTTTAACATAGCTGCGTTTGTAAGTGTTAAATTCTCACTTCAGTGATTGCTTCATTATTAGGAGCGAAATGACGATGGGGGATTGAAATATTATTTTTTTCTAAATTATTAAATACTTTAAAACGGAAATATGTTAAATTAGATTCAACGAAATAGAGTTATTTCTTAATAATAACTTTAATTTACTTCATTAACAGACTCTATTAAAAAAATACATAATTATAAATTAGGGGGATTAGGGATGTCAGATCAAGCGTTTCAATTGTTGGCAATTGTGATTTACTTGCTTGCTATGATTATTATTGGATGGTTTGCGTATAGAAGAACGAAAAGTTTAAACGATTATATGTTAGGTGGACGAGATTTAGGTCCAGCTGTCACTGCGTTAAGTGCAGGGGCTGCGGATATGTCCGGCTGGTTACTCATGGGGTTACCGGGGGCAATTTATGCAACGGGTTTAGTTGAGGCATGGATTGCAATCGGCTTAACAGTGGGTGCTTGGTTAAACTGGTATTTTGTTGCACCACGTTTACGTGTGTACACACAAATTTCGAAGGACTCTATTACAATACCGAGTTTTTTAGATAATCGCCTACGTGATAATACAAAGTTAATCCGTATTGCAGCGGGTATTGTTATATTAGTTTTCTTCACTTTCTATGTATCATCAGGGATGGTATCTGGAGGGAAGTTCTTCCAAAGCTCATTTGGATTTGACTATCACACAGGATTGATTCTTGTAAGTGTTGTTACGGTTGGTTATACATTATTTGGCGGCTTCTTAGCCGTTAGTTATACTGACTTTTTACAGGGTCTAATCATGTTTTTAGCTTTAATATTAGTACCGATTGTCGGGATCTTCTTTACAGGTGGTATTGGTGAAACAGTTGATACTATTACAGCGATGAAACCGGAACACTTTAATTTATTTGCTTCAACTGCAACTGTTGCAGGTGTTATTTCATCTGTTGCTTGGGGGCTTGGTTATTTTGGACAACCCCATATTATCGTTCGATTTATGGCTATTAAATCTGTAAAAGAGACAAAGCAAGCTCGTCGTATTGGTATTGGTTGGATGATTTTAAGCTTAATAGGTGCAACATTAACGGCACTTATCGGGTATGCTTATTTCCAGCAAAACGGTCTAACACTGGATGATCCTGAAACAGTATTTATCGTAATGGGTCAAATCTTGTTCCACCCATTCATTGCAGGGATTATGCTTGCTGCTATCCTAGCTGCGATTATGAGTACGATTTCTTCTCAGCTAATCGTAACTTCTTCAGCATTAATCGAGGATATGTACAGAGCATTATTTAAAAAAGAAGCATCAGATAAGCATTATGTTACTGCAGGGCGAATTGCTGTTCTTATTGTTGCAATTGTCGCAGCTATATTAGGATGGAATCCAGAGAACTCTATTTTAGACTTGGTAGGGTTTGCGTGGGCTGGTTTTGGTGCTGCCTTTGGACCAACGATTTTACTTGCTTTATATTGGAAGAAGCTTACGAATATAGGGGCATTAGTAGGGATGGTTGCCGGAGCTGTAGTAGCCTTTGTATGGGGACAAAGCGAGACACTATCAGGAATGCTTTATGAAATCGTACCTGGCTTCATTATAAACTTAATCTTAACAGTCATCATTAGTTTATTGACTTATAAACATAACGCTGAAATTGAAAAAGAATTTGATGATACGTTAGAGCTATTGAAATCAGACAAAGAAAAGTAAAAATTGTGTCTCAAAAGTTGAATGATGACTTTTGAGGCATTTTTTATAGTGAAGTGTTGAATGACTTGATTTAGGGAAGAAGCGTAATTGAAATGGATTTTAAGCATATACTATATGATACGATAGATTGAAATCTATAATGGATATATTACATCCAAAGAAAAAGAAGGATATTGAACGCTTATTACTATAGATAAGCTGTGTTTTCAAACGGGGAGGTATATTAGTGACAAATTTGCAAGAAGTGGAAACAATCATTGAAAGAGCAATTTTAGTAGGTGTCAATTTACAAAACGATCGCAATTTTGCCTATTCAATGGAAGAATTAGAAAGCTTAGCAGAAGCACTAGAGGTTGAAGTAATCGGAAATGTCATTCAAAATTTAGAAAGGGTAAATCCTTCTCACTATGTAGGAACAGGTAAAATCATCGAAATTAAAAATTTTGTTGATGAGTCTGAAGCAAACCTTGTTATTTTTAATGATGAACTATCACCTTCTCAAATTCGCAACCTAGAGCGTGATTTAGAATGTAAGGTAATTGATCGTACGATGCTGATCCTTGATATTTTTGATCGACGGGCAAATACGAGAGAGGCGCAAATGCAGGTAGAGTTAGCTCAGCTGCAATATATGTTGCCTCGACTAGTTGGGCTACATGCTTCACTATCACGTCAAGGTGGTGGTACAGGTGGAGGATTTAGAAACCGTGGTGCTGGGGAAACAAAATTAGAATTAGATAGACGAAAAATTGAAGACCAAATCGCCAAATTGCGTAAGGATCTTGAGGTTGTAAAAAATATTAGGGAAACGCAAAGAAAGCAACGACGTAAAAATGAGGTGCCAGTTGTATCCCTTGTTGGTTATACAAACGCTGGGAAATCCACAATCATGAATCGTCTTCTTAAGAAAATCGGACAAGAGGACAATAAACAGGTATTTGAAAAGGATATGCTGTTTGCGACACTTGATACATCTGTTCGTAATATCGAATTACCTGATAAAAAGACTTTTTTACTAACAGATACTGTTGGATTTGTAAGTAAGCTTCCTCACCATCTAGTTAAAGCCTTCCGTTCCACTTTAGAAGAAGCGAGAGATGCTGACCTTTTATTACATGTGGTGGATGTATCAAATGAACAACATCCATTTATGATGGATGTTACGAACAAAACATTAAGTGAGGTTGATGTTGAGGGAGTTCCTACCATTTATGTTTATAACAAATCTGATTTAGCAAATGTGAAGTACCCATTAGTGAGTGGAGATAATATTTGGATTTCAGCACAAGAAGATGAAGGATTAGATGAACTAATCGAATTGATTCGTCAGCATGTCTTTTCAGACTATGTGGAGTGTGAAATGCTCATTCCATTCGATCGAGGGGATGTTGTATCGTACCTGAATTCAAATGCGCAAGTAAAGGATACAGAATATGAAGAGCTAGGGACAAAGCTTCTAGTGGAACTGAAAGATGTTGATTTGAAAAAATATGAGCAATATGTAATAAAATAAGCAGAGTGGGTAACGATGAATATATCGTTACCTTTTTTGATTTTCTAAAAGCTTGAGGGATTATTGGTGATAGGTATTTGAAACTATATTGATATACCAAACAAAAGCGCGAATTAATTAAAAAATAATGAAAATAGAGAAGAAATTGAAATTTCTAACTTTTTTATAATATATTGAAAAAACTTTCATTATGATTTAATGTAGTAAAATGCACTTTTGACAGCTGAAGGGGTATAACTTAAATTGTCAGAAGATATGAACAATAAACGGAAGAGGGTAAATCTTTATGTATAGTAAAGAAGAAATAGTCAAATCCGTTCCTCAAAAAGGGTTTTTTGGACATCCTAAAGGATTATTAACATTATTCTTTACAGAATTTTGGGAGCGATTCTCATATTACGGAATGCGTGCCATTCTTATCCTTTATATGTACTATGAGTTACATGAAGGCGGATTAGGATTAGATCGAGGAACAGCAAACTCACTTATGGCTCTATATGGGTCGTTAATTTATATGTCTAGTATTATTGGTGGTTGGTTTGCAGACCGCATTTGGGGTACTCGTAAAACAGTATTCTATGGTGGCGTACTCATCATGATTGGGCATATTGCTTTAGCATTCCCAGGCGGACTTACAGCATTATTAATCTCGATGGCATTTATTATCATCGGTACAGGGCTATTAAAATCGAATGTATCCACAATTGTGGGAGATATGTATGCAGAAGGCGATAACCGTCGTGATTCTGGTTTCAGTATCTTCTATATGGGTATTAACATGGGTGCTTTCATTTCTCCACTTATTATTGGATGGGTTGGAGAAAACTATAATTTCCATTTAGGGTTTGGTATCGCTGCTATCGGTATGCTACTTGGATTAATAGTTTATTACGTAACACAAAAGAAATTTTTAGGTTTAGCGGGTCTTGAAGTTCCAAACCCATTAACACAACAAGAGAAAAAGAAAACAATACTTCGTGTTGCAATTGGTATAATTGTAATTTTAATTATTGGCCTAATTTTATATACAACTGGCAATTTAACGATGGCAATCTTCAGTTTAATCATTACGACACTTGGTGTATTAATTCCAACGATTTTCTTTATCGTTATGTATCGTAGTCCTAAAACTACAAAGGACGAGAAATCTCGTGTATTAGCTTATATTCCATTATTCATTGCTGCGGTTATGTTCTGGGCGATTCAAGAACAAGGGGCAACAATTTTAGCAACATATGCTGATACTCGTACAAACTTAATGGTTGGAGATTTTAAAATTCCTGTTTCATGGTTCCAATCTTTAAATCCATTATTCATCATTATGCTTGCACCTGTGTTTGCATGGTTATGGTTGAAGCTAGGAAGTCGTCAACCATCTACACCTAAGAAATTTGCTATCTCACTATTCTTTGCAGGTGCTTCTTTCTTAGTAATGATTATTCCAGCTTCAATGTCTGGCGGTACAACGCTTGTTAGCCCATGGTGGTTAGTTCTTTCCTTCTTCTTAGTAGTAGTAGGGGAATTATTATTATCACCAGTTGGTTTATCGGCTACAACAAAACTTGCCCCAGCTGCATTTGCTGCTCAAACAATGTCTTTATGGTTCTTAACAAGTGCTGCAGCCCAAGCCATTAATGCTCAGCTAGTTCGAATCTATGAGGCTGTTACAGAAATTACGTACTTCGGTACACTTGGTGGTATCTCTATTGTAATTGGTGTGCTTTTATTAGTATTAACGCCTATTATTTCCAAAGCGATGCGCGGAGTAAATTAATGAAAAAAGAGGTGTGATTTTATTCACGCTTCTTTTTTTATTTATTTTCAGGAAAAAAATGACACCTTTTCCAATTCTCATCCGTTAATTATATATACCCTAAAAGAGAGGATGAGAAACTATGAAAAAATGGGGAATTGCTTTTTTAGCAAGTTTAGTTGTTTTGGTATTGGCAGCTTGCAATGACTCGGCGGTACCTACGAAGGGATCCGAAAATAATAGTGAGCTAACACTAGAGGAGGTCTATCAAAAGGCATTAGAGCGTCAAAATGAATTAGAAAGCGTTTCGGCAATTGTTGACATGGAACAAGAAATGTCTTTTGGTTCGGGTGAAGAGGCAATAGAAATTAATTCGAAAAGCGATATGAAGATGGACATGATTACAAAACCGTTATCAGTATATATGGAAGGAACAATTGGAACGGGAGATCAAGAAGCCGCGGAAGAATTGAATATGAATTTAAAAATGTATATGACAGAAGATGGTTTGTATATGCATGACGGGTTAGAGGCGTATTGGACAAAGCTCCCAACGGATGATTTTGATGCAATTCTTGTGCAAACAGCAGGGCAAGTGAACGCAGCAGAGCAGCTAGAACAAATGAAAGAATTCATAAGTGACTTTAAATTCGAACAAACTGACTCAAGCTTTATACTGAAATTGGATACTTCGAGTGAAAAATTCAATGAATTTATGCTAGGGCAGTTAAATCTAAATGAAATGCTTGCAACGGAAGAAACACAGCAACTTCTTCAAGATACGAAGTTTGAAAAAGTAGGTTATGAAATCACGATAAATAAGGAAACATTTGATATTACTGAAATGGTAAACAATATCAACTTCACTATGAATATTGAAGGAGAAAGTATTTCAACAATTTCTAATTCGAAGATAAGCTTCAACAATTTCAATGGTGTAGAGGAAATAACAATTCCTCAAGAGGTAATTGATACTGCGCAAGAAATAGAATATTAATATAAAACTTGGCTTGATATAATCGAGTCGAGTTTTTTTATGGAAATTGTTTTACAAAATGTATCATTTTCAACGATTCTCATTCTCATTTAGTATTGATTTTTGAAATTTTAGTCCTTATAATTAAAGACGTACTCGAGGCTGAGAATCATTTTCATTACATACTTGAGAATAAAAAGAATATGGGGATCAAAATGAGACTGTGGATGTTAATAATCGCAGCAATCATCCTGTCGTTTATTTCGCTATTTATAGGTGCGATTGATATAAAACCAAGTCATTTGCTGGATTGGGACTCACGAGAAATGAAAATTTTCTTAATCAGTCGTGTACCGCGTTTAATTGCGATTATTCTAGCAGGTGCAGGGATGAGTATTGCTGGCTTAATCATGCAAAGCTTAAGTCGAAATAAATTCGTATCCCCAACAACCGCAGGAACATTAGATGCTGCAAAGTTAGGGATTCTCATTTCGATGTTGTTCTTTACTAATGTAACGTATACACAGCAGGTTATTTTTAGCTTTGCGTTTGCATTAATTGGAACTTTAGTTTTCATGCAAATTTTAGATCGTATTAAATTTAAAGATGTGATTTTCGTACCGCTAATCGGGATAATGTACGGGAACATTTTATCTTCAATTACAACATTTTTTGCATATGAAGCAGACTTGCTTCAAAATATTAGCGCATGGTTAATGGGTAGCTTTACCTTAATCATTGCAGGACGTTATGAGCTCCTTTACCTGAGTGTACCAGCCGTTATTTTAGCCTATCTTTATGCTAATAAGTTCACAGTTGCCGGTATGGGAGAGGACTTTGCAAAAAACCTGGGCTTAAGCTATAAATTTGTCCTTAATATTGGACTAATTCTTGTAGCAATTATTGCAACTACTGTTGTACTGACAGTCGGAGTTATACCATTTTTAGGGCTAATAGTACCAAACATTGTTTCTTTATATATGGGAGATAACTTGCGTAAAACCATTCCACATACCGCTGTATTAGGAATCGTTTTCCTATTAATCTGTGACATTATTGGACGAGTGATAGTTTATCCATTTGAAATACCTGTAAATGTTACTGTGGCTGTTATTGGCAGTGCCATCTTCTTAATTATGTTATTTAGGGGGAGAGCATATGCGAAAAAATAGTACGAAACTAATTATTTTAGCTATAGTAGCCGTGATCTGTATACTATTGTACGGATTTTACGATATTAAAGGCGGTTTTGACTATGCCTTTCCTCGACGCATGATGCGTGTCGGTGCGATGATAATCACAGGTTTTGCAATTGCCTACTCGACTGTAGTGTTCCAAACCATAACTCACAACCGTATTTTAACACCTTCCGTGATGGGCCTTGACTCAATGTTTGAAGTTGTTCAGACTCTTATCTTCTTCTTTGCAGGTTCAATTTCTATCTGGGTAGTCAACCAATATTTAAATTTTGCAGCATCTATTGTAGCGATGGTATTGTTTGCAATTATATTATATCGATTACTTTTCCGTGCCGATAAATATCCAATATATTTATTATTATTAATCGGGATGATTATAGGGACCTTCCTTGGTAGCCTTGTCTCCTTTTTACAGGTTCTTATTGATCCGGTCGAATATTTAAGCCTACAAAGCAGATTATTCGCAAGCTTCACGAATATAAAAGTAGAGCTGCTTTATATTTCATTAGCAATCCTTTTACTGGCATTTGCTTATGGCTATCGTATTTTAGGCCAATTAGATGTCATGTCATTGGGTCGTGAAAATGCTATCAATCTTGGAATCAATTATGATCGAATCGTTTTGAACGTATTAATTTTATCGTCAGTTCTAATTGCAACCTCAACAGCATTAGTTGGACCGATTACGTTTTTTGGTTTAATTATTGCTAATCTTTCTTATCAGTTTTTAGTCACATACAAACATTCTGTTCATATTTTAGGAGCCGGCTTAATGAGTGTCATTGCTTTAGTCGGTGGGCAGTTTATTGTAGAGCATATTTTTGAGATGAATACGACATTAAGTGTCATTATTAACTTTGTCGGCGGTATTTACTTTATTTACTTACTCTTAAAGGAAAGTAGGGCAGCAGGATGATTGAAATCAAAGGGTTAACTAAGAGATTTGGTAACAAACCTGTTGTAGAAGACGTTTCCATTAAAATTCAATCTGGGGCTATTACGTCCTTTATCGGCCCGAATGGTGCTGGTAAATCTACACTATTATCAATGGTTAGTCGTCTGCTAGATGCTGACACGGGTGAAGTATTACTAGATAAAAACAATGTAAAGCAGTGGAAGTCCGATGAATTTGCAAAGCGGGTCTCCATTTTAAAACAGGCAAACTTTTTAAATGTGCGTTTAACCATACGCGAGCTTGTTTCTTTTGGCCGTTATCCTTATTCAAAAGGGCGTTTGACAGCTGAGGATGAACAATTTGTAGATCAAGCTATTGAATATATGAATTTGAAAGATATGGAAGATAAGTTTTTAGATGAGTTATCTGGTGGGCAGAAGCAACGTGCTTTTATTGCAATGGTAATTGCTCAGGATACTGAATTTATTTTGCTAGATGAACCTTTAAATAACTTAGATATGAAGCACTCTGTTCAAATCATGAAGATTTTACGCAAGCTTGTTGATGATCTTGGTAAAACTGTCGTAATTGTATTGCATGATATTAACTTTGCTTCGGTCTATTCAGATTATATTGTTGCTTTAAAAAATGGCAAAGTCGTAAAAGATGGCACTACAAATGAAATCATTAACTCGGATGCATTACGTGAGATATATGATATGAATATTCCTGTACAGGAGCAAAATGGATGCCGGATATGCGTGTACTTTAATTCGCATTCATAATGATTAATGATTTAGAGAAGTATGTAGTAAAACACACTTTTCTAAATCATTTTTTGTAAACATTGGAAAAAGTTTAAAAAAAGTGTTGACCTTTAATTTCTAGGTGATATAATTTCAATTAATTAGTTGATAACGATTATCATTATCAATATCGTTATTGAAATAGAAGAATAGGGAGAGAAAGAGAAATGAAAAATTGGAAATTACTAAGTGTAATTTTAGCAAGTTTATTATTTGTTCTAGCGGCATGTGGTGGAGCTGATGAATCAACTGCACCAGAAAAAGACACAGCTTCTGAAGAGCAAACAGCTTCAGAAACACAAACTGAAAATGCAGAGGGTCCAGCTTACCCAATGACTATATCTCCAACAATTGCTTCAACTGAAAGTGAAGAAGCAGGAACTATCGCTTTTGAAGATGTTACTTTAGAAGAAATGCCTAAAAAAATGGTTGTATTTGATTATGGTTTCTTAGATACATTAGATGCAATTGGTGTTGAAGGTATCGTTGGTGTAGCAAAGGATTCTACTTTACCAGCTCACCTTTCAAAATATGCTGGAGATGAATACGCAAGTGTTGGTAACTTAAAAACACCATTACTTGAAGATATCGCAGCTCTAGAGCCAGACGTAATCTTCATCTCTGGTCGTCAATCAGCTTTCTATGATCAGTTAAAAGAAATTACTCCAAACGTAATTTTCGTTGGTACAAACCAAGATGATTACTGGAACACATTCTTAGCATCAACTGAAATTGCAGCTGAAATGTTCGGTAAAGAAGCTGAAGTACAAGAGCATATTTCTAAAATCGATTCAGCAATCGAAGAAGTAAAAGCATTAGGTTCTAATTACGAAACTTCATTAGTAACAATGTACAACGAAGGTAAATTATCTGGTTTTGCTAAAGAATCTCGTTTTGGTTATATTTATGATATCTATGGTTTCACACCAGTAACAGATGATATCGCATCATCTTCACATGGTTCAGACTTTGGTTTCGAAGCAATCTTAGAGTTCGACCCACAAGTATTATTCGTTATTGACCGTACAGCAGCAACTGGTGGCGAGTCTAATATCGAAAAAGATATGGAAAATGATATTATTAAAGAAACAGAAGCTTATAAAAACAGCAAAATCGTTTACTTAGATGGTCCACTATGGTATTTAAGTGGAGGCGGCTTACAATCTGAGCTTGCTAAAATCCAAGAAATTTTAGACGAATTAAAATAATAGAATCTTAAAGAAGGCTATCTCAAGTTTGAGATGGCCTTATCTTAAATATTAGGAGGAATACTCATGTTTGTTCAAATTCGTAAATGGACGATTACTGAAGGGAATTCAGATAAGATTTTAGAGCGTTTCAAAAAGAAACCAGGTCAAGGCCCAACTTTAATTGAACAAAGAGAAGGCTTTATTGGCCGTGAGCTTCTTGTGAAAAATGTACGCCGTGGTGAAGAAGAAGTCATGATGATTATCCGTTGGGAATCTGAAGAAGCTTGGAAGGCATGGGAAAAGAGTCCTGAGCACATTGCTGGTCACAAAGAGAAGATTAAAGAGCATGGTGGTAAACCACCAAAGCCAGAATTCGTTATTAACATGGAGCATGGTAGCTACACAGTAGTTGAATAAGTACTAATCCCAATGGTTTGTCATTAAACAAGCTATTGGGATTTTTCTTGGATTTTTTCAGCTAAGGGTGCTAGTGGCTTTGAGTTTTAAAGCATAAAACTTACTAATAAATAATAATGAATAATATGGTAATATGTTTTGAAAATGGAAGGAGATTCAATGTGAAAAAAGTTTCGTATATTATTGCACTTTTTACTTTATGTTTATTTTTACTTATGCTAGCTAATTTCGAAAAGACGTCCTTCGTTCAATTTGATAAAGCTATGTCTGATACTCTATTTGGAAATGACTTGATAACTAGTTTTCATATTCTTGGAGAAACAACTGCCATAGCTACTATTGCTCTTATTCTTTTGTTCGTTTTATGGTTCAAACAACGAAATTATCGTGGAATGCTTTTTGTTTTATTAACAATTGGGATGGGAAGAGTATTGAACCAGCTTATCAAAAACTGGATTGATCGTCCTCGACCGGAATTAGCTAATGATGTCACTTCATTTAGTTTTCCATCGGGACACGCTATGATTGGCTTACTTTACTTATTTACAATCGCTTACTTATTGTCTGAGGCTTTGGCAAACAATAAAAAAGCGCTTATTGTGTGGGCTACTGCAATCATTTTAACATTACTAATAGGTCTTTCAAGGATTGCAGAAAGTCATCATTATGCCACAGATGTCATTGCGGGCTGGTGTATAGGATTCACTTGGTTCGTCATTTGTGTATTTTGGTATGAACAAAGGAAGCGTAAGATTAATAATATAGCGAATAACACCTAGAAATTGGGTGTTATTTTTTTATAGATTGGATATGTGCAAAAAGGATTGATGACTTAATTTTGTATATTCTGAAAGTTTTCCTCATTCACAAGATGTAACTTAGGTAAAAAAAGTTGCACAAAGGAAACTTCAGGGTATATAATACTAGTATCATATAAAAAGAGGAGACTAAACACTAATGGAAGGTAATGTACTTTTAGCTTTAGGTTTAACGTTATTTGCAGGCTTGGCTACTGGGGTAGGGGCATTAATCGCTTTCTTCACTTCGCGAACGAATAAGAAGTTTCTTTCTGTTGCTTTAGGCTTTTCCGCAGGTGTTATGATTTACGTCTCTTTAATTGAAATCTTTGTGAAGGCCAAGGATGCATTAGTTGCAGCACATGGAGAATCACAAGGATATTGGCTGACGGTTATAGGGTTTTTTGGAGGAATTATATTCATCGCTTTGATTGATCGTTTTATTCCAACAAAGAATAACCCTCATGAGGTAAAAACGGTAGAAGATGTGCATGCTGCAGAATCGAATGCACCTAATGTGGATGAAGATAAACTGATGAAGATGGGGATGTTTACAGCATTAGCTATTGCTATTCACAATTTCCCTGAAGGTATAGCTACATTTATGTCTGCTATGCAAGATCCGAGCGTGGGAATTGCCATTGCCATTGCAGTTGCCATTCATAATATTCCAGAGGGGATAGCCGTTGCAATACCAATTTTCTTTGCAACAGGAATCCGTAAAAAGGCTTTTAAGCTTTCGTTTTTATCCGGCTTAGCTGAACCTGTTGGAGCAATCGTAGCCTATTTAATATTAATGCCGTTTTTAACTGATACGATGTTTGGTATTGTTTTTGCTGCTGTAGCAGGGATTATGGTATTCATTTCGTTGGATGAACTTTTGCCAGCTGCCAAAAAATACGATGAAACACATCTATCGATTTATGGATTAATAGCAGGTATGGCTGTCATGGCTTTAAGTTTGTTGCTACTAACATAGGACCGAATTGTTAATATTAAATTGAAAATGCCCTTAAAGACAGAAGATGACTTTAAGGGCATTTATTTATAGTCAATTGACCTTTAGACATTTGTCTTATATGGGTTGTTTTTACGAGCTACTAGTGGCGTTTTCAGAGGCGACGGTAAAACGTGCATTCTCATGAATGGGACTTTCGATTTCGTCTAGCGCAGCTACGGCATAATCAGCATAACTGACATAGCTAATATGTTGGGAGTTCAATAAGAGATGGTCTTTACCTAAAATGTAATGGCCCGTTCTTGGTCCGTCGGAATCGAACAAGGCAGAAGGACTTAAAAATGTCCATTTAATAGAGGAATTTTGTAAATCGACTAGGTTTTGTAGCTGTTGAATAGCTATTTCTCTAAATTCTTTTGGGTAGTCCGGAATATCGATTAATCTGGTTTTCCCATCAATAAATAAACTTCCAGCTCCTCCAACTACAAATAATTTCGTTCTGCTACCTTCTAAAAGGCTGATTAGAAAGCGTCCGAACTCAACGTGTAGATGTTCCTCTCCAGGTTGAGAGCCAAAAGCATTTACAACAACATCAAATTGATGTAAGTCTTGACGCGTTAGGTTAAAGGCTTCTTTTTCTAGTATTTTGACAGGCTGTGAACTAACGCTATCCCGATTGCGTACGATAGCAGTTACATCATGATGTCGCATCCTGGCCTCGGTTAAAAGTGTATAACCCGCTTTACCAGATGCCCCAATAATCCCAATTTTCATTTCGATTCCCCTTTCTAATCGTTATTAAAACATCCCCTTGACTCTCTTATCCCCTAGTTTGAACAAAGTGAAACATAGGTTGGACAGCTTGCTTTCACAAAATGAGCATGAAAAAAGATGTCCAATAGTTATATATATGAACCATTGGGCATCTTTATTAATCATTTATGTTAAAACATCATTTAGAACCTCTTTAACGTAGATACCACGACTGTCTGGCTGCGTTAAAAGTATTTCGTGTGTAGGGAAACGTTTTTTCATGGTCAAAACAAACTGTTCAGCAATTTCATTAGGAAGAATCGAAATAACGGTTGGTCCAGCTCCACTTAGTGCTGTACCAAAAGCACCTGCTTCTTTTGCAGCAAGGTGTATCTCGTCAAAATACGGTATAAGCTTTGAACGGAAGGGCTCATGGAATAAATCAGATTCCATGTAACGTCCTATTCGTGTATAGTCTTTTGAGATTAGTGAAGCGGCAAGCATATTTGCATTAGCGCTAGCACGTACTGCATAGCCGCGTTCAAATTGCTCTGGTAAAACCTTTCGAGCCACAGAAGTTTTCAATTCTACAGCTGGAATAAACACAACAAAAGAAGCATCTAAATCTTTTACATGGATGGTATCAACAACGCCTTGCTCATCCATTTGTGAAATTGTTAAGCCACCTAGTACTGAAGCGGTTGCATTGTCTGGATGTCCTTCAATTTGTGAAGAGATATTTAATTTATCCTGCGTTGTTAAGTTTAAATCACAAATTAGGTTCGCCAGCTCGATAGCAGCAACGATAGCAGCAGCGCTACTGCCTAGTCCACGTGCATAAGGCAGCTCACTACGCATCTCGATTCGACAAGGTGGTAGCTGCTTATCAAAACGAGCCGCAGTTTCTTTCGCAATATTATAGATTAAGTGTTCTTCAATAACGATATCATGTGGAAGGTGATCTGATAAATGGATAATTTCCCATTGGTCTGTTAAGGTCACTGTTAAATCTAAATAAAGGTTTAAGCTAAGTCCAATGGAATCAAATCCAGGTCCTAAGTTAGCTGTACTACCAGGGACTATGATTTGCCATTTTTTACTCATAGAATTCCCTCAATATAGTGGCGGATATCATTTTCATCGTTTTGAAGTGAAACTAAATCAACTGTTGAAACCTTCATAGCAGTATCTGGATCTTTTAATCCATTCCCAGTAAAAACAGTTACAACTCGGCTGCCTTTTTCAATTCCCCCATTCTTAACAGACTTAATAACGCCTGCTAGAGAGGCAGCAGAACCAGGTTCAACAAAAATCCCTTCAGTACTTGCTATTAACTTATATGCTTTTAGGATTTCCTCATCTGTAACCGAATCAATAATACCGCCTGACTCGTCACGTGCTGCTTCTGCCAAAATCCAGCTAGCAGGATTTCCAATTCGAATGGCTGTCGCAACTGTTTCAGGGTTTTGAATTTTTTCACCTTTTACGATAGCAGCAGCACCTTCAGCTTCGAAGCCAAACATTTTAGGCAGGCCAGTATTTTTCGCTTGGTGATATTCTCTGAATCCTTTCCAGTAAGCTGTAATGTTACCAGCATTTCCTACAGGAATACATAAATAATCGGGAGCTTGTCCTAAACTATCTACGATTTCAAATGCAGCAGTTTTTTGGCCTTCAATGCGATAAGGATTTACGGAGTTCACTAATTTTACAGGAGTTGTTTCACTAACTTTGCGAACAATAGAAAGGGCATCATCAAAATTGCCATCAATTTCTATGATTTTGGCTCCGTACATACAAGCTTGCGCTAATTTGCCAAGAGCAACTTTTCCTTTTGGAATGACAACAATTGATTGAATGCCTGCACGTGCAGCATAAGCAGAGGCAGCAGCAGAAGTGTTACCAGTTGAAGCACAAATAACACATTTTGCTCCATCTTCAAGAGCCTTAGCTACAGCAAAAACCATTCCGCGGTCCTTAAAGGATCCAGTTGGGTTAGCTCCTTCAACTTTACCGTATAATTCAATCCCTAATTCTTTAGATAGGTTAACAAGATGAATAAGAGGTGTATTACCTTCGTTTAAAGTTAGAGCAGGTGTATTTTCAGTAACGGGTAAAAATTCTTTATATTCTTCAATTAGACCTTTCCACATAACAGATTAGCTCCTTTTGTTCACACGGAATGAACAGTTGTTTGTATATAAGAGACATTTTAACTCAAACAAGCGGTACTTTTCAATAGCATTTACTAAATTAACAGTTTACACATATAAAATTTAGCTTGTCACATAATTGAAATAAATGTATGGTAAAGATATGTAAATTCAAGTGTAAAGACAGGTGGGTACTAAATGAGTAAAAACACAGATACAGCACCAATTTCTCGTAATAAGCTATTAAGAGTAGCAGGTGTTGGATGGATGTTTGATGCAATGGACGTGGGGATTCTATCCTTCGTTATTGCTGCATTAGCAGTAGATTGGAATTTAACCTCCTCTCAAATGGGGTGGATAGGTAGTATTAACTCCATCGGTATGGCAGTAGGAGCATTAATATTTGGAGTATTTGCAGATAAAGTCGGACGTAAACAGATTTTTATGTGGACCTTAATAATCTTCTCTGTTGCAAGTGGCTTGTCTGCTTTAACGACAACATTTGTAGCCTTTTTAATATTAAGGTTTTTTGTTGGAATGGGCTTAGGTGGGGAGCTACCAGTTGCCTCTACATTGGTTTCGGAAAGTGTTGAAGCAAAAGAACGCGGAAAAGTCGTTGTTCTTTTGGAAAGCTTTTGGGCAGGAGGCTGGCTAATAGCTGCCATCATTTCATATTTTGTTATCCCGGCAGATTTTTGGCCAATTGAAGGCTGGCGAGTGGCTTTAATATTAACAGCTCTTCCAGCTTTGTATGCTGTTTATATCAGAATTCATTTACCGGATTCTCCACAGTTTACTGCGAAGCCAGAAACAAAAAATCGCTCAATCCTGCAAAATATCGCAGGGGTTTGGGAGAAAAAATATTCCCGTTCAACGCTCATGCTATGGATTTTATGGTTTACAGTAGTATTTTCTTATTACGGAATGTTTTTATGGCTACCAAGTGTCATGGTAGGAAAGGGCTTCGATTTAATTTCCAGCTTTAAATATGTCCTGATTATGACATTGGCACAGCTCCCAGGTTATTTTACAGCTGCTTGGTTTATTGAGAGATTGGGAAGAAAATTCGTTCTTGTCACATACTTAATAGGGACAGCGGCAAGTGCATTTGTTTTCGGAAATGCAGAATCGATTGCTGTGCTACTTACTTCCGGAATCTTATTATCCTTCTTTAACTTAGGGGCATGGGGTGCACTTTATGCGTATACTCCTGAGCAGTATCCTACAATGATTAGAGGAACAGGTGCTGGAATGGCGGCAGCAGTTGGTCGTATTGGCGGTATCTTTGGACCGTTATTAGTTGGTTATTTATTAAATGCTGGCTATGATATTGGCTATATTTTTGCCATCTTTTGTGTCTCAATATTAATTGGTGCAGCAGCAGTGTTATTTTTAGGGAAAGAAACTAAACAAACTGAGTTAGAATAGATAATTTATAGCTGATTCAAGTTTTTCATAAAACTTGAATCAGTTTTTTTATTTGCGTATAATCGTAATTTATCGATAAAACATAACTGGATTAACTAATTTTGACAAAATTTCGACTTTTTCGGTTTAGTGCGTTGAAGTTTTTTCTGAAAAATCATTGTATTCAATTAATCTTAGTGATAATATCAGTTATTAAATTAGTATATGTATGTTAACTATTTATTAATAAATAAATAGAGGAAGTGGGGGCTAAAATGAGCTTTTGTAATCAAATAAAAAAAAGGTTTATTCGTCTGTCTAGAGGTCAGCGTAAAGTAGCTCAGTTTATTATTGACAACCCAAATGTTATAGCTACTCATATAGCTTCTGATGTTGGAAAGCTAATAGGGGTTAGCGAATCTACAGTTATCCGATTCTGTTATGCAATGGAATTATCGGGATTTTCAGAGCTACAACAAAAAATTAAAGCAGACCTAACAGGAGAAGAAATTACAGTTGAAGAGTCAAATCAGAAAGCTGCTAAGAAGAATGTAAACCTGCTAAATGAGGTAATGAACCGAGATGTAGCCTGTATATTAAATACCATTAATCTGACAAATGAAGAACAATTTGATCAAGCAATTAAATTATTGCACCAATCAACTTCTCTTTATGTACTTGGTTTAAGACAATCTTCACCTTCAGCAAGCTTCTTCACCTGTACATTAAGCAATTATCGAAAGCATGTGAAGCAAATTCAGCCAGAACCAGAAAACATAGTGAAGCAAATCGGCACTATGGAAGAAAATTCATTACTATTTGTTTTAGCGCTTGAAGAACTTGACGAAGATGCTTTCAAGATAACGAAATGGGCAAAAAGTAGAAATGTAAAGGTAATTGCGATTACTCATTCAAATATCTCAGCAATTAGAGACTATGCAGACATCATGTTTACAGTTGGGGCACAAAAAAATGCACTAGCAGAAACAATAACTGCCGCACATTCATTAATCCATGCATTAGTCGAAGGAATGGTAGCCCAAAACAAAAAGGAATATAAAAACTTCCAAAAAGCAAACGCACAATTCGATAATAATTACCTCTATCTAGAAAAAACACTGTATATTTAAATACACTGCACAGAGCGTATTCGTAAATTGCGGGGGCATTTACGAATGCGCTTTTTTACAGAGGAAGTCAGCCAAAGAACGCTGCATCGTGCAGCAAAGGCTGACTGACCCACATCGTGTGGGCCCAAGTGAAATGGGCTCGTCCAGCTCCGAAAATAGCGCCAAGTCAATAAGTGGGAAAAACTAGAATAATAATCAACTTCATTTTTCTATTCACAATATTGTGTGATAAAATAAACTCGAAATAATTGAACTTTAGGATTAATGGGAGGCCACATTTAATGAGCAAAGTATTAGTTTTCGGACACAAAAATCCAGATACAGACACAATCACATCAGCAATTGTTTATGCATATTTAAAACAACAGCTAGGTGTTGATGCAGAGGCAGTAAGATTAGGTGAGGTAAATAATGAAACATTATATGCATTAGAGAAATTCGGTTTCGATTCACCTCGTTTAATCAGTAATGTGGCAGGCGAAGCAAGTGAAGTAATTTTAGTGGACCATAACGAGCGTCAGCAATCTGCTGATGGCATCGAAGAAGTAAAAGTGACGGAGGTAATTGACCACCACCGTATCGCAAACTTTGAAACATCAGATCCATTATACTATCGTGCTGAACCAGTTGGTTGTACTGCAACAATCATAAATAAAATCTTTAAAGAAAATAATGTTGAAGTACCATCTAATATTGCAGGGCTAATGCTTTCTGCAATCGTTTCAGATACTTTATTATTCAAATCACCAACTTGCACAGAGCAAGATGTACAAGCTGGAAAAGAACTAGCTGAAATCGCGGGCGTTAATGTAGATGAATACGGTTTAGCTATGTTAAAAGCAGGTGCTGACCTTTCAGATAAGTCGTTAGAAGATCTACTTTCACTAGATGGAAAAGAGTTTACTTTTGGTGAAGCAAAAGCCGTTATCGCTCAGGTAAATGCAGTAGACGTAAATGACGTATTAAACCGTAAAGATGAATTAGTTAGCTTATTAAATAAAAACATTGAAGAAAATGATTTAAGTCTATTCTTCTTTGTTGTAACAGACATTCTAAACAACAATTCAACAGCTGTAGTAGTAGGGAAAGTTGCTGAAGCTGCTGCAAAAAGCTTCGGAAAAGAATTAGTAAACGATTTAGTAGATTTACCAGGTGTTGTATCTCGTAAAAAACAAATCGTTCCTGTATTAACTGAAGGACTATAAAAATAAAAGGTTGACCCAAAAGTCGTTGGAAAATAACTTTTGTGGTCAACCTTTTTTATTAGAAATTTCATCAAGGGAATGAACAGCATAGTGGGAGCGGAATAGAACTGGAATGCATTTCATCGAACAAATGAACAGCATTATGCAAGCAACCCAGCATCTCAACGAGTTTCACCAACCAAATGAATTGCATCGCCAAGTAAAACTTTTCCCAAGTGCATTTCATCAATCAAATAAGTCCCCTGACACCTCCAAATCATTTTCACTGTTATTTCTTAAGCTTCAACGGGTAAACGGCTGGACCTTCAATTACGTTCCCTTCCTTATCAAAGCGGGAACCATGGCATGGGCAGTCCCAAGTTTCGTCCCCTTTATTCCAACGCGTTTTACAGCCTAGATGTGTACATTTTGGAGCTTCCATTCTTGTTAAATAGCCTTCTGCTAAATTGGCTGTGACAAAGCCAATGGTACTTAACCCTTTTAAGAGATTCTTGCCAAATTGATCCCGTGTTGGACTATATAGTTTTGCTGCTTTGTGATTTTCGTGGGTGATTAAACTCGATAATATTTCTCCTGCAACAAGGGAGTTTGAAAGTCCCCATTTTCTGTAGCCAGTTGCAATATAAAGGTCGGGAGTGTCCTCGGAAATCTGCCCAATATAAGGAACTAAATCTGGAGTATTAGGGTCTTGCGCACTCCAAAGGAAAGGGGGCTCCGATAAATTAAAGGTAGTCTCCATCTCCTCCTTTAATGTTTCGTAATAGACCTCTGTATCTTCAACCTCTCCCGCAGTGTGACTACCGCCCCCGTAAATAAGGTAAGGGGTATCGCCAATTAATGCAGTCCGGACAGTATGTGAAGAGCTTTCAACTGACAGGTACTGCCCCTTTAGTAAATCGGTAGTTTTAGAGGCCATTAAATAGGAACGGTCGATTGAAAGCTTTGTTGTAATTAGTCCTTTGATAGACTCGATTGGGTAGTGCGTGCATAACACTAATTTTTTGAAGGAAACCTTCGAATCGTTGTCGGTTAATACGAACTTCTCATCAATTTCAATCTTTGTTACGCGACTATTTGCATAGACTGAAGCACCGTTCTCTATTGCCAGATTTAAAAAATGGGTGGCAAACTTAGTTGGATGAATTTGTGCCGTGTTCTCCATTTTAAGTGCAGAGGTTACATCGAACGGTAGCTCTGTTTCTGTTGTTTCAACACCTGGGATATTTAACTCGTTATAGGCATATAACTCTTTATCAATCGTTTGCTTACCGGAAGCCGTTGTAGCATATAAATAAGAATCCACTCGTTCAAAGGTATCCTCTGAAGCAACCTCTAATGCGGAATCGATTGCATTTTTATTTGCCTCATAATAGGTAAAGACCTCCTCAGTAGAAAAGTATTTTATTAGCTTCGAAAAAATAACTCCATGCTGAGGCGTTAGTTTACCAGTAGAATGTCCAGTCGTGCCAAAAGCAAAAGCTGGCTTAGCCTCGAGTAAAACAACATTAACTCCTTTTTTTGCAAGGAGATATGCCGTGTAAATTCCGGACAATCCGCCCCCAACAACACATACATCACAATTTATTGAAGCCGATAAAGTAGGTAATATAGGTGCTTCAACATTTTTTAACCATAGAGAATTTTGCATACTTGCCTCCAGTTTATTTATATTTGTACAAAGAAAAGCTTGAAACGAATAATATAAGGCAACAAATTTTACTATTATGGTGAAATTGGTCATTTTCATAAAGTATTGGAAAAAATCAATAACTATATTCAATGAGCACTTTGATTGTGGGAAAATTATTTCACACTTAAAATGAAGGAAAGAGGAGGAGTTGCATAGTGAAAGTAGAAGTATGGTCAGATTATGTTTGTCCATTTTGTTATATAGGAAAACGTGAATTAGAGCGATCAATTAAGGATTCTGGGTATGAAGGGCAGATAGAGGTAGAGTTAAAGAGTTTTTTACTTGACCCTACTACACCTGTTGATACAAACAGATCCGTTTATGCTAGCTTAAGTCAAAAATTTAATATATCAGAAGAGCAAGCTAAAGAGATGACGAAAAATGTGAGCGAGCGTGCAAAAGAAGTTGGTTTAGATTACAATTTCGATATTATGAAGGAAGCAAATACAACTGCGGCGCATCGATTAGCAAAATGGGCCGAAACAAAAGGGAAAGGCTCGGACTTAAGTGAGAGACTTTTACAGTCATACTTTTTAGAGGGTGGCGCAATTGGTAAACCGGATGTATTACTAGGCCTGATTGAAGAAGTAGGACTTAATCTTGCAGAGGCACGTGAAGTGCTAGAAAGTAACCAATATAGCGATGAAGTAGAAAATGACATCGAAAAAGCACAAAGCTTGGGTGTTCGTGGTGTTCCATTCTTTGTCATTGACAACAAATATGGGATTTCGGGTGCTCAGCCAAAAGCTATATTCGACCAAGCAATTTCAAAGGCTGCAGAAGAAGCAGGTTTAAAGCCGAAATTAAAAATGGTTGGGGAAAATGGAATTATTTGCACCGATGGGCAATGTGATATATAGAAGTTACATTTTCTTCTAATTATTATAGTTCTGTAATATAATATCATTCAAAAGTATGAGATAAATTATCTTGAAATAGCAATTCAACTCCTTTAACATTATTCCTAGATCTTTATTTTTAGATAAAGAATAAGATTAAAGGAGTTTTTTATTATGACAAATGTATTAGTAATCAAAGCAAATAACCGCCCAGATGGCGTTTCAACTAAGATGTACGAAGCATATATAGAAGAAGCAAAAAAAGTAGAGGGTGTAGATTTAACAATTTACGATTTATTTAAAGAGGATACACCATATTTTGGACAAGAATTATTTGATGCTTTTGGTAAATTGCAGGCAGGCGAGGCATTGACGGAAGTTGAATCTAATCTATTAGCAGCAAAACAAAAAGCGATGGATGCAGTAACTGCAGCTGATGTAGTGGTGCTTGCTTTCCCACTTTGGAACTTGACAATTCCAGCAAAATTACAAACGTTCATCGATTATGTTTACTCGGCAGGATTTATGTTTAAATATTCTACGGATGGACAAATGATTCAGTTATTAACAGACAAAAAATTTGTAGTATTAAATGCTCGCGGAGGTTTCTATTCTTCTCCTGAAGCACAACCGATGGAAATGTCAGTTAACTACATTAAAAACGTATTTGGTGGAGTTGCAGGAATGACATTGCTTGATGAAGTAATCATTGAGGGACATAATGCAGATCCAGGCAATGCCCAAGAAATTATTTCTGAAGGTATTGAACGCGTAAGAGCTTCAGCACAAAAATTAGCTACTGTAAATGTGTAATCTTTTGAAATCCCCCGCCTACTAAAAGGCTGGGGATTTTTCATTTTACTAAAATGAATAGAATCATAAGTAACTTCATAAAATCTTGAAGTGAAATAGCCTTGGCTGCTGATGTATTACTAATAACCTTTGTATGTAAAGCTGCGCTTACCATTTATATCAAAATATAGAATGGTACATTAATCCTGGTATGGGCATATACTAATTTCATTCGGAACTTTATAAGTATATTGTACTGCTTTAGTTAAGGTTGGGGAAAGGAAAGTCCAAACCAAATACCTGTTCGTGGTCAATGCTCTTTTTAAAGAGATAGGAGAATCGCTGGAGAAGAGTGCTACATGAAGTTGAGAAATGGTCACAATGTTGAAGAAAATAAGGTCATGTATCACTTGTCAAAAAGCTTTTAATTACCCATACTAAAAAAGAGTATGTAGTAGAAAGGAAATTTGCTTTTATGACAATTAAGCGATGGGCAGAAGAGTTAGCTCAAATAGTTAATCCTAGTAATATTAAGACCAATGAATCTTTAAAAACATATACAATGACTAAACTTGGGGGCAGTGCAGATGTATTTGTCCTACCTGAAACAGAAGAAGAAGCAGCGGCAATTGTAAAATATGCACACCAAAATGAGGTTCCTCTATTAATGTTAGGGAATGGTTCTAACATGGTTGTGCGTGATGGCGGTGTACGTGGAATTGTTATTTCATTTACTAAGCTCGATGAAATCCGTATAGACGACGAGAAAATCTATGCACAAAGCGGTGCACTCATTAAAGAAGTATCTAGACTAGCAGCAGTAAATAGCTTAACAGGCTTCGAATTTGCATGCGGTATACCTGGCTCAGTTGGTGGAGCTATGGCTATGAACGCCGGAGCATATGGCGGAGAGATTAAAGATATCATTATAGACTGTACGGTTTTAACTAAAGAAGGCGAACGAATTGTTCTCTCTAAAGAAGAACTAGAGCTTAGCTATCGAAAAAGTATTATTGCAAAAAAAGAGTATTTTGTATTATCTTCAAACTTCCAGCTTAAAAAGGGAGACCAAAAAGAGATTGATGAATTAGTTGCTGATTTAACATATAAACGAGAATCCAAGCAGCCTTTAGAATACCCATCAGCAGGTAGTGTGTTTAAACGACCACCAGGATACTTTGCAGGCAAATTAATTCAAGATAGTGGCTTGCAAGGTAAAGGCGTTGGCGGTGCGGAAGTATCAACAAAGCATGCAGGATTTATTATTAACAAAGGAAATGCAACTGCAACTGACTATATTGAGACAATTGAGATGGTTAAACGTACCGTTAAAGAGAATTTTGATGTAGAGCTAGAATTAGAAGTGAAAATTGTTGGTGAAGATGTAACAAATTAAGATTATGAAGGCGCCTCTCAATGTTGGAAGGCGCTTTACTTCATTCAAAAACATATTAGAACATATACATAGTGAGGTTTGTAAATGAAATTTATATCATGGAATGTTAATGGCATCCGTGCCTGTGTAAAAAAAGGCTTTAACGAATATTTTAATGAGGTCGATGCAGATTTTTTCTGTATTCAAGAGTCGAAATGTCAGGATGGACAAATTGAATTACCGTTTGAGGGGTATCATCAATATTGGAATTATGCTGAGAAAAAGGGCTACTCGGGGACTGCAATTTTTACAAAGCATGAACCAATAACAGTTAGCTATGGTGTTGGAGAAGAAGAAAGTGAATCAGAAGGACGTATTATTACATTGGAATATAACACATTCTATATAGTAAATGTATATACACCTAACTCTCAACGCGATTTAGCTAGATTACCAAAACGTCTTGATTGGGAAGATAGGCTTTCTCAGTATTTAAAGGAATTGGATACTAAAAAGCCTGTTATTTATTGTGGAGATTTAAATGTTGCCCACGAAGAAAAGGATTTGAAAAATGCAAAATCGAATATTGGAAATTCGGGTTTTACTTTTGAAGAACGGGGTAAAATGACAGAGTTACTTCAATCCGGGTTTACGGATTCGTTCCGCTATTTTAACCCTAAAAGAGAAGATGCATTCACTTGGTGGTCTTATATGAGTAAAGTACGTGAACGTAACATTGGTTGGAGAATCGATTACTTCATCATTTCAAATCGACTAGTGGATCAGGTTCTTAAAACAGATATTCATGGACATGTATTAGGGAGCGATCATTGCCCGATACTATTGGAAATAGAGCTTGATTTATAAAAATATATGTAGGTAGGCGAAATCTTTGTCAAAGCCAATATTATTAAATGTAACAGAAGAAATTGTGCAGGGTCTTGTAAGGTTTTTGTTACATAGCCCTGACTATCAAACATTTTGCGATTGTGATTTCTGTCAAATGAATATTTCGGCAGATGCTTTAAATCATTTGCCGACTTATTATGTATCAACTAGTGCTGCTAGAGAAGAAGCGTATCTTACATTAAAAACACCCGAGCATATCGAGTTAATAAATAAAAAAATAATCGTAGCAATCCATACAGTTGGAAAAAAACCTAACCATACAATCTAAAATGTCCAATTAGTCCTTCAAAGACTTTTTGGACATTTTTCTTCAAGTTTAATTTAAATACAAGATAACCCCCCTGCTTATTGTTTTAAGTTACCTTTTTAGGGAGTGTTGTAGTAAAATTAAACTGATATTTTGAAAGTGAGGAGACTTGTTATGCCAACACCTAGTATGGAGGATCATATCGAGCAAATTTATTTGTTAATCGAAAATAAAGGATATGCGAGGGTGTCGGACATAGCTGAAGCATTATCTGTTCTTCCTTCCTCAGTAACAAAAATGGTGCAAAAATTAGATAAAGACGGATATTTAATATACGAAAAATATAGAGGACTTACATTAACATCAAAGGGTGAAAAACTAGGTAAACGTCTTGTTAAAAGACATGAATTACTTGAGCAGTTTTTAAGGCTAATTGGCGTAGATGAGGAACGTATATATGAGGATGTTGAAGGAATCGAACACCATTTAAGCTGGAATTCAATCGATCGAATAGCTGACCTAGTCCAATTGCTAGAAGAAGATACACAACTAGTTAAAAGATTAGAAGCAATGAAAGAACAATAAAACACTTCAGGATTTAAAAGTGGAAAGGAAAAACAAAATTGAGCGAATTACAATCAGGTCAAGTTGTTGAGTTAACAGTATTAGAGGAGCAAGGGTCAAAGTGGATATTAACAGATGGTCATGTAGAAATCCCTTTAAATAGTTCTGATATATTAACGCCTCTAGTGGCAGGCGAACGAGTAAAGGTTTTCTTATATGCAGATCGTCGTGGCAATTTACAAGCAACAACAGCTATTCCAGCGATCCTACAGGGTGATTATGGCTGGGCTCGAGTTATCAAGGTAACGAAAGAGGGAGCATTTGTTGACATCGGTTCATCTCGAGAAGTTTTAGTAAAAGAAGAGGATTTACCTCCATTAGAAAGTGTATGGCCAGAGGTTGGAGACCATCTCTATTTAACATTACGTACAGATCGCAATGGGGATTTATTTGGCCGTTTAGTAACAGAAGAAAAGGTGAACGAAATATATGAAGGCGCCTATGAAGAAATGCATAACAAAAATATCAAGGCACGCCCTTACCGTTTATTACCTGTAGGAGCTTTCTTACTTGGAACGGAAGAACCATATCGAATTTTTGTTCATAATACCGAAATGGAAGCTGAGCCAAGACTTGGTGAAGAAGTAGAAGTACGAGTTATCGCGGTAAAAGAAGATTCATCATTAAACGGCTCTTTACTTCCTCGAAAGCATGAAAGACTAGGACAAGATGCCGAGGCGGTATTTGCATACTTACAAAGCGTTGGTGGGAAAATGCCATTTGGTGACAAGTCTGCACCAGAAGAAATAACTGAAATGTTCCATATGAGTAAAGGTGCCTTTAAAAGAGCGCTAGGGACGTTGATGAAGGCCGGTAAGGTTAAGCAACAAGATGGTTGGACAGAAATTTTATAGAGAATAAGAATAAGCTGTGGCCAGTCATTAATATTGTGTCACAGCTTACTTTGTTCATAAAGCTAATGTTTACAATTTGAAATCAAGAGAAGGACGGATTGGAACCTTTTACTTTTTTTTACGTACTAATTGTTGAAAAACATAAAAAGGGGATGCTTGGGATGAAACAAAAGTATTTATCGATTATCACAGCATGGTTATTTATAGTTTCAATTATTATGCCAATGAGTGCCTTGGCTGCTGATAATAATAGCCAAAATGCTATAAATGAAAAATTAGGAGTACCAATTGTCGTTTACGGAGCAAATTTATCCGAGGAAGAAAAAGCAGTTGTAAAAGATGCGCTACAAGTAGACAAGGATCCAGAGGTAGATGAAATCACAGTTTCTGGTGAGGATTTAGTTAAATATATTAGTGCTAGTAACCCAAGTTCGAGAATGTATTCTTCTGCAAAAATCACTCGTGAAGAAAAAGGAAAAGGACTTATCATTAGTATTGTTACACCAGATAACATTACTCAAGTAACATCTGAAATGTATGCTAATGCAATGCTAACGGCGGGAATTGAAGATGCAACAGTGGAAATTGCTGCACCCAAAGCTGTAACTGGTCACTCTGCACTTGTTGGTATATACAAAGCTTACGAGGTAAAAACAGGTGAAACATTAGATACAGAACGTACAGATGTAGCGAATGAGGAGCTTTCTGTAGCAACTCAAATTGCCGAAAATGCGAATATAAGTGATGAACAAATCGCAGAATTATTAACAGGGATTAAACAACAAATTGCTGAGTTAAATCCTGCTACAAAAGAAGAGGTAGAACAAATCGTTGTAGATCAATTAGCAAAGTTAAATATTGAATTAAGTGAGCAAGATCGTCAAATATTAGTGGACCTAATGAATCGTATTAGTCAGCTTGATATTGACTTTTCAAAGCTATCAGACCAATTATCTGATTTAGCAACAACATTTCAAGATAAATATGGAGAGCTACTTCAAGATGAAGGCTTCTGGAACGGTGTGAAGGACTTCTTTAATAAGTTAATTGATACAGTTTCATCGTGGTTTAAGTAGTATTAAGTATGAGGGAATTTGTGTTTGAATAAGCGAATCATTACCATTAGTTACCTAACTATGATATATTTTTAGCAAATGGGAGGGATGAACATGGATTTTAAACTAATTGAAAAAAGTCCAAAACATTTTGCGTTTGAGTATGTACAAGAAGGGGAAAAACTAGCTGAAATTGAATGGGTAGAGAATAATCATATTATGGATATGAACCATACCTATGTTTCAAATGCGTTGCGAGGTCAAGGGGTAGCAAAAAAATTGCTAGACAGAGCAGCTGATTATGCTAGAGAGAATGATTTGAGGATGAATGCTATCTGCTCATATGTAGTGTCTGCATTTGAAAAAAGTGAAGCTTATAATGATATTAAAGCATAATAAAAAATGAGTACCTAATTGTAGCTTTACTACAATTAGGTACTTTTTTGTACAGATAAAAGTAAAAACAAAAATAAGCTTAATCGCATTTTATAACGATTAAGCTTATTTAAAAGGGGCAATTTAATAAAAAAAAGTAAATCCATAAATAAATGTAGTTAGAAGTGTTGAGGCAACAATAAGTGAAGTGACCTCTTTCCAATCATAAGTAATTTCTTTGTTATTCATCAGCAATATTTCCTCCTTAAATTATATTTTGGTTTTAAACTATATCTTAGGAGCGTACACTAGTTTGAATATTGGTAAATAAACTTTTAACTATTAATATTAGATATTCATCAAATCCAAAATTATTCATTTTTGAGCTTTGAATTTTATTCTTTCCACATTTTGATAGAATCTAAACAAGAAAATAAAGTTTAAATGAGCTATTTTAGGGAAATATAAACTATAACACTTTTATGGAGGGGATAATGATGGCAAAGCTTAAAGGAAAAGGTGTTGTAATGACAGCATTAGTCGCTGGTGCAGCTTCATTTTTAAGTAAAAAGAAAAATCGTGATTATACGGTTAAATTTTTAAAAGACATGAAGGCACAATTCTTTGGTTCGCATACAAATAATAAATATAACTCATTAAAAGAAATTGCAGAAACAGCAGCAGGCCCTACATCTACAAAAATCCGAGAAAACAACTTTATCTCTGAAGGTGGAGGACAAACCGCTCTAGCCTATTACAATGAAAGCGATCAAAAGCAGGTTCATTAAAATAGAAAAAACGACAACTATTTTGGTTGTCGTTTTTTCTTTTAATCGAAAAGGTATTTTTTTGAGTATTGTTTGCCGAATAGTAAATCGTATTGTATCATCTCATACATTTCTTCCAATTCTCGCATATCGGCAGGGGTTTCACTAAATAATTCACCGTTTTTATCAACCTTCACTGAATTAATATAGCCGGGTAATTGTGTAGCATAATTTTTTAAGAACTGATAATATTTTGGCATTTCTAAACCAGCATTTTCAAAGATAAAAGGAGATAGAAACGCAGGGCTTAATAGTTCTGGTATTTCAATCGAATGTCCAAAATTTCTCCAAACTAATAATGGTGTCTGCCTCGTAAGGTACTGTCCTTCCAAGAACGAGCTTTCTTTATTAAGGTAGCCGGTTTCGTTGTATACAGCCATTTCTGTACCTAGTGAAGGGAGATGATCTCCAAACAGAACAATAAGAGTGGGCTCCTTGCTATTGTTAAAATAATCAATCATTCGACTTAATTCATAATCTGAGTCAGAGATGCCGGTTGCATAGGTTTCAATCATCCCTTTGGTACTGTCAGAGAATTCATTTTCCACTATTATAGAATTTTCTTCATATAGATCCGTAACATAAGGACTATGGTTTTGCATAGTCACAGCATATACAAAAATTGGCTCTTCTTTCTCCTCAACTTTACTGATGATTTCATTAGTAATGGTTGCATCTCCGATATATTGGCCTTTAATAGGTGAGTCTGCTAAATCCTCACCTGATATGAAATCGTCAAATCCTAATAAATCATAGACATTTTCTCGGTTCCAATACCAGCCGTGATATGTGTGTAGAGCAAATGGATAGTATCCTATATTTTCAAAAACACTAGCCATAGAGGGTGTTTCTTTCTTGATGTATTGCTGATAAGCACTAGAGCCACTAGGTAAAAATACATTCGATAGACCTGTTAATGCCTCGAATTCTACACTTGAAGTCCCACCGCCAAAAGTAGGGGATAGAAGTGTACTGTTCATATAGTGACGAATGGTAGGAAGTGGATCTTTATTAAATTCAACTGATTTGAGTTTAGTAATATCAAAAAGAGATTCACTCATAACAATAATTACATTGGGCTTTATATTGTTTACAGGATTTACATCTATATCGATAGAATCTGCAATTTCTTTAATGGCTTTTTCTGAATAGCCCTTTGGTTTTTCGATAAACACATCAGGCATGTATAAAACAAAAGATAAGATTAAGCCATTTATCGTTACATTAGTTTTAGGGGTAGAAAGGGCATTGCTGATTCCATACTTTGCAAATACTTGCTTAGTTGGAGCTTTGTCATTCAGTGTAAAGCCGACTATGACTAGTAAAGAACAAATAAGCAAAATGACTCTTGGTATCCACTTGGCTTTATAGTTAGGCATAAATTTACAGAATAGAACTAACAGAGCTATTAAAATAATTAATAAAAATAGGTATTTTAAATCTACAACCTTCGCTACTAAGGGAAGTAAGTCTACTAGTTGTTCGTATAAGAATAAATCCCAAGGGTATAGAGGTTCATTTAATATTTGGAGCTTATAATAATTGACTACATTCATCAAGGTGAAAACTATGAATGTAATGGACAAAGAGATGGAAATATTATTGAAAACACTATAAATCAATAATTGGACCGACAAAATTAGTAGATAAGTAAAGAAGATTACCCAGAATTTATTATTCCCTAGCCATTGAAGTACAACGGCTAAATCTCTTGAATATAAATATTGAAAGAGAATAATTTCTATAGCTGGTGCTAGAAGGAATAACACTACTAATAAAATAAGAAGCCAATGTTTTTTGATAACAGTCAATAATATCAACTCTTTTCCTCAATTAACGTATTAATTGTAAATAGGTTATTTTCTAAAATTAACAAAATATTAACAATTTTTAAGATATTATAACATTAATGTAAATTTTGGTATATGTAAAGTTAGAGTGGAAAGCTTTTATATTAAAAAAAGGGTAGCCTCACATAAGTGAAGCTACCCTTTAAATGCAATTAAGCTTTTGTAATTTCTTTTTTCATTGTTTTGTTTTTAGCAAGGTTTACATGCCAAGAAAGAGCTTCCTCTAAAATGTGAGGAGTTTGAGCATTGTTTGTTGCTTCAACTGCGCGGTTGTAGTAATCCCATAATTGCTCTTTGAAATCTGGGTGTGCACAGTTTTCAATGATTAAAGGTACACGTTCTTTTGGAGCTAGGCCACGTAAGTCAGCAATACCTTGTTCAGTAACGATAACATCCACATCATGCTCAGTATGGTCTACGTGAGATACCATTGGTACGATTGATGAAATAGCGCCACCTTTAGCATAAGACTTAGTTACGAAAATACCTAGTCGAGCATTACGTGCGAAATCTCCTGAACCACCGATACCGTTCATCATACTAGTTCCACTAACATGCGTTGAGTTAACATTTCCATAAATATCTAACTCTAAAGCAGTGTTGATAGAAATTAAGCCGAGTCGACGGATAACTTCTGGGTGGTTAGAAATTTCTTGTGGACGTAAAACTAATTTGTCCGCATATTTTTCAAGGTTTCCGTAAACTTTTTTCTGAAGCTCTTCAGAAATTGTAATTGAAGTAGCAGCAGCGAAGCTTACTTTACCAGCATCGATTAAATTGAATACAGCATCTTGAAGTACTTCAGATGCAACAACTAAATCTTCAAATTCTGAGTTGGCAAATCCGTCTAATACAGCATTTGCTACAGAACCTACACCTGATTGAAGTGGCATTAATTTGTTAGTTAAGCGACCTTCTTTAATTTCGTTGCGGAAGAAGTCTAATAAAATGTTTGCCATATCTTGAGTTTCTTCATCTGGTGGTACGATTAGTGAAGGAGCATCTGGCTCTTCAGAAATAACGATTGCTTTAATTTTAGCAGGATCAACTTTTATACCGATATCACCAATACGTTTAACAGCATCAGTCATTGGGATTGCTTCACGCTCTCCTTGTGGTCCTGGTACATAAATATCGTGAATACCGATTAAGCTCTCTGGATGAGCAATATTTAGCTCGATAATAATGTTTTCTGCATACTCAGCAAAAATTGGTGAGTTACCTACTGAAGTTGTTGGAATGATTAAACCATCTTCAGTAATTGCAGCAGCTTCTAAAATTAAATGCTTGATTGGTCCGATAATACCTTGGCGAACTAATTCAGCGTTGTGAGAAAGATGAGCATCTACATATAGAATGTCACCAGTGTTAATTTGAGTACGGATACCTTTATCGCCTTGGAAAGGTCCGCGCTTGCGAATAACTCCAGCTCCAGCTAAGAAGTTATCCACTTCTGGTCCAAGAGAAGCACCAGTATATACATCAATTTTGAATTTTTCATTTTTTGCACGTTCAACTAACGCCATTGGGACAACTTTCGCATCACCAGCGCGAGTGAAACCACTCATACCAACTACATCACCATCATTAATAAGTGCAGCAGCTTGTTCTGCAGAAACTACTTTATTTAATAATTCTTTCAAACCTAAACGTTTTTCAACACGTGGATCCATAAAAAAAATCCTCCCCTATATTAGAAAGTAAAGAGAAAACTGTTTGTTATTTTCTATTAACTTAGTTGAAATAAATTTCAACTTGTATAATGTATAATAGCATTGAAATGTCACAAAATCTCCATAAAACGCATGAAAGTGCTTAAAAAATGTTTTTTCGAGAAAAATATAGATATTTCGATTGATATAGAAACCCGTAAGAGAAAAAAGAGAAATTAGACGGTGTATAAATATACAAATGACCTTTGCACAATGTGCAAAGGTCGATATAATAAAAAGTTTATAATCTTATATTAAAATAATTTAAAGCTGTGCTAATAAAAGCCCATAAATTAAAAAACTGTTATTAGAAGCCTAGAGAACGGCGGAAATAGCTAGCATAACGCTGACTCACCGGAATTCTTGTACCATCCTTCATAATAAGTAGGAAAGTTGAATGTGAATCTGGTTGAATTTCATCAATATAGTCAATGTTCACAATGTAAGAGCGGTGACAGCGAATAAATGAATCAGGTGCTAAGAATAACTCTAAATCACTTAAATTTAAACGGTGATATCCTTCGCGTCCCATTGTTTTAACAAAAGTTTTTCGTAATTGTGTTTCAAGATAAATTACTTGGTCGTGTTTGATAGGGTACCAACAATCATCAATTTTAATGGTAATGTAGTTTGTTAAAAATGGTGACGGCTTTTGAGGGAAGATTGCTGTAATAGCACCTTTTGTTTCTCCTTCTTCTATAAGAGGAATACTCATCCCATAGTAAGGAACTCCAAATACATCAGACTCGATGTATGTATTAATTTTTTGACCATAGGATAGTGCTTTGTGTGCTGCAGAGCCATCTTTTATAGGATCGCCTGGCTTAATTTTTAAATCTACCTTTTTACTAGGCTGATAATATAAATATTCATTTGTATCCGATATTGCAATCGACGTATTCTCCGGAAAGAAATCTTTAATAATCTCCATGATTTCTTCTATTTGCTTTGGTTCCAATTTAAGACACCTCATTTTGTATACATTTTATATCATATAACATCTATTTTACTACAGTTTGTAATAAATAAAATAGAGAAGATTACCGGCAAGCACGCTAATTTTCTGCAAATATAAAAAATACATTCTTATTTTTGTCACTTTTTATTGTTTCCAATAAAAATAGCGTACCGTATACTAATAGGAAAGTGCAGGTTTCATGTATCCTTAGTATTTAGAATTTATATAGAAAGTATGCTGAAATTTGCCATTCTTTATTAGAAAACTTAGCTTTGTTCGAGCTAAAATGATAAAAAGTCCTTAGGTTAATAAGACAAACTGTTAAACTTTCCTATATGTATAAAATAGAGTTTGAAAATATGCGAAATTATGGTAATATTCACTTTAGTCATACATAATTAATTCTTTATTCTTATTAGTAGAATAATTTAAGCTAAATTTTTAGCAAAAAATACTCATTAAGTCAGTTATTTCATAGAAAAATCTATTAAAAAAACTATATTCTTTAATTAATTTAGGTTATATTACAGTAGTCGATGTGTATTGTTGTAGAATATAACAATATTGCAATTGTATTCTGAAGAAAGATGGGGTAATTTATGCAGCTATTTCCACATTCAATATCTGAAACAATTTCTAAAAGGTACTTTCAAGAGATTGATAGTATAAATCAATATAACGGGATTGAAGATTTTTATAATATTGAATCTAAGCTGTTATTTGAAATCTTTCACTTAGAGTCGGCAAAAGCAAAAAAATCTTTGCACGAAATAATAGATATTTTATCAATCAGATTCGGAAAACAAGTAATCAAAGTGGTAAGAAATTATTTTGTAATCCTTTCATCAATTGTTGCTCGCAAGCTTTTAGATAATCAAGTACCTTCAAAAAAGGCATTTGCTTTTAATCTTGCCTGTGCGGATATGATAGAAAACAATATGAAAGATGCAGAGTTCTTGCAATTTGCTGATGATTTAGTTGATTTTTACGTTTACTTTATAGCAGATCGAAAACAGCCAACCTTTAGACACCAAACAGTAAATAAGGTAATTATGTACATAAATGATGAGCTTGAAAATGATTTAACAGTAGAAAGAATTGCTCAAAAATTTCATATAAGTACTAGCCATTTATCTAGAATATTTAGAGAGCATGTTGGCATAACATTAGTAGAGTATCTAAATGTTAGAAGAGTAGAAGAATCACAATATTATCTTCGTCATACAAATAAAAGTATTACGTCAATATCTGATCAATTCCATTTTTGTAACCAAAGCTACTTCACAAGAATATTTAAAAAATATACAGGTGTAACACCGAAGCATTTCCGTGATGAGCTACATCATGAATTCTACCGCTTTGAAATTCCGGAAGTTGAGTATGAAAACGTATAATGCAAAGTTGATGCAGCATGCAGATTTTTTGGTAAATAGTGAAATGCTTATACTATGATGCGTCATCAACTCGACCAAAATTGGTCGAGTTGTATTTTTCTAATAACCTTATTCTTGTCATTAATATAGTTTCCTATTATATGACCTCGTATTTGATATTCATAAAGTTATTACTGTATACTTCAATTTAGCTAAATAAAATAGTAGGTGGAAAAATGAAAAAACTGAAACTTTTTTCAATGCTAGGCCTTATGCTGTTCGTGTTAACAGGGTGTCAAGCTGTTGAAAATCAGGAAGGCTTCTTTTATAGTACGTTTGTTAAACCGATGAACTGGTTATTAGAATTCTTAGGTAATGATTTGTTTAACGGAAGTTACGGTTTAGCAATTATCGCAATCACAATTGGCGTTCGTTTAATCTTAATGCCGTTCATGTTAAAAAATTACCGTTCACAATCGGCAATGAAATCCAAAATGGATGTTGTAAAACCGAAAATGGACGAGATCCAAGAACGATTAAAGGCTGCTCAAACAAAAGAAGAACAAATGGCAATTCAACAGGAAATGCTAAGCTTATATCGTACAAATGGAATCAATCCTTTAAATATGGGTTGCTTACCAATAGTTATCCAAATGCCAATCATTATGGGATTATATTTTGCAATACTTTACTCTGATGATGTAAAATCACATGAGTTTTTATGGTTCAATTTAGGATCACCTGATATCTTAATGACAATAATTGCTGGTATCGTATACTTTGTACAAGCGAAAGTGTCACTTTGGACCGTTCCTGAAGCTCAAAAGGCTCAAATGAAGTTAATGATTTATATCTCGCCAATTATGATCGTGTTTATCTCATTCACATCTATGGCTGCACTGCCTTTATATTGGTCGGTAAGTGGTATACTGCTAATTCTTCAAACGTATATTGGAAGAAAGTATTTCACTGATCATCCAGCAAAGCCTGTGCCAGAAGCAGGAACGGAAACAGTTTCTTTAGATAAAAAATAATCTAAAAAGTCGGGGTCATATGCCTCGGCTTTTTGTTATCTACGGTAATTTAAATACGTTATCTAAAGATTATAATGCTCGCAATAGGTGACTAGAATTTTTAAGAAAAATAATACAGTCAAACGGGGAAAACAGTGCTAAAATTAAAGCATTGTATACGGAAAGAGGCTTATACGATTATGAAAAGAACTACAACTTTCGGTAATAAGAATAATAGCAAAAAGAAATACATATGGATTAGTGCTAGTGTAGTAGTTATTATAGCTGCGGCTATTGGGGTGTTTTACTATTTCAATCAAAGTAACTTTAACCTCCAAACAGTTGAACCAGCTCCGGTTGAAGATGTAAATGAACAAAATGCAAACCAAGAAGATACTACTAAAATTGAAGAGGATAATATAAAGCCTACAGATGAAGCAAAAACACCTAATACAGAAGACCAACAGGCCGAAACAGAACAGCCTATTACAAATAACGGTTATATTGAGGGGCAACAATTGCCAACAGAGCCTACATTTGTTGAGGGGGTTCTATTAGCAAATAAAAAGTATCCGTTACCAAGTACTTTTGCTCCAGGGGAAAGTGAAGAGGCGCGTAAAGCCTTTGAACAAATGGCAACAGATGCTAAGGTTTCTGGTTTTGATCTTGTAGCATTTAGTACTTATCGTTCTTTTGAATATCAAGATACACTTTATAATAATTATGTAAGTCGCGATGGGCAAGATAACGCAGATCGCTATAGTGCAAGACCTGGATACTCTGAGCATCAGACTGGATTAGCTTTTGATATCGGTGAAAAAGGGGAAGAGGATTTATGGTTAACTGAAGAATTTGGTGAAACAGAAGCTGGGAAATGGCTAGTTGAAAATGCACACAAATACGGCTTTATCCTCCGATATCCACAAGGGAAAGAAGCCATTACAGGATATATGTATGAATCTTGGCATTTCCGATATTTAGGTGTCGATGTTGCCACGAAAGTGAAAGAATCAGGTGTCACACTAGAAGAATACTTAGGTGTTGAATAGAAAAAAGGATGACGATTAAATGCGTCATCCTTTTTTATTAGAGCGAGTAGATTATAGAATTGGTGTTAATAATCGAGAAATAGATTCTTTAAATTTAATGATACCTGCCCGATTCTCATATTTTTCAAGCGTTAGCTCTGTGCAATCTAATATATCCTTTTCGAAAATTTCTGCTAGTTGATGGGAAAGTGTCCGATCGTAAATAAAAGCATTCACTTCAAAATTCAAACTAAAGCTTCGTACATCAATGTTAGCTGTGCCCACTGTTGAAGCTTCATCGTCAATAACAATTGATTTAGCATGGATAAATCCTTTTTCATAAATGAAAATTTTAGCTCCAGCACGTAATAACTGGCCAACATAAGAATAGGTAGCCCAGTAAACAAACATATGGTCAGGTTTGTTAGGAATCATAATGCGTACATCAATTCCTGAAAGTGCAGCGATTTCAATAGCGTTTAAAAAGCTATTATCAGGTATGAAATAAGGAGTTTGGATGTAAATATAACGCTTTGCGCTCATAAGTAATTTCAAATACCCATTTTTGATGGCAGGAAATTCTGTATCAGGCCCACTTGAAACGATTTGAACAGCAATATCGCCCTTTTTCGGAATTGCAGGGAAGTAGCGTTCAGAATAGATAATATTATTATCGCTTGCTTGGTTCCAATCGAGTAAAAAGCGAGTTTGAAGAGGGTGAACAGAACTCCCTTCAATACGTAAATGGGTATCTCGCCAATAGCCAAATTTTTTATTTAATCCTAAATATTCGTCTCCAACATTAAACCCGCCGATATAACCGATGCGTCCGTCAATAATGACAATTTTACGGTGATTTCTAAAGTTTAATCGAGGATTGATAAGGGGGAAAATAGAAGGGAAGAAGACCTCTATCTCTCCTCCAAGTTTAAGGAGAGACTTGAAATGCCTCTTCCTCAAGCCTCGTGAACCCATTTCATCATAAAGAATCCGAACCTTTACACCTTGCTGTGCCTTCTTTAAAAGAGCTGTATAAATACGTTTTCCTAAATTATCTAATTTGAAGATGTAGTATTGTACATGGATATGATCTTTTGCACTCTCAATATCCTCAAGTAAGTCCTCGAATTTTTTAGCCCCATCATCGTAAAGCTGAACATCGTTATCTTGCGTCAGAACAGAGTCGCTTGTTTTTAAGTTCATGTGAATCAAACTTTTATATTTTCCAACCTCATCGAACCTGAAATCCAGTGAATTTTCTTCAAGGGCCTCGATTTGATAAGAGATTAGTTTATCAATCCCAATATCTTTTTGTCCCTCCCAGCGAAACAAATGCTTTTTACGCATTGGTCGACCAAGCAACAAATATAATATGAATCCGGCTAGCGGCAGAAAGAAAAGTACAAGTGTCCAAGCCCATGTTGCGGAAGGGTCTTTTCTTTCTAAAAAGATCACCATAATAGCAAGAACGATATTTAATATGAGAATAATCGGAATAACAGATATGGTATTGAAGAAAATACTCATATAACTGCACCTACTTTATTTTTTATAAAATAATTATAGCTTAACAAGTGAATGAATTGTAGTATTGCAGCTAAAATCAGAACTGTTCAGCGATAAAGTAAACAGACGAAAAATCTAAGTCTTTAAGAGCTTGCTGATTGATGAAAAATTTTAAAATACCAGAATCACCATACATAATCCCTTGCTCGTCATTCGAAACGATTTGCAATAACAAAGTATCGAATTTTTTTAGGAATGTTGAATCCTTTCTTGTATCATATTCAATAAAATATGGATAGCCACCTAATTTGTGTTCGGCAGCAAGAAAGTTTTCAAAATAGATATCCTCAAAGGTTCTTCCATCATCACTTATAACTTCACGTCCAAATTGTGAAGCTTGCAAGAGATGTTCTCTTCTATAATCAAATACAGAAACTGGCTCAAGTTTTCCGTAAAAATCTAGCTTCATTTCCTTTTGGATTGTAGAATCGCTGTTAATATTCAAATAAGAAAAACTTATTTTCAATTGGTCTTCGTTTAAAACTTCTGGAAAGTAACGAATTTTGAAATCTTGTTGAAAGAGCAATTCCACTTTTGCCTCAATCGGATGGTTAAATTTATTCGAAATGAAAAATTGTAACAGCCCTTTATTAGGAAAAAGGGGGCTGGAAGGTAATTGTGCAAAATTTATTTGAGCCAATAAGGGCATAAATTCATTGTTTGTATCTTTTGGACACAAATGAGACTTAGGTAAATAGGGGTATCCTGCAAGCTTGCTTTCGGTTAAAGAGGGGGTTCCATCGGTAGGGGTAAGCCATAAAGAGCTTACTACTGATGACTCAATTTCGTTTCGAAAATATTCTAGTTCATTTGGTAAGTAGATTGAATTTGAATTTTCTCTTTGCACTCTTTTACCTCCAAAAACTATCGGACTTCGCAATTTCATAATGCATTATGAATGCACAACATGAAAGCATTAGCACTTTAATATACGCAATGCTTTAGATATTCATGTACTTATTAGTTAGAAATATCTTTGTATCTAATTATCTATATAATTGTTACCCTTATTTTTAAATAATAAGTAAGAAATTGAAAAGAAAAATTTAGGAGAAATTAGTAAATGTGAACAAAATGTGACTTTTTATTTTGATGTTTGATTTGATTGATTAAAGGTTATAATTCCTTTAGTAGCAAAGATTGAAACAAATTTTTCTTGGATATTTAATAAAATGAAATGCTATTTAGTTGACATTTTCAAAGTTGTAACATAATTGAAAAATATTAGGCAAGGCAAGCATGTTATTATAGACATAAGAATTATTAAGTTAGAGCTATTTAATTTGAAACTTTTAGGCAGTTAATACGTTATTTATAATATATAAAGAAGGTTAGGTGGATAAGCATGACGAAGGAAGTAGACTTAAAGAAAATTGTTTCAAATTTATCTAAATTAGGTGTTACTGCAACCATTACAAAATCCCGTCTTGAATTACTAAAAGTATTAACACCACCAACTCAAACACCACAAGTATAAAATAATAATGAGAATTAGCATAAGAAAATCCCGACTAGAAATGGTCGGGATTTTTTCGGTAGGCTTATAATTTTAAAGTGTTACTCGTCGTCATCATTACTTGCAAACATATATGATTTATAATGGTACTTCATACTGAATACTAAGCCGATTGCTAGGGCATTACCCATTAGGGAACTACCGCCATAGCTTATAAATGGTAGCGGAATACCAGTAATCGGTAAAAGCTGAATCGTCATTCCAATATTTTCGAACACGTGGAAGGTAATCATTGCTATTATTCCTGCACAAACGTACGTACAGAAAGGATCCTTTAAGGTTAATGTCAATTTTGTTAAATGATAAATTAACAGGAAGTATAGACATATTACAAAGCTTGCTCCGATGAAGCCCCATTCTTCTCCAATTACCGTAAATATAAAATCTGTATGACTTTCTGCTACATATACTTCACGGTCTAAATACCCTTTACCAAAGATTTCACCAGACCCAATGGCATTTAATGAAGTGATTAAATGATATCCAGAGCCAGACGAATAAGAGTATGGATCTAACCAAGAGTAGATACGGGCAAACTGATATGGCTGCAAGCCGAATTTATCCTCTAGGAATTCCTGCATATATAGAGCCATCCAAAGTAAAGAGCCGCCTATAGCAACGGCAGATGCGAATACAGGTAGAATAATTTTCCATGAGACACCTGCTACAATGATTAATGCAGCAGTAATTGCCAAGAATACTAAGGAAGAACCTAAGTCCGGCTGCATCATGATAAATGTTAAAGGAATAAGTAAAGTTATCGCGATTTTACCTAATAAAATAAAGTCTGATTTAATGCTTTTTATAAAATATTTTTCATGGTGCTTACTAATGACCCATGCCATAGCAAGAATGTAAAAGGTTTTCATAAATTCAGAAGGCTGAATGCTTCCGATTGGCGTTGAAAACCAGCTTTTTGCCCCGTTACGCTCGATAACAGGACCACTTTCTGATGCGGGAATAACAGCTAAAAGAATCAATAATACAATACCGAAGCCATATAAATACCATGCCATTTTCTTATATTGGTCAGGATCGAAATAAATTACAAATGCGACAATGATGGCAAAAATCACGTAATTTACTAATTGCTGCAATACGAAGTTTGAAGCATATTGTCCAGTTGTCTGTGCAGAAGAAATAGCTAACAAACTAACGATAAGAAATAATAAAATAATTAAAGCAAGCTTCCAATCAAAACGGCCTGCGAAGTTTTGGTTATTTTCCATTTTATTTCACCTAATTAATCTTAAAGATTTTAGAAAAAATTTTCGAACTTGTACATTTTACTTTAACATAGAAATGAATAAAAGGGGACTATCGTATCTATGTTAAAAAGGTGTAAGATATTGGCTGAAGCTATTCTAACAAACAGCTAATTTTTTGCTCTTATTTTCATAAATACTTGGAGTGCGTAAAGTTACGACGAAATGGAAATGAAAATGTTTCAAATTTATAAGTTACATCATATAATAACTATTGTATTGAATTATTGGGGAGTGAGCCTATGGCAAGAAAACAAAAAACTGCGGATGATTTTATGCATCATTTGTTTGTACATATGAATGATGTTGATCATTTTGTGATATACAGTGGCCTGACGTTAAAGCAGTTTGTTAGCTCAGTCGACCCAATACCAAATTTATTATTATTAAAACATGGCTACGATGACGGATCATTCAATATGCATACGCAGTTTGACTTCATACCCATTGATGAATTACCGAAATTTGTTAAGGAAATGGATGATGCTGATGGTGATTTATGCTGGATTGATTTTGCAAGTGAGAAGGATGTTAATCAGTTAACTGCAATTGAACAGGCAGAGCTACTTTACATGAGTCATAAGAAAGAGCCTATCTATACTCCGTTTTATTCTAAGCTACAAAATCGGTATGTGTACTATTCATCCGAAAATGACAAGTTAACAAAGGTTTATTATAGGTATTTAAATGATTCGGAATATCTTGTTACTAATTTATTTAATCAGCTGATAAAAGAAAAAGAAGGTAACGGTAGTTTTTGGCGTAGAAAATCAAAGGATACGATTCCCACTTTAGATCCGGTAGTATTAAAGGCATATCGACCATTTATAAAAGAGGGTGCCTTGTTATCTCTGTACAAAATGGAGAAACAAAATAACTGTTATGGTGTTGAAATACGTACTCTTTCTGACTATGATTATCCCGATGAGGTTTGGGATGATTTAGACATTATAATAAAACAAAACTACGATGAACTAATCAAAATCACTTAAAACTTTCTGTCATAGCACATTTTTGACAGGGGGTTTTTTCACTTTTTTTGCTTACTAAATACCATGTGTTAGTTGGTAGAAAAAAATACAAAGTGCAACTAAGGCGTTTTGCTATACGTCTTTTCGATAAGCCTAGTTTTCTAAGAACTAAGTTTTCGTGTTAAACTAGAACTACTCAATATTTGGAGGGTCAAAAAATGAAAAAGCGCGTTGGTTTATTATATGGAGGGAAGTCTGCTGAGCATGAAGTATCATTATCTACAGCGACAGCCGTTTCAAAAGCTATTGATTATGAAAAATATGATGTATATCCGATTTTCATAACATTGGATGGTCAATGGCTAAGAGGACCTCAGTTAACAAAGCCAGTTGAATCGATTGAACAATTACAATTTAAAAGCGAAGAAGTATCACCAAATAATATTACAGAATTTATTTTAGATAATAATTCCCAGGCTCAATTTGATGTAGTTTTTCCTTTGTTACACGGAACAAATGGGGAAGATGGAACAGTGCAAGGACTATTAGAGGTGCTGAATTTCCCGTATGTAGGAAATGGCGTATTGGCTTCAGCGGCTGGTATGGATAAAGTAACGATGAAACAGCTATTTAGTGTAGCGGGCTTAAAGCAGGTTCCTTATGTTCACTTTATTCGAAACGAATGGAATAACGGCTCCGAGGACCTTATCGAAAAATGTGAATGCGATTTGGGGTGGCCGATGTTTGTAAAACCAGCTAATCTTGGTTCAAGTGTTGGGATTAGTAAGGCTATGAATAGAGAAGAGTTAGTCAAAGCAATCGAGTTTGCTTTCCAATATGATCGTAAAGTAATCGTTGAACAAGGTATTACAGCACGTGAAATTGAAATGGGTGTATTAGGAAATGATGACCCTAAAGTATCTGTAGCCGGTGAAATCAAACCAGTGACTGAGTTTTATGATTATGAATCTAAATATAAAGATGGTTCAACGGCGCTTATTATTCCTGCTGAAATTTCTTCTGAAGTGGAAAGCACTATGAAGGATATGGCTGTTCGTGCATTTAAAATTTTAGATTGCTCAGGAATTGTTCGTTCCGATTTCTTTGTAACAGAAAATAATGAAGTTTATATTAATGAAGTGAATACAATGCCTGGGTTCACACCAGTAAGCATGTATCCGTTATTATGGCAGCATACTGGCGTTAGCTATCCACAATTAATTGATAGCTTAATTGAGCTTGCAATTGAACGTCATACAGAAAAACAACAATTACAATATAACCGAGATTAGAGTGAATTGACATGAAAAGAACATTAAAAGAAATTGCCAATTGGATAAATATTGATTGCCAAAGCTATTCTGATACGATTATAAAGGGAGTCTCCATTGATACAAGAACAATTTCAGAAGGAGATCTATTTATTCCTTTTCGCGGTGAGTCTGTTAATGGACATAAATATGTTGCACAGGCTTTTGAAAAAGGGGCAGCTGCCACTCTTTGGTTAAGAGATGAACCAAACCCTCCGACAGATATGCCTGTTTTATTTGTTGAGGATGCAGAGCTTGCTTTGCAAGAAATGGCTCGTGCTTATCGTCATGAACATCAAGCTAAATTTATTGGTGTAACAGGCTCGAATGGAAAAACGTCGTCTAAAGATATTTTAGCAAGTATGTTAACGCCATTTTATAAAGTACAAAAAACAATCGGTAATTTTAATAATCAATTAGGTGTACCTATTACGATATTAAATCTTGATGAAGATACTGAAATTGCGGTTTTAGAAATGGGAATGAGTGGTTTTGGTGAGATTGAATTTTTAACAAAACTTGCGAAGCCGCATTTTGCTGTAATTACTAATATCGGGGAAGCGCATATGCAGGACCTTGGTTCGCGTGAAGGAATTGCAAAAGCAAAATTCGAGATTATCCTTGGCTTGAACGAGGATGGCATCCTATTCTTTGACGGTGATGAGCCTCTACTTCAAAATTTGGTAAATTCACAAGCACAGCTTACATCTAAAGGCTTTGGCTTCAATACGTCGAATGACTTAGTAGCAACGTCGATTGAAACAACTGAAAAAGGAAGTCGTTTTACTGTTCAAGGTGAAGTGAATGGAGAATTCTTTATTCCTGTTTTAGGGAAGCACCAAGTGAAGAATAGCTTAAATGCCATTTTATTGGGGAAAAATCTTGGCTTAACTAATGAGCAAATTCGCGAGGGTCTATCACAAGTATCATTAACAGATATGCGTATGCAATTGGTTCCTACTGAACAAGGAATATTATTTATCAATGATGCCTATAATGCTGCACCTACCTCTATGATGGCAGCTATCCATTTTGTCCAATCGACTTCGTTGCGTGAGGATAAATGGTTAGTGCTAGGTGACATGCTTGAGTTAGGTGATGACGAGCAAAAATTTCACGAGCAAATCGCAAACGCCATTGATGCTGAAGCAATCTCAAGAGTTTGTTTATATGGCACTAGAATGAAGTGGCTATATGAACAGTTAAAACAAAAATTTGCTAACGAATACTTAATGCATACTGAGAATGATTACGATCAGATTGTAGATTATATAAAACGTCATGCAAATGAAAAATCATTAATCTTATTAAAAGGTTCTCGAGGAATGAAATTAGAAACGGTTTTAAATTCATTTAAGTAAATAAAAGACACCTTTAAGTTGAACTGCCCCGTAAAAGTTAGACACTAATCTAACTTTTACGGGGGTTTTTTTATGGCTAAATTTTCTATCGAACAAAAAATTCAAGCAGTTGAACGTTATATAAATGGGCATGAATCAATGAATGAAATCGCGAAGGATATTGGTGTTACTCGGCGTGTAATCAGTGATTGGGTTCGTCTTTATCAAGAGAACGGTAGAGAGGCATTCCTAAAATCCTATACAAACTATTCTGCTGAGTTTAAAATGAATGTACTTAACTATATGAACGAAACAGGTACATCCTCTATTGACACAGCTGCGATATTTAACATTTCATCTCCTGGCTTGATTCGAACTTGGAAGATAAAGTTTGAAATTGGTGGTTATGATACTCTTGTTTCTAAGAAAAAGGGGCGACCACCTATGAAAAAGGACACGAAAACTTTACCCGCTGAAGGATCTGTAGAAGAACTAGAGGCGCGTATAAAGCAACTGGAAATGGAGAATGCATATTTAAAAAAGTTAAACACTTTAGTTCAAATGAAAGAAAAATTACCAACCAAATCAAAGCGCAAGTAATTTATGAACTAAAGGAAATCTATGAAGTGGTGGAATTAATTAAAGTCGCTGATATTCCACGTAGCACATATTACTACTGGGAAAAGCGTTTAAATCGTGATGATAAATATGCAGAAGTTAAAGCTGTTATTCAGTCCATTTACCACGAACATAAAGGGCGTTACGGGTATCGTAGAATTGCTAAAGAATTAAAGAAATATGGCTTCTCTCATGATCCAAAAACAATTAATAAATTGATGAATGCCATGGGCATTAAATGCGAAGTACGTATGAAAAAATACCGATCATACAAAGGAAATGTCGGGAAAATTGCACCGAACATTTTACATCGTGATTTTACAGCGAAAAACATGAACGAGAAATGGGTAACGGACGTAACAGAATTTCATTTATTTGGTGAGAAGCGTTATTTATCTCCAGTATTAGATTTATGTAACGGTGAAATCATTGCCTACACGGTAATGAGTCGCCCAGTTTATAAATTAGTTGGCGATATGTTAAAACAAGCAGTAATGCGGCTTCGACCAGATGATCAAGTCCTTCTACATTCAGACCAAGGTTGGCACTATCAAATGAAACTATACCAACGAACATTAAAACAACATAATATCACACAAAGTATGTCCCGTAAGGGCAATTGTTTGGATAATGCAGTCATTGAAAATTTCTTTGGCTTACTAAAATCTGAGCTACTTTATCTGCAAGAATTTGAGAGCATGGAGCATTTTGAGAAGGAACTATCGGATTATATTCACTATTATAATAACAAACGTATGAAGGCAAAATTAAAAGACCTAAGCCCGGTGGAATACCGAACTCAGGTCCTTGAAGCAGCTTAATTACATATGTCTAACTTTCTTGGGTCAGATCAAGTCGAGTTGGTACTTAAAGGTGTTTCTTTTTGTAGTAGAAAAATTAAAGGTTTAAAGGAAATCCAGCAAAGATGGGACGGGTTTCTTGAAATATTCTACTCCAATTACGATTTTCTAATAGGATTATTATTGGATAAAAAGGGTAATTAAAGCTTTGTAGGGAATGTAGTTTTGGCAGAAGATGCAATACATGGGCAATTAAAAGTTAGCGAATTATTTAAACCTTTCAAGCGCAATATAAGGACTGTACCAGTTAGCCAAATTGTTTAGATTCGATGAAACGACCTTTAAAGTGGTGCCTACTCAATGATTGTGTGCGGTTTGAAGATGAATGTATTTCTAAATTAAGTTAATGAATTTTCAAGTGTTTGTTTAAAAGTTTTAAAAATAATTTACTTTTATGATTTTTTATGACCTATGGTTTCCTTAATTTTCTAACGGAAAACGAAAATTAAGAATATTATAACAAGAGCAATTTCGTTGCAATGCAGTTAAGAGCCGTGATAGACTATGATAAGCAATGGATACATTTTGTGCGAAGGCTCTTCACAAAAATTGATGAAGAGTGCTTTTTTTTGAATTTAACGGTTTTATTCTATTTTTATTAAGCTTTACACATAAGAAGATGGGTAGAATGAACCGCTCGGCAAAGACCGGGCTTTCCCTTTCATATAAAATCGCTCTCTGTTCGAAGACGGAGAATTATTAAGTATCGGAAACGTTCCAAAACTTAGGCTCGAAGTTTGCCGCATTTCATCTGAAAATGTAACCATTTGTCAACTTAAAGGAAAAAGGAGATTGAGAAGTTTGACAAATTTTTCAGAATTAAATATTAGCGAATCAACATTACGTTCATTAAAGCGTATGGGATTTGAAGAAGCAACACCAATCCAAGAAGGCACTATTAAGTTTGCAATGGAAGGTCGTGACGTATTAGGTCAAGCGCAAACTGGTACTGGTAAAACGGCAGCATTCGGGATACCGCTTATTGAAAAAATTGACCCAAAAAACCCGAACATCCAAGCATTAATTATTGCCCCTACTCGTGAATTAGCAATCCAAGTTTCGGAAGAATTATATAAAATTGGTTATGATAAACGCGTTAAATTATTATCTGTATACGGTGGACAAGAAATTGGACGTCAAATTCGTGCGTTAAAAAATAAACCACAAATTATCGTTGGTACTCCAGGTCGTATTCAAGATCATATTAACCGTCACACATTAAAGCTTGATCAAGTACAAACACTTGTATTAGACGAAGCGGACGAAATGTTGAACATGGGCTTCATCGATGATATTAATGCGATTTTAGAAAATGTTCCAGACACTCGTCAAACATTATTATTCTCGGCTACAATGCCACCTGCAATTCGTAAAATTGCAAACACTTTCATGAAAAACCCTGAAGAAGTGAAAATCAAATCAAAAGAAATGACAGTTGAAAACATCGAGCAATTTTTCGTAAAAGCTCAAGAGCGCGAAAAATTCGATGTATTAACTCGAATTTTAAATGTACACCAACCAGAGCTTGCGATTATCTTTGGTCGTACAAAACGCCGTGTTGATGAATTATCACAAGCATTAAGTATTCGTGGGTATGTTGCAGAAGGAATCCATGGTGACTTAAGCCAAGCAAAACGTATGTCTGTATTACGTCAATTTAAAGAAAATAAAATTGACATTCTTGTTGCAACAGACGTTGCTGCACGTGGTCTGGATATTTCAGGTGTTACACACGTTTATAACTTTGACATTCCTCAAGATCCAGAAAGCTATGTTCACCGTATCGGCCGTACTGGTCGTGCTGGTAAATCTGGGCTTGCAATTACATTTGTAACTCCACGTGAAATGGGTTACTTACGTATTGTTGAAGAAACAACGAAAAAACGTATGACACCACTACGTCCACCAAGTGAAACAGAAGCACTAGTAGGACAACAAAAAGTAGCTATGGATAAGTTAGTTGAAATCGTTCAAGCGAATGATTTAAATGAATACCGTATCTTAGCTAATGAATTATTAGAAGAACACAATGCAGTTGACTTAGTAGCAGCAGCTATTAAATCAATGACTAAAGAACCTGATGAAACACCAGTAACAATTTCTGAAGAGCGTCCATTACCTGCTCGCAAAGAACGTTCTGGTGGAGGCGGTCGAGGCCGTGGAGGAGACTCTCGCGGTGGTCGTCGTGACTTCGGTCGTGGCGGACGCAGCAGTGGAGGCGGCGGTGCACGTCGTGATGGAGGCCGCAGAGATGGAGGTCGCCGTGACGGTGGCCGCAAAGAAGGCGGTAGCGCAGGCGGCGGAGATCGCAGACGCTCTTCAAGCACACCACGTCGTCGTGAAGACTAATTAAATTAAGTATTAGAAGTGTCCTTTCGGGGGCACTTTTTTTGTGTGAAAAGAAGTATCGCTAAACGGCAAGATCCGGAGAGAAGATAGCTCACATCCCCGAAACGGCAAAATCCGAAGTTTCGGGGAAGAGAGAAGCGCACTCACTTCCCCGAAAGAGGAAAATCCGGAGTTTGGGGAAAAGAGAAGGGTGCTCACTTCCCCGAAAGAGGAAAATCCGGAGTCTGGGGGAAAAGAGAAGGGTGCTCACTTCCCCGAAAAAACAAAATCCGGAGTTACGGGTAAAAGAGAAGTGGACTCATTTCCCCAAAACCATAAAATCCAAAGCTTAGGGTAAAAGATACCCCTACTCAGCCGCACTTCACCTAAATCGCACAACCCCACTCGGAACTAGTCTACAAGGAATTCACATATCACTTTATCCTAGTTGTTAGTTTGATTTTCGTTAAGCTTAGGGGAAAGTGTACAATTGGAGAATTATCCATATGTGTTAAAAGTGCATCGCTTTTTCAAACCGATATATGCTAAATTAATAAGTACTAGCTTATATTTTGAATATATTGAAACAATTAACAGTCTTATTCGTATTAAGAGGAAAGAGAAGGGGTGTATTTTGTGCGAAAACAATTGAATTATCAAATACCGAGGAAGGGGTTAACTGTATGGCGATTGTATGGTCTTTTTAATACTTTGGTAGTCTCTGTTTTAATGGGGGTTGCTTGTTTCTTAACCTATTATTTTGAGTGGCCATCGTTCATAGTTTATATAGCAATCGCACTTGTACTAATTGTCGGACTGGCATCGATTTGGCTTTTCCCGAATATTCGCTGGGACCATTGGCGATATGAGGTGCGAGAGCATGAGATTGAAATCCAATATGGCTTATTTATCGTGAAGCGAACATTGATTCCGATGGTTCGTGTCCAGCATGTTGATACTTCACAAGGACCGATTTTGAAAAAATACGATTTAGCCAATATTTCAATTTCAACAGCTGCTACAACACATATTATCCCAATGTTAGTTACAAATGATGCGGATAGTTTAAGGTCCCGTATTTCGACTCTAGCAAGGGTGGCTGAAGATGATGTCTGAGGATCGCTTTAAATTACATCCAGTTGCAGCGGTAGTTGATTTTGTAAAGGGACTAAAAGAATTGATTCTACCCTTTTTAATTATCTTTTTTGCAAACGGTTTTAACGTTACGTTTAATCCTGGAGATGGAAGCTTCTGGGCAAGTATTGTTCCTCTGGGCATCTTTGTCCTAGTAATCATTGTTCGCTTAATAAATGGAGTTCTTAAATGGTGGACATATGTGTATTGGTTTGAGGAGAAGGAGCTAAGGGTTGAGTATGGTCTTTTAGTTAAGAAAAAACGTTATATTCCGTTTGATCGAATTCAAAGCTTAAATTATAAAGAGGGTATTTTTCACCGGATTTTTGGGCTTGTCCAAGTAATGGTTGAAACGGCTGGTAGTACGAACGGTAAGCCGGAAGTTATTTTAACTGCAATTACAAAGGAAGCAGCTGACCAAATTGAGCTGGTTACTCGAAAAAGTAAGGAAGAAGAGTATGAAAATGAGCTGCAAAGTGAAACTGGGAACTCAGTTGAGAAAGCGCAAGCTCCGAGTTCAAGAGTAATCCATAAAATGAACAAAAAGGATTTACTCGTATTAGCAACTACTTCAAGCAGTATGGGCGTTGTAATTGCCGGAGTTGCAGCGGCTTTATCCCAATTTGCAGAATTTATTCCTTTTGAATGGTTATTCGAAGAGTTTTCGGACTTTATTAAATTTGGTTTTGTTATTGTAGCGTTTGCTGTTTTTGTTTCGTTTTTATTTACATGGGTAATTGCTGTTATTATTACATTTATAAATTACTATGATTTTACAGTAATCGAGGAAAATGAACGTTTAACTATTACAAGGGGATTGTTAGAAAAGAAGAGGGTAACGATTCCTTTAAATCGAATCCAAGCTATCAAAATCGTAGAAAATCCAGTAAGGCAAATGTTTGGGTTTGCTGCAGTTGCTGTGGAAAGTGCAAGTGGGGGATTTGGTGGAGAAGAAAAAAAGATAACCCTATTTCCATTAATAAAGAAGTCGAGGTTATTTAAGCCGTTGCATGAACTGCTTCCTGAGCTTGAATGGCAGCAAGCTTTAACGAAGCCACCCAAAAAAGCAAAGCCATTCTTTTATCGAATCGACTTTGTTTGGCTATTGCCAGTTATTGCCCTTTGCTCATATATATGGTTTCCGTATGGATTGTTCTCGTTGCTGATTATTGTACCAATCATTTTGCTAGGCTTGTGGCAATTTAAAACGACAGGCTATGCCATTAGCGGTAATCAACTAACACTTTGTTATCGAATATTTAGTAGGGTTACATTTGTTGTTGAGAAAAAACGCATTCAAGCTTTGGAAAGTAGACAGACATTTTTTCAAAAGAGAAGAGAAATTGCTAGTGTGGAAGTAACGGTAATGTCTGGATTTACAGGTGCGACGGCAAAAGCCCTGAATCTTGAAACTAGAGATATAGAAGAAATGATGAGCTGGCTCGAAAAAAATGACCACCTAAAATAAACGATATAAAAAAGGCAATCTCGGATTTAGTAAAAGAGATTGCCTTTTCGTTTACATTTAATAAGGTATCAATTATTTCTGTCTCCAGCGAATGATATTCTTTGGTGTGAAATAGGATAGACCAAGCAAGAAACCAGTAACTAAACCACCGATATGTCCCGTAACATTAATATTAGGAGATATAAAGGTAATAATTACACTAATAACCACAAGCGGAAGGATTACCTGCTTAAGCTGTGGCATTGTATGGCGAGTATAGTAGACAAGCGCAGCGAAAGCACCGAAAATACCGTAAATAGCACCACTTGCCCCAACGCTTGCGTAGTTGCCAGCCTGCAATACGAATGTTGCCACATTACCAAAAATACCTGCTAGAAAGTAAATCGTTAAAAATCGCATTTTCCCAGCAATTTTCTCTAGCTCTGGACCAAACAAGAATAAAGAGAACATATTAAATAAAACATGCATGAAGTCTGCGTGAATAAACATTGATGTAATAATTCGCCACCATTGACCATCTTCAATTAAATAATTCACACTCATCCCTGTGTAAAAAACTTCATCACCAATATAGGGAAGCATTGTTATAATATAGACGATGAAATTAATCGCAATAATCGTTGACACAATTGGATATAGCTTTAAAAATTGTTTAAAATTTTCTGTACGAATAAACATGTAACCACCTCATATCGATTATTATACATTGTATTTTATTAATAATAAAAGGAGAACTTCCATATGATAAAAGGAATTGGACTAGACATAGCAGAAATCCCAAGAATAAAAAAAGCAATAGATCGTTCAGAAAAATTTGGACAACGTATTCTATCTGAGCGTGAATTGAATATATTTAATCAACTATCTGAACTACGAAAAGTAGAATTTTTAGCGGGGAGGTTTGCAGCAAAGGAGGCATTTTCTAAAGCAAATGGTACTGGTATAGGTAAGAATTGTGAGTTTCGTCAGATTGAAGTGTTGAAAGATGATTTAGGAAAACCAACTTTGTATTTCAACGGAGAATTAGTGAGTGGACATGTCAGCATCACACATACAAAAGAGTATGCGGCAGCTCAAGTGATACTAATGCATTCTTAAGACGCGATATAATCTATAGAAAAAATTTGATTAATAATTTGTTAAGTTGTCCAAAAGTGATAGCATAAAGTTATACATCCACTCATATATTTGACGTATCGGAGCTGAAAGTAGTAGAAGAAAGGATGGAGTTTTGCGACACAAATTAACCTTATTTTTTGTTATGTTGTTAGGAGTACTAATGCTTGCAGCTTGTGGGGAGGATTCACAAGAGGATGTTCTGCAAAATCTAAATGATAAGTGGAACGATGTAAAAGGATATGAGCTAGATGCCACAATGGAAATCAAAACTGGTGCTGAACCAAGAGTTTATGATGTAAATGTATGGCATACTGATCCAGAATTTTACCGTGTGAAAGTAACTCAGCAAGGTGAAGACGTAACACAAATGATTATCCGTAATGATGAAGGCGTATTTGTAGTAACACCTTCCCTAAGAAAGACGTACAAGTTCCAAAGTGAATGGCCGAAGCAAAATAGCCAAGCCTATCTAATTGGAGCATTAGCTGAAGACTTGTTAGCCGATGACAAGGTGGTAATGGAAGAAGATGAGAAGAATTACATCTTCACAGCAGCAACTCGAAATAATCATAAAAGTATTATGCCAACGCAAAAGATTGTAGTGGACAAGAAAACAATGCTTCCAACTTCTGTTTCGGTAGTAAACGAAGCACAAGAAGAGCAAATGGTAATCACGTTTAAAAATATCGATCTAGGAATGCAGCATAAAGAAAGCGAGTATGCAGTAGAAAACTTCTCTGAGTCAAATGAAGAAGAAACTGCTAGTGCAAGTGCACCAGTTCAATCTGAATTCCAAACATACTATCCTGAATTAAATTGGGAGAATACAAAACTAGTAGATGAAAAAGTAGTTATGGAGAATGGAACAGAGCGTGCTATCTTAACGTTCGAGGGTGATAAATCCTTCACACTTGTCCAACAGCCTGTAGAGTATGGTGAATCCGCAACTCTTCCAGTATATGCACCTGGTGATCCAGCTGATTTAGGATTTACTATTGGCGCAATTACTGAAAAATCTATTAGCTGGGAACGTGATGGCGTATCATTCTTTATCGCATCAAATAACCTAACACAAGAGGAAATGGTACAAGTTGCGGCTTCGGTTACAACCGGTGGATTAAAATAAATAAGTAAAGTGAGTAACTAGTTCCACATAAATATATAAAATTCGAGAGGTTAGTCTTAAAGTGGACAAATGGGACGCTCTAAGGCTAACTCTCTCTTAATTTTCTTAAAGTAAGTGAAAGTGGTGGACAAGAACTAGTATTAAAATTTAAAATAAAAGAATGAATATTACAAATATTTGAAGTTTATAATTGCTAAAAGAGGGAATAACAATAATGCAAAACATAAAGCACTTCCGTCCAACCAAAGCCATCATTAATCTAGATGCTATAAAACACAATGTGAGTTACTTGAAGGAATTTTTACAACCAGGAGTTCAGATCATGGCTGTGGTGAAGGCAAATGCTTACGGACATGGAGATGTTGAAGTTGCAACGGTAGCTATAGAAGCTGGTGCTACTATATTAGCGGTAGCTACACCAGAAGAAGCACTTTATCTTCGAAAAGCCTTCCCAAATATCGATATTTTAATATTGGGTTATGCCCCTGCATCATTTGCACCATTTGCAGCAAATGAAAATATTACGTTAACAGTGTTTTCATTTGATTGGGTGCAGCAAGTTAAGGAGTTTAGTTTATCGCATCCTTTAAAATTACATATTAAAATTGATACTGGCATGGGTAGAATAGGTGTCACTCAAATTGAAGACTTACAAAACCTGTATAACGCGATAACATCCTCTGATAGTTTACTTGTAGATGGAATTTTTACACACTTTGCTACTGCAGATGAAGAGGATGTCGCTTATTTTCATCATCAAGTTGCTAAATTTGAAGAGTTTATAAGTGCTTTACCTGAAAAACCACGACTTGTGCATGCTGCTAATACAGCGACGATGCTTATAAAAGATCGAGCTCTTCAATATGATGCAGTAAGGTTTGGAATTTCAATGTATGGATTAGCACCCTCTGCCTATGTAAAAACGAAATTACCGTTTCCATTACAGCCTGCTTTCTCATTAGAAACAGAACTCATTGAAGTAAAGAAAGTTCAAGCTGGTCAATCGATTGGCTATGGAGCAACCTTTACAGCATCAGAACCGTCGTACATTGGGACAATCCCAATAGGATACGCTGACGGATTAATTCGAAAATATAGTGGTCAACATGTATTAATAGATGGCGTACGTGTACCAATCATCGGAAGAATTTGTATGGATCAATGTATGTTATTATTACCAGCTGCATATAATATAGGTAAAAAAGTAACTTTAATTGGAAAACAAGAAGAAGAAGAAATTACACTTGATGAATGGGCAGCAAAAGGCGATACAATTAACTATGAGGTCCCTTGTATCATTACTTCCAGAGTGCCTAGAATCTACTACAAAAAATAGTAAAATGCGACAAAATCTTCAACAAAAACCGATAAAACTACATGGATAGCCATATTTTTTAATAATTATCTTTTCAACATATCATTTCGATGATAGAATGAGAAAAGAATTGAAATGGTACGGTTTTTGTGGAGGTGCTTGTTTTGTACGCGAAAAAAGTAGAAGAAAAGGAAGTATTAGAACTTCCTCAAGAGATGTTAATGGCTTTTAATACACTTGAGCAAAAATCACGAGAAAGTGAAAGTTATGTTTATATTTCATCTCGTAGATTATCTACGCACAAGCAACCAAATCAAATACGGGAAGCTTTAATGAAAGGCTATGTGGAAATGTCGCAAATCAACCTGAACATTTGTAGCGAATGTCTACATGCAGAGTATGAAGCGGAACATATGGTGGAGCGTCTCGTAAGCGGGGGATGACATTTTGATTGTGAAACGAGGGGACGTGTTTTTTGCAGATCTCTCACCAGTTGTGGGATCTGAACAAGGCGGTACGAGGCCCGTATTAATCCTTCAAAACGATATAGGTAATAGATTTAGTCCAACTGTAATCATCGCTGCGATTACTGCGCAAATTCAAAAAGCAAAATTGCCGACTCATGTCGAAATTGATGCCAAAAAGTATGGTTTTGAAAGAAACTCGGTAATTTTGCTTGAACAATTGCGTACCATAGATAAATCGAGGTTGACAGATCGTATTACCCAATTAGATGATGAGCTTATGGAAAAAGTGGACGTTGCACTTGAAATAAGCCTAGGATTAATGAAATTTTAATACATAAAATGTAAAGGTATGACCTAAAAGATTAATTCTTTTGGGTCATTCTTTTTTTATGAATAGTTAGACCATTTTAGCTATTGCCAAAATCTTTTGTCTATTTTTCGCAATAAATTTGATGTAAGGACACTTGATAATATATATTAGAAATATCAGGATTTATACATATTTGCTAGAATGATAATATGCGTTCCGATTTAATTCATTAGCAAAATGGGGGTGCAGTGATGAGAGAAGCAAAAATAGTAGAGATAGTGACAGAATTAGATATAGTAACTGCACGCAAGCTAGGTCGAGATGAGGCTAAGGATATTGGATTCAATGATGTAGACCAATCTAGAATTACGACTGCAATTGGCGAACTCGCAAAAAATATATTATTATATGCCCGTACTGGGAGAATCGTGATCGAGGAAATAGAAGAGAATGGCCAAAAAGGAATTTCGATTTCCTCGATTGATAAAGGACAAGGTATGGAAGAAGTCCATAGAGTATTAGAGGATGACTATTCGACAAGTAATACTGGCGGCGGTTTGCCAGCTGTTAAGAGACTTGTAGATTCAATTGATATTCAATCTAAGGTTGGCAAGGGAACTACGGTTAAAGTATTGAAATGGCTAAGTTAGGGTGTGGATTTAAGTGGAGCAGATAAGAAAACAATATAAAAAAATCTTATCAGACTATATTGGCAACCAAAGTGAAAGCGATTTATATATCGGCCAGAATTTTATTAAACGTATGATTCAAAAAAATGTGACACCAGAAGAGGTTATTAGTATTCACAAGCAGGTGCTTGAGGAGATTTATGATGATATACCTCAAACTGTGTTGCATGGTTATGATTTTTTAATCGAAGTAATGGTTCATTTTGGGTTAAAGGTTCAGGAACATCAGGCTTTACTCGCCAAACAAGAAGAGCTGCGTATTGAAATGGATATCGCAACCAAAATTCAAAATCTATTATTAGAGACAGAAATACCGAATCCGCCATCAATTGATATAGGAATGCTCTCAATCCCTCTTCGGAAAATGAATGGGGACTATGTTCATTTCATGCATGACAAGGGCCGTTATTTAAGTGCCGCTGTAACAGATGTAGTAGGCAAAGGAGTCCCAGCTGCACTATGTATGTCCATGGTAAAATACGGTCTTGATACTTTGGAATATGCAAACAGCAATCCTTCGTATGTTTTGGAAGTTTTAAATAGAATCATTGAAAAAAGTATAGATGATAGTATGTTTGTTTCGCTATGTTATCTGCGTTATAACCTAAAAACAGATGTACTTACATGGAGCTCTGCTGGACATGAACCTTCTCTTTACTATAATGCAGAAAAAGAAGAGTTCTATGATTTAGAATCAAAAGGCTTACTACTTGGGATTTTACCTGAAACAAAATATACCCAACAGGATATTCAGTTAAGGGATGGAGATCTTGTTATTGTCATGACTGATGGTGTAACAGATTTTCGGAACAAAGAAGAATTTGACTCTCGCGAAATTATTAAGGAGCTTGCTTTAGCTAACCGTCACCTAACTGCTCAAGAAATGTGTGAGACGATTCATAAAGCTTTACAAAAGCTGCACGACTTTAAGTTAGAAGATGATTTCACACTAGTAATCATAAAAAAATAATTTTTTTAAGAATAATAGGTTTAACAAATGCAGTATGGGGAAAAGACCATATAGGTAATTGTGGGAGGTGTCTTAAAAATGAACGTAAATGTACAATTCCGAGAAGATGGTGATTTACTGTTAGGCTTTATCGAAGGGGAAATTGATACGTATACAGCACCAATTTTAAGAGATGAGCTGGAGATGATTCGTTTGTCAGAAGGCTTAGTTGTAGAATTGGATTTATCAAATGTAAATTATATGGACAGCACAGGTCTTGGAGTATTTGTAGCGTTTTATAAGAAAATCGTTAAAGAAAATGCTAGCTTGAAATTAGTTAACCTGTCTGCCAGGTTAACAAGATTATTTGAAATAACAGGCCTTAGTGAATTAATGGAAATAGAAAAAGGTGGGACAACCAATGCGAGCATTTGACTACATTGAAATTCGAGTTCCTGCAAAGCCACAGTACGTTAGTGTGATAAGATTAACTGTTTCTGGATTAGCTTCTCGCGTTGGTTTTTCCTATGACGAAATTGAAGATATGAAAATCGCCGTAAGTGAAGCAGTGACAAATGTAGTTCAGCATGCGTATGGACTTCATGAGGATGGAGAAATTGTCATCGGCGTTGCTTTGTATGCAGATAAAATCGAAGTAATGGTATCGGATTACGGACATAGTTTTAACTTTGAAGAGGTTAAGTCACAAATTGGTCCATACCAAGAAGATGAAAGTGTTGAATTATTAAGAGAAGGTGGACTAGGGCTTTACTTAATGGAAACATTAATGGACGAGGTCAGAGTGAACAATAACGAAGGTGGAGTCACTGTTTTCATGACAAAATATGTCACGAGAGAGCAGGTGAAAGAAAATGTCCAGTCAATCACCAGATAATCGAAAGTCTTCTGAAGAGATATTAAAATGGATAGAAAAATATCAACAAACAGAAGAGCAAGAAGCATTAGATCGTTTAGTAATACATTATAATAATTTAGTAGAATCAATTGCTAGAAAATATTCCTATGGTAAAACTAATTTTGAAGATATAGTTCAAGTAGGAATGATCGGATTGCTTGGGGCAATTCGACGTTTTGATACGTCATTAGGCAGAAGCTTTGAAGCCTTTGCAGTTCCAACTGTTGTTGGAGAGATCAAAAGGTTTTTACGTGACAAAACGTGGGATGTTCATGTACCTAGACGGATTAAGGAGCTTGGTCCGAAAATTAAAAGCGCCGCTGAATATCTAACTACCAAACTACAATACTCACCCTCTATCCAAGAGATCGCAGAGTATTTAGAGGTGGAAGAAGAAGATGTTCTTGAAGCGATGGAAATGAGTAAAAGCTATCATGCCCTTTCAATGGACCATTCCATTGATGCGGATTCTGAAGGTGGTACCGTCACCTTGATGGATGTCGTCGGGAAAGAAGATGACGGCTTCGAGAGAACAAATCGTCGAATCGTTGTTTCAGAGGCAATGGAAACCTTAGAAGAGCGTGAAAAAGAAATATTAAAGTTAACATATTACGACCAACTGAGCCAAAAGGAAGCGGGAGAAATGCTGGGGATTTCTCAGATGCATGTATCACGTATTCAAAGAAAGGCTATTAAAAAATTACAGCAGGTCATTACTGCTGATGGCGTAGTGTAAAAGCTTTAACTAGGTAAAACTTTTACATACCAATTTAGAATCTTAATAAAATGGACAAGTCTACCTATCAACTAGTTGAATGGGTAGACTTTTTTATTGAGTTTGAATACCTAATTTCTTTATTAAAGACTTCTAGCAAGTACGATAATAGAAGAAAGTGGTATGTAAATGTTAAACTAAGATTATTCGACTTCGTAATTTTCAAAAAGAAAAGAGAAGCTTATTAAACGAAATTTATGAAAAGAGATTGGTACAAGCAGTAAACAAAATGCAAAGCTTGGACATTGATCTCAAATTAAGTATTAATGATAGAGTAATTTATGAAAATTGAAAGGCTGTGAAATGATGGAAGAAAAGAAAATGCTGCAAATGATTGCAACTGATGCACTAGTTAAACCACATCAAGCAGAAGCAGTTATCAAACTATTAGAAGACGGCAATACAGTTCCTTTTATCGCTCGATATCGTAAGGAAGCAACAGGGTCGTTAGATGAAGTTCAAATTAAAGCGATTGAAGACAGATATCACTACATACAACAGCTAGAGCAACGAAAAGAAGAGGTTATCCGTTTAATCGACGAACAAGGGAAACTAACAGAAGATTTACAGACGGCGATACAATCGGCAACTGTTTTACAGCGTATTGAGGATTTATATAGACCTTATAAGCAAAAACGACGTACAAAAGCAACGATTGCCAAAGAGAAGGGGTTAGAACCTTTAGCAGAGGAAATGATGAAATTCTCAAAAGAAGATATTCAAAAAATCGCTTCTACGTTTCTTAATGCAGAAAAAGGTGTGGAAACTCTTGAGGATGCAATAGCTGGAGCAAGGGATATATTAGCAGAAAGATTTGCTGACGATGCACAAATTCGTGATCAAATACGAAAATTCTCCTGGAGAGAAGGGAAAGTTGTAACTGCTGTTAAGGATGCAGATAAAGATGAGAAAAAAGTGTTTGAAATGTATTACGAGTATGAGGAGCCGGTAAAATATATCGTGCCTCATAGAACACTTGCCCTTAATCGTGGTGAAAAAGAAGATATTCTAAAAGTAGCCATTCAGGTTCCTATAGATCGAGTTCTTCCAATTATGGAGAAGGCATGGATTCCTTATAATTCTTCTTCGTCTTCAGTTGCCCATGTAAAAGAAGCAATTGAAGATGGTTATAAGCGATTAATTCAGCCTTCTATTGAGCGAGAACTACGAAGTGAATTAACCGAAAAAGCTGAAGAACAAGCAATTCATATCTTCGCTGAAAACTTAAAAAGCTTATTATTACAGCCACCAATGCGCGGAAAAATGGTTTTAGGTGTAGACCCAGCTTATCGAACAGGTTGTAAATTAGCGGTAGTAGATGAGACAGGTAAAATGTTTGAAGTAACAGCAATATACCCACATCCACCAAAGCCTGATGTAGCAAAATCAAAAGCGGTAGTGAAGGCTTTATTAGCTAAATATCCTATTTCAATTGTAGCTATTGGAAACGGAACAGCATCTCGTGAAACAGAGCAATTTATCGCAGACGTTTTAAAGGAAGTTGAACAAGATGTTGCGTATGTAATCGTTAACGAAGCAGGGGCTTCTGTTTATTCTGCTTCTGAGGTAGCGCGAAACGAATTCCCAGACTTACAAGTAGAGCAAAGAAGTGCTGTTTCAATTGCTCGTCGCTTACAAGATCCTTTATCGGAACTTGTTAAAATTGAACCAAAAGCAGTAGGAGTTGGCCAATACCAACATGACGTATCGCAAAAGAAATTAGCCGAGTCTTTAACATTTATAGTAGAAACAGCAGTTAACCAGGTAGGGGTAGACGTTAATACAGCCTCGGCTTCACTTTTACAATATGTATCTGGTTTATCGAAAACTGTAGCAGAAAATATTGTTAATGCACGAAGTGATAGCGGGAAATTCATATCCCGTGCACAACTAAAGAAAATCCCCCGACTAGGTGCGAAAACATATGAACAGGCGATTGGGTTCTTACGCATCGCAGAAGCAAAAAATCCTCTTGATGCAACAGGGATACACCCAGAAAGCTATAAATTAGCAGAGGAAATTTTAGCTAATGTAGGCTTATCGAAAAAGGATGTAGGCTCCAAGAAATGCGAGGAAGCTTTAGCTGCAATAGATGTGAAAACTTTAAGTGCCGAGCTTGGTGTCGGTGAAGTAACGGTAAAGGATATTGTGGACACATTAATGAAGCCGACTCGAGATCCACGAGACGCATTCCCGCAACCGTTATTAAAAACAGATGTATTAAAAATGGAGGATCTACAAGTAGGGATGGAGCTGCAAGGGACAGTCCGAAACGTAGTGGATTTCGGTGCCTTTGTAGACATCGGTGTAAAACAGGATGGTCTAGTCCATATCTCTAAGCTTCAAAAGCGCCGTATCAAGCATCCTTTAGAGGTTGTCTCGCTAGGGGATATTGTCACAGTATGGGTTGATAAAGTAGAAGTGAATAAAGGTCGTATCGCTTTAACAATGATTGCCCCTGAGAAACAGGTAGAACTAATTCAGTAAATTATATATAGTACTAGCAAAACACTTTGGTTTCCAGATGGACCAGAGTGTTTTTTCTTATGTGCAATACACTTATTTTTCATGGGATTATATGATAGATTATTTCATAGGAGGGGATACATATGACAGATCAAGAACTACAAGTATTAGTAGAGGAATTATCTCAAAAGTATTTTGATGTACCCTTTTTACATCAAGCCTATTTTAACAGCAGATTACGAACGACTGGGGGCCGTTATCTGCTAAGAAGTCATAATATCGAATTTAATAAAAAATCCTATGAAATCTTTGGTATTAAAGAATTGCGCGGTATCATCCTTCACGAACTATGTCATTACCATCTTCACATAAGGGGGATGGGCTACAAACATCGAGATGCAGATTTCCGAGCGCTCTTAAAGAAAGTCGGTGCACCAAGGTTTTGTTCAACAATAGAAGAAAACAAAAAGCAAACTAATACTAAAACATACTTATATGAATGTGTTGAATGCAAACAATTATATCCGCGTAAGAAACGAATGGATGTGAATAAGTACCGCTGTGGTAAATGCCGCGGCCGACTAATAGAAAGAAAGACTGTTGAATAATGAATGGTTTTAAACTAGCGAGTTCGTTTTTGTGGAAGAATTGTTAAAAGTTCTAATTAGATGAAATTTAAATGTATGTTTTTTTGAAAAAGTGCACATTATAGGAAAGTTGTTTCCTTTCAAATGACGTTTAAAGCCTTGATATATAAGGGTTTTAAAGAGGAATGGTAAAAATGTAAAAAAGTTTTAGTAAAAGTGTTGACTTTGTATGAAAGTGTCTCTATAATAATAAAAGTCGACAAGATAAGTCGTAACAAATTATTCCGAAGTAGCTCAGTGGTAGAGCAACCGGCTGTTAACCGGTTGGTCGTAGGTTCGAGTCCTACCTTCGGAGCCATGGCCCGTTGGTCAAGTGGTTAAGACACCGCCCTTTCACGGCGGTAACACGGGTTCGAATCCCGTACGGGTCACCACTTATTATTTAAATAGCAATAAAACAATTTGGTCCCGTGGTGTAGCGGTTAACATGCCTGCCTGTCACGCAGGAGATCGCCGGTTCGATCCCGGTCGGGACCGCCATTGTTGGGGTATAGCCAAGCGGTAAGGCAACGGATTTTGATTCCGTCATGCCCAGGTTCGAATCCTGGTACCCCAGCCATTTGTACGAGCCATTAGCTCAGTGGTAGAGCATCTGACTTTTAATCAGAGGGTCGAAGGTTCAAGTCCTTCATGGCTCACCAGTTTTTATTCTTGACTTAGTTCGAGAATGGTGTATACTTAATAGAGTCTTCATTTGAACGCGGTCGTGGCGGAATGGCAGACGCGCTAGGTTGAGGGCCTAGTGGGGGCAACCCCGTGGAGGTTCAAGTCCTCTCGGCCGCACCAAGTAGCACATTTCAAAATACGCGCCCGTAGCTCAATTGGATAGAGCGTCTGACTACGGATCAGAAGGTTGTGGGTTCGACTCCTGCCGGGCGCGCCATTATAAATTTAATATGCGGGTGTAGTTTAATGGTAAAACCTCAGCCTTCCAAGCTGATGTCGTGAGTTCGATTCTCATCACCCGCTCCATAATATATTTGAACCTTGAAAACTGAACGACAAAACGTTAATGAACATAGTTTCTTCTATTAAATTAGAGAAACAAAATTTTGGACATCAATATTGATGCCAGCATAAAATTTGAGCTAATCAAATTTTCTCTTTTATGGAGAGTTTGATCCTGGCTCAGGACGAACGCTGGCGGCGTGCCTAATACATGCAAGTCGAGCGGACTTTAGAAAAGCTTGCTTTTCTAAAGTTAGCGGCGGACGGGTGAGTAACACGTGGGCAACCTGCCCTATAGTTGGGGATAACTCCGGGAAACCGGGGCTAATACCGAATAACACATTCCTTCTCCTGTTGGAATGTTGAAAGATGGTTTACGCTATCGCTATAGGATGGGCCCGCGGCGCATTAGCTAGTTGGTGAGGTAACGGCTCACCAAGGCGACGATGCGTAGCCGACCTGAGAGGGTGATCGGCCACACTGGGACTGAGACACGGCCCAGACTCCTACGGGAGGCAGCAGTAGGGAATCTTCCACAATGGGCGAAAGCCTGATGGAGCAACGCCGCGTGAGTGAAGAAGGTTTTCGGATCGTAAAACTCTGTTGTAAGGGAAGAACAAGTACAGTAGTAACTGGCTGTACCTTGACGGTACCTTATTAGAAAGCCACGGCTAACTACGTGCCAGCAGCCGCGGTAATACGTAGGTGGCAAGCGTTGTCCGGAATTATTGGGCGTAAAGCGCGCGCAGGTGGTCCTTTAAGTCTGATGTGAAAGCCCACGGCTCAACCGTGGAGGGTCATTGGAAACTGGGGGACTTGAGTGCAGAAGAGGAAAGTGGAATTCCAAGTGTAGCGGTGAAATGCGTAGAGATTTGGAGGAACACCAGTGGCGAAGGCGACTTTCTGGTCTGTAACTGACACTGAGGCGCGAAAGCGTGGGGAGCAAACAGGATTAGATACCCTGGTAGTCCACGCCGTAAACGATGAGTGCTAAGTGTTAGGGGGTTTCCGCCCCTTAGTGCTGCAGCTAACGCATTAAGCACTCCGCCTGGGGAGTACGGTCGCAAGACTGAAACTCAAAGGAATTGACGGGGGCCCGCACAAGCGGTGGAGCATGTGGTTTAATTCGAAGCAACGCGAAGAACCTTACCAGGTCTTGACATCCCATTGACCGCTATGGAGACATAGCTTTCCCTTCGGGGACAGTGGTGACAGGTGGTGCATGGTTGTCGTCAGCTCGTGTCGTGAGATGTTGGGTTAAGTCCCGCAACGAGCGCAACCCTTGTTCTTAGTTGCCATCATTTAGTTGGGCACTCTAAGGAGACTGCCGGTGACAAACCGGAGGAAGGTGGGGATGACGTCAAATCATCATGCCCCTTATGACCTGGGCTACACACGTGCTACAATGGACGGTACAAACGGTTGCCAACCCGCGAGGGGGAGCTAATCCGATAAAACCGTTCTCAGTTCGGATTGTAGGCTGCAACTCGCCTACATGAAGCCGGAATCGCTAGTAATCGCGGATCAGCATGCCGCGGTGAATACGTTCCCGGGCCTTGTACACACCGCCCGTCACACCACGAGAGTTTGTAACACCCGAAGCCGGTGGGGTAACCCTTTTGGGAGCCAGCCGTCGAAGGTGGGACAGATGATTGGGGTGAAGTCGTAACAAGGTAGCCGTATCGGAAGGTGCGGCTGGATCACCTCCTTTCTAAGGATTATTAACGGAATGGTTGACCTTCCGAGGTCAAACCAACATTAACGTTTTGTGTTCAGTTTTGAAGGTTCAGTAATGAAACTTCAAAATGTGCTCCTGCCGCGAAGAATAAGCAAAGAGGTAACTCAAAGCTATCGTCGCAAATCTGCACGGAGTAATATCACTGATGTTTAATCACGATGTGATTGAAGTCAGCTGATTTGTTCTTTGAAAACTGGATAAAACGACATTGAAAGCAACAAAATTCAAGTAATTGATTGTGTAGTTCTTAAGTCTTTTCTTTTTAAGAAAAGCAGTAACTTTTAATCGAGGGTTTCAAGACACGAGTTAGACAAGGAAACAAGCGAGCGAACACCGCAGTGTACTTTAGTACATGAGGATGTGAGTGAGTGCAGTTGACACAGTATAACGATGTGGATTGGAAGCCGAACTAGGTTAAGTTATTAAGGGCGCACGGTGGATGCCTTGGCACTAGGAGCCGAAGAAGGACGGCACTAACACCGATATGCTTCGGGGAGCTGTAAGTGAGCTTTGATCCGGAGATTTCCGAATGGGGGAACCCACTGTTCGTAATGGAACAGTATCTTGACGTGAATACATAGCGTCTTGAAGGCAGACCCAGGGAACTGAAACATCTAAGTACCTGGAGGAAGAGAAAGAAATTATTCGATTCCCTGAGTAGCGGCGAGCGAAACGGGAAGAGCCCAAACCAAGAGGCTTGCCTCTTGGGGTTGTAGGACACTCAACATAAGAGTTACAAAGGAATGAGTTAGACGAAGCGACCTGGAAAGGTCCGCCGTAGCGGGTAAAAGCCCCGTAGTCGAAAGTTCATTCTCTCTTGAGTGTATCCTGAGTACGGCGGAACACGTGAAATTCCGTCGGAATCCGGGAGGACCATCTCCCAAGGCTAAATACTACCTAGTGACCGATAGTGAACCAGTACCGTGAGGGAAAGGTGAAAAGCACCCCGGAAGGGGAGTGAAATAGATCCTGAAACCGTGTGCCTACAAGTAGTTAGAGCCCGTTAATGGGTGATAGCGTGCCTTTTGTAGAATGAACCGGCGAGTTACGATTACGTGCAAGGTTAAGCTGAGAAGGCGGAGCCGTAGCGAAAGCGAGTCTGAATAGGGCGAATGAGTACGTGGTCGTAGACCCGAAACCAGGTGATCTACCCATGTCCAGGGTGAAGGTGAGGTAACACTCACTGGAGGCCCGAACCCACGCACGTTGAAAAGTGCGGGGATGAGGTGTGGGTAGCGGAGAAATTCCAATCGAACCTGGAGATAGCTGGTTCTCTCCGAAATAGCTTTAGGGCTAGCCTCGTGATTGAGAATACTGGAGGTAGAGCACTGTTTGGACTAGGGGGGCATCTCGCTTTACCGAATTCAGACAAACTCCGAATGCCAGATATTTATACACGGGAGTCAGACTGCGAGTGATAAGATCCGTAGTCAAAAGGGAAACAGCCCAGACCACCAGCTAAGGTCCCAAAGTAATCGTTAAGTGGAAAAGGATGTGGCGTTGCTTAGACAACCAGGATGTTGGCTTAGAAGCAGCCATCATTTAAAGAGTGCGTAATAGCTCACTGGTCGAGTGACGCTGCGCCGAAAATGTATCGGGGCTAAACGATTCACCGAAGCTGTGGATGGAACATCTTAGATGTTCCGTGGTAGGAGAGCGTTCTAAGTGCGTTGAAGTCAGACCGGAAGGACTGGTGGAGCGCTTAGAAGTGAGAATGCCGGTATGAGTAGCGAAAGATGGGTGAGAATCCCATCCACCGTATGACTAAGGTTTCCTGAGGAAGGCTCGTCCGCTCAGGGTTAGTCGGGACCTAAGTCGAGGCCGATAGGCGTAGACGATGGACAACAGGTTGATATTCCTGTACCACCTCCCCGCCGTTTGAGTAATGGGGGGACGCAGTAGGATAAGATAAGCGTACCGTTGGTTGAGTACGCCCAAGCAGTAAGGCGTGGAAGTAGGCAAATCCGCTTCCTGTAACGTTGAGCTGTGATGGGGAGCTCTTATGAGCGAAGTATCTGATTTCACGCTGCCAAGAAAAGCCTCTAGCGAGGCGGGAGGTGCCCGTACCGCAAACCGACACAGGTAGTCGAGGAGAGAATCCTAAGGTGTGCGAGAGAACTCTCGTTAAGGAACTCGGCAAAATGACCCCGTAACTTCGGGAGAAGGGGTGCTCTCAGCAATGAGAGCCGCAGTGAATAGGCCCAGGCGACTGTTTAGCAAAAACACAGGTCTCTGCAAAACCGTAAGGTGACGTATAGGGGCTGACGCCTGCCCGGTGCTGGAAGGTTAAGAGGAGGGGTTAGCGCAAGCGAAGCTCTGAATTGAAGCCCCAGTAAACGGCGGCCGTAACTATAACGGTCCTAAGGTAGCGAAATTCCTTGTCGGGTAAGTTCCGACCCGCACGAAAGGCGTAACGATCTGGGCACTGTCTCAACGAGAGACTCGGTGAAATTATAGTACCTGTGAAGATGCAGGTTACCCGCGACAGGACGGAAAGACCCCGTGGAGCTTTACTGTAGCCTGATATTGAATTTTGGTACAACTTGTACAGGATAGGTAGGAGCCAGAGAACTCGGAGCGCCAGCTTCGAGGGAGGCGTCGGTGGGATACTACCCTGGTTGTATTGAAATTCTAACCCATGCCCCTTAGCGGGGCAGGAGACAGTGTCAGGTGGACAGTTTGACTGGGGCGGTCGCCTCCTAAAAGGTAACGGAGGCGCCCAAAGGTTCCCTCAGAATGGTTGGAAATCATTCGTAGAGTGTAAAGGCACAAGGGAGCTTGACTGCGAGACCTACAAGTCGAGCAGGGTCGAAAGACGGGCTTAGTGATCCGGTGGTTCCGCATGGAAGGGCCATCGCTCAACGGATAAAAGCTACCCCGGGGATAACAGGCTTATCTCCCCCAAGAGTCCACATCGACGGGGAGGTTTGGCACCTCGATGTCGGCTCATCGCATCCTGGGGCTGTAGTCGGTCCCAAGGGTTGGGCTGTTCGCCCATTAAAGCGGTACGCGAGCTGGGTTCAGAACGTCGTGAGACAGTTCGGTCCCTATCCGTCGTGGGCGTAGGAAATTTGAGAGGAGCTGTCCTTAGTACGAGAGGACCGGGATGGACACACCGCTGGTGTACCAGTTGTCTTGCCAAAGGCATCGCTGGGTAGCTATGTGTGGACGGGATAAGTGCTGAAAGCATCTAAGCATGAAGCCCCCCTCAAGATGAGATTTCCCATTACGCAAGTAAGTAAGATCCCTCAAAGACGATGAGGTAGATAGGTTCGAGGTGGAAGTGTGGTGACACATGGAGCTGACGAATACTAATCGATCGAGGACTTAACCAAAATCTTGAATGCAATCAATGTCTTTATCCAGTTTTGAGAGAACAAGCTTCTTTCAGAAACAAATAGGAACTTCACCTAAGAGCGCAACGTCCATGTTGCAACGGCGAAGCCAGCACATCCATGTGCAAGTCTAGTGATGATGGCAAAGAGGTCACACCCGTTCCCATACCGAACACGGAAGTTAAGCTCTTTAGCGCCGATGGTAGTTGGGGGCTTCCCCCTGTGAGAGTAGGACGTCGCTAGGCAACTAAACCACTGAGTATTCAGTGGTTTTTTTATTTGGATTAAGCCCAAAATTACAACTAAGAGATAGAAAACCAACAGAATATTTAACCAAATATATCATTTAAACAACGGTAAGAGCCAAAATAATTATTGTAAAAATTACTAAAAAATGATATTCTAATAGAAGAGTTTGGTCCCGTGGTGTAGCGGTTAACATGCCTGCCTGTCACGCAGGAGATCGCCGGTTCGATCCCGGTCGGGACCGCCATATTATACATATACGCTCATGTAAAGCATTGCTTTATGTGAGCTTTTTTCTTTTTATCTACCTTTTGAAACTTATAATCTACTTTTTTCTTTAAAGTCACATGATGTTACTACTTCATAAATATAGTGGTAGTAATGTTAATTTTTGAGGTGATTTTAATGAATAAAAAAAGATTACGAAGAAATAGTTTAGCTTTAATATTTATCCTTATAGTTGGGATTATTGTGCTTTTTTCACAATGGTACAATGCTGTTAATAAATATCATGATATAGAAGACATGAATTCTTTCCACTGGCAGCAAAATATGAATCAAGAAGAGTTCGAAAAGCTAGAGATGGGAATGTCCTATTTAGAAGTTGTAGAGATTGTTAAGGGCGAGGGAAAGCTTGTGAATGAAGGTGTATATCTGTGGGACGATGAATTACTTATGACTCAAAGCTACGAAATATATTTTGAAAATGGGAAAGTAGAAAAGAAAAAAATAATAGAAAAGAGTGGCTATTCTACTCGATAGCTCCTTAATCTAAGAAGAGAGAATCTGCAATCAAGTATCGTAGTCTAGCCATGGATTTTACCGATTAAATAACGCAAACATAATAACAAAACCCAAATACATTCAAATAAATTGGAAAAATTAGATGATACATAGTAATATAATTTGTTTTATTTAAAGAGTTACAGGTTTAGACTTTGAACATTTAACTCTGATTAGGTAAACTTAGGGTAATGTGAATGTGAGAGGGTAGTTTAAATGATATTTGAAAAAGAAGTTATGTCCTTAGAAGAAACACAAAGCTTAGCACAAAGCTTGGCAGAACTTTTAAAAGCTCAGGACACAATTACGCTTGAAGGCGATTTGGGAGCAGGAAAAACGACATTTACACAAGCACTTGCTAAGGGCTTAGGGATTACAAGAACAGTAAATAGTCCGACCTTTACAATAATGAAGCAATATGAGGGAAGATTACCTTTTAACCATTTAGATGTTTATCGTTTAGCGGATAGTGATGAAGATCTTGGGTGGGAGGAAATCTTTTATGGTGAGGCTGTTAGTGTAGTGGAATGGGCACATTTGATAGAAGAAGATTTACCAAATGAACGATTAGCGATTGAAATTTATCGAATCGATGAGGATAAAAGAAAATTTGTATTAAAACCAATCGGTGAGCGATATGAACGATTGTGTGAGGAGTTATTTAAATGATTTGGTTAGGAATTGAAACATCGAATTCACCTCTATCCATAGCCATTGTAAAGGATGGACAAGTAGTAGAGGAAATTGTACAAAATGAAAATCTAACGCATTCTGTTACAGTGATGCCAAAAATAGAAGAACTTTTCCAAAAAGCTAAATTAAAACCAGTAGATATCGATGCAATAGCAGTTTCTGAAGGACCAGGTTCCTATACAGGTCTACGAATTGGTGTAACGATTGCTAAAACATTAGCTTGGACGCTAAAAAAACCTTTAGTTGGGGTTTCTAGCTTACAGGTATTAGCAGCCAATGGACAAGACTTTAATGGAGTAATCTGCGCATTGTTTGATGCAAGAAGACAAAATGTATATACAGCGGTCTTCCATGGTACAACGATAGAACCAATTATTGAGGATCACCATAGTTCAATCGAGGGCTTATTGGAACAGTTGCAGGAGTTAAATATGCCAGTGTTATTTGTTGGGCTGGATATAGATATCTTTAAGGAAAAAATCGTAGCTCAACTAGGTGATCAAGCAAGCTTCGCACCTTCTTCGTTAGCATTACCAAGAGGTGCTCACTTGATTGAGCTAGCACAAAAACAACCACTGCCGAGTGTAGAAGCAGTAAATAGCTTTATTCCACAATACCATCGTATCACAGAGGCAGAGGCAAATTGGATTAAGGATCAAAAAAAGGGGCAATAAAAGAATGGTACTTTATCGTAAAATGACCCCAGAGGATGTAGAGGCAGTTCATGAAATTGAATTAGCATCCTTTCCGACACCTTGGACATTAGATTCGTTTCATTATGAAATGAGAGAAAATAATTTTGCTTACTATTTGGTAGCAGAAAATGATGCAGAAAAAATTATTGGCTTTTGTGGAATGTGGCTAGTAATTGATTCGGCGCAAATTACAAACGTAGCAGTAGTAGAAGCAGCGCGTGGGCTGGGTATTGGAGAGGGCTTGATGCGTGAAGCAATGCGTATTGCCAAAGAGAAAGACGTAGATGTTATGAGCTTGGAAGTACGTGTTTCGAATGTCGTTGCACAAAATCTTTATAGAAAACTCGGATTCCAGGATGGTGGGATTCGAAAAGGATATTATACAGACAATCAAGAAGATGCTCTAGTAATGTGGGTGAATTTAAATGAATGATCAATATATTTTAGCAATCGAAACAAGCTGTGATGAAACAGCTGCCGCTATCATTCGCAATGGTACTGAGATTGTGTCGAATATCGTAGCATCACAAATCGATAGTCAAAAACGTTTTGGTGGAGTAGTGCCGGAAGTAGCTTCAAGGCACCACGTCGAACAAATTACCATTGTAATTGAAGAAGCATTAGAAAAGGCGAACATGCAGCCTTCAGATTTAACCGCTGTTGCTGTAACAGAAGGACCTGGATTAGTAGGTGCATTATTAATAGGAATAAATGCTGCTAAAGCCTTTGCATTTGCTCATGGCCTTCCACTAATTCCAGTGCATCATATTGCAGGTCATATCTATGCGAATGCACTTGTGGAGCCAATGGAGTTTCCATTATTAGCTCTAGTTGTTTCAGGTGGGCATACGGAATTGGTATTGATGAAAGAGCATGGTAGCTTTGAAGTAATTGGAGAAACTCGGGATGATGCTGCTGGGGAAGCCTATGACAAAGTGGCTCGAGTTCTTAATATGCCTTATCCAGGTGGTCCCCATATTGACCGTCTGGCACAGGAAGCGAAAGAAGGCATTGATTTTCCTCGTGCATGGCTAGAGGAGAATTCATATGACTTCAGCTTTAGTGGCTTAAAATCAGCAGTTATTAACTATAAGCACAATATGGACCAAAGAGGGGAAGAAATCGACCCTCAAAAGGTTGCAAAGGGCTTCCAGGATAGTGTTGTGGAAGTGCTAACAACAAAAACCTTACGTGCAGCACGTGAATTTAATGTAAAACAAGTGATAGCTGCAGGTGGTGTATCTGCAAATAAAGGACTAAGAACAAGCTTGGAGCAAGTCTTTGAAAAGGAGCAAATTCCTTTTATTGTTCCGCCTTTAAAGCTATGTACAGATAATGCGGCAATGATTGGAGCGGCTGCTTCTTATATGTATGTGGCTGGAGTTCGTGGTGACCTTGCTATGAATGGTCTTCCCGGTAAGGAATTAAAAAGCTGGATATAGTTAAAATTAGTCGTTTCATAATACTATGAAACGGCTATTATTTTTTTACTAAAATAAATCCTTCTAATTTATGTTTGCTTTTTCTTAAGTTATTGAGTTATTCACCTTTTGTATAATTTTTCTGAAAACTTATCCACAGGCTAACAATATTTTTATAAAATTGTCAAGGCGAACATTCGTACTTATGCACAAATTGTGGATAACTTGGGGATAACGTGTGGTAAAACTATATATAGTGTCATCTTTTGCACATTGTATTGTGGATAAATAAATTAGAAACTGTGGATAATGTGGAAAAGTGTGTTGATATGTTGATATTGCTTAATTGTTCATGTGAATAAAATTGTGGAGATTTTTTATCGAAATTTGTCTATTGACCAAGATATATGTAAATTATTAAGGGATAATAAAAATACCATGCACATATGCACATGATATTTTTAGGTTTTCGGCTAGCCGGATATAATATTCTCAAGCTCATCATTTAATTCGAGCCATTGCAGCTCTAACTTATCGTGTTCAGCTTTGATAGCATCAAGCTCGCTTTGATACTTCATTACTAGCTCGTGGTCCTTGAAGATATCTGGCTCACAAAGCTTTACTTCAATGCTGGCAATTTGTTCACTTATTTCAATCATTTTCTTTTCTAGTTCCTCAACAGTACGACGGATTTGGCGTTCGCGTTTTTTAGCATCTTTATCAATTTGAGAAGTTGATGTTTTGGATACTATTGTATCACTTGTTTTTTGCGATGCCTTTTCAGCAGCAGCTTTCATTTCTGCTAGTTCCTCAAGTTCCTGCTTTTTCTCAAGATAATAATCATAATCACCCAAGTATTCAAAGGAACCAGTACCAGATAATTCGACTACCTTCGTCGCAATGCGATTAATGAAGTAACGGTCGTGGGATACGAATAATAATGTTCCGGGATAATCAATAAGTGCATTTTCTAAAACTTCTTTACTATCTAAGTCAAGATGGTTTGTCGGCTCATCAAGTACAAGTAGATTTGCCTTCTGCATCATAAGCTTGGCCAAGGCAACCCGAGCCTTTTCTCCACCTGATAATGAACTAACAGGCTTTGAAACATCATCCCCACTAAATAGGAAGCGGCCTAAAATTGTTCGAATATCTTTTTCATTTAAAAGTGGCCATTCATCCCATAGCTCCTGAAGAACAGACTTGTTTCCAGTAAGCTTTGCTTGTTCTTGGTCATAATAGCCAATTTGAACATTGGCACCATAGCGAATATTTCCTGACTGGATTGGTAAGTCCTTCACTATTGTTTTAAGCAATGTCGATTTACCAACACCATTTGGCCCAACAAGTGCAATGCGATCTTCTCGGAAGAGGCGCATATTGATATTTTTTGATATGCTTTTTCCCTCGTAGCCAATCATTAAGTCATCGACAGAAAGCACATCATTTCCACTTTGTCTTTCGATAGTAAACCCGAAGTTTGCTGAACGCTCATCACCATCAGGAGAATCCATCCAGTCTGTTCGTTCAAGGACCTTTCTGCGGCTTTGGGCCATTTTAGTTGTGGAAGCACGGGCTATATTTTTTTGAATGAATGCCTCTAGTTTTGCTTTCTCATCCTGTTGACGTTCAAACATTTTCAAGTCGCGCTCATAATTTTTTGCTTTTTCATCTAAATAAGCACTGTAGTTTCCGACGTATTTTGACACATGTGTTCTGGAAACCTCATAAACAATTGAAACAACCTGGTCTAAGAAATAACGGTCATGGGAAACAATTAGTATCGCACCCTCATAGCCCTTTAAGTAATTTTCTAGCCAGCTTAAGGTTTCGATATCAAGATGGTTAGTTGGCTCGTCCAAAATCAACAAATCTGGCTTACTCAGTAACAGCTTCGCTAACGCTAAACGAGTTCTTTGGCCTCCAGAAAGGGAAAGAATCGGCTTTTCGTAATCCTCAGGGAAAAATTGCATACCGTGAAGCACCGAACGAGTATCGGCTTCATATTGATAGCCGCCAGCATCCTTAAAATCATGCTGTAATTGATCATACTCTGCCATTACACGCCCATAATTTTCTGTATTATCGTAAACAGCTGGGTCAGCCATACGTTGTTCAAGGGAACGTAATTTTTTTTCCTGATTACGTAATGAGTCGAATATTGTCATCATTTCATCCCAAATCGACAAGTCGGACTCAATCCCGGCGTGCTGCTCAAGGTAGCCAATTTTCACGTCCTTTGGAATGATAATTTCTCCAGAATCATACGACATTTGACCAGCGATTATTTTAAGTAAAGTCGATTTTCCTGCACCGTTGCGTCCAACTAATGCAACTCGATCTCTATGTTGAACTTCTAATTTTACGCCACTAAGTATTTCATCTGTGACAAAAGATTTATATAATTGATTTACTTGTAAAACAATCATTATTTACACCTCAGTTCTATCTTTAGTTTAATGGATGGGGAATGCTGGCGCAATGTGGATGCTTTACTTATTTCTATAGGTTTAGTAAGATGAAAACGATTTTGAATTATATTAAATTCACTAAAGTTTAATCGAACCATCACTTAGGGATAGTGGTGTTTTAGCGCAATAAGAATTTTATATTAGGGATGTAGACTTTTAATTATCACTTTAGATGAGGTGATAGTCAGTTTGGGAAAGAGATTGGGGGATACTATGTGAAGCATGACATGAAAATTCCTCAAGCAACCACGAAAAGACTTCCGCTCTATTATCGTTTTTTACAAAACTTCGCCAATGAAGGAAAAAGAAGAATTTCATCACAAGAGTTGAGTGAGGCAATGAAAATTGATTCAGCAACCATTCGTCGTGATTTTTCCTATTTTGGTGCACTGGGTAAAAAGGGATATGGGTATGATGTTCTTCATTTGCTTGAGTTTTTTAGAGAAACATTAGATCAGGATGAAGGAGCAAATGTTGCGTTAATTGGTGTGGGGAACTTAGGAAATGCTTTTTTAAAATACAATTTCCAAAAGAATCACAATACAAGAATTGTCGTAGCATTTGACTCAAAAGCACCACATGATGGAACAGAGGTAAACGGGATACCGGTTTATCATCCAGATCGTTTAGAGGAAATGTACCATGAATATCACGCAGAATTAGCTATCTTAACTGTATCCTCGCGTTCTGCACAGGTTATGGCAGATCGTTTAGTTGCAATTGACGCAAAGGGAATATTAAACTTTACGCCAGTAAGGTTAAATGTACCAGATTCTATGAAGATGATGAATATCGATTTATCTGTCGAGCTAGAAGCGTTAATCTATTTAATTCGTAATAGTGATTGACACAAAGTATTAAAATTTATCCATTAGCAAAATGCGACAAGATGCGATAAAATGTACATATAATAGAGGAGGTGGCTACAATGGTTGTGCATTTAAATGCAATTTCACCATTTGCCGTAGTTATTATTTGTGTAGTAGCTCTTTTAGTTTTTGGACCAAAGAAACTACCCGAACTAGGTAGAGCGATGGGAACAACACTTCGCGAGTTCAAAAAAGGAACTAAAGGGTTATTAGAAGATGAAGAGGACGACAAGAAAAAGAACGTAAATGTCATCGAGCAAAAAGATCTAGAAAAAGAAAACAAGTAAGTTAAGGATGTCCATTTCCATGAATCCACAAGAACTCACTGTTATTGAACATATAGAAGAGTTAAGAAAGCGGTTAGTTATTTGTGCAGTTTTCTTTATTCTTGCCTTAATTGTGAGCTTTTATTTTGCAAAGCCGATTATTAAACATATTCAGTATAGCGAACAAGCAGAGCAATTAACCTTAAACGCCTTCAATGTAGGAGATCCACTTACTGTGTATTTGGAAGTCACATTCGTAGTAGCGTTTATCATTACTTCACCAATCATTCTCTATCAGCTATGGGCGTTTATCACTCCTGGGCTTCATGAAACTGAGCGGAAAGCAACGTTAAAATATATTCCTTATGCATTTTTACTGTTCGTTGCTGGACTAGCATTCGGTTATTATATTTTGTTCCCAAATATTATGAACTTCATGATGCAATTATCAGATGATCTTAATATTCAACAAACAATTGGGATTAATGAATATTTCGGCTTCTTATTTAAACTGGTCGTTCCATTCGGTATCATTTTCGAGCTGCCTGTTGTAATGCTTTTCTTAGCTAGACTGGGGATTTTAAATCCGCAGCTTATGGTGAAATTCCGTAAGTATTCTTATTTTGTCTTATTCGTGTTAGCAGTACTAGTTGCACCACCGGATATTATTTCATATATTTTGATTTCGATTCCGCTGTTTGTGTTATATGAAATTAGTATTGTGATTGCTCGGATAGGCTATAAGAAATATCAAGTGGCTGAAGAAATGCGAAGACAAGAAGAAAAAGAAATCGAGCAAAAGATACGAGTAGAAGAATTGCTGGCAGAACAACGCCGTCAAATTGAAGAAATGAATCAATAAACTTAAAAATCCTCTTTTCAAAGGCTAGATGCTTCTGAAAAGGGGATTTTTTTATTGATTAGGTTATTTAAACAGCTGTGGAACCATTTGAACAATCGTCACGAAGCCGTTTAATAGCATATGCGCAATAATAGAGGTAAGTAACCGGCGTGTTTTAAAGTATAAAAACGCAAAGATCAATCCACTGATTGTATATAAAATAATATGTGTAAAGTCAAAGTGAATCAGCGCAAATATGATAGAACTAATAAGTCCGGCAACCCAGAAATTTTGAGTTTGCACGATGGAGCCAAAGACAACACGGCGGAATACAAATTCTTCTAATATCGGTCCTAAAAGAACTGTCGCTAAAATCATAATAGGAGCAATTTCAGTTAATTTAATAATGGCTTCCGTATTTTCAGAGCTAGTTTGGATTCCCAGGCTCCTTTCTATAATCGCTCCAATCGATTGTCCTAAAAATACTAAGAAAAACCCAATAACTCCCCAACCGATAGAAACAGGAATTGAAGCTTTTTCTCCCTTAAATATATCCCAGAAGTTCTTATTCTTAGAGATTAAGAATATACAAACTAAGAATGCAATTGCAAAGGAGATTGTCGACCACCAAGCTGCTAATGCAATAAGTTCATTTCCATCTTGTGAAAAAAATTGAAGGAAGAATGACTGGATAGGTGGAATTCTTAATAGGAAGCCAGATAATTGAGCGACTATGTAGGTGATTAAAACATAAAAGGCGGTTTTTTGTGTTTGAAACTTTGTAGAAGTACTCAATAGAAAAATTCCCTCTTTCTAAAACTAGTCTATAATATTTTTTACTTTGGATATGTATTGAATATAATCAATGTATATCCGTGAATCTAAGTAGTTAAACTATCTCCGGCAAGTTCTAAGATTTACTTATAATACTCTATGCTTCTATTGTAGATGAATACGGAAAGAAAACAAAATTTTTTGGGCGTCTCACTTGCAAATGGAAAAGTAATTCATTATTATAATAATTGTGTTAGCACTCGTATGTAGAGAGTGCTAATAAGATTATATAAATTATAATTTGTAGGAGGTTGTTTCACTTGTTAAGACCATTAGGTGATCGTATCATTATCGAACTAGTTGAGGTGGAAGAAATTACAGCATCAGGGCTTGTACTTCCAGATTCAGCAAAAGAAAAACCACAAGAAGGAAATGTTGTTGCTGTGGGAACTGGTCGTGTTCTAGATAACGGCACACGCGTCGAGCTTGATGTTAAAGAAGGAGATCGTATTATTTTCTCTAAATACTCAGGCACAGAAGTGAAATATGAAGGCAAAGAATACTTAATTCTTCGCGAAAGTGATGTACTAGCTATTCTTGGCTAATAATCTTAAACGTTAATCTTAAGCAAAAAGGGCGCCTTACATATCGATTACGGCGCTCACATGCTACTTTTGATTTTGAATAGAAAATATAAATTTGGAGGTAGACAAAATGGCAAAAGATATTAAATTCTCTGAAGAAGCACGTTCATTAATGCTTCAAGGTGTTGATAAATTAGCGAATGCTGTAAAAGTAACTTTAGGACCAAAAGGACGTAACGTGGTTCTTGAGAAAAAATATGGTTCACCACTAATTACGAATGATGGTGTAACAATCGCAAAAGAAATCGAGTTAGAAAATGCATATGAAAATATGGGTGCAAAGCTAGTTGCAGAAGTTGCTTCTAAAACTAACGAAATCGCTGGTGACGGTACAACTACGGCAACAGTATTAGCACAAGCTATGATTCGTGAAGGTCTTAAAAACGTAACTGCAGGAGCTAACCCTGTTGGAATCCGTAAAGGAATGGACAAAGCTGTTGCTGCTGCATTAGAAGAATTACAAGCTATTTCTCGTCCAGTAGAAAACAAAGAAGCAATTGCTCAAGTGGCTGCAATTTCTGCTGCTGATGAAGAAGTAGGTGATTTCATCGCAGACGCTATGGAACGTGTAGGTACTGACGGTGTTATCACAATTGAAGAATCTAAAGGCTTCACTACTGAGTTAGATGTAGTTGAAGGTATGCAATTCGATCGCGGATACGTATCTCACTACATGGTAACTGATACTGACAAAATGGAAGCAGTATTAGACAACCCTTATATCTTAGTAACAGATAAAAAGATTTCAAACATCCAAGAAATCTTACCTTTACTTGAACAAGTTGTTCAACAAAGCCGTCCATTATTAATCATTGCTGAGGATGTGGAAGGGGAAGCTCTTACTACATTAATCTTAAATAAATTACGCGGGACATTTAACGTTGTAGCTGTTAAAGCTCCTGGCTTCGGTGACCGTCGTAAAGCAATGCTAGAAGATATCGCTGTATTATCTGGTGGTCAAGTAATCACTTCTGATCTTGGCTTAGATTTAAAAACAGCTGATGTTACAACTCTAGGTCGCGCTGGTAAAGTAGTAGTATCTAAAGATAACACTACGATTGTTGAAGGTGCTGGTAATGCAGACGAAATCGAAGTACGTGTAAATCAAATCCGTGCTCAAATTGCAGAAACTACCTCTGAATTTGACAAAGAAAAATTACAAGAACGCCTTGCTAAGCTAGCAGGTGGGGTGGCAGTAATCAAAGTTGGTGCTGCAACTGAAACTGAGTTAAAAGAACGTAAATTACGTATCGAAGACGCATTAAACTCAACTCGTGCTGCGGTTGAAGAAGGTATCGTATCAGGTGGTGGTACTGCACTTCTAAACGTATACGCTGCAGTTGAAAAAGTAATTGATTCTGTAGAAGGCGACGTAGCAACTGGTGTACGTATCGTATTACGTGCTCTTGAAGAGCCAGTACGTCAAATCGCTAACAACGCAGGTCTTGAAGGTTCAATCATCGTAGACCGCTTAAAACGCGAAGAAGTGGGCGTAGGCTTCAACGCTGCTAACGGCGAATGGGTAAACATGATCGAAGCAGGTGTAGTTGACCCAGCCAAAGTTACTCGTTCAGCATTACAAAACGCTGCATCTGTAGCTGCTCTATTCCTAACAACTGAAGCAGTAGTAGCAGATATCCCAGAACCAAACGCTCCAGCAATGCCTGATATGGGCGGTATGGGCGGCATGATGTAATTCTGCCATCATATTAAATGTCAAAAACCTCTCGATTTTTTCGAGAGGTTTTTCTTGTTAGTTTTATGTCACAGGTTGACGGGGGTAGCTGATTCGAGCGAATTCTATGACTTAAGGTGTCCACTTGTCACTTATAATTGCAACGAGCTCCCAGATTGAATGTTCATTTTGTTCAAATATGAGATAGACACTTTTCCAATCTTCATATTCTGTTTCTTTATAAAACTCGACGATTTTAGATCCTGGGAAGAACGCTTCTATAGGTTTGTGGCTGTTGCTTCGCTGTGTATTTAAATCGAAAAATGCATTGTCTGGGTGAAGGAAAGTATCTGTTTTTAGGAATCTATCCATATAATCCTTTGGAGTATAGATTAAATTCATATTTGCTTCTCCAATGCCCCAATTATACTTCGTGTCATCTTCTAATAGTTTTTCGAACTTCGATTTTTTCAAAAATGACCCCATAGTTTTCTAGATAGGAAAGTAGTGATAAGACTAGTCCTTTCTCCGAGTGCACGTAGTTTGATAGTAAATTCATATCTCGGTTACGAAGGGCAGAATATATTTCATTTGCTTTTTGTTCAACAGCTACTTGTTCTACGTCGGAAGTCTCTAGATCCTCTAGGGTTTGATTTAGATCGTCTCGCTGTTCATCCTCGTTCGCTGTTTGAGTTTTCTCTACTCCTGTTTCTTTTATATCTTGCCCTCCAGAGTGACTTTTTAATATTTGGGCAGTTTCCCTTACGGACAATCCTTGAATGCCCCTTAGGATTAATACTTCTCGAAACTTCCTTTTCAGTTTAGAGATTGAGAGGTAAAACTCCCTCTGTTCCTCCCTTTTTAGGAGGATATGTTCGGAATTAGCTGTTGTTTGCTGCTTCCAAAAGCGCTCATCAAATGCTGTACTGTTTTTGTTGATTTTTGATTCTTTCTTTCTCGCTTCGTCTATGGCAATATTTCGTGCAATGGTGAAGAGCCAAGTCTTAGGTGAAGCTAGATTTTTATATGAGTTAAGACCACGCCCTGCTTTAATAAATACCTCTTGTACTAAATCCTCCACATCTGTGGTACCAGTGTAGTAAACCAAAAAGTTGTAAACATCATTGCTGTATAGTTAAAACCACAACGAAATTGTCTCTCTGGCATTTGTCATAAAGTTAGGTTCCCCCGATATTTGAATTCATCTTATTAGACGTGTGAAATCTCAATTTGTGTCAAAGGCAATTAACATTTTTGAATTCTAAGAGCTTCAGCTTTAGTAAAATTAGAAATACGAATTCTACCTAGTTTTACTCCCTTCGAGTTAACCAACTTTTTTACAGTAAAAAACACCCATGCAACTCCGATAAAAGAAGTCACACAGATGTTTCAATTTAATCAACCTTACTCAATCTCCTCAACCTCAGCAAACCCCATCGTCTTACGAAACTTCATATTGTGATGGAAGTTGTTTAAAGTGTCGGATGGATCGATGAGACCGATATTTAATGATTCTAGAGTGGTGCGGTCAAACTTTACAGATAAGACGCAAAAGCGTTCAACATGGCCAGTTTCGGTGTTTAGCTGTTCATCATAGGCATGGACATAGACTGTCTGGACCGGCAGAAGGGCGAACATATCTCGTGCAATACGGATGGTGCAGCTGCAAACGTAATCCTGTTGAAGGTCGAAATACTTTGTTTTGGTTAACTTCTTTATCGATAAATTCCCGGCCTGTGTCAGGGTCTTCTCGTTTTTCGGAATGATGGATTGGGAATAAACATCGAAAGTGACGTAAAGGGTAGAGGCGTTATTACAGCCAATTTCAAAGCCGCTTCCGAATTCATGCAAATCTTCTAGGGGATCCATTTCCTCTATAACTTCCATATAAGCATCTAAATCGCCAGCTAGTACACGATCGCTTAAGCGTGTGAGCTTTACCCAATCGTTATATTCTTCCTGATCCTCTTTTCGAGCTTGAAGAACAGCATTTTCAAGCACTTCTTTTTTATTGCTCTTAAATAATTTATCGAAAAACCCAGGTTTATAATTTTGTAATTGATATAAAGCTTGTTTTTCTCTTGGTCCAGCTTCATTGATATTAAAAAGGGGAGTGCGCTGTGCATGGTAATGCCAATCTACAGGCTCATCTGACTCGATATGAATGGATTTTAAAATTTCACAAGAGTTTTGATATTGATCGACCTCAAAGCGAGCTAGCTCCTGTTTTTCTTGTTTTTTCAATTGATTTAAATACTGACGCTGCTGGTAGGCCTGTGATTTGTATTGCTTGCTCTTACCGCCGATTGTTGTTGTGTAGGAAAGTCCAGAGCCAGGAATCCCAACGGTTGAACGGCGTTTTCCATTTGAGCTTATGGAATAGCGTAAGCCATTTCCTCCAAAGCTTAATGAAGTACTTTTCTTACCGACATTTACTCTGACTCCTGGTGCTATTTTAATGCTTTTGCGAAAATTTAATCCCATATATACCTCCAAAATTTTTGTTGTTACATTGGAGAATTCTTTTCCTCTTTCTTTATTTGTAGATAACGCCATATACCAATAGAAATTTCGTTTGCCTCTGCTTCATGAGGTGTATCCTTAAATGCATTATTGAAAACGGGTAAAATGGCTTCCATTACATAGAGATTTACGGAATTTGCTTGTAGCTCTTTTAGAAGATAGTTTGCATATTCTACACCATTTTCTAAATCATCAGGTGTTAACTTTTCTGTGAAGCCTTCTAACTGATGTACGAGCATACTGCTTGTTATTTTGGTTTCTTCTGCTTTTTCATGAAGAGCATGGAAGATATCAGAGGTAATTAATATACTATTTGTTTTTTGTAAATGAGCGAGCATACCTTCAATATGATTTAATACATTGTTTACAACGTCTTCTGGAGTTGCTAATTGTTTTGTGACCATTGCAATAATACGGAAGGAATGCTGAATCATTGCTAAGGCTTGTACAGCACATTCATAAGAATATTCACGGATTTGCTCCCCATATACATCGATAAATCGAGAGGCAAGCCATTCAACTTCACGAATTAGCTGCTTTTCAATCACTTGTTTTAATTCAGGCTCATTATTTTTAAATATGGCTTCAAATATTTGAATTAGGTTTTGTCTTCTGTGGACATGAGCTACTAATGCGAGTTGCATTTGCAATACATTCTTATCATTTGGTCTTGTATTTAAAGCTACCTCTATTCTAGCGGTAATAATCTCTTCTCTGGCTTCTTCAAGAATGGCAATCAAGCATTGAACTTTTGAGCTGAAATGATTATAAAAAGTTCCTTTGGATACATTTGCAGATGAAATAATGTCAATAATAGAAGTATCATTAAAACCTTTATCTAAAAAAAGCTGGCGTGCTGCATGTATGATTTGTCGTTTTCTTTTGTTCATAACCTCACCTTATCATCTGTTGAATAACGAATTTTATACCGTAAGTATAATTTGAAAACACTTTCATTTCAACTTTTTGGACGATAATTATTTTTTTGTTGAAAAAAATAGACTGCAGGTATAAAATATATTTCGAGGGATGAAATGATAAAAGAGAGAGAGTGAAAATATATATATGAACAATGACTTTAAAACATTGGAAAAGCCCCCCTATTTAATGATAGCGGTTCTATTTGTGGGCGCCTTTGTTGCGTTTTTAAATAATACTTTATTAAATGTTGCACTTCCAACGATCATGACGGATTTAGGTGTAACCTATTCAACGGTTCAGTGGTTAGCAACAGGTTATATGTTAGTGAGTGGGGTATTGATTCCTGCCTCTGCATTTTTAATTACTCGTTTTAAAACGAGACCGCTATTTATCATTGCGATGTCGATTTTCGTTGTGGGGACATTAGTTGCAGCAATTGCTCCAAGTTTCCCAGTATTATTAACTGGTCGTATGATTCAAGCAGTAGGGTCATCTGTAATGGCTCCAATCTTAATGAACGTTATGTTAATCAGTTTCCCTGTTGAAAAACGCGGAGCAGCGATGGGGATGTTCGGATTAGTAATGATTGCTGCGCCTGCAATCGGCCCAACACTATCTGGTTGGATAGTTGAGAATTACGATTGGCGCGTTCTTTTTGAAATGATTTTACCTATTGCAGTACTAAGCTTATTATTCAGTATTTGGAAATTAGAAAATGTACTTCCAAATAGAAAAGTTTCATTAGACTACTTCTCACTAGTACTTTCAACAATTGGTTTTGGTGGAATTCTTTATGGATTCAGTAATGCAGGAAATGATGGATGGACTGATCCAATCGTTCTAACTACAATTATCGTTGGGGTTATTGGTGTTGTACTATTTGTTCTGCGTCAGCTTAAATTAGAAACTCCAGTTTTAAGTATGGAAATTTTCAAATCACCTTTATATGCTTTGTCTTCTATCATTAGTGCCGTACTTTCGATGGCGATGATGGGCGGTATGATTTTAACTCCTGCTTATGTACAAAGTGTTCGTGGAATCGACCCATTTGAATCAGGTTTAATGATGTTGCCAGGTGCCCTAGTAATGGCAATCATGTCACCAATTACAGGTCGTTTATTTGATAAAGTTGGACCGAAAATTTTAGCTATTACTGGTTTAGCAATTACAACTGTTGCAACGTATTACTTGCATTTTTTAGATTTGGATTCATCTTATCTCTACATTATTATGATTTACACACTTCGCATGGTTGGGATCTCAATGGTTATGATGCCAATTATGACAAACGGTTTAAATTCATTACCAGCACGTTTAAATCCACATGGTACAGCGTCTAACAACACGATTCAACAGGTTGCTGGATCAATCGGTACTGCATTATTAATCGCAATTATGAACAAAAGAACAACAGCTACTGGAGAAGAATTAGCTGCACAAGCACAAGCGAATGCAACTGGTCCAATGTCAGAAGAGCAAATCGCCACTATGAAAGCTGAAATTATGCAGCAATCATTACTTGATGGTATTCAATATTCATTCTTAATCGCAACAGGTATTACAGTTGTCGCATTAGTTCTATCTTTATTCTTAAAACGAGCAGTAAGTCCTGATAGTAAAACAACGACAGCTGCTCCAGAAAATAATGGAAAAAATGCACCAACAAATGCAACATTAAATAAATAAAATCGTTATATATTACACCTATCACTGTGTACTTAATATAAAGAAGGGTCATTCCGAAGGTGGAATGACCTTTTTTTGCGTGTGTGCCAGGCATGGCAACTATCTAGGTGGTGAAAGTCCGCTGTGGGGGTACACATCGACCAACCACTAAGGAAGCGCAAGGTACTTATCGTGAGGTAAGGGCTAGAGGAAGCGTGGAATAAAATCTTGGCTCGACGAACAGAAATCTGATACCAAGGCTCTATAAAGGGATAAGGCTCCACGACAAGCTAAAGTCCAAAAGATGTGCGTAACTTTGTAGGGTAAATCAGGCGAGTAAAAGAGGAAAGATAGTTGTCTTACCCTGGGAGGTCTTGCGGATGTACTAAAAGTACAGTCGAAAAAGGTTAGTCGTAAGAAGTCAGCAGAAGCCATAGTAATGACCTTTGGTCATGAAGGGCAGAACAATTTATAGTGTTTCAACACCACAAATGCGTAAGTGACGGACTCCGAATGTGTTAATGGTGAAAGTATGAGCGTATCTCAAATGATAGCCAAAATGGAGATATTACTTACTACGTGAGAGGAAAGGAGAAACGAGTGTGCAACTATTAGAAAAGATTCTAAGCAATCGAAATATGAATGAAGCCTACTTACGTGTCTTTAGAAATAAAGGTGCAAGTGGGGTCGATGGAATAACGGTCGATGAACTTAAACAGTATCTGAAAGAAAACAAGGATGAGCTACGTCAGCGCATCAGAACTAGAAAATACCAACCACAAGCTGCCTTACGAGTGGAGATTCCAAAAGAAAATGGTAAGATGCGCAAACTGGGAATACCAACAGTAGTGGATAGGGTCGTTCAACAGGCAATTCATCAAGTACTCAGTCCGATATTTGAAAAAGAGTTTAGTGAATACAGTTACGGTTTCAGACCAAATAGAAGTTGTGAGATGGCAATTATAAAAAGCCTTGAATTTCTGAATGATGGACACGATTGGATAGTGGACATTGACCTTGAAAGATTTTTCGACACAGTCAACCATGATAAACTAATACGAATTATATCCAATACAATCGATGATGGAGATGTCATTTCTTTAATAAGAAAATACTTGGTCAGTGGGGTCATGGTAAAGGGTAAATATGAAGAAACACCAATTGGAACTCCGCAAGGAGGAAACCTCAGCCCACTGTTAAGTAACATAATGTTGAATGAACTGGACAAGGAACTAGAAAGTAGAGGGCTTCAATTCGTGAGATATGCGGATGACGCCCTTATCTTTGTAAAGAGCGAGAAATCTGCAAATCGAGTGATAGAATCAGTCGTGAAGTTTATAGAGAAAAAATTAGGGTTGATAGTCAATGCAGAAAAGAGTAAAATCGCTCGTCCAAAAGATTTGAAATTCTTGGGGTTTGGATATTATTACGATTCAAAATACAAGAAATATCAAGTTCGACCACATCCAATCTCAGTACAGAAATTTAAAAGGAAACTTCGGCAACTAACTAAGCGAAACTGGAGCATTCCGTTAGACTACCGAATATTGAAACTAAAACAAGTAATATTTGGTTGGGTAAATTACTTTAGAACTGCAAACATGAAAACGGCTATGCGTGAAATTGATATGAAACTACGCTCAAGAATAAGGGTAATTATTTGGAAACAATGGAAGGTACCAAGTAAACAGATTCGGTCGCTAATCCAATTAGGGATACCCGAAGAAGAAGCCAAAGGCTTAACATTCTGTAGGAAAGGTTATCGATTCATCGGATTATCGAAAGTTGTTCAAAGAGCAATCTCTAATAAAAGACTAGAACACAGGGGAATACCCTCTGCTCTTGAACGTTACTTAGAAATACACACTGTAATATAAATTGAAACGCCGTATACGAGACCCGTACGTACGGTGTTGTGAGAGGGGCGAGAATTTATTCTCCCTCTACTCGATTGAATAGTGGGCTTTCCTACATTTGGAAAAGAATATTCTTCTGTAATATTTTGACGAGTGTTTTGAAATGAGTCATCAAAGAATATAATTAGTATAGTGTTATCCTTTTTCTAAATTGTCATATTGTGTGATATTTTCCAAAGTGGTAATTGGTGTATAATAAGGTAAGAAAAGAAGTAAGTCATGGGGGTTTTGTGGATGGATGTGCTTGATTTTCTAGATAAACTAGACGAAATGGATATTTTATTTGAACCAATTTATAGTGCAGATGAACATGTCATCGTTGCATATGAAGTAATTGGTCAATACACAATTGATGGGGAAACGATTAATATCATTGACTTTACATATGATGAAGTCATTCCTATAGAAATTCGTACTGAAGTGGAGCAGGTGCTTGTTAAAAAAGCAATCGATTTAGCAAAAGCTGAAGTTACTCAGAACCAGGTCAGATTGTACCTTCCATGTAATCCTAATTTGCTAATGGAGGATTTTGGTGATGGGTATTTCCAATTACTAAAAGAGACACTGGGTGAAGAGCTATTACCTAATATCTATCTAGTAATTCCTGAGCATAAGTTCAAAGGGGAAAGCGAGCAGCTACAGCATCCCATTCGCTATATAAAAACCTATGGAGTAAAAATAGCTTTAGATAATATAGGTTCTGAGAGTAATTTAGATCAGATTTTAATGTTTGAACCAGCAACATTAAAAATTAATGTAAGCCAGTTAAACTATAATGCTTGGGGTGCACAGAACCATGTGTTTACAACGATTCAATCGTTAGCAGTAAAAATTGGTGCTGCCCTGATGTTTGATAATATCCAAACCGACTATCAATTACATCATGCCTGGAAAAGCGGAGCAAGATATTTTAAAGGGGTTTATTTGCAAAAGCCAGCCAGTCAATTCATTCCTAAAGATACTTTAAAGGACCGCTTCAGAAATGAATGTAAGCAATTTATTTCAGCTGAAAAAAGATTGCTTGAAGTTAAATTTGAGGAAATGAAGAATCTCGGTAAAAAGATTACATCTACTGTGGAAATTACGAAGCCAGATGGAAAGAATGTTGAAAAACTCCTGCAGCTAGCCAATCTATTAGAGGATTATGCCTTCCGTTTCTATATTTGCAATGATGAGGGGTTCCAAATTTCCCCAAATATCGTTCGCCATAATGGAAAATGGGACGTTGAAGAATGTGCGGTAGGTAAAAACTGGAGCTGGCGCCCATATTTCTTATTCAACATTATCAAAATTCGAAATACGGAAAGAGGTAACTTATCGGGTATCTATAGTGATATCGAAACCGGTGAGCTTACTCGTACCTTTTCGATGGCATTAAACGAGCACGAATACCTTTTTGTCGACGTCACTTACGACTATCTCTATGAGCATAATATTGTGAACTAATCAGTATCCCTATTTATAACTTTGGCTATGAATAGGGATTTTTTTATTGAATTTGATGGGAGCTATCAGTGTATTTTCCGAAATTCATATTTTTTATCAAGTCCTGTTATGTAAGAAGTAATAGAAACATAAAATACTAGGTGTAATTACCATGAACGTTAAAGGGGGAAACGAGATTCAAATCCATGTAGTCCAGCCTAGACAATCGCTTTGGGGTATCGCACAAGCATATAACACAACAACTGAAAGAATCATTCAAGCCAATCAATTAGAAGACCCAGAGAATTTAGTCATTGGGCAAGCAATTGTCATTCCGATTACGGGAAGTTTTTATTGGGTGCAGCCGGGTGATTCGTTATACTCAATTGCACAACGTTTTGGGTTGAATTTTAACACCTTAGCTCAAATCAATGGCATCAATGTCAACTCAACATTAAATGTTGGTACGCGCTTATACATCCCACCAATGCAAAGACGAAGCGCAGAAGTGAATATTTATATTGAGCCGATGGGTGACTCGGTTAGTGAGGAATTATTAGCAGAAGCAAGAAGTGTAGGTCCTTATTTAACGTATTTAGCACCGTTTAGCTTTGAAGCAAGAAGAGACGGCAGCCTTGACCCGATTCCAACTGAAGGTATCCCGGAAGCAGCAAGTGAAGCAGGGGTCACTTTAATGATGGTAGTGTCTAATTTAGAGAATGGTCAGTTTAGTGGTGAATTAGGAAGAGCGATTTTACAAAGCACGGCTGTTCAGGATGTATTACTTGAGAATATCGTTGAAGAAGCAAGACGAATCGGCAGGGTATCAGATATTCACTTTGATTTCGAATTTCTTCCAGGAGACCAACGCGAGGCTTATAATAACTTCCTAAGAAAAGCGGTTGCTTACTTACACGGAGAAGATTTCCTTGTTTCTACTGCACTAGCGCCAAAAACAAGTGAAGAGCAGGCAGGTCAATGGTATGAGGCCCATGATTATAGAGCTCATGGAGAGATTGTTGACTTCTCAGTGCTTATGACGTATGAGTGGGGCTACTCAGGTGGACCACCAATGGCAGTGTCACCAATCCCTCAGGTTGAAGAGGTTATCCAATATGCCTTAACAGTAATGCCGGCAAATAAAATTATGATGGGTCAAAATTTGTATGGCTATGATTGGACACTTCCCTTTGTTCAAGGAGGCCAATATGCTCGGGCGGTAAGCCCTCAAAGAGCGATTGAAATCGCAAGAACTAATAATGCAGTCATCGAATATGATTATACTGCACAGGCACCTCATTTTAACTATGTGGATAGTGAAGGTAGGGCACATAAAGTGTGGTTTGAGGATGCAAGGTCCATACAAGCAAAGTTTAACCTCATGAAGCGTTTAAACCTGCGAGGCATCAGTTATTGGAAGTTAGGCTTCCCATTCCCGCAAAACTGGCTGTTAATCGGTGAGAATTTCAACGTAGTGAAGCATTAATCTAATCCTGTAATTATAAATAAAAAATATATGAAATATCTAAAAGGGCAGTAAAAGTGAACTGCCCTTTTTTTACGCGAAAAAAAATAATCTTACTATGAAGATAGAATAAGATAAATATAAATTCCTATTTTTAATCTATGACAATTGTATTACAATATTTGGTATAACGAATCAGGAGGTATATTTTGGTAAAGTTAAATAAAATTGGAATCCCTATTATGACGTTGGCAATGTCTTTTGGAATGGTGACTGCAGTTGGGGCAGAAACAGTAGAACAACCAACCGCAAAAAACCTACAGATACAGGTAGCCTCTACAGATAATATTGTAACAAAAAATGAGGTAGTAAAAAGATTTAAAGAGCTATTCCCGAAAAAGTTTGACTCTTTAACATTAAATGATTTCTACTTGAGTACTGCTCATTATTACCCAGAAGATGAAACGATACGCTATGATTTAAGCTTTTCGAAATTAGTTCAGGGTAAGGAAATTTACGGCAGTGCTACATTTAGAGGAGATAATCTTGAATTAGAGAGCTTCCATTTTGAACCGACAGACAAAAAAGGTGCACTTTTTCCAGCAAAGGTAACAAAAGAAGATGCTCAAAAATTAGCTGAGGATTTTGTTAAAAAGTTTGCAAATGGAAAACAGTATAAGCTAGATAAAAACAATGACGAGTATTATTACTATTATTCAAATCAATTACTAACAGAGCCAATCCAATATTATTTCACATTCACCAATACAGAAGAGAATGTTGAAATTGCTGATCAAAAAATGGAGGTAGCTGTACTTGGTAATGGGGATATTGTTCAATATTATCAATATTCAGCATCAGGTAATGGGAAAAATACCTTCGATAAAAAAGATAAGCTTGTAAATGAGAAGGACGTAATCAGTAAAATTAAAGACAACTTAAATTTACAATTACAGTATCAAGTAAACTATGACTACCGTACAGATAAAAATAATGTACAGCTAGTGTATACACCAGTAACACAGCATTCAGGCGTTAATGCTCTAACTGGACAATGGTTAACGAACAATGGTTTCTCAGAGACTCTTCCACAAAACCCTAAAGTAGAAAAATTGGTACAGCAGCCGTTAAAGCCAAGACAAGAGGGAATCACGATTGAAGATGCAAAGGAAATAGCTCAAAAATTGTTAACGATTGATTCGGATAAGATTAAGTTAAGGCTAGATAGTATTGAAGAAAGTACTACTAGGGAGGGAAAAGAAATAATCAGTATTTCTTACTCCTATGAATATCGAAATGGTGGGTATGGGACAAGCATCGAGCTAGATAAGCAAACAGGAGAACTCGTCCATTATTATAGCGTTAAAAATGAAGTGTTAAGAGAAGTGGGTGAGGATCCAAGCACCGACAAAAAGTTAACAAGTGATGAAGCGCTGACACAAGCCATTAATCATTTAAAAGAATGGGTACCTTCCTCTTTACATGAATATATTAAACCTATTTCTGAGCCATCTACTGATGATGAATACGGCGTCTATAATTTTTCATTCCCACGCATCGTTAATGGGCTTGTTGTATCTGGCAACGAAATTAGTGTAGCAATCAATTTTGATGGGTCTTTAAATAGTCTATTTGTGAATAAATTAGAGGTTGAAGAATGGCCAACAACTGAGGATGTTTTAACGAAAGAAGCAGCAGAAAAAATTTTTAACGAAGCACTAAGTTTGAAGCTTGCATATGTAAAAGAAAACTATAAAGCTGAAACGAAACACTATTCCTTAGTATATACGCCTATCTTTAATGAGAAGTCATCTACATTCCTAGATGCAAAAAGTGGAAAGTGGACAAGTCCTTATGGTGTAAAAGAGTATCCAATTGTTTCTCATAATACAGCAGAAGAAGAGTTAAATTACCTTATTCAAAATAATATATTAGAGGTTAAGGATAGTAAGTTTAATGCAGAAACGACTGTTAAAAAGGGAGAAGCATTAAAGGTACTTATAAAATCAATTTCATATTTCTATGAGGGGGCTTACCCACAAGAGGAGGAAGGTCATCAATCATTCGAGGATATCTCTCCGGACAACCCATATTATCAGATAGTTGAACGCGCTGTTTCGTTGGGTATTCTAGACACGGAAAAGCCTGAGTTTAACTCGTCTGCTAACATTACTCGTGAAGAACTGGCAGTATGGTATATAAAAGCACTTGGTCTTAATCAAGCCGCAAAGCATAGTGAAATTTATCAGCTTAAGGGTATTAAGGATGCAAAGGATGTAGCTAACACTGGTTATGTTGCATTAGCAGAAGCACTTGATATTCTTCCAGCCGAAAATGGATTATTTTATCCGAAAAAAGCAGTAACCTATGCAGAGCTAGCTGTATCAACAATCCAACTAGCCCATAAAGTTTATGAAAACGGCACTAGCTTCAGATATTATTAATTAAAAAGGAAGCTGGCATACTTTTGTTATGTCAGCTTTTTTGGGTGTGCCAGGCATGGCAACTATCTAGGTGGTGAAAGTCCGCTGTGGGGGTACACATCGACCAACCACTAAGGAAGCGCAAGGTACTTATCGTGAGGTAAGGGCTAGAGGAAGCGTGGAATAAAATCTTGGCTCGACGAACAGAAATCTGATACCAAGGCTCTATAAAGGGATAAGGCTCCACGACAAGCTAAAGTCCAAAAGATGTGCGTAACTTTGTAGGGTAAATCAGGCGAGTAAAAGAGGAAAGATAGTTGTCTTACCCTGGGAGGTCTTGCGGATGTACTAAAAGTACAGTCGAAAAAGGTTAGTCGTAAGAAGTCAGCAGAAGCCATAGTAATGACCTTTGGTCATGAAGGGCAGAACAATTTATAGTGTTTCAACACCACAAATGCGTAAGTGACGGACTCCGAATGTGTTAATGGTGAAAGTATGAGCGTATCTCAAATGATAGCCAAAATGGAGATATTACTTACTACGTGAGAGGAAAGGAGAAACGAGTGTGCAACTATTAGAAAAGATTCTAAGCAATCGAAATATGAATGAAGCCTACTTACGTGTCTTTAGAAATAAAGGTGCAAGTGGGGTCGATGGAATAACGGTCGATGAACTTAAACAGTATCTGAAAGAAAACAAGGATGAGCTACGTCAGCGCATCAGAACTAGAAAATACCAACCACAAGCTGCCTTACGAGTGGAGATTCCAAAAGAAAATGGTAAGATGCGCAAACTGGGAATACCAACAGTAGTGGATAGGGTCGTTCAACAGGCAATTCATCAAGTACTCAGTCCGATATTTGAAAAAGAGTTTAGTGAATACAGTTACGGTTTCAGACCAAATAGAAGTTGTGAGATGGCAATTATAAAAAGCCTTGAATTTCTGAATGATGGACACGATTGGATAGTGGACATTGACCTTGAAAGATTTTTCGACACAGTCAACCATGATAAACTAATACGAATTATATCCAATACAATCGATGATGGAGATGTCATTTCTTTAATAAGAAAATACTTGGTCAGTGGGGTCATGGTAAAGGGTAAATATGAAGAAACACCAATTGGAACTCCGCAAGGAGGAAACCTCAGCCCACTGTTAAGTAACATAATGTTGAATGAACTGGACAAGGAACTAGAAAGTAGAGGGCTTCAATTCGTGAGATATGCGGATGACGCCCTTATCTTTGTAAAGAGCGAGAAATCTGCAAATCGAGTGATAGAATCAGTCGTGAAGTTTATAGAGAAAAAATTAGGGTTGATAGTCAATGCAGAAAAGAGTAAAATCGCTCGTCCAAAAGATTTGAAATTCTTGGGGTTTGGATATTATTACGATTCAAAATACAAGAAATATCAAGTTCGACCACATCCAATCTCAGTACAGAAATTTAAAAGGAAACTTCGGCAACTAACTAAGCGAAACTGGAGCATTCCGTTAGACTACCGAATATTGAAACTAAAACAAGTAATATTTGGTTGGGTAAATTACTTTAGAACTGCAAACATGAAAACGGCTATGCGTGAAATTGATATGAAACTACGCTCAAGAATAAGGGTAATTATTTGGAAACAATGGAAGGTACCAAGTAAACAGATTCGGTCGCTAATCCAATTAGGGATACCCGAAGAAGAAGCCAAAGGCTTAACATTCTGTAGGAAAGGTTATCGATTCATCGGATTATCGAAAGTTGTTCAAAGAGCAATCTCTAATAAAAGACTAGAACACAGGGGAATACCCTCTGCTCTTGAACGTTACTTAGAAATACACACTGTAATATAAATTGAAACGCCGTATACGAGACCCGTACGTACGGTGTTGTGAGAGGGGCGAGAATTTATTCTCCCTCTACTCGATTGTTTATGTATGAAATGCTGTAAAGGTAATTCACAGGATTTTACATAAATTGATAGACAACGAGTACTATTTCACATAATATATTCATATATGAATATATAATCATATATATAAGGAGGGGCTGTGTTGGAAGAGCAACTAAATCAACATCCACATGACTTAGATGAAGAAACATTATTTCTTGTGTCCCAAACATTTAAAGCGTTAAGTGATCCAACTCGAATTCGTATTTTAAATTTGTTATTTCATAAAGAACATTCGGTAAATGAAATCGCAGAGGCTCTTGAATTAAGACAATCAACAGTTTCACATCAGCTTCGTTTTTTGAAAAATTTACGCTTGGTCAAATACAGAAGAGAGGGTACTTCTCTTTTTTACTCTTATGATGACGAACACGTAATGCATATGCTTAAACAAACGATTGAGCACTCAAAGCATAGTTAAAGCTAAACCGTTAAATGATAACATATATTACTATATGCGCATATACTAATATACAATATGAAGGGAGGCGCTTAAATGGGACACGGACATGATCACGCACATCATAATCATACGCATGGAGCGAACAAAAAAACTTTAACAATTGCTTTCTTTATAATTGCTTCCTTTATGGTTGTTGAGGTTATTGGAGGGCTCCTAACAAATAGTCTTGCGTTATTGTCAGACGCAGGTCACATGTTAAGTGATGCCGTTTCTTTAGGGGTTGGAGTTCTTGCCTTTAAATTTGGAGAAAAGACAGCAAGCTATAGTAAAACCTTTGGCTACAAACGTTTTGAAATTTTAGCAGCAGTATTTAATGGGGTTACCTTAATTCTTGTGGCTGTTTTTATTTGCTCTGAGGCAATAGAGCGCTTTACAAATCCACAAGAAATCACATCCTCAGGTATGCTAGTCATTGCGATTATAGGGTTACTCGTGAATATCCTTGTTGCATGGATTTTACTACGTGGTGCAGATACAAAAGAAAATTTAAATCTTCGAGCAGCTTTTTTACATGTAATTGGGGATATGCTAGGTTCAGTGGGAGCGATTGTAGCTGCCCTTCTTATAATGTTCTTTGGCTGGGGCTGGGCAGATCCACTAGCAAGTATCATTGTTGCCCTTTTAGTCGCTGTTAGCGGAATTCGTGTTACAAAGGATTCTATCCATGTATTAATGGAGGGAGCACCAAGCAATATCCAAATCGATGAAATTATTAAGGTCTTTGAAGGTAAAGAAGGCATTCTTAATATTCATGATTTACATGTTTGGAGCATTACAAGTGGCCAAAATGCACTTTCCTGTCATGCGGTAGTTTCAAGAAACATGACAATACAAGAATGTCAAAAGCTATTAAACTCAATTGAGCATGATTTACTCCATCTTGGTATCGGCCATATTACGGTCCAAATGGAGGATTCTGAGCACGCTCATGAAAACTCGATACTTTGTAAAAATGACCATGAAAGTGGTCACCACCATCATCACCATTAATGGTTAGTGACAAGAAGGTACCTGAAAGTATAGGTATCTTCTTTTTATTATATATTTGGAGCTTTTAGCTTTTACCATAACTGGGTAATATGACAACAGTAGCAATAATTAACATGAGGGTGAATGGATTGGAAAAGAGAAAAAATAGTAACGATGAACCGTTCAATATTTGGTCAGGAGTTTTGTTTGGATTAGGGTTAGTTGCGTTTATAGATGAAGTAGTCTTCCACCAGCTTTTACATTGGCATCACTTTTATGATAAATCAACAACGAGTATCGGACTTATTTCGGATGGGATTTTTCATGCATTCAGCTGGTTTGCCACTGTTGTAGGTCTTTTCATGCTTGCAGATATTCGGAGAAGAAAGGTGTGGAATGTTAAACGATGGGTTGGAGCAGCAATTTTAGGTGCTGGTGTTTTTCAGCTGTATGACGGAATCATTCAGCATAAACTGATGCGTCTACACCAAATTCGGTATGATGTTGATGTAATTTACTATGATATTGTATGGAATGTGATAGCAGCTTGCATGATTATTATTGGTATCGTACTTGTAATGCAGAAAAAATCCCCGAATCATAAGAAAAATGAAGGTGAAGCTTAATGCATCATCATAATCATGGCAATGGATTTCTTGATATCCTGCTGTATATTTTGCTGATAGTATTGATTGTCGGTTATTTAGTTTTGGTTTATGGGACAAATAAAAAATATAAGGAATGGCCAATGATTCGCTGTGTATTTTGGATAATTGGAATTGCTGCTGTCTTTTTAGGCATTGCAGGACCAATTGCTGAACGAGCCCATGCAAGCTTTCAAGCACACATGATGACACATCTTCTACTAGGTATGCTAGGGCCGCTTTTACTCGTTCTTTCTGCACCGATGTCACTCTTATTAAGAAGTGTCCCGGTAACATGGGGAAGGATTTTGAGCAAGGTGTTAAAAAGCTTCTATGTGCGGTGGATTACCCACCCAATTATTGCGAGTATACTTAATGCTGGAGGTCTATGGATTCTTTACACAACCGATTTATATCACTCAATGCAATCATCAAATCTGTTGCATGTTTTTGTTCACGTCCATGTCTTCTTAGCGGGCTATGTATTTACCCTGTCTATGATCTACATCGAAGTAACACCACATCGGACGAGCTTCCAGTTAAGGGCGATTGTGCTGATACTAGCAATGGCTGCACACAGCATATTGTCAAAATGGATTTATGCCAATCCTCCGCTTGGAGTTGAAGCAACGGATGCACAGCTCGGTGGAATGCTGATGTATTATGGTGGGGATGCCATTGATTTAGTAATCGTCATTCTCTTATGTGCTCAATACTTTAAAGGAAAGAAACGAGCGGTAGAGGGAAGAGTATACACTGTAGCTAAAACTTCAGAAGGATGAAGGGTTCACAACTTAGGAAGTCCTTCATCCTAGAAATTATTTCTTTTTCAATAGCTCTTTTAAGGTTGTAAGTACAGCTTCAAATGGTTGGATTTCACCTATTTTGTAGAAATCACCGAATAAATCCCCCTTATTTTTAATCCGCTCCAAAACAGTTGGGATAGTAAAAAGCTTGGGTGTTAAACTGCTATTTACTTCGTGCCATTCTAAAGGTGTTGCTATTAAACCCGATTCATTTCCTCTTGGGGAATAGGGACTCACAATTGTTTTCCCCTCTGCATGCTGAACGTAATCTAAATACAGCCGGTTCCCCCGATTTTTCTTCATTCGCTCGATGGTAAAGGCTCTTGGATTTTGTTCTACGAGAAAACGGCACACAAACTCTGTGAAAATCCGTGTTTCATCAAAGGTAAATCGATTCTTAGGAAGTGGGATATAAATCTGTAGGCCTTTCCCTCCAGACGTTTTAACAAACGAGTGCAAATTAAATTTATCAAATATTGCCTTCATGCTCAGTGCAGCTTCAATCGCTAAAGCGAAATCATCAACAGAAGGAGGATCTAAGTCAAAAACGATTTCTGTTGGCTTCATTGTATCGACTGTTTTAAATGGGATATGAAATTCGATGGCTAGTTGATTGCCAAGCCACAATAATGTCTTCAAATCATTACAAACAATATATTCAATGTCTTCTTCAACACTTGTTTTGATAAAGCTAGGCGTATAATCAGGTGCGTTTTTTTGGTAAAAGCTCTCCCCAGGTACCCCATGTGGATATCGAATCGATGTTAATAATCGATTTTCCAAGAACGGCAAAAAGAAAGGTGCTACCTCCTGAAGGTACAGAATATAATCATCCTTAACTAAACCAACTGCTGGCCAAATAGGTTTATCTGGATGGGTAATAGCAACTGATTCAGGAATGGGATTGAGCCCTCGCAGCATCCTTTTCCAGGTCACCTCAAATGGGGATACGTCAAATCGAAAGGCTTCAAAACGTGGCTCACGTAGCTTTTTACCGTCGAAATCAATACAAGCTACATCAACGCAAATAGATGGGGGAAGTACCCATGCTGTTGCGGATGCTTTTGTTCCCTTTGTTTGAAAAAATGTAGCGAGTGTTTGCAGCTCATCGTCGGAAAGGCCATGACGAAAAGTAGTTACTTCAACTAATTCTTCATCCTGAAAAACTGCTCCATTAAAGTATCCGTTCGATTGATCGAAAAGCGTTAAGATGATGGTTACGATTCGCCAATTTTTTACCTTTATCCAAAGGTTTGTCCGTTTCCCGCTTTCCCAGGGACTGTTCGTTTTCTTCGCTATCATTCCTTCGCCATTCCAGTCTTTAAGTTTATCCCAGAGAATAGCACTATCCTTAAATACCTCCATTAGTTGGAGCTGTCCTCTATTCCTGAAGGAAGGAGAAAGAGGAAGTTCTACAGCTTCAAATAATGTCTGTAGCTTTTGTTTTCTCATTAAGAGGGGATTTTGGGTGAAATCCTCTCCTGAAATTTGGAGTAAGTCAAAGGCTATAAATGAGCAGGAGAATTTTTCACTGGATTCCATAATCGTTTTTTTAGTACGCATTCTACCTCGAGATTGAACAATCGAAAAATCACTTTTATAGTCATTTTGCAGAAAAACTATTTCGCCATCTAAAATGAGCGGTAAATAGGAAGAGAATTTGTGAGCTATCTCTTCGCAAAACTGAACGATTTCAGGGAAGTATTCGGTTAATTCTTTATCATTTCGGCTTATTAAAGTTACTCCAGCTATGTCCCATTTTAAAATACATCGAAAACCATCATATTTTGTCTCGTAAATCCAATCCTTGCTAGTTGGAACAGATTCAGCTGAAGTTAAGAGCATCGGTTTCATTTAGTAAACCTCGTTTTTGATTTAGTTTTTAACTAATTTAGATGGTTATACATAGTTAACAGCAGTATTCATCATAATAAGAAAAAAGTAGGTGAAGAAGTTTGCATACAGTTTGGAAGGGTAGTATTAGCTTTGGGCTTGTCAATATACCGGTAAAGCTACATACCGCTACTGAAAATAAAGATATCAAGTTGCGTCAGCTCCATAAAGAATGTAACAGCCCCATCAATTATCAAAAGGTTTGTCCGATATGTGAGCAGGAAGTAAAGAGTGAAGATATAGTAAAGGCGTATGAGTACTCCAAAAACAAATTTGTTGTGTTAGATGACGAGGAACTTGAAGATTTGCGCAAAGAAAATGAAGACAAAGCAGTAGAAATTATAGAGTTTGTAAAGCTAGAGGAGATAGACCCAATCTATTTCGAGCGTAGTTATTTTCTTGCACCAGACACTGGTGGGGGAAAAGCATATGCACTTTTGCGTGAGGCATTGAGTAACTCTGGGAAAATTGGTGTAGCGAAAATTACGATTCGTTCTAAGGAGCAGCTAGCAATAGTTCGTGTATATGATGGAACGTTAATCATGGAAACCATTCATTTTCCTGATGAAGTGCGCAGTTCAAAAGAGGTACCCAATATTCCGAGTGATGAGAAAATTACTGAAAAAGAGCTTGATACAGCTCTCATGCTTATCGATCAATTAACAGCAAAGTTTGAGCCAGACAAATATCAGGATGATTATCGAACTGCATTGCTGGAACTAATCGAGCAGAAGAAAAATGGTGAGCTGACTGTAACAGTAAGCGAAAAAGAATCAGTGATTCCTTCAGATATGACAGATTTGATGTCTGCATTACAAGCATCTCTTGATAAAACTTCAACAACAAAGAAGAAGACAACAACAAGAAAACGCAAGGCGACTGCCGAGAAAAAAGAGGCTTAATATCTGTGGAATTTAGATTGTGGAGTGAGCAAAAAACAGTCCGTTATATGCTGCATGCACCCCAACTTCCACTATGTATAAAAAACCACAACTCCTACAATTACAGAGTTGTGGTTTCTTTTATCATTCAAAATCTAATTTATAGTCTTCATCTTTAATAACTTTTAGTTTCTTTTTGAACACATAGATAAAAATCAAATTCAGAATGAGTGGAAGGAAAAAGAACAGACTTAGCATAATGGCAATGTTGGAGCTAGTCCACCCACCTTCAGCTAAATTAATATAATTTAATGGACCAACTAAGCCCGATAAGCCGAACCCTGCACTATAAGGGGTTCCTTGAACATTGAATACCCCTGCAAGCCCTCCAAGGATAGCGGCAGTGATTAGCATTGGAATGGCGATGGTCGGCTTCATAAAGAAGTTTCGCATTTGAATTTTAGGTGATCCTAAAACATGAGCCAAGGCTGTACCTAAGGAATTTGCTTTAAGACTAGCTAAGAACAGTCCCATACCAACTGCTACAATCCCTAGGTTTGCTGCTCCCGAACCAATCCCTGAAAGCATAATTACTGTGGCAATACCCACCGTAGAAATTGGCGAGATAATGACTACTCCAAAAATCACTGCCAATAATGCCCCCATTAAGATAGGCTGTAGACCTGTTAAGTAAGCTACCACTTCACCGATTAATCCAGCACTAGTTTGTACGTAAGGTAAAATCATATATCCAATCATTCCAGGAACCACTACAGATAACATGGGAATTAAAAGAATTGAGTATTCCTTTAATCTTTCACCGACAAGCTTTACAAACAACACTGCAAGAGCTGCAGTTAAACCTGCGTTAAGAGTTACGCCAATGCCATTTAGGGTAAACAAACCTTCCGCAGTTTTTATAATTGATCCACTTCCTATTACCGTGGCGATTCCGACACTTGCCGTTTGAATTTGAGTTAGTTTAAATTGCATTGCTACCAAGATTCCTGTTAAGAGAGGGAGCATACTCATTACAATAACTGTTGCATCGTATAGATGTTGAAGTGCGGGTACAGAAGGGATGATTAATTTTAATATTTCGCCAAGTAAAGCGTTGGGAATAAGCGCACAAACGATGGCAATACTCATCCCATTTAAGAGCTTACTGAAGAAATCTCTCATATGTATAAACCTCTTTCTATGTATAATAGTTTTCTAATTATATATGTATAACTATTCAGAATCAACTTAAAATTTAGCGCTTCAACGCATTGAAGTATTAGGTTTAAGTAAATATAACGTAAACTCGTTAGGTTGTAAATAGATTTATAGGAGCTGGACAATATTACTCATTTATATTTTCTTTGTAAATAAAGGTTAACTTATTAATTTTAGGGGAAAAAATACAGTGTAAACTTATAATGAAGGAGTAGATAGAGATGAAAGTCAAAGCATTATTAACAGTTCCATTATTATTAGGAGTTTTAGCTGGTTGTGGAGATAACGACGTTGACCAGGATGAAGTCGTAACAAATCCTACACCAACAAATGAAACAACGACAAACAATGCAGATGATACGACTACAGAAAATGCAAATCAAACAAATGAGGAAAATGCAGGACAGCAACAGGAAGTTACATCTTATAATTTCGAGCATTTTGACTTAGATGTAGAGTATGCAAACGATGTTTCGTACAATGCTGAATATACGAACACTCAAAATAATATTACTGCTGAATTTGAGGATGAAGCAAATAAAGTAGATGTATCTGGTGATGAAGCTTATAATCAAATTTCACCTTATCTTGGGCAGTTAACTTTTGATGAAACTACTGAAGACCAGGAAGTGTTAAACCAGGTAATGACTGCCTTTGGTTTAGAGGATAACTATACTGAATTTGAGCTAGAAGTAAAGTTCCTCAATGGAGAAAAAAAGGAATACAAATTCAATAAATAATAAATGTTGCCGCATATATTCTAATTTAACTTAGACTATATGCGGTTTATTATTGTCATAAAAGTGGAGAAAACTATATAGTTAAGTTGATAATACATAAAAGGAGCGTTTGTATATGAACGTCTTATTAGTAATTGGTGCAATTTTAGCCTTTTTAGGAGTTGTACTTGGTGCATTTGGCGCCCACGCTTTAAAGGAGAAGTTCCCTGAGCCACGCTATGAGCAAATTTGGAATACAGCTGTTCAATATCAGATGTATCATGCCTTGGGATTAATTCTACTGGGTATTCTTTCGATGGATGCACTCTTAGGAAGCTCTGGTTTACTATCCTGGGCAGGGTATTTAATGTTAGCAGGTGTAGTTTTCTTCTCAGGAAGCCTATATGTGCTATCCGTAACTGGTGTGAAAAAGTTAGGAGCTATTACACCGATTGGCGGTCTATTATTTTTAGTAGCTTGGATTCTGTTATTTGTAGAAATTATCTAATTGCAGGTTGAGATGGATTTTCTTTTGAAGGAAAAAAGTGAAAAGGTTAAGTAAAGCATGGCGATTCATATTGGGATTGCCATGTTTTTTATATTTCCTAAAATGCAGATGGATATGGATTCTTAAGCGAAGAAATTTCCGTTAATGTGTAGTAGGTGCTTAAGCAGTGGAAATAAGCGGAGATTTTCCTGTTAACTTGTCAAAATACGTTAAAATTCAAGGATTCGAGCAATATAACCGAAAAAAATTCCTTTATTTTAATGAAAACATGGATATTCTGAGATTTAAACGGAAATTATCCTGTTATTTTCCAGCCCTCGTAGCCTCACCTAAGCGATAGGGTGAATTTCACGCAGCCCTGCAAAATTAAATAAATAAGCAGCCTCTAAAGCCTGAGACTGCTCATTTTTTCTACCTTTGATGCACTTTTTCCCCTTGAACCCACACCTCACGAATGTTTTCTGGGCGGGCAAGATAGAGGATTTTCTGGAATATATCCTCTAATGGATCATTGAAGATAGGAAGCTTTCCATTCTGTAGGTTGGTGTTGATGATTTGTACGTCCCATGCGTAATTTTCTTCAATTTTCCCAATTGGTAGGCTTAAGGATTCGCCACCACCAGCTGTAGCCAGGTAGAAGGCCTCATTAGTAGTGAGTCTTGAAGAATCTACACCTCTTTTGTCAGCAGAAATAGTAGTATCTACGCCTTCCTCAAGCATTCTAGAAGCAATCACAGCTTGTCTGATATTATCGTAAAGGCTTGGAGAAAAGCCTCCTGACACGTCTGTACCTAAACCAATGTCCACTCCTAATTCATGGATATGCTTTGCAGGAAAAACGCCATTTGAGAAGAAGACATTCGAAACTGGACAATGTGCAGCAGCTGTACCGGTTTCTGCAAAGAGCTTTGCATCCTCATCAGCTATAAAATTACAGTGAGCCATGACAGATTTTTCTTGTAGTAAGCCAAAATCATTCAAGGCAAATGCATCATTTTTATCGTACCGGTCCTTCACATAGCCATGCTGCCAATCGCTTTCACTACAATGGGATTGAATATGGGTATTATACTTCGCAGCTAATTCACCTAAGCCTTGTAAAGCTTCATCTGTACAGCTTGGAATAAAGCGAGGTGTGACGACTGGATAGACACCTTGTTTCGTTTGTTCGTTTAATTGTTGTACCTCAATGATAAATTCCTCTGTTTCTTTTAGTGCTGTGGCTGTATCGGCGTCTCGGTAATAGTCTGGGCATTGATCGTCATTATCCATGACTACCTTTCCAACCAGCCCACGCTGACCTAGCAAAGAGCAGATTTTAGCTAAGAGGAGACTTGCTTGTTTATGTACAGTGGCAAAATAAAGTACAGTCGTTGTTCCGTTTGCAAGTAGTGTTTTGACTAAATCCTCATAAACAGCTTGTGCAAAGTCGATATCAGAGAACTTAGCTTCAACTGGGAAGGTATAAGCATTCAACCAATCTTCAAGTGGAAGGTCAAGGGCAGTACCAGCTTGAGCCCATTGAGGAGCATGGACATGTAAATCTATAAATCCAGGCAATATATACTCGTCATTTGATAAGCGGCGGAAGTTTCCTTTTCCTTCGTATTCCTTCAGTATAGCCTCATATTGTTCATCAAGAGGGGAGAACAATTGTTCAATGATTCCGTCTCCACTAATGCAGTAGAGAAAATCTTTTAAAATAGTTACCTCTGAAAAGCTCTTGCTAGTAAAAGCAGTTCCTAGAAATACCTGAGCGTAGTTTGCCATAGATGACCCTCCTATAAAATTGAATATTTAGAAAATTTACTATGTTGATATTATAGTAGAAAACAAAGCCTCGGTCTAATGAAAGATATTTATGAAATTGATAATCATCTTAAGGAAGAAATCCTGTAGGTTTGGGTATTCTATATTTAAGAAATCTTTTTAAGGAAGTGCAGGAAATGCTAAAGGAAATTTACGCAGATTTACATATACATATTGGCCGTACTGAAAAGGGAAGAGCGGTTAAAATAACAGGAAGCAACAATTTAACGTTAAAAAATATATTAGAAACAGCTACTTCAAGAAAAGGGTTAGACTTAATCGGTATCATAGATTGTCAATCTCCTGAGGTCATTGAGGAACTTGAGCAGCTAGTTCAAGATGGGAAAGCGAGGGAGCTTACAGAAGGTGGAGTGCGATACGAAAATACAACACTAATTCTAGGCTCTGAAATTGAAATTTATGATGAAAATTGCCATGGACCAATTCATGTTCTTGCTTATTTGCCATCTATTGAAAGGATGCGAGAATTTTCACAATGGATGAGTAAGCAGCAAAAAAATATTCATCTAAGCTCACAGCGAATTTATTGTGATGGGAAGACACTGCAGCAAAAGGTTAATGATTTAGATGGATTATTCATTCCTGCCCATGTATTCACTCCGTTTAAAAGTCTTTATGGGAAGGGTGTAAAGAAAAGTTTGAGTGAGGTATTTAATCCTGATTTAATCGATGCCATTGAGCTTGGCTTAAGTTCAGATACTTATATGGTGAAGGGCATGAGCGAGCTAGCCACCTATACTTTTGTAACGAATTCAGATGCGCACTCATTAGGTAAGCTTGCACGGGAATATCAAAAAATTAGTGTAGCAGATGCCAATTTTGAAGAGTTGAAAAAAGCACTCCATCAAAAGGCTGGGAGAAAAATTATCGCAAATTATGGCTTGAACCCACTTCTTGGAAAGTATCATGAGACGGTTTGTGCAGATTGCGGGGAACAAATTCTAGAAGCAGGGCATACCCGATGTCCTTATTGTGGGAAAGAGCATTTGACTAAAGGGGTGGCGAAAAGGATTGCTGAATTATCGGATGCCCCTTTACAGGAAGTAGAAAGACCACCTTATATCCATCAAGTGCCACTGGATTTTATTCCCGGGATTGGCCCCAAAACCATATCGAAGCTGTTAGATGTCTTTGGTACGGAGATGAATATATTGCACGAAGCCTCAGTTAAAGATTTAACAGAAGTGATTCCAGAGAAATTAGCCGATAGGATTGAATTAGCGAGATCCGGTAAATTAGGAATTACAGTTGGTGGAGGCGGAGTTTATGGGAAAATTAATGGAGACAAATCTTAAAAGAGCGGATTTAATAGGAACGATTGAAAAGGGAAACGAATTAGTTTTATAGAAAATAAAAATAAAAAAACAAGCTACCTTGTTTAAGACGGGGAATCTTAAACGTAGCTTGTTTTAAAGGGATGTATGTCACTTGGACATATATTATATAGCAAATTGGGGAATTTGCGGTTTTGGGTTACCACAAAAATTTGCTAGGGGATACAATAATAATATAACCAGGTTTCTCAAATTTTATATCAAGATATTTGAGAAATTTTCATTTTCTCTTCATTCCATTTAAGTCCTTCAAAGAAACGATAGATTTCTTCAAATACAAGCTCTTTTTCTTGGTCGAGTGTTAAAATATGACCAGAGTTGATAAAGCTTTTAACAGACTTAATGCGAGATTTTACGGAATTATATATTAAATCTGCACTTTCGCAGTAATAATCATCATCACGTAGTCCACGTAAAATGTGAACTGGCGTTTGGATTGTTTGAAGCTTTGCACTAGTTTCGTTTATCATGCCTTGTAAATATTCCAATGCAGGCATATGATATTTTTGAGCAATTTCGTGAGGTTTATCTGACTGTTCGTCAAATGTACCAGCTAATTTTTTATATTTAATCGTATAATCGATGATACGTTCTTGTAAGCTATCAATACTTTTTGCTAATGCAGGAGCGGACATTGCAACAATTGCTTTTGTAGGACGTTCTTCACCAAGCTTTAAAGAGAAAATACCACCAAGTGAAACACCTGCAACTGCGATTTCATCATAACCTCTATTTTTTAGCTCGTCATAACCTTCTAGTACACTGTTCCACCATTCAATTGGATTCGTTTGAATAAGTGTCACTGGGTCACCACCATGACCTTTATATAACGGTGCATGTACTGTATAGTTACGTTCAGCTAAATATCTACCTAAACGCTTAACATCGTTTGTGTTTCCAGTAAAACCATGAAGTAAAAGAACGGCACGATTACCTTTTTCAATCATAAATGGTTTTGGAGGAATGATTTTCATTTTAAATTGACTCCTTTAATTGATTAGTTGTGACAAACATTCGAACTTTTTATATAAACTGTTGTTTTTTTATTTAAAATTTGATATGCAAACTTTATGTCTAAGCTTATTATAGTGTTAACAATACATAAGTACAATTTATTGTTTTTATCATTATCATTCCAAATAGTTATCAATTGAAGAGAGGTATAAAATGGAAATTCAGCAGCTTGAGTATTTTAAAACCGTTGCAGAGATGCAGCATATGACACATGCAGCAGAACAATTAAATATTTCGCAGCCAGCCCTTAGTAAGTCGATTTCTAACATTGAACAAGAAATTGGTGTTCCATTGTTTGATAGACAAGGTCGTTCAATTAGTTTAAACCGTTACGGCAAGCTCTTTTTAACTAGTGTAGATACAATATTAAAAGAATTTGAAAAAGCAAAGGTTGAAATTGGCGGTCTCGTAATGCCTGGATATGGAGATGTGGCTTTCGGTTTTATTCATACCCTTGGGATGGAAGTAGTGCCTGAATTAATGGCACATGTTCCAGAAAAATATCCGAATATGAAATTCACATTAACTCAAGCTGCTTCATATAACCTCTTAAAATGGCTAGAGGAAGGTCAGGTAGATTTATGTCTATCCCAACGAATTGAGTCAAAAGTGATTGATATTGAGTGGATTGAACTGTGGAGCGAGGAGTTATTTGTCATTGTTCCGAAAAACCATCGTTTTGCAAATCGAGAAACCATCAAGTTAGAAGAAATTAAGGATGAACCATTTATTTCGATAAAACGAGGTAATGCTTTGCGTCAAATTGTCGATAAATTATTTAAGGAAGCTGGAATTACAACAAATATGACGTTTGCTGGAGAAGAAATGCATACCGTTGCGGGATTCGTTGGCGCGGGACTTGGTGTTTCTCTTATTCCAAACATTAAAGGATTAAATGAATACAATGTCTGTAAAATTCGAGTAAGTGAGCCGATTTGTGAACGAAAGATTGGCGTTTCTTGGGCGGGTGGACGTTATCTATCCCCGGCCGCCGTACAATTTAAAGAATATCTAGTCGAGTATTTTAAAGAAAAGTAATCGTAATCACAATTCTTAAAATAACTTTGTAAAAGGTGAAGAATCCAATGCTTTATGACCGTGAATTGTTTGAAAAATTACTATATGACCAAATAGATTTATATGATTCTGAAGAAGTTGAAGAGGCACTAAAGTTATTTAACCTTGCTTTAGATGGAGATAACGAAGCCATGCTAGAAATTGCTTTTATTTACCGGATGATGGATAAATATAGTGATTCAGTACATTGGCTGAAGGAAGCTGCCATTTTAGAAAATACGACTGCAATGTATGAGTTGGGAAATTGCTATTTTGAAGGACTAGGGATAGAGGAAAACTATGAAAAGGCCTTTTTATATTATGAAAGAGCGGCTAAAAGGGGTCATGCTGATAGTGCCAATAATTTAGCTGATATGTATTTAAATGGTGAGGGTGTTGAAGTTAATGCCCAAGAAGCATTAGTTTGGTTTGAAAAGGCAGCTTCCCAGAATGTAGTAGAAGCAATGTTTACCCTAGGAATCATGTATGAGCAGGGAATCGGCATGGAGCCTGATGAAGAGAGGGCCTTCCACTACTATTTAGAATCAGCAAAGGGCGGCTATGAGGATGCTCAGTATAGAGTAGGTACAGTTTACTTAGATGGACTATTTGGACAAGAAAAAGATAGTGAGCTTGCTTTAGAGTGGTTTGAAAAAGCAGCTGAAACACACCATATCGATTCAATTTATAACCTTGGCTTTTTATATGAAAATGGCTTAGGTGTTATTCGAAACGGAAAAAAAGCTCTCTACTATTATAAAAGAGCCGCGTTACTCGGTGATTATCAAGCAAAGCTGAACATTGCCAGCATCTATGAGCTAGGAATTGATGTTCCTAAAAATAGAAAAGAAGCAGCTAAGTGGCGTAACTCAGCAATGCATCAAATGCAATCGTTTGATTAGTTACTATTAAATAAGAAATAACAAAGGGAAATTTCTGAATATGGAAATTCCCTTTTGTTATTTCGCGGTTGTACTAATTTTGTAATAGAACTCACAGTACTTTTGCTAAAAAACGTTTATACTAGAGAGGCAGATAGAATGAACGGTTAGGAGTGTCTTTATGAAAACAGTAGTAGTTGTAGGTGGAGGTATAACAGGGCTATGCACATTACATTATTTAAAACGACAAGCACCGACTGATGAGCCCATTCGGTACATACTAGCAGAAAAGAACGATTATCTAGGTGGAAAAATGCATACTGAATATGATTCTGGCTTTATCATGGAAAACGGTGCAGACTCCATAGTGGCACGTCATCCGAAGGTACTCGAGCTAGTTAAAGAACTAGATTTTGAGTCGGAGTTAGTTTATAACGAAACAGGTATATCATATATACACACAAATAATGAATTACATGCGATTCCAGCTGGCTCTACATTTGGAATTCCGATGAGCATGGAATCTTTGCAGGCAAGTACCTTAATTTCAGAGGAAGGAAAACAGCGTGTATTAATGGATGCTGAAATCCCTAATGATCGATTTACAAAGGAAAGCTCGATTGGCCACTTTTTAGAGTACTTCCTAGGAAAAGAAATTGTTGAAAAGCAGATTGCTCCAGTTCTTGCTGGTGTTTATTCTGGTGATTTGTACCAGTTATCCTTAGCCTCTACTTTACCTTATTTAGTGGACTATAAAAATAAGTATGGCAGCATCATGCAGGGCTTTGAAGCAAATAAAGAGCAATTTGAAAAGGCTGCTAATAAAAAATTCATTTCTTTTAACAATGGACTTTCAGCTTTAATTAATCGTTTAGAGGAGCTTCTTCCTGAGGTAGAGTTTTATAAAAATACTGAAACAACAAGTGTGAGTAAAAATGGTGCACTTTATAATGTGAGTTTTTCTAATGGAGAGACAATACAAGCGGATGTAGTCGTATTGGCACTTCCGAATAACGTTGTTCGAAATATATTAAAGGACGAGGAGATGGATTCAAACTTAAGTAAGTTTACGAATGCCTCCGCTCTGACAATGTATTTGGGCTTTTCTATTCCAGACTCAATTTTACCTGCTGACGGAACAGGCTTTATTGTTTCCCATAATAGTGACTTGGTTTGTAATGCCTCCACATGGACAAGTAGAAAGTGGAAACACACCTCTGCAAATGGGAATTTACTCGTAAGGTTATTCTATAAAAATACAAATCCTCGTTATGCAGAGCTTGCAACAATGTCCGATGAAGAGTTAACGAATGTGGCATTAGAAGATATCAAGTTAAGCCTTAATATCGAAGAAAAACCGGTTGTTGTAAATGTAGCGAAATGGATTAATATGATGCCGAAATATGATTTGGCTCATAAGGAAGCATTGGACGCTTTATTAGTTGACCTAGATTCAAAATATCCAAATCTCTATATTGCAGGCTGCTCCTATTTTGGAGTAGGTATCGGGGCTTGTATTGAAAACGGGAAAGAAACAGCTGATAAAGTTCTCAGCAGTTTAGCTGCTATACAAAAGTAATGTAATTTCTCAAAAATCAGAAAACATATTGACGAAATGATAATTTAAAGATATGATACGATTTAACATATTAAAAACTAAATAAGACTCTTATCAAGAGAAGCTGAGGGACTGGCCCGATGAAGCTTCAGCAACCAACAAAATGTAAGGTGCTAAATCCAGCTGGCAGTAAGCCGAAAGATGAGAAGGATATCAATATTGATGACACAAGCCTTCTTCTTGCAAGAAGGCTTTTTATATTTGTGGAAAAAGAGATGGTTCAAGGGAAATACGTGATTTGAAGAAACTGAAATTTTAGAATTATAAGGGGATGTCAGAAATGGGACTACTAAAGGCGTTAAAATCCAAGGTATTAACAGCTGATGGAGCAATGGGGACTTTATTGTATGCATATGGTCTAGATAATTGCCACGAAGAAATGAATATCGTAAGGCCCGATTTAATCGAAAAAATTCATCTTGAATACATCACAGCTGGGGCAGACGTTATCCAAACCAATACATACGGAGCAAATTCTATTAAACTTGCACGCTATGGACTAGAAGATAAAGTATCAGAGATTAATAAAGCAGCCGTTTCCATCGCCAAAAAAGCAGTAGGCAATAGAAATCAATTTATTCTTGGCTCAATTGGGGCAATTCGTGGCGTTCGTAAAAGCGATACAACACTCGACGAAATCCTTCTAGCTATTAAAGAACAAGCGATGGTTTTAATAAATGAGAAGGTTGATGGATTGTTACTAGAAACCTATTATGATTTTGAAGAATTAACAGAAACAATTAAATTACTTCGCTATGAAACTTCACTACCAATCATTGCGCAGGTTTCGATGCATGAGCCTGGAATTTTAGTAAATGGGATGAATTTAAATGACGCATTAAAAGAGCTACAGGATTTAGGGGCAGATATTGTTGGAGTCAATTGTCGATTAGGTCCCCACCATACAATTCAAGCCTTTGAAGGGGTAGAGCTTCCAGAAAAAGCATTTTTATCTGCCTACCCGAATGCGTCTTTATTAGATATCGAAGATGGGCGTGTTATCTACGAATCAGAGGTCGATTACTTTGCAAGAGCAGCTGTCCAGCTTCGAAATCAAGGTGTTCGTCTAATCGGTGGATGTTGTGGTACAACTCCAAAGCATATTGAAGCAGCGAAAAAGCTTCTGCAAAATTTAGAGCCGATTGAAGTAAAAGAAGCGATCGTACAAAAAGAAGTCTTCATTCAAGAGGCTGAACCTAGCATTCTAGAACCACTTCATGAAAAAGTGAAAAGGGAACGTTCTGTTATTGTTGAGCTAGATACTCCGAGACATTTAGAAATTGAAGCTTTCGTTGAAGGGGCAAAAACCCTTTATAACGAAGGGGCAGACATTATAATGATGGCCGATAATTCTTTGGCATCCCCCCGGATTAGCAATATTGCCATGGGTTCAATATTGAAGCTGCAGCATGGGATTCGCACAATGCCTCATATTACATGCCGTGATCGAAATCTAATCGGTTTGCAATCTCACATAATGGGGTTAAATGCACTTGGTCTACATGATATTTTAACGGTTACTGGAGACCCGACAAAAGTAGGGGATTTCCCTGGTGCGACAAGTGTTTATGATGTGTCATCCATGGAGTTGATTTCATTAATAAAGCAACTTAACGAAGGGATTTCTTTCTCTGGTAAACCGTTGCGCAAAAAAGCAAACTTCTCTGTTGCTGCAGCCTTTAATCCGAATGTACGGGTACTCGATCGAGCAGTGGCACGTCTGGAAAAAAAGATTGAGCATGGAGCAGATTATTTTATATCTCAGCCGGTTTATACAAAAGAGAAAATCGAAGAAATTTATGAAGCCACAAAGCATCTTTCAGCCCCGATATATATTGGGATTATGCCTTTAACAAGCTTCCGTAGTGCTGAATTTTTACATCATGAAGTACCTGGTATTAAGCTTTCTGAGGAAGTATTAGAAAGAATGAAGGCTTGTGACGGAGATAAAGAAAAAGAGACGGCAGAGGGGATTGCTATTGCAAGGGAACTACTTGATGCGGCGGCAAAACACTTTAACGGAATTTATTTGATTACACCATTTTTAAGATACGATGTGACAATAAAATTAATGCAATATATCAAACAACTTGATGAGCAAAACAAAGGGGTAAAAGCGAATGTATAACCATCTGATAGAAGAACAATTGCAAAAGCGAATATTAATTATCGATGGTGCAATGGGGACAATGCTCCAACAGGAAAATCTAACAGCAGAGGATTTTGGGGGAGAAGAGCTAGACGGGTGTAATGAAAATTTAGTTTTAACTCGTCCGGATGTACTGTCTAAGATTCACCGTGCTTATCTTGAAGCTGGCGCAGATATTATTTGTACCAATACATTCGGAGCAACCCCTTTAGTTTTAAATGAGTATGACCTAGGTGCAAAAGCGGTAGAAATTAATAAACGTGCAGTGGAGTTGGCTTTAGAGGCAGTACAAGAATATTCAACAGAAGAATGGCCACGTTTTGTTGCAGGTGCTATAGGACCAACAACAAAGACTTTGTCTGTAACAGGTGGTATTTCTTTTGATGAGCTTTCCGAAAACTTCTATGTGCAGGCGAAGTCTTTAGTCGAAGCAGGTGCACATGTACTATTGCTTGAAACGAGTCAAGATATGTTGAATGTAAAAGCAGCATCGCTTGGGGTAAATCGTGCCTTCGAAGAAACAGGAAAGCAACTTCCTATCATGCTGTCAGCAACAATTGAGCCAATGGGAACAACTTTGGCTGGTCAAACAATTGATGCTTTCTATATTTCAATTGAACATATCAAACCATTATCGATTGGCTTGAACTGTGCAACAGGACCGGAATTTATGACAGACCATATTCGTTCCTTATCGGAATTATCCACAAGTTACATAAGCTGCTACCCGAATGCTGGTCTACCAGATGAAGAAGGTCATTACCACGAATCGCCGGATTCCTTGTCCATTAAATTGCGTGGTTTTGCAGAAAAAGGCTGGTTAAATATCGTTGGAGGCTGCTGTGGGACTACCCCTGCTCATATAAAAGCAATACGTGAAGCAGTAGGAGGCTATACACCAAGACCGATTCCAACTAATACACATGGGCATGCCGTTTCTGGCATTGAACCACTACAATATGATGATTCTATGCGTCCGTTATTTATCGGAGAGCGTACAAATGTAATTGGATCTCGTAAGTTTAAACAGCTAATCGTGGATGGGAAATTTGAGGAAGCCGCAGAAATTGCGCGGGCACAGGTGAAAAATGGTGCACATGTAATTGATATTTGCTTAGCAAATCCAGATCGCGATGAATTAGAGGATATGACAAACTTCATGCAAGAGGTTGTAAAGAAGGTAAAGGTACCTCTTGTAATCGACTCGACGGATGAAAAAGTAATTGAAGAAGCTTTAAAATATTCGCAGGGTAAAGCAATTATTAATTCCATTAACCTAGAAGATGGCGAAGAACGCTTTGATGCAGTGATGCCAATCGTTAAAAAATACGGCGCATCTGTTGTGGTGGGTACAATTGATGAAACAGGGATGGGTGTAAGCCGCGAGAAAAAGCTCGAGATTGCACAAAGGTCCTATCATTTGTTAACGGAGAAATGGGGGCTTGCTCCTGAAGATATTATTTTCGATCCACTTGTCTTCCCAGTCGGTACAGGTGATGCACAATATATCGGTGCGGCAGAGGAAACAATTGAAGGAATCCGTTTAATCAAGGAGAAATATCCAAATACACTAACTGTGTTAGGGGTAAGTAATGTTTCCTTTGGCTTGCCTCCGGTAGGGCGAGAAGTATTAAATGCTGTGTATTTATATCATTGTACACAGGCTGGATTAGACTATGCGATTGTGAATACTGAAAAGCTCGAACGTTTTGCCTCCATTCCCCAAGAGGAAATCAAGTTAGCCAATGATTTGATTTTTAATACGAATGATGAAACGTTAGCTGTGTTTACAGATTTCTACCGTGATAAAAAGAAAGAGAAATCTGTTGAGGATATTCCAGATACAGTGGAAGAAAGACTTGCATATTACATTATCGAAGGAACTAAGGAAGGGTTAATTCCTGATTTAGAAGAAGCAAGAAAAATCTTTGATACACCGTTAGATATTATTAATGGTCCCTTAATGGCTGGCATGGCAGAGGTAGGTCGTTTGTTTAACGATAACCAGCTTATTGTAGCAGAGGTATTGCAAAGTGCCGGGGTTATGAAAGCGGCAGTTGCTCACCTTGAACAATACATGGAAAAAAATGAAGACAGCTCAGGTAAAGGGAAAGTGGTTTTAGCAACGGTTAAAGGGGATGTTCATGATATTGGGAAGAATCTTGTGGACATTATCCTAAGCAATAACGGTTTTAAAGTAGTCGACTTAGGCATTAAGGTAACGCCTGCCGATCTAATCGAAGCGATTCGAAAGGAACAGCCTGATTTTGTTGGTTTGTCAGGCTTGCTTGTGAAATCGGCACAGCAAATGGTAATCACGGCACAAGACTTTAAAGAAGTGGGGATTGATGTGCCAATTTTAGTAGGTGGAGCAGCCTTATCGAAACGATTTACTGAAACGAAAATTGCTGCACAGTATGATGGTCCGGTAATTTATTCAAAGGATGCTATGCAGGGTCTTGATCATGCGAATCGTTTAATGAATCCACAAGAGCGTGGTGTTCTAATACAAGAGCTGCAAGATTCTCAGGAAAAAAGGCTGTTGGCAGATGAAAAACGTGCGGCGCGACCGCAAAAGCTTGTAGCTGAAAAACCGGTACGAACGGTGAAGGATTCCCGTATTTTTGTGCCGCGAGATTTAGTGCAGCATATTAAAAGAAATTATTCAGTTGCCCACTTACACCCTTATGTCAATATGAGGACGCTTATTGGCCATCATTTAGGCTTAAAGGGGAATGTGGAAAAGCTTTTAGCAGAAAAGGATGAAAGAGCTACAGAGTTACATGAACTGGTAAATGAATATTTAACATCGGATTTATTGTCTCCTTCAGGCATGTATCAGTTTTTCCCAGCCCAAGCCGACGGGGACGATGTAGTTGTTTATAACCCGGAGGATACTAAGCAAGAAATTGAAAGATTCCATTTCCCGAGGCAAAAAGAGGCGCCATATCTTTGTTTAGCTGACTTCTTAAAAACAGTGGAAAGTGGCGAGATGGACTATGTGGCATTGATGGTAGTAACTGCTGGACATGGTGTAAAAGCTGTTGCTGATCAATTAAAAACTGACGGTAAATTCCTGGAAAGTCATGCACTTTTAGCAACTGCTTTAGAACTTGCAGAAGGCTTTGCAGAACGACTTCATCAAGAAATTCGTGATGTTTGGGGATTCCCAGACGGAACAGATTTCACCATGAGAGAGCGTTTTGCAGCTAAATACCAAGGCCAACGCTTCTCGTTCGGTTACCCAGCTTGCCCAAACTTAGAGGATCAGGAGAAGCTATTTAAACTCCTTAAACCAGAACAAATCGGTGTAAATCTAACAGAAGGCTTCATGATGGAACCAGAAGCAAGCGTATCTGCAATGGTATTCGCACACCCAGATGCACGATACTTTAATGTTTAAAATAGGAATGGAGAAAAAACGTAATGTTATGTTTTTTCTCTATTTTTTTGTGGAATATTAATATTGTGTGTGTACCAGGTACACACACAATTCTCGCACAATTTGATCCAAGAGATGCTGGATTCCCAAAAATTAGGACCTGGTCATATGACATTTGTAATGAAATAAATGTGATGTTTGCTTCTACTTTGGAAAGCGTTCTTTTTTTACAATGTTGTTAGAGTAACAAAACGAAGAAAGAGGGTATGGATATTGGCTATGACTGATGCTGAAAAGACAAAACAGTTACGTAAAGACGTAGCACCTTTTGCAAAATCACAGTTAAAAATTAGTATATTACAGATTATAAATACGATTGTTCCGCTTCTTGCTATTTGGGCGGCTGGTTATTACCTATTACAGTTTTCGCCGTGGTATACAGTAGCCTGCAGTATTCTTGCTTCTGGATTTGTAGTTCGGACATTTATTATTTTCCATGATTGTACACATGGCTCGTTCTTTAAAAATAAAAAAGCAAACGCAATTATCGGAAATATATCGGGAATTTTGACTTCATTTCCTTATGAAAAATGGAAAAGGGAGCATATGATTCACCATGCTTCTAGCTCAAATTTAGATAAACGCGGTATCGGCGATATTGAAATGTTAACGGTGGATGAGTATTTAGAAAAATCTAAACTAGGACGCTTAGGGTATCGTTTATACCGTAATCCGATTGTGATGTTTGGTTTAGGGCCATTGTTTTTAGTGTTAGTTGCGAATCGAATGAACCGTAAAGATGCAAAGAAAAAAGAACGTTTAAATACGTATTTTACAAATGCAGCATTAATAATAATCTGTGCAACTTTAATCGTTGTAACTGGCTGGCAAACATTTTTACTCGTTCATGGAATCACGATGTTTGTATCAGGCGCATTAGGAATATGGTTATTTTACATTCAACATACCTACGAGGATTCGTATTTTGAATACGAAACAGATTGGGATTATGTAAAAGCAGCTGTTGAAGGAAGTTCTTATTACAAATTACCGAAAGTACTGCAGTGGGTAACTGGGAACATTGGATTCCACCATGTTCATCATCTAGCGCCACGCGTACCGAATTATAATTTGGAAGCGGCTCATGAATCCATTCCTCCTCTACAAAAAGCAACAACGATTACATTAAAAACAAGTGTAGAGTCAATTCGTTATAAGCTGTACGATCCGAAGAATAAAAAATTTATCTCCTTTAAGGAGATTGAACAATCATTACGAGTTAAAAACGGAAAGTCTGTTCAAGCATAAGGGATGTTTCAAGAAATACATTGGGGTGTTTTAATAGAAATCACGGTGATGCCTTTAGTGGTAACACCGTGATTTTGTTATACTGATAAATAAATGAGCTCTACTCAATGAAAAATTTAAGAAGTGTGAGGAATGCTATGCAAAGCTGGTATACAATTTTACCGAAAAATCCATGGATAAGTGTTTATGTTTGGGTAATTTTTTGTATTATGCCATTCTATTTCATTATCCGGTCATTATCTCTTCTCGAAATAATTATCGGGATTGTATTTATTTTACTGTTCTTTTTATCGCATTATTTTTCTTTTAACTCAAAAAGTGCATTGCTGTATATGTGGATTAGCTTTGAAATGGTTTTAAATATCGCCATGACCTTAATGTATGGATATGTATATCTATCGCTATTTACTGCTTTCTTTATAGGGAATTTTAGAAATACGGTAGGATTCTTTATCATGTATGGCTTACATATCGGTTTTACAATTCTGTCGATCGTAGCTGGGTATTTTCTTGATTTAGATTTATTTCTTTCTCAAACGCCTTTTATTATTGTAACGGTAGTTGGGGTCGTGTTATTGCCGTTTACTTTATATAGTAAAAATAAAAGAGAGAAGCTGCAGGGCCAGCTAGAAACGGCAAATGAACGTATCGCAGAATTAATTATTCATGAAGAACGTCAAAGGATTGCAAGAGATCTACATGATACATTGGGCCAAAAGCTTTCAATGATTGGCTTGAAAAGTGATTTAGCTAGTCGTCTGGTTGAGAAGAATCCACAAGAGGCTATTCGAGAAATAAAAGATATTCGTCATACTGCGAGCATAGCGTTAAAGGAAGTGCGAGAACTAGTTTCCGATATGCGTGCGGTTAAGCTGCCAGAAGAGATAGCAAGAGTGAAGCAAATTTTGAAGGCTGCTGAAATTGACTATGAAATAAAAGGGGAGAAGGTTGAATTGCACTTGCCCGTATTAGTGGAAAGTGTACTAAGTATGAGTTTAAAAGAAGCAATCACAAATGTAGTGAAGCACAGTGAAGCAAAAAAATGTAAAATAATAATAGAAAAAAATGATAATGAAATATTTCTAACGGTTTATGATAATGGTAAAGGATTTAATGAAAAGTTAAATATTGCGGGGAACGGTTTGAAAGGAATGAGAGAGCGTTTAGAATTTATAAACGGATCTGTTCAAATCGAAAGTAAAAATGGCACAAAGCTATTAATCAGTGTTCCGCTTGCCATTACACATCAGAAAGGAAGTGTATGACATGATTCGAATTGTGATAGCCGAAGATCAAGGAATGTTACTTGGTGCGATGAAATCACTTCTTAATATGGAAGATGATATGGAAGTAGTCGGGATTGCTAAAAACGGCGAAGAAGCAGTTGAGCTAGTTGATGAACTAAAGCCGGATATTTGTATTATGGATATAGAAATGCCGATGAAAACAGGCTTGGATGCTGCAGAAAGCCTGCAGGAAAAATCAGATTGTAAAATCATAATCTTAACCACATTTGCCAGACCTGGCTATTTTGAAAGAGCGAGAAAAGCTGGTGTACGTGGGTATTTGTTGAAGGATAGTCCCATTGAGGAACTAGTGAACTCTATTCGAGTAATTATGGATGGGCGTCGTATTTATGCACCAGAGCTTGTCGACTTTGTATATGAGGATGATAGTGAAAATCCGTTAACAGAGCGCGAAAGTCAGGTGCTAGAGCTGGTTGCGGAGGGAAAAACAACGAAGGAAATTGCAGCAGAGCTCTTTTTGTCTGCAGGTACAGTGCGAAATTATATCTCTACAATTTTAGATAAGCTTGGTGTAGGCAATCGAATTGAAGCCATATCCAGGTTTAAAGAAAAAGGTTGGAATAAATAAAAAGGATGCCAAGAAAAGTTGAACTTTTCTTGGCATCCTTTAATTTTTTATCTCGATTTTTTAGTAAGACGACCTAAAACGAATGCAGCTGCAGCTACGCCTAGAACCGTGTTTGTTTTCTTAGTGAAAACTTGTTTTGTTACTAGGTTAAGGTTTTGTGGACGTTCTGCTAAGCGACGCATAAAGTAACCGTACCAATCATCACCAAATGGTACATACGTACAGAAATTATAGCCCTCTTTAGCTAGCTCTAATTGCATTTCTTTACGGAAGCCATAAAGCATTTGGAATTCAAATTTATCGTTAGGGATATTATGATCCTTCACGAATTGTTTTACGTGGTTAATTATATTATGGTCATGTGTTGCGATTGAAGTGAATTTACCATTTAATAAATGATATTCGATTAACTCGATGAAGTTTAAATCGATATCGTTTTTATCTTGGTAAGCAACCTCTGGTGACTCTTTATAAGCCCCTTTTACGATACGTAAACGATAGTTTTTATATTTTTCGATATTTTCTTTTGCATTGAAGAAATACGCTTGAATTACAGTACCAACATTATCGTACACTTGTGTGATTTTTTCCATCATATCAAAGGACGGTTGAAGGCGGTCATAATCCTCCATATCAAAGTTGACATGGATATTGTATTCATGTGCTTTTCCTACGATTTCCATTAGGTTTTCGTAACAAAAATCGAAGTCGATATCTAAACCAAGTTGAGAAGGCTTTAGTGAGACATGGGCATCTACATCATTTTCATGGATAGCTTCAATTACAGCAAGGATTCGTTCCTTAGCGTTTGTAGCTTCTGATTTTTCGTAAACAAATTCACCTAGATTATCTACAGTACAAGAAATACCTTGAGCATTTAGTTCTTTCATGCTTTCGATAACCTCTGGGATGTTCGTACCTGCAACTACACTTTGTGCACCCATTTTTAAACCATATTTCTGAGCGGCACTGTTTAAGAATTGGTTCTCAGATAAAGTAATGAAAAAATCACGTAATACTGGCATAATTGGTACCTCATTTCTATTTTTACAATAATTATAGCATACAGGAAAATAATAATATTAAATTGGGAAAAGTACAAATTTTCTCATTTGTGAAGTCTGAATTTTTTAAAAGAAAAGATTCTATTTAGCAAGATTATGAAATTTAATTCAATCTAGAACGAGAACTTCTTAAAGCTCGATATTTAGCTAAGTTTTCGCAGCAATTGCATTCGCTCATTGAATAAGGAAGGGTAGCTTAAAAAACCGATTAAAATACTAGAGAGAGCAGCGGTAGTAAGTAGCGCGAAAATGATTAGTAGTTGGAACTGAACTGCTTGTACTGGGTCTGCACCGCCTATAATTTGTCCGCTCATCATTCCGGGCAATTGAACAAGCCCGATTGTCTTTTGACTTTCTATAGTAGGAATCATACTAGCCCGTATAGCGTTTTTTAATTGCCCATGAATTGCTTGCTTTGGTGTACCACCCAGGGACAAAATAAGCTCGATTTGATCGTGGCTTGACTCGATTTCTGCTGTAAAACGGTTTAAGAACAGGATGGAGAGTACCATCGAATTACCGATTAACATACCGCTTATTGGGATGATGTATTGGGCTGTTGCTGGTACTATTTTGAAGCCTAAAAGTATGGCTTGTGTAACAACCTCTATAATAACGAGGGTAACTGCAATCTTCCAAGTGATGCCTTTAATAGCTTGTCCCTTTTTTCGAGCGTTTAACGTAGCAGTTAGAATCATTAATGAAATCATTAACAAAATATAGATAAAGCTTTCTGCGTTAAAAACAAACTTTAATACATATCCTACTGCAAGTAATTGAACAATGGAACGAATTGTTGCAATGATTGTATCTTTCTCTAAATCTAACTTTAATGCTTTGGATAGGATAAGTGGAAATAAGACAAAAACTAATGCTAAAGAGAGAGTTGTATAAGTCATTTTTCCAATACCCCATTCGTAAATCGTTGAACCATTTCATTACTTGAAGTACTTAGAATATCACTCTCGCCACTTTCTAATAATTGACCGTCCATTAAGATCCATGTAAAGTGACCGATTTTTTTTGCTTGTTCAATATTATGTGTAATCCAAACGATTGTTACCTTGGATTCTTTGTTGATTTTTAAAATAAGCTTTTCAATGTCGCTGGCAGAAGTAGGGTCGAGCGCTGATGTGATTTCATCAAGTAGAAGGATTTTAGGTTTATTTACTAGTGTGCGCGCAATTGCTACCTTTTGCTTTTGTCCTCCCGACAATTCCTCTGCTTGACGATATAAAAAAGTATGCTCAAGTCCTACAACTTCTAAAAATAAAATCGCTTCTTTTTCAGTTAATTTTTTCTGCTGCAGCGCAAATGGAAGAGCGATATTATCAAACACTGTCCCGCGAATAATAGGTGCGTTTTGAAGAACGATTCCTATGTTTTTTCGGAGAGTGGTAGGCTTGATTGAAAAGAGAGGGGTAGAATCTATAAATAGCTCTCCTGAACTTGGTGAAATAAGACCGTTGCACATTTTTAATAGTGTGGTTTTTCCGGCTCCAGAAGGACCTACAAGGGTAGTGATCTTCTCTTTATAAAATGAACCGTTAATAGTATTTAGTATGGATATTCCATCGACTTCATAAGAGACATTTTCAAATCTAATAGCTGTAGCGTTTGTTTGTTTCATGGTTTTTCTCCTAATGTGTAAAGCTTAGCAATATTATAACGCTGGTTTTGAGTTTGATAAAATAGGTTTCTTTTTATTTTTAGCGTCAAAAAAAAGCTAACTCGTAAGATTTGGGGGCACGAGTTAGCTAAAAGGTATTGATAACTAGCTTGCTAAGGGGAACAAGTCTAGTAATCGACAATAGGAGAAAAGAAAGACTTTCCTTGAAGTTAATTGTTAAGAAGTAATCTCATTGAAATTATAAAAGAAGTTTCTGGATTGTATTCTTAGCTCAATTAGCTTCGTGTTACTATATCTAACATATTAATCTGAATTAGCAAAAAAATCAATAGGTTTTAAAAAATTTGCGTTAGGTTTTCTTACGTATTTAGAGATTGATAGTAAATATCAGAATTTATTTATCATGTAAACGCTATATTTTGGAATTAATGATTTGTTTTTCTTTTATGAACTTGTAAAATTGATGATAATGATGTTATGAAATGTGACATATCTCTATCTGGTGTTCAAAAAAAGAGGTAAAATTGAAAGTATAGTTGCTGAAGGAACTATCGGTTGTAGATTTAAGGAAAAGTGAAGCGTCTCCAGGAAGGGCCAACTTTGGTTGATTCCGAGTTTTTCTAATTTATTGTTAAATAGTGTATACTATGACTAATTATGAAACTGGAAGAAGGGGCATCATATGAAATCGAATTATGCTGACGATAGCTTAACTTTACACACGGATTTATATCAAATCAATATGGCAGAGAGCTATTGGGCGGATGGCGTCCACAATCGAAAAGCTGTTTTTGAATTATATTTTAGAAAGCTACCTTTTGGAAACGGATATGCAGTGTTTGCTGGATTGGAAAGAATTCTGCAATACTTAAAGGATTTTCGTTTTTCGGAAAGTGACATTGCATTTTTATCAGAAGAACTAGGCTATAAAGATGATTTTATTGCCTACTTAAAAAATCTAACCTTCACTGGATCTGTTTATTCTGTGAAAGAAGGGGAACTTGTATTTGCAAATGAGCCTCTTTTAAGAATTGAAGCGCCGCTTGTAGAAGCGCAGTTAATAGAAACGGCCCTTTTAAATATTGTGAATTATCAAACCTTGATTGCGACAAAAGCAAGTCGTATTAAGCAAATTATTAAAAATGAAGGTTCAGCAGAATTTGGCTCGCGTAGAGCGCAGGAAATGGATGCGGCTATTTGGGGTTCTAGAGCGGCAATAATTGGTGGCTTTGATTCTACATCAAATGTTCGTGCAGGGAAGCTTTTTAATATACCTGTTTCTGGAACACATGCACATGCAATGGTACAAGCGTATCGTAATGAGTATGAGGCGTTCCATTCTTATGCAAAGCGACATAAGGATTGTGTATTTTTAGTGGATACTTATAACACCTTGAAATCAGGTGTGCCAAATGCGATTCGTGTTGCAAAGGAATTAGGCGACAAAATTAATTTTGTTGGCATTCGATTAGATAGTGGAGACATCGCTTTTCTATCGAAGGAAGCAAGGCGTATGTTAGATGAAGCAGGCTTTACAGATGCCAAAATTATTGTATCGAATGATTTAGATGAATATACAATTTTAAATTTAAAAGCACAGGGTGCAAAGGTAGATTCTTGGGGAATTGGTACAAAGCTGATTACTGCGTATGATCAACCTGCATTAGGTGCTGTCTATAAATTGGTTTCCATTGAAAATGAAGCAGGTGAAATGGAAGATACTATTAAAATTACTGCAAATGCAGAAAAAGTTTCTACACCTGGTTTGAAGAAGGTTTATCGAATTATTAATAGAGAAAATGGAAAAGCAGAAGGCGATTATATTGTAATGGCTGATGAAAATCCTCAAGTTCAGGAACGCATTAAAATGTTCCATCCTGTGCATACATTTATCTCGAAATTTGTGACGAATTTTGATGCAAAGGAAATGCATGTAAAAGTAGTGAGTGAAGGGAAGGTAATTTATAATAGTCCTTCCGTTTGGGAAATGAAGCAGTATGCATTAGAAAATTTAGAGCTATTATGGGATGAATACAAGCGTTCCATGAATCCAGAAGAGTATCCGGTTGACCTAAGTAAAAAATGTTGGGATAACAAAATGCGCAACATTGAAGAGGTTCGTAATATGGTTCATGATATCGAAGAAAATCTCTAAAGGAGTGATTTTTCATGCAAGAATTGCAAAAACAAATTATTGAAGAGTTAAAGGTATTGCCGGAGATTAATCCACAAGAGGAAGTACGTAAATCCGTAGACTTTTTAAAGGCGTATGCAAAAAAGCATTCGTTTGTGAAAAGCTATGTGATTGGAGTAAGTGGAGGTCAGGACTCAACTTTAACTGGAAAGCTTATTCAGCTCGCTGTTGACGAGCTGAATGAAGAAGCTGGCGAAGAGAAATACTCCACAATTGCTGTCCGTTTACCTTATGGAGTGCAGGCTGACGAGGCGGATTGTCAGGATGCTCTAGCTTTCATTCAACCTACAAAATCGCTTGAAGTAAATATCAAAGCGGCGGTTGATGCAAGTGTAGCTTCCTTAGAAGCAGCTGGAATTACTTTGAGTGATTTTGCAAAAGGAAATGAGAAGGCTCGTGAACGTATGAAGGTGCAATATTCGATTGCAGCCATGAATAATGGAGTGGTTGTTGGTACAGACCATGCAGCTGAGGCTATAACAGGCTTCTATACGAAATATGGTGATGGTGGTGTCGATTTAACGCCGATTTTCCGCTTAAACAAACGCCAAGGTAAGCAGATTTTAGCTCATTTAGGCTGTCCTGCACACCTTTACTTAAAAACGCCAACTGCTGATTTAGAGGAAGATCGACCAGCATTGCCAGATGAAACTGCATTAGGTGTAACATATGATGTTTTGGATGATTATTTAGAGGGTAAAGAAGTACCGGATGATGTAAGAAATATCATTGAAGGGCATTATTTAAAAACTCAGCATAAACGTCATATGCCGATTACAATTTTTGATGAGTTTTGGAAATAGTAAATGACTAAGTGAAATTATTCTCATACTATATCTAACAAAAGGAGGTAAGTGTGAATGCGGACTACTCGTGTATTAGCTGGTCAGGATAGTATTTTTAGAAACTCGAGGCAATATTTGCATTCGAATGAACAGGTTTTTCGTGTAATGCAAGAAGGTGAGCTTAGCCAGTATACTGGTGGGCAAAGAAATCGAAGAAGAAGAAAGCAAAGAGAAAAAAGTGCTTCATCAAAAAGAGTTGTACTAAAAACGAATGTGAAAAGTATAGCTATAAATGGGCTGCATTTTGATGCTATGTCAATTTCCTCGTTGCAAAATCGTTTGAAAAAGCATATTGAGCGAATAGAAAATGCTAGAAAACAAGTAACTTGCATTCATGCTTACCGCTCATCCATTTAATAGTAATAGTGTCTCAATAGACTATTGAGGCATTTTTTTTGTGTAAATATTTGAAGAGAAAACAGTTCTGTAAAATTTTAGGTAATTTTTCGGTGGAATTATTGGAATCGTTGCTACTTTTAGTTTATGCTTTATATATAATGTGTGTAAATTCTGACTATTTTTAGAAATTTTGGAGGATTGGTACTAGTGCATAGACAAGTTAAGGCGATAATAGAGAATATAGAAAAAGTAATGATAGGAAAGCGTGATGTAGCTGAGCTCAGTGTAGTTGCACTGCTGTCGGGAGGGCACGTTTTACTTGAGGATGTACCAGGTGTCGGAAAGACGATGATGGTAAAAGCGTTAGCTAAATCAGTAAGCGCGGAGTTTAAACGTATTCAATTTACACCTGATTTACTTCCGTCGGATGTGATTGGTGTTTCGATCTATAATCCGAAAACCCTCCAGTTCGAATTTCGACCAGGACCTATCATAGGAAACATAATTTTAGCAGATGAAATAAATCGTACCTCTCCAAAAACTCAATCAGCTCTTCTGGAAAGTATGGAGGAAGCTTCTGTAACGATTGAAGGGGAAACTCTGCAAATTAAAAAGCCGTTTTTTGTAATGGCGACACAAAATCCAATTGAATATGAAGGTACATATCCATTACCGGAAGCCCAATTAGATCGCTTTTTACTAAAGATAAAAATGGGCTACCCTTCCGCGCAAGATGAGGTGGAAGTATTACGTCGCGCTGCGAATTCTGAACCGATTGTTAATTTGTCACCGGTTATTTCCCTTGAGGAGCTTTTAGAGCTTCAAGAGGAAGTGAGAAGTGTATATATTGAAGACTCCATTAAGAGCTACATTGTTCAGCTTGCTAGAGCAACTAGAAATGTGAGTGAAGTGTATTTAGGTGTAAGTCCACGTGCATCTATCGCCTTGATGAAGGCAGCGCAAGCCTATGCAAAAATGCAGGATCGTGACTATGTGAAGCCAGATGATGTACAGTATCTAGCTCCATTTGTATTTGGCCATCGTATTATCTTAAAGCCAGAAGCAAGATATGAAGGTGTAACAACAGAGGATATAGTCAATCGAATCATCAATAAGTCAGTTATCCCGATTAAAAGGTATGCTGAGCAATGAAAAGGCTAAAAAACTATCTGCAGGGTGGTGGGCGATTTATCGCCATCATTGTACTAGCAGTTATCACATTTAGTTATGCGATGTTTCAAGGGGGATTTGTTAGTTGGTTTGTATTTTATTCCCTTACGCCCTTTCTGCTCTATTCCTTGCTACTAGCATTTGCTCCGATTCATATATATGAGGTAAGTCGTGAGGTTACGCCTTCTAAGCTCCATCGTGGAGATTCGGCTAAAATAACGGTTAGCTTTCGAAATAAGACATGGATTCCACTGATATTTATGACTGTTCAAGAACTTGGGATAGATCGTAATTCGAGTAATTATCAAGGTCGCTATAACCAAATCTATTTTGTTGGTTGGAAAAGAAAGTTTGAATGGTCCTATGAATTGAACGACATGAAACGCGGTAAAATGCAATTCCAGGGCATTCAATTTACCTTTACAGATTTTTTTGGATGGACTATTCGTACAAAAGTGGTGGAAGAGGATAAATCAGTGGTCATCCTTCCAAAATTATCAACAATTAAATATAAACCATTACAGATGCAATTTGAGCATGGTGGAGTAGCGGCACCTTTTTCAATGGTTAAGGATACGTCTCTAGTAACAGGAGTAAGAGATTACCAATCAGGAGATAAGTATTCTTGGATTCATTGGAAATCCTTTGCGAAAAATGAAACGTTGCGGACAAAGGAGTTTGAAGATCGGCAAACTCAGGATATTTTCCTTGCGATTGACCAGTCCTCGGAAAAGAATTTTGAACATGCTGTAGATTTAACTGCTTCAATTCTGCAAAGTGTTATTAAAAATCATGGTGATATTTCATTTTTATCGACAGGAGAAAAGAGGGAGATTTTCCCGAAGCTGAAGTCTCAAAGTCGTTTGGAAAAAGTAATGCAGCATTTAGCGGTGGTAAAACCGGATTCGAAGCAGTCGATTGATGCTATTCTTGCAAATGAGATGGCACTAATCAATGCAGCGACACTAGTTCTAGTTACAGGAGAGCTTTCTAAGGAATTGAAGGACTTCTTCGTGAATAGCTCGAAATTTGCACGAGGTATTGTTTGTTTTGTAGTTTCTGGGAAGAATGAAAAAGTGGTAGAAAAACGCTTAAGTGTAGCCAATGTGAAGGTGATTCATATTGCAGAGGAGCAATTCGAAAATGCATTCACGGAGGTGATGAAGCCGTGAAGGAGAAAACTTTTAGTTTAATAGAATTAGCGATTTACTATATTGTTATATTCTTTATATTACGAGAGTGGCTTGTTCCAGTAATGGAGCTGACAAACACGGGGTTTTTGGAATTGATTATGCTATTTATAGCATTATGTCTGGTGCTTAGCTTATTTCAAATTCACTTCTTAATTTCCGGACTTATTAAATTCGCATACATTATCTGGTTTATCGTTTTTGTATATGGAGGAGTCTTTGTTTTATCAGCTGAGGGAATCGATTTTTTATTTAACGATTTTCAAACGAATATCGCAGCTGTTTTGCGAGCAGATTGGCTACATATCACAAATCCGTTCCGAACATTCTTATTCTTTATCTTGATTTGGATGTTAATTTATTTGATACATCACTGGATTGTTGTACGAATGAGTGTTTTTTATTTCTTGTTGTTAACAGTATTCTTTGTCGGAACACTTGATACTTTCACGGAATATGATGGGTCATTTGCCATTGTGCGAGTAATGGTGCTTGGTTTAGCTTTAACAGTCTTTTTATTAGTAAAGCGTTTATTAAAACAAGCAAATATTACGTTAGATTTGAAGAAATATCTCAAATTAGCTGTACCGGCTATTTTGTTAGTTTTTGTGATGAGCAGTATCGCGATTTACCTACCGAAATTCTCTCCTCAATGGCCAGATCCCGTGCCGTTTATTAAATCTGCAACGGGGCAAGGTGGCGCGGAGGTTAATGGAGGGGGCATTTCAAAGGTAGGTTATGGTGAAAATGATAGTAGACTGGGTGGCTCATTTGTTGCTGATGATACAGTTGTGTTTTTAGCTGAATCGGAAACAAAGCAATACTGGCGTATAGAAACAAAGGATCGATATACATCCAAAGGCTGGGAGGATTCGGGTTACTTCCAAGGGGAGCTTAGTGTATTTGAGCATCAGCAGATTATAGAGACTTCTTTGCCGGTTGGTCCTGAAGAAGATACGAAAACAGCTACGGTTGAAGTGGTAAACCCATATGATTTTATTATCCAGCCTTATGGTATGAAGTCTGTTACCTCTGCAATGGTATCGGTACTTCCAAATCTTGAATTCATGTTGTCATTGGATACAGAGAAAATCGTGACTTACGTAGACCGTGCTCCAACTGAGTTGCCAGGTTATACATTAGAGTATAGTAAACCAGTTTATCTATACAGTACTTTAAAGAATCCGACTGAAGAGATAGATCCGGTTCTTTTTGAGCGTTATTTACAATTGCCGGATACATTGCCTACTAGAGTCAGAGATTTAGCGGCGGAGATTGTGGGAATAAGAGAAACTCCGTACGACAAGGCAAGAGCAATCGAAATGTATTTCAAGCAAAATGGATTTCGTTATGAAACGGATAATGTAGCGATTCCTTCAGAAGAACAAGACTATGTAGATCAATTTTTATTTGATACGAAAATCGGTTATTGCGACAATTTCTCAACTTCAATGGTAGTATTATTGCGTTCGTTAGGCATTCCAGCTAGATGGGTAAAAGGATTTGCCGGTGGAGATGTAATCGATAATCATGGATCATCTAGTACCTACCAAATTACGAATAATGATGCCCATTCTTGGGTAGAGGCTTACATTCCGAATGTTGGCTGGATGAATTTTGAGCCGACGATTGGATTCAACAATTCTCGTTCGATTGAATATGACTTAAGCACAGATGATTATGAAGAAGAAGTCCTAACTGTTGAAGAGGAAACAGAGCCTGATGAAAAAATTGAAAAAGAAACAGAGCCTAAAAAAACAGCCGCCGAAGAAAGTCAATTCTTTGAGAATATCGCGAAATTCTTTGAGCAAAATAAATATATCCTTATAGGTATTTTACTGTTAGCTCTAGTTGGAGCATTTATCCTCTATAAGATACGCAGAAAATGGTTGCCGAAAGTATATGGAAAGCTATATAGACGAAAAGAATTAAATGAATCTAGGTTTGAGGCTTCTTTCTTACAATTATTAAAGCTCTTAGAGATGAAAGGATTCAAACGTAAAGAAGGACAAACCCTGCAAGCCTTCGCAAAAGAAGTGGATTCCTACTTTGAAAATGGGCATATGTCTCTGTTAACGGCTGCTTATGAGCAAACAATCTATTCAAAAGATGCTTCGGCAGTGAATGTGCTGCAAATGAGAGAAAGTTGGGAATATTTAATCAATCAGATAACTAGTTGATTTTAGCTTATATTAAGAGTAGAATTTAGAAAAAATATAATTAGGCTGCCTTCATATAAGTCCGATAATAGGGTTCGGATGTATCTACTAAGTTACCTTAAATAACTTATCTATGAGGGCGGGTATGGCTATGCCTTGCGCATACGCTCTATCCGCCTTGTCTTCAAACCATGAACGCGTCAGAAAGATTTCTTTTTGAACGCGTTTTTTTACAAAGAAGCAAGAGCCTTTAAAATTTAGAAGAGGTGTAAATAGCGTGACGACTCCATTGTTAAAAGAACAGGAAAAAATCGTGGTACTCGATTTTGGTAGCCAATTTAATCAATTAATTACACGTAGAATTCGTGAATTCGGTGTTTTCTCAGAATTACATCCACACACAATTACGGCTGAAGAAATTAAAGAAATGAACGCTACAGGGATTATTTTCTCTGGTGGTCCGAACTCTGTATACGATGAAAAAGCATTCAAAGTAGACGAAGCAATCTTTGACTTAGGGTTACCGATCTTAGGGATTTGCTACGGAATGCAGTTAATGTCTTATGCTTTAGGTGGTAAAGTTGAAGGTGCAGACCATCGTGAGTATGGGAAAGCGCAAATCAATATTACTGCTGACAACCAATTATTTGGTGAGCTTCCAAAAGAACAAGTTGTTTGGATGAGTCATGGTGACCTTGTAACAGAAGTACCAGCTGGATTTGAAGTGATTGCAACAAGTGCATCTTGCCCAATTTCTGCAATGCAAAATGTTGAACGCGGCTTCTATGCGGTGCAATTCCATCCAGAAGTACGTCACTCTGTATACGGTAACGATATTTTACGCCAATTCGTATTTGATATTTGCCATGCTAAAGGTGACTGGTCAATGGCAAACTTCATCGAAATCGAAATGAATAAAATTCGTGAACAGGTTGGTGACAAACAAGTTCTTTGTGCATTATCCGGTGGGGTAGATTCTTCTGTCGTAGCGGTTTTAATACATAAAGCAATTGGTGATCAGTTAACTTGTATGTTCGTGGATCACAACTTAAACCGTAAAGGCGAAGTTGAACAAGTAATGAAAACCTTCACTGAAGATTTCGATATGAAAGTTATCAAAATCGACGCTCGTGAACGCTTCATGAGTAAACTAGAGGGTATCTCAGATCCAGAGCAAAAGCGTAAAATTATTGGTAACGAATTTATCTACGTATTTGACGAAGAATCTGCAAAATTAAAAGATATGGACTTCCTTGCTCAAGGAACTCTTTATACCGATATTATTGAATCAGGTACTGCAACAGCCCAAACAATCAAATCTCACCACAATGTTGGTGGGCTTCCAGAGGATATGAAGTTTGAGTTAATTGAACCTTTAAATACTTTATTTAAAGACGAAGTACGTGCTTTAGGTCTAGAGCTTGGCTTACCTGAAGAAATCGTATGGCGTCAACCATTCCCAGGTCCTGGCTTAGGAATCCGTGTTCTTGGCGCAATCACAGAAGATAAATTAGACATTCTTCGTGAAGCTGACTACATCCTGCGTGAAGAAATCAAAAATGCCGGTCTTGACCGTGAAATTTGGCAATACTTCTGTGTACTTCCAGACATCCGTTCAGTAGGTGTTATGGGGGATGCTCGTACGTACGATTACGCAGTAGGCATCCGTGCCGTAACGTCCATCGATGGCATGACATCCGACTGGGCCCGCATCCCTTGGGACGTACTAGAAAAAATCTCAGTACGTATCGTCAACGAAGTAAAACACGTAAACCGCGTGCTGTATGACATTACGTCTAAGCCACCTGCTACTATTGAGTGGGAATAGGATTGTTAAGTAATATAATCTAACTATTATTAAATCCTCTTTTAGTTATTTTGCAACAAGTAACTAGAAGGGGTTTTTATTTTGATCAAAATACATGATCAAAAAGTAAAAAGAATGCCATTTGGCGATGAATTATTTTATATTTAAATAAGTTTTTCATGTTTTTACTGATATCTGTAAGGTTAGGGAGTACACTAATAAAGTAAAAAGGTTTACTTCAGTAAAATAAGCTAAATTATATTTGTTGAATAGATTCTCTTTAAAGACAAGAAAAGTAGGTGAACAAAGTGGGGAAATATCAATTGGATAACAAAGGTCAGGCAGCAGTGGCGAAGTATCATGAAAAAAACAAGCCTGCCCAATTTGATAAAAAGCAACAGCTAGAAAAAATTCGTGCGGAGTATTTGAAAAAGAAGCAAGACCAAACAGATAAATAATATCAATGAATGAATATATAGGAATACTAAAATTTATCATATGTTATTCTTCTATGAAAATTGAACAGATTTTGTGGTTTGTAAATTTAATCTCCTTTCTTTGTGTTTTGCAAAGAAAGGGGACTTTTTTTATGCACAAATTTAAATAAATAGGAATTATTACGATTTGAATTAAATACTATGTTATGAGAAGTCTATTTTTAATTTTAATTTGGACAAGAGACAAACTATTTTATTGGTGCACCGAAGCTCGCTATCAGTACTAGTAAAAAATCTAACTAATGAAAAGAGGAGATTGGATGCAATATAGGCAGAAGAGGTCAGGCAAACTCTCAACAGTATTTGTGGTAGGAATTTTAGTGTTATGTCTCGTTCCGCTTTTTCTAAAAACGAGTTCACTAACAATTTCAAACTCTTTTCTCCAATTAAATACGATTTTTCTTAGTATTTTAATTGAAGCCATTCCTTTTGTTTTAATAGGGGTACTGATTGCAGGATTTATTCAAATTTTTATAACGGAGGATCATATCCGGGCATGGATACCGAAGAATAAATTTTTAGCAGTGTTGATGAGCTGCGTGGTAGGTGCAGTGTTTCCGGCCTGTGAATGTGGAATTGTTCCGATTGTGCGCAGATTAATAGGAAAGGGAGTACCTTTATATGCTGGGGTCGGTTTTTTACTAACGGGCCCGCTTATTAATCCAATCGTGATTTTGTCGACCTATATGGCCTTTGGAAATAATAAGGAGATAGCTATTTTGCGTATGGGGGTAGGTTTTGCTGCGGCGTTGGCAATAGCTCTAGTTGTTAGTGTGTTATTTAAAACCAACCAACTAAAAAATGCTAAGGAGCTTCAGCGTTCGAAAACAAAAGCTAAAAAACAGCCTCTTGTGCCCAGAATAAGCGAAATGTTCAAGCATTCAATAGATGAATTTTTTGATATGAGTAAATACTTGATTGCAGGTGCCTTTGTTGCAGCGTTTCTACAAACCTATGTATCTACACAGTCTCTTCTTCAGTTAGGGAACACTCAAGTTCAATCGACGCTGGTCATGATGGCTCTAGCCTTTGTTCTATCACTGTGCTCAGAAGCGGATGCATTTATTGGGGCTTCCTTCAGAAACGTTTTTCCAACTACTTCCATTTTAGCCTTTTTAGTTTATGGACCAATGATTGATTTGAAAAATACAATTATGCTTTTAAGTGTATTTAAGGCGAAGTTTGTTTTTGTTTTATTTGTCCTTATTACAAGTATTGTTTTCTTGTTTGTAACCTTATCGAGCTTACTGTAGGAGGTGCACCGTTGATATTTCATTTTCAGCATTTTTTAAAAGCTTTATTACTAGGATTATTTACTTTGTATTTTGCTAATCTTCATCTCACAGGTGACATCTCTAAGTACATCAACCCAAAATATGATTTTATGAGTAAAATGGCGGCCATACTCTTTTTTATTTTATTGCTTATCCAGATTACGCGCATATGGTCGGAAAAGCATTCTCACCATACCTGTTCCCATAATTGTGATCATGATCATGGGAATAGTCATTGGAACTTGAAACGAATCGTCGGCTATAGCATTGTTGCATTTCCAATCATAACAGGATTTATGATTCCGCCTGCCACGTTAGATGCATCGATTGCTGCGAATAAGGGATTTCTAGTGGGCAAGGAGAACAGCCAAGGTTCGTTTTTAATGGAGGGGGCAGAATCTTTGGTGGAGAAAGAACATATTGATATCTATTCAAGTGATGTGGATGATATTGCTTTACCAAACGAAAATTATTTGTCTGAGAGTGAGTATGATGAAAGGTTCCGATTACTGCAAGAGTCTGAGACAATCGAAATGGCTGATGATATGTTCAGCACTTATTATGGGGAAATTAACGATAATCCAAAAACCTATGCGGGTAAAAAGATAAAACTGAGTGGCTTTGTTTTTAAGGAAAAGGGATTTGAAAGCAATCAGTTGGTAATATCAAGATTTTTAATAACCCATTGTATAGCCGATGCAAGTATTATAGGGTTTCTAACAGAATTTGATGGAGCCGATACCATCCAGGAGGATACATGGGTTGAAATCGATGGTGTAATAGAAGTGGGCTCATATGATGGATACGAATTGCCGATTTTAAAGGTTACAAGCTTAAGTGTAATAGATGAACCAAGTGAACCTTATATCTATCCTGTTCTAAAACTGTTAGGTAATTAATCTGCTTTCTAGGAGAGTCTCAATATGAGGCTCTTTTTTGATGATTGAATCCCTTTTCTAATAATGTTTTTGCACCATTTTCAAAAATGTGTAAGTTTCATGGAGAGGATATTGGGCAATAGAATAATAGATTCAACTACACAAAATAGCTGTAATTCTAGGAGGAGATTTAACATGGATAAACGTGAATTATATGGGATTTATGATACCGAGGCACAATTAGATGCTGAGATGGATCGATTACGTCTTCAAGGGTATAAAGAAGAAGATATGTTTATTGTATCAAGCAGAGATGACCAGTATACATTGCACCGTGGATATCTCGGAACCTCTGGAGAAATGGAAGGGGCTAGCTGGTGGGATAAATTCAAAGCCTTCTTAACAGGTGAAGACTTAGTGGATGATAATTTCCGTAGACTGGGGTTAGACGATGCCGAAAGAGAACGCTATTACAATGAATTGCGTAATGGCAAATATCTATTGTATGTCGATTCAGACTATGACACGTATTACAAGGATAGTACCCTTGCCTCCAGTGTTAATGATCTGAAAACATTAGAGCTTCATGAAGAGCGTTTGAATATTGATAAAAACCGCGTAATAACTGGAGAAGTGAATGTGAATAAAAACGTACACTTAGATGAGCAATCAATAGATGTACCTGTAGAACGAGAAGAGGTATATATTGAGCGACGTCCGGTAAATCGGGAAGTTGGAGAGGTGGCCGCTACTACCTTCAATACAGATAGTACTGTGGATGAAGAAGGTACAATTCATATTCCAATTACCGAAGAGCAAGTTGAGGTAACGAAAAAAGACGTTGTCACTGAAGAGATTGTGGTCGGTAAGCGTAAAGTAATGGATACTGAAACAATCACTGATACAGTCCGTCGTGAAGAAGCAGAAATCGATGATACGACAGATACTCTCAATAATAAGATTGATCGCCAGCAAGGTGGTATCTAATAGAAGAGTATTTTTCACAGCTAAGTAAAGGAGCTGAAAATATGCCTCACAAAGGAAAAGAGAAAATTGACCGCTTGGAAGATAGTGCGACGTTTGATGATGTCCCAAACGAAGAATTGAATGAAAAGGTAAAAGATGAGAAAAACAAAGAAAAGACAAAAGATACTTCTTCCAGTGAAGATGGAAAGCTAGATGAAAACTAGTTTAAAAAAGAGTGAATCCGTGATTTAATTGCGGGTTTGCTCTTTTTTGGTGTCTTGATGGAAGAGAGGTTGAATTCTTCAACAGATAATTTAATAGAATAAAAGTGATTAAAAGAGCAAAGTTTATCCAAAAAACGTTAAGTATACATTTAAATGATAGATATCCCCTTTAATTTACGAACTATAAAACAAATTTACCAATTAATGTTCGTAAAAAGGGTTGAAATCAAAAGAGTGAGATGTTATATTACAGAAGTAAATTAAATATTTCGTCGTATAATGTCGAGAATATGGCTCGTGAGTTTCTACCAAGCTACCTTAAATAGCTTGACTACGATTTAGAATCTATTAGTAACTGCTATTTTTGTATAGTTATTCTAATTATCGTAGACATGCAACTCTTGTTAGGTGCGTGTCTTTTTATTTATGACATTGTGGACGATTAATTCGGAGGAAAAAATGAAAAAGTATTTCCAATTTGAAGAGTTAGGGACGAATTATCGTCGAGAGATTCTTGGAGGTTTAACTACATTCCTTTCAATGGCTTATATTCTTGCTGTAAATCCAGGAATGCTAGAAGCTGCAGGGATGGACTATAATGCAGTATTTGTTGCAACAGCGTTAGCTGCAGCAGTAGGTTGTTTGTTCATGGGGCTTATTGCAAAATATCCAATAGCATTAGCACCAGGTATGGGGCTTAACGCATTCTTTACATTCTCTGTAGTTATGGGAATGGGTATGGCTTGGGAAACAGCCTTAACAGGGGTAATGTTCTCTGGGATAGTCTTCATTGTTTTATCACTTTCTGGTATTCGTGAAACAATTATTAATGCAATTCCAGCTCAATTAAAATATGCAGTTGGAGCAGGGATCGGTTTATTTATCACCTTCGTAGGATTCCAAGGTGCTGGAATCATTGTAAACGATGATGCAACTTTAACAGTATTAGGTGATATTACATCAGGTAATGCGTTACTTGCTGTATTTGGTATTTTCGTAACAGCAATCTTTATGGCTAAAAAAATTAATGGCGGTATTTTCTACGGTATGGTCATCACTGCAATTGCTGGTATGATTTTTGGTTTAGTTAATATGCCTGAAAAAATTGTTTCTTCTATTCCTAGTCTAGAGCCTACATTTGGCGCAGCTTTCGATTTTTTAGGAAACTTTGATGTTATCTGGAATTTAGATTTCTTAATTGTTGTTCTAACATTCCTATTTGTAGACTTCTTTGATACTGCTGGTACACTAATGGCGGTAGCTGGACAAGCTGGTCTTGTAAAAGACAACAAGCTACCACGAGCTGGTAGAGCCTTACTTGCGGATTCTTTAGCGACTGTAACAGGTGCAATTTTCGGTACTTCTACTACAACTTCTTATGTAGAGTCAACGGCTGGTGTAGCTGCAGGTGCTCGTTCTGGTCTTGCAGCGGTTGTAACAGGTATATTATTCTTATTAGCTTTATTCTTCTCTCCGGTTTTAGCGGTAGTAACAAGTGCGGTTACTGCTCCAGCTTTAATTATCGTTGGTGCATTAATGGTATCTTCGTTAAAGCTTATCGAATGGGATAAAATCGAAATTGCTATTCCGGCATTCTTAGTAATGATTTGTATGCCACTAGGATATTCAATTGCTACAGGTATTGCGATAGGGTTTATCTTCTATCCAATTACTATGCTTGTATCAGGTCGTGGTAAAGAAGTGCATCCAATTATGTATGGATTATTTGTTATCTTCTTATGCTACTTTATCTTCTTATAATTATAGATTACTAATATTATAGTAAAGGGTCGTTATCTTCTTTAGGAGATAACGGCTTTTTTTGTTCTATAAAATAACTGTATTCAAAATAGAAGGGGATGCATGTGTTTTAAACCAAAATACAATAGAAGGAATTTTGAGAAGGAGAAAAGACTGACTTAATGGAATTAATTTAAATTCATTTTTCGCTTGCAAAATAATCTATAGCTTAGTATAGTAATAAACGTTGCTGCTTGAGCAGTGAAGAATTGAAAAAATATATTGTTGACATCGTAAGAACTGGATGTTAAAGTAATTCAAGTCGTTACTTTTTGTAAGTAATGATGGATATCAAAAGTATTGACATAGTGTTAGTGGTTTGATATTATTTAAAAGTTACTTTTTGAAAAACACATTCAATTAATAAAGTGTTGACGATAAATTATTATCTTGATATAATAATTTGAGTAACGAATGAACCTTGAAAACTGAACAACAAAACGTTAATGAACATAGTTTCTTCTATTAAATTAGAGAAACAAAATTTTGGACATCAAAATTGATGCCGGCAGATGTTTGTCGGACATTTATAATGTCCGGTACAAAATTTGAGCTTTATCAAATTTTCTCTTTTATGGAGAGTTTGATCCTGGCTCAGGACGAACGCTGGCGGCGTGCCTAATACATGCAAGTCGAGCGGACTTTAGAAAAGCTTGCTTTTCTAAAGTTAGCGGCGGACGGGTGAGTAACACGTGGGCAACCTGCCCTATAGTTGGGGATAACTCCGGGAAACCGGGGCTAATACCGAATAATACATTCCTTCTCCTGTTGGAATGTTGAAAGATGGTTTACGCTATCGCTATAGGATGGGCCCGCGGCGCATTAGCTAGTTGGTGAGGTAACGGCTCACCAAGGCGACGATGCGTAGCCGACCTGAGAGGGTGATCGGCCACACTGGGACTGAGACACGGCCCAGACTCCTACGGGAGGCAGCAGTAGGGAATCTTCCACAATGGGCGAAAGCCTGATGGAGCAACGCCGCGTGAGTGAAGAAGGTTTTCGGATCGTAAAACTCTGTTGTAAGGGAAGAACAAGTACAGTAGTAACTGGCTGTACCTTGACGGTACCTTATTAGAAAGCCACGGCTAACTACGTGCCAGCAGCCGCGGTAATACGTAGGTGGCAAGCGTTGTCCGGAATTATTGGGCGTAAAGCGCGCGCAGGTGGTCCTTTAAGTCTGATGTGAAAGCCCACGGCTCAACCGTGGAGGGTCATTGGAAACTGGGGGACTTGAGTGCAGAAGAGGAAAGTGGAATTCCAAGTGTAGCGGTGAAATGCGTAGAGATTTGGAGGAACACCAGTGGCGAAGGCGACTTTCTGGTCTGTAACTGACACTGAGGCGCGAAAGCGTGGGGAGCAAACAGGATTAGATACCCTGGTAGTCCACGCCGTAAACGATGAGTGCTAAGTGTTAGGGGGTTTCCGCCCCTTAGTGCTGCAGCTAACGCATTAAGCACTCCGCCTGGGGAGTACGGTCGCAAGACTGAAACTCAAAGGAATTGACGGGGGCCCGCACAAGCGGTGGAGCATGTGGTTTAATTCGAAGCAACGCGAAGAACCTTACCAGGTCTTGACATCCCATTGACCGCTATGGAGACATAGCTTTCCCTTCGGGGACAGTGGTGACAGGTGGTGCATGGTTGTCGTCAGCTCGTGTCGTGAGATGTTGGGTTAAGTCCCGCAACGAGCGCAACCCTTGTTCTTAGTTGCCATCATTTAGTTGGGCACTCTAAGGAGACTGCCGGTGACAAACCGGAGGAAGGTGGGGATGACGTCAAATCATCATGCCCCTTATGACCTGGGCTACACACGTGCTACAATGGACGGTACAAACGGTTGCCAACCCGCGAGGGGGAGCTAATCCGATAAAACCGTTCTCAGTTCGGATTGTAGGCTGCAACTCGCCTACATGAAGCCGGAATCGCTAGTAATCGCGGATCAGCATGCCGCGGTGAATACGTTCCCGGGCCTTGTACACACCGCCCGTCACACCACGAGAGTTTGTAACACCCGAAGCCGGTGGGGTAACCCTTTTGGGAGCCAGCCGTCGAAGGTGGGACAGATGATTGGGGTGAAGTCGTAACAAGGTAGCCGTATCGGAAGGTGCGGCTGGATCACCTCCTTTCTAAGGATTATTAACGGAATGGTTGACCTTCCGAGGTCAAACCAACATTAACGTTTTGTGTTCAGTTTTGAAGGTTCAGTAATGAAACTTCAAAACTTGTTCTTTGAAAACTGGATAAAACGACATTGAAAGCAACAAAATTCAAGTAATTGATTGTGTAGTTCTTAAGTCTTTTCTTTTTAAGAAAAGCAGTAACTTTTAATCGAGGGTTTCAAGACACGAGTTAGACAAGGAAACAAGCGAGCGAACACCGCAGTGTACTTTAGTACATGAGGATGTGAGTGAGTGCAGTTGACACAGTATAACGATGTGGATTGGAAGCCGAACTAGGTTAAGTTATTAAGGGCGCACGGTGGATGCCTTGGCACTAGGAGCCGAAGAAGGACGGCACTAACACCGATATGCTTCGGGGAGCTGTAAGTGAGCTTTGATCCGGAGATTTCCGAATGGGGGAACCCACTGTTCGTAATGGAACAGTATCTTGACGTGAATACATAGCGTCTTGAAGGCAGACCCAGGGAACTGAAACATCTAAGTACCTGGAGGAAGAGAAAGAAATTATTCGATTCCCTGAGTAGCGGCGAGCGAAACGGGAAGAGCCCAAACCAAGAGGCTTGCCTCTTGGGGTTGTAGGACACTCAACATAAGAGTTACAAAGGAATGAGTTAGACGAAGCGACCTGGAAAGGTCCGCCGTAGCGGGTAAAAGCCCCGTAGTCGAAAGTTCATTCTCTCTTGAGTGTATCCTGAGTACGGCGGAACACGTGAAATTCCGTCGGAATCCGGGAGGACCATCTCCCAAGGCTAAATACTACCTAGTGACCGATAGTGAACCAGTACCGTGAGGGAAAGGTGAAAAGCACCCCGGAAGGGGAGTGAAATAGATCCTGAAACCGTGTGCCTACAAGTAGTTAGAGCCCGTTAATGGGTGATAGCGTGCCTTTTGTAGAATGAACCGGCGAGTTACGATTACGTGCAAGGTTAAGCTGAGAAGGCGGAGCCGTAGCGAAAGCGAGTCTGAATAGGGCGAATGAGTACGTGGTCGTAGACCCGAAACCAGGTGATCTACCCATGTCCAGGGTGAAGGTGAGGTAACACTCACTGGAGGCCCGAACCCACGCACGTTGAAAAGTGCGGGGATGAGGTGTGGGTAGCGGAGAAATTCCAATCGAACCTGGAGATAGCTGGTTCTCTCCGAAATAGCTTTAGGGCTAGCCTCGTGATTGAGAATACTGGAGGTAGAGCACTGTTTGGACTAGGGGGGCATCTCGCTTTACCGAATTCAGACAAACTCCGAATGCCAGATATTTATACACGGGAGTCAGACTGCGAGTGATAAGATCCGTAGTCAAAAGGGAAACAGCCCAGACCACCAGCTAAGGTCCCAAAGTAATCGTTAAGTGGAAAAGGATGTGGCGTTGCTTAGACAACCAGGATGTTGGCTTAGAAGCAGCCATCATTTAAAGAGTGCGTAATAGCTCACTGGTCGAGTGACGCTGCGCCGAAAATGTATCGGGGCTAAACGATTCACCGAAGCTGTGGATGGAACATCTTAGATGTTCCGTGGTAGGAGAGCGTTCTAAGTGCGTTGAAGTCAGACCGGAAGGACTGGTGGAGCGCTTAGAAGTGAGAATGCCGGTATGAGTAGCGAAAGATGGGTGAGAATCCCATCCACCGTATGACTAAGGTTTCCTGAGGAAGGCTCGTCCGCTCAGGGTTAGTCGGGACCTAAGTCGAGGCCGATAGGCGTAGACGATGGACAACAGGTTGATATTCCTGTACCACCTCCCCGCCGTTTGAGTAATGGGGGGACGCAGTAGGATAAGATAAGCGTACCGTTGGTTGAGTACGCCCAAGCAGTAAGGCGTGGAAGTAGGCAAATCCGCTTCCTGTAACGTTGAGCTGTGATGGGGAGCTCTTATGAGCGAAGTATCTGATTTCACGCTGCCAAGAAAAGCCTCTAGCGAGGCGGGAGGTGCCCGTACCGCAAACCGACACAGGTAGTCGAGGAGAGAATCCTAAGGTGTGCGAGAGAACTCTCGTTAAGGAACTCGGCAAAATGACCCCGTAACTTCGGGAGAAGGGGTGCTCTCAGCAATGAGAGCCGCAGTGAATAGGCCCAGGCGACTGTTTAGCAAAAACACAGGTCTCTGCAAAACCGTAAGGTGACGTATAGGGGCTGACGCCTGCCCGGTGCTGGAAGGTTAAGAGGAGGGGTTAGCGCAAGCGAAGCTCTGAATTGAAGCCCCAGTAAACGGCGGCCGTAACTATAACGGTCCTAAGGTAGCGAAATTCCTTGTCGGGTAAGTTCCGACCCGCACGAAAGGCGTAACGATCTGGGCACTGTCTCAACGAGAGACTCGGTGAAATTATAGTACCTGTGAAGATGCAGGTTACCCGCGACAGGACGGAAAGACCCCGTGGAGCTTTACTGTAGCCTGATATTGAATTTTGGTACAACTTGTACAGGATAGGTAGGAGCCAGAGAACTCGGAGCGCCAGCTTCGAGGGAGGCGTCGGTGGGATACTACCCTGGTTGTATTGAAATTCTAACCCATGCCCCTTAGCGGGGCAGGAGACAGTGTCAGGTGGACAGTTTGACTGGGGCGGTCGCCTCCTAAAAGGTAACGGAGGCGCCCAAAGGTTCCCTCAGAATGGTTGGAAATCATTCGTAGAGTGTAAAGGCACAAGGGAGCTTGACTGCGAGACCTACAAGTCGAGCAGGGTCGAAAGACGGGCTTAGTGATCCGGTGGTTCCGCATGGAAGGGCCATCGCTCAACGGATAAAAGCTACCCCGGGGATAACAGGCTTATCTCCCCCAAGAGTCCACATCGACGGGGAGGTTTGGCACCTCGATGTCGGCTCATCGCATCCTGGGGCTGTAGTCGGTCCCAAGGGTTGGGCTGTTCGCCCATTAAAGCGGTACGCGAGCTGGGTTCAGAACGTCGTGAGACAGTTCGGTCCCTATCCGTCGTGGGCGTAGGAAATTTGAGAGGAGCTGTCCTTAGTACGAGAGGACCGGGATGGACACACCGCTGGTGTACCAGTTGTCTTGCCAAAGGCATCGCTGGGTAGCTATGTGTGGACGGGATAAGTGCTGAAAGCATCTAAGCATGAAGCCCCCCTCAAGATGAGATTTCCCATTACGCAAGTAAGTAAGATCCCTCAAAGACGATGAGGTAGATAGGTTCGAGGTGGAAGTGTGGTGACACATGGAGCTGACGAATACTAATCGATCGAGGACTTAACCAAATCTTGAAAGCAATCAATGTCTTTATCCAGTTTTGAGAGAACAAGCTTCTTTCAATAAAATAGTCTAGTGATGATGGCAAAGAGGTCACACCCGTTCCCATACCGAACACGGAAGTTAAGCTCTTTAGCGCCGATGGTAGTTGGGGGCTTCCCCCTGTGAGAGTAGGACGTCGCTAGGCAACTAAACCACTGAGTGTTCAGTGGTTTTTTTATATGCAAAAAAGCCCTAACTATTATTAAACCGAAGGTTCATTAGTGCGTATAAGAAAGAGAAATACATACAGAAGTAAAACCTCGAGAAGTGGGAGGACCAAGGAGAACAAAGTGCGGTGTACTTTATTCATGAGCGTCGGCTCAACATAGCTGAAGAAGTTGTCATCTTCGTTGGCCAATTGAAAGTAGGACATAATTAGTCGTATAAAAACCGTAGATATTTCTACAATTTTTTATTTTTCCTTAAATCTAATTAATATAGTGGAAAGAAACATCTAATATAAATTCATGCTCAGTAGCTATTAGGTGCCAATATATATAATAAGGATGGAAGGAAATAATGGATTGAATGCAGTGGGAATAATAATTTAATTTAGACAACAGGTCTTTCTATATTTTAGGTTGAAGATTAACTGTTATTTTTGAAACTAATAAGAAGATATGCAAATAAATATTAGATGCAAAAAAACAGCATATTAAAAATGGAAAATAAATGTTTTGATTAACTATTATTAATAAAATAGCACCAATAACTATACCTGTTAATGAATATATTCCGAGACTAATAAAATAACGTAATAATTTTGAAGTAATGATAAATCTTCCTGCTAAATTGTCTATCAAGATAGAGAGAGGTAATCCTACAAGGAAATAAATAGGTCCCGCATATAGTATAACGAAGATAAATGTCTCAAAAAAAACCAAAATAATAAACATTAGCTTCTCGCTGGGAACTGGGTACATATGAATACCAAGAAAGTAATATTGCAAATAAAATAACTGATATTGCTGCAGTTATGAATCTTTTTAACATTGAATCCTCCATATATGATCAATAGAAATTTTAAGATTACAGGAGAGATAACGTTTGCTAAAAATGTGAGATGATTTATACAAATATTAACAAAGTATAAAAAGAGAATAAATAGGTAATTTTCATAGATTAGCTAAATGGCTAATAATAAAAGTGTAAGAATATTTTTTCTAACAAATACACAAGTTATATATAATCTAGCAATATTTTTAAGTAGGTCATACTTTTCTAATTTATTGAATGCTACTCGTCCTTCAAAGAATAGGAATTGATTAGGCTTATATTATATAGATATATTAGAGGGAGTTCTAATCTAAACAAAATTAAAATTAATTTCTTACTATATACTTGCAATCTGTTTATTATAGTGATATATTATTAACTGTCAGCTTAAGAGTATCAAATAAATACAATTAATGAAAGAAAGTTATTGACTTTGATATGAATTATTGATAGAATTAAAAAGTTGTCGATCGAATTTAATCGATATAATTTAAAACTGTTGACATCTATATATAAGTGGTGTTATAGTAATAAAGTTACTTTTTTTAAAACAGCGGGAAAATTATTGTTGACATAACAAATTAGAGATGTTACAATATTGGAAGTCGATATTAAAGAGATTAACACGAACCTTGAAAACTGAACAACAAAACGTTAATGAACATAGTTTCTTCTATTAAATTAGAGAAACGAAATTTTGGACATCAAAATTGATGCCAGCACAAAATTTGAGCTTTATCAAATTTTCTCTTTTATGGAGAGTTTGATCCTGGCTCAGGACGAACGCTGGCGGCGTGCCTAATACATGCAAGTCGAGCGGACTTTAGAAAAGCTTGCTTTTCTAAAGTTAGCGGCGGACGGGTGAGTAACACGTGGGCAACCTGCCCTATAGTTGGGGATAACTCCGGGAAACCGGGGCTAATACCGAATAATACATTCCTTCTCCTGTTGGAATGTTGAAAGATGGTTTACGCTATCGCTATAGGATGGGCCCGCGGCGCATTAGCTAGTTGGTGAGGTAACGGCTCACCAAGGCGACGATGCGTAGCCGACCTGAGAGGGTGATCGGCCACACTGGGACTGAGACACGGCCCAGACTCCTACGGGAGGCAGCAGTAGGGAATCTTCCACAATGGGCGAAAGCCTGATGGAGCAACGCCGCGTGAGTGAAGAAGGTTTTCGGATCGTAAAACTCTGTTGTAAGGGAAGAACAAGTACAGTAGTAACTGGCTGTACCTTGACGGTACCTTATTAGAAAGCCACGGCTAACTACGTGCCAGCAGCCGCGGTAATACGTAGGTGGCAAGCGTTGTCCGGAATTATTGGGCGTAAAGCGCGCGCAGGTGGTCCTTTAAGTCTGATGTGAAAGCCCACGGCTCAACCGTGGAGGGTCATTGGAAACTGGGGGACTTGAGTGCAGAAGAGGAAAGTGGAATTCCAAGTGTAGCGGTGAAATGCGTAGAGATTTGGAGGAACACCAGTGGCGAAGGCGACTTTCTGGTCTGTAACTGACACTGAGGCGCGAAAGCGTGGGGAGCAAACAGGATTAGATACCCTGGTAGTCCACGCCGTAAACGATGAGTGCTAAGTGTTAGGGGGTTTCCGCCCCTTAGTGCTGCAGCTAACGCATTAAGCACTCCGCCTGGGGAGTACGGTCGCAAGACTGAAACTCAAAGGAATTGACGGGGGCCCGCACAAGCGGTGGAGCATGTGGTTTAATTCGAAGCAACGCGAAGAACCTTACCAGGTCTTGACATCCCATTGACCGCTATGGAGACATAGCTTTCCCTTCGGGGACAGTGGTGACAGGTGGTGCATGGTTGTCGTCAGCTCGTGTCGTGAGATGTTGGGTTAAGTCCCGCAACGAGCGCAACCCTTGTTCTTAGTTGCCATCATTTAGTTGGGCACTCTAAGGAGACTGCCGGTGACAAACCGGAGGAAGGTGGGGATGACGTCAAATCATCATGCCCCTTATGACCTGGGCTACACACGTGCTACAATGGACGGTACAAACGGTTGCCAACCCGCGAGGGGGAGCTAATCCGATAAAACCGTTCTCAGTTCGGATTGTAGGCTGCAACTCGCCTACATGAAGCCGGAATCGCTAGTAATCGCGGATCAGCATGCCGCGGTGAATACGTTCCCGGGCCTTGTACACACCGCCCGTCACACCACGAGAGTTTGTAACACCCGAAGCCGGTGGGGTAACCCTTTTGGGAGCCAGCCGTCGAAGGTGGGACAGATGATTGGGGTGAAGTCGTAACAAGGTAGCCGTATCGGAAGGTGCGGCTGGATCACCTCCTTTCTAAGGATTATTAACGGAATGGTTGACCTTCCGAGGTCAAACCAACATTAACGTTTTGTGTTCAGTTTTGAAGGTTCAGTAATGAAACTTCAAAACTTGTTCTTTGAAAACTGGATAAAACGACATTGAAAGCAACAAAATTCAAGTAATTGATTGTGTAGTTCTTAAGTCTTTTCTTTTTAAGAAAAGCAGTAACTTTTAATCGAGGGTTTCAAGACACGAGTTAGACAAGGAAACAAGCGAGCGAACACCGCAGTGTACTTTAGTACATGAGGATGTGAGTGAGTGCAGTTGACACAGTATAACGATGTGGATTGGAAGCCGAACTAGGTTAAGTTATTAAGGGCGCACGGTGGATGCCTTGGCACTAGGAGCCGAAGAAGGACGGCACTAACACCGATATGCTTCGGGGAGCTGTAAGTGAGCTTTGATCCGGAGATTTCCGAATGGGGGAACCCACTGTTCGTAATGGAACAGTATCTTGACGTGAATACATAGCGTCTTGAAGGCAGACCCAGGGAACTGAAACATCTAAGTACCTGGAGGAAGAGAAAGAAATTATTCGATTCCCTGAGTAGCGGCGAGCGAAACGGGAAGAGCCCAAACCAAGAGGCTTGCCTCTTGGGGTTGTAGGACACTCAACATAAGAGTTACAAAGGAATGAGTTAGACGAAGCGACCTGGAAAGGTCCGCCGTAGCGGGTAAAAGCCCCGTAGTCGAAAGTTCATTCTCTCTTGAGTGTATCCTGAGTACGGCGGAACACGTGAAATTCCGTCGGAATCCGGGAGGACCATCTCCCAAGGCTAAATACTACCTAGTGACCGATAGTGAACCAGTACCGTGAGGGAAAGGTGAAAAGCACCCCGGAAGGGGAGTGAAATAGATCCTGAAACCGTGTGCCTACAAGTAGTTAGAGCCCGTTAATGGGTGATAGCGTGCCTTTTGTAGAATGAACCGGCGAGTTACGATTACGTGCAAGGTTAAGCTGAGAAGGCGGAGCCGTAGCGAAAGCGAGTCTGAATAGGGCGAATGAGTACGTGGTCGTAGACCCGAAACCAGGTGATCTACCCATGTCCAGGGTGAAGGTGAGGTAACACTCACTGGAGGCCCGAACCCACGCACGTTGAAAAGTGCGGGGATGAGGTGTGGGTAGCGGAGAAATTCCAATCGAACCTGGAGATAGCTGGTTCTCTCCGAAATAGCTTTAGGGCTAGCCTCGTGATTGAGAATACTGGAGGTAGAGCACTGTTTGGACTAGGGGGGCATCTCGCTTTACCGAATTCAGACAAACTCCGAATGCCAGATATTTATACACGGGAGTCAGACTGCGAGTGATAAGATCCGTAGTCAAAAGGGAAACAGCCCAGACCACCAGCTAAGGTCCCAAAGTAATCGTTAAGTGGAAAAGGATGTGGCGTTGCTTAGACAACCAGGATGTTGGCTTAGAAGCAGCCATCATTTAAAGAGTGCGTAATAGCTCACTGGTCGAGTGACGCTGCGCCGAAAATGTATCGGGGCTAAACGATTCACCGAAGCTGTGGATGGAACATCTTAGATGTTCCGTGGTAGGAGAGCGTTCTAAGTGCGTTGAAGTCAGACCGGAAGGACTGGTGGAGCGCTTAGAAGTGAGAATGCCGGTATGAGTAGCGAAAGATGGGTGAGAATCCCATCCACCGTATGACTAAGGTTTCCTGAGGAAGGCTCGTCCGCTCAGGGTTAGTCGGGACCTAAGTCGAGGCCGATAGGCGTAGACGATGGACAACAGGTTGATATTCCTGTACCACCTCCCCGCCGTTTGAGTAATGGGGGGACGCAGTAGGATAAGATAAGCGTACCGTTGGTTGAGTACGCCCAAGCAGTAAGGCGTGGAAGTAGGCAAATCCGCTTCCTGTAACGTTGAGCTGTGATGGGGAGCTCTTATGAGCGAAGTATCTGATTTCACGCTGCCAAGAAAAGCCTCTAGCGAGGCGGGAGGTGCCCGTACCGCAAACCGACACAGGTAGTCGAGGAGAGAATCCTAAGGTGTGCGAGAGAACTCTCGTTAAGGAACTCGGCAAAATGACCCCGTAACTTCGGGAGAAGGGGTGCTCTCAGCAATGAGAGCCGCAGTGAATAGGCCCAGGCGACTGTTTAGCAAAAACACAGGTCTCTGCAAAACCGTAAGGTGACGTATAGGGGCTGACGCCTGCCCGGTGCTGGAAGGTTAAGAGGAGGGGTTAGCGCAAGCGAAGCTCTGAATTGAAGCCCCAGTAAACGGCGGCCGTAACTATAACGGTCCTAAGGTAGCGAAATTCCTTGTCGGGTAAGTTCCGACCCGCACGAAAGGCGTAACGATCTGGGCACTGTCTCAACGAGAGACTCGGTGAAATTATAGTACCTGTGAAGATGCAGGTTACCCGCGACAGGACGGAAAGACCCCGTGGAGCTTTACTGTAGCCTGATATTGAATTTTGGTACAACTTGTACAGGATAGGTAGGAGCCAGAGAACTCGGAGCGCCAGCTTCGAGGGAGGCGTCGGTGGGATACTACCCTGGTTGTATTGAAATTCTAACCCATGCCCCTTAGCGGGGCAGGAGACAGTGTCAGGTGGACAGTTTGACTGGGGCGGTCGCCTCCTAAAAGGTAACGGAGGCGCCCAAAGGTTCCCTCAGAATGGTTGGAAATCATTCGTAGAGTGTAAAGGCACAAGGGAGCTTGACTGCGAGACCTACAAGTCGAGCAGGGTCGAAAGACGGGCTTAGTGATCCGGTGGTTCCGCATGGAAGGGCCATCGCTCAACGGATAAAAGCTACCCCGGGGATAACAGGCTTATCTCCCCCAAGAGTCCACATCGACGGGGAGGTTTGGCACCTCGATGTCGGCTCATCGCATCCTGGGGCTGTAGTCGGTCCCAAGGGTTGGGCTGTTCGCCCATTAAAGCGGTACGCGAGCTGGGTTCAGAACGTCGTGAGACAGTTCGGTCCCTATCCGTCGTGGGCGTAGGAAATTTGAGAGGAGCTGTCCTTAGTACGAGAGGACCGGGATGGACACACCGCTGGTGTACCAGTTGTCTTGCCAAAGGCATCGCTGGGTAGCTATGTGTGGACGGGATAAGTGCTGAAAGCATCTAAGCATGAAGCCCCCCTCAAGATGAGATTTCCCATTACGCAAGTAAGTAAGATCCCTCAAAGACGATGAGGTAGATAGGTTCGAGGTGGAAGTGTGGTGACACATGGAGCTGACGAATACTAATCGATCGAGGACTTAACCAAAATCTTGAATGCAATCAATGTCTTTATCCAGTTTTGAGAGAACAAGCTTCTTTCAATTAAATAAGTCTAGTGATGATGGCAAAGAGGTCACACCCGTTCCCATACCGAACACGGAAGTTAAGCTCTTTAGCGCCGATGGTAGTTGGGGGCTTCCCCCTGTGAGAGTAGGACGTCGCTAGGCAAACGAAACCACTGATTAATCAGTGGTTTTTTTATATTTAAAAATAACCCAACTATTATTAAAACCGAAGGTTCATCGGTGCGTATGAGGAAAAGAAATGCTTACTGAAGTATAACCTCGAGAAATAGGAGAACCAAGAGTAACAAGGAATTATGTGTAGTCCAGGTTATTTTATGAAAATAGCTTGTATACTAGCAGCTACTTCACTAGGTCTTACATCAATAAGATGAAGATTACCAATAGGAATCCGCATAGGTTCATAGGTACCACGATTCCTAGTTGGATTAGTAAATTCTTCACCTTGTCCATTCCCGATATTCCCCTCAATGATTTCTTCTTTGAAAAAATACTGTGTGCCATTGTATTGGATGATTTGAAAACAATCTTCAACATGAATTTTAACTCCTAATTCCTCAAGGACTTCTCTTTTAGTTGCTTCCTCAGGTGTTTCATCCTCTTCTATTCCTCCTCCTGGAAATACATAATAAACTATCCCTTCTCTTATTCTTTTAATTAATACAATTTTTTGATTCTTTACAAGTATACAAGAACCCCTATCACGCATATAAATCTCCCCCTAAAAGAATCTGTATATAAATATTAGCTTTATTTTTTGATTATTCAAACAAATGAACTTAGAATAAAAGGATAGTAGAAATCTGCTTTAAGTGGAGGAGGGGAAGATGTTAAAAAGAAAATACGGTAATCGGACAAATTGGAAACGAGTTTTGAAACGAGAATATCAACAAATCTATTATCAGGATGAAATATTTAAGGGATATATCACCTTGCTCAATATCAAGGAAGTATCTGAGCCCTTGATTGTAAAAAATGGTGGGAAAGAAGTTTGTATAGTTAATAACGGTTTTTCATGGCTACAGCATTTCCCAATTGGAAAGAACTATTCCGTTACTACAATGTTTGATACTCAAGGTAAGATTGTTCAATGGTATATAGATATTTGCTATGAAATTGGCAGTGAGAAGAATATTCCGTGGATGGATGATTTATATTTGGATATTGTTGTATTTCCGACAGGAGAAATAATACTGTTAGATGAAGAGGAACTTGATGAGGCTCTAACTAATGGAGTAATTGATAAGTCTATGTATGATATGGCTTGGAAAGAGGCTAATGAATTGATGGATTTAATTCAACAAGACAATTTCGACTTACTTAAACTAGCTAAAGATCACCAAGAGATTATAAGAAATAAAGGTTAAAGCTATATAGATGGTTATTGTTAGACAGGAGCTGGTAGAGATGGGAAATTTACAATTTAAATTATTTCAAAATGAACTAAATGAAATGATCTCGTTTATGACAAGTAATTTCTGGGAGTATCACACAGACCCAAATGTTTCACAAGAACAAATTGTTCATTCAGTTAATAAGGGCTGGTACAATGAGAATCGTGAGACCTTTTGGATTGAACTATCCAACAAAAAGATTGGTTTAATCATTATACATGATATTAGTGATACGATACCGCTATTTGATATTAGATTAGACAGTATATACAGAGGACTTGGTTATGGAAGCGAAACTATTAAGTGGATGGTAGATTACATATTTAATTTACAAGATAGCAAAATTAGAATTGAAGCATACACTCGTAGCGATAATTACGCGATGAGAAAGACTTTGAGTAATTGCAACTTTGTAAAAGAGGGGTATTTGAGAAGCGCGTGGGAGAATAAGGACGGTACCATTCACGACTCAATTTGCTATAGTGTCATTAAAACCGATTGGGAAAGAGGAATAGTGACGCCGGTAAATCTAGAAGCAGTCCCTTTTTAATAATATAGAGGAGATGTAATAAAACATCTCCTGTAAAATTACACTTCGACTTTTAAGACCTCGTATTGATAACCTTCCAGTTTGTAATTTTGTCTTTGGTACATATCTCTGGGTGTATCTTTACCATTTATAACTAAAATAATAGTTTTGTATTGAAAATTTGCCATTATAAAATGTTGAATGGCACTACTAATACTTATGAGTGGAGAAGAATCTAATATAAATATATTATCTATCTCTACAGAATCTTGCTTTTCGATAGAAGGCCGATAGTAGTAATGTTTTATATAAGATTAATATAACTATACATTTATAATAAAAAAATAATATTTATGTTTAGTTGAATTATTATACAAAATACTTGCTTAGCAATAATTATAGTGATATAGTAGTTAAGTCGCTCAAAGAGTATCATATAAATAATATGTTATTAAAATAAGTATTGCTTTTGATTCAAACGAGTGATAGTATTAGTAAAGTCGTTAGTTGCTTGTAGTAATAACGATACAAAAAACAATTGACATCTACTAATATAAATGTTATATTATAAAAGTTGCTTTTAACAAGCGTAATTGAAAGTTGTTGACATCACGATAGTGAAATGCTACAATATTAAAGTTACTGTTAAAGTGATATGTGAACCTTGAAAACTGAACAACAAAACGTTAATGAACATAGTTTCTTCTATTAAATTAGAGAAACAAAATTTTGGACATCAAAATTGATGCCAGCACAAAATTTGAGCTTTATCAAATTTTCTCTTTTATGGAGAGTTTGATCCTGGCTCAGGACGAACGCTGGCGGCGTGCCTAATACATGCAAGTCGAGCGGACTTTAGAAAAGCTTGCTTTTCTAAAGTTAGCGGCGGACGGGTGAGTAACACGTGGGCAACCTGCCCTATAGTTGGGGATAACTCCGGGAAACCGGGGCTAATACCGAATAATACATTCCTTCTCCTGTTGGAATGTTGAAAGATGGTTTACGCTATCGCTATAGGATGGGCCCGCGGCGCATTAGCTAGTTGGTGAGGTAACGGCTCACCAAGGCGACGATGCGTAGCCGACCTGAGAGGGTGATCGGCCACACTGGGACTGAGACACGGCCCAGACTCCTACGGGAGGCAGCAGTAGGGAATCTTCCACAATGGGCGAAAGCCTGATGGAGCAACGCCGCGTGAGTGAAGAAGGTTTTCGGATCGTAAAACTCTGTTGTAAGGGAAGAACAAGTACAGTAGTAACTGGCTGTACCTTGACGGTACCTTATTAGAAAGCCACGGCTAACTACGTGCCAGCAGCCGCGGTAATACGTAGGTGGCAAGCGTTGTCCGGAATTATTGGGCGTAAAGCGCGCGCAGGTGGTCCTTTAAGTCTGATGTGAAAGCCCACGGCTCAACCGTGGAGGGTCATTGGAAACTGGGGGACTTGAGTGCAGAAGAGGAAAGTGGAATTCCAAGTGTAGCGGTGAAATGCGTAGAGATTTGGAGGAACACCAGTGGCGAAGGCGACTTTCTGGTCTGTAACTGACACTGAGGCGCGAAAGCGTGGGGAGCAAACAGGATTAGATACCCTGGTAGTCCACGCCGTAAACGATGAGTGCTAAGTGTTAGGGGGTTTCCGCCCCTTAGTGCTGCAGCTAACGCATTAAGCACTCCGCCTGGGGAGTACGGTCGCAAGACTGAAACTCAAAGGAATTGACGGGGGCCCGCACAAGCGGTGGAGCATGTGGTTTAATTCGAAGCAACGCGAAGAACCTTACCAGGTCTTGACATCCCATTGACCGCTATGGAGACATAGCTTTCCCTTCGGGGACAGTGGTGACAGGTGGTGCATGGTTGTCGTCAGCTCGTGTCGTGAGATGTTGGGTTAAGTCCCGCAACGAGCGCAACCCTTGTTCTTAGTTGCCATCATTTAGTTGGGCACTCTAAGGAGACTGCCGGTGACAAACCGGAGGAAGGTGGGGATGACGTCAAATCATCATGCCCCTTATGACCTGGGCTACACACGTGCTACAATGGACGGTACAAACGGTTGCCAACCCGCGAGGGGGAGCTAATCCGATAAAACCGTTCTCAGTTCGGATTGTAGGCTGCAACTCGCCTACATGAAGCCGGAATCGCTAGTAATCGCGGATCAGCATGCCGCGGTGAATACGTTCCCGGGCCTTGTACACACCGCCCGTCACACCACGAGAGTTTGTAACACCCGAAGCCGGTGGGGTAACCCTTTTGGGAGCCAGCCGTCGAAGGTGGGACAGATGATTGGGGTGAAGTCGTAACAAGGTAGCCGTATCGGAAGGTGCGGCTGGATCACCTCCTTTCTAAGGATTATTAACGGAATGGTTGACCTTCCGAGGTCAAACCAACATTAACGTTTTGTGTTCAGTTTTGAAGGTTCAGTAATGAAACTTCAAAACTTGTTCTTTGAAAACTGGATAAAACGACATTGAAAGCAACAAAATTCAAGTAATTGATTGTGTAGTTCTTAAGTCTTTTCTTTTTAAGAAAAGCAGTAACTTTTAATCGAGGGTTTCAAGACACGAGTTAGACAAGGAAACAAGCGAGCGAACACCGCAGTGTACTTTAGTACATGAGGATGTGAGTGAGTGCAGTTGACACAGTATAACGATGTGGATTGGAAGCCGAACTAGGTTAAGTTATTAAGGGCGCACGGTGGATGCCTTGGCACTAGGAGCCGAAGAAGGACGGCACTAACACCGATATGCTTCGGGGAGCTGTAAGTGAGCTTTGATCCGGAGATTTCCGAATGGGGGAACCCACTGTTCGTAATGGAACAGTATCTTGACGTGAATACATAGCGTCTTGAAGGCAGACCCAGGGAACTGAAACATCTAAGTACCTGGAGGAAGAGAAAGAAATTATTCGATTCCCTGAGTAGCGGCGAGCGAAACGGGAAGAGCCCAAACCAAGAGGCTTGCCTCTTGGGGTTGTAGGACACTCAACATAAGAGTTACAAAGGAATGAGTTAGACGAAGCGACCTGGAAAGGTCCGCCGTAGCGGGTAAAAGCCCCGTAGTCGAAAGTTCATTCTCTCTTGAGTGTATCCTGAGTACGGCGGAACACGTGAAATTCCGTCGGAATCCGGGAGGACCATCTCCCAAGGCTAAATACTACCTAGTGACCGATAGTGAACCAGTACCGTGAGGGAAAGGTGAAAAGCACCCCGGAAGGGGAGTGAAATAGATCCTGAAACCGTGTGCCTACAAGTAGTTAGAGCCCGTTAATGGGTGATAGCGTGCCTTTTGTAGAATGAACCGGCGAGTTACGATTACGTGCAAGGTTAAGCTGAGAAGGCGGAGCCGTAGCGAAAGCGAGTCTGAATAGGGCGAATGAGTACGTGGTCGTAGACCCGAAACCAGGTGATCTACCCATGTCCAGGGTGAAGGTGAGGTAACACTCACTGGAGGCCCGAACCCACGCACGTTGAAAAGTGCGGGGATGAGGTGTGGGTAGCGGAGAAATTCCAATCGAACCTGGAGATAGCTGGTTCTCTCCGAAATAGCTTTAGGGCTAGCCTCGTGATTGAGAATACTGGAGGTAGAGCACTGTTTGGACTAGGGGGGCATCTCGCTTTACCGAATTCAGACAAACTCCGAATGCCAGATATTTATACACGGGAGTCAGACTGCGAGTGATAAGATCCGTAGTCAAAAGGGAAACAGCCCAGACCACCAGCTAAGGTCCCAAAGTAATCGTTAAGTGGAAAAGGATGTGGCGTTGCTTAGACAACCAGGATGTTGGCTTAGAAGCAGCCATCATTTAAAGAGTGCGTAATAGCTCACTGGTCGAGTGACGCTGCGCCGAAAATGTATCGGGGCTAAACGATTCACCGAAGCTGTGGATGGAACATCTTAGATGTTCCGTGGTAGGAGAGCGTTCTAAGTGCGTTGAAGTCAGACCGGAAGGACTGGTGGAGCGCTTAGAAGTGAGAATGCCGGTATGAGTAGCGAAAGATGGGTGAGAATCCCATCCACCGTATGACTAAGGTTTCCTGAGGAAGGCTCGTCCGCTCAGGGTTAGTCGGGACCTAAGTCGAGGCCGATAGGCGTAGACGATGGACAACAGGTTGATATTCCTGTACCACCTCCCCGCCGTTTGAGTAATGGGGGGACGCAGTAGGATAAGATAAGCGTACCGTTGGTTGAGTACGCCCAAGCAGTAAGGCGTGGAAGTAGGCAAATCCGCTTCCTGTAACGTTGAGCTGTGATGGGGAGCTCTTATGAGCGAAGTATCTGATTTCACGCTGCCAAGAAAAGCCTCTAGCGAGGCGGGAGGTGCCCGTACCGCAAACCGACACAGGTAGTCGAGGAGAGAATCCTAAGGTGTGCGAGAGAACTCTCGTTAAGGAACTCGGCAAAATGACCCCGTAACTTCGGGAGAAGGGGTGCTCTCAGCAATGAGAGCCGCAGTGAATAGGCCCAGGCGACTGTTTAGCAAAAACACAGGTCTCTGCAAAACCGTAAGGTGACGTATAGGGGCTGACGCCTGCCCGGTGCTGGAAGGTTAAGAGGAGGGGTTAGCGCAAGCGAAGCTCTGAATTGAAGCCCCAGTAAACGGCGGCCGTAACTATAACGGTCCTAAGGTAGCGAAATTCCTTGTCGGGTAAGTTCCGACCCGCACGAAAGGCGTAACGATCTGGGCACTGTCTCAACGAGAGACTCGGTGAAATTATAGTACCTGTGAAGATGCAGGTTACCCGCGACAGGACGGAAAGACCCCGTGGAGCTTTACTGTAGCCTGATATTGAATTTTGGTACAACTTGTACAGGATAGGTAGGAGCCAGAGAACTCGGAGCGCCAGCTTCGAGGGAGGCGTCGGTGGGATACTACCCTGGTTGTATTGAAATTCTAACCCATGCCCCTTAGCGGGGCAGGAGACAGTGTCAGGTGGACAGTTTGACTGGGGCGGTCGCCTCCTAAAAGGTAACGGAGGCGCCCAAAGGTTCCCTCAGAATGGTTGGAAATCATTCGTAGAGTGTAAAGGCACAAGGGAGCTTGACTGCGAGACCTACAAGTCGAGCAGGGTCGAAAGACGGGCTTAGTGATCCGGTGGTTCCGCATGGAAGGGCCATCGCTCAACGGATAAAAGCTACCCCGGGGATAACAGGCTTATCTCCCCCAAGAGTCCACATCGACGGGGAGGTTTGGCACCTCGATGTCGGCTCATCGCATCCTGGGGCTGTAGTCGGTCCCAAGGGTTGGGCTGTTCGCCCATTAAAGCGGTACGCGAGCTGGGTTCAGAACGTCGTGAGACAGTTCGGTCCCTATCCGTCGTGGGCGTAGGAAATTTGAGAGGAGCTGTCCTTAGTACGAGAGGACCGGGATGGACACACCGCTGGTGTACCAGTTGTCTTGCCAAAGGCATCGCTGGGTAGCTATGTGTGGACGGGATAAGTGCTGAAAGCATCTAAGCATGAAGCCCCCCTCAAGATGAGATTTCCCATTACGCAAGTAAGTAAGATCCCTCAAAGACGATGAGGTAGATAGGTTCGAGGTGGAAGTGTGGTGACACATGGAGCTGACGAATACTAATCGATCGAGGACTTAACCAAAATCTTGAATGCAATCAATGTCTTTATCCAGTTTTGAGAGAACAAGCTTCTTTCAGAAACAAATAGGAACTTCGCCTAAGAGCGCAACGTCCATGTTGCAAAGGCGAAGCCAGCACATCTATGTGCAAGTCTAGTGATGATGGCAAAGAGGTCACACCCGTTCCCATACCGAACACGGAAGTTAAGCTCTTTAGCGCCGATGGTAGTTGGGGGCTTCCCCCTGTGAGAGTAGGACGTCGCTAGGCAACGAAACCACTGATTAATCAGTGGTTTTTTTATATTCAAAAATAGCCCAACTATTATTAAAGCCGAAGGTTCATCGGTGCGTATAAGAAAAAGAAATACTGTACATGAGTATCTGCTCGACACTAGACGTCGAAGTTAGCTGCTATGTTACAAATTGAAAAGGGAGTAAACCGTGTTGTTTTACTCCCTCATTATCTATAGATTAATTATCATACCTGTTGTCATCGTTATCATCAAAATCATCATCATACCAGTCATCATCATCAAAATCATCGTCATCATATTGATCATCAAAATCATCATCATCCCCATGAGAATATTGATAAGGTACTGGATGATCTTTAGATGCGCTGTTTGAATTTATATTCGTATTAGGCTTAGACTTTTTAATATCATCTTTTGTTTTCTTTAGTAATTCACCAGTCAAGGCGTTGAATTTTAGGTCATGCTCTGCATCGGCAGTTACTATTTCTACTTCATAAAGAAGTGCAGCCCCTTCTTTTTCTAATTCAATTTCAGTGATTTTTCCATCTACTTCTGCCAATGCTTTTTTCTCTATTTCATTTTTTGTTAATTCTTTAGAAGAATTAGCAGAACCAACTAGGTTGTCACCAGATACGGCGATTACTCCTCCAATACTCATTATTCCTAATAAAGCAGGTACTAAAATTATCTTTTTCATGTGTTCTCTCCTTAAACTTATTTGATACCTTTATAATACTGGCGGTAAATTATAAGAAGGAGAGAGAAAGATTAGGATTCCATTAGAATACTATGAAGCTTTTCTAATCATCATCGTCACTATCGTCGTCCTCTTTAGTCACAGACATCACTTTTCCAGAAACGGCATGTATTTGAAAGATGGATTCTTGATTTTCTCCGTCTATTTCAACGAGATAATAGCCTCCATCATTAGCCGCCTCATATACTACATATTCCACTGTGCCATTGAGCTGGGATAGGGCAATTTGTTTTGCTTGTTCACTAGAAAGTATTGATAGTGTATGATTATCAGATGTGTTTGGTTGTTTCACTTCTTCAGACAGTATTTCACCTGTAATGGCATGCATAACTACTGTTTTTAAATTTTCCTGTTCTAATATCTCAACTATATACTGAGGCTGCTCTGCAGCATCTTGATAGCTTATAGAATGAATAGAACCTTTTTGGTGAGCCATTATTAAAGCTTGAATTTCCTCCTTTGTTTTCACATTAGTTAGAGCATTAGGTAATTTGTTGTCATTCTTAGTTAATTGAAGGATGCTGCCGGTTTGTGTATCGATTTGAAAATCATAGGTTAGATTATTTCGAACGACAGAGATATAGAAAATATCGTCCTTCTCTTCAATCGATTCCACAGAGCCTCCATAGAGGTTAGTAATCATCTGTGAGGCTTCTTGTACAGTAAGCTCGGCTGTGGACTCAAAAAAGCGATCATGAATAAGCCAAATGACAAAGGCGGTAACGGTTATCATCAGGATGACTAAAGCAATCATCCCTTTAGTGTACTTTGTCATTTTTGCTCCTCCTGCTTAGCTTCTATTTTGAAGGGAATTAACAGTGTGAAGCATGCTCCTCCACCTAATTCACTTTGAACGTTAATAACGATTTGCAGCTTCTTAGATAGCTCTTTTGCAATTGCAAGACCTAACCCTGAACCACCCGTTTTTCTGTTCCGATCCTTACTTACCCGATAAAAACGGTCAAACAGATGAGGAATCTGCTCTTGTGCTATTCCTTCACCAAAATCTTGAATAGCGATAGAGATTGATTTTTCTTGCTTCCTTGTAGTGATAATAATTTTATCTTCACTATATTTTCGTGCATTATCCAAAATAATAAATAAAAGCTGCTTTAGTTTTTTTCCGTCTGTTTGAACGGATAGATGTGAATCTCCTTGTATTTCAAATGTTCTATTATAGGCTTGGTGCATTTGGGATACTGTGCTTTCAAGAAGTAAGGAGACGTCTACCTGATTAATAGAAAGGGAGGCATTCTCTTTATTCTTCGCTAGCTCTAGCATTTGAACGATTAAATCATTCATGCGGTCCGATTCATATGCGATTGCTTCTAAGGCTTCTTGAGCTACCTTTTCATTCGTAAAGCCTCTTCGTAACAAAAGCTTCGCATAGCTTTCGATTACTGTAAGAGGGGTTTTTAGCTCATGGGAAGCATTAGATACAAATTGTTCCTGCTTTTTGTAGTTTGTTTCAAGAGCCTCCATCATTCCATTAAATGTTCTCCCAATTTCAGCAAGCTCATCTTTACCAGCCTCTGCTTTTTCAATTTTTTCATAGGTACCAGTCGTTCGGCTTTTCTTCATAGCTAGATTTAGACGGTCTAATGGCTTTAAAATGATGCGGCTTAGTGCCATATTGGAAAGTAAAAGAGGGATGGCTATTATAGTTGTAACAGCGATGAGAATTAGCTTTAACAACTCAGCATTATTCGCAACTTCAGTTAAACGCTGTAATAGCTGTAATTTAACAACACTCCCATCAATCCAAATGGCAGGGGTTTCAATCATAATGACAGGAGTGCCTTCTATCTCTCTTTTGGCATAGTTTTCATCTTTCCCTAATTCCAGCTTGATATTTTCGATTTCCAGTGAAGCATCAACTGAACTCAATTGTTTTCCAGACGCATCTAATAGCCGAATTGCACCATCTGTTGGCATATAAGCACGTAGAACTATATATGGATCAGTTACTGCTACATCGGTTAATTGATTAAAAGACGTTAAAAGTTCTTCTCCTCGCACTTTTAATTGCTTATATTCAGTATTGATAGCCAGCTGCTCATATAGCACATAAACACCGCTATTCATTAATGCCAATAAAATCAGCATAAGCAAAGTAGTGATAAGATGGATTTTTGTCCTAAGCTTCATGATTGGACTCCTTTAAGACATAACCAACGCCTCTCACAGTCTTTATAATAGCTGTAGGGTTTACCGACTCTAGCTTTTGACGAATATAACGAATATAGACATCTACTACATTGGTATCGCCAAAGTAATCAAAGCCCCACACAGCCTCCAGGATTTGCTGCCGTGATAAAACCTGTTTTGCGTGTTTAAGCAAATAGAGCAGTAAATCATACTCTCGTGGAGTTAACTCAACCGGCTTTTCAAAGTAAAGCACGTCACGGGTTTGCTCATGAATAGAAAGAGGTCCATAGCTTACTAGATGAGTATCTTTTTCATCAGCCAGTGATTTAGGGTTTTTCATCTTAGAAAATCGAATAGAATTTCGGATACGTGCTAATAATTCATCGATTTCAAAGGGCTTTGTTACATAATCGTTTGCGCCGAGATCTAATCCCTTGACCTTATCATCAACCTCACTTTTAGCAGTTAGTAAAATGACCGGCGTGTTTTGCTCTGTAGCACGGATTCGCTTTAAAACGTCCAAACCATGCATCTCAGGTAACATCAAATCAAGAAGTATTAAATCAAAGCTTCCCTCGCGATACTTTATTAAGCCACTCGTTCCTGTATGAGCAACATCTGCCTCATAGCCCTCAAACTCTAACTCCAACTGCAGAACACGGGCAATATTCTCTTCATCCTCGATAATTAAAATTTTATCAGTCATCTTATCAGCTCACTTTTTTCTTCTTATATAAAATCATACATAATCTCCATTAGAAATTAATGAGAAAACCCCACTTTTATGAAAATATTTGTTATATATTTTGGAATAATCATTTCAGCGATGTTAAGCTGAAAAATATGAAAAAGGATATCCATTTTGAATGCAACTGTAATAGGTAAATTAATAAAGAATTTAAATACTTTATCAGAAATGACGATTTAATATTTGTTATGATTGTTACTACAATGATTGAAAGGAATTAAGCATGGGAAAAAAACAAATTTGGTTTGAAGTTGAAGAAAATGAAACAATTGATCAATGTCTAGAGCGTATGAAGGAACAGGGATATATGGCAATGGGACGTAAGGAAGAACCGGTATTTCACATTGTGGACGGAGAGCCGACGTATCTACGTCAAAAGATTATGTTTAAGGGGATTTTGCTAGAAGAATAAGGAGACTTTTAACCTAAATACGAACATTACCGTTTTCTGAAAATTTATCGTTCGCATTTTACCGTTGATTTTCTTCTGAAGGGTTGTTAAAATGTGAGAAGGAAGTAAAACTTCTAAAAATATTGAAAAATACTATTTTAGAAGATTAGCCTCTAGCATGGTCATGTAAGTGCTTGAAACAAATCACAAGACAATGATTGCAGAGGACGTGTAAGTAAGTAAGTAAGTAAGTAAGTAAGTAAGTAAGTAAGTAAGTAAGTAAGTAAGTAAGTAAGTAAGTAATTTAGTCACCATTAAATATGATATCCCACATATATGCTAGAGAATATGGCTCTAGTGTCTCTACCCGACACCGAAAATGTTGGACTATGCGGGAAAGCGAGCTTTTGGTATATAGAAAGGTGTGGGTGTGTACTATGTTCACTTCATTCTCTTTCAATCTTATGTCCTCAAGTAATCTGCTTTCTTCGTGTAGGAGAGAGTGGATTATTTGAGGGCTATTTTATTGTTCAAATGGAAAAGTGTTAACAAATTGATGTAAACTATCAAGCTTAATTGGCTAGATAGTCATTCCAGAAAAAATTGATTGAAATATATTTAGTTTTAAAGACATTAAAGCGTAATCGTAAAGAAGAGCGAAGATTGAAGGAGAGATTGAAATGAATCCAAAAATCGGTGTTATTATGGGAAGTTCTAGTGACTGGGAAACGATGAAGCATGCATGCGATATTCTTGAAGAGCTACAGGTGCCTTATGAGAAGCAAGTAGTTTCTGCGCATCGTACGCCCGATCTTATGTTTGAATATGCAGAGAACGCTCGTTCAAGAGGAATTCAAGTAATTATTGCAGGTGCAGGTGGAGCGGCTCATTTACCAGGAATGGTTGCAGCTAAAACAACTTTACCTATTATCGGTGTACCGGTCCAATCAAGAGCGTTAAATGGATTGGATTCATTGCTATCAATCGTACAAATGCCAGGTGGTGTACCAGTTGCAACAGTTGCAATTGGAAAAGCTGGGGCAACAAATGCAGGACTATTAGCAGCTCAAATTTTATCGATTACAGATAATGAGTTAGCAGCAAGACTGGATGCACGTCGTGAAGCCATTAAGGCGCAAGTATTAGAAAGCACGGGTGACTTATCATGACAAAAATGATTTTCCCTGGACAGACAATCGGCATTATTGGTGGTGGTCAATTAGGCCGTATGATGGCTCTTTCAGCAAAAGAGGCTGGATATAAAATTGCTGTACTTGAACCAGCGATGGATTCGCCTTGTGGGCAAGTTGCCGATATTCGAATTGTAGCTCCTTTTGATGATGAGGCTGCATTAGAAGAGTTAGCAGATGTTAGTGACGTAATTACGTTTGAATTTGAAAACATAGATTATGAAGGCTTAAAGAGGTTAACAGAGATTGCATATGTTCCACAGGGTGCTGAGCTAGTTCGCATCACTCAGGACCGTGTAACAGAAAAGGCTGCAATTGTAGAAGCTGGTTGTCCTGTTGCACCATACATAGTAGCAAAGAATTACGACGAGTTATTGAATCAAATCGACAAAATTGGCTATCCAAGTGTTGTGAAAACCTCACGTGGTGGCTATGATGGTAAGGGTCAACAACTATTAACTTCAAAAGATGATTTACCATTGGCAAAAGAGCTATTTGAGCATTCGCAATGTGTTGCTGAAGGTTTCGTTCCTTTTGAAAAAGAGATATCTGTCATTGTTCAGCGAAATGGACAGGGGGAGACGTATTGTCTACCTGTTGGGGAGAATATCCATGTTCATCACATTTTGCATGAAACGATTGTACCTGCACGTATTGCTGATGAAACTTACAACAAAGCGGTTGAAGCTGCGAAGAAAATAGCAGATCATCTAGAGCTTGTTGGTACATTAGCTGTAGAAATGTTTGTCTTAGAAAATGGTGAAATTATCATTAATGAGCTTGCACCTAGACCTCATAATTCAGGGCATTACTCCATTGAAGCTTGTAATGTATCTCAATTTGGTCAGCATATTCGAGCGATTTGTGGATGGCCACTTCGAGCACCAAAGCTTATGAAACCATCGATAATGGTGAATGTTCTAGGTCAGCATGTGATGCCATTAAGTAATTCTATTTCTAAGTATCCTGGTTGGTCCATCCATCTTTATGGGAAGACTCAAGCAAAAGTGGATCGTAAAATGGGGCATGTAACGATTTTGACAGATAATATTGACGACACACTTAAAGAAATCGAGCATTCTGGCATCTGGTCAGAATAAAAGGAGAAGAAAACATGATCGAACGTTATACACGTCCGGAAATGGGCGCAATTTGGACAGAGGAAAACAAATTTAAAGCTTGGTTAGAAGTTGAAATTTTAGCTTGTGAGGCATGGGCTGAGCTTGGGGACATTCCAAAAGAAGACGTAGCATTACTTCGTCAAAACGCTTCATTTGATATTAATCGTATCTATGAAATCGAAAAAGAAACGCGTCATGATGTAGTAGCCTTCACTCGTGCGGTATCTGAAACTTGTGGGGAAGAACGTAAATGGGTTCACTACGGTCTAACTTCAACAGACGTAGTTGATACGGCTCTATCATATCTAATCAAACAAGCAAACGTAATCTTACGTAAAGATATCGTGAACTTTATCGATATCTTAACTAAAAAAGCAAAAGAGCATAAATACACTGTAATGATGGGACGTACTCATGGTGTACATGCTGAGCCAACGACATTTGGTTTAAAGCTTGCATTATGGCTTGAGGAAATGAAACGTAACCTTGAACGCTTTGATACTGCTGCACAGGTAATTGAAACAGGTAAAATGTCAGGAGCAGTTGGAACTTATGCCAACATCGATCCATTCGTTGAACAATATGTTTGTGAAAAATTAGGTCTACAAGCTGCACCAATCTCGACTCAAACATTACAACGTGACCGTCACGCGCAATACTTCTCAACTTTAGCTCTAATTGCAACTTCTATTGAAAAGTTTGCAACAGAAATTCGCGGCCTGCAAAAATCTGAAACACGTGAAGTAGAGGAAGGATTTGCAAAAGGTCAAAAGGGTTCATCTGCAATGCCGCATAAGCGTAACCCAATCGGTTCTGAAAACATGACAGGTATTGCTCGTCTATTACGCGGATATATGTTAACAGCTTATGAAAACGTATCTTTATGGCATGAGCGTGATATCTCACACTCTTCGGCAGAGCGCGTAATTATTCCAGATGCAACTATCGGATTAAACTACATGTTAAACCGTTTTGGAAACATCGTGAAGAACTTAACGGTATTCCCTGAAAACATGAAACGCAATATGGATCGCACATTCGGATTAATTTACTCACAACGTATCTTGCTTGCATTAATCGATAAGGGCTTATCACGTGAGGAAGCTTATGATACGGTTCAACCACTTACTGCTATTGCATGGGATGAACAAAAGCAATTCCGCCCATTAGTAGAAGCAAACGAAAAAGTTTCTTCTTTATTATCAAAAGAAGAGATTGATGACTGCTTCGACTATAACTATCACATTAAAAATGTAGATATGATCTTTGAACGTCTTGGACTAAACTAGCATATTCATTGAAGTAAACTTCAATGAATATGCTAAGCCTCCGGCGGATGCCACAGATTTTCAAATGAAGTTTAAAGAGGAAGTTAGCCTAAAATCGTCGCGTCCTACGACAACGGCTAACTGACCTGCATCGTGCAGGCCTAAGCTCGATAAAATCTGGGCGAGCAAATACGCCAAGGCGAATTTGATTAAATGATTAACTGATTTTCGCTAGTAACCATTGATAATAATCATTCATCTTCCATACTAAGTGGGAGATGAATGAAAAATAATTGGAGGCACGCGTCATGAATAAAGGTCAGCTTTTATATGAGGGGAAAGCAAAACGTTTATACCAAACAGAGCAAGAGGATGTTTTGTTCGTTGAGTATAAAAATAGTGCTACTGCATTTAACGGTGAAAAGAAGGCAGAGATTGCTGGAAAAGGTATACTAAACAACCGCATTACAACTGTAATTTTCGAAAAATTAAAAACGCAAGGTATTGATTCACACTTTGTGGAGCGTATCTCTGAAAACGAACAACTAGTTCGCAAGGTTGATATTATCCCAATCGAAGTTGTGGTTCGTAATATCGCTGCGGGCAGTCTTGCGAAACGACTTGGGTTTGAAGAAGGAACACCGCTAAGCCGTACGATTGTAGAGTTCTACTATAAAGATGATGCCTTAGGAGATCCAATCATTAATAACGAGCATATCGATATTTTGGGGATTGCTACAAAGGAAGAAGTCGGAATTCTCTATGAACTAGGTTTAAAGGTTAATAGTGTTCTTCAACCAATTTTTGAAGAAGTCGGCGTTATTTTAGTAGACTTTAAGCTTGAATTTGGCCGTGATAAGGATGGAAATGTACTCTTGGCAGATGAAATTTCACCAGATACATGCCGTCTTTGGGATGCAGAAACAAAACAAAAGCTTGATAAAGACGTGTTCCGTCGTGATTTAGGTAGTTTAACAGATGTATATGAAATTATTCTTGCTAGACTTGGAGGAAAATAGAAATGACTAAAGTTAAAATTTACGTTACATTACGCGAAAGTGTACTTGATCCACAAGGGTCAGCTGTACAAGGTTCATTGGTGAAAATGGGTTACAACGAGGTTCAGGATATCCGTATTGGTAAATATTTAGAGGTTGTAATTGGTGATACAGAGCGCGATCTAGATTCTCTAGTAAAAGAAATGTGTGAAAAGCTTCTTGCAAACACAGTGATTGAAGATTACCGCTACGAAGTCGAGGAGGCTAACTAATCATGAAATTCGCAGTACTTGTTTTCCCTGGGTCAAACTGTGACGTTGATATGTATCATGCGATCAAAGACGAACTAGGTGAAGAAGTAGAATACGTTTGGCACGACGCAACAGATTTAAGCGAATTTGATGGCGTTTTAGTACCGGGAGGATTTTCTTACGGCGACTATTTACGCTGTGGTGCAATGGCTAACCAATCGAACGTTATGGCAGAAGTGAAAAAGTTTGCTGAAGCAGGCAAGCCAGTCCTTGGTGTATGTAACGGATTCCAAATTTTAACTGAAGCAGGCTTACTTCCAGGAGCATTACTTCGAAACAAAAACTTAAAGTTCATGTGTCGTACTGTTGAGTTGAAAGTTGAAAATAACGATACATTATTTACACATCAATATGAAGCTGGCCAAATTATCAATGTTCCAATCGCACATGGAGAAGGAAACTACTTCTGTGACGACCAAACACTAGCTGAGTTAAAAGCGAACAATCAAATTGTATTTACATATTCAGGGGAAAATCCAAATGGTAGTCTTGAGGATATTGCAGGAATCATTAACGAACGAGGAAATGTACTAGGAATGATGCCTCACCCAGAGCGTGCTGTGGATACATTACTAGGTAGTGACGACGGACTTAAGGTATTTAAATCTATTGTAAAAATGTGGAGGGAATCACATGTCAGTTAGTTTAGAACCAACTAAAGAGCAAATCAAAGAACAAAAGCTATATGCTTCTATGGGTATGTCAGATGAAGAATTTGCAATGGTAGAGGGTATCTTAGGTCGTCTTCCAAACTGGACTGAAACAGGTCTATTCTCTGTAATGTGGTCTGAACACTGTTCTTACAAAAATTCAAAACCAGTATTACGTAAATTCCCTACAAAAGGTCCTCAAGTTTTACAAGGTCCTGGTGAAGGTGCAGGGATTGTTGATATTGGTGATGAACAAGCGGTTGTTTTCAAGATGGAATCACATAATCACCCTTCAGCAATTGAACCATATCAAGGTGCTGCAACTGGTGTAGGCGGGATTATCCGTGACGTTTTCTCAATGGGTGCTCGTCCGATTGCCATGTTAAACTCATTACGCTTTGGTGAATTACAAACTAAGCGTGGTAAGTATTTGTTTGAAGAAGTAGTTGCAGGGATTGCTGGCTACGGAAACTGTATCGGTATTCCAACAGTAGGTGGCGAAATTCAATTCGATCCATGCTATGAGGGGAATCCACTTGTAAACGCAATGTGTGTTGGCCTAATCGACCATAAGGACATTCAGCGCGGAATTGCTGCTGGAGTTGGTAACACAGTGATGTACGTTGGTGCTAAAACAGGTCGTGATGGAATTCATGGTGCGACATTTGCATCGGAAGAACTGTCAGAAGCTTCAGAAGAAAAGCGACCAGCAGTTCAAGTTGGGGACCCATTCATGGAAAAACTTTTACTTGAAGCATGTCTAGAGGTTGTAAAGTCAGATGCTCTTGTAGGAATTCAGGATATGGGTGCAGCAGGTCTTACTTCATCGTCAGCAGAAATGGCTTCAAAAGCTGGTTCTGGCGTGGAAATGAATTTAAATCTAGTACCTCAACGTGAAACAGGAATGACAGCTTACGAAATGATGTTATCTGAATCACAAGAACGCATGCTACTCGTTGTGAAAAAAGGGCGCGAAGATGAAATCAAAGTGATTTTTGAAAAATACGGTTTAGATGCTGTAGCAATTGGCCGCGTTACAGATGATAAAATGCTTCGTTTATTACATAAAGGAGAAGTGGTTGCAGAGGTTCCTGCTGATGCGCTTGCTGAAGATGCACCAGTTTACAATAAGCCATCACAGGAGCCTGCATACTTTGCAGAGTTCCAAGCAATTGAAAATAGTGAACCAGAAGTAGTTAACTATAAAGATACTTTACTAGGATTGCTTCAGGCACCAACAATTGCTTCTAAAGAGTGGGTTTACGACCAATATGATTACCAAGTACGTACAAATACAATTGTTGCACCTGGATCAGATGCGGCTGTATTACGTGTTCGTGGTACAAATAAAGGTCTTGCAATGACAACTGACTGTAACTCTCGTTATATTTTCTTAGATCCTGAAATGGGTGGGAAAATTGCAGTAGCAGAAGCCGCACGTAATATCGTTGCTTCAGGTGGGCGACCACTTGCAATCACGGACTGTCTAAATTTTGGGAATCCAGAAAAACCAGAAATCTTCTGGCAAATTGAAAAATCAGCAGATGGTATCTCAGCAGCATGTACAGCACTGAATGCACCAGTAATCGGTGGGAACGTATCCCTTTATAACGAGCGTTCTGGTGAAGCGGTGTATCCAACACCAACAATTGGTATGGTTGGTTTAGTAGAGGATTTGGCACATGTAACTACTCAACAAGTTAAAGCTGCTGGCGATGTTGTTTACTTAGTAGGCGAGACGGCTACTGAGTTCGGTGGATCTGAGCTACAAAAGCTGGTCTACGGCAAAATCTTCGGTAAAGCACCTTATATTGATTTAGAGGTAGAAGCAAGCCGTCAAGAATCAATTTTAACTGCAATCCGTGAAGGGTTATTACAATCTGCACATGACGTTTCAGAAGGTGGCGTAGCAGTAGCTTTAGCTGAGAAAGCGTTTGGAGCAGCGGGCTTAGGTATAGACGTAACTTTAGAAGGCTCTGCTGTAACGGCTTTATTTAGTGAAACTCAATCACGTTTTGTTGTGACAGTAAAAGAAGAAAATGCAGCTGCATTTGAAAAAGTAATTCCTGATGCGAAGAAAATCGGTATTGTAACAGCTGATGCAAATATTACAATCAACGGTGATACTGGCGTTCTTTTAGAAGGTACAGTGGAGGAATTCCGTTCTGCTTGGAAAGGAGCTATCCCATGCTTGGTGAAATCAGAGGCTTAAACGAAGAATGTGGTGTATTCGGAATTTGGGGACATCCTGATGCTGCACAACTTAGCTACTATGGTCTACATGCACTTCAACACCGTGGTCAAGAGGGAGCAGGGATCGTCGTAACTGACGGTCACTCTCTTCGTGCGGTAAAAGGTGAAGGACTAGTAAATGATGTATTTAATGAGGCAAACATAAGTGCTGCCAAAGGTAACTCGGCAATTGCCCATGTTCGTTACACTACTGCCGGTGGTGGGGGAATTGAAAATGTACAGCCATTATTATTCCGTTCCTCAACTGGTACATTAGCGATTGCCCATAACGGGAATTTAGTAAATGCTAATCATTTAAAGCAGCATTTAGAGCGCTCGGGAAGTATTTTTCAATCTACTTCTGATACAGAAGTTGTTGTCCATTTGATCAAGAAAAGTAAAAAGCCAGGCTTCCGTGAACAAGTAAAGGAATCACTTTCTCTATTAAAAGGTGCTTTTTCATTCTTGATTCTTACAAAGGAAGGCATGATGGTTGCCCGTGATCGTAATGGTTTACGTCCTTTGTCTCTTGGTAAATTAGGAGATGCATATGTTGTCGCATCGGAAACCTGTGCATTTGATTTAATTGGTGCTGAGTTTGTAAGAGAAGTAGAACCAGGGGAGCTATTGATCATTACAGATAATGGTATTGAAGAGGATCGCTTCGTTCAAATGGAAAAACGTGCAATGTGTGCGATGGAGTATGTATACTTCGCTCGTCCAGATTCCAATATCGATGAAATAAACATTCATGCTGCACGAAAACGTATGGGGAAACAATTGGCGAAAGAGTGCTTTGGAATTGAAGCAGATGTTGTAACAGGTGTTCCTGATTCATCAATTTCAGCGGCAATTGGTTTTGCTGAAGAAAGCGGCATCCCTTATGAGCTTGGTTTGATCAAAAATCGCTATACTGGTCGTACTTTCATTCAGCCTACACAAGAGCTTCGTGAACGTGGAGTGAAGATGAAGCTTTCGCCAGTCGTACAGGTGGTTAAAGGGAAGCGTGTCATTATGGTGGATGATTCCATTGTACGCGGCACTACATCACGTAGAATTGTGAACATGCTAAAAGAGGCTGGGGCAACAGAAGTCCATGTTCTCATTTCATCACCGCCGATGAAAAATCCTTGCTTCTATGGTATAGATACGTCAACAAGCGAAGAGCTTATTGCGTCCAATATGAGTGTAGAGGAAATGCGTGAAGCCATTGGTGCGGATACGTTAACCTTCCTTTCAGCAGATGGACTGGTAGAAGCTACTGCACGTGCATTTGAGGACGAAACTCGCGGACTTTGCATGGCGTGCTTTACAGGGGATTATCCAACAGAGATTTTCCCAGATACAGTATTACCACATGTGAAGGAATTGCAGCATTAAACACTTGCCCTGATACTTCTACATCGCGGCGAAATGATTAAGAGGAGGATTCAACAGTCATGTCAAAAGCATATGAACAAGCGGGCGTTAATATTGAGGCTGGATACGAGGCCGTAAACCGAATGAAATCCCACGTAGAACGTACAAATCGTTTAGGTGTAATGGGTACATTTGGTGGCTTCGGAGGCATGTTTGACTTGTCCTCTTTAAACTTAAAGGAACCGGTTCTAATTTCAGGTACTGATGGTGTTGGGACAAAATTAAAGCTTGCATTTATGGTCGATAAACACGATACAATTGGCGTTGATTGTGTGGCAATGTGTGTTAACGACATCGTTGCTCAGGGTGCAGAGCCACTTTATTTCTTAGATTATGTGGCAGTTGGAAAAGCTGAACCTGCGAAAATTGAACAAATCGTAAAGGGCGTAGCAGATGGCTGTGTGCAAGCTGGATGTGCTTTAATTGGCGGGGAAACAGCTGAAATGCCAGGACTTTACGAAGAAGATGAATATGATCTAGCGGGGTTTGCAGTAGGGGCTTGTGAAAAAGCGAATGTCGTTACTGGAGAGAAAATTGCAGAAGGTGACGTTCTAATTGGTCTAGCTTCAAGCGGTGTTCATTCCAACGGTTATTCGCTAGTTCGTAAAATTGTCTTTACTGATAATGGATTCGCAGTTGACGAGGTTGTGGATGGCTATGAGGATCTTGGTCCAATCGGCGAAGCCTTGCTTGTACCCACTAAAATATATGCAAAGCCTGTGCTCGAAATCTTGAAGCAAGCAGATATTCACGGTATGGCCCATGTTACAGGTGGCGGTTTCTATGAAAACCTTCCTCGTATGATGCCTGAGGGATTAGCTACTGAAATCGAGCTAGGCTCTTGGCCAGTTTTACGTATATTTGATTTTTTACAGGACAAAGGTGCTTTAGCTGATAAAGATTTATATAACGTTTTTAATATGGGCATTGGATATGTTCTTTCAGTTCCAGCTTCCGAAGCGGACAAGGTTCTTGCCATTGCAGAAGAAAATGGTGAACAAGCTTACAAAATTGGTCGTGTCGTTAAAGGAGAAGGTGTCGTATTTAACGGGTCACATGATGGGAGCTTGAAATAATGACTACCAAAATTGCCATATTTGCTTCTGGTAGCGGGAGCAATTTTCAAGCAATCCAAACAGCTATCGAAAACGGGAAGCTAGATGCAGAGATTGGAGTCGTCGTAACGGATAAACCAGATGCTTACGTTGTAAAACGTGCAGAAAATTTTGGCATTCCAGTATTCTCGTTCGTTGCAAAGCAATATGAATCAAAAGCAGATTATGAGCAGGAAATTATTAATATTCTAAAAGAGCATGAAGTACAATGGGTAATTCTTGCTGGATACATGCGTTTAATAGGTAACACTTTACTGTCTGCTTATTCGAATCGAATTGTGAATATTCACCCCTCCTTACTCCCTGCGTTTCCGGGCAAAGATGCTATTGGACAAGCATTAGAGCATGGTGTCAAGGTTACGGGCGTAACGGTTCATTTTGTTGATGAGGGTTTGGATACTGGTCCAATTCTTAGTCAGGCGGCAGTAGATGTTGTAGAAGGAAATCGTTCTGCAACAGAAGCCAAGATTCATGCACTTGAGCATGAGCTTTACACAAGCACATTGCAAAAGCTGTTTAAAAAGGAAATTAAATTATTTCATTAATTTATAAAAGTTCCTAAGAGCTGTTAATTTCGAGCCGAGCTTCATTATTTGATGCTCCCGAAATACTGTACTTAATTTATTTACATAATTGGAGGTCTTTTTCGTGGCGAAACGTGCACTTATTAGTGTTTCTAACAAAGATGGTATTTTAGAATTTGCAAAAGAATTGGTAGCATTAGATTACGAGATTTTATCAACTGGTGGTACGAAAAAAATGCTGCAGGATAACGATGTACCTGTAACGGCTGTTGATGAAGTAACAAAATTCCCTGAGATTCTAGATGGGCGTGTAAAAACCTTGAACCCATTAATTCACGGGGGTTTGTTAGGCAAATTTGACGATCCTTCTCACCAAGCACAAATGAATGAACATGGTATCGAACCGATTGAAATTGTTTGTGTAAATCTGTATCCGTTTGTAGAAACAATTTCAAAACCGAATGTAACCTGGGATGATGCAATCGAAAATATCGATATCGGTGGTCCAACAATGTTACGCTCTGCAGCGAAAAACCATCAATATGTAACAGTAATCGTAGACTCAGATGACTATGCAAAAGTACTTGAAGAACTAAAAGCACAAGGGTCTACAGGTCTTGAAACACGTAAACGTTTGGCAGCAAAAGTATTCCGTCATACAGCAGCTTATGATTCATATATCTCGAATTACTTAACTGAAGAAGAGTTCCCTGAAAATTTAACAATGACATATGAGTTAAAACAAACTTTACGTTACGGGGAAAATCCACATCAAAAGGCTGCATTCTATCAAAAACGTTTAGGCTCTGATTTTTCATTAGCCTATGCTACTCAATTACACGGTAAAGAACTATCCTATAATAATATTCAAGATGGCAATGCGGCTCTACAAATCGTGAAGGAATTTGATATTCCTTCTGCTGTTGCAGTTAAGCATATGAATCCTTGTGGAGTAGGTACTGGTACGACTATTGAGGAAGCTTTTGATAAGGCTTACGAGGCGGATCCGACTTCTATCTTTGGAGGAATTATCGCCTTAAACCGTGAAGTAGATGTTGCTACAGCTGAAAAATTAAGCGGCATTTTCTTAGAAATCATTATTGCGCCTTCATTCACAGAGGAAGCTCTAGCAATTTTAACTCAAAAGAAAAATATTCGTTTAATGACTATTAACTTCGCACAGGAAAACCAAGACAAGTTAAAAGTGGTTTCTGTTGAAGGTGGTTTATTAGTTCAAGAAGACGATGCTTTCGGATTCGCGGAAGCAGACGTTAAAGTTGTAACAGACCGTGAGCCTACTGAAGAAGAGTGGGCAGCTTTAAAACTAGGCTGGGCTGTAGTTAAGCACGTGAAATCGAACGCAATTGTTGTAACGGATACTCAAATGACATTAGGTGTTGGTGCTGGTCAAATGAATCGCGTGGGCTCTGCAAAAATTGCTCTAGAGCAAGCAGGTGAAAAAGCAAAGGGTGCAGCTTTGGCATCTGACGCGTTCTTCCCGATGAACGATACTGTTGAAACAGCTGCTTCAGCGGGTATCACAGCAATCATCCAACCAGGAGGCTCTATCAAGGACCAAGACTCTATCGACAAAGCCAATGAATACGGAATCGCTATGATATTTACAGGTGTACGTCATTTTAAACACTAATTTAGAATAAGAGTATGAAGTGGTATTGAAACGCTCGGCGATGAGCCGGGCGTTTTTTAGGGGTAACTAGGTGTTTGTTGGCTTTGTGCTGGGAATAGGAAATAGGATGGTAGGGTGCCAGCAAACTATTTGAAGTGGCAAGTAACCTAACGAAAGTCGCAAGTATTCTCTTAAAACTCTCAAGTAATCGAGCAACCAAAGCGCAGCGCTCATAACTAAGTAAATTAAAAACATAAATATAGGAGGCATTTCACATGAACATTCTTGTAATTGGTAGTGGTGGACGTGAACATGCTATTGCAAAGAAATTTAATGACTCTCCTTCAGTTGAGAAGGTGTTTGTTGCACCTGGAAATGATGGGATGAGGCAGGATGCTGAAATCGTTGCTTTAGATGCGATGGATTTTGCAGGACTTGCTCAATTTGCAAAGGAGAATGAAATCGATTTGACGTTTGTTGGACCTGAGCAACCTTTAGCAGGAGGAATTGTAGACTTCTTCCAAGCAAGAGGGCTACAAATTTTTGGGCCAACAAAAGCGGCAGCTTTTATCGAAGGCAGTAAATCCTATGCTAAAGAAATTATGCAAAAATATAATGTCCCAACTGCTGCATATGAAACCTTTACGGATGTCAAAGAGGCTGTAGAGTATGTTCAACAGCAGGGTGCACCAATTGTTGTGAAAGCGGATGGATTAGCGGCAGGGAAGGGTGTTATTGTCGCTATGACGGAGCAAGAAGCAATCGATGCTATTAACGATATGATTGGCAATCAACGTTTTGGTGAGTCGTCATCTCGTGTGGTAATTGAAGAGTTTTTAGACGGGGAAGAGTTCTCCTTCATGTCATTTGTTCATAAGGGTCAAATTTATCCAATGGTAATTGCACAGGATCATAAGCGTGCTTACGATGGAGACAAAGGGCCAAACACAGGTGGAATGGGAGCATATTCACCAGTTCCTCAAATCACACAAGAGTATATTTCCAGAGCATATATCGAGATTGTTGAGCCAACTGTTAAGGCGATGGAAGAAGAAGGAGTATCCTTTACGGGAATCCTGTATGCAGGCTTGATATTAACGAAGCAAGGTCCAAAAGTAATTGAATTTAATGCCCGTTTCGGTGACCCTGAAACGCAGGTAGTTCTTCCACGTATGGCCTCAGACTTTGGTTTATTCATGAAAGCCATGATGGAGGAAAAATATTTTGATCTACAGTGGTCTGACGAAGCAATGTTAGGTGTTGTTATTGCAGCAGAAAACTATCCAGGTGATGTAGAAAAAGGGAATCCACTTCCGGACTTAAATAGTTTAACCGAAAATTATGAGGTTTATCATGCTGGAACTAAACTCGTAGAGAATCAATTTGTGGGCAATGGAGGCAGAGTTCTTTTGGTTGCAGCAAAAGCAGCTACATTAAAAGAAGCACAAGAACAAGTATATGAAGGCATTGAACAACAAAAATGGGATAAATTTTTCTATCGTAAAGATATAGGCTGGAGAACTTTCCAGGACTAATAAAAATGGCAAGAGGAATAGACGCCTCTTGCCATAATTTATCTTATCGGGCAAAAGCCAATACTAAAAATAATATATTAGCGTTAGCTCTTATCCGTTATTTTGAAGAGTGTGTATTTTTCCCTGAACCAGCACCGGCAGCAGTTTTTACCGCCTGTGAAGCAGTATTTTTTAAGGAGTCATTTTGCGTTGTATTCGATACGATTTGGCCAATGTCATTAGCCGCTTTTTCAATACTAGAGCCAGTGTTAGACTGACCACCGCTAGAATCTGAAGCTCCTGTACCCCATTTTTCTGTATAGAAGTCGTTATAGGCACTCATAAGGTGATCGCCATCTAAGTAATCATTAAAGGATGTTGCAACGGCTTCTTTTACATTAGAATTAATTAAAGCTTTTACGGGACAATAAAGGAAAATGCCTTCTGCCACCTTCATGGCACCTGCTGCGACGAAAAGAGCACCTATGCCACGATTACCGGATTCCTTTGAGAGGTGAGCAATTCCGCATGCTGTTAAACCTGTACCCAGAGCTAAACGGACAAAACCATTTCTTTCTGAAATATTCTCTTCCATGTAAAGTCACTCCCCTTATAAAAGTTATTGAGTAGCAAATTTAAATCTTTTCTTTAAAAAAATGCTGTGATACGATAAAAACACTATATTTTTTCTAAATACTCAATTAATATTTGAACATTTTTTGAGCAAAGTTAGTATGTGCGTATAAAAGTCGATTAACCAAAATAAATTTTATAAGTAATAGAAGGGAGTGTTAAAAATGCCAGAATCTACCTGGAGGATTCACGAAATTCGAAAACAAGTGGCTGTAATCGATGGAAAACTAGCACCATCAATGGTTTTAAAAAATGCTCGCTTTCTACATAGTGTGCTAAAAAAATGGCTAGTAGGAAACATATGGATTTTAGGGAATCGAATTGTATATGTAGGTAATGAGATGCCAATAGAGATGTCTAAAACGGAAGTCATTGATTTGGATGGAAAAGTAGTTGTACCTGGATACATTGAGCCACATGTACATCCAACACAATTGTATAATCCACATTCATTTGCAGATTTTGCTGCTCAAACTGGAACAACAACATTCATTGCTGATAACATGACATTCGCTCTTTCATTGTCAAATCAGAAAGCGTTTACAATTATGGATCAATTAAAAAAATTGCCGTTTTCATTTTACTGGTGGGCGAGATTTGATTCACAAACAGAGCTACAAAATGAAGATGAAATTTTTACTAATAAATCTGTTTTAGAATGGCTAGGGCGGGATGATGTGCTTCTAGGTGGCGAGTTAACTGGATGGCCACGTTTAGTTCGTGGAGATGATCTAATGCTAAGCTGGATTCAAGCGGCGAAAATGAAAGGGAAAAAGATTGAAGGTCATTTTCCCGGTGCATCAGAAAAGACAATCGCTCGTATGAAGCTTTTTGGAGCAGATAGTGATCATGAAGCTATGACGGTTGAAGAAGTAGAGAAAAGAATTCTGCATGGTTTAGATGTGACATTACGTCATTCTTCAATTCGTCCAGATTTACCGCAATTACTAAAAGGGATTTTAGATAAGGAGCTAGACATATTTGATCATTTAATGATGACGACAGATGGTTCTACTCCTGCATTCCATGAGGATGGTGTCATGGATAAATGTATTCGTATTGCACTAGAAGAGGGTGTCTCGCCAATTGATGCCTATAATATGGCTTCATACAACATTGCCCGTTACTATAATAAATCACATTTACATGGGTTAATTGCAACTGGGCGTTTTGCTACGTTGAATATTCTGAAAAATGAAAAGACACCAAATCCTGAATCGGTTTTATCTAAAGGCGTTTGGCTAAAAAGGGATGATAAAAAGGTAAATGCTCTTCCAAAAATTAAATGGGACCAATACGATACCTTTACAATTCCTTTTGATATTTCAGATGATGATTTTCAATTTTCAATGCCTATAGGAATTCATTTGACTAATGAGGTTATTACCAAGCCATATTCTATTAATCTTCAGTTTAGTAAAAAGGAGCTTCCTCTAGACAATGATGAAAGCTATCTTATGCTAATCGACAGAAAAGGCAAGTGGCGTGTTAATACTATGCTCAAGGGATTCGATACGCATATTAAAGGATTTGCTTCCTCTTATTCAAGTACTGGTGAAATTATTTTAATAGGAAAAAGCATAGAAGATATGAAGTTCGCATTTAATGAACTAAAGAGAATAAATGGTGGAATTGTTCTAGCAGAAAATAAAGAAGTAGTTGCATCAATCCCGCTTAAAATAAACGGCAAGGTTTTTGATGGTGAAGTAGAAGAGTTGATACAATATGAGAAAAAGCTATCAAAAGCTCTTAACGATAGAGGATATAGTCACTCAGATGCAATCTATACCTTATTCTTTTTACAATCCACACATTTACCATATATTCGTATCACTCCACAAGGTATATATGATGTCATGAAAAAGAAAGTGATGTTGCCTGCTGTGATGCGCTAAAGGAGCGAATTCTATGCGTGTAAATCAAGTTTTTCCAGTGCTTGCCTGTCTATGCTTATTAGCTGGATGTGGCGACAAAGAGAAAGTCGTAGAAGCAAACACAAACAATACTAGTGAAGAAGTAGTGCCTGTAACAGGAGAAGAAAGCACGTTCCCCTATTTTGCACCATTTACAGGCATGGGTGTTGCAAATGAGATTACCCAGCGCCCTATTCTAGCAACTATTAATAATTATCCTGATGCACGTCCACAATCAGGTTTAGAATCGGCTGACGTGATTTATGAAATGCTCGCAGAAGGTGATGTTACTAGATTACTAGCGTTATATCAATCGGAAATTCCAGAATCGATTGGACCAATACGTAGTGCGCGGGATTACTTTATTGAATTAGCTGCAGGGCTCGATGCCTTTTACATTGCCCATGGCTATAGCCCAGAAGCTCAGCAGCAATTAGTCAATGGGTTTGTTGACAATGTAAACGGTATGCAATATGACGGAATCCTATTTAAACGTTCGTCTGACCGTGTTGCACCACATAATTCTTACTTCCCTGGTGAAAATTTAGAAACTGCTGCGGATAAAGTGAACGCTTCACTTCTTTATCAGAAAAAAGTATCGTATACTTATTATAAAGAGGATGAAAGTGTTAAAATAGGGACTGAGGCAGAATCAGTAGCTATTACTTATAGTAATAATGACATGTTTAATAGCTTATACACTTATGATGGTGAAAGTAATACCTATACACGACAATCAGGAAATGCAGAAACAATCGATTATTTAACAAATAAGAAGGTAGAGCTTTCGAATGTCTTGTTTTTTGAAATGAGCCATTCCATTATAGACAGTGAAGGTCGTCGCGAAATTGATTTAACTTCTGGTGGGACTGCTTATGTTTTTCAGCAAGGCTTAATGCGGGAGGTACGCTGGGAAAATAGAGATGGCGTATTAAAAGCAGTTGAAGAGGATGGTAGTGAAGTGAAATTAACCCCAGGAAAAACATGGGTTCATTTCGTACCGACAAAACCAGGAATTACTACATCGGTAAAATATTCGTAGCAAATGCGAAAGGATGAAGATTATAAATGCAAATCGATAAAATTCGTGGGCATCAAACTGAACAATTATTTAAGGCTGTATTAGAGTTGAAGGATATAGAGGAATGCTATAAGTTCTTCGATGATTTATGTACGATCAGTGAAATTCAATCATTAGCACAACGATTTGAAGTAGCTCATTTATTGCGTCTAAAGAAAACGTATGAATCCATTAAAAAGGAAACAGGTGCATCGACTGCAACGATTTCACGTGTGCGACGCTGTTTTGATTATGGAAATGATACTTACGATGAAATGTTGGGACGTCTTTATCCAGACGAAAAACCGTTTCAGGCTTCAAAATAATAATCGATTAAATAAAAATAGGCTGTTTAGTTAGTCAAAGAACAAGACTTGCTAAATAGCCTTTTACCATTCTTTAAAGTAATACATAGGATAAAACTGCATGGATTTTAGAAGAATGAAAACTTTTTGATTTAGTGCACTTTACGTTATACTTGAAGACGAATATTAAGAGTCAAAACATATAAATATTAGGGTTGATAGGTGGGAAGTAAGGAATATGGAATATAAAAATTGGCGACATGTGTTCAAAATTGATCCTGCAAAAGAGCTGTCAGAGGAAGCATTAGAGATGGTATGTGAATCTGGAACTGATGTCATATTAGTTGGCGGTACAGATGATGTAACACTAGAAAATGTGATAGATATATTACTTCGTGTACGACGTTTTTCAGTACCGGTTGCACTGGAAATTTCCAATGTAGACGCAATTTTAGCTGGCTTTGACTATTATTTTATACCAAGTGTATTAAACAGTCAGGATACAAAATGGGTAAAGGATTTGCATCATGAAGCGATTAAAGAATATGGTGATATTTTAGTTTGGGATGAGCTGATTGCTGAAGGCTATTGTGTGTTAAATCCAGATTGCAAGGTAGCCCAGGTAACAGACGCGAAGACGGATTTAACGAAGGATGACGTGATTGCTTACGCACGCTTAGCTGAAAACTATTTTAAATTACCGATTTTTTATCTTGAATATAGTGGTGCTTATGGTGACGAAGAGATTGTTGCTTCTGTAAAGGAAGTTTTAGACGAGACTCGACTTTTCTATGGCGGTGGTATTACTGGTCCGGAGCAAGCGGCTGAGATGGCTCGTCTTGCAGATACAGTCGTTGTAGGGAATATTATTTATGATGATTTAAAACAAGCCCTGAAAACAGTTGAGGCGGTAAAGAACGTTACTATTTAAATATAAAATTCACAAGCTAAAAGAAATTCGTTATAATAAAAACAGAACAAATGTTTGTGTAGAAGGCGGTGCATCATGGAACAAATAACGAAAAATTTACTTAATGGAATGAATCCACAACAGGCTGAAGCGGTAAAAACAACAGATGGCCCATTGTTAATTATGGCGGGGGCGGGATCTGGTAAAACTCGTGTTTTAACGCACCGTATTGCTTATCTAGTTGTTGAGAAGGAAGTCTATCCTTCTAAAATATTAGCTATTACATTTACCAATAAGGCAGCTCGAGAAATGCGTGAACGTATCGATAACCTGCTTGGAAACGGTACGACACAAAGTATGTGGGTATCAACCTTCCACTCAATGTGTGTACGTATTTTAAGACGTAATATCGATCGAATTGGTATTTCAAAAAACTTCTCTATTTTAGATTCAAGTGACCAGTTAACTGTAGTGAAAAATGTGTTAAAAGAATTGAATATTGATTCAAAACGTTTTGAGCCTAGAGCTATCTTAAATGCTATTAGCTCTGCCAAAAATGAATGTATCACTGCAGATATGTACAAGGCTAACAGTAATCCTAGTAATCCATATGAAAAAGTAATTTCTCAGGTCTATGAAGGCTATGAGAAAAGACTGCGTCGAAACCAATCATTGGATTTTGATGATTTGATTATGACGACAATTACACTTTTTGAGCGTGTACCAGAGGTGTTGGAATTCTACCAAAATAAATTCCAATACATACATGTAGATGAGTATCAGGATACCAACCATTCACAATATAAGCTTGTTCAATTACTAGCACAAAAATTTAAAAACATATGTGTCGTAGGGGATTCCGACCAATCGATTTATCGTTGGCGTGGAGCAGATATCGGCAATATTTTATCCTTTGAAAAGGATTATCCAAAAGCTAAAGTCATTCTTCTTGAGCAAAACTATCGCTCGACAAAACGCATTCTAAAGGCTGCTAATGATGTCATTGAGCATAACGAAAGCCGTTATCCAAAGAAATTACGTACAGAAAATTTAGATGGTGAAAAGCTTGTTCATTACAAGGCTTCAAATGAGCAGGATGAAGCACAATTTGTCGTGCAGACAATCCAAAAGCTTATGGAAAAGGAAAACCGCTCATTAGATGATTTTGCGATTCTTTACCGTACCAATGCCCAGTCCCGTGTGATGGAGGAAGTGCTCGTTAAGTCGAATATGACCTATCAGATCGTTGGCGGAACTAAGTTCTATGACCGTAAAGAGATTAAAGACTTGTTAGCTTACTTACGATTGATAGCCAATAATGATGATGATTTATCTTTGGCAAGAATTATTAACGAGCCGAAGCGAAGCATTGGAGCAACTTCCTTTGAAAAGATTGCCTCTTACGCAATTGGACAAGACCGTTCAATTTTTGATGCCATGAAGGAAGTGTTATTCATGGGGATTACAGGAAGAGCGGCAAGCAGTGTGGAGAAATTCCATCAGTTAATAGAAGATTTCACTAAAATGCAGGACTATCTGTCAGTAACAGAGCTTGTTGAACAAGTTATCGAGAAATCTGGCTACCGAGCTATGCTGGAAAACGAAAAAACGATTGAAGCAGAAAGTCGTTTAGAAAATATAGAAGAGTTTTTATCTGTTACGAAGGCTTTTGAAGAGCGTAGTGATGACAAGTCGCTAATTGCTTTTTTAACAGACTTAAGCTTAATAGCAGACATTGACTCATTAGATAAAGAAGATACATCAAAAGGTACTATTATTCTAATGACAATGCACTCTGCAAAAGGATTAGAATTCCCAGTAGTATTTATTATCGGAATGGAGGAGAATATTTTCCCGCATTCACGTTCATTGGATGATGCCGCTGAGATGGAAGAAGAACGTCGTCTAGCTTATGTTGGAATTACCCGTGCTGAACAAAGATTGTATTTAACCTGTGCTGGTTCCCGAACATTGTACGGACGCTCAAGCTTCAATATGCCTTCTCGATTCCTGCAAGAAATATCAGAAGACATCATTGAACAAATTTCAAAATCAGGCAATCGCTTTGATGAGGATGAATTGCCATTTGGTGCAGGAAGAAGCCGTGCACAAAGCCAAAGACGTCGTACTATCGGTGATGTCCAAACGAAGCCTCAAATTGCAAGCCTACAAGCTACAGGTGGAAACCAAATGGAATGGAGAGCTGGCGATAAGGCGGTCCATGGTAAGTGGGGAACAGGTACTGTAGTAAGTGTTAAAGGTGAGAATGATGGCCTTGAGCTGGATATTGCATTCCCGAACGTAGGCATTAAGCGTTTATTGGCTAAATTTGCACCAATTACAAAAGGTTAATTAACAAAGTATTGATGTGATGATGGAGGAATAACATGAACGAAATCGAAAAACGAATTGCCGAGCTAAATAAACTGCTTCATGAGTATGGGCATGCTTACTACGTAATGGATAAACCACTTGTGTCAGATGCTGTCTATGATCAGCTTTTACATGAATTAATCGCTCTTGAAAAAGAGAATCCATCATTGATTTATCCTGATTCTCCGACAACTCGTGTTGGGGGCGCTCCACTTGGAGGCTTTAAAAAGGTAACCCATACTTATCCGATGCTCAGTTTATCGAATGCATTTGGTGAAGAGGATCTAAGAGATTTCGACCGAAAAATTCGCCAAGCAATCGGTGATGACTTTTCATATGTTTGTGAGCTGAAAATTGATGGGTTAGCCATTTCCCTGCGCTATGAAAACGGTGTGTTTGTACAAGGTGCTACGCGTGGAGACGGGACTGTTGGTGAGGACATCACGGCTAACCTAAAAACAATCCGTGCTATTCCTCTTCGTTTAAAGGAACCGGTAACAATCGAAGTGCGCGGTGAAGCTTACATGCCTAAAAAATCCTTTGAAGCATTGAATCAAGCCCGTAGAGAAAAGGGTGAAGAGCTTTTTGCCAACCCGCGTAACGCGGCTGCAGGCTCACTTCGTCAGCTTGATCCCAAAATTGCTGCCAGCCGAAATCTATCAACGTTTATTTACTCGATTGGTGGAGATGGTGAAGCATATGGAATTGATTCGCATGCGGAAATGCTAGATTATTTAGAGACATTAGGCTTCCCATCAAATAAAGAGCGTGAGTTTTGTGAAACAATTGAGGACGTACTGTCGTTTATAAATAAGTGGACAGATAATCGCCCTAGCCTTCCTTATGAGATTGATGGAATTGTCGTAAAGGTAAATCGCTATGCCCACCAAGATGAGCTAGGATATACGGCAAAAAGTCCTCGTTGGGCAATTGCTTACAAATTTCCTGCAGAAGAGGTTGTTACAACAATTACAGGAATCGAGTTAACAGTAGGACGTACAGGAGTGATTACGCCAACCGCTATTTTAAATCCTGTACAAGTAGCTGGAACAACTGTAGGAAGAGCTTCACTTCATAATGAAGACTTAATTCGTGAAAAGGATATTCGAATTGGAGATACGGTTATTATTCATAAAGCAGGTGATATTATCCCAGAGGTTGTAGGGGTAATCCTTGAACAACGACCTGAAGAATCTATTCCTTTTGAAATGCCGACCAATTGTATTGCATGTGGAAGCGAATTAGTACGTATTGAAGGAGAAGTAGCCTTACGCTGTGTAAATCCTACTTGCCCTGCACAAATCGCAGAGGGAATTAAGCATTTCGTTTCGCGTAATGCTATGAATATCGATGGACTTGGCGAAAAGGTAGTAGAACAGCTCCTTCGAGCAGAGTATATTCGTGATGTTGCTGACCTTTATCATCTAGAAAAGGAGCAGCTTGTAAAACTTGAACGTATGGGTGAGAAATCCGCTACCAATTTAGTAGAAGCCATTGAACGTTCAAAAGAAAATTCAGTAGAGCGTTTGCTATTTGGTTTAGGAATTCGTCATGTTGGAGAAAAGGCTGCAAAACTTTTAGCGGAACAATTTGAATCGATGGATGCTCTAATGCTCGCAAAAGAGGAAGATGTCACTGAAGTTCATGAAATTGGAGATAAAATGGCTGATTCCATCGTTACTTATTTTACTAGTGATGAAGTGAAAGAGTTAATCGAACGACTAAAAGCTGCTGGCGTCAATATGCTGTACAAAGGGAAAAAAGTACAGGTTGAAGCAGGCGAAAATCCATTTGCAGGCAAGACAATTGTTTTAACAGGTAAATTATCACAATTGACACGTAATGAAGCAAAGGCGAAAATAGAAGAGTTGGGCGGAACCGTTACAGGTAGTGTTAGTAAGAAAACAGACCTTGTAATTGCAGGCGAGGATGCCGGTTCAAAGCTAACAAAAGCAACAGAACTAGGTATCGAAGTTTGGGACGAAGACCGCCTAGTTGAACAATTACAACAGTAAAGGAGTTTCAAACGATGAACCGATTTCGCTGGATTCCGGCGGTGGTCGTTGTTGCAATGCTAGCAGGTTGTGTGCCTTCCTTTAAAGAAGATACAGAAGTGTTAAAAGATACAGATGAAACTGAAAGCGTAATTGAAACGACAATCATCCCAAGTATGCAATTGAATGATAATTATTATAGAACGCTAGTACCTTATAAGGAAAGTGCTAGCCGTGGATTAGTCGTGTCAAATTTATATACAAAATATGACATTAAAGAAGTAGAAGAAGGTTTAATGCGACTTTCACAAAACGTATATGATACAGATAACTATTACTTCCAGGAAGGTCAGTATTTAGATACGGATACGGTTAAAAACTGGCTTGCAAGAAGTAATCAAAATCAAGATCAATCAGAAGAGCTACGAGGGTTAAATCCTCCTGATGTGGATGCAAATGGAACAGCATTAGATCCTGTAACAAGAGCACAAGAAGCACCGATCTATTTGGCTCACGTGATTGAACAAAATTATCTAGTTAAAACAGATGATAATAAAGTAAAGCTTGGTGGGATATCCATCGGTCTAGCCTTAAATTCAATTTATTACTACCAAAAAGAGCAATACGGCGATACATTTGAAGAACCAATTCCGGATACAGAGCTTGAACAAAAGGGCAAAGAGATTGCTGAACAAGTAATTTCGAGACTTCGTCAACGTCCAGAGCTTCAAGATGTACCAATTGTGATTGGTCTATTTAAACAGGCAGCTAATAACTCAATCGTTCCTGGAAGTTATTTTTCATTTAGCGTTTCGGACAAAGGTCAAAATGCTTTAGGAGATTGGCAGGGTATTAACGAGAAGTATGTGACCTTCCCAATGTCTTCACCAGAAGCACTCTATCGTGATGTAAATGACAGCTTCCTGAAGTTTAAGCAGGATATCGATGAATACTTCTCAAATTATACGAGTGTAATTGGTAGGGGCTTCTATCAAAACAATACGCTTCGTAAGCTATCGATCGAAGTGCCAATCCAATTTTACGGAACGACCGAAATCATTGGATTTACGCAGTATATATCAGGTGTCATCATGCAACATCTACCTGTTGATGTAGATATCGAAGTAAGCATCACATCCATTAATGGAGCGGAAGCATTAATCATAAAAGAACGAAACGAACAAGAACCCTTCGTTCATATCTACGACTACTAAAAAAGTGTAGCCCAACGCGGCTACACTTTTTTTGTGGTGAATTGTTTGTGTGCCAGGTACGTGGATAATTCGGAATATTCGAAATGTAATATGTACCTGGCACACAAACAGCACACAAACAATTTCAAATTCATATGTTTGAATTTATGGAAGATAAGGCGATAATAGAGTTTGATTCAATGTATTAAAATGGCAGAGTGAATTAATTATTTCCTATTGTGACGGACATTGACAGATAACTTCGGGATTTATCAAATTTCATGATTTATTTCACTGATATGATATTAAATGGAGTATTTGGATATCGGTATAAGAAAAGCCTGATTTCGCTATAATTGGCGAAAATCGTGTTTTTCTAAAACTAAAAATGGTACAATTAATGATTATTGCCACGTAGAGATTATCGGAGGTGTAAAGTTATGGCGAAATTATCAAAAGAAGAAGTAAAACACGTAGCACATTTAGCTCGTCTTGCTATTACTGATGAAGAGGCGGAAAAATTTGCAGACCAATTAGGGAAAATTACTGACTTCGCACAAACATTAAATGAGCTGGATACTACTAATGTGGAACCAACATCACACGTTTTACCTATCGTTAATGTAATGCGTGAAGACGTTGCACAAAAAGGTCTAGACCGTGAAGTAATGATGCAAAACGTTAAAGAACAAGTAGATGGTCAAGTAAAAGTACCAGCAATCTTAGAAGACTAATATAAGAGCAAAGGGAGGTAGCCTCATGACGTTATTCAAACTTTCATCAAAAGAATTACAAGAAGGCTTACATAACGGCGAATTTAAGATCGCTGATTTAACGAACGAAGCATTTGCTCGTATCGAAAACCTAGATAACGATGTACAAGCTTTCTTAGCTTTAAATAAAGAAAAAGCAACGGAACAAGCTGCTCAAATGGATCAAGTGCCATTCGAACAACGTGGTCCATTATTTGGTTTACCAATCGGTGTAAAAGACAATATTGTAACAGAAGGACTTGAAACAACTTGTGCTTCTAAAATTTTAGAGGGCTTTATGCCAATCTATGATGCAACTGTAGTTAAAAAACTACGTGAAGCAGGCATGGTAACGGTTGGAAAGCTTAACATGGATGAATTCGCTATGGGTTCTTCAAACGAGAACTCTGCATATAAAACAACTAAAAACCCTTGGAACCTAAATCATGTACCAGGTGGATCTTCAGGTGCATCTGCAGCTTCAGTGGCAGCAGGAGAAGTACCATTCTCATTAGGCTCTGATACTGGTGGTTCAATTCGCCAGCCAGCAGCTTATTGTGGTGTTGTAGGAATGAAGCCTACTTATGGTCGTGTATCTCGTTTTGGATTAGTAGCATTCGCTTCTTCGCTAGACCAGATCGGACCAATTACACGCAACGTCTATGATAATGCACTTCTTTTAGAAGCAATCGCTGGTGTAGACCCTAGCGACTCAACTTCAGCAGACGTACCGGTACCTAACTATGCATCGAAGCTAAATGGCGACATTAAAGGCTTACGTATTGCAGTACCAAAAGAATACCTTGGTGAAGGTGTTAAAGAAGAGGTTAAAAATTCAGTATTACAAGCCCTTGAAGTACTAAAAGGCTTAGGTGCTACGGTTGATGAAGTATCACTACCTCATTCTAAATACGCTTTAGCAGCTTACTATATTCTTTCTTCTTCTGAAGCTTCATCAAACCTTTCTCGTTTTGACGGTATCCGTTATGGCTTCCGTGCTGAAAACGTGAAGAACTTAATGGAGCTTTATAAAGAAACACGAGCACAGGGCTTTGGTGACGAAGTGAAACGTCGTATTATGCTAGGAACTTACTCATTAAGTGCTGGTACTTATGATGCTTACTACAAAAAAGCACAACAAGCACGTACTCTAATCAAACAAGATTATGATAAAGTGTTTGAAAACTATGATGTTATTATTGGACCAACTGCACCAACAGCAGCGTTCGAAATTGGCGCAAATATTGATGATCCAATGACGATGTATGCAAACGACATCTTAACGATTCCGATTAACCTTGCTGGCGTTCCTGCGATTTCAATTCCATGTGGATTTGATAATGGACTTCCATTAGGCTTACAAATTATCGGCAAACATTTTGACGAGGAAACAATCTATCGCACTGCTTACGCTTATGAGCAAGCAACAGATTTCAATACTCAAACTCCTCAAATTTGGGAGGGTAAATAATTATGAACTTTGAAACAGTTATTGGTTTAGAGGTACACGTTGAGTTAAAAACAAATTCTAAAATATTCTCTCCAGCACCAAACCATTTCGGTGCAGAGCCAAATACAAACACTACAGTAATCGACCTTGGTTACCCAGGTGTATTACCTGTATTGAATAAAAACGTTGTAGATTATGCTATGAAGGCTGCTCTTGCACTTAACATGGATATCAACCAACAAACAAAATTTGACCGTAAAAACTATTTCTATCCTGACAATCCGAAAGCATATCAAATCTCGCAATTTGATAAACCAATCGGTGAAAATGGCTGGATTGAAATTGAAATCGAAGGTACAGATGGTCAACCAGGCTATACGAAAAAGATCGGTATTACTCGTCTTCATATGGAAGAAGATGCTGGTAAACTAACGCATGGCGATGGCTATTCATTAGTAGACTTTAACCGTCAGGGAACGCCACTTGTGGAAATCGTATCTGAGCCAGATATCCGCACAGCAGCAGAGGCATATGCATATCTTGAAAAATTAAAAGCAATTATTCAATATACAGGTGTTTCTGATGTACGTATGGAAGAGGGGTCACTTCGTTGTGATGCCAATATTTCGATTCGTCCTTATGGTCAAGAAGAATTCGGTACAAAAGCCGAGCTTAAAAATTTAAACTCATTCAACTTTGTACGAAAAGGTATCGAGCATGAAGAAGTTCGCCAAGCAGAAGTATTAATGTCTGGTGGCGAAATCCAGCAAGAAACTCGTCGTTTTGATGAGAAAACGGGTAAAACAATCTTAATGCGTGTTAAAGAAGGAACAGATGATTACCGTTACTTCCCAGAGCCAGACTTAGTGGACCTTAATATCGATGATGAATGGTTAGAAAGAGTTAGAGCTTCTATTCCTGAGCTTCCAGATGCTCGTAAAAAACGCTATGTTGAAGAACTTGGCTTAAATAACTACGATGCAAGCGTTCTTGTTGTTAACAAAGTCATTTCAGATTTCTTTGATGAAATGGTAGCACTTGGAGCAGACTCAAAGCTTTCTGCTAACTGGTTAATGGGTGACGTGTCAGCGTACTTAAACGCAGAACAAAAAGAGCTTGCTGATACACCATTAACACCTGAAAACTTAAGCGGTATGGTGAAGTTAATTGCAGATGGAACGATTTCATCTAAAATCGCGAAAAAAGTATTCACTGAGCTTGTGAAAAATGGTGGAGATGCTAACGAAATCGTAAAAGCAAAAGGATTAGTTCAAATCTCTGATGCATCTGTTTTACTTGGTTTAGTTACAGAAGTTCTTGATGCAAATGCTCAATCTATTGAAGACTTTAAAAACGGGAAAGACCGTGCGATAGGCTTCTTAGTAGGCCAAATCATGAAGGCTTCAAAAGGACAAGCAAACCCACCAATGGTGAACAAAATCTTGCTTGAAGAAATCAATAAAAGATAGAATCAATTACCGTTCTAAATAAGCCTCTATGAGCTAAAAAGTGAATTTAGCTTATAGGGGCTTTTCTCCGGTTACAAACAGAAAAATTGTATTTCTATAAAATCCAATGCAAAATGGAATTATTAAGGAAAAGGAGGTTCATTTATGAAAACTGAACAACAATATTTTGAAGAATCATTGACAATGGCTGAATACATGGAGCAAATGACGACTAAATTAAAGGAACCTAGCTTTAAGGTTTATGAAAGCTTCAACGTCAATTCAGAAGATGAAGTCATTCAATTATTACAAGCAAAAAAACCACATATTTTAGCAATAACTGAAGACTGGTGTGGGGATGCTATGTTAAACAACCCAGTAATCCGCAAAATTGCAGAAGCAGCTGAATTAGAAATTCGTTGTGCATTCCGTGATGCAGATACGGATTTAATCGATCGCTATTTAACGAATGGTGGACGAGCAATTCCAATTTATCTATTCTTGAACGATCAAGGTGAAGTAATTGCGAAATGGGGGCCTCGTGCACCAGAATTACAGCAGCTTGTAATGGAAATGCGTGCTGAGCTTCCAGAAAAAGACGACCCTTCATTTGAACAAAAACAAAAAGAGTTGTATACTAACTTGCAGGTGAAATTTGTAAAAGACCCACAATGTGCTACTTGGGTTTACGAAGATGTAAAGACGGTCATTTCGAAAGCGTTATTATAATATAGAGTTAGGTGAAGTTCTCTTCAATTTCAAAAATATTTTCTGCGATTGAAGGGAACCTTTTTACGCCTAAATATGTTTTTACATAATAAAAGGTATAGGATGGAAAAAATATGAGAAGAGCGAGAATCATTTATAATCCGACATCGGGGAGAGAGCTGTTTCGAAAGAATTTGCCTGAGGTATTAGAAAAACTTGAAATAGCAGGCTATGAAACATCTTGTCATGCAACAACCTGTGAAGGGGACGCGCGAGTAGCTGCTGCCCATGCTGTAGAACGTGGTTTTGATATTATTATTGCTGCTGGCGGTGACGGTACATTAAATGAAGTTGTAGCTGGAATGAGCCCTTATGAAAAGAGGCCAAAGTTAGGCATCGTACCAATGGGAACAACAAATGATTTTGCCCGAGCAATCCGAGTTCCTAGAAAAATTGACGAAGCAATCGATATTATTGTTAAAGGCGACACAATTCCAGTTGATGTTGGATTAATAAATGATGACCGCTACTTCATCAATATTGCTGCAGGTGGTCGCATTACTGAGTTAACTTACGAAGTACCAAGCAAAATGAAAACGATACTGGGACAGCTTGCCTACTACTTAAAGGGTATCGAGATGATCCCATCCATTAAAGCGACAACAATGCGAATTGAATACGATGACGAGGTATTTGAAGGTGAAGCCATGATGTTCTTATGTGGTCTCACGAATTCAGTAGGTGGATTTGAAAAAATCGCCCCAGATGCAAGTATTAATGATGGTCTCTTCACAATGATGATTCTAAAAAAATGTAACATCGCAGATTTTATAAGAATCGCATCACTGGCTTTACGCGGAGAGCATCTAAATGATCCAAACTTAATCTACAAAAAGGCAAGTGTCGTTAAAGTTACATCAACAATCGACGAAGAAGAGATTCACATCAATCTAGATGGTGAATACGGAGGCGATGCACCTGTAACCTTTACCAACCTAAAAAGACATATCGATGTGTTCGTCCCATTAGAAGACATCCGAGATTTAGATCGAGTGGAATAAAATAACAAATCTAACCCATATAGCAGTTGAGCGGCTCGGCTCACTGTTGTATGGGTTTTTAATTTTTGAGGAAACACACCGGGGTATTATCGGATGGTATTGGATGAAACGCATTGAGAAGGTGGGGTTTGGAGGAGATGCATTTCATAAGGTGGATGAACTGCGTTAGGGTAGTGAATTTTTGATTGAGATGCGTTTCATAGAGTGGTTGAAACGTGTTGGGAAGTGAATTTTTGGTTGAGGTGCGTTTCATAGAGCGATGAAACGTGTTGGGAAGTGAATTTTTGATTGAGATCCGTTTCATGAGGTGGATGAACTGCATTAGGGTAGTGAATTTTGATTGAGATGCGTTTCATAGATCAGGTGAAACGTGTTGGGAAGTGAATTTTTGAATGTAATGCGTTTCATAGGGTAGATGAAACGCTGTAAGAGAGAGTTTTTTCTACCATGTGGAGCGACTTACGTTCTGAATCGTAGTAAAGAGACTGGCTTTGCTACAATGTAAAGTGGTTTGCGTTCTGAATCGTAATAAAGTGACTGTTTTTGCTACCGTGTGGAGCGGTTTACCGCTTGAATCGGAGTAAAGAGGCTGGCTTTGCTACCATGTGGAGCGGCTTACGTTCTGAATCGTAGTAAAGAGAATGTTTTTGCTACCATGTGGAGCGACTTACGTTCTGAATCGTAGTAAAGAGACTGGCTTTGCTACCACGTAGAGTGGTTTGCATTCTGAATCGTAGTAAAGAGACTGGTTTTGCTCACAGTTGTATGTTTTTTCTTCAAACTAAAGTTATTTTGCGCCTGCCGTAAGCTTTCGGCGCAGAAAAAAATTCAACTCAATTACTGTTGAGTGTTATTAAGTTAATAAATTTTTTATAATAGAATTCAACTTTTCATTAAAAGTTATTTTGCGCCTGCCGCAAGCTTTCGGCGCAGAAAAAGAACTCAACTCAATTACTGTTGAGTGTTATTAAGTTAATGAATTTTTTATAATAGAATTCAACTTTTCATTAAAAGTTATTTTGCGCCTGCCGCAAGCTTTCGGCGCAGAAAAAGAATTCAACTGAATTTACTTTTGAGTGTTATTGAATCAATGAATTCTTTAGGAAAGAGTTCACTTTTCATTTGTTGATTTTTTGCGCCTGCCGCAAGCTTTCGGCGCAGAAAGAGAATTCAACTCAATTACTGTTGAGTGTTATTAAGTTAATAAATTTTTTATAATAGAATTCAACTTTTCATTAAAAGTTATTTTGCGCCTGCCGCAAGCTTTCGCCGCAGAAAAAGAATTCAACTGAATTTACTTTTAAGTGTTATTAAATCAATGAATTTTTTAGGAAAGAGTTCACTTTTCATTTGTTGATTTTTTGCGCCTGCCGCAAGCTTTCAGCGCAGAAAAAGAATTCAACTCAATTACTGCTGAGTGTTATTAAGTTAATAAATTTTTTATAATAGAATTCAACTTTTCATTAAAAGTTATTTTGCGCCTGCCGCAAGCTTTCGGCGCAGAAAATAAATCCAACTCAACTTACTGTTGAGTTGGATTTATTTTTGCTACAATAGAGTAACTGAAATGGAGGACGGAAGATGGTAGCACCAGTTAAGAAGAATGATCGTATGACGGTATATATAGAAGATTTGACGCATGATGGGAATGGCGTGGCGAAGGTTGATGGGTATCCTTTGTTTATTCAAGGGGCATTACCTGAGGAAACGGTTGAAGTTCATGTGCTAAAAACGTTAAAGAACTACGGTTTTGCGAAAATCGTAGATATTATAAAAGAATCACCTGACAGAGTGAAGGCGCCTTGTATTTATTTTGGTCAATGTGGAGGTTGCCAGGTTCAGCATTTGTCGTATGAAGGGCAATTGAAGTGGAAGGAAAGTATGGTTCGCAATGTGATGCAACGAATTGGCAAGATAGATGCGCCTGTACTGCCTGTAAAAGGGATGCAGGATCCTTGGAATTACCGAAACAAGTCTCAAATTCCATTTTCAATGACCGAAACCGGTCCTATTGCAGGCTTTTACAAATCTAAGTCACATGAAATTGTGGATATGGAACGTTGTTTAATTCAGGTGAGTGAAGCAGATACCATGATGGCTACCTTGAAAAAAGAGCTTATGGAAATCGGATTGCAGCCTTATAACGAAGCTTCTCATCAGGGAATGCTGCGCCATGTGGTTGTTCGTAAAGGTCGTGCAACTGAGGAAGTAATGGTAGTTCTCGTTACAAATAAACATAAATTCTCTCAAAAAGATGAGGCAATTGCATTAATTCAAAAGCTTATTCCGAATGTAACTTCGATTGTTCAAAACATTAACATCGAAAAAACAAATGTCATTCTTGGAAATGAAACAGTGACACTTTGGGGGAAAGATTTCATCGAGGATACGATTGGCGACGTTCGCTTTGAAATTTCAGCTCGATCGTTCTATCAAGTGAACCCAGTTCAAACAGAAGTTCTATACAAGCAGGCATTAGATTATGCGCAGTTGACGGGAAATGAAAGAGTAATTGATGCTTACTGTGGCATCGGAACAATTTCTTTATTCCTAGCACAAAAAGCAAAATCTGTTATGGGTGTTGAAATCGTTGAGCAAGCTATTGAAGATGCAAAACGCAATGCGGAAATCAACGGATTCACTAACACTTACTTTGAAGCTGGACCAGCAGAAGAAGTAATCCCACGCTGGTACGCAGATGGGAAAGAAGCAGACGTTCTAGTAGTCGATCCACCTCGCAAAGGATGCGACGAAGCATTGTTATCAACAATCATCGAGCAAAAGCCAAAACGTGTAGTGTATGTATCGTGTAACCCAGGAACATTAGCCCGTGATCTTCGCTTCCTAGAAGACGGCGGCTATAAAACAATGGAAATCCAACCGGTGGACATGTTCCCTCAAACAACGCATGTCGAGTGTGTTGCGAAGTTGATTTTAGAAGAAAACTGAAGCTTAATAAAATATATTGAAATTTGAGACTCGAATACGATTATTGTATTCGAGTTTTTTTAGTGGTAAAAATGCTTTTGTACGTTGAATTGTGAGTTTAATGGGATTAAAAGGTTTCGCTCTCATAGATTGGGAGGGAAGATTGAGAGCCAGGTTTGTAAAATAGAAGGGAAAATTTCGCTTATTTAAAAAATATAGTGAAAAATAGTCTAAATAGCCGAAGAAAATTCCCTTAACGTCTTGAAAAATGAGGAAATGAGTGATTTTTCTTATGATAAGCGGAAAATATTCCCTTATTTACCTTCAAAACGAGTTTTATTCTGCAAATAACCGGAAAAATTACGCTTATTTACTTTCGCTAGTTACATTGTTACATATTTAAAATTCATTAAGCTTATTGAAAAAGAAATGAGATGGAAGGGTATCATTCAATCTGTTTGTTATCTTCATAGAAAACCTTATTAAATGCTCGCATCCAACTTTGCTGCTGAAATTTTAGGAACGATAGAAGATAAACTCTGTCATTGTATCAGATTGGAACGGTTTGTTTGAGTTTTTCAAGATGAATGTTCGGTCTGAAATTCTTGTTATTCACTCTCAAGATCTTTCTGAATATTGTTTCGGTAGTTTATCTACCGTCAGGAAGTAAACTTACTCAGTAGTGAGTATGTTCATCTCTTATTAGCTTGGTTTCTTAAATATCGTTGGGATAGATTTTTAAAGAGCATTCCAGAAATTTTGAGGCTTTTAGGAGGCATTTATTTCGTAGCTATTTTAATGATTAAAGAGAATAAATTTCCATTTTACCTCACAATGAATTTTGCTGTCAACAAGAAATTTGTAAAATCTTCAGAAAAATGTTATAATAGTCTTACAATTGTTTTATTCAATCGTATTCGTAATTCCGGTGTATTGAATTATGGATACGTTTTTTTATATCCATTTTAATATCAAAGAATAATTTAAACAGTTGTGTGCACTTGAAACGAAGTTAGTGGAATGAAATTATCAATTTACTATCAAAGTAACCGAATTTCTATTCTACAAGGAGGATTTTAATAATGAATCTAATTAATAAGAAAGTAACACACAAGCGTTTTGGCATGGGGAGTATAGTTAAACAAAATGAGTCTAGTATTGAAATAAATTTCGCAACGGAAAATAAAAAGTTTATTTTTCCAGATGTATTTGGAAAGCACCTACAATTACATGACAAAAATGTTGCGGACTCACTTGAAAAAATTATACAAAAAAAGGAAGTTGAACTAAGGGAGGAAGAATGGAGGAAGAGAGAGGAAAAAAAGCTATATCAAAAAAATAGGGAACTTCGCTTGGAGCATGAAAAACTTATGAAAAATCATAAACTCCATCCAGAATCACAAATGGTTTTTTGGTGTGACACAGAAGAACAGATTAGTTCTTTTTCTGAGTGGAAAGTTTTTTCAGGTGTAATAAAGAGCGGTAATAATAAGGGGAATACAGTCAAACCCATCCGCTTGTACCAAAATAGCGCCGTCCTGTTAACCGAAATTGATTCAAGCGGGACTGAAAAAAACAGACGTATTTTAGGTGTCTATATGGTAAAAGAAGATTTTATTGGTAAGCTTTGTAAAGATGGAAATATTCCTGCCCATTCAAAATACAGACTCAAGCTTTCAGAACAGGAATCGGATCAGATGCTTTTTTGGAATTATTACGTAAATGAAAAATCCCCCCACAAAATGACATGGAATACAGGTAAACACCGTTATTTTGATAATTTAAGGATGGCTCAAATTTTAATCGATATAGTTGAGTTGAAAAGTGACCCAAAGGAACGAGAACTTGCACAACAATTTTTAAAACATTTTTGTAAAATGAATCAGATATCAGTCCAAGACATACCGAAGCCGGATGGAGCATTGATGCATATTTAGCTATTAACATAAAAATTAATATGAAACATTCGAATCCAACCTATTGCATATTTTGCTATTTAAAAATAAAGACCATAAAATTTAGAACTTAACTCCGCCCCATATTGTTCTACCAAATGCAGGCTAGATACTGTGGAAGAGTTATAATTTGAATAGAAAAGCAGTTGTTATAGGCAAAAATCTATATCATCTGCTTTTTTGTTTAAAAAAATACCATTCAGAGCAGATTTTCGTTAAAATAAAGATTGCCGAATTTCGCAGCTTAGTTTTTTCGTAAATGATTTAAGTTTAAATAGAGTAAAACAATTGGTTTGGTATTTTTGGCAGATGGTTTAAAGTTTTCACCATAGTGAGAGGATTTGAGTTAGAAATGATAGATAATTTTTGGCGTGACTTGCCACGACCGTTTTTTGTACTTGCACCAATGGAGGATGTGACGGATGTTGTTTTTCGTCATGTAGTTAGTGCGGCCGGTCGACCAGATGTATTTTTTACAGAGTTTACAAACTCGGATAGTTATTGTCATCCAGAAGGCATGAAAAGTGTTCGTGGCCGGTTGACTTTTACAGAAGATGAGCAGCCAATGGTGGCGCATATTTGGGGAGATAATCCTGAATATTTTCGTCAAATGAGTATTGGTATGGCAGAGCTTGGCTTTAAGGGTGTTGATATCAATATGGGATGTCCTGTGCCGAATGTTGCCTCTAGAGGGAAGGGCAGTGGTCTTATTCTACATCCAGAGACTGCAGCAGAACTTATTCAAGCGGCAAAAGCGGGTGGACTTCCTGTCAGCGTGAAAACAAGACTGGGCTTTTATGAAGTTAGTGAGTGGGAAGAGTGGCTAACACATATCTTAAAGCAGGATATTGCAAACCTTTCTATTCATTTACGTACAAGAAAAGAAATGAGCCAAGTCGATGCCCATTGGGAGCTGATTCCTGAGATTAAAAAGCTTCGTGATCGTATTGCGCCCGATACGCTTCTAACAATCAATGGGGATATACCTGACCGTAAAACTGGGCTTGAGCTTGTTGAAAAGTATGGTGTTGATGGCGTTATGATTGGACGAGGTATTTTTAAAAATCCTTTTGCCTTTGAAAAGGAACCAAGAGAGCATAGCCCTGAAGAATACCTTGATCTTTTGAGATTGCAGCTTGATCTTCAAGATCAATATGCAGAAGAAGTGCCTCGTTCAATCTCTGGCCTTCATCGCTTTTTCAAAATTTATGTCAAAGGATTCCGTGGAGCTGGTGAATTAAGAAACCAATTGATGAACACGAAATCTACAGATGAAGTGCGAGCATTGCTCGATAATTTTAGAAAAGATGTAGATGAGACAGGAACAGTAGAATAACTTTTTTGCAAAATAGAATGGCTAGTATGGCAGTGGTTTCGAACTGACTCCTACTAGTCATTTTTTTTTGTAAATATAGTAAGAATATTCGAAACTTATACCGAAATATTCCGTCAATTAATGGGGAAACAATATGTTCAAGGGGGAATGGAATTGGTCGGTTTATTTAATCTCGGAAGTCTTATCTTAGGCTTGGTTGCTTGGATACTTCCGATTATAAATTTATTGAGGTACCAAAAGCATGAGAATAAAAATTGGTTTATTTTATCTATTGTGAGTGTTACTGCCTGTGCTTTTTCACTGAGTCTTCAAATTTTTTATAACTATCATTTAGTGAAAATTGAAGATTGGGCGGCGTTAATGGACACTACAGGTGGTGTAGTAATGGCAACCATAGTACTTCTTTTTTCTACAGTTATTTTAAACGCAGTAACCTTAATGGTATATCGTAATCGAATGGTTTAGTATACGGATATTAACTGGGAGGATAAAAAATACGTAAGCTATAATGCATTTACTAGTTATGGTAAAATTTAAAATAGGGAAAATGTTGGGAGTGATGGAGGGATGGACCTAGTTTTATTAAGTCTTGCTGGTTTGGGAGTACTTTATCTCATTATTTCATTTGCAGTTCGATTTGGCATTGATTCATCAAAGCAGGTGAGATCCTTGAGGAAAGAGCTGCACGAAATCAAAAAACAGCTAAAGGATATAGAAAGCTCTACAAAAGAGTAAATTACATAATGACAAACATGTGTACATCTCGTTTAGGATTTACGCATTTTTTATTTTAAAATAAAGTCCCAATTATATAAGGATTATTCAAAAGAAGGTATTCGGTTTGTGGAATACCTTCTTTTCGCGTTTGAAGGGTGTGTTTTTAAAGGAATAAAAAAATCATTAAAAGCCAATATAACCTTTAAGTAACGGAAAAATAAAATTATAGGGAGAGTGACTATGAGGAAATTTTTACGAATGACAATTGGTTTCATGTTAGTGCTTGGCTTATGTATAAGTGGAACGATTAGTACTAATGCTCAAGTGCAATCTGTTCCGAATGCAGGTGTGTTTATCAATGGAAAGGTTGTCAGTGGTATAAATCCGATTATTGAAAATGGTGTGTATTACTTACCATTTATAGATTTAGCTAAAATTTTAAATTACAATAGCATCAAGTTTGAAGAAAAAACAAAGACCTACGAAATAACGGATGGTTCTACGGTTATACGAATAACGATGGGTGGAACAAGAGCTAAAAAGGGAAATGAATATATAAATGTTGAGCCTCCACGATGGATTAATGAAACACCGTATGTTTCACTTCATACTGGTGGTGCGATATTTAACTCCTATATTACTTTTAAGAAAGAAAATGGTTCGATTCAAATTCAAAATCCAGCAACAAAATATATCGTGCATACAGGAGATACGCTATTTAACATTGCTCGCATTCACCATATTACGGTTGATGAGCTGAAAAAAGCAAACAATCTAACGACAAATATCATCCATGATGGACAAGTCTTAAATTTACCAAGCCCAGATGCATCTAAAGGGGAAATGGAGCCTGTAAAAGAGAAGGAGCCAGTCAAAAATGATAGCAAAGATACGGTTGCACAGCAAATAGCGTCAATTCTGGCAGATGCCAAGAAATACATTGGTGCAAAATACAAGTATGGTGCTACATTAGCAGAAGCGCCAAATATGTTTGACTGTTCTTCTTACACGCAGTATGTCTTTGGAAATTCCGGTATTCAGCTTCCGAGGGTTTCAAGAGATCAAGCTAGTAAGGGTGTATCAGTTGCGACGTCTAATCTAAAAGCTGGAGATTTAATGTTCTTCACTATGAAGGACACTTATACGGACGGACGTGTAGCCCATGTTGGTATTTATATGGGAGATGGTAGTATGATTCATGCTTCTACGTCGAAGGGTGTTATGATTTCGACGAATGTTTTACAAAATCCTTATTGGTCTAAGAACTATCTATTCTCTAAACGTGTGGTTCAATAATTAATTACAGGGAAGGGTAATAGCTCTTTCCTGTTTTTTTATATTGGTAAAAAAAATTGGATTACTCATTTTCTAAAGTTCTTCTAAGGGATTTTAGAATAATTTTTTGTAAAGGTGTCAGTCCGAGATGATTGATGCTTTTTTAGTTGAAATTATTTTTAAAGGGTATTTAAATCAGGAGGAAAAAATTAGCTGGCTTAAAGAAGGAGGAAATGACAAGAATAGAAAAACAATTAAATTGAAATAGATGAAGACATATGATAATCTTATAAGGATATATGTACTTTTATTCCAAAAAGGTAATATATTCCCTATTATTATTTTATATTATATTTATAAATTAGTCAACCATAAAGTTTGAAAAGGAGTGTTTGCTTTGAATTCGGAATTTCAGCAGGAGCAACAACGAGTTGACAGTGTGATGCAAACAATTGCAAATCAAATTCGTAACCTGGAAGAAGAGACATCTCGTAGACGGGATGAAGTGGTGAATATTCGCAGGCACTTTTGGGATGAAGTTAAGGTAAATACCGATACTTTCGATGATTATCTTGAAACAGTTATTGGATTGAGACAAGAAGCGCAAAATCTCTCCGTAACTCAGAGTACGCATAGACATGCTTCTAAGAGGCTATCAACACTGCAACGAATGCAGGAAATTCCTTATTTCGGTAGGATTGATCTCATCGAAGAAGGGCTATCAACACAGGAGCAAATATTTATAGGGATTTCTTCACTGACAGATGAAAGTGGCGATAATTTTCTTATTTATGACTGGAGAGCTCCGATTTCAAGTGTCTATTACGATTACCAGCCTGGGCCAATTCAATATAAAACCCCTGGTGGCATCGTTCGAGGTGACCTGAAGAAAAAGTGGCAATATCTTATTCGCGGTGGAGTTCTTCAATCCATGTTCGATACTAGTCTCACTATTGGAGATGAGATATTACAGCAAGTTCTGGGCAAGGGCTCTGACAAACATATGCATAATATAGTTGCAACAATTCAGCAAGAGCAAAACCAAATTATTCGTCATGATAGTGGGAAACTACTTGTTGTTCATGGAGCAGCTGGAAGTGGAAAAACATCGGCAGCACTCCAAAGAATTGCTTATTTACTCTATAAATATCGAGATACTCTAAAGGCCGATCAAATCATTTTATTTTCGCCGAATTCATTATTTAACAGCTATGTGTCAAATGTGCTGCCAGAGCTTGGTGAAGAGAATATGCAGCAGGTGACTTTTCAGGATTATTTGAATCAGCGATTGAGTAAGGATTTTAAAGTAGAAAATCCCTTCGAGCAGCTAGAGTATATTTTAACTGCAGAGCATTCAAGTCTATACAAAGCTAGGGTAAAAGGCATCCAATTCAAAGCATCTGTTACTTTTTTTGAGGCAATTGATGCCTATAGACAATCGCTAGAGCAATCGGGGATGTTATTCAAGGATATTGTATTTAGAGGGATGTCTATTGTGAGTGGTGAGAAAATTGCCTCCAGATTTTATAATACAGACACCTCACTCCGCTTCCATAACAGACTGGAAAAGCTAAAGGATTGGTTAATTCAGCAAATAAATGCTGCTGAAAAAGGAGAATTGCATAAACAATGGGTGCAGGAAGAAATTGAACTTCTTAGTAATGAAGAATATGAAAAGGCCCGTATCCACTTAGCTAAAAAACGAGGGTTTAAAAAAGAAGAAATAGCTGATTACGAGGTTGAGCCTGAAGCACTTGCAAAATTGATTGTTCGACAAAAATTTAAACCTATAAGAAATAGAGTGCAGGCATATCATTTCGTAGACATTAAGGGAATATATAAAAATCTTTTTGCTAATCCATTGCAAATAAAACAATTTATAGCAGAAGAAGTACCAGCAAAATGGGAAGAAATTTGCCGAGCTACAATAGAGCAATTGGAAAAGGGACGGCTTTCTTATGAAGATGCAACGCCCTATTTACTTATCAAAGAACTCATTCAAGGATTTCAAGCGAACCGTGCGATTAAACAAATACTGGTTGATGAGGCACAGGATTATTCACCATTTCAATTTGAGTTTTTAAAACGACTGTTTCCTTCTGCGAGGGTGACAGTGCTAGGTGATTTTAATCAGGCAATATTCGCCCATGCCAGTCAATCGATTGATTTTCAAACGTTATCAGGTATCTATGGAGAAGACGAAACAGAAGTGATTAACATGACTCGCAGCTATCGATCCACAAAGCCGATTATTGAATTTACGCGTAGGCTTGTCCCAAATGGAGCTAACATTATTCCTTTTGAGCGTGAAGGAGAGAAGCCTGTTCTGACACAAGTATCCAGCCACCCAGAATTACACAGCTGTATTGCTTTTAAGGTAGAGGCTTTGCGAAAGCTTCAATATAATAGTATAGCAATAATATGTAAATCAGCGGAGGAAAGTGAACGGGCATATGAGGCCTTATCTGATATTGAAAATATTAAGCTTTTGAAAAGTGGCTCTTTTGAATACGAGCAGGGTGTTGTTATAATCCCATCCTATTTATCCAAAGGAATTGAATTCGATGCTGTCATTATTTATGATGCATCAGAGGAAATATATGGTGACGAAAGCTTACGTCGAGTTTTCTACACAGCATGTACTAGAGCAATGCACTATTTACAGCTTTATAGTATTGGTGAACCGAGTGAATTTATGGAAAAGGCTTTAACAGAAGGCTTTATTGATGCTTAAAGCAAGAGATTTACTGAATTTAATCAAATAGAAAGCAAAAAGGAACCTAAATTGGTTCCTTTTTTGCATTATGGACTTGATATAGAAAGGCCAAAGGTAAGCTCGATAAAAATATTAATCTAGTATTGTCACTTTTAGTTGTTTAACCCCAAAATTAATCGCTTCTTGTTTTGATGGAATGAAGACATCGATTTTGTTACCTTTAATGCCGCCACCAGTGTCACCTGCAATTGCTTCACCATAGCCTTCAACAAAAACTTTACTTCCCAATGGAATAACAGTTGGGTCTACAGAAATCACTTTTGCATCAGGGTTTTCCAAAAGGTTTATTCCAGTAGAGGTAATGCCTGTACATCCCTCACAAGAAGCAGTATAAGCTGTAGCTTCGACCATAATTTCCTTTGCACCTTCAGTTTGGGCTGGAGCAGAAGATTCGGGAGCACTTTCTTTTACAGCTTCATTATTTGATACTGGCGCAGTTGCTTCACCTGTAGGTTGTGTAGTACTTGATACTGGAGCAGCTGTCTTAGGTGCATCATCGGAATTGTTTGTTGCTGGAACTGACTCTTTAGACTTTTGAGCAGGAGCAGCTACAGTTGAAGTTCCTTTAACAGCAGAAGCCTTTGCTCCTACATAGATTACTAGATTTAATCCAGGGTGAATAAGATCAGTCTGTAAATTATTCCAGTCTTTTATTTGAGAAACAGTTACATCATGCTCAATAGCGATATCCCATAAAGTGTCGCCGAGTTTAACTGTATGTTGTTTTTCTTTTGCAATCGTTAATAAATCCCCAGGGTAAATAAGGTCACTTGTGAGATGATTCACTGTTTGGATAGTCTCGACAGTTGTATTATTCTCACGTGCTAACCCCCAAAGAGTATCTCCCTTTTCTACGGTAATAGTTGATGCCTGTGCAGTCGCACCTACAGTTAAGAGTGCAGCTACTGGTACAATCGTTATGATTTTTTTAAACAATTATCCATCCTCCAAATTCTAGGTTGCTATTTTCGAGGATAATCGTAACATAGAATTTTTCGAGAAAAAGAACAAGCAGGTGTTAATTCGTTTACACAAATGGCAATTAGATTGCAGGAATGTTTCTTGGGTTAAACTGAATGCGGGGAAGCAATGAGGAGAAAAAATAAGTAAGTATGCTTTCATTTTAAATAGGAAGTAATTATATAAACTAATGGAAAACCTTTAGATTGTTTGAGATAATTGTTAAAAGATGGAATGTTAGGAGTGTATTAAATGCAAAGATTTGAAATGAATTTTAAAAATCCTGTTGTCAGGGTATGGTTTTATACAGTATTTCCGACCATTTTTATTGCAATTCTTTTATTATTAATACTTCCGGTTGAGTATCATAATAGCATCATCTTATTTAAAGCATTCGTTATTGTTGTGTTCTGGATATGGTATTTATTTAATAAGAAGAAAAGAGTAACACATTAAGGAAATAATATATATATATAATAGCTGCTTAACAAAAGGATTGAATTCGTTCTTTAGACGGATTCGATTTTTTTTTATGAAAAATCGTCAGCTAATGTGAAACTTTTAAGGGCATGTAAACGTTATGTTAATAATGTAAATGGTCATCTGTGAAAAGGATGAAAAACTAATGTGTATAAAGCCTATATATGTTTAGAGTCTTGAAATCTAGCCTATACTTGCATTTGTATAAATGTTAGTAGTAATAAGCCTTTGAATCTAAGTGGAAGTGAGAAGGAATTATAGTAAAATAATTTATTGCGATTTAATTATTAGACTACGCTCAAAGAAAACATAGGTTTTATCGGCTGCTTTATAGGATGATTTATCTATTTTGTATTAGGTCGATAGTGTGGAAAATAGTAATCTAGCTTGGTTAGGGTCTTGACAGAAGTATGTTGCAAGATGTAATGTAAGTAAGTTCTAGAAAAAGTTCTAGATGAAAAATAAATTATCTTATAATTTAACGATATAATCTTCAAATGTAAAACTTAAATGTTGTTTTTTAGAATAATAATTTAAGTACTATATTTTAGTCTATTAGAATAATAGGAAGGTGGAAAAATGAAAGAATTAAATCTTAAAAATAACAACTTTTTAAATAAATTTTTTGGACTTTATTCATTAGCAGTTATCATGCTATGGATTAAAACATATATAACGCAAGTAACGCAGTTTAACTTGGGGGTTGAAGGACCACTTCAACAATTCCTATTATTTATAAATCCTTTAGGCTCAGCAATGTTATTCCTTGGTCTAGCATTTTTATTTAGAGGAAAAGGACGATATGTATCACTAGTAGTGATTTACATCCTTATGTCCATCCTTTTATATGCAAACGCAGTTTATTACCGATTCTTCAGTGACTTTATTACATTGCCAACGATTCTTCAAACGCAAAACTTTGGAGATTTAGGTGGTAGCGTCGTTTCATTGCTGCAGCCTTATGATGTTTTATTCTTTGTAGATGTATTGGTATTAATTTTCTTATGTACTACTAAAAAGCTGCAAAAAGATACAACAAGAATGGGCTATAAAAAAGCTCTTGCAATGATTGCTTTTATCATTGGACTATCTGCAGTGAATTTAGAATTAGCTAATACTGATCGCCCAGAATTATTAACTCGTGGTTTTGATAGAAGTTATATTGTGAAGTATTTAGGAATGTATAACTACACTCTTTATGATGCTACTGAAACAGTTAAGGCTTCTTCACAAAGGGTTTTAGCTGATAATGATGATATGACTGAGGTTATTAACTATACAAAATCCAACTATGCAGAACCAAATCAGGATTATTTTGGTGCTGCAAAAGGTAAGAATGTTATCTATATTCACTTAGAGTCATTCCAAACCTTTTTAGTTGATTACAAGCTAAATGGTGAAGAGGTTACGCCGTTTATCAATTCGTTAACAAAAGATTCAAGCTCACTTTACTTTGATAACTTCTTCCATCAAACAGCTCAAGGTAAAACTTCAGACGCTGAATTTATGCTAGAAAACTCTTTATTTGGTTTGCCACAGGGATCTGCTTTTATTACAAAAGGTCAGAATACTTACCAAGCGGCACCTGCAATTTTAAGTGATAATGGGTACACATCTGCTGTATTCCATGGTAATAACGGTACTTTCTGGAACCGTAACAAGATCTATAAAGGCTTCGGCTATGAGCATTTCTTTGATACAAAATATTATGATACAAGCAACGAAATTGATATGGCTGAATACGGTTTACTGGACAAGCCTTTCTTTGAACAATCAGTACCATTGCTAGAAACATTACCTCAACCGTTCTATACGAAATTCATTACGGTTGGGCATCACTATCCATATAAAATCAATCAAGATTTAACAACGATTGGTAAAGCGGATACTGGAGATTCAAGTGTGGATGATTACTTCCAAACAGCTCGTTATGCTGATGAAGCGATCGAACAGTTCTTTGCTGATTTAAAAGAAAAAGGCTTATATGAAAACAGTGTGTTTGTTCTTTATGGAGACCATTATGGTATTTCTGCAAATCATAACAAAGCTATGTCTAAACTTTTAGGAAAAGAAATTAATTCTTACGAAAGTACAAACTTACAACGCGTACCTTTAATCATTCACGTTCCAGGAATGGAAGGCGGAGTGAATCATACTTTCGGAGGTCAAATTGATCTTCTTCCAACTTTATTACACTTACTTGGCGTTGATACACATAATTATGTTCAGTTTGGTACTGATTTATTATCAAAAGAGCATAATGAAGTAGTTCAGTTTAGAAACGGGGACTTTGTTAGTCCAACTATCTATTCTATTAACAACAAATATTATGATGCTAAAACGGGCTTACCACTTGATGAAAGCCTATTAGAATTAGCGGATGAATACAAAAAAGAAGTCGATTATAAATTGCAGCTGTCTGATCAGGTGGTTAATGGAGACCTATTGAGATTCTATACACCAGCTGACTTTACTAAAGTCGATCCATCTCAGTACAATTACAATCAAGACTTAACAAAAGTAAAAGAAACTATTAATGTTGTTGAATAAGGAATTTAAATAATGGGGTAGGATATGACAAATTGTTTGTTATATCCTGCCTCTTTTATAAATGATTCTAAAATTACTCACACCCCAAGCTCATTCTAGTATATAAAAATGAAAATTAACCAAACTACCTTCAAAAGTATGTGGAGGGATTACATGGCGGAGCAACAAAAGCCAGATAACAGACTGAATAATGTCGAACGTTTACATGACATGATTGAAAATACGCAAAGTAAGCTAAAGGAAGCTGAAATTAGTATGGAGTTTGCAAGTCCAGAAGAACGACAAATGCTTCAAGGTAAAAATGAAAAGCGAAAACAATCAATTCAGGCAATGGAAGAAGAAATGCAGAATGAAATCGAAGCTCGAAAAAATAAAGAAATTTAGAAAAGGCACTCTTTTTGGAGTGTCTTTTTTTATGAAAACACCAAGTTAATCTAATTTTAAAGGGAATTGTAGTGTTAATCGGTAATTTTCTATCAATTCTAAATAAATAAAATTAGTAAAAAGTCCTATATTGCGTGTTATTATGGCATCAATGTTAATAATTTCAAATAGATGCAAACTATTGGAAAATAGGGACGCAGGAGCTAGGTTGGATAGATTTCAATTCTAAACAACCACTATTCTTTACGAGCATTTTGCATCCCTTAAAGGGATTTTTTTTATAGTTGAATTTCTCTGTTTGAAATATTTCCAATGTATTAAAAGAAAACCTAATAAAATCTTTAGTAATTGGAGGAATAACAATGGATTTTAAAAGTGTACAACAACTATTCCCGAGCGAGGATGGAAATAAACTACAGCAAGTAACATTCTTAAATTATATTGAAAATTTGATAGAGAACATTGATCTTTTAAAGGATCCAGACAAATCTACATTAGGTAATATTCAAGATAAAAACAACGATTTCTATAAAGAAATTATTGAAAATACATACACACCTCAATCTGGAATTGGGATGGACAAGGTTGTTCAAGAGTTGATTAACCTATCAGAAGGCAGCCCTTATCAAACGAGGAATTATGTAACTAACTCGATTCCGGTTGCGAGTATGGCAGCGATAATTGGTCAGCTAACAACTGCATTATTAAACTCAAACAGTCTATGGGATGTTTATGGGCCAGCAGCCACTGAAGCTGAAGTTCGAGTAATTTCTATGATGTCTAAATTAGTTGGCTATGACTTCACGAAAAGCTGGGGCTATACAACATGGGGCGGACAAGGTGCTGTCTTTAATGGATTGCGACTTGCTATTGTGAAGCAATTTCCTCATTCAAACGAAGAGGGGATTCCAAATAACCTTTACTGCTTTGCTTCTGAAAATGCCCATTACAGCTTATTAAAATCTGTAGAAGCAACAGGTATTGGCAGTAAGCATTTAGTGACAGTAAAGGCTGGTTCAGATCATTCAATGGACTTGGCTGATTTAAGAAGTAAATTGGAAGAGGTCATTCAAAAGGGTGGTATTCCAGTATATATTGCTGCAACAACAGGTGTAACAGACAGCTTTGGAATTGACGATGTAAAAGCGATTAAAGAAATCTCGACAGAATTAGAAGAAAAATATCAGCTAAAGCCGATTCATATCCATGCTGATTCTGCAATGGGTGGATTTTATAGCTTCTTCCGTGAATACGATTTCGCAAATAATCCACTTCAATTTGAAGAAAACGTCGTAGCGAGCTTAGAAAAAATTAATGAAAGAATGCAACATATTCATTTAGCTGATAGCTGCTGCTTTGACTTCCATAAACTAGGTCAAAATCCTTATAACGCAAGCTTGTATCTAGTGAAAAATGGTCAGGATTTTGGGTTGCTTGACCTTGAAGAATTTGACACACCTTATGTTGGAAATCGTGGGTACGGAAGCTATCATACAGGATATACATTAGAATGCTCGAGAATGGGAAGTGCTGTTTCAATTTATGCGTCATTATTAGCTTTTGGTGTTGAAGGCTATCAACAATTACTAGCTAACTATATTCGTGTAAATCTAGCCTTCAGAGAAAAATTAGTTTCAAAGATTCCTACAATCGGTATTACAAATAGCGAAACAATCGGACCGATTACAACATTTAGACTGTATGCAAGCGAAGCAAGCTGGCATCACGAAATTAGTGGACAAGCAACGCTTCAGGAAGTTGAAACGACAAACAGATTAAACAATTATTTATTTGAGATATTAGGTAAAAATCGTGAAGGTGTTTTCTTTGGAGATACAAAAAAACAATGCTTAGTAGATGTAGTTGATTCAAAGAATCGCTGTCCAATTTATGCGGCTAAGTTTTTCTCGATTTCGCCTTATACAACAGTCGAACATTTAGACCACATTATTGACGCGGTTGAAAAAGCCATTTCAGAGCTGGAGGAAGCAACAAGTGAAGTTTCTATCTAAATTCAAACATTCTATTTTAATGAAATATATTATGAGTTTTATTATTCCAATTGCTATTTTCTCAATTTGCTTTAGTGCGATTTTATATTTCTTCTCACAAAGTATTGTAAATAACCATGTATTAGGTCAATTTGAAAGAAACTTAGAGTTATTAGTGCAGGAAGCTCAAAGAGAAATTGACCCAGCTGTAGTAGAAGCGGCAGATAGTGGCGATAAAGAAACATATCAAGAGCTACTAAATACACTAAATCATTATGCAGACAAATATGAATCTGTTGAATTAGCTTATGTTCTTACAGAGAATAGCGGTAAAAGCTATATTGTTGCTGTAAATGGTGATGACTTATATGGAACAGAATATGCTTTAACCGATGAAATGAGGAAGACACTTTCTCAGGGCACAACTGAAATCAGTGATATCTATGAGGATGAATATGGAGTCCATAAATCAATTTCTGCCCCGATTGCAGGGACGAACATGATTGTAGGGATTGACCTAGATGCATCGTTTATTCAAAAGCTATATTCAACAATTCTAATGATTGCAATTGTGATTTCCTTAATCTTTATTATAATCGGAGCGATTATTGCCTTCGTTGTAAGTAAGAAGATTATTAATCCACTTATCCTTATCAAAAATTATGTTAACCGTGTAGCTAATGGAGACTTATCAGTGAGTGATCTTAACATCAAGGGTAAGGATGAGATTGCTCAACTATCTGATGGTATTCAGAGTATGGTACAAAACTTAAATCAATTGATAGCCTCTATTTCTCATAGTGGTGACCAGGTTGCGGCTACTTCTCAGGAGCTAATGGCAGGTGCAGAACAAACAAGCCAATCTATCAACCAAATTACTGAGGCGATTCAAGAAGTAACAAGTGGTATGGATAATCAGGCATCAAATATTGAAACGATGAATGATAGCGTAACGAATATTTCAGGTAGCATGCAACAGATCAATGACAATTTAAGCTTAGTTGCGGATAATTCTCAAAACACAACTGTAATAGCGGAAAACGGAAGCAAGATCATTGACGAAGCAGTGGAAAAGGTGCACTTCACTTATAAAACAATCCAAGAAACTTCAGATGTAGTTAATCGATTAAGTGATTATACAAAAGAAATCAGTGAGATTGTTTCCATCATTACTGAAATTACAGATCAAACAAACCTACTTGCATTAAATGCTTCAATAGAGGCAGCAAGAGCTGGCGAGCATGGAAAAGGCTTTGCTGTAGTAGCTGAAGAGGTTCGTAAATTAGCAGATCAATCAAAGGATGCTGCAAATCATATTAGAAATAAAATTGAATTGATTAAAGATGAAGCAAACAATGCTGTAAAATCCATGGCTGTTGGCTATGATACTTTAAAAGACAGTGTCTCTTCATTTGAACACGTTGGCGTTGACTTCGGAAATATTCTAGATTCAGTAAATAGCGTTAACAATCAAATTGTAGAAATAAATCGCGAAATCGGAGCAATGAACAAAGGCATCCACCATATCTCAACTTCGATGAACGATTTAAGTGCGATTTCAACTCAAACATCAGGAAACATCCAAAATGTAGCGGCTTCCTCAGAAGAACAATCCGCAACAATGGAAGAAATCACATCCTCTGCCAACGTACTATCCCAAATGGCAGAAAACCTGAACGAAGCAGTGAAGAAATTTAGATTGTAAAGTACCAGGTACATGTAATAGTGAGCTCAACCTCAGTCTCGATGAGGTTGAGCTTTTTTATATGGAGTTAAATAATCCAAAGGGTTATATAATATATTGTGTAAGAAAATAATATAATATATAGAGTCGATTTCAAATGAATTACGACAAAAAGTGGAAAAAGTATTGTATTTTGGAATTATATATTATAAAATCTGATTAAATAATATAATATTTTAGAGAGAAGTGCTGTCAATTGGTTATCGAAAAGGAACATGGAGAGAAGTCGGACTACGCATATAACCTGATAAAAGAAAAAATTTTCAGTTGGGAATACGGGCCAGGACAGAAGTTAAATGTAAGTAAAATGTCTAAGGAAATGGAAATTAGCCCGATTCCGTTAAGGGAGGCGTTATCCAGATTACAATCTTCAAAGCTCGTTATTTTGATTCCAAACAAGGGGTACCATGTAACGGATATTTTAGATGAGGTTTCGATGAAAAAAATGTCGGAGTTTCGATTGTTACTTGAATCCGAGGCGATAAAAAATATAATCCGAAATAATAAAATGGAATGTATAGTAAATTTGGAAAATATTAACATGAAAATTGAGCAGATTAAAATCACTAACTACAGAGAGATACTGGATTTTAATAATCTAGATAACATGTTCCATCTAGAATTAATTAAAAATTCAGAAAACAATTTTCTGATTGAGAGTTTTGAAAGTTTATTTTGCCACCTCCATATTGCAAGGTTTTACTATCGACGAGGTGCTGTAGATCAACAAGAAACAGTAAGAGAACATGAAAGAATTATAAAGAGTATTCAAATGAGAGATATGGATTACGCATTGGAATTTATTAAAGAACATATATTAGGTGCCTCAAATAGATTGCTAGAAAAAGATCCTAATAAATCATTTTAAATAAATTTAACATAGGGGTGTAGTGATTATGGAAAGATATGGCCACTTTATTAATGGGGAATGGATTGAAGCTGGTGAAGTTGTTTCAGTAATGAACAAATACACTGGGGAAACTTTTGGAGAAATTTATGAAGCAGACGAAGAGATTGTAAATAAAGCTGTTCAAAATGCTTATGACTCTTATGAAACATCCGAACTTTCTGCAGATGATCGTTTTAACATAATAATTAAAGCGGTTACATTAATCGAAAAAAGAAAAATAGAGTTAGCAGAAGTACTAATATATGAGGCTGGGAAAACAAGAAAGGATGCGGTAACTGAGATTGAGCGCGGAATTTCTACTCTTAGAGCTTCAGCAGAGGAAGCGAAAAGAATTACAGGGCAAGGGGTTGCTCTTCCAAATAGTACTGATTTAGGAAAGCTTGCATTTACTGTTCGTGTTCCGGTTGGGGTAGTAGTAGCCATAACCCCATTTAACTTCCCATTCAATTTAACTGTACACAAAATTGGGCCGGCCTTGGCAGCTGGGAATGCAGTGGTATTAAAGCCAGCTGAAATGACTCCATTAATTGCGTGTAAATTAGTCGAAATATTCAAAGAAGCAGGATTACCTGATGGCTTGTTCAATTTGGTGAATGGTAGAGGAACACACACTGGGGATTATTTATTAAAAAATGACTTAGTTGATATGTATACGTTTACAGGAAGTCCTAAAGTAGGCCAGCTTATCAAAAGTAAAACAGGAATTAGAAAAGTTGCTCTTGAGTTAGGAAATAACTCCCCAAACATCGTGCATAAAGATGTGGCTGATTTAAAAAGAGCAGCTGAACTTTGTGTAACAAGAGGCTTTTCAAATGCTGGTCAGGCATGTATTTCAGTGCAAAGAATCTATGTACACGAGGAAGTCTATGAACAATTTATAAGTTATGCTACTGATTTTACGAAGTCACTAGTTCCATGCAGTGAAGATAATCCAGATGGTGATGTTGGACCGGTAATTTCTGAGAGAGAAGCACTACGAATTGAGTCGTGGATTGATGAAGCAGTTCAACAAGGTGCAAAACTTGTGATTGGTGGTCAAAGAAAGCGTACGCAATTTGAACCGACAATTCTAGCGGATGTAACACAATTGATGAGAGTGGTTTGTGAAGAAGTATTTGGACCGGTTATTACAATTCAAACTTATAGCAATATTGATGAAGTGCTCCAAAAAGCAAATGATTCAACGATGGGGCTGCAAGTGGGAATATTTACCTCTAATATTCAGATTATTATGAAATCTATCAGAAAATTGAAATTTGGTGGCGTAATAGTAAATAATGTTTCAACTTATAGAGAAGATGCTATGCCATATGGAGGTGTGAAAAATAGCGGAATTGGCAAAGAGGGTCCAAAATATGCAGTATTGGAAATGACAGAAGAAAAGCTGATTGTTTTAGATGCATAAGCAAAAGTGGGTAAAGGGAAAATATTTTTCAAACTAGGGGGATAAAAAGATGAAAAGAAGATGGAAAATTGGGGCAATTTTTTTAGCGATATGTATGTTAGTCTTGACTGCTTGTAGCGGTAATGAGAATGATACCGAAGCAGCATCAAGCTCGGGGGAAGTTACAAAATTAAGACTGGGTCATATTTTCCCGACAGATAGTGTAAAAGATCAAGCATCCAAATTATTTGCAAAGCGTATCGAAGAAGAAACAAATGGAGCAATTCAAATCTCGGTTTTCCCTGCTTCACAATTAGGTGGGGATGAGGTAATGGCACAAGATATTTCACGAGGAACTCTAGATATGTCATTCATCAATCAAGGTTCATTGTCTGGATTAGATTCGTTATTGGATTTCCATTACTTACCCTATATTGTCACATCTTATGAACAAGCCGATAAAATTTTCTATGGTGAAGGTGTTATACCAAAATTAATGGTGGACACATTAGCAAAACATAATATGACTACTTTAGGATTCTTCGAAAACGAATTTCGCGGAGTTTCCAATTCTAATAGAAAAATCGAGAAAGTAGAGGATTTAAAAGGTTTAAAGTTACGGGTTCCGGGATCTCAAGCTATCAAAGGTTTCTTTGAAGAAGCAGGGTCACAAGCATTAGTAATGCCATTTAACGAGCTGTATTTAGCATTACAACAAGGTACAGTTGACGGGCAAGACAATGGGCTACTATTAACTGGTGATAGCAAATTCCAAGAGGTAAATAAGTTTTACACTCAATTAAATCATGTTTATGCATCAGGTTCAATTGTCATTAATACAAGTAAATTTAATTCATTAACTCCAGAACAACAAGAAATCTTCAAGGCGGTAGGTGAAGAAGTGCAAGCGTGGCAGATTGAAAACAATCGAGAAGCTACTAAAAACTATATTAAAATGTTTGAAGATGCAGGCGTAGAAGTAACAGAACTAACAGAGGAACAGATCAAAGAATTCCAAGAATTTGGTTTAAGTCAATGGGATAACTATGAGTCAACTTATGGTGCAGATTTAATTCAATCACTTAAAGATGAATTAGCCGAGATTAATAAATAATTATTAGGATTAATGGGACAGAGAAATCTGTCCCATTAAGTAAATAAGGAGTGAATAAAATGTGGCATAAGTTTGAAAAAGGCTTATATAAGACACAAGAATTCTTAATTGCCATTGCACTAATAGTTATTATGATTGCTGTTATCCTTCAAATTGTGGGACGATTACTTGGATGGCATTCTTTAGGTATGCCAGAATATGCAGCTATAGGAATGACGACGATTACATTTTTAGGTGCAAGCGCAATTACCTATACAAGAGAATATATATCTATTGAATTAAGTCAAATGATTAAAATTAAAAACATACAAACTATTATGAATTTGATAGTTGACATTATACTTATAATTTTCGTTGTAGTATTTTTCAATATCGTCTACTCATTCTTAAAATTTGTAGGGGAGAGCGGTGAAAAAACGTTAGAAGCAGGAATTCCTTTATCCATTATATATGGAATTATTGTATTATCCATTGTAGTGATGGGTTTGCACTGTGTAAGTAATATCTTTAAGGGGATACAAAAGTTGCGAAAAGGAGGGGATATTTAATGTTAGTAATTGTGGTAGTTCTAATTGCTATTTTAATGATAGGTGTACCAATTGGAGTAACATTTGCAATTAGTGCATTATTAGGGGGGCAATTACTAGATATCCCATTTGCTTCATTTGCCTCACTATCAAATCAAGCTGTATCTTCTTTTTCCTTATTAGCGATTCCCTTGTTTATTTTAGCAGGACAAATTATGAACCAAGGCAGTATTATTTCACAGTTAATTCAGTTATCAGAGAAGTTGTTGAAAAAAATTCATGGCAGTTTAGGGTATGTAACTGTGTTAGCAAGTGCCTTTTTAGGGGCTATTACAGGTTCCTCTGTTGCGACGGTATCTGCAATAGGAAGTTCAATTGGTCATAAAATGGTTGAAAAAGGTTATGATCGGGGATATACTGCTTCACTAATTGCTGCTGCCGGATTATTAGGTGTATTCATCCCCCCTTCAATCCCATTAATTTTGTATGGGGCGACAGTAGGTGCATCAATTTCTGATTTGTTTATTGCATCAATTGTTCCTGGTATTGTATTTGTTTTAGCTTATCTTGTACTTCATCGTATTTTATTGAAAAAAGTATATCATCCAGAAAATGCCTCAATTTCTGAAGAAACAAAGCAACTTGAAAAACAAGCAGCTACTGAATCGTTAGGAAGAACTTTTTTAAAAACGATTCCAGCTTTAATTATGCCAATCATTGTACTGGGAGGAATCTACAGTGGGATATTTACACCCACTGAAGCAGCAGCAGTAGCATGTGTATATGGTTTAGTTCTGGCAGTTGTGACTAAAAAGATTAAATTCAGCAATTTATTTTCACCATTCAAACTGGCTGCTATCTCATCAGCAGCCATTCTAGGAATTATTGCATTTAGTAATCTATTTAATTACATGATTACTTTGGAACAAATTCCTCAATTGGTATCAGAGGCAGCAATGAATTTAACAGATAACAAATTCCTATTTTTACTATTATTAATCCTTATTTTGTTTGTAGTAGGAATGTTTATGGAAACAAATGCAGCAGTATTACTGATGGCGGTTTTATTAGCTCCAGCAGCACAAACATTTGAAATTAACCCAATACATTTTGGGATTATATTGGTTACTACTATTGAAATCGGGTTACTGACTCCTCCGATGGCTGCAAACGTCTTTGTTTCAGCAAAGGTTAATAAAAGTTCCGTATTAGAAATGATGCCACATACATTAAAGTTTTTGCTAGTTTCAATAATCGTGTTGTTGATTGTTGCATTTGTGCCTTTCTTAACAACTTGGTTTTTATAGATTCAAATAATACTAGATTGGGTAGGTGGAAGATTTGAAGACATATTGGCAATATAACTTTCCTGGGAACATCTATTTTGGGGAAAATTCATTAGATGAACTAAAAAATATCTATGCAGCCTCTGATAAACCAAAGACCCTTGTGATAACAGATCAAGGCATTAAAAATAGCGGGGTATTAAATGTACTCAAAGAGAAGTTGGACGTATTTGACATACCTTATGAAATTTTTGATCAGGCAAAGCCAGAACCTACAGTTAAAGATGTTGAAGAAGTATTAGGTACTTATAAAAATAAGGAGATTGACATTTTAATCGGTCTAGGTGGAGGGAGCTGCATAGATTTAGCGAAGATGATTGCATTTATGCTAAAAACGGAGCAACCGATTAGTTACTTTTATAACAATAAAATAGATTTCGAAACAACTACTATCATCGCAATTCCTACGACGGCTGGTACCGGATCAGAAGTAACAGGGGTTGCAGTTGTAAATGATGAAGAGCGTAATCTCAAAGTTGGAATCTCTAGCAACTTCTTAAAACCAAAGTATGCGATACTTGATCCACAATTGACAGTAGGAATGCCTCCAAGAGTTACTGCATGTTCTGGTATTGACGCACTAGTACATGCAGTTGAGGCGTATACTTCTAAAAACTTTAATCAATTCGATACTGATTATCAAGCGGATTTTAGAGGATCTTCAATCTTAACCAATTTATTTGCAGAAAAGGCAATTAGGCTAATAACTGCAAGTCTAGTGGATGCTTTTAAAGATGGAAAAGACATTCAGGCGAGATCGAATATGTTGTTAGGAAGCTTATTAGCAGGGCTAGCATTTTCAAATGCTGGCACGTCAATCTCACATGCAATGGCCTATGCAATTGGAGGAAGGGTTCATTCCCCGCATGGAGAAATTACTGGCTTAATGCTGCCTTATACAGTGAAGTATAATTATCAATCAAACGAAGAGAAATTCGATAAATTATATGATTTATGCTTGCCGGGTCAAAAATTCTCAAATCAAGAAGAAAAAGAAAACCAACTTTTCGACTATTTCATTGAGTTACTGAAATCTATCAATCTACCAACAAAGCTTTCAGAACTGCATGTGGATGAAAGAGATTTAAAAGCAATGACAATGGAGACTCTAGACATTTCACGACTAATGAATATAAATCCTAGATTGGCAACAGAAGTAACTTTATTCGAAGTATTCCAAGCAGCTTATTAAAAGTGTAATGATATTAAATATCTAAGTAGCAAAATTTTCATAGAAACCTACTTAGATATTTATTTAAGCAAAAGTGTATACAGTTATACAATTAGGGAGGATTTTATGGAAAAATTTCATGGATATTTCATAAATAATGAGTTTTTAGAAACTGAAAACTATACAAAATTAGTTAGCCCAATTAACGGAGAATTTTGGGCGGAAATTCCAGATTGTACAGAACATGAAACAACTCAAGCGATATTGGCTGCAAGGAAGGCATTTGAAAATGGGTGGAGTGAAACAGATGTTACTAAGGTTAGTAAATTACTCCGTAGATTAGGAGATTTAGTTTTAAAAAATAAGGAACGGTTAGCGACTTTAGAGTGTAAAGGAAATGGAAAATTATATATTGAACTAATTGAAAATGAAATACCTGCAGTTGCTGAATGGTTTTACTTTTACTCAGGCGTTGCAGCCCAATTAAGGGGGGAGTATGTTGAAATTTCCAAAAATGTATTTAGCTATATTAAGAAAGAACCAATTGGCGTAGTAGGAGCAATTGTACCATGGAACTCCCCCTTACTAATGCTTGCTTGGAAAGTTGCGCCTGCACTAGCAACTAGAAATACAATTGTATTAAAACCAGCTATCCAAACCTCGGTTTCAGCATTGGCTTTTGCAGAATTAATAGTGGAGGCGGGCATTCCAGCAGGAGTTGTAAATATTGTTACGGGAGATTTACCAGTTGCGAAAACACTAACAACACATCCAGAAATAGATAAATTAGGTTTTACAGGTTCTACCAATACAGCTATTAGTATTGCAAAACAATCGAGTGACACATTGAAGAAATTAACATTTGAACTAGGGGGAAAAGCACCCCATATTATTTTTGAAGACGCCGATATGGAAAAAGCCACAAATGCAGCAGTACGGGGAATATTCATAAACGCGGGACAAACATGTGCAGCAGGGTCACGTGTTTTTATAGAAGAAACTATCTATGAAGAGTGCTTAGCAAAAATTATTGAACAGACAAAGAAAATAAAAGTAGGCGATCCTTTTGAAGTAGATTCTGTCATGGGACCAATCTCTATTGCAGAACAATTAGATAAACTACAGACCTTTATAGAATCAGTAAAAGCTGATGGCGGTTCCATTATTTATGGTGGTGAGCAAATAAATTTAAACAATGGAGGCTTCTATTTTTCTCCCACAATTGTAACAAATTTAAATAATGACTCTTATTTATGCAGGGAAGAAGTCTTTGGGCCAATCTTAGCCATTATCCCTTTTAAAAATGAAGATGATGTAATTAAGATGGCGAATGATTCAAAGTATGGCTTAACAGCTGGAGTTTGGACTAAAAATCTAGCAAGAGCCCACCGTATCTCAAATAAATTACAGAGTGGTACAGTCTGGATTAATAATTATAGGAAAATACATTGGAGTGTTCCATATGGCGGCTATAAGATGAGTGGTTATGGTCGGGAGAATGGTTTGGAAGTAATAAATGAATTCACTGAAATAAAAACAATAATGATAGATATTACAAGTGATGATGAATGAGTCAAAAAGTGAAAAGGGGATGGCGACAATGGAGATACCTAAACTTTCAAGAGCAGCAGTGTTAAGAAATTTTGGAGAAAAGTTACAAATTGAAAATGTAGAAATACCTCAAACAATAGAACCAAGAGCGGTTCTGGTGAAAAATCAAATGTCTTCAATCTGTGGAACGGATGTTCACTTATGGCAGGGAGAGCTAAATTTAAAGGTAAATTTACCAGTAATATTAGGTCATGAAATGGTTGGTGAAATTGTAAAGCTTGGTGAAGAAGTTAGTGTTGATTCAATTGGTAATCCATTAAAAGAGGGAGATCGAGTTATATGGTCTCATGCTGATTGTGGAAATTGCTATTATTGCAATGTCGAAAAGCAACCAACCCTCTGTTTAAATAGACGTAGTTACATGTATGAAACAATGGAAAAGTATCCGTATTTAATGGGAGGATTTAGTGAATACGGATATATTCTCCCTACATCAGGAAGAGTGAAAGTACCCGATACTGTAAGCTCGGAATTAGCAAGTCTATGTAGTTGCGCATTTAGATCTGTAATGAACAGTTTTAACCAATTAGGAAGCATTTCATCTGAAGATATTGTGGTAGTACAAGGGACAGGGCCATTAGGTCTATTAGCTATATGTGTAGCTAAAAAAGCAGGTGCTAAGAGTGTAATCGCAATTGGAGGACCAGAGGAACGTTTAAGTTTAGCAGAGGAAATGGGAGCAGATATCATAATCAATATTTCTATTGAGAAAACAATGGAAAGTCGAAATGCGATAATTAACAATCTGACAAATGGTCTAGGTGCAGATATTGTATTGGAATATTCTGGTCATCCAAGTGCTTTTGAGGAAGGGTTAAATTATATTCGGAAAAACGGACGGTATGTAGTTGTTGGACAATTAGGAACAGGAAAAGTTGAAATCATGCCATCACTTATTACTGCAAAAAATTTAAAATTAATTGGTTCATTTTCAGGTGGTATAGGGAATTATTATCAAGCATTAAAATTTATTGAAAAATATCAGTATGAAGTTCCATTTAACAAAATGATTACAAATATATATTACCTTGAAGAAATTAACGAAGCACTTGAAAGTATGAAAGACTTTAAAGAAATTAAACCAATTATCAAGCTTGCATAAAAGGGGATGTGTTTGTTGCCATTACAGGGTATAAGAGTGGTCTCTATTGAGCATGCAGTTGCAGCGCCTTTTGCAAGCAGGCAATTAGCTGACCTTGGAGCAGAGATTATTAAAATTGAGAAACCTGGTGTCGGTGATTTTGCAAGGAGCTATGACGAGGCAACTCACGGATTGTCAGGTAATTTTGTTTGGTTAAATAGAGGAAAGAAATCAGTAGAGTTAGATTTAAAGAAGCAAGAAAATGTTCAATTGATATTTGATATCCTGCAAGATACCGATGTCTTGTTAAATAATTTAGGACCAGGAGCATTAGATAGGCTAGGTTTCAATCCAGAAAAGCTGCATGAAATATTTCCACATTTAATTATTTGTAGTATTTCTGGTTATGGAAAAGAAGGTCCTTATAGCAACAAAAAAGCTTATGATTTATTAATTCAATCGGAAGCTGCCGTGCTACAAATTACCGGTTCTCCTGATGCCCCAGCGAAAACGGGGCTGGCAGTGGTAGATATTGCTAGCGGAATGTATGCTTTTTCTTCGATATTAGCAGCAATCATCCATCGTAATAAAACAAAAATAGGAACCATAATAGAGATTTCAATGCTAGAAGCAATCGCAGAATGGATGAGTTTTCCTATTTACTATACCTATGGTGGAACAGAACCTGTAAGAAGTGGAACAGATCATGCCACAATATATCCGTATGGTCCATTTTTAACTATGAATAAGGAGCAATTATTTATCGCCATTCAAAATAATCGAGAATGGGAGATTTTTTGTAGGGAGATTTTGAAAGATGCCTCGCTCATTGTTAATCCAAGATTTAAGACTAATATTCTTCGCGTGCAAAATAAAATGCTTTTAAAGAAAATTATAGAAGATGTAACGGGTGAAATTGATCGGGCAGATTTGGCAAATTTACTAGATGAGAAGAAAATAGCAAATGCTTATTTCAATGATATTAATGGATTAATTAATCATCCACAACTCCAATTTTATCAAAAATGGAAAAATGTCAATTCTGAAGTTGGAAAAATCTCGATGTTGCAATCCCCTATGAATTTTAATAATATTTCATGCCATTGGGGGAGATATTCCATTATTAGGAGAACATACTGATGAAGTATTATCGCCATATAAAAAGAGGAGGAGTAATTATTAGTTGTTGGTTATTTGTGCCGGGAAATAATACAAGGGCATTAGAAAAGGTTAGGTCTGAGTTGAATCCAAATTATATTATTATAGATTTAGAGGATGCCATACCATCGGGCGAAAAATTAAATACAAGAATTCAGGTTAATGATTTTTTATCAAATTATAACAGTACAACCCCAATCTATATTAGAATAAACGATACTAAATGTGAATTTTTTGATGATGATTTAACAGTTATAAACTTTGAAAAAGTAGCGGGTATTATTTTACCGAAATGCGAACACGTAGAGGAAATAAGTAAAGTTCAGCAAGGAATTCAAAAGATACCTGCTAGTTTGGAAATCATCCCTCTAATTGAGACAGTAAATGGATATTATGAATTAGAAAATATACTTGTCTCAAGTGTGGTTAAGAGAATTGCTTTTGGCGCTGTAGATTTAGCCAGAGATCTATCTGTAAATGAAGAGGATATAGTGGATAATCCATTAATTCAGCATATAAGAATGCAAATATCTTTATTATCTAAGAAATTTAAAAAACTTCCTCCTATAGATGCACCATGCATTTATTTAAAGGAGATGGATTTATTGCAGAAAGAAACGGTTCAAGCAAGAAAACTCGGTTATAATGGAAAGCAAGCTATTCATCCGAAACAAATCGAATGTATTCAAGAAGTATTTAAAGTTCATGAAAGTGAAATTGTTTTGGCAAAAGAAATCGTAAATTTTTTTGAGACGAATAATTTTAAGACCTTGGCATATCAAGACATGATGATTGATATGCCAGTGTATCTTAAAATGAAAAATTTGTTAGCCTCATTAGAAAATTAAAAGCATAAGGCAGGAGGAATAATGAAGAAATTTGAAGTAGTCAACTCGAGCTCTTCCCTATCTGAAACAATATTCAATTCAATAAAACTAGAAATCTTAAAAGGGAATTTAAAACCAAATCAGAGCCTCAGTCAAAAAGAAGTAGCTGATAATTTCAATGTAAGTAGAATTCCTGTTAGAGAAGCTTTTGTTAAATTAGAAAGTATGGGCTTTCTTCAAAAAAGAATTAATAGTCGTTATTATGTTCAGGCATTCTCTGTAAAAGAAATTGAAGATTTATATGATACCCGATTGATTTTAGAGTTGGAAGGATTGAAGATGGCATTTCCACATTATTCAAAGATAGATATTATTTTATATGACGGAATGGTACAGCAAATGGAGCATATAACGGATAGTGGAGATTATATTATTTTAAATGCAAAGTTTCATGAATTGTTGTTAGAAAAGTGCCCTAATAAGCAGCTTGTGGCGTTTATTAATCAATTATGGGATGGTGTAGCACTTTATTCGCCATCTATTATAACGAATCAAAGTCATTTTCCTAACCATGAACATAAAGAATTGATTAATGCAATAAAGCAGAATGATTTAAATACAGCTTTAAGTGTGTATGAACAGCATATAGTAAATGCTAAAAAAAGACTGTTAAAATATATCCAATAGAAGTACCACCTCTACAAATAACTTTGAATTATTTGTGGGGTGGTATTTTTTTGTTATTTCAAGATAATAAACTCAATATTATTTCCATAGATATTATGATAAAATTGATATAAATTATACCGATGTATAATCTTACGATAAAGGCAAACCTATTGAAAGGTAGGGACGCAAAGCTACAGACCTAAGACGTTTTGTTATGGTGGCTGGGTTGCCGAAAAAAGATGGCTTTCAATTATTGAATCCACCTTTTTTTAGGGTGGATTTTTTCGTATTTTTCTTTAAAAAATCACTTAACGATAGGAGAATAACCAGTGAAACTAGTATTTAAAAATACGATAGTTATTAGTATTTTAATAACAATTTCTATGATAAGTATTTCGGCTTTTGGGTACTTGAAGGCGAAGGACTTTCTATATGAAAGATTTGAAGAGCAGGCATTCGGTGAGCTAGAATCCATTAAAGCGAATATCGATATATGGATACAAGGTAAGCAGGAAACAATGGCATACATAGCTGAAGCTGATGAATTAAAGTCGGTTGATACGGAAAAAGCAGATGCTTTAGGAGCTAGAATTGCCGAAAAAACAGGGAATCCAGATGGTTTTGCCTTTATGGATGCGAACGGTTTTTTATATTTAGGTGGCTCCCAAATTCCAGTTGCTGAATTTGAGCATTATCAAGGCGGTATGAAGGAGCTAACGAAAACCTATAATCCAGTACCTTCTTCTTCACCAAGTGTGAATGGTGCTCCAATTGTTTTAACTTCCGCTCCAATTTATGGTGAAAATGGAGAAGTAGTAGGGGTAGCTTCAGGCGGAAACCAAATTGAAAGTCTAATAAATATTATTACTCAAAATACAATTGGGGATAGTGGGTACGTTACAGTCTTTACTAATGACGGGACAATAGTAGCAGGCAAAGAGAAGGAAGATACTCTTAATAAGACTATTGCAGATTATGACAATGCCGATTTAAATAAATTGGTAGATGAAAGTATGGCGGGTAAAAGTAGTGTTATTGAAACAAAATTCGAAGGAGAAGACAGCTTAGTCTTTTATAGCAAAGCAAGTGAAATGGATTGGGGAATTATGATCACAATCCCGACTAAGGAAGCCTTTGCAGATGCTCAATCCTTATTGAACTATTTTATTATTATGACAATTGTCTTTATTTTGATAGGCGCATTGATAAGCTATATTGTTAATCGCCGTTCGTTAAAGCCTATTCAACAGGTCAATGACAAAATTGAAGAACTGGTAACTAATAATGGAGATTTAACACAAAGACTTGCTATCAATAGAAAAGATGAGGTTGGTATGCTGGCAAATAACTTCAACTCCTTATTGGAAAGCTTGCAGGAATTGATTCGAGATATCCTCCATAAGGGGGAAGTAGTTTCTGATAGCACAACTGCCCTTTTAGATCGAGCAGAAGAAATGGTTCATTTATCAGATGGTGTCACTAAAAACGTTCAGCATTCAGCAGAAATTTCTATTGAACAAGAAACTGGCAACAAAAATAATCTACAATCGATTCATGTAATCACGCAAAGTGTTTCAGAAATAAAGGATCATTCCTCTTTAGTATCGAACAAAACGAAGGATGCCTATAAAGAGGTTGAGAAGGCAAATGAAGAAGTAAAAGCGTTGATGAATCAAATGAAAGATATCCAAAATTCAGTCCGTAGCTCATCAGAGACGGTAAAGAAATTAGGGAATCGTTCATCAGAAATTGGCAATATTGTTGGAATGATTACTAGTATTACAGAGCAAACAAATCTTCTTGCTTTAAATGCTTCTATCGAGGCAGCTCGAGCTGGTGAACACGGAAAAGGCTTTGCTGTTGTGGCAAATGAAGTGAAAAAATTAGCTAGCCAATCTGCTCAGTCAGCGGCACAAATCTCAGAGCTCGTAAATCAAATATTAACCGAAACTTCAAGTGCAGTTATAGAGATTGAAGCAGGAACAAATCAATTCGGAACAGGTATGGAAAGACTGCAAGGAGTTAATGGCATTTTACAAAATGTCTATCACTCCACTAAAGCATCTTCGAGTGAAGTGGATTTGATCTTTGATGAAATCGAAACACTTTTAGCGAAAGTTAAAGACGTACAACAAGTAATAAATGATAATTTAGATCGCTCTGTTGAATCTTCAAAATATATTCGAGAAGTAGCCTCTTCCTCAGAGGAGCAGCTTGGCTCAATTCAAGATATCACAGCATCGATTGATAAAACTGCACAATTTGCAGACGAACTAAGAGAGCTATTAAATCGATTTAAAATATAAAGTTGAAAAGGAACTGCCCCTCATCCTGGTGATGGAGGGCAGTTTTTTTGTTGGATGGAAGGGAGAAGGGGGCGAAATCTAGTTTAATAATTTTGGATGAAATGCGTTGTAGAGTGAAAAGTAAATCGGGAAGCAGTTCATAAGCGGGATGAAGTGCATTGCAGGGGGAAAATTGGTTCGGGATGCAGTTCATAAGATAGATGAAGTGCATTATAGAGAGAAAAGCGAATAGAGAAGCAGTTCACAATCCAAATGAAATACATTGCAGAAGGAAAACCAAATCGTAATGTAGTTCATAAGCCAAGTGATGACATGCATCCCAAAAGAAAAATCAAGTCAGCCGCCACCAGATTCATTAACAAACAAAAAAACAAATGGAGGGAAACGAAATCGTTTCTCTCCACTTGCTTGTGCGCCCGGCATGCGCATGAACTATAGGGTGTAAGTCCCGAACCCCGAAGACAGAAGTAGAGGTTAGCCAAGAGCAAGGGTGTCCGTGGCGACGCGGAATCTGAAGGAAGCTGGAGGCAAAACACCGGTCCGAGGAACACGAATCTCATACAAGGCTAGTTACGACTGGATGAGTTTGCAAGACAAAACAAAGTCCTTTCTGTCGAAGGTCATACCTAGTAAATGAGGCGGATAGATGGTGTGAAAGTGCATGTGCTTACCCGGGGAGGTCTGATGGAAACATGAAGTACCCTTCATAACCTACTTGGTGACAAGTAGCTGAATCATCAGAAGTCAGCAGAGGTCATAGTACGATTGGGTCTAGAACCAGTCGGAAGGACTGAACAATTAAGAGAGATTAGCCCTTGGCTTTCCATCTAGAATGAATGAGCACAGAAAACAGAGAAACCTCACGCTTAGAAAGTAGTGGTGAATCCCACGAGGGTATTTGCGGAGGGTGGAGTTCAGATGGGCATAAGAAGATAAGCTAATCACGGAAAGGAACGAAATGGTGATGTTGAATCAAATTCTTGAACGGCAAAATATGATACAAGCGCTAAAGCGAGTTGAAGCGAATAAAGGAAGCCATGGAGTAGACATGATGCCCGTACAAACCTTACGACAGCACATGCTCGAAAATTGGGAAACCATTAAATCGCAGATTTTGAATGGAACCTATGAACCGCAACCAGTACGTCGAGTCGAAATCCCGAAACCAGATGGTGGTGTGCGTTTACTAGGTATCCCAACCGTGACAGACCGTTTGATTCAACAAGCTATCTCGCAGATTTTATCGAAGGAATATGACGAAACATTTTCGGACCACAGTTATGGATTCCGTCCAAATCGGAGCGCCCATGACGCCGTTCGGAAAGCAAAGGGTTATTTAAAGGAAGGTTATCGATGGGTAATTGACATGGATTTAGAGAAATTCTTCGATAAGGTTAATCATGACCGACTAATGGCAACATTAACGAAACGAATTTCAGATAAACCTTTATTAAAACTTATTCGTAAATACCTCCAAGCCGGTGTCATGATAAATGGAGTGGTTTCAAGTACAGAAGAAGGAACACCACAAGGTGGACCTTTAAGTCCTCTACTTTCAAACGTAGTTCTAGATGAACTTGATAAAGAGTTGGAGGAACGTGGACATAAATTCGTTCGATACGCAGATGATTGCAATATTTATGTGAAAACGGAACGTGCGGGGTTAAGAGTAATGGCGAGTGTACAAAGATTTATTGAGGGAAAACTTCGTTTAAAAGTAAACCAAAAGAAATCAGCAGTAGATCGTCCTTGGAACCGAAAGTTCTTAGGTTTTAGTTTCACGAATCACAAAGAACCAAAAGTTCGTCTTGCGAAAACAAGTCTAGTCCGAATGAAGATGAAAATACGAGAGATTACCTCAAGAAAGATGCCATATTCCATGGAATACAGAATCGAGAAGTTAAACCAGTATCTAATGGGGTGGTGTGGTTATTTTGCATTAGCAGATACAAGTTCCACATTCAAATCACTAGATAGCTGGATTAAAAGAAGATTAAGGATGTGTCTATGGAAGAATTGGAAGAAACCTCGAACAAGAGTCAGAAATCTTACTCGATTGAAAGTTCCTTTTGGAAAAGCATACGAGTGGGGAAACACCCGGAAAGGGTACTGGCGCATTTCTAATAGCCCCATATTACACAGAACCCTCGGCAATTCCTATTGGGAAAGCCAAGGGCTGAAAAGTCTGCAAGTTCGTTACGAAACTTTGCGTTATTCATCTTAATTGAACCGCCGTATACGGAACCGTACGTACGGTGGTGTGAGAGGTCGGGAGTTAATCACTCCCTCCTACTCGATGTCTTACTAACTTCTAGATTTTAAATGTGTTCACAACGCTGCGTAAGTCTTCGGCCATTTTTGCAAGGGCGTGGGCAGAGGCTGTAATTTCCTGCATAGATGCAAGCTGTTCCTCAGCACCAGCTGCTACAGTTTGTGAATTTGAAGATGCTTCTTCAGCACTCTTTGAAACATTCAAGATTTTACTGCTCATTTCTTCAACAGAAGCTGCAATTTGCTCGGATGTAGCAGATACTTCTTCTGATTTTTTTGATACATCTGTAGCAGAAAGCAGGATTTTTCCGAAGGATTCCCCTGTTTCATTGATTAAATGAAGACCTGTCTCTACTTCTGATGTACATTGTTCCATTGAAGCAACAGCTTCCATTGTGCTGTTTTGAATATCTAAAATTAGGTGAGTAATCTGTTCAGCAGAACGTCTTGATTCTTCAGCAAGCTTTCTAACTTCTTCGGCTACAACAGCGAATCCTTTACCGTTTTCACCAGCTCGTGCTGCCTCGATTGCTGCATTTAAAGCTAATAAATTTGTTTGCTCTGAAATACCAGAGATAACCCCTACAATTTTCTCAATCTCAGATGAGCGACTGCCAAGATCCTTAATAACATTTGATGAAGCTAATACAGTACTATTGATAGATTTCATTTGCTCGATGGTTTTATTTAATGCTATATTTCCACGTTCTGATTCTTCAGTTGTTGCATTTGACTCTTCAGAAACTAGTGAAATGGAATTAGCGATATGGCTAATACTCATCGCTGTTTCTTGTGTAGAAATAGAAATTTCATCTGTATGCTTCACAGCACTTTCAGAACCAGCAGCTAAATAAGTACTAGCTTCTGCAATGTGTTGAGATGCATTACTAGTTTCTTCAGCACTTGCGATTAATTGCTCTGAAGAAGCTGCTACTTGGTCAGAAGATTCACGTACATTCATAATGAGCTGCTTTAATTGAGTAAGCATATCGTTAAATGAATGTGAAAGTGAACCAATTTCATCTTTAGATACATATGTACTCTGAACTGTTAAATCTCCTTGCGCTGCTTTGATCATTAGCTTTTCCATTTCTTGAGTTGGCTTAGAAATCGCTTGAGCAATAATCCAGCTGATCCCTACATATAAAGCTAGTGCTATCGCGATAACTACTAGTAATAGGATATTTGATGCTTGGATTTCTTTTTCGTTTTCATCGTTAACTAATTTAGCATCGTTACTATTTATATCAATAATCTTAGTATAATTATCATCTAAATCATTGAAAATCGGAGCGACCTTTGCTACATAAAGTGCATAACCTTCAGCATTTTGATTTTTATTGGCTAAATCAAGCAGTTCATCTTTATATTTATTGAATTCAGTAATTAATACTTCGATTGATGTCAATATTTCAAGCTCTTCAGGATTATCTGTTTGATAAGACGCTCTTAACTCTTTGTTAGCATCAAGTCTATCTCCAACTGCCGTTAGTAGCTCCTCGTTGCGATTTGCTTCTGTATTAATCATTAACTCAATTAATGCCAAACGTACATATTGTGAATTGTTTTTCATTTGAGTCACTGTCTCTATCGGCAGAAGTTTATTATCATACATATCCTCCAACGAATCGCCCATTTTTTTAAATTGGAAAAAGCTGATGCTGCCAATTAATAAAAGGCTAACTAATGTAACAACCAAAAGCATTGTAAACTTCTGGTTTAGTTTTAAATTTTTGATCCACTTCATGATGTTTTTCTCCTTTGTTGTTATTCATGGTTGATAGATTTTTATAAATCATCTTCATATGGTTATATCGATAAATAAATGTGATTGTTAATACTAGGACTTTAGTTTTTTTGTGACTAATATATTCCAATTATTAATGTTAATATTTTTAGAATTTATAGTTAAAAATTGCTATCTATCCATACAACTTACTATGTGATATTATCAGAAAAGATAATGTTGTTATATTAACAGGAGGAAATACCCATGGTTTCAATGAAAAGCCTCATTTCTATTTCTAACTCTCAAAAAAAGCTTATGAAGAGAGGTTTATCAGAAAATCAGGTACACGTTCAGTATGATGATTTGCTCACTTTTTTTAAAAAGAACGGGGGTAACCATGTATCACATTTAATCTTTTTAAAAGATAAAAAACAGTTTTGGACAAAAGACTTGAATGTGTTGATTGTGTATAAGAAAATTTTCGATAAATATGTAGTACTGGGCGATCCTTTAGGCACAGAATCGAATTTCCACAAGGCTATAAAAGAATTCAATGAGTTTTGTAAAAAAAACAGGGTAAAGCCGATTTACTATCAGGTAAATCCCCGTTATATGCAACTCTATCATGATGCGGGTTTTCGATTTATGAAGTTAGGTGAAGAAGCACTTATTGAGCTAAACTCTTTTTCTTTAGATGGGAAAAGGGGAGCAAAGCTACGAACTAGATTAAATAAATTTACCCGAAATGGCTTTACATTTAGGGTTCTACAACCACCACATTCTCCACAGCATATTTCCGATATAAAGAGCATTTCACAATGCTGGCTTGGAACTGAAAAGGAGAAGGGTTTTTCGGTGGTTTCTTTTTATGAGGATTATGTTTCCCGTTTCCCGATTGCACTAATGCAGGATCCACAAGGAAAAATTATCGCTTTTGCCACGTTACCAACAAATTATAAGCAGACGGTCACTATTGACTTAATGAGAAATTGTAAACAAAGTCCACATGGGACAATGGATGTTTTATTTACAAATATAATTCTATGGGCAAAAGAGTCAGGCTTCCATAAGTGCAGCTTGGGTATGGCGCCGTTAGCCAATGTAGGCAATTGCGAGGATTCATTTATTAGTGAAAAGTTACTTCAGTATGTCTATCGTTATGGAAATAAAAAATATAATTTTAAAGGCTTGAAGGAGTTTAAAGGTAAATTTGCAACAGATTGGGAGCCTAAATATCTTGCATATAAAAAATCTCTTTTACCCATTGTCTTTTTGCAATTAATTCTATTAATCAATCGAAATAAACGACAGCCTAATACTATCTTAAAAAAGAATATTGCTAGGAAGGTCTTTGATTGAAAGTTAAGATTCTACTAATAGATAGTAAGTCTGCATTTTAAAGGAGATTCGGAAGAGAAGTCATGATATTAAGCAAAACATTGTTTACAAAGTTTTTGAAATATAGCTTTGTCGGCTGTATATGTACATTAATTTATTTTATTTCAGTGTTTATTTTTATTGAAGGTCTGTATATGGATCCTGTAGTGAGTTCTGCACTTTCATTTATCATTATGACGATTGTATCGTTCTTTCTAAATGTTAAATATACATTTGGAAGCATCATTACTCGACAAAGAGCCCTTCGCTTTACGACTGTGTCAGCAATAGGGTTTCTTTTAAATTTTCTATTAATGTTTGTCATAGTTCATCTTTTCAATCTCCATTATGTCATAGGTGAATTAGTTACCATTCTGGTGATTCCTGTTGTGAACTTTATATTAAACAATTATTGGACCTTCCAATCACAAACCTGAACGTATTAAAGGCTAGATAGGAAATTTGAAAATCAAAATTAAATGATAAGGATGTATTATATGAAACTTAAGCTAGGTACTAAAATAAATATAATTGTTATTCTCGTTATCCTTTTACTATCAACTGTCATTGGACTTGTAGTAAATAATGAAGTGCGAGCCGGCATTAAGCAATTTGCCATTCAAAAAGCAGAGGGAGATTTAAAGTTATCCTTAAATTATATTGATAGTACATATCCAGGAGATTGGGAAATCAAAGATAACCAGTTATATAAAGGGGCTACTTTGATGAACGAAAATGCAGGTCTAGTAGACGCAATCGGAGCGGACACTGGTGATACTGTGACAATTTTCCAAGGAGATACACGTGTTGCAACAAACGTTATGAAGGACGGCGAACGTGTTCTTGGTACACAAATTTCACAAGAGGTTGCAGATATTGTTATTGGTAAAGGTGAGAATTATTTAGGTGAAGCAAATGTACAAGGAAATATTTATCAAGCAGCTTATATGCCGTTAAAAAATGCACAAGGTGATATTGTAGGGATACTATACGTAGGAGCAGCTCAGGATATTATCGATAGTATTATTTCAAAAGTACTTAGAGTTTTCTTGATCGTATTATTGATTATTATCGTTGTTTCCATTATTGGCGTATCATTCTTTACAAGAAAAATAAAGAATCGATTAAATCGACTTTCAACGGTTCTTCAATCGGCTGGTGAGGGTGACTTTACAGCAGTTATTGACGATAAAACTGGCGATGAATTAAGTGATTTAGCAGAAAACTTTAATGAAATGTCTCAAAACCTAAAAATGATGATTAATGAAGTGACTACTTCGTCTATCCAGCTTTCGAATGCAGCAGAAGAACTATTAGCAAGCTCTGAAGAAACAACCGCTGCAACGAATCAGGTGGCAGTTTCTATTACAGAGGTAGCCAAAAATGTTGAGGTGCAAGGGAAAAATACAGAGGAAAGTGCACAAGCCATCGATGAAATCACTATAGCCATTACAAGAATTGCAGATAATGCATCAAGTGTAGCAGAATCATCAATAGAGTCTACTAGCCATACGGAATTGGGCTATAAAAATGTACTGAATGTTATTGAACAAATGAAAACAATTTCTCAAGCTAATTCAGAAACAAATCAAGTGATACAAGAATTAGAGAGCAAATCAAAAGAAATCGGCAATATTATAGAAGTCATCACAAGTATCGCAGATCAAACAAATTTACTTGCACTAAATGCAGCAATTGAGTCGGCTCGTGCAGGTGAACATGGAAAAGGCTTTGCAGTAGTAGCTGATGAAGTACGTAAGCTTGCGGAACAATCGAGAACCTCCGCAAATCAGATTTCGGAAATCATTAAAACAATTCAAAATGAGACGGAAAATGCAGTTCAAATGATGCACGAAGCAAACCAAGAGGTAACAAACGGAGTGAATTTAGCTGAAGAAACGGGTAAAACCTTCAATGTTATTAAAACTTCTATCGGAGATTCTACTTTGCAAACACAGGAGCTTTCAGCAATCTCCGAAGAGTTATCAGCAAGTGTTCAGCAAGTAAATGCTTCAATAGAGGAGGTTGCACAGTTAGCAAAGGTAACCTCAGATAATGCAGGTCAAATTGCAGCAGTAACAGAAGAACAGCTTGCTGCAACAGAGGAAGTAACAAATGCAGCTGCTTCTTTATCTAAACTAGCGGAAAACCTTCGTGAATTAGTAAACAAATTTAAAATTTAAGGATCTAAATTTTCAAGCGCTGCTAAATCCCTTTATGGTAGAGCAGCGCTTGATTCTTTTGTTTTATATGGTTTTATTATAGAAATATTAATAAAATTTTGATATTTTACTTCTGTAATATTATACTGTTATAATTTGAAAGTGTTTGAATACTTATATTTTCTCGTATTCGTACAATCATTCTAAAAGTTAAACCCTTATTTATAGTGAAAATAGTCTCTTTTTTTAAGAATAGTAGGAAAGCGCATGAATAGTATTTTTAGAATGAAGAATTATGTGGAAAAAATTAAGCGCTTAATTGAATATGAAATAGTTAACTCGAAAGTACTCAAATTAGTAGAAAATAAATGAAGGAGGAAGGATTATGAATTTGTTTGAAAGTATATTAGGAACAGTAAATACATATTTGTATTCTTACGTATTAATTGTTTTACTTGTAGGAATCGGACTATTTTTTACGTTTAAAACGAAATTAATACAATTTAGATTAATCCCTGAAATGTTCAAGCTACTTACTGAAAAATCACCAAAAGATAAATCAGGGAAGAAGAAAGGGATCTCTTCATTCCAAGCATTTACAATTTCGGCAGCATCTCGTATCGGGACTGGTAATATTGCTGGGGTTGCTACAGCCATTGCGCTAGGAGGACCAGGTGCTGTATTTTGGATGTGGATGATTGCCTTAATTGGTGGAGCTTCAGCATTAATTGAAAGTACATTAGCTCAGGTGTATAAAGTCAAAGATTCTAGCACAGGCATGTACCGTGGTGGTCCTGCTTATTATATGGAAAAAGGATTAAATAAGAGATGGATGGGTGTGCTTTTTGCAGTAGTAATTACGTTAACTTATGGTTTTGTATTTAACGCTGTACAAGCAAACACAATTACTATTGCATTTGAAGAAAGCTTTGGTACAAATCGTGTTGTAGTTGGTATTATCATCTCAATCTTAACAGCCATTATTGTTTTTGGTGGATTAAAGCGTATTGTCAGCGTTACTCAAGTAATCGTACCGGTTATGGCGATTGCTTATATTGCTGTTGCATTAGTTGTTGTAGTATTAAATATTACAGAATTACCAGGTATGTTTGCCTTAATTTTCAAATCTGCCTTTGGATTTGAAGAAGCATTTGCAGGGATGATTGGGGCAGCAATTATGAATGGGATTAAACGTGGTTTATTCTCAAATGAGGCTGGTATGGGGTCTGCACCGAACGCGGCAGCTACAGCAGAAGTGTCTCACCCGGTTAAACAGGGGTTAATTCAAACATTAGGTGTGTTTATTGATACATTAATCGTTTGTACTTCAACTGCAGCTATCGTTCTATTGAGTGATGTATATCTTCAATCGGATGCAGCTTCTATTAATTTAACACAAGCTTCTTTAGTTTCTAATTTAGGAGAATGGGCTGGAATTTTCTTAGCTATTGCTATTTTCTTATTTGCTTACAGTACGGTTATTGGAAACTACTTCTATGGTGAGACGAATATTGGGTTTATCAAAGATTCTAAAACAAGCTTACTAATTTTCCGTATTTTAGCTGTAGGTTTTGTTATGTTTGGTTCAGTTGCGAAAGTTCAAGTTGTTTGGGATTTAGCAGACCTTTTCATGGCCATAATGGCGATCATTAACTTACTGGCAATCTTAATGCTTTGGAAAGTGGCAAAACCAGTTATCCAGGACTATATTGCTCAACGTAACCAAGGCAAAGACCCAGTCTTCTACAAGAAAAATGTTCCGAATATCGGTGATGTTGAATGTTGGGAAGACGAAGAAGAAAAACGATAATATAAATAAAAAACGAATTCCTGATATTTTGGGAATTCGTTTTTTTATATTGATAACTAAGAGGCTCTAAAGTGAATCAATAAACCGTTTTATTCGTTTAACTGCTTCCTGTAGCTGCTCTAGTGAGGAGGCGTAGGAGCAGCGGATGTGACCTTCGCCGCTTTCCCCGAATACGTCCCCTGGAACAACGGCTACGCCTTCTTGCAATAATAGCTTTTCGGCAAATTCCTGAGAAGTTAGCCCAGTTGATTGGATAGATGGGAAGGCATAGAAAGCTCCACCAGGCTTATGACACTCTAATCCTATTTCGTTAAAGGACTGTACAATATAATTTCTGCGTCGACGGTAGCTTTTTACCATTTCTTCTACATCTGCTCGACCGTGCTTCAGAGCTTCAATGGCAGCATATTGTGACATTGTAGAAGCACACATTAAACCATATTGGTGAACCTTCAGCATTGCATTTGAAATCTCAACAGGAGCACAAACAAATCCTAGACGCCAGCCTGTCATGGCGAAGCCTTTTGAGAATCCAGAAACTAAAATTGTTCTTTCAAGCATTCCATCAATGGCTGCCATACTTGTATATTCTTCATCATAGGCTAGCTCTGCATAAATTTCATCGGCAATTACTAATAAATCGTATTTATTAGCTAAGTCTGCTAGCCCCTGTAATTCACTTCTACTTAACATTGTACCGGTAGGATTATTTGGTGAGCATAGCATAATAGCTTTTGTTTTTTCTGTAATAACTGCTTCGATTTGATCAGGTAAAATTTTAAAATCATGTTCTTTTAATGCTTGGACTTGAACAGCCACACCACCAGCTAATTCGACCATAGGTACATAAGATACGAAGCATGGTTCCACAACTATGACTTCATCGCCCGGGTCTAAAATTGTTCTTAATGCAATATCGATAGCAGAGCTTGCACCAACAGTTACAATAATCTCATCAGCAGGGGAATAGGCTACATTAAATTGACTTTTCATATAATAGGCAATTTCTTCGCGTAACTCTAATAATCCTGCATTCGGTGTGTAGGAGGTATATCCCTGTTCAAGGGAAGTGATTGCCGCTTCACGGATATGCCAGGGAGTTACAAAATCAGGTTCCCCAACCCCTAAAGAGATTACACCTTCCATTCCCGCTGCTAAATCGAAAAAGCGACGAATTCCTGATGGCTTTAAATCATGTACCAATTTCGATACATACGTACGTTTTGTTGATTCCATTAAGGTGACACCACAATTCTTTTGTCTTTGTTATCTGGTTCGAAAATGATTCCATCATGCTTATACTTCTTCAAAATGAAGTGAGTCGTTGTTGAGATAACAGAATCTAAGGTAGAGAGCTTTTGAGATACAAAGTTTGCCACCTCATTCATGGATTTCCCTTCCACAATAATCGATAGATCATATGTACCCGACATTAAGTACACAGAATTTACTTCGTCAAAACGATAAATTCTTTCAGCAATTTCATCAAAGCCAACCCCACGCTTTGGTGTCACCTTTACATCAATCATTGCTCTTACACCAGGGTGCTCTTCAACCTTTGTCCAATCCACAATGGAAATATAGCGAACGATGACTTTATTTTCCTCTAGTTTTTTTATGGACTCCGTTGTTTCTTCAAGACTTAAGCCCACCATTTTAGCGATATCCTCAGTTGCGATTCGGGCATCTTTTTCTAGAATTTCTACGATTTCTAGTTCCTTTTCATTTAGTCTCATTAAAAGACCTCCATATGCTATTAAATATTTTTTATTATAGCAAAATTCCGACGAGAGTATAGTATGTAAGCGGATTTTGCTATACTTGCTTTAATTGTCAAAGAAAGCGAGAACATTTATGTTTTAATGTACAGGAAGTATTGAAATAAGTAACATCAGTAAGTAAGATTAGCGGTAGTCAATAATAGTGTTTAATGGATGGAAAGTCCTCGATGTGATAAATTAAGGAATACATAAATTTTTCGCTTTAGAAAGTAAAAGGAGAGCAATATGACAAATAATGATTTACTAATTCGATTACGTTATGCACTTGATATTAAAAATACAGACATGGTCGAAATATTTAAACTGGGCGGTATGGAACTTTCGAAAGAAGAAGTGCTTAAAATTTTAACTAAGCCACAATTTGATGAAGATGGTGAGATTGACTTAAGTAACCCTAACTTTATGCTTTGTGATTATGAAAAGCTTGAAGCATTTTTAAACGGGTTTATAACATTTAAGCGTGGAAAACAAGAGCAAAAACCAAATCAGACAAAAGCACCTGAGCCAACAGGGAAACGGGATGCAGCAAACAATCTTTTCATTAAGAGAGTAAAGGTTGCACTAAGTTTAACGACTGAGGACATGATCACAATCTTCTATGATGCAAGGTTAAATGTGTCAAAAGGAGAAATCGGGGCAATCTTACGTAAAGCAGATCATCGTAACTATAAAGAGTGTGGAGATAATTTTACGCGTAACTTTATAAAAGGGCTGACAATGCGATATCGCGAATCAGAACAACAGTAATAGAAAAAGGAGCTATTTCACATGAGTGTGAAACGGCTCCTTTTCCTATTCTAATTATTTGATTATCCTTTTGAGCGTTTATTTGCAATATCTGCTGTTGCTGTAAATAATACGTCAGATGAAGAGTTAAGGGCAGTTTCACAAGAGTCTTGTAATACACCGATGATGAAACCGACAGCAACCACTTGCATAGCGATATCATTTGAAATACCGAATAAGCTACAAGCAAGGGGGATAAGTAACAATGAACCACCTGCTACACCAGAAGCGCCAGATGCAGATACAGCTGATAAAACCATTAAAATAATCGCTGTCCAAATATCTACTTCAATACCAAGAGTGTGTGCAGCCGCAAGTGTTAATACAGAGATTGTCACAGCAGCACCTGCCATATTGATTGTTGCTCCTAATGGAATGGAAACCGAATAAGTATCTTCATCTAAATCTAATTTTTCACATAACGCCATATTTACCGGAATGTTGGCAGCAGAGCTACGTGTGAAGAATGCTGTTAATCCACTTTCTTTTAAAGTTCTAAGTACTAATGGATATGGATTTTGACGAGTAAAGATAAATGAAATCAACGGATTAACCACTAATGCGACAAATAACATACAGCCAAGTAGTAATATTAAAAGCTGACCGTATTCAGTTAAGGATTTTAACCCATTTGTTGAAATAGCATCAAACACTAGACCCATAATCCCGAATGGAGCTAATTCGATAACCCATTTCACAATATTAGTAATTGCGTCAGAAAAGTTGGCAATCATTGTTTTTGTACTATCAGCGCTCTTTTTCAATGCGAATCCAAGTAAAAGCGCCCAAGCTAAAATCCCTAAATAATTTGCATTCATTAAGGCATGAATTGGATTGTCCACAATGTTAAAAAGTAAAGTTTGCAGCACCTGTAAAATTCCCTCAGGAGGAGCGACCTCATTAGTACTAGTTGTCAAAGTTAAAGTAACGGGGAATAAGAAGCTCGCAACAACGCCAACTATTCCAGCTAAAAATGTCCCAATTGCATATAGAGCAATAATAGTTTTCATATTCGTTTTTTTACCACTTTTGTGGCTTGAGATTGCATTCATGACTAAAACCAAAACTAAAATAGGAGCCACTGCCTTTAATGCTCCAACAAATAATGAACCGAAAATTGATACCCAGCTAGTTGCCTCTGGAATGGTAAGGGCTAATAAAACACCAATAATAATACCAAGTAAAATTCGTCTAACGAGGCTAATTTGTTGCCACTTATGTACAATGTTTTTCATGATGACCCTCCGAGGTGATAGTAAATTATTTTATTAGAGTGTACAGATGTATCTCCGTAGTGGACACTGTTAGAACAAAGTGTAACATAGTTTTGTAGATTAAGAAACATGAAATTACTAGAAAATTTAAAAGTGACGAATGAAGGGTGTGTTGAGACTCTGTTTTAATAATGAATTTTAGTTAAAACCGAACATTTTATTTTAATTTTTAATTAAAATTCGTGTTTTTGTGGATTGTCATAGTTTCTGTATAACGGACTAAATGATGAGATGTAATAGATACGATTCAATCCTTAGAGAGTTGGAAAGGGAATAATGCCTATTTCGATTTAAATCGCAAAAATAAAACATTTCTCGGGAAATATATCGACACCTTCCTACAAATTCGTATAAAAAAGCGCCGAATGATGACCATTCAGCGCCTTTTAAAGCTTATATTAATAATGTATTAGATTGCCCAGTCGCCATTACGGAAGATTGGAACAATAGTACCGTCTTCTTTGATGCCATCGATATCCATGTTAGCTGAACCAATCATGAAGTCTACGTGAACTGTTGAAGTATTCATACCGTTTGCACGTAATTCCTCAGGGCTCATTTTTGTTCCGCCTTCAATTGTAGTTGGGTAAGCAGAACCAATTGCTAAGTGATTTGATGCATTTTCGTCGAATAAAGTGTTGAAGAATGTGATACCAGATTGTGAAATAGGTGATGGATCTGGAACAAGTGCTACTTCACCTAAGCCAGTACCACCTTCGTTATCAAAGACTAATTTTTTGATTGCTTCGTCGCCTTTTTCAGCTGAGATTTCAGTAATCTTACCGTCTTTGAAGTGTACTTCAATCCCTTCGATTAAAGTACCTGCATAGCTAAGCGGTTTCGTGCTTCGAACAACACCGTCCATACGGCGTGTGTCAGGAGCAGTGAACACTTCTTCTGTAGGCATGTTAGCAATAAACTCATCACCCTTTGGATTGTAGCTTTCTGCACAAGCCCAAATATGGTTTTTAGGTAAACCTAAAGTTAAATCTGTACCAGGAGCAGTATAGTGAATTGCATCGAACTGGATTTCATTTAACTTATTGGCTTTTTCGTTTAAGATTTGTTTGTGCTCATCCCAAGCAGCAATTGGATCTTCTTCATACACTCGGCAAGCTTTAAAGATTTGATCCCATAATGCATCAACCTGTTCTTCGCTTGTAGCAAGGTTATGGAATACTTTTGCTGCCCAGCCTGCTCCAGCTGCAGCTGCAACTGTCCATTTTAAATCATCATTTTGTGTTGCTTTACGCTGTGCATGGAATACTTTACCTGCAATGTTTTGGTAAGCAGCAATTTTTGCAGGGTCTGCTTCATTTAGTAAGCCAGGGTCACTCGATACAATTGAAAGTCTGCTCACATGATGATTTAAAACATGATCTTCAGACTCATCGATTTCATATTGAGGAATGTCTGTTAAAACTTCAGTTGGTTGGTTTAGATAGTGCAATTTCGTAATTTCATCATCAGACCATTTAATGATGACTTTTTCGGCACCTAATGCATAAGCTTCCTTTGTCACTAAACGTGCAAGAGGGGCTTGATCAACCGTGATAGTCATTTTAACCCAGTCACCAGGCTGAACATTGATGCCCTTTGCAGCTAATAACTTCGCGTATTTTTGTAGATTTTCCTCAAAATTTGCTAACATATTTAATTCCCCCAATATTATTCTTTCAATCTTAATATTATCACAATAGAATGAAAACTTAATAACTATGTGTCTAATATTATGAAAAATGCATCACAGGTGATTTAGTCTTTTCTACACTTATTTAGTAAACCGATTTGCGTAGCTGCTGGCTACAAATGAGTCTGGTTTTATTTTAGGCTTCAATCCGATTGTATTTATGCGTGACATCATTTCTTTTACAAAAATACTCGTTTTGTTTCTTTTTCCTGAGCCTATATCAATATGGCCTTCGATTGAAAGACTTGCTCCTTTATAGATGTTAGGAAGTACAATGTCTATTAAACTGTCTTTTTTCTCATCGGTGAAAAGGGCTACTACTTCTTCTGTTAAGGTAGTTTCATAAGAGATTCGTTCATAGAGGTTGGTCATTCTTCTTGGAATAGTGACTTTTCGGAAGCATGCCCAAACACCTTTTCTTTCTTGTTGGATGACGATGCCTGTTATAAATCTTGTTTCTCGACTAAACACTTGCGAATCGGTCCCAAACATTAATTTGAAATTTCCGGTGGGATCTTTCTCCATAAACTGTTCAATATTACGAAAAACCCTTTCAAAAGACATGTGTTTATGACTTAAATTTTGAAAGGTAATATCAGATACATAATCCTTTATCATTCTTCCTACCTTTCTCTTCTTAGTCGATTACTATAGCTTATTCATGTGAATGAAAAAATAAGAGTAATTTCTTAAAGCAAAAAAGGAAATTCAGCTTTAGTGGCTCGATTGATCCGGATGACTGTGGAGATGAAATAAAGGTGAATTTTTTTTATTGCGAGAGGTGTAATCACAAAATACGCATGAATGCCATTGAAACTTTAAAAGATAATTAAATTTAAAGCCCAAAAATCACAATTGGATTTTTGGGCTTCTACATTTTTATAGAGATTGTAAAATTGAATTTTTCACTTCAGTAAGGGAAGACGCTCCACCTAAGTCACCGGTTTTCACACCAGCTACTAAAGATTGTTCGATTGCATTTAGTATGCGAGCTCCTGCTTCTTGATGTCCCAGGAAGTCGAGCATCATTTTACCAGTCCAAACTTGGCCAATTGGGTTGGCAATGCCTTTACCTGCAATGTCTGGTGCTGAACCATGAACCGGTTCGAACATTGATGGATATTCCCGCTCGATATTTAAATTGGCAGCAGGGGCAATACCGATACTTCCCATAATTGCACCGCCTAAATCAGTTAGGATATCACCAAATAAATTCGAAGCAACAATTACATCAAATGCTTGTGGCTTCATGACAAAAAATGCAGCTAAAGCATCGATATGGTTTACTGCCGTATCGATATCAGGATAATTTTCTTTCACTTCATTAAAGACTTCATCCCAAAATGGCATAGAGTATGTTAGCCCATTTGATTTCGTTGCACTTGTTACATGCTGACGAGAATTTTTCGCTAGTTCAAATGCGTAATGCATTGCTCGCTCAGTTCCTTTTCGAGTAAAAACAGCATTTTGAATAGCGATTTCATCTGCTCCACTATGCATCCGGCCGCCACTATCAGAATACTCGCCCTCTGAATTTTCACGAACTACTGTAATGTCGAAGTTCTCAGGATTTTTTAAAGGTGATTCAAGTCCAGCTAAAAGCTTAGCCGGTCGAACATTGATGGACTGCTTCAAGCCACGGCGTATTTTAATCAATAATCCCCAAAGTGAAATGTGATCAGGGACAAGCTCAGGCATTCCTACTGCACCTAAAAAGATTTGATCGAATTGCTTTAATGTTTCAAGCCCATCCTCAGGCATCATTTCCCCATGCTCTAGATAGTAATCACAGCCCCATGGGAAGTAAGTCCATTCAAATTGGAAGCTCCCATCAAGCCTTGCAACTTCATCAAGCACTTCTATGGCTGCTGGTACCACTTCTTTGCCTATGCCGTCTCCAGCTATAACCGCAATTTTATAAGTTTGCATTGTTAACTCTCAATCCCTTCACATTAAACTATTCTCCTAAAATATAGCATAAATACTTGGGAAAAGTAGGGGGACAATAGTATAAGCTGGTAAATTAAGAGGGAGGAATGGTATTGATGGCAATGTGTCCTTTATGTAATTCACTAAAAGTGCTAGAGGTTGATTGTCCCAAGTGTAATACTCGCTTAGATGATTCAGGGAAGGTATCGGACTATTTAGATCCTTATGGTCACTATAACGATGAAGAAACCGTTAAAATGGGAGACGGTTATCCGAATACAGCCAAAGATCAAATTTGTCCTCATCTAATGGTTTGCAACCAATGTGGATATGATGTAGTAAAGTTTATTCAGGAAGAATAGGGACGCGGTTCTATTATGTTAGAACCGAGTCTTTTTCTAGGGTAAGTAAGTTTAGTCATATAATTACTAGGGCATAGACCGTTAAATTGATTCACTTGAGGAAAAGTAATAAAATAGTAGAATATAGAAAATTCGTAAAACTTTACTTGTGATGGGGGGTAATTTAATGAAAGTATTAGTAATTGGAAATGAGGATAGATATAAAAAGTATATGCCCAATAATGAAATTATTAAAAAGGCTGAAATTTTCTATTTTCCAATTGGCACAAGTGATGAAGAACTAATCGAAAAGGGAAGAGATTCCGAAATTATATTAGCAGATGCTATTGCACAAGTCAGTAAAACCCTCATTGAAAATTTACCAGATTTGCGCCTTATCCATTCTGAAGGTGTTGGCTATAACGCTATTGATATTCAAACGGCGAAGGAACGCGGTATTTATGTTTGTAATAATAAAGGAGTTAACTCAGGGGCGGTTGCAGAACAGACAATTCTACTGATGCTGGGATTATTAAGGAATGTTGCTTCTGGAGACCGAAGTGTACGTGAGGGTAAACAATTGCAAACAAAGGAAAAAGCTATGATTGAAGGTATTACAGAAATTGCTGATTGTAAAGTTGGTCTAATTGGCTTTGGAGATATTGCAAAGGCAGTAGCGAAAAGGTTAGCTTCCTTTGAGAGTAATCTTTACTATTACAGTCGAACACGTTTTGCCAAAGAAGTGGAAGATCAACATCAGGTTACCTACTTAGAGCTTGAAGAGCTAATAAGTACATGCGATATCATTAGCATCCATGTGCCTGTAACAGAAGAAACAACAGCTATGGTTAACCAGGAATTTTTGAAAAAGATGAAGAAAACGGCCTTTCTTGTTAATACAGCAAGAGGAGAAATTGTAGATAATGAAGCAATGAAAGAAGCATTAATCCAAGGTGAAATTCAAGGTGCCGGCTTTGATACGGTTTATCCAGAACCGACCACTAAGGTCAACCCTTTAGTTAATCTTCCAGCTGATACAGAAAATAAGGTTTTATTTTCTCCTCATATTGGCGGTATTTCGACTAGTACGTTCTTCAGAGCACATGAAAATATTTGGTCTAATGTTGAAGCGGTTATGAATGAGCAAAGACCCAATTATGTTGTAAATGGAGTTTTGAAGATTAAACGAAATTAAATAAGCAACACATAAAAAAAGGACTCTTCACAAAAGAGACCCTTAAGAAAAAGCATTTCTTCTATTTTTAGATTTAACTATTTCTTTTTTTTCTTTTGTGAAGCATTTTTCTGTGCAGCTGCAGCAGCATTTACATCTTGCTCTACTGCAATCTCTTCGAGGTTATTCGCTTTTTTGTCTTTTTTGCCTTTCTTAAGGGGCTTATTTCGCTTTGCCATAAGTTATCACCTCCGATTCTATTCTGCACTAATCAATTAGAGAATAGACGCGATGAATTAAAAAAGAGAAAAAATTTTTAGGTTATAATGAGTAGGATGAAAGTATTGATTTATAAGGGATTTTTGAAAGGAGATTTACAATGTATAAGTTCGCAAACCGTATGGGGGAAGTATCTTCAAGTGCAGTCCGAGAAATTTTTAAGGCAATGGCAGATCCAGAGATGATTTCATTTGGTGGGGGAAGTCCTGCAAATGAATCTTTCCCAATCGATGAAATTAAAGGGATTACCGACAAATTACTATCAGAAAACGGACACCAAATTCTACAATACGGAATTACTGAGGGCTGGAAACCTCTAAAAGAGGCCTATCTAAAACATATTGTTCACCCAAAAGGAATAAAGGGGACAGTTGAGAATGTAATTGTGACTACTGGTGCCTCTCAAGGAATCCATTTGTTAGCAGATGCTTTTCTTGAGCCAGGGGATGTAGTGCTAGTAGAGTCACCTACATTTTTAGGGGTATTTTCTACATTCAATAAGTACTTTGTAAAATCAGTGCCTGTTGAAATGGATGAGCATGGTTTAGTAATGGAAGATTTAGAAGCAAAGATAAAAGAACATAATCCAAAGATGATTTACACGATTCCTACTTTCCAAAATCCAACAGGTCGCACTTTACCTTTAGAGCGTCGTAAAAAAGTTGCGGAATTAGCTTCACAATTTAATGTGATTGTTTTAGAGGACGACCCTTATTGTGATCTGAGATATTCAGGAGAAGTGTTACCGGCTATTAAGACGTTCGACCAAACAGGTCACGTTGTACTGTTAAATAGCTTTGCTAAAATCATTTCTCCAGGATTACGTGTGGGGACAGTATTAGCAGAGGCAGAAATCATTCAAAAGCTAACTGTAGCAAAACAAGGTGCAGATACACATACTGCAACTTTAACGCAGGCCATTTGTGCAGAATTCCTTGAGCAAGGTCTATTACCAGACCATTTGAAAAAAATAAATGCAATGTATGCTGAAAAATTACATACAATGATTACGAGTATTGAAAAGTACTTCCCAGAAGGAACGAAATTCACAAAGCCAGAAGGTGGGCTATTTATATGGGTAGAGCTCCCAGGTGAACCGGATGTGCTCGCCTTATTTGAAAGAGCTACATCAGAATCCAAAGTCGCCTTTGTTCCAGGAATTCACTTCTGTAAAAATCCAGATGACGGTATCAAGCACCTACGCTTAAACTTCTCATCCAGTACTCCTGAAAAAATTGAAGAAGGTATTAAAAAGCTAGGGGAGTTATTTACAAAGGATTTTGAGGAAAGATAACCCAAAGAGGTTTTTAGTACTGCCAATATCAAACCAGACAAAGAAAGCATTGAGTTATTCTTTGTCTGGTTTTTGCTATATATTAAGGAAATTTTGTAGTAATCAAATTGAATTTGTCATGAAAAAACAGGATTATTAAGGATCCTGTTTAAAATATATTACATATTCACTTCTTCGAAAGAATTTAATATTGCTTGTAATGAAGCTAATTCTTCGTTGTTTAATGGAATCATTGGTAAACGTACGCCACCGACTTGAATCCCGTTAGAATTTAATGCTGCTTTTACTGAAGTTGGGTTTGGTGTTGCAAATAGAGCTTTCATGATTGGTAACAGTTTACGGTGGTCACTTGCAGCTCCAGCTAAGTTGCCATTTTGGAATTTTTGAATCATCTGTTGCATTTCATTTCCGATAATGTGTGCCGCTACAGATATTACACCAGTACCACCAATCGATAGGGTAGGTAAAGTTAAGCCGTCATCACCACTATATAAAGAAAAGTTTTCTGGTGTTTTCTCAATTATTTCAGCCATCGCATCCAGATTACCACTTGCTTCTTTAATCGCTACAATATTATGAATAGCTGATAGTCTAATTACCGTTTCAGGAGTTAAATTTACAGCACTACGGCCAGGAATATTATAAAGTACAATTGGCAAAGATGTGCTTGCAGCAATTGCTTTAAAATGCTGGTACATTCCTTCCTGTGAAGGCTTGTTGTAGTATGGTGTTACTAGCATGATGCCATCAACACCTGCATTTTCTGCTTGTTTTGTTAAAATAATTGAATCTCTCGTATTATAAGAGCCAGTGCCTGCAATAATAGGTACTCGACCGTCTACTACCTTTACTGTAAATCTAAATAGATCAAGTTTTTCTTGTTCACTTAAAGTAGGAGATTCTCCTGTTGTACCCGAGACAACTAGTCCATCACTACCATTAGCGATTAAATAGTTAATTAAGTTTTTTGTAGCATTCCAATCAATTTCACCGGACGCATCAAATGGCGTCACCATAGCAGTTAAAATTTTTCCGAAATTCATTACTTCTCCACATCCTTTTATTTTTTAGCAGAAAAGAAAGACATAAGCTTCTTTTCTCCTTTTGAGGCAACTAATGTTTTCGAAATTTCGATAACCATTAGCTTTCTAAGAAAATAGAGGGAGAAGGGCGTTAAGATAAGTAAACGCAAAAAAGCAACAACGAGGGTTCGTTGTTGCGAAGAAATAAAGTTCATTTCCTTGCGTAAGATAGCCCTCCATATAGAAATCTATATGACAGTTCTGCATTTCTTCAATAACAGAACCAGCTCGTGAGATAATGAGATTCTCAAAAGCTTCGGCAAATTCCCCTTTCCACAATCGTCTTTGGATCTCATAATCCTCTTACTGTGTACTGATGGTTTTTGCTCCTCTATCCTTACTTCAAAAGTTCTTGAAATAAGTGATTATTTAATTAATTAACATGATACGCTTTTATTAAACCAAATGCAATACATTTTGTGTAAGTTTTTAGAATTTTTAGCTTATACTACTTTCTGAATCCAATAAAATAAAGTATGTAGAAAGCAGTTTTTCATTATATAGAGTAAAGGAATCAAAGCTATTTTCTTTTTGTTATTTTAATACAAGGGAAAATGATACTATGTAGGAATGTTTAGCAACGTATTTAAGGACACCTCCTAGACCATTCTAAATTTACGAAGGAGGTGAGAGATATGGCTTCTGAAAGAAGTTCAAACAAATTACTCTTCCCGGGTGCTGAGGCAGCAATGAATCAAATGAAATTTGAAATTGCTCAAGAGTTTGGTGTAAACCTTGGACCAGAAGATGCTGCACGTGCCAATGGATCAGTTGGCGGTGAGATTACAAAACGCCTTGTTCAAATGGCGGAAGCACAATTAAAAGGACGTTCAGGTCAATAAAATTAAAATAAATCAATACAAGTGACTGAGGGCTGATACAAAAATTATTTTTTGTGTCAGCCTTTAAATTTATACATATTTAAATGGAGAATATATTAAATATATGTAAAAAAACTCCCTTTTTTCAAAAAAATATAAAAATTGCTATATTTATATTTTGTTTTTTGATAAAATTCTATTGATTTAGAATTTTGTTAATTAGGAGATGAGTTTTTAATGTGGAAGAAAGTTTCCGCCTCTGCTTTAGCCTTATCACTTGCAGTCTCAGGATTTGCAAATGTAAAGGAAGTAGACGCAGCAAAAGTTGATCAAGTAACAAGAGGAGAATACGTAAAAGCTGTAATTGATTCAATGGGAATTGAATTAGGAACAGGAAAAACAGTGAAATTTAATGATGTTCCTGCATCATTAAAACCTTACGTTGAAAAAGCAATTGAATTAAAACTCATCGATGGAAAAACAGCAAAAAGATTCGCGCCAAATGCAAACATCACTCGTGAAGAAGCAGTTGTCGGTCTAGTAACGGTTATAAAAGATAACAAAACATACTCAGAGGATATCTTAAAGCAGTACAAAGATATCAATTCTGCTAAAAAAGAAAACCTTGATGAGCTAGCAAAAGCTGTTTCATTAGGCTTATTAAGTGGGTACACAGACAAAACCCTAAAGCTTAAAAATGTATTAGCAGATAGACATTTAGATTTAATCCTGGAGCGGTTCTTAAAAGAATATAAAACAACTGCATCATTACGGATTTTAGGTACATCAGATATTCATACAAACATTATGAATTATGACTATTACAAAGATACAGAGTCTAATAGTTTAGGACTTGTAAAAGTAGCAACACTAATTAAAAAAGCTCGTGAAGAAAACAGTAATTCATTATTATTCGATAATGGGGATGCGATTCAAGGTACTCCACTTGGGTCTTATAAACAAGCTGTAGACAAACTTGTAGAAGGTGAAGATCATCCTTCTGTAGCAGCGATGGAGTATTTAGATTATGATGCAGCAACACTAGGAAACCATGAATTTAACTATGGTTTAGATTTCTTTGATGAAGTTGAAGATGATGCTGACTTCCCATATGTAAATGCAAACATTCGAAATGCATCAAGCGGCGAATTTATGTATACTCCATTTGTCATTATTGAAAAAGAAGTAGTAGATTCAAAGGGGAATACTTCAACTGTTAAAGTTGGGGTAACAGGAATTGTACCTCCACAAATTTTAAATTGGGACAAGTCTCATTTAGAAGGGAAAGTAACTGTTGATGATTCTGTACAAGCAGTAGAGAAGCTTATTCCTGAAATGCAAAAAGACGGAGCAGATGTTATTGTTGTTCTTTCGCATTCGGGCTTAGGTGACGCGACACATACTGTTGGTGAAGAGGATATATCTTACCTTCTAACAAAGGTTGAAGGTGTAGATGCGATAATTTCTGGACATGCTCACGGAGTATTCCCAGGTTCAGTTGACGCTTCTTTAACAAATGTTGATATTGAAAAAGGTACTATGAATGGTGTGCCTATCATTATGCCTGGTAAATACGGAAGCCACTTAGGTGTTATTGACCTAACTCTAGAGCAAAAAGGTGAAGAGTGGGACGTAGTAACTGGTACAGGAGAAGTACGTGCAATCGCTAAAGACTCTTCGGATGTAGATGCAGGTTTAGCAGCTGCTGTAAAAGAAGCACATGAAGGAACAATTGAATATGTTCGTCAACCAGTAGGAAAAACAAGTGCAGATATTCATAGTTATTTCTCACAAGTATTAGATGATCCTTCAATTCAAATTGTAACGAATGCACAAACTATTTATGTAGAAAATAAAATTAAAGGTACTGAATTTGATAGCCATCCAGTTCTTTCTGCGGGAGCACCATTTAAAGCAGGTACACGCAGCGACCCTGAGTACTATACGTATGTACCAACGGGTGAATTGGCTATCAAAAACGTAGCTGACCTTTACCTATACGATAATACATTAGCAATTCTGAAAGTAACTGGAGCTGATGTTAAAGAGTGGTTAGAAATGTCAGCAGGTCAATTTAACCAAATCGATGCAAGCAGTTCTAAAGAACAACAATTAATCAATACCGATTTCCGTTCATATAACTATGACGTTATTGATGGAGTTACTTATGAAATTGACGTAACAAAACCAGCTAAATACGATCCGAACGGTAATTTAGTAAATGAAGGTTCATCACGTATTGTAAATTTACAATATAACGGTCAACCAATTGATTTAAAACAAGAATTCATTGTAGCAACAAACAACTATCGTGCAAACGGTACATTCCCTGGGGTGCGTAATGCATCTTATGTAGAAGTATATCCAGATGAGAATCGTCAAGCGATTATCGATTATATTATTGCTAACGAAACAATCGATCCATCGGCAGATAATAACTGGAAATTTGCTGCACTTCCAACAACTGCAAATGTTGTTTTCGAATCATCGAAAAAGGCTGTAAACTCAATTCCAGAAGGAAGCACTATTAAATATTTAGGTGATGGTACTGATGGATTTGGTAAGTATTCAATTAATTAATCATTATTTTCTTCAATGCTCCACATAAGGGAAACCTGTGTGGAGTTTTCTTTTGTTTAAGGTTGACGTCCTTTTAAGTCTTCGATTTCTTTCATTAAATATTGAATTTGTTTTTCTAATTCATTAATTCTATCATCGTTAGCACTAGTACCGGTTCCCTGTGGTTCGTCATCAATGATGATATCTCGTTGGAACTTCTGTAGGGCTAGAAAGGAAGCTGCTGTGGACATAATCCCGCCAACAGTCTGAATCACTCCAGCTAGTGTGCTGAGCTTAGCAATGAATTCTTCCTCACTCATGACTGAATTAGCATTGTCCACATTAGTTTGCAGTTGATATTGAGATTGAATTTGATTTCGATTTTGACCTTGGCTTTGATTTCTGTTTACCATGCTATGCTCCTCCTTTCCCCTCAGCTCCTCATTGTATAGTATGAAAAAAATGAAAAAGGGTAAGTGACAGTTGGTAAACAAATCAATTTTTCATTTAATATTAATTTTCTACTTATGTAAAATAAATGAAATGGCAGTTGTACATAAGGATTTAATGCTTGAAAAGAGTGTTTTGAAAATAAAAGAAACACTTTTAGCTAAAAATAAGCGAATAGGTTTATAGACAGTTGCGATAACCATTAGTAATAATAGGTAAAAATATATCGACGTTACATTGGGCTGAATTGAAATAGAATCTAATAATGCAACTACAATGGAAAAACAAAAAATGCCTAGAAGAATTACCTGTGTAATTTTAGTTTCCTTTATACGTGTTTGAGGTTTACTCATTGGTGTCATCCCTTTAGTTGAAATTTGAACAATATAATTTTTTACCTAAAGATAGAAATATATACTCTATAAAAATTTAAGAGAGGAAGATTTTGAAAGGACTTAATTTATTCAATAAAAACCATACTACCGCTTGAGGTGAAAGAAATGTACAAACTATTAACCCATAATGATTTAGATGGAGTAGGCTGTGGTATTTTAGCTAAACTAGCATTTGGACCGGATGTTAAAGTTCGCTATAATTCCGTTGCTTCCTTGAATCGAGAAATTGAATTTTTTCTTGAAAATGATTCAACTGAAACATATTTATTTATAACGGACCTATCGCCAAATGAGGAAAATGTAAATAGATTAAATGAATATTACGAAAAACATGGGAATATCCAATTGATTGATCACCATAAATCAGCATTGCACTTAGATGATTGTAAGTGGGGCTATGTAGTAGTAGAAGATACTTTAGGAAATTTAACTTCTGCTACCTCATTGTTTTATGAGTATTTGGTCTCCATGAACTTTTTGGAGGCAAATACGGCGTTATCGGAATTTGTTGAGCTGGTAAGGCAATATGATACTTGGGAATGGGAGAAGAACGAGAATCAAAAAGCTCATTCACTAAACTCGCTTTTTTACTTAGTTTCTATAGATGACTTTGAAGAAACAATGATTGAACGTCTCTCATCAGCTGAGCACTTTGATTTTGATGCGTTTGAAAAAAGATTGCTGAATATGGAAGAAGATAAAATTGAACGATATATTCGTCGAAAGAAAAGAGAAATTGTCCAAGCAAAAGTTAGAAATCATTATGCTGGTGTTGTTTATGCAGAATCGTATCATTCCGAGCTAGGAAATGAATTAGGAAAAGAATATGCTCATCTAGATTATATAGTGATACTCAATATGGGAGGAAAAAGAATCTCCTACAGGACAATCCACGACCATGTAGACGTATCTGAAATTGCGGGACATTATGGTGGGGGAGGGCATCAGAAGGCATCGGGCAGTATATTAACTGACGAAGCCTATAAACACTATGTTCTAGATACTTTTCCTCTTGAATCGATACAGGAGGATGCTAAAAGAAATCGCTACAACGTAAAGAATTCTACTTTTGGTTCCCTATATAAAAATCGAAAAAATGATATTTTATTTATTTTCCCTAAAAAAGAGCTGTGGATTGTCGAAAAGAATAATACAGAAGTAAAGCAAAGCTTTTCCAATTTTGAAGCAGCCGAGTCATTTGTTAAGCGGAATTTTGAAGCGGCGTTAGTAAAAGATGACTTATTTGTTGATTATCTAATTCAAGAAGTAAAGAAAAAATAATGGCTTGAACCTGAAGGAAGGAGATTGTTTTTCTCCTTCTTTTTGATTTTGGGACTTTTGTAGTTTTTATTTTCAAAATAAAACGAATACTTATTGATTAGAATGGGGGAAGTTGGATGTGACTTTCGTATTGCTGATAAGTTATTATTAAGTATGAAAAATATAAAATACTATTTAGTGAGTGAGGAAGATATGGAAAAAAATATAAAGGGGATTCTCGATAAGCGAGAACAATTGTATCAGCTTTTTAGCCTGCAAAAAGATAATATTATTGTGACGGACCAGGCAGGAATTATTACATATATAAATAGAAATACTGAAAAGTTGTTTGATGTAATGGCTAAGGATGTACTTAATACATCGATTACAAAGTTAGTTTGCGATTTTTCCACTAGTACTGTAAGAAACCATTGCAATCGGCCTGTATTTACAGGGATAAATGAAGTAAAGCTGGAGGTACAGTCGCAACACATAACCGTAGAACAAGAGCAATTAGAAATATTACTTATAACAGAGGTCACAGATAATCATAGAAAAAACATATCCGACGCCAAGAAAATTGATTTTATAGATAAAATTAAAAACCTTCAAAATGGTATTTTTACAATGGCTAAAGATGAAAACGGGCAATTTGTTTATACGATGTCTATTGGAAAGTTATTGGAAGATATCGGAGCATATGATGAGAGATTGAGAAATCATACTCCCTTTGAAGTTTTTCCTAAAGATATTGCGTTTATAAAGCATTCTCATTATGAAAAAGCATTTCAAGGAGAACGTGTAAACTATGAAATCGATATAAAAGGAAAGTATGTTTATGTAGATGTAGTGCCTATTAAGAATGGAAATGAAGTTACTGAAATCGTAGGCACAGTACTTGATATTTCTGAATTAAAATCTACTCAAGAAGAGCTCCTATTAAATCAGGAGCAATACGAATCCTTAGTAAAGCTTAGCCAGGATTTTCTTGTAGTTTTCAATAAAAACGCAAGGATAGTTAATATGAACCCGAAGGCACTGGCACTTTTTGAGCTTTCAGAGCAGGAAAGTACATATGAAAATATTGAAAAAATCTTATTACACACGTGTGCAAACTCTATTAATGGTTATCTAGAAGAGGCTTTGGCAGGAAATATACAAAATTTCGAAATTGATTTCCGAGATAAAAATTTAAATCAAATTTATCTAAATGTTATGATATTGCCAGTCATCATAGATAATCAGATTCAAGGGGTTTATATGATTGGGAAGGATATCTCTGAGCAAAAAAAGGTTCAAGATATGAATGCATATTTAGCTCACCATGATGAGCTAACCATGCTGCCAAATAGAAGATGGATGGCCTCAAAAACAAGAGAAGCCTTACAGCAAATCAATAGTAAAAGTGATGAAATGCTTGCAATATTATTAATTGATTTAGACCGATTTAAATCGATTAACGATACACTTGGGCATCAAATTGGTGACCAGCTTTTAAGTGAAATGGGTAAACGAATATTAGCGAGCATCAACATCGAAAAACACTTTGCTTGCCGTATGGGAGGGGATGAATTTTTGATTCTATGCTCAGGCATCACGGCTGAAGAAGAAGTGATTACGATAGCTGAAAAATTTCTAGAGCAATTAGTAAATCCCTTTTATATTGAAGAATACGAATTATTAATCACTGCAAGTATTGGGATCTCCCTGTACCCAACAGGTGGCATGGATGCAATTGATTTAATGAAGAATGCTGATATTGCTTTATATAAAGCAAAGGATTTAGGGCGTAATATGTATCAAATTTATGATCCATCGATGAATAAGAGAAGTTATCAATCATTCCTTATGGAGAGAGATTTACGTAAGGCGATTATGAATGATGAATTCATTGTTCATTTACAGCCTCGTGTAGATGCAATAACGCAAAAAACAGTAAGTGCGGAGGCGTTAATTCGATGGATGCATCCAGAGTTAGGACTAGTTTCTCCTGGAGAGTTCATTCCTCTTGCTGAAGAGACGGGTTTAATTATCCCAATGGGGAAATGGATGAAGCGAAAGGTTTGTGAAAAATTAGTTGAGTGGAGAGAAGCGGGTATTCCACTTGTTCCAATCAGTGTCAATATTAGCTCACAACGTTTCCTACAAAAAGAATTTGCATCTGAAATTCGTGATTTACTTAGAGAATTTCAACTAGAAGGTAAATGGCTTGAAATTGAAATTACTGAAAACTCCATTATGAAAAATGAAGAAACAGTATTTAAAACAATCCGTGAATTAAAGGATTTAGGTGTAAAAATTTATATCGATGATTTTGGGACAGGCTATTCCTCCTTCAATTATTTGAAAACCTTCCAGCTAGATGGTGTTAAAATTGATCGCTCCTTTATCCAGAACATTTCATCAGAATCAGAAAACGCAAGTATTACAACTGCAATGATTAAAATGGCCCAGCATTTGAAGCTAGAGGTAATAGCAGAGGGTGTTGAAACAAAAGAAGAGTTAGAATATTTACTTGAGCAAAATTGCCACTATATTCAAGGATTCTATTTTGGTAGACCATGTGCTACAGAAGAATTCGAGAAGAGGTTTTTAAAAGGCGCGTTAGTTGTAAAATAAATACACGAAAATTGAAACATCTTCCACTATTCATGTATCATTAATTTCGAGAATAATTATAGAATATGGTATTTCCATAGTAATAGGTAATTATTACAGGAAATAAGGAGTGGAGTGTAGAAGATGGAAATTGGGCTAACTACCTTTGTAGAAACAACACCAGATGTAAAAACAGGTAAAACAATTAGTCATGCAGAACGTATTCGCGAAGTAATAGAGGAAATCGTGTTAGCTGATGAGGTAGGACTGGATGTCTATGGAGTTGGGGAGCATCATCGAAAAGACTATGCATGCTCTGCTCCGGCTGTCTTACTCGCAGCAGCTGCTTCACGTACAAAAAACATTCGATTATCGAGTGCTGTTACTGTTTTGTCTTCTGATGATCCAGTTCGTGTTTTTCAAGAGTTTTCAACAGTAGATGCTATTTCAAATGGTCGTGCTGAAATTATGGCAGGGCGTGGATCTTTTATAGAATCATTCCCATTGTTTGGCTACGACCTTAAGGATTATGATGAGCTCTATGAAGAAAAGCTAGAGTTATTATTACAGTTAACTAAAAATGAAATCATCAACTGGAAAGGGAAGCACCGAGCAGATATCTCAAATCGTGGAGTATATCCTCGACCTGTCCAAGAGACTTTACCTGTATGGATTGCTAGTGGTGGTACCCCTCAATCAGTAGCGCGTGCAGGTTACTTAGGCTTACCTTTAGCCTTAGCCATCATTGGTGGAAGTCCATTACAATTTGCTCCACTTGTTAACCTATACTATAGAGCCGCAAAGGAAGCGGGTCATGATCCATCTAAACTTACGGTTGCATCCCACTCCCATGGTTTTTTAGCAGATACAACAGAGGAAGCAATCGAAAAATTCTTCCCGCCAACACAGCAAGCCATGAACGTTTTAGGACGAGAACGCGGATGGGGACAATATACTCGTGAATCCTTTGACCATGCTCGTAGCATAGAGGGGGCCCTTTATACAGGCGATGTTAATACTGTAGCTGAGAAAATTATCCTACTACGTAAAAAAGTGGGTATTACACGCTTCATGCTCCATTGCCCAGTCGGCTCAATGCCCCACGCAGACGTGATGAAATCCATCGAACTATTAGGAAAAGAAGTTGCTCCAATCGTTCGTGAAGAAATCCAACGGTGGGAAGCAGCAGGCAAACCACAATAAGTTTAAGAAGCTGCTAAGAGGAAAACCTCAAGCAGCTTTTTTCATTGGGGTGACCTAATCCTATTATTTCTCGGTTAAATTATATTGAAACAGCCACTTTTCTGTGTCCATTAGTTCCTCTTGAGGGACGTTGGTGCCGTTTCCTAGAAAGACTATGGTATCATTGACACCGACAACCATTACTTCTAATTCAGAATCTTTGTCATTTTTCTTATAGACATCGCCAATAATAGGTAGTAAATCGTTAAAGTTATTTGCTTCATCAGTGAATTCATTGTTGTCAACGGTAGGTCGATCGCGATATTCGATTGGATTACTTTTTTCATTTCGGCCAGGCACCATCAGTAGATATTCGTTATGCTTGATGCCATTTGAATCATTAGTGATTACACCTTTGTTTTCAACAGAAGAAACGACCTCAATGGAATTTAATGTGTAGTAATCTAATATATCTGGATTAGGATTAGTGATTAATACATAATCATCAACCTCTGCCTTTCGTTCTTTAGACAATGTATAAACCTTTTTGTTGAAAATAAAGCTATCCTGTTCTTTTGGCTGGTACTTTTCAATTTCTGCCGCACTTGATAAGACTTGAGTTAAATCACGAAGTCTAATGAGATGAACTGATTTCTTGTACATCGGCTTTACAGCATAGACCTTATGCAACTCATTTTCAAAATACACAAACTGTCCCTTTCTAACTTGAAAGAGTTTCATGAACAACTCTCCTTAAATTTTATCTGTATTTCCAATTAGCATGTTCAAATTAGCTATAAATATAATGACGAAATGAATAGTGTAGTGGAAGCTACGTCTCTAGACTTAGAGTAATTTACATTAAAGGGTCATTATATTTAACTTATATACCCTGTATCATTGGTTTTAAGTAAACATTATGGAAAGGAACGTGTTAAAGTGGAAAAAAAGAAAGTTTTTATATGGGTAGCTTTAATTGCCATTATTGCAGTAATTGTCTTCAATCTTTTTAGTAATGGTAAGCAAGAAGACATTATAATTGATAAAGAGTTCTCTAATGTTGAGATTGAAAGTGACAATGCGGAAGTTCGTTTAATGTCTATAAATGATAATGATGCCTCAATAGAATTAGAGAATAATGAAAAAAATCGTTATACTTTAGATGTAAAAGTAAAAGGAAAAACGTTAGAAATTGACGTAAATCGAAAAGGTTTTAGATGGTTTTCTTTTGATTTCTTTTCTAAATCTCCTGTAGTCATTGTTGGTTTACCAAAAAATGAATACGGAACAATTAAAATAGAAACAGATAATGGAGCGATCAAGGTATCAGAAATTGAATTAAAAGAACTATTGGCTGATACGGATAATGGAGAAATCGATATAAAAGAAGTAGAAAGTGGAAAAATTGCTGTAGAAACAGATAATGGAGATGTCCTAATAGAAAACAGCTCAGGAGTTATCAATGGTCAAACCAATAATGGGGACGTTACAGTGATGAATGATAGTATCGATGCGCCAATGGATTTGGAAACAGACAATGGTGAAATCCTTGTGAAAACAAAAGGCGAATCTAAAAATTTACAATATAATGTGAAGACTGATAACGGAAAAGTTAATATTTATGGTCAATCTACAACTGATAAGGTTATTGGCGATGGTAAAATTATCATTCAGTTAGAATCAGATAATGGCAATATTACGATAGAATAACAGGTTATTGTTCTTGGTAGGAGGGCACTAAAAATGTGTGAAATCGAGATAAGAAGACCAAAAATCGATGAGCAAAATCAAATTTATGAATTTTTCAATTTAGTAATCACCCACACTTATCAAAAAGAAGGTTTATCAGAGTTAAAAGATGAGCTGAATGATGAAATAGAAACGAAGAAAAAATTCTTAGCAGATGATTTTGCGAGCAAAGGTGGAAAACGATTTTTCTTATTTGCTTATGATGAAAATCAAATTATTGGTTCGATAGCATATGGCGAGCCTAACTCAATTCTTGTTGAAGTAACTAAAGGGCAGCTCAGACACATACCTGAAGTAGGCTCTATGCTAGTTCACCCTCACTATCAAAATCAAGGAATTGGAAATATGCTGCTCCAAGCAATTTACCAAGCTTTAAGAAATAAGGGGATTTCGGAATTTTGCTTTGACAGTGGCTATCAACAAGCACAAATCATTTGGACTAAGAAGTTTGGTACCCCACTCGTGTTTCTCGAAAATTATTGGGGTGAAAACAGTCATCATATGATTTGGAGAAAAAATTTAGCAGATGTTTGAATAACATAAAAAGAGGCTCAAGTATAAGTTTGAGCCTCTCCTTGTATTTCGTTTAAGAAATAATATCATCATCTTCTTTTTTCTCAAATGTCTTGCAATCTGTTTCTTCACTTTTTGATGCTTCATCAGTGTTACGACTAGTAACAACATAGATACTCGCTGCATCACATTTATTACCCGAAGCCCAATATGTACAGCTATCTACTTCACAAAGAACATCTGTAGCCATTATAAACACCTCCCTTAAATCTAATATTTACCAATTAATTTCTTTTGATACAATGATGTTGGAATTTCATCCATTTTATTAGTTGTTTATACATAAGGGTATTTAGATGCCTTGACTAGAATATTATTTAATTACATATATATAATGATTTATCAGAGCAAGTCAGCAGTAGAAAGGGAAGTGCTTCACTTCTACCTAAAAAAGAGTAAAAGGCAAGGGTGAAAAAATGAAAGAAGTGATAAATGCTGATCAAAGCTATCAGCAAGTGGAAGAACAAGCAAGACACTATTTTCAGCTGCTGAATGAGCAGGTGACTAAAAAGAGTTATATCCCGAAATTAGTTGATGATTTTCAAAAGTGGAAAGTCAATCACATCCATCATCCTTCCTTTTTTTCATTTTTTTCTTCGAAACAGAAAAAGCCGAGTTCAAAAGAAACGATGCATTATATTAAATGGCTAGATTATACAAATAAATTAGAGGATTATTTAAAACGAAGTATCTCCTATATTTATTTACGTGATTTGGGTAAGACACTTGAAGATCAAGACACACAGTCTAAGATTGATCAGGTAGTTGGAGATTTAAAGGGAAGTCTTATCGATTCGACAAAGAATGAAAAAAAGGAATTGTTTGGCTTTGACTGGATTATTCAAAAGGGGAAGAAGGAACAAATCCTTTTAACAGTGGATTGGATGCTAAGTAAATTAAATACAGTATCTGCAAATATTCCAGAAGAGTTAGATGCAGCGAATGCCCAGCGAAAGCTTATAAAAATTATTGCAGGAGTATTGATGCATACGATCGATGCGATGGAGGAGGATATTTCTCCGAGCGAACGAAGAGAGAAGCTCGATAAAGCAATACGTCTAGGCTACTGCTATGGTTTAACATATCCCTTTATCGATGATCTGCTTGATTCTGATTTATTGTCTAAAATAGAGAAGGAACAGTTCTCCCAGCTCATTCGTACTTCACTATTAACAGGTAAGGTTCCGCCATTAGGCAGTGAATGGAGTGAGGCTACACTACAATTTTTAGCTTATATTCATACAGAGCTAAAAGAAGCGTTTGAATATATTCAAACTCAGCAATCCTCAAGCAAGTTTTTCGAGCAAGCTTATGTATTTTTTCATTCTCAAGAAATAGATCGACAAAAGGAACTGTCCAACAAAACCTATACCAATGAGGAGCTGTTTGTTCCGATTATCTTAAAATCCTCATCTTCAAGATTAGTGGCACGTTCAGTTATACAAGAAACTGAAGATGACGATGGATTTGAACAACGAACATTTTTATATGGAATTTACAACCAATTAGCAGATGACTTTGCGGATATGTTTGATGATTTAAAGGTAGGTGCTGTAACGCCATATACGTATTACATTCAGCATCAGCAGCATCGTAATGATTTGATTAATCCCTTTGAGATGTATTGGGCAGTTATTTCAAATTTGATTCATAATGTCTATCATTCGCATAGTGAGACCCGTGAAGTAATTTTAAATAGAGCTATTAATGGACTGAAACGATTTAAAGAAAAGCATGGTAAGAAAAAGTATGAAGAGGTTATGAAGCAATTTGCATCTGGCTTTCCTGAGTTCAATGCCATTCTACAAAAAATGGTTGAAAAAGGCGATGATGTAGACTTCTTCGATAAGCTACTACGAGATCATATGGTAGACCATTTCAAAATCCAACGAGCTGAAAAAGAAGCATTTAAAGAGAAAATACAGATAGTGAAAGAAATGGTTAATCAAGAGCTTTTAATCACCCCAGATTTAGATGCAGAGTTTCAACAGGATCTTGTTTTGGAGGCGGCAAATTATAGTTTGACAGGTGAGGGGAAAAGGCTAAGACCCATTATGGCTTGGTTTGTCGGAGTTGAAATGTATGGTTTAGAAGAGGTGAGTCTACTTCCTCTTTTTAAGTCTTTAGAATACATGCATACGGCCTCTCTAATTTTTGATGATTTGCCTTCACAGGATAATGCCTCCTATAGACGAGGTCGACCAACTGTTCATGAAATGTATAATGTTGCAATAGGGGAACTGACGGGTTTATTCCTAACGCAAAAGGCCATTGAACAGCAGACCTTACTAGAAAAGTTCGATTCAAAAACTGTACTTGAATTAGTTCGCTACTCTGCGCAAGTTACTGCTAATATTTGTAAGGGGCAAGTCATGGATTTGGAATCAAAGGGCAGAAGATTTTCTAAGGATGAGCTTGAAACCATGTGTTTTTATAAGACAGCTCTAGGCTTTGAAGCAGCTCTTGTAATGCCAGCGATTTTAGCAAAAGCAAATGAAAAAGAAATGAATGCTTTAAAGAAATTTTCTCGCCATGCAGGAATTGCCTTTCAAATAAAGGATGACCTATTGGATAGTGAAGGGAATTTTGAGAATCTAGGTAAATCAGCAAGAATGGATTTAGAAAATGAAACCTCAACCTTTGTGACGATTCTAGGAATAGAGGGTGCTAAAAATGAAATGTGGGAGCATTATTGTTTAGCGATTGAAGCGCTAGAGTCAATTCCGCAGAATGCGTCCTTTTTAAAGCTCTTTTTAAATAATATTGTACATCGTGATCGATAGAGTGAGTGGTCATGAATACTATCAATTTAGCTCGAGAAGAAATTTTCTCGGGCTTTTTTATGTGATTTGTAGGTTGTCGTTTAGTACAACAAGTCAATGGCAACCATGTAGTTAAAACAATGACTAAGGTTTGGGAGGCAATATGAATACTTCAAAACAATTCCGTATAGAGCATGATTCAATTGGTGAGGTAAAGGTTCCAAAAAATATGTATTATGGTGCTCAAACTCAGAGAGCCTTGGATAATTTTCAGATAAGCGGGACAAGGCTACAGCATTCGATCATAAAGGCACAGGGAATTATTAAAGCTTCAGCAGCAATGGCGAATATGAAAAATGGGCAGTTAGATGAGGAAATGGGAAGGGCGATAATTCAAGCAGCTGAAGAAGTAACAATAGGCAAATGGGACAATCATTTTGTAGTAGACGTCTATCAAGCTGGTGCAGGTACTTCTCAAAATATGAATGTCAATGAAGTCATTGCAAATCGAGCTTCTGAAATTTTAGGAGGATCTATCGAGTCAAAGCTTGTTCATCCAAATGATCATGTCAATATGTCCCAATCGACCAATGATACATTTCACTCTGCCTTTAATATGGCAGCTGCAGAAGGGTTAGTTAATAATCTCATCCCTGCAATTACAAAGCTAGTAGAAGCGTTAAAAAAGAAGTCTGAAGAATTAATGCCGATTGTTAAGTCTGGACGAACACATTTGCATGATGCAATTCCGATTCGTTTAGGTCAGGAGTTTTCTGGTTATGCCGAAACAATCGCACATACTCTAAAGCAGCTGGAGGGAAATTTAGATACATTATATGAAATCGGACTTGGCGGGCAAGCGATTGGAACGGAATTTAACCTCCATCCCAAATATATCCCTAATGTAATGGATGAGGTTTGTAAGAGAACAAAATTACCATTCCGTTCCCCACAAAATATGTTTGCCTTTACACAAAATCCTAGAGCAGCTATTCGTACAATGCTGACACTGAAAGAATTAGCTGTGCACCTTATTAAGATTACAAGTGATTTACGTTTACTCAGTTCAGGACCGAGAACAGGTTTTGCAGAAATTTCATTACCATCAGTACAGCCTGGTTCTACGATAATGCCTGGAAAAGTAAATCCTGCCATTTTAGAAATGGTGCATATGGTGAGCTGTCAAATCATTGGCTATGAAGCCGCAATGGCTACAGCAGGAATTGCTGGTCAGCTGGAGATTAATGTCATGATGCCTGTGATGGCTTTTACTTTAATTCATTCAATTGATTTACTAACAAATGCCATAACAACTCTTGTAACAAAGTGCATTGATGGAATTGAAGGAAATGTAGAAAAATGCAGAGAGCATATGGAGAATAGTCTTGCTTTAGTAACTGGGTTAAGCTCTTCTATGGGCTATGATTTGGCATCTCAAATTGGCATGCAGGCAGATGAAGAAAATAAATCATTAGAGCAGGTATTAAAGGAGAAGGGACTATTAACAAAGGAAACAATGTCGGCAATCGATCCAAATAGTATGGTGTGATTGGGGGAAGAGTTCGGGCTCTGCTGCTGTTCGAGTGTGGGGAGGGAGCGGGAGTGGAAATAACGGAGGAATTTCCTTTTAAGTCGAAAAATATCCATATTTTCTTTAAAATAAAGGAAGTTTTTTCGGTTATATTGACCAAATTCTTTTATTTTGGCTTATTTTGAGGAGATAACAGGAAAAACTCCTCTTATTTCGGCTCTAAAGCCACCATTCCATACATTAGCGGAAAATGCTCCGTTTATTAAAAAAAGTATGGCGATTCCGTTATGCAGAATCGCCACTTTTTTTCACCTCAAACGGAGAACCTATATTTATAGAGTAGGCTTAATTTCCTTTTGAATAGTCTGTTGATTTTTACCATAGAAGTTAACGAGGATAACACTAGAAATGGCAATAATTCCACCTATGATTGAAATGGACTTCGGAAGCTCACTTAACCAAATCCATGCCACGATAATCGCAATTACTGGTTCCAGATATAGAACTGTGGAGATGGAGCTTGCTTTTGATTGGGATAATGCATAAGCCCACGTTAAATAAGCGATGGCCGTTGGGAAAACCCCGATATAGATTGCCGTTATGTTCACTTCAACGGGTACTGTTTGAATTGCTTCTAGTAAACCAGGTGCAAAAATAAGAAATGGTATCGTACCTGCCCAAGTAAAATAGGCTGTTAACTCGACAGCTGAATATTTTTTAAACAAAGGCTTTTGATAAACGAAAAAGATTGAGGTTGCGATAGCCGCAAGTATAGTTAAAAATACACCGGGAGCAATACCGAAAGTTGTATCACCAGAACCGATAGCAATTAACGAGATCCCAGCAAATCCAAAGGCTAGTCCAATCCATCCCATTTTACTAAGTTGTTCCTTTAGGATAAGAATTGCAAAGATTGTTGTGAAAATAGGTCCAGAACCGATTAACATTCCGGATGTACCAGCACTGATTGTTAACTGTCCAAAGGTTGCACAAATATGATAGCCACTAATGCCGACAATTCCTAAGAGTACAATTTTCCAAATATCTTGTTTCTCTGGTAAACGGAATTTCATATTAGGTATACGGGCAATAATAGCAAAAATTAATGAAGCTACTACAAAACGAAATAACAGTAGATGTCCTGCTGAAAAGCCACCCTGCAGACTAAAGCTATTCGCTGCAAAGGTTGAACCCCAGATGAGAACAGTAAAGAGCCCTAATAATAAAGCTTTTGAATTCAACTTGTTCACCAATCTTTCTATTAGAATCAATAGAAACTATCTTCTCATGATATTAGATAGATTAGCAAGAACAAATTAAAAGGTTTACTAGCCAAAAAAACCCTCCTGCATTTTGCAAGAGGGAGGAAGGATTAGAAGAATTTCTTTTGATTTTGTTCGTCTTTCAAGATTTCAACCGCTTCTCTAAATCTCATGGAATGTACAACTTCTCTTTCTCGCAAGAACCTTAATCCGTCGTTGATATCCGGATCATCTGAAATATCGATTAACCATTGATAAGTTGCGCGAGCTTTTTCTTCGGCTGCAATATCTTCATAAAGATCGGCAATAGGATCACCTTTTGCTTGGATATAAGATGCGGTCCACGGAACACCAGCGGCATTGTGATAAAATAATGCTTTATCATGATTGACATAATGGTCGCCAATTCCGGCAGCCACCATCTGTTCTGGCGTCGCATCCTTAGTTAGTTTATAAATCATTGTAGCAATCATTTCCAGATGAGAGAATTCTTCCATAGCGATATCGTTCAGTAAACCAATTACCTTATCCGGAATTGTATAACGCTGGTTCATATATCGAAGAGCGGCTGCTAATTCCCCATCAGCCCCACCATATTGTTCAATTAAAAACTTCGCAAGCATGGGATTACACGTGCTGACCCTAACAGGATATTGCAATTTCTTTTCATAATAAAACATTCTTTTTTCCTCCCCCCACATTCCTTCAAATTAAGTGCCGACAGCGCCACATGGACGTGGCGCTTTTGTCGGCCAGTTTATTTCACGGCTGAGCGAGCCCGTTCAGGCCCACACGATGTGGGTCACTCAGCCTTTGCGAGCGTGTGTAGCGCTTTTAGGCTGATTTCCTCATGATGTCTAGTTGCGAACGCTAGCTCTTCGACAACTTCGATGGCTTCTGCAATGACAAAGAGCGTCCTTACAGAAACCCCCTCCAGTTGTTGTCAGAGCTGAACGAGCGTTCTCCACTTTTCTATACTTGCCATGGCCAGGGTGAGTCGTCGATATTCCATGGATAATTCGAGTAGCTTCGTCCAAAATTCATTAATGGATGAAATTTCTTTTCGAATTCTACTTTTAATTGCATGCTCAGTTTGGCGGTTTCGTTAAATTGTTGAATAGCATCAAAGTCATGATTATGGGTATCTAAATAGAGGTTTAATTCCACTAGTACAAAATCTAACGCCTGAATTTCTTCTAGACATTGATAATACTCTGGTGGCATTTGTTTAGCCATGCGGATTGCCTCCTTTTTGTGGATCTGGATATGGGCTATATAGCTGAGGCCAAAGAGTACCGGCCATTAGTGCTTCTTGTGGTGTGAATTGTGGAAGTCCTGGTGGTTGAAAATTCATATACAGTTGCGGAGGGGTACTGTAACTTTTTACGCGTATTGGTTTACAAGGATCAAAAGGGCCAACGAAGGGTTTCCAATACTTAAACTGAGTAAACATAAGATCCTCCTTTCAATATCGCAGACAAGATTGGTAATCCTTCTTATCTACAAAGGACAACTAAGGCTTATTTGTTGAACAATGCTATCGATAAGCCTAGTATCTAACAACCTATATGTATGAGTACCATGATTAAAATATTCCGAAAACTATACAACTAATGAGGAGGATTAATTTTTGATACTGCATATGCTTTTCGTGGAGCGAAGTTCTTATATTTTCTAAGGTTCAAAAGACTTTTCCTATTTAATATCCTAGAACCAATAAAATTATAATAAAAAGTATTCGGTATCATTGAAGGACTCGCTTCATACATTTATAAAAACCCACCCTGAATGGAGGTAATAATCATCGATATTTTAAGCAGGGTTAGAAGTTATAAAGAAGAAGTGGATAGTCTGAAATGGGAAGGTACATTTGAAGAATACCTAGGTATTATTAAAGAAAGACCAGAAGTTGCTCAAACTGCTCATTCACGTGTCTACAATATGATTAAGAGTTCTGGAGTAGAGGAAAGAGACGGTAAGAAAATGTACCAATTCTTTGGAAAAGAAATTTTCGGCCTTGAAACAGCATTAGAAAGATTAGTGGAGGAATACTTCCACCCAGCAGCTAGAAGATTAGACGTACGTAAGAGGATTTTATTATTAATGGGACCTGTAAGTGGAGGGAAGTCTACAATTGTTACCTTACTTAAGCGTGGATTAGAGCATTATTCTCGGACAGATGAGGGTGCAGTATATGCCATAAAAGGCTGTCCAATGCATGAAGACCCCCTTCATCTAATTCCCCAGCACCTAAGAGAAGACTTCTTTAAAGAGTATGGAATTCGTATTGAGGGAAGCTTATCTCCATTAAATACAATGCGCCTTGAGCAAGAATATGGTGGTCATGTTGAAGATGTCTTGATTGAACGTATCTTTTTCTCAGAGGATAAACGTGTTGGGATTGGTACATTTACACCTTCGGATCCAAAATCACAGGACATTGCTGATTTAACAGGTAGTATTGATTTCTCGACAATTGCTGAATATGGATCAGAATCAGATCCACGTGCTTATCGATTTGATGGGGAGTTAAATAAGGCAAACCGTGGAATGATGGAGTTCCAGGAAATGCTGAAGCTTGATGAAAAGTTCTTATGGCATTTACTATCCTTAACGCAAGAAGGAAACTTCAAAGCGGGCCGTTTTGCGCTCATTAGTGCAGACGAGCTAATCGTCGCCCATACAAACGAAACCGAGTACCGTACATTCATTTCAAACAAAAAGAATGAGGCATTACATTCACGTATTATCGTGATGCCGATTCCTTATAACTTAAAGGTAAGTGAAGAGGAGCGTATTTACGCAAAAATGATTAGTGAGAGTGATATGGCACATGTTCATATTGCGCCACACGCACTCCGAGCTGCTGCTATCTTCTCTGTTTTAACAAGACTGGAAATTCCGAAAAAGCAAGGCATTGACCTTGTTAAGAAAATGCGACTTTATGATGGAGAAAGTGTTGAAGGCTTTAATTCGGTAGATGTGGAGGAATTGAAAAAAGAGCATCAAAACGAAGGTATGAATGGTATTGATCCTCGTTATGTCATTAATCGAATTTCCTCAGCGATTATTCGTAAAGAAGTCCCATCTATCAATGCGTTAGACGTTTTACGTTCATTAAAAGAGGGGCTGGATCAGCACGCATCGATATCAGAAGAAGATCGCGAAAAGTACATGAATTACATTGCCATTGCAAGGAAAGAGTACGATGAAATTGCGAAGAACGAAGTACAAAAAGCCTTTGTTTATTCTTATGAAGAGTCTGCAAAGCATTTAATGAATAACTATCTTGATAATGTTGAAGCCTTCTGTAACAAAAATAAGCTTCGTGATCCGATTACAGGAGAAGAAATGAATCCGGATGAAAAACTGATGCGATCTATTGAGGAACAAATCGGAATTTCTGAAAATGCGAAACGTGCCTTCCGTGAAGAGATTTTAATCAGGCTTTCTGCATTTGCTCGTAAAGGAAAACGATTTGACTATAATTCTCATGAAAGATTAAGAGAAGCCATCCAGAAAAAGCTGTTTGCAGATTTAAAGGATGTAGTGAAAATTACGACTTCCTCTACAACACCTGATGAGTCACAGCTTAAAAAGATAAATGAGGTTGTTGCAAGATTGATTGATAAGCATGGGTATGACTCCAACTCAGCCAACGAATTATTAAGATATGTAGGAAGTTTACTAAATAGATAGTTAATAGAAGGAATATATTGAAAGGAGTGTCCATAAAATTTAGGACACTCATTTTTTTATCTTTAATTAGAATTGGTCGTAAGAAGAGATAAATATTGGGTTATTAGAATAATTTGTATTAAAGAAGAATTTATTGAGTAAAGCAGTGTAATTTGTCAGAAAATTCGCATATTATAAGAAAAGTGATTTTCCTTTGTAATTGGATAATGAAACTTTATCAAAGATGGGTGAGGATAACATGAGTGAAAATCAGAATCGAAACTTTGTCGTCTCTCAGGAAAATTGGTCACTCCATCGTAAAGGGTACCAAGATCAACAACGGCATATGGATAAGGTAAAGGATGCAATTAAAAACAATTTGCCAGACCTGATTAGTGAAGAAAGTATAATCATGTCAAATGGTAAAGAGGTTATTAAAATACCAATTCGTTCATTAGATGAGTATAAGATTCGTTATAACTATGGTAAATCAAAGCATGTTGGTCAAGGACAAGGCGATAGCCAAGTTGGTGATGTGGTTGCCCGTGATGGAAAGCCAGGAAATCAGCAAGCACAGGGTCAAGGAAAGAAAGCTGGGGATCAGCCTGGTGATGATTACTATGAAGCAGAGGTAAACCTGGAAGACGTTCAAAGTATGTTATTCAAAGAATTAGAGCTGCCTAATTTACAAAGAAAAGAAACAGCAGATATTTCTACAGAAAAGATTGAGTTTAATGATATCCGTAAAAAAGGGCTAATGGGTAATATTGATAAGAAAAGAACGATTTTAACGGCTATTAAAAGAAATGCCATGAAAGGGAAGGCTGAAATTGCCCCTATTCATAATGATGATCTACGTTTTAAAACCTGGGATGAAGTACAGAAGCCTGAAACCAAAGCCGTTGTGCTAGCCATGATGGATACGAGTGGTTCTATGGGGAATTTTGAAAAATTCTGTGCAAGAAGCTTTTTCTTCTGGATGACTAGGTTTTTACGTACAAAGTACAAAACTGTTGAAATTGAATTTATCGCGCATCATACAGAAGCAAAAGTGGTAACGGAAGAAGAGTTTTTCACAAAGGGAGAAAGTGGAGGAACAATTTGTTCATCAGCTTATTCCAAGGCCTTAGAGCTTATCGAGCAAAAATATAATCCGGTTCGTTACAATATTTACCCCGTACATTTCTCAGATGGCGAGAACTTTTCAACAGATAATGAGAAATGCTTAAGACTGGTAAATGAACTTATTGAGCTGTCTAGTATGTTCGGATATGGTGAGGTTAACCCAAATAATCGGTATTCCTCATTGATGTCAACGTTTAAGAAAATTGATAATCCAAAGTTCCGTCATTATGTCTTAAGGCAGAAGAAGGATGTGTACGATACACTGAAAAGCTTCTTCCAAAAGCGTGATGAGACGACTGTTTAAGGAATAGTATTTGTAGCATGTTTGACACCGAAATCAGTATACGAAAAACATCGATATTCACTTTTGGTGAAAATCGTGTTTTTCTATTGGGGGGAGAAAAGGTGGAAAAAGAACTTCATAAAGCGATTGAGGATATAAATGAAATTGCCATAGGGTTTGGCTTAGATTTCTTTCCAATGCATTATGAAATTTGCCCAGCAGAAATTATTTATACTATTGGTGCATATGGAATGCCGACTCGTTTTTCGCACTGGAGCTTCGGAAAGCAATTTCATAAGATGAAGCTGCAATATGATTTAGGCTTGAGCCAAATTTATGAATTGGTTATTAACTCAAATCCTTGCTATGCATTCTTACTCGATACGAATACATTAACGCAAAATAAGCTCATTATCGCTCATGTTTTAGCACACTGTGATTTTTTCAAAAATAATGTGCGCTTCTCTAATACAAGAAGAGATATGGTTGAAAGTATGACGGCAACGGCAGATCGAATTGCTAGCTATGAGCGTCTCTATGGAAAAGAAGAAGTTGAACAATTTTTAGATGCAATTTTAGCTATTCAAGAACATATTGATCCTTCCTTAGTAAGACCGAAATTGCTAGAATACGAGGATGAATTAGATGAGAACGAAATTGTTGTAGCAAAAACTCCTTATGATGACCTATGGGATTTAGACAAAAAAGAGGCACCAAGGTCGCCAGTTCGCTATAAAAAGAAAAAGTTCCCACCGAAGCCTGAAAAGGATATTCTTCTTTTCATAGAAATGCATAGTCGTGAGCTTGAAGAGTGGCAACGTGATATTTTAACGATGATGCGTGAGGAAATGTTATATTTCTGGCCACAGCTTGAAACGAAAATAATGAATGAGGGCTGGGCATCTTATTGGCACCAACGTATTATGAGAGAATTAAATCTTACAACAGATGAAACGATTGAATATGCAAAACTAAATGCGGGCGTTGTGCAGCCATCTAAGACGTCCATTAATCCATATTATTTAGGGTTGAAAATTTTTGAGGATATCGAAAGACGGTACGATAACCCTACACCTGAAATGATTAAAATGGGGGTGAAACCTGGCTCGGGAAGGGAAAAAATCTTTGAAGTACGTGAAATCGAATCTGATATTTCCTTTATCCGAAATTATTTAACTAAAGAGCTAGTCGACCAAGAGGATATGTACTTGTTCGAAAAAAAGGGTACTGATTACAAGATTACTGATAAGGATTATCGAAATGTACGAGATCAGCTTATATCTATGCGTGTAAATGGCGGCTTCCCATATATTGTTGTTGATAATGGGGACTACCTCCGAAACGGTGAGATGTACTTAAAGCATGGTTTTGAGGGGATGGAATTAGATCCGCATTACTTAGAACAAGTATTACCTTATATCTATCAGCTATGGGGACGCCCAGTCCATATAGAAACCTATGTGGAAAACAAACCAGTGCTTTATACGTACGATGGGAAAAGGAATTATAGAAAGGCATTATAATAACAAAAGTCAGTTAAGATTCGACGAACACATATAAAAAGCCCGTGAATTTGTTTATTCACGGGCTTTTGACTATGCATTAATAAGGATCTGCTTCGTGTCCTTTGTTTACAGCGTCATCCACTGCTTTATCTGCATTTTTAGCACCAAGTGGATGTGGACTAAAGTTTGGATCTTCTTTTTTCATTTCTTCTGTTTTTGCAACGATGCCTTCACGTAAGCGGCGGCCATATTCTTCGTCGGCTTGTTCTGCAAGGGCAATCATTTTATCTTGAATATCCTTTGGACAAATAACTAAATCGTTCACCAAGTTGCTTAGGAGCTCGTCCTTCTCCCATTGCTCGAAGTTGCGATAAGTTTCGCCGGCTTGTTTTGTATTATCGTTACGGTCAATCGATTCACGGACTAAGTTGCCTTCCACTTGAGGCGTATGCTCTTTTCCAGCCTGCTCAGCTTCTTTTAAACCACCCATACTAGAAGGTTCATAGTTAATATGAGGATTTTGACCAGGAGCTTTATCGTTATAATAACGTAATTGGCCACCCTCTTGGTTTGTTGCAACACGTTTTTTGGCAGCGTTGATTGGCAATTGTAGATAGTTCGCTCCTACGCGGTAACGTTGCGTATCTGAGTAAGAGAATGTACGACCTTGTAGCATTTTATCGTCAGAGAAATCTAATCCATCAACAAGTACCCCAGTACCAAACGCAACCTGTTCTACTTCGTTAAAGAAGTTTTCAGGATTTTTATTTAATACCATGCGTCCAACTGGCAGCCATGGGAACTGATCATTTGGCCATAATTTTGTATCATCCAGTGGGTCAAAATCTAGCTCAGGATGTGGGCCATCCTCCATAATTTGAACGAGTAGCTCCCATTCAGGATAATCGCCTTTTTCAATTGCTTCATATAAATCCTGTGTAGCATGGTTGAAGTTTTTACCTTGAATCTCTTCAGCTTCTTTGGTAGTTAAGTTTTTGATACCTTGCTTGGGCTCCCAGTGGTATTTTACTAGAACGGCTTTACCTTCTTGGTTTACCCATTTATAGGTGTTAACTCCAGAACCCTGCATCATTCGATAGTTTGCAGGAATACCCCATGGCGAGTAAACAAATGTAACCATATGGAAAGACTCAGGAGAATTTGCACAGAAGTCAAAGAAACGACGAGCATCCTGAATATTTGTTACTGGGTCTGGGCGGAAGGCATGAATCATATCTGGGAACTTCATAGCATCACGGATAAAGAAGATTTTTAAGTTGTTACCAACTAAATCCCAGTTTCCGTCTTCTGTATAAAATTTTACAGCGAACCCGCGTGGATCACGTAGTGTCTCAGGAGAGTGCAAACCATGTACTACTGATGAGAAACGAACGAATACTGGAGTTTGTTTTCCTTTTTCCTGGAATAATTTTGCTCGAGTATATTTTGAAGCAGGGTCATCGCCAACTGTACCGTATGCTTCAAAGTATCCATGTGCACCAGAACCACGAGCATGCACAATACGCTCAGGTACTTTTTCACGATCGAAATGACTAATCTTTTCGATGAAATCATAATTTTCTAAAGTAGCAGGACCACGATTTCCTACTGTACGGATATTTTGATTATTTGTGATCGGATGGCCTTGTCTGTTGGTTAATGTTGCATCATCTTCATAATTTGTGTCAAATTTCCCTTTGTTTGAAGGGTCTTTTTCCATGGGTATCATCCTTTCGATTCACTATCTGGATTAAGTTAAATTTATCCCTATAAATTTAGAAATAACCGCTACTATAATTCCCCATATAAATTAAAAGTATTCTTAAGAAATAATATTTTTTGTGTTTAAAAAGTGAACTTTGGTGATAATGATTATTAGCTTCGATTAATGTTTTTCGAAGTAAAATTTAATCATACTCAGGAGGTTATCAATGTTTCGACATCAAAAAGAACTGCAGTTTGAAGTGAAGGTTGAACGTCCAGATGCACTATTAGCAAGACAGGTTCAAGAATTGCTTGGCGGGCAATTTGGTGAAATGAGTGTTATGATGCAATACCTTTTCCAAGGCTTTAACTGCCGTGGGGAAGAGAAGTACAAGGATATGTTAATGGATATCGGTACTGAAGAAATTGGACATGTTGAAATGCTGTGTAACCTTATTAGTCAATTGCTAGATGGTATCTCCCCAGCAGAACAAATTGAGGCTGCAAAGGACCCGATGATTGCTGCAATCCTTGGTGGTACAAATCCTCAGCATTTAATAGTGAGTGGTTTAGGAGCTACACCTAGAGATTCAAATGGGGTTCCTTGGAATTCGGGATATATCGTTGCGAGTGGGAATTTACTTGCAGATTTCCGTTCTAATTTACATGCCGAATCTCAAGGACGATTACAGGTATCACGTGTATATGAAATGACAACTGACGAAAGCGTGCGTGCGGTTTTCCGTAAGATGTTAGCACGAGATCGCTACCACCAATACCAATGGATGGCAGCCATTTCAGAATTAGAGGAAAAGCATGGTATTGTGGCGCCAGCATCATTCCCACCAGAGGCGGAATTAGAGGCACAACCTCATGCTTATGAGTTCTGGAACTTATCTGAAGGGACACAATCTAGTGATGGACGCTGGGCTAAAGGAGCCGCGCAGGATGGTTCAGGTGAATTTGTTTACTTAGAAGATCCTAAAGCTCTTGGTCAAATTCCTAATCCGAATCTTCCTCACTTTTCTACACATAATGATATAAATGAATAAATAAATACGAAAGGCCAATAGTTACGTAATAAATACGGAACAATTGGCCCTTTTTATTAAATAGCAATAATAATTGGAAGAATCATTGGCTTTTTCTTTGTTTTTTCAAATAAGAAAATGCCCAATTCTTTTTTTATAGCTCGCTTCATACCCATAATATTAGGATCTTTAAATGGGTCTATCGTTCTTTTTACAACTTCAGTAATATTTTGTAATAACCCTTCAGAGTCCCTTGCATAGACAAATCCTCGAGAAATACAATCCGGATCTGAGATTCTCTTACCGTCTGATTTACTAATTGTAACAACGATAACTAGCATACCTTCTTCAGAAAGATGCTTACGGTCACGAAGAACAATTTCAACAATTTCATCGTCACCAACATTATCTACGTAAGTATCTCCAGCTGTTACTTTACGAGTTTGACGAGCTTCACCGTCACGAATATCAACCACATCACCATTTTTGATAATGAAGGTATTATTACGCTCAACCCCTACAGCCTCTGCAAGTAATCGGTGTATATGAAGCATACGGTATTCGCCATGAATTGGGATAAAGTATTTTGGCTTCATCAATGTAAGCATAAGCTTTAAATCTTCTTGATAACCATGTCCTGATACATGCATTCCCGTGATGCTTGAAGAACCATAAATAACCTTTGCTCCTAATTGGAACAGATTATCAACAATTCTCGAAACTCCTTTTTCATTGCCAGGAATAGGTGAAGCTGCAAAAATCACCGTGTCATCAGGTAACACACGAACATCTCGATTATTATTGGTGGATAGTTTTGATAGGGCGGCTAATGGTTCACCTTGGCTTCCTGTACATAGAACTACTACGCGATCAGGAGGATATTGTTTCACATCCCTAGCATCAATAAGCATCCAATCAGGAATTTCAACATATCCTCGTTCCTTAGCCACCTTCACAACATTCACCATACTACGGCCTAATAAGGCTAATTTTCGGTTTGTTTTAATCGTTGCATGAACGATTTGTTGTACACGGTTCACGTTTGAAGCAAAGGTCGAAATAATTATTTTTCCTGTAGCGTTTAAGAAGGCTTCCTCGATATGTGAGCCGACCTTACTTTCAGATGGTGTTGAGCCTGGTCGCTCTGCATTTGTACTTTCAGAAATAAGAGTAAGTACGCCTTCTTCACCAATCTTCGCCATTTTATGAATATCAGAATATTGGTCGTTAACAGGTGTTAAATCAAATTTAAAGTCACCAGTATGAACAACCTTTCCTTCAGGGGTATCGAAAACAATTCCTAAACAGTCCGGAATACTATGACTTGTTCTGAAGAAACTAGCTTTAATCTCACCAAAATCTAATTTGGATTCTGAGTGAATTTCAACCAAAGTAGATTCACGTAAAATTTTATGCTCCCGTAGCTTTAGCTCGATTAAACCAAGCGTAAACCTGGTTGCGTAGATTGGGATATTTAATTTTTTCAGGAAGTAGGGAATCCCACCAATGTGATCCTCATGACCGTGTGTTACAACTAGTCCACGAATTTTATGTTTGTTTTCTTGTAAATAGGAAACATCAGGAATGATTAAATTAATTCCTAGTAGCGACTCATCTGCAAATTTAGCACCACAGTCAACGATAACTAAATCCTTCTCAGATTCAATAACATACATATTTTTGCCGATTTCATTAATACCACCTAAAGCAAAAATAGAAAGTGTACTTTTACTAACAGACAAAATGACCCCTCTTTTCAACAACATTTACTAAATATAAGTATAGGTAGTTGCAAGTTGAACTATACGAAAAGTTATAAAGCACAGATTTGAATTTGAAGAAAATATAAATTCTATATAAAAACTATTAAAAATGAGAATGAAAAGAGAACTTCTCGAATAATATTTTATAACTACTAGAAACTTATATAAGTAGTTTTGAGAGACGAACCATCGTTTCACTTGTTTAGGTAATAGAGCTTTGTTTTTTTGACTACAAAACTATTTAAAAGGGGTGAGTAGGTTGTTTCAATTATTTTTATTATTATTAGAAGTTGTCTATCTTTTTTTAGCATTTAAATCAGGAAGTACACTATATTTAATCGTTGCAATAGTTTTAGGTGCGTGGTGGCTTTATGAGTTGAATAAGGATGTAAAAAAACGGAGTGAAGCATTATTAAATGAAACGGTTCAAAAAGTTGAACAGCACCCTCATACTCGCTATATTATTTCTCCTGATTATTTGAGTGCCTTAATGCTTGATGAATACTCCAATACTTTAAGAATTTTAGAAAGAGAACATACTGATGATGATTTTGATAAGAAGGAGTTCGATTTTGATGAGCTCTATGAAATAGCAATTGTCGAGGATGGAACTAATGTTGCTCTTACATCAAAGGGCGGTGTCCATGGTTGGTCCCTAATAGATGGGGGAGCAAAGGTAGATGTCCATGTAAATGAGATGGACGAATTACCTGAGAAGAAAGAAAAAGCAAAGGAGGTTAAAAAGCTCATACTTAAAATAGTGGTAGATGATTTATCAGACCCTATTGCGGAATATGTCTTTTTAGATAATGAACAAGAAATTCCAAAAGAGCTAGATGAGTATAAGGACATTTTTAAGGAATGCTCGAAATGGTATCAAAAAATTAGTGTAATTATTAAAAGACATGAGCATGAACGCAAAATCCAAGACGTTGCCATTAAAGGGTGGACTTAAAAAATATGAATAGGTACTTTAAACGGATTACAAATAATTTACAATATTTGTAGTCCGTTTCTTTTATAATATCTATATATACGGTTAAGGAGGAAGAGTTTGAGAATTACGAAATTTAATAATTTGTACCAGTTAACCCTGTGGCCAAAGTTCTTTCCTGTAAATTGTTATATTGTTGAAGAAGAAAAACATTTAGTATTAATCGATGCAGGAATGCCTGCAAGTTTTTCGGGAATTGTAAAATTGATTAAAGAGTTAAATAAGCCACTCGAAAAGATTGTTTTAACACATGCCCATGGCGATCATATTGGTTCGTTAAAACATATTAAGAGAATTTTCCCTGAAGCACAAGTTGCGATTTCTATCCGAGATAGTCGATTATTACAAGGAGATACATCGTTAGATGAAGGAGAACCACAAACACCCATAAAAGGCGGAGTACCAAAAGACTTAAAGTTAACGCCGGAAATCTATTTGAAAGAGGGGGATATGGTTAGTTCCCTTGAAGTAATAGAAACACCTGGTCATACACCGGGTTCAATTTCTCTTTGGAATAACAAAGATCAATCTGTCATCGTAGGAGATGCTTTTCAAACCCAAGGGAAAGTTGCTGTAAGTGGTCAACTTGTACCGCTATTTCCATTTCCAGCATTTGGAACATGGAATAAAGAGCAATCCTTTAATAGTGCCAAGAAAATTCAACAGCTATCACCAAAGCTTCTTGCAACAGGCCATGGAAAGGTAATATTAAATCCTAAAGAGATAATAACAAAAGCAGTTTCAATGGCAGAAGCGAACATTTTTAAATGAAAAAAGCTATGTTGAATTTACAATTTTGTACAGCTATTCGAACTAATAACTGTTTACTATTAAAGATTTATAATTTTCTAATTATCATATATTATTATACTAGCATACATAATATGGGAGGCAGTAATGCGAAAGTATATTGGTGAAATTATGCTGTGTATTACAGCAATTATTTGGGGAAGTGGCTTTGTAGTAAGTGCAATTGCTCTTGAGCATTACACGCCCTTTCAGATTCTAGCAGGTAGATTTTTAATAGGATTTCTTGTGTTAAGTTTAATTTTTTATAAAAAATTAAAGGTGTTAAATAAGGGGATTATTCTAAAAGGCTTGGTGTTAGGATTCTTTCTATATTTAGCCTTTGCATTACAAACAGTAGGGCTACAGTATACAACTCCTTCAAAAAATGCCTTTTTAACAGCTATTAATGTAGTTATTGTTCCTTTTATTGCCTTTTTCGCCTATAAAAGAAAAATCGATAAATTTGAATTAACTGGAGCTATTTTAGCAATTGTAGGTATTGGTTTTTTATCCCTTCAATTTTCAACTGATATAAATGTAGGGGATATTTTAACACTTGCTTGTGCAGTGGCCTTTGCCTATCAAATTTTTTATACTGCCAAATATGTAAAGGATGAAGATCCAATCACACTGACGATCGTACAAATGTTTTTTGCGGCAATTTTTTCGTGGATTGTTGTAATTTTCAAGGGAGAGGTAAGCTTTTCGTTTGAAGTTGAGGCTGTATCATCCATTTTATATTTAGCTATTTTCTCAACAACGCTAGCGTATCTATTCCAAACGATTGCACAAAAGTTTACAAATGAAACAAAAACAGCAATTATCCTTTCAACTGAAGCCTTATGGGGAATGATTTTCTCGGTAATTCTTTTAAGTGAATTTTTAACAACAAGAATGGTCGTTGGTGCTGTTTTAATTCTTTGTGCCATTATGATTTCAGAAACTAAATTATCCTTTTTAAAAAGGAAGAGTGTTGAAAAATTAACATGAACAAGAGCCGCCTTAAGGTTTAAGGCGGCTTTTGCTTTTAAAGAAATTATGTATGGCGCTTTGTTAGTACACTGGTCGTTATACCTACACAAAGAATGGTGACAATTGATAAAAGTAAGGTTTTCTGTGAAATGAAGATTCCACCTAAACAAACAACGGCTGCGTCTATGACGAAAATGACAATACCTACATTAATGAGTAATTTGTCTGAGATGAATTGAGCTAATAAGTCTGTGCCACCAGTACTTGTTTCAAAGCGCAGCATAAGGCCGATACCAATCCCAACAAAAATGCCACCTATTACGGAGCTAATCATAGGATCAATGTGGAGCAAGGTCCGCAACGGCTTAAAAAGGTCAATCATCACAGAGGAAATAAGTAACCCGTGTAAGCTATAAAGTGTACCCTTTGTAAAGGACATTTTGAAAAAGAGCCTAGGCAACTTGTTGAAGCTGCTGTCTGTATTTTGCAGGCGGCAGCTTTTTTAAATTCCATTGCCCACGATAATGATTGTAATAGGTCATGTAACTTTTGATTTCACGTTTTACTTCTTCAAGCGTTTCACAATTGCTAAAGTTTGTTTCATCTTTTAAATGCCCAAAGAATGATTCTTGAGGCGCATTATCCCAACAGTTTCCTCGCCGTGACATAGACTGACCTAAACCCATTTTCTTCACCAATGCCTGGTAAATCGGGCTTGTATAATGGAAACCCTGATCGGAATGGATAAAGGCATCTTCTGCTAAATGCGAATGTTTTTTTAATTTCTTCAACGTATTCAGAGCGATGTCCAAGTGTAAAGAAGATGACACTTCATAAGCTAGAATTTCGTTCGTTTCAGCGTCCTTAATCGTTGATAAATATGCACGTTTGCCGTTTCGATATGGCAAATATGTGATGTCTGTCAATAACACTTTACCCACTATACCTTGTTTAAATTTGCGTTTTAATTCGTTCGCATAAATGCGGTGTTCTTTCGTCGCTTTGACCATTCTTCGATAAGGATTTGCCTTGCGAATTGGACAGATGATGTTAAATTTCTTCATAATGCGGCGAATCCGCTTTAAGTTATAGGTGATGCTATATTGGCTTTGAAGCGTCATTTTAATTTGGCGTGCTCCCTTTTTACGTCCTCGGAAATGATACGCCTTTAAAATGATGTCTTTCACCACTTCATCTGCTTCATCTTGTTTGGCGCGATTTTGCGCTGATTTTTCATCAAAATGATGATAGAACCCTGAACGAGACACACCCATTACCTTACATAGATAGCTCACCATACGCTTTAGTTTATACTTTTGAAGCGTCTGGTGGATTAATTCAAATTTTAGTTTCGTTTCGATTGTAATTTCTTCTTCAACATCTGCCTTTCGAGTAGATCGAGCTTTTTTAGTAGTTCATTTTCTGCACGTAATAACTGGTTTTTCGCTTCTAAACGGGCGATTTTTTCTTCTGGGGTTAATTTCCGTTCAGAAGGTCGGCCGGAATTCATTTTACGAGTATCTTGTAAACCTACAATGCCAGAATTACGATAGGCTGCACGCCAGCGTTTCCCCGCTGTTTTAATACGATCCATTCCAATTAAGTCCACACTTAAGCCAGCTTCCTCGAAGATATCTCTAGGTAGCTTCCCCTGTTCATTTTCTGCAATAAAATGACGTTTGAATTCGTCGGTATAGGTAATCGCTTTCTCGCTGACTGACTTTACATAAGGGTTTCTTTTTAGCAGTTCTTGTTCTTTTTTCGTTAATAATCTTTTCGTCATTCTAATTCCGCTCCAACATCTTTTTTCTCATTATAAACAAAAGTACCCTACAAGAAGGACTTTTTTTAAAGTGTCCATCTTATAGGGTACATTTTACTATTAAAGAAATAGGGTTTATATTTAAACCAAGCAAGGACAAAAATCGGAATACTTAACACAATAATCATTAACCCAATTTTGAGCTTGAACAAATAATAAATAATTAATGAAAGCCCAATGATTCCACCGTCTAAAATTTCATAGGGGGTTAAAAAAACATTGATACCCAAGGACAAAAAGATACTTCCTACAATGATTGCTAAGCCTTTCTTAACAAATAGCATGCAATTCTCCTCACAATACTGGACATGCACCATTTTATGAAAGCATCAAGCAGAAAATAACGATTTAAGAGGGTAGTTATAAATAAAATGGAAGAGCAGAGAAATTGAAAGAAAAGAATTCATTAGAAAAAACAATAATAAAAACACCTAATGTAAATAGGTGCTCTCTTATTTAACCTTCTATCTATTGAGTTATCTTCATAAAAGTAACGGAACGATTATCACTATCGTATAAAACCCATTCTCTATTGTCTACAACAGAACCGACATTAACCCAATAAGCATCATTTGATAATGAAATAGCTTGTCCAAAATGGATGGGCTCATGGAGTTTTTTGACGTCCATATAAATACCGCTTCGATGACTATGACCAAAGAAAACAAGAGAGGTGTCAATTTCTAGCATAGACATATTAACGGGCTCCCAATGTGTGCCCCACTCAATTTGATGACCGTGTATTAATGTGGCACCTTCTATTACTATTTTTTCAGGTAATGCGGCAAAACTTTTGATACCAGTAACGTTAGTTATCCGTTCCTCTTGATTTCCCCGAATTGACGGAAATGTTAAGAGATCTTCAAATTCCTCTTCAATGATTGCTGCCGCATTTAATGGGGCATTAGAAATGGTTAAGGCTTTTTTCTTGCCAATCGTACATTCAAATAGATCTCCTAATCCGATTATTTTGGAATCGGGTGCAATTTCTTGTATATGTTGTAATACAGCTTTTGTGTCTTCAATACTTGAGTGCAAATCCCCCAATAGAGCATATCTCATTTCTTCACCTTCACACATGGAAATTTATTACTTTAATTTTAATGTAGTTTTATAAAAAAGAAAATACCCAGGTGATTAGTGATACTTACGATAGATACGAATTTATACTAAAAGAAATAAAATTATTGCACTCATAATATCGTCTTTACTTTGACATGATAAAGGCATAACATTTTGGAGGTGTTTTTGACATGGAAAAGAATAATGGTAAACGTTTCACATCTGCTGGTACTGATATTGAGGAAGTAAAGCGACAAAATGCACAGGGTTCTTCAGGGGCACAAGCTTTTGGTACTAACCCACAAAAGGTAAGAGAAGAAATTGCACAAGAGGCGGGTCCTTTTAACAAGCCTTTTTCGCAAAGTCCAGCCCCCCAGTCTTTTGGAGGGAAAACAGCATCAGGTACAGATATCCAGAAGGTTCGAGAGGAGATCGCACAGGAGGCGGGTCCATTTGGTAGTGGCCAATTCTCTTCAGCATCATCCCAATCATTTGGAGGAAAAACAGCTTCTGGCACTGACATTCAAAAGGTAAAAGAAGAAATTGCTCAGGAAGCAGGGCCATTTAATGTTCCTTCTCAGCAGCCTTCAGCAGGCAAAACAGTTACTGGTACAGATATTGCAGAAGTAAAACGCCAGAACCAACAAGCTGAACAAGGTAAGAATAAATTTTAAAAAATGATTTTATAAAGCGCCTCTATATTAGGGGCGTTTTTCTTAGATTTTTTTCTAATTTGTACAAAATATATTCTTTTATACATGGGAAGGAGCCTAATCATGCAAAGTGAACAGAACCAATACACAGTTTCTGGAACAGATATCGAAGAGGTAAAAAGAAAAAATGCCGCATCTGGTATGTCCTATAAAGAAGTAATGGAATACCTTGCAAGTACTGGTGGTAAAAATACGAAAATGTTTAGTGATACAAATATAGATGAAGTAAAAAAACAAACTCAACATCCACATTAAGGTTAAAGGTGACCTTAGCAGTATAAGGTCACCGATTAATTGAAATCAAATAAATTGTAATCAGAATATTTACATATTAAAATTTGTAGACAAAGAAGAAAGAATAGGTGATACATAATGGGCAATCTAAAAAAAGAAAAACCGTTAGAAGTAGACCAAAGCGGTAAATTCAATCGTCAAAAAAATCGTTTTACAACACCGTTTGGAAATAATCCAGGAGAATTACCAATAGAGGCAGGGCGTTATCGTCTGTTATGGTCACCTGTGTGTCCGTGGGCACATCGCTCTGTGATTGTCCGTAGAGTGCTTGGTTTAGAAGAGGTTATCAGTTTAGGAACAGCTAGTCCAATGCGTCCAAATATCCCGCGTGTAGACTGGGAGTTTTCTTTAGATGAGGGAAATAAAGATCCTGTATTAGAGGTTCAATATATAAGTGAAGTGTATTTGAATGCAGACCCTGGCTACGAGGGCCGTCCTACAGTTCCAGCTATGGTAGACATCAAAGAGAAAAAGGTTGTAAATAATGATTATTTCCGTTTAACGAATTATTTCGAAACAGTATGGTCACCGTTGCATAAAGAAAATGCACCAATATTGTATCCTGAAAGCATACGTGAAGAAATCGATGCCTTAAATGATGTGATTTTTCATGAAGTAAATAATGGAGTTTATAAATGTGGATTTGCCCGTTCTCAAGAAGCTTATGAAGAGTCATATGATACGTTATTCAATCAATTAGATGAGCTGGAAAAACGTTTAGCGACTAGCCGTTTTTTACATGGGGATTATATTACAGATTCGGATGTTCGACTTTATGCCACATTGGTTCGTTTTGATGTAGCCTATTATGCTGCCTTTAAAGCAAATCGCAATCGAATTGTAGATTTCCCGAATTTGTGGGGGTATTTAAGAGACTTATACCAAACGCCAGGCTTTGGAGATACAACAGACTTTAATGCAATTAAAGTTCACTATCACCTATCGAATCATATCGCGAGCGATGACCAAAAAAGTCTTAATATATTACCAAAGGGTCCTGATATGTCGATTATTAATACACCACATAACCGTGAAGAGTTAAGTGGAAAACAGGAGAAATTCCTGATTGTTTAATATTAAATCCAAATAAAAGGAGAATGAAATGTTAATAAGGGATGCAGTAAAGGGAGAGCTCCAAAAGATTAAGGAATTACGATTACAGTCATATGAAGAGCATGCAGAAAAAATACCAGAGGCACATTGGGATGCTTTAAAACAATCGATTCTTTCTGATGAAGGGGAGCAAGCAGGAATCGAACGAATGGTAGCTGAACTAGATGGAGAGTTAGTTGGAACAGTTGCACTGTTTTCTCCAGAAATCGAAGCATATAAAGGACTAGTTGAAGGGCAGTTAAATCATCCGGAGCTAAGAATGCTTGCTGTTTCTCCAAAAGCAAGAGGAAAAGGTGTTGCAAAAGCGTTAGTTCAGGAGTGTATGAAACGTTCTAAGAACAACGGCTACAAATCAATGGGATTACATACAGCAGATTTCATGGAATCAGCAGTGAACCTATATACGAGCCTTGGATTTAAACGAGTTCCAGAGAATGATTTTATTCCATTAGATGATGGAATTATTGTAAAGGCGTTTAATATTGAGTTTTAAGGAATTGTAATGCTAATCCATTTTTTAGTGAAGAATAATTTGATAATCGATTCACACACTAAAGCAAAAGGAGTGTGTGAATGATGAACAAGGATTGGGAGTCATTAATCGAGTCGAAAAAGGAGTTTGCAGATTTACCAGCCAAGGATAAACCAGATATGGTGGATTCAGATAATATTAGTTTGTTTGACCTACATGAGGATATGCAAACCGTTGATTCAATTCCAATAGAAGAGCTAAATAAGCGAGTTAAAGCAGAGGATGACGAGCTGATTACAGAAGTGTTCAGAAAAGAATCCCCTGACGAAAAAAGACATAATTAGGCTAATGCCTAATTATAATAATAGTGCTATTCAAGTGATGGATGCTTGGATAGCTTTTTTATTATTTAGATTTAGAAGTAAGGTGCTTAATGAAATTAAAAATCGGTTGCGGTTCGGACAATGGCAGAGGAGCAAAAGAGTTTAAAGTCTGGGAGGGGCGATATCACGCAACGTAAAAACCATATTTTTTCTACTTGAAGCTTGAAAATTCTATTAAAAACAAAAAAACCAACAGTATTTTATTGATAATTATGTTTGTGATTGTTAAAATCTAGTTATATTTTCAGAAAATTCTAAGTTCTGGATGGAGGATTTTTTATGTTAGGGGATATCTTTACAGATGAGCATGAAATGTTTCGAGTTGCTTTACGGAAAATGCTAGAAAAGGATGCGTATCCTTTCTTTGACGAATGGGAGTTACATAAAGAAGTGCCTAGGGATTTTTGGAGGAAGTTAGGGGGAAACGGCTTCCTATGTCCAATGGTTAGTGAATCCTATGGTGGTTTAGGTCTCGATTTTGGTTACTCTATGATTCTAGGAGAAGAGCTAGAACGTGTTGGTGCTGGACCGGCGAGTGGAATCGTGCTGCATTCAGATATCGTTGTACCATATATCGAAGAGTATGGAACAGAAGAGCAAAAACAAAAGTGGCTACCTAAAAGTGTAAGTGGCGAGTATATTTCTGCAATAGCTATGACTGAGCCTGGCGCTGGGTCTGATTTAGCAGGTATTCGGACAACTGCTCGTAAAGAGGGCGATTATTATATTCTGAACGGTGAGAAAACCTTTATTACGAATGGCATCAATGCAGATTATGTTGTAGTAGTTTGTAAAACAGACCCAAATGCAAAACCAGCTCATCGCGGAATCAGTTTAATTGTAGTGGAAAGTGGGACTCCTGGTTTTAAAAGAGGGAAGAAACTAAACAAAATTGGGATGCATTCCTCTGATACAGGTGAACTGATTTTTGAAGATGCGAAAGTGCCTGCAGCAAATCTACTTGGTGAGGAAGGTAGAGGCTTTTACTATTTAATGGAGAAGCTGCAGCAGGAAAGGCTACTGGTTGCAATCGAGGTACAGATAGAAGCAGAAGAAATGTTCCGAATTACAAAAGAGTATGTCAAAACTAGAAAAGCTTTTAACCATACCATTGCAGACTTTCAAAATACTCAATTTAAATTAGCAGAGATGGCTACTGAAATAGATATTGGTCGAAATTATATTAATAATCTTGTTGCAAAACATATTGCTGGTGAAAAAATTGTCAAAGAAGTATCGATGGCTAAGTGGTGGATTAGCGAAATGGCTAAGCGTGTAGCTACAGACTGTCTTCAGCTTCATGGAGGCTATGGCTATATGGAAGAGTATGAGATTGCTAGACGATTCAGGGATATTCCTGTTGCGGCAATTTACGCAGGAACAACAGAAATCATGAAGGGGATTATTGCAAAAGAGATTTTAAAATAAATGGAGTTTTAATTAAGTAGTTTTTCAAGGGGATTAGATTATAACACCATAAATAAGGGGGATGTGTATGTTTATATTAAATGTTTTAAAGCAGCATGCAACGAGAACACCAGACGCACTAGCAATCGCTTTTGAGGACAATGAGTGGTCATATCGTGAGCTTTATAATAATGCACAAAAAATTGCAGCGTACTTACAGCAACAGGGCTATCAAAAAGGGGATATTGTTGCTCAATTTATGCTGAACTCTGATTTATTTATGGCTGTTTACTATGGCGTACAATTGGCGGGACTTACGATAATGCCAGTAAACACAAAGCTTGCTTCACCAGAAGTAGAGTATATTTTCTCCCATTCTGAAGCTAAGCTATTATTCTTTGATGAAAAAATTGAACAAACAATAGCCGATTCTACTCACAGCTTCATAGAAAAAATCAATGTAGCAAAAATTCGTGACATCCTTAATCAGGATACAGCTGAATTCAAGCCGTTGTCATTAGAACCAAATGATACAGCGGTAGTTATGTATACATCTGGTACAACAGGAAAACCAAAAGGGGTGCAGTTATCCCATAGAAATGTATATGAGACAGCAGAAATTTGGTCTGAATCAATGAAAATGACAAATAATGATCGTATGTATATTTGTACGCCGCTGTTCCATTGTGCGGGAAGTCATGTATTTGCGGTACCAACCATGTACCAAGGTGGGGCAATTGTTATTGAAGAAGCTTTTTCGCCTGATCGTACCTTGAAAAATATCGTTCAGACAAGGGCTACTATATTCTTTGGAGTGCCTGCCATGTATACGCTTCTATTAAATAAACCTGAGATTAAGAGCTATAACTTTGAGCATTTAAGAATGTTTGTTTATGGTGCAGCGCCAATGCCATATGAATTAGTAAAGCGCTTAAAAGATACATTCCCAAAGGTAAAGGTTCAAAATTGCTACGGGCAGACAGAGAATTCACCTGCTGCATCCTCTTTAACAGATCAGGACGCTTTAAAGAAAATCGGATCAGTTGGAAGACCTTTGCCACGTACGGAAATCAAATTAGTAGATGCTTCAGGAGAGGAAGTACCTCTAGGTGAAGTAGGAGAAATTTGTGTAAAGGGACCACAAGTAATGAAGGGATATCTACGTAATCCTGAAGAAACTTCGAGGACGATTCAAAATGGTTGGTTGTACTCAGGCGACTTAGGAAAATTCGATGATGAAGGCTTTTTATATATCGTTGATCGAAAGAAGGATATGATCATTCGAGGCGGCGAGAATATTTATCCGATAGAGGTTGAGGAAGTGTTATATCAAATACCGCAAGTATTAGAGGCAGCAGTTGTTGGGATTCCTCACGAGGTATATGGAGAAGTCCCGAAAGCCTTTGTAGTGGCTAAAGAAAATCAAGCGCTAACAGAAGAAGAGGTTCTAACATATTGCGGAACACAATTAGCAAAATATAAGATTCCTATGGAAGTAGAGTTTTTGAAGGAATTGCCGCGTAATGCCTCTGGTAAGGTGTTAAAGCATACACTTCGACCTCAGGTAAGTGAGACGGCGCAATAATTTAAGGGGGATAAGAAGTGGAGAATGTATATATAGTAGATGGGGCACGAACTGCTTTTACAGCATTCGGCGGTTCATTTGCAGCAGTGGATGCAGTGGAGCTTGGCACACAAACAGCGATTGAAGCATTAAAGAGAGCGAATGTAGCGCCAGAGCAAGTGGATCATGTAGTTTATGGGGGTGTAATTGCAAGTAATGTAAATGCAGCTTATTTAGCACGTCATATCGGGTTAAAGGCAGGTGTACCAAAGGAAGTCCCTGCTTTAACTTTAAATCGACTATGTGGCTCTGGTATGCAATCTATCGTAACAGCAGCACAGCAGATTTTACTTGGAGAAGCAGATGTCGTGCTAGCAGGTGGGGCTGAAAATATGTCTCAATCGCCATACTCGAATTTTGATCAACGTTTTAATGGAGCTAAAATGGGAAATCTGCAATTCATTGATATGCTGCAGGCTACTTTAACTGATCAATATACTGGATCTGGTATGGGGATGACAGCAGAAAAATTAGCGGAAGTTTATGATATCTCTCGTCAAGAACAGGATGAATTTGCTGTACAATCCCATCATAGAGCAGCTCAAGCTCAAGAAGCTGGATACTTTAAAGAAGAAATTGTCCCTGTTTCAGTTAAAACACGAAAAGGTGAAATCACAATTGAAGTGGATGAGCATATAAAAGAAACTAGTAATGTTGAAGGCTTAGCCAAATTACGACCAGCCTTTAAAAAGGATGGCTCTGTAACTGCTGGAAATGCTTCAGGGATTAATGATGGGGCTGCTTCAGCAGTAATCGCAAGCGAAAAATTCGTGCAGGAAAATAATCTGAAACCAATTGCTAGAATCGTTTCATGGGGAGTAGCTGGAGTAGACCCTACAATAATGGGAATAGGGCCGGTGCCTGCCATAAAGCAAGCATTACAAAAAGCAGATCTAACAATTGATGATATGGATTTAGTTGAGGTAAACGAAGCATTCGCTGCACAGTACCTAGCTGTTGAAAAGGAGCTGGGTCTAAACCGAGAAATAACAAACGTAAACGGTGGAGCGATTGCATTAGGACATCCTGTTGGTGCAAGTGGTACACGAATCGCATTAGCAAGCAGCTACGAATTAAAGCGTCGTGGGGGAAAATACGCAGTAGCAAGCCTTTGCATCGGCGGAGGTCAAGGTATTGCACTAGTAATCGAATCAGTATAATAAAGTGATTAATAGACTTAGAAGCTTCCGTAAATGGAACTTTTAAGTCTTTTTTAACGTATAAACTTATATAAATTCAAGTTGAAAAGCTAGCGAATTGGGTAAAATATAGAGGACATTATTTTTAAAGAAGTGTTTTACGACAATGCCCAATATCTAAGAAGTGCAGAAAATTATCAAATTGTTCAATTTAGGATTCTTTTTTTCATATTTTACAGGAATATTAAGAAGAGATTTTTAGGTAAGGATGCATATTAACATATTAGAAAAATGTGTTAAACTAACATTTAGACTGATAAAATTAACATAATTTTTCAAGCTTAATTTGAATGTACGATTATAATTTGTGTACATAGAATCTCTTAAATACTATAACAATTAAAGTGAGATGAAAGATAATGGAACAACCATTTTTACCGATATTATTAGGCTCTGATATGAACGCGTACGGCATGGCTCGTGCATTTTACGAAGCTTATGGCTTAAAACCACTTGTACTTGGTCGCTCACATTTAACAGCCACTCAAGATAGCCGTATTTTAAATTTCCAAGCAATAGCAAATTTGAACGAGCAGGAGGTTTTCGTACCTGCACTAGAAAAAATCGCAAAACAATATCCAGATAAAAAATTATTACTATTAGCTTGTGGGGATGACTATGCAAAGCTAATTATTAAAAATAAACCAGAACTTGAAAAGTACTTCACAGTGCCTTATATTGACGAAACTTTAATGGATCAAATTCTATTAAAGGAAAACTTCTATAAAATGTGTGAGAAGTATGACTTCAAATATCCTGGGACAACAACAGTGACTGCTGAAAACTACCACGATTTCACACCGCCATTTGAATATCCAATCATCTTAAAGGCATCAAACTCAGTTGCTTATTGGGCTTGTAGCTTCCCAGGTAAAAAGAAAGTGTTTGTAGCCAATGATGAAGCTGAAAAAACAGCTATTTTAAAAGCGATTTACGCATCTAGTTATCAGGATACGATGATTGTTCAGGAATTTATCCCGGGTGACGATTCCTATATGCGTGTTCTAAATGCCTATGTTGGCCAAGACGGTAAAGTGAAGTTAATGTGTCTAGGAAATCCAATCCTTGAAGAGCATTCACCTGATGGTATTGGTAGCTACGCGGCAATCATTACAACTTATGATGAAAAGCTGATGGATAAAGTGCGTCACTTCTTGGAGGATATCGGCTACACTGGCTTTGCCAACTTCGATATGAAATACGATGCGCGTGATGGAGAGTACAAGCTATTCGAAATCAATCTTCGCAACGGTCGTTCTAGCTATTTTGTAACTGCAGCTGGCTATAACTTAATGAAATACGTAGCAGATGATCGTATGTTGAACATTAAACAAGAATTAACTTATGCAGATAATAAGCATCTGTGGATGATTATTCCAAAAGGCGTTTTATTTAAATATGCTTCAAATGGAAAAATGAAAATCGAAGCAAAAAGCTTAATCCGTCAAGGAAAATGGACAAACTCATTATTCTATAATGAGGACATGAATCCGAAGCGTTGGGTTAAAATAACTCTAAATAATTTAAATTACTATCGTAAATATAAAAAATATTTTAATAAAAAAGGTTTGGAAGAATGAGAAAAACATTAGGTATTATCGGTGGTGTCGGTCCGTTAGCGACAATGTTTATCGGCGAGATGATTGTCCGCCGAACGAGTGCCACCAAAGATCAGGAACATGTCCATACAATCATAGATAATGATACTTCGATTCCAGATCGTACAGCTTATATCCTAGACCAAACTAAGGAAAATCCAGTACCTTATTTAGTAAAGGATGCAGTAAAATTGGCAGATGCCGGCGCGGACTTGATTTGTATTCCCTGCAATACTGCCCATACCTTTTATGAGGATTTACAATCAGCTTCTCCAGTTCCCGTGCTTCATATGATTCGTGAAACTGCCAAAAGAGCTGCTTCTACTGGAGCAAAACGAGTTGGCGTTCTAGCGACAGATGGAACTCTTGCTTCTGGTGTGTATCAACAAGCGCTAATCGAGCAAGATATCGAACCTGTTGTTCCAGATATGGTCATTCAGCATCAAGTAATGTCTGTTATATATGATTATGTAAAGGCTGGAAAAGAAGTTTCTGAGCATCAATGGCACGTGATTGAACAAGCCATGTTGCAATTAGATTGCGACAAAATTATCTTGGGCTGTACAGAGCTTTCAATTGTAAATAAAGACTTGAAATTAGATAACCGATATATAGATTCGCTAATGGTTTTAGCTGAAAGTGCAATCCTTGCATGCGGCTATGAACTAATAACACCAGTGAAAATCTAAGCCTGCCTTTCTTTAGGCAGGTTTTTTTTCGGTAGGAAAGAGCTTTCAAAGTAACTGAAGTCATTCACTATGAGAATTGGCGATGATAAGTTGGATGAAGGTAGAGCCGCGTGGCGGATTGCGACGTTGCAGGTTGAGATGGAGTCGGTAAGGTAGTAAAAAAAGGCGGATTGAGACGTTGTGAGTGGAGATGGGGTTAGAAAGGTAGCAAAGAGAAGCGGGTTGCGACGTTGTGAGTGGAGACCGGGTTAGAAAGGTAGCAAAGTGAACTAGATTGCGACGTTGTGAGTGGAGACCTGGTTTGAAAGGTAGCAAAGAGAAGCGGATTACGACGTTGTGAGTGGAGGCCGGGTTAGAAAGGTAGCAAAGAGAACCGGGTTGCGACGTTGTGAGTGGAGACCTGGTTTGAAAGGTAGCAAAGAGAAGCGGATTACGACAATCCTAGTGAAAATCGGTTCGATAAAGTAGCAAAGCGAACAGGATTGCGACGTTGTGAGTGGAAACCGGTTCGCAAAGGTAGCAAAGAGAAGCGGATTGCGACGATCCGAGTGGAAACCGGTTTGCAAAGGTAGCAAAGCGAACAGGATTGCGACGATCCAAGTGGAAAGCGCTCCGCAAAGGTAGCAAAGCGAGCCGGATTGCGACGATCCGAGTGGAAACCGGTTTGCAAAGGTAGCAAAGCGAACAGGATTGCGACGATCCGAGTGAAAACCGGTTCGCAAGGTAGCAAAGCGAGCCGGATTACGACGATCCGAGTGAAAAACCGTTCCATAATGTAGCAAAGCCATCCATATTCAGCCGTTCCAAGCATAAATCTACACCATAACGTCGTAAACCATTCAAAATCCATCACACAGCATAGAAAAATCGTGTCAAAATCGAGTAAAGTATTCAATCTATGGTACACTATACGCAAGTAACTAAAGGTAGGTAAAATAATCATGTCCGTAATCAATTTATTAAACGAAACATTACAAAACAAATGGAAATATGAAACAACAATGAAGGTTCAGGACGAAATGATTCCGGCGATGCTCGAAGGTAAAGACATCGTAGCTGAATCTCCAACTGGATCAGGTAAAACATTGGCATATGTACTACCAATATTAAATAAAGTAGATGGTAGTAAAAAACAAACGCAGGCTCTAATTGTAGCTCCTTCACAAGAGCTTGCAATGCAAATTGTTGAGGTTATTCGTGAATGGACTGCTGGTACAGACATCACAGTGCAGCAACTAATCGGTGGAGCTAACTCTGCTCGTCAAATTGAAAAACTAAAGAAAAAACCTACAATCGTAGTTGGAACTCCTGGACGTTTAAACGAACTAGCAAGAGCGAACAAATTTAAGCTTAAAGAAGTTCAAATCGTTGTTCTAGATGAGTGTGACCAATTATTAAGTCGTGAATACCGAGTAACTGTTAAATCGTTTATTGAAGATGCTGCGTTTGGAAGACAAGTCGTAGTTGTTTCTGCAACAATAACAGAAGAAATCAAACTTGTAGCAAGCCGTTTGATGTTCGAGCCAATCCTTATCGAGATTAAGCCAGAAGACATGGTGCAAGTAGGAACGGTAGAGCATTCATTTATCAAGGTTGATGAACGTGATAAAACAGATATGCTGCGTCGAGTTGCGAATATTGAAGGCTTACGTGGATTAGCATTCGTCAATAACATCGACCAGGTTCTGATGAAAGAGACGAAATTAAAATACCGTGATGCAAAGGTTGTAACACTGCATTCCGATATGAAAAAGGAAGAGCGTAAAAAGGCGTTAGATGCTTTCAGAAAAGGTGACGCTCGTATTTTAATTGCCACTGATATCGCCGCTCGCGGATTAGATATCGAAGGGCTGACACATGTAATTCATGTGGATGTACCACGTACGATTGAACAATATACACACCGTTCAGGTAGAACTGGACGTGCTGGTGCAGATGGTGAGGTACTTACTTTACTTTCATTTAGAGATGAAAAAGATTATAAAAAGCTAACACGCGACATGAAAGTAAAAGCAGTTCAAAAGGTTTGGCACAAAGGTAGTATAGTGGAAGGTAACTCAAAAACGGTTACACAAAAGAGAGGGAACTAGGATGACTTTTGAGGAGAAATTAGAGCAGTACGCGGAACTAGCTGTTAAGGTTGGCGTTAATATTCAAAAGGGCCAATATTTATTAATCAATACGTCTACAGATACACTTGAGTATACTCGTATCGTAGTGAAAAAAGCGTATGAGGCTGGGGCAGGTAGAGTGCAGGTGAACTTAACTGATCCAGAAATTACACGTTCTTTTTATGAGCTTGGTGCAGAAGAGGAATTTAGTAAGTTTCCGAAATGGACTGTTGCCCAAAGACAAGAACTAATCGAACGCAAAGGTGCGTTATTATGGATTGATGCAGAAGATCCTGACCTACTTGCTGGGATTCCATCTTCACGTATCTCTGCCCAGGAAAAAGCCTCAGGTACTGCATTAGTTCGCTACCGTAAAGCGATTATGAACGATGAAATTGCTTGGTCTATCATTGCTGTTCCTTCTAAAAAATGGGCTGCAAAGGTATTCCCAGAACTACCTGAATCAGAGCAAATGGAAGCTTTATGGGAAGCGATTTTCAAAACGGTTCGTATTGGTGAAGGGAATGCAGTTGAAAATTGGCTAAAACACATTGATACATTGCAAGATCGTGCAGCCCTACTTAACAATATGAAAATTTCAAAACTGCATTATAAGGCTCCAGGTACTGACTTAACAATCGAGCTTCCTGAAAAACACTTATGGATTTCGGGAAGCAGTAAAACGCCAGAAGGTACAACTTTTATTGCCAATATGCCAACAGAAGAAGTATTTACATTGCCTGCAAAATACGGGGTGAATGGTGTTGTAAGCAGTACAAAGCCTTTAGCATATCAAGGGAATATTATCGATAATTTCTCTTTAACTTTTGAAAAAGGAAAAATTGTTGAAGCGAAAGCTGAAGTAGGGAATGATTTGTTACAAGAGCTAATCACACAAGATGTAGGATCATCCTTCTTAGGAGAAGTAGCCCTCGTTCCACACAAATCGCCAATTTCAGAATCAGGCATTTTATATTACAATACACTTTTTGATGAAAATGCATCTAACCATTTAGCAATCGGTGAAGCATATCCAACCTGCTACGAAGGTGGTCAACAGCTAGAAGAAGGCCAATTAGAAGCACTTGGCATCAACGTATCCATTACACATGTCGACTTCATGATTGGTAGTGGTGAAATGGACATCGATGGAATTCTACCTGATGGAACAGAACAGCCAATTTTCCGAAAAGGGAATTGGGCATTTTAATGGTCGTTCAACGTAATGTTGTTTAACCGCCCAAAAATTACATCATAATTCCGACTGATTTTTACGAATGTTTGTTCGTAGAAATCAGTCTTTTTTTATCGAAAGATGGTATAATAGAAAAAAACATTTCAAATGGAGGACTGAGTGTAAATGAAACTATTTCATACCGCTGATTGGCATTTAGGGAAGCTTGTACAAGGTGTATATATGACGGACGACCAACGCTATGTATTGGAGCAATTTTTACAAGCCATTGATGAAGAACAACCAGATGCAGTCATTATTGCAGGGGATTTATATGACCGTGCACTTCCTCCAGTAGAAGCTGTTGATTTATTGGACGAGATATTAGCTGAAATTGTGTTAAAGAGAAAAGTACCCGTGTTAAGTATCGCAGGAAACCATGACAGCCCTACAAGACTCCAGTTTGGTAGTAAGCTAATGAAAGAAACAGGGCTGCACATTGCTGGAGAAATAACGAATCTAGAACCTATTATTCTAAATGATGAATTTGGAGAAGTGCATTTTCATTTAGTTCCCTTTGCTGAGCCATCAACGGTGAAAAGTATATATGAGGACAATTCTATTAATACACATGACGATGCAATGAAAAAGGTAATCGAAAAGATTGAAGAAAAAATGGACAAGTCTAAGCGACATGTCTTCGTTGGACACGCCTTTGTAACGCCATATGGTGAGAAACTCGATAATACAAGTGACTCGGAGCGTCCTTTAGCAATAGGGGGATCGGAATGTGTAAGTGCGGAATACTTTAACCCCTTCCATTACACTGCTCTTGGACATTTGCATAAGGCGCATTATGTGTTAAATGAAACAATCCGTTATTCAGGCTCGCCTTTAAAGTATTCCTCTTCTGAAGCAAACCATGAAAAGGGTTATCTAATTGTGGATTTAGACAAGGATGGACAAGTATCTATCGAAAAACGAAAATTTAATCCGCGAAGAGAGTTACGTATTGTCGAAGGCTCAATTCAAGAGATTTTGAGAACTCCTGTCAGCGAGGATTATGTTTTTGTACGGTTGACTGATTTAACTCCTGTTGTAGGGGCTATGGAGCAAATTCGAACAGTCTATCCAAACGCTATGCATGTAGAGCGTAAAGCACTACCAAGAGAAACATTTGAAGGTGAAACGGAAGCTGTTAGAAGAGAACAGCTTGACGATTTTAGCCTATTTAAGGCATTCCATAAGGAAATTTTGGGGCAAGAGCCAAGTGAAATTGCCGAGCAGCTGTTTGAAGAGGTATTACAAGAAATGCTAAGTGAAGAACGTGAAACAACGAAAGAGGTGGTAGTGAAATGAAGCCAATTAAACTAACGATGAAGGCTTTCGGGCCATATAAAAGTGAAGAAGTAATTGATTTCAATGAGCTAAAAGACAACCGCTTATTTGTGATTTCAGGTTCAACAGGAGCAGGAAAAACAACAATATTTGATGGCATCTGCTTTGCCTTATATGGTTTTGGTAGTGGACAAGACCGTAAAGAAACAAAAACGCTACGAAGCGATTTTGCAGAGGATGCAGTTCATACCGCAGTTGAACTACTGTTTGAAATCCATGGAAAGACCTACCGGGTTTTACGTCAGCTCTCTCATGTGAAGGAAGGTCGAAAAACAGCTACAGGAGAAAAGTACGAGCTGTTTGAAATTCAAGAGGACGGACAGGAATTGCCATCCGTTGAAAGACAAAGAGTAACAGATATTAACCAGAAAATTGAAGAGCTGATTGGGTTATCCTATGACCAATTCAATCAAATCGTCATGCTCCCACAAGGGGAATTTCGTAAGCTATTAACCTCTCAATCTGATAATAAAGAAGAGATTTTACGCAAAATTTTTAAAACAAATCGCTATGGTGAAATGACTCAAAAACTGGACGAGAAGAAACGAAAGGCAGAGACAGAATTAGATCGAGCACGTACGTTAAAAAATAGCTATATTTCTCAAATCGAGGGTGCTCTGCCAAAACGGGATTCTCTATTGTTTGCTGTTCTTGCACAAGAGTCAAATGTCTATCAAATTCAAGAGGCACTTGATGAAGAAGTTAAGTACTATAAAGTAAAAATAAAAGAAGACAAAAAGCTCTATGAAGAAGCAAAAAAGAAGCATGATGATCAACATAACAGATTTGTGCAAGATAAAGCTATCAATGACCGAATTGATAACTTCGAAAATAGAAAACAAAAGCTTCAAGAGCTAGAACAGCAAAAACCTACTTACGAACAGATGAAAAATGAGTATGAAGCTGCCATACGAGCAAGTAAAATTCAGCCTTTAAATCAACAGTGCCATGCTTTACACAAAGAAAAGGTAGAAAAGCAAAACCAATTAGCAAATGTTACGGAAAAATTAGAGCAGGCTAAAAAAGATTTGGAAAAGGCCAATAAAACATTTGAGGAAGAGTATACGAAAGAACAAGAACGTGAAAGTGCTTCCGAACACTTAAATAATCTTCAAAAATTATTACCTCGTTATGAACAAATCGAAGTATTAAGTAAAAGAGTTCAATCCTTGCAGGTGTCTGAAAAGGAAGCACGAAATTCTTTAGTTACGATCGAGCAGCAGCTGAATGTGGAAAAGGAAAAAGTTGTTCAGCTTAATCAACTAATCGAACAACTTGAAGAAAAGACAGAAAATTATAATGAGCTATTAGAACAACAAAGCTACTTAAAACAAGTGATTAATCTTTTCTCAAATTTTAATCAGTTAAAGCACGAATTACAGGGCTTACAGCTGAATGTAAATACTGTGGAGAAGGAATATCAGTCTGCAAAACAGATTTACGAGGTAGAAGAAGGAAAATGGCTAACGAATCAGGCATCGCGACTAGCAGCTAGTTTAGTTCCAGGCTCGCCTTGTCCGGTTTGTGGAAGTATTGAGCACGGGCAGATTAGTAGTCAGCATACAGAAATGGTTGATGAAACAACTATTAAAAAGCTAAAGGCAAATTTAGCAGAGGTTGAGCAAACGAAATATAGAGCTGAAGCGAAAATGAATAGCCAAATAGCGCAAGTCACACAGTGTGAACAAGAGCTTGAAAGATTAAATGCACCTATTGAGAAAGAACAGCAAATTATACACCAATTTAATGAGCTGAATTTAAAAATTGAGCAATTAAAAAATGATGAAGCAAAGCTAGTTTCCTATAAAAAAAATCTTAAACAATTGAAATCAGTGGTGGAGCAATTAGAAGGAAGACAAAAGCAGCTTGAGGCTAACCATTATCAAACGAAAGAACAGCTTTTAAAGGAAAGTACAGTTTTAACAGAACAACAAAAGGAAATTCCGAGTGAATTACAGCATATTTCACAATTACAAAAGGCAATTGCTGATGCACAGCTCCATAAGCAGACTCTATTTACTCAATGGGAAAGAGTACAAAAGCATTTACATGAAGTTGAGAAGTATGTTGCAACAACAGAAGAGGTGGTAAAACAAACAACACAGCAAATTACTGACCTAGAAGCAAAGCTAGTTCGTGCAAAAGATGAGTTTAAGCAATCGTTGGTAGATGCAGGCTTTGAAAACTACAAGCATTTTGAGTCATCTATTCGCGATGATTTCCAAGTCAATCATCTGCAAAATCAATATATGGAGTTTTCTAAGGCTCTTCATACAATTACAACGCAAGTACAACAAGATAGTGAAGAATTAGAAGGAAAAGAAAAAGTAGATTTAACACTTATTGAAGAGGCATTAAATGCGCTAAAGTTAGAATACGAAAATGCACTTCATATACTGAATCGCTCGGTACAATATGAAGGTCATGCCATTGATTTCTCTGAGAAGCTAGACCACGTAGCAGATAAAATCTATCAGCTTGAGGAGATTTCAAGTCAAATTATTGATTTACACAACCTATTACGCGGTCAAAATAGTAAGAAAATCTCCTTTGAACGCTATGTACAAATGGGGTATTTAGAGCAAATTACAGAGGCTGCCAATATCCGCTTGAAAAATCTATCAAATGGACAATACTATTTACAATGCTCAGATAGACAGGAATCTCATGGTCGCCAAAGCGGTTTAAGCCTAGATGTCTATGACACTTACACAGGGCAGTCACGTGATGTGAAATCATTATCTGGTGGGGAGAAATTTAACGCATCATTATGTCTAGCTTTAGGGATGGCTGATGTTATTCAAAGCTTCCAGGGTAATGTGAAAATCGATACGATGTTTATCGATGAAGGGTTCGGCTCATTAGATGAAGAATCACTAATGAAAGCAATTGATACACTGATCGATCTTCAGAAATCTGGGAGAATAATTGGTGTAATCTCTCACGTATCCGAATTGAAAGCAGCAATGCCTGCAATTTTACAGGTGGAAAAATTAAAAGAAGGCTATAGTAAAACTTCCTTCCTACTTAAGTAAAAAAACGGCGGAGACCTTAATAGTCTCTGCCGTTTATTCTATAGCCAGTCCTAGATGCTTTTTTCTTATCCATCGCTTTTTTAACGATTGGATAGACAATCGGTGCTACCTTCATAATTGTTTTAATGGTTTTTCCCAATTTCATAGAAATGCACTCCTTCATCTTTATATTAATAATACCCTTAGAAGTGACTTTAGAAACCTACTCTGAAAACTCGATAGGCCTGAACTAAATTCCATATGATAACGCCAATAGTGATGGCAAAGTAAATCCCCATCAAAACAAACATTTTCACAATGAATCCATTCATATTATCGTAATCCATAGAGAATACACCTATAAATCCAAAAAACACTAAAAGTAGCGAAAGGACAGTAGGAATGGAATGTGACAGCAATGCACGCTTTGCATGATACTTTACCCTTTTATCCTTAATGACGAAGTAAACGATAATTGGCAGCAAAAAAGGAGCGAACAATAGGCTAACATAACACAGTGCCGATATCATTTTATTATTTTCCATATTTCACCTCAAAAAAATTATATATGGAAGTGATTGACAACAAAAGGGATTCGTATTCATATTCTAGTTGAAAAAAACATATAGTTTGATACAATTAGTAATGTTCTAACAATTAAACAAAATTTATTTACCACAAGGGGAGCTGATGAAGTCAGCTGAGATTGTGCACTTATTGCACTAACTCTATGAACCTGTAAGTTAGTACTTGCGTAGGGATGTGGATAGAAACCGACTCCAAATGGCGTTTAGGCTCTGTCCTGATGCCATTTTTATTTTGGAGAAATCAAACCTTTGTATTTTACGATTTCTATCCTTCTCTTAGGTTCCACATTGGATAAGAAGAGAGGAGACTTGTTATGAACAATAAAAAACTATTAATGCTCGTTGAGATTGCAATATTTGCGGGCATCGGTCTAGTATTAGACCAAATTTCCTTTAGATTATGGCCACAAGGTGGTTCCATAAGCTTTGTAATGCTACCGATTCTGATTATGGCTATACGGTGGGGATTATTAGCCGGAATGACAACCGGTCTAATAATTGGGTTATTACAAATGACGTTCTTCCCGTTTATTGTACACTGGGTACAAGGGCTACTAGATTACTTAGTAGCATTCACAGTTGTCGGATTAGCTGGTGTATTCCGTAAACAAATTTTACAAGCAGCCAAGGATATCAATAAGAAAAGTATAGCTTGGTATATTACATTAGGAATAGTAGCGGGTGGCTTATTACGTTACGCAGCTCATGCTCTTGCTGGTGCAGTCTTCTTCAGCGAGTACGCAGGCGACCAAAATGTATGGCTTTACACACTAATCTACAACGGCACATACATGATCCCAGCAATCATCCTTACTGCAATAGTAGGTATACTCATCTTCACAGCAGCACCACGACTATTACAAACGAAATAAAGTACAAAGACGACCAGCGAGTTTTTTTGGTCGTCTTTTTTAATTGGATTAGATGGCTGAACTGCATCGTGAAGTGAAAATGAGAGAGTGGTGCATTTCATAAAGAGAATGAAACGCATTACGAAGAATTATAAGCACAAAACACGTTTCATACGCATATTAAAATGCATTCCTAATCCCTAGTTCCCTAGAGCTACTTATTCATCCCACAAACTTCGCACGTGTCACTCAATTCACATTTCATCAAATTCTTTGTTATTAAAAAAGCCCCCTTCACCAAGTTTACATGCCCAATAAATTGTTAGGATTGTGGTATATTATATAGAGATATGTAAATAGGAAGAAGGAACATTTCAAATGATAGTACAAACTAAAGAAGAGCTAGAAGCATTAAAAAAGATTGGGCGCATCTGTGCTGAAATCCGCGATGCTATGAGAGCTGCGACAAAACCTGGTATTACTACAAAGGAATTAGACGAAATCGGTGGCCATATGTTTGAAGAAGCGGGTGCAATTTCGGGGCCAAAAGGGGAATATGACTTCCCAGGCTATACTTGTATCAGTGTAAACCACGAAGTAGCCCACGGGATTCCAGGCTCTCGAGTGATTAATGAAGGCGACATTGTTAATATTGATGTATCGGGCTCATTGGATGGATACTTTGCTGATACAGGAATTTCTTTTGTTGTCGGTGATGGATATCCTGAAAAAGAAAAACTTTGTAATGTTGCAAAGTCAGCATTTGACCGTGCTATGACAAAGGTTAAAGCTGGTTCGAAGCTAAACCAAATTGGTAAAGCAGTTGAACGCGAAGCAAAAGACAATGGGTTAACGGTAATTATGAACCTGACTGGACATGGCGTTGGGCGTGCTCTACACGAAAAACCAGACCATGTTTTAAACTATTTTGATGCTTGGGATACAACAATTTTGAAAGAGGGAATGGTATTGGCAGTAGAGCCGTTCATTTCAGCAAAAGCAGAGCATATTGTAGAAGCTGGAGACGGTTGGACATTTATTACTCCAGATCAATCACTTGTTGCGCAAATTGAACATACAATTGTTGTAACAAAAGACAAACCAATTCTTCTTACACAAATTGAAGACTAAAAAAAGAATCCTGGCACTTGAAGCTATTTCAAGTGTTCAGGATTCTTTTTAATTAGGAAAACACCTACTATCATCACACCAGCCAAGAATAATGCTGCTGTTGTTACTAATAGCTCATCAAATCCATTTTGTACGGCAATTCCTATATAGCACCATACAAAAACGATTGGGTAGGCGACGTCAAAGTGATGATATCTTAAATGGAGTGCAATAGCCGTTCCAACAGTCATCACGATAACCGCCCAAAGTGCATTGCTAATTCCAAAGCCAGACCATTGATAGTCCACTAAAAGGTAGCAACAATGTAAAATCAATAAGAAGGTTGACCAACTAAAGTAAATGGAAATGGGTATTCTTAATGTAAACCATTCTTTTTTCAATGGATACGAAAAATAAAGTCCGAATAACATAATAACCTGTATCAGTAAAATCACAGTTGATAAAACAAAGTATTCACTATGCCAGCTCCAAAGAGAGCCAATATGAATAAACACTATGACAATGAACAATATCGTTTGTAATTTCGTTATAAAGAGATCAGTCCGTTGTAACTTGATATAGTTATAAATCCAAAGGAAAAGAAATATGAAAATAATAATCCATATGTAGTAAACATAATTTGCGGGTGCAAATAATAACGGCAAACGATTTATGATTTCAATAGTTGAATGCCCGTTTAATTGTAGCCAAAATGCATTGATTGTAAAGAGTGTGGCTACAATGACCGAAGTAAATAATAATATTAGGCGACTCATTCATTCCGCTCCCTTCTATAAAATTATATACATTAACAAAGCTTTGAACAACATTTTCCAATAACATAACTTATTATAAAATATTTAAATAAGACGATTAGGAGTGTTAGTCATGAAAAGATTAGAAGCGCTAGACTTAGAATTAGCTATCGGTAAAAAAGAATACAAAAAGGAATTAGAAAAGCTTCAATATGAAATGTTAAATATTCAACAATTTCTCTTTAATAATAAAATAGGGCTAATAATTGCCTTCGAAGGCATGGATGCTGCCGGCAAAGGTGGAGCTATTAAAAGACTAACACAAAATCTTGATCCGCGCGGGGTTCTAGTACATCCCATTTCGGCACCAAAGCCTCATGAAAAAAGATACCACTACTTACATCGATTTTGGCGTAAATTACCTCAATATGGCCAAATCGGAATATTCGATCGTTCATGGTACGGCAGAGTCTTAGTAGAAAGAATTGAGGGGTTTGCAAATAACGAGGAATGGGAAAGGGCCTATGATGAAATTATTCATTTTGAAAAGACGTTAACTGATGATCAATACATTGTCTTAAAGTTTTGGATTCATATCGATAAAGATCAACAATTAGCCCGTTTCAAAGAACGTCAAACCAATCCGATGAAAGCATGGAAGCTAACAGATGAAGACTGGCGTAATCGGGAAAAGTTTGATGAGTATGTAGCTTGTGCAAACGAAATGTTCGAAAAAACGGATAACATAAATGCGCCATGGGTTTTAATTTCAGGAAATAATAAGCAATATGCTCGCATAAATGTATTAAAGGAAACAATTAGTCGCGTAAAGGCAATAGCGGAACAAAGAGGACTAACAATTCCCTTTTATTAAATTTAAAAGAAGGATTTAACAAAAACAGCTTGAATTAAAGAAATAGATGATGTGCAAAATAATGGAAGCGTGATTAACTGTAAGATACTTCAAGAAAGGCTTGAGGGTACTTTTGTCATGGTGAAAAAGTTTTTTAATTTATTACATAAAAAGGGTGATAAGTTGGTAAAGATTGAGGGGGATCGCTTATTATTACGGACCTTTGTGGAGTCGGATGCTAAAAGCTTGGCTGAGCTCATGAGGAGAAATAAATTTTTTTGGTCCGTTCATGAGCCGCTTCATGAAGAAGAATTCTACACGGAAGAGGCACAATTTAAAAAAATATTAGAAAGTATCCATTTATTACGTGCAAATCGTGAATTTTCTTTTGGAATCTATCCTAAAGGAAGCAATGTATTGATTGGACATATTTCCTTGTATGCTATTAAAAGGCTTCCATACAACAGTGCCTTTATCGGTTATTCGATCGATGAACGATACACAAGAAAGGGTATTGCGACTGAGGCGGTAAATGAAGTGATTAAGTTTGCATTTCGACATGTGAAATTGCATCGAATCGAAGCCTATGTATCACCTAAGAACGAGGGATCCATCAAAGTACTGGAAAAAGCCCACTTTGTACGAGAAGGTCTATTAAGGGAGCTTTTGTACATCAATGGAAGCTGGGAAGATCATTATCTATACTCTTTACTTCAAGATGATTTTAGAAAATAGAATGGGGCTATCCTAAAAATGCAATTGGCTTGCAGCTAATGTATTTATGTAGGATAGCCCTCTTTATATTTTAAGATTTTAAACTTCAGCTTGCACGCCTTTTTCTGCTAAATAGGCATTGCCATCTTCTAGTAAATCCAATTTACCTGTGTTGGGGTCAATGACAAGTCCGTGGACAGGTGTCATTTTTGGCATTAGAGGATGATTGCGAATAATATCGACACTCTTAATAACACTTGTCGATACATCACCAAAGCCACGAAGCCATTCATCCAAATCGATACCAGAATATTTTACAGTATTAATGATATCTTCACTGATACCACGTTCAAGCATACTAGAGAGCATTACCTCTGGGTCAATAGCACTCATGCCACAATCATGATGGCCAATTACATAAACTTCATCAGCTTTTAATGCATATACAGCAACTAACAAGCTACGCATAATCGCTCCGAAAGGATGGCTGACCTGTGCTCCTGCGCTTTTTACAATTTTCACATCACCATTTCTCATGTTCATGGCTTTTGGAAGCAATTCAACTAGACGAGTATCCATACAAGTTAAAATAACTGACTTTTTGTCAGGGTATTTGGATGTGATGTAAGGCTCGTACTGTTTAAATTTAACAAAAGAATCATTAAAGCTAAGAATTTCATTTAAAGAAGATCCCATTATTCTACAACTCCTATTCATCATTCATACAAAATATATTATATACGAAAAAAGTCAGCAAAACTCATTTGAGAGTTTTACTGACTTAATATTTTAGAATTTTTCAGTTGGTTTTGAATCAATTCTTACTGAAGATTTAGAATCTAATCCAACGCGTAAATAGTGAATGAACATTGCCATAGCGATCATTAACACAACGAAAAAGCCAGTTACAGTTGAAATAAACATACCCATGTTGAAAGACTCCCTTCTTAATTAACACTTGTGTCTTGAAACTTATTATACTATATATCTTTTATGAATTGTATCGTTGTACGAAAAAATATGTTGGCAATTTCATGAAGGTTTATGAAGGAATAACCTATTCAAAAAAATACTGAGAAGACTTCATAATATATAGAAATGATATTAAATGCTACCTAATAAAAACATCATTGTGATTAAAGCTAGCAAAAAGTTTGTAGATATTTTGAAATATTTTTAACTTGTTTTAATCATTCTGTCATATGACTGTAAAAAAAATAGATTTTTTGTCGAAAAAAAGAATAGTAGAAGATTTGGAGGAACATATATGGATATATCAACGTTAGTCGGAGTCATACTCGGAATTATTGCTGTATTTGTCGGAATGGTTGTAAAAGGTGCAAGCTTAAGTGTTTTAATTAACCCTGCTGCCTTTTTAATTATTATTGTAGGGACAATAGCTTCAGTTTCAGTTGCATTTCCAATGAGTGAGTTAAAAAGAGTACCGAAGCTATTTAAAATCCTTTTTAAAGAACAAAAGCTTACAAGTGAAGTTGAAATCATAAAAATGTTTTCAAGTTGGGCAGATTTAGCTCGCCGTGAAGGTTTGTTAGCGCTAGAAAGTAAAGCGAGTGAAGTGGAAGATCCATTTTTAAAAAATGGGTTAACATTAGCAATCGACGGTCAAAATGCTGATTATATTCGCGATGTACTGACAGAAGAAGTAGAAGCACTTGAAGAAAGACATGCAAGTGGCGCACAGATTTTCTCACAAGCAGGTACTTATGCTCCTACATTAGGGGTTCTTGGTGCCGTTGTAGGTTTAATGGCTGCGTTAGGGGATATGAACGATATCGATAAATTAGGACATGCCATTACAGGTGCATTCGTTGCCACATTACTTGGTATCTTTACTGGGTATGTACTATGGAATCCATTTGCCAATAAGTTAAAACGTAAATCTGCAGTTGAAGTAAAACAAAAAACATTAATGATCGAAGGGATTTTATCTGTATTAGAAGGTGAAGCACCTCGAGTTATAGAACAAAAACTAGCATCTTACTTACCGACGGAGGAACGCCGTAAAATCACAGACGAAAGCGGGGCGGGTGATAATGGCAAAGAAAGCTAAAAAGAAAAAGCATGATGAGCATGTTGATGAATCATGGCTTTTACCTTATTCGGACTTAATGACCCTGCTCTTAGCTCTGTTTATAGTACTCTTTGCTTCAAGTTCGATTGACCAAGAGAAGCTCAATAAGATGTCCAATGTTTTTAATGAGATTTTAGATGGTGGTTCTGGCATTATGGATCATACCTCTGTGGTAGAAAAACCTGATACCGTTGTAGATGGAATATCTGCAGAGGAGGCCGCATACCTTCAAGATCAAAGAGAGCTACAGGAAATTCAAGAGCAATTAGATAATTTTATCGCAGTTAATGAATTAGAGAGTACATTCGCTACTAAAATGACCGATGCAGGGTTATTAATAACAATCCGAGATAGTATTTTATTTGATCCGGGTAAAGCTGATGTAAAGCAAGATTATGTGACAATTGCTGATGAATTATCAACAATTCTACAATTAGACCCTGCAAGACATATTGTTGTTACCGGACATACAGATAACGTTCCACAAAACACAGCTGAGTTTAGCTCAAACTGGGAATTATCCGTAATGCGTGCGGTTAACCTGATGAAGTTGATTATTGATAGTAATCCCGCGCTAGATCCAAAATATTTCAGTGCGAAGGGCTACGGTGAGTTTAACCCGATAGCATCAAACGAAACTGCAGGTGGTCGAGCACAAAATCGCCGTGTTGAAGTACTTATTCAACAATTAGTACAAGAAGACGGTAGTAAAGTTCCTGAACTAAATTAATTTAAACGAAAACTCGGAAGCCATTATGCTTTCGGGTTTTTTTGATGAATAAGAAAGAAAATTTTTCCTATCCACATAAGTGCAACTAACTAAAGGATAATTGCTAAAAGGCTTAGTCCCTAGCCCAATTTTCTAATTAAATTATTTTCCTTTGACTAAGCGCGAACAAAAGTTTATAATTTGAAACAAATGTTTATTAATCGAGGTGGAATGTGGATTGAATGAAAAAGAGCAGCTAGTTCTCCAAGCTATCAAGAACAATCCTTTTTTATCCCAACAGGAAATGGCTGAGGCACTAAATATGTCACGCCCAACTCTTGCTAATATAATTTCTGGCCTTATTAAAAAAGGGAAGATCGTCGGTCGTGCCTATGTGTTGCCTGAAAGAAATGCTATTTTTGCTATCGGAGGAGCCAATGTTGACCGAAAGTTCTATATTGATGGACATGTACAATATGGAACCTCTAATCCCTCAAGGGTTACTGAAAGTGTAGGTGGAGTTGCAAGAAATATAGCTGAAAATTTAGGGCGCTTTGGAAATGAAGTAAAGCTAATTACCTTAATGGGTCAGGATCAGGGTGCTAAATATATCGACAAAGAAAGTCAGGGCTATATAAATCTTGACTATGCCGAGATATTACCGAATGTAAAGACAGGCTCGTATAGTGCAGTATTGGATCAAAATGGCGAATTAATACTGGCAATGGCAGATATGACAATCTATGATTCCTTGCAGCCATCAATCTTAAAAAAACACGAAGCAATTTTAAGTAATGCGAAATGTATTATTGTCGACCTAAACTGTCCAAAAGAAACTGTACAATATCTACAAAGCCTTGTAAGCGTAAGAAATATTCCTTTTGCAATTATTCCTGTATCAGCACCTAAAATTAAAAATATGCCAGATGATTTAATCGGAGTAACTTATTTTATTTGTAATCAAGACGAAGCTGAGGCGTATCTCAATATTCGAATTCTGAACGACCACGATTATTCAAATGCTGTCAAAATGCTCTTAGAAAAAGGGGCAAGCAATGTTATTTTAACCTTGGGCGACCAAGGAGCTATGGTTGGCAACATGGAAGGTGTCTTTTATTTGAAAGCGGAAAAGGTAAAGGACATTATTGATGTAACAGGTGCTGGAGATGCTTTTGTTGGTGGATTTATACATGGTATTTTAAATGACGAATCCTTTATGAGCGCCGTGAAATTTGGTCACTTGAATGCAACGAAAACCTTACAGTCAGATAAAACAGTTAGACAAAATATTACAACAGATGAATTAAACTATTGGAGGAACAACTAACATGGAAAAATACTTATCTTATTCACATGAAGTGCTAGAAGCAAAGGAAAAGGGGCTACCGATTGTAGCGTTAGAGTCTACAATAATCTCACACGGGATGCCTTACCCACAAAATGTACAAACAGCTAGAGAAGTGGAACAAATTATTCGTGACAATGGTGCCGTACCAGCAACTATTGCAATTATCGATGGCAAAATTAAAATCGGTTTAACGGATGAAGAGCTTGAAATGTTCGGTAATGCAGACAATGTAGCCAAAACTTCTCGCCGGGACCTTGGTTATTTAGTAGCTACAAAAAAACTTGGAGCTACAACTGTAGCAGCAACTATGATTGCGGCTGAGCTTGCTGGAATCGAACTATTTGTAACTGGCGGTATTGGTGGAGTGCATAGAGGTGCCGAAGAAACAATGGATATATCTGCGGACTTAGAGGAGCTTTCTCAAACGAATGTAGCAGTTGTATGTGCAGGGGCAAAATCGATTCTGGATATTGGGTTAACTCTAGAATACTTAGAAACAAAAGGGGTTCCAGTAGTGGGATTTGAAACAGATATGTTGCCAGCATTTTATACACGTGAAAGTGAATTCTCAGTAAGCTTCCGTGTAGATTCGGCTAAAGAAGTAGCTGATATGATGCGAGCTAAATGGGATTTAGGATTACAAGGTGGAGCTGTGATTGCTAATCCAATACCAGTAGAAGATGCACTAGAAGTAAGCTTCATAAACGGAATTATTGAAAAAGCATTAGTTGAAGCTGAAGAAAAGGGCATTAAAGGAAAAGACGTAACGCCATTCCTACTAGGTAAAGTTAAAGAATTAACAGAAGGAAAATCTTTAGAAGCAAATATCGCTCTTGTTAAAAACAATGCAAAGGTTGGTGCAGCTATCGCTGTTGCACTAAACGAAAATAAATAGTCTTGTATATAAAAGAAGTTTCCAACGCCAAGAAGACATGAGTCTAGCGTTGGAAACTTTTTTACTATAATGGCAATAAGCTTATTTTCTTAATGTACCAAGTTCGGATACAATAGCCTGCATTTCACTTGGACTGAATGTGTTGCGTTTCATAACCATTTCGTAAAGATACAATATATCTTCATAATGCTCATCTGTGAAATGTTCTGATTTCATAGCGTCAACATTTACCATACGTAGTTTTTCTTTAATTTGCTCGATCATATAAAAAACATTTTCTTTTGATGGTTTAGTCAAATCCATTTTGTCCCCACCTTTCAAAGTATCCTTTTAATCATTCCACTCAATGCCCTTCTTTGTCAATAACATTTGTCACTCAGTTCATGTTTCCAATTTTGCATTAAAGGATACTTACTAAATGAACCCTAATTTGCACGCTGGTAAAACACAATCACGAGGCTAAATTTCTTGGCGATATCTATGCTTTCTAATAAAATGATAGGGTAAAGAAAAAATTACCAGTTTGATTATTGTTTTAACTTTAGACAGGAGGTAAATATGATGAGTGAAAGTAAATTATTTAAAGCAATTGCAATTGGTGCAATTGCTGGTGCTGTTATTAGTATGTTTGACCGCAAAACGAGAGAACATACAATAGAAGCAACGAAAAAGGTGAAGGAAAGGGTTGTATATTACGCAAACAATCGTGAAGAGCTTCAGCAAATTATTGATCAAAAAGTAGAAGCAGCACAAAAAATATATGTGAATGCCTCAGAAAATATTAATACAATTGTAAGTAAAATTGAAGAAGTTAAAGAAATTCCAGACAGTGTTCAAACTATAGTAAAAGAGACAAAGAGTGAACTAAACAAACCTGAGCATTTGAACTAAAAGTGAAACAAGGGGGAGTGGGAAAGCTTTGAAGGAAGAGAAGAAAAAACAAAATAATGGAGTAGTAGCATCAGTTAAATCCTTTTTTGACCCAGACGAGTCCAAAATAGATATAACAACAGGAAAAGGGTTTATACAAGATTTATTTGTACGTATGCGAGATGTTGATATATCAGGTATGGGAGCGCAATTAGCGTACTTCTTCTTATTATCATTTTTTCCTTTATTAATTTTTATTGTGACATTATTACCTTATTTAGATTTAGATGTGGATTATGTATTTGATTTCCTTCAAACGGTAGTTCCGTCAGAAGTGTTCTTATTAACACAGGGTACGCTAACAGAAATTTTAACGACGCATAGTGGTGGTGGACTATTATCTGTCGGGGTGTTAGGGACAATCTGGTCGGCATCAAGAGGGGTTAATGCACTAATCAAAACATTAAACGGTGCTTATGAAACTGAGCCGAAATCAGGGTTAATTAATCGATCATTGTCATTAGTCTTTACTATTGCATTAGTTGTCATTATTATAATTGCCTTAGTCATTCCTATTTTAGGAGAGCATTTTGCTTATTCACTGTTTAACTATCTAGGGGTAGAGGAAACCTTCAAGGACTTTTGGCAGCTTGTCCGTTGGATTATTCCACCAGTCTTAATATTCTTGGTGTTAAATTTAATCTATTGGATAATCCCAAATACAGACCCACGACTACGTATTATTAGTGTACTTCCTGGTGCACTATTTTCTTCAATAGCATGGGTTACACTAATATATGGTTTTTCATATTACGTTAATAATTTCGGAAACTATGCTTCAACCTATGGAAGTATCGCAGGGGTAATCATTCTTATGCTATGGCTCTATTTTACAGGTATGATTCTCATATTTGGTGGTCTCCTAAATGCGACCATGCATAAAAGAAGCTTAGTTAAGAAGGGGTATAAGGAATAAATTGAAAAGAGCTTTTGCTACTATAGAGCAAAAGCTCTTTTTACGATTGTCGCTAAAGCCTTATAGCGTAAAAAGGAGGTGTCTCATGACTGGTGAGACACCTCCTTAACCTTATGACTTAAGCATTCTTAGCCCATTAAGAATAACTAGAATGGTGCTTCCTTCATGTCCAATTACACCAAAGGGTAGATCGACGATTTGCAGGAAGTTTGAAATGATTAATAGGGCAATGACAGCAATGGAGAAAATAATATTTTGTTTAACGATTCTTTGCATTTTTTTAGATAAAGATACTGCGTAAGCAATTTTGGATAAATCATTTTTCATTAATACAACATCAGCAGTTTCTAAAGCGACATCTGTACCGCCACCCATGGCAATCCCAACAGTTGCTGTAGCAAGTGCCGGTGCATCGTTAATGCCGTCTCCGACCATGCCTACATTTTTGTATTTAATAAAGTAGTCTTTAATATGATTTACTTTCGTTTCAGGTAAGCATTCAGCAATATACTCATTTACACCTGCTTCAGAGGCGATAGTTTTTGCTGTTTTTTCGTTATCACCAGTAAGCATAGTCACTTGAATCCCAAGGTCCTTTAATAGCTTCACAGCGTGTTTAGCCTCATCACGCACTGTATCCTTCATGGCTACCAAGGCTGCAATTCCTTCTTCGTCCTTTAAGAATATTACCGTTTTTCCTTCTGCGGCCAAATTTTCCGCTGCATAATTAGCAAATTGTGCAGCCTCAGCTTTTCCCACGAAATCAGGTTTACCAACCAGGTAAGTAGAATTTTGAATATTGGCTTTTAAACCCCATCCTGGAACGTCTTCTATTTCAATTCCCTGAGTTGGCTGGATGTCTTGCTCTTTTGCATATTTAGCGATTGCTTGTGCCAACGGATGATTTGATTGAGATTCGATAGAAGCCAGGGTTGCAATTGTTTCTCTTTCATTTAATGAATCTCTTACAATTACATCAGTCACTACAGGAGTACCAACAGTAAGAGTACCTGTTTTATCAACAGCTAACAATTTTAAAACACTTAAATGCTCTAAATGCACGCCACCTTTAAAGAGAATTCCGTTTTTAGCGCCATTTGATATAGTCGCTAGAGTTGCCGGCATTATTGAAGCTACCAAAGCACATGGAGATGCTACTACTAACAATACCATTGCTCTGTAAAAGGTTGTAGTCCAGTCCCATCCAAGTAAATAGTGGGGAATAAATAGCATTAAAAGTACTGTTAATAGAACAAATTTTACGTAAGTCCCCTCGAAGCGTTCAATGAATTGCTGAGAAGGGGATTTTTCACTTTGTGCTGATTGGACAAGGGTAATAATTTTCTGGAAAAGAGTTTCTGAATTTGGTTTGGTCATGTTGACTGTTAAAGTACCGTTTAAATTTACAGTCCCAGCATAGACATCTTCCCCTGAACCCTTTGTAACAGGCATAGATTCTCCGCTGATTGCAGATTCATCAATTGAAGAGGTGCCTTTAAGAATTTGACCATCTACAGGGACTCTTTCACCGGGCTTAATTAATAAATGATCGCCTACTTTTAAGGATGTAACAGCTACCTTGATTGGCTCAAATCCACCTCGAACAAGCCAAGCTTCTTCTGGCTGTAAATTCATTAAGGCAGAGATTTCACGATGACTTTTATTCATGGCATAGGTTTCAAGAGCACCACTTAGTGCAAAGATAAAGATAAGGATAGCACCCTCTGTCCAGTAACCAATAATAGCTGAACCGATAGCTGCTAGTATCATCAATAATTCAACGTTTAAATTTTTGTTTTGGATAGTATCTAAAATACCTTCCTTTGCTTTTGCGTAACCACCAATTACAAAGGCACTTAGATAGGCAATAACTGAAGCTGTCGATAAACCAGTTGATTCCATTCGCCACGCAAGTAATATTATGAGGCCTGATGCAATAGCTGCAATCAGCTCACCATGTTCTTTAATTTTCTCAATTAGATATTCGCTTTCTCGATTAGATTGTTTCATACTGGCCTCCTTTTGATAATGAATATCACTATCAAAATAGTAATAAATATCGACTTGATAATTGTTATCAATTAGCTTATAAATTCTAAATAATAATTATTAATTTATAATCATTATAATATAGAGTGTTAGAATTGTAAATGCACTACAATTCTAAATATGTAAAAGGAGAATAAAGTGTTACTAAATAGGAGGGCACTAGTGCCTATATGATGAATAACAAAAAACCCCCTGTAAGAATCAATGATCCATACAGGGGGTTGGTGCACAAAGTTAATTAGAAAACACGTTCAGCGAATTGGGAAAGCTTCTCTAATGATGATTTCTCAACATCAGCGTGTAAAGAGTTGCCGTGTGAATCCATTGTTACAACAGCTGTGAAGCCTTCAACATTTAAATGCCACATTGCTTCTGGAATACCGAACTCTTGTAAATCAACACCATCTACACTCTTAATACAATCAGCATAGTATTGTGCAGCTCCACCGATTGCGTTTAAGTAAACGCCGCCGTGATCTTTAAGTGCAGCAAGAGTTTTTGGACCCATACCGCCTTTACCGATGACAGCACGAATACCGAATTTTTTCATGATATCGCCTTGGTATGGCTCCTCACGAATAGAAGTAGTTGGTCCAGCAGCTTTTACTGTCCAATTGCCTTCTTCGTCTTTTGCCATAACAGGACCACAGTGATAGATAACTTGTCCATTTAAATCTACTGGAGCATCATGGCTCATTAAGTGATGGTGGATTGCGTCACGGCCAGTGTACATACGACCGTTGATTTTAACAACGTCACCAACTTTAAGTTCGCGAATTTGCTCTTCAGTAATAGGAGCAGTCAGTTCAACCACTTTGCTTTCTGATTGTACTTCTGTTTTTGGCTCGTCACGGAAAGTGATTTTTTCACCATCTTGGTAATGCCAGTTTGTGATTTCACCTGAATTCACGTCAATGTCGATAGCCATACGACGGTAAGCCCAACAGTTATAAGCGACAGAAACGTAGAATGAAGCAGGGATACGGTGCATAACGCCAATTTTACAGCCTAGTAAAGTTGCTTCACCGCCGAAGCCCATAGTACCGATACCGAATGTATTCGCTTTCTCAACGATGTACTCTTCTAATTTCGCAAGGTCTTCATTTGGATTTACATCATCAACGTGACGGAATAATTGCTCTTTCGCAAGATCATAGCCTGAAGAACGATCTCCACCAATACCTACACCGATGAAGCCAGCAGAACAGCCTTGTCCTTGAGACTGCCATACAGAGTGTAAAATACATTTACGGATACCATCTAAGTCACGACCAGCACGACCAAGACCTTCTAATTCGCAAGGTAAGCTGTATTGGATATTTTTGTTTTCGCAGCCGCCACCTTTAAGGATTAACTTAACTTCGATATAGTCTTTTTCCCATTGCTCAAACTTCACAACTGGAAGACCATCGCCTAGGTTATCGCCACTGTTTTTCCCAGTTAAAGAATCAACTGAGTTTGGACGTAATTTTGCATCCTGTGTTGCTTGTACTATTGCATTTTTAATAGCAGCCTTAATTTCTAGTTGGTTTACGCCAACTGGAGTTTTTACTTTGAAGGTTGGTAGACCAGTATCTTGACAGATTGGTGATACATTGTCTTCAGCCATTACGATATTGTTAGCAATTGTGTCTAAACTCATAGCTGCACGAGTGCCAGCGTTTTCAGCATCTTTTGCTTTTTTAATTGCACGACGAACATCTTTTGGTAAGTTCGTTGAAGTTTCGCTTACTAAGTCATATAGACTTTTCTCTAGTGTTTGTAAATAAGAAGTAGCAACTTGAGACATGGATATTCCCCCCAGAATATTTTATTTTCCATCACTTATTATACCTTTTTAATTTCATGAAAAAAAGAGTCATAGAAATATATCAAATAAATAAAAGCTTTTTAAAATAGCGTGGGGGGGAGGCATTGAAAAAAGAGATGTCTCCAACTGAAAAATTGGAGACATCTCTTTGGGAATTTTATTCTTTTGTTAGGTCGTCGCGGCCTTTAAATTGGTCCATTTTGTCTTCTACATCATCAAGCATCTGAATCAGTTTGTCGATATCTTCAACATCAGCAGTTTCTGGATCAATTGCATCTAAAACTTCAACAAAAATTTGAAGGCGTTCTTTTAAGTAATTCACTTGTTTGTTTTTATCTGTAATAGAGTTCGACATTATTACACCTCTTTCGTCATGACCATCATAGCGAATTTATAAATAGAGTTCAAATAATATGTGAAAATAGAGGTGTGAAGACAAAGGAATAATTTTAGAAAAAATATATTTTTTGAATATTTACAAAATTGAAATAATATGATAAATTGAATATATCAAATCGAAGGGAGATGGTCGAAAAGATGATACTCACTCTACAAAAAAGAAGGAGGGAGTTTAAACAAGTTTTCGGCTGTCAGGTAAAGCCGTAATAATGTTTATGCAATTACAAATGGAGGAAATCGAAGTGTAAACCCTAGCGTCCAACTATTGTTGAATGCTAGGGTTTTTAATATGCGAAATATTAAAGCTATTTTAATAATGATATGTTAATATATACGGTATTATCGATATGTTTAAGGTTGGAGGACATATATGTTATCAGCAAATCATTATGAACGGCGAAGGTTTTGGACGTTAATCATCATTGTATCGATTTCAGGCTTTTCGCAAGGGATGTTATTACCGGTTATATCAGTTATTTTTGAAACAGATGGCGTATCCTCTACGTTAAACGGCTTAAATGCGACTGGGCTATACATAGGAACTTTATTGATCTCTCCATTTATCGAACAGCCTTTAAGAAGGTTCGGTTATAAACCGATTATTATTGTCGGGGGAGCTATTGTTTTTCTATCATTGTTAATGTTTCCGTTTTGGGAAAATATTATGTTTTGGTTTATTTTACGCTTGCTAATTGGAATAGGAGATCACTGTCTACACTTTTCTACCCAAACCTGGTTAACTACATCTGCACCAGAAGGGAATCTTGGGAAAAGTATGTCCATCTACGGTTTGTCATTTGGCGTAGGGTTTGCAGCGGGTCCATTGATGTTAAATTTAGTAGGCATTTCAGAAACACTGCCGTTTGTTGTTTCATCTATACTTTGTTTAATAGCTTGGTCGTTTGTGTTCTTTATTCGTAATGAAAAGCCAGAAGCTTTAAAAGGGGATAACGTGGAAGCAAATGGTCTTTCACGCTATAAAATGTCATTCAAATACGCCTGGGTCGCTTTCTTGCCGTCCTTTGTTTATGGTGTATTAGAAACCTCTTTAAATGCATTATTTCCAGTTTACGCTCTTCGTATGGACTTTAAAGATTCAATGATTTCTATGATTTTAGCCGCCTTCTCGATAGGGGCAATTATAACTCAGATACCAATTGGAATAATTGGTGATAAAATTGGAAGAAGAAAAGTTATCTTAATAGGGATTTTCAGTGGGGCAGTGCTTTTCGCGCTAGGAAGCCAGCTGGAGCATTCTCAAGTGTGGGTTCTTTGTATTTTCTTAGTATCAGGTATGTTCCTCGGGTCATTGTTCTCATTAGGCATTACCTATATGGCAGATTTAACACCAAAAGAATTACTCCCTACAGGTAACCTGCTATGTGGAATATTCTTTAGTCTAGGCAGCTTAACAGGTCCATTTATAGGTGGACTTTACTTAGAACTAGTAGACTCTATCAGCTTTTTACTGTTTATTGCCATAATGCTATTTTTGATATATCTCATCATTCTCCTATTCGGGAAACTAACACTACCCAAATCCACACCAAGTGCAGAATAACTAAAAAAGCTTTGCAGGGAAAAAGTCTCCTGCAAAGCTTTTGTTTTAAGTTCAATTATCAGAATTGTTTCTGAATTGTTTGTGTACCTGGTACACACTAAGACAATCTGTTTCGGTAGTCTTCGTAGCCGAATTGGCGGATTACTTTTACGCCTTCTTCTTCGTTGTATAGACAGATGCTTGGTAGGTTGACACCGTTGAACATATGGTTTTTTACCATTGTGTAGTGTGCCATATCTGTAAATACGATTTTGTCTCCAGCTTTTAGAGGCTGATCGAATGAATAGTCACCGATAACGTCTCCAGCTAGACACGTCATACCGCCTAGACGATATGTGTATGGCTTATCATTTGGTGTACTTGCACCGATAATCTGTGGTCGGTAAGGCATTTCTAATACGTCTGGCATATGACATGTTGCAGATGTATCTAGAATAGCAATCTCCATACCATTTTTCACAATATCCAGTACAGTAGTTACTAAGTACCCGGTATTTAAAGCGATTGCTTCACCTGGCTCCAAAATAACCTTTACATCGTACTTGTCTTGCATGTAGTTAATCAATGAAACAAGCTTCTCTACGTCGTAATCCTCACGAGTAACATGATGACCACCACCGAAGTTAATCCATTTCATTTGGTGTAGGTACTTGCCGTATTTTTCTTCAAAGTGAACTAAAATACGTTCAAGAACATCTGAACCTTGCTCACACATTGCGTGGAAGTGAATACCTTCAACACCCTCAAGCTCATCAGGACGGAATGAATCCACAGGAATTCCTAAGCGAGAATTGATGTAGCATGGGTCATATAAAGGTGTTTCTACTTCTGAATAACCAGGGTTAACACGTAATCCAATAGAAACATGCTTCCCTTCAACACTTTGTACTTTCTCTTTGTACTTGTGTAATTGGTCAAAAGAGTTGAATACAATATGATCCACATACTTTAAATACTCATCAATTTCATGCTCTGCATATGCAGGTGCATAAGCGTGAACCTCTTTACCGAATTCCTCGTAGCCAAGGCGTGCCTCAAATAAAGAACTTGATGTAATTCCTTTTAGGTAATTACGCGCCATAGGGAATGTCGAGAACATTGAGAACCCTTTAAGGGCAAGTAAGATATCACAGCCTGTGCGATCTTGAACAGACTTTAAAATTTCAAAATTACGTAATAGCAAACGCTCGTCCACTACATAACTAGGAGACGGAGCTGCTTTCCAATCGATTGCTTTCATTTACTTTGCCTCTTTTTCGTCAAAGTTAAGATCAATCAGTTCAGGATTAAAGCTTTCTTGCCATGGAAGACCCCATTTATTTAAAGCTTCCATGAATGGATCTGGATTGAACTCTTCTACATTATATACGCCTGGTTTTTGCCAAGTGCCGTTCATTACAAGCATTGCACCGATCATAGCTGGTACACCTGTTGTGTATGAAATTGCTTGAGAGCCAACTTCACGGTAGCACTCTTCATGGTCACACACGTTATATACATAGTAAGTTTTCTCTTCGCCATCTTTAATACCACGAGCGATGATCCCGATATTTGTTTTACCTTTTGTACGTGGTCCTAAAGAAGCTGGATCTGGTAATACTGCTTTTAGGAATTGTAGTGGTTGAATCATTTGACCTTCGTATTCGATAGGTTCAATTGAAGTCATTCCTACATTTTCAAGTACGTTTAAGTGTGTGATATATTTTTGTGAGAAAGTCATCCAGAAACGAATTTGTTTAATTCCTGTAATGTTTTTCGCTAAAGATTCTAATTCTTCATGGTATAGAAGGTACATATCTTTAGGACCTATCTCTGGGAAGTTATAAACTTCTTTATGCTCAAGTGGTGCTGTTTCTACCCACTCGCCGTCTTTCCAGTAACGTCCGTTTGCTGTAATTTCACGGATGTTGATTTCTGGGTTGAAATTTGTAGCGAACGGATACCCGTGATCACCAGCGTTTGCATCTAAGATATCGATGTAATGAATTTCATCGAAATAATGCTTTAATGCATATGCAGAGAATACGCCTGTTACACCTGGGTCAAATCCACTACCTAAAAGAGCTGTTAAACCAGCTTTTTCGAATTTCTCTTTGTAAGCCCATTGCCATTTATATTCAAACTTAGCTGTTTCAGGTGGCTCATAGTTAGCAGTATCAACGTAATGCACACCTGTAGCTAAACATGCATCCATAATTGTTAAGTCTTGATATGGTAAAGCTACGTTAATTACCACATCTGGTTTAAATCCATTGATTAATTCAATTAGCTCGTCTGTATTATCCGCATCCACTTGCGCAGTATGGATAATCGTTTTTCCACCGTCTAATTTTTCTTTTAAAGCATCACACTTAGATTTTGTTCGACTTGCGATCATAATCTCTTCGAATACTTCTGAGTTTTGTACACATTTGTGTACGACAACGCTAGCAACACCGCCAGCACCAATAATCAATGCTTTACCCAATTCTTTATAACCCCCTAAAATTTAAGCCTGTACGCTTAGTTTCTAACTGAGCGCGGCATCATAATAAATTACTTGTGTCAGGGCAAGTAACCATTCTACATTCTACAGTAAAAAACACGGAAGAACCTAGTGAAACAAACCTGAGCTATCAACTTTAGCACTAAACTAAAGTTGAACAATAAGACAGATTATACAGAAATATTTTTTCTGTAGCAATCATTTTTCGACAAAAAATGTGTTAATTCTAGCAAATGTTATCCGTAGTAAAAATCATAACTAATTCTTGAACTATTTAAATAGGAAAAGAAAAGAATTATCTGAACAATTTACGTATTCCCATTTGCTTTTAGGGTAAACAAAAATGCAGAAATTATTAACATGTTTTTTTGAGAACATAAAAATAAATCAATTTTGTTCTACCATTTATAGAACAAAGGTGTTATATTGATTGTATAACAGTTTTGTTCTAATATATGTAGAACAGATTGGAGGGATTTTGTGATTATTCATATTGAGGCCGAATCAGATATACCAATCTATACACAACTTACAAATCAAATCATTGAAGGTATTGCACGGGGAGAAATAGCTCCTGGCGATTCGTTGCCTTCAGTTAGAGCCTTTGCAGCAGATCTTGGCGTTAATATGCATACGGTCAATAAAAGCTATCATGAGCTAGAGAAAAAAGGGATTATCAAAATTGTTCCGAAATCAGGCGCAATAATCTCATCCATAGAGCAAATGACAGAAGAGAAAAAACAGCTGATTGAGGCTGGTTTTAAACCAGTAATTGCTGAAGCATTCGTATTAGGTATGAGCAAAAAAGAAATAGAGGAATTAGTGAGTGGTATGTTAAATCAAATGAAAGAAAGGTAAAGGGGGAAGAAGTATGTCGTTTATAATATTTTTCATTATTACGCTATTTATCGCAGTGATACAGACAGCGATTCCGTACTTAGTGAATCGAACGGTTGTTTTCGGTGTTATGGTACCGGAGCAATATATTGAGGACAAAACAATCAAAAAATATAAAAAGTATTATTCCTTAAGTGTGGCATTGTTATCGATTGTCATTTTAGTCTCCTATCTTGTATGGGTATTAAGCAATGAGCGCTTAGACAATCAGGTTGCTTTGACTGGTGCCGTTATTGAATTTGCGTTAATTTTTATAAGTATCACATTCTATTTGTATTATCATGCGAAAACAAAACAGCTAAAGCAGCAAAACAACTGGGCTGAGAATTTAAAACCTATGAAAGTAACGGATTTGTCAATTCGCAGTCAGGATGAAATGTTGCCTTGGTATTTATATTTACTGCCGATTATTTCGACAATTGGTTTAATGATTTACACTTTGATGAATTATGATATCCTTCCAAATCAAATTCCTACTCATTGGGGACCGAGTGGGGAGGCTGACGCATTTACAGATAAAACTTCATTCTCAGCGATCAAACTGTCACTGGGCTTGTTAATGATGCAATTAATGTTTTTGGGAATCCATATAGCAACAAAGAAATCAGGAATCAAGCTGAGTGCTACTTCTCTAGAATCATCACGTAATCGCCAATTATCTTTAAGAAAATATTCAAGCTGGCTGTTATTTGTTGTGTTGTTGGGAATAACGATGTTAATGAGCTATTTCCAGCTAATGACGATTCATCCGGAAATTGGTGAAGGGTTTGTAAAACTGATAATTCCATTTTCTTTTCTTATTTTAGTATTAATAGGAACACTTATCTTTGCCATAAAAGTAGGGCGTTCCGATAAAGTGATGGAGACTACAGTAGAAGCTAAAATTATGGATTTAGACGAAGATAAATATTGGAAGGGTGGACTCTTCTACTTCAATAAAAATGATCCTTCTATTTTTGTTGAAAAGCGTTTTGGTGTTGGTTGGACACTGAATTTTGCCAATCCGATCGGGCTTGTAATTATCTTAGTACCACTGACTGTTTTTTTAGTCATTTCATTTTTGTAAATGAAAAAACCTATCATTAGACAAAATGGAGGAGAAATATGAACGAAATATTAAACGGGATTCCATGGGGAGTAATCGCTCCAATTCTTGTAATTCAGTTATTACTGGTAATAATTGCGTTAACCTCATGTATAAGAGCGGAAAAGACAAACGGACCGAAATGGTTATGGATCCTTGTTATTCTATTCATAAACATTATAGGACCTGTCCTTTACTTTGTCATTGGAAGGAGAAATGATTAATGGAATTGCTGAGGGTAACCAACTTGGTCAAAAAATATGGCTCTACAAATGCAGTAAATGGGCTTTCCTTTCATATTGATGAAGGTAGATGTGTTTCACTACTTGGAGCTAATGGAGCCGGAAAAACCACAACGTTGAAAATGCTTTCGGGTTTACTCGAGCCAACCTCCGGAAGTATTTCGTTTCAGGGAACTAAGCAAAAGGACATTAGACAATACATTGGTTACTTGCCCCAATACCCCTCTTTTTTCAATTGGATGAGCGGTAAGGAATTTCTTGTTTTTACTGCTGAGCTAGCGAAATTAAATCGAAAAGAAGCAGAAGAAAGAAGTGAAGAATTACTGGAACGTGTTGGCCTACTGGATGCGAAGAAAAGAAAAATCGGCGGATATTCAGGTGGCATGAAGCAACGACTCGGTTTAGCACAAGCACTTATTCATCGTCCTAAATTACTAATATTAGATGAACCTGTTTCTGCACTTGATCCACTAGGGAGAAGAGAGGTACTGGACATGATGCGGGAGATAAAACAAGAAACAACCGTTATTTTCTCCACCCATGTACTTCACGATGCACAAGAAATTAGCGACGACATTATTATCATCAATGAGGGAGATATCGCAATTTCAGGGGAATTAGAAAATGTGATAGAGCAGTACAGACAACCAATTATTCAAATTGAATTTGATTCTGATGCTTCTTCATGGATAAAAGAAGTCGAAAGTTATAGCTTTGTATCAGAGGTAAATATTCAAGGGAATGTAGCGAATATTAGTGTGACTGATATGGCGAAGGGGAGACACATTCTTTTAAATGAAATCGTAAATCAAAATCTACCTATTAGAAAGTTTGAGCTGGCACAAACAACATTAGAGGATTTATTTATGAAGGTGGTGAAGGCATGACACAATGGAGGGTACTTTATCGCAAAGAACTAATGGAAATGATAAGGAATTTTAAACTATTATGGATTCCTCTAGTTTTTATATTACTCGGTGTAATGCAGCCAATTAGCTCCTATTATATGCCGAAAATGTTAGATACTCTCGGAGGTTTACCGGAAGGCACAATAATTGAGATGCCACTTCCTACAGGAGCGGAAGCATTGATGAGTGTTATTTCAAATTATGGAATGCTAGGGATTCTAATTCTTGTACTGAGTGCAATGGGAATTGTTTCAGTTGAAAGACAAAATGGGGTAGCGGGAATGGTCATGAGTAAACCAGTTCCGTATTCTTCTTATATTTTATCGAAGTGGGCAGGATTAGTAACGATAACATTATTGTCATTTTTTATCGGTTATCTTGCTTCATGGTACTATACGAATTTACTGATTGGCTCAGTAACACCTGACCGTATTTTTCAAAGCTTTGCTATCTATGGTTTATGGTTAGTATTTGTAGTGACTTTGACATTGTTCTTTAGCACGGTTATGAAGGGGAGCGGAAGTGTTGCCTTCATATCAATCTTAATCATCGCTACTATTTCAATAGTTACTTCTATATTTAATGAAAAAATGAAGTGGAGTCCGGCAACGTTAACTGGACATACAGGTTATTTGTTGCAATCAGGAGACGTTCAGCCGAATTTCCTAGCGACTGTACTTCTAACTGTTGCTTTAATTGTCCTTATTCTCTACTTCACTATTCAAATCTTTAAAAATAAAGAGATTTTAGAATAAATTCACAAGAAAAGAACCGCTCCAATTCAAATTTGAGGCGGTTCTTTTCTTGTATTTTATTTATTTTTTAAAGTTAATTTTGCTACAATTTCAACTCGAGCTGTTTGTGGGAACATATCAACTGGTTGAATATAGTCAACTTTATAAAGCTTTGTTAGTTCTTGTAAATCCTTTGCAAATGTTGAAGGGTTACAAGAAGTATACACAAAACGTTTTGGTTTAATTTTCATAACAGTTTTGATAAAACTTGGTGCTAGTCCTGTACGCGGAGGATCCACTGTTACGACATCAGGAATAAAGCCCTCGCGGTTCCATTTTGCTAACCATTCCTCTGCTGTGCCTGTGTAGTAACGTGCGTGTTTATATCCATGGTTGCGAGCATTTCGCTTAGCATCATCAATGCTTTCAGGAACGACATCCATTCCTCGAACTTCTTTTGCCTTTGGTGCGAGCCATAAACCGATTGTTCCAACGCCACAATAAGCATCGACTACTTTTTCTTTACCAGTTAACTCAGCAGCCTTTTTAATTTCATCATATAGATGAACTGTTTGCTCAGGATTTAATTGGAAGAAAGCACGAGAAGATAAATCAAATGCAAGCTCGCCTAATTTTTCGTGAATGGTTTCTTTTCCATGAAGGAGGATTGTTTCATCGCCAAAAATAAGGGATGTTTTTTCACGATTAATATTTTGTGTAATTGAAACGATGCTTGGATCGATTTTAAGCATACGTTCAATAAGCTCTTGTTTATGTGGAATGTCTTTTCTAGTTGTTACTAAACAAACCTGTGTTTCACCTGTTTGAATGGCAGTACGAACTACAATGGTTCTTACTAAACCGTCTAAAGATTTCCCATCAAAGATTGTGATATTTAGTTTTTGTAATATTTTACGTGTCGCAACAGTTATTTTTGAAGTTAGTGGATGCTGAACTTCGCAGTCATTTATGTTCAACAGCTTGTTTGTTCCCTCTGAAAAAAGACCTGCATAAACACGTTTACCTTCTTTACGTACCTGGAAGGAGCTCTTGTTTCGATAATGACGAGGATTGTCCATTCCAATCGTTGGGCGAATATCCGTTGTTTCAGCAATAGACTTCACATATTTTTCGAGAGATTGGATAACCATATCTCGTTTTTCTTTTAGTTGTCCCTCATATGTTAAATGCTGTAGCTGACAACCGCCACACTCATTATATACAGGGCAGCTTGGTTCTTGGCGGTCTTTTGAAGCTTTACGTATAGTAAGAACATCCGCTTCAGCAAAATTATGCTGTACTTTAGAGACCTTTACCGTCACTTCTTCACCTGGAAGAGCACCTTTTACAAAGACCACATTGCGCTTATAAAAGCCAACACCTTCACCATTAATGCCTAATCTTTTTATAGTTAAAGGAAATTTTTGTCCAATTTCCATCAATACTTTATCGCTCAAAAGCGTTCACGTCCTTTAATAGTTCATCTAAACATTATAACGGAGCTCGAACTGAAAGCAAATGGATAAATATTTCCTACATATTCAGGTGATCCCTTTTTACTGAATAGAGAATTGTCCGATTTTTTCAATGGATAATCTATCGCATTCATGTTATCGTTGTAGCAATTAAATAAAAAATTCCTTCGGGGTCGGGTGAAATTCCCAATCGACGGTGATGAAGGCAAGCCTTCTAAGCCCGTGAGCTCTAATGAGCAGGATTTGGTGCGAGTCCAAAGCCGACAGTATAGTCTGGATGGGAGAAGGAGTAAGCTTAAGCAAAGGTTACTAGCTTAACGAGATTGGTATTCTCGGTAGGCTTAGTTTTCTGTAGGCAAAAACTTTAAAATGAATTTTTTAATGGTCTTATTTGCTATAGCTTTTTTAGCACGCTTTTTAATCCCGTCAACCAAAATGACGGGATTTTTTATTTAATCAATGCTTAAAGTAAATAATGTCCTTCGGGGTCGGGTGAAATTCCCAATCGACGGTGATGAAGGTAAGCCTTCTAAGCCCGTGAGCTCTAATGAGCAGGATTTTGGTGTAAGTCCAAAGCCGACAGTATAGTCTGGATGGGAGAAGGATGAATTTTGGTAGGCACTTTTTGAAAATGTTAATTTCAAAAGGTTTATTTAAGCTTGCCATAAATACTCCCAAACTCCTTAGGAATTCTTAAGGAGTTTTTATTTTTATTTAGAAATGAGGTGAGTAGATGTTTACGGGCATTATTGAGGATCAAGGTAGAGTAACAGCTATCAAAAAAGATGAGAGCAGCATGCAATTAACTATTTTCTCGCCAAAGATTGTTTCAGATGCAAATTTGGGTGACAGTATTGCAGTAAATGGGGTATGCCTGACAATTACCCAATTTAACAATGAAGAGATGACAGTTGATGTCATGCCTGAAACAGTAAATTCAACAACTATCCATATGTTAAAGTTGAATGATTTTGTGAATTTAGAGCGTGCAATGAGTGCTAATGGCAGATTCGGGGGACATCTTGTTTCCGGACATGTCGATGGTGTAGGCACGATTAAAAGCAAAAGACCTATTTCAAATGCTTTCTATATTGAAATAGAAGTAGCTAAGGAAAACCTGACAAATTGTATTCCAAAGGGCTCCATTACAATTGATGGAACAAGTCTTACACTTTTTAAGGTTTCACATAACAGTGTAACGGTTTCACTAATCCCCCATACTTATGCTGAGACAGTTCTGGGAAGAAAAGGAGCAGGAGAAAAAGTCAATATTGAAACTGACATGCTTGGTAAGTATGTTCTGCATCATTTAAAGAGGACTGAAAGCACATCTAACATAACAATGGACTTTTTGAGACAAAACGGATTCTAGAAAGGGTGGTGGAATTACATGCTAAATACTATAGAACAAGCCATACTCGATTTAAAATTAGGCAAGATGATCATAGTAGTAGACGATGAGAATCGTGAAAACGAAGGGGATTTGGTAGTTCTAGCTGAATTTGCAACTCCAGAAAATATTAACTTTATGGCTACTTATGGACGAGGGTTAATTTGTACACCAATTACTGAAGAGCTAGCAAGGAAATTAAATCTACCAGCCATGGTTGATAATAATACAGATAATCACCAAACAGCATTTACAGTGAGTGTAGACCATATCGAAACCACAACTGGTATTAGTGCTTACGAGCGGTCCTTTACAATTCTTCAAATGATTAATGCGAATGCAGCGCCTAATCAGTTTAGAAGACCTGGACATGTATTCCCGCTTGTCGCAAAACCAAACGGAGTATTAGAAAGAAGAGGACATACAGAAGCTGCAGTTGATTTAGCGAAAGTCTGTGGAAGTTATCCAGCAGGGGTTATTTGTGAAATTATGGGGGATGATGGGGAGATGCTTCGTTTAGATGGATTGATGAATTTTGCTAAACAGCACGGCTTAAAAATCATATCCATAGAGGATTTAGTCAGCTTTTGTGAAAAACAATACACAAATTTATCAATCATAACAGAATGAATTCGGAGGGATCTTTTAAGATGGGGAAATTATTTGAAGCTAATTTAATCGGAACAGATTTAAAAATAGGAATTGTTGTTGGTCGTTTTAATGACTTTATTACTTCACAATTACTAAACGGGGCACTTGATGGCTTAAAAAGACATGGGGTTGCAGAAGAGCGTATTGATATTGCATGGGTTCCGGGGGCTTTTGAGGTGCCATTTATAGCTAAGCAAATGGTAGAAACAGGTGAATATGATGCCATTATTGGATTAGGAACTGTCATACGCGGATCTACAACTCATTATGATTACGTAAACAATGAAGCAGCAAAAGGGATTGCAAGTGTATCACTTAATTCAAATGTACCGGTCATTTTCGGTATTGTAACAACGGAAAATATCGAGCAAGCAATTGAAAGAGCGGGAACAAAGGCAGGGAACAAAGGTTACGATTCAGCAGTATCTGCAATTGAAATGGCCAATTTGAAAAAGATGTTCAAATAACAATAACTAAGGGATTCTCACAAAAATGAGAATCCCTTAATTTATTCCAGCACTTGGTCCATTACTAAATCATCGATCGAACCAAAGGAATAGCCTTCCTTTTTCGCCGCCTTGATAAACTTCGGAAGTGCATCAGCATTATACTTCGCTACTGTATGCATGAGGATAACGGCACCAGGATGCAATTGATCCATCAACTCGTCATAAGCATATTGCCATCCGACATTTGCATCATCATTCCAATCAACAAAGGCAGTGTCCCAAAATATATAGGTATAGCCGTGATTGTTTCCAAGCTCCAAAATTCTCTCATTAAAAATTCCTTTTGGAGGACGAACGTAATATGTACGTTTTTGTCCGGTTGTTTCCTTTAATCTTTTATCGAATTTTTTTAATTCCTTTAGTACGCCTTCATCCGATAATTTTGATAAATCAGGGTGTCCATATGTGTGATTTCCAATGAGATGTCCTTCATCAATCATTCTATTTACTAAGTCACTTGCACTTTCTAAGTAATGGCCAGCTAAGAAGAATGCTGCAGGTACATCTTCTTTTTTTAATGTATCCAAAATGGATTCTGTATAACCGTTTTCAAAGCCGCTATCAAAGGTTAAGTAAATTGTTTTTTTATTTGGATCTCCAGTATAGAAAGCACCGTAGTTCTTTAAGATTTCATCAAAGTTAGCACCTGCATCAACAGGCTTGCCATCCTTCGATTTAGTAAAGCCCCAATAGTACGAATTTGCACTTGCGACATCTGGTTTAACTAAGCAAAAAGCAATAGCAAATACAATCGCACATAGTGTTAAACCAGAAATGTGACGTTTCCACATAAAGAATTATAGCCTCCTTTTTGCTTATATTGTGCGAATTTAGTTTCTTTATGCTAAGCAGCAAACAATTAATTTTCAAAGAATCAGGAACTCATATTTCTAAAAAAACTCTAAAATGAAACAATCTAAAAAAACATGTATACTAGCTTTAGAAGGAGTGTTTGTAATGCAAGTCATATCTAAAATAGGACGACAAAAAAACAATCCAGAACGGTATAATATTTATTTGAATGATACATATGCATTTGCTGTAGATGAATCAACACTTATAAAGTTTGGCTTAACTAAGGGAAAAGTACTCGAACAATTTGATATTGACGAAATTACCTACGAGGACGAAATTTCAAAAGCCTTCAACCGGGCGTTGAACTTTTTAAGCTATCAAATGCGCAGTGAATACGAAGTGAAAAAAAAGCTATTAGATGCAGGTTTTGGAGAAGCTGTTGTATTAGAAGCAATTAGAAAACTTGAAAAGTTAGGCTTTCTAAATGATGAAACCTATTCAAAGGCTCTTTTGGAAACGAAAAAGAAAACTGCAAAAAAGGGTCCAAGAGCTATTAAACAAGATTTAATCAAAAAAGGAATCGATAAAGAAACACAAAATAAAGTGCTTGATTCTTTTTCCCATAAAGAACAGCTTGCTATCGCTATGGAGCTTGCAGAAAAGGCGATTCGAGCCAATCAAAATAAAACGCCAATGCAAATTAAACAAAAAATTCAGGATGTTTTAATGAGAAAGGGCTATTCTTTTTCAATTACAAACGAAATACTTGACCAAATTAAGCTAGAGCGAGAAGATGATGATTGGTATGAATTGATTGAGAGTCAGGGGAATAAGCTTTGGAGTAAATATGCTTCCAAGCTTACTGGGATTGATTTAAAAATGAAGACAAAACAAGCCTTATATCAAAAAGGCTTTCCAATAGAAGTAATTGACCGTTTTTTATCAGAGAAGGAGATTGAAGAAAATGACTGAAAAAAGCTATGCAGAAATGACAGAGCAAGAACTGAGAGAAGAAATTGCTAAGCTGAAAGAAAAAGCAAGAAAAGCTGAACAACTTGGCATTGTAAATGAATATGCTGTATATGAAAGAAAAGCTACTATGGCAGCTGCTTATCTAATCGATCCAAAAACCATCGTAAAAGGTGAAATGTATCGAATCGATGGCGCACCAGGTGAATTTTTTAAAGTTGAATATTTGAAAGGTCGCTTTGCATGGGGCTATCGTTTAGGTGGAGATCGTTTTGAGGAAGCATTGCCAATTTCAATTCTTTTACCGATGAAGGCAGGGAAATAATATGAATGCAAATCAATCGATAGAGCAGCTAACTCAGCTTCTTGCTGAGAAAAACGCCAATCTCTCTGTTAACAAGGCACGTACATGGATTGAACTATTATGGTCCGATTTCGAGTCAACGTATGCGAAAGCTGGCTATGATTATCGTGGAGCAGAATACACAGAAAAAATCATTCAGCAATGGATCACAAGCTACGGCGACAAAATCCATGAATTTGTAGGCAGAAATCCAAAGTATGCACATCTCTTACATGATAGTGATGATACAGTTCAATAGAAGGAAGTATAGAAAAAGGAGTTGTCCTAGACATTAGGACAACTCCTTATATTTAGTACTGATACTAAAAGCTTCGAAAGCAGCTTTAGTCACTGGCTCCAATCTGAAGCTTCTGTTGTAATTTATCTTCACTAAAAATCCAACCAGTGTAGGAATTGACAATATTAAGCTCTTCATCGAGATGAGCTACTGCAACAAAGGGATAATGATCATTACTTCGATAACGCAGGTCGATGAGGCGAACCTCAGTTAAACCATTTTCGAGCTCGGAAATCTCCCATCGGTATAGTGGTGAGAAGGAAAGGAATGCGCTTAAGTTAGAATCCTCCAATGCTTTTTCAACAATTGGCGTTTTTGGAAGTGGGTGAATTTCAAACTTATCATAGATGTTAATAGTTCTGCCATATGCTCGCCCGACATAATAATGAGTTTTTGATTTTGCTGCTACACGCCAATTGAAAAACCGCATTGTTGGGGCCACAATAACATAATCTTCATCCTGAATTGCATGATGAACAGCTCTTTTAACGGCAGCCTGTAATACAAAGCGCAAAATGTAATAGCCGATTATAATCAAATACATGATAATGAATGTTTTTACAGGATCAAAACCGAATGCCCAAAGTAAAATTCCAACACAGTGAATCCCAAAAATGATAGGATCAAAGGTGTTAATAACACCGAGGGCAACCCACTTTTTCGAAAATGGTCTGAGAGCCTGTGTACCATAGGCGTTGAATATATCTACAAATACATGTAGAAAAACCGCAAGAAAAGTCCAGAGCCATAGGTGTAAGATATTTGCTTCATGGAATATTAAACTAAGCAAAGCAGTAATTGCAATGGGCCATAATAGTACTGCCGGTATAGAATGAGTTATACCACGGTGGTGGCGAATATAAACTGCGTTATTTCTTAATTTTAATACGGTATCGACATCAGGTGCTTGTGAACCAATTATTGTTCCTGCCATTACAGCAGCAAAACCCATTGAATTATTTGCTACAACTGGGTCTGCTAAGGCTAAACCACCTAAAGCAACGCCCATTACTAAGTGTGTGCCTGAATCCATTGGTATCAACTCCCCGTATATGGAGGATTTTGGCCATATACTTGCCATTTTGTTTGAAAATAGAATTTTGTAAATTTAAAGAACGCTATAATTATTATACCCGAAATTTATAATTTAAAATCGTTAGCGGAGGATATTATGAATTATCAATATACAAATGAGTTTCGACTGAATTTAGTGGAATGGTTTAACAAAGAGAAACGAGATTTACCTTGGAGACGGACATCGGATCCCTACAAAATATGGGTTTCGGAGGTTATGCTCCAGCAGACAAGGGTTGATACGGTTATCCCATATTACAATCGCTTTTTAGAGAAATATCCTACTTTACAAGACCTTGCTTTTGCTCCTCAAGAAGAGTTATTAAAAATGTGGGAAGGTCTCGGTTATTATTCCCGTGCCCGAAATTTACAGGCAGGTGTGAAAGAGGTTGTAGAAAAATATAATGCAGTGGTCCCTGACAATCGCCATGACATCTCTAAGCTAAAAGGTGTTGGTCCATATACAGCAGGGGCAGTTTTAAGTATTGCCTATCAAAAAGCGGAGCATGCAGTAGATGGGAATGTCATGCGAGTATTAAGTAGGGTGCTACATATAGAAGAAGATATTGCCTTGCCCAAAACGCGTAAAGTGTTTGAGGAAGCTGTAGAGATGCTGATAGATGAACAGTACCCAGGGGATTTCAATCAGGCCTTGATGGATCTTGGTGCTATGATTTGTACGCCAACTTCCCCAAAATGCTTACTTTGCCCAGTGCGAGATTATTGCATTGCTTTTAGTGAAGGTGATGCAGATAAGCTGCCTATCAAATCGAAAAAAGTCAAAACCAAAAAAGTACAGTTTAAGGTTTTTGTTGCAATGAATCAGGAAGGGCAATGCTTACTAGAGAAACGCCCGAGCGAGGGACTATTAGCTGACATGTGGCAATTCCCGATGATTGAGGTAACTGAAAAAGCCGATAGCGAGGAAGTATTCCAGGAAAATTACAATGTTCAGATTTTAAATCACATTGATAAAGAATTATTGAAGTTTAAGCATATTTTTTCACATCTAACATGGGAGTTGGAATGCACTCAGGTACAGATTGAACAAAAAAGTGAGCTGCCTGATGCCGTACAATTTCTTACAATTGAACAAATAAAGGCTTTACCCATGCCAGTGCCAATGTTGAAAATTTTGAATGTTCTGAATTAACTTATTTTAAGTTTGTCGAATAATCTGGTAGCCTTCCGTCAACAATATTTTTACGGAGGTGATAATCATGGCTAAAAACAACAACCGCAACAACAATAACAACAACAATAACAACAATAACAACAACGAAGAGTTTGCTGTGGATCAAGATTTCCAACAAGCAAGCCAACAAAACCAAAAGCAAAACCAACAAAACAACCAACGCAATAACAACAACAATAACAACAATAACAACAACAACGACAACGACTACTAATTAGTCACCCTAGCTCGAGCTTTAGGTAAAGTGAATTCACTTTTAGGTATAGACATTTACTGTCTATACCTTAATTTTTTAGCTTTAATTTCTGAGCCCATCATACATACATAAAACCGCATTTAATCTAATTTTTGCCAACTTATTTGAAAAATATGTTCTTCAAGCTACAAGTTTTTGATTAGCATTGCTATAATAGAACCTAATAGTTGCTAGATGATTGAAATTTTCAAATTGGACAAAAATATCACCAAGCGATGTAAATACATACATAGAGACGAAAAGGTGGGCTTTACATGACAATACCTATAGAAGGAGAAACGATACAAATACATAGTTATAAACATAATGGTCGCATCCACCGTGTCTGGCAAGAAACGATGGTTCTAAAAGGAACAAAGAATATATTTATTGGAGCAAATGAGCGTACTCTTGTAACAGAATCCGATGGCCGTACTTGGCTAACAAGGGAGCCGTCAATTTGCTATTTTCATGCAGAGCATTGGTTCAATATTATTTGTATGCTTCGTGAGGATGGCGTGTATTACTACTGTAATGTGAGTTCGCCCTATGTCTTTGATAATAATGCGATAAAATATATCGACTATGATCTAGATATAAAAGTCTTTCCGGATATGTCGTATACATTACTAGATGAAGATGAATACGAGCAACATAAAAAAGATATGGGCTACCCAGAAGTAATCGATAAAATTCTAAAGCGTAATGTGAATAAGCTAGAAAGCTGGATCAAGCAAAAAAGAGGCCCCTTTGCCCCCGATTTTATCGAAGTCTGGACAAACCGCTACTTATTTAACAAAGAAATGCAATCAAAAGAAAAATAAGCACTCAAGTCTACTGCCGGCCAGTAGACTTTTTAAATCTAAAAGAAACTGGATTTGTAGATTAGAAATGAGGGAATATGGAGGAATGCATGAAGATACAACTTGTAGACTACTAGGTATGATGTGTAACTAGCGCAGGAAATATCAGAGCTATTACTAAGCGAAAATCACTGTAGATGTAATTACTCCCAAACTAGAGTATAGTGTTAAACAGGTGTCCAAAAACGGGCACCTTTTCATACATTTTGTGTTGTTTATAAAGGAAGTGAAATATTGGATAGTATTAAACGTTATATGCGCTTTGTGAAGCCCTATCGATGGGAGATTCTACTGACCATTTTTATTGGTATTTTAAAATTTGCAATCCCTCTATTTATTCCGATACTCATTAAGATTGTTATTGATGATATTATTGGTGCTCCCGATTTAACAGACAGCGAAAAAATTACGCAGCTCGTTTATTGGTTAGGTGGGACTGTTATATTATTCTTCATCATTCGTCCACCAATAGAATATTATCGACAATATTTTGCTCAGCATGTTGGAAACAAAGTATTATTCGATATTCGTCAGGAATTATTCGGTCACTTACAAAAGTTAAGTTTGAAATATTACGCCAATACACGGGCAGGGGAAGTTATTTCTCGTGTCATCAATGATGTAGAGCAAACCAAAAACTTTATCATGATAGGCTTAATGAATCTTTGGCTAGATGTAGCAACTATCTTAATCGCCATTGGAATCATGCTAGCGATGGATGTAAAGTTAACATTAGTTGCAATCATTGCATTGCCGTTCTTTGGAATAAGTGTGAGGTATTTCTTTGGAAAGCTTCGTGATTTAACGAGAAAACGTTCGCAAGCCTTAGCACATGTTCAAAGCTATCTGCATGAAAGAGTAAGCGGAATAAGTATCATTAAAAGCTTCACTCTAGAAAAGCACGAACAGAATATTTTTGATAAAGAAAATGGAGAATTTTTAGATCGTGCACTAGACCATACAAAGTGGAATGCGAAATCCTTTGCTGTAGTAAACACCATCACCGATATTGCGCCTTTACTTGTAATTGGGTATGCAGGTTATCGAGCAATTCAGGGTGATCTATCAGTGGGGACAATGGCTGCATTTTATGCTTATATTGAACGCTTATATAGTCCATTGCGTCGTTTAGTAAACTCTTCTACAACTTTGACTCAATCTATTGCATCAATGGATCGTATGTTTGAGTTAATGGATGAAGAATATGATGTGAAAGATAAGGAAAATTCACGTGAGCTCCCATCAGTTAAAGGACAAGTGTCATTTGAAAATGTCAATTTCCAATATGAAAAAGATGGTCAAATGATATTGAAAAATATCAACTTTAATATCAAGCCTGGTGAAACTGCTGCATTTGTAGGGATGAGTGGTGGAGGAAAATCAACAATTGTTAGTTTGATCCCTCGTTTTTACAATGTAACGGGTGGAGCTGTTAAGATTGATGATACCGATGTAAATGATGTGGTTATTCATTCCCTTCGAGCACAAATCGGAATCGTTCTACAGGATAATATCCTATTTAGTGATTCTGTTAAACAGAATATTTTAATGGGACGACCTGATGCTACAGATGATGAAGTTATTGCTGCAGCGAAGGCGGCAAATGCCCATGATTTTATCATGACTTTACCAGATGGGTACGATACAAAGGTTGGGGAGCGTGGAGTTAAGCTTTCAGGCGGTCAAAAGCAACGAGTTGCCATTGCCCGTGTGTTCCTTAAAAATCCACCGATACTAGTATTGGACGAGGCTACCTCAGCGCTTGATTTAGAAAGCGAAGCATTAATCCAGGATTCTTTAGAACGTTTGGCAAGTAATCGGACTACAATTATTATTGCTCATCGATTATCTACAATTACACATGCAGATAAAATCTTCGTTATCGACCATGGTGAATTAGTGGAAGAGGGGAATCATGAATCCTTAATGAAGAAACAAGGGGTTTACTATGATTTATTCCAAATTCAAAAATTAGATTAGAGAAGATTTCGCTAAAAATCGCAAAATCTATATGTCTTTATTAGAGATATACTTGAAATATTACTAATTGTTTTTAAAAAATTTACGACAAAAAAAGCTCAAGACAGTCAAATTTCGACTTTCTTGAGTTTTTTTATTTTGCCTAAATTTGCCTTTGATTACCGCGCTACTAAAAGGTTTTGCAAAATTGCAAGTAAGGAGAATTTAGAGAATTAGCGTGATAAAGTAACGAATCTGCGGATTTTTGTCGAAAATATTTTGTGATATTTTCAATTTTTTTAGCATAAAAAATATGAATTACTAGATTACAATCTATCAATTTTTTCAAAGTAATAGAAAAAGGAAAAGTGATACTAGTTTTGACAGTCACTTTATACATGGAGGGACATGATGGAAGGAAACGTACTATTACAAGTAAAAGATTTAGAAACAACATTTTTCACAGAAGATGGGAGAGTCCCTGCAGTTGATCATATTGATTTTCATATTAATGAAGGTGAAATTTTAGGAATTGTAGGAGAGTCGGGGTGCGGAAAAAGTGTAACATCTCTATCAATAATGGGGTTAGTTCCTTCACCTCCAGGGAAAATTACATCCGGTCAAATTCTTCTAGGCGACATAGATTTAACGAAACAAACGGAAAAGCAAATGCGGAAAATTCGTGGGAAAGATGTAGCGATGATTTTCCAGGAGCCGATGACTTCCTTAAATCCTCTCTACACAATTGGGAATCAGCTGACTGAAGCGATTTTATTGCACAACAAGAAATTGAAAAAGAAGGAAGCTGCTAGTAAAGCAATCGAAATGATGAAGTTAGTAGGTTTGCCAAGAGCAGAGGAGCTGATGAAGGACTATCCTCATCAATTATCAGGAGGTATGCGCCAGCGTGTAATGATTGCGATGGCTTTACTATGTAATCCGAAGCTATTAATTGCAGATGAGCCAACAACTGCACTAGATGTAACCATTCAAGCTCAAATTTTAAAATTGATGAAGGAACTTAATAGCCAATTTAAAACGGCAGTTTTACTGATAACGCATGACTTAGGAGTTGTTGCGGAGGTTTGCGAGCGAGTAGTGGTGATGTATGCAGGTCAAATTGTAGAGGAGGCGCCCGTTGCGGAGATTTTTAAAAACCCTCAGCATCCTTATACAAAGGGCTTACTACAGTCTGTTCCTGATATGCGCTACAAGAAGGACAACTTATATTCCATTAAGGGAAATGTCCCGAAGCCCGGTTCTATTGAAATGGGGTGTCGCTTTGCCCCACGTTGTGATTATGCAACAGAACGATGTGTGACAGAGAATCCACCTTTATATGAAGTAAGTGAGATGAATGTGCATAAATCAAGATGCTTTTTACAGGAAACGGAGGGAATCGCTCTTGCAGAACGTGTTGTTGAAGGTCAATAACTTAAAAAAGTATTTTCCAAAACGTACTACTTCTTTTAAGAAAATAAGTCATGTCAAAGCAGTTGATGATGTTTCTTTTGAGGTGTTTGAAGGGGAAACACTTGGCATAGTGGGAGAGTCTGGTTGTGGAAAATCAACCACTGGACGAACAATTATGCGTCTACTAGAACCGACCTCTGGCTCAATTGAGTTTAATGGTGAAGACCTTTCTAGATTGTCTAAAAAAGGGATGCGTCAAAAAAGAAGAGATATCCAAATGGTGTTTCAGGATCCTTACGCTTCTTTAAATCCTAGACATACAGTGCAGAAAATCCTTGAAGAGCCTTTAATCGTTCATGGGATTGGAAATTCTCAGGAACGGAAAGAAAAGGTTGCCGAATATTTAGAGATTGTCGGGCTTGACAGCTATCACGGCAAACGCTATCCACATCAATTTAGTGGGGGACAAAGGCAGCGAGTTGGAATTGCACGAGCTCTCATGACAAACCCAAAGCTTATTATTGCGGATGAGCCGGTATCTGCTTTAGATGTTTCGATCCAAGCCCAAGTGCTTAACTTGATGCAAAGATTGCAGGAGGATTTAAAGCTTACTTATATTTTTATAGCACATGACTTAGGGGTTGTGCGCCATATTAGCGACCGAGTAGCAGTTATGTATTTAGGTAGTGTCGTAGAGTTAGCGGAAAGTGAATCCTTATATGCCGAGCCTCTACATCCATATACACAAGCATTATTATCAGCAGTACCAATTCCTGATCCTACTTTTGAGCGGGAAAAGATGATAATAGCAGGGGACATAGCAAGCTCTGTAACAGATACAGGATGTAAATTTCAGGCAAGATGCCCCTATGCAACCATTACTTGCAAAATGAAAATACCAGATTTAGTAGAAGTCAAACCAGGTCACTCTGTTGCGTGTCATTTATATAGTACTGATTAGAAGTGATTCGAAATCGATATTAGAGAAAAAGTGATTTTGCTAATTCTAGTACTAATCATATTTTTCAAATGATGCACAGCAATGACATATACATTTTAGGGAAATAGGGAGGGTATTTATGAAGAAAAGCAAGCTGTGGTCTTTCGGACTAATTATGTTGCTTGCTCTTTCAGTCCTGTTAGCTGCGTGTAGCGCTGAAGAAGGAACAACTGAAGAGCCAGCAGAAACAAGTGAAGAAACAAATGATGGAACAACAACAGAAGAAACAGAAGAAGCAGTTCCTCAAATTCTAGTTTTTGGTCGTGGTGGAGATTCTGTATCACTAGACCCTGCAATCGTTACTGACGGAGAATCCTTCAAAGTAACAGAAAATATTTTCGAAACATTACTGAACTTTGGAGAACAAGATACAACGATTAACCCTGGTTTAGCACATGACTGGGAAGTTAGTGAAGATGGTTTAGAATATACTTTCCATTTACAAGAAGGAGTTAAATTCCATGATGGCACTGACTTCAATGCTGAAGCAGTTGTGAAAAACGTTGAACGCTGGAAGGGTGGAGCTGAAGAACAGTTCTATTACTTTAACTCAATGTTTAAGGCTGAGGGTAAAGACATCATTGCAAGTGTTGAAGCTACTGATGACTTAACTGTAGTATTCACACTTTCTCGTCCACAAGCACCATTCTTAAAAAATATTGCAATGAGTCCATTTGCTATTGCTTCACCAACTGCGTTTGAAGCAGCAGGAGAGTCATTTGGAGATAATCCTGTAGGTACTGGTCCATTTACATTTGTTGAATGGAAACGTAATGACTCAATCACAGTTGCGAAAAATGAAGAGTACTGGCAAGAGGGACTACCTAAACTTGACACAATTATCTTCCGTGCAATTCCAGATAACTCAGCTCGTTTAAATGCTTTAATGACGGGTGAAATTGACTTGGCTGATGGAGTGAATCCTTCAGATGCTCAGACTGTAGAATCAAACGCTGATTTACAATTGATCGAGCGTCCTTCAATGAACATTGGTTATTTAGGTTTAACAAATACACGTCCACCATTTGACAATAAGCTAGTACGTCAAGCAGTGAATTATGCAATTGACAAACAAGCAATTGTTGATGCTTTCTTCCAAGGTCGTGCTGAGGTTGCGGTAAACCCAATGCCTTCGTCAATCAGTGGCTACAATGAAGAAATTGCAGGATATGAATACAATCCTGAAAAAGCGAAGGAATTATTAGCTGAAGCTGGCTATGACGGTGGAGAAATTGAGCTTTGGGCGATGCCTGTGCCACGTCCGTATATGCCAGATGGACAAAAGGTAGCTGAAGCGATTCAGAAAAACCTAAGTGATGTTGGCATTCCTTCAAAAATTGTTCAATTTGAATGGGCAACTTATTTAGAAAAAGCTAAAAATGGAGAAGCCGATGCATTCTTATTAGGATGGACTGGTGATAATGGCGATGCCGACAACTTCATTTACACATTATTAGACAAAGATACGATTGGTAGTAACAACTACGCTCACTATTCAAACGATGAAGTTCACGAATTGTTAATTGCAGCACAATCTGAAACTGACGAAGAAGTGCGCAGCGATTTATACAAACAAGCACAAGAAATCATTCATGAGGATGCTCCATGGGTTCCTTTGGCACACTCAATCCCATTATTAGCAGGGAAAAAAGGTGTAACAGGTTACCTACCGCACCCAACAGGCTCTGAAAGCTTAGTAAACGTATCTATCGAATAAAACAAACGGTACCAGGTACACAAACAATTCGAAATTGTTTGTGTACCTGGTACAAAACTTAAAAGAGAGGTGAAGTTATGCTTCGTTACATAGGGAAACGGATTTTTCATTTGATTCCTGTGTTATTAGGAATGACCTTTATCGTATTTTTGATTATCCGTGCGATACCTGGCGATCCGGCTCAAGTGATATTAGGGCAGCAAGCTACAGAAGAAGCGACTAAAGCTTTACGAGAGAAACTTGGTCTTGACCAACCGTGGTATATCCAATATTTTGATTACTTAAAAGGGCTTTTAACAGGTGACTTAGGTGAGTCACTTCGAACAAGACAGCCTATTTCAGCAGAGGTATGGCCGTATTTAGCAGCAACAATTGAGTTAGCTGTTTTCGCCATGATTATAGCAGTAATTATTGGCATGAATGCAGGGATTATCTCAGCGTGGTTCCAAAATTCTTGGTTTGACTATATTGCGATGGTTATAGCTTTAATAGGAGTATCAATGCCGATTTTTTGGCTTGGCTTAATGGAGCAATGGGCATTCAGTCTTGAGTTGAAATGGCTTCCAACATCAGGTCGAGAAGAGGTAAGGGACCCAGTACAAGCTATCACCCATTTTAATTTGATTGATACGTTAATAAATGGCCGGATAGATCAATTCTGGTTAACGATTAAGCATTTAATATTACCTGGTATGGCTCTTGCTACGATTCCAATGGCCATCATTGCTCGTATGACACGCTCCTCCATGCTCGAGGTACTGCGATCGGATTATATTCGAACTGCTCGTGCCAAAGGTCAAAGAATGGGCAAGGTTGTTTATAAGCATGCATTAAAGAACGCATTAATTCCGATTATTACGATTATTGGCTTACAAACAGGACTCCTTTTAGGTGGAGCGATTTTAACTGAAACAATTTTCAGCTGGCCAGGAATTGGTCGCTATATTTATGAAGCAATTGGTTACCGAGATTACACAGTGATCCAGTCCGGCATCTTAATCGTTGCCTTTATGTTTGTAATGATTAACCTGATTGTCGATATTCTATATTCAGCTATTGATTCACGAATCAAATATAACTAGAGGGGAGTGGGATTCATGCCAGAGCTAGTTTCTAATTCAGTCAATTTAAATGTAAAAGAAGAGAAGGTAGTGGGACCGTGGAAGGTGGCATGGCGAAGCTTTAAAAAAAGTAAAGCAGCCCTTGTTGGGACGGCCATCGTTGTGTTTTTCATTCTACTTGCTATATTTGGTCCATTGATAGCACCAGAAGGAATAAATGAACAGAAATTATCAGATCCAAGTTTGCGGTTAGCCCCTCCTTCGAGTGATTATTGGCTAGGGACAGATGATTTTGGTAGAGATATATTTTCGAGAGTAGTTTACGGTGCCAGGATTTCTCTAGCGGTAGGGTTCTTATCCGTTATTTTGTCAGTAGTGGCAGGGAGCTTTTTAGGAGTGATTGCAGGTTTTTACGGACGCTTTATTGATACAATTATTTCAAGAATATTTGATATTATGCTAGCTTTCCCAAGCATTTTACTAGCAATCGCTATCGTGTCAATCTTAGGTCCTTCCTTACAGAATGCACTGATAGCCATTGCCATTATCAACATTCCGAATTTCGGACGGTTAATTCGTTCGAAGGTATTGAGTGTTAAAGAGGAAGAATATATAGTAGCTGCAAAGGCAATTGGTATGAGGGACTCTCGAATATTATGGAGACATATTTTACCGAATTCATTTTCACCGGTGATTGTTCAGGGGACTTTAGCAATTGCTACAGCAATTATTGAAGCTGCTGCCTTAAGCTTTTTAGGATTAGGAGCAGAAGCACCTCAGCCTGAATGGGGGAAAATGCTTGCGGATGCTCGAGTGCACTTGATGACAGCACCATGGACGATGTTCTTCCCAGGGCTTGCAATTATGCTAACTGTTCTTGGATTTAACCTAATGGGTGATGGATTAAGGGATGCATTAGACCCGAAGATGAAAAATTAATTAGAAAGGGTGAGCTGAAATTGGCTCACCCTTTTCTTAATTGTTATTAGTCTATAGGAAATAAATCAGATGATAAATAACGTTCGCCTGTATCTGGAGCTAAACAAAGTACTCTTTGTGATGAAGGGAGCTTTTTAGCTAGTTCGATAGCAAAGTAAGCTGATGCTGCACCAGAAGCACCAACTAAAATGCCTTCTTCGGCTGCAAGTCTTCGAGCGACAGTTTGTGCATCTTCATCATCAATATGAAGAATCTCATCGAATACTTCAGGATTTAAAATGTTTGGGATAAACCCAGGTCCTGTTCCCGGAATTTTGTGAGGTCCTGGATCACCACCAGCTAACACTGGAGATCCAGCAGGTTCCACTACATAAATTTTTAAATTAGGAAGGTGTTTTTTTAGCTCTTCTCCAGTGCCGGTAACAGTACCACCTGTACCAGCAGTTAACACAAGAACATCCAATTGTTCTTCAAATGCTTCTAAAATTTCTACTGCAGTAGTAGTTCGATGTGCATCAGCATTTGCTTGGTTATCGAACTGAAGGGGAATAAAGCTGTTTGGAATTCCTTCTGCGATACGTATAGCTTCGTCAATGGAGCCTTGCATACGTAAATTTGCAGGAGTAAGGTGAACTTCAGCACCATAAGCCTGCATTAGCTGAACACGTTCCTTTGTAGCGTTATCCGGCATTGTAATAATACAAGGGTAGCCTTTTACTGCACAGACCATTGCAAGCCCAATCCCGGTGTTTCCTGAAGTAGGCTCAATTACAGTACTAACACCAGGAATGAGTTTACCGTCTTTTTCAGCTTGAACAATCATATTTAATGCGGCACGGTCTTTTACACTGCCACCAGGATTAAACGATTCTAATTTCATATAAACCTTCGCACCGTTTTGGGTGGGTAATTTATTTAGTTTAACGATTGGCGTGTTTCCAACTAATTCGAGAATATTATTATGTAATTTCATGATAAACACCTCTTTAGTAAATTGACAAAAGCTAGGCAACATTCACTGCCTAGCTTTTGGTCTTTCTTTATTATAAAACTTTTCCTTCAGGCTGACTATTTTATTAGCCTTATGGAACTTTTTGTGAATGATTATTTTAATGCTTCCTCTAAATAAGAAAGGTTTACTAACCCATCAATGTTATCTGTAGAAATATAGCCGGCTTCCTTAGAAATTGTAGCCATTTCTTTTAAAATTTCTTCTTTAACATCCGTTGTAGGAGTTAAGCGAGCAAATGCTTTTGTTACTTCGTCTTTTGATAATTCTTTTCCAGTAAGTCCTTTTACATGATCAAGGAATAGCTGAATTGCTTCTTCTGGATTTTCGTTAATGAAGTCAACTGCTTGTTTATGTGCTATTAAAGCCTTTTTCGTTAGTTCTGGATTATTAGAAGTAAAAGCTTTTCTTGCAGCTACTACTGTATTAGTAGAATCACTGCCCCAAGCAAATTCTGATGCATCTAATAATAGCTTTGCATTACCATTAGTTTCGATGTTAACGCCCCATGGCTCTTGTGTAGCTGCTGCTTCGATTTCACCCTTTAACATTAATGCTGCAGTATCAGCAGGAGCTTGTTTGATTGTAGTAACATCTGCATTTCCAGTAGAATTTGCTGTTAACCCAGCATCTTGAAGAGATTTCATTAAACCTACATCCTGTGTACTACCGAAAGTTGGTACTGCAACCTTTTTACCTTTTAAATCTTCAACACTATTAATACCTGAATCTTTCCCAACAACAAGAACTGCTCCACCATTAACTGCTCCAGCAATAATTTCATGCTCTGGATTTTTCACAAATGTGTTTAATGCTGGTGTAGGACCAACTGTTCCGATATCAATTGAGTTTGTAGACATTGCTTCCATAAAAGCGGAACCGTCGTTAAATGTGCTAGTAGTAATTTTAATATCTTCACCAAGCTGTTCAGTATAGAAGCCTTTTTCAAGTGCAATGATAGTTGCGATATGAGTCATATTTGGGAAGTACCCAATACGAACTTCACTTACAGAATCCTTTTCAGCGTTTGATTCATCGCCATCACCACAAGCAGCAAGGACTGTAATTACGAGGGTCAAGATAGTTAAAAATAAAATATTCTTTTTCATTTTTTCTTCTCCTTAGTGGGCAGTTTGGATACCCCATTTTCTTAATACAAAGCGTTCAATTCTTACAAAGATAAAGTTGTCGATAAAGGAACCGATTATTCCGATTATGATCATAATACTAAAGATTAAATCCATGGCTTGGATGGAGCGACCTAGGTCAAGAAGTGTTCCAAGACCACCACTGCCTCCAAGTAATTCACCAGCTAAAACTGCACGCCAAGCTAATGCCCAAGCTAAACGCAATCCAGCAATTTGCTGCGGAATTGTTGAATTAAAGATAACCGTTCTAAATAGGTGGAACCCTGACGACCCCATTGTGCTTGCTACACGAATCAGTAGGGGAGGGACACTCTTAAATGCAGTACTGGATGTAATGGTAATCGAAAGGGCTGCCCCTAAAATTACGATGAAGATTACAGAGCCAACACCTAATCCAAACCAAAGAATTGCTAATGGCATCCAGACGATATTTGGAATGGCTTGTAAGCTTGTTACAAAAAAGCCTAGTGTATCGTCGACAATTTTGTATTTGTAGATTAAGAAGCCAAGTACAAATCCGATGACAACAGCTACAAAAAAGCCGATAAATAAACGGATTAGGGAAGAACCAGTAGCCTCTAATAATTGTCCACTTATTATTCCGTTTATTAATGTTTTTACAACGGTAACGCCACCCGGGTCATTAGGAATGATTAATGGTGGCCACATAAATGCTGGGAAAACTTCAAATTTAGATATCGCTTCCCATATTGTTATTAGGATCAACACGAAGATGGTCCGTCTTAAGAGCGTAATCACTGCCTAATTCCTCCTTCAGCACTTTTTCCATTTCTTGTTCAAGCTCTGTTAATATTCGATTTTCTAAATGTATTAAAATGCTGTCTGAAGAACTTCTAGGTCGAGCAGCTTGCACCGGGAATATGTTTTTAATACCACCGGGACGCGTTTTCATTAACACAATTCGGTCAGATAATACAACTGCTTCACGAATATTATGAGTGACGAAAATGATTGTCTTTCCAGTATCACGCCAAAGCTTATCAAGCTCCTTATGTAGCACCATTCGAGTTTGCTCATCTAAAGCAGCAAATGGTTCATCCATTAAGAGAATCTCTGGATCTGTAACTAGTGCTCGAGCAATAGCAACACGTTGCTTCATGCCTCCTGATAATTCATGAGGCATTGCGTGAGCGAAATTTCCAAGGTGTACTTTTTGTAGCCAATTTAGTGCACGACTTTTCGCTTCTTCCTTGGGTACTTTTTTAATAAGTAGTCCGTACATAACATTGTCTAATACACTTAACCATGGGAATAATCCAGATTCCTGGAAAACGACAATTCGATCATTACCTGGTCCTTTAATAGGTTTATCATTAACTAGTAGACTTCCAGAAGACTCTTTTTCTAGTCCTGCTACAATATTTAAAAGTGTAGATTTCCCACATCCGGATGGACCTAATAAGGAAACAAATTCCCCTTTTTTAATAGTTAGGGAAACATCATCCAACGCAATTGTTGGAGCATGATCTTTTCTTTGAAATTCTTTATGAATATTTTGAAGAATAATATGCTCTTCGGCCATTATTAAACCCTCCATTCCAATAAAACATATTAACATACTAAGATTTAATTAGTTTTCATTTTAGAGTTTGTATTTTAATCTTTCTGTCACTTTTGTTACAAAAATTCAGAATTATATTTATAATAGACTATAGTAAGGAATGAAGGGGATCTTAAAATGCTTAAAGAGCTAGGGCAATTTAGTAAAAAGATATATGTGAAAAAAGGACAAATGATTTATAAAACAGGGGATGCCATCAATACCGTCTATTTTCTGCAACAAGGATTGGTGAAGCTAGCTGAGGATGCAGATGATGGACAGCCCGTCACAATCGTACTATTACAAAAGGGCGAATTGTTTGGTTTCTTAGATCGATTAAATAATCATATAGAGCATACTCAGTATTCCGTAGCATTAACGGATTCTACACTTCTCGCTTTCCCTATTGAGGTGCTATTAAAACATTTAGAAAATCTGTCAGCTATTGAAAGTGTGATGCTTTATTCAATGGTTCGGCAATTAGCAGAGGCAAAACAATTAGTCTATGTCCATTCGAAAATGACTGTACCAGAGAGAATTAGCTGGTTTTTGATGAAGCTGGCAACGATGGAAAATGGGGTACCTACTATCAATATCCCATTAACACACGAAGAAATTTCTTTTATGGTAGGGTGCAGTCGGCAAAAGGTAACAACCTACTTAAGTAAGTGGAAAAAGCAAGGTATCATTCAATATGATCGAGGCTTTATTCAGTTGGTAGATATGGACAAGCTTCAGTGAACATAAAAACTCCCCAGAAGTTTGATATCTGGGGAGATTAACCAAAGGTAAATATGGGCTTTCTAGTAAAAGCTTTGTTCTAAATCAGAATTTTTTTCCTCGCTATGGTAGCTTCTATATGAAACGATTAAGGTATCTAAATGTTCTAGATTCTCCTCATAATCCAAAAGTCTAGAGAAGAGGTAGAACAAATGATAGCTTGAAAATTCCTCTTCGCCTTCACGCTTTTGCTCCAATGCAATTTGATGGATAAGCTGTTCCATTACATCTACATACTTTTTATCCTGTTCGTCTACCCATTTGGAATGCTCAGGTTTTAGCTTGCCAGTGAATTTTAAAAGTAGCTGTTCATGGAAGGTAAGTAAGAAATCAAGACGCTCCTGAACCATCTCTCTAAACTGGACAGGTAAATTAGAAATTTCATTTTCATGCTTATGCAAACGATGCAATAGCTCCATGCTTTTTTTGGTTGTTATAATCATTTGACGATAAATCACGAGCTTGCGTGCTTGGACAAAACGTTTTTTCTTGGAGTAATGTCGTTCCTCTTTATAGAAATCATACATTTTTTCAACTTCGCTCAGACGTTCATGAAATTTGTTTAAGGCAGCTTTCGTTGAAATATGCTCCGATGCTTGTCTGGCAGCTAATCGAGTCCAACGAATAATATCATCCTGCAGCGAATCAATCATTGTAAATAATTTAACTTCATATCGAGGTGGAAGAAATACTAAATTCACGATAAAGGCAGCAAAAACGCCGACCATAACCGTTAAAAACCGCTCAACACCGAACTCTAAAAAGTCATTTCCCTCGTATACCATAATCGCAACCACTGTAACAAGTGCTAGTGACATAGAGCTATCGAGCTTGAATTTTCTCATAAGCCCGATTACAATGATGGCTGCAATACCAATGGAAACGATGTGGTGTCCAAAAGCTAAACCAAATAACACAGCTACTGTTGCGCCGATCAAATTGCCCTGAAGCTGTTCAAGGATTGACAAATAAGAACGATAAATAGATGGTTGAATTGCAAAGATTGCCGCAATCCCAGCGAAAACAGGTGAAGGTAGATTTAGTAAATCTGCGAGAAAAAGTGCAAATACAATTGCAACACCTGTTTTTAATACACGGGCACCTAATTGCATGTAGATATACGCCCTCTCTTTTTTAAATACTTTTACCCCTCTTCAATGAGGGGAAATCACATTACTTTACCTAATTTTCTCACCTGGGTCAACTAGTTTAGTGTATAGATATAGAAATAAAATTATAAGTAAATTTTATTATCAAATTATTTTAATTGAGAAAAGGCATAATCCACTGCTGACAGTGTTTGGATGATATCTTCTTCTTTATGCTCGGTTGTTAAGAACCATGCTTCGTATTTAGAAGGGGCAAGGTTTACTCCTTTTGAAAGCATTAATTTAAAGAAGCGACCGAATGTTTCACCATCAGAATTTTCAGCTTGCTCGTAGTTTTCTACTTTTTCATTTGTAAAGTAAAGAGTTAATGCACCTTTTAATCGGTTAACTGTAATCGTAACTCCATGTTTCTCTGCAGCCTCTAAAATTCCTTGTTCAAGCAGGGCTCCTAGGCGATCCATTTCCTCATATACACCAGGCTGTTTTAAAACCTCGAGACATGCGATTCCGGCAAGCATTGATGCAGGATTACCCGCCATTGTTCCAGCTTGGTATGCTGGGCCAAGTGGGGCAACTGTTTCCATAATTTCTTTTCGACCACCATAGGCTCCGATTGGTAGGCCGCCACCGATAATTTTACCCATAGCTGTTAAGTCTGGTGTTAAACCAAGTAAATCCTGAGCAGCACCGTAGTGGAAACGGAATGCCGTAATTACTTCATCATGAATAGTTAATGCACCTTTTTCTTTAGCTGTTGCATGAACAAATTCTAAAAATCCTGGTTTAGGCTCAACAATACCAAAGTTCCCAACGATAGGCTCAATTAGAATAGCAGCAACTTCATCGCCCCATTTATCAATTGCCATTTGGAATTCTTCTTTATTATTAAATGGTACTGTAATTACTTCTGTAGCTACTGCGACAGGCACACCGGCAGAATCAGGAGAACCAAGAGTAGCAGGACCAGAGCCAGCAGCAACTAATACTTGGTCAAAGTGTCCATGATAGCAGCCTGCAAATTTGATGATTTTCGTACGGCCAGTATATGCGCGAGCTACACGGACAGTAGTCATCACAGCTTCCGTACCAGAGTTTGTAAAACGTACTTTATCTAATGAAGGAATGGCGTCTTTTAGCATTTTGGCAAATTTGACCTCATGCTCTGTTGGTGTCCCGAACAAAACGCCTGTTTCTGCTGCATGAGAAATTGCTTGAGCGATATGTGGGTGACCAAATCCAGTAATAATAGGACCGTAAGCTGCTAAGTAATCAATGTATTGATTGCCATCGACATCCCAAAAGTATGCTCCTTTTCCTCTGGCCATTACAACTGGAGCTCCGCCGCCAACTGCTTTATAAGAACGTGATGGACTATTTACACCACCAACAATATGCTCTAATGCTTTTACTTGGATTTCTTCTGATTTTGTATGATTCATTTGTAAAGCCTCCTCATTAATTTCACATCCTATTGTAGACCTAATGGAAAGCGAATGCCAAAGAATTTGAAACTCGTACCCTTCTTTTGTACGATATAGAAAAGGGAGGTAGATTTATGGAATCGTTAGTAAATATGGAAGCGCCCGAATTTACATTATTAAATGAAAAAGAAGAGCAAGTAGCGTTAAAGGATTTTCAAGGTAAAAAGGTAGTGCTGTATTTTTACCCTAAAGATATGACACCTGGCTGTACTACAGAGGCATGTGATTTTCGTGATCGCCATGAAGAATTTTCGGATTTAAATACTGTAATCCTTGGCGTAAGTGGTGACGGTGCCAGTAAGCATACTAAGTTTATAGAAAAGTATGGTCTGCCATTTTCATTATTAGTCGATGAAGACCATGAAGTAGCGGAAAAATACGGCGTGTGGGTATTAAAGAAAATGTATGGCCGTGAGTTTATGGGGATTGAACGTTCGACCTTTCTTATAAATGAAGAGGGAATTATTGAGAAGGAATGGCGTAAAGTTAAAGTGAAAAATCATATCGAGGAAGTTTTATCGAGCTTACAATAAATTACAATATATACCGTGGAGGGGAATGGGAATGAGAGTTTATTTTACATTTGATTCAAGACCAGATTTACAAAAACAATTGGTAGATCAGTTTCCAGAGATTGAGTTTGCATTTCGTAAGGGGATTGTTGATAACGATTTAGAAACGGCTGAAGTGATTGTTACATACGGTGAGGATTTATCAGCTGAAGATATTGCTAAAGCACAAAACTTAAAATGGATTTTCGTGGCCTCTGCTGGCGTAGAAAAAATGCCTAAGGAAGCAATTGCACAACGAAATATCCTTGTATCGAACGTTCGTGGGATTCATAAAAAGCCAATGACTGAATCAATTCTTGCACATATTTTATCTATCAAACGTATATTGCCAACGATTTATAATAATCAAAGAAATAAAGTTTGGGACAAAAGAGGCGGTCGTCCAACTGAGCTTAATGGCAGTACGGCGTTAATCATTGGACCTGGTGCGATTGGTGGGGAAATTGGAAGGTTACTACAGGCATTTGATGTTTATACAATTGGCTGTAACCGTAGTGGAAATCCAGCAGAGTATATGAATGAAACATTTCGTATGGATGAGATTTCAGAGCACCTCCCAAAAACTGATATCGTCATTTCAGTTTTACCGAGCACGAAAGAAACCGAGCATTTAATTAAATACGAGCATTTTCAATTAATGAAAGACAATGCAATCTTTATGAATTTTGGTAGAGGAAATTTAGTAGAGACAAGTGTATTAATTCGTGCGCTTGAGGAACAGCAAATTCAGCACGCGGTACTTGATGTTTTTGAAGAAGAGCCGCTTCCGCTTGAAAGTAAGCTTTGGGAGTTAGATAATGTTACGATTTCTCCACATTGCTCAAGCCATTCCTCGCGTTATTTAGAGAGAAGTTTGGAAATCTTTATACCGAGCCTAGAAAAATATCTAGCTGGGGATACAAACATTGAGAATAAAATGAATATTTTACGTGGTTATTGAGAATAAAATATGTATATTGAAAATCTTAGTATAGACCATATACTAGGATTTTCTTATATTTATAATAACAATTGGTGAAAGCTTGTAATTTTTTATTATCTGTTGAGTTAAACTATCAGTAGAAGATAAGGAATTGTTGACTACAATCGATAATTTGGGTACACTAATTATAACTATTATAAACTAAGAATTAAGTAGAAAGAGGTGCATGGCGATGTCTGAAATGCATTTAAAAAATGCCCTAGACACGTTAAAGACAACTGGTGTAAGAATTACTCCGCAGCGTCATGCTATTTTGGAATATTTAATTGAATCAATGACACATCCAACTGCAGATGAAATATATAAAGCTCTAGAAGGTAAGTTTCCGAATATGAGTGTAGCAACTGTTTACAATAACCTACGTGTATTCCGTGAATCAGGTTTAGTGAAGGAACTAACATATGGAGATGCAGCAAGTCGATTTGATTTTGTTACAAATGACCATTATCACATGATTTGTGAATCCTGTGGGAAGATTGTGGATTTCCATTATCCAGGGTTAAACGAAGTGGAGCAATTTGCATCGCATGTAACAGGCTATAAGGTACATTCACATCGTCTAGAACTATACGGTACTTGCCAAGAATGTCTTGAAAATACCGGTAAACAAGTATTGTAGTCAAATTTAAAGCCTAGTAACGATATGTTGCTAGGTTTTTTGCATTTTGTGAATGAAAAAAGCCGACTCTATTAAAGAGTCGACAGTGGTGTTAATTCTTTTTATTATAATCTTGATTGAATTCTTTACCCACTAAAGTTGGATCAAGTGTAAGTGGTTCATTACAGTACATACACATATCAACACGGCCAAGTACCTTCGTATGTCTATTGCAATTTGGACATACTACTTGTACAGCTCTTGTTGAAAGTAAACCAATCCATCCATATACAGCAGTACTGCCGATAATGCATAATAAACCTACTGTCATGAAGATAATAACCAATATTTGATTTTCGCGGAAGAAGATTGCCCCATACATAATCACGAAACCGATGAAAATTAGAGATAGGGCAAATGAGCGAATCTTATTTATCTTATTTTTATATTTTTTTGCCATAATTCTTTAGCCTCCCAATCTAGATTCTACTATAACATAGAACGTTTTCATTTGAGGATAAGAAAGTATAGAAATTTTTAAGCATATATTCATAATAGTAAAGCTGGAACTTTTTCATTCAAAACAAGTTCTTTTAATAAGTTAACTAAAAGAAGGATTCTATTTACAGATGTCGAAAAACAAATTAACGTAATTGTAATTTAGGAGGATTATTATGGAGCACATTTTGCGCCCGATCTACCAAGAGCGTGCAAGCCAGTCAGATACACTTGGTGTTATTCTGGTGACTAAGCGTGAAGAAACGATGAGTGTTACGGATACTTTTGACGCGGTGTTACTAATTGTTGTAAAAGAAGCGGAACTGCCGATCTATACAAAACATTATTTACACGAAGATAAAAAAATGGCGATGCATGTGATTACAGAAGAGTTATTAAATAAACGATTGAATGTAGGTTTAGATAGAAGAATTGTAGACTGGATTTTCCACGGGAAGGTTATGTTCGATCGAAACGAGTATCTTTCAAATTTGCGATTAAAGCTACAGGAGTTTCCTTTCCTAGGTCGCAAACTAAAAACAGGTATTCAATTTTCTAAATTGATTCGTCGTTATTTAGAAGGGAAAGAGTTCTTTAATAGAGGTAATCATTTTGACTCCTATAACCACGTAGTTGATTCCTTGCATCATCTAGCTCGATTAGCCGTTATTGAAAATGGATTATATCCAGAAGTAACAGTTTGGTCGCAAGTGAAAAAGCTAGAGCCTTCTATTTATAAATTATACGAAGAGCTTGTGATGAGTACAGAAAGCTTAGAAAAAAGACTGGAGCTTTTGTTTTTAGCGATTGAATTCTTAATTAATTCGCGAACGCATGACGGTGCGCAACATATATTAGAAACGATGCTGTCAAAAGATACATGGACAACACAGGAATTACATAATCATAATGAGTTGAAGTATTATGCTAAAGACTTAGAAGTATTTGTAGAGTATTTAATCGATAAAGGATATATTATTGTTGAATCAAAACTTTCAAAGAGTGGATTAATCTATCACAGACATTATAAAGTAGATAAAGACTTTGCAACTTCTGCTTATGAGTGATTGAATTAGAGTATTGCTTCAAGGGCTTGGATTGATTTTAGTTTCGGGGCAAAATAATCGCCTCGAAACTTTTTTTTTAGAAAGTGTTGACTTTTCTATTAGATGAGTTGTATTATAGAAAACGTCGCTGATGCGGTATAAGAAAGCTAACATAAAACAAGGAACTTCTGAAAAAAACTTGTTAGAAAGTTGTTGACAGAGTTAAATTGAAATGTTAGTATAGAGAAGTCGCTGAAAAACGACTGAAACAAATGAACCTTGAAAACTGAACAACAAAACGTTAATGAACATAGTTTCTTCTATTGAATTAGAGAGACAAAATTTTGGACATCAAAATTGATGCCAGCACAAAATTTGAGCTTTATCAAATTTTCTCTTTTATGGAGAGTTTGATCCTGGCTCAGGACGAACGCTGGCGGCGTGCCTAATACATGCAAGTCGAGCGGACTTTAGAAAAGCTTGCTTTTCTAAAGTTAGCGGCGGACGGGTGAGTAACACGTGGGCAACCTGCCCTATAGTTGGGGATAACTCCGGGAAACCGGGGCTAATACCGAATAATACATTCCTTCTCCTGTTGGAATGTTGAAAGATGGTTTACGCTATCGCTATAGGATGGGCCCGCGGCGCATTAGCTAGTTGGTGAGGTAACGGCTCACCAAGGCGACGATGCGTAGCCGACCTGAGAGGGTGATCGGCCACACTGGGACTGAGACACGGCCCAGACTCCTACGGGAGGCAGCAGTAGGGAATCTTCCACAATGGGCGAAAGCCTGATGGAGCAACGCCGCGTGAGTGAAGAAGGTTTTCGGATCGTAAAACTCTGTTGTAAGGGAAGAACAAGTACAGTAGTAACTGGCTGTACCTTGACGGTACCTTATTAGAAAGCCACGGCTAACTACGTGCCAGCAGCCGCGGTAATACGTAGGTGGCAAGCGTTGTCCGGAATTATTGGGCGTAAAGCGCGCGCAGGTGGTCCTTTAAGTCTGATGTGAAAGCCCACGGCTCAACCGTGGAGGGTCATTGGAAACTGGGGGACTTGAGTGCAGAAGAGGAAAGTGGAATTCCAAGTGTAGCGGTGAAATGCGTAGAGATTTGGAGGAACACCAGTGGCGAAGGCGACTTTCTGGTCTGTAACTGACACTGAGGCGCGAAAGCGTGGGGAGCAAACAGGATTAGATACCCTGGTAGTCCACGCCGTAAACGATGAGTGCTAAGTGTTAGGGGGTTTCCGCCCCTTAGTGCTGCAGCTAACGCATTAAGCACTCCGCCTGGGGAGTACGGTCGCAAGACTGAAACTCAAAGGAATTGACGGGGGCCCGCACAAGCGGTGGAGCATGTGGTTTAATTCGAAGCAACGCGAAGAACCTTACCAGGTCTTGACATCCCATTGACCGCTATGGAGACATAGCTTTCCCTTCGGGGACAGTGGTGACAGGTGGTGCATGGTTGTCGTCAGCTCGTGTCGTGAGATGTTGGGTTAAGTCCCGCAACGAGCGCAACCCTTGTTCTTAGTTGCCATCATTTAGTTGGGCACTCTAAGGAGACTGCCGGTGACAAACCGGAGGAAGGTGGGGATGACGTCAAATCATCATGCCCCTTATGACCTGGGCTACACACGTGCTACAATGGACGGTACAAACGGTTGCCAACCCGCGAGGGGGAGCTAATCCGATAAAACCGTTCTCAGTTCGGATTGTAGGCTGCAACTCGCCTACATGAAGCCGGAATCGCTAGTAATCGCGGATCAGCATGCCGCGGTGAATACGTTCCCGGGCCTTGTACACACCGCCCGTCACACCACGAGAGTTTGTAACACCCGAAGCCGGTGGGGTAACCCTTTTGGGAGCCAGCCGTCGAAGGTGGGACAGATGATTGGGGTGAAGTCGTAACAAGGTAGCCGTATCGGAAGGTGCGGCTGGATCACCTCCTTTCTAAGGATTATTAACGGAATGGTTGACCTTCTGAGGTCAAACCAACATTAACGTTTTGTGTTCAGTTTTGAAGATTTATTATGACAACTATATCTAATATAACTTCAAAAGGGGCCTATAGCTCAGCTGGTTAGAGCGCACGCCTGATAAGCGTGAGGTCGATGGTTCGAGTCCATTTAGGCCCACCATATAATTCTCTTTTGGGGCCTTAGCTCAGCTGGGAGAGCGCCTGCCTTGCACGCAGGAGGTCAGCGGTTCGATCCCGCTAGGCTCCACCAAAGATTTAATTAAAAATTCAATTGTGCTCCTGCCGCGAAGAATAAGCAAAGAGGTAACTCAAAGCTATCGTCGCAAATCTGCATGGAGTAATCTCACTGATGTTTAATCACGATGTGATTGAAGTCAGCTGATTTGTTCTTTGAAAACTGGATAAAACGACATTGAAAGCAACAAAATTCAAGTAATTGATTGTGTAGTTCTTAAGTCTTTTCTTTTTAAGAAAAGCAGTAACTTTTAATCGAGGGTTTCAAGACATATATGTGGATTGGAAGCCGAACTAGGTTAAGTTATTAAGGGCGCACGGTGGATGCCTTGGCACTAGGAGCCGAAGAAGGACGGCACTAACACCGATATGCTTCGGGGAGCTGTAAGTGAGCTTTGATCCGGAGATTTCCGAATGGGGGAACCCACTGTTCGTAATGGAACAGTATCTTGACGTGAATACATAGCGTCTTGAAGGCAGACCCAGGGAACTGAAACATCTAAGTACCTGGAGGAAGAGAAAGAAATTATTCGATTCCCTGAGTAGCGGCGAGCGAAACGGGAAGAGCCCAAACCAAGAGGCTTGCCTCTTGGGGTTGTAGGACACTCAACATAAGAGTTACAAAGGAATGAGTTAGACGAAGCGACCTGGAAAGGTCCGCCGTAGCGGGTAAAAGCCCCGTAGTCGAAAGTTCATTCTCTCTTGAGTGTATCCTGAGTACGGCGGAACACGTGAAATTCCGTCGGAATCCGGGAGGACCATCTCCCAAGGCTAAATACTACCTAGTGACCGATAGTGAACCAGTACCGTGAGGGAAAGGTGAAAAGCACCCCGGAAGGGGAGTGAAATAGATCCTGAAACCGTGTGCCTACAAGTAGTTAGAGCCCGTTAATGGGTGATAGCGTGCCTTTTGTAGAATGAACCGGCGAGTTACGATTACGTGCAAGGTTAAGCTGAGAAGGCGGAGCCGTAGCGAAAGCGAGTCTGAATAGGGCGAATGAGTACGTGGTCGTAGACCCGAAACCAGGTGATCTACCCATGTCCAGGGTGAAGGTGAGGTAACACTCACTGGAGGCCCGAACCCACGCACGTTGAAAAGTGCGGGGATGAGGTGTGGGTAGCGGAGAAATTCCAATCGAACCTGGAGATAGCTGGTTCTCTCCGAAATAGCTTTAGGGCTAGCCTCGTGATTGAGAATACTGGAGGTAGAGCACTGTTTGGACTAGGGGGGCATCTCGCTTTACCGAATTCAGACAAACTCCGAATGCCAGATATTTATACACGGGAGTCAGACTGCGAGTGATAAGATCCGTAGTCAAAAGGGAAACAGCCCAGACCACCAGCTAAGGTCCCAAAGTAATCGTTAAGTGGAAAAGGATGTGGCGTTGCTTAGACAACCAGGATGTTGGCTTAGAAGCAGCCATCATTTAAAGAGTGCGTAATAGCTCACTGGTCGAGTGACGCTGCGCCGAAAATGTATCGGGGCTAAACGATTCACCGAAGCTGTGGATGGAACATCTTAGATGTTCCGTGGTAGGAGAGCGTTCTAAGTGCGTTGAAGTCAGACCGGAAGGACTGGTGGAGCGCTTAGAAGTGAGAATGCCGGTATGAGTAGCGAAAGATGGGTGAGAATCCCATCCACCGTATGACTAAGGTTTCCTGAGGAAGGCTCGTCCGCTCAGGGTTAGTCGGGACCTAAGTCGAGGCCGATAGGCGTAGACGATGGACAACAGGTTGATATTCCTGTACCACCTCCCCGCCGTTTGAGTAATGGGGGGACGCAGTAGGATAAGATAAGCGTACCGTTGGTTGAGTACGCCCAAGCAGTAAGGCGTGGAAGTAGGCAAATCCGCTTCCTGTAACGTTGAGCTGTGATGGGGAGCTCTTATGAGCGAAGTATCTGATTTCACGCTGCCAAGAAAAGCCTCTAGCGAGGCGGGAGGTGCCCGTACCGCAAACCGACACAGGTAGTCGAGGAGAGAATCCTAAGGTGTGCGAGAGAACTCTCGTTAAGGAACTCGGCAAAATGACCCCGTAACTTCGGGAGAAGGGGTGCTCTCAGCAATGAGAGCCGCAGTGAATAGGCCCAGGCGACTGTTTAGCAAAAACACAGGTCTCTGCAAAACCGTAAGGTGACGTATAGGGGCTGACGCCTGCCCGGTGCTGGAAGGTTAAGAGGAGGGGTTAGCGCAAGCGAAGCTCTGAATTGAAGCCCCAGTAAACGGCGGCCGTAACTATAACGGTCCTAAGGTAGCGAAATTCCTTGTCGGGTAAGTTCCGACCCGCACGAAAGGCGTAACGATCTGGGCACTGTCTCAACGAGAGACTCGGTGAAATTATAGTACCTGTGAAGATGCAGGTTACCCGCGACAGGACGGAAAGACCCCGTGGAGCTTTACTGTAGCCTGATATTGAATTTTGGTACAACTTGTACAGGATAGGTAGGAGCCAGAGAACTCGGAGCGCCAGCTTCGAGGGAGGCGTCGGTGGGATACTACCCTGGTTGTATTGAAATTCTAACCCATGCCCCTTAGCGGGGCAGGAGACAGTGTCAGGTGGACAGTTTGACTGGGGCGGTCGCCTCCTAAAAGGTAACGGAGGCGCCCAAAGGTTCCCTCAGAATGGTTGGAAATCATTCGTAGAGTGTAAAGGCACAAGGGAGCTTGACTGCGAGACCTACAAGTCGAGCAGGGTCGAAAGACGGGCTTAGTGATCCGGTGGTTCCGCATGGAAGGGCCATCGCTCAACGGATAAAAGCTACCCCGGGGATAACAGGCTTATCTCCCCCAAGAGTCCACATCGACGGGGAGGTTTGGCACCTCGATGTCGGCTCATCGCATCCTGGGGCTGTAGTCGGTCCCAAGGGTTGGGCTGTTCGCCCATTAAAGCGGTACGCGAGCTGGGTTCAGAACGTCGTGAGACAGTTCGGTCCCTATCCGTCGTGGGCGTAGGAAATTTGAGAGGAGCTGTCCTTAGTACGAGAGGACCGGGATGGACACACCGCTGGTGTACCAGTTGTCTTGCCAAAGGCATCGCTGGGTAGCTATGTGTGGACGGGATAAGTGCTGAAAGCATCTAAGCATGAAGCCCCCCTCAAGATGAGATTTCCCATTACGCAAGTAAGTAAGATCCCTCAAAGACGATGAGGTAGATAGGTTCGAGGTGGAAGTGTGGTGACACATGGAGCTGACGAATACTAATCGATCGAGGACTTAACCAAATCTTGAATGCATTTAATGTCTAGTTTATCCAGTTTTGAAAGAATAAGGAAATCGAAGGAAAAATACTAAAAATAGTATTGACTTTACTTTCGAAATGAGTTATAATAAATCTTGTCTTTCGTTTTAAGTCTAGTGATGATGGCAAAGAGGTCACACCCGTTCCCATACCGAACACGGAAGTTAAGCTCTTTAGCGCCGATGGTAGTTGGGGGCTTCCCCCTGTGAGAGTAGGACGTCGCTAGGCTTAAATAAAAAATATTCCGAAGTAGCTCAGTGGTAGAGCAACCGGCTGTTAACCGGTTGGTCGTAGGTTCGAGTCCTACCTTCGGAGCCATGCTTCTTGGAGAGTTGTCCGAGCGGCCGAAGGAGCACGATTGGAAATCGTGTAGGCGGTTAACACTGTCTCAAGGGTTCAAATCCCTTACTCTCCGCCAGACAATTATTTTATTGGCCCGTTGGTCAAGTGGTTAAGACACCGCCCTTTCACGGCGGTAACACGGGTTCGAATCCCGTACGGGTCACCATTTGAATTTTAAATATCCAGTTGGAGGATTAGCTCAGCTGGGAGAGCACCTGCCTTACAAGCAGGGGGTCGGCGGTTCGAGCCCGTCATCCTCCACCATATTAAATTATGGTACATTAGAAAAAGAATTTTATTATCGCGGGGTGGAGCAGTGGTAGCTCGTCGGGCTCATAACCCGAAGGTCGCAGGTTCAAATCCTGTCCCCGCAACCAAATGGTCCCGTGGTGTAGCGGTTAACATGCCTGCCTGTCACGCAGGAGATCGCCGGTTCGATCCCGGTCGGGACCGCCATTTTTATGAAAAGTAATTTATATGGGTCAGTAGCTCAGTTGGTAGAGCATTAGATTGAAGCTCTAAGTGTCGGCGGTTCGATTCCGTCCTGACCCACCATATAGATAAATGCCGGTGTAGCTCAGTTGGTAGAGCAACTGACTTGTAATCAGTAGGTCGAGGGTTCGACTCCTTTCGCCGGCACCATTTATCTGGAGGGGTAGCGAAGTGGCTAAACGCGGCGGACTGTAAATCCGCTCCTTAGGGTTCGGCGGTTCGAATCCGTCCCCCTCCACCATTCCTTTTATAGGGGCATAGTTTAAAGGTAGAACTACGGTCTCCAAAACCGTCAGTGTGGGTTCGATTCCTACTGCCCCTGCCAATTTTTAAATGAATATAGTGATTATGGCGGTTGTGGCGAAGTGGTTAACGCACCTGATTGTGGTTCAGGCATTCGTGGGTTCGATTCCCATCAGTCGCCCCATTTTTTAGAATAAATTCAATATAAAAACATATAATATATTATTATGGCGGTTGTGGCGAAGTGGTTAACGCACCTGATTGTGGTTCAGGCATTCGTGGGTTCGATTCCCATCAGTCGCCCCATTTTAATTTTAAACCAAAAATTACATTCTTCTTAATATTTTTGGGGTATAGCCAAGCGGTAAGGCAACGGATTTTGATTCCGTCATGCCCAGGTTCGAATCCTGGTACCCCAGCCATTTTGCGGAAGTAGTTCAGCGGTAGAACACCACCTTGCCAAGGTGGGGGTCGCGGGTTCGAACCCCGTCTTCCGCTCCAAAAATATAATGGCGGCATAGCCAAGTGGTAAGGCACAGGTCTGCAACACCTTTATCACCGGTTCAAATCCGGTTGCCGCCTCCAAAAAATTCTTGATCGGGATAACCGATTTTTTTTATATTTTAATATGCCGAAGTGGTGGAATGGCAGACACGCCGCACTCAAAATGCGGTGCCGCGAGGCGTGTGGGTTCGAGTCCCACCTTCGGTATCCTAAATAGTCTTTTATAAAGGATTGTGAGCTCAGTTTAAACTGGGCACGCAATCCTTTTTTATAACGGATAAGCAAGCTTTCTTATCCGTAACTGTACAATTAAGCTAATCACTAATGTGCTGCAATACATCAAGGGAATATCTTCTTTTTAATAATTAAGAGGGGATGGCTACTCCTTGAAAGGGAGGACATGCAAATGTGGAATAAGAAATATATAACTAAACTAGACTTAACTGAATATCTAGGAATAAATGAAGAACAGTTAAATATAATAATTTCGAAAATGCAACAAAGGGTATCGGTATTTGCTCCTTCAGAAAGCAGCAGTAATAAACTTAAAAAACATGAGGCAGCTACGATAGAATTTGTACATATACGGATGAAAGAATACACGCAGGACATAGCGTGTGATTTGGCGGTTGAAGTGTTTTATCATCGGAGAATAACGAGAGTAAAAAACTATGAATATATATTTTAGGCAGGAACATTTGATTTAGATGCTGAATTAAAAATTTGGATATCCGGCAGTGAGTTACCGATTGAGAAGACGTTCAATAAAACGGGTAATGTATATGATGTTCAACGTGTATTGGCAGAGAATATTTCGAAGTAATAAGCATTACAATCAATTATGATGGAAGATGTAATTTTTATTATTACTTCAAAAATCCGTTATATTAGGTAGAATACGATAGTTAAAATAAAACAGTGGAGAATGGACCCCACTGTTTTTATTTATTGAAATTAAATAAAATGTTTAACCATTAACCTCCACTAAGCGGAAGCTGAATTTTCAGCATGAACCAATTATCCTGTAGTTCTGCTGCCATTTCTCCGTGCATTTTTTCTACAAGCATTTTAGATAAATATAGGCCTAGACCACTAGCTTCGGTATTAGTACGGCTAGTGACTTCTGTGTAGAAGCGGGTGAAGACTTTTTCGATGGCAATGTTGCTATCTTTTTTGATATCGTTTCTGACAGTTAAAACGAGATAATTTTTTTCAATTTCATAGTGGATAAAGGCTTTACTTTGCCCATAACGCAGTATATTTTGAATGATATTTTGGATAACGCGCGTAAGCATTAATTTGTCTGCGATAATTTTTTGATCATTGGGTTGTTCGGGAAAGTGGAGTTCGATTTTCTTTTCTTCAAATTGCTCGTAAAAGGATAAAAAGATCTCTTCTACTAAATTTGATAATGGGATGGAAACTAATGCTACTTCTTTTTGGTTTGTATCAATACGTGCTAGGTCATAAAAGTGTTCGGTCATCTCAATTAATCGGTTCACAGACTGTTCGATAACTGTTAGATAGTGAGCACGCTTCGCATCATCAGTGGCCGAATTTAAAAGCTGCACATAGCCGTTGATGGAGGTGAGTGGCGTCCGTAAGTCGTGAGATAGACCAGCAATAGAGAGCTTCACATTTTCTTCCATCTTTTTTGCCTGAATATTTTTAGCTTCAAAGGCATCAACCATCATATTTAATTCATCGACTAATTCTAATAAAGTCCTCTCACGGAAATCGAGGGAAAGTCTACTGCCAAAGCTAGCACTAGTAGGAAGAGATTTGACTGCCTCTTTTAATTTTCGAAGTTGTCGCATTAAGAAGTAAATATAAAAAAGGAGTGCCAATGCTAGGAAGACAAAGAACCATCCCCACATAACAATCACTCCTTTCCTTAATCAAATTTGAAGCCTATGCCCCATACAGTTTTAATGTAATTTGTATCAGCTATATTTAGTTTGTTTCGTAAATTACTGATATGCATATTGATGGTTTTATCACTATCAAAAAAGGGCTCATTCCATACACTTTCATATATATTGGCACGGCTGAATACTTTTTGAGGATTTTCTAAAAATAATAGAAGTATTGCATATTCACGACCAGTAAGATGAATCGTTTCCTCATTGATTTTAACTTCCCGTGTGTCTAAATTGATATATATATTCTGATACTGCATTTCCTCCATGCTGTTGACGGATGTCTTAGTAGCATGACGTAATTGGATAGAGATTCTAGCGAGTAGTTCCTTCACATCAAATGGTTTTGTAATATAATCATCTGCGCCATTCATCAAGAGCTCTAGTTTAGATTCTTGATCATTTTTTGCTGAAATCACGATTACAGGAACGGCTGAATTTAGGCGTATTTCTTGAAGAAATTCCTCTCCATTCATCCCAGGGAGCATTAAATCTAAAAGAATTAAATCTATTTCACTCTGCTTAAATAGTAGTTTGCCTTCAGTACCTGAATAGGCACTTAGAGTCTGAAATTCATTCAACTCCAACGATTCTTTTAATAGTGAATGAATGGCCATATCGTCTTCAATGATTAATATCGTTGTCAATGTTATCTACCTACTTTAAATCTGTTCGATTAAACAGAAGGATTCCTATAGTTGATGATAACACGATTGTGATTAAACTCACTAATATCATCTCTGGATATTTTGCGATATCTGTTGTTTTTGCGAAATCAGAATAGAACAGGAATGATTCCGTAAACCAGTATGTAACTTGTTTAAAATGCTCGGTTTCCAGAAAAATACCAGCTCCAAAGCCAGTCCCAATTGTATAGAGAAAACTCCAAACAAGTGAAATGCTACTGTTTTTAGTTAAAAAGCTAATCATTACATAGATCGATACATTTGCCAAAATTAATAGATAAAGGGTGATGAAGGTTTTTATGACATACAAAGAGTAATTATCGATTTCAGCAAATTCGCCAAATCCCAGAACGCTCGTAAAGCTTATTACACCAATTGCGGTCATAGCCAACACACCAATTAGTGTAAGTAGTGAAGCAATTACTAATTTTGATAGATAATAATGAGTGCGGCTACGACCCAATGATAATGCATTTCGAATCGTCCCATTTTGAAATTCTTCACCAATAAAAAATCCAATAAATGTACACATCACGAGTAGCACAGTTAATCCATTCTTCTCCATCATCAGAATACCTGTGGCACCATTAATAACTGTATCCTTTGCTTGGATTAGCTCAGTTCCATAATTCACAACCATTTTACTGTTCACTGCTTGGATAATAGGTAGCAGGGATAATATTGCAAGTACAAGTATCAGTTTTTTACTTCGAGCTAATTTAATTCTCTCAGCTGTTAAAAGATTAAGCATGGCTGTTTCCTCCTGTTAATTGTAAGAAATAATCTTCAAGTTTTTGTCGAGTTGTCCCAATTCGTGAAACGTTCACATCAGCTAACACTAAAGAACGGTTGAGTGTAGCGACATCATCTAAGCGTTCATAGATGTTAATGTTAGTTCCATTAATGACTTCATAATCACGAATTCCTAATTCATCTAGTACAACAATTGCTTTTTGTACCTCAGCAGTTTCTAGTTCAATGTATTGACGAGTTTCATTTGCCAGCTGCTCTTTTGATAGCTCTTTAATGAGTTTTCCATCATGTAAAATCCCATAATGTGTTGCGATTTGTGAAAGCTCATCAAGTAAATGACTTGAGAGTAAGACAGTGATTCCTCGTTCTGTTACCAAACGATGAATGATTTCACGCATCTCAACAATTCCTGAAGGGTCAAGCCCGTTTGTTGGCTCATCTAAAATTAAGAACTCAGGATGGGAAATTAGGGTAGAGGCAATCGCTAAGCGTTGGCGCATTCCTAGAGAGAAGTTTTTTGCTTTCTTTTTCCCAGTATGCTCGAGGCTCATTAAACGAAGTAAATCATCTATCTCTCGTTCGCTCATACCGCCGTTTGCTGCTTGTACTCTAAGATTGTCGCGAGCAGTTAGTTCAGGATAAAGTGCAGGAGTTTCAATGGATTGTCCCATTTTTCTTCTTGCTTGCTGCAGACCCTTCGCACCAATTTCTCCAAATAGCTCGATATTACCCTCATCGGTTGTGATCAACCCCATAATAGTACGCATAAAGGTAGATTTACCGGCACCGTTTTCCCCGATAAGTCCGTATATCATCCCTCTTTTAATTTCTATTGTTACTTTATCAAGTGCTTTATGCTTGCCATAGATTTTTGTAATATTAGTTGCTTTTAGAATTGTTTCTGACAATATAATCATCCTTTCGATGTTGTTGTATTTAGAATAAGCCGTAGATATAAATAAATTGACTAGGAAAGTATAAAGAAAGTGTAAAGAAATAAAAACGATTCGAATATTGAAGTTAAGTGCGAGGTTCATGTTAATTAAAGATAAATGATTTCATGAAATAAAATATCCTATCAATACATACTTTCCAGCATATTTCCCTCATTTCGGGTTAATCTAAGATTGGCTTTAACTGTGATACTTGTTGTCGATTGTCCGTCTTGGATTTTGACAACTGAGTATTAGAGTAGCCAAAAATAATGCTTATACGGAGGGGAAATTTATGGTTAAGAATTCACGTCCTGATAGTAAGAGAAAGATTAAGGAACAGCCTAAAATTCCAGATGAGCAAAGACGAAACAAAGGGTCATCTACTGCTCGTCATAAAAACTAACCTTCATAAAAGTAATGAGACAGGGTAGGAGTACCCTGTCTCAAAATTTTATCCCTTTAAATCCCTTCGTTTATAGCCGATAAAACCAATCACGGTAATAACTGTGGCAATTGCAGTTAATATAATTATTGGTGTCCAACTCATTTCTTCAATCGGAAGTTTTGGGATATGGCCAAATGGTGAAAGGTTTCCGTACACTTCAGATAATTGGAATAGGCCACCCATATATAAAACGATGAACGTATAAAGTACATATAGCCAGATGAAACCAGTAAATTTCGGTTGAAAGCCTATTAACAGAATAGCAATACTGATTATCACGAGAAGTGCTGGATAATAAACAAGACCCATTCCATAAACGGTGCTAAAGGCTAGTGGTTCATCCAGAACAGATACACTTGCTGCCCACATTCCGATAGCTGCAAATGAGAGCATTACAAAACCATTTAAAACAGAAATGACTAAAAAGCTTCCCATAAGCTTTATTCGAGAAACAGCCCTAACGAGTAAATGTTCAATTCGCCCCTTTTTCTCCTCGCCATATAATTTGTTCATGGACATGACGGCTGGGATAGCTGATATGATTGCTGAAATCATCATAATCATGGACATAAATTGTTCTGTAATAGTGTAACCTTGTGCAGATGCAAGCATTTGCTGCATTAAATCGTTACCTTCAAAAAATGAATCTAAATCACCTAATACTGAGCCGTACGAGACACCTATTAAAAACATTCCCACTGCCCAAGAAATGATACCAGTACGCTGTAATCGAAGTCCTAATCCAAATGGACTTTGCAGTAACCCAGAAGCATGTTTTCTACCAGGTTTTGCTGGCAATAATCCTGACTCTAAATCTCGCCTAGTATTTAAATAATTTGCAATGATAAAAAGAATGAGGGATGCACCTACCATTAAAACGATAGGCCACCAATTATTTGAACCATAAACTTCTGCTTTAGATATCCATCCAAGTGGGGAAATCCAGCTCAATGTTTCATTACTCACGTCTCCAATGCCACGTACTATATAAGCAATCAAAAGAATTGCAATGGAAAATCCAATCGTCCCCCGGGAGCTTTCGCAGGCTTGAGCGAAAAAGGCAGTTACTCCTGCAAAAAATAATCCAGTTGCCCCTAATACGGCTCCAAATAATAAAGAGCCCTCTAAATTCATACTTTCAATGTTTAGTGCAAATAGTCCAAATCCTATTAGAAGTGCTAAAGCAATATAAACACCTGTGTAGACAAATAAAGTTGCATTTAAATTCGAAAGTCGACCAACAGGTAAGGAACGAATCAATTCTACACGACCGTTTTCTTCATCTTCCCGTGTATGGCGGGTTACTAGTAAAATACTCATTAACCCCACAACAACGGCAGTCATGAGTAACATTTGGTGAGCGGTCATGACTCCAAGCGTATAGTTACTTAAATCGTGAGTTCCAACCATTGCAATCATAGCTGGATTTTCCATTGTTTGTGCCATAACATCCCGTTGTTCTTGTGTATTATAAAGACTTGTAAACGCAATTGGCACAACAAATGTGAAGAAACCGATACCAATCAACCATAGTGGAATACGATATCGATCTCGTCTTAGGATTAGTAGTGAAAGTAGTCCTGTCCCTTTGAAAATCATATCAATCACTAGGATCTCCCTCCTTGGATTTGATCTGATTGTCCTTTCTTTTCATAATGACGCATAAACAAATCCTCCAATGTCAGTGGGGTACTTTCCAATTTTATAATCCCAAATGGACTAACGTGTTTGATTACTGTATCAAGTTGCTCAGTGTCTACCTGGAAGGAAAGTATTCCGTTCTTCTCCTTAACATCGTGAATTCCTTTTAGCTCATACAATTGGGTAATCGGTTCTTTGGTTTCTAATATAAGATTCATACGAGTTAAATGTCGTAGCTCACTTAAAGAACCTGTTTCAATCATCTCGCCTTGGCGTATAATCCCAACACGGTCACAGAGTTGCTCCACTTCTGATAAAATATGGCTGGATAAAAGAATGCTTTTTCCTGCTTCTTTTGCTTCTAGTACACATTGTTGAAAAATCTGTTCCATTAATGGATCTAAACCAGATGTCGGCTCATCTAAAATATAGAGGTCAGCATCAGAGGAAAAGGCTGAAACAAGAGCTACCTTTTGTCGATTTCCTTTTGAATAAGTTCTGCATTTTTTATATGGATCTAAATCAAAGCGTTGAATAAGTTCTTCACGTCTGCTTTGATGATTTCCGCCTCGAAGTTTTACAAATAGGTCAATTACTTCGCCACCGGTTAAATTTGGCCATAAGTTCACATCCCCTGGAACATAGGCGATTCGTTTATGGAGTTCAACGGCATCTGACCAAGCATCCTTTCCAAAAATCTTCACTTCACCTTTAGTTGCTTTTAAAATACCAAGTAAAATCCGAATAGTCGTAGATTTACCGGCACCATTTGGGCCAATAAAACCAAAGACCTCACCTTCGTTTACCTCGAGATTAACCCCATTTAGCGCGGTGAACTTACCAAACATTTTTGTTAAATCCTTTATTTGCAGAACGCTCATTCTTGCTCCTCCTCTTTTTTATAATAGAGTGTTTTAAGGATATCTAGTAATTCATAAAACTCTTCCCAATAGGTGTCATAATTGATCATCGTTAGGTTTTGATTTTTTAAATGGGCAATTAGTTCATTCTGATAGCCATCAATTGACCATTTAATCAGCTTAAAAGCTTTTTCCGTATCGATATCCTTCCGGAATAAGTTTGTATCAATACCTTCATACAAAAGAGAGATACGACTATTCATCATCTCTTGGTAGCGTTTTTTGAAGTGTACTGGTATTTCCAAAGTACCCGTAAGAAAGAGATTCCCTAAAAAATTTAAAACGTTTGGATGATTTAGGTGAAACTCGGTTTTTGATTGGGCGATTTGTTTTAATCGTTCAATAAAATCAGGTTCTTTCTTATCAACTTGCTCTAATAATTTAGTATTTGCAAGGTTTAAACTGTAATTAATCAGATAGTAAAAGAGCTCCTCCTTATTTTGAAAGTAGTAAAAGAGCATGCCTTTGCCAATTTTTGCGGTTTTTACAATTCGATTAGTAGAGGCTTTTTCAAATCCATTTTCTGCAAACTCCTGTAGCGCAGCATTAATAATTCGATTCTGTTTTTCGTAATCGAGATTTTGAAAAGTTTGGTTCATAAAAAATCGCCTCCTTAAAATAGTATATTTTTGTATTTTTACAATTAGACCACATTGGTCGAATTTAGCGTTATATAAGGTAATCCTTATTTTAGAAGGAAGATAGACAAATTTGAGCAAAAAAAAGAGCTGCGAATAGCAGCTCGTTATTACAAATTAATTATTCTGTTTGTGCATTTCCACTATTACTACTATTGCCAGAGCCACTACTGCTACTAGTTTTTTTATTGTTATTTGAGCCAGTTCCATGTTCAACATTTTCTTTGTTTTTAGTTTCTAGCTTCTTTTTCATAAATGATCCTAAAATCAATAACAGCAATGTAATAAAAATAGCGATTGATAAGGATACATATACCCAAGCAGTTTCTAAAAGTTCCATTGCTCTATGGTGGTCATAAACAATCCAGAACCCAAAACCACTTAAAATAAGGGCGACAGGCAGAATCATTCGTCGGTAATCTTTTAGACCGAATATTTTAGATGCAACGGTCGATGCACAGAGGAAGCACATCATGATTTGAGTAAGTATCGATATTGCGAAAAAGGCAATCATGATCATTTCGTAACGATGAATAAACTGACCAATCTTAGCACTTCTAGCCATTTGCATACAAGAGACAATATATTGACCTGTAACTTCTGAGCTTAAGACCCCAACCTCTAAAATAGGCCACATGACAATGAAAGCACCACCAAATAGGAAGCCAGCAGTACTAGAACGTGTCCATTCCTGTGGATTACGAACATAAGGTAAAATAACAGCAACTGTCATTGCCACCATTGCCCAATCAGCGACATGATGTCTACTTGCCCAAATGGTGCTAGTTATACCGTCTTGGAAGGTAGGGAGTAATTCATAGACATCAAATTTAGATAGTGATCCTAACATAAGAAGAATATTTAAAGCTAAAACTGAAAACACACCGATTAGTGCCATTCTTCCAATTACTTCTATACCAAAGTAAGCGCCATAGCAACCTACTATAAAGGCAATGATAATAAAAATATAAGCAGGGGCTTCTGGTAAAAAATAATCCATTAAATGATATACATAAGTAATCATAATGACTCCATACGAGCAAAGGAAAAAGAAAAATAAGAGTAGGCTAATGAATTTACTAAACCATCCACCTAGTAAGACCTTACTTTGATCCATAATATCCCCAGATGGAAATCGCTTAATAATTACAACAATTGACCAAATAAGGAGAACACTTAGTAATGTCGCGATTATTGTAGAAATCCAAATATCATTTCCAATTTCTCGAGCCATTGTACCCTGTGTTAACCCAATCGCTTTTGCGTAAACAGCATTAATAATAATTGCCATAAACATTCCATTTGTAATTTGAACCTTCATCGATGAACCTCTTCTTCATTTCTAGGCTTAGTTGGTAGATATAAAAGAGCAGCACTAGTAAGTTTAACCTCAACCTTTGAGTTCAAAGTAGCTTGTGTAAACTCATCCTCCCAATTCGCAACTATTTTTTTCCATTCACCAGGATAACGATTTTTAAAGGTTTCCCCTAGCTCTAAAAAATCAGATTTATATTCTTTTTGAGCTAATTCTACAATTTTTTCAATTTTCCCTTTAAGGTTCTCCTCAATCTGTTTCTCAATCTGTTTAACTTGTTTTTCATCAGAGATAGAAAAAGGGCAACCTGCTTCTACTAGTTGCACGACTGCTTTTAGCTTTGTATCAAAGCCGACCTGATTGTTGTTGTAGGTAGGTGTAACTTGAAAATTTGCAGTTTTCAATTCAACAGACATGGATTGTTCTGGGTTATCTGGACAAGGAGTTACTACGGCTGCTGACTTTGCATTTTCGAGAAAAAATAACAGTCCTATTGTATCTTCAGGTTTAACTGTTCCCACGAGCTTATCATTTTTGAAAACACCAGCTCCGGCCAATTCAATTTGCTTTATGGTTGGCTCTGAAGTAGGTTCTTTGTTTGATATTCCATGTGTATTAAGTGATAGCCTCGCCAGTACAGGCTGCGAGCTCTCATTTAAGTAAGTTTTTTGTAAATCGATTATTTCTGATTGTGGCGCAGCTGCAGTTAAGCTGTTGAATAAAAACAAATCATTGATAGCCTGGCCTGGGATTACCTCTATACCAGTCATGGTAGAAACGACTTCACTTGCAGGATCTGGTGTAACTGCAACTAAGGTTTGCATTCTTAGCTGATGGTTTCTAGTGAAAAAATCTATAATATCTGAAATACCCTCTTTCGCTAAATCTTCATTTATCACTACTGCAAAATTATGTGCCCAGTAAATTCTTCTTGAAGAGTGTCTGCCAAGATGGCGCATTGCTTCAAAAATGGAATCGCCCGATGCAGTTATTGACCAAATCGGTTCACCAGTTTGTCCAGAGGGAGCGCCGGTAGAACCCCTGGCATCTGCTGGACGTACGATTTGTGCGGTTACTTTTATAGAACCTTCCTCTTCACCTTTATCTAGCCCAACTGCCATAACGATTCCTAAATCATTTATTTCTGTTTTTCCTAAACAACCAGATAATAAGGTAACGAGAACAGAAAGAATAAGAATAAATTTAACTTTTTTTCTCATTTTCCAGAGCTCCCCTTATCTTCATTTTTACTCTTGGAAGTCTGAGTTGATTTAGGGCTTTGTTCAGGTGGCTTTGGCATTAAGTTATCACTCTCACGTTTTTCAGTACCTTCAGCTAATTTAGGCTGCTTGTCCATTTTCCACCAAGGAGCTCTAAAGACAATATCCTTTTGGTCGGTTGGTTGAAAAGGCGTAGCTGGAGCAAGGTAGGGCTCTCCAAAGGAACGAATTGAAAGGGCGTGCACCGCTAAAATTGTAAATACAGCTGAAAAACCCAATAATCCTAATGTGCCAGAAGCGATTAATAAAGGAAATCGGATTAGTCGAATAGAGAAGGAGGCTGAGTAGTTTGGAATTGCAAATGACGCAATCCCAGTTAGGGCTACGAGAATCACCATAAATGGTGAAACGATCCCTGCTTGAACAGCTGCTTGTCCGATTACTAAAGAACCTACGATACTTACTGCCTGTCCAACAGGCTTTGGCATTCGTAGTCCCGCTTCTCGCATCAACTCAAAGGCAATTTCCATTACTAATGCCTCCAGTAAAACGGGAAATGGAATTACTTCTCTCCCAGAAGCAATTGAAAGTGCTAATTCTGTTGGTATCATCTCTTGGTGAAAGCTTACAAGCATTACATAAATAGATGGCAAAGTAAGACTAATCATAAAGGCAATATAACGAATAGCACGGAAGAAAGAGCCTGCCAAAAATCCAGAATAATAATCATCGCTTGCTTGGAAAAATTCCCAGAAATAAGAAGGGGCTAATAAAACAAAGGGTGTATTATCAACAAAAATGGCAACTCTACCTTCTAAAATGCCTGACGCAACCTTATCCGGACGTTCTGTACTTTGCATTGTTGTAAAAGGTGACATCGGACTATCTTTTATAAGTTCTTCGATATAGCCACTTTCAAGCACTGCGTCGATTTTGATTTTCTGTAGACGCTCTTTGACTTCTTCAACAAGTCCTTCCTTTACAGTGCCTTCTAAGTAAACGATATTAATATCGGTTTTACTCTTTTTACCAATCTGCATGCCTTCAACACAAAGGAGTGGATCCCGAATTCTTCTACGAACAAGTGCCGTATTAGTTCGAATGTTTTCTGTAAATCCATCACGTGGACCTCGAACTACCTGCTCAGTTTGCGGTTCATCGACACTTCTAGCATCCCATCCTCTAGTAGGGAGAAGAAATCCTCGATTATAACCCTCTATTAGCAATACGGTATCCCCAACTAATATCCCATTAATTGCCTTTTCGTAATTATAAATAATTTCGACAGAGGAATTCATCAGTACGTTCTTTTTAATTTCTTCAATCGTTAATTCACTTGAATTTGGATTTTCCTGATTAGAGTCAGAGTTCTTATGTCCCTCGTAGATCGTTAATGCTTTAACCGTAGATTCGACTGCTTGTGTATTAACAAGTCCATCTGCATAAAAAACTACAGCTGGAATATTTTTATCTTCATGAAAGGAAAAGTCCCGTTTAATTACATCTATATCTTTCTTGAAAATTTTCTCTATTACTTTTTTATTTTCATCTACATTCGTAGTTAATGGCTTGTTAAGCTCTTCTTGTAAGGATGACATCATAAAGCCCCCTTTGCTGTCCAAAAATTCTGCATAATTCTTGTATTTCCATTAAATAACTTGATTATTCAAAGTTATCGTCAATTTATTTATAGGCTAAATCGAAGTTTTAGATAGAAGTTTATAGGCAAAAATGATAACCAACGCCTATAAATAGGGAGGATTACGCAAAGTGGATCTTTATAATTCTTGGATATATGTAAACATGCTAAACGCAAAATGGTTTATTTGGACTATCGTCATTTTTGTATTTACCTTCAATATTTTGGCACCTATGCTAGTTTGGACTGTTATCAACGGAAAAGGAGTTCCGTTTGTTCATCAGAAGGAAAAGGGAGATAAGAAAGGGAAACAGGGGAATAAGAAACAAAAGAAGAGCAAGAAGACTGAGAATAAGAAAAACAGCGGAAGCAATGATAATGAAGAGAAGACAGAAGATAAGGAAAGTAAGGGAAACAAGGAAGAGACACAACAGGATAGTGGGCAGGATAAAGAAAAGAATTCTTCTCAAGATGAGAACTAAGCCATGGAAAAGTGCTTATAACGATATATCTTACATGAATGTGCCAGTGTAATAAGCTAACATTGGCACAATTTTTATTTTCGATTTTCCCGATGTATTAATCCATCTCCAAGCAGATTGGTTGCTATTAGAAATTCCATATTTTATTATTTAACAAGACTTATTATATTAAAAGGTATAAAAAGAGTGGTTTATAAATAACTCAGTTTATTTCATAAAACAATAAAAATTAGGTGGAATGATTTTACTCATACTATCTAGAGTGAAAATAGTTGTTAAATATAAAAACTACAAAAGGTTGGTTTATCATATGGAAAAATATCGAATTGATAAGAGCAAAGGTCTTGAATTTGGAATTTTTACGCTAGGTGATCATATTCCAAATCCAAACACTGGTGAGCGGATTTCAGCTAAGCAACGGCTGAACGAAATTGTTGAATTAGCAAAGCTTTCAGATCAGGCAGGAATAGATTTCTTTGGTGTTGGGGAAAGTCACCAAGAATATTTTGCTACACAGGCACATTCTGTTATATTGTCTGCCATTGCACAGGCAACAGAAAATATTAAAATCGGAAGTACATCAACAATTATCAGTACATCAGATCCAGTGCGGGTATATGAGGATTTTGCAACAGTCGATCTGATTTCTGATGGACGTGCTGAAATTATTTGTGGTCGTGCATCACGTGTTGGTCTCTATGAATTATTAGGATATAACCTGCGTGATTATGAAGCATTATTTGAAGAAAGATTTGATTTATTGTTGAAAATAAATGAAGAAGAAGTAGTGAATTGGAGCGGAGAATACCGAGAGCCATTAAAAAATGCAAAAATTCTTCCAAGACCCAAAAATGAATCCCTACCAATTTGGCGAGCTGTTGGAGGTACACCTGCAAGTGCTATGAAGGCGGGGTATGCTGGAGTGCCTATGATGCTTGCTACATTAGGTGGTCCAGTAAGTGCTTTTAAAAACACGATTGATGCCTACAGAGAAGTTGCTGAGCGTAGCGGCTTTGATCCTGCCACTTTACCTGTTGGCACAACGAGCTTCTTCTTTGCAGCAGAAAGTACACAAGAAGCGATGAGAGAGATGTACCCATATATTAATGAAGGCATGAAGCTGACAAACGGACAAGGCTTCCCTAAGCAAGCATTTGCACATGGTGCTGATCCGCGCAGTGTTATCAATGTGGGTAGTCCACAGGAAATCATCGAGAAAATTCTGTATCAGCATGAAATGTATGGACATCAACGATATCTCGCACAAATGGATTTTGGTGGAGTTCCGTTTGATAAACTAATGAAGAACGTTGAAATTATCGGTAATGAAATATTACCAGCTATTCGAAAATATACTGCTAACAAATAGGAGGTAATCAGCATGAAAATCGTAGGCATATCCGGCTCAATTGTCGGTTCTAAAACAAAAACTACCATGAATTATGTAGCAGAGGAAATTACAAAGAAATATCCAGATGCTGATTTTACGCTTCTAGACCTTGCCGATTATCAAATTCAATTTAGTGATGGACGAAATTATTTGGAGTATGCAGGCGATACGGGCTATGTAACGAAAACAATCATGGAAGCAGATGCTATTGTAATTGGTACGCCAATTTTCCAAGCATCAATACCAGCTACATTGAAAAATATTTTTGATTTGCTGCCTGTTAATGCCTTTCGAGATAAGGTGATTAGTATGTTTGTAACAGCAGGCTCTGCAAAGCATTATTTAGTTATTGAACAACAATTAAAGCCAATCATATCTTACATGAAGGGGCAAATTGTACAAAGCTATGTATTTATAGAGGAAAAGGATTTTCATCAAAAGAAAATTGTAAATGATGATGTTTTCTTTAGAATAGAACGTCTAGTAGAAGATACGATAGTATTAACAGAGACCTACACAAAAATTAGAGAAGCAAAAGAAGATAAGTACGATTTTTAAACTGTGAGTAGTGAATCTTTCTATAAACGGAGGGATATGGGATGGATATTTTTGAAGCGATTAAAACTAGAAGAAGTATTGGTTTAGTTTCAGAGGAACCAGTTTCAAAGGAATTAATAGAGAAAATTATAGAAGCTGGCACTTGGGCTCCTAGCCATTATCGTACAGAGCCATGGAAGTTTTTCGTATTAACAGGTGATAGCCGAATTCGACTAGGTAAAACTCTTGCTACAATCGAAGCTAGGCAAATGGAAGACCCAACAAGCGAATCCAGCCAAAAGAAATTATCTAAAATTGAGGAAAAACCTTTTCGGGCACCACTTATTATTACAGTAGCAGTGGAGCCAAGCGATAATCCTCGAGCACTAATTCAGGAAGAGCATGGAGCAGTATATGCAGCAATTCAAAATATGCTGTTAGCAGCACATGCTTTAGGCTTGGCGGGCTATTGGAGAACTGGGAAACCGGCATATACTCCCGAAATGAAGAAACTATTTAACCTATCTGAAAACGGAGAAATCTTAGGCTTCCTATATTTCGGCCACCCAAAAAGACCAGTTCCACCAGGAAAACGAAAGCAATTCGATGAAGCCACTACATGGCTAACAAGTGAAAGTGATTTTGATAATTTATAGAATAATAGATTTCGGAAGCACAAATGCTAGTGACCATGCATTTGTGCTTTTTTGATGAGTTTTGAAGAGGGAAATTCGCCTGGGATGCAGTTCATATGAGGAATGAACTGCATGGGAGCAGGAAATCGTCGTGTGATGCAGTTCAAAAGGGAGATGAAGTGCATCGGAAGAAGAAATTCACCACAAGATGCGTTCATAAAATTGTTAAACTGCATCCAAGTACATAAATCTGCCAGAATAAATTCCCCGTGAAGAAACAGACTTGAAACGCACACGCCCTACAGCCCCCACACCAACATTCACAAAAAAATGACCTTCCAACCAAAGCTGATGAAGGTCATTCCAATTTTATTCAAACTTCAATTTAAATTTACAGTGATGATCTCCCTCAGTTTTACAGCTCACTCGGCGGACATGCTCGGTTTCTAGGACGTTCTTGAACATTTCCGTTTCACAGCGACATGCCGTCTTAAATTCTTGGGCAACCGAATAGATGGGACAATTATATTCAATAAGTTCAAAAGTACTATCATCGAGCTTACTTGCACTCGCCATATAGCCTTTTTCGTTTTGTATTTTGACAATCTCTTCAATTTTTTCAGAGGCTGTTTTTTCGTTCATGCGATTTTTATATTCTTGGGTAAGACGGTTTTCTCTTTTCTCAAATAGAAGCTGTATAGATTCTTCACCATGAATTTCTTGAATATCTCTTAAAAATTCAACAGTTATTCCTTCATAGTTTTTCGGGAAAATATGCTCCCCTTTTTCCGTCAACGAATATACCTGAAGTGGTCGACCCATAGGTTGTTTAATTTCTGTCGATGTAATGAGCCCGTCATTTTCTAATATGGCAAGATGCTTCCTAACTGCCATATGCGTGATAGCTAACCGTTCAGTTAGTGCTACAACCGATAAGGAAGCTTCTTTTTTAAGTAGCTCTAAAATACGGTCTCTCGTGTTAGTTTTTGTTTTAATCATACAACCCACCTCAATGTAAGGTAAAACTTTGGTATAAATAATTCTATTATTACCCTAAAAGGAAATTATACTATAAAGTATATTATGTGAAAAGAAACGAGATTTCCTTTAAATAAAGTAATAAATAGATAGATTTAAAATAAACTATAATATGCTGATATTTAATAGATTTAGGAGGGGATTAAATGAAGGTGGTTACAGAAGGGGCATTGTTATGGGAGCCGTCAAAAGAACAAATCGAAAACTCGAGTATTACTCAATTTAAAAATTGGGTTAATGAAGAGAGGGACCTTTCCATTCAAAATCCAGCTGAACTATGGAAGTGGTCTGTTGATGAGCTTGAACAATTTTGGGAAAGTGTTTGGAAATACTGTAAAGTGAAATCCCACACTCCATATGAACAAGTATTAGAAAAAAGAACAATGCCAGGTGCAAAGTGGTTTTCTGGGGCAACGGTAAACTATGCTGAGCATGTATTCCGAAATAGTAGAGCAGATCGACCAGCGTTAATTTTTAAATCGGAAACGGTTTCAAATCGAGAGGTAAGCTGGCAAGAGCTTCAGGAAAAAACAGCGATGGTAAGACAATATTTGATCAGCTTAGGTGTGAAAAAAGGGGACCGTGTTGTTGCCTATATGCCTAATATCCCAGAGACGGTTATTGCCTTTTTAGCCTGTGCAAGTATGGGAGTTATTTGGTCAGTTTGTTCCCCTGATTTTGGAACAGGTAGTGTAATTGATCGCTTCAAACAGATTGAGCCTACTGTCTTATTTGCAGTAGATGGATACTCCTATAATGGCGTAATTCATCACAAGCTAGATAGCGTAGGTGAGCTGCAAGCCGAATTACCGACGTTAACTAAGACAATTTTATTCCCTTATATTCAAAGTGAGAATACGATTGCAAATGATAAAACTATCTACTGGGATGATATGCTACAAGAAAAGGTGGAGCTCGAATTTGATGCTGTGCCATTTGATCACCCATTATGGATTTTATTTTCTTCTGGAACAACAGGATTGCCAAAGCCGATTGTGCAAGGGCAGGGCGGCATTATTATCGAGCATTTAAAAACCTTGGCCATTGAACAGGGGATTGACCAGGATGATGTATTCTTTTGGTTTACCACAACCGGATGGATGATGTGGAATCTCTTGATGGCGGGCCTGCTTACTGGTGGAACAGTTGTCCTTTACGATGGCAGTCCAGCTTACCCAAATATAAACGTTTTATGGGACTTTGCTGATGAAGCCGGGATTACTTTCTTTGGTACAAGCGCGGCCTTCTTAAATATCTGCATGAAAACAGGTGTGAGACCAAATGAAAACAATAGCTTTTCAAAGCTTAAAGCTGTTTATTCCACAGGATCGCCACTTTCAGTAGAAGGCTTTTCTTGGGGCTATGAAAATGTGAAGAAGGATTTGTGGTTTGTTTCAGCTAGTGGGGGAACTGATATATGTGCTGCTTTTGTTGGTGGTTGTCCAGTGTTACCAGTATACGCTGGAGAAATTCAAGCTCGAGCTTTGGGGGCAAACGTACAATCCTTTACTGATGAAGGACAGGCTGTATTAAACGAGGTTGGGGAACTAGTAATTACAGATCCGATGCCATCGATGCCTCTGTATTTTTGGAATGACCAAGATAACGAACGTTACTTAGAAAGCTATTTTGAAATGTTCCCAGGGGTTTGGCGACATGGGGATTGGATTAAGATCGATGAAAAAGGGAGCAGTATCATTTTTGGTCGCTCCGATTCAACTATCAACCGTCAAGGTGTTCGATTAGGGACGAGTGAAATCTATCGTGTGGTCGAGGCGTTGGATGAAGTAATAGAAGGATTAGTAGTTGATTTGGAATACCTTGAAAGAAGTTCCTATTTAGCTTTATTTATCGTCTTAAAGCCAAACACTATTCTGAGTGATAGCCTAAAAGAAATGATAAAGTCTGAAATAAAACAGAAAGTCTCCCCAAGATTTGTACCAAATGAAATATTCGAGATAAAAGAAATACCTAAAACCTTCAGTGGTAAAAAACTAGAAGTTCCAATTCGTAAAATTCTATTAGGGCAGCCAGTTGAAAAAGTAGTAAATCGAGGATCTGTTACAAATCCAGACTCGCTTAATTACTTTATCGAGCTGTCCAAAGAGATCAATAAATAGGTTATCAGCCAAAATAAAGAACCTAGTCACTTTAATAGTGTGCTAGGTTCTTTTCATTTGTAATATTTTGCTAGATTAAAAGAGTTATTTAGCTACTATTAACAAAAGTTTTTGAAAATTTACAAAATATTAAAATACCTATGTAATTTTTTTCACAATAAGTTATTAATATAGAGAAGGTAATTGAGTAGTAAAATATTCCAATAAAAAGGGGCTAAATTATGTCGAAGAAACGAAATAATAAATACTTTATAGCTACTCTAGCAGGTACTATAGTTGCGAGTTCAGTAGTTTCTACACCAAATCTTACAGAAGCTGCCGGAAAAACTTTTCCGGATGTAAAAGTAGATGATTATTTTGCTGATGCAGTAGCTGATCTAGTTGATCGTGGGTTAGTAAAGGGATTTCCTGATGGAAATTTTAAACCATATAATAGTTTGACACGTGGACAAGCTGCAGTTATTTTAGCTGGGGCACTTAAACTAGAAACGAAGAATGTAAAAAATCCAAACTTTAAAGATGTTTCAACAGCTCATCCATATTATGGTGCAATCGCAGCGTTAGCAAATGCAGGATATATAAACGGTTTTGAAGACGGCACTTATGGTTCGGGCAAGCCTATCACCAGGAATCATATGGCGATAATCCTTACCAAAGCCTTTGAATTAAAAGCATCCTCAGAAGCAGTTACTCCATTTACTGATATTTATCCAGACTACAAGCAATACATCACAGCATTATTTGAAAACGGAATTACAGTTGGTAATACAAAAACGACATTTGGCGGTTCTACTAATGTAACGCGTGGTCAATTTGCACAATTCTTATTGCGTGCTGAGAATGCATCTAAAGCCGTTTCGTTTACAATTGAAGATCTATCAAATTCTAGCCTTCAAACTACTGAAGGGAAGTTAACTTTTGATGCAGCATTAAAATCAATTTTCAGTACAAAAAATGCCGATGCATTAAAAGGGGCTGAAATGACTGCAACAGTTCAAAATGGCAAAATTACTGGCATTACAGCATTAACATTAAATGCTGAAGGAAAAGCTGGTGCATCTGTTGTATTTGATGGTGGAAATGCAACAATAGCAGGTGATGTGACAGTTAATGGAGATTATATTGCAGTAAATAACCTTAAAGTAAAAGGCGATTTAATTTTAACAAATAAAGTATCAAAAGACTTTTCATCTAATGTTTTAGTTACAGATGGCCAGTTAATTATTAGTGATGCAGCATCTAGCCCTGTAGCGGCATTATTCTCCTTTGTTGCCAACACGAATGAAGGACCAAAAGTTAACTTAACAAATTCATCAGTTAAAGGTGTTCAAGTTGAACGAAATAATGTTCAGCTGACATCTGATAAAAAAATACCAGAAGTAAAGGTTTCAGCAAAAGTTTCAGTGGTAGAAGTAAATGCAGATGTAGAAAAAGTAACTATTAATGTGACAGTAAAGCTTGAAATAAATGGTACTGGCTCAATTGACCAAGTCCAGGTTGAAAAAGCAGTAGAACTGGCATTGAAACTAGCAGGTAAGGTAAAGGAATTTGTCATTGCTAACAAGGATACAAAGGTCGAGGTTGGCGTAAATGTACAAATTGATAGATTAGTAGTTCCGAAAAACTCTAAAGTTGAGGATGTTGTATCAAACTATTCCTCTATTAAAGATAAGATTAAGGACATAAAAGACGAGACAGGTGCAACGGTTACTCCTCAGCCTCCAAGCTCAGGTGGTTCAACAGGTGGCAATAATTCAGCTCAAATAAAGCAAGCATTAATTAATACTGCAAATCAAAAAATTGCAGCAATCCCAGCAGTAGATGCTATCACTGGAGAGAATAAAGCTACTGTCAAAGCAGCTATTGAAGCTGCTCAGCTCGCAATCTCAGCTGCCAAGAATGCAGGAGCACGAGATACTGATTTTGTTGGATTAGTAAAAGTTCAGGCTGCACTTGATAAAATCCAAGAAATTGACTCAAAATACGAGCTTTCAATAATGCACACGAATGATACACATGGTCGTACGGATGTGGCGCCAAAACGTGCAACTGCAGTTAAGCAAGTAAGAGCAGAAAAACCAAACTCACTGCTTATCGATGCTGGAGACGTATTTAGCGGAACACTTTACTTTAACGAATTTAAAGGTGAAGCAGACTTAAAGCTAATGAATTATATCGGCTATGATGTAATGACTTTTGGTAACCATGAATTCGACCTGGGTTCAAGTCCAGAAGGGCATCAGGCATTGGCTGATTTCGTTAAAAGAGCGGAGTTCTCATTTGTATCGTCAAATGTTGATTTCACACCGGATGAGAAATTTACTGGCTTATTTAGTGATTTAATCTCAAGTGAACCGGAAAACGGTAAAATCTATAACGGAATTGTGAAAGAAATTAACGGTGAAAAAGTTGGGATATTTGGTCTAACAACTGAGGAGACGAAAGGGATTTCCTCGCCAGGCAGTATTGCCTTTAAAAATTATATCGCGGAAGCAGAAAAAGCTGTTAAAGCCTTCGAAGATATGGATGTAGATAAAATTATCGCTGTAACTCATATTGGTTACGATGATAATGCATCCATTGATAATGATTTAATTTTAGCACAATCAGTACCTGGTATTGATGTAATTGTTGGGGGACATAGCCATACTCAACTTGATGATGCTGTAGTAATTGATAAAAATTTAGCTGGGGAAGAAAAGGATCCAACAGTTATTGTACAAGCATTTCAATATAGTGATTTCCTAGGGACTTTGGATGTAACATTCGATGAGAACGGAATTGTAAAAGAGTATGAAAATGAGCTGTTAGAGGTTTCTAAATTTGAAGAAGATGCAGAAGCTGTAGAAATTTTAAAGCCTTATAAAGAAAAAGTTCAAGAACTAAATGAGACTGAAATTGGCGTTACGCTTACAGAACCACTGACAAATCCTCGCGCCGAAGCCTCAAATCCTGAGGGACTAAGTGTACGTAAAAATGAAACAATATTAGGTAATTTAATCACTGATGGGATGCTTTCTAAAGCGAAAGAATACGATGAAAATGTTGTAATGGCATTTACAAATGGTGGTGGAATTCGTTCAAGCATTAATGCAGGTCCAATTACAATTGGTGAAGTAATTTCAGTACTACCATTTGGTAATACTCTTGCATTAATGGATGTGACGGGAGCAGAACTAAAAGCTGCCTTTGAGTTAAGCATAAGCCAATATCCAAACGAACTTGGTGGATTCTTACATGTAGCTGGTGCAAAAATTGAATTTGATTCGTCCAAACCAGCAAGAACTACGAAGGATGGCGTTGTAACTGAAGAAGGCAAACGTATCATCTCAATTTCTTATAAGACTGCAGATGGCTCATATACAGAAATTAAAGATGGTGAAACATACACAGTTGCAACAAATGCCTTTACTGCCAAAGGTGGCGATAATTATGACATGCTTGGTGAGGCATACAAAGAAGGTCGTGTAACGGACTTAGGCTTATCTGACTGGGAGAACTTCAGAGACCACTTAAAATCTCTAGAAACAATTCCAACAGAAATTGAAGGAAGAATTGTTGATGTAAAAGAAACTGAACCAGTTCCAGAGCAAGAATCAGATTTAATTATTTCTCAATATATTGAGGGCGGAAGTTACAATAAAGCATTAGAGTTATATAACAATTCAAATGAGACACTTGATTTAACACAATACTCTTTAGAACTATATTCTGATGGGAAAGCAGATAATCCGAAATCACTCACTTTAACGGGTACTCTAGAAGCTGGTAAAACACTAATTTTATATCATAATCAAGCTAGTGATGAAATTAAGACTTTAGCAGGTGTAGGTGGTATAGGAAATTCAACAGTTATTAATCATAATGGTAACGATCCATTTGTTCTTAAGAAAAATGGAGAAATTATAGATTCTATAGGTCAAATTGGTTCATCGGCAGACTTTGCAAAAGATGTTACCCTCGTACGTAAAGAATCTATAATATCTGGAGATAAAAATCCTAATGATGCATTTTCATTTGAAACAGAATGGATAAACTTAGGTAAAGATGTTTTTGATAACTTAGGTGCACATCCGTATATTCCTGAACAATTAGAAACAATTTCAATGGCGGATGCTCGTGCATTAGGAACTGGTGAAGTGCAAATTCAAGGTGTTGTTACAGGGAAGTTGAAAAATACAATTCATATCCAAGATGAAACGGGAGCAATCGCATTATATGGCTTGGCTGAAAATGTTAATGTTGGTGATGAAATTGTTGTTAAGGGTAAATTGACTGAATATAACGGTTTGTTACAATTACAAAGTCCAGCATTAGTTGAGAGTGTTGGAAGTAAAGAAGTTGCACCAATAGAGTACACTGGTGCTGATTTAAAAGAGGAAAATGAATCAAAGTTAGCCATTGTTAAAAATGTGAAAATAATAAAAGATAATGGCTCAGGTAATTTTGCTGCAGAAGACGAAGCGGGTACTTCGTTTATCGTACGTGATGAAAATACTGTGCTTGGTCTTGAAGCAGGGAAAACCTATAATCTAATCACTGGTATTATCCAAGAATACAATGGAGCGTTCCAAATTATTCCACGTGGTGTAGAAGATGTAGTTGAGGATGCTTCAAAAGTAAGAAGTGTTGTGGCTTCTACAACATCTACTTCTATCCCAACTGGCACTGAAGTTAAGTTAACTACTTTAACTGAAGGGGCGAAAATATACTACACTACTGATGGCTCAGAACCAACTGTAGATAAAGGGACTGAATATACTGCACCAATTGTAATTGAAGAAAAAACGACTTTGAAAGCAATAGCGGTGAAGGATGGCTTCTCTAATAGTGATACTTTTACTATCACATATGATGTATATGATGGTAATCTCTCTATCAGCGATATCCAGGGTCTCGGTCATACTTCACCGATGAATGGTATGGCAGTTGAAGGTATTGAAGGAATCATTACTTCAATGTATGAACTAAATGGGCAACAATACTTCCATATGCAAACACCGGATTCAGAGGTAGATAACGACCCTAATACTTCAGAAGGTATTGTTGTTTTTGCTGGAAGTGCAGCTACCAGCTATCCGTTTAAGGTTGGTAATTTAGTCAGCATCACAGGTGTAGTAGATGAGTATCGCATTGATGGTTATGCTGATGCTTATACAGATTTAACTGTTACTGAATTAAATGCAACAAAGGGTTCAATTAAAATTATAGAAGAAAATGCAGAATTACCAAAACCAATCATTATTACTTCTGATGACATTCCTGCAGAAATTGATACTAATGGTTTTGATACCTATACTCCAGCAACAGATGCAATTGATTATTGGGAAAGCTTAGAGGGGATGCGTGTACAGATTGGCGCGGATACAGCATCGAAACTACGTGTGGTTTCTCCAGAAGAGTATGGTGAAATTATTACTGTATTTGATGAAGTAAAAGCCACAACATTAAACGGTGGTTTATTACTTGGTGAGAATGACGCGAATGCTGAACGTATCCAATTTAAACTGTTTAATGGTGAAAAAGAAGTTAGCAATGGTGGCAATATTAATACGGGAGATTCTGTAGATGCCCCTGTAATTGGTTTTGTAAACTATGGATATTCAAACTTTAAGGTTTACGTAGATCAATCTTCATTTAAAACGACAGCAGGTAATATTCAAAAAGAAACGACTTCTATAGTAGAAGCTGATGGTAAATTAACAATTGCATCTTATAATTTAGAAAACTTTTCTGCGAATTCAAATGCAACTAAAGTTAGGAATATTGCTGAAGCATTTGTAAATGGATTAAATTCACCGGATATTATTGGAGTAACAGAAATGCAAGATAATGATGGGGCAACTGCATCAGGATCTTCTGCTGCAGACGAAAGCTATCAAAAACTAATTGATGCCATTATAGCAGCTGGCGGTCCAACTTATAAATATGTGAATATTGATCCTGAATACAATCAAGATGGTGGGGCTCCAGGAGGAAATATCCGAGTTGGATTCTTATACAATCCAGAGAGAGTTTCATTACCAGCTAATGCGGTTTCTGGTACGGCTAATCAGTCAACAGCTTATGAAGATGGACAATTAACATTAAATCCAGGACGAATTGATCCTACTAGTTCTGCATTTAATAGTAGCCGCAAGCCACTTGCAGCAGAGTTCACTTTTAATGGTGAACAGGTCATTGTAATTGTAAACCACTGGAATTCAAAGGGTGGAGATTCACCGTTATTTGGTACGCAACAACCGGCGGTATTAGGAAGTGAAGCCCAGCGTAAAGATATTGCACAAGTTGTGCGTGGCTTCGTAGAAACAATTCAAACAGCGAATCCAAATGCTAATATTGTTGCTGTTGGTGATTTCAATGACTTCCAATGGACACCTGCACTGCAAATCTTTGAAGGCGAAAATGAATCAATGTTTAATATGATTAATACTTTGAATGAAAATGATCGTTATTCTTATACGTACCAAGGTAATTCACAGGCACTTGACCACATTTTTGTATCAGATAATTTAAGAGCGAAGTCAATTCTTGATATTTTACACGTCAATGCTGACTTTACTGAAGAAGCTGGCCGTGCAAGTGACCATGATCCACTAATGGTACAAATCGACTTTACTAAATAAATAACATTTTCAGCTGAAAAGAAGAATTCCATTGGGATTCTTCTTTTTATGTATTATGAGTGGGCAACTAATATTATTATGGATTGTCTTGTAGACGTTATTTTATATAAATGGTACTTTTCCTACATACTATCTCCATTTCTCGAACACTTTCCAATTCCATGTTAAAATAATCTAAAACCACTCTAGAAAGGGGCAGTCTACATGGATATCCAATTAAATTTAAAAACCATTAAAGATATGTGTGGTGCCTTCTCCTTTAAAAGAGGGGACTCTTTTTATCGTGCGGGAAAAGTTAAAATAAGCAACCATTCCTCGGAGGTTTGCGAGGCTACAGTCAAAGGAACAGAGGACTTTCATGTCAAGGTTGAAAAAGCCAGAAATGGTGGATTTCAAGCCTCTTGTAGTTGTCCAACCCTACCGAATTTTAGGCACAGCTGTCAGCATATTGCAGCAGTACTAATCTCTCTTTATGAAATGAAGAAACAAGGGATTGCTCCTAGTAATTTACATATAGACCGCTCAAAAGAACATGAGCTAACAGATGATTTCATGACACTTTTTACTCAGGAAAAGAGTCGGAAAAGTGGACATCAGCGTCATTTTGAGAAGCGAGAAATGATAGAAGCGCGTTTTAATATAAAGCCATTATTAATTCATAAAGAAGAGTATTTATTTGGAATTGAACTAGATATTGCTTCAGTAAAGGTCCAAGATATCCGACAGTTTTTAAGGGATGTTCGTAATGGGAAGAATAGTTATATCTCACCATCAGTGAAATATAATCCAGACTTACAATGCTTTGCAACTGAAGTAGATGCACTGATTCATCAGTTAATTCATGTTGCCCATGATGAAAGCGTCTATTTAGAGACAAAATCAGATGTGAGCGGGTTCACAGTGAGTCAAGAAATTTTACTGATCCCTCCATCTGCATGGACCAAGCTAAAGCCAATACTATTAAACGTACCATTTGTAACATTGGAGCAGGAGGACTTTTCTTATACCAGCCTAAAATTTCAGGATGATCCTCCTCCGATAAGCTTTTATTTGGTGGAGGATCAGCAAAATTTTCAGCTCCATATGAAGGGGTTTAATAAATTAATAATTATTGATGCTTATAATGTCGTCCTCAGTGAGGGCAAAATCTATCAATTAGACGGACAGGACTGTGATCGATTAGTTCAGCTAAAGAAGATGGTGGTAGCCCCATCAGCCAACGTCATACCGATAAATAAAGATCAAATTGATTTTTTTATGAAAAAAGTGGTGCCAGGCTTGAAAAAAGTCGGAAATGTACAGCTATCTAGAGGCGTAACAGAACGTTTTATGAAAACTCCTCTTGTTGTTAAGGTTTACCTGGACCGTTTAAAAAATAGACTACTTGCAGGTCTAGAATTCCATTATGAAAACATGATCATTCAGCCATTAGAAAGCCGTGAAACCCCTATTGGTCCACTGATAGTTCGCGATCTTGCTAAAGAAGATGAAATCTTAGAGCTAATGGTGGACAGTGGATTTACGATTACTGAAGGCGGCTATTATATGCAAAATGAGGAGTTGGAGTATGAATTTCTTTATCACACTGTTCCAAAGCTTCAAAAGCTTGCACAAGTTTATGCAACTACTGCTGTACGGGTTCGTATTGTTCGAGAAAATGCCTTTCCGAAAATAAGAGTGAAGGTTCCAAAAGATAGAACGGATTGGTTAGAGTTTAAGTTCGAGATGGACGGTATAGCAGATAAGCACATTAAGGAAATGCTTAAAGCCCTAAAAATCAAACAGAAATATTACCGTCTACCGAGTGGCTCATTGCTGTCGCTAGAATCCAAGGAAATGGAAGAGGTGCGCCGTTTTTTATCGGCAGTTCCAGCTCAGGAGGATGGTTTTGAGTCTAGTTTAGATATGCCGATTATAGAGGGACTGAAATTTTTTGATTTAATAGATCAAAGTGAAGTTTTCTCGCCTGAACAATCCTTCCGACAATTCGTTGATCAATTATTGCAGCCAGAAAGCTTGGATTTTGATGTCCCAGAAAGTTTAAATGCGATACTAAGGGATTATCAAAAGCAAGGATTTAAATGGATGAAGGCACTTGCAAGCTACGGTTTTGGAGGGATTCTAGCAGATGATATGGGGCTTGGAAAGACGGTGCAAAGCATTACGTTCATTGTCTCTGAGCTTGCTAATATCCGCGAACAAAAGCTTCCGGTACTTATCGTTTGTCCTTCGTCTTTAACCTATAACTGGCTCCATGAAATCGGTACATTTGCGCCAGAGCTTGAGGCCATAATTATAGATGGAAAAAAGACGGAGAGAGAAAAGCTATTGCAGGAAGTGGATGTGGTGGATGTCATCATTACATCCTATCCATTGCTGCGAAAAGATAGTAATTGGTATGAAAAGCAAGCGTTCCATACTGTGTTTTTTGATGAGGCTCAAAGCTTTAAAAATCCATATACTCAAACAGCTCGAACAGTGAAAAAAATAAAGGCCAAAAATAGATTTGGTTTAACAGGAACGCCAATTGAAAATTCACTTGAAGAGCTATGGTCACTCTATCATGTTGTATTCCCACAGCTTTTCCAGGGGCTTGAGGAATACAGTCATCTAGCAAGAAAATCGATTGCTCGCAGGGTACGACCATTCCTGCTTCGACGTGTTAAATCGGATGTATTACCAGAGCTACCAGAAAAGTATGAACAGCTTGATATCTCCGAGCTGCTTCCTGAGCAGAAAAAACTCTATACGGCTCTTTTAGCTAAGCTAAGAAATGATGCATTAAAGCATCTCGATAAAGAGACCTTCCAGAAGAATCGAATTCGAATCTTAGCTGGACTTACAAGACTGCGCCAAATTTGCTGTCATCCAGCTTTGTTTGTTGAAGGCTATAAGGGAGGATCTGCCAAGTTTGAACAGCTCCTACAAATTCTTGAGGAGTCTAGAGCATCTGGTAGAAGGGTTTTGATTTTTTCCCAATTTACTAAAATGCTAGAGCTTATTGGGAGAGAGCTCACGATTCGTGGGGAAACGTATTTCTATCTGGATGGACAAACCCCCTCTGAAGAACGAGTGGATTTATGTAATCGATTTAATGATGGGGAAGAAAATCTCTTTTTAATTTCCTTAAAAGCTGGTGGTACTGGTTTGAACCTCACTGGTGCAGATACCGTAATTTTGTATGATCTATGGTGGAATCCAGCTGTAGAAGATCAAGCAGCAGATCGTGCTTATCGAATGGGGCAGAAAAATGATGTTCAGGTTATTAAGATGGTAGCAAAAGGGACCATTGAAGAGAAGATGAATGTGCTCCAAGGAAAAAAGAGAGATCTTATTTCTGAGGTTGTTGAGACAGATGCGAAAGTCTCACCAACTCTAACAGAAGAGGATATAAGAGACATATTGATGATTTAAAAAGGTTCTACTATTTCAGAAATGAGATAGTAGAACCTTTTTTTATTGATAGTTTACACTTTATCCTGCCATATTGTTGTTTGGTTTCTTCCATTAGCTTTTGATTGGTACAAAGCTTTGTCAGCAAATAAAAACAAATCATCTAACGAATTGGTATGGGATGGAAACTCTGAAATTCCAATAGAGATAGTAATTGGTTTTCCCACTGGACTTATTGTATTAGAAGTTTAGTACGAAGCTCTTCCACAAGGTAATATGCCTCAGAGGTACTAGTATCTGGAAGAATTAGTAAAAACTCCTCTCCACCATAACGGAAAAATCTATCCTTCATTATATATATGGATTGTATGATTTTAACAAAAAACTTTAAAACCTCATCTCCTAATTGATGTCCATACGTATCGTTGATCTCTTTAAAATGATCAAGATCTATTAGAACTAAAGAAAACAATTGTCCATTATTTGCTAAATTCGTAATCACTTTATTTAGTTTCTTTCGATTAGGCAAACCGGTCAGAGTATCCGCCATAGACTGTTCTAATAGTAGACTATTATTGTTTTCAACCGCATGTATAGCGATAATTAGACTCTTAGTTAAAAGATCTGCTTCCCGATTCCAATGTGATTCGAAAGTGGGAGGCCGGATTTGCTTATCGTTACCAAATTGATTCACAACGTCTGCTAATTCAATAAATGGTTTAGCCAACTTTCTAGCAAAACCAAGCGAGATTATTAGTAATAGAGAAAAGGGAAAAAGAATTATTATAAGTAAATTTTGAATATGTTTTTTTAAAAGTGCATCGACATATGAAGCCGGTGTTTGTTGTATTACACCCCAATCAATCTCTGGTATATAACTATATGCAGCAAACATGGGTATGCCTTCTGAATTTTTCACGAACTGCATACCGCTTTGTCCCTGTAAAAGCTTCAAAATAATAGGGTTTTCTATTACACTTTCCCCAATACGTTTTATATCGGGATGAAATAGTAGCTTTCCTTCTGGTCCAACTACATAGTAAAAAGAACCGCTATTATCGATTATTGTATCATTGCCTAAAATTTCATTAAGAACATTTTGTTCTTGTAAATAAACAGAACCTCCAATTATGCCTCTGTAATTACCTTCATTATCATAAAATGGTTCACTCATTAAAACAATCATTCGACCAGTAGGTGCTTTAAATGGTGATGTTAGCATCGGTTTTCTTGCATTTACTACATCTTTTGTAACTTCTGATGAATAATCGCCTTTTACACCCTTTATCATAGGTGTAACATTACGAACAAGACCAGTTTCGTCTATCCATAATAAGGAATTGAAGTATTGGCTGGTATTCCTCACCAGCTCTAGATTCTTTTGGATTTCATCATCTGTCATCGATGGATCTAAAAATTCGCTAGTTTCTTGTAAACTCATTCGCATTAGTTTGAATAAGGAGTTTACCGAACTACTTAATTTTTCTGCCTTTGAGAAATTAAGGGATAAATATGAATCAGATAATGATTTCTTCTCAGATTGATAAGATGCGAATAATAATATAAAAGTAGTAAAAAGTACTGATAAACTAATTAGAGTCATTAATAATGTTGTAAGTTTAATTTTTTGTTTCGATTGAATTATTTTCATAAAATACCAATCCTATAGAAATTTATTAATCTTGGAAAACATACTAAGTTTATCATATAAAATTTAATTGTATTCGATTATATTAAAAAGATACTGCCCTTTATTTTCCTCTATTGGATTATTAAACTATCGTGTTGATTATCTATATAATATTGGGAAATATTTAATCTAGTATTTTTATATTAAATAACTTATATTTAGATTAAATGATGCGAACGGTGATTAAGTTCCTCATTTGTAAAAGGCAAATCTATTGAAAGATAGATACGCAAAGTCACAGATCTACGGGAAACTATGATGGCTGGACTACCAAATGAAGAATACGAATCATATAGGGTGATTCTAATTTCTTCCAAAAAATGGAGGGACTTTAATGTCTAATTTTAAATTGAAAAATATTTTCACTACAGGTGTTGTAGCGGCTACTTTAGTAATAGGATCTACACAGGCTTTTGCCGATGAGGAAGCTGTCGAGGAAGTACAAGAGGTTGTCCAACAGGAAGCAACAGAAGAGGTAACACCTGTTTCAACTGAAGAAGTAAATGAAGAAGTAGAAACAGATGCAACAGCTAATGAAGGGGAAACTTCTGAAACAGAAACGACAGGTGAAGAACCGGTAGAAGAAGAGACAGTTGTAGAGGAACCGTCTTTACTGCCAGGGGATTTCCTTTATTTCTTAAAAGAGTTTACTGAAAGCATTAAGCTAGCAATAACTTTTGATGAAGAAAAGGAAGCAGATATATTATTAGCTTTAACAGAGGAGCGTATTGCTGAAGCAAAGGCTTTATTTGAGGCTGGAGAAGAGGATTTAGCAAAGGAAGCTTTAGAAAAAGCCTTGGAACAACAGGAATCAGCGCTTGATTTATTAGAGGATGCAGAGACATCGGTTGAAGATTCTTCTTTAGAAGAGGGAGTAACTGAAGAGACACTTCAAGAAGAAACAACAGAGGAAACTGCTGGTAATGAAGAAGTCACAACAGAAGAAGACTCAGATCGTGTAGCTTTGATAGCAAAGTTTTCAGCGAATATTGTAGCACTACAAGCAGTACTTGAAAAAGTAAGCAACCCAAAAGCAAAAGAAGCCATTGCTAAAAATATCGAAAAAGCCCAAGAAAAGCTAGAAAAGAAGGTAACGAAAAAGCTAACTCAACAAGAGAAAAAGCAGCAAAAGGCACAAGTGGAGACAGCAGAAAACCCAACAAATACTGAAGCTGTAAATACTACAGAAGATGCTTCTAGCGAAAATCCTGAAGCAGAAGAATCAGTTAAAGCTAAAACATCAAAAGCACCAGCAGCTGTTGAGGCTAAATCTGTTGAGAAGGAAGAGAAATCTTCTTTATCAACTGTGAAAACAACAGAAGTAAAACAAGCTCAAACTCCAGTAGCTAAACCGGTTGAAAAAATGAATAAGAGTGAAGAGAAAAAGACAGAAACAGTCGAAAAGCAACAAGTGAAGTTAGAAGGAAAGCAAGCACAGGCGGAGCAAAAGCAAGCTGAAGCACAGGAACACCGTGTGGAAAAGCAACAGCAGCAGACTGAAAAACAAGCAGTAAAACAAGAGCAAAAAAATGAGGCTAATAAAGCGCAAAACGGTCAAAATAAATCGCAAGAAAAAGAAAACAAAGGCAAAGGGAACGACAAATAAGTTTCTTTGAACTTAATAGATTTCTACAGAAAGCTGAACCACTTCTCCAGATTTTTTGGAAGAAGTGGTTTTTATTTATAAGTTATAGGGAAATAGCATAAAAGTGAAAGCTAGTAATCTAATTGTAATGTACATTTAATTACGATTTCTAAAAGCATTTTTGTATAATAAAAGGATATGAATAAATTGGAAAAATAGAGATAGATAAAAGATATATTTGTATTACTAAGAGAGATTAAATGCTTTGAACCAAAAAAAACTGGAATAGGGGAAATAAAAGTGACAATTCTTCTAGTCGATGATAATAAAGTGAATTTATTTGTTATTGAAAAGATTCTAAATAATGTGGGCTATAATGACTGTGTTTCATTAACCTCTGCTCATGAGCTTTTTGACTATCTACAATTTGATGCACCTGCTTCATCTACTAAGCATGTAGATTTAATATTGCTCGATATTATGATGCCTGAAATCGATGGAATTGAAGCATGTAAAATGCTTAAAGCAAATGAGCGCTATAAGGATATTCCGATTATTTTTGTCACAGCATTAGACGATAAAAATAAATTAGCACAAGCCCTGGATTTAGGTGGTATCGATTATATAACTAAGCCTATTGATAAGGTTGAGCTACTTGCGCGTATTCGAGTGGCTTTGCGCTTGAAGGCAGAGTTAGACTGGCATACTCAGCATGAAAAGAAAATCCAATATGAACTAGACCTTGCAACAAATGTACAGAGGAGTCTACTAAGCCCACCTCTGAAAGAGAGTAAATTACAGGTGGAGGTATCCTATCTACCATCATTTAATTTAGCAGGTGACATGTACTATTGGTACAAGATTAATGATCATCGCTACGCTGTTATTCTTTTAGATATGATGGGGCATGGGATTTCAGCATCACTGCTATGCATGTTTATATCCTCTGTATTAAGAGAAGCTATCAAACAGATAGTTGACCCAGCAGAGGTAGTAAAAGAGCTTAATCGTTATATGGCACAATTACATAATGAAAAGGAATCCATTCCATATTACTTTACGGCAATCTATTTAGTTATAGATACTGAAGCTAAGTCTATTGAGTATGTTAACGCTGGACATCCTCATGGGTATGTCAATATTGATGACAATCGAATTATCCCACTAGATCAAGGAAGCTGCGCCATTGGTTTTTTTGATGATATAAAAGTGGAAAAACAAATCCTTCATTATGAAAAAGAGGCTCAGATTGTCTTATTTACTGATGGCTTACTAGAGGCGATAAATCCTGATGAGTTTGAAGCTGAGGATCGAGTTAAAAAGCTTACACAGCAAAAGTGGAGCGGATCTCAAATGCTATTAGACGAACTTTTGCCAAAGGAAAAACAAACTAACCAACCAGATGATATGTGTCTTGTTCTATTAAATATTCAATCTTAATAAAAAACGGATACCCCTTTAAAATGGAGTATCCGTTTTTTTAATATACTATTTTATTTTTTGGTAAATGCGTTCGGTGCCATTTACTTCTTTGTAATTAGACATGATATCTATAAAACGTAGGGTTTCCTTGTCGCCCAAACCAAGGAATCCATCAGCCATCAAGCTTTCATAAAATAAACTGTGAACTTGATTTTGCAGTAGCTGTGTAAAGTAGATAAGCACATTACGGCAAATGATAATATGAAATTCATTAAATGATTGATCGGTTACTAAATTATGCTGGGCAAAGCTGATATTCTTTAATAATGAATTATGAAAGTAAGCATTTTGTCTATCTGTTTTATAGTACTTGGAAAAAGATTCTTTCCCTCCTGCAAGCTGATAATTTTTTGTATAGGCCTGCATTTTGTGGATAGGAAAGACCCCGTTTTTTGCTTTTTCTAAGACATCCTCATTCATATCAGTTGCGTAAATCGTCGTTTTCTCCATTAACCCTTCTTCTTCCATTAAAATGGCCATGGAAAATACCTCTTCACCAGATGCACAGCCTGCATGCCATATACGAATTTCTGGATAGTCACGCAGCTTCGGAATCACTTCATTTCTAAAGGCTTTAAAGAAGGATGGATTCCGAAACATTTCCGTAACGTTTATCGAAAAATCATTTAAAATTTGTTCCAAATAGCTTGGGTCGTGGATAATTTTATTTGTTAGCTCAGTAACCGTAGAAAGGTTACTAACCCTCATTCGATTATGGATTCTGCGTGTAATGGAAGAACGATTGTATAATCGAAAATCATATCCGGATAACCTAAAGAGTGCTTTAAGCAATAAATCGACTTCAAGGTCTGTAAATTCAGTGTTTAGATTACTATGTGATTCAAAATCAGATAGATTACTCATCGTTCTTCATGCTCCCTTGTGAAACTAACCATACACGTAAAACTGAGAATAATTGTTCTAAGTTAATTGGCTTACTGATATAATCCGATGCGCCGGCCTCGATACATTTATCGCGGTCAGTCTTCATGGCTTTCGCAGTAATCGCTATAATTGGAAGCTCCGTTAGCTGTAAGTCCTGGCGAATACGGGTCATTGTTTCATAGCCGTCCATTATTGGCATCATAATATCCATTAATACTAAGTCGATATCATTATTGGATTTCATAATCTCCAAGCATTCTACGCCGTGTTTAGCTACTAAAATATTAATACCATTGTGTTCAAGAGCCGTTTTAAGCGCGTAAATATTACGGTTATCGTCATCCACAATTAGGACGTTTTTCCCTTCAAAAATATCAGTTTCCGTAACGAGTGAAGGGAAGTGTGGGATTGCTGCAGGCTCAAGGACTTCCTCTGGTTTTATGAGTTCACCCTCAATGGCGATATCTTCAATTACTTCTGCAGCAGCAACCTCGTCATGTGTCATTTTAGAGAGGTCTTTGTTAATCTCTTCTAAACACTCATTACTTAAACCATCTTGTAAGCTTGGTAGAACTAAAGTGAAGGTACTTCCTTTGCCTTCCTCACTTTGCAGGTCAATCCAGCCACCAAGAAGTTTTGAAAATTCCTTACTGATGGATAAGCCAAGCCCTGTACCACCATATTTACGAACAGTTGCACCATCTGCCTGCTGGAAGGATTCGAAAATAAGCTGATGCTTTTCTTTCGAGATCCCAATTCCAGTATCGACGATGGCTATTTCAAGCCATTCAGGACTTAATTGTTTCATATCGGTTGAAATCTGTTGTTCATTTAGCTTATTTATCGCTAATGTAACAGATCCTTGCTCTGTAAATTTAAATGCATTAGATAGTAGATTTTTCAATATTTGATTGAATCGTTTTTCATCTGTATGGAAAATATCATCCACATCTTCTGATTTGATAATATTAAACTCAAGATCTTTTTGTTTCGCAACAGGGGAGAAGGTTTGCTCCAATAAGTGTGGAAGCTCATCCATATTGACTTCTCCAAATAATATATCTAATTTACCAGCTTCAACCTTTGATAAATCTAAAATATCATTTATCAACGACAATAAATCTTGACCAGATGAGTTAATGACTTTAGCAAATTCTGCCTGTTCTTCTGTTAAGTTGTTATTTCCATTTTCACCAAGCATCTCAGAAAGAATAAGAATACTGTTCAGCGGTGTGCGTAATTCATGGGACATATTCGCAAGGAATTCTGATTTATAATTAGAGCTTAAAATAAGCTGTCCTGCAGTAGCTTCAAGCTCCTTCTTAGCTATTTCAAGTTCCTTCGATTTTGCTTCTGCATCTTTTGTTCTTTCTTCAAGCTGTTCGTTAATAATAGTTAACTCTTCTGTTTGCATTTGCAATTCTTCAGATTGAGATTGTAATTCTTCTGACTGTGTTTGCAATTCTTCTGATTGAGCTTGAAGTTCTTCTGTCATTGCTCTAGATTCGTTTAATAGACGAACAATTTCCATTCGATCAATAATACTATTAACAGTTAAGCCAAATGATTCTAGGATATTTTCAACCAGTTCAATTTCTAATGATTCAAAATCCTCTAAAGAAGCAAGTTCAATGACTGCAATGGTTTTATCCTCGAATTTAACTGGAACAATTAAGATGCTTTTCGGAGGTATTTCACCGATGCCCGTATTGATAAGGCGGTAATCCTTTGGCAGGCTATTCGAATGGAATACTTGCTGACGTACTGCAACCTGACCTATTAATCCCTCACCGAGCTTAAAGGATTCTCTTCCGATATCTTCACCTGTACCAGAAAATGATGCTGTTTTTATATATTCTGTGGAGTCCAGGTTTTTATTTGCTACATAAAAAGCTCCATAAAGTGCTCCGGTGATGTTCGTTATTTCTGATAAAAAGATTTCCGATAGTTTATTTATTGAAGAAACCCCTTGGTACTTGGTCAATAGAGCTGCGAGGTTCGTTTGTAACCATTCTCGATTTTCCATGTTATCAAGTAATTCGTTTGTAGCAATGGCTAGGTCTTTAATTTCATCATTTGTGGTTACTTGTATACGTTCTCCATAATCGCCCTTAGAATCAGTAATCCTATGTATTGAATCTTTTACATTTTGTACTGTCTTGATGATAGAGTTTGAAACAGTTGTCGCAATAGTAATCGCTGCTAGCGTAACAATGATAAGAAAGACAGTTAGTGCAATGCTAATTCTCGAATTTCGAGAATCTAATTCAGATGTAAGTGCAGTAATAGACTCGTTTTCAGCAATTCTAAATTCTTCAAATTGCTGTTCCATTAACTCGAGATCAGAGCTTCCTTCATCTTCAGTAAAATGCTGAGTAAGCTCTTCTGTTTGTCCATTACGCTTCATATCGATAACTGGATCTCCGGCAGTACTAATCCAGTGATTAATAGTCGCCTTGATAAGTGAAAGCTTTTCTAGCTGCTCAGGACTATTGTTTAATAAGGAATATAATGTTGTATAATCCTTCTCCCAATTTTCTCCTGCTTCATAATAGCTTTCGAGATAGCTATCATCACCTGTGATAATATATCCACGTTTTCCAGCCTGCATTTCTAATATATTTCTTTCAATGTTATTAGAAAGCTTTAATACCTGGGAGTCATACTGTATAACCTGGTTGCGTTCATTCTGTAATGAGCGCATCTGGGTATTCAAAAATAACGCAGACACTATTAAGGCAAGAACGATAATTACATATCCAAAGGTAATTTTCGAACGTATGCCTAAGTTTAATTTACTTTTCATTCCGTTTCCTACCTTTTCCAATGATTTCTTTAAGTTTATTATAAATACTGCATAAATTAAATAGATTACGTTTAAAAACTAGTATTTTATTATACATTTAGAACCAAAATACTAGCATCCCTGACTATTACCCGTATTTTTTAACTATAAACCTTTATTTTAAAACTTTTTTAATTTTTTTAAGGGCAAAATATATGGGAGCTCTAATTTACATATGATTGGCGAGTTTGGAGAGATAGTATTATAGTTTAACTAAATGAATAATAACTTGGGTAGGAGAAGGATTAATGAAAATTAGACCACAAAGATTATCAGTAGGTGATACAGTCGGAGTTGTAGCATTAAGTGGACCACTTGCGATGGAGTATTTACCTGAAAAAATAGCCTTACTAGAAGGACTCGGGTTGAGAGTTAAAATAGGTGAGTCTGTTGGACTTACAGGCAAATATTTAGCAGGTAAGGATGAGGAACGTTTAAATGACCTACATAAAATGATTCAAGACCCTGAAGTAAAGGGTATCTTCTGCTTAAAAGGGGGATATGGGGCAGCTCGGATTGCCGACCGAATTGACTACCAATCATTAACTGAAAATCCAAAAATCTTTTGGGGCTTTTCAGATGTTACCTATCTCCATACAGCTTTTCAGGAGTACTCCAATATCGTAACCTTTCATGGTCCAATGCTTTCATCTGGAGGCGCTAATGAATTTTCAGAGCTTTCGAAGAGAATGTTCCAGCAGTTATTTTCACCGTTTGAAATTCAATACGATGAAAATCTAACGCCATTACAAACACTAGTTCAAGGAAATGCGCGTGGGGAGTTAACTGGAGGAAATCTAAATCGTTTGGTGAGTACGTTAGGCACGAAATTTGAAATTGATACAAAAGGGAAAATCGTATTACTCGAGGATATCGGTGAGTCGATTGAAAATATTGATAGCATGCTAAATCAGCTTCGTCTTGCACGTAAACTAGAGGAAGCAGCTGGATTTGTTATTGGAAACTTTACTGCAATCCCTGACGGAATATTAGAGGATGTGTGGTCGCTTCTGGAGGAATATCTAAAACCACTTGCAAAACCTACAGTAGCAGGCTTTATGATAGGGCACTGTGAACCAAATATCGGAATCCCGCTAGGTGTTGAGGTAATTTTAGATGCTGATTTAAAAATGCTGAGAATTCTCCCTGGAGTTGAATAATTAATGTAGAAAAAGAAAAACCACGATTAAACGCTAAATTAGCCGTAATCGTGGTTTTCTAACGTAAGTACCGTCAATATAAGATTACACTGAGTTTTTGAGCCTTCACTATAGTTGGTTATTAGTTAACGGTCACAAAGTAACAGGTAACAGGTAATCGGTATGCAGACTATTTGAAAGTTGTTGACAGTACATACGCCTCGGGTTGGAGTCTCACCGCACCGAGTTAGATATAAGCAGAATCATCAAATTCAATTTCAACCTGATAGTTCTTAGCGTTGATGAGATTCGATAATCGGTGTGCTTCTTTTTCTATTTCTATTGAACGTTTTCGGTATTCTTCAGGGTCATACAATGCCACATTATAGAAAATAACTGATTCACTTGCAGTATAGAATTGTTCTTTTTCCGAGTGGCTAAGCTGCTTATATAGACCGGCTTCAGCTCGTAATTGGGAAGCAAGTTCAATCGCCTCTACAATAGGAAGCTCTTCGCCCTTAAAAGAAACCAGATTATCTACATTAGCTCGATATATAAGCTTATCTAGTAAACGAGAATCCTTGCGAACCTGTGCGAGCTCGGCTTCTACTTCTAGGATTGGTCGACCAGACGATTTTGGTTGTTGTCCCTTTTCGACAACGGCATGTGAAACCTGATGTATTTCATGTATCAGCTCTTGGATTTTTTTCGTTAAAATACTTTTTAGCTTAACGCCTTCTGCTAACGGTATCTTTTTCATAGCAATCACCCCTCTATTGATATATGTAGATTATTGTTATCTAGTAAGTAGCTCTTGAAGTCACCGCCATTTACTTGTGTGAACATTTTTCCAGCAGTGGCCAATAGTTGCTGGCACTCTGATTCATCTATGGATGGTCTTAGATAGAAAATTTGAATGGCTTCAGTAGTTTCTTCTGTAACCGCTGTTCTTTTTGAATCAACAAAAGGGCTACCAAAGGCTCCTACTTGATCTTTACTATATAGGATTTTATTTAATGAATTATAGCGACCGTTTAATCCCTCATATCCTGTTTCTTCATGACCTAAAGATATTTCAATATCGCCAACTAGCTTTTCCATATCATAGATACCAATCGGAATTTCATATAGAAGGGAGAAAAAGTTATTAAGATCAACTGCAGAGTGGAATGGCGTTAAATAGTTCTGTTTTGAAATTCGGCGCATTAAGCTCTCGGCAGAGTGTCGATAACGGTTCGGATCAGCTCCAAATGACTTCCAGACAGCACGCCATTCAGCAATTCCTTCTCGTTGTGTAACTGGATTTTCTTGCAGCTCCAAATACAGGTTTTCCTGGTAAAGCTGTGTGCGGCCTTTTATCATTTGAGGAGATTCTGACACGACAATTTTGGTATAATGGATAATGCCGATTTTAAATTGGTCGTTTGTTTGAAAAAGTGCTTTGTCTAATGAGATGTTCAAGCAAATCACCTACAATTTTTTAATTTCACCGTAATTAGCGGATATTATATATTTTACCAAATAAAGGAGATGAATGCGAAAATGAAAATCGACCAATTGCAAAAAGATTTAATAGATTACGCAAAGTCTATTGGTGTAGACAAAATCGGTTTTACGCATGCCTCTCCCTTTCATGAAATGAAAAATCGATTGAAGCGTCAGCAGCAGTTGGGCTATCAATCGGGTTTTGAAGAATCCGATATCGAAAAAAGAACAGAGCCCAAGCTTTTGTTAGAAAGTGCAGAAAGCATTATTGCCATTGCTCTTGCGTATCCCTCTAAAATGCAGGATGCTCCTACAGGTAAAAAGGGAGCACGTCGTGGTATTTTTGCAAGGGCTTCATGGGGAGTGGATTACCATGTTGCTGTAAGGGAGCGTTTGAACCTAATTGAAGAGTGGCTGAAAGAGCGTATTCCTAATGTTCAAACGAAATCGATGGTTGATACGGGGGAGCTTGTGGATCGAGCAGTTGCTGAACGTGCTGGCATTGGCTGGAGCGGCAAGAATTGCTCTATTATCACCCCGGAGTTCGGATCGTACGTATACTTAGGAGAAATGATTACCAATATTCCTTTTAAACCTGATATACCAATTGAGGATGAATGTGGCGATTGCCGACTTTGCCTAGATGTCTGTCCTACAGGTGCTTTGGTCGAAGGTGGTCAGCTAAATTCACAGCGTTGCGTAGCCTTCCTAACGCAAACGAAGGATTTTTTACCTGACGAGTTTCGGAAAGAGCTAGGAAATCGGATATATGGCTGCGATACATGCCAAACAGTTTGCCCGAAAAATAAAGGGAAAAGCAACTGGATTCATGAGGAATTCAAGCCGGACCCAGAGTTAGTAAAGCCCTTATTACAACCAATACTTCAAATGTCAAATAAAGAATTCAAATCTCGCTTTGGCTACATGTCAGGCTCCTGGAGAGGAAAGAAGCCAATTCAGCGTAACGCAATTATTGCCCTAGCACACTTTAAAGAAGAATCAGCGGTGCCGGATTTAATCGCCATTATGAATAAAGATGAGCGCCCAGTCATGCGAGGCACAGCCGCATGGGCAATCGGGAAAATTGGTGGTGCTGATGCAGAAGAAGCACTAAAGAAGGCGCTTGTTGTAGAGCAGGATGAGGAAGTTCTTAGTGAGATTGAGAAGGGGCTAAAGTTATTGGCTACTTGAGGGGAGTAATAATGCTTTCGCTGGAAATGGAAAGAAGCAACGTGGGTGCCGGATTACTTGTGTAATCAGAAACGGTTTTATGTGATCATAACCGGAGCTAAGTGATCACAACCAGTCAAGTGCTTATAAACGATTTTAAGTGATCAGAATAGGTTCCATGTGATCAAAAAGAAGTTTAAGTGACCACAAACCAAGCTTATCCGCGCACAAATTCGTTTAAATGATCATAAAAGTGCAGTAGAAATTTAGTTATAAAGGGAAGTGTCATGATTTGCCATTGCATATCGTCTTATATCAACCAGAAATCCCAGCCAATACGGGAAATATTGCCCGTACTTGTGCAGGAACAAATACATCCTTACATTTAATCCGCCCACTTGGCTTTTCAACGGATGACAAAATGCTGAAACGTGCCGGATTAGATTATTGGCATTCAGTCAATATTGTTTATCACAATAGTTTAGAAGACTTTATGGAGTATTCGAAAAGTGGTGAGGTATTCCTAATTGAAACTTACAGTGATGAACCATATTCGAACCACGACTTTAGCGATAAAGAAAAAGATATTTATTTCATGTTTGGGAAAGAGACAACAGGTCTGCCGAAGGATTTTGCCTATGAACGTCGCGATAAATGCTTGAGAATCCCGCAAAGTGATCATGTGCGCTCGTTAAATTTATCAAACACAGCAGCCATCATCATTTACGAAGCATTACGTCAGCAAAGTTTCCCAGGATTAAAATAGAGAAAAGCTCCATTAGTGTAATTCGGTTACACAATGGAGCTTTATTTTATATTCCGTTTGTATTCATCAGGACAATACGCCATCCATCGGGGTCTTCTATGGTAACCCCTTTTTCTTCCCAATATCCATTTTCAGGAGCGACCTCTGGATACCCCATATTCATTAGCCGCTTTGCAATTGCATCAATTGAATTTTGATTCGGCATATAAAATACAAGTAGATTATCTTTGCTCGGTGCAGGACAAGGGCTACCATCATCATGCTGTGTAAATTCCAGATGGTAACTTGAATCAGGCATACCTATTAATAAACCCCTATATCCTCGATGCCCAGTAAAGGAACCGATTTTCTCTAATCCAACTCCATCACAATAAAACTTTTCCAGCTCTTCAATTTGGTCTGTGGGCCTTGCAACACGTACCTGTACTACTGGCAATTCTGTTGGCCAATGAGTGCTCATAAAAACTCCCCCTTTTTTTCTATTTTAATTGGTACAAGGAAGAGAATATATTCGCCATTTGGCTGAATTGGAATAGCCTGTCACTGCATGAATAGGGGAAAGCGTTTGTTTAGGGGAAGAGAGTGTGCATGGCTCAGTGTCCGAAAGCCGAAGAAACGCTGGTTTAAGGGACAGAGAGTGCGGCTCGTTGTTCGAAAGCAGAAGATTCTCTTGTTTAGGGGAAGAGAGAGTGCAGATCATTGCTCGAAAACCGAAGAAACGCTGGTTTAGGGGAAGGGAGGAAGCAGATCATTGCCCGAAAGCCGAGGAAACACTGGTTTAGGGGAACAGAGAGAGCAGCTCATTGCTCGAAATCCGAAGAAACGCTGGTTTAGGGGAACAGAGAGAGCAGCTCATTGCTCGAAAGCCGAGGAAACGCTGGTTTAAGGGAACAGAGGAAGCAGCTCATTGCTCGAAATCCGAAGAAACGCTGGTTTAGGGGAACAGAGAGTGCGGCTCATTGCCCGAAAGCCGAGGAAACGCTGGTTTAAGGGAACAGAGGAAGCAGCTCATTGCCCGAAAGCCGAGGAAACGCTGGTTTAGGGGAACATAGAGAGTAGCTCAGTTCCCGAAAGCCAAGGAAACGCTGGTTTAAGGGAAACAGAGAGAGCAGCTCATTACCCGAAAGCCAAAGATTCCCGTGTTTAGGGGAAGAGAGAGCAACACACATTTCCCAAAAACAACAAAGCGCCACTACAAATAAAAAAAGGTAACCCAATCTAAAGACTTAACAATGAAAGTCTTTAATGAGTCACCTTTATGAATCAAGTTTCATCCAAAGTAAAAACAATACGTATCCCAGATGGATCAAGGGTTGAGAAGGCTTGAGCCCCGCCAAACTTTGACGCTCCTTCAAACGCTTCAACTCTAGCACCCAATGACTTCAAGTTTTCCTTGATTTTATCTGCTTCAGCTTCGTTACTGAGCACAATTGTGAATGATTTAAGTCCGACACTGTTTTCGGGAGCTGGAGAGCCGTTTAAGCTTTCCCATGTATTTAAACCGATGTGATGATGATATTTGCCAGTAGATAGGAATAATGCTTGGTTTCCGTAACGGGTTACAATATCGTAGCCTAAAGCCTGTGTGTAAAATTTTTCGCTATCGGTTAAGTTGGCTGCTGATAAATGGATGTGACCCATAACTGTACCTGCTGGCAGGCCATTCCATTTACCGTCTGCGTCACTTAGAACGGATTGAACATTAACCTGTTCAGTTGTCATGTAAACCATACCATCCTCATGCCATAACCAATCCTGCTCAGGTCTATCAGAATATACTTCAATACCATTGCCATCTGGATCGTTTAAGTAAAAGGCTTCACTTACATGATGATCACCAGCGCCAACACGCTCATTTTTCTGAATGATTTGCTGAATGAAGTTACCAAGATCCTTACGAGTAGGGAGTAATAGAGCAAAGTGATAAAGTCCTGTCACGCCACGGCGCAATGGAAGGGCAGCTGGTACTTCCTCTAAGGATAGTATGCTTGTCGTGCCGTCAAAGGTTAAAACAGCAGACATCTTTGTTTGCTCTAAAACATTAAATCCTATGATGTTTTTATAATAATCAAGTGAACGTTCTAGGTTTGATACCTTTAACTGAATATGAGAAACATACATATTAGGCTTTTTATGAAAATGAGTGGGCATAAATCATGTCTCCTTTAAATTACTTTATGTGACTTAGTGCTTGTAAATTTATCATGCCAATAGCTTATCCGAAATGAAAAACGATATAAAAAGAAGCCTGGATAACTCGAGTTACCCAGGCTTCTTAGATTGAGATTACTTGTTTGATGTGTAATCGCCTTCATAACCAGCTGTAAAGATAGCGATTAAGAATGCTACTGTGACACCAAGAATTAATACTAAACCCATGGAAGTATCCTCCTTGTGTATATAAAATCTCTCTATTTAGTATAGCTCAAATAAAAAAACTTTACTACTTTAATTTCTCATAATGAATAAGGTTCAATTCAATTTAATTGGGAACAATATAGAAAGGAGGCTGATAATTGTGGGACAAGAAAACGATAAATCAATTTTAAGTGGAACAATGGCAAATAATATGGAAGACTTAATTTTTCTTGGAAAACAGATGGAACGGATGCGTGATGGAGCACAATTAGAGGAAGATGAACGTTTCCCAGACCCTATACAATTTGATGAGCTCGACAACGATAATGATGAAAAAGAGAGTCTTACGCGAAAAAATTAAAAGTATTTAGGGGTGTCCCCAATAGGAGATACCCCTTTTTGTTAAGCGTTCACTTGATAATCTTTTAACTCATCTCTTAGCTTAGCTTTTAAGAATTTACCAACAGATGTTTTTGGAATTTCGCTCAAGAAAACAATATCATCTGGTAGCCACCATTTTGCGAATTGTCCATCGAGATAATTGATTAATTCTTCTTTAGTCACTTCTTTTCCTTCCTTCAAAACAACGCAGGCTAATGGGCGTTCTAGCCATTTTTCGTGAGGAATGGCAATAACAGCTGCTTCGAAAATTGCTTCATGTGTCATTAAAGCATTTTCTAATTCAACTGATGAAATCCATTCACCACCACTTTTGATAAGATCCTTCGTACGATCTGTAATTTTAATGTATCCTTCTGGAGTTACAACGGCAATATCACCAGTGTAAAGCCATCCGTCCTTAAATGCGTCAGCGGAACGTTCGTCTTTATAGTATTCATTTGCTATCCAAGGGCCGCGTATACGAAGCTCGCCCATTGTTTGCCCATCCCACGGCACTACACCACTCTCATTCACTATCTCAGTATCAAGTAAAGGTACCGTTAACCCCTGAGAAGCTCGAATATCTAATTTTTCCTCTGCCGTCCAGTCGTCCATAGCAGATGTGTAATTTGATAGTGAAACAATCGGAGAAGTTTCAGTCATTCCGTAGCCTACGATATATGGAACTTTAAATTGCTCTTCAAACGTTTTGATTAATCCTTTTGGTGAAGCAGAGCCTCCACAAACTACAGCTCGTAACGATGAAATATCTCGAGGATTTTTCTGTTGTTCGTGTGCTGTACCTAACCAAATCGTTGGGACACCTGCAGTTAAGGTCACCTTTTCTTGCTCGACTAAGTCAAGAATCAAGGCTGGTGTGAAGGCTGGACCTGGCAATACCTGAGTTGAACCATAAGCAACACCTGCAAATGGTAATCCCCAAGCATTCGCATGGAACATTGGAACAATTGGTAATAGCACATCCTGTTCACGAACGCCCATACTGTCAGCAAGCCCAAGTGCTAGAGTGTGGAGAACGATTCCTCTGTGAGAATAAACTACCCCCTTTGGCATCCCCGTAGTGGCACTTGTATAACACATTCCTGCAGGAGTATTTTCATCTAAATCCTTAGGGAAATCAAATGTATCTTCACTTTCAGCAAGTAATTTTTCATAGGAATGAATATTAGGGAAGCTTGATGGTGGAATATCCATATTATCCTGCATTACGACAATATGCTTCACCGTTTTAAGATAAGGAATTGCTTTTTCAAATAAAGGGAGTAGATCACCATCGATTAATAAAATTTCATCCTCAGCATGATTAATCACATAAATAATGTGCTCAGGTGATAAACGGATATTAATCATATGCAAAATGGCGCCAGCACAAGGTACTGCAAAATAAGCTTCCAGATGGCGATGGTGATTCCATGCGAAAGAGCCGACCTTTGTTCCTTTTTTCATACCTAGCTTTGTTAAAGCGCTTGCAAGTTTTCGTGTGCGCTTCACATATTCCTTATAAGTAATGCGATGAGTGGTATCTGTACTAGTTCTTGAAATGATTAATTTCTCGGGATAATATTTTTCCACCCGTTCTAAAAAGCTTGTTAACAATAACGGTGTATCCATCATAAATATCAGCCTCCCTAAATTTACATAACAAACGGACGTAAGAATAAGAAAATAGTCCTTTATTATTTATATTTAAATAAATTAATAGTTAGAACGAGAAAATATACAAAAATACTAGAAAAATATAACGTTTATGAGAGTCGAGAATAGATAGTTTCTAGAAATGAATAATAATAGTGGCAAATATTAATGCGATTGTTTTAGTATGTTTGTAATTCATCATATAATGGTGATAGAAAAGATAGGAGTGAGTTAAAGTGACAGTAGTGATTCCATCAAAAACATTGGCTAATGGAGTAAATATGCCATATTTAGGCTTAGGCGTTTACAAAATGACGGACAAAGAAGAAGCAATTCAAGCAATGAGTAAAGCCCTTGTAATGGGATATCGTGCAATTGATACAGCTGCGCTTTATTACAATGAGGAAGAGGTTGGGGAAGCGATTAGCTCTTCTGGCATCCCGCGCGAGGATATTTTTGTTACAACGAAAGTATGGAATACCGATCAGGGCTATGATCAAACATTACGTGCCTTTGAAACATCACTGAAAAAACTAGGTCTTGAATATATAGATTTGTATTTAACGCATTGGCCAGTAGAAGGTAAATTTGTGGAGACTTATCGTGCAATTGAACGCCTGTACGAGGAAAAGTTAATTCGCGTGCCAGGTGTATCGAATCACCATATACATCATCTTCAAATGCTATTTGCAGAAGCTAATACAAAGCCAATGGTAAATCAAGTAGAATTACACCCGTATTTATCTCAGGAGCATTTAAGAGCTTTTTGTACTGAAAATAATATAGCGGTTACTGCTTGGTCGCCATTAGGTCGCGGTGGTATTCTTCAGGATGAAACTATTATGAAAATTGCGCGAGATGTAGGGAAGTCCACAGCACAGGTAATCCTGCGTTGGCATTATCAGCAGGATATCATTTCCATTCCAAAATCAGTAACACCGAGCCGTATCGAAGAAAATGCACAGGTTTTTGATTTTGAATTGTCTACTGAGCAAATGGCAGAGTTAGATAAATTGAACAGAAATCAACGTTTCGGCCAAAACCCAGACAGCTTTAAGTTTGATTTTTAATTCTAGAAAAATGGGCAGCCTGTTATTGAGCAGTGGTTGCTCTTTTGGAATGAGAAGAATGGAAGAACCGACTAAATAATATAGGAAAAGCGTGGAGCTGCATTTTGGAAAGCTGGAGGTAGCCATGCTAATTTCTATATTTAGATAAACGAACAAATCCTTAAGCGGAAAATTTTCGGTTAATGCATATAGTGAAGGCTTAATTAGCAGATATAAGCGAAGAAATTTCGGTTAACGGTCTTAAATTAGACAAAATACAAGGATTTGAGCAATATAGAAGGAAAATTTTCTTTTATTTAATGAAAAAAATTGCATATTTTTTGATTTAAGCGGAAATTTTTCCTTTATTTCAACACACTTTAACCCAACCAGTATAGGAGATCCTGAAACATAAATTCAACGATAAAAAATAGAGTGTAAAATCACAGTGATTTTACACTCTATTTCTTAATTTATTGATCCTTCACAACTATCCGCTTATTCAAGAACGGATGGTCAAATTCTAATTGGATGGCGTGTAATTCATAATCGCCAGAGGCCGTTTGTCGCGCGTCATACATCGTGTCCCCAACAATTGGATGGCCGATATGTGCCAAGTGAACACGAATCTGATGAGTACGCCCCGTTTCAAGCACTAAATTAACTAGACATGTACCCTTAAAGCGTTTTACCACTTCAAAATGGGTAATTGCTTGCTGACCAGTTGGTGAAACGACACGACGAGTTGCATGGTGACGGTCTTTTCCGATTGCTTCATTAATCGTCCCACTATCCTGACGAATGTTTCCTTGTACTTCCGCCTCGTAGGTTCTCACAATCGATTTTTCTTCAATCATACGGTCGAAAATAGATTTTGCAATTTGATGCTTGGCTACTAATAATAAACCTTTCGTTCCAAGGTCAAGTCGGTGAACATGCTCAGCATAATGGCCACCATTTTCTTGGATATGGGCAATTACGTGATTCATGCATGTATCTACATCCCACTCGTCATTTGGATGGGTTGCCATTCCTTTTGGCTTGGACACAATGAGGCAGTGCTCATCCTCGTATTGAATTGTCAGCTCACACTCATCTGTTGGTCTGTAATTTGAAGAGGGAACTTCAAATTTAAATTCCAGAATAGTTCCTGTTTTCAGAGGATCCTTCCATAATACAGGAGTTCCGTCGGATAACGTCACCGCTTTTGCCATACGTAGCTCATGCACAATTTTTTTCCCAAGGCGCCATTTCTCACGCAGTAATTCTTCTACAGTTAAACCATCTTGTACGATTTCATATTGGAACATATTTTTACCTCCAAAATAAGAATAATCGTGTCCAAAAATGAACACGATTATTCATCACTTCTCTTAAATTTTATCTTGCATTATGATTTAGTTTGCTCTAAAAAATCATAAATTACATCTGGATTTTTAGAATAGTCGCCAATAATACGATTTACTTCCTTACCATCTTTGAAGTAAATTAAAGTTGGTGTCGACTCAATGTTGTATTGGTTCCAGCCTTGATCATATTCTAAAAGATTATATTGATCAATGTGTACGTCAACTTCATCGGCGATTGGCATAAGAGCAGGAGTCATTGCCTGACAGTGAATACACGTTGGGCTGAACATATAAGCAACTACAGGTTCACCTGAGTCAATTTTTTCTTCTAGCTCTTCAGGTAAAATGATATTTTGATAATTTTCATTATCAAGTAAATCAATTGTTGCTTGATCTAAGCTATCGGTATCATAAGGATTGTCCTTTAACTTATCTTGATTTGCTAAGTTTGTTAGAATAATGATAGCTGCAAAAAGTACTACGACAACTGCGCCTAGAATTCCCAATTTTTTCATTGTTTTTCTCCCTTCATAACTTTTATCATATAGAAGCTAGTAATAGCGATTAAGATAAACGCAACGCCAGCTAAGAATGGTATGGTAATAAAGCCGAACATATTAATGTATTGTCCTGTACATGGAACTCGTCCACATGCGGGAGCTGATTCTGATAAGAAGTCGAGCTTTTGAATACCATAATGATAAAGAGAGATGGCACCACCAATGCATGAGAAGACTGCAGTTGTGACCGCAATCCGTGCATTTTTTTGTATGTAAGCTACGGTTGTCATAAGCAAAATTGGATACATAAGAATTCGTTGATACCAGCATAACTCACAAGGCTCGTAGCTGCGTATTTCAGAAAAATATAAGGAGCCGAGTGTTGCTACTAATGACGTTAGCCATATAAATAGCAAACTATTTTCTAGTTTTTTATTCATTTAGCATCTCCTGAAAATCATGTTCTATTGAAGATAAGTAAGTTTAAAGCCTTATTATCCACATAAGTACAACTAAGCCAAATCCTAAAAAGCAATTAGCCAAGTTTACTAACAGTTTTGATTATAATTTGTTCGCAAATAGAAGTAAATTATTTTGAATTAAAAATAAATACACATAGGAGTGAATTTGACAATAATATGAATCTGCTTTCATGGTTATTAAAAAATACTAGAGTAGCGTAGCATATATTTCAGGTCCATCTCTAGGTGTTTACGCATTAATTCGGAGGCTGATTCACCATTTTTTGAGGCGATTGCTTGATAGATTTCTTCATGCTCCTCATATAATAAGGGTCTTTTGTTTTTTATAAGTAAACGGCGATATAAATAGAAAACCGTATTCAATTTTTGAATTTCCTCTAGCATCACAGGATTATTACATTCTGCAAGTATTAGATCGTGGAATTTCTTGTTTGCGCTTACAATTTCATCGATACTACCATTTTTGGATTCCTTCAAGATTTGCTTTAATTGGCTTAATTTTTCTTTTGTCATGTTTTCGGCCGCTTTTTTGGCCGCGTGACTTTCGATTAATGTGATTAACTCTGATGAGTAGATTAAGTCTTCCTTTGTGGGTTTATAAACACGTTTGTTTTTGATTAAACCTTCTTGTTCGAGATGTCGAATTGCTTCTCTTATAGGTGTTCTACTAACCCCGATTTTTTCAGCTAACCGTTCCTCCACAAGCTTTATACCACCTATTAACTCACCGCTTAATATCAAATTTCGAATTGACTCATAGGCTAAACGATAGGCATTTGTGGTACTTGGATTTACTACCTGCATTCTAACTCCCCCTTGTTACACATAATACGTCTCTATTATACACCGAAAGTCACACAATATTAGTAAAATTCATAAATTTTAATAATGAAATTAGAGTGAGATTTATCAATTATTCTAAGGGGAAAATAGCAGCTTTTTCTCTATGTTGGACAAGTTATTTATCCAACCCAAAAAAATTCATCCAAAAGTATGAGGGCCATACAAATGCGGTAGGGTGTTATTCAATGATATGATTAGTTAATAAAAAACCTATGAAGGCTTGTTCGAAAAATAGATTACAAATGCGCACAGGGTGATATTGTGAGGTGTACAAAGCTTGTCTGTAAATGATCATTCCAATATAACGATTCTAAAAGAAATTGCAGAGTTACTAAATGAAGAAACTGATTTGATTCCGATGTTAAAGGGTGCTTTAAGCAAGTTTTTAAGAGGAACAAATTTTGAAACCGGCTGGATTTTCTTTATCAATGAAAAAGGGAAGAATGAGTTAATTGCTCATGAAAATTTACCCGAGGCACTAGAGTTTAATAATTGTCATCATTTACAAAAGGGTGGCTGCTGGTGTGTTTCTCGATATCGAAAAAATGAACTGAAAAAGGCTTCCAATATCATTGAGTGTCAACGAATCGAAGCGGCTATCGAATCAAAAACAGGGGATAATGCCGACATTACGCATCATGCGACAGTACCACTGCAATCAGGTGATGAGCGGTTTGGTATTTTAAATGTTGCTTCTCCTAAAACAAATAAGTTTTCAGAAGAGGAATTAGAGCTACTAGAATCTGTAGCCTTTCAAATGGGTTCAGCCATTAAACGTATCAATTTAACGAAGCAGGAGCAGGAAATTGCTTTAGTCCGAGAAAGAAATCGGTTGGCACGAGATCTACATGACTCTGTAAATCAATTACTGTTCTCCGTAACGCTAACAGCACGAGCAGGAATTGAAATGAGTGAAGCCACAGAAATCAAGGATACATTCAAAGAAATTCAACAGCTAACACAGTCAGCCTTAACTGAAATGAGGGCACTTATTTGGCAATTGCGTCCAAAGGGCTTAGAAAGTGGGCTACTAGAGGCGATCAAAGCTTACGCAGAAATGTTAAATATAAATTTGACAGTCAATGTCTCAGGGGTCATCCAATTTCCATCACGGGTGGAAGAAACATTATTTCGTATTACACAGGAAGCCTTAAATAATATACGTAAGCATGCAGGGGTACAAGAGGCAATCATTTATATTACCGTAACGCCAACGGATATATTGCTCGTCATTAAGGATGAGGGAAGAGGATTTGTGATTGATCCAGAAAAGAGTCTTCCTTCTATCGGTTTACAATCCATACAGGACCGTTCAGCAGCACTTGGAGGCTCCGCCGATTGGGTGAGCCAAATTGGGAAGGGAACGGAGCTATTAATCCGTTTACCATATTAGGGGGGATATAATGATTCGAGTTTTAATAGCAGATGACCATCATGTTGTACGACGTGGTTTACTATTTTTCTTAAAGACACAAAAGGATATTGAAGTAATTGGCGAAGCAAAAAATGGGGTAGAGGCTGTTGAGCTTGTTGAATCTCTGCAACCTGATATCGTATTAATGGATCTTGTCATGCCTGAAATGGATGGTATACAGGCAACAAAAAAGATCAAAGCCAAATGGCCACAGGTTCATATCCTAATGCTAACAAGCTTTTCCGATAAAGATCATGTTTTGCCTGCGATTCAAGCAGGAGCTGCTGGCTATCAATTAAAGGATATTGAACCAGATGAATTAGTGAACTCTATCCGGCAAATTATCCTGGGTGAGAATATTATTCATCCAGCTGCAACGACGCAATTGGAAGAAACTCTTCGTGAGGAAGAAAATTTACCTCATGTTAAAAATACGTTGACTCCAAGGGAACGAGACGTTTTAGCCGAGCTAACAAAAGGGAAAAGTAATCGCGAAATTGCCTCGTCTTTATTTGTTACAGAAAAAACAGTAAAGACGCATATTTCCAACATTTTTACAAAGCTAGATGTTCAAGACCGTACGCAAGCAGCGCTTTACGCCGTCAAGCATGGACTGACAGAGGGTAGCGAAATTCAATAGGTGACGTTATTTAAATGGCTTGATCTCTCTTTTAGGAGGAGATTGAGCTTTTTTTTGTTTTTTATAAAGTGGCTAGATTATCATTGAAAGTGGCTAGATTCCCCAAACCCTCAACCTCAACCTGATCCCCAACAAAAAAACAGCCTACAATACTGTAAGCTGCACACTTTAATATTAACTTAGAAATGATAATCCTCATCGGTGGCTGTTGGCAGCTCATGTGGCTCGATATGGACAAATACCATACAATAGGGATTAAACTTTTTCACTGTTGACTCAATTTTTTCAGTAATTTCATGGCTTTGCCGGACATCTAAATGGGGGTTTACAGTTACAGTAACATCTATAAAGCTGACATTTCCATGAGACCTACCTTTAACGTCGACTAGATCTATCACACCAGCAACATTATTTATTAATACTGATAATGTTTCGGCTTCCTCTATGTTGAAGCTGTCTGATAATGTTTGAACAGCCTCCCAGAAGATTTCAATAGCTGTTTTTATGATAATGATGGCCACGACTACTGCTGTTATTGTATCGATAATCGAAAATCCAATGATTGCCCCGAATATCCCGATGGCTGTACCGATACTTACCAGTGCATCGGATCGATTATCGTAGGCTGCTGCTTTTACTGCGGAGCTATTGATTCTTTTTGAAAGGGCCAAATTGTAACGATAAACACCATACATGACTATTGCACTCCCTAATGCTACATAGGCAGTTAAAGAGGAGGGTGTTTCCCGAATAGGGTTCCATAAATTCATGAGTGAACTAAGGAGAACCTGTAAACCTACCATCATCATGATAAAAGATGCAATTAAGGAAGCGATTGTTTCTGCACGTAGATGTCCATATGGGTGATTGGAATCCGGTGGTCGTTGAGAAATTCGTAAACCAATTAGGACGGCAATCGAAGCAATAATGTCTGTTGTATTATTTAGTCCGTCTGCTTTTAATGCGTCTGAGTGTCCAAAATATCCGATTGTTAGTTTTATGGAGCTCAGGATTAAATAGGTACCAATAGATAGCCAAGCACCTTTTTCCCCAGCTCGTAAATTTGTATATAGCTCCACAATGTTTCCTCCTGGCAAAACTTTAGAACAAGACAAAACAGAGCCGTCTCTTTTGAAATGAGACGGCTCCGTTTTTTGCAACCCAAGCTTTAGTTAGTTACAAAAATCAGTTCTCAATGCTTTCATAAAAAGTAATGTCCCAAAAGTTGAATGATTAAACTTTTGAGACATACTCATTATTTTGGCATTAATTATTCTTCTGATTCTTCTACTTGATCAGATTCTTCTGACTCAGGTAGTTTTGTTATTTCAATGTAAAGAATATGATGGCCGTCTGATTCTTTAATTTTGAATTCATAGCCTTCGAAATCGAAGCTATCGCCTTCGACAGCATCGAATCGTTTCGTTAAGAACCAACCACCAATGGTATCAACATCTTCATCATCAATCGTAATACCTAACATATCATTTACTTCGTCAACTAACAATTTAGCATCTAAGATGTAATGGTTATCACTAATTTCTTGTATTTCTGGTATTTCATCCTCGTCAAATTCATCTTGAATATCACCAACAATTTCTTCGATAATGTCTTCAATTGTAACTAGACCAGATGTTCCACCATATTCATCCATTAGGATCGCCATATGAATTCGTTCACTTTGTATTTTCAGTAATAAATCACTAATTGGAACTGTCTCAAACACACGGATGACTGGCTGCATATAATCAACTACAGGCTTGTTACCGTTTGCAGGATTTTTTATATAGGCAGTAAGTAAATGCTTAAGATTTACTAAGCCGATGACGTGGTCCTTGTCTCCATCAGTGATAGGGTAACGAGTATATTGTTCTACCCCCATTACTTCAAATACTTCTTTTACTGTTAAGTCTTTTTCAAGACTAACAATTTCAGTTCGAGGTACCATAATTTCCTTCGCTGTACGGTCAGAGAATTCGAAAATACTATTTACATATTCGTATTCAGAATGATTAATCTCTCCGCCTTTATAACTATCTGTTAGGATAATACGAAGTTCTTCTTCAGAATGAGCTACATCAGATTCAGATGCCAATTTAAGGCCAAATAGACCTGTTAATGCACGTGCAGAGCCATTTAGAGTACGGATAAATGGATACATTACCTTGTAAAATACCATTATTGGTCCTGCTAGGTTCAAGGTAAGCTCTTCTGATTTTACAATGGCAAACGTTTTTGGTGTTAACTCTCCTACGACAACGTGTAAATACGTAACAAACATAAACGCAATAATGAATGAAAGCAGTGAAGATAGCGTTGCGTCTAAATTCATCAGTTCAAATAAAGGATGTAAAATCAGCTCAAATGTAGGTTCACCTAACCAACCTAAACCTAGGGCTGTAATGGTAATACCTAACTGGCAGGCAGATAGATACTCATCTAAATTTGATACAACCTTTTTAGCTTTCATTGCTTTTTTGTTGCCCTCTGCAACTAATTGATCGATACGAGTAGTTCTTACTTTTACGATTGCAAACTCAGTTGCAACAAAAAATGCCGTAGCAGCAATTAACAAGAAAAATGCTGCCAACTTAATGGTTAACTCTACTATGTCTACGTCCAAATACTATCTTTGTTCCTCGCCCGAATGAGGGGTGCGAACAAAGAGTACACCTCCTATAATAAAAAATGATTGAATAATACAATGATAAAATATTTATGAGGAAAATACAAATAGTGACTACAAATTTGTCTTAAAGAATATTTTAATATTTTATGACATTTTTGCTTTACTAAAATCATAGAATAGACACGTTGATTGTAAAGCTATGTTAAAATATTTCTATTTTCTAAAAATTGTTGACTTTCAAAAAATGGATATGCTACGATTTATATGTAAATTATAAATATTAGAAAAGGAGGTTAGGATTATGAAAATTAAAAACATTTTGCCGCCAGCAATTAAATACGATAATCCAAGCCTACCTCAAGCTTTCTTATATTTATAAAGGACGCGCATAAAAGTAATGAGGGGATACAGGTATTGGATACTTGTATCCTTTTTCTATGAGCACCTATCTCACAGGAGGATAGGTGTATTTTTTTTGTGCGCGGCTAGAAAATTATGGAAAAGGAGAGAGTATTATGAAAAGTCGTTTCACTAGAAAGTTGTTAAAAAGAGAGTGTACAGATAGTGGATAGTGAAGTTGAATAGTAAATTAGGAGAAGGTGCTTAAATGTTTGAAGTAATGTTTAAATTAAAGTGGTTTTTTAAAGCTTATTGGAAAAGGTATTTGATCGCAGTTGTTTTATTAACAGTTGCTAATGTTATAGAAGTAGTACCGCCATGGATTATAGGGGTAGCGATTGATGATATTGCCCTTGGTACAATGACATCTGATTCTTTAAGTAATTATTTGCTATGGCTTGGGCTGATAATTGTATTCGGTTATATGATTAATTTTACATGGCAATATCAGTTGTTTGGTGGCGCATTATCGTTAGAAAGAATTTTAAGAAAGAAACTAATGTATCAATTTTTAAGGATGACACCGACCTTTTATGAGAAGAATCGTACGGGAGATTTAATGGCTCGTGCCACCAATGATTTAAATGCTGTTTCATTAACAGCAGGGTTCGGAATTATGACGTTATTCGATTCTACGATTTATATGGGTGCCATTATTTTAGCGATGGGATTCTTAATATCATGGAAGCTGACTATTTTCTCTATGCTTCCGATTCCGATTATGGCCGTACTTATGCAGTATTTTGGAAAAATCGTACATGAACGTTATATGAAGGCACAGGATTCTTTTGGTGATTTAAATGATAATGTACTGGAATCCGTTGCAGGTGTTCGAGTAATTCGTGCTTATGTACAAGAAAAGAAGGATGAAAAACGCTTTGCTGATATGAGTGAGGAAGTTTATCAGAAAAATATCCATGTTGCCAAAATCAATGCATTATTTGGTCCAATTACAAAAGTAGGTACCGGGGTTAGTTATGTTGTAGCTCTTGGGTATGGATCTTTCTTAGTATCAAATGGTGAAATGACAGTTGGGCAGCTAGTTACATTTAATGTTTATTTAGGCTTAGCGGTTTGGCCAATGATAGCAATTGGTGAATTGATAAATGTCATGCAGCAAGGGAATGCGTCGCTTGACCGTGTTCAAGCGACTTTAGATTATGAGCAGGATGTAAAAAATCCAAAAGAGCCTGGTAATGTTCAATATCCAACATCTCTTGGGTTTGATGATTTTACATTCCAATATCCTTTGTCTCAAATGAAAAACCTGCAGAATATTTCCTTGCATGTAAAACGAGGCCAAACACTTGGAATCGTAGGGAAGACCGGTGCTGGTAAAACAACCTTTGTAAAGCAATTACTAAAGGAATACCCACTAGCTGAAGGTCAATTTACTGTTGGAGATGTCGATATTGCAAAGCTAACAAAAGAACAGCTGCTTGAATGGATTGGCTATGTTCCTCAAGATCATGTGCTATTCTCAAGGACCATTCGAGAAAACATCTTATTCGGAAAAGAAGATGCGACAAGTGAAGAAATTGATGAGGCAGTTCGGCTTGCGTATTTTGAAAATGATTTAAAGAATCTACCATTGGGGCTGGAAACTTTAGTTGGAGAAAAGGGGATTTCTCTTTCTGGAGGGCAGAAGCAACGTGTGTCGATTGCTCGTGCCATGATTAAGAATCCAGAAATCCTTATTTTAGATGATTCATTATCTGCGGTAGATGCTAAAACTGAAGCGAAAATTATAGAGAATATCGGTCATGTGAGAAAAGGAAAAACTACTATTATTACGACCCATCGTTTGTCTGCTGTCCAGCATGCAGATCAAATTATCGTATTAGATGAGGGACAAATAATGGAAGAAGGAACCCATGAGGAGCTCCTTCAAAAACAAGGCTGGTACAAGGAACAGTATGATCGCCAACAGCTAGAGGAGGTGCCTAGCGAATGAGTACTAGTAAACGTTTATTCAACTATGCAATGTATTTCAAAAAGCCAATCTTTATAGGATTAGCATTATTAACACTTGCAGTTTTGACGGATTTAGCTGGACCGTTCATTGCGAAGCATATTATTGATAATTATATGACGCCAGGGTCAATTGACTTGCAGCCGATAGTAAATCTACTAATTGTGTTTTTCGTGTTATCAATTGCAACGGCAATACTACGTTATTTTATGTTTATCTATTTACAAATCGGAGCGAACCGCATTATTCAAAAGCTTCGTAAAGATGTCTTTGGTCATATCCAAACAATGTCCATCGATTACTTTGATAATTTACCTGCTGGGAAAATTGTTGCTCGTGTAACAAATGACACCGAAGCAATTCATAATTTATATGTTCAGGTGCTATCTCAATTTGTGACGAGCTTCATCTCGATTCTGGGAGTTTATGTAGCGCTCTTTATCTTGAATGTTAAGATGGCACTTGTCGCCTTAATCGTTGTGCCAGTGATTTATATCTGGATGGTAGCTTATCGAAAATATGCTTCTCAGTATAATCATGTTGTGCGTACGAAAATTGCAGATATTAACGCAATGATCAACGAATCGATTCAAGGAATGACAATTATTCAAGCGTTCAAGCGTGAGAAGCAAATGAAAGATGAGTTTGCTGAGATGAATAATGAGCATTATGAATATCAAAGAAAGCTATTATTCTTAGATTCTGCAACATCATTCAACCTAGTGCATGTTTTAAGATTATTGTTCTTTGTCGTGTTTATTTACTATTTTGGTACACAGTCAATGACAACAACAGAAGTAATTACAGCAGGGACTCTTTACGCCTTCGTGGATTATATAACGCGATTATTTGGTCCGATTGTAAATATCGTCAATCAATTTTCACAATTGGAACGTTCTTTAGTAGCGGGTTCTCGTGTGTTTGAGCTACTTGATCGCAAAGGAGAGCCTGTGAGTGAGGAATCCATTCCGCGCTATGAAGGAAATGTAGAGTTCGAAAATGTATCCTTTGCCTATAAGGACGATGAATATGTATTGAAGAATATCAACTTCTCAGCCAAAAAAGGTGAAACGATTGCCCTTGTTGGTCATACCGGTTCAGGGAAAAGCTCGATAATGAACCTATTGTTCCGCTTTTATGATCCTCAAAAGGGAAAAATCATCATTGATGGCAAAAATATTTTATCGATTTCGCGACAATCCTTCCGAGAGCATATGGGAATCGTTCTACAGGATCCGTATTTATTTACAGGGACGATTGAAACAAATGTGAGTTTAAAAGACCCGCGTATTTCAAGAGAAACTGTTGAAAAAGCTCTTGAAGCAGTTGGGGGAGACCGTGTACTAAAGAATCTTGAAAAGGGATTAGATGAGCCTGTAATTGAGAAGGGAAGTACACTTTCCTCTGGTCAGCGTCAGTTAATATCATTTGCACGGGCATTGGCTTTTGACCCAGCAATTTTAATATTGGATGAAGCAACTTCCAATATTGATACTGAGACTGAGGAAATTATCCAGCATGCAATGGAAGTGTTAAAAAAAGGAAGAACGACCTTTATTATCGCTCACCGTTTATCTACTATTAAGAATGCCGATCAAATTCTTGTATTAGACAAAGGGAAAATTGTTGAGCGCGGTACACATGAAGAATTAGTTGCTTTAGGTGGAAGGTACGAAACAATGTATCGTCTGCAAGCGGGAGCATTGAGTTAAATAAATCTTAGAAAAAGGGAGTTGGTCCAGATTACTTGGGCCAGCTTTTTTCTGTCATGAAGATGTTAGAAATTTTTAAATATATCGAAATTACTATTGCCTATCTATAACGCAACCCGTATATTTAGGGTGACGAAATAAAGTGCGGGAAGTGGTGATTGTGCCATGTATAAAAGACTCAGAGATTGGCTCTCTAATATTATGTCCTTTAATAGGAACATAAAATTATTTATGCTTGGCAATATACTCATTCAAATTGGGATGGGTGTATTTGGTGTAATGTACAATCTTTACATACGTGAGTTAGGTTATTCAGAGGCAGTTAATGGTAGTGTCATTTCAATCACTTCATTAGCTACTGCTTTGATGTTAGTGCCTGCAGGGATTATAAGTGATCGTATCGGGCGGAAATCCATTTTACTAGTCGGTACATTTGTTTCTGCCATTATGCTCTTTGGGAGGAGTATTGTTTCGGTTGAACAGCCGATTTTGATATTTGCCTTTTTGACAGGGATTGTATGGGCATTTGTTCAGGTTTCTGGTGTTCCATTTTTAGCGGAGAATTCAAAACCAACTGAAAGAATGAATTTGTTCAGCATCCATTTTGCAATCGTCACGGTTGCAAATGTAATCGGGAACTTACTTGGCGGGCTTGTATCTGATGGATTTCAGCATATTTTCAATATCGGAGCAGTTGAGAGTATCAGAAGCTCCTTGCTTTTAGGAGCGGTAATTTTCGCCTTCGGTTTGCTGCCTCTATTATCCCTTAGTACTACTAAGTCAGAAAACGAATCACAGGGTAGATTACTAAAGTCTCCTAAAGAGATGGAGGACTCGGAGGATAGTAGCTTTAAAAAGAACTTTGGCATGATTGTCTTATTCGGAATTGCCAACTTACTAATCGGTACCGGGTCAGGGCTAGTTATCCCATATTTGAACCTATATTTTGCGAATCGCTTTGATGCGTCAAATTCCTATGTCGGGTTAATTATTGCTTTAGGATCAGCCATGACAGCAGTTGCAATGCTGATTGGTCCCTTGCTTGTAAAAAGGGTAGGAAAGGTTCGTGCATTAGTTATTTTTCAATTACTATCGATTCCGTTCCTGTTTTTAACGGCTTTTACAAATTCGTTGCTTATTGCTTCAATTGGGTTTTTAATGCGACAGGCGCTGATGAATGCAGGGAACCCAATTCAAAGTGCCATCGCAATGGATGTGGTTCACAACAAATATAAGGGCCTTGCCAATTCAGTTAGTCAAATGGTGTTCAATATTGGATGGGCAACGATGGGGCTTCCAGCTGCATGGCTTGTTACAACCTATGGGAACTATTGGGGTTACGCATACACGTTCTCAATAACAGGCTGTATCTATTTAGTAGCTTCAACTTATTTCTATTTAGTATTTAGTAGGAAGTATAAGGTGAAGGAAGAATCATAACGGGTATAGAAAAAAGCGAGTTCACTAAGTCGAACTCGCTTTTTTGTATTTAGGAAAGTATAGTTTTTATCATCAATCATAGACATGGAAAAGCATAAGCTCGTGAATCATTTTTTCGACGGTAGCCAGGTCGTTGTCTAAAGGCTTTTCTCCAATCCAAACGATTTTCCCATCTTTTTTATATTCAGCTTTATATAATTGCTGTTTATAGTAAAACGAAATTGCCCACCCCGGCAGTAAATTATTTTCGAACAAAGGCTTAAAGTTAAAATGCTGAATCATACATATCCCCTTCCTGAAACTTTCAACATAAGTTAATCGTACTAAAAGTTAGGAGGAATGGCTAACATTTCTTTATAGGACCTGACTCTGATATAATAGGTACGAGTTTGAAAGAAATGAGAGGATTTAAATGGAAAATGCAGTGATTACCATAATCTTTATGGCAATTGTCGGTGCAATTATTGGTGGCTTTACAAACTTTTTAGCCATTAAAATGCTATTCCGACCTTACAATGCAATCTATCTTAAAAAGTGGCGTTTGCCATTCACTCCTGGCCTCATTCCAAAAAGACGTCAGGAATTATCAAAGCAAATTGGTATAACAGTAAGGAATTATTTACTCACTCCTGAGGTGTTTCGTAAAAAGCTTTTTAATGAGGATATTAAATCCACAGTTTTGGAATTTGCCGGAAAGAAAATTGAAGGTACGCTCTTTACAGATGAAAAGACAATTTATGATTGGCTCAAACAGGGCGGATTTGAGCAATTACCTGACACAATTGAGCAAAGAGTAGATGTGATTATTGAAAAGCAATTCCATTCAATGAGAAATACTTTATCAACAAAATCAATCGATGCTTTACTGCCAAGTAATGTTCATGAGGTAATTGATAGAAAAATCCCTGAGGTTGTGACTTATATTTTAGAAAAAGGGGAAGAGTATTTCCTTTCTCCAAAAGGCGAAGCAACTATTAAAAACATGATGGATGATTTCTTGGGCTCTAAAGGCTCCTTCGGTGGAATGATTCAAATGTTTTTAGGTGACTCAGCATCAATAGTTACGAAAATTCAACGAGAGCTAATCAATTTCCTAAAAGCACCTGGAACAAAGCATTTATTAGTTAATATCATCTCCCAGGAATGGGATAAGTTAAAGCAGCAGCCAATTATGAATTACTTGGAGGAAGTAGATTTTGATTCAATCCTAAGTAATATCAAGGGTTACGCGAAAAAAGAGCTGAACATTCGTGAGCATTTAAATCAGCCGATTCGCCACTATTGGCCACAAGGTAATGACTATGTAAAGCATGATTTACTACCAAAATTAGTAGAGAAAGGCTTTAAAGAAGCTAAAAACAAGCTTGAAGATGTAGTAAATCGTTTAAATTTAGATGAGGTAGTTCGTGAACAAGTGGATTCCTTCCCATTGGAGAAATTGGAGGAGCTAGTACTAAGCATCGCTTCAAAGGAATTAAAAATGATTACCATTTTAGGAGCAGTTTTAGGTGGATTAATAGGTATTGTACAGGGTTTAATTGTCTTCCTATTAAATTAATAGCTCTGTTATAGATGAATGTTGATTTTTTGTGGGATGTGGGTATGTTGGTGTGTGAAATAAAAGGAAAAATTCCGGTTAAATTGGAGAATACCTTGATTTTCTTGAAAATAAAGGAAGTTTTTTCGGTTATTGTAGCTAAATCCCTAGATTTTGACTCATTTGAAGCAGTTAACAGGAAATTTTCCCTTTATATTGCTTCTAAAGTGCTCTAAATACACAATAACCGAAATTTCTTCGCTTATCAGACATCTCCTACCTAAACAAAAATCAAGAATGCATCATATACAAGAGCGAAAATAAAAATGAGAGTGGGTAAAATTTTGATCAACATTTACAATGACATTAACAAATTAGAAGCAACTATGCGTCAAACAGACGAATTCAAAGTTTTAAAGGATTCTGTTGAAGCAGTTCGTGCAGACGAAGAGGCAAGAGTGCTATTTGCTAACTTCCGTGACGTACAAATGAAGCTGCAACAAAAACAAATGAACGGTGAACAGTTACTTGAAGACGAGCTGCTACACGCACAAAAAACAGCTCAGCTAGCCCAATCAAGCCCAACGATCCTAGCAATGCTAGAAGCAGAAATGGCACTAAGCAAAGTAATCGAAGAAGTAAACCGCATCCTAGTCCAACCAATCCAATCTCTATACGACGGACTATAACAACCTTAAAATCCCAAGAGCTAAAATTTAGCTTTTGGGATTTTTTTGAACATTTTAGTAGTGGAGTTCAGGAATGGGAAAATGAGAAACAATTCTATTACCATAATATCCAGAAAGATATCTAATTTAGAATACGCAGCCTACCACGTAAGCTGCGTAATATATCCAGAAAACTTAGAAGTAGTTTCAATGTGAGCTAGACCTTCACAAAAGCAGCTGCCAAAATCGCAACATCGTGTTGCATTGGCAGCATGACCAACGTCGTGTTGGCCCCAAAGACAAGTCGTAGAGACAACAAGTTGGCTCTGCGGCTTGTGTGGGGTGCGAGAACGTCGCGTCCTTGCGACATCGCTCCCATGACCAACATCGTGTTGGCCTCTTGGATAGCGCACCAACCAACACTATATTAAAATTTTTATTAGTAATGTTTTAATTTGTGACAATAAAAATCAAAATTATTATCCTTCCTCTACATCATTTGTTATATTAAAGAGACGTGTTATAATTAACGTTTGAAATTCAGTGCAATTACTCGCTCTAGAGTAATTTCTCCTTTGTTGTTAACAGGATTGTGAAATTAATAGGGAAGAGAGACACAAGTGATGAAAAAAATTGAAATAAATGAAGTGTTTAAAGAGGATTGGAATCGCGTTTTAAATCATATTGCGAATTTGTTTTATGAAGACTCTAAGATTGTTGTGTCAGCAGAGGATGCTGAGCTATCTTTCCGTTTCCAGCACTCTATTGACGAAGATTATACAATCCATACTGCCTGTAACTTAACAGTAGATGGTCAAAAATATACAAGCAATTATTCTATTCATTATGAAACAGAAGGCACGGAAAAGGAACAAGGAATTCGCATGAAGCGTGCTCTTTCTCACGTCATGCTAGATGTACTTGAACAGTTTACAGGTATGATACAGCAATGGGGCATTTTAACTGGTGTGCGTCCAACAAAGCTTTACCATAATTACCGTAAACAAGGTAAGAGTGATGAAGAAATTTATGCAATCTTAAAGAAAGACTTCCGAATTTCCGATTCCAAAATTGCGCTAATGAGTGAAATTGTGAAACGTCAGCTGATTACAATTCCAGACCTAGACGAATTAGGAAAAGAGATTTCTGTATATATTGGTGTCCCATTCTGTCCGACTAAATGCGCTTATTGTACTTTCCCGGCTTATGCAATTCAAAGTAATCGTAAAGCAGGACGTGTGGAATCGTTTATCGATGGATTGCATATCGAAATTCGAGCAATGGGGAAATGGTTAAAAGACAACAATATGAATATTACTTCTGTCTATTGGGGTGGAGGTACTCCGACATCAATTGAAGCCGATGAAATGGATGCCTTATATAAAACAATGTTCGAAGCATTCCCAAATCCAGAGAAGATTCGTGAAATCACTGTTGAAGCTGGTAGACCTGACACAATTACGCCAGAGAAGATTGAAGTATTGAAAAAATGGGGAATCGACAGAATCTCAGTGAATCCACAAAGCTATACTGATGAAACCTTAAAAGCAATCGGTCGTCACCACACAGTTCAGGAAACAATCGAAAAGTTCTGGTTATCGAGAGAGTCGGGAATGAATAATATCAATATGGACTTAATCATTGGACTTCCGAACGAAGGGATTGAAGAATTCCAGCATTCTTTAGACGAAAGTGCTAAAATGCAGCCAGAATCACTAACTGTTCATACATTGTCATTTAAACGTGCATCTGAAATGACGCATAATAAAGATAAATATAAAGTCGCTGATCGCGATACAGTAACGAAAATGATGGATATGGCTAGTAGCTGGACGAAAGAAAATGGCTATGTTCCTTATTACTTATATCGCCAGAAAAACATTTTAGGTAACTTAGAGAACGTTGGGTATTGTAAACCAAGTGAAGAAAGTATCTATAATATTGTTATTATGGAGGAGGTTCAAACGATTTTAGGAATTGGTTGTGGTGCTTCCACTAAATTTGTAAATCCTACATCAGGGAAAATCACGCAGTTCCACAATCCAAAGGACCCAGCTGCATATATTATGACTTTTGAAGAAGCAATAGAGAAAAAAGTAGAAATGTTAAATGAATTATATAACACACAAGTAAAACAATAGATTTAAGGCAGAGGAACAAAAAAACCTCTGCCTTTTTATATTGCATAAAAAAGGGACCGGACATGAATTTTTTCCGGTCCTTTTGCAGCTTTATTAAGCAGATACTTGAATAAAGCTTACCTGTCTTAGGTTCACTGAAATCCTTCTTGTAGCTCTTTCATATGAATCAGTGGATTCAGTTAAGGTTAAGATGTTACCACTAATTGATAACAGTGTTCCTGTAAATAGAGTTTCGCCAACAGCAACTCTGATAGGTTGATTTATTAGAGTACGTAACTGAAGAGATAGTAAACTTGCGAACAATTTAAACACCTCCTATTTTAATTTGCAAAACTTAGAATACTTACTAGTGGGATATAAAATAGATCAGAACTTGATCTTAAAACAATATAAGTTGGTTTGACTTCAACTAATACTCCAGTGACACTAGAGTATTCTGTTAAGATCTCAACATCTGAGCCTTCTAACGCTTTAAGAGCTAAACCAATTTGCAACATTGTTAATCTCCTTTCTTAGTCAATCTGTAAGAAGTATATGTTTAATAGAGTTGAAATGTTTGGGTTAATGGCTTATTTTATCTATCTTTTCTCTAAAATTTTATAGAATTGAGTATTTCGCACAGATAATTTGATAGAAATTTCATAGTTTAACAAAGGAGGTGATATAGGTGAAAAAAAGAAAAGAAGGGTTAATTAGCGTTGTAGTACCAATTTATAATGCATCTCTATATATTGAAGAGTGCTTAAACGGCCTATTATCTCAAACCTATAAAAATATGGAAGTAATTTTAGTAAACGATGCATCTACTGATAATACAAAATGGAATGTCAACACTAAACTGGACAATCTTTATAAGGACCTGTTCTTGAATTCCACTGGCGATAAATAACCTAGTGTTCCGTGAATTCGAATGTTATTGAACCAATGAACATAATCATTAAGTTCAAGAGCGAGCTGTTCAAGAGAAGCGAAGTGTGCTCCGTTTGCGAATTCGGTTTTAAATACTTTGAACATCGCTTCGGCCACGGCGTTATCATAGGGACAACCCTTCATACTTAATGATCTTTGAATCCCAAATGTTTCTAGTGCCTCTGAAATTAGTTTGTTATCAAACTCTTTTCCACGGTCTGTATGGAACATCTTGATGTTATGTAAATTCCCTTTAATGCTGGCTAATGCTTGATACACAAGGGCTGCTGTCTTATTAGGACCGGCACTGTGACCAATAATTTCACGGTTGAAAAGGTCGACAAATAAGCATACATAGTGCCATTTTTTCTCAACACGGACGTATGTTAAATCACTTACAACTACAGCTAATTGCTCTTCTTGTTTAAACTGACGATGTAACTCATTTTTGATGGGTGCTTCATTACAGGTTTGTTTATACGGCTTGTATTGTGCCACGGTATACTTTGATACCAGTCCTAATTGTTTCATGATTCGACCGATTCGACGTCTAGAAACTACCATCTTCTGCTTCTTTAATTCTACTTTTAGTTTACGAGTACCATAGTTACTACGGCTTTCTTTAAAGAGTCGTTCAATCTCGTTGGAAAGTTCTACTTCCTCTGTGTTATGTGCTTCTTTTTCACTCAAATTGGCATGATAATAGTATGTGCTTTTGGCGATGTTGAGGACGTTACACATTGCTGATATTGAATATTTGTGAGCGTTATTTCGAATCACATCTATTTTCGTCCCATGATCAGCGCTGCTTGCTTTAAAATGTCATTCTCCATCATTAAACGTTGATTTTCTTTACGTAATTTTATTAACTCATTTTCTTCATCAGTACGGTTCTCTTTCGCAGTGAAGGCCCCAGTTTCTTGATGGTTTTTAATCCAGCGATCTAATGCAGATGGCGTGATTTCATATTCTCTACAGATATCTGCACGAGACTTTCCATTTTCATAAAGCTTGACTAATTGAAGTTTAAATTCTGGTGTAAAAGTTCGACGTTGACGTGACATAGTAGCACGCTCCCTTAGGTTAGTATGTTAAGTCTACTAGCCCTTATAGTATCTGTCCAACTTAGTGTAGCCGATTCAAAAAGCGTAGTGGAAAAGTGGATAAAAACATCAAATCCTTCTTTCCCCATTATTATATGTAACCTTCCAGTAAATACAGGGTTTGCTGGTGCCCTTACTATCGGATATTTTATGAGCTCTGGTGAATATATTGCAGTTAACGATGCAGATGATATTTCACATCCTTCTCGCTTTGAGAAACAAATAGACTTTATGTTGAAGAATACGGATTATGATTTAATAGGTACGAATTATCAATTGATTAGTGAAAATAAAGAGGATAATGGCAAAGAAGCTAACTGGCTGCATTATGGCTATGATTCTATCCGAAAAGTTTATGCTGCTGGTAAGCACTGTATCTGTCATGGAACAATTCTTTTTAGGGGAAAGATTTTTGATATAGTTGGGGGACCAACTCGGAGAATCACTGGGGCAGAGGATTATGAATTTATCGTAAAATTCTTAAATGCCAATCTTAAGATAGATAACTTAAAAGAAGCATTGTATTTCTATCGCACCCATGATAAACAACGGTCTAAACAATTCTATGGAAGTGAAAAACGTGGATAATGAAAGGGTCTTACTTGTCGTTGATGCTTTATATGTAGGGGGTACAGAAACTCACATATTGTCATTAGCAAAGGAGCTAATAAAAAAAAATGTCTATGTTTCAATTGCGGCAAGAAAAGAAGGAAGCTTGATTAGTTCCTTTGAAGCTTTGAACTGCCCGATTCATCATATTGATTTTCCACGCACCCTAACTCTCGAAAAGAGCGATGAAGCAAAATTACTGAGGAAAATAGAAGATATAATTGAATCTGAAAAAATTTCTGTAGCTCACTTTCATCAAACTCCTTCAGGCTACTTAACGGGGAAGGCTGCGAAGAATAAGAGGATTGCAACAGTTTTTACAGTACATGGAACCTATTATCCCGAACAGGAAATTCGCATGCTACTGAAATATTCGGATACTATTATTTGTGTTAGCCCACCTTTATGCGAGTATATAAAGTCATTTGGAGCAAAAAATATTAAGCTGGTACCGAATGGTATTGATATAGAGGCATATTCGGTGAATCGATCAACGGAAGAGCTAAAAAAAGTTTTGAAAATACCTAAAGAATCTGTAGTTGTTTTATATGCAAGCAGGATAGCGTGGGCTAAAGCGAATGTTTGTTCAATGCTGCTAAGAGCCTGCAAGGATTTGAAATTAAATCCTATTCCCAATCTTCATCTCGTTGTTGTCGGTGATGGCAATAAGTTAAATGATATAAGAGTATTGGCACATTATATTGAAAAACTGTGCAAGGTGTCATTCATTCATATCGTAGGGGAACAGAGGGATATGCATGCTTATTATTCAATGGCAGATTGTGTGGTTGGAACAGGACGTGTAGCTTTAGAGGCAATGGCTTCAGCAAAAACGGTTATAACAGCTGGTAATCATGGTTACTTTGGCGCTGTCACAAAGGACAATTTTGATGAGGCGTGGGAGTATTATTTTGGAGACCATGATTCGAAATCTCCTTGCAGTAGACATGTATTGAGAGATAATCTAAAGCGAGTTTTACAGGATAAAGAATATTTAAAGAAAAACGGTCTCGAAACTCATGAAATAGTAGAAGAAAAATTTAATATTAAAAAAGTAGCTATTGATATAGTGAAAATTTACTCCGAAACGGTGAAAGGAGGGAATGGAAGTTGAAAAATCTCCTGTATATTGGCTGGATTGGCTTCAATAATTTAGGTGATGAATTATTGTGGAACATTTTTAAAGAGAAATGCGGAGAGTTTTTAGATGTAAAGGAGTTTGAAATTACCCCCTCTGTACCGGGAGTCGATCTTAAAAGTCTTGAAAAATATGATATGGTCATATTAGGAGGCGGCTCTCTCTTACTACCGGGGTATCTTCAAATTCTTCAAAAAGCATTGCATCAGGGAAAACCAGTAGCGATATGGGGTTCAGGAATCGACTGGATTGAAAAGAAAAATCTTGATTTATTAGAAAATAATCAGTTAAAATCTATGGAGCAAAACTTCAAGCAAAAGGATGTAGAGGTACTAGAAGAAGTAATCGAAAAAGCATCGTTTGTAGGAGTTCGAGGTCCATTAACAAAAAAAGCTATTGAAATTATGCTAGGTACTGAAAAAGCGAAAAAAGTAAAAATTATTGGTGATCCAGGATTATTATTGAAAAAACCGAACCTGACAAATAAAAAAGAAAAAATAATTGGCATCAACTGGGGAACTACATTCAATCGTTTATATGGTGGAAATGAAGCAAAAGTAGAGGATCAGTTAGTGATGGCAGCTAAAGAACTGATCAAATCAGGATATAAAATTATGATATATACCGTGTGGGGCAATGATATTCCACATTGTGAAAGATTATACAAAAAAATAAATGATTCCCAAAATGTAATTCTTGATAAGAATCTTTATAAAGAGAAAAAGCTTATGGAGAAATTATCACAGTGCATGGGAACTATTAACTTTAAACTACATGCAAATTACTTATCCTTTACAGCAAAAGTCCCAGCAGTAGCATTGGGTTATCGATTTAAAATTTTTGATAATGCGGCATCACTTGGATTACAGCATTTAGTCGTGTCGACCGATTCCCAACAGTTAACTAAAGAAATATTGGAACGGGTAGCAATAATAGAGAAAGATGAAGCAAAGATTATCGCACAATATAATGCTGCTAAAAAGCAATACAGCCCACTTTTAGAGTCACTGTTCACGAATGGTTACCTATAAAAATTAAGGAGGCTTCCGATATTTTTGGGGGCCTTTTTATAATGGCTTAAAGGTGTATTTTATAGTAATTAACTCATTTTGTTATTTCAAAAAAAAAGTTGAAATGATATAGTGTTTAAAAAGACTGAATTTTCATTTTTGCAAGATTTTTAGATTACATTTATTGTAAATGATTCGTAAATCATGTATAAATAGATTATGATTATTAAGAGAAAAGTAATGGGGATTGGTTAGGGAGTGATGAGTTGCAAGAACTAGAAGAATTGAAAATTACCATGGAAGCTCTAGTTAGAGAAGACCGCTTTAACGAATTTTTAAACTTATTTGAACCAACAGCAAGTCTTGCATTACAAGAAAAAAATTATAATTTATTAATAGATTTATATATAAAAAGAAGTAAAATATATTTTATTCTTGGGGATATCCAAAGCTGTATTGGTGATTTGAAAAAAGTTACAGAGTGGATTGATGAGCATGGAGCAGATGGACAAAAAACAATTTATTTAAATATGTATGCTACGATTTGCGGAGAACTTGGTAATCAAAAGAAGAATTTCGAATATCTAAATAAGGCGAAGGCTCTTGCAACGAAATTAAATGATATTCTCACTCTGTGTAAAATCTACAATAATCTGGGCGTTTACCACTTAGTTGAAGGAGATCCAGCAAGTGCGGTTAAACATCTTCAAAAGGGTCTTGATTTATCAAAAAAACTGGATGAGTCAAATGAAGATGAGCTAATGGTACTGCTGAAGCTAAATTTAGCCAAGGCTTATACAAACTTGGGAGAATTTAAAAAAACAGAAGAGCTTTTTGATTTTCTGTTTGACTATATAGATGGCAAGCAATGGATGAAAACGTCTATTTACGTATTGCAATATAAGGGACTGTGGTTTAAGGCACAACAACGTTTTGAAGAAGCAAATGAAATCTTAGTAAAAGCCAAGGATTTTGCTTCGAAAAATAATGATCTAATTTTATTAGAAGAGATCAATAATATCTTGTTAGAGGTAGTCACGGAGTTAAACGACAAGGATCTTCTAATTGCCGTACAAAGGGATTATATTGATATCCTTTTGAAGATAAAAGGAATTAATTTAAATCAGAATTTACTGCAAATCGAAATGACTCAAAATGAAAAACAATTTGAATCGATTTCAACTAAGGATCCCCTGACATCCTGCTACAATCGCCGTTACTTTGAGAAAACTATTAAAAAGTGGTTAAAAGAAGCGAAAATGACTGCACAATTAATCGGCTTTTTTATCCTTGATGTCGATTATTTCAAGCAAATAAATGATCAATTTGGCCATCTTGTAGGGGATGATGTATTAAAATCTGTTGCCAATTTGGCAGCTGAGTATTTATCGGCATATGATAGTATTTTTGCACGCTATGGTGGAGATGAATTTGTTGCAATGGTTAAAGTTTCATCGAAGGATGAGCTGATAGAAATTGTTGATAATCTTTATAATCACATATCAGACACAATTATTGAACTCGATGAAGAAAAGATATCGATTAGTATAAGTTTAGGTGTTAGTACTAATGTGAATGGGATGCTAACGGATTATAAGGAAATCTTTAAATTAGCAGATGATGCTCTTTACGAGTCAAAACGTAATGGACGTAATCAATATACAGTGAATACTTAAAAGGAATAGCGAATAATGCTATTCCTTTTATTTTGCGAAAAAAAGGGTATCTAAAGATTAAATGCATTTACACTATGTATAATGTAAATTGTGAAGGAAAGGAAAAGACATTATGCGAAAAATTTTAGTTATAGTTAGCTGTATATTATTTCTAGTTGGTTGCTCGAGCAATACGGATAGTACGTCGAGTAATCCAGCAACCAAAAATCAAAATGAACAGATTGAAGATGAGGCTGCCGATTCAACGATGGTAGTCAATGATTTATTGAGAGTGCATTTTATAGATGTCGGTCAGGGCGATTCCATTTTGATTGAGTCTCCAAACAAGCACTATATGCTTATCGATGCAGGAACAAAAGGGGCAGGTCAGGAGGTTGTTAACTATTTGAGCAGTCTTGGTATTGAAAAATTAGACTATGTTGTTGCAACCCACCCCGATGCAGATCATATTGGCGGCTTAATTGAAGTGATAAATACACTTAAAATTGATAACTTTATTGATTCGGGCAAAGTACATACATCGGCAACTTATGAAGAAGTGTTATCGCTTATTGAAACTAACAATATTCCATTTCAGGTGGCAAGTATAAATGAGGATGTATTACTTGATGATAAACTCCAAATTTCAGTTTTAAGTGCAGATCATGATGCAAAAGATAACAATGACGCATCAATTGTTTTAAAGCTAGTCTATGACGAGATTTCGTTTTTATTAACAGGTGATGCGGGAATTGAGTTAGAAGAAGAAATGATGGCTAAGTTTGATATGCGTGCAACGATTTTAAAGGCAGGCCATCATGGTTCAAATACAAGCAGTTCTTTACAGTTTATAGAAGCAGTCCATCCAGAAACGACAATATTGAGCTATGGACAAGATAATTCTTATGGACATCCTCATTATGAGGTTATTCAAAATCTCCAGCAGGTTGGAAGTAAAATTTACGGTACAGCTGAAGCGGGAACTATTGTAGTTGAAACAGATGGAGAAGAGTATGACGTTCTAGCTGATGAATGGACAGGAATCGGGGCAACAAGCTCAATAGCGCCATCGAGTAACGGTGAAGGCGAGAGCGACCCAAACACTAATAGTAATAAGGATAAGAAGAACATTCAAACAACTGGAGATATAGTGATTGATAACTTAGATTTAGAAGGCGAAGTTGTAGCGATTAAAAATAATGGTACAGAAGATGTAAACCTAGCTGATTGGCAGCTCTATTCAGTAGAAGGCAATCAAATGTTTACTTTCCCAAAGCTTACATTATCCTCGGGACAAATAATTTTTGTTACTAGTGGTCCTGATGCAAAGGATGGGGATGGTTATATAAAATGGACAGGTCGTCAAGTGTGGTTAAATAGTGGTGATACTGCCCAACTACTAAATCCGAAAGGGGAAATTGTTAGTGAACAATAACGCTTATACATTAGATCGTTTCGAAGGGGATTATGCGATATTCCTAAAACGACCTGACGAAACGGATCAATTATTAATCCATCGTGCAAAGATTGATGTTCCAGTAAATGAAGGGGATATAGTGCAAATCCTCGATGATGGAGAAAATTATCAAATTACAGTTTTGCAAGAGCAAACGGAGGCGCAAAAAGAAAAAGTTCAAAATTTATTGGACCGATTGAAAAATCAGAAAAACTAGCATTATGATGAATAAACCCGTACTCGTAGTAGGAAGAGTACGGGTTTTTATCATTTAATTTCTTATAAACAGATCAAATACATCACTATAATCTTCTTTTGTGTAGTTTCGGCTACTTTCCTGTAACCATTGATTTGTAAATTCAGCGATGGATTTAAAGGATTCAGAAGGAGAAGCTTGGCCATGTCCTGAAGAAGCAAGGCTCCTCGTGGCATATTCTAAGCTATCGAACATATAGTTTCGATGCTTTTCATTTTCACGCATGATTCGCTCCATTGTGACTAAGCATTTATACAGGTCTTTTGCTTTCTCAGAAAATTTTTTATGAATCTCAATGTTAAAAGCAGTTTCACCAATCGTGAATTTTATTTCATTATCTAAATCCATTGTTCCGATTGTTTCGAAGGATACTTGACGTAATGTATTAAATTTATAGTCATAGCGTTTTAATGTACGTTTTTTACTAACAGCTGAATCACCGTACACATGAATTAATGCTAAATTAGTAAAGCAATATTCATCTGTCTTGGTTTTAACAAGAAAGTAAATATGCTCTCCCATTTCGTAAAGAAGATAATCATCCGATTCCGTTTTATCATAATCAAAGGGTTCAAACATTTTCCCAATATCCGATAGTCCTAGAGCGTCAGATGCAAACTTTTTAATCATCATCTCTCTCCCTCTTCTGGTAGCTAATTGGTGTTTAAATGAACATATGCTGTTGCCAGAGCTTGTATAACTTCAATTAGGTGACCAGATATTATTTGGTAAAAGGACAAATAAGCTGGAATCTATTATCCTAATAATTCTGAAATTATGATAAAATTATTAGTGAAAACATAGTTGTTACGCCGAATAGATAGCAAATTGAATGATATGGGAGATAGGGACATGCCAATAAAAACAATTATTTTTGATTTAGACGATACCTTATTATGGGATAAGCATAGTGTGAAAACTGCTTTTGAAAAAACCTGTGAGTATGCACAGCAAATATGCTATATTGATGCAGCTGAGCTTGAAGAAGCTGTAAAAATCGAAGCCCGAAAGTTGTATGAAGCCTACGAAACTTACGATTATACTGTTCTAATTGGCATTAATCCCTTTGAGGGACTATGGGGAACATTTGACGATCCAACAGAATCCTTTCAAAAAATGAAAGAGATTATTCCGGCATATCGCAAAGAAGCCTGGACAAAAGGCTTAATGACTCTTGGCATTGACGATGCGACACTTGGTGCTGAATTAGGGGAGCGTTTTGTTGAGGAACGTAAAAAATCCCCATTTGTATATGAGGATACATATGCAGTGTTAGATGAGTTAAAGGATAAATATCAGCTGGTATTACTAACAAATGGAGCACCAAGTTTACAAAACCTAAAGCTTGAAATCACTCCAGAGATTCGCCCTTATTTTGATCTAGTTATCATTTCAGGTGAATTTGGAAAAGGTAAGCCAAAAGTAGAGCTATTTGAATTTATGATGGATAAAGCAGGGATTACAGCAAGTGAAGGAATTATGGTTGGCGACAACTTAAACACAGACATTAAAGGCTCTGCAGGCGTAGGCATGAAAAACGTATGGATCAATCGTGAAGGCAAAGTAAACGATACAGAAGTAGAACCAACCTATGAAGTAGCATCTCTGACAGAGTTTCTGGAGCTGCTCAAAACGATAGATTAACTAGAAACAGGTGAGGGAAATGATAGAGTTTCCTTCATCTGTTTTTTGTTTGTGGGTGGGGATGCGTTTCATAAGGGGGGAATGCGGCAAGTAAAAGTAAGCCCGTGATGCACTTCATAACCAAAATGAACCTCATTCCCAAAGCTAACCACAGTCCAAACCGTATCAGACACCGCATCGCACAGCAAAATTACACCTCACTCCTCCTGTTGAACTCGATCTAACTACATCCACAATACACAAGCTTCATTTAAAACACATAAAAATGCCTCACCACAAAATCGTCGTGAGGCATTCCACCTTATTAAAGTGTGATTGCTTTTACTTCATCAATATTTTCAAGCTGTTCTACGTAGTTTAAGTCTTCAGATGTTACTTCGTTATCGATAGTTAGCATCATAATTGCTGTTCCGCCTATTTGATCGCGGCCAACCTGCATAGTTGCGATGTTAATATCTTTTTCTGCAAGCTTTGTAGCTACGCGGCCGATAGCTCCTGGTTTATCAGTATTTTTAATGTAAAGTAGGTGACCCTGTGGAATCACGTCTACTACATAGTTTTCTACTTTCACGATACGTGCACCTAAACCATTAAGCAGTGTACCAGCTACAGTGTGAACTTCGTTTTCAGTCTTCACTTCAACTGTTATTAAGTTTGTGAACCCTTTAGCAGTTGTTGTTTTATGTTCATTAATTTTAATGCCGATACGTTCAGATAAGTAGCGTGCATTCACATCGTTTACATGCTCTCCGTGATTTTTCTTCAATAAGCCTTTCAAGTTATTTGAAGTTAAGGGACGCACATCATAGTTTGCCACTTCGCCCGCATATGAAATGTTGATTTCTTTAATCGGCTCAGTTGTAACTTGAGATAGGAATGTTCCTAATTTCTCTGCTAGTTCAAAGAATGGCTCTACCTGTGCCAATAATTCTTTTGGTATGGATGGCATGTTCACTGGGTTTGTAACCGTGCCTGTTTTAAAGAATTTGATAATATCGTTAGAAACGTCAACAGCTACTGATTCTTGTGCCTCGATTGTTGATGCACCTAAGTGGGGTGTAGCAATTACTTGAGGTAAAGTTAGTAATTTATGATTTGTTGCTGGCTCTTCAACGAAAACGTCAAGTGCAGCGCCTGCTACTTTACCCTCAACGATAGCATTATATAAATCCTCCTCATCAATAATACCACCACGTGCACAGTTTATAATGCGTACGTCGTTTTTCATGATTGCGAATTTATCTTTATTTATCAAGTTGCGTGTCTCTGGTAATAATGGCGTATGTACCGTGATAAAGTCAGCAGCTTGAACCACCTCATCAACAGTCCCTTTTGTAATGCCAAGCTCTTTTGCACGTTCTTCAGTTAGGAATGGGTCATATGCAATAACATTCATTCGTTGACCTTTTGCGCGGAAAGCTACTTCTGTTCCGATACGGCCAAAACCAACAACACCTAAAGTTTTGTTTTTGAGCTCTACACCTACATAAGATTTACGATCCCAAACCCCATTTTTTAAGGCGTTATAAGCCTGAGGGATGTGACGAGCAAGTGATGTCATCATTGCAATCGTATGCTCTGCAGCAGAGTTTGTATTACCATCCGGTGCATTGACAACAATTACCCCATGTTCAGTAGCAGCGGCTAGGTCAATATTGTCAACGCCAACACCAGCACGCCCAATTAACTTTAAGTTTTTTGCAGCAGCAATAATTTCACGCGTCACTTTAGTTTGGCTACGTACTAAAAGCACATGAACATCTTCAATTCTAGCGATTAATTGTTCCGGTGTAAGGCCTGTTTCGATTACAACGTTTAGGTTTAATTCTGTTTCTTGGCGAAGAGGGAAAATCCCATCCTCACTTAGTGGATCAGCGATAAAGACATTAATAAAGTTAGTTGCAGTTACAGTTTTTGTTACCATAAATAATCTCTCCCCTTAAATGAATTTACTAATTATTTTGACAATTAAGTTGACACCTGATGTTAGAAGTGAATTAAAAAATGAAAAAAATAAAAGCCTCCCACACCCTACATATTTTTATGTAAGGGGCGAAAGGCAAAATTAACAAACTTACGCGGTACCACCCTTATTCGCTGCCAAAAATAATTTTGGTCAGCCTCTAAGCAAATGCGTAACGTGCATGACACGGACAAGCATACTTTAAGTTTTCAGCTTATCTATTCAGGAGTGGAACTACAATCGTAGAAATCACTGATTTTCACCAACCATCAGCTCTCTAAGGATTTCAATCGAACGAGCATGTCTCCATCGTTATATTTTTCGTTGATTTAATTGTTAACATCATAATCCCTATTGTTCAGTTCTGTCAACAGAATATCTAAAATAATTTGAAAAACATTATGAAAAGGCTTACTTTTCACATTAAAACACGAACTATATTTACATTTCATTTAAATAATGTTCGCTAATTGGATAACGTATTTTCGGAAGGAATTTCCTCGTAATAAATAAAATAAGCTTAAAAGTCAGAATATTATTGCATTTATTGCTAACAGGGATGTTAGAAAACGATAAAAGTAATTTACACAATTAACGCGATAAAGCGAATATTGTCAGTCAAATGAAAAAATAAAAAATAAAGTTTAAAGGGAAACAAAAAATGCATCAAGAAATCTATATATAGGCTAATAGTCAAAAGGGGTGGAAATGTGAAATATGATGTTGTGATTGTTGGTGCAGGTCTTGCAGGTCTAACAGCTGCCTGTGAATTAATCGACTCAGGGAAAAAAGTATTACTAGTTGACCAAGAACCTGCAAATTCAATTGGTGGGCAAGCATTTTGGTCGTTCGGTGGCTTATTTTTAGTGGACTCTCCAGAGCAAAGAAGGCTTGGCATTAAGGATTCTAAGGAATTAGCATGGCAAGATTGGATGGGGACTGCTGGGTTTGATAGATTAGAAGACGAGGATGAATGGGGATATCAGTGGGCAAAAGCCTATGTGGAGTTTGCAGCAGGAGAAAAATATGAATGGTTACAGTCTCTGGGCGTAAAATTTTTTCCGGTTGTCGGTTGGGCAGAAAGAGGAGGCTCATTAGCTGGCGGACATGGAAATTCAGTACCTCGTTTTCATATTGTTTGGGGAACCGGTCCGGGAATTGTTGAGCCTTTTGCCAAAAAGGTCGAGCAAGCTTCACTAGAAGGCAAAATAGATTATAAACCTCGCCATAAGGTAGATGAGCTTCTTTCTTCAAATGGAGTAGTTGTAGGAATAAAAGGGAAGGTCCTTGAAGAAAGTTCAATTGAGCGAGGGCAGGAAAGCTCGAGAATAGAGGTAGGGGAGTTTGAATATTATGGCGATGCAGTTATTGTGGCTAGTGGAGGAATTGGAGCAAACCTAGAGCTTGTGCGAGAAAATTGGCCAAGCAGACTTGGGGAGCCACCGCAAAATATGGTGACAGGGGTTCCTGCTCATGTGGATGGACGAATGCTGAAAATCTCAGAGAATGCTGGCGCAAGAATTGTGAACAGAGACAGAATGTGGCATTACACTGAGGGGCTGAAAAACTGGAATCCAATCTGGCATAATCATGGAATAAGAATATTACCAGGACCATCTTCTTTATGGTTTGACGCATTAGGAAATCGTTTTGGTGCTCCAAATTTCCCCGGCTTTGATACTCTAAGTACCTTAGAGGCTATTTCAAAAACTGGGTACGATTATTCTTGGTTTATATTAACTGAAAAAATGATTGAAAAAGAATTTGCTTTATCGGGATCTGAACAAAATCCAGACATTACAAACAAAAGCATTCAACAAATACTAAAGCGAGTTTTACCAGGTCCACCAGCTCCAGTAAAGGCCTTCATGGATAATGGCGAGGACTTTATCATTGCAGATAGCTTGAAGGATTTAGTAGAAGGCATGAACAAGCTGGCTGGCAACGAATTGCTCGATTTTATAAAAATAAAAGATCAAATTCTAGCTAGGGATCGTGAGCTGGATAATAAGTTTACAAAGGATATGCAGGTAATGGCAATTCAAAGTGCCAGACAATATTTGGGCGATAAATTAATAAGAGTAGCTAAACCACATAAGCTTCTAGATTCAAAAAATGGGCGGCTGATTGCAGTTAGGCTAAACATTTTGTCGAGAAAAACTTTAGGTGGCCTGCAAACAAATTTAAATGGACAAGTACTTGGTGAAAGCGGGGAGCCGATTCCAGGACTGTACGCAGCTGGTGAAGTGAGTGGCTTTGGTGGAGGTGGCGTTCATGGCTATCGATCGTTGGAGGGGACATTTGTTGGAGGATGTCTGTTTACTGGAAGAAAAGTTGGTGAATATTTAAGTAAATAAAGGGAAAATGTAGAGAAAAGTTGAATATATATACTGAATGGATATTCATTTTAAACTTGGGGGTAATAGAATGGCTTATGAAACAATCAAGATAGAGATTGCTGATCGACGTGCAACCTTATCCTTTAACAGACCGAACGTTGCAAATTCTATGAATCTATTAATGATGCAGGAGCTTGCTGATTGCTTAGAATTCTTAAAGGATAATCCAGAGGTTCAAATTTTAGTCATTAAAGGGGAAGGGAATATTTTCTCAGCTGGTGGTGACATTAAAATGATGGTAACCTCAGGTGAGCCTAAGGACTTCGAAAACATTATGAGCTACATAACGCGTATGGTATTAGCTCTTTACCAATTACCGATGATTACGATTGCAGAAATTCGTGGTGCAGCGGCAGGTCTTGGCTTTAGTTTGGCACTTGGGTGTGACGTTATCGTGGCAGAGGAGAATAGTAAGCTTGCAATGAATTTTATAGGAATTGGATTAATTCCAGACGGTGCTGGTCATTTCTTTATGAAAGAGCGAGTGGGCACACCAAAAGCAAAACATTTAATTTGGGCTGGCGATGTCATGAATCCAAAAGAAGCGCATGACTTAGGGCTGATCGATTACCATGTTGAAGAAGGGGAAGCGGGTAGCTTTGTAGACCAGCTTGTTGGGAAGTTTTTATCCTCTCCAATCTTAGCAATGCTTGAAACGAAAGAGATTTTGCATTCAGAAAAATTGCCTGAACTTACTAGCATTTTGAAAAAGGAAGCAAGCGGGCAAGTGAAAATGCGTAAAACAGAGGATCATTTAGAGGGCATTAAAGCATTTATAGAAAAAAGAGCACAACAATTTAAAGGTAAATAAAACAAAGGCGTCTCGAGATATTCATCGAGACGTCTTTTATGCTGCTAAAAGTTAAATATGGAATAAAACAAGCTTACCAGAAGAGTTCACTAGGCGATGAGTTTTTTCTTCTACGCCTTTTTCTTCTATTTGCTTTTGACCTTCCACTTTGGCAATCTCTTCACTTTCAAATGTCCAAACTTCATCAAATAAAATTTCCCCTGTTTTTTCAAACGCTGTAAATCGAAAATTTTCCATATCATCCCTACCCCTTTTTATAGAAGATATAGTACATTATACAAGATATATTGAGATAATTCATCGTAAATAAAGAAAATTCAATTAATCGAAGGAGTTATTTTCTATTAGGTAAAAGAAGTAGTTCTTTAGAATTTCAATCGTATCAGTCGAGATTGCATGTTACAATAGTGGTATCGAAAAATGAACTAGTATATAAAAAGGAGTGTTTTCTATATGAAAGGAATCACACAACTCCAAGCGGGTGAACAAGTAAACCAATTTTTATTGATCAAGCAAGCTACTAAAGGTGTTACAACCGTAGGAAAACCTTTCATGACACTCATCCTACAAGATAAGAGTGGGGATATTGAGGCGAAGCTATGGGATACAAATGAAGACCATGAAAACATGTATCGTCCTGAGGTAATTGTACAGGTCGGCGGAGAAATTCACGATTATCGAGGGAAAAATCAACTACGAATTAAGCAAATCAGAGTTGTAAAGCCAGAAGAGGGAATCCAGATAAATGACCTTCTACCGTCAGCTACAACGCCAAAGGAAGAATTGTATGAAGAACTAACACAATATTTCTTTGAAATTAAAAATCCAAGTATTTCTCGAATTACAAGATACATTCTGAAAAAGTATCAACCAGAAATTACTGTTTTTCCAGCAGCTTCAAAAAACCATCATGACTATGCGTCAGGTTTAATAGACCATGTTGTTTCAATGCTGCGTCTTGGAAAATCTATTTGTGATCTATATCCATCCTTAAACCGAGATTTAATTTATGCTGGTGTGATTTTACATGATATCGGAAAAGTAAAGGAACTTACAGGACCGATTGCAACTTCCTATACGGTTGAAGGGAATTTACTTGGCCATATTTCAATTATGGTAGACGAAATTGGACAAGCAGCAAAAGAATTAAATATCGATGGAGAAGAAGTCGTTATTCTTAAGCATATTGTTCTTTCCCACCATGGAAAAGAAGAGTGGGGAAGTCCGAAGAAGCCTATGATCCAAGAGGCAGAAATTCTCCATTACATCGATAATATCGATGCGAAGATGAATATGCTTACAAGAGCCTTAGCTAAAACCAAACCAGGCGAGTTCACAGAAAGACTATTCCCACTAGATAACCGCTCGTTCTACAAACCAACATTTGAATAAGTAAAAAAAACAGGGCACTTCAAAAATATTGGAGGCCCTGTTTTAATTTTAGAATAAATTAGACGAGGTTCTCAGCCTTATCTAACGCTAATCTTCACAGCAGGTATCCCGAAAGCTTTTCGGCTCCTCACTGAGCCAACTTCTTCAAATCACTAACAATATCCTGAGTAGGCACGTTGCTGTAACCATCATAGGATTTAACGACTGTTCCGTTCGAATCTACAAGAAAATACTTTATATCATGGATTACGTCATCACTGCCTGTTAACTTTTTGGCAACGGTATTAAAGGACTGGAGAGCGAATTGAGATATTTCTGTTTGCTCATAGCCTGTTAAAAGCTCCCATTTCGACTCATTTTCCACAGGATAGTAGGATAAATAGTTATCTAATACCTCAGGTGTGTCATAAGCAGGATCAACTGAAAAGCCGACAATTTTATAATTTTGAATGCCTTCATTTTCAATAGCAGCATGAACATCCATCATATTGGAGGTCATGGGTGGGCAGACTGTATCACAGCGAGTATAGATAAACATGGCAAGCCATGGAATCCCTTTTAAGCTTGCTAAGGACACTTGCTCGTTTTTTTGATTGGTGTAGTCAAAATCCATTACCTTAAAATCATGTTCAGCTTCAAATTTAGCAGTGGAGCATCCTGAGAGTAAAAATAGTAAAACTAAAGCTGTCCCAGTAATTAAAATTTGTTTCATAATAAGCTCACTTTCATATTTTTAAATATTAGTTTGTACAAAAAAGAGAAATATTTGTCCTTTAAATCGTATTCAATCCAGGATATTTAGAAAGTATGGTGGAAAGGAAGAGATTTCTATATACTTAAGACTTGATCTAAGAAGATTGGAGGAGAATTGAATTGAGTTTACCGAATTGCCCAAAATGTAATTCAGAATATACATACCAAGATGGAGAATTATTTGTGTGTCCTGAGTGTGCCCATGAGTGGACAGCAGGAGAAGAACAAGCTGAGGATGATGTGCTTGTTGCAAAGGATGCAAATGGCAATATTTTAGCTGATGGGGATACAGTAACAGTTATTAAAGATTTAAAGGTAAAGGGAAGTTCGTCTACCTTGAAAATTGGCACGAAGGTGAAAAATATCCGACTTGTAGAAGGAGACCATAATATCGATTGCAAAATTGATGGGTTTGGTGCCATGAAGCTAAAGTCTGAGTTCGTTAAAAAAATCTAGCTAGTAGCGTTAGCCTGTGACTAGATTTAGTTTCTGTGTTTTATGCTATCTATAAATTTAAAATCAAAAAGACGCGTAAACTTTTGAGGGTTTACGCGTTTTGTATTATTATTTTTCAGCTGGTTCTTCAGTCTCTTTATTTGCTTCAGCATCAGCATCAGCATCTGTCGTTAAATAAGTATCTAAAGCAGCTTTTAAATCTTCGTCTTTAATATCAACTTTTGCATCTTTTAATAAATCAGTAATCTTAGCTGTTAAGTCACCTTTTGTTGCAGCAATTGATTCTTTAATTTCTTCTTTTTTCTCTTCTAAAGTACCGTAGTTCTCAACTTCACGCTTGTCCGTTACTTCGATAATGTGGTAACCAAATTCAGATTGAACTGGTTCACTCACTTGGTTTAACTCAAGAGCGTAAGCAGCATCATTGAATTCAGGAACCATTGTACCTACTGTAAACCATCCAAGGTCTCCACCGTTTGAAGCAGAGCTATCTGAAGAGTATTCTTTTGCTAAAGCAGCGAAATCGCCACCAGCTTTTAATTTTTCAACAACTGTATATGCAGTTTCTTCGTCAGCAACTAGGATGTGACGTGCATTTAGTTCGTATTTAGCTTGGTTATAATAGTTTTCGATTTCTTCGTCTGTTACTTCAACATCTTTTGTAGCTTTTTCTTGTAAAAGTTGGAAGCGTACATTTTCTTTAAATGTTTCTTCAGTTAAACCATTTTGAGCTAAGATGGCTTCAAAAGATTCTCCGTATTGTTCTTTTACAGAGTTGAATTGTTCTGTAATTTCTTCATCAGACACTTTGTAGTTGTTTTCTAAAACCTGTTCAACTACAACTTGCTCAAGTAATGCTTTACCTGCAAGTGTTTTGATTTCTTCATAGAATTGATCTTTCGTAATATCACCATAAGTTGTGGATACTACTACATCATCGCCAGAGTTACTACAAGCTGCTAAAGCAAAAACAGAAGTAGCTAGTGTTAGTGCTAAAAATGGTTTTTTCATGTGTGTTTACTCTCCTAACTTCGATTGAAATCAATAGTAACTATATCATAAACGTTTCAAAAACAAAATGGGTTGCATGTTCGTTTGCCTAAGCACAGTTTGCACGCAAGCATAGTATATTTTTGAAAGGGGGTGTCGTAATGGGAAATAGCTACGGTGGCGGATATGGAAGTGGTTTCGCGCTTTTAGTTGTATTGTTCATCCTATTAATTATTGTAGGTGCAGCTTTCATCTACTAATTACAAAACAATATAACCAAACAAAATGGGGAGCTAGAGGCAATAAATGCCTTTAGCTCTTTTTGTGGATAAAAAAGTAAAAAACTTTCTTTGCACATTATAATTTTTCTAAAACCATTATTGTTCTTTTCCAATACCTTATTAAGTTCCCGTACCCAAAAGGGAACATATAGCTAGCCTCTTTTTTATAACGCTACATAAACCTCTACGTAGAATGACACTAATAAAATTGTGATTAATATATTTATAGTCCGGAATATTTTTTCGTGTTTTTCCTCGGGTATTTCTTTTTGTGTGACAAGTGCATATGTCATTCGATTTATTTGGAATAAATAAAATACTGAGAATAGCACTACAATCATAAGTAGCAAATCTATTCCTCCCCTCTTTCACTTCCTTTAAGGATAACAAAAAATGCCAATGTAACACAAGTAAATGTAATGTAAAACCTAAACTTGCAGTTAAATAAGTGAAGGAACTAAAATTTCGCAGCCTTTAGGTGTTTCTTCTATAACAGAATCCTTAGGTGCACCGATTAAATCCTTAATATATAAAAAGTCGATAAAGCAAATACTGCAATGATAACCCAATAGTATGGAAGTAAAATGCGCGTATTCCTCATAGGAAACTGCAGCAAATATAAGCAGCCCGTTTATAATGATGAATGGTGTTAATAGGGTAATGATATATCGGTTCTTAGGAATAATCGATTTAATGCGCATTCTAATAATAGGAATAAATTTATAATCGATTTTAAATCGTAATTTTACTGATTTTCGATATTCGAATAAAGAAAAATAATGCATAAGCTTGTGTATTGGATAAAGAAATACAAAGCAAAGCATAAATAGCCAGAAGTAATCATCTCGATAAAATGTAGGATGTACTCGGCCGAATAGTATAAATGATAAAGAAAAAACAATTACAAATAACGAAATAGCCATAATTGTTAGCCATGTAGAGCCATATTCTCTTTTTATGTTAACTGTTTTCCAACAATGCAAGTAGGACGACCCCTTTTTTCGATTTTAGTAAAAAATTAATGTTTATAAAATAGAATATTTTTATTTTGAACGAATCATTGTATTTTTACTACATTTTGTGAGTGAAGATATTGTAAATGAAAAAAAAGGGAATTGCTACTCCATTTAGGAAAAAAATGAAAAGAAAAAGAGTGTATCGCTACACTCATAGTAATCCTTGACATTCAATTTTGTATTCATACAAGCAAGCGTAAATTGTGTGAATTTTATCTTTTCAAAATAAGTTGTTGATCTTCGTCTTCAACAAGTGAGTCTTTAAAGTTTTTAAATGAGCGTTCAAATATTTCGATAAAATCTTCGCCATAGATATTACGAATTACAGCCATGACATCTAAGAACTCTGGGAATCTACCATATAATTCTTTTAATGCTAGAGATCCTTCAAGGATTGAATGATGTGTATCGTAATAATGTTCGTACATTTCCAAGATTAAGTCTGAGCCTTTTCCTGTAAGCTCAACATACGTATTACGTTTGTCGTCATCACGTTTAGAAAACTCTAATAAGCCTCGTTCTTCAAGCTTCTTTGAGAAGTTGAAAGCAGTGGAAACGTGCATAACTCCAAATCTAGCAACATCTGAAATTGATGCTCCTTTTAAGTGGAATGCTATCCATAAAATATGGTGCTCATTAATATTTAAATCGTAAGGCTTAATCCATTGCTGCCAATCTTTTTCTACTGCCTTCCATAATGCTTTTGACAATTGTGCAATTCGTTGGCTATAAAGCATTGCTTCTTTCATCGTGTATGAATCTTCTGACAAAGCAAACACCTTCTTTCATTTACATTATGAAAATATTATAGCAGTAAAAGAAAAAAGTTTAAAGTTAGAAAAATTAAATAATTGAATTATGGCGAAAAAATGTTATAAATTAGTAAATTAAAACGGAAAAATACTCACATAATAACCAGTATTTAGGGATAAAGGATTACTCTGTTTTATCATCTTTCTTCTGTTTATTATTTAAATCTGATAAATTATTCTCGATTTCTATAATAGATTTCTGTAAACCATCTATTTCTTCTTTAAGCTTGGCTGTATCTGGCTCGATATCCTGGTTGAATTTGGAAATAGACTCTTTAAGTTGATTCATTATTTCTGGGATATTATTTTTCACTTCGTTTTTTAATGTAAGAATCGAGTCTTTCACACTGCTTGAATGGTGTTTAATTTCCTCAAGATTTGTTTTCGCAATTTTAGTATTTTGTACGATGCTCGATCTTATTTGTTTACCAGATTGGGGTGTTGTGAAAATGATTGTTGTAAGTCCTCCAATTACTCCAGCAGATAGTCCGATTAAAAATGGTTTTGCGCGCATTTAAATCACTCCTTAAAAGTATGTATACCTTTTATATAAATTTTCCTATTCTTACCCATATTAAACCATGAATTCGACTTTTTAAAAAGATTGTAAGGAGAGAAGTATTGTGGGGAAATAAAAAAGTGCAGACAAAGTTATATGAACCTTGTCTGCACTGATAATTAAGCATGGGAAATAGATGTATTGAAATTTGCTCGTTTTAATAGGTTTGTAATGATTGGATAGATGATAACAAAGGCGATTGTATTTAACACAGCTCCAGGTAGTACAACTGCTATAAATAGTGCACTAAATGCAGCACCTCCAGGTAAGCCTACCAATAATAATGCCATAGACAGGAATACACTTCCTGAAATAACGGTACATATAGCAACTAAAACAGCCCCTGTTGCCACCTTTTGAATTAAGTGTCCAAGTACCATAACAATTGCTAAGAAAACAAACCCTGTAATCAATTTATCAATGATATTTGGGAAGAATCCACCAGGGAATGTTGAAAATAGCCCTGAAAGTACTCCCGTTGTGACTGCTAATAAAAATGTTTCTTTAAAGGTAGGGAATAACAAGATTCCTATAAACATCATTGTTAGCATAAAATCGGGCTTCATGCCTTCTCCATAGCCTGGAATAACCAGATACAGTACTGCACCTACACCAACTAAAAGTGCCATTAAAACTAGGTTTTTCGTTTTCATTTCTAAACTCTCCTCTACAATTCTTTTCTCTTAGATTCCTAACGTGCACTCATTGCCGTTAGCGAAACTTACATTGATTTTAAAGGTAATATAAATATTTTGCAACCTCATGTAATAGAATACTATATAAGCTTCATTCTATTAATTAGTTATCTAAATTCTCTTTAATTTGTGCTGCAACAGTTTGAAGTACGTCAGAAGTAAATTCATCTTGCTTTGTTTCCCACTTTAACTTTAGGCCGTCTGTCTCGTCGTATCGTGGGATAAAGTGTAAGTGATAGTGAAATACTGTTTGCCCTGCAAATGACCCATTATTATTAATCGTATTTAGCCCTTGTGGCTGGAAGGCTGCTTTTATGGCATTTGCGATTTTAGGTGCAGCAGCGTAAAGGTTTTTTGCAACGTCCTCTGGCATCTCAAATAAGTCTTGGACATGCTGCTTTGGAATTAGTAAGGTGTGACCCTTTGTAAGAGGAAAAACATCCATGAATGCATAAACATTTTTATCCTCATACACCTTAGTACTTGGAATTGATCCATCAATAATTTTACAGAAAATGCAATCGCTCATTAGTATCATCCTTTCGAGAACTCGTTAAAAACATTTTATACACATTTTAACATATCAGAACTGATTCTATTCGCATTTTTTGGTAAACTGGAAAAAGAATAGGAGTGACAAAAAACTATGACAGTGTTACAACTAACAGACGTTACAGGTGGCTATACAAGAAAGCCAGTAATTAAAGAATTATCTTTTACAATCGGTGAAGGGGAACTGGTCGGTTTAATCGGTTTAAACGGTGCGGGGAAAAGTACGACGATTAAGCATATAATCGGTACGCTGATGCCTCAAAAAGGGGAAATTCGTTTAAATGGTGTCACTTTAAATGAAGATCTTGATAAATATCGGTCTTCGTTTTCTTATATTCCGGAGACACCTGTTTTATATGATGAGCTTACATTAAAAGAGCATTTAGAATTAACAGCAATGGCCTATGGTATTGATGAACATACATTAGCTTCACGCTCACAAAGCCTACTTAAGGAATTCCGAATGGAAAAACGCTTAAATTGGTTTCCTTCTCATTTCTCAAAGGGAATGCGTCAAAAGGTTATGATTATGTGTGCATTTTTAGTAAATCCACAGCTTTATATCATTGATGAGCCCTTTGTGGGACTAGATCCACTAGGAATTCAATCGTTGCTAGACCAGATGGATGAGAAGAAAAGGGATGGTGCTTCAATCCTCATGTCTACTCATATTTTATCGACAGCAGAAAAGCATTGTGATCGCATTATTTTATTACATGAGGGACAAGTACGAGCTCAAGGGACGATGAATGATCTAAGACGCGCCTTCCAAATGCCTAATGCTACTTTAGACGACCTATATATCGCCATGACAAAGGAGCAAGACAATGAATAGTTTGCAGGAGGTATGGTCTAAACGATTTAATCACTATATGCTAGAGGTACAAAAATATATGCGCTTTGTTTTTACAGGACATATCGCCTTAGTGCTTGTCTTTGTAATAGGTGCAGTTGGCTATCAATATAGCGAGTGGTTAAAGGTAGTAGCTAATACATTTCCAGCAGAGTGGCTTGTAGCAATTATCGTGGGCTTTTTATTAGCTCTTAGTCGTCCAGTTACTTTGCTTAGAGATCCCGACCAGGTGTATTTACTACCATTAGAGTCCAAAATGCCTGCCTACTTTAGAAGTGCACTTAGATGGACGTTTTGGTCTCAGATTGGACTAGTCGCTATTATTTATATAGTAGGAATTCCATTATTGAAGGCTGTAACCGAGCTAACTCCACAACAAATTTGGTTAAGCCTGGCAATTATCATTATTTTGAAATATTTAAATGTGCATATTGAATTCAATTATCGTTATGCAAATCGCGGAGCTAGTTTAATAATCGACAGGATAACAAGAGGGCTGCTTTCCATTTTAACGGTACAATCAGCTCTTACAGAAGGCTATTCCTATGTAGTTATTTTCATCATTTTATTATTTGTGTATAATCGTACATTAGCGAAAAGAGTAAAGGTTCAACCGATACCTTATGAGCATTTTGTAAAGGTAGAGCAAAATCGAATGATGGCCTTTTATCGATTTGCTAACTATTTTACGGATGTACCACATCTACATGGTTCAATCCGCAGAAGAGGCTGGTTGAATTTTATCTATTCGATTGTGCCATACAGTCAAAAAAGCGCACAAAGCTACTTAGTGTATCGTACATTCATTCGAACGGATGATCATTTCTATTTATGGGTTCGTTTAACGGTCATCTCTGGTTTGATTGCACTATTTGTTAATATGCCGGTGGTAACATGGGTTGTAGCTGCTGCATTGGCATTTGCTACTACAATTCAGTTAAAGTATGCGCTTTTGTCATCAGGGGATTTCCGTATGGATCGACTTTACCCTGTGGAACCAGCCCAAAGAAAAAATGCTGTAAGAAAAGTATTGCGTCTGTTTGTGGTCATCCAAGCAATAATTGTTATGCTGTGTGACATTGGACAACCAATGTTTTTTGTAACAGGCATTATCATTATTGTCATAGGTGAATTCACCTTCCAGATGACAAAGGATCCCTCAATTGAATACTAATAAAAAGGAGAACTAAAGCTGATGGATGAGCTTTTAGTTCTCCTTTTCTTTTATATAGTAGAAACTAGCAGAAATTGAACTTCTTCCTCACTATTATTCCACCAATAATGATTGCGAGTAGAATCCAACATGATGGAATCGTTTACATTAAGCTCTGAGATTTTTCCTTCAATTGAAAATGTAAGTGTCCCTTTTAAGATATAGATGAATTCATGGCCATAATGGGAAAATTCATTTCCAACATTTTCTTTAGGCTTAAGAGTAACAAGAATCGGGTGAAAGGAAGCCTGGGTTACCTTGTTCGAAAGATCTTCATAATAGAACGGAAAAATTTTTTCTCCAGGGCTTTCATTATTAGTCTCAGAAAAAAATATACTTGGATTAACCTGTAGGGCATCACTAATTTTCCTTAGGGATTCAAGTGTGACATTACATTTATCTCGTTCCACCTGAGATAAAAAACTGATGGAAACACCTGTCTTCTCAGAGAGAGTTTTTAGTGTCAGCTTCTTTGTTTTTCTTGTTCTTCGCAGGATTTCACCGATTGTCATGTGCAACACGTCCTCATACTAAGCTACCAAAATTATACTCTAGAAAAAGAAGATGCTCAAAGAAATAAACGTATTGACTGAAAATTCTAAAGTGTGTAATAATTTATTTATAAAATTTAAGTGTCACTTAAATTAGCATCTGGGCGTTTATTTTTTTACTTATAAATTTAAGTGGGGCTTTAATAATGAGAAGGAGGAAAATTTATGAGTAAAAAACAAATGAGGAAAGTTTGGCTTGCTAGTTTAGTAGGTAGTTCAATCGAATGGTTTGATTATTTTCTCTATGGAACAGTAGCTGCATTAGTATTCAATCAGGTTTTCTTTGTTACGGAAGATCCAACTGTAGGCTTATTGTTAGCTTATGCCTCTTTAGCTTTAGCCTTCTTCATTCGCCCTTTAGGTGGAATCATCTTTAGTCATATTGGAGACCGTATAGGACGGAAGAAAACCTTAGTTATGACATTAACAATCATGGGTGTTGCCACTGTTCTGATGGGCTTACTTCCAACCTACCAGGCAATAGGTGTAGCGGCTCCTATTTTGTTAATCTCGTTACGTTTAATTCAAGGAATCGGTATCGGTGGTGAATGGGGTGGGGCGCTCTTATTGGCAGTGGAATATGCTCCAAAAGAAAAGCGTGGCTTATTTGGAGCTTTCCCACAAATGGGTGTAACAATCGGGATGTTTTTGGGATCTGGTGCACTAACGTTCATTACTTCAGTTGTTTCTCAAGAAGCTTTCATTTCGTGGGGATGGCGAATTCCTTTTATTGCAAGTAGTTTGCTGGTTATTTTTGGCTTATGGATTCGTAAAGGACTTGATGAGACACCGTCATTTAAAAAGGTTCAAGAGGCTGGAGAAATACCTAAATTACCGATTGTCGACATTTTCAAATACCACTGGAAGGAAGTTTTAATTGCCATCGGTGGAAAGGTTGTAGAAACTGCGCCGTTCTATATTTTTGCTACATTTATCGTGTCATATGGAACAAATAATCTAGGCTTTTCAAGTACTCAAGTTCTTGTAGCTGTAATGATTGGTACCATTGTTACGACAATCTTGATGCCAGTAATGGGAAGTCTATCAGATAGGGTAGGACGTAAAAAGGTTTATATATATGGAACGGTTGCGATGATGGCTTATGCCTTCCCATATTTCTGGTTACTGGAGCAACGTACATTTACCACACTTTTAATTGCTACGATTATTGGGTTAGGGATAGTTTGGGCTCCTATAACAGCTGTACTAGGGACGATGTTCTCCGAAATTTTCGATGCGAAGGTACGTTACACAGGGGTTTCCCTTGGCTATCAAATTGGTGCAGCTGTTGCGGGTGGGACAGCGCCACTGGTTGCAACGGCATTGTTAGTTCAGTTTGATAATTCTTATATTCCTGTAGCAATTTATATTATGTTAACAGCGGTGATTTCCTTAATTGCGGTTTCGGCTGTAAAAGAGAAGAGCAACAAAGAGCTCGATGAATTCACTACAGGAAAACTAGATAGCCAGGAAGATAGTGTAGCTAGCAAAGAACAAGTAGTACACCAGTAGAAGACTATAATTTAAGCATCGGAGTGTTACAAATGATTATATTAAATGAAAAAGAGATTAGTAGTTTTTATACAATAGATGATGCAATTCAAGATATAAAGAAAACACTAACTGCGAAAGAGCAAGGTAAAGTACAGGCACCTCATCGGACGGTACTAGAATTCTCAGATATCAATAGTACTTCTATTTATATGCCGAGTGCAGATTTAGACAATAAAGTAGCGGCGGTAAAGGTTGTAACTATTTTTCCGAGTAACCCTGAAAAAGGATTGCCAACAACGCAAGGGATTATCCTTTTGACGAGTACCGAAAATGGTGAACACCTTTCGATGATGAATGCCTCTTACTTAACTCGTCTTCGAACAGGAGCAATGACAGCTATTGCAACGGATTATCTTTCTAAGGAATCAGCTGAAATTCTAACTGTCATTGGCACAGGAGCTATGGCCTTTGAGCAAGTTTTAGGAGTGCTAGCAGTTCGTAATATTAAAGAGGTTGTATTATATAATCGAACGAAAGAGCGTGCTGCTGCCTTCAGTCAAAGGTTAAAGGAAAACGGTGTGGATGCTACTATTTATATTGCAGAGGACGTAAATAGTGCAGTTAGCCGAGCAGATATTATTTGCTGTGCGACTAAATCAACTGAACCAGTTTTTGACGGTACTTTTATAAAGCCTGGGACACATGTAAATGGGGTTGGCTCTTATTTGCCGCATATGCATGAAATTGATAGTACGACGATTGTAACAGCCTCTAAAATCGTAGTGGATGATTTACACGGCGCGACAGAGGAAGCAGGGGAGTTAATGGATGCGAGTGAAAAAGGGATTTGGTCCTTCCACCAAGTTTATGGGGAGCTACAAGATTTAGTAAGCGGTAAGGTTTCGGGTAGGGAGAATGAGGAGGAGATCACCTTCTATAAATCAGTTGGTGCTTCTTACTATGACCTTGCTGTAGCAAAAGGGGTTTATCAGCAATCCTTGAATCTAGGAAAAGGCTTGTCTTTAGAAGTATAATAGAAGAAAAGCTGACTCAAAAGGTTGTGTTTAACAAACCTTCTATGTCAGCTCTTTTTTATTTGGCGGATAGGAAACTATAGGTTTTATCAGTGTTCCGTCATAGATGCGACACACCTCGACCAATGCAGATCGAGGTGTGTTTTTCTAATCCTTGGCTAATTTTCCTGAGTAGGTCGTTACATAGCTTGCGGCATTGAAGATATTTTGTTGCTGTACGCCTGGTGTTGTATGGTCAGGCTTACTATGTGCCTCTTTGAAGCTTCTTGAATTTTTCCAGGCTTCAAACGAGCTTGGTCCAGTCCATTGTGTAAGTACAACATACGTGTCAGAGCCAATTGGACGTAATAATCGATAGGCTATGAAACCAGGTTCCTTTTCAATTGTCCCCGAGCGACTTAAAAAACGTTTTTCAAAAACAGGTCGCCCTTCATCTGCAACAGGAATATTATTAAAAACGAAATAGCCTGATTGTTCGATGGCATTAACACTGTCGATTACCTCATATTTGCGTGGTGTTGCAAATAGTGTTTTACCCTCTGTTTCATGAAGAAGGACAGAATTCCCAGAGCCATGAAGCACAATCATTTGCTCTTTAGGTACATATTTTTTTAGTAGCTTTTCCATATAATCAGCAGTTCCGGATGTTAAGTAAATAAACATAGAATCATTCTCCTCTTACTTAAAATAACTTTTAGCCAACAAAAAAAGTGTCAGTATAAATCGATTGCCCTTAAGTGACCAAACTAAACCTAATCTAAAATCTACTATGTCTTTTATTAAAGAAGAACAAAATAAGATTTCTTTGTCAAAACTTATGATAGAAAAACCATAATGGATTGCACAAATTTATGACATTTGGTCGATAAAACTATACAATATCTTGCTAAAAGTATATATTTGAAAACGGATATCAATGACACATTTACAATCTTTGTTCAGTCAAATAGCTATTTAAATCAAAATTTCTATCTTGTTGAATAAAGTATCGCTTTCGTATCAAATTGGCATACATTTATGAAATTTCACCTTTTAGATTTTGCCACAATTTGTACTTAAGCGTAATCGATTAAATTTTTGAGGGGAAGGTATTAATAATGAAAGCATTTAATGATACATTACTGCGCGCGGCTAAGGGTGAACGTACGGAATACACTCCTGTATGGTATATGCGTCAGGCTGGACGTTCTCAGCCAGAATACCGTGCTATTAAAGAAAAGTATTCACTAGAGGAAATTACGCATCAGCCTGAGCTATGTGCTTATGTAACAAGACTACCGGTAGAAAACTATGATGTGGACGCAGCCATTCTTTATAAAGATATTGTAACGCCATTACCAGGAATCGGTGTCGACGTGAAAATTAAAGCTGGCGTAGGTCCTATAATTTCAAATCCTATTCGTACAGTTGCGGATGTTGAAAAGCTTGGAGAATTTAATGCCAAAGAGCATACACCTTTTGTATTAGAAACAATTAAATTGCTAACACAAGAACAGCTAAATGTTCCTTTAATAGGCTTTGCAGGTGCTCCATTTACTCTAGCTAGTTACATGATCGAAGGAGGTCCTTCTCGTAACTATAACAAGACTAAATCATTTATGGTATCAGAACCTAAGGCTTGGTTTGCTTTAATGGACAAGCTTGGCGATATGATCATTGCAGATATCACTGCGCAAATTGAAGCTGGTGCTAAAGCGATTCAAATTTTCGACTCTTGGGTAGGTGCTTTAAATGTAGAGGATTACCGAGTGTTCATTAAACCGGTAATGACACGTATTTTTGGTGAGCTACGCAAAGAAAATGTACCGTTAATTCAGTTTGGTGTAGGGGCAAGTCACCTAATCAACGAATGGAATGACCTTCCACTGGATGTTGTTGGCTTAGATTGGCGTATGCCAATTCGTAAAGCACGTGAGTTAGGAATTAAGAAGCCTGTACAGGGTAACCTTGATCCATCATTGCTACTTGCAGATTGGTCTGTTATTGAGCAACGAACTAAGGATATTATCGATCAAGGACTTGAAGTACCTGGCCACATCTTCAATCTAGGTCATGGCGTATTCCCGGAAGTAAATCCGGATGTGTTAAAACGTCTTACAGCATTCATTCATGAATATAGTCGTGAACGCGTAAATCACTTAGGCTAAATATGGTACGATTAAACTATATTATTATAGTTTTAAATAAAGAAATCAGGGTTACTAATTATTTCGAGTAACAAATCATAATATTATGAGGTGAAAAAATTGAAACCAGTACGTGGATTATTAGTTATGGCATATGGAACTCCATATAAAGAAGAGGATATTGAAAGATATTACACACATATTCGTCACGGGCGTAAGCCTTCAGAAGAGCATTTAGAGGACTTAAAGGCTCGTTATAAAGCAATCGGTGGAATCTCACCACTTGCTGAAATGACAAAAAAACAAGCTCAAGCGCTAGAAGCTCGTTTAAACGAAGTGCAAGATGAAGTGGAATATAAATTATATATCGGTTTGAAGCATATCGATCCTTTCGTTGAAGATGCAGTTGAAGCAATGGTAAACGACGGTATCGAAGAAGCGGTTTCAATCGTTCTAGCACCACACTTCTCAACTTTCTCTATCAAATCTTACAATGGTCGTGCACAAGAGGCGATTGAAAAGCTAGGAAGCAATATGACGTTAACTTCAGTTGAGTCTTGGTATTACGAGCCAAAATTCATCGAGTATTGGAAAGAGGCAGTAAATGCTGCATTTGCTGATATGTCTAATGAAGAACGTGAGAAAGCTTGCCTTATCGTTTCAAACCACTCTTTACCAGAGAAAATTAAAGAAGCTGGCGATCCATACGAAGAGCAGCTAATCGAAACAGCACGCTTAATTCAAGAGGCAACAGGTGTTGAAAATGTAGAGGTTGGCTGGCAATCGGCTGGTCAAACGCCAGAGCCATGGTTAGGACCTGATGTTCAAGATTTAACTCGTGAACTATATGAGCAAAAAGGTTTCCGTTCATTTGTATATGTACCAGTAGGGTTTGTTACTGAGCATTTAGAAGTTTTATATGATAATGACTATGAATGTAAAGTGGTATGTGATGAGCTTGGAGCGAACTATCGTCGTCCGCCTATGCCAAATACTCATCCACTATTCATAGATGCAATGGTAGATGCTATTTACAATAAATTAGCGAAGTAAAATGAATGTAGGAAGTGTGATGAGGGTGACTCAGGAGAGACGAAAAGTTGCTGTAATAGGTGGTGGAGTCACTGGATTAACAGCAGCATACTATTTACAAAGAATAGCACAGCAGAACAATCTGCCAGTGGATGTTGTTTTAATCGAAGCATCCTTACGTTTAGGAGGTAAAATCCAAACTTTACGCAAAGATGGATTTATCGTGGAAAGAGGTCCAGAATCCTTTTTAGACTATAAAAATAGTGTCCGCGATCTAGCTCAGGATCTTGGTATCGAACAACAGCTGGTTCCGAATAACGATGGGCGCACCTTTGTAGCGGTAGGTAGTAATTTGCACCCTATTCCAAATCTATTAGCATTTGGTGGGGCTCTTGATGTCTCTTCATTCATAACTTCTGGTTTATTTTCTTTAAGTGGTAAGCTTCGTGCTGCAGGAGATTTACTGTTACCGAAAACAAAAGAAGATGAAGATGAGCCAATTGGTGACTTCTTCAGACGTCGTTTTGGTAAAGAGGTTGTAGAAAACTTAGTTGAACCGTTACTTGCAGGGACGTTTGCGGGAGATATTGACCATTTGAGCATTAAGTCAATGTTTCCTCAGTTTTATCAACTTGAGAAACAACATCGGAGTTTAATCCTTGGTTTAAAGAAATCAGGGGAAGCATTAAGAAATGATCATATTGAAACCTATCAAACGTTCCAAAATGGTTTAGAAACACTTATTGAAACCCTGGCATCACATTTATCCCCAAATTCAATATTAAAGGGTGTAAAGGTAGAATCCATTGATCGACTGAATGATGGGTCTGTTCAAATTTATACGAACAATATTGCACCTATTAAATGTGATGCAGTTATTATGACAACGCCGTTTAATGCAGCCAAAGAGGTACTCGATCATTCCGGCTTATTAGATGAGTTGCCGAAAATGCAATATGCAACAATTGCAACGGTTACGCTGGCGTTTAAACAGGGAGAAGCCAAAAAGTATAAGGACGCCATGAACTTTTTTGTTTCAAGAAATAGTGACTTTGCTATAACAACGTGTACATGGTGTAATCATAAATGGAATGATGTTGCACCAGCTGGCTACGATTTGCTACGTGTATACATCGGTCGTGTTGGAGATGAAGCCATTGTGGAGCTTTCAGATAGCGATATTGAAAAAACAGTATTACAGGATCTCGAAAAAGCAATTGGCTTAGAAACAGCTCCTGTATTTACAGTTGTTTCACGCTGGAAGGAATCAATGCCACAATACACTGTTGGCCATGACGAACGTATGGAAGTAATGAAGCAGCAGTTACATACTGATTTCCCTAATGTTAAGTTAGTAGGTAGCTCTTATGATGGAATAAGCGTTCCAGACTGTGTTACCCAAGGAAAGAGTATTGCTGACGAGTTATTAAAGGAAATGTTTGAATTACAATATGCTTGATGAGAAGGAGCTCCTTATGAATAATAGGGTAGCTCCTTTTTGTATTGCGAGAGGGAGCCTAGGTAGTTGAAAATAGTTAGGCAGAATTAGTTCACAATTTTATCGATATTATTTTTACATGAGTACGGTATACTAAGATGGTTCAAACATTCCCATTTTGACTAAGATAATGAGGGGAAAACCAAAGATTAGCATTACATAAGCGATGGAGGAAATATATATGAAAAAATGGTTACTAAGTATTGTAGCAGTGCCAGTATTATTAATGGGTTGTGCTTCCAATGACCATGAAGTAGATACAAATGAAGAACCAGTAGATGTAGCTGCATTGGAGGTCATCGTGCATATTCTAACACCAGAGGAGGTAGCTGTTCACGAACCAGTAGAACTAGCAGCTCATGTTTCTCAAAATAAAGAGGATGTAAATGACGCAGAAGCTGTAGAATTCGAGGTTTGGGAATCAGGCTACCGAGAAGAAGCACAAAAAATAGAGGGCAAGCTAGATGCAGATGGTGTCTATAAAGCCGAAACAACCTTCGATCATGATGGCGTGTACTACATGTATGCCCACACAACAGCACGCGGGCTCCACATCATGCCAAAACAACAAATCATCGTTGGCAACCCAGACATGAGCCAAGTCAAAGAGGACAATAGCGATGAGTCAATGGACATGAACATGGAAGGTCACGGAGATTCTTCAGAAGGTGAAGAACATTCCGAGCACGGAGAGCATGACGAGCAAGATGACAGTGAGCACGAGCATTAATAAAAAGTAGGGTAGTGCCTATGTAAGCAGGTGAGGAAAACGAGTCGTTTTCTTCACCTGTTTTTAAATTCGGTTGTTTTAAAAATTACGCAGAGCGAAGAAACGTCAGAAGATGAGTTTCATAAGGAGGATGAAACGCGTTACGGGAGGTAATCGAGCTCGGAGTGAGTTTCATAGAATGGATGAAACTCATTACGAGAAGTAATCGTCCCAAAAGTGAGTTTCATAAGGGGATAAAACCCGTTTCAATCAAGTAGTAGTCGCATTTCACATACAGACAACGAAAAACCCCTCAAAACTTGAGCGAGCTTTGAGGGGTTAGCTTGTAAGCGGTTTACTTATAGGTTCAACTATTCTTAGTTGAGGTTCCAAAAATCAATAATAAAACGACTGACGACGACTATAGAGCGTTACATTTTTCGCAATTGCTGCTGTAGCATTCGCTTTGTTCTTCAATCTTATCTCCACATTGTACACATACTTTGTCAGGTAAATTCTTGAAAAACTCAACAACGTTTTCTAACATGCGTTCGCCCCTCCTTTTGGATATCTGTTATATTACTGATTTAATTATTTTCATTGTATTATAACAGTTTGTGTTCGTCAACCCTTTTTCCAATAAAAAATAAATATTTCAGAAAACGGTATCAATGCCTATAAAGCTAGAGAAAAGCGTTTTCACACAAAGCGAAAATCCCATATAATCACTTCCTTGCATAAAGCGTGATTTTCTACTATTTTCGTGTAAAATAGAGCCTATAGAGGAGTGAAGAAAGTGTATTTTATTGATAACAAGGGGATTACTGACCCACGCATAAATTTAGCAATTGAAGAATTCATACTTAGAAATATGGATATTGAAAAGGACGATTTTTTACTGTTCTATATCAATCAGCCATCGATTATCATCGGAAAAAATCAAAACACAATCGAAGAAATTAATACAGATTATGTTGAAGACAATGGGATCATTGTTGTAAGACGCCTATCAGGTGGGGGAGCTGTATACCACGATCTGAATAATTTGAATTTCAGCTTTTTAACAAAGGATGACGGAAACAGCTTCCACAATTATAAGAAGTTCACGCAGCCTGTTGTAGATGCATTGGAGAAATTAGGTGTTAATGCAGAGCTTTCAGGGCGTAATGATATTTTAGCAGAAGGTAAAAAAGTTTCTGGGAATGCACAATACTCTACTCGTGGACGCATGTTCAGTCATGGTACACTAATGTTCAAATCAGATGTAGATGCAGTTGTTTCTTCTTTAAAAGTGAAAAAGGACAAGATAGAATCGAAGGGCATTAAATCTGTTCGTTCACGTGTAGGGAATATTTCGGACTACCTGAAGGAACCGATGTCGATTGAAGAATTCCGGATGGAAATTTTAAAATCGATTTTTGGTGGGGAAGACAAGATTCAATACTACGAGTTAACGGATGAGGACTGGAAAAAAATACACGAGATTTCAGAGGACCGTTATCAAAAATGGGAATGGAACTTTGGGAAGTCCCCACGCTTCAACATTCAAAAAACAAATCGATTCCCTTCTGGTGGCATCGATATTCGCCTAGAGGTTAATAAAGGGATTATTGAGGAAATTAAAATCTTTGGTGATTTCTTTGGTGTTGGGGATGTTAGTGATATTGAGAAACTATTAATTGGTGTGAAATATGATCGTACAAGTATTGGACAAGCAATCGAAGTGATTGATACAACACATTATTTTGGTGCTGTTACGAAAGAAGATTTCCTGAAATTAATTTATTAAAAACTACTCAGTTTTAAGCTCTTATAAACTTTAAAATCAACTCGGATATTTAGCTCGAGTTGATTTTTTTTATTTCTCGGGTCTGTTGTTTAAGGTGTACCTCTTTTTTGATACACTGTTATAGTAGTGTGAAATGTTGCAGTATCAAATATTAACAGATGCCAATCTGAAAAAAATATAACAGCATTCCAAAAGAAGAATGGGGGAATGAAAATGGAAACTACTCGGATTTTTATTGTTGAGGACGATCAAAAAATCGCCTCTCTTTTAGCAGATACATTAAGAAAATATCAATATGAGGTTGAAATAGTTAAAAACTTTGAGGGGATTGTGGAGGAGATTATTGCCTTTGCACCTCATCTCATACTGTTAGATATAAATTTACCTTCTTATGATGGGTACTATTGGTGCAGACAGTTAAGACAGCATACGAAATGCCCGATCATCTTTATATCAGCTCGCTCAGGCGAAATGGATCAAATTTTTGCCTTAGAAAATGGTGGGGATGATTTTATAACAAAGCCGTTCAACTATGAAATTGTCTTAGCCAAAATTCGTAGTCACCTTAGAAGAACATACGGAGAATACTCCTCAAGACAAGAGGAAAGAACGATTGCCCTGGGGCAGCTAACACTCTATCTTGAACGTATGGAATTGCATAAAAAAGATATTGAGATTCCGCTGCAAAAGAAGGAATGTATCATTTTAGATTTACTTATGGGACAAGCTCCAAAAGTCGTTTCTCGTGAGAAATTATTAGAAGAGCTATGGGACGACCAAGCATTTGTAGATGAAAATACATTGAATGTGAACATGACAAGAGTACGGAAGAAGCTGGCGGATTACGGGGTTCATTCTGTTATTGAAACCGTTCGCGGAGCAGGCTATCGCTTTGTGCTCAACTCGGAGGAACAGTGATGGGCTTAAAGTTATTTATAAAGGAGCATATCGCTTTCGTAATTTTTGAAGTGATTGTTGTGCTATTTATTATGTCGCTATATTGGCTAGATGGCTTCCGAAATATAAATACAGCAATTTACACAATGATTATAAGCTTAATTCTCATTGTTTCGTTTTTAGGATTTCGCTATATTAGACGACAAAGCTATCTTAAAAAAATCACTCAGCTGCCAAATACAATGGAGGATGCCTTACAAAAAAATGCAAAGTCCTCTGAGCATATTCAAACTGAAAGCTATTTCCACGAGCTGTACCGAGTTTATCAGCATGAGGTACAGGTACTTTACGCCTCGCAGAACCGACAAGAGAAATTTCTAAATCAATGGATCCACCAAATGAAAACGCCTGTTTCAGTTTTGGAATTATTATTGCAGGAGGAGGCGCCTCTTGATAAGAAAAGTGTACAGGAAGAGGTGGATCGCATCAAAAGAGGTCTTGATATGGTTTTGATGAATGCGCGACTTGAAAAGTTTGAGGATGATATGCAGATTGAGCAGGTGTATCTAAAGCAAATTGTAAATGCAACTATCAACGAAAATAAGCGTTTATTTATTACAAATCGTGTTTTCCCTGAGATGTATATTGACGAGGATTTAGTCGTTGCCAGCGATTCAAAATGGTTAACCTTTATACTAGGACAATTTATAACGAATGCTGTTAAGTACACATTTGAGCAGAATAAACGGATTTTTGTGACAGCAACGAAAATCGATTCAGAGGTAAAGTTAACGATTCGAGACGAAGGAATTGGAATACCTAAATCGGATTTAACGCGAGTAACAAAGGCGTTCTTCACTGGAGAAAATGGGCGTAAAACCGGCGAATCTACAGGAATGGGCTTATACCTGGCTAGCGAAATTTGTGAAAAGCTAGGGCATAAATTTGAAATTGAATCAGAGGTAGGCCTAGGAACGACTATTATTCTTACATTTCATTGATCATAAGCCTCCTTATAAGAGCAGACTAAAAGTTGAAGAGGGATGAAGCGATGTCTATTTTAAAAGTTCAAGATGTGACAAAGGTATATGAAGGAAAAGTGACAAATCGCGCCTTAAATCAGCTTTCCTTTGAGGTTGATAAGGGTGAATTTTTGGCTATAATGGGCCCTTCTGGAAGTGGGAAATCAACCCTATTAAATCTTATATCGACGATTGACCGTCCTACGTCAGGCGAGATTATTTTCAATGATATTAAGCCTCAAAATTTAAATCGTACAGAGCTTGCTTATTTTAGAAGACGAGAGCTTGGCTTTGTATTTCAGGATTTTAATTTATTGCCAATGCTGACAGTGGAAGAAAATATAGTTCTCCCTTTAACGTTAGACCAAAAGCCGGTAAAGGTGATGGAGGAGCGATTATCGGTGTTAGCTGAAAGACTTGATTTAACAACAATTTTACATAAAAGACCAAACGAAATTTCAGGTGGGCAGGCACAAAGAGTAGCAATTGCAAGAGCACTTATTCATGAACCGGCAATTATTCTAGCTGATGAACCAACCGGAAATTTAGATTCAAACAACTCCCGAGAAGTGCTCGAGCTGTTAAGCAAAATAAATAAAGAAAAGCAGGCAACCATCATTATGGTAACCCATGATCCAATCGCTGCAAGCTTTTGTGATCGAGTGCTGTTTATAAAAGATGGCGAGTTTTTCAATGAGATTCATCGAGACGACAGACGCCAAACGTTTTTCCAACGAATACTAAATGTGCTTAGTTTATTAGGAGGAGGACAAGTAGGTGACCTTTCATCAATTCGCTTACCGTAACGTCATTCGAAATATCCGGATTTACGCGGCATTTTTTATGGCAAGCTTCTTTTCAGTATTAGTATTTTTTATATACTCCATGTTAATGTTTCACCCTGAAATCGAAAATGGATTTTTAGGAAATGTGCCGATTATATGGATGGTAGTAGCCGAAATCACCTTAGTAGTCTTTTCGTGGTTCTTTATTTTTTATTCGATGAAGGCGTTTCTAGAGGCAAGAGCAAAGGAATTTGCCATTTTAATTCATCTAGGGATGGAAAGAAAACAGCTTACGAGAATGGTCTTTTTAGAAACGATTATTATTGGTTTTATATCGATTGTACTGGGCATTATTTTCGGGTACGCTTTCTCGAAATTCTTCTTTATGATTGTCCGTGAAATTTTGATGCTGGAGGATTTACCTCTATATCTTTCATGGGAGCCGTTTTTATTAACGACAGCAGTCTATTTTAGTGCCTTTATTCTTATTTCGTTATTTAGCGTCCATTTATCGCCTGAGAAAAAGGTTATTGATTTGCTAAATGGCTACAAAAATATTCAAATAGATGTGGATTTTACGAAAAGAAAAGCGATTCTTGGCATTGTCTTTATTCTTAGTGGTTATGGACTGGCATTGTTAACTACGAGATCTAATATGATTATCTTTTCCGTGTTTATCCCCCTGTTAATAGCTGTTGGCACGTATTTGTTCTTTACCGATACGACTCAGTATGTTGTCGATAAAATAAAAAATAAAAGATTCTTATATTGGAAAAAATCTAGAATGCTTCCAATGGCAGAGCAAACCTTTATCTTAAAAAATAATGGGAAAATGTTTTTTGTTATGACCATTGTCACAACACTTGCATTCTTATCTATTGGATTACTTGCTACGTTATCTTCCTATACCTCTCAATATGATAAGTTAAATCCTTTAGGGTTAATTTACAAAGGGCATATTGATAATCCAATGGAGCGTGAGCATATTTCTGCGCTTATTACGGAGCTGGAGGAGAAGGGGTTATCCTATCATTTAACTCGATTTACGGTATTGAAACAGACTTCCTCCTTTACTAACTTTGAAGTAGAGGTGTTTAAAGAGTCCGATATTAATAATTTACTGTTTTCTTATGGCTATCCGATGGTTCGTTTGTCTAGAGGGGAATCAATGTTTATTCCCTATTCAAAGGATTCTATTAAAGAGCTAGCAAAGAAAAAGGTAGAGACTGTTTTGCTTGAAAATAACGTAAGGATTACGATTGATCAAGTATATCCAGAGCTTATTTTCCCTTCTTCTATTGTTAGCTTGAATTCAATAATTGTTAGCGATGTTGACTTTAGAAGATTAGTAAGACCGTATAGAAATTCTCCACAGTATGAGCCTGGCTATCATTTGTTTACTTTTGATATCCCACAGTGGATAGAAGCAGAGGATGTGGGCGTCCCGATTCAACAAGAGGTAGCTGAAGAGTATGTAAAAGAAAAGTACACATTGCCTTATTATTTTGAAAATGCCGGATTAAATTATTCTTATATATTATCAACCTATTCCTTATTTACACTGGTTGGGCTTTTAGTAGCAGCTGTCTTTTTACTTGCTGCAGGTAGCTTTATTTACTTTAGATTGCACACGAACTTAGAGGCTGAGAAGAAGAAATTTGATGTATTAAAACGGATGGGGATTTCCAATTCAGAGTTGAAATCCTTAGTAACCAAGCTTTTATTTCCTCAATTCTTTTTGCCGTGGGGAGTTGCGCTCTGCCACAGTCTATTTGCGTTTTTCGCCTTACAAAATATCATGAAAAACTTCGTAAATGTGTCCATTGTAAAAGAGGTTGTATTTGCCTTTGTCTTCTTAGTTATTATTGAAATTATTTATTTTAATTTGATAAGATGGCGTTATATCGCTTATGTAAGAGAATAACAGAAAAAATGTTATAAATAGAATAATATTTAATTTTCGACAAGAAATGCAACGTGAAATACAAATCCCTATTGTTTTATTAGAATATTTAATTTATAATATCTGGTAAATGAATATAAATTCATTTCTACCTCGTTTTCAATTAAATTTGCAAGCGAGGTTAAATGCAAAGGGGGATGGGTGTTTTGAATTTAGTTGAACGTGTTCGACAAACCGCATTAGAACAACCCGAAAAACATGCATATCATTTTTTAGGGAGAGACACTACATACGGTGAATTTGAGCAAACAGTTAGTCGATTTGCAGCAGGTCTTCAACAGCTAGGGGTAGAAAAAGGGGATCATGTGGCGTTTTTACTTGGAAATACACCACATTTTTTAATTTCGTTATATGCAACTATGCGAATCGGTGCAACTGCAATTCCTGTAAATCCGATGTACACGCAAGATGAAATTGCTTATATCATTAAAAATGGTGATGTAAAAGCAGTAATTGCACTTGATATGCTATTGCCTTTAGTGGAGGTAGGGGTAAAGGTTTTGCCACAGGTAGAGAGCTATATCATTTGTGAAACAGGCCAGGATATAGGCGAAAAAATGAATGCGCTATCAAATGACGCAAAAGAGAAAACAAAATTGTTCTCTCAAATTCTAGCTTCTACTCAAAATACAGTTGAACCTGCATCAGTGGAAGAGGATGATGTAGCTATTATTCTATATACATCAGGAACAACTGGTTATCCAAAGGGTGCTATGTTAACACATCGCAACCTTTACTCAAATGCTAGAGATGTCGGTGAATATTTAAGCATGACTACTGAAGATCGTGTTATCGCGACATTACCGGTATTCCATGTATTTGCTTTAACGGTTGTTGTAAATGCACCACTACTTCAAGGGGCTACAGTTCTATTAGCACCTCGATTTAGTCCAGGTGAAATTTATGATCTTGCTGGAAGCCAAAAAGCTACTGTTTTTGCAGGAGTTCCGACAATGTATAATTTCCTTCATCGCTTTGAAGGGGATACAGAAAAATTCTCTACTTTACGTTTAGCCGTATCTGGTGGGGCACCGTTACCGGTTCAGGTACTTCATGATTTTGAAGAGAAGTTCAAGGTGAAGGTGTCAGAAGGCTATGGTCTTTCAGAGGCTTCACCAGTAACATGCTTTAACCCTCTTGATCGTGAACGTAAGGCTGGATCTATCGGTATGTCAATTTCAAATGTAGAAAACAAAGTAGTCGACGAATATGGAATTGAAGTTCCGGTAGGTGAAGTGGGCGAGTTAATCGTTCGTGGACCAAATGTTATGAAGGGCTATTATAAAATGCCTGAAGAAACAGCAAATGCGATTAGAGGCGAATGGTTGTACACAGGAGACTTGGCGAAAAAGGATGAGGATGGCTACTTCTATATTGTAGATCGTAAAAAAGATATGATCATCGTTGGAGGATTTAATGTCTATCCACGTGAAGTAGAGGAAGTATTATTTACACATCCAAATGTAGTCGAAGCTGCAGTAATTGGTACACCGGACGTAAACCTAGGAGAAGCAGTGCAGGCTTATGTCGTGTTAAAAGACAACAGCACTTCAATCGAAGAGCTGCAAGAATTCTGTGCAAAGCGTCTAGTAAAATACAAAGTTCCGACAGTAATTGAGCTATTAGATGAATTACCTAAAAATTCAACGGGCAAAATACTACGTCGTTCACTAAAAGAAATCGAAAAAGCAAAATAAAACCCAAAATGATGCCTCGAATAGGAGGCATCATTTTTTTTGAGTGTGAATTGTTGTGTGTGTACCAGGTACACACACAATTCGAGAACTATTTAGAATTTTCTTAATTGTTTGCGTACCTGGTACGCAAACAATTCTAAACATTTTAAAAATTATTTGACATAGAGGGGAGGAGTGATAAACTTTATATTACGGAAATCGAAATAATGGTTTGAAAGGGTGGAAATGATGGTTGCAAAAAGATTACTAGATAAAGAGGATTTATTTAAAATTCAATCTGTTACAAATCCGCAGTTAGCGCCTAATAACAAAGAGGCTGTTTTTATTAAAACGCATATTGATGAAAAGGAGAATCAATATTTCTCTAGTATTTTTCATTTAAATGTAGATACAAAGGAAGTAACGCAGTGGACTTTTGGAAATGAACGTGTTTCCTCTCCTAAGTGGTCTCCAAATGGTGAGCAGGTTGCCTTCATTTCAAATCGAGACGAAAAAAGCCAAGTGTATATTATTAATAAAAACGGTGGAGAAGCTAAAAAAATCACTAATCTTGAATCAGGTGTAAGTTCCTTTTTATGGTCTCCATGTGGGGAGAAAATTTGGATTACAAGCAGCTTGAAGGAAGATACAACATTTACAGACACAGCTAAAAAAGAAAAAGAAAAAGAAAAAGAAGATAAAGAAAAACCGAAAGCCTATGTAGTTGATAAAATGCGCTACAAAATGGATGGATTAAAAGGGCATGGGTTAACGAAGCAACAGGTGTATTCTCAAATTACCATCCTTACATTGAAGGATGAGTCAATCGAACAATTCACTGAAGGCAAGCATTCGCACTCATTATACGATATTTCACCAGACGGAAAAAAGGTGATTATTGGGGTAAATCGCGAAGAACAGAAGGACTATGATTTTAGACAGCCACTTTATTTAGTTGATGTGGAAACGAAAAACGAGACAGTTCTGGTAGATCATGAGGGCTACTATGGTGGAGCTAAATTTTCGAATGACGGAAAATTTATAGCCTATGCAGGAAGTAATGCAGAGTTTAAAAATGCTACACATTCAAATATATATATCTATGAAATTGAAAACGGTATAACTCAAAATCTAACAGAAGGTATCGATTCCCCAGTGGGTGACTATGCGGTTGCAGATACGCAACAAGGCGTTAATGCACCAAGTATTGTTTGGACAGAAACAAATGATTTATATTTCCAGCTCTCGAATTTAGGAGATGTTCAACTCTATTATGCTAGTTTAGAGGGTGCCATTTATCCAGCATCGCAAGAGGGAGAGCATGTCTATGATTATACAGTTTCTACAGATGGCCAATTTGCAATTATAGCTGTATCGAATCCAACCTTCCCTGGGGAGTTATTCTACTATGAAATTGCGAAAGGTGAAAGAACACAAATAACTCATTTCAATGATGCGTGGCTAAATGAGGTGAACTTATCAAAACCAGAACCGATTGTCTATACAAGTACAAATGATCTACAGGTTCATGGATGGTTAATGAAGCCAACAAATTATGAGGAAAATAAAAAGTATCCATTGGTCGTTGAAATTCATGGTGGTCCACATACAATGTACGCAAATTCATTCTTCCATGAGCTACAATTGTTAGCTGCTCAAGGATATGGGGTTTTATATGTAAATCCACGTGGAAGCCACGGCTACAGCCAAGAATTTGTGAATGGCGTGCGCGGTGATTATGGTGGTGGAGATTACGAAGATATTATGGCAGGCCTTGACTACGTTATCGGTGAAGAAGCATGGATTGATGTAGAACGATTAGGTGTAACAGGTGGAAGCTATGGTGGCTTCATGACAAACTGGATCGTCGGCCAAACAAATCGTTTTAAAGCAGCGGTTACACAGCGCAGTATTTCAAACTGGATCAGCTTCTTTGGGGTATCCGATATCGGCTACTACTTCACTCCATGGCAAATTGGTACAGATATGCTTGACCCAGAAAAGCTATGGGAGCATTCACCGTTGAAGTATGCTAAAAATATCGAAACACCTTTATTAATCCTGCATAGTGAGCTAGATTTCCGTTGCCCAATTGAACAAGCAGAGCAGTTATATATCACGTTGAAATCTATGGGGAAAGAAACTAGCTTTGTACGCTTTCCAGACAATAATCATAATTTATCTCGTACAGGAACGCCGAACTTACGTATTGAACGTTTAGATCAAATGGTAACTTGGTTCGAAAAATATTTAGTATAATCATCAGTGCAAAAAATAGCATACTCTTGTAAAATAAAGAGAGTAAGTAATTTGATTAATCAAACTATTTGATGTTTGATTTTATAATCATAGATTCTGGAAATGAGGTTTGAAAAAAATGCCTAAAATGAATGTTGAAAGCTTTAACTTAGACCATACAAAAGTAGCTGCACCGTATGTACGACTTGCTGGAACAAAAGAAGGTCAAAATGGTGATGTTGTTCGAAAGTATGATGTGCGTTTCAAACAACCGAATATCGCGTTTATGAAAATGGATGCACTTCACTCAATTGAGCACTTAATGGCAGAAAATATTCGCAATCATACAGACTACGTTGTGGATATGAGTCCGATGGGATGCCAAACCGGCTTTTATTTAACAATGATCAATCATGATAATTATGATGAAGTATTAACTATTTTAGAAAATACTTTACAGGATGTTGTTAACGCAACAGAGGTGCCAGCATGTAACGAAGTACAATGCGGCTGGGCAGCAAACCATAGCCTGGAAGGTGCAAAAGAATTAGCAGCAGAAATGCTGGAAAAACGAAACGTATGGTCAACGATTTATAAAGAAGACTAAATTTAAAATTCCGGGGGACAGTCCTTTTTTAGGGCTGTCTTTTATTTTTTGATCATAGCTAAAATTGAAAAACAATGTCCCTTCATCTTACTAAAGTTCTCTTTTTCAAGGTTGTTTGTTATAATCATGCAGGAGAAAATTAGAAGCTGAGAATTTGATGTGAGTGAGGAAATATATGAGTAAAATAAACAAGAATAATGTATCCAATTCTACAAAAGATATAATACAGGAATACATTTATGTACTTCTTGGTGCTGCTGTAATAGCATTTGGATTTAATGCATTTCTATTCCCCAATCAAGTAGCCTCCGGAGGCGTTAGTGGGATAAGTACCATTTTAAATGGTCTTTTTGGATGGAATGCAGGAATTGTTCAATATGCTTTTAATATTCCGCTATTTATCTCAGGTGTATTCATCTTAGGTAAAAATTTTGGAATAAAATCATTTGTCGGTACCTTAGCCCTACCATTCTTTGTTATTCTCTTTGCCCAAATGGGTGCTTTAACAGATAATGCATTATTGGCTGCCCTTTTTGGTGGAATCATGGTGGGTCTTGGTATCGGTTTAGTATTTAAAGGGAATGCTTCTACTGGCGGTACAGATTTATTAGCTCAAATTATTACAAAATATACTGGGCTAACGTTAGGTACAAGTGTTCTTTTGATTGATGGTATTATTGCTATTAGTGCAGCATTAGTATTCGATTTTGAAAAAGGGTTATATGCCTTAATTGGTCTCTTTGTTACGACGAAGACAATTGACATCGTTCAGTTAGGTTTTAGCCAATCAAAAATGGTGTATATAATCTCTAATAGTCAAGATCAAATTCGAGATGCAATTTATTTGGAAATTGATCGAGGTGTGACGAAGGTTCCTGCTTTTGGGGGATATACTGGCGAAGAACGTGTAATGCTAATGGTGGTTGTTTATCAATCAGAATTCACAAAGCTGAAACAAATCATTAAAACCGTTGACCCTGCTGCATTTGTCATCGTTTCAGATGCTTATGAGGTACTGGGTGAAGGTTTCAAACGAGTGTAACTTTGGTATACTTACCAATGTAAACCGTATTTTATTTTATATTTTTTGGAGGGGTTCAAAAATGAAAAAAGCATGGTTAGCACTAGTATTCGGTTCAGCATTATTCCTAGCTGCATGTGGTGGCGGCGACGACGAAGCAACTGACACTAACACAGGTACGGAAGATACAGTAACTGAAGAAACAGGAGATACTGCAACAGGTGGCGCAGATGCGGCAGCTGGTGAAGAACTGGTTCAGTCTTCTTGTACGTCTTGTCATGGAGGAAACTTACAAGGGATGGGTAATACACCTGCACTTTCAGATGTAGGTAGCCGTCTTTCAGAAGAAGAAATTCATGATGTTATCGTAAACGGTCGCGGCGGAATGCCTAAGGGCTTACTACAAGGTGAAGATGCTGAAGCAGCTGCAGCTTGGTTAGCTCAACAACAATAAAATTAAAATTATCTAAGACAAAGCCATTTCAATTCGGCTTTGTCTTTTTTGTCTTTCAGCAAACAAATAAAAGATGGTACATAAAATGCAGAATTTCACATATAAAGTATTAGAGATATTTTTATATAGTCTTGAAGGACTATTAAAGATTACTCGTCAAAAAATACTATTATTTAAAAAATATAAATATTTAGAATCTATTAGTTTACTATTTAAAAATCATATGATTATAATATATGTAAATTTACTTTAAGGAGGTATTTTGTGCGCAAAGTAGAAAAAACGATACATGAAATAGTGAGTGATATAAAAAGTGGAGCTACTATTCTAGTGGGCGGCTTTGGGCTTTGTGGTATTCCAGAGATAGCAATTGATGCTATTCGTCAAAAAGGCACAAAGAATTTGACAGTTGTTAGTAATAACTGCGGTATCGATGACCGTGGCTTAGGATTATTACTGGCGAACAAGCAAATTAAAAAAATGATTGCTTCCTACGTAGGAGAAAATAAAATTTTTGAGCAACAATATTTAAATGGAGAGCTTGAGGTTGAGCTGACACCACAAGGGACGCTGGCAGAACGAATTCGAGCAGGCGGGGCAGGAATCCCTGCGTTTTATACAGCAACAGGGGTAGGAACACCGATTGCTGAAGGAAAGCCAGTGAAAGAATTTGACGGTAAGGAATATATCGAAGAACGTGCGATTGTAGGTGATTATGCTTTTGTAAAGGCTTGGAAGGCAGACAAACTCGGGAACCTCGTTTACCGAAAAACGGCTCGTAATTTCAATCCGATTATGGCTACAGCAGGAAAAATTACGATTGCTGAAGTAGAAGAAATTGTAGAGGTGGGAGAATTGGATCCTGATGAGATTCATACACCAGCAATATTCGTCCAACATGTAATTTTAGGTGAGAACTACGAAAAGACAATCGAAAAACGAACTATAAGAGCAGAGGAGGCGATAGGATGACGACCGTAAAGATGCGAATCGTCAAGCGCGCTGTACAAGAAATTGAAAATGGCATGAATGTTAACCTTGGGATTGGTATGCCCACTCTAGTTGCAAATGATATTCCAAGTGATTATAAGGTACTGCTGCAATCGGAAAATGGACTATTAGGTATTGGCCCCTATCCTTATGAAACCCAGGTAGACCCAGACTTAATCAATGCAGGAAAAGAGACAGTTACAGCTGTACCAGGTGCATCATTCTTTGACAGCGCAGAAAGCTTTGCAATGATTCGAGGAGGCCATATCGATGTAGCAATTCTAGGAGGAATGGAAGTATCTCAGGAAGGGGATTTGGCGAACTGGATGATTCCTGGCAAGGTTGTTAAAGGAATGGGTGGAGCGATGGATCTTGTACAAGGAGCAAAGAGAGTTATCGTTATTATGGAACACGTTTCGAAATACGGAGAATCCAAGATTAAAAAAGAGTGTACATTGCCGTTAACAGGGAAAAGCGTCGTCCACCGTCTTATTACAGATTTAGCTGTATTTGATTTTACGGACACAGGAATGGTGCTTATTGAAACAGCATCAGGTGTCTCAGTAGAGGAAATCAGAGAAAAAACAGAAGCTGATTTTGTTATCAGTGAAAATCTGAAAGAGTATGTATAAAGCGGAGAAAAAAGGGGATTTCGACGTTATTTATAGTAGTTTGCTAGAAAAGAAGATAAATAGATTTAATATTCTAAATAATGGTAATCGACAAAAAATGGAAAATATAATGACCTTTGCTACAAAAAAACCTGAAATACAGGGGGTGATTGATAGGGGGGAAAGCGATGGCAGTACAATCGTTGAAGGAAAGAATCATTGAAACGGCACTGGATCTTTTTCGGCATAAGGGCTATCACGGGGTGTCGGTAGACGAAATTGTCGAAACAGCAGGAACATCCAAGGGTGGATTTTATCATAAGTTCAAATCCAAGGATGCACTGTTATATGAAATACATGATGTATTCATTTCTCATGTGTTAAAAGAAACCAAAAAAGCATATGACCAAAATGAAACTCCAATCGATAAAGTGTGTTCAATGTTGTATGCGTTTACAAATGTATTTGACGTGTATCAACGTCATATTACCGTATTCTATGACGAAAGCGCCTATTTACCACCAGAATATAAAAATGTCATCAAAGAAAAGCGGACAGAATACCGCCAAATGATAGAACAAGTAATCGAGGATGGAAAGAAAAGCGGTCATTTTAGACCCGAGATTTCTACCACAATTACGACAATGGCTATCATAGGGCTAGTGAACTGGACATATAAATGGTATCGACAGAATGGCAGTCTAACGATGGAGCAAATTACACTTCATTTTAACGATTTGATTTTAAGAGGTATTGTGACAGATCAAGGCAGTCAAGAAGCGAAACATAAAAAATACCTAATCTAAATATTAGTGGATATCCAGTCAGTGAGGTCTGGTTTTTTTAACATAATGTACAAACCGACTAGTCGGTACCGATTGGACAGTCGGCAAACTAAAGGGGGAATAAGGGATGAATTTTGAACTAACAAAAGAACAGCAAATGATTCGTGATATGGTCAAGGAGTTTGCTCGAGAAGAAATTGCTCCTTATGCACGAGAGCTGGATGAGAAGCATGAATTTAGGAAAGAAAGCTTCGATAAAATGGCGGAACTTGGTCTTTTCGGTATTCCGTTTCCTGAGGAATATGGCGGTTCAGGAGGAGATACAATTTCCTATGCATTAGCGGTAGAAGAAATTGGACGTGCATGCGGAGGTACGGGCTTGAGCTATGCCGCTGCTGTCAGCTTGGGAGCAACGCCTTTCTATAACTTTGGAACAGAAGAGCAGAAACAGGAATTTCTTGTTCCGATGGCGCAGGGGAAAACACTTGGTTCATTCGGACTGACAGAGCCCAATGCCGGTTCAGATGCAGGAGGAACAAGAACGAAAGCTTACCTCGAGGGTGATGAATGGGTTATTAATGGCGAGAAATGCTGGATTACAAATGCTAGCTATGCCCGCCAGGTAGTTGTGACAGCTGTTACAGGTAAGAATGATCGAGGTAAAAACATCATCACGGCCATCATTGTCCCAACTGACACACCGGGTGTGACAATTCGTTCGGAGTATCAAAAAATGGGTGTTCGTGCCTCCAACACTTGTGAAATCATTTTGGAAAACGTTCGTGTACCACGCGAAAACGTACTTGGAGATGAAAAGAAAGGATTTGGTCAGTTCTTAAATACGTTGGACGGCGGGCGTATTTCTATTGCTGCACTATCTGTAGGGATTGCACAGTCTGCTTACGAGAAAGCTCTGCAATATTCTAAGGAACGCGTACAATTTGGGAACTCTATCTCTAAATTACAGGCAATCCAGTTCAAATTGGCGGACATGGCAATGGAAATCGAATTAGCTCGAAATATGGTAATGAAGGCAGCATGGTTGAAGGATCAAGGCAAGCCGTTTAAAAAAGAAGCAGCATTCGCAAAGCTTTTTGCTTCTGAGATGGGTTTCCGTACTTGTAACCAGGCTATCCAAATCCATGGTGGGTATGGCTATATGGCAGAATACGATGTTGAACGACATTTACGGGATATCAAACTGATGGAAATTGGGGAAGGAACATCCGAAATCCAGCGTGTTGTCATTTCACGTATATTGGGCTGTTAGTTCTTTGGTAAATAAGAAAGTATAAAACTTTCATATCACATAAGTGCAACTAAGTCTGCCCACAAAAATGCTTGGCAATCAGTCAATCTTTCTAAACAAATAAATGATATAGGGAGGAATGCGTATGGCAGAGTTGGTTTATCAAACGCTTGGCGAGCTACTAGAAGAAAAGTCTGCACAATATCCAGATAGAGAGGCATTAGTTTATGCAGACCGGAATTTCCGTATGTCATATGCCCAGTTGAATAAACAAAGTGATTTAGTTGCGAAAGCGTTGATGGCAATCGGACTTGAAAAAGGGCATCATTTCTCGGTATGGACGACGAACGTACCTGAATGGCCGGTACTGCAGTTTGGGTCTGGCAAGATGGGAGCACCACTTGTAACGGTGAATACTAATTACCGTACAAGTGAACTAGAATTTTTACTCAAGCAATCTGATACAAGAGCCATTATATTAATAGACCAATATCGTGACCATTCATTTATTGATACATTATATGAAATTTGTCCAGAATTGAACGACTCTAAGCCAGGTCAGTTGCAAAGTGCCCGCCTGCCACTTTTGAAAAACGTTGTTGTTATTAGCGACAAGAAATATCCTGGGACGTTCAGCTACGAGGAATTTTTAGCAAAAGGTATTGAAGTGTCAGATGAACAGCTAGAGCAGCGCAAAAATTCCATAAGATTTGATGATGTCATTAATATTCAATATACATCAGGGACCACTGGTTTCCCGAAAGGTGTTATGCTCACGTCTTCCAATCTGATCAATAATGCGATTAATATTGCAGAATGTATGAAGCTGACGCACGAAGACCGTCTATGTATCCCAGTACCGTTTTTCCATTGCTTCGGGTGTGTTATTGGTACATTGGCTATCGTTTCAGTGGGAGGCACAATGGTACCTGTGCAGGAATTCCATCCAGAGGAAGTACTTCGAACAGTTGAAAAAGAAAAATGTACTGCACTTCATGGGGTGCCGACAATGTTTATCAGTGAGCTGAATTTGCCTAATATCAAGGAGTTTGACTTATCAACGTTACGAACTGGCGTAATGGCTGGTTCCAATTGTCCAATCGAAGTGATGAGGGACGTTATTAATACACTTGGAATGGTAGATGTGACAATTTGCTATGGTCAAACTGAGACGTCACCCGTGCTTACACAGACACGTACTGATGACCCATTGGATCTTAAAGTAGAAACAGTTGGACGCGCTTTGCCGAATGTGGAAGTGAAAATTGTGAAGCCTGGTACAAACGAAGAGGTTCCTAGAGGTGAGCAAGGAGAAATTTGCGCACGAGGCTATGTGGTTATGAAGGGGTATTACAATAATCCAGAGGCGACTCAAGAAGCAATTGACTCAGATAGTTGGCTCCATACTGGCGATCTTGGCACGATGGATGAAAATGGGTACGTTCGTGTTACAGGACGTTTGAAGGAGATGATTATTCGCGGCGGAGAAAATGTTTATCCACGTGAAATAGAAGAATTCCTTTATCAACACCCAAAAGTGCTGGATGTTCAGGTAACCGGTGTACCGGATGAGAAATACGGCGAGGAAGCAGCAGCATGGATTATCTTAAAAGAAGGGCAGATAGCAACGGAAGAGGAGATTAAGGAATTTTGCACTGGGAAAATATCGAGGCATAAAATTCCACGACATATCATTTTCATTGACAGCTATCCTATGACGGCGTCTGGAAAAATACAGAAGTTCAAACTTCGTGAACAGTTTTCAGGTTTCGTCAAAACACTGAAGTAAGGAGGTTAGAATATGTTCAAAAAGGTTCTCATAGCGAATCGAGGAGAAATCGCACGACGCATTATTCGTACTTGTAATAGATTAGGCATCGAAACGGTAGCCATCTATTCAGAGGCTGATGCTAACAGTCTTCATGTTAAAGAGGCAACGGAAAGCTTCTGTATCGGTAAACCGCCAGTAGCGCAAAGTTATTTGAATATAGACGCCATTTTGGATGTAGCAAAACAAACCGGTGCCGATGCTGTACATCCAGGCTATGGATTGTTATCAGAAAATGCAGCCTTTGCAAAACGGGTGGAGGAAGTAGGAATAACATTCATTGGCCCAAAATCACAGGTCATTCAAGCAATGGGCAGTAAGCTTGAGGCTCGCAAAACAATGCAGCAGGCAGGAGTGCCAATTGTGCAAGGAGTAAATGAACCAATTGAGGACACGGACGAAGCTGCAAAAATTGCAGAAGAGATTGGTTTTCCAGTGATGCTAAAGGCTTCCGCAGGCGGTGGTGGAATTGGTATGCAGCTAGTTAACAATGAAGAGGAGTTGCGTAAGGCGTTTGAGGGCAATCAAAAACGTGCACAGAGCTTCTTCGGAGATGGCACAATGTTTATCGAAAAATTCATTGCAGAGCCTCATCATGTAGAAGTGCAGGTGCTGGCTGATGAACATGGAAACGTGGTACCGGTATATGAGCGCGAATGCTCTATCCAGCGACGCAATCAGAAAGTCGTGGAGGAAGCACCTTCTCCATTCATATCAGAAGAAACGCGTAAAAAAATGCTGGATGCGGCAGTGGAGGCTGCTAAGCATATTGGATATACAAATGCGGGAACGATAGAGTTCTTGGTAGACCGTAACCAAAACTTCTACTTCCTTGAGATGAACACAAGACTTCAGGTGGAGCATCCGGTAACTGAAGAGATTACGGGACTGGATCTCGTAGAGCAGCAGCTAAAGGTGGCAAATGGTGAGAAACTTGCCTTCAAAAGAGAAGACATCCAGAAAAAAGGGCATGCAATTGAGGTGCGCATTTATGCAGAACACCCAGTTACTTTCTTCCCTTCACCAGGAAAAATTACGAAACTTGTATTACCAGAGGGAGAAGGAATCCGACATGAGGTAGCAGTAGAAACAGGGAGCGATGTTACACCTTTCTACGACCCAATGATTGGAAAGCTCGTGGTATATGGAGCGACAAGGAATGAAGCATGTGTACGGTTGGCGGATGCATTAAGTAACTATGTAATCGAGGGTATTAAAACAAATATTCCGATGCTATTAGAAACGGTGACACATGAGCAATTTTTAAAAGGCATCACAACAACGAAATTTGTAGAGGAATACTATTTACCAAACGCAACATCAGTCGGTAAATAAGACGAGAAGAGGCGCGGAAGATTGAACTTTGGCGAGTCAACATCTACTACGAGCCCCTTCTGTCGCATTCTATTTTACGCGGAGGGATAGTATATGACAATAGTAAAAGCGAGTATGGCAGGAACAGTATGGAAAATTTTAGTAACAGAAGGTGAACAAGTAGCAGCTGATCAGGAGGTTGTTATTTTAGAATCCATGAAAATGGAGATTCCAATTGTTACAGAAGAAGCAGGAATAGTAAAAAGGATTATTGTTGCGGAAGGCGATTTTATCAATGTAGACGACGATCTTCTTGAAATTGAATAAGGGAGTATAACCCATGCAGCTACCGAAGCGAGTACAAATCAAAGAAGTAGGACCACGCGATGGATTGCAAAATGAAATAATGTTTATTCCGACTGATGCGAAAATCAAGCTTATTAATCAGTTAAGTGACACGGGACTAAATTATATTGAAGTGACGAGCTTCGTGCATCCGAAATGGATTCCGCAGCTGGCAGACGCAGTAGAGGTTCTCAAGGAGATTAAGAGAAACACCGATATTACTTACGCTGCACTGGTGCCTAACAGTAAGGGACTAGAACGAGCGCTTGATGCTCATGTAGATGAAGTGAGCGTCTTCATGTCGGCGAGTGAAGGTCATAACAAATCGAATATCAACAAATCTATTGACGAAACGTTTCCTGTTTTAAGGGAAGTCGTTGATGGCGCTCTGGCAGCAGGTAAGACGGTTCGAGGGTATATCTCTACCGTCATTTCCTGTCCTTACGACGGCCATACAAAACCTGAGCAAGTAGTATACGTGGCAGAAAGGTTATTTGATATGGGCATCACTGAAATATCGCTTGGAGATACCATCGGCGTTGGTGTCCCAACGCAGGTGGATGCTTTGCTACAGGAATTGTTGCATCATTTTAAGGCAGAGCAGCTGGCGATGCATTTCCACGATACACGTGGCACGGCATTAGCAAATGTTATGACAAGTCTGGCAAATGGCATTACAAAATTTGATAGTGCCTTTGGTGGACTTGGCGGCTGCCCGTATGCAAAGGGGGCATCGGGCAATGTGGCGACAGAGGATCTATTATATTTATTGCATGAGATGGGTATTGAAACAGGGGTAAACCTTAAAAAAATCCAGCAAACAGCTCTTTCAATAGAAAGAATTATCGGCAAAAACCTATCATCCAAGCTGGCGGCTATTGCACGAGGGGAGGAAGAATCATGACAAAATTCGTAAAAGTCGAAGTGCAAGATGGTGTAGCACTTATCATGTTTACCCGGGCTGAGGCTGCAAATAGCTTGTCCATCCAAATGCTAAATGAAATCAATGAGACACTTGAAGCGATTCATTATGATCGTTCCATACGTGCTGTTATCGTCACTGGCGATGGAGATAAGGCCTTTTGTGCAGGAGCAGACCTAAAGGAACGTAAAGAGATGGATGAAGAAGAGACTCGTAAAACCATCGCACTTATTGGCAGGACGGTGAACCACTTCGAAGCGATTGCCCAGCCGGTTATTGCGGCAATCAATGGTGTAGCATTTGGCGGTGGCCTAGAGCTCGCACTTGCATGTGATATTCGGATGGCTAGCAGTACGGCAAAACTCGGATTGACCGAAACAGCTCTAGGTATCATTCCAGGTGCAGGAGGGACACAGCGGCTTCCTCGTCTTATTGGTATCGGTAAGGCAAAGGAGTTAATTTATACAGCTCGCCGCCTGTCAGCAGAGGAAGCTTATCGATACGGAATCATTGAATACATTGTGGAGCCACAGGACTTGCTTAAACAGGCAAAGGAACTGGCACTTGAGATAGGTAAAAATGCGCCTCTTTCACTCGTTCAAGCTAAGACAGCAATTAATCAAGGAATGCAGACGGATATTTCTACTGGACTGCAGATCGAATCATTAGCCTATAGTCGATTACTTCATACTGAAGACCGGCTGGAAGGGTTGAAAGCTTTTCAAGAAAAACGTTCGCCAGTCTATCGTGGCAAATAAAAGGGGGATGGGAGAAATGGCAGAATATACAGCTGAAAGCAAGCATCAAGAAATGCTGGATACAGTGTTAAAGGGTGGTCATGAAAAATATCACGAAAAGAATAATGAACAAGGAAAGTTATTTGTTCGAGAGCGTTTAGAGCTATTATTTGATGAAGGGCTTCAAGCAGAGGATGGAACGTTTGCCAATGTACTTGCAGGCGATTTACCTGCGGATGGCGTCGTCACGGGTATTGGAAAAATTCACGGGCGTACTGTGTGTGTAATGGCAAATGATTCAACAGTCAAGGCAGGATCATGGGGAAAACGAACAGTTGAAAAAATTATACGCATACAAGAGACAGCAGAAAAACTAGGCGTTCCCCTATTTTATTTGGTCGACTCGGCTGGTGCCCGTATTACGGACCAGCTAGAGATGTTCCCTGGTCGCAGAGGTGCAGGACGAATCTTTTATAACCAGGTGAAATTGTCCGGTCGCATTCCGCAAATTTGTTTGTTATTTGGTCCATCTGCAGCGGGAGGAGCATATATTCCTGCCTTCTGTGATGTCGTGGTCATGGTAGAAGGAAATGCATCAATGTATTTAGGATCGCCTCGAATGGCTGAGATGGTTATCGGTGAAAAAGTAGATCTTGAAACGATGGGCGGAGCAAAGATGCACTGTTCTATTTCCGGCTGTGGCGATGTTCTAGCAAAAAGCGAGGAAGAAGCCATTAGCTATGCAAGAAAATATATAAGCTATTTTCCGGATAATTTTAAGAATAAACCGGATGTCGAAAAGCCAAAGCTTCCTTCAAGTTTTGAAAAGTCGATTGAGGAAATCATTCCTAAAAACCAAAATGCCTCCTTCAATATGCATGATTTAATCGACCGGATTATTGATGAAGATTCATTTTGTGAAGTGAAAAAACTGTTTGCTGGCGAAATCATCACTGGTTTTGCACGAATCAACGGTCAGTCTGTCGGCATCATTGCAAATCAGCCACGAGTTAAAGGTGGGGTATTGTTCCATGATTCGGCAGATAAGGCTGCGAAATTTATAAGTCTGTGTGATGCCTTCCATATACCGCTGATTTTCCTTGCAGATGTACCAGGCTTCATGATTGGTACACAGGTAGAGAAAATGGGCATTATCCGCCACGGGGCAAAAATGATCTTTGCCATGAGCGAAGCGACAGTACCGAAAATTACAGTTATTGTTCGCAAGGCATATGGAGCAGGTCTTTACGCAATGGCTGGCCCGGCATTTGAACCGGACGTATGTATCGCATTAACAGGTGCTCAAATTGCAGTAATGGGACCAGAGGCAGCAGTTAATGCGGTTTATGCCAACAAGATTGCGGCGCTACCAAAAGAGGAGCAGGCAGCGTTTATTGAAAAGCAGCGGGATGAGTACAGAAAAGAAATTGATGTATATCGACTCGCCTCTGAACTAATTATCGATGATGTAATTCAACCCAATGACTTACGCAAGACATTGGAGCTACGATTAGACGCTTACAAGTCTAAGAAGCTAACATTTACAGAACGCAAGCATGGTGTCAGTCCAGTTTAATGTTTTGGAGGATTTGACGTAGCCTGGTTAGTTAGATGTTAAGAATTATAGCCTGTATGTTGAAGGAATTTCTATCAGCATATAGGCTTTTTGTGTGGATACGAGGGTAATTATGGATTTCTTATAGAATGGAAAAGGATTAATTTAAATACAATCCACCTGTTACATGCTAAAATAGGTACTATATGTCAATAGTATGAATAGAAATTGGTAGGGGGTAATGACCATTCAAGTCTCGACAAAAGAAGTCACAGAAAAATTTAATTTAACGTTAGTAAGTGGGCATGAAGGAATTGGCCGTTCTATTACGACAAGCGATATTTCAAGACCAGGGCTTGAAATGGCGGGCTATTTCACGCACTATCCTGCAAATCGTGTTCAATTAATCGGAAAAACTGAATTATCATTTTTTGAAATGCTCCCAACTGAATTGAAAAAGGAACGTATGCTAAAGCTTTGTTCTCACGAAACGCCAGCAATCATTGTTTCAAGAGGCTTAGAGATACCGCAGGAGTTAATTACTGCTTCTGATGAAAATGATGTTCCGGTATTAAGTACAACTATGAAAACATCAAGCTTCTCAAGTAGACTAACGAATTACCTGGAAAGTAAATTAGCACCTACTGCTGCAGTACATGGTGTTCTTGTCGATGTTTATGGAATTGGCGTTTTAATTATCGGGAAAAGTGGCGTTGGGAAAAGTGAAACTGCACTAGAGCTTATTAAAAAAGGCCATCGACTAGTAGCTGATGACTGTGTAGAAATTCGCCAGGAAGCAGAGAATCTAATTATCGGAAGTCCACCACCTCTATTAGAGCATCTACTAGAAATTCGTGGAATCGGTATCATTGATATTATGACGTTATTTGGAGCCAGTGCCATCCGTCCAACAAAGCGAATTACATTGATTATTGAGCTGGAAAACTGGGATCCAGAAAAAACATATGATCGATTAGGTCTAGATGAAGAGAAAATGAAAATTATTGATACAGATATTACTAAATTAACGATTCCTGTTCAGCCAGGGCGTAACGTATCTGTAATTATAGAGGTTGCTGCAATGAATTACCGTTTGAAAAAAATGGGTGTAAACGCAGCGCAAGAATTTTCTAGAAGATTAGACGAAGTAATTGCCATCCAAGATGAGATGGACGATTACTAAGGGTTCACTAGAAAATTGCTTTAAAATGAAAGGGGTATTTTGAATGGAACAAGTATTACTTGCGATAAACCCTGTAGCTTTTTCAATAGGTACCATTGAAGTAAGATGGTACGGAATTTTAATTGCTTTAGGTATTGTACTAGCATATTTCGTAGCACAAAAAGAGGCAGTAAAAAGAGGTTTGCCAGAGGATTTCCTAACAGATATGTTAATTTGGGCAATTCCAATCTCTATAATAAGTGCCCGCATCTACTATGTTGCGATGAAGTGGGAATATTACGGAGCTAATCCAGAGAAGATTATTCAAATCTGGAATGGCGGTATCGCGATTCATGGTGCTTTAATTGGTGCTGTTATTACTGCTTATATTTTCAGTAGGAATAGAGGTATTAGTTTTTTAAAGGTTGCAGATATCGTAGCACCGAGTCTATTAATAGGACAAATTATTGGTCGCTGGGGTAACTTCATGAACCAAGAGGCTTATGGTGGACCAGTGTCGCGTGAGTTCTTAGAAAACCTAATGATCCCAAATTGGATTATTGAACAGATGTATGTTCAAGACCTTGGTACATATGTACATCCGACATTTTTATACGAATCAATGTGGAATGTAATTGGACTGATTATTCTACTTACTTTACGCAAAGTAAACTTACATCGCGGGGAAATTTTCTTTGGCTACATGATTTGGTATTCAATTGGACGTTTCTATATCGAGGGTATGAGAACAGACAGTTTGTACCTAATCGGTGAATTGCGTTCTGCACAAGTTGTATCTATTTTAGCGATTGTTTTGGGTATTATTTTCATTGTTTACAGAAGAATGAGGGTACGCCCTGTTATTCGTTATCTTGATGAAGAAAAGGCTCCGAACAATAATAAGAAAACTAATACTAAGAACAATAACGTTAAGAACAAGGCGAAGAAAAAGTAAGCAATTAATTGGAGCTCGCACCAGAGATAAGGAGTTGCAACATTCATATGAAGGCTTTGCTATTTGATTTTGATGGAACTTTATTAAATACAAATGATCTAATTATCCAAACTTTTATGCATGTATTAGAGGAACGATTTCCTGGGCAATATTCGCCAAAAGATTGCATGAATTTCATCGGTCCGTCATTAAGAGAGACGTTTGAGCAATTAACTCCGAATGAAATCGATGAAATGATTGAGAAATATCGACAATGGAATTACGCGAATCACGACAATTTAGTGACAGAATACGACGGTGTAGTCGATACATTAGAAAAGCTCAAGCAAAAAGGCATCCGTTTAGCCATTGTTTCAACCAAAAGACGAGATACCATTGAAAAAGGGTTAGAACTAATGGGAGCAAAACATTTATTTGAGTTTTGGGTTGGTGTAGACAGTGTGAAAAATGTAAAGCCAGATCCTGAGCCAGTTCTATTAGCTATTGAGAAATTAGGTGTTTCAAAAGAAGATGTCTTAATGATTGGCGATAATTATCATGATATCTTAGCTGGTAAAAATGCAGGTGTAAAATCGGCTGGTGTGGCATGGTCTATCAAGGGTGAAGAGTATTTAAAGCAATTTGATCCAGATTATATGTTGCAGCATATGTCTGATCTATTAACGATTGTGGAGGAGTCTTAGTCTGATGAGAAGAACGGAACGATACCCTGTTCAAGGTGCAAACTCATTATGGAAGGTCTATCAAACGGTGTCATTTTGGAAAGTGATGAAATGCTTTATCTTTATTCAAATTGGACGAATCACGCCGTTTATGAGAATAAAAAATTGGATTTATCGCACGTTTTTACATATGAAAATTGGCGAAAAGACTTCTCTAGCGCTGATGGTAATGCCAGATTCAATGTTTCCTGAAAGAATAACAATCGGGAATAACACTATTATCGGCTATAACACAACCATATTAGCCCACGAATATTTAATAGAAGAATATCGTTTAGGTGATGTGAAGATTGGCAGCGAAGTAATGATCGGAGCAAATTCTACAATCCTACCAGGCGTTGAGATTGGTGATGGCGCCATCGTTTCTGCAGCTACACTCGTGCATAAGGACGTCCCTGCCGGAAGCATGGTCGGAGGAAACCCAATGCGCATCATCTACACTGCCGAGCAAATGGCTGAACGAAAAAATAAATAGTTTTGATGAGAAGAATCTAAAAGTATGATGAATGCTTTTAGATTCTTTTTTTGTTAGGTAAGGACTTAATGAAGAGTGATGGATAGAGGGAAAGTCGTGCGGTAAGGGAGAGAAGTCACCAAGTAAAGAATGAAAACTCGCAAGTAAAGGGTGAGAACTCGCACGTAAACAGCAAGAACCCGCACGTAATACAATCAAACTCCCAAGTACCCGCACCAAACTCGCAAGCCCCCACCCCCTCCACATCCCAAGGTTTTTCTATCAACCAATAAAAGGTATAATAGAATTATTCATAATTTTTATAATATTTACGGAAAATAGTATTTTCCAAATCAATGGATTGACGAACTGATGGATGTTCGGTAAAATTACTTTAACATATCAGCTCTCTAATTCTCTAGTGTACTAAAGTATAAATGGTAGGAAGTGTTATTATGTCATCGATAAAAATGTTTGAAAAACCATTAGGAATGCGTGATACATTCCCAGTCACTTATGAAAAAACGGAGGAAGTTCGTCAAATCGGACGTGAATTTTTACGGGCTCGCGGGTTTGATTTTATTCAAACACCAAGTCTTGAGTACTTTGATACTGTGGGGAAAGCATCGGCAATCTATGATGCTTCACTATTTAAATTAGTAGATAGTCAGGGGAATACGTTAGTGCTTCGACCTGATATGACTACACCAATCGCGCGTGTAGCTACATCGAAACTATTAAAAGAGAAAATACCTTTACGTTTAGCATATTTTGCAAATGTTTTTCGTGCCCAGCAAACTGAAGGCGGGCGTCCTGCTGAGTTTGGCCAGATGGGTATTGAAATTATTGGAGATGGATCAGTTTTTGCAGACGCTGAAGTGATTATGACAGTTATTCATTTAATCCAAGCCTTTGGAATCGATTCCTTCAAAATTACAATTGGCCATGCGGGTGTCTTAAATTGTATTTTAAAGGATTACACAGAAAGTATGGAACAAGCTGATGCTCTCCGAACTTTATTAGTTGAACGAAATTACGTTGGCTTTGAACAAGCAGTTGAAAGCTTCAATCTACCTAAAACTAAATCAGATGCTTTACTGCAATTCATAAGTGAAGCGACAAATTTTGTAACGATTCAGGATATCGAAAAGTATGTGCGAAAAAATGATGCACTTGAATACATGCAGCAGCTAGTGGAGCTTATTGATGCTGCGAATCTATCAGAATATGTTGCTTTAGACTTTACATTATCAAGTCATATGAATTATTACACGGGGATGCTGTTCGAAGTATTTGCTGAAGGAAGTGGCTTTGCATTAGGAAATGGTGGCCGCTATGACGGGTTATTGCACCATTTCGGCACTAAAGTGGGAGCGACTGGCTTTGGAATTCGAGTAGACCGTCTTCTGGAGGTTATCCCTTCCAAACCAACGACTAGTGAATCAATTGGTGTCATCTTTGAAGAAGAAGCCCTATTTATCAAAGCTTTAGAAATGGCTAACTCTTTTAGAGAGGAAGGCAAACGAGTTACATTACAGTCGCGTAAAGGGTTAGTAGATGAAGAAGCATTTGCTAAACACTTCGATCGAATCATGTATGTCAGCCAGGAGGATTTAGTAGAATGAGTCATTTAACAATTGCCATGCCTAAGGGACGGATTTTTGAAGAAGCCTATCAAATGCTGATAGAAGCAGGGTTTAACTTACCTGAGGAAGTTGAAATGTCACGTAAGCTGATGATTGAAATTCCGGAAGAGCAAATTCGATTTATTTTAGCAAAACCGACGGATGTACCTGTTTATGTAGAGCATGGTGTTGCAGATCTTGGAATTGCCGGGAAGGACACTTTGCTGGAATTACGTAGAAATGTACATGAGCTATTAGATTTGAAAATAAGTCAATGCTACATCGCTTCGGCAGGTTTACCGAATACAACGATGAATGAAATAGCGCCACGAATTGCAACGAAGTATCCGAATATTGCCATGAATTACTATAAGGAAATCGGTGAGCAGGTAGAAATTATTGAATTAAATGGGTCGATTGAGCTCGCACCGATGATTGGCTTAGCGGATCGCATTGTCGATATCGTTTCTACTGGAAGAACCTTAAAAGAGAACGGGCTAGTGGAATACGAGCATATTACAGATGTTTCGTCTCGACTCATTGCCAATCCAGTAAGCTATCGAATGAAAAGCTCACGTATTCAAGAATTAGTATCACGAATGAAGAAAATTGTTATTTAGGAAGAAGGGCTATTTGTGAAAATTACAAGCTTAACGGACACAATATCTTTAAAGAGACAGCTTGAAGGAGGTAATGAAGAACAATTAAAAACAGTTCGAGGTGTGCTTCAGGATGTTCGTGAAAACGGTGATGCAGCCCTTCGCAAATACAGTGAAATGTGGGATGGCATATTACTAGATGATTTCCGTGTTACGCAAAATGAGATTGATAATGCCGTGCTAAACTTCGATCCGCAGCTTAAACAAGATTTAGAAGAGGCAGCAGCCAATATCCGCTACTATCACGAGGCGCAAAAACGTGATGGGTACAAGCTTCCAATCGATAATGGCTCTTGGCTGGGACAAAGAATTATCCCATTAGATGCAGTTGGATTATATGTGCCTGGTGGGTTAGCGGCGTATCCTTCTTCTGTGCTAATGAATGTTATTCCTGCCCAGGTTGCGGGGGTTGAGCGAATTATTATCACTTCTCCAGCAGGAAAGAATGGAAAACTTCCTGATGCCGTGCTTGTTGCAGCTTCTATATTAGGGGTAAGGGAGATTTATAAGGTTGGTGGAGCACAAGCCATTGCAGCCTTAGCCTACGGAACAGAAACAATCGATCCGGTTGATAAAATAACTGGTCCTGGTAATATCTTCGTCGCATTAGCAAAACGTGAAGTATTCGGTGAAGTGGCGATCGATATGATTGCTGGACCTAGTGAAATTGCAGTATTAGCAGATGAAACGGCTTATGCAGATGAAATTGCTGCTGATCTACTCTCTCAAGCTGAGCATGATGAATTAGCTTGTGCCGTTCTTATCACAACAAGCGAGCGATTAGCTCAAGATGTGGCACTAGAGGTTGAACGACAATTAAGCACATTACCAAAAGAAGCGATTGCACGTAAATCGATTGAAAACTTTGGTCAAATCTATGTTGCAAAGGATTTGGAGCAGGCAATACAGGCGGTTAATTCATTAGCGCCAGAGCATTTGGAGGTTGTAACAGCGAATGCAGAAGAGGATTCATTAAAAATTCGTCATGCAGGGGCAATATTTATCGGGCGCTATAGCTCAGAGCCAGTTGGCGATTATTTCGCCGGTACAAACCATGTACTGCCAACAAATAGTACAGCCCGTTTTGCAAGCGGCTTAAATGTAGATGACTTTATTAAAAGGACAAATGTTGTTTATTATTCTGAAAAAATGTGGGAGGAAAGTGCACCGAAAATTGCACGACTTGCAAGGATGGAAGGTCTGGAAGGGCATGCGCGTGCAGTAGAATCTCGAGGTTGGACTAAAGGAGATAAATAATATGACAGAACAAAATAAACGATTTGCTCGAATTGAACGCAATACAAATGAAACAAAAATCGCTGTTGAATTAAATTTAGACGGAGATGGCCAAGCAGAAGTACATACAGGTGTTCCATTTATGGACCATATGCTGGATTTATTTATAAAACACGGTTTGTTTGATGGCAAGATTATTGCTGATGGGGACACACATATCGATGATCACCATACAACAGAGGATATCGGCATTGTATTAGGGCAAGTGATTCGTGAAGCACTTGGCGATAAAAAAGGCATCAAACGCTATGGAATTGCCTTTGTACCAATGGATGATGCACTAGCTCAAGTGGTCATTGATTGCTCAAACAGACCGCATTTAGAGTATCGTGTAGAGCCGGAGCTAAAAGAGAAGGTTGGCAGCTTTGATACAGAGCTAGTCCATGAATTTTTATGGAAATTTGCTCTGGAAGCACGCATGAATGTTCATGTAATCGTTCCTTATGGTCATAACACACATCATATTATTGAAGCTATTTTTAAAGCGCTGGCTAGAGCAATAGATGATGCGGTACAAATCGACCCACGAGTGAAGGGTGTACCGTCAACAAAGGGGTTGCTGACATGAAAATTGGGGTAATCGATTATGGAATGGGAAATTTATTTAGCGTAGAACAAGCATTAAAAAGACTTGAATGTGAGGTTGTAGTTTCAGCTAATCCTCAAGAATTGACGGCAACAGATGCTCTTATTTTACCTGGTGTTGGTGCTTTTCCTGATGCCATGAAGCGCTTATCTGAAACGGGCTTAGATCGTTTCGTTCGTGAACAAGTCGATGCCAATAAGCCGCTTTTAGGAATTTGCTTAGGAATGCAATTGCTTTTTGAAGAAAGTGAGGAGGTAACTCCTACGAAAGGCTTTGGGTTCTTTAATGGGAAGGTTACACGATTCACAGGTGAAACCCCTACTGGTGAAAAATATCGCGTTCCTCACATGGGCTGGAATACATTAGAATTTAAATCCTTACCTAAATGGCTAGAAGACCAAGCTTTTCCAGAAAGTAAATATGTTTATTTCGTTCATTCATTTTATGCAGCCAATATAAATCGCGAGCAGCTTGTAGCCAGTGCCGATTATTTTGATACAGAGGTGCCAGGTGTTGTACAAGCTGAAAATGTGTGTGGAATGCAGTTCCATCCGGAAAAGTCAGGAGAGTTCGGTGTGTTCTTACTTGAACAATGGTTAAAAGGTGTGGGGGTGCTGGCATGCTAACAAAACGTATTATCCCTTGCCTTGATGTAAAAGAAGGTCGTGTTGTAAAAGGGATTCAATTTGTAGAATTGCGTGATGCCGGAGATCCGGTTGAACTAGCGAAATTTTATGATGAGCAGGGTGCTGATGAGCTTGTCTTCTTAGATATCTCTGCCTCCCATGAAGGTCGCCAAACAATGGTTGATGTGGTGCGTCAAACAGCGTCAAGCCTAGCGATACCTTTTACTGTTGGAGGGGGTATCCGTACTTTAGAGGATATGAAACGAATTCTTCGTGCAGGTGCAGACAAAGTATCAGTGAATACCTCAGCGCTTGAACGCCCAGAGCTGATAAAAGAAGGCTCTGATTTCTTTGGAGCGCAATGTATCGTGGTAGCAATCGATGCGAGATATTCTGAGGAAGATGGCACTTGGATGGTCTATACTCACGGGGGCCGCAACAAAACAGATTGGCAAGCAGTTGAATGGGCAAAAGAAGCGGTACGTCTTGGTGCAGGCGAGATTTTACTAACAAGCATGAATCAGGATGGCGAAAAAACAGGCTTTGATTTAGCTTTAACAAAGGCAGTTCGTGATGCTGTAACGGTACCAGTGATTGCAAGTGGTGGAGCTGGAAACGCAGAGCATTTTGTTGAGGTATTACAAGAGGTTGATGCAGATGCAGCACTTGCAGCATCAATATTTCACTATAAAGAAACAAGTGTAGCTGAAGTGAAATCAGTGTTACGCGAAAAAGGGGTTTGTGTCAGATGATAGAAGGCTTAAAGTTCGACGACAAAGGTTTAATAACAGCAGTTGTTCAGGATGCACAGTCAAAAGAAGTGTTAACTGTTGCTTATATGAATGAAGAATCACTACAAAAAACAATCGAAACAGGGGAAACTTGGTTTTACTCTCGTTCAAGACAAGAGCTTTGGCATAAAGGGGAAACAAGTGGAAATGTTCAAAAGGTAGTGTCTATAAAATCAGATTGTGATCAGGATGCGTTAGTAGTAGAGGTAATGCCGGCCGGGCCAGCATGTCATAATGGAACGACTACTTGCTTCACAAATTCAATTGTTCAAAACGACGTCGTAGGATCAGTAGATATTATTCCTGAGCTAGTAAATATCATTCGCCAGCGTGAAAATGATATGCCAGAGGGTGCTTATACTACATATCTATTTGAAAAGGGTATCGACAAGATATGTAAAAAAGTCGGTGAAGAAGCAACAGAAGTAGTAATTGGGGCAAAAAATCGTGATGCCCAGGAAGTGAAGTGGGAGACTGCTGATTTAATTTACCACTTATTAGTGCTTCTACAGGAACAAAAAATCGATGTCTATGAAGTTCTAGAAGTTTTAAAATCAAGACATGACGAAAAGAGAGCAAGTACAAAAAATAATCAATAAAATGAACCTGATTTCTTACAGTTAAAGCGAGGATTATTTAGGGATAAAGCAATACTTAAATAATGACGTATTACGTAATTATGTTATAATAAGTTTAATTGTCTAAGGAACGTACTATGCGTTCCTTTTGCTTTGTTTTAGCGATGTTTTACTATGACAAAGCAACGTAATTACGCCAAGGTGTAATGAATTTAGGTCGGAGGATGTACTTTGGAAAATCAACGTCAAAAAGAAAAACTTAATAATGTTGTATCGTTTATTCCAAACGGTGAGTATTATTTTAATAAAGCGCTCAAAGCCATGGATAAAGACCAAATGGATAAAGCGTATAAATATATGAAGAGAGCAGCCGAACTAAGTCCAGATGATGCCCATGTGTTGATGCAGTTGGGGATTTTGGAAATGGAGGCTCAAAATTTTGAGAAGGCGTATGAATTGATTCATACTGCTTATAGCATAGAGCCAAGTGAACCAGAGCACGTCTTTTTTTTGGCGGAGGTTTCAGGCTGTATCGGGATGATTCGTGATGCTCAAAAGTATGCGGAAATGTACCTCGAGATGGAACCGGACGGAATGTATGTTGATGAGGCCGAGGAAATTATTGAATTTGTTCAATATGAACACGATGAGGAAGAGCCATTAAATGAGGAAGACTCTGAAAAATTAGTCGCTCAGGAAAAAGCGCGTCGCTTGATGGAAAACGGTCAATTTAACCAGGCAATTGAAGTGCTTGAGCAGTTAATTGAACGCTTCCCTGACTTATGGCCAGCCTACAATAATTTAGCCTTAGCTTATTTTTATATAGAAGAAGCAGAGCAAGCAAAAGCTTTGCTACACCAGGTTCTTCGTGAGAATTTAGGAAACTTACATGCAATTTGTAATTTAACAGTCATTGCATATTATGAGAAGGATGATCAGGAATTATCACAGCTCATTGACATGCTAAAGAAAATCAATCCCTATGACTGGGAAAACCGCTATAAGCTAGGGGCGACATTAGCTTTAATCGGTGAGTACGAAATGGCTTATAAATGGCTTCAAAGCATGAAGAAAAAAGGCTTTGCCGGAGACACTGGCTTTTACTTTTGGTTAGCACAGGCTGCCTATTTTAGTGGTCATGTTGAAGAAGGTAAGCAAGCATGGAAAATCCTTGTCGATCTTGACCCATCAAAGGACGGGTTTGAGCCGTGGATAGATGTGGAAAAGGAAACAGACGAGGAATCCTTAGAAAATAACCGTGAATTTATCATCGAAAAGATTGTAAGTAAATATAGTACTCACCGCATGTTTGGATTTTTCCTATTAAGTAAGTCAGCTTATAAGCAAGAGATTATTGCACATCCTAAGCTTATCGATCTTACAAAATATAGTGGGGTTGAAAAACTATGCTTAGCCTATGCACTTGGACATGAATTTGATGAAGTAAATGAAATGGAAAAGCATTTTGTCCGTTCCATGGAAGTGGCAGAGGAGCTTTATAAAAGCACAGCCACAATCACATTAGAAGTCCAATATCTATTCCAAATGTGGTTTGTGTTAAGTGAACGTGCATTAAAGGCTGAATACCAATTTAAAAATATTAAAGCATTGGCAGCGGCGGTAGAGTATATGTTCTTTTCAACTATTAATAGTAAAAAGGTGACAAAAAAGCACTATGCACTTAAGTTCGGTATATCAACTGCAACCTTAACGAAGTATGTTGAAGAGTTAATCGAATATCTTCCATTTGATTAGTAAGCAATAAAGTTGAAGTTACGAACAGATTGTCCTAGGATTAAAAAGATAAAATATACTTAAGCGCGTTTTAGTATATTCAAGATAAATAGAAGCGAATATACAAACGCTTTTTCTATGGGGAGGCTTTTTAAATGGCTGAAGAAAAAATTTATGACGTAATAATAATCGGTGCAGGTCCTGCTGGAATGACGGCAGCTGTGTATGCTTCACGTGCGAATCTAGCTACTTTAATGATCGAGCGAGGAATTCCTGGTGGGCAAATGGCCAACACAGAAGAAGTTGAGAACTATCCTGGATTTGAAACAATTTTAGGCCCTGAGCTTTCAACTAAAATGTTCGAGCACGCCAAAAAATTCGGTGCAGAGTATGCTTATGGTGATGTAGCCGAAATTATTGACGGTGAAGAATATAAAGTGATCAAAGCTGGTTCGAAGGAATATAAAACACGTTCAATTATCCTAACAACAGGTGCAGAGTATAAAAAAATGGGTATTCCAGGCGAAAAAGAGCTTGGTGGACGCGGCGTAAGCTATTGTGCAGTTTGTGATGGCGCATTCTTCAAGCAAAAACACCTTGTTGTTGTAGGTGGAGGAGACTCGGCAGTTGAAGAAGGCGTATATTTAACTCGCTTTGCTGACAAAGTAACGATTGTACACCGTCGCGATAAGCTTCGTGCACAAAAAATTCTACAAGACCGTGCATTTGCAAATGAGAAAATCGATTTCATTTGGAATCACACAGTGAAAGAAATTAACGAAAAAGATGGCAAGGTTGGAAGTGTAACACTTGTTTCAACTGTTGATGATAGTGAGCAGGAATTCAAAACAGACGGAGTATTTGTCTATATCGGAATGGTACCATTAACAGCACCATTTAAAAACCTAGGTATTTTAAATGATAATGGCTATATCGTAACGAACGATAAAATGGAAACGTCAGTAAAAGGCATCTTTGCTGCTGGTGATGTTCGCGATAAAATGCTTCGCCAAATTGTTACAGCAACAGGCGACGGTAGTATCGCAGCTCAAACTGCACAGCACTATGTAGAGGAACTTATTGAGAAAATTAACCAGAAGTAATATGGTTTTAACTCTTTTGTAACCTCCTTGCAATAAAAATTAGCTATAATAGGGACATAAGCTTTAACCCCCCTTTTTTTAGTTTTTAGTTGCTTCCATCAATTTGGGAAGCAACTTTTTTTGTGGAAAAATTTCGCGGACGATGATTGATTTATCGGAAAATAACTTCTAAACTTTCCGACTTTATGTCGTAGCTTGGAAGTTAGCCTGTGTGTTCTTAAGGTAAACCAACTATCTTGAAACTTATGCTAAGTTCAATATCAAGATTAATCTAGGCTTTCCTATTACGCGAATGACTATTTGATAAGGTATAATACATATATAGGAGTAACAAAAGATTTGAGGTGGTTGTTATGCAACGAATAGCAAACTTATTAGCAATTCAAGATGGGAAGGTTCTACTTCTCCAAAAACCAAGAAGAGGTTGGTATGTTGCTCCAGGAGGTAAGATGGAAAGCGGCGAATCTATCTTTGAAGCGGCACAAAGAGAATTTAAAGAAGAGACAAACTTAACGCCAGAGAGTCCACATTTAAAAGGCGTCTATACAATGATTATCAAGGACGGCGAAGAAGTCGTTGATGAATGGATGCTCTATACATTTGTTACATATGGCGTTGAGGGAGAACCTTTTAAAGAAACGCGAGAAGGCGTCCTAGAATGGCACCCAATCGAAGCTCTTCACAAGCTGCCAATGGCTGAAGGCGATCGTAGAAACTTGTTATTTTCTGCCTTAGACAAAGGCATTCAATATGGTACATTTACTTATACAACAGAATTTGATTTAATAGATCAAAGGTTTCAAACGTCAAGCGAGACTTAAAAAAGGGGAGATGGTCACATGGGTAATGTTCAAGATTTTACACATGAGATAGTCATTATTACAGGAATGTCTGGAGCTGGAAAAACAGTAGCTGTTCAAAGCTTTGAGGATTTAGGATATTACTGCATTGATAATTTGCCACCTGCATTATTAACAACATTTTTAGCGTTGATGAAGGAATCAGAACGTAATATTACTCAAATTGCAGCTGTAATGGATATGCGTGGAGGAGAATTTTTTGACTCCCTTATTGATGCCCTAGACATATTGGAAAAAGAAGCATATGTTAATACACGTGTGCTATTTTTAGATGCAGAAAATGAGGCACTAGTTCAACGCTATAAAGAAACGCGTAGATCCCATCCACTTGCACCACAGGGAGCTCCACTTGAAGGCATCAAAAAAGAAAGAGAAATGCTGAGTGAGCTAAAGGGTAGAGCCAAATTTGTTTACAACACATCTCAATTGAAACCAAGACAGCTAAGAGAACGTATTGGTAAAGAGTTTTCGATTTCTAGTAGCCCGAAATTCTCTATCAATGTGATGTCTTTTGGTTACAAAAATGGTGTGCCAATTGATGCAGACCTTGTTTTTGATGTTCGGTTTATAACAAATCCGTACTACGTGGAAGAGCTGCGTCCAAAAACGGGCCTACAAGAAGAGGTATCCTCTTATGTATTAGCACAGGAAGAAGCCCAAGAGTTAATCGTAAAGCTAACTGACTTGTTTAAATTTATGATTCCACAATATATTAATGAGGGAAAATCCCAGCTGGTAATTGCTTTTGGTTGTACAGGTGGGCAGCATCGTTCCGTAACGTTAGCTGAATACTATGGAAAGCTATTTAGTGATAGCTATCAAACGGCAATTACTCACCGAGATATCAATCGCAGAAAGGATTGACAGCATGAAGAAACAAAAAACGAATATTGTAGTTATAGGAGGGGGGACTGGTCTTTCTACGATGTTGCGCGGATTGAAAAACTATCCATTCGACATTACTGCAATTGTTACAGTTGCAGATGATGGAGGATCCTCAGGTCGCCTTCGTGATGACTACGATATTCCGCCACCTGGTGATATTCGGAATGTAATTGCCGCATTATCTGATACAGAGCCATTAGTTGAGCAAATGTTTCAGTATCGATTTTCCGAGTCAGATGACTTAGGTGGCCATTCTTTAGGAAATTTAATGCTAACTGCTTTAACTGATATTACAGGTGATTTTAGCCATGCAATCGCAGAAATGAGTAAAGTATTAAAGGTCCATGGAAAAGTAATCCCAGCAGCAAATAAGAAAATCGCTTTGCACGCGGAATTATTAGATGGCTCTATTATTGAAGGGGAGTCGAAAATTCCTAATTCTAAAAAGCCGATCAAACGTGTCTTTTTAGTTCCAGGTGATGTGAAACCGCTTCCGGAAGCAATTCGTGCAATTGAAAAGGCTGATTTAATTCTAGTGGGGCCAGGAAGCTTATATACTAGTATTATTCCTAATTTAATAGTAAAACAAATTGGTAGAGCACTAGTTAGAGCAAAAGCGAAAAGAATTTACATTTGCAATCTCATGACACAGCAAGGTGAGACCTTGAACTATAGAGCTACAGATCATGTTCAGGCAATTTATGATCATGTAGGAAAACCATGCCTTGATGCTATCTTGGTCAATGATATAGAATTGCCATCACCTATTAAAGAAAACTATAAAGAAGAGAATGCTGAGCCAGTGCTGTTTGATATCGAAAAGCTAGAAAATATGGGTCTTGAAGTCATAAAAAAAGAAATCGCTACGATACAATCTGGCGTCGTTCGCCATGAGTCAAATAAAATTGCTAAGTGGCTTAGTGAATATACACTGACGAGAATGTAAAAAACATACAAGGTTCTACGGTTTGAATGTGTGGTATGATAGTTTTCATACATAGTGAAAGGGGGGAAAAAGATGTCATTTGCTTCCGAAACGAAAAAGGAATTAACGCAACTAGAAACAGACGATAATTGTTTAAGAGCAGAGGTATCTGCACTTATTCGTATGAATGGAACATTATCCTTTACAAATAGACAGCTCAGTCTAGATGTACAGACTGAAAATGCTGCAATTGCAAGAAGGCTTTATACAATTGTAAAAAAACTATATCCATATAATGTGGAATTACTAGTTCGAAAAAAAATGCGCTTAAAGAAAAATAATGTTTACATTTGCCGTGTTCGTGACGGTGCTCGTGAAATATTAGCAGATTTAGATATTTTATCTGAGGATTTTCAGCTAAATCATTCTCTCTCTACTTCATTGCTTTCAAATAGAGATCAGAAGAGAGCTTATTTACGTGGTGCGTTTTTAGCAGGTGGCTCTGTAAACAACCCTGAAACTTCAGCGTATCATCTAGAGATTTATTCACTATATAAAGAGCATGGTGAAGCATTAGCGGATTTGATGAACAAATTCAACTTAAATGCCAAAACCATTGAACGTAAAAAAGGGTTTGTAACTTATTTAAAAGAAGCGGAAAAAATTTCGGATTTTATGGGGATAGTTGGGGCTGTACAAGCTATGCTAAAATTCGAGGACGTTCGAATTTTGCGTGACATGCGAAACAGTGTAAACCGTATCGTAAACTGTGAAACCGCCAATTTAAACAAAACAATCGGTGCAGCTATTCGTCAGGTCGAGAATATTCGCTTTATAGAAAACTCGATTGGTCTTGACCAGCTACCGGAAAAGCTAAGAGAAATTGCTCGGCTTCGAGTTGAATATCAGGATGTTACACTAAAAGAGCTTGGTGAAATGGTATCTACAGGTGCAGTAAGTAAGTCAGGAGTCAACCATCGATTACGTAAAATCGATGAAATTGCAGACAGTCTAAGACGTGGAGAAACCATTAAATAACACTCGGAAATTAGTGAATATTCATGAAAAATCCAAATTTTACTGAAGTTTTCAAAAATTGTAGGATTCTATCATTGTTCTTTTCATACAATTTAGATAAGATAAATGTATATAGATGAACGGTTTGAAAGGGAGTATCAAAAATGGTTGAAACCAATGTGGAAGTGAAATTAAAATCTGGTTTGCAGGCGAGACAAGCAGCATTGTTTGTTCAAGAGGCCAATCGCTTCAAATCAGAAGTGTACTTACAAAAGGATGAGAAAAAAGTAAACGCAAAGTCTATTATGGGTATTATGAGTTTAGCCATAGCAAGAGGAACAACGATTACTCTAATCGCTGATGGTAAAGACGAACAAGAAGCTGTAGAAGGACTAGTTTCACTTATTCAAAGAGAAGAATAAGCTATCATCATTTGTAAACGCTCGCAAACTTTTGGGATCTCACAACAATGAGATTCCTTTTTTTCTAAACTCTGTTTTGATACATGGTGATTTTAAGCGCTGATGAGAGGGGATTCTAGGTGAAAGTAGGAGAACCTTTTAGATGTGGTATAAGAGGAAAAGTTCCTGTTAATTATTCTGATAGCCTTTTAGGTGGGGATATAAGAGGAAAATTTTCCGCTAATTAGTATGAAAGCCTTTTAAAAGCAGATATAAGAGGGAAAAGTTCGATTATCTGCTAAAAATTAGAGGAAATCCAATGATTTAACCACTATAAGCGGAAAAACTCCCGCTATTTAAAAGAAAATACGAGTAATTACCAATTTAAGAGGAATTTTTCCCTTTATTTCTCATACAAAGAAACATTCAGTTTTAGCAAACAGAGCAAAAAAAATAGTGAGGAGGAAATGAATCCTCTTCACCATTAATGTTTTTATTTATCTTCAACACGATTAATAATTTGGTCGATTAAACCGTATTCTTTTGCATTTTCAGCAGTCATGAAATTATCACGATCAGTATCTTTAGAAATGCGTTCTATTGGTTGACCAGTACGATCAGATAAGATTTGGTTTAATTTATCACGTAAGAATAAAATGCGTTTTGCAGCAATTTCAATTTCAGTAGCTTGACCTTGAGCTCCACCAAGTGGTTGGTGAATCATTACTTCTGCATTTGGTAAAGCAAAACGTTTACCTGGTTCACCAGCAGCAAGTAAGAAAGCACCCATTGATGCAGCCATACCGATACAAATTGTTGAAACTTGTGGTTTAATAAATTGCATTGTATCGTAAATTGCCATACCAGCTGTAATTGATCCACCTGGTGAGTTGATGTATAAAGAAATATCTTTATCTGGATCTTCTGCTGCTAGGAATAATAATTGGGCAACAATAGAGTTTGCCACATTATCATCGATAGCACTACCTAGTAAAATGATGCGGTCTTTTAGAAGACGAGAATAAATGTCATATGCACGTTCTCCGCGGCTTGTTTGTTCAATAACTGTAGGAATTAAATTCATTGTAAATCCTCCTTAAAAAGATTTATTCGTTAACTTGGTGCTAAAAGAATTCCTTTTAGCTGTACACATATCATACACAGAATAGTCAAGGAAGGTCAAATATAAAACACTGTCCTTTACTAAAATATTGCAGTATGTATCCGCTATTATTCTATGACTTAATTATTAAATAAGAAGTAAAGCATAGAAGTTAATATTTCTACCCTATTTATCGAAAAAATCTGATGAAAAACTGCACAAAACAGACACAATATAATCAAATATATCTTCAATTTAATAGTTGAATTACGTTGTATACATTTGTATAATAGAAAAGTCGTATTTTACAATCGGCGTTATGTCCTAAAGCATTATCAGTTATGTAAATGAAGAACAATTTCTATTTTCAAAAGCGTTACGAGTAAGTTTCTATTATAAGATGTCCTCGTGGTGTAATGGATAACACAGAAGATTCCGGTTCTTCCGCTGGGGGTTCGATTCCCTCCGAGGGCGCCATTTTACTGCTTCAACTATGATTTTAATAAGGTAGACCTTCCATGGATCTATTAGCTTAGCAGCCTGATAGAATCCAGAGGGAATGAAAAATACGGGATAAAATGCAATTACTGTACCAATTCATTTTATCCCAAATTCATTCTCTTTAAACTAATATTACCAATCTTTTCATATAAAATTTTTATGAGTTATGATCAAGTGTTTTAGTTTAAGGTTTGAAAACATAAAGAAAAAGAACAACCCGAAAAAGTTTAACTAAACTTTTCGGGTTGTTTTTTTTTGTGGAGAAGGAAAACCTAGCTTCGAAATTGGCTTCAGTTATATTCACTAATCCCCATATCCTCCATACCTCACATATCTATGTAACATTCCGTAATTTTATTAGAAAATTTTATGTTGTTTAAATATTGTGAAGTTTATATAATTGTAAATATATTTTCTGATTTTATGAATAATCTGAATTATGGAATTAGAAAGATAAATAGAGTTCGGGGGGAATTATCAGTGTTGAATAAGAAAAAATTATTTTCATTAATTACACCCATTGCTGCGGCTTCCATTATTTTAGCTGCATGTGGAGCATCAGAAACAGGGACAAATGGTTCAGCAAGTGAGGATGGAGAAGGAACTACTACACTAAAAGTTGGAACAGATGCTGCCTATGCACCATTTGAATCCTTTGATGACAAAGGAAATATCGTTGGTATTGATGTGGATGTTGTGAATGCCATCGGTGAAGAAGTGGGCGTTGAATTTGAAATTAACAATGTAGGTTGGGATCCTTTATTCCAACAATTGATCAACAGCGAAGTGGATTTAGGTATTTCTGCCATTACTATTACTGAAGAACGTCAGGAAACTTATGATTTCACAGAGCCTTATTACGAGGCTACACAATTAATCGTAACAAAGGAAGAATCTGATATTGAATCTCTACAAGATATAGCTGATAAAAAGATCGGTGTTCAAATGAATACTACGGGACATTTTGCAGCCCAAGACCTACAAGGGAAAACTAGTGCAAATATTAAACCTTACGAAACTACACCAGTTGCTATTCAAGAGCTTATCAACGGTACTGTTGATGCTGTAATTGGCGATAACGCAGTAATTATTGAATATATAAAAAATAATCCAGAATCGAAACTAAAATCTATTGAAGATGATAGCTTTGAAAAAGAATACTATGGATTAATGGTTAAAAAAGGGAATAAAGAAGTGCTGGATATTTTAAATGAAGGAATCCAAAAGCTGAAGGAAAGCGGAAAGCTAGCTGAAATTACAGGGCAAGAAATCGAATAATTAGATGGAGGGTTTCAGATGGACTTCTTAGATATGCGTTGGGATTTGATCTGGGACTACCGTGAGTTTTTTATCAATGGTATTTGGGTGACGATCGTATTAACAATTTGCGGTTATATTGGTGGAATCATTTTTGGGGTATTTCTCGGTTTAGGAAAGACATCAAAGAGAAAATGGCTCTATTGGCCATGTAAGCTCTATGTCGATCTCTTCCGTGGTACCCCAATGCTTGTGCAGATTTTAATCATCCATTTGGCATTAATACCCACGGTTTTCGGTCAATCATTTGGCTTTATGGTTTCGGGGATTACGGCCCTTATTTTAAATAGTGCGGCCTATAATGCGGAAATTATCCGTGCAGGGATTGAATCGATTGATAAGGGACAAATGGAGGCTGCACGTTCCCTTGGTCTAACACATGGGCAAGCGATGCGAAGAGTCATTTTGCCACAAGCAATTCGTCGAATGATTCCACCGTTAGGAAACGAATTTATCGCGTTATTGAAGGATTCTTCTTTAGTAACAGTTATTGCAGCAAATGATATTTTATATGCAGCAAAAATAGTCTCAGGTGCACATTTCCGTTTCTGGGAGCCATACTTAGTAGCTGCAGTTCTATACTTACTATTAACCTTTATCATTACGAAACTAGTAGCATTCATTGAAAGACGATTTAGCATCGATTACAATCCGCGAAAAAAGCGAGAAGGGCGGGTTGATGTATGATTAAAGTAGAGAACCTACATAAATCCTTTGGGAAATTAGATGTTTTAAAAGGGATTAACTATGAAGTTCGTGAAAAAGAAGTAGTTTGCGTGATTGGTCCTTCGGGTTCTGGTAAGAGTACGTTTTTACGATGTATTAATTTACTAGAGGAAATTACAGATGGAGCGATCTATATCGAAGGTGTTCAAGTCAATGATTCTAAAACAGACATCAACTTAATACGCACTGAGGTTGGAATGGTGTTCCAGCAGTTTAATTTGTTTCCGCATATGACGGTTATTGAAAATATTATAATGGCTCCGATGTTTATTCGAAAGCTTTCAAAAAGTGAAGCAGAGAACTTAGCTTTAGAATTGTTGGATAAGGTAGGACTTCGTGAAAAGGCGTATAACTATCCACAGCAACTTTCAGGGGGACAGCAGCAGCGTGTAGCTATTGCTCGTGCCCTAGCGATGAAGCCGAAAGTGATGCTATTTGACGAACCAACATCTGCACTAGATCCTGAAATGGTTAAAGAAGTGTTGGATGTTATGAAGCAATTAGCGCATGAGGGAATGACGATGGTAGTTGTAACTCATGAAATGGGATTTGCTCGCGAGGTAGCAGATCGAGTAGTGTTTATGGATGGTGGCTATATTGTAGAGCAAGGCCAACCAGAAAAACTTTTCGATGCTCCGCAAAACGAGCGAACGAAAGCATTTTTAGGGAAAATATTGTAAAATCGAAAAGGATCCATTTGATGCAAGATTACATCAAATGGATCCTTTTGTTTTTATCTAACTTAGTTAGGCATATCCTTAGCTTTTTCAGCTTGTCCATACATATTTAACATTGTTTGCATGTCTGCTGGTGAAAGCTGTGGTACTTGGTAGTAGCCTTTTTTGTTTTGGTAAAGAGATAACTCGTATGCCATTTCAATACAATTTTGAATGGAGTCCTGTAAAACTCGACGAACAACTGGGTTTGTCGATTCAAGTGCTGCAGTTGTTTTACCTGTAGCTCCCATTTTGTGAGCGTTCATCAAGAAACCTGAAATAATACCGTCATTAATTTCGTTAGCTGACGTCATTGGTTTTTTAGGCTGGCTCGGTGTTAAACCATAGTTTGTATCATTACCCATTTGCATTTTGTAAGAGCGAGTAGGGTGACTTGGATCTTGTCCAGTTTTGAAGCATTCAGCCGTAATATTATACTCGTCTAGCATGAATGCATATTGTCTGTCCAAAATATTTAGAAGCTCTTGGTCCTGTACATGAGGACGGAAGAAGATAAATGTATTCATTCCACCGATTGCAGCACTTAGTACCTCATGAACGTCCATTACTTCATGTGCACCATGATTCATTGAAAGAGGCATATTTCCTTGAGTTGCTTGAGGTTCATTCATGAATTGATTGTCCATTGTAGTATTCCTCCCAGATTTTAGTGTACAAAAACGTACGAAATTAGTTTGTGTAGTTGTAAGTTGATTATTCGGTAGAATTTTGCGATTCTAAGGAGGAAGAATTTAGTCGGAGGAATTATTTATTATGAGGGTAAATTATTATTCAAGACCAGGCTGTTCATTATGTGAAGAGGGATTACTGACTTTAAAGCTTCTTCAAAGCGATTTTCCCTTTGAAATTGACGTCATAAATATAGAAGAAAATGAAGCTTTACATGAGAAATACATGTTAATGATTCCTGTTGTTGAAAAAAATGGGGCAATAATTCAGTATGGGAACCTTGACTACGTCACTCTTTATGAAGCATTCCAACCTTAGAATTGGGATGCTTTAAAAAAATAATCAAAATATTTGTAGAATATCGCGTAAAATTGTATACTCTAAGAGTAGAATATTTTTTTAAGTTAAGTGGGACAATAAATATATAATGGGACAAAAATGAACCCACTGAAAGTTGTAGGTGTGTTTCTTGAATAATGAAAGTCAAAAGGAAGCTGTTCACTTGCTTGTGCCTGAGCTATCGTCAATCATCCAGCAGCGTTATCGAATTCTACAAACAATTGCTGTAGCTGGTCCGATTGGTCGAAGGATGATTTTAGATACATTGAATATTTCAGAACGTACAGTCCGCAATGAAATAACGATTTTAAATGATCAACAACTAATTGAAACGTCACAAAAAGGTATGATTTGTACCAATAAAGGGTATGAAATACTTGAAGAACTAAAAGAAACCTTCCAGGAAGCTTCAGGACTTAGTTTAAAGGAAAAGAAGCTAGCCCAAATTTTAGATATTAAGAAGGTAATAATAGTTCCTGGTGATGTAAATATTGAAAGTAGTACTACACAGCTATTAGGTAAAGAAGCCAGCGAATACTTAACCGCTGTTGCTAAAAAAGACAACACAGTCGCAATTACAGGTGGCAGCACTGTCGCTGCATTAACAAGCTTTTTGTCTCCTACAAAATCGCTTAGTGCACTCACATTTATTGCAGCACGTGGAAGTCTGGGGAATGAAATGAACCTACAAGCAAACACGCTTGTATCACAATTTGCGTCAAAATGTGGTGCTGAGTTTCGTACCTTATACTTGCCAGAAAACCTAAGTGAAAATGCCTTCGCTACAATGGTTAAAGAGCCGATGGTAAAGGAAGTACTCGACTTCTATGACGATATTGATATTGTCATTCATGGCATAGGGTCAGCTAACGAAATGGCACATAGGAGAAACTCCAATGAAGCCATCATCAATATGTTAAATGAAAAAAATGCAGTAGGAGAAGCATTTGGTTATTATTTTGACGAAACAGGCGAAATAATATACCGAATCAATACCATTGGGATTCAGCTCGAGCAGGTCAAGCAAAGCCCGCACATAGTAGCTGTTGCTGGTGGATCACTTAAGGCAAAAGCAATTCAAGCCTATTTCAAGATTGATGGTACAAAGCAAACAGTCCTTATTACTGATGAAGGGGCAGCTAATGCCATTTTAGAAAAATAGATTAATGCTTAGAAAAAGTGAATTTATTTTATGGATAATTAATTTTCTTGTAGGCAAAACTGTAAGCGGCTTGAATGAAATTTTAAATAGAAAAATTTATTTATTTGGAGGAAATTGACATGGCAATTAAAATTGCAATTAACGGATTTGGACGTATTGGACGATTAGTTTTTCGTGAGGCAATTAAAAATAGTGAGTTTGAAGTAGTAGCAGTTAATGACTTATCAGATGCTCATCAGCTTGCGCATCTTTTAAAATATGATTCTGTTCATGGGGTTTACGATGCAGATGTACAATCAGAGGACGATGCATTTATCGTTGATGGTGTTAGAGTTCAAGTATTCTCGGAAAAAGACCCAGCAAAATTACCATGGGGCGAGCTTGATATTGATGTAGCGATTGAATCGACAGGTCGTTTCCGTTCAATGGAAGAGGTATCAAAGCATGTTGAGGCTGGTGCGAAAAAAGCGATTCTTTCAGCTCCTGCACAAGGTGAAATGCCGACTTATGTAATGGGTGTTAACCATACACAATACCAGGCATCAGAAAATGTGATTTCAAATGCGTCTTGTACAACAAACTGTTTATCACCAGTTGCTAAGGTTTTAGATGAGAAATTCGGTATTAAACGTGGGTTGATGACAACAATTCATTCATATACAAATGACCAACGTATTCTAGACTTCCCACATAGCGATCCAAGACGTGCCCGTGCTGGTGCTGTATCGATGATTCCTACAACTACAGGTGCTGCAGTTGCGGTTTCAAAAGTACTTCCTCAGTTAAAAGGGAAATTAGATGGCTTCTCTATGCGTGTTCCAACACCGAACGTATCATGTGTTGACCTTGTTGTAGAGCTAAACGCTTCTTCTGTTACTGTAGAAGATATCAATAGTGTATTAAAAGAAGCAGCAGCAGGAGAGCTTAAAGGCATTCTTGACTACAATGAATTACCTTTAGTTTCTATCGACTATAACGGAAACCCTCATTCATCAACTGTAGATGGTTTATCGACAATGGTATTAGATAATAATATGGTGAAGGTACTTGCTTGGTATGATAACGAAGTTGGCTATTCAAACCGTTTAATGGACTTAGCTTCTTACATTACAAATAAGCAATAATTAGACTGTAAATGAATGTGTCATACTGTTTCTCATTAAGTAACACAATGTGGTTATTTGTTATGACATATTTAGCTTTATGTAAGTAAAAAGTATAGCCTTTATAATGGGTAACCTTTATAATAATGGAGGGTAAAGGAAGCGATGGATAAAACTACCCATCGCTTTTTTTACGATATGGTAGATATAAGATAGTAGTAAGAAGAGGAGACGCTTTTTTTCTTACTGCAAGCTAAAAATAGTATATAGTTAACAAAAAGTGAATTAGTCACTATTTGAAGGAGGGTTTTCTTCAATGTTTTTAAAGAAGACGATGAATGATGTTGAAGTAAAAGGAAAGCGAGTATTTGTACGAGTGGATTTCAATGTACCGATGGAAAACGGTGAAATCACAGATGACACACGAATTCGTGCAGCGGTACCAACGATTAAACAACTGGTAGAGTCAGGAGCTAAGGTAATCTTAGCCTCACATTTAGGTCGTCCAAAAGGCGAAGTAAATGAAGAGATGCGCTTAACTCAAGTGGGTCAACATCTATCAAAGCTAATTGGTAAAGAAGTGAACAAATTAGACGAATCCATTGGTACAAATGTAGAAAATGCAGTTGCAGCTATGCAGGAAGGCGACATTGTCTTATTAGAAAATGTTCGATTCCATAAAGGTGAAGAGAAAAACGACGAAGAGTTATCGAAATCTTTCGCGAAATTAGCAGATCTTTATGTGAATGATGCATTTGGGGCAGCACATCGCGCACATGCTTCAACTGAAGGAATCGCAAAACATATCCCAGCAGTTTCGGGCTTATTAATAGAAAAGGAATTAGATGTATTAGGAAAAGCATTATCTAATCCTGAAAGACCATTTACAGCAATTATTGGTGGTGCAAAGGTTAAGGACAAAATCGGTGTAATCGAAAACCTTTTAGACAAAGTAGATCACTTAATCATCGGTGGCGGCCTTTCATTTACATTCATCAAAGCTCAAGGACATGCAATTGGTAAGTCATTGCTTGAAGAAGATAAGATTGAGCTTGCACAAAGCTTTATCGAAAAGGCAAAGGAAAAAGGCGTACAGCTGCATATGCCAATTGATGCTGTAGTTGCAAACGAATTTTCAAAGGATGCTGAAACAAAGGTTGTTGCTATCGAAGAAATCCCTGAAGACTGGATGGGTCTAGATATTGGTCCAAAAACAGCCGAGCATTATGCTTCAATCATTAAAAATTCGAAACTAATCATCTGGAATGGTCCAATGGGTGTATTTGAAATGGACAAATTCGCTAACGGTACAAAAACAGTAGCACAAGCTATGGCAGAAACGGATGGCTACACAATCATCGGCGGCGGAGATTCAGCAGCAGCTGTAGAGAAATTCGAGGTTGCAGACCGTATGGATCACATCTCAACAGGTGGAGGAGCTTCACTTGAACTAATGGAAGGTAAAGCACTTCCAGGAATTGTAGCACTTAACGATAAATAAGGAGGCGTTTTTTCATGCGTAAACCTATCATCGCTGGAAACTGGAAAATGTTTAAAACATTTGACGAGGCAGTAGAATTTGCAGAAATCGTACGCGAAAAAGTCCCATCAGAAGAAAAAGTGGATGCAGTAATCTGTGCCCCTGCACTATACCTACCAACTTTAGTAGATATTGCGTTGGAGACGGATTTAGCCATTGGAGCCCAAAATATGCACTATGAAAATGAAGGTGCCTTTACTGGAGAAATCAGCCCTTCACAGCTTGCTTCTATCAACGTGGACTATGTTATTTTAGGCCATTCTGAGCGTCGTGAATATTTCAATGAAACAGACGAAGCAGTAAATAAAAAGGTGAGAGCGGCACTGATCAACGGAATTGTTCCGATTATCTGCTGTGGCGAAACACTCGAAGAACGCGAAGCTGGTAAAACAGAGGAGAAGGTTGCGTCTCAAGTAACGGCTGCACTTGAAGGTTTTACAGCAGAAGAAGTGAATCATATGGTCATTGCCTATGAGCCAATTTGGGCAATCGGCACTGGAAAAACTGCAACTGCAGATGATGCGAATGCCGTGTGCGGTAAAATTCGTGAGGTTGTTGAAGGACTTTACGGAAGCGAAACAGCTGAAAGTATTCGTATTCAATATGGCGGCAGTGTGAAGCCAGAGAACATTGAAGAATTACTTTCAAAAGACCATATTGATGGTGCCCTAGTAGGTGGAGCAAGTCTAGATATCGATTCTTATTTAGCATTGTTAGAAAAGGCACAGTAATAAGTGGGCTTGTGAAGATTTGAGCTTCACGAGTCAAACTGTATTATAACTATTGGAGGCGAGGAACGGATGCCTAAACAACCGGTTGCATTAATAATTTTAGATGGCTTCGCCTTTCGTGATGAAACATTCGGAAACGCGGTAGCACAAAGTAAAAAGCCGAATTTCGATCGTTACTGGGCACAGTTTCCCCATTCTACCTTAACTGCTAGTGGAGAAGCTGTAGGTCTTCCAGATGGTCAAATGGGGAACTCTGAGGTTGGACACTTAAACATTGGTGCAGGACGAATTGTATATCAAAGCTTAACACGTATTCATAAATCGATTCGCGATGGCGAATTTTATAAAAATGAAAAGTTTTTAGCTGCTATAGAGCATGCCAAAGCCAATAACTCGAAGCTTCATTTAATGGGCTTATTATCAGACGGTGGCGTTCATAGTCATTATGAGCACCTATTTGCCTTATTGAAATTAGCAGAGGCCAATGGATTAGAAGAAGTGTATGTACATGGCTTTTTAGATGGAAGAGATGTAGGTCCGACAACAGCTCTTAAATATGTTGAGGAAACTCAAAAACAAATGAAGGAAATTGGTGTCGGGAAGTTTGCCTCCATCCATGGTCGCTATTATGCAATGGACCGCGACAAGCGCTGGGAACGTGTTCAGTTAACGTATAACGCCCTAGTTGACGGTATCGGGCACACAGCAGCATCTGCCAAAATCGGGGTTGAGTCTTCTTATGAAAGAGATGTAAAGGATGAATTTGTCATTCCTTTTGTCATTACTGAGGAAGGGAAGCCCGTTGCAACAGTTGATACAAATGATGCGGTAGTTTTCTTTAATTTCCGACCAGACCGTGCCATCCAGCTTTCAACAGTCTTTACAAATGATCGATTTATCGGCTTTAAGCTTTCTGAAAAGCATCCGACAAATTTAAAATTTGTATCGTTCACACATTATAGTGCAGATGTAAATGCAGAAGTGGCGTTTGAAAATGTTGATTTAGTAAATACTGTCGGTGAAATGATTTCAAGAGAGGGTCTAACGCAGCTTCGCATTGCCGAAACTGAAAAATATCCCCATGTAACCTTCTTTATGAGTGGTGGACGAGAAGAAACGTTCCCAGGTGAAGAACGGATTTTGATTGCGTCACCTAAGGTTGCTACATATGATTTAAAACCTGAGATGAGTGCTTATGAGCTAACAGATGCATTAGTTGCTGAAATCGAGGCCGATAAATTCGATGCCATTATTTTAAACTTTGCTAATCCAGATATGGTTGGTCATAGTGGTATGCTCGAACCAACCATTAAAGCGATTGAAGCGGTAGATGAATGCTTAGGAAGAGTCGTTGATGCACTTCTTGCTAAGGGTGGAGCAGCGATTATTACAGCTGACCACGGAAATTCTGATGAGGTCGTGACTGTAGAGGGAGAGCCGATGACTGCCCATACAACGAATCCAGTGCCTGTTATCGTGACTAAGACTGGTATTACGATAAGAGATGGTGGGATTTTAGCAGATCTAGCTCCAACTATGTTAAAATTACTAAATGTAAAACAATCACAGGAAATGACAGGTCAACCACTTTTTGACAAGTAGGGGAACCTGATTTTAAGCCATTGCGTTAAGTAAAATTAACCTGATGTTTAACAGAGTTACTAACAAATTTCAAATATAAAGGAGATTTATTATGCCATTTATTACACAAGTTTACGCTCGCGAAGTATTAGATTCACGTGGAAATCCAACAGTTGAGGTAGAAGTATTTACTGAGTCAGGTGCATTTGGCCGTGCAATCGTACCATCTGGTGCATCAACTGGTGAATATGAAGCAGTAGAATTACGTGATGGCGACAAATCTCGCTATCTTGGTAAAGGTGTTTTAACAGCAGTAGAAAATGTGAACACAATTATTGCTGAAGAATTAGAGGGCAACTACTCAGTTTTAGACCAAGTTGTAATCGATAGAGCCTTAATCGAATTAGACGGTACGGAAAACAAAGGGAAATTAGGCGCTAACGCAATTCTTGGTGTTTCTTTAGCAGTTGCTCATGCAGCAGCAGACTACCTGGATATTCCTTTATACCAATACCTTGGTGGAGTTAACGCTAAACAATTACCAGTACCAATGATGAATATCTTAAACGGTGGTGCCCACGCTGATAACAACGTGGACATTCAAGAATTCATGGTAATGCCTGTTGGAGCTGAGTCTTTCCGCCACGCTCTACGCATCGGTGCTGAAATCTTCCATAGCTTAAAAGCAGTATTAAAGGAAAAAGGCTACAACACTGCAGTAGGTGACGAAGGTGGTTTCGCTCCTAACCTAGGTTCAAATGAAGAAGCAATCACTGTAATTTTAGAAGCAATCGAAAAAGCTGGCTACAAACCAGGTGAAGAAGTGCAGCTTGCAATGGACGTTGCATCTTCTGAGCTATTCAACAAGGAAGATCGCAAATACCACTTAGATGGTGAAGGCGTTGTAAAAACTTCTGAAGAAATGGTTGCTTGGTATGAAGAGTTAACTTCAAAATACCCAATCATCTCAATTGAAGATGGATTAGACGAAAACGACTGGGATGGCCACAAATTACTAACTGAACGCATCGGTAACCGAGTTCAATTAGTAGGGGACGACCTATTCGTAACAAACACAAACAAGCTATCTCAAGGTATTGAGCAAGGTGTAGGAAACTCAATCCTTATCAAAGTTAACCAAATCGGTACTTTAACAGAAACATTCGATGCCATCGAAATGGCAAAACGCGCGGGCTACACTGCTGTCATCTCTCACCGCTCTGGTGAATCAGAAGACGCAACAATCGCTGACATCGCAGTAGCAACAAACGCTGGTCAAATCAAAACAGGTGCCCCATCACGCACAGACCGCGTAGCAAAATACAACCAGCTTCTTCGCATCGAAGATCAACTAGCTCAAACAAGCCAATACCTTGGATTGAAAACATTCTATAACCTACGCTAATCTGTAGGTTTATGACCACCTGATTCTGTAATGGAATCGGGTGGTTTTTTTGTTTGGGGAGAGTGTGAAGTAGATGGGAAAGTTCGGCAGGAGGATGATGAAGCATTTTGGGAGTGGTATTGGCAAGAGAGGTACATCGTGAGGGGAGGAAATGCATGGTGCAGGAAAAATAGGCTTGAGATGCAGTTCATAAGCGGGATGAACTGCATGGTAGAGAGAAATTATGCTTGAGATGCACTTCATAAGTAGAATGAAGTGCATGGTGGAGCAAAATTAGGCTTGGGATGCAGTTCATAAGAGGGATGAAGTGCATGGTGGAGGGAAATTATGCTTGAGATACAGTTCATAAGAGGGATGAAGTGCATGGTGGAGAGAAATTAGACTTGGGATGCAGTTCATAAGAGGGATGAAGTGCATGGTGGAGAGAAATTAGACTTGGGTTGCCCTTCATAAGCGGAATGAACGGCATTCCCGGAGCAAACTAAGCTCAAGATGCCCTTCATAAGCGAGATGAACTACACCCCGAAGCAAAACTAAGCCCCAAGTAGCTGCCCTACATAAACACATTCATCCACCTCAACGGCATCTAAATTCCCCCAGCTCCCTATCAATATTCTGTCTTTAATTTCTGTATTGCTTTCTGAATAATCGAATATTAATATGGAAGGTAGGAGGGGATTGTAAATGTTTGGGATTGTAAATTATGAAGTGTTTTTAGTTGCAGCAATACTGCTGATTTTAACTCCCGGTACGGATACGATGTATATAATCAGTCGAAGTATTTCACAAGGTAGGATGGCAGGGATATATTCTGCGTTAGGCATTTCTGCTGGGGTAGTGGTACATACGCTACTGGCGGCATTTGGACTATCCGTCATTTTAATGCAATCTGCCCTTTTGTTTAATGTCGTCAAAATTGCTGGTGCGATCTATCTTGCATATTTAGGCATAAAGCTAATAGTTTCAAAGAATGAGAAAGAAAATGCGCAGGAAATGCCAATTCATAGTAATAAAAAAATATTCTTCCAAGGGATGTTAACAAATGTTATGAATCCAAAGGTGGCTTTGTTTTTCTTAGCCTTTCTTCCACAGTTTATTAATACGAATTCGGGGATTTTGAGCCCCACACCATTTATTATTTTAGGGGTTACTTATACATTGGTCGGAGGAATTTGGTGCACCATCACGGCTTATTTCTCATCAATGGCTACCAACAAATTACGAAGCAGCACAAAAGCATCCATGATTTTAAACAAAGTAACAGGATTTGTTTTTATCGCAATGGGTATTAAAATTTTACAAACGAAGCCATCAGCTTAAGGTAAACTTCTAGTCATCTAACAAAATGCTTCTGGCTAGGATTAAAGGGGGGATTATCTTGCTGAAAGTGTATGGGATTATGATTTTGACAATGTTTTTGTGGGGAATTAATGTATCCCTTTTGAAGCTTCTTGTGTTTGATATGCCACCTCTTGTAATGCAGGGGACTCGGATTTTCCTTGCGGGTATCACTTTATTTTTAATATTACTTGTAATGAAAAAGAAAATTATATATAAAGAAATGCCATGGAAATTTGTTTTCCTTGCAACTTTGTTGGGGGTTGTTGCTCATCACTCATTGCTCGCAACGGGTATAGCCCAAACAACTGCTGTGAAAACCTCATTAATACTTGGGCTAGCTCCTTTAATTACTGCAATTATTGCCGTTGCTACTAGAGCAACCTCGCTAACAAAGCTTAGATTTACAGGGTTTATCATCGGCTTTTTGGGCATCGTTATAGCAGTAGTAGATGATATTGGTGCTGTAACGGCCTTTGTTTTAGGAGACGTTTATGTTCTAGCCTCAATTGTCGTTCAGGCGTTTAGCTTTTTTATCATCCGACGTATCACAGTTAGCATTCCGCCACTTGTACTAACAGCATATATGCTGACACTCGGGTCGACTGTTATGATTCTGTATAACCTTGTGATGAATCCATCATCCTTTTTAGCTTTTAGCAACTTAGACATAAAGCTATGGAGTGTGTTCTTGTTCTCAGCAATGTTTGCAACGGCTATCGGACATAGCTTATTTAACTCGATGATTAAAAGACTCGGTACGGCTGAATCGGCTATCTTCACCAATTTAAGCACAATTTTTGCGTTAACAGGCTCGGTAGTTATTTTAAATGAGCATATGCATCTTTCTCAAATCCTGGGCTGTATGCTGATTATAATAGGTGTTTTGATTGGTACGGGAGGCTTGGAGGATTGGATTCGGAAAAGAAGGGAAATCCATACACCGCCAGTCAGTGAAGGTACAACTTAAACTAAAAATAAAAACTAGCTAGCGCCTCGAAAAGCGACATAGCTAGTTTTCTTATGCTTACTTAGCGAATTTCAGCATTTCTTCCGAGATGAAGAATTTGTCTCCGTTATAGAACGATACCGTATTGAAATCGCGAGTGAATTTCACTTTTGAATTACCAACTTGGATTGTAGCGGTATTGCGGTTTTCAGGGATAATGATTGTACGATTCTTTTTCGTTGCAACAAGCTCAGGGTTGTTCTTGTTTGTAGTATCGATTTTCACTGAATAACCTTGTTTTTCAAGCTCTGCTTGTGCATCTACAAAGAGATCCTTCGATAGATCTTCTAACTGGAAGCCCATTGCACCCGCCATCGTATGAGCGATATCTGTATTATCGATTAAACCAGTTGGATGAGCTGGTCCGTAAGAATATAAGAAGACATCATCACCAGTGTGTCCACCAGTTGTAAAGCCGATATTAGCACGTGCTGATAAAAGCTGAACAAGTGTTGCTCCTAGATTTTTACTAGATTGTAATGCTTTTAATTCGTCAGCTGACAGATTTTTTAGTCCATAGCTTTCTGCAACCTCTGTTAGGTTAGACTTTTCTTTGTTTAATAAGCTTAAAGCACCTTCAACAGTCATTGTTGCTTCTTTTAATGGATCGATATATGCCGATACTGGTGTTTTATCGTAAGTTGAATTTGTATTTGTATTTCCGATTGTAATACCACTATTGCCGTGATCTGTTACAGCGATTACTAGAGTTTCCTCGTCTTTTTCAGCGAATTTAAGAGCTTCTGCTACTGCATCGTCAAATGCCAGGAAGTCCGTTACCATACCGATTGGGTCGTTTGAGTGGGCTGCCCAGTCAATTTTACTTCCTTCCACCATTAAGAAGAAGCCGTCTTTGTCTTTGCTTAATGTATCGATTGCTTTTTTCGTCATTTCTGCAATTGTAGGCTCTTCAGGTTTTGTTTTCTCCCGATCTAAATCATAAGCCATTGAACTTGGTGCAAAGCTACCCCAAATTTTCTTAGACTTCGATTTTAATAATTCGTCACGAGTTGTAACGAAATCATATTTTTTCTCTTCGATCACTTCTAAAAGGTTGTCCCCGTCTTTACGTGTCTTGTTTAAAGAATCTGACCCACCACCAAGAACTACATCCATATTTTGATAGACCTGCTGCTCGGCGATATCGTCGTAATTCGAACGACTTGTAGCATGTGAGGAGAATCCAGCTGGTGTAGCATGTTGAATTTCAGAGGTAGAAACAATACCAGTAGCTCGTCCAGTACGTTTTGCTCCCTCTAAAACATTGGCAACGGGTTTATATGCATCTTCCTTTGCCACTGGCTTCACTCCAGGTGTTGTAACAAGGGAAGGTAACACCCCAACATACCCACTATTCGATTTGTTTCCTGTAGCAAGTGCAGTTGCAGCAGGGGCAGAGTCTGTAACAGCAGATTCAGCTGAATACGTGCGAACAGCTCCAGTTAAAATATTATCTAAAGCTAAACTTTCACCCTTATACCAACGAGCGATCGTACTAACGTTATCACTACTTCCGTCCATCACTAGCATGATGACATTTTTGGCTTCCTCTGTTTTCTTATCTTTTCCTTTTGCTTGTGCGTTTACTGTAGCAAAACTGATAGATGATAGAGCAAGTGTTCCAACTAAGGCTGCTGATAGCCATTTTTTCTTTAAACCTGGCATGACCAATCCTCCTAATAGAATATTAATTTCAATTCTTATTCTAGTAGAGAGTTATTTAGATAGAGTATAGGGTGTGTAAATTATTGTTAAGTAATGTAAATTGTGAGAATTATTCTAGAATAATAGTAATCTCTAAAAAAAAGGATTGCCACTAGAATATAAAACTCTTCTCGGCAATCCTTTTAATTTATGCTTCTATAACCTCTGGAATATCGGTTTGATTATTATCCTTGTTCTTTCGAGAAGCCCTTGAGCTCCAGTATGTTGCAATGATTGGTCCTGAGATATTGTGCCAGAAGCTGAATATGGCACTTGGTACGGCTGAAACTGGGTCGAAGTGGGCCATAGCAAGGTTTGCCCCTAGTCCGGAGTTCTGCATTCCAACCTCAATGGAAACGGCTTTTTTATCTGCATACTCAAGCTTGAATAATTTTCCGATTAAGTAACCAAATAAATAACCTAAACCATTGTGTAAAATTACGATAGCGAAGATGACTAAGCCAGTTTCTAAAATTCGGTCACGGCTACCACTTACGACAGCAGCAACGATTAATACGATGGCAATAACAGAAACTGTCGGCAAGATAGCCACACTTTTTTCAACAAGTGGTTTAAAGATTAGCTGCGCTAAAATCCCTAATACGATAGGAACTAAAACTACTTTCACTACAGACAAGAACATTGCTGAAAATGAAACAGGTAACCATTCGCTCGCAAGTAAATAAATTAAAGCAGGCGTCATAATCGGTGCTAGTAGAGTTGTAACAGAAGTAATAGTTACAGATAAGGCCGTATTTCCTTTGGCTAAGTAGGTCATCACGTTTGAAGAAGTTCCTCCTGGACAGCAGCCTACTAAGATAACCCCTACAGCGATTTCAGGCGGCAATGCAAAAAGCTTAGCTAATCCAAAGGCAAGTAGTGGCATCACAACAAATTGTGAAACAACACCAATAGCCACGCCTTTGGGATGCTGAAGAATCAATTTGAAGTCAGTGAGCTTGATCGTCATCCCCATACCGAACATAACGATTCCTAACAGTGGTGTAATATATTTCCCTAACCATGTGAAGTTTTCGGGTAGCCAAATGGCAAAGCCAGCTGCAACTAAAACCCATAGAGCAAAAGTATCTCCGGCAAATTTCCCGACTTTTTGTAAAGTATTCATTCTTATGTAACCCCTTTTCGATTGTTTGGTTATCATTCTATGACAATAGTGTCAGAATTACAATAAAATTCTGAAAAGTTAGTTTAATTTGGCGTGAGAGAGAAAAACTACTATATAACTTAGAAATAAAGTGAATCTATTAAAAAGTATAAGTAGGTAAATTTTAGTAGATTCAGTCTGGAGGTCAGTTATTTTTAATATGCCATATCGGAAATTATTCGGAAATAAAGTTTACATGGTAGAGATAGCTAATAGAAGTAGATAGAGCTTTGTCAATCAATTTGGCGTTAGAATATTGTATTTTCTTACTATTTTTGCTATACTGTAACTTGTTGGCTTATAAAAAGTTTTAAATTTTTTATAGGTATATGTGCAACGAAGGCTTATCACCTAAAAAGCTTGGCGATAAGTCAAGTTTTTCAATGAAGTTTCTATTTTCAGGAGGTGGAGTTATGCATACTTTGTTATTAACATTACTAGTTATCGTAAGCCTTGGATTGATCGTAATCGTCTTATTACAATCAGGTAAAAGTGCAGGATTATCAGGCGCCATCTCAGGTGGGGCTGAACAGCTATTCGGTAAACAAAAGGCAAGAGGAATGGATTTAGTTTTACATAGAATAACAATCGTTCTTGCAGTTTTATTCTTTATCTTAACTTTAGCAATCGTAAAATTATAACGGATAGATTGATTCCATAAGAATACAACGCCTAACCGAGCATGGTTAGGCGTTTTATATTACCTTGGAAAATTGCCAAACTTATGTAGCTGAGGGGATTTTTGTAAGTTTGTAGGGAGTCGCACGTAAGTGGTTCGAAGTCGCATGTAATATGGGAAAACTCGCAAGTAAATAATAAAAAGTCGCAAGTAAAACGGGTGTCCGCAAGTATTTCAGTAAAAGTCGCAAGTAAGTAATCGAAACTCGCAAGTAAACAAGCCAAAGTCGCAAGTAAAACGGGTACTCGCAAGTATCTCAGCAATACTCGCAACTAAACAATCAAATCGCTTAACTAATACAAACAGCTCATCCTCCACATACTACCCAAATAAATTTATAAGCTCACATACAGCAAGAAGTATGTGTTTTAATTTATAATAATAAGAGAAAATATTGTATACATAAGAAAATTTTGGAGGGCGACTACATGCGTAATGCGGAAATTAAACCATTTTTCTTTCAAGCAGGGAAACGGGCTGTCCTACTCTTGCATGGGTTCACGGGTAGCTCTTCAGATGTGAGAATGCTTGGCCGCTTTTTAGAAAAGCAGGGATACACATCTCACGCACCTCATTACAAGGGGCACGGAGTTCCACCTGAACAGCTCATCGAAACGTCTCCGGATGAATGGTGGGAGGATGTTGTTAAGGGCTACAACACCTTAAAAGAAGCGGGCTACGATGAAATCGCGGTAGTTGGCTTGTCATTGGGCGGTGTCTTTTCATTAAAGTTAAGTTTAATGGAGCCGGTAAAGGGAATCGTAACGATGTGTTCTCCGATGACGATGAAGACAACTGATTTAATGTTCAACGGAGTACTTAAGTATGCAAAGGATTTCAAGCGTTTTGAAGGAAAAACAGAGTCTGAAATCGAACAAGAAGTTGAGGCTATCAAATCTAAAGGAATGCCGTCATTAGCACAGCTACAGAGCCTTGTGACAGACGTTCGAAAAGAGCTGGATATGGTATATGCGCCGATTCTTGTCATACAATCTAAAAATGATACGATTATTGACCCTCATTCTGCTCATATTATTTATGAAGAAGTGGAATCCTTAAAGAAGGATATAAAATGGTTCGAGCATTCTGGGCATGTCATTACGCTTGATAAGGAAAAACAATTATTACATGAAACGGTTTATGACTTTCTACAATCGCTGGATTGGGAAAATGAATAACCGATTGGAAGTACATTTAGTATTGCAAAAAGGAGGGAAAATATATGACACAAAAAAATGATTTACAGCTGCGTATATTAGATTTAATGAAACAAGACGACTATAAACCACTTAAGGTGGATGAAATAGAAGAATTGCTCGGGTTAGAAGACGCAGAGGAATTCAGGGAGCTCATCAAAACGCTTGTGCGTATGGAGGACGAAGGATCAGTTGTACGTTCTCGTGCAAATCGTTATGGACTTCCGGAACGCATGAATCTGCTAAAAGGGAAATTTATCGGCCATGCCAAAGGATTTGGATTCGTGACACCTGAAGAACCGGGAATGGATGATATTTTTATTCCGCCTCATGAGGTGAACGGTGCGTTAAATGGTGACATCGTTCTAATTCGTGTTTTAAAAGAAACATCAGGTGATCGACGAGAAGGTACTGTATCAAAGGTTATTGAACGTAGTCAAACGACTTTTGTCGGTACATATCAGGCTAACAGAAGTTTTGGATTTGTTGTAACGGATGATAAGAAGCTAAATATGGATATTTTCGTTACAAAGGAAGACTCTCTTGGTGCTGTTGATGGCCATAAGGTAGTTGTAGAAGTAACGAACTGGCCTGATGAAATCAAATCGGCTACTGGGATGATTACAAAAATTCTTGGGCACAAAAACGATCCAGGTGTCGATATTTTATCGATCATCTATAAGCACGGTATTCCACCTGAGTTCCCGCAACAGGTAGTTGATGCTGCAGGAGAAGTGCCAGACGAGATTAAGCCAGCTGACTTAGTAGGTCGCCGTGATTTACGTGACCAAATGATTGTAACAATTGATGGTGCCGATGCAAAAGACTTGGATGACGCCGTAACAGTTACGAAAAATGAAGATGGTACTTACAAGCTAGGTGTTCATATTGCGGACGTTAGCTACTACGTAACAGAGGGTTCGATTATCGATGAGGAAGCTTACGATCGCGCGACAAGTGTGTATTTAACAGACCGCGTAATCCCAATGATTCCACATCGCTTATCGAATGGGATTTGTTCGTTAAACCCACAAGTTGACCGTTTAACACTATCCTGTGAAATGGTAATTGACCAAAACGGACGAGTAGTGGAGCACGAAATCTTCCAGAGTGTTATTAAAACAGTGGAACGTATGACGTACACGGATGTTTATAAAATCCTGGAAGAGAAAGACGAAGAGCTAATCCAGCGCTACGAAAAGCTTGTGCCAATGTTTAAGGATATGGAAGACTTAGCTGAAATCCTACGATCAAAGCGTATGGAACGCGGTGCAATTGACTTTGACTTCAAGGAATCAAAAGTTTTAGTTGATGAAGATGGCTGGCCTCAGGATATCATTCTTCGTGAGCGTACAGTAGCTGAACGTCTAATTGAAGAGTTCATGCTAGCTGCTAACGAAACAGTGGCAGAGCATTTCCATTGGATGAACGTACCATTTATCTACCGTATCCATGAAGACCCAAAACCAGAAAAGCTTCAACGCTTCTTTGAATTTGTAACAAACTTCGGTTTAGTGGTAAAAGGTTCAGGAAATTCAGTACATCCAAAAGCGTTACAGGAAATCATAAAAGCAATTGAAGGTATGCCAGAAGAGCCAGTAATTTCAACGATGCTGCTTCGTTCAATGCAGCAGGCGAAGTATTACGCTGAATCAATTGGTCACTTTGGTTTATCAACGGATTACTATACGCACTTTACATCGCCAATCCGTCGTTACCCAGACTTAATCGTTCACCGATTAATTCGTACGTATCTAATAGAAGGAGATGTGTCCAAGGAAACAACCTTCAAATGGGCACAGCGAATGGATGAAATTGCCGACCATACGTCAGAACGTGAACGCCGTGCAGTAGATGCCGAGCGTGATACAGACGCATTGAAGAAAGCGCAATACATGTCTGACAAAATCGGTGAAGAATTCGAAGGTATGGTATCTTCGGTTACTAACTTCGGTATCTTTGTGGAGCTGCCAAATACAATTGAAGGACTTGTTCACATCAGCAATATGACAGACGATTATTATCGTTTTGATGATCGTCAAATGATTATGGTAGGTGAGCACACTGGTCGTATCTTCCGTATTGGTGATGAGGTGAAGGTTCGCGTCGCAAATGTTACAATAGAGGAGTCCTCTGTTGACTTTGAAGTTGTCGATATGGTGAAATCATATGGTGGCAGAACACGCAAAAGCGCACCTAAAGTTATTCATGCAGGCTCAGGTAGAAGAGCTGAAGGCGAAGGCCGTGAAGGTGGTCGTGGTGGACGTCGCCGTGTAGAAGGCGATGAAAAAGGTGGCAACGGTCGTACTCGCCGAGGCGAGTCTAAGGGACCAGGTGGTAGATCATCAGGTGGGTCAGGTGGTTCTGGTTCTGGCGGATCAGGCACAGGCGGTCGCAAAGTAAAACAAAAGCAAAAGTTTTACGAGGGCGTAGCGAAAAAAGGTAAAAAGAAAAAACCGAAAAAACGATAATGCAAATAGCCCAAGTGTGATGGAAGCTCGCACTTGGGGTATTGTTTTGTATCGAGTGATAGGAAACTATGAAACTTTTTTATCCTCTTTATAAATTGAATAAATGTCTAGCTACACCGCCCAGCCCCTCGAGGTCGCTTCATTCCCTCGGTCGAAAGCAAGCTTTCGATTCGGGACTTCCAAGCAGCTTGGGGCTCAACACGATGTGAGTCATGTCGACGATGCCACAGGACGTGGCGTTTTCGTCGACTCGGGGCTTAACAGGGCGGTTTCGCTTTTCTAATTAAGATTGTGAGGTGTCGCTCGTGGCAAAGGGAGCAGGAAAAGTATTAGCACAAAACAAAAAGGCTAACCATGACTACTTCATCGAAGAAACCATTGAAGCCGGAATGGTTCTACAAGGTACCGAAATCAAAGCAATTCGAGCAGGGAAGGTTCAGCTAAAGGACTCCTTCGTTCAAATCCGTAATAACCAAGCATGGATTTCCAACATGCACATCAGCCCATACGACCAAGGAAACCGTTTCAACCACGATCCATTACGTGTCCGCAAGCTATTGCTACACAAAAAGCAAATCAGCGAGCTACTAGGCCGTACAAAACAAGAAGGCTACACAATCGTCCCTCTTAAAATGTACATCAAGGACGGCTACGCGAAATTGTTAATCGGCGTAGGTAAGGGTAAGAAGAATTACGACAAACGTGATGATCTGAAGAAGAAGGAAGCTAAAAGGGAAATGGAACGAGTGTTTAAAGCTAAAAACCAATTCTAATAAAAACCTTATTCTGAAGAAGTCTACTTTTGTTTTCTGCGAAGCGAGCCTGTGAGCGGAAGCAAAACGTGAAATGGAACGTGTGTTTAAAGCGAAAAACCAATATTAATGTTTTACGAAGATAATTCCGGGTATATGAATAGTGTAATTCTTTGGTTGGTTAATCTTAGAAAGATAGGTAGAATCAGATGTGTTGCTGATTTTCTGAATTTGTTTTATACTAGGTATACAGTTGCCAGTAGCTAAAGGCTAAAGCTTCACCGCCTTTTATGCCGTATGTGTTTTAAACACATCTCTCTTATATAGGGGGACGTTACGGATTCGACAGGGATGGTTCAAGCTTGAGCTGCGCGTCGGAGGTCTCGGCTCCGTCATCAACGGAAGTTATATAATAACTGGCAAACAACAAAATTTAGCTTTCGCAGCGTAAGCTCGTAAGCGCTCTGCCTATCCATCGCCCATGTGGATAACGTAGGGCCCAACTTTAGTGGGATACGGTCGGTGGTGCCGCTTGAGTCACCGGCAAGAGATTTCCAAGCTAGCGTGCAGGACGCCTGTTTGTCGGCATATTGCCACGCGAATCGTAAATAGGCAGACTACACGCGTAGACGCTTAAGTATTGGAGTTTCTGGACGCGGGTTCGACTCCCGCCGTCTCCATAGTACGAAATCATTGGATTTCAAACAGTGTCAAAACCCTTGATAATCAAGGGTTTTTTATTTTGCATCGTTTCATTAAATCGGAGTTAATTTCATCAACCCGATGTTAAACCCGATGTTAAAAAATACGTTTAAACACTCATGAAGCTATCAAATTTATTGAGGGCCTCTTCTTTTGCTTTTTTGGAAACATGTGCATAAATGTTCATTGTAGTTTGGATATCCGAATGTCCTAAGCGATCCTGTACTTCTTTGATATTCACGCCAGCTTCTAATAGAAGAGAGCAATGTGTATGACGGAAACCATGAGTCGTAATCTTAGGCAAATCATACTTGTTCAGTATATACTCAAGCCATTTTCTTGTTTTCGTAGGCTGCAAGAAGTCGTTATCTTCATTACTAAAAACAAGTTGTTTCGGTTGAGTTGTATTAATTCCTACTGCAAAATATTCTTTCTTTTGTAGCTTCTTCCACTCTGAAAGAATCGATATAGATCGTGCATCCATTTTAATAACACGGGAATCACCTGTTTTGGTGTCTTTTACATACAGCTTATTGTCTTTCCCTCGAGAAATTGCTTTATTTATACGTATCTCATTTGTTTTAAAGTTAACATCTTTCCAAGTGAGAGCAAGCGCCTCACCTTTACGCATACCGCTATAAGCAAGAAGTTGGAAAAGAGCAAAGGCTTTATAGTTTTGTTCTTGCTCCATACACTTCAGGAATTTTATGAGTTGCTCCTTAGTGTAGAAGTTTTCATGTTCTTCTGCGTCAGCTTTCAATTTCTTACGACCGTTAGGCATATCTATTAATTTGAATGGATTGTTCTGAATATAGCCGCGCTTAATTGCAAAATCTATTACTTTTGCTGCATAAGATTTAACCACACGGAAATTTACTAGCTTTTTAGCCCATTCATCCACATGTCGCTGACAGACATCAACGTTCATCTTGTCAATTTTATACTGACTTAATGCAGGTAATATATGATTTTTGAAAATTCCAGTTGTTTTAACAAATGTACTTTCTTCAACTGTATTTTCGTAGTGCTCAATCCATAAATCATATACATCTTGATAGGTTTCGGCTAGCTTTTTACGAAACGAACCTTTTTCAATTTCAAGTTTAATGCGGGCAAGTTCTAATTCTGCTTCTTTTTTAGTTTTAAAGTTACTGCGTGTAGTTCGCATTTCTTTACCAGTCAGCGGATCTACACCGACATAGATTTTAAAACGATAGCGTTTTTGTCCGTTTTTTAATGTATAACATTCAATTGGTGTTGATTTCTTTTTAGCCATGATAATTTCCTCCTGTGCCATTCGGAGGCAAGCTTTGAGGAGGAACTCTAATTTATCAAAGTCTATGAACTTTGACGTTTAATACATATCATATTTAGACATAGATTTCAATTCGAATAAGAATTCCCCGTTCTAAGCTTGCACAAAATAGATATCTACTTAGTGACTGTTGCGTTTTAGAAAATTATCAATTTCTGCTTTTGAGACACGTTTTACACCATCAATCTCACAGACTTTTAAGCCCATCTCTCTAAACTTTTTAAACGTATTGAATGATACTCCAGCGTAATCCGCACCTTCTTTAAGGCTCATCCATTCCTTTGTATGTGGATTTTCCGTAAATTCAGCAAAAGCATCTTTTACTGTTGTTAATACTACGTTTCTTAATTCTTCCTCGAATCCTGAAGGCATTTCTAATTCAAATTTCATATATCTGTTCTCCTTAACAATGTACTGTTGCAGAATCTCTACTAATTCCAATTTAGATATAATTAAGTAATCGGAGGCTGTTAAAATTTATTATTTCAAATAAAATCGTTCATGTTCAAAACCTCCAAAAATGTCAATTTTTTATCCATGAAAAACAATCTTGTTGGATAAAATTGATTATATATTTTTGAGTAATATCGGATTTGAAAACTGAAGGAAAGTTGAATAGGGGTTTTGAAGGCAGTAACACTTGATTTATAAAGGGAATTCGGTGAAAGTAACGAATATAAATGTAGAAAATAATATTTATTTCTAATTACAATTCCAGTGACAAAGTTCTTGCTATTACAGGAATGGGGCGATATTAAAATTATTTTTTTCTAAGAATGTACCAACACCATGAAAAGCCCCAGTTACTTTGTAACCGTTAATTTCAAATTCCCATCTAAATAACTGTTAGTAAACAATAGGAGTGATGATTAATGGAAATTGCTAAAACTCAAATAATTCAAATTGATTGGGAGGGACCTTATAAATTAAATGAATTGCATACTTTAGAGAATGAAGAAATAGATTATGGCATTTATCAAATTTATGGAAAACACCAGATCTATGGAAGTGATGTACTCTTATATATTGGGAAAGCTGATCAGCAAACAATTGGTAAAAGAATATCACAAGAGGGGTGGGAGTACGTAAATGACACTAATAATATAAAAGTCTATATTGGGAGATTACATGGTCCACAAACACCAACTAATGATGAATGGTCTAGAGATATTGATTTAGCTGAAAGTTTATTAATTTATGTACATAAACCAGCTTATAATTCGAAAAGCATTGCATCAGTTCCTGATATTGAGCTTCAAAACATACATATTTTGAATTGGGGAAATCATCGAGATATTTTACCAGAAGTTTCAGGGTTAAGATGGACTAGTAAGTTAGATCATATAGATTATGAAGTTTATAAATTCAGTGGGGATGAGGAAATAAGAAAGCCGATTGAAGGATATGAAGGGTACTATGAAATATCAGAATCAGGTAGGATTTTTTCGTTGAAAAGCCAACGATTCATGGCAAGATGTGGCGATGAATATGGATTCCATATTGTGAAGTTAACTAAAAATGGAGTTTCAAAGAATTATAATGTTTATGAATTATGGAAAAATGAATTTCCTAATTTATCTGAGTCAATATTTAAAGGAGCAAAGGAGCGAATATATTAAGTTAGCAAATAAGATAATAATATGTATACACTATAAGTGATTATTTTATTCTTAATGAGCTGTTTTAGTGAAAATCCGGCAATCTTTTACGGGAATTATTGCTATACAATTTTTTACTATCGGGGTAGTTTAATGGAAAAAAGTTTAGCTTTGTTCAGTAATTGGCCCAGGTTGTTGACGATATAGTTAGCAATAATAGTTGGAATATAACATAAAATATATGAGATGGTTTTCAGTTTCAGATAGGTGAGATTAAACGGATAAAAAGTAATTGTATTTTTGATATAATAGAATTCATAATTAATAATTTCAAATATTTGAAAAGATATTGATTAAAACCCATTATCACAATTACTAATTGTGTTACTAAAAAATTATAAGGAGAGGGTATTATTTTGGAAAAAATGCCTACTAATAAAAAAATAGGTGGAGAACTCCTACCTCATATAAAACCTACCGAGTATATAAAAGTTTGGGATTTTGAAAGTATAAATAAATATAAAGATAGACCTGGTATATACATATTTTGGGATAAGTATTCTGAGGAATTCGAAAATTCAACAGGGGAGCCAAGAGATAATTTTGATTCAAGATGTTTACCTCTATATATAGGAAGAGCATATGATTTAGCAGGGCGTATAAAAAAACACCTTAGAGAACACACACATACAAAATACTTTTCTACATATTTTTATTCAATTGCTATCTACGATATGGAAACTTGTATTCAAGATAATAAAAAGTTGAAAAAGATAGCTAAATCAAACCAATTATTAGATAGTTATGCTTTAACAGATCTTTATGAACCTTATATGATTATGAGGCGTATACCATTCTTTAATTCGCAGTCTAATCATTTTGCAGATGAGGATCTAAGAAAATTCTATTTTCAACAGGGTTATTATAAGACGAACCGACGATGGGAAACACAGATTGAACCTTCAAAATTTCTTAAAATAAAAGTACCATTTGAATCATATATAAGTTTAAATGAATTTATTTCTACAATATTAAAACGAGATTCTAGAACTAATAGTTTAGATAAAGAAAAAATAAATGAAGTTGAAGGTTTTCTTACTAAATACATAGAAGATCAATGTAAAAAAAATGAATTCCCAATTGAAGGCTATAAAAAAAACGAAGAAGGAACCTGGATATTTCCAATCGATACAGTATTATATTACGTAGTAAGCGAGGGTTTCTTTGACTTTGATTAATTAATACTATCCAAGAACTGATAGATGTGGCAACATAGAAATCTAATTAGGAAAGTAAAAAACTGTTGATGAAAGATACCACGAAGTATTGTAATTGAATAATTCAATCTTCCACACTCTAGGCGTTTTTGTTAAACTTCGGGGGAAATATCCTTAAGAAGAATATTGAAATTCCCTTTACCTTTATTAAAGAATTACAATTTAATATTAAAGATGTGTATTTGATAAGCTAAAACTGAGCCACCATCGCAGTTGAAAAGTGAGCCACTTTTATATGAAAATAATCCTAACTTCATAGAGTTAGGAGCGTATAGAGGTGATTTCATTGGAGAAGAAACAGAAGGTACTACTTGCCTTTCATCAAGAAAATAAGAGTCAACGTCAAATTGCCAAGGAGCTTGGGATTTCTCGTAATACTGTAAAAAAGTATATCCAAGAGGATCTTGAAAAAAGAAAACAAGATATTCGAGAATTACCTATTACAGATAACTATGTAACGCCTCCGTCGTATAAAAAACGCAAAGGAAATAAACGTGCTTTAACACCTACGGTGATGAAACGTATTCGAAAAATGTTAAAAGATAATGATTATAAACGGCAACATCAGATGCACAAGCAACAACTAAAAATGATTGATATTCATGAAAAGTTATTAGATGAAGGTTTTGAAATTAGTTATACCACTGTAAGAAATTTTGTAAATAGTGAGGAGAAACATCAAAAAGAAGTCTTTATTCGTCAAAAAGCAACTGCTGGTCATGAGATTGAATTTGACTGGGGAGAAGTAAAATTATTCATTGATCAAACATTACGATCTCTTTCAATGGCGGTATTTACCCTACCATATAGTAATGATAGATTTGCATATTTATATGAATCCGAAACAATGGTGTGCGTACAAGATGCTCATGTAAAATGTATTGACTATTTAGGCTTTGTACCAGAAGTTTTTACGTACGATAATATGCGGACAGTCGTAAAGAATTTTATTGGGACAGAACGTGAGATTACCGATGGGATGAAAAATCTATCGATGCATTATCATTTTAAAATACGACTATGTGAACCGAGAAAAGGAAATCAGAAGGGGCATGTGGAGCGAAGTGTAGAATACATCCGCCGGAAAGCATTTGCCCATCGAGATACTTTTGCAAGTTTAGAAGAAGCTCAGGCTTATCTAACAGAAGTAATCATGAAATTAAACTCTCGCAAGCATTATAAGAAAAACCAAACGCACCATGAATTAATGCTAGAAGAGCGTATAGCTAGGCATGTAAGCACAGAAATTATTCCATTTGATGCCTCTGAGTTGTATGAATTTAGAGTGGACAAATATAGCACGATTACTTATAGACAAAATCGTTATTCTGTTCCAGAAGGACATGTTGGAGAATGGGTGAAAGTAAAAGCGAGTGCGGAAAAAATTCTTATTTTCAGTGAAAATGCCTGTATCGCGACACATAAGCGAAGTTGGCAAATCCATCAATGGATTATGGACATTTATCATTACTTACGTACATTTGAAAAGAAAAAAGGTGCATTGGCTCAAAGTGAATGTTTGAGTCAAGCACCAACAAAAATAAAAAAATTATACAAAGATTATTATATTGGAAATGAGCGAGATTTTCTAGAGTTACTTATTTATCTAAAAGAAAATAAAAATCTAGAAAAAGTCTTAGCAGCGATTGAACAACTTGAGAAGAACCCTATGGTTCAAATAACAACAGAAAAGATTATTTTCTTAGCTAATCAAGGCGAATATATTCATAAAACTGTACATTCCAAAAATGAAGTCACCACCCAATCTCTCGAAAATCTTTCAGCCATAACGGCGTTATTTGAAACGAAAAAGACAGGGGTGCTTCACTAATGGATAAGAGACAAGAAATGATTGAGATGTGTAAGGAACTTCGATTACCAAGCATTCGGGGATTTATTCAAGAAGATGATATGTGGAAACAATATCAGACAGCAGAAGATTTCTTATATCACGCACTAGTGCAAGAAATGGAAGATCGAGAAGTGCGAGCAAAAGCGAATCGCATTCGATCTGCAAATTTCCCTGAAAAGAAACTATTAACTGAATTAGAGTTTGAGAGATTACCGCAAAATGCGGCCTCTCGCCTCCCACATTTAAAGAAATTAGACTTTATTCAAGAAAAACAAAACGTTTTATTAATCGGATCACCAGGTACAGGTAAAACACATATAGCAATTGGTTTAGGAATTGAAGCTTGTTTAGCAGGTTATAAGGTGTATTTTACAACGGTGTCATCCCTTGTAAATCAGTTAAAAGAAAGCCGTTCTGAAAGAACGTTACGTTCATTTGAACTGAAGTTTGAAAAATATGATTTAGTAATCATTGATGAATTAGGTTATATCTCCTTTGATAAAGAAGGAGCCGAGTTATTATTTACTCATCTTTCCCTTCGGGCAGGACGAGCATCCACCATCGTTACGAGTAATTTATCATTTGATCGATGGGAAGAAATATTTCATGATCCAGTTTTAACAGCAGCTTTAACGGACCGACTAACACATCGAGCATACATGGTGGACATGGTAGGACCATCTTATCGAATATTAGATACAAAAGAATGGTTGGAAAATAGTCAGGTTTAAGTGGCTCAGTTTTTAATTAATAAATGGCTCAATTTTTACTTGCGAAATACAAAGATGAACAAGATCGACAACTACGATAAACTTGTTCATCTTTTTTTATTTCTAGAAGTTCGATATATTTTTCACTTACTGTCCACTAACCCTAAAATGATATCAATTACTTTTAGGACTTCTTCTTGCTCCACTAACGATCTATCGTGCAGTTTATCAACAATTTTTAATAATACTTCATTATTTACTGATTTAGTTTCAGAATATCGGAATAAATCTTCTAGTGGTACTTTAAGAGCGGTTGCTATATTACTTAAGCTTTCCACTGTAATATTTTTTTCTCCTCTTTCAACCTGGCCAATATATGTGTTTGATAACGAGGCTAAATGTGCTAATTCCTCTTGGCTCATTTTCTTCTCTTTTCTTAAAGATCGAATTCTTTCACCTATTACTTCTGAAATACTCATAGTAATCACCTCTAGGATTAGTAAAGCCCAGATAATAAAACTTAAGAATAAACTATAGTTGGTTATTGAATAAAATAATTAACTATAGTATATTTTTAGTTGTGAAAACTATTCATTTGATAATTTTATTGATATCAAATGTAATCAAGAAGGGAGAAAATCTGATGACTAAAAAGAAATATGAGTATGATTTGGACAAACCGTTTTTTGGACTACCATTTAATGAAGTAGATAAGATGTTAAGAGGAACATGGGTTCATGATGAGGAGCTTACAAAAAAGTTAAATGAAATTTCTCGTGTGAAAGAAGAACTAAAACAAAAAGGGAAAAGATAAAGTTATTACCCAAGATAGTAGTACAAGGTGATGAGAGGGAGTGAGGATTATGAAATTTGAGTATTTTAATGATACTGGTCGAGAAATAGGCATTCATCCTGCTACAAGAGAACATGGAACGCAATGTGATATGTCACCAATTAAACACTTAGAAGTTCGAACATTTTATCTTCCAGATGGTACTTATCCTTGGGTGAAAATGTGGGATTATGGTATGGAGAGAGGACTTAGTATCTTAGTTTCTCCCAGAAAAGAAGAAAAATAAATAAAATAAATCTTGAGCAAATTTGAAAACATTGCATCGTTTTTGAATTTGCTTTTATTTGTGTTTTTAATAAAAATTAATTCTATTCATCGTGTATAAACCCTAACTACAATTCTTCAAAAGCAGAGAAGATTTGTACTTCTTTGGAAGTTGTTATTTATGCTAAAATTAAGTTGGATAATGTACAAGAATAGCCTTGAAGGTTACATTAGATAATATTTAAGGGGAATTTTGATGGAAAACAAATGTATATATTGCGGTAACGCTAATGATTTATCGAAATCGGATATAATACCAGATGCATTGACTAATGCAAAAATCATTAACCCTAATGTTTGTAGGATAGAACATAATAATAAATTTAGTGATTTATTTGAAGATGATGTTATTAAAAAATTAGCTTTAATCACAAATGAACTAGATATCAAATCTAGTAAGAGCAAAAAGTATGCTGCCTATTCAACGCAAATAAATGTTTGCGGTACAGAATATAGTACAAAGATATCGTCAGAAACTGAATTATTCCGCAATAAAAAGATGCGTAGTGTAGATGGAAAGCATTTATTCGGACCAATTGAAGAAATCAAAAAAATTAAAGATGCAAATGATAAGAATATAACTCAAATCGATGTTAACCAAATAGAAATCGAGAAAAAAGTTAATTTGGATCTATCTGTATTTTTTAGTGATTCAATGTATAGATTGATGGCTAAGATTGCTTTTGAATGGTATTGTCTACAAAATGACATAATTGTTAAAGTTAAGGCGTTTGAACCAATAATCCAATTTATTACCAATGGGATTGGAGATAATATGGTAACAATTGTAGGTAATGAAGAATTGTACAATAGATTAAAAGTGCCTACAGATTTTGGTAGCCACACACTTCTTTCATATATTGCGGAAGATAATTCGGTTAATATATTAGTTAGTTTATTTGGTATAGCAATTTATAACATCAAAATCTGTGATTCTATTATCGAAGAATGTAGGAATAATGTTATTCTTCAAGAGCTTACACTTGATGCAAAAAGAGTACAATTTAAGTTTGATACATTTGAAAATTTTATTAATGATTTTCTGAATAAATTTACAGAAGCTAAATTGGGAAATGGTATTAAGATACCTAAAGATATGACAGATGCATTAATACACTATCAGTTATTTTATGCAACAAATTATTCTTTATTTCAAGGGGATTTACAAAGTTTAAATAAGCCGAATGAAAAAATAATAAACCTCATAATTAAAAATATGGAAGATACATTACAGTCATCTGCCGTAACGCTGCGGGGATTAAAGAGGTTTGTGAAAGAGCACTTTAATAGTTTTAGTGAAGAAATCAAGTTAAATCCGAAAGGCACCGATAAAAAAGCAGTGTTTATGTTTTACCTGTTGTTTATTGTAGGTAAATCAAATGGTGCAATAAAAGACCTTCAAGATTTGAACAAAGTGCTTAAAGATAAATTTTTGGGTGAAACAATTGGTATAAATGATGAAGTAAGTTCAAAATTAAATAATGAGATTCTTTCAACATTAGACTATCCAGACATCATACTGAAAGGCGCTAAGGCAATTGATAGTTGGAGTTATGAATAAATAATAGATATACTACACTATGGGGATCTAAAAAAGAGGCGGAAAATGGTTAATTACAATCATTTCTGCCTTTTATATTATGGTAAATAATTACTTTTGAATTATTTATATTATAGAATATAGTATACTAGAGCTAGAGAAAGTATTAGGAGGATATACATGATTACAGGTGAGGTTAAAAATAAAGTTGACCATATTTGGACAACTCTTTGGACAGAAGGTTTAACAAACCCATTATCTGCGATTGAGCAGTTAACATATTTGTTATTTATTAAAGGTCTAGATGAAATGGAAACAACGAAGGAGCAAGAAGCTGAATTTTTAGGGTTGGAGCATGAAAGTATTTTCCCTAAAGATAAGCAATACTTACGTTGGAATCAATTTAAACAATTAGGTAGCCCAGAAGAAATGTATCGCGTTGTTTCTCAAGAAGTTTTCCCATTTATTAAAAGTTTACAAGGGAAAGAAGATTCTGCATTTTCGACGTATATGAAAGATGCAATGTTCCAGATTCAAAAGCCAAGTACACTTGCTAAAGTAGTAGATAGTTTAGACAATATCCCAATGTCAGACCGTGATACACAAGGTGATTTATATGAGTATCTACTATCAAAACTTTCTACATCGGGAACAAATGGACAGTTCCGCACACCGCGGCACATTATCAAAATGATAGTTGAACTAATGAAGCCGACACCTGAAGATAAAATCATTGACCCAGCTATGGGGTCTGCAGGTTTCTTAGTGGAAGCAAGCGAGTATTTACGTGAGAAACACAATGACTTATTTCTTGTACAAGGCCTAAAAGATCATTTCCATAACAATATGTTCTTCGGAAATGACATGGATATAACGATGCTACGGATTGGTGCAATGAACATGATGCTTCATGGTGTTGATAATCCAAACATTTCATATCGTGATTCATTATCAGAGGAAAATAAAGATAAAGAGTTGTACACATTAGTTCTAGCCAATCCACCGTTTAAAGGTTCACTTGACTATGAAGCTGTTTCCAATGATTTATTAACAGTCGCCAAAACGAAAAAAACAGAATTACTTTTCTTAACTTTATTCCTACGTATTTTAAAACCAGGCGGGCGTGCAGCTGTTATCGTTCCAGATGGTGTGTTGTTCAGCAGCTCAAATGCTCATAAAGCCATTAGAAAAGAAATAATAGATAACAATAAATTAGAAGCAATTATATCTATGCCAAGTGGGGTATTTAAACCATATGCAGGCGTTTCAACTGCTGTATTAATCTTCACTAAAACAGGTGCTGGTGGAACCGATAATGTTTGGTTCTATGATATGAAAGCGGATGGATACACATTAGATGATAAACGTACAGAAGTAGAAACAAATGATATTCCTGATATTATTGAACGCTCTAAGAACTTAAAATCGGAACTAGAACGTAAACGTACAGATCAATCTTTCTTTGTACCTGTTGATGAAATTCGTAACAATGAGTATGATTTGTCAATTAGTAAATATAAGGAGATTGAATATGAGGAAATTCAATATGATGAACCATCCATAATTCTTGAAAAAATCGAAAAAATAGAAGTAGAAATAAATAAGGAATTATATAGTTTAAAGAAAATATTGGAGGTTGAATAAGTATGGCTTCCAAGATGGTAAGATTAGGTGATTGCGTTCAAATTGACTCAGGCTATGCATTTAAGTCTTCACAATTCAGTGATGATAAAGAAGGAATACCATTAATAAGAATTAGGGATGTTAATTCAGGAATTATCAAAACATATTATAAGGGCGAATACGATGATAAGTATATTGTATATGATGGAGATTTACTTATAACTATGGACGGGGAATTTAAAATAAAGAAGTGGTCTAGTGGAAAGGCATTATTAAATCAACGAGTTTGTAGAATTAAAAGCAATAGTGACTCCCTTGAAGAAGATTATTTGCTTTATTTACTTCCTTCGGTATTAAAAAAGATTGAGGACAAAACAGCTTTTGTAACTGTGAAACATTTATCTTTAAAAGATATTAATGAAGTGTATGTCAATATTCCCCCTAAGAATATCCAGAAAAAAATTATACAGGTTCTAGATAGTTCTTCAAGCTTAATAGAAAAACGCAAAACTCAAATTGCTGTATTAGATGAATTAATACAAAGTGTTTTTTTAGATTTATTTGGGGATCCATTTCTTAATCCAAAGGGATTTGAAATGAAACAAATTAATGATGTTGCTGAACTAGTAAAGGGTATTACCTATAAGCCAGAAGAAGTAAATGATGATGGAATCATTGTCTTACGTTCAAGTAATGTCCAAGGTAATCAGTTTGATACTAAGGATATAGTGAGAATTTCAAAAAAAGTAGATGAAAAGTTCTTGGTTAAGGCAAATGATATTCTTATGTGTAATCGAAATGGGAGTGCAAGGCTAGTGGGCAAAGTAGCAAAAATTCCTGAAAGTAAAGAACCGATGACATTTGGTACATTTATGACAATAATTAGAAGTCCATTTTTTGAATATCTATTTACATTTTTTCAAACGGAAGCATTTAGAAGACAAATACAAATGCAAACAACTGTTGCTATTAATCAGATTTCTTTGCCGTTATTAAAAAGTGTAAAAGTACCTTTACCATCAATTGAACTTCAAAGCCAATTTGCTTCTTTCGTACAACAAGTTGATAAATCGAAATTAGCTTTGAAGAGAAGTTTAAATGAGTTAGAAAATCTAAATAATGCATTGATTCAAAAAGCTTTAAAAGGTGAACTCTTCCAAGACCAATCAAAATCAAAATAATTAGCAAGGCGGTTATGTCCATGAAGAACTTTAGCTTTTTACAATCAAAGGAACCATATATAAGCTTCTCAAATGCTTGTGTAGAAGCTGAAAAAGCAATGCTTGTTAGCCCAGCAACGTGTGCGATTTTGACGCGACGGGCTCTAGAGCTTGCTGTTAAATGGGTGTATCAATTCGATAGTGAATTGAAAATGCCTTATCAAGATAGTTTATCGAGTTTGATTCATGATCGAAACTTTTTAGGTATTATTGATGAAGAATTACTACCTATGATGAAATACATCGTGAAGCTAGGAAATACTGCTGTTCATACGAACGCTACCATCACACAAGATGAAGCGGTTTTAGCTTTACATCACTTGTATCAATTTGTTTCTTGGATTGACTATTGTTATTCAGACAATTACGAAGCTACAAAATTTGACGAATCCCTTCTACATATTAATCCAGATACGAATAGAGAGAGACCAGAAGAACTTCAGGATTTATATGAACAGTTAAGTGCGAAAGATAGTAATCTTGAAGAACTGATGAAAGAAAACCAAGCGCTTCGTCAAACACTTTCAGAAAAGCGTAAGCAACATACTCAAGAAGATGGATTTAAAGTTGATGAACTGTCTGAATTTGCTACACGACAAAAGTATATCGACTTAGATTTAAAACTTGCTGGTTGGGTATTTGATAAAGATGTTATTCGTGAAGTAGAAGTTACTGGAATGCCAAACAATGCCGGCATCGGTTACGTCGATTATGTTTTATATAGCGATAACGGAAAACCATTAGCAGTTGTGGAAGCTAAACGTACTTCGAAAAGCCCACAAGTTGGTCGTCAACAAGCCAACCTTTACGCAGATTGTTTAGAAAGAATGACAGGACAAAGACCAGTCGTTTTCTATACAAATGGTTATGAAACGTATATTGAACATGACAGCTATCCTGCTCGTAGAACATCAGGATTTTATGATAAAGAAGAATTACAACTACTAGTTGATCGGCGTCATTTAAAAAAGCCACTTGTGAATGTTGAAATTAACGATGACATTACAAATCGTTATTATCAAAAAGAATCCATTTTAGCTGTTTGTGATGCTTTATCGCGCAATCAACGAAAGACACTTCTTGTAATGGCAACAGGAAGTGGAAAGACTCGTACTGCTATTTCCATTGTTGATGTCCTTGCGCGTCATAACTGGGTAAAGAACATCTTATTTTTAGCAGATCGTACAACATTGTTAAAACAGGCGTATCGCAACTTTAATACTCAAATGCCTAACCTAACGCTATGTAATTTACTAAATAATAAGGACAATCCTGAGGAGAGTCGTATGGTGTTTTCGACATATCCGACGATGATGAATGCGATTGATGAAGCTAAACGGAAAGATGGCCGCAAATTGTTTACTGTTGGACATTTTGACTTAATTATTGTGGATGAATCACATCGAAGCATTTATAAAAAGTATCGCAGTATATTTGACTATTTTGATAGCATGTTATTAGGTTTAACAGCTACACCAAAAGATGAAATCGATAAAAATACTTATGAGATATTTGATCTTGAAAATGGTGTTCCAACATACGCTTATGAACTAGAAAAAGCGGTTGAAGATGGTTATTTAGTTGACTATCGCACGATTGAAACAAAGATGAAGTTTCTGGAAGAAGGTATTCATTATGATGATCTTTCAGAAGAAGAAAAAGAAGAGTTTGAAGATACCTTTGAAGATGAACCAGATTTAAAGGATATAGATAGTCATGCCTTAAATGAATGGTTATTTAATGCGAATACCATTGATCAAGTATTAAAAGATTTAATGGAAAAGGGAATTCGTGTTGAAGGTGGAGACAAAATTGGTAAAACAATAATTTTTGCCAAATCACATCGTCATGCAGAAGCCATTAAACAAAGATTTAATATCTTATTCCCGGAATTAGGTAGTAAATATGCAGATGTAATTGATTACAGCATTAATTATTATCAAACATTGATTGATGATTTTTCTACTGTTAAGAAGCTCCCACAAATTGCTATTTCGGTAGACATGCTTGATACAGGTGTTGATATTCCAGAGGTAGTTAATTTAGTATTCTTTAAAAAGATTCGTTCAAAAACAAAGTTCTGGCAAATGATTGGACGTGGCACACGACTTTGCCCTGATTTATTTGGACTTGGACTAGACAAAGAAAACTTTTTGATCTTTGATTACTGTGCAAACTTTGAATTCTTCCGCGAAAATCCAAAAGGTACAGAAGGAAATGCTACTACCACGTTAACAGAGAGATTATTCAACGCAAAAGTGGACATTATACGTGAACTGCAAGGATTTGATTACCAAACAGATGAATATATAAAACATCGTTCAGAAGTTTTAAATAGTGTGTTGCAAGATATTCAATCTTTAAATGATGAAAACTTCAGAGTACGTCAACATATTCAATACGTTCACAAGTTTAAAGTAAGAAGTAAATGGCAAGCACTATCTGCTATTGATACAAGTGAAATTAAAGAGCATATTTCTTCTTTGATCACACCGATTAGTGGCGACGAACTTGCTAAACGATTCGATTTAGTCATGTACACGATTGAGTTAGCAAAATTGCAATCAAACAACGCTACAAAACCAATACGTAGCGTCGTAACGACAGCGGAAGCACTTTCGAAACTTGGTACGATTCCGCAAGTACTAGAGAAGAAACCAATTATTGATAAAGTGCTAACAGAAGAGTTCTGGGAAAGTGCCGATATCTTTGCATTAGAAGAAGTGCGTTCTGCATTACGTGATTTAGTTAAATTTATCGAGAAAGAAACGCAAAAAATTTACTTCACAAACTTCAAAGATGAAGTGTTAGAGGTAAATGAAAATGCATCTATGTACAACGTCAATGATTTAAAAAGCTACCGCAAAAAGGTTCACCACTACTTGAAAGAACATCAAGATCAATTGGCTATTTATAAATTACGTAATAACAAACCATTAACGAAGCAAGATGTTGAAATGTTAGAAGATATCTTGTGGAAGGAATTAGGATCAAAAGCAGAGTACGAAAATGACTTTGGTGACACACCTATAACAAAACTTGTACGTAGCATTGTTGGTTTAGATCGACAAGCTGCAAATGAAGCATTCTCAGATTTCCTTTCTGAACAAAGACTCAATATTCAACAGGCTAAGTTTGTAGAGCTTATTATCGATTATGTTGTGAAGAATGGGACACTTGATAAAAAGGTGTTGCAGCAAGAACCATTTAAAACTGTTGGAAGCATCATAGAGGTGTTTAAGGAAAATATGGTTGATGCTAAAACAATCATTGGAATTATTGATGACATAAATCGAAATTCTGAACTGATTATTTCATAGGTAGCATTGTCAGGGCACTCTTTGTTGAGTGCCTTTTTGACGTTGTTGCTTATAAGAGCATGGTTGGTATTAGATCAAATCTGTTGGACTGATAACCTCAGGTAATGCGGGCTACCTGTCTATGAAAATACCCACCCCTGTCTCAAGAATCAATAAAGATTCAAGGACAGAGGAGTGGTATTTATCAAGGATATAACCTCAGTCCAAAGCAGGGAACCCCAGATGATGCTGCTGTTTAATACCTGAATTTCTTCAACTTATCACTAGCTATCTAGCATATGCAGCTTCGCCCACATACATCATGACAAGTACCATTGGCCATAACCAATCGAAACACCTACCGAACCATTACTGCAAGAAGTCGTTCCCACTCCTCTAAGACTCACAACCCGGTCTGAAAACAGCAGTAAAGACCTTGCCTAATGGTTGCTACGTTGATTTTCTGCATCGGCTCAACTCACCTTACCTTTTATTTAACGTGACTTAAGGGCATTCCCACGGTTATTCTTTTCAGTAGTTTTTCATGTCGAATCTACTAAAACGACAGCGTTTTGACAGAGGAAGCAGCTCTGGCCTTAAAGGATTTATTTATTGTTAACTTAGTACAACCTTTTAACATAATATTTGCAAGCTTATACTAAACAGTCTTATATATATTTCTTCGAAGATAGAAAGACAATTATCAAAATATATTAATTAAAATAATGTAAGAGGAATATGGCTTTTTAGCATTTTTCATAAAATTTCAATTAATTTCCGTGTATAATATATCTAATGAAATGGTCGAGGAGATAGTTTAATGTCTGAAGATAAAATGTTAAATAGCATAAATGAAATTGTAGTCTCTAATCCTACAGGTGGTGAGCTCTCTTTTGAGAAAATAACTGATGCTAAATTTGAATCAATGAATTTATACAAGGAGGTCTTTGTATCGGACTTGTCATTGATGGCAGGTAACGTTGCACAGACGGGATTGCAAATTGCAAATCAAGGAATGACATTAGCTCAAATTGCAAAACAAGCACCTAATGGATTGTTTACAGCAACTACAAATCCAGCCAATTTGTCTAAATTTGCAAATGGAACTACATCAACAATGCTACGAGACGAGTCGGGACGTATAGTCCAGCACGCTGGTTTTGCTGACGTTGGTTTAAGTACTGCAGTGAATCCAGCAATTATTCTTTCAGCAGGAATGCAAGCGATGTCAGCTATTTCAGGGACATATTATTTGCATAAAATTAATGCTCAAATTATGGATATGGATGCGAAATTAGAAGAACTTATAAATATTCATCATGATACAAACATTGGGCGTTTGATTGCAGCGAGAAAAGGTTTGTCTGAAATTGCAAATAGAGAATTTGTTGATACTACTGATTTAGCTGCTATTAGGAGCTATAAAAAAACTGCAGATGAAATTCATGAAGAAAGTATAACTCGTTTGAAAAGACAGGGAAGTGAAGAAAGGAAACTTTCGGATATTGATTTTATAATTGCCTTTGAGGCTAATAAATTATCTTTGTTTGCAGAACTAATTGAGATTGGAATAAGAATGAAAATCGAGGGTCAAATAGAAATAATTAATGGACTAAGAATGCAATTAAAACAAAATTATGCTAATAGTTTTTATAATAAATTTGACTTAGAAGTTGAGAAAATCTATTCAATAATACAGCAGCAGAGTAGTGACGAATTTGTTGATAAAAAGGACAAATTAGAAAAATCATTAAATGAATTAGCTGATATTCGCAATTTTACTGGTTGGGGTAAAATTAAACAAGGGTACAATATGGCCGTTGCAGCTAAAACTATTTTCGATGGTAATAAAGTGAAGAAAAAAGTTGAGTTAGAAAACGAAAACTTGAGCAAATTAAAAAATGATATGAGAAAAAGAAAGGAAAACGATATAATTAAAATTATTGATGAAGTGGTTGAACTACCTTATAAAGAAGCAGAAATTCTTTATATACCAAGCGAAAATAACAAACACCGAGTATTTGTGCGAATGGAAGATGAAGGATGAAAAATAACTTAGAATAAAAGCAGTATAAAATTGGATGAAAAAATAGCGCTACTAACTTATAGCAGCGCTTTAATTTATTTTATTCAAACGATCTTTAAAACGACAAAAGAAGTTCTCAAGATGATGAGCTTCTAATGTGTGAAGTACTTCAGGAAGATCCTCTTTTAAAATATATGGGTATCTTGTATCTTCATTATAGTTGATAGTTATTGCATTTAGTGCATTAATGCCAAGTAAATTCTTTGCACCAACTAATGCACCACGGTGTAAAAAAATCACTTCAGGATAGATGTTAAAGATAGCACCTAATCGTAATGAGGTATCGTAAACACTTAACGAACCAAAACCAGGAACACTTTCATCATATACAATTGTAAAGAGCTCTATAAAATCTTTACACTTTTCCATTTTCTCTTTAATAGCTTTATCCAGTAATCGCCTTTCCATCTCACCTAGTACATCTCGTTCAATTTGGGCTTGATGGGAATCTTGTAGAGTATTAGGTAATCGTCCATATACTGCATCTTTTATTAAAACGTCTAATGGCTTTGACTTCTTCTTAAAATCGCTTAATTTCCAGTTTTCAGGACCGGCCATATTGCGGTTATATAAGTAAACCAAATGTTCAAGTGTTTCTATTTTTAACGCCCCCAATGATTAATACTCTTAGTATTCTATGTGCGCTATATATGGCAAATGACAATTGTTTATTTATAGTTAGGCATAAAATGTCCTTATCGATCTAGTAATTTAATCTCTACTAGATATATTGACACTAATCAAAAACTTGAAATAAATAAAGAGGCTTACGAAGTTAGAAAGAATTTGGTGTATTTGGTGAGGGTAAAGGTTTTACAATTATTATAATAAGATCGTTAAACTTTAAATTAATAATTGAATTACTTTTCTAGGAGTTTCTTAGGTGAATAGGAATAACTATTATCTTGAAGACGTACTGAAATTGGATCGAAGCGTAAATACGGAGTAACTGGGGGAAGCGGTCTATTCAATAGCCTAATTTGTTTTATTCGAAACTCATTAGCCTCTCGTTGTGCATCAGTGGTATCCACCCGACTATTTTCATCAAGTAAGCGTTCTATTAAAGATTCATAATTAGTCATCAATTATTCCTCCTTTCTTTTCCTGTTTAAGGAGATTTACTGCCTCCATGTATTCACCAACAATAAAAGAAATAATGATCTCTCTATGTTTTGGAGAAACTTTTTTTTTGCCATTTTCATATCGAGAAGTGAGTGAATAACATATTCCAGTAATTGCTTCAAATTCCTTTAAAGTAAGTCCGTCGTTTTCCCTCATACATTTAAGTGCCTCTCCAATATTGTCATCGGAATCGTCAAAGAAATCATAATCATCCCATGCATCTTCTAAGTCATCCCAATCTTCTAAAATGTAATCTAAATTGAGAAAATAGATTATTTGTCTCCTCCTTTCTTATTTGCATCCAACATAAGCTATTTATTCCAAATTAGTCAAACTTCTTTTTAGGGCTTTTTCAAATTAGGGAAATATTCAATAGCTTGGTGGTGGTGTAGTAGCTAAATGGCTTTATATCAATGGTTTATGATGTTTTGTTGCTCTAAAAAGCAGTTTAACATTTTCATTTTTTTTCGGTCGATTTTATAAAAATTTTTATAGAATTTGTCATTTTAAAGGCAAAACATTATATTGCAAGATTTTTTAGAACAGAAAATAAGTAATCATTGAATAAATAAAGTCATGTCACAAAGTGCATTCTAGCCTATTGTATATGAAGTGAAAATTTGAGAAGTAGGTTTAAACATTATAGGATTTGAAGGGGAATACAACAAAATGAAACAAAGTTAATGCAGGAATATGACTTCTGATTTATATTTATCTCCTGACTTGAAGCCCTAATAAGTAGTAAATTTACTATAATTTCTGAGGCGGAAGCTATATTACATTAGAAATATATGAAATTCTTTCGATGCCCACCCCCTAGTATTGTGTAGGGAAAGAAAGTTAACTTTTATAACAAGTACGAGAGAAAAGGGCAGTCATTTAATCATATTCATATTCTGACAATGCTAATGTGGTTCCTACCGAATAGTATCAGCTATGATGAATAAGGCTTATGTTTTGGAAGACGTAATTGAGGGCTTTACACTATTCATAGATGATTAAGGAAAGTTGAGTAGTGCCTTCGGCTGGCGATTCTGTTAGTCCCTTAACATTTTTGCCCACCTATTTGATAATATCGAGCTTCGAGAAGAAATTTAATTAGGGACTTCTACATCCATTACTGGCTGTATAATTGTAGAGAGGAGAACAGTGGGGTAAATTGGGGTGATCTATAAATAATACTAATAAAAGATGATTATGCACCGTAATGCTATTACCAATAGGAGGCGATTGATTAAAGTTTTCAATAAACTGATGTTCCGATTCTTCTCCACTTAATGAATGGTGTCTACGATGATTCCAAGCCCCATCTTTTTCAACAACATGTTCCAGAATTTCTCCACTTAAGTTATTGAAAGTATTTGAAACAGATAGAGTATCTTCTGTTTCGCTTAATGAATATTGGTTTTCTTTAATGTTAGGATACACCATTGTTTCACCAATTAGAGTATTAGGAATAACTTCTTCCTTAAGTAATCTTCCTTCACATATGCTGTAGTACGGTATTAAATTTTCTACATCAAAAGCTAAATTCAACACATTGAGATTCCGAAGAATTTCTGTTACTTCTTTTTTGGCTCGTTTATTCAGTTCATTTAGCTTATTTGAATTTTCGATTACCGATAATACAAGCTTTGCACGCATTAGTGTGCATCCACTTGCTATTTGAATTTCTTCAATTGTTGGAAATTTATTAAGGAAAACAAGCTCAGAAAGTATTTTTTCTCTTTTCTTATCGTTTGTAATAAAATCGAATACAGTTTTCTTATCGCGAAGGCGGATTTCATAGCGATGATATGTGCTAGGAAGATGATCTACTCTCTTATTCTTAGCAAGCATCTCGATTTTTTTGTCATAAATCACATGGCGAACAGCTGCTTTTTGTTGAAATCCAAAGTACTTTGTATTTTGATAAGTATCATTATGTACTCTGCTTGTGTTAAGGCAGATCATTACATAATTTGAGATTGATTCTTCAAAATCAAAGTTAATATGTAGCTCTGGGATTTCAAAACTTTCAGCTGTATCGATTAAATCATTAAAAAAATTAATAAATGAAGAACCACTTCGAAGTGCTTTATTGGGATTAAAAACGTAGCGGAATGGCATTAAGCCAGTAGTTTGTTTTATTGAAGGTTTATATAATTGTCCAAAGTCATTAGAAAGTACAAGCTTAGAATTAAAATACATTTTTCCGAATTTCATTTTTTCATAAAAGGAATTTTGAATGATACCATCTTTTTGATATTGATGAATTTTCCCGAAAAAAGGTACTTCAAAAGTATTGATCTTCTCCTGTTCTCCGTATTTGAAGCTAACAGATGGCTTATTCACCCCGTCTGCTATTGTTCTTCTGACTTCTCTACTAACAATACGATTTTCCTCATATTTTATCGGTGATTCCTTGCAGATTCCATTAATAATAACTTTATCAATACCTGATGCAATAGGATTGATTTTCATCGTGAAGCTCCCCTCTTTTTCAAGTGGTCACAAAAGTAACCATTTAAAAAAAGAAAAAGCTACACTATTTTTAGATTACATAGAATTGGTAGTATCAATATAAAATTCTAAGTTAGGAAAGTTAACTAAAAGTAATTTTTTGATGTAAGAAAAAGAATAGATGTTTTGCAGTTTAGCTATATTCATGATTAAATTATGTTAATATTCAAATTTAGATAATTTTGGTAATGTAAAAATTGGATTTGCTTAACATAGGGGGATAATCAATGACATCTCAACCAGCGACAAACTTAGAATCTATAGATGTATTCTTAGGAAATAAATTATTAGATTATGTAGAACCTATTGAATTCTTTGCACTGTTAAATAAACATGGTATTAGTGAAGATAATATTGGTTCTAGTAGCATTTCAGAACTCTACTCACTAATTCCCAGAGAGATATATAATAAAGTATTTTTTGATTGTGTAATGTTTAATCACTTAAAAAATATTTTTATCTATAATGTAGATGTTGATAAAGAAAAGTTTAAGTCAGAAATTATTGATATTTTGAAAGAAATAAATGATTCTTCGAATATCCCAAGTGTGATGAAATCTTTTATTAAAGAAGATGGATTTAATTTAATGACCAAGCTTGGGGATGAAACTAATCTTGGAGATAAATTTGTTTTAGGATTAGAGTATGTTGAGAATGAAGGAATAGATCAAGCCCGACTGTTATTCTCACATGTAGTGCTAACAAAATCAGGGAAGACAATTCATAATGTTTGTGGGGTAATAATAGATTTCTCTAATCAAAAATGTTTGATTTTACTTAGAAACATTGTTGATTTAGAAAAAGGTGATACACCAGATTTGATTGACAAATTAAAAATCACACTTCCATCATATCGCGATTGGGTAATAAATAAATTTGAAAATATAATTGAATTTCAACCGCATGATGTTGAGGAAGTTAGACTTAGAATGTATGAAATCTGTAAAAATTTTGATGAGGTTCTATTGAGAGAAGATAGAGCGCTAGTTACTGAAAAACTTGAATCCAGAGTTTCTCAAAACATAAATGATTACTTATCACAATTAACTACTGAAGAGATTACAGTAAGTAATGCTGATAAATCATCGTTGAAAAATAGTATTCTATCACTCTTGAATGGAGCTTATGTAAAATCTAAGTATAAGAGTAAGGACCTTCAAAAAAAAGCTAAATCACTAAAACTAGATGGTTATCCTACGAAAATACAATATACTTCATCTAAATTTGATAAAGGTGCCACTCAATCTTCAAGCAAAAGTGAACCAGTTGCTTCATCTGAAATCTATCATAGCATTTATAATAATTTTTCTGAGGCAAGTTCGTTAGACAAATGGTGTATAGCATGGTTTACAGATTATCAACATACAGATCCTAAAAATTACGATGTGATACAAACAACAATTTATGTAAGATTACAAATGACTCAAGTAATCTTTCTTCCAACCAGAGCATTAAACGAGGAGTTAATTAGCCATGTTATTAGAAAAATTAGTGATGGACCTACAAATTAAGGATTCAACGATAATCGAATTTTTAGATTTAATAGGAAATAATAATACATTTTCAACTAATTTATTTAGTAAGTCTGAGTTTAGTAAAGAAGATATTCAGCGAATATTAGACAAACTTTTAGAGATGGGCATAATAACTGTAAAATATAGTTATCAATGTGTTAAAGCTGAGAGTGTAATGAATATCGCAGAAAATCTAGATAGCATCTGTAAATTCTGTAGTAAAGAAGTTAACCATCTTAATCATTACGTTAAGGCGAAATATTCTACCCGTTCCAAAGAAATAATAAAAGAAATTGAAGGTTATGAGCAGCAAAAAATACTAAAAATTGTTGATGAAAAATATTTACATAACCTAAGATTACTAAAAGAGAGTCTTATTAAAGAAAAAGTAATTCCATTTGTAGGTGCAGGGGTTTCAATGCCATTAGGACTACCAAATTGGCAAGGATTAATTAAAATTTGCTCAGATGGACTAGTGGGTAGAGATAAGAAAGAGTTTGAAGAATTACTAGATAATAATGGAGATATTTTTGCAGCTATTGATATCTTAATAAATGAATCTATGACTTATAATGAAACCAATATTAAAGAAAAGATATCGGCTTATATTAAAATAAATTTTAATACTCAAGTTGATAATGCATTTCACAATATAAATGATATCTTAAATCTTAATTCAGATTTTTATCTTACTACAAATTATGATGATGCATTATCTATATATCAACGTAATGGAATTTATCCTTTTTTATTAGATGAAATTGAGAATCTACAAGATTTCTTTAATGAAAAACAGGGTAGGGTAGTACATTTACATGGTATATATCAAAGGCCCAAAACTATGGTTGTTTCTAAAAAAGATTATGAACAGATGTATTCTGATGATAAAACAAAAATGTTATTAAGTAATATGCTTTCTTATAAGCTATTATTTATCGGTTTTTCTTTTGAAGATAAATATTTTAAAGACATTTTTACTTATGTAAAAGAATATATTGGAGGTTCACATTTTATTATTTTATTTGATGTATACGGTAGAAATGCACAAGCTCTTAAGGAATCAGGACTACATGTAATTTCGTTAAAGCTTGAAAATGAATTTGGATATGATCATGTGGATTTAATTAAGGAATTATTTAAATACTTACTAAAATAATTTGTTGTTTTTGAACGTGTTATCAAAATGAAGTGCCTTCAAGTGTGAAACTACTTCAATTTAAAGTGAAATTGAATATATAGTTCTTTGTAGATACTTGCCTCCGAATAGACGTTTTTAATAAACCGATGTTAAAACCGATGTTAGTAATTTATAAAAAACCTGAAAAAGCTGTGTGAACACTTGTGAGAAGCTGTTTCTGGAGAAGGTAGGTTCGACTCCCGCCGTCTCCATACAATAAAATAATTACAGGCATATTATTAATATTTAACTAAAACTAAGAAAAATTTTTGTTATCGTTCTTACTTTACAGGAAGAATCTATAAAATCGTTCGCTATACTTACAAAATTAGGATACAGAAATTTAGATAAGTAGTAGAGATTAAGCAAGAAGATATTCGAATATTCGATTAATAAGTTGGTATTCGATCAATTTTACCAGGGCACACTTGTCCTGCGTTTTTTAGTGCTCCCGGCCGAAAATTCTAATAGTCTTTCCTTATTATTATTATTATTATTATTATTATTATTATTATTATTATTATTATTATTATTATTGGAGTCATTAACTTAATTTACTAATGACATATAAAAGTTAGATTGTTATATTAGAATAGAAATATTTTGTAAAAGAAGCGTTGGTCAATGAAATTTGGCTTATAAGTAATTTCATATTTTAATGTTCCACCTCTGGAAAAAGCAAAACGGGTTTATTACGAAATGTCATGACTGACTTTAGAATAAACTCTATTTTTTTTATCAAATGTTAATAATATTTTTAACCTATGAACTTTCTAAGTTATTTCCAAAAATATATAATTAAAGTTGAATATATAAAAGCTAGGAGAAGATGATGGATTATATTAAGGATTTAATAGGAGGACTTTCAGCATTCACTAATATTTATGTAATTATTCAAATGGTGATTTTTGCGGGGCTCCTTTGGTGGTATAGATCGAGTAAAGCAATTGAACACAAAACGTTAGATAATATTAGAAAAGCAATAGAACAGAAGAAAGAAAATGGGGAGGTTTTAAACAACTATTCCTTAAATGAGCTGTTTAAACAACAAAACCCGAAATCGAAATACGTGGAGCAATGGAAACGATATTATAAACGTATTGAAGAAAAAGAACTAGATGAAAAAATAAAAGTTGAACCATACTTTGGTATTGAAACGTTGCATTTTGCCATTGGTGAACGGGGGATTTTAGAATTAGGTGGAGGCGTACACACATCTTTAGGGGTATTAGGTACATTTATTGGTCTAACATTTGGCTTGTCTAGATTGGATAGTTTAGACCCTGAGTTACTTAGAGATGGGATTGAAAATTTAATTTCGGGTATGACAACGGCCTTTTTAACTTCTGTAGTCGGTGTTGTATTATCGTTAATTTGGATTTTTATTGATCGAAAAATAAGGTTGTCGCTAGAAGGAAAAATCGATTGGCATTCGAACGAACTATCGTTATTACTTAATGCAGATGATGAGGAAATATTCTTAAATCGTTTAGAAAAAATTTCAGCTAAGCAGGCAGAGCAAATTACAACTTTACTAACAGATGCATTAGAAAAGGCTTTTACACCATTTATTCATACAATGCAATCCAATAATGAAAGCATAGTTAATGGATTTACAAATATGGAGTCTCATTTAACTGCTCAAAATGAGTTAACACAGCAACAGTTAGAACTAGCGAAAAATCAAAGCAATGAATTAAGCGATAAGCTAGTGGAATCTTTATCATCTGATACTAAAGAAGTGATTGGTGAATTTGTAAACGTACTTAATCAGTCGAAAATGATGCAAGAAGAAATGGTGAATTCAGTTGGGCAAATTATGAATCGTTTTGAAATGGCATCAGCTCAACAAGATCAATTATTTGAGCGTACAGAACAAATGATTGAATCTTATTCAGTGTTGTCTGAAGGAATGGAAAAATCACAGAATTCTTATGAAAAAGCATCTGAAGAACTATCAGCTTTATCTGTTTCCTTAAAAGAAGTGCAACAGTTATCAAATGCACAATTACCTTTACAGCAAGAAATACTAGCACGCTCTAGTGAATTCGTGGAAAGCTCAAATGATTTAGTTGTTCAATTTAGTAAATTTGGTCAACAGCTAAAAACATCACAAGATACAATGCTAGAACAACTTATGCAAAAAACGGAGCTAATCACAACACGTTTTGGAGAACTAGCAAATGAATTAACACAATCAGCAAATGCTTATTTACAGGCAAATTCTACTAACCTTCATTTATTGTCTAAAACAGAACAAACAGTAGAACAACTCGGTCCAGTAGTGGAACATATGGAAGGTACAGCAGAATCATTAAATAACACAATGAACCAGTTAGAAGTATTACAAGAGCGTCAAGCAGAGTTAATCCCCCATTTACAGCAATGGAATGAGGATGTTTTAACATATTTAAAAGATTTTATTGGATTATCCGAGCAACAATCTGAGGAAATTTCGAAACAAATTGCTTATAGTAAAACGCAGTGGGAGTCAACAGCAACTACGTTTGAACATACGCGAACACAATTAGAAACATCGATGGAAAACTTCTCAACAGGTATTGAAAAAGGTTTAACTACAACATTCCAAGAGTTTGAAAAGGAATTAACAAAAGTAGTTCAGCATTTCAAATCGCTTTCTGGTACTTATTTGGAATCACAGGAAAACTTGACAGAGGCTATGAATAATACAATTGAGCAACTTGCGTATGTAAGAGGTAGAGATTAATGCGTAGAAGAGGTAGTTCATCACCAAATTATTGGATGTCGTTTGCAGATTTGATGAGTGCACTACTAATGGTGTTTGTTTTACTTTTAGTAGTGGTTGTCTTGGATTATCGAGAAGATTTAGCTGAAAAAGAAAAGCAAATTGAAGAAATCACTAGTGTAAAAAGTGAAATAATTGCTGCATTGATGAAGGAATTTGAAAACTCGAATATCGAGTTAGAAATTGATCCAGACACTGGGGCAATACAATTAGCAACCAATATCTTATACACTTTTAACTCTTCTGAAATTACTCAAGAAGGTAAAGGAACATTAGCACAATTTGTTCCGAAGTATTTAGATATATTGCTGCAAGATAAATATCGAGATGAAATTTCTACAATTATTATCGAGGGACATGCGGATAATGCAGGTGATTATTTATATAATCTTAATTTATCCCAGGAACGTGCTTTCTCTGTATTAAAAGTAATTTATGCAAATGACTTCCCAAACTTTGAACAAAAAGAATATTCAAAACAAGTTGTCACTGCAAATGGTCGAAGCAATGTAGTGCCAATTTATAATGAATCTGGGGAATATGATGCAAATGCTTCAAGACGTGTTGAATTTTTATTCCGTCTAAAAGAAGAAGAAAAAATTGAGGAAATTCAAAAGTTGGTGGATGGAAATTGAAATTTTACTTTGAATATAAGCCATTTACGTTTAAAAAATACGTAAATGAAAACTTTGCAAAAGTAAATTTATTACCTTATCCAGACTATGATAAAGAAGCATTTAAAACTAGCTTAGAGCGGCTACGCGGTCAAGCTGATGTGAAAAATTCAGAGCCAATTGAACAATTTAATGTTTGGATTAAATCGTTGGATAGTAAATTTAAGCAACTATTACCGTTTATTTATCGTGATCTTGTTGCAGATGAACAACGAACTAGCATAATCTTAGAAATCTCAAAAATTTTAAAAGAGAAAAAAATAGTATTTGCACATTTACTGCATCAATGTTATTCGGAAAATATATTTGACCCTTATTGGCCTTTATTAGTTCGAGGCTATATTTCAAATCCTGAAATGTATAATAAATTTTGGACAGCAGAAATAAAAAATGCATGGAATGAATATATGGGCATATCTAAAGATCATGTCGCTTTTGTTGGTAACAAAATTTTAGAACGTATAAATAGTATAGATGCTGTACTTGACCATTATTTCATCCGTGAAGAACATGCATTTTACCGAGAAATCTTTTTATACATTTTTGAGCATGGAACAATTGATTTGTATAAACGTGAAGAAAAGCGTTTTAAAGATACCTTAAAAGCAACAGATAATTTGACAGTTCAAAGATTAGTTACAGGTTTTGTTCGAGCAAATGCAATGGATGAATTTGAAGACATTTCCTATATAATTTTTGATAAATTAAACACCTATATAAAAAGACCAATGTTCTGGGCAGAAACAGATCAAGACGTGAAGGAAAGATTCCATCAATGGTTTTTACGAAAAAATATTAAAGAGTTTTTCAGTGGGATTAGTCAAAATCATGAGCGTTTTATATACTGGGAAAAATTTATTTCTCGAATGAAAGATGCACTAGTTTTAGATGATCGAAAAACGATTTTATTTTATTTTGCAGATGTCGTTATTATGGAGATATTAGGAACTGGTGCAGTATACGTCTACCAATTAGATACGTTTGAAACGAAATTTGGTGAGAAGGTAAAACGTTATCGAGAAGGACTAGAAAGTGAACAGTATAAGCGTTATAAAATTTCCTCATATCGTTTAGAGCGTAGAATGATTATGGATAAAGGCCTCGTCTACAAAAATGGTTGGTTAACTCACTCTGGTGGTTGGCAAAGAAACTTTGATCATTATTTAAGAAGGGCACTAAATTGGGAGGTATAGTGAATGTTTAATATTTTTAAGCGGAAAAATATACCTAAGAACAAGATATTAAAATTAAATATAACAACCAATTATGAAGAAATTAAATTTCAATTTTTTACAGAGCAAGATGGAGTTAAAACAAACTTAACAATTCCTTTAAATGATATTGATTTTAGAGAATGTGTGAAGTTGGACGGGTTTCATGCATACTGGGCATACGAATTCCTTGTGGATGAGGGGTATATTGAATCACAAAATCTCTTAAAGATCGAACATTTTTACGAGTTAGTTAATAATCCCGACTTTGAAGAAGCTTTCACTGCATTAGGTATAAATGAGTTTTTAAGCAACGTGACTGGAATCATAAAAATTAACGGTACACCTGCTTCAAATCCAGAATTCGATTTGCAGTTGTATGTAGATAATAAAAATCTCCAACAAATTGCGGAAGTTCGGTTACCTTTTGTGATTCAAGGAAACAGACGATATTTTGTCTCAGAAGAGATTTATAAACTTTGGCAAGCAATAGTAAAAGAGGATTATGAAGACGGCTATGAAAAGACAGCTATTGTTAGAGGGTTTGCTCTACAAGCAAATATTAAGCTAGATGGCTTTTTAGAGCGTGAAAAGTATCACCTCATAGATAATTATCAAATTGAACCTCAAATTATTAACGATGAAACACTACAATTATCAATTGTTGGTGAAGATGAGAAGGAAACTGCACATTTAAACTCGATGCATATTCGAAATTCTATCAAACATGCAAATGCTCGTGAACGCTATGTCACTCCTAAAAAAGTAATAGAAGATGTCCAAAAAATAAAGCAAAAATCAATATTTACTGGTGAAGAAATTCCGATGTTAGTGCAAAATCCTGAAGCGTTTTTCCCGGATTTAGTGCAACCATTCAATATTGAAAACTTCTCGGATCGAGTCATTGGTTTTGTGAAAATAGTTCGCCCAACTCCAACAATTATGAATGGCAAACGCACATGGTTTGATAATGAAACAGGCGATGTACTAGAAGTTGATGAGGAAATGCTACGAAAAGAAATCCTTGAGAAGCCTCAAAGCAAATTCATTCACCATCAAAAGAACTGGGTTTTTGTTGATAAAAAATTGAAGCAATCTCTAGGCCTAAATTCAGAAGACGAACAACAAACAAATGAAAAATATGCTCTTGAAATTATGGGCAATGAGGATGAAGTTACATACAATTTAGCGAAAAATAAGCTGACAATGATTGATGAATATGAACTGCCATCTAAAATGATAGCTAATTTATTTCCTCATCAAAAGGAAGGCTATAACTGGCTTTGTAGTTTATATGAACAAGGGTTTAGTGGGTTACTTGCAGATGATATGGGACTTGGTAAAACCATTCAGGTTATTACCTTCATGCAAAGGCAATTAGAAAAAAATAAGCTGTTTCCATCATTAGTTGTATTACCAATTGCTTTAATTGAAAACTGGGTGAATGAAATTGCAAAATTTGCACCCGAATTAAGCGATAAAATATATATTCATAAAGGGTCTAGCCGAATCAAAGATGTTCAAAATCTAAAGAACCAGCAATTAATTTTTACATCCTACGATACTTTGAAGATCGATCAACTGTTACTTGGTCAAATAGGATTTGAATGTATAATTCTAGATGAAGCACAAAATATAAAATCGAATTCTTCAAGTCGTTCTCGAGCTATCCGTGCAATGCAAGGGAAATTTAGACTTGCGATGACCGGTACGCCTGTTGAAAATAGCTTAGAGGAACTATGGACTATTATGGATTTCGTTGAACCAGGTGCGTTAGGTGCACTTTCAGAGTTTAAAAAGAAGTTTATTAAAAACGAAGATTATGAGGGTCTAAAAGATTGCTTACAGAAATATTATTTGCGTCGAACAAAGGATGAAGTATTAAAAGATCAACTTCCACAAAAGCATCTATTAAAACCAATTTATGTGAACGCATCCCCATTACAATCACAGCTAGCCGCAGCAATGATGGCAAATGTACGCTCTAAAACATCTAATCTACTAAATGTTATTGGTAGTTTGCGTGTTTTATATGCTCATCCGAATGCATTAACGGAATTTGAAATAGATGAAGAAATACCACCAAAATTTGATGCTGTAATAAAGCTGTTGGAAGATATTCAAGCAAAAAATGAAAAAGTTCTAATTTTTACTGAATTTAAAAAGGTACAGGCGCTACTGAAGCGATTTATCAGTGAAAAATTTCAAATATCTGTACCAATTATTAATGGAGAAACCACAAATCGCTCAGATGTAGTACGTCAATTCAATGAACAACAAGGTTTTGGGGTAATGTTGCTTTCACCAAAAGCTGCAGGTGTTGGGTTAACAATCACTGGTGCGAACCACGTTATCCATTATACCCGTTGGTGGAATCCTGCAGTAGAAAATCAAGCTACAGATCGAGCCTATCGAATTGGTCAACAAAAAGAAGTGTATGTCTATCAAATTATTACGAAAGATTCTATAAATTTCCCAAATGGTACAGTCGAAGAAATTATGCACCAAATTTTAACAGATAAATCCTATTTAGCTGAAAATGTAATTGTCCCATTCGATACCTCAGGGATTCAGGAAAAAGTGAAACAAGCAATTGCTAATCAAAAGGTATCAGTTTAAAAAAGAATATAGCATCTAAGGGGGGGAAGACTTACTGTTGGCTAATAGATACAGGTATTAGCTTCAAACGAGCAGTTGATCAACAAGCAATCTATTCATAGAAAGGTGAAAACGAATGGCTGAAATCAAATTCGAAGTTATTGAACAAATTGGCATTATTTCAGAATCTCCAAAAGGCTGGACAAAAGAACTGAATCTAATTAGCTGGAATGGAAAAGAGCCCAAATATGATTTACGTGATTGGGCCCCTAATAAAGAGAAGATGGGAAAAGGAATCACTTTATCGAAAGAAGAGTTAGAAAGCTTAAAAAGAATGCTTAACTTATAAAATTAAAATTAGAGAAGATATCATAGGTAAGGGTATCTTCTCTTTTTAGATGAAGGTATACGAAAGAAAGGAAGTAGAAATCATTGTCGCATTTATATAATTTTTTAGATAATTCTTTTCCGAAAATTGCAAAGCTATGTCAAGAAATTGAGAGTATCATATATAAAAGTCCAAGAATGGCATTAACATCTTGTCGTACATTGGCCGAAACATTGCTAGAGAAAGCAGTCGAGGCAGAAAACTTAACGAATATAGTCCCAAATACTTTTCAGGAAAGAATCACCTATTTTCATAGAGAAGGTATTATAACAGATGAGCAAAATGGGGCCCTTTATATAATTAGAAAATATGGTAATGCTGCTGCACATGATTCATTTAGAAAATTTTATATACGAGAGGCACTTGAGGTTTGGGAAAACACTTATAAAGTAGTCAAATGGTATATTGAAGTATATGGATCAACAGAAATTGAAGTACCTGAATATGATGAACCTGCTGTTAAAGCGACGGATAATGAAGACTTATCAAAAGTGTTAGAGATTATCAAAGGCTTAGAAGCAAGATTGCAAGGTGGCGAAATTGATTCTGAGGAGGATGTTTTAAATGAGGGTAGTAAAAAATTTCATAAAGTATCTCGTATCATTCAATATGGTGTTGAGCAATTAGAAATACCGTTTTTCCTTAGAGACGCCTTTCTTTTGCCGCAACGTTTCCCGAAATCAACAACATTCCTTGTACGCTTAAATGGTGAACAACAAGCAAGAATCATGAGTGAAATACCTGAAAATATTGAAGGTCTTCATCAGCATGTAAAACGTTTTAATGGGAAAAATGACACAATATTTTTTGAGGAGTTAAAAAAATACGTAGAAGAAGAAACAATTCGTAAAAAAATTGAAGAACAACATCATGGTGAAATGATACTTTTCTACAAAGAAGATTACATAATATTAACCGAAGCATTAGGTGAAGTTGAACTGACAATTCAAGACTTTCCAGGCAGCCCGAGTTTTAACAAACAACTCCATGAGCAAAATATAACAAAAGTTAATAAACTTCCAAAAGAACTCGTGTTGTTAGGAAAGTATAAAAATGTTGGTGAAACGACCCTACAAAGATTTTTTGAACAACTTAAATTAAAAGCACTAGAAATCTCAAAAGAATATGTAAAAAATTAATAAAATGAGAACCACTAATAAATCTGTCCTAATTTAATCATACAGATAAAAGTGGTTCTTTTTAATTTGAATTTTTTGTGAACTATTATAAAGCCGGCCGAAAACAATGGAAAATAGCTATATTAAATAGTAGAAGGGTATCTTTATAGGATTGCTGTACAAAAATGAAAACCCTAATAAATCAACAAAAGGCTACTACACCCCCATAAAGAACGTGCATGGAAAGATAATGAAACGAACAGTTATCGAATATTACCTGTTTGAACAAAAAAGCATAAAACTACTTGAAATTAAAACGAAAAGAGAATATGGTTTTTTGTAGATACTTGCCTCCGAATAGGCTTTTTAAAGTAAACCGATGTTGAAAGATTAGTTGATTTGTCTATTACTATAGATATATTATATCGAATGGGGTATAACGGTCTTAATATATTGGGTAAAACTGGTAATTTTAATATTCAATCTTTTAATTTTTCTAAAGCAGGATTTTATTCTGTTTACGAAAGTTTGTTATTATCAACTGGTTAAGCACACAGGAAGGTACTTTATTTCTGGTAAATGATCTAGGTAAAGATTTATATAAGTTCAGTATTAGGTATCTATTCGAATAGGTGTGTAATTAGTTAGTTTATAAACTAAAGGTTCTTTAAAATTAGCGCAATTATAAAGTGAAATTGCGTCTTTTTTTATCTATAGACACGAATATTGCAAACCTTACGTATCAAGGGTTTTAAAATAATACCAAATGGGCACCTCACCAATTTGGTATTATTTTAGCGACGAAACCAAATCCATACCGTTGGGTAAATACCCGATGACTGTTGTTAAGCAAATAATAATCAATAGTTATATTTACTTCAATTTTCTAAAAGGAGGAAGATGTTGTTAGAATGAAAGAGTTAAAAATTACTAGTAATGGTAACTTAAATTTAGGTATAATGGAATTCTATGGGAATTGTGTAATAGTTTAATTGAAATGCGAGGTAGCTTCCACCACACGCAGATACAAAAATCATGACACACCAGGTCAAAGTTAAACGAGTTAAAAGGGACGAGGGTGAAGAATTTTAAAGTGAAAAATGCTATTAGTGTATTAATTCAAACCATATATTTTTATTCAATTTTCTATCTAATTGTTTTACTTTTTACTAACATTGATATATTCATAAAATTAGTTGCAATAGTGATAGTATTATTTCTATTGTTAATACTAAAAGAAAATATGGTAAGCATAATAGATTTTATTTCATCAACTAATCAAATATTTGTCTTATCTTTTATGTCAGTTATAATAGGGCTTTTAATTTCGCAGATATTTATTAATATTATAGATTATGTAATATTAAATTCGGATTATTTAAAAAATATAGATGATACCTTGGAAAATACATCTATATTTTTAATTTTTTTAATATTTATTTGGTTTTATTTTTCCTATAATTTTTTCAAAATTAGTATAAGATATATAGAGAAATTGGAAATAAAAAAAATAAGAATAATTGTTTTAACAAAACAACATTTTAAGGTTTTAGAAGCAGGAACAGTTTTTTCAGGTTTCATGTCATTACTAGTAAGTATAATTATAAAAGCAGAACTTAATAGTATTATTAATAATTTTATTTTAGGTTTTTATTTACTATGCTTAATACCTTTTTTATATTTTCATTTTAATGAAGATTTATACAATCGCAGAGATTTAGATTAATCAATTAAATGATATTATTATTGATTAATTTTGCTTTCAAAAGGTGGGGCAGGGATTGTAAAGTTTCATGTACAAACAGAAATAAATATCACTTTTATAGAATATGGGATGAGAGCGAGGAACTTTGAATTTGATAAATAGTCTAGGAATATCAATGGTTGAATCGTATGGTATGATTTTTACTCAAAAAAATTTGAAGAACTACAAGCATTAGAAAAGGAGTTTAATTTAATACCACGTAATCACATATATATGGTAGTAAAAACTACTAATTATAAGTTTAAAAAAGAAGAATTAAAATTGAATAATAATAGTATTGAAGTAAAAATATATGCAATCAATAGTGCGGAAGCAATGGATTTTAAATTAGATTTTCCTTCAAAAATAGGTGGAGTTCATTTTAGCATAATAATGATGAAATTGAGATACTTGATAAAGAAAATAGAATTATTTTAAAGGTAAACGTTATAAATTTTTTATTAAGCATTGGAGTACAGGTAGACTGCGAATTAGTGTATATTGGTAAATCGTTTGGTAAAAATGGTAATAGGAATGTATTGATAGATTAGAATCACACAGTACCCTACAAAAAATATATTTTAAAAAAGAAGATAATCGAAGTATATATTTAACGGCTTAGAATTTTGATCGAAATACAATGACAATGGTATCACCAAATACAAGTTACGAGGAATACAAAGATAGATTAACTACTCAATTTTAGAATTAGAACGTAATCCATATGGTTTAATTGCAAAGCCACAGGAAATTAGTTTTACTGAAGCGGTACTAATAAGATACTTCCAACCAATTTACAATACAGAATATAAAAATTCGTTCCCGTCTAATATACATTCTGATTATAGTGATTGTTTTAAAATGAATCTAGATTATATAGCAGTAGAAATAGATACGACGAGATTAAATTTCAAATTATATTCCAATGTCGAAAGTGCAATGTATAACCACAATATATTGTTTGATTTAAAAGGTAAAAGAAATTTATATGATTTTTTGGTGTTCTACCAGCCAACTAGACAAGATTTGAAAGCAGTTTTAATGCTGCAGTCATTTGTTGTCATCTTTAATTATACTGAGAATATAGATTAATTAATATTCTTAATTTGGTCTGAAAGTAACTAAACGAGCCGAAGATAGTATGCAAAAGAAAAATGAATTTACTTTTAACTAACGGGGTGCGTTTAGCCACGATGTTAGTGACAACACTCTTTGAATTGAAGATAAAGTCTCTAACATCGCAGAATAATAGAATAAAGCTAATGCTTTTATCTCACTGATCCATTTCTTCTTCAAAAGAGCAATATATTTTCGAGGAATATGGCATAAAACATGGAGATGAAGATGAAACCAGTTGGAAAATCGGGATAACCGAAATTTCAACTGGTTTTTTGTTTAAATAGAAAAAAGTATCGGATTCAATCTCTAGTGTTTGCTTATGGAATCTATAGTTGATCAAAATTACGCTCTGCTTAGTTCTTCCTGTTTCTCTGCCAGCTCAATCTCAAAACCAAGATCTTCTAGCATTCGATAGTCGATGTTTTCTTCTTGACCAGCTGTCGTTAGATAATCGCCAACAAATATGCTATTGGCTGGGTATAAGGCAAGAGGCTGTAATGTCCCTAGATTCACTTCACGACCACCTGCGACACGAATTTCCTTAGTTGGGTTCATATAGCGGAATAACGCGAGAACTTTTAAGGAATACCTTGGATTTAATTCTTTTGTTCCCTCAAGCTTTGTCCCATCTATAGCATTAAGGAAGTTAATTGGAATTGAATCTGCATCAAGGGCTCTTAATGCCCGGGCAATATGAACAACATCTTCCTTCGTTTCTTTCATGCCGATAATTGCTCCCGAACAAGGGGAAATACCATGTTTCTTAACTATTTCAATTGTATTGATTCGATCATCATATGTGTGCGTTGTTGTTATATAGTCATGATGACGCTGGGAGGTGTTAACGTTATGATTATAACGGTCGACACCCGCTAGTTTTAACTGTTCTGCTTGCTCTTCTTTTAGCAATCCGAGGCAAGCACAAACTTTTAAACCATATTTTTCTTTAATTTCACTAACGGCTTCACTTACTACTTTGACATCTTTGCGGGTTGGCCCTCGTCCACTGGCTACGATACAAAAGGTTCCAATTTTGTTTTCAAAAGCACGTTTGGCACCTTCCAGAATTTCCTCTTTAGTAATGAATGGATATTTTTCAATGGGAGCCGTTGATTTGGATGATTGGGAACAATATCCGCAATCTTCCGGACAATATCCACTTTTTGCATTCATTATCATATTCAACTTCACTTTTTTACCATAATAGTGCTTCCGAATTTGAAAAGCGCCATGTAGCAATGGAAGTAATTCATCGTCATTAACCGTTAAAATAGCCAGTGCTTCATGATCACTTAGCTCTTTTCCATTTATCACATCTTGTGCAAGCTGAGTCCACATAAGTTAAACCTCCAATTTGGTTGATGATTTGATAGGTAAAATTTTTAAAATCCTTTGAAGTCGGAATGCCAGGAAGGCTGCAAAAATCGCTAAAATGATATCTTTTGGAAGTGGTACCAGCATCCAGCCCCAAACAAGCTGATAGGAAAGTTCAGGTGGTGCATCTGCCCAAAGATTATATGACAGATACATCCAATTCGTTCCAGCAATATAAATAACCAGCATTGAAAAAAGTGCGGCTACAATGTAGTGCTTTAGAGTTTGGAACGTTTCAACAATTTTTCCCGTCAGATAGGCAGCAAAAATAAACGTTAAAATAAAACCAAATGTGGGGGATAGAATACTATCGAAGCCACCACTAAACTTAGCGAAAACGGGTGCCCCCGCCAAGCCGATTAACATGTATACTGTGCAAGCAATGGCACCATTTCTACTACCCAACACAAGTCCTGCCAGCACAGCAAAAAATGTCTGTAATGTAATTGGTACTCCACCGACAACAAAGAATGGAGTGAATGACGTAATGTTCGCTCCAATCATCATTAATGTAGCGAACATGCCACAGTACACTAAATCTACTACGTTTGTTTTTGAAAGTGTCTTTTGCACAGTACTCACAAATTACCTACCTCCATCTTTTATGTTAACTATAATTATAATTAGGTTAACATAAATATATTTTAATTCTATTTTTTTGTCAATCTTCCATTTAATAGGAGTGTTTAGTGAAATAGTAGAATATGATTTTGTCTAAGAGAGAAACTTGAGAATGTATATAGTAAATAAGTATGTAATAGATTTCTAAAATGTACCCTATTAGGTAGACAACTAAAAAAACTCTCTAAAATTAGAGATATATTTCCTAGGACCATACACATATTCCAATATTTTCTAAAATAACTTACCGTAGTATAGAGAGAATTGGAAATTGAGGAGGGGGACTATGGAGAAGAAAACAGGCTGGTTGTTGCTTATAGTGACCACGATGTTTCTCTTAGTGGGCTGTGAGAGTAAAGAGGATACGCAGACAGTAGAAGCTGAAAATAATGATGAACAGACAAGTCAAGTAGATAAAGAACAAGAAGTAGATTCAGAAGAGAAAGCGGATGAGCAATTTCCTACTGACATTCAATTAGGCGGGGAAGTGGTAGCCGAAAATGGAAAGCTTGTTGTTAAAGGGACAAGTAATTTGATGGAGGGGACTATCGTCGGGATTGACTGGCTAGATCGTGCTTTTTCCATTCGAAATCCGGTTTGTCTTCTTTGTGATAAGAGTACAGAGGTTGATGAGAATGGAGATTTTACCTTTGAAATCCCTTCAGATTTAACGAGCTTTGGACATATTTTAGTCACGATTGACGTGCTTCTTGGTGGCTGGGGGCAGCCGGATGAGATTGAGGCTGTTTATGGTGAAGATGGCGAGAACCTAGAAGGTCCCTTTGTTCAAAAGCATGAGATAATAGATGAGGAATACCAAAAAATCTCTGCTTCGATTCTTGTGCTACCTACCATCGAACAAACGGTGTATCCTATTGAAACACCAAAAAGGGAAAAGGTTCCTGATGATTATGGTAGTGCAGAGGTATGGATTGAAACTGAATTAACGAACGATCACCGCTATTTCTATGTAAAAGGGAAATCTAACCTTTTAGAGGGTACTGAGCTGGTTGCTTCCTACTTCTCTTCTGAAGAGGCTGCTGTTGCACAAAACTGGATAAGCTCGAGTACGAATGTTGTGAATGATGGTACGTTTTTGATTCAGATTCCATATAACACGATTACAGAATCAGGCTATATTGTTATTAATTCGAAGCCAAAAAGCAGGCATTTACTCGAAATGAGAATGAACGAGGCTTACGGAGAAACCTTTGAAAAGATGACTGGTGAACCGGTGATTCCAAACGAAGAAGGTGGCAATATGATTGAGGTCATCCTTTATCCGGAACCACCAATTGTTGAAGCGCCAGAGGATACAAGTGTTACCACAGATGGTGAAGAAACAAAAATTCAATTACCTGATGACATTTTATTTGACCACGATCAAAGCGATTTAAAGCCTGATGCACAAAAAACTTTGGATGAGTTGATTCAAAATTTAGAGACATTAAAAGCAGACACAGTTATGGAAATTAATGGTCATACTGATAATGCAGGTGATGACCAATATAATATGGAGCTATCGGAAAAACGAGCAAAAGCAGTCGTGGCTTACTTATTACAAAGTGGAAAAGTTGGTCATATCAAAATCAGTACAGCTGGCTATGGCGAAACAATGCCAATAGCCCAAAATAATTCTGAAGACGGAAAAGCAAAAAATCGTCGTGTAGAAATTGTTATTAATCCAAAAGAATAGCAGGGAAGTAAGGAAGGAAGGAAGCCAAGCAAAGTAAAGCTGCTGGCTTCCTTTTTTCATGCAGAAAAAATACAGTACACCAGCGCAATCTATTACTCTAAATAATTACCATTAAAATAATATATTGACAACTTCTGCCGTAGGTTATATATTATCAATGATAATGATAATCGTTATCAACTAAACTTTAGGAGTGTCATTCAAAATGAATTCAAAACGAAATTTTTCATTTTTAACCTTGTTATTAATCTCGATTCTTTCCCTTGCACTTGTGGGCTGTTCTGCTAAGGAATCTAGTACAGAGGATAGCAAATCAACAGATTCAGAAGCAACAAAAGCAGAAGGATCAGCGACAGAATATCCAATTGTTATTAAGCATGCTTTAGGGGAAACGGTTATTGAGAAAAAGCCAGAACGTGTGGCGACAATTGCATGGGCAAACCATGATGTGGCTCTTGCTCTTGGTGTTGTGCCTGTAGGTTTCTCTGCAGCGAACTATGGTATCCAGGATGAAAGTGGGATGCTGCCTTGGACTGCTGAAAAATTAAAGGAGCTTGGTGAAGAAAATCCTAACGTTTATCAGGATACAGATGGTTTAGATTTTGAGGCTATTGCTGAGTCAGATCCAGATGTTATTCTTGCTGCATACTCTGGTATAACGCAGGAGGATTATGATATGTTAACGCAAATTGCTCCAGTCGTACCTTATCAGGAAACACCTTGGGTTACTTCTTGGCGTGACCAGGTTACGTTTAACTCACTGGGCATGGGCATGGCAGAGGAAGGAAAACAGCTTATTGCTGATACAGAAAAGCTAATTCAGGATAAGGCAAATGAGCATCCAGAAATTAAAGGGAAAAAGGCTGTATTTGCAATGTTCAACGCAGCTGACCTATCTAAGTTTTACGTTTATACAGAAGGAGATCCACGTGGTGAATTCCTGCATGATTTAGGAATGGCGTATCCAGAAGGCATTAAAGATCAAATTACGGATCCAAATAGCTTCTATATCGAGCTAAGTGCCGAAAATGCAGATGCTCTTAATGATGTAGAAATGTTCATCATCTATGGAGATGAAAGTACATTAACAGCACTTCAGGCAGATTCACTTCTTGGAAAAGTACCAGCAATTCAAAACGGCTCAGTTGTACTGATTGAAGATAATACACCATTAGCAGCAGCTGGTAATCCAAATCCATTATCAATTCAATATACAATTGATGAATATTTAACTTTAATCTCAGGCGTGGCGAAAGATTTGAAATAATTGTTTAGTAAGTAACGACAATGAGAAGAAAATTGCACGGCTAAGTTAGTATTTGCGAAATTAGACATATTAATAATCCAAATCCGTCAGTTAATTTAATTGACGGATTTTTGTACGTCTAAGTTTCTTTGCTTATTGTTGAATACTCAAATTATTTCCGTCCATAATAAATAACTCCTATAAAATCATTTTTCAAAACGCTTTATAAATAAGCAACAGTTAGGAGGCCCAAAATCAAATGTGGAACCGTCAATCCTGGATGCACATCTATCTACCAATTATTCTTGGTGGGCTAATTTACACGTTGTTTCGAGTGGATACTTTATTGATATTTAAGGTGTACAAGCTATTTCAAATCGATTCAATAATTCATCAAATTAGAGCAATTTCTGTGAACTTGGACATTCCTAGCTTTGTGAAGTACAGCCTGCCGGATGGGTTATGGGTGTATGCATTTACTTATTTTCTTGTCTCAATGTGGAGATTTGATGAAGATTCAGGAAAAGTGAAGTATTTGATAATGGGCATTCCTTTGTTGCTAGGTGGAGGAGCTGAGATTCTTCAGCTATTTATACATCAGATGGGGACATTTGATGTACAGGATTTACTTATCAGCTTATTGGCTTTTGCAGCTGCTTACATAGCGGCTAAACCGTTGAAAGCTCGTATTGAAGGAGAGATAGAATATGGTTGAAAAATGGAGAAGAATGAGCAAAAAGAAAAAGTGGACGATATTAGGAATTATCATTTTTATCATCTTAGCGTTTAGTAGCTGTAATGCCTTTGGAGATGATGAAAACGAAATCGATACAGAGGAACAAGAGCAATTAGATGCAGAAAAAGAAACGGAAGAAGAAAGACTAAAAGCCGAGGAAGAAGAAAAGTTAAAGGCTGAAGAGGAAGAAAAGCGGAGAGCTGAAGAAGAGGCACAAAGACAGGCAGAGGAAGAAGAGCAAAGAAAAGCCGCCGAAGCTGAGGCACAGAGAAAGGCTGAGGAAGAAGAAACTCAGCGAAAAGCCGCTGAAGCTGAGGCCCAAAGAAAAGCCACCGAAGCCGAAACCCAGAAAAAAGCTGCTGAGGCAGAAGCACAAAGTAAGGCTGCAGCTGAGGCAGAAGCTCAACGAAAAGCACAGCAAAACCAACAAAGCACATCCCAGTCCTTCCAAAACTGTACCGAAATGCGCAAAGTCTATCCAAATGGTGTAAACAGTTCCCATCCAGCATATGAAAGTAAACACGACCGCGATGATGATGGAATGGCGTGTGAGAGGTAAGAAGAGAGAAGAGAGCTATGAAGGCTCTCTTTTTCTATATCGAAAAAGCAAAAAACTGCTCTCTTATCGTAAAAGGTAAGAAGCAGTTTTTATTCTAAATTCTTATATAATCTAAAGTTTTTATTGACCATAACCAAGTTGGGAGGAGATAGCTCTTGATGTATTTAATATTTTTTCTGCTAATTCCGTCTCAATTCTTTCCATTGTTACGCGAGTACTTGGACCAGAAATACTGAAACTTCCAATGATCTTGCCTGTAAAATCATAAATAGGGGCTGCAATACAGCGAATGCCATCTTCGTTTTCTATATTATCAAGTGAATATCCGACTTCTTTAATTTTAGAAATTTCTTGAAGTAAGTCGTTGGGAGTTAAAATGGTGTAATCCGTGCGTTTAGTAAAATGTATTCTTGTGATGATATCACGCAGAGTGTTTTCGTCTTTACCAGATAACATCATTTTCCCAACACCTGTACAATACATAGGTGCACGGCTTCCGATACGAGAATACATTCGTATTGTTTGGTTACTCTCGATTTTGTCTATGTAAATAACCTCTTCATTTTCTTCGATACATAAATGCACTGTTTCGTTGATTTCATTTACTAATTGTTGTAGTAAGGGCTTTGCTACAGTTATTAAACTTGAATTGCTTAATATATTGCGAGTTAAGTATAACGTACGATAGCTCAGGTAGTATCGGTCTGTTTCTGCATCTTTTCTAACATATTGTAGCTCAATCAATGTAGACAATAATCGATGGACTGTACTTTTGGACAAGCTCGTTTCCGAAGCTAATTTTGTAATTTGCATGCCGTTAGGATGCTCAGATAAATGCTCTAATATGAAAAAAGCACGTTCAATAGATTGTACGGTTGCCATTTTATTTCTCCACCATTTCTAAAAAATTCTATGCCTTTAACAATCATATTCGAAAAACTATCGATTTGTAAATGATACATCAAAAAGTTAATAATTGTTATTATTATTCACAGAATAATCATTTTCTTCTTGTAATTGAAAATTTTAACGAATATAATTATTATAAATTGGAACTGTGTTCTGCATTGTGGAACGGTATTATTTCTGATAGCGCTTTCTTAATAAGGGGGAAAAATAATGAAAATCGTTTATGCACATCACCCTGAAGATGTGAAGCATTACACTACTGAAAAATTAAGAGAAGAATTTTTAATGGAAAAATTGTTTGTTGAAAATGAAGGGACATTAAATTACAGCCACGTAGATCGAATTATTTACGGAGGGATTTATCCAATCGACCAAAAGGTAACTTTAGATGCTGGCAAAGAGCTAGCAGCAAAGTACTTCTTAGAACGACGTGAGATGGGTGTTATTAATGTAGGTGGCCCTGGACGTATAATCTGTGATGGAGACATTTACGAGATTGGTAATAAGGAAGCTTTATATATTGGCAGAGGAACTGAGGAGCTATATTTTGAATCGGTTGATTCTAGTAATCCAGCAAAATTCTATATAAATTGCTGTCCAGCTCATGCTAAATATCCAACAGTAAAGATTGATCAAGAAAAGGCCATCAAACGTCCTATGGGTGCTGATACGAACATGAATAAACGCGTGATTAATCAGTACATTCATCCGGATGTATTAGAAACTTGCCAGCTAAGCATGGGAATGACTGTGTTGGAAGAAGGCAGTGGCTGGAATACAATGCCTTGTCATACACATGAACGTCGAATGGAAGTATATTTCTATTTTGATATGGATGAGGATACACGAGTATTCCACTTAATGGGGCAGCCAAGCGAAACTCGCCATATTGTAATGGCAAACGAGCAGGCAGTGTTATCTCCAAGTTGGTCGATTCACTCTGGAATTGGCACGAAAAACTACACATTCATCTGGGGAATGTGTGGAGAAAATTTAGATTTTGATGATATGGACCATGTTGCTATGAAGGATTTGAAATAAACTCAAAATAGGTGATGCTAAATGAAAGTGATTATTTCCGATTGTGATCATCAGGATATTGAGATTGAAAGAAAGATCTTTAGTGAAAATAATGTTTTCCTAGAATTACAACAAAATCTAACAGAAGAAGATGTAATTCAATATTGCCAGGAAGCATCTGTAATCATTAATCAGTATGCACCTTTTACTGAAAAGGTGCTTTCTCAGCTACCTCATTTAAAATTAGTCGTTCGCTATGGTGTAGGAGTAAATAATATTGATTTAGCAGCAGCAACGAAATATGGAGTACAGATTTGTAATGTACCGGATTATGGAACACATGAAGTTGCTGACCATGCTTTAGCACTAATGTTAACGCTTACAAGGAAAATTACAAAAATGACTCAATTGGTTAAAGAGGGAGTATGGGACTATCAAGAGAGTATCCCAATCTATCGTCATAGCGAACAAGTGGTAGGGATTGTTGGTGCAGGACGTATTGGTTCAGTCTTTGCGAGAAAGGTTCATGCATTAGGTTGTAAAGTAATTGCCTATGATATTTCAGCAAAGTCTAAGAAACATGATTCTACCTTATCGTTTATTGAGTTTGTAGATTTTGAGCAGCTTATTACACAGGCAGATATTGTTTCAATTCACTGTCCCTCAGATCAAGCCCATCATTTATTTGATGAAAGCGTATTCGCAAAAATGAAGTCGACGAGCTATCTCATCAATGTATCAAGAGGGGGCATTGTTGATGAAGCTGCGCTATATGAAGCACTGGCTTCTAAAAAAATTGCAGGTGCTGCATTGGACGTAACGGAAAAGGAACCGATAAGTTCAACTTCACCGTTGCTAGCGCTAGAACAATTTATATGTACACCGCATATGGCTTGGTATTCAGAGCAAGCAGCTCAAGAGCTAAAGAGAAAAGTTGCTGAAGAAGCAGTGAGATATGTGAAGCATGAAAAGCTTCACTATCCTGTTAATAAAATTTAATTATTACTCATATTTGGAGGGGACCAAAATGAAAAAGTCATTCAAACAGTTAATGTTATTAGGGGTTATGGGATTAGTTTTAGCTATATTAGTAGCTTGTGGCGGGGATGAAAAAATTCCAGCTTCAGGTGAAGCGTCTTCAAACGGGGAAACACAGGTTTTAAAAGTGGCATTTAACCAACCAGAAAATCATCCACAATATAAAGCGATGGAAGAGTTTGGTGAAAAATTTAAAGAGCTTACAGATGGAGCATATGAAATCGATATCTTCCCAAATGAATTATTAGGGGCACAACGCGAAACAGTTGAACTAGTTCAAACTGGAACAATTCAAATGTCGATTGTAGCAGGAAGCTTACTAGAAAACTTCAATGAGGATTTCGCAGTATTTAACTTACCTTATGTTTTTGAATCAGCAGAACATCAAATGTCTGTATTGAGTGATGAAGAAATCGTAGGGGATTTATATTCTTCTCTTAAAGACCAAGGTTTATATGTAGCTGGTGCATTCCACTCAGGTGTTCGTAATGTATATAACAGTAAAAAACCTATTAATACTCCAGAAGATTTAAAAGGATTAAAGATTCGTATTATCGAGTCGGATACAAATATTAAAATGATGGAACAAATGGGTGGTACTGGTACACCAATGGGCCAAGGTGAAGTATATACAGCGATTCAATCAGGGGTAATTGATGGCGGAGAAAATAACGAGCTTATCTTTGCTAACCTTAAACACGCAGAAATCTCACCGTATTATTCATATACAAATCACTTAATGCTACCTGACTTTTTACTTATCAACTCACAGCTATTTGATGGTATGAGTGAAGAGCATCAACAAATCTTTAAAGATGAGTTAGCAAAGGCTATTGACCACGAGGTTGAGATGTGGGATGAGGATGCAAAAAAAGCAATTGCTGATGCTGAAGCAGCTGGAGCAACTTTCAACGAAGTGGATGTAGATTTATTCCGTAAAGCTACAGAACCAGTTGTTCAAGAGAAGTTAACTTCTGAAAATGCTAAGAAATTATATGAAAAAGTTCGTGAAGCAGCAAAATAATTGGTGGTGATTTCATGGAGACAATAAAAAAAGTGCTTGATAAGATTTTATCAACTATATGCGTCGTGTTATTCGGCGCATTAGTTCTCCTTGTTACGTGGCAGGTATTTACACGTTTTGTATTGAATAATCCAAGTGCTTTCTCAGAGGAATTAGCGAAATATTGTTTTGTTTGGCTAGTGCTATTTGGAGCGGCCTTTGTATTTGGAGAAAATGGACATATGCGTATTGAATTCATTCAAGAAGCATTCCCGAAAAAATTAAAAATGGTTACACAAATCTTTATAGAGCTAAGTATTATTTTCTTCTCTGCTCTTGTTTTACTTTCTGGTGGGATGACGATTACAAAATTAGCATGGACTCAATTATCAGCGGCGTTACAAATACCAGTCGGTTACTTATATGCAGCGATGCCGATATGCGGAGTATTTATTATTTTCTATTGCATTTACAACATCTATACAATTGCAAAAAATAAAAAACCATTGGAAGCTGTGTAATAACAAGAGAGGAGCAGTAAGCGATGATATCTGCAGGGATAGCAGCTTTAATTTTATTTGCAGGGGTAGCATTCTTTTTAATAATTGGTGCTCCAATTAGTATTAGTGTGGGGATCGCGTCGATGCTAGCAATGTTTTCGATTTTAGATCCTCAAAATGCTCTTCAAGCTTCAGCACAACGAATGTTTACAGGGATGAATTCCTTTGCATTATTAGCAATTCCTTTCTTTATATTAGCTGGAGTTATTATGAATAATGGTGGAATTGCTATGCGTCTGGTGAACTGTGCCAAGGTATTATCAGGACGTATGCCAGGATCTTTAGCACAAACCAATATTTTAGCTAATATGATGTTTGGTTCGATTTCAGGATCTGCTGTTGCTGCAGCAGCTGCTGTTGGTTCAACAATGGCTCCAATGCAGGATAAGGAAGGGTATGATCGTACTTTTAGTGCGGCCGTAAATATTGCATCAGCCCCAACAGGAATGCTGATTCCACCGAGTAATACACTAATTGTTTTTTCCCTAGTAAGTGGAGGAACGTCGATTGCAGCACTATTTATGGCAGGATATGTTCCGGGAATCTTATGGGGAATTGCATGTATGATTATGGCGTTTTTCATAGCAAAAAGAAAAGGCTATAAATCAAATGAAAGAGTTCCATTTAAATTAGCGTTAAAAGTTTTTATAGATGCGATTCCAAGTCTATTTTTAATCATCATTGTAATTGGTGGTATCATTCTGGGCGTATTTACAGCAACAGAGGGTTCAGCGATAGCTGTTGTTTATGCCTTGTTGCTTTCGTTTATATATAAAACGATTAAAGTTAAAGATTTGCCTAAAATATTGATGGATTCAACTCGCACAACAGCGATCGTAATTTTCTTAATTGGCGTTTCAACAATTATGTCTTGGGTGATGTCGTTTACAGGCATTCCAAAGTTAATAGCTGATTTATTATTAGGATTTACAGATAACATGATTATTATTTTAATCATCATGAATATCGTGCTTTTAATAGTAGGTACATTTATGGACCCTACACCAGCGATATTAATCTTCACACCAATTTTCTTCCCAATTGTTACACAGTTTGGAATGGATCCAGTACACTTCGGAATCATGGTTGTTTTCAATTTAAGTATTGGTACGATCACTCCACCTGTAGGACCAGTTTTATTTATCGGTGCACGTGTAGCGAAATTGAAAATTGAACAAGTAATTCGACCATTAATACCGTTTTTTGCAGTAACGGTTGTAGTTCTATTATTAGTTACATATATACCACAACTTTCATTATGGTTACCGCAATTACTAGGCCTTATTAAATAACAATTGAAAAGGCGTCCGAAGGTATTATAAGAGGTACTTTTGGTCGCTTTTCTAATCTCGTTAAGGAAACCGATGTAAAGGAGGAAAATACGTGAAAGCAATTATTTATACAGCTCCAAATACTGTTGAATGTAAAGAAGTAGAAAAACCACAGGTACCTAAAGGCTACGTCTTATTAAAAAATGCTTATGCAGGGATTTGTGGAACCGATTTAAATATTTTTGCAGGCACACATCCACGAGCACAAGCTCCTCTTATTCTAGGACACGAATTTTCAGCAACAATAGAAAGTGAACACCCTAAATTCCCGATTGGTACAAATGTGACAGTTAACCCTTTAATAAGCTGTGGAACTTGTATTCCTTGCAGCACCGGACAATCTCACGTGTGTGACGATTTAAAATTAGTAGGGATTGATGTTGATGGCGGTATGGCAGAATATGTAGCCGTTGAGGCAGATAAAGTCATTCCTTTACCGGAGGATGTTTCCTTAAAACTTGGCGCACTTTCTGAACCAATTGCTGTTGCAGTACATGCTGTAAGGACAGCAAAATTTCTTGTTGGGGATCGTGCTGTTGTGTATGGTGCCGGAACAATCGGCTTGTGTGTAGCTTTAACATTACGAGCATATGGAGCGTCAGAGGTAATCGTTATTGAAGCGAATGAATTGCGACTTCAAAAGGCACAAGAATTAGGGTTTACTACATTCAATTCTATGAAAGATGACGTAGTTCAAGAGCTAGCTAAAATGACAGGAAATACTGGAATTGACTATGTATTTGACTGTGCAGGTCATCCCTCAGTTTTAAAACAAGTAACAGAAATCGTGAAGGTCCAGGGAACGATTGTAATTGTTGCTGCCTATAAAAAGCCAACTGAGATGAATTTAATCCAGGGGATGTTCAAGGAGCTATCGATTCAATTTGTCAGAGTCTATACAAAACGGGATATAGAGTTAGCACTAGATTTAATAACAAAGGTTCCTCAGTTTGCTGAGATTATAACCCATGTATTAAGTTCGGAACAAGCATCAGAAGGCTTTGAATTATTAACAACACCAACAAATGCGATTAAAGTTTTATACGCATTTTAGGAGGAAACGCATGAACCATTTATTTGACTTGACTGGTAAAAATGCTGTAGTAACTGGCGGAAGCCGTGGATTAGGTAAGGATATCGCTCTTGGTTTAGCTGAGGCAGGAGCTAATGTAGCCATTATTTCAAGAACGGAAAGTCCAGAGACTGTAAAAGAGCTAGAAAGCTTTGGTGTAAAAGCTGTATCAATTGCTTTTGATATCAGCGATCTAGCTTTGCATAAAGAGCTTCTATCTATAATAGAAGAAAAGCTAGGTAAGATTGATATTTTAGTGAATAATGCTGGGGTTCAAAAACGACATCCAGCTGTTGAATTTCCTCAAGAGGATTGGAATTATGTGATGAATGTCAATGCAAATGCTGTCTTTAGTTTATGCCAAACATTCGGAAAACCTATGCTAGAACGCGGGTACGGAAAAATCATCAATGTCGCATCCTTACTCTCATTTCAAGGAGGGCTTACTGTTCCTGCCTATGCTGCAAGTAAGGGAGCAGTTATGCAATTCACTAAATCTCTAGCAAATGAATGGGCCTCAAAAGGCATCAATGTCAATTGTGTAGCGCCTGGTTATATGGCAACAGATATGAATGAAGCACTTATTCAAGATGAAGTAAGAAGTCGACAAATAATGGAACGTATTCCTGCAGGTCGCTGGGGAACAGGTAAAGATATGCAAGGGGCTGTAGTCTTTTTAGCATCAGGTGCCTCCGATTATGTTCATGGTTTTACAATGGCCATCGATGGCGGCTGGTTAGGTAGATAATAAGCGTCCAATAATTTAAGAAATCAAGAATAGTTGAATTTCCAATAGAAATGGAGAGAAGAAGCATGAGTTTTCAATTAGACTATTTTTCACTAAAAGGAAAAACTGCACTTGTAACAGGTGCCCGTACTGGGATTGGGCAAGCAATTTCTGTGGGACTAGCAGCAGCTGGAGCTCACTTAATATTAGTTGGGCATCAGGATAATATGCAAGAAACACAAGACAAAATTACTGAACTACAAGGAACTTACGAAACATTTTTAATAGATCTAAGTGATGTTGAAAATTTACAATCGAATCTTCAACCAATTTTAGATAAATATACAATTGATATTTTAGTGAATAATGCAGGGATTATCTACCGTGAACCAGCAGCGGCTCATAATGTTCAAGAATGGAATCGAGTAATGGATGTGAACATCAACTCCGTATTTACTCTATGTCAAACCATTGGTAAACAAATGGTTGAAAAAGAATCAGGCAAAATTATTAATATTGCTTCTTTGTTATCGTTTCAAGGTGGCATAAATGTTCCTAGTTATACGACAAGTAAGCATGCAATTGCAGGCTTAACAAAAGCATTAGCAAATGAATGGGCTGCTTTTGGTGTCCAAGTGAATGCAATTGCACCTGGTTATATTTCTACAAATAATACAGAGGCATTACGTAATAATGAGGAAAGAAATAAATCAATTTTAGAACGTATTCCGGCTGGACGTTGGGGCCAAGCAGATGATTTAGCAGGCACAGCTGTATTTTTAGCATCTCGTGCATCTGACTATGTTTCAGGGCATGTATTAGTAGTAGATGGAGGCTGGATGGGCCGATAAATCGAATTGAGTGAGGTTAATGATATGGATATTATTACAATTGGAGATGGCATGATTACATTTGACCCTTCAGTGAAAGGTCCACTCCGTTATGTTGATGGATTTAAACGTAAAATTGGTGGAGCGGAATTGAATGTAATGATTGGCTGTGCACGATTGGGCTTGCAGGCTGGTTGGATTAGTCGGCTAGGGAAAGATGAGTTTGGCAGACATATACTCAACACTGTTCGAGGTGAGGGTATTGATGTTTCGGAGGTAAAGCTGATCGAGGGCTATCCAACATCCTTGAACTTTAAGGAAGTACATGCTTCAGGGGATAGCAAAACATTTTACTATCGCCACAAATCACCGACAGAAACATTTAATAGTAATGATTTGCCGATTGATTATATAAAAAGAGCGAAAATTTTACATGTTACTGGCGTATTTCCAGCTATTTTAGAGCAAAATCGTCAGGTCATTTTAGAGGCGATTAAAATTGCAAAGGACAATGGCGTAAAGGTCTCCTTAGATCCAAATATTCGTTTGAAGCTTTGGTCAAAGGAAGAAGCAAGACAGACATTACAATCCTATTTGCCCTATGTCGATTTCTTATTGACTGGCCGAGAGGAATTAGAAATCTTATTTGATACTGAAGATGAGGAGCGGTTTATTAAAGAGCTTCAAAAATATGATTTCAGTCAGGTAATCATGAAGGACGGAGCAGTTGGATCATCATTTTTGGAGAATAATAGATTTGTAAATGTCCCAGGCTTTCCTGTGAAAAAGGTTGTCGATACAGTAGGTGCTGGAGACGGCTTTGATGCTGCCTTTCTTTATGGGGTCATTCAGGATTGGCCAGTGGAAAAATCGATTCAATTAGCAAATGCAGTCGGTGCGATGGTAGTCCAAGTAGAGGGAGATAACGAAGGATTGCCTTATTTAGAAGATGTAGAGGTGTTTTTAGGAGCACGCGAAAATATCGAACGATAGGGAGTTACAGCTATGTATGATAAATTACAAGGCATTCAGTTAATACCAGTTTTACGAAAAGTTCCTTATCACCTATGTCAGGACCTAGTGAAAGCATTAAGTGATGGCGGAATAAAAGCAGTCGAAATTACAATGGATTCTGAAAATGCGATTGAAATGATTCATGAGGTAAAAACACAAAATGAAAACCTTTTAGTCGGTGCAGGGACAGTCTTAACAGTACAGGACTGTGAAAAAGCTATCGAGGCAGGAGCTGAATTCATCGTATCGCCATCATTGAATGTAGATGTAGTAAATTTATGTGTTGAAAAGGGGATTCCTGTTATTCCAGGAGTATTTACCCCAACTGAAATGCAAACGGCCTACAGTGCAGGCGCAAAGATCATTAAGCTTTTCCCAGCATCTTCCTTAGGGACAAAGTTTATAAAGGATGTTAAAGGTCCGTTAAGTCATATTCAAATCATGACAACTGGTGGTATCAACCTAGAAACTGCAAGCACCTACTTAGTAGCAGGTGCAGATATTGTCGGTGCAGGAAGTGACCTTATAAAAAAGGAATGGCTGCAAACTGGAAATTGGGAAGCAATCACAAACGAAGCGATTGCCTGGATAAAGAGCTTAGATTAAGCAAAGATAATTAATTAGATGAAACTCTATTTATCAATTATAGTAAACGGTAACACTTTAATAGAAAAAAACTATAAAGGATATTGCTCAGGAGCTAGCAGCTTGGGCAATATTTTTTTCATATAATGACCTAAAAGAACAATGACATAATATAGAAGGAATCCATACAAAAGGAGAAAAACAGCACGGATTTAGCGAGGGTTTGTTAAAGAATTGGACATAATTTTGTGGGAACAAAGGGTGGTATCCTAAAAATACAATTGCATAATTATACGCTGAGTAGTAATATATATAAATGTTGAAACTTTTGCAATATATAGATAGAATGCTATCTTATAAATTATACAACTTAGAAAGAAGGAAAATATCTTGAATAACTGGCTTGATTTATATGATGAGATGGGAAATTATCTAGCACCAAGTATGGCGAAGGATCATCCGAATATTCCAGTTGTTAAAGAAGAGGGTTGCTATTACTATGGTGCAGATGGACAACAGTATTTGGATTTTACATCTGGTATTGCTGTAACCAACACAGGTCATCGCCATCCCAAAATAGTTCAAAGTATTAAAGATGCTGCCGACCAGCTTGTTCATGGTCCTTCAGGTGTCATTATGTACGAGTCTATTTTAAGACTATCTGAAGAGTTGGGTAAGGTGCTACCGGGAGATTTAGATTGCTTTTTCTTTGCGAATAGTGGAACTGAAGCGATTGAAGGTGCATTAAAGCTTGCGAAGTTTGTAACAAAACGCCCATATGTTGTGTCATTCACGGGATGTTTCCATGGCCGCTCTATGGGGGCTTTAGGAGTTACCACTTCTAAGAGTAAATATAGAAAATTCCTGCAGCCATCACATTTATCTTATCAAATCCCCTATGCAGATAGTAATGACTGCCCAGTGGGAGTTGACCCAGAGGTTTACTGTGTAGAACAGCTAGAAAAGGATTTTAAACGTCTATTCCAGCATCAGGTGACACCTGAAGAAGTAGCGTGTGTCATTATGGAGCCTGTTCTTGGTGAGGGTGGTTACATTATTCCTCCAAAAGCCTGGGTGAAGAGGGTACGTGAGATTTGTGATGAGCATGGCATTCTATTGATCTTTGACGAGGTTCAAACAGGCTTTGGTCGAACTGGGGAATGGTTTGCTGCACAATATTTTGGGGTAACGCCAGATATAATGGCAATCGCTAAAGGAATTGCTTCGGGTCTGCCGCTAAGTGCGACTGTTGCTTCAAGGGAATTAATGCAGAAATGGCCATTAGGCATGCATGGGACGACATTTGGAGGAAATCCGATTGCTTGCTCAGTTGCCCTAACAACCTTAGAAATATTCCATGAAGAAAACCTTGTGGAAAATTCAAAAGTAGTAGGGACCTATGCAACGGAACAGCTTTTGAAGCTAAAAGAGAAATACCCAGTCATCAGCGATGTCCGTTCTGCCGGTTTAATGATTGGCATTGAAATTTCCAATCCGAAAACAGGTGAGCTTGATGGACAAGCTGTGATGAAAATTCTCGATTATGCATTAGAAGAAGGGGTTTTGTTCTACCTATGTGGAAATTTAGGGGAGGTCATTCGTATGATTCCTCCACTGACTATTACAAAAGAACAAATAGATGATGGATTAACAATGCTTGAAAAAGCAATTCAAAGATATATGGAAGAATAATAGGGAAATAGAGAAGGAGAGTTAAACTCATGAAAAACAAAGTATTTTTATTGATGCTAGGATTAGTAATTGGTATTTTAGCAGCCTGTGGTACAGCTGAAAATGAAACTTCAACAAATGGTTCTGGTTCTGCGCCGGATTCAAGCTCTGACGCAACAACAGAAGAAACAAAAGTATTAACTGTAGGAACATCTGCTGACTATGCTCCATTTGAGTTTGTAGACACAAAGGTAAGTGAGGATATCATCGGATTTGATATTGACTTAGCAAACTTAATCGCTGAACGTTTAGGCTACGAATTGAAATTTACTAATAGTGATTTCAACAGTTTAATTCCTGGATTACAGGCGAAAAAATATGACCTTGTCATCTCTGGTATGACACCAACTGAAGAACGTGACGAGGTAGTAGATTTTTCAACGCCTTACTATGAGACAGAGCAATATATGGTTTCCATGAAAGAAAGCAATATCACTTCTATGGAAGATTTAAAAGGCAAGAAAGTTGGAGCACAAGTATCTTCTATCCAAGAGGACTTAGCAAAGGAATTCGGTGAAGAACATGGATTTACTGTTGAAAGCCGTGATTTAATTCCTCAGCTTATCCAAGAAATGAAAAATGGACGTCTTGATGCTGCCGTAATTGAAAATATTGTTTCCGATAATTACTTAAGCCAAAATGATGATTTAGCTGCATTCACTATTAAAGTAGAAGAGCCAGATTACAAGGCTGTTGTATTCCAGGAAGGAAGCCCATTAAAGGCTGAATTCGATGGTGTTATTAAAGAGCTTATCGATGAAGGAAAAATCGAAGAACTTAAGAAAAAATGGTTTGTTGTTGAATAAATTATTTGAGCGTCATCCAGTTTAACTGGATGACGTGTTTATATTATGACAATTATGAAAGGAGGGCTTGCGATGTTTGATTTTAGTCGTGTAATACCCTCTATTCCTTACATCTTAGAAGGGATAGGCATCACATTACAAATCGTTATTTTTGCAGCAATTATTGGACTTGTACTTGGTATATTATTAGCACTATGCAAAATCGGAACGTTTAAGCCTTTAAAATGGTTTGCGAACTTTTATACATCCATCTTCCGCGGAACACCGCTTGTTCTTCAATTATTGCTTATCTACTATGCTATGCCGCAAATTCTTGGCTTTAATATTGAGCCAATACCTGCAGCTATTATAGGTTTTGGTTTAAATTCTGCTGCCTATGTTTCAGAAATAATTCGTGCAGGGATTAATGCAGTGGATAAGGGTCAACAAGAAGCGGCAAAAGCACTTGGTGTGCCTTACAGCAAGATGATGAAGGATATCATACTGCCACAGGCCATCAAGAATATATTGCCATCACTTATGAATGAGTTCATTACATTAAATAAGGAATCTGCAATTGTTACGGTAATTGGTGCTTTAGATATTATGCGTCGAGCGTACATAGTGGGCGGCGAAACATTCCGTTATCTTGAGCCGTTGCTAATTGCAGGGGGAATCTATTATGTCATGACTCTCGTATTAACCTTCCTTGGACAAATGATAGAAAAGAGGATGAGACGCAGTGATTAAAGTTGAGAATTTACACAAAACATATGGCAAAAACGAAGTGCTAAAGGGAATCTCTACTGTTATAAAAGAAAAGGAAGTCATTGCTGTCATTGGTCCTTCAGGATCGGGCAAATCTACTTTTCTCCGTTGCATTAATAGACTAGAGGATCCGACAAGTGGGCAAATCTCAGTTGGTGGTACCATTATTACTGAAAAAAATGTGATGAAGGTACGTGAAAATTTAGGAATGGTCTTTCAGCATTTTTACTTATTCCCACATAAAACGGTACTGGAAAATCTAATCTATGCACCAATCAAGGTGAAGGGCATTTCAAAGGATGAAGCGATTAAGTCAGCAGAAGAGCTATTAAATAAGGTTGGGCTATTTGAAAAACGCAACGAATATCCAAATCGTTTATCTGGCGGACAAAAGCAGCGTGTAGCTATTGCTCGTGCTTTGGCAATGAATCCCTCCGTAATGCTGTTTGATGAGCCAACTTCTGCACTTGACCCTGAAATGGTAAAAGAGGTTCTGGCTGTTATGAAAAACTTGGCTGAATCTGGGATGACCATGATTATTGTGACGCACGAAATGGGCTTCGCAAAAGAAGTGGCCGATCGCATCCTTTTCCTTGAAGGTGGTCAGCTTGTAGAGGATGCTACTCCAAAAGAATTCTTCTCTGCACCTAAATCACAACGTGCCAAAGAGTTTTTGGAGAAGGTACTATAAAATTAGAGATAGCAACAACATTACAAATCCGTCTGTTAGTAGATTTATTAACGGACGGATTTTTTCTATGGCTAGGAACTGAATAATCAAAATGGATGTCCATCATAGGTTTTGTCCGAGATAGATTGACACTGCATGGGTACGATTCTTCGCCCCTAATTTCACCAGCACGGATTTAATGTACTGTTTAACAGTTGCCTCACTTAACGATAGGAGGTTTGTAAGTTCTTTAGTTGATAAACCATTTGCAAGCGCTCTCAAAACTTGGTTTTCGCGAGGACTTAATTTGGGATGAGCGATTGTTTGTGGTTGGATAAATAGCTCACCGATTAAACGACCAAAAAGGGTGAATTGCTCTAGCTCATTGTCTTTGAAGTGATTGAGTTTTTTTATAAACTCGCAACATATATAGGCAATGGTCATATTATTTACAACAATGGGAATAACGAGTAAGGCTTTCAATGGCACACTGCGATGATAACGACTTGACATGAGAGTGATAATTTCTCTTCCTTCATGAAAAGTCGTTTTACGTTTTTCAACGGCATTTTTGACAATCGGCAAAGAGCGAAGATCATCTCGAATATAAGAAAGGGATTGAAGCTGTCCATCTTGTAAGCCTGCAATACCTTCACCTACATAACCGATGGGACTGTAACGGAAAAACGAAATGGCATCACAAAAGGCTAGTTCATCTAATACATGGAGAATATGACATATTTTTTCTTCCTGTGTGTGTAAGTGAACACAATTTGATAGTTTCTCTTCTAATGCCCAAGTAGAAATTTGCATAGCAATCACTCCTTTCATTATATATATGTCTCTCCTAATCTAAAAAGTAGTAATAGTTTCAAAATATTATCCGATTTATAATATTCGAACTAGCTAAAAGAAGGAATGTTTTGGGGAAGCAATGGTTGGTAAGATAAAGTGGCATACGAAAGTAGCAATGTCTGTGGATGAAAGGGTGCAGAAGAATGTAAGCGTTTTATCACCAATAAGCAATCAGTTGCCATTTTGGAAAAAGGTACCTACAAATCTTTCTAACATATAAGGGGGAATATTATGGGAGAAAAGAAATATGATGCAGTCGTTATTGGGGCTGGCTTTGCAGGGCTATATATGTTGCATAGGCTACGAGAGCGCGGTTTATCGGTAAAAGTTATTGAAGCTGCTGACGGTGTTGGTGGAGTATGGTATTGGAGCCGCTATCCGGGGGCGAAGTGTGACTCTGATTCTATCTATTATAACTTTACATTCTCTGAAGAACTTTATAAAAAATGGCGCTGGAAGGATCGCTATGCCTCACAGCCGGAGATTTTAGAGTACTTAAACTTTGTCGCTGATGAACTAAAGCTACGCCCAGATATTCAATTTAAAACGCGCGTTACTAAAGCAAGCTTTAATAATGATAGAAAGCAATGGGAGATTGCAACTGATACAGACGAAACCTTCGTTGCTAAATATTTTATCAGTGGGGTTGGGTGTTTATCTACTACGAATATACCACCTTTTGAGGGGACGGAAAGCTTCAAAGGCGAACAGTATCATACAGGGCGTTGGCCGCATGAAAAAGTCGACCTGACAGGTAAAAGGGTAGTCATTATCGGAAATGGTTCAAGTGGTGTACAAGCCATGCCGGAGATTGCAAAAGAAGCAAAGGAGCTTACCTTGTTAATGCGTACGCCTCACTATGTGGCTGAAGCTCGTAACAAGAGATTAACAAAAGAAGAACAGGATCAGGCGATTGTAAACTACGAAGACATTCGTGATTCATTTACAACGACAACTGGCGGTATTCGTATGTTCACAACAGGAAAATCGGCTACAGAATTTGATGCAGCCGGCCAAAAGGAAGCCCTGGATTATGTTTGGGAATCGGGCGGTCTTGCGTTAGGTTCTGTTTATACGGATACAGGAGTGAATAAAGAAACTAACTTCGTGGTATCTCAATATGTGCGCGATAAAATCGATGAAATTATCGAGGATGCAGAAAAAGCACAATTACTGCATCCAGATTATTATATTACGACCAAACGATTAATTATCGGGACGAACTTCTATGAGATATTTAATGAGGATCATGTGAATATAATCTCTTTAAAAGAGAATCCGATTGAAAGTATTGCTGAAAATGGTGTGAAATTACGTGAAGGCACAATCGAGTGCGATGTGATTATTTTCGCCACAGGGTATGAAGCGATGACAGGCTCTCTTTTGAAAATGGATATTCAAGGAAGGGACGGCCAATCGATTCAAGAGAAATGGGGAGAGGGACAAGATGTAAAAACCTATCTTGGGTTGACGATGGAAAACTTCCCGAATTTCTTTATGATTACTGGCCCACAAAGCCCTTCTGTATTAACGAATATGCCAGCTGCAATTGAGCAGCATGTGGACTGGATTGACCATTGTATCGAGTATTTAGAAACGAATGAATTGCAAACCATTGAAGCGCAAAAAGTGTCCGAGGTTAAATGGGGAAAAGAATGTGATGACTTAGCGAACTCGACACTATTCCCTCATACAAATTCTTGGTATACAGGAGCGAACATTGATGGAGTGCAACGCGGATTTGTGATTTATGTAGGAGGCTTAAATAATTACAAAGTCATTTGTGATAAAGTGGCTGACAACAATTACGAAGGATTTTCATTTGAAAAAGCACAGGCAAATGTGGTGCTTCAATAATAATGGCATATTTTGAAAACACTTTAATAACTTGAAATGAATGAATATTCTAAGGGGGAATTTGTTAATGAAAAATCGTGTAAATCCTGAGCTTGTTGATATTTTAGATTTATTTCCACCACTAGATTTAGATCAATATGAAGCTGCACGTGCTGCCGCGGCACAAGCACCATTAGCACCACAAGATCCTTACATCACAATTACGAACAAAATCATTGAAGGACCTGATGGCAATGATTTACGCCTTCGAATCTATGAGCCTGTATCAAAAACGGAAGAGTTAGCTGGTCTTTTATGGATTCATGGAGGCGGTTATGTATTAGGTTCCCCTGAGGAAAATGATGGGTTATGTCAACAATTTGTAAATGAAGCTGGCTGCGTTGTGGTTTCTGTGGATTATCGCTTAGTACCGGAGCATCCTTATCCAGCGCCAATAGAAGATTGCTATACAGCTCTTAAATGGTTGGCAGATAACGCAGAGAGCTTAGGGGTAGATGCTAAAAGAGTTGGAATTGCGGGATTAAGTGCAGGTGGCGGCTTAACAGCAAGCTTGGCATTACTGGCAAGAGACAGAAAAGGACCAGAAATCTGCTTCCAAATGCCGTTATACCCAATGATCGATGACCGAAATAATACACCATCGAGTTTCGAAATTACAGGCAATTATATTTGGAACCATGATCTAAACGAAAAAGGCTGGGCTGCCTATCTAAATGGCGAAAATGGCAAAGAAAATGTGCCAATCTATGCAGCACCTGCACGAGCAAAAGTAGAAGAGCTTCAGAACTTACCTTATACGTATACATGTGTAGGTCAGCTAGATCCGTTCCGCGATGAAACGCTAGCATATGTGACTAAATTAGCTCAAGCTGGTGTGGATGTGGAGTTCCATTTATATCCTGGAGGTTTCCATGCTTATGAAATTGTCAATCCAGAAGCTGAAATTAGTAAACGTACAAATCAGGAATATGTCAATGCTGTAAAACATGCATTGAACCGTACAAGTTCGGTAAAATCAAAATAATTTCGTGAAGAGGGTTGCCTTAAATTGGGTAGCCCTTTTTTCTATGGGGAACCCTATCAGTCCAACCGTCCATCTTTCAAATGAAAAATTTCCTATGAATATAGTGAATATTCTTTGAATTTTCCCCCGAATTTCGGTAAAGTTTAAGAGTAATTCCTTCTATACTCGAAATAATAGATTAAAGGGGAAATGTAGAATGACAATTTCTAAAACAATTACTCTAGCAAATGGTGTAGAGATGCCGCGGATTGGTTATGGTACATTCCGTATGAAGGACCATGAGCTTGCTTACCAAGGTACAATGGATGCGTTAAATGCAGGCTACCGAGCGATTGATACAGCTGCAATTTATGAAAATGAAGAAGCAGTAGGTAGAGCCATTAAGGAATCAGGCATTGCACGTGAGGATTTATTTATCACTACAAAGGTTTGGAATACTGATCAAGGCTATGACAATACATTAAAAGCTTTTGAAACTTCCTTGAAGAAATTAGATTTAGAATATGTGGACCTATACTTAGTCCATTGGCCAAAGCCAACATTAGTGGATACTTATAAAGCAATTGAACGCTTATATGAAGAAAAGCTAATCCGTGTTCCCGGGGTTTCAAATTTCCACGAGCATCATTTCGAGCAATTATTTGCGGAGACGACTATTAAACCAATGGTGAACCAAGTAGAGTGTCATCCGTCTTTATCGCAGGATAGCTTGCGTGAGTTCTGTGCAAAGGAAAATATCGTCATCACAGCATGGGCTCCACTTGGTACTGGTATTGTGTTTACACATCCAGTAGTGAAGAAGCTAGCTGCGAAGTATGAAAAAACTCCAGCACAAATCGTTTTACGTTGGCAATTAGAGATAGGCAATATCGTTATTCCAAAATCTTCGACACCAGAGCGTATTGCAGATAACCTAAATATCTTTGACTTCAGCTTACAAAACGATGAGGTTGCAGCGATTACCGCTTTAAACACTGATCACCGTACGTCACTAAATCCAGATGATGGCTATAATCTTTAATTAGGAACAGGGCACTTTCTCTTGTAGAAGGTGCTTTTGTTTTTATTGATAGAATATTTATATATCGATAGAATAAAAGGAAACGAATATAAGAAGGTTGCTATTATGGTAAAAGTATCATTACATACAAAGATTCTGGGGCTTACGCTATCTCTAAGCTTCTTACTAATTCTTTTGTTAACATCGTATTATACATATATGAATAGCAAGCAAATCGTGGAGGAACGTGGTCGCTTAGCTTTAGAGTTATCTAAATCGATATCACTCATGCCTTCTATCATCGACGCCTTTGAATTGGAGGAACCTTCTGCTAGCATTCAGCCCATCGTTGAGGAAATTCGGCAGAAAACAGGGGCTGAATTTATCGTTGTCGGAAATAGAGAAGGTATAAGATATTCCCATCCAAATGAATCTGAAATCGGGAAAAGGATGATTGGTGGGGATAGTAAAAGAGCTATAGAAGATGGTGAATATTATATATCCGAAGCTCGCGGTTCACTAGGGCTTTCCATGAGAGGGAAGTCTCCAATTTTTGATGAGAATGGCGACATTATTGGTGTCGTTTCAGTGGGGTATTTAGTTGAAGACATTGAAAAGCAGATATTTAAGATTATATCTAAAGAGCTGGTTATTTCTCTAATAGCTTTGGTAGCATCCATTATAGGCAGTTATCTACTTTCAAAAAGTATAAGGAAAGATACTTTGGGGTTGGAGCCATATGAAATTGCCAATCTATATAAAGAAAAAAATGCCGTATTACATTCGGTGCAAGAAGGAATTTTGTCTGTTGATAGTAAAGGCATGATAGCATCTATGAATCAACGTGCTAAAAGTCTGCTAGGCATAAGTGGTTCTGTTCGTCATTCGAAAATTGATGGATTATTTCCATCAAGTCCATTATACGAAGTGTTGAAAACAGGTGAACCACAGTTTGACAAAGAAATGACATGGAAGGAAAAAACAATTATTGTAAGCTGTACACCAATTCTAGATGAAAAAAATGTTACAGGTGTTGTTGCTTCCTTCCGTGAAAAGACAGAAATCGAACAGATGATTAACACATTATCCGAAATGAAAACCTACTCAGAAGAGCTACGTGCACAGACTCATGAATTTACTAATAAACTATATGCACTCTCAGGCTTATTGCAGTTGGGTGAATACGAGGAAGCCATCAAAATGATTCAAGGCGAGACATCTGAACTGGAATTCCAAAATCAAATCGTCTTCAAACAAATAAAGGATACCAAAGTTCAAGTTATTCTATTAGGGAAATTAGGGAAGGCGTCAGAGAAAAAGGTTATATTTGAGGTTGAAGCACAGAGCTATATCGACAAACTTCCGGAACATATCAATCTTTCTCAGCTAACACTTATTCTAGGGAATATCATTGATAATGCGTTTGAGGCGGTCTATGGTACAAATTTACCAATCATCAAGTTTTTTGCGACGGATTTAGGAGAAGATATTATTTTTGAAGTGAGTGACAATGGAAACGGCATTTCGGATGAAGATATGCCTTTGTTATTTGAGCGAGGCTTTACTTCTAAAGAAGGCGAAAATCCTAGAGGGTATGGGCTTTCAAATGCGAACAGGACAGTAAATGAGCTAGGGGGCATCATAGAGGTGCAAAATGGGAAAGAAAATACTGTATTTACAGTGTATCTTCCTAAGAAACCTTTAGGAGGGGAAGAACGATGAACATTAAGGCGGTAATAGCAGAAGATGATTTTCGTGTAGCTGCGATTCATGAAAAATTCTTAGGGAATTTCAAATCAATCGAAGTTGTTGGGAAAGCGTTAAATGGGAAAGATACAATTGAATTATTGAAGGAGCATAACCCGGAACTACTTTTATTGGATGTGTACATGCCTGACCAACTAGGTACTGAACTATTGCCAATTATTCGGAAGCAATTTCCTCACATCGATATTATTATGATTACAGCTGCTACGGATAAAGAAGTTCTTCTAAATGCACTCAATTACGGTGTGGAGCAATTTTTAATAAAACCAGTTAAGAGGGAACTGTTTAATCAAACAATTGAGGAGTATCTTCAAAAGTTTAAGCTTATCGAATCAAAGCAGGAAGTAGATCAAGATTTTGTCAATCAACTCTTGAAAAAATCAACTGCATCGTCGTATGACACAAAGGAATCTAGTTTGCCGAAAGGAATCGACGAAATTACGCTAGTCAAAGTTTCAAATGTTCTAAAGTCGAGTGACTCTGGCTTGTCAGCGGAGCAAGTAAGCGAACAAATAGGTGCTTCAAGAATAACGGCAAGACGTTATCTTGAATATTTGATTACAGTAAAAGAATGCAAGGCTGAAGTGGTCTATGGTGCGGTGGGTAGACCGGAGAGAAGATATTATAAAGTATAATCAGATATAAAATCTTACTGAAGATTATTAGTGGGTACTCAAAAAATTATTGAGTACCCACTTTTTTTCAGCCAATATAAATAACTTTAGCGTGAACACAATGAACAAAACTTTCGAAATGTTCTTAAATTACATTATTTTGCAATCGCTTACAATATGCGATTTCTATTTTAATATTGATGTATGGGGAAACAGACTAGATTGCTAATTAGGGGGATGGTTTACGTATGCTTGCTTTATTAGGATTTTTACTGATACTTGTTTTTATGATTTTAATCATGTCAGGTCGTCTTTCTGCCATGATTGCTTTGATTATTATACCGATCATTTTTGCGGTCATTGGCGGATTTGGCAGTGAAATTGGTCCAATGATGCTAGAGGGTATTAAAAGTGTAGCTCCAACTGGCATTATGATATTATTTGCTATTCTATATTTTGGCACTTTAATTGACGCAGGAGTATTTGACCCAATTATTAAGACAATTCTTAAGGTTGTAAAAGGGGATCCGGTAAAAATTGCAATGGGTACTGCGGTTTTAGCCCTTTTGATTTCTTTAGATGGTGATGGTACTACAACTTATATGATTACGATTTCAGCCATGCTTCCACTCTATAAAAGAATTGGCATGAAACCGATTCTTTTAGCAGGGATTGCTGTTTCGGCTTCAGGTGTCATGAATCTTTTACCCTGGGGCGGCCCTACGGCAAGGGTAATGACTGCCTTAAATTTAGAAATGTCCGAAGTTTTCACACCAGTGATTCCTGCCATGATTGGTGGAGCTCTATTTGTAATTTTTATGGCGTTTATGCTTGGCCGACAGGAACGAAAAAGAATCGGAATTATCGAAGTAGATTTTCAAGCGATGGCTCAAATGGCAGCTACGGTTGAGGCGGATTACCTTAAACGACCGAAGTTGATAATCTTTAACTATTGCTTAACAATTGCACTTTTAGTGGCATTAATTACTGAGCTATTTCCACCAGTTGCGTTGTTTATGCTAGGATTTGCGATAGCTATTACTGTAAACTATCCAAATATTAAAGATCAGAAGGAACGTGTGGCAAATTATGCTGATAACGCATTGTCTGTAGTTTCAATGGTTTTTGCAGCAGGGATTTTTACTGGAATTCTTTCAGGTACTACAATGGTAGATGCTATGGCAAATTCAGTAATTCAGTATATTCCAGAGGCAATGGGATCACATTTTGCTGTAATCACTGCTATTCTTAGTGCACCATTCACATTCTTTATGTCTAATGATGCCTTCTACTATGGCGTGCTTCCTTTACTTGCTAAGGCAGGAGCCGTTTACGGGATTGACCCCGCTTTAATTGGCAGAGCGTCTCTGTTAGGACTACCAGTACATTTATTAAGTCCATTGGTTCCATCGACATATTTATTAGTTGGAATGGTAGGAGAAGATTTCGGGAAATTCCAGCGTATCTTCTTGAAGTGGGCGTTCGGTTCAACTGTAGTAATGATTGTTGTATGTATTGTGTTGGGCATTATTCCTTTTTAAAATTCTCGTGGGAAGAGCAACTTCTATAGGTTGCTCTTTATATTTATTTAATAAGAAGAAATAATGTTTATTTTATCTTTGTAACTATGCAATTGACAAATGCATTTTTAGGGTATATACTGTATTTAATAAGGTCCTCTATGGACAAGATCAATTCACCTATTACAAGAAGTAATCGTGTTTGTTCGCTACTTTTTGTAATAGGTGAATTTTTTTTCGGAATAGCTTATAATTTAATTTAATGGAGGTCATTTAAATGACACAAGGTACAGTAAAATGGTTTAACGCAGAAAAAGGTTTCGGTTTCATCGAGGTTGAAGGTGGATCTGACGTATTCGCTCACTTCTCAGCAATCCAAGGTGACGGATTCAAATCTTTAGACGAAGGTCAAAGAGTTGAGTTTGAAGTAGAAAACGGTCAACGTGGACCACAAGCTGCTAACATCGTAAAACTTTAATTTTTAATTAACATTTTACAATAGCGAAACTAGAGGAATCCTTTCAATAGGGTTCCTTTTTTTATGTCGTAAAGTGAATTTCGGATAGTGATTTCTACATTAAAAAACCAGAACAACTTCAAAGAGAAGCTGTTCTGGTTTTAAAATTGTTGTTACGCGAAAATCTGCCCACCATTTACATGAATAATTTGCCCTGTAACATAGTTAGAATCATCAGATGCTAGATATACATATGCAGGCGCTAATTCAAAGGGCTGACCTTGACGGTTCATAGGATTTCCAGCTTGTGGCACTTCTTCTGCAGAGAAGCTTGCTGGGATGAGTGGTGTCCACACTTTACCAGGTGCCACGGCATTGACGCGAATCCCTTTGCTCACTAAATTTTTGGCTAGTGCACGTGTCATCCCGACATTGGCAGCCTTTGTCATCGTGTAATCCATCAATTTGTCGTTTCCATCGAAGGCAACAACAGAAGCCGTATTAATGATTGAGCTACCCGATTTTAAATGCTTTAATGCTTCCCGAGTTGTATAGAAGTGGGAATAGATATTGACTTTAAAGGTTTCGTCGAATTGTTCGTCTGAGATATCTAAAAAGTCCTTTTGCTCGAACTGTACACCTACGTGATTTACCAGGATATCTAGCTGGCCGAATTTTTCTACTGTTTGTGTCACGATATCAAAGCATTGTTGTTTTTCTCTTAAGTCACCAGCTAATAATAAACATTTTTGGCCAAGCTCTTCAATTCTGGACTTTGTACGTTCAGCATCTGGTTCCTCCTGTGCACCAAAGTAGGAAATAGCCACATTTGCACCTTCTTTAGCGAAGGCAATAGCAGTAGCTGCTCCAATCCCACTATCCCCACCAGTGATGAGGGCAACTTTTCCTTTTAGTTTTCCGCTGCCGAGATAATTTGGATTTTCAATAATCGGTTTAGGCTCCATCAAATCCTCAATACCAGGCTGAGCATTCTGGGTTTGTTCTGGAACGGTAAGCGTCACTTCTTGCGTTTGTGTAACTTTTTTATAGTTCGGAATTGTTGGATAAGATTGTTCGTTGTTTGATTGATTTGTCATGCTTAACTACAACCTCCTAAGATTAATGCAAATGCTTTACTTTGTTATTAATTAGCCAATTGCCTTTGCACGATTCCAATGACGACCAATTCGTAGTGCCTCTAGGAAGGATTCCACCGTTTGCACAACGCCTTCATCACCAGGGATTGTTATTGGGTTTTGCATATCAGGTGCAACTAAAAAGGCAAGAGTCTTGTAATGGTTATACGTTTCCTCGATAAAATGGTTTAACTTGTTTTGAGCTTTTGGTTCATCAAATTTTCCTGCTACTATAATGCCGTCATAAAGAACAGGAGAAGCTGTATCCAATGTATGGTCAACATCAAAGTTTAGGATTGCTTGTTGTTTATCACTAACTAATTCAACCGCTACTTTTTTAGCCTTTAATGTATCGATGATTGCCCCTAGATTTTCAGTTTTCTGATTGACAATAATGGCAACCTTTTTCGTTTCAGTTGAGAAGATAGGGTTCACAAACTGGCTAACTGCTGGAGAAGTTTTAGTTGTCTCAACAGGCTGAGTGATTTTTGGTGGCTGAACGCCGACATTCATCGCGAGCTGTGTTGCAAGCTCTACATCTACGTTTGCAAACATCTCAACTACCTGCTGACGGATATCACGACGAGCGACTTTTCCGACCTCAAAGCTAAAGGCTTTTAGGATATGGTCTTTTTCAATATCCGTCATACTTAGCCAGAACATACGGGCTTGTGAGAAATGATCCTCGAAGGATTCACTTCGTGCACGAACCTTCATACCTTCTACTTTTTCTTGGTAGTGCTCGTAGCCACCTTCGCTTGGTGGAACAGGAGCAGGGGTGTTTTGCTGAATCGAATTTTTATGATAGCTTACTGGGCCGACATTAATCGTTTGGCGTCCATATCCGTCTCGTTGATTGTTATGGAATGGGCAAACAGGGCGATTAATCGGCAGCTCATGGAAGTTTGGTCCGCCTAGACGAATCAATTGAGTGTCTGTATATGAGAATAAACGTCCTTGTAATAATGGGTCATTTGAGAAATCAATACCAGGTACAACATGGCCTACATGGAAGGCAACCTGTTCTGTTTCAGCAAAGAAATTATTAACGTTATTATTTAAAGTCATTTTCCCTAAAATACGAACTGGCACTTCTTCTTCTGGCCAAATTTTTGTTGGATCTAGAATATCAAAATCGAATTTGAATTCATCCTCTTGGGCAATCAGCTGAACACCTAATTCATACTCAGGGAAATTCCCTTGCTCGATATTGTCATACAGGTCACGACGGTGGAAATCCGGATCTTTTCCGGCAATTTTTTGTGCTTCGTCCCACACTAGAGAGTGCACTCCTAATTTTGGCTTCCAGTGGAATTTAACAAAATGAGCTTGTCCTTCTGCATTGACGAAACGATATGTGTTTACACCAAAGCCTTCCATCATTCGGAAGCTACGAGGAATGGCACGGTCCGATAGATGCCACATAATCATATGGGCACTTTCCTGATTGTTGGCGATAAAATCCCAGAACGTGTCATGAGCACTTTGAGCCTGAGGGATTTCGTTATGAGGCTCTGGCTTTACCGAGTGGATGAAATCAGGGAATTTAATGGCATCCTGAATAAAGAAGACAGGAATATTATTGCCGACTAGGTCGTAATTTCCTTCATCTGTATAAAACTTTGTTGCAAATCCTCGTACATCACGCACAGTTTCTGCTGAACCCCTAGACCCTGCAACTGTTGAGAAACGAACGAAAACAGGCGTTTGCTTGCCTTTTTCTGATAAGAATTTGGCTTTCGTAATGTCACTTGCATCCTCATAGCATTCGAAAACACCATGTGCAGCAGTTCCTCGAGCATGAACGACACGTTCAGGAATACGCTCATGGTCAAAATGCGTCATTTTCTCACGGAAGTGGAAATCCTCCATAATAGTCGGTCCACGGGAACCAACTTTTAACGAATGCTCATCCTCCGAAACCTTTAACCCTTGATTGGTAGTAAGCGGTTGATTACTGTCGTCTGATTTAAATTGATCTAACTGTTGTTGTTTTTTATTCACGAAAAAATCTCCTCCAGTCTATATAATTCTTTACAATATCGGTATTCCTTAGTATTGGATTAGATAAACTGAGACATAAGTAATGGTTATTGACCGAGAAGGTAAAGTAACCTTGATGTAAAACAGACTGGAGGAATTTTTTTGTAGTGAGAAATAATATTTTGTACCTAGTATAAAACTGCGGTAAATGAAAAAGCCCCCGTTTCCAAATGGAAAGGGAGCTGGAAATAATAGAAGCTTTAAAGAGCGCAAAAAAAATTAAAGGGGAATTACTCTTCTCGAAATTTTCCGAAAATAAAACTCATCGCTGATTACTCAGCATTAACGCTAATTTCAATAGAAAGGCATCCTTGAAATTTTGCGGCTGGTAGCCAGTGAGCTCGTGTATTTTATTTAATCGATAAGTAAGGGTGTGCCGGTGAATTTGTAGGCGATCTGCACATATATTAATTTGAAGGTCGCTTTCAAAAAAGGCTTCTAAGGTATGCAGCATTTTCTCACTAAGCCCTAACAAAGTCTTCTGTAGGAATTTCTGAACGTCATGATCATTCTTATTCTTAAGCAAAGTATAAACCTCTATTTCCTCAAAAAAGGTATCCTGTTTGAACTCTAGTGAAAAGGTAAGTGCTGTTTTGGCACCATTAAAGCCATAGCTCAGCTCACTTAAGGAATTTACGATAGGACCGATTCCCATATAAATCGCTAATTTTTTTCGTAGCTTAGCCAGCTGATTTAAAATATCCCTCAGCTGTTTGACAGCGTCCCCACACAAGCAAATGTAATATTCATTTAGCTCCAATTGACCAAAAAGAATAGGTTGTTTATAAAAAATATTTTCTAGGTTGATGGCCAAAGTGTTCGATGAATGATTTCCCTCCTGCTTTAGTAATATTATTTGAAACGGCTCCTTCAATAGGAAGGGAAGCTTATGTATTCGTTCCATAATCGTACTGTGCATCGGCTCATCCTCAATCAAGGCTTTAAAGATGAAGTCACCATTTTTTCGCTGCCATTCACTTTCACTTTCTGTTAGTACCTGATGGACCATCATTTCTGTTGTCAATTGAACTAAATTGGCTATTTCACTCAATTCATTTGGGTTACCAGTTATACCAATGACCCCAATAACCTTGTCATGATATCGAATCGGCATATTGACGCCTGGCTTGCAATTTTGAAATTGACTGGAGAGCTTTTCGTCAATGAGAAGTGGCTGGCCGTTCCTCACAACCTCTATGGCACCTTCATGTATCAAATCAATTCGTTCCTTATCTCCAGAAGCTAAAATAACACCGGTTGGACTTATAACATTAATATTATGATGCAGTCTTAACATGGTTTGATCGACAATTTCCTCAGCTAGCTTAATAGATAACATTTTATACACCCCGTATAAAAAAGATACTGTACTAATACAGTTATATTGTACACCTAACATAATGCAAATTTCCATAGATTCTCAGTATAATATTTGTAAGCGCTTAACTTATTTTACTAGAAAAGTATTTATGCAATATAAATAATCGGTTATACGAAAGGAGCGAGAGGATGAAGGTTATTATTAGTCCAGACTCTTTTAAAGGTACGTTAACAGCACTTGAAGCAGCACAAGCAATAGAAAAAGGCGTAAAACAAGTAAATGAAGACGTGGAAACGATTCTGATGCCGGTGGCTGATGGCGGAGAAGGAACAGTAGACGCATTGGTGTTAGCAACGAATGGCCACTATGTGAAAACAACTGTACTAGACCCATTAGGACGAGAAATTGAAGCTTCATTTGGCGTACTGGGGAATCAGACGACTTGTGTCATTGAAATGGCTTCCGCTTCAGGGATTATGCTGTTGCATAACAATGAACGGAACCCTCATGTAGCCTCAAGCTATGGTACAGGGCAATTGATTAAGTATGCATTAGATCAAGGGTTTCGAGATTTTATCATCTGTATTGGGGGGAGTGCCACAAACGATGCAGGTGTTGGAATGCTCCGAGCACTTGGGCTTCGTTTACTGGACCGAGATGGACGTGATGTACAAAAATCCATCGATGGCTTGTTTGACATAAGAAAGTTAGATTTTACGAACTGGGATGCTAGATTAGCACATAGCAAAGTTGCAATTGCCTGTGATGTCGATAATCCATTAGTTGGTGAAAAGGGTGCATCGGCCATATTTGGTCCACAAAAAGGCGTTCAAGAGGGTGAAGTTATGTACTTTGACCAGGCGCTGACTTACTTTGCAGATGTTGTTGAGAAAGAAAAGGGAATTCGTCTGCATGACTATAAGGGAGCTGGTGCTGCTGGTGGGATGGGTGGTGCTTTAATCGCCTTCCTAAATGGAGAGTTTCAACAAGGAATTCAGCTTGTTCTTGATGTCATGAAGTATGGCGAAAAAATTCATGGGGCAGATTTTGTCGTCACTGGGGAAGGGAAATCGGATCGTCAAACGTTGTATGGGAAAGCGCCTTATGGAGTTCTAGAATGTGCAAAGGAATCCGGGATACGGACTGTGCTACTTTCAGGCTGTATCGAAGAAAGTGATAAAGAGCAATTAGCTGAGCACTTCCAATATATTTTTTCCGTAGCGGGAGATTCGATTTCAACTGAGAAAGCGATGTCAGAAGCAGCAAGCAGTTTAACGCAAAAATCTTATGAAGTGTTTCAAAAATTAGTTAACTAAGGGGGAAAAGGTATGTTGTTCTTGATTATTTTATTAGGGGTATTATTTGTTGTATTTGCAACGGCAAAGCTAAAGCTTCATCCATTTTTAGCATTGATTCTGAGCGCATTCTTTGTAGGGATTGCATCAGGCATGCCATTGTTAGATGTTGTATCTAATATAACTGGCGGTTTTGGAAGCTTAATGACAAGTATCGGGATTGTCATCGTTGCCGGTACAATGATTGGTGTAATTTTGGAACGTTCAGGTGCTGCCCTTCGTATGGCAGAGGTAGTACTTCGAGTAGTTGGGCCGAAACGTCCACAGCTGGCAATGACAATTATCGGATATATTGTATCAATTCCAGTATTCTGTGATTCTGCATTTATTATTTTATCAAGCTTACAGAAATCATTAGCAAAACGTGCAAAAGTAACAGTAGCTTCTATGGGTGTTGCATTAGCAACTGGTTTATATGCAACACATGTTTTAGTACCACCAACGCCAGGTCCCATTGCGGCAGCTGGTAATATTGGGGCATCCAATTATTTAGGAACAGTCATTATCGTCGGGTTAATAGTAGCCATTCCTGCTGCATTTGTCGGATACTTATGGGCTGTGAAGGTAGCGTCTAAAATTCAAGTACCTCTAGATCAGGAAGAAGCAATGGATTATGATGAAGTAATCAAATCCTTTGGTGAAATGCCTTCTACATTTAAAGCGTTTCTTCCTATCGTATTGCCAATTATTTTAATCGGTATGGGTTCAGTGGCATCTCTAGTAGGTGATCCAGAGTCTGGCATCAATATGTTCTTTAGATTTTTAGGTAGCCCAGTAGTGGCATTACTTTTAGGTGTATTTGCAGCATTCCCATTACTGCCGAAGTTGAATGAAGAAACATTAACAGGCTGGATTGGGGATAGCTTAAAGGATGCAGCGCCAATTTTATTAATCACGGCAGCAGGTGGATCATTTGGTACAGTTATTAAAGAAACTGGTGTAGGTGACCTGCTTCAGCAAATGGATTTAGGTGCATTAGCAACAGGTTCACTGTTCTTGCTTGTTCCATTCCTGATTGCAGCAGCTCTTAAAACAGCACAGGGTTCATCAACAACGGCTCTTGTCATCACATCTACTTTAGTCGCGCCTATGTTAGTAACAGCCGGCGTAGAAGGTGCACTTCCATTAGCCTTAGTCGTAATGGCAATCGGTGCTGGTGCAATGACTGTTTCCCACGTAAACGACAGCTTCTTCTGGGTTGTTACACAATATAGTGGGATGGAAGTAACGCAAGCCTATAAAGCACAAACGATGGCGACACTCCTACAAGGTGTCACAACGATTGTATTTACGATTATTTTATGGTTGATATTTGTATAACTAGTTAGAGCATACTTGCATATATAAATGCAGGTATGCTTTTTTACTTTTTTAGTTCATCAAAATTCTGTGGAGGAAGTGCTTCGATTCTTCCATGGCTTCATTGTAGCGAGTGATTACATAAGGCATTTAATTGATGATTTTGGCTCTTAATTGTAAGTACCAATCGAAAGTGAAATAAGCGTAGATTTTTCGGTTATCTGCCGAGTAGGGCTCTATTGTAGGGGATATAAGGGGAAATTTTCCGCCTAAGCAAAGAAAAAACCTATATTTCCTCTTATTTTGAGTTGATAGGGGGAATTTCTCCGTTTATTTAAGCTATTTTTACTACTAATTTCAGATTAAGCGAAATTTTTCCGCTTATTTATGTGGAAACTTAAGATGCAAGCCTTCTTCTATGAAAAAAGGAATTGTGCCTTTTTCAATTATAGAAACAATACTATGCAGGGGTGTAGGTACCAGTTAAGAAAAAGATGATTTTCATACATCCCAAGACCTAGTTTGAATTAGAACTAAGGTCCATTAACAGGAATTTATCCGCAACGTAATATGGAAATATAAGGAATTGTGTAGCTGTAGTAATGTGAATATAATGATGATTTTGTTTTGTGAAAATTGAAATGATACAAAGTAAGAAAATGAAAAAGGAGTTTTGATTATGGTCAAAAGACTTTCTCTGTTACTGATAATTTCTTTATTAGCTATTGTTGCTTTTTTATTTGCTGCTAAAAATCCAACAGGTCCTAATACTGTTTCATTTGATGAGCCACTAAATCTGGTGATGTCTCTCGTTATATTGATAGTACTGTTATTACCACCAGTGATTTTATCGTTTTATAATCATCTTGTACTAAATATTATTTCTGCTATATATCAAGCTTTGATAGTATTGACCTTTCTAGGGCTTATAATAGTAGGCTTTGTCATTCCTAGTAGTTTAATAATTACTATTGGTGCTCTAGGCTCAATTGTTGGTATTGGCAGTATCATTATGACTTTAGTAGACGGGGTAAAGGCAGAAGATTCTGTAGCTAAAAAAAGTACAGCGTAAATAATTATCGTTTTATAAAATCTTTGAATAGTTCTATATTATAAACAGTTCATATCAATCTTCATAATTGGGCGCGATTCTTGAGTAGAATTGCGCCTTTTTCAGTAATGGGGCAAGATTGTGGAATAACAATTTTACAGCATACTGGATATTGTGAATGTCTACTCTTAAACAATGGGGCAGGTTTTTGGAAGAAGGTTTTTCTTTAGCTTTATAGAATTAATTTAAATAGAATTATTTTTCATAGGTGGGACAAATATGACAGAATCAATAGTTAATCTTAATGATTATAATCCAGATTGGAAAAAGCTTTTTGAATATGAAAAAAAAATCCTTGCTGCTTTAGGTGATAAGGTTGTTGGAATTGAGCATATTGGAAGTACTTCTCTATAAAGGGTTTAAAAGCGAAACCAATAATTGACATTATTGTAGGCGTAAAAGATTTAGATGAAGTATTTTACTTAGCTAAACCCTTAAGCGACATAGAATATGAATATTTTCCTAAATTTGAGTTTAAGGATAGAAGGTTTTTTAGAAAGGGACTATGGGGACAAGGTACTTGTCATCTTCATATCTGTGAATTCAATAGCAGTGAGTGGGTTGAAAAATTATTATTTCGGGATTATCTTAGGTTACACACTAAAGTAGCCGAAGAGTATGCTTCTTTAAAAAAAGAACTTGCCTCTAAATATCAGTTCGATAGATCGACTTATACTAAGAAAAAAGAACCGTTTATAAAAACAATTATCGAAAAAGCTAAGAAGGAAATACATAATAATTAACATTTTCACTTAATTAAGTAAACTAGGGCTTAGTTAAGTGATTTTAGGCTTAGGACCTTATAATAGTTATTCAATTAAAGGCTGCGAGGGAGGACTTATGTTAATTCCAACTATAATTTTAGGATGGATAGGAATATTGATATTTTTAATTATTATTTTTACTTTTCAAAAGATGGTAAAAAATAACGAGTTTGCTTTTTTACATAAATTAATGGCATTGATGTATGCGATGTGGCTTCCTTTACCTTTGACTTTGTCACAATTATTAAATTCTGAACTTCTACAAGTAGGAACAGTATTTGGCATAGTTTATTTAATTATGTTGGTGATTACAATGGCACTTCAAACTGGCCATATTACATTCATGGTAAAACATAATGATGATAAATCTATTACTGAAAAAATTGGAGATTATATGATGGCAACATTATCTAATCCGTTTGAAGGATTAGCAAATGTTTTAAAAAGTATTTGGGCATTATTTTTAGGAATAACTTTCTGTAATAGTGGAGAAATATTCATGGGGATTATTATGTTTTTATTCAGTTTACAAATTTTTTATTATTTATTAATAGTGCTGAATACCAGTTTAGTGAAACGAATTAAATTTTTTTCAAAGGCAAAAGCCAATACTTTTGTAATTAACCTTGAAACATTATTTTTCTTCATAGTTTTGATAAGTTATATTACCTTTTATTTTTGAAGGAAGAAACAATCTCTATAAAGATTTGTAAGTAAAGTAAAAGGGACATTAGTTAAAGTAGAATTAAGTTATGGTAACTAACTAGTGCCAATCATGAAAATGATATATTCAACAACCTGGCGCTATTCTTGAAAAAGAATTGTGCCAGGTTTAGTTAAAGGGCCAGTGGAAATCGAAGTAAAAAAAAATGATGCTCATCAAATTTATCGAAAACGAGGGTTTGAAGGGAAATCAACAGGCTTTGTCAAAGTATTATCCGAAATGTTCATTTTAAAGTAACGGATGCGTTAATAAGGAAGCAGTGATATTGGAGGTCTATTATGAGGAAAAAACAAATTAGAGCAATAGTAGTGGGTATGAGCCAGCCAACATAATTGAATAAGTGTGCTTCCTTCTAGACGTAGTTTTACGTTATCTTTTTTAATTCCGTAATATTGGGGTATGTATTTATGGAAATTAGAAAAAATAGAAAAAACGCTGAATGAGATAGGGAGAATAACTAATGGCTTATATTTTATTAATTGTAGGCTTTGTATTGTTGGTAAAAGGAGCTGACCTCTTTGTTGACGGATCTTCCAATATTGCTAAACTGCTCCGGGTTCCGACTATTTTAATTGGGTTAACCATTGTGGCTTTTGGAACAAGTTCACCAGAAGCGACTGTCAGTATTATTGCAGCACTGGAAGGAAGTGCAGATGTTTCACTGGGTAACGTAGTTGGAAGCAATATTTTTAACATCACCCTTGTTGTAGGTGTGGCAGCTTTTTTATATCCTTTGAGAGTTGAAAGGGAGACCATTAGAAAAGAAATGCCATTTACATTACTCGCAAGTGTGGCATTGCTAATTCTTATGAGTGATATTGCATTGCAAGGATCAAATAGCAACCTGCTTACACGCAGTGATGGATTTATCTTTATATTGTTCTTGTCCATCTTTATGTACTATGTAATTGAGATTGGACTAAAAAGCCGGAAAGATACGCAAGACGAACCAGTTCTTGAGGACCTCAGATGGGGGAAAAATATATTAATTACAATATTAGGATTGGCTGCAATAATATTTGGAGGGAATCTGGTAGTAGATAACGGTACAGAAATTGCTTACTCTCTTGGTATGAGTGAAACATTGGTGGGGTTAACGATTATTGCAATTGGAACATCCCTTCCTGAACTCGTCACTTCCATCTCTGCTGCACTGAAAAAAGAAAGTGAAATCGCGCTTGGAAATATTGTCGGGAGTAATATTTTTAACATCTTATTTGTACTTGGTGCCTCGGCTTCTATTTCTCCATTAGCAGCAAATGATAAAATATTTATTGATGTCATACTTATGATTGTGCTGACCATTGTGTTATTGGTTTTCTCAAGAACCAGCTTCATGGTCGGAAAGTGGGAAGGCTTAGTGCTTATCGCCACCTACATTATTTACTTAGCGTATATTATATTACGGAATTAATGGAATTTCCGTTCTATCTTTATAGGCAAAGACCTGGAATGTGCAAGATTGTTGGCTTACTAGAAAAATATGGTCATATTAAAAACTACGTATAAGGGCTGAGATAGGAAAAATAGCTGGAAAGGCATTGTAAGCATACTTGCACAGAACTAAGTGCAAGTATGCTTTTTTTCTGATTTTCTAAATATGTTTGAATAAAGATATTGTATTTCTAAGATATTATCTTATTCAACAATTGACCATCAGTATCAGAACAAATATGGATACAACGCAAGGTAATAGGCAATTAATTCTTATTGTGAACTAACGGGAGCTTTACTTCGAGAATGGGTAAAGCCTTTTAGTGTTTAACTAAAGGGCAGCAATACTTAAAACCTAAAAAATAAAAAGCTCGCTCCAGAAGGAAAGGACGCATATTAAATGTTACAAAAGATATAATAAAAAGTTATTAATATGAACCGCCTATTCCCAAATTTTAGTTTTTCCATAATAACGAGGATGTAATTGTTCTATCTGGATAACTCCAGGTTTAGTCATATACTTGCTGAGCAGTCATTCCTATCAGCGAATCATACTTAGTAATCTCTATCTCTGTAGGTTTTGGAAGGTTTTCATTCATTGAAAATCAATAATTCCAGATGAATAACGTCAAAATGTTACGGAAAGAATAGCAGAAACTAGAGTGCTTGGATGGGGGGGAGGCTAGGATGGACGAACAGTTCACTCATGATCTACAAAACAATATCTGGATAATCCGGGGATATCTTTGCTTAACGGAAGATTTGATGGCGAAAGATTTTGTCTTTGATGATAAGAACTGTACCATACTATTCCTAGATTCGATGGTGAATAAGGAACAGCTTCAATCGTTCGTGATTGGCCCTATGCTAGAAGCAAAAACAGGGAAGATTGAACGTGTAGTTGGGAGTGCGGAGCTTAAGTCATTTTCAGCAGTTTAGGAAATCGGATCCAAGCTGCTTGAAGGCTGCTGTGCGATATTGATGGAAGATCAAGTTGTGGCTTGGGTTGTTTCAGTAGCTGAATCTACTTCTCGTTCCATAGAGATGCCGGTCAATGAGCGGAGCATTAAAGGTTCACATGATGGATTTGTAGAGAGCATCGGCACTAATGTATTACTACTTAGAAGAAGAGTGAAGAGCCCTCAAATGAAGGTCAAAACTTATACACTTGGCAGACTGTCGAATACGAAAATTAATATGATGTATATGGAAAATTTGGCCAATAAGGAAATGATAGAGGAAGTCGAACGAAGGCTCTCCTCGATTGACGTGGATCACTTGAAATCTTCTGGGGAAATCGAGGAGTTCATAGAGGACAATCCATATTCTCCGTTTCCGCAAATGTTGTATACCGAAAGGCCGGATCGTGCTGTTTCTTATTTGACAGAAGGGAAAGTTTTGATATTAGTGGACGGGGATCCAAGAGTCTTGATTATGCCCATTACGTTCTTTGCTTTTTATCAGTCGCCGGATGATTACAATAGCAGATGGCTTGTGGGGACTTTTTTCCGTTTGATTCGATTCTTGAGTTATATTATATCCATTAGTTTACCCGCTATTTATGTTGCCGTCGTCTCTTTTCATTCAGAAGTTCTTCCAATCGGCATTTTGTATACCATACGGGTCTCATTGGAAAACGTACCATTCCATCCATTTGTAGAGGCTTTTGCGATGCAGATCGTTTTGGAGTTGCTGAAGGAAGCTTCAATTCGTTTGCCGACTCCCATCGCACAGACCATCGGCATTGTGGGTGGGCTGGTCATTGGTACAGCTGTTGTTGAGGCCAGCTTTGTTTCCAATATCATGGTTGTTGTAATTGGTCTGACAGCTATTGCCTCATTTGTTGCTCCTGTTAATGAAATGGGCACGAGTGCCAGGCTTCTTGGTTTTCCTGTAATGGTTGCTGCAGCAGTGCTGGGCTTTTTTGGTATTTGATGGTAATTGTCATGCACTTATGTAAATTAGAAACATTTGGGACCCCTTACTTAGCTCCATTAGCCCCTTTAAAGAAAACAGACCTGAAAGACACAGTGGTCAGAATGCCTACATGGAAACTAGCTACTCGGCCTACTGATTCCCTACCCGCCTACAAGAAGCAGCAGTGGCGGACACGGGGGTGGAAAAATAAATGATGGAGAATCAAATCTCTATTACAAAGGTCCAGCTATTTTTGTATTGATTCAAACCCAGATTGGCATAGGACTCTTATCGCTGCCTAATGTGGTCCAGGAATCGGCAAAATGAGATGGATGGATTTCAATTATTATTGCGGGGTTGGTGATTCAATTCTTGCTGGTTGTCTATTCTAATCTTTTAAAGAGGTTTCCTAGTGATATGCTGACAGATATAACGAGGAAACTCCTTGGAAATATCATAGGAAGAACAGTGAATTATGTCGTTTACTTTTATTTCATATTGACGGGAAGCACGTTGACGATCTTAATGGTGAAAATCCTCAACGAGCAATTATTGCCCTTGACGCCTGGATGGGTACTGTCCTTGCTGGTTATTGCTTCTAGCGTCTATCTGGCAGTCAGCAATTTAAGAATCATTTCAAGGTTCTTTGTGCTGGCATCTTTCTGGATTGTGCTATTGGTCGGTATAACTCTTCTTGCTATATGGGGGACAAAAGAGCTTCAATTCATTCTTCCAATCGGGAGTGTAGGAGGTAAGGATATTTTGCTTGGCAGCAATAATGCCCTGCTTTCAATGCTTGGGTTTGAGGCGCTGCTATTCCTATTCCCATATGTAATAGGAAATAAGAAAGGCATGCTGAAAACCGTATCCTATGCCAATTTATTCGTAACAGGCTTTTACACTTTTGTCACCTTCCTTTGTCTAATCACATTCAGTCCCCAACAATTGCAGCAAATCAGGGAACCTGTCCTATTTCTGTTTAAGGGTCTAACTTATAGGATGGTTGATCGTTTGGATTTTATTTTTCTTTCGATCTGGATTATACCTATGACGACATCTATCATCATGTATTTGTTCCTTGCGAGCAAAAGCCTAGGTGGCGGGAAAAACTCTTATATAAAGACAGTTTTGGTCAATGGCATAATTGTATTTTGTATCTCGCTTATTCCCCATACGGATGAAATAACGGACACACTGACACAATTTGTTTCCTACCTCAGCTATGCCATTGTGATTGGATTGCCAAGTATTTTGCTTCTTCTTACATTTACTTACAAAAAACAAGGAAAAGGGGAAGGCGTTTGAAAAAGCGGCATTTGCTGATGTTACTTATGACAAATCTCATGTTGGCAGGCTGTTGGGATCAGCACCACCTCGTCAATAAAACATTTGTGAACGGGCTCAGTTATGATTTGACGGATGATGGAAAAGTTAAGGCGACAGTAAGAGCAGTGAATATAAAGGGGAAGGGCGGAGGACAATTTGATGTTCAGGATGAACTCCTATTCGCCGAGAAAAAAATGCAAGTTGGATTAGCGACCGAAATAAACAGCATGGTAGCAGGGGAAGTGGATTTCAGTCAGGCACATGTTATTCTGATTGGAGATGAAATGGCCAAGACAGGAATCAATCAATTGCTGGAACCTTATTATCGTGGGAAAGACGCCAATATTACGAAAAAGGTGGCTATCACAAAAGGGAAAGCAGAAACCGTATTGTCCACGGAAATAGAAAAAAGTCCGATTGCATTCTTTATTTTGCAGGCGATTGAGGGCGGAGAGTATGCCACCTACCTGCCAGATGAATCGATTACAACCATATGGACAAAACTCCTGACTCCAGGCAAAGATTTGATGCTGCCATATATGGAGCAAGTAACTCCAGAAAAGATCCGGATAGCTGGTGTTGCTCTATTACATGGTGATCAGTTTTCCGGAAAGACGCTATCGATCGAACAGAGCAGTTTATTGCTGCTATTAATGGACCAATTGAAAAAGACCAATCAAATGTCGCTCGTGTTGGACGAGTCGGAAAAAGAGTCCATCTCATTTTCTAAAAATAAAAGTAAAAAGAAAGTTGGACATAGAGGTGAATCAAAAAACAGGGAGTATCACGGCTTCTATTAGCTTGAATCTTCAAATTGCTGTGGACAGCTATCCATATCATCTCAAGAGTAATATCAATGAAAAAGAGCTGAATAAGAAAATATCCAAAGAACTAACGAGGCAGGCGAAAGAAATTGCCAATATTCTACTCGAAGCTAACTGTGATCCTTTTGGAATTGGACTTAGGTTGTCGACTACATATCCGGAACTATGGAGGAGAATGGATTGGAGTTAGGAGTTTAAAAAAGTAGCAATTATGCCTAATGTTGAAGTGGAGATTATTAAGACTGGCAGTATCTACTAATAGGAGAACAGGAAATACTAATACCTAAAATTTTGAATAGAATTGAGGTGGAAAATTGGTATTTTCGATGCGTTTAGTAATTGTGCTAACCCTGCTAAATTGTTTCCCAATGATAATTATGGCAAAAGAAATAAAGTATAACCAGATTGTGGAGGAAACTTAAACATATATATATAATACAATCGAGATCTTGAAGGATTACACTTAAGCTAACGCAGCAGGTAGTTGAACAAGAAATATCCTGTCTTACCATAGTTAAAAGAAGGAACTCTATCGAAGTATAAAATTTTACCAATTGATAAGAAGGGACTTAAACCATACTCATTTAAGAAAATCGCGTTTTCCTTTATAGGGCCTAACATCCTTATAGATGAAAATGATGCTTTTAATTGATAGATGAATCAGATAAAAATATCTTCCAAAAGGAGAAAACAATGTAAAGACCTAAGTAAGGGTAAGGGCTTAGCAGGATAACGCCTTTTTTTGTGGAACTAGTATAGAAAAAGTCCGAACAAATACAGAAGTAGAAGGGAAGAATGTTGTGCAAAAGTCAGTGCGGGAAACTAGGAAATATCACGAAAGATATATAGAAGTTTGTATTGATGATAGTGGTAGAGAATTAGAATATTCAATTATAGGATACGGAACACCAATTCTAGTATTCCATGGAGGACATTCTAATTGCAACGAAGAGTTTGGATACGGTGAATTATTGGAACAAGGCTATTCAATAATAACTCCTTCAAGAGCTGGATACGGTAAAACAAACCCACAACTTGGAAGGGATATCCAAACAGCCTGTCATGCTTATTTAACATTATTGAACCATTTAAATATCGAGCGTGTTCATGTCATTGCAATTTCGGCGGGTGGACCAAGTGGACTCTTTTTCGCAGCCCATTTCTCAGAACGTGTAAGAAGCCTTACTTTGCAATCGGCCGTATCGAAACAATGGCTCACATCAAAAGATATGGAATATAAAGCAGCTCAAATTCTGTTCCGGCCCTCTACGGAAAATTATACTTGGGGGATGATAAGACAATTAAGTAATCGTTTTCCCAAATTCATGTTTAAACAGATGGCCGCTTCCTTTAGTAAATTACCCTATACTCAAATAGTAACTAGGATTACTGATGACGATATTGAGATGTTTCGTCAAATGAATAATAGACAGCGCTCAGGGCATGGATTTATGATTGATTTATCACAAACAGGAGAAATTTCTGAAACTGATTTAAATTTAATTAAGTGTCCAACTCTAATATTACATAGTATAAATGATAGCGCTGCCCCTATTGAACATGCACACCATGCCCAAAATCATATCACAAATTCGAGACTTTGTATTCTTGAGAGTTGGGGGCACTTAATATGGCTCGGACAGGGTTCTGAAAAAATGTATGATGAATTAATAAACTTTCTGGTTAACTATTAGTTTCCTTATATTTTTATTAACAAACACATTTAGTAATAAATGATTTTAGAAAAAAATAATTATAGTTATTCTATTAAAGGGCGAGTTTCTTTAACAAGGAACTCGTCTTTTCTCATTAAATAGGATGATTATTGTTGAACAACAATACGGGATTGAGATTATGGGTTAGAAGAGATTAAGTATTTATGTACAAAGTATATAACCCGCATGCTGCAATAAAGGTAATTTATAATTAGATCATAATAGGGGTAAATTAACCAAAATAATTGTAAGAGGTGTTAATTTGAAACGCTTTGTTTTTGTGATTATTTTTATTGTCTCTTTATTAGTAATTTGTCCTTCATATTCAAAGGCAATAACTATGCCTTGTAGTATGGTTTTGAATCCGATAGATAAAGAACTTAAAAATGCAAAGGGAGTAGCTTTGGTTTATAAAGCGCAGTTACGTCCACCAAGTTTTGCACGTACAAACATAAGTATTCTTGGAGTACACCTTCCCGAACCATCTTATTATGGTGAATATGATAGCTATGAAGGATTTGCTTTTATACCAAATGAAATTAGTTGGAGATTCAGACTGTACCCATCCCCTGAAATAGAAAGTCCAACTTGGGCTGGAAGATTTGATGAAATTACAGCTGAAATGGATAATGTAGAAATACAGGTACGTCTGTCTAATTCAAAAACTGAAAAATTAGGACCGAGCATATTAAAGAATAAAATCAAATATTGTAAATAGCTATCCTGATAATGGAGATCTAGTTAATCAAGTGCAAAACAATATTCAACAAAAGGTCAACCAGAAAAATCTGGTTGACCTTATAATCCAAACGGGCGCGATTCTTCAATAAGAAGATCGCGTTTTTCCGTTATAGGGCCATTTTCTTGAAGAACGATTTTTTATTATGTAATCTTGGCTACTAACTTTTCATTTTTAAAATGTAAATTTTCATTATCCTCTAAAGTATATAAATTGGTATTCGGTTGATGAATTACCCCCAATTATCGATCGCAAGGCGTCTAACTACGTCATTGTAATGTGGACATAAGCTACCTCTTAACAATCCAATCCCTTATATTCTTCGTATTCTGTTTCATTCTTACGTTTCGTTGGTTGATTAATCACATGACTAACTCCTCATATTCTAAATATTCTTGTTATAACAACTTTTTGTATGAGACGAAAATTTACGTAAAAGCACTTGCATTAAAATTGAAAACCGAATATTATTAATTTCGTTGTTTTAAATGTTCGTATTTAGGAGGTTGAACTTTTTGTTTCGACTAAAAGAAAATAATACTACTGTAAAGACTGAAATTTTAGCAGGTTTAACGACTTTCTGTACAATGGTATACGTTGTAATCGTTAACCCTTCAATTCTATCTATTGCTGGTGTGCCTAGTGAACAAGTATTTACAGCGACAATTATCGCTGCTGTATTTGGTACGTTATGGTTAGCACTATTTGCAAATTATCCAATCGCAATGGCTCCTGGTATGGGTCTGAACGCATTCTTTACGTTCACGGTTGTCCAAGCTTCTAAAGGTGGAATTGACTATATGACAGCATTTTCTGCTGTATTCGTAGCCGGTATTCTTTTCTTCATTATTAGCTTAACGCCTTTACGACAAATGCTCGTAAAAGCAATTCCAAATAACTTGAAATTAGCCATTACGGCTGGTATCGGTTTATTCATCGCTTTCATTGGTATGCGTTCGGCAGGCTTAGTGACAGGTGACGAATCAAACTTAGTAAAATTAGGCGATTTATCAAGCCCTATGGTTTGGTTAACGATCGTAGGTGTTCTTGTTACTGCTATTTTAATGATGTACCGTGCATTCGGTGCAATTTTCTGGGGTATGATTGTTACAGCAATAATCGCTGCAATTACTGGTAACTTAACATTTACTGGTGTTGTTGCTATGCCAGCATTACCAGAAGGTATTTTAGTATGGAATCCAATTGAAGCATTTGGCGATGTAATTAAATACGGCTTATACGGGACAGTATTCTCGTTCATTTTAGTTACATTATTCGACACGACAGGTACAATGGTCGGCGTTGCCAAACAAGCTGGTATTTTAAAGGATGATAAATTACCACGAGCACGTCAGGCATTCCTTGGGGACTCATTATCAACAACAATCGGTTCAATGTTTGGTACAAGCCCAACAACAGCTTACGTAGAATCTTCTTCTGGCGTAGCAATGGGTGGACGTACTGGTTTAACATCGTTAACAGTTGCAGTACTATTTTTAATTACTGCATTCTTCTCACCATTAGCTGGAGCGTTAGCAAGTGTTTCTGCCATTACTTCACCTGCATTAATTATCGTAGGTAGTTTAATGATTGGTGCTGTTCGCGGTATCGAATGGGATAAAGTTGAAGAAGCAATCCCAGCATTTTTAGTTATTTTAATCATGCCATTAACATCTAGTATTTCAACTGGTATCGCATTCGGGTTTATTTCATACCCATTATTTAAGTTATTCAAAGGTGAAGGTAAAGATGTTCACCCATTACTTTACTTCTTCGCGATTTTATTCATTATCCAGTTAGTATTTATGCCTCACTAAAAACTTCGAGCCTCTCGTATATAAAGTGTACCCTTTGTAAAGGACATTTTGAAAAAGAGCCTAGGCAACTTGTTGAAGCTGCTGTCTGTATTTTGCAGGCGGCAGCTTTTTTAAATTCCATTGCCCACGATAATGATTGTAATAGGTCATGTAACTTTTGATTTCACGTTTTACTTCTTCAAGCGTTTCACAATTGCTAAAGTTTGTTTCATCTTTTAAATGCCCAAAGAATGATTCTTGAGGCGCATTATCCCAACAGTTTCCTCGCCGTGACATAGACTGACCTAAACCCATTTTCTTCACCAATGCCTGGTAAATCGGGCTTGTATAATGGAAACCCTGATCGGAATGGATAAAGGCATCTTCTGCTAAATGCGAATGTTTTTTTAATTTCTTCAACGTATTCAGAGCGATGTCCAAGTGTAAAGAAGATGACACTTCATAAGCTAGAATTTCGTTCGTTTCAGCGTCCTTAATCGTTGATAAATATGCACGTTTGCCGTTTCGATATGGCAAATATGTGATGTCTGTCAATAACACTTTACCCACTATACCTTGTTTAAATTTGCGTTTTAATTCGTTCGCATAAATGCGGTGTTCTTTCGTCGCTTTGACCATTCTTCGATAAGGATTTGCCTTGCGAATTGGACAGATGATGTTAAATTTCTTCATAATGCGGCGAATCCGCTTTAAGTTATAGGTGATGCTATATTGGCTTTGAAGCGTCATTTTAATTTGGCGTGCTCCCTTTTTACGTCCTCGGAAATGATACGCCTTTAAAATGATGTCTTTCACCACTTCATCTGCTTCATCTTGTTTGGCGCGATTTTGCGCTGATTTTTCATCAAAATGATGATAGAACCCTGAACGAGACACACCCATTACCTTACATAGATAGCTCACCATACGCTTTAGTTTATACTTTTGAAGCGTCTGGTGGATTAATTCAAATTTTAGTTTCGTTTCGATTGTAATTTCTTCTTCAACATCTGCCTTTCGAGTAGATCGAGCTTTTTTAGTAGTTCATTTTCTGCACGTAATAACTGGTTTTTCGCTTCTAAACGGGCGATTTTTTCTTCTGGGGTTAATTTCCGTTCAGAAGGTCGGCCGGAATTCATTTTACGAGTATCTTGTAAACCTACAATGCCAGAATTACGATAGGCTGCACGCCAGCGTTTCCCCGCTGTTTTAATACGATCCATTCCAATTAAGTCCACACTTAAGCCAGCTTCCTCGAAGATATCTCTAGGTAGCTTCCCCTGTTCATTTTCTGCAATAAAATGACGTTTGAATTCGTCGGTATAGGTAATCGCTTTCTCGCTGACTGACTTTACATAAGGGTTTCTTTTTAGCAGTTCTTGTTCTTTTTTCGTTAATAATCTTTTCGTCATTCTAATTCCGCTCCAACATCTTTTTTCTCATTATAAACAAAAGTACCCTACAAGAAGGACTTTTTTTAAAGTGTCCATCTTATAGGGTACATTTTAATAAAGCGAGAGGCTTTTTTATGTGTGCCAGGCAGGCAACTATCTAGGTGGTGAAAGTCCACTGAAGGTACACATCAACCAACCACTAAGGAAGCGTGGAATATAATCTTGGCTCGACGAACAGAAACTCTAATTTTACTAATCACTGCAGCTAGAGAAAAAAAGTCGTCATGGTTTTTCTTTCTTTCGTGGAGAACTGTTGAATAGCTGATAAAAAAAGAATTTGCTCAAATTGTTTAAAGGAAAGTAATATCGGGCACCTAAGGAGTAAAATAACAAAATCAGAAAACATAAAGGAGGAATAATATTTATGACACAAGCTGCTACTTATAACAATGTATCGACAACTATCCAAAACGAGAAAAATGGAAAGCTTATAAAGGGTATGATGATAGGGGCTGTTATTGGTGGAGCTCTTACAATGCTTGATTCAAACACAAGAAACAAAATAACTGCCACAACAAAAAACATGAAGGATTCGACAATAGATATGTACAGCCAAGTCAAAAACAATCCTTCTGAAGTGAAGGACGACTTACAAGAGCGATTGAAATCCGCCTCTACCGTACTGAAAGAAGCAATCAGGGATGCTCAAAATCTCTATGAAAAAGTGAACGAAAACATTCTTTTCCCGGTAAGTGTGTTAAAGGAAGAGTCAAGTGATATTCTTTCCAGTGCCAAGGAAGTCACGACTGATATAAAGGAAATCGGGGGAAAAGTCAAAGAAGCTGGCGAAGAAGTAATAGATGGTAGTAATGGGCAAAGCAACGGAGCTTATAATTAGAATTCTTCGATTCAAAGACTTATGATAGGGGTCATATCAATTCTACGTTTATAGGAACCTTGCAAAATGATTTAGATAATAAAAAAATGGCACATCTTGTACCTGAGAGATGTGCCATTTTGCATTTTTTTCATATCGATATCCGTTTCTCATCAAGCCTGGAAGTTGAAGAAAAAGTAATTTTTTACCCTATTTTATTATGAAGAATTTCAATTTTATTATAGAAACCTTCAATTGCTTCAGGAGGATATTCTGTATAGACTCCCATAGCATCCATTATTAGTTTACATTCTTCCAACAACGCTGTAAGTAGGGTGGATTTAGGGAAAATATACGATGTATCATTTTGTGTAAGACGAATTGACTCTGAATTGATAGCTTCAAATTTTAATAGTGTAGGGAACTCCCATTCTCCCATCCCATCTTCCAGTGTTTCCTCAATAATTTGCAATATAATGAACCAATATTGAGGACAACTTTCAAGTGAGCCTTCGAAGATTAGATTCGCATCTCCATCATAAATTCCAATATAACAGTAAAGTGAACCTTTAAAGTTCGAATTTTCTTTGAAGGAAAATGTTTTTGCCGTGATATATTTTTCTACTTTGCTATTTTCTAAAGTATACTTAGGATTAAGAATGAATGTTTCAACTTTCAGCATTAGTCAATCTCCTTATTAAGGGGCTCTGCTAGGATGTATCTGAGTTATTGCAATAAAAGCTTTATCTATGCCCACATGGTACACAATACCATTATATGCATATGCTACTTGTACAAAATTCTTTTGTGAAGTAATTATTGTATTTATATTTATAAATAGCTTGAGAGACTGCATTAATATTTATTGTTGTAGTGACTTGGACTATTTTTTCCCATCCACGTTCACATATATTTCGTGATAAATATAGTCATTCGCAGAAATCTTATACTTCTTTTCATATTTATTCTCGATAATTATGTGCAATCTGATTCTTCTTGATTTTCTCCAATTGGTTCTACTTTTTATAGGGGGTATGGTATGAAGATTCTTAAACAATTTTCTTTTTGGTTACCATTATTCAGCATTTTTATTATTGTTTATGAGTTGGTATTTCAACCAGTAAAGCATTCTTGGGCTGCGATTGACCCAATATTTTCATTTTTATTTGCCCTTTTACTTCCTTTATTACCGGATAATCCGAGTATATTTTATGCTTTAGCTTTACATTTTTTATTAGCAGTTTGCTACGGTATTATTTTAGATAGGTGGTTAATACCGAAGATTATGTAGGTTCAAAGCTGAGACTGAAATTATTACAATTAAGATTGGTAGTATTTCAACCACAGAAAATTTCTTCTAAGGAATTATTTTATCACTTATTTGATTAGAAAATTTTATATTACAGAATATATCCAAAAAAGGGAACTAAATTGACTTTGCATTAGCCTCCACAATCGGGTAATTCTTGATAAGTAACTTCTTAAACAAAAGGGTCATAATATTGAAGGAACAAGGTGATATATTTTGAAGTTTATAGTCGGCATGTTTATCCTCGGTGGAGTTGCAGGGCTACTGTTTTCGTACATAGCTGGAAACTATTCTAAATTAACAGCTCTAATTATATTAGGTATCCTAGTGATACTAACGGCAAGTCTATCTTTCTATAAGAAAAATAAAGTTAATTAAAGATAAAGAGCGGGTTTTTCTTCAATAATCTGGGGCGATTCTTCAATAAGAAGATCGCTTTTTTTCGTTTTAGGGCCAGATTGTTGAGGAATTAATAATGGACAATTTGTAACTTTTATAGGAAAATTTATACAATAATGAAATTCGTAATTGTTTAACGTATTGCAGTAAAAGGTGAAAGGAGGGGATATATTGAGGGAATTTTTTCTCACGTTAATTTTTGTAGTTGCGATATTATCTGCATGTAGTTCATCAACTGTGAGTATGAGTGAAGTTGAAAATGTACCTAATAAAGTGCAGACTATAATTGATCCTAATTTAGAGCTTCAATTAATCAATGATGGAGAAAAAGAATCATATATAATTTTTCATTCAAGCGGGGATGTAGAATTTGATTTTACAACTCAAGATAATACGGTAACTATTAATTTTAATGAGAATCAGAATGATGTTGAAGAGCAAAATACTTATTATTTAACAACAGATTCAGAATACGGATCAATAGAAGTTTTAGTAAATGGAGAAAGAAGGCCTTTTGATAACGTGACAGGTATATAAGTAACTCAAATAATAATTAAATAATCCTCAACAATTGGGTGCAATTCTTGAAAAAGAATTGTGCCTTCACTTTATTAACAACAAAATAACTAAATTTAATTAAAGTAACAGTATCTTTAATAATAAAAACTATTAATAATAAATTATTATTTTCTCATAATATTTAATGAGGTGAAGGATGTTATGAAAAATAGGCTTTTATTACTTTTGGTATTTTTATTTTCTTCTATCACTTTAACCCCATCAGCCTATGCAAACAAGGATAAATTTGATAGAAACTTTTCAAAGTTAGGATACAAAGAAGTTGAAGAAGCTGTTGCTGAAAGTAAACAGCATTTTAAAAAAGAGATTGCTTTGCCTAAAGAAATTCCAATCCCCTTTACACATATTCTTGCTAGGTTCTCTAATCCAGAAGGTGATTGGAATGATAAGCTGGAAGTTCGATATGTACATGAAAAAACAGAAGGTGATGATTATAAAATTGAGGTGCGACATATCGATTATAAACTGCCAATAAGAGAAGAAATGATTGATGAGGAATTAAAGTTAAATAATGGTACAAGTGCGATTTACAGCACTATTATGTATAAAAAACGTAACAATCTTGTATTTGAGATGAATGGATGGCAGTACATCCTTTCGATGGATGAAGATGTTTCTGATAAAGCATCAGAAATATTGTTAAAGGTTGCAAATTCTATTTAGTAGCTGGTTATAAGAAATCGAGAATTAGATAAGTTACTCAACTATCTGGCCAGTTTCTTGAGGAACACACAAGAATTAATTTGGATATTTATGTTAAAATATAAAAAGAATAATGACAGGATTCCCCATTAAATAAAACGGTACAAGGAGCGATAGAAATACTAAAATTTATAAATGATTTTAATGGAGCTATATTTGATATTGTTAAAAGTGTTTGTTATTTTATGGCTGGCTTATTAATCGTTGGAGCTCCACTTTTCTTTCTTGCAAAGTTCTTTGAATGGATTTTCTAAATTAGGCCAGTTATTCAATGTAGTGTAGTGCTTTAATTTAAAAATTTTTAATTGGATACAGAGTAAAATCCCTGCTTTCAATATAAAAGTAGGGATTTTTGGCGTTTTAATAGACTTAGGATATGTGAAAACCTTCGTTAGTTAAATATCACAGTATCATTAAATGGAATTCCAAGATATTTATATTTTATATGAACCTTATTTACTTCCTCGTTGTGAATTACACTAATTCCATAGATTTCATCATTTTTTGTTGCAGCTCCATTATCTAATTTTTCAAAGTTAGAAGATGGTGAAGTTCCTGTTTTCAAGGCTACCTTATCTATATCTGTAAAACCATATTTTTTCGCTTCCACACTGGTATCATCATTCGTTAAGGTAAAACCTTGCAACGCATTACTCACTTGTATCTTTGTTTCCATAGGCTTTTCACTGTTATTCACAGATATATCTAATATATTTATTTCACTAAAGCCTTTATTACCAACACTAACAATAACTAATTTATCATCTTCACTTGATGCAAGTGTACCAATTTCCAATGGTGGATTAAATTTTATAAAGAAATAAACACCACCGATGGTTATTGCTAATACTAAAAATGATATCCAAAGTTTCTTCATTTAGTATTCCATCCTCATTTTGAATTTTTTATTAAACAAATCCGCTTCGTTAGCTTAATAATAAAGGTTCTTTTTCTTCTTTAGATTTAGTTAAGTCAGCCAAGTTAATGCCGCAAGCAGCTGCATGGACAACTGGATCGTATTTACCGTTATTTTTCAGAAGCGAATAAATTAAATTAGCCAATTTACCACACAAATGACCAATTGCTTTTTTCTTACTCATTCCTTCTTCAACCTTACGGTCATAATAGGCTTTAAACACGGTAGGATGAGGTTTACCATTAGCCAATATTATTAAGGCAATCTGATAAAGTACTCGACGAGCATCCCGAACCCCGCTGTTGGTTTGTTTAGTCCCTTTTACTGATGTACCAGATTGTGTATTTTCAGCCGAAACCCCTAAGTATTTCTTAAATTCTTTATATGTATTGAATCTTTCAATATCACCAATAACGCCTATTAATGTACAAGCTATATTTTCACTAACGAAGGGGAGGGATAGTAGAATTTCAGTATATGGGTGGGGTTGAATTCCTTTATCGGGTACTCCCCATAGAAGATCATGAATTTCCTGATCTATCAGTTTTAAACTTTCTTCAAGCCGTAAGGCTTCTTCAATAACCCACTTTTGGCGTCCTACAAGATGCTCAACAGGCACAGCGACAGTATTAGGCATCACTTCCGCTAAAATTTTAGCAGCCTTTTTGGCAACATTTTTAGCACCAGCTTTTGAAATAGCATTGTATAATTCATCTTCGCTAGTTTCTTTCATATGTAGTCCGGTAGGGTATTGTAGAACCAATTTCATTACTGAGATTGAACTTAATTTTTTAAAAGCTTTGTTTAAATCAGGGTGTGTGACTTTTAGTAATTGTTGTACTTGATTTTTTCTGCGAGTAAGTTGAACATTGAGATACCAACGATCTCTCATAACTGTTCTAAATAAGGATTGTAGTACTGTTTGTGGTCGTATAAAAGTTACACCTTGCATATTGGGGTGAAGTTGCTTATGCCATCCCATATATGACATTACCTTTGCATCCATTGAATCTGATTTCTCGCTTATTCCTAAACTTTTACGGAATTCCCCAACTGCTTTATTTTCTATTTGAAACAAATCATAACCTTCAATTAGTAACACTTGTTGGGCTAAATAAGAATAATGTCCACCCGTTGGTTCTAAGAGGATTAAGAAGTCGTCTTTATTTAAATTGAACTGTTCCTCTATTTGTTTAAGGGCGCTTAAAAATTCTGCGATTCCCACACTATCAGAGTTGAACTTCAGTGTCTTAGTGCGCTTCCAAGCTACTCCTTTAGGGTCTAAAAAAGCTTCATATCTTATACAAGAAGCAACATGGAAACTCGCTCCTATATCAATTCCAACATAGAACTGGTAAAACTTCCGTGATTCTTGTTCATTATTAACTTCAGTTTCATTTCCATAGCTAAATGGACTACTGGTGCTTTTCATTAATTTCCCTCCAATAAACTAACAGTATGACATATCTGACTATCCAAGTTTCTGTTAGAGCTTTAAGCCCAATGTAGCATGTCAGGATTATTTCGCCAGATATTAAATCTCATATTGAACTAAAGAGTCTTTATTCAAAGCTCCAAACAACGGTAGAGTTTCAACTGTTAAAATAATATTAGATTTATTTTGATTTCTATATAGTCTATTAAAAAATACGACATGTATTTTAATTTCCCTCCTAAAAAATAAAAAATCCTGTCGAAATTAACAGGATTTAAGCAGCTATATATAATTAGTATGTGCAGTGCCGTAAATAACATGGAGTGCCTCACGTCAATATTAGAGGTCTAGGAAACTAGCCCCAATCCAGTAAAGGTCGGAATCACCATAAAGGTCACTGCACACCTATATTTTACATGATTTTTTTGAATAAAAAAACAATGTCCCCAAACAATCGGCAGAGTTTCTCTTAAAGAGATCTCACGTTGAACACAAGGGTACATTGATGATTAAATTATATCTTAATTAACCTAATTAAAAAAGCTACCTACTAGCATGTAGTCTATTAAAATTACCGTTATAAATGTTAAAGCATTACAGAAACAATCGGACGCTTTCCTAGAGGTGGAAAGGGTCTTTCTTTATGAATAGGGCCAGATTGTTAACTATAACTTTGGATGATAATGGATAAATTTATAAAATGAGATACCGGTTTATTTATCATGCTCAATTATCTTTTTATATTATATAGATTACGCATGATGAATTAGGAAAAGTTTTGTAAGAATATTATTAAATAGGAGTTTTGAGAATCTTAATGGAGTTTATTATAAGGGGTGTGAAAATGTGAGAATTATTTATGGAATAGTAAGTATTATATTAATTATTGTAGGAGTTGTTTTTATAAATATTACAGTGGATAACGACAGTAGTAAAACACTAATGTACAAAGCTTTTGGGGTAATTAGTGCAGTAGGAGGAATTTATATTTTTAAAGATGTTGCTAAATTAGGTAGACAAAAAAATAGATAAAATATCTTTTATATAACGAAATAAAAATTTACTTGAAAGCAGTTTTTTCATAACAATATTCATATAACAGGGTTACTATTAGGTGCTATTACGATTTTAATTTACCTAGCTTATCTCAGCTTCATTACGTTCAATTTTTTAAATCAGCTAGCTGGGATAGTATTCAAATAGATTACCATAGGATTTAGTATGAAAGAATTTCACCGACTCTTTGAGCAATAATCATTTAAATACAATAATCAGTATAATGAAAATATAGTTTTGGAGGAAGGAATGGAAAAAACAACTTTATATGCATATATTAGTTTTATCGGAAGTGAAGATGTTGATGATTTTCCTATAGAGGTGATAAGCGAACGATTAGGTATAGAGCCAACAGAAACTTGGAGAATCGGTGATAAAGTAAACACTACTAATACTCGTGTTCGCTCATTTACCTGTTGGAAATACGGATCTGAAACATTAGAAACATTGGATTCACAAGATGTTTTACGACCAATTTTAGATGCTTTCAATTCTAAAATAGACACCATAAATCAATTAAAAAGAGAATTAAATTTACATGTACATATTGAAGTAGTTGTAACCATAATAGATGGTTATACACCAGGCTTAGTAATTTACCCTGAATTCAGTAGCTTTGCTGCTGCCATCGATGCTTATATTGATATTGATATGTATGTACATCCTTTTAATGAATCTGAAGAAGATTAAGTAGTTTGTAATATTAGTATGTTGTTACTTTTAAATCAAATAAACTTCCCATCAACCCAAATTTTTATAACATAGGCTTATATTGTATATCAATCTTCAACAGTCGAGCGTTTTGCTAGAACAGGAAAAGCTTTATTCAATTATAGGGCCAGATAATTAAGCATGTTTTAATGAAAAGATGTCCTAAATTAAATGGAGATGCCACATTCAAATAGGAGGCATCTCCTTTTTTTTCGTTAATAAGTGGTTATCTTGGCTACTTTTTGAGCCGTGTAAATCCAGCGCTGCCACCAGGAGAGGTTATCCTGATACTTTTTTGCATCAAGAGTGTAGAGGGCATCTTCATTCTTCCAAAGTCGTTCAAAATATCGTTCCATATCCAAGGCGAGCGCGCTATCATTTGGCGCGAGGATGCGTACATTATTTTCCAGGTTGTAATTCTCCAATGTTCGTTCCGTATAGTTGGCAGAACCACTTGAAATGATTGTTTGTTCCGCTGTTTGAATCCAGATGGCTTTTGTATGGTATTGGCCGACTACGGTATTGTACCAGCGAATGTTGATTTGTTCATTTGTATCCTCAAGCAGCTCGTTCACAACCGGTCGATTTGGCAGACCGGACTTTTTCTGGCCGAATGAGTTTTCATTTGGGTCTAGAATCATATTCACCTGCACACCCCGGTTTGCTGCATCTGTTAAAGTGTTGACAATGTCGCGCTGGGCAATAAAGTACATGCCAATCCAAACTTTATCTCCTGTTTTTGTCGCCTCTAGATCTTCAAGCAAGGCGTCCAAAATTTTCTTCTCGGTTAAATATTGTACAGCATACTGGCCGTCACCTTGCTGGGGTATATCAGCCCTCGGCAATTTCGGACCATCCGACATGAGCGATACCGCTTCTTCTGCCTCCAGAATATCGTTTATGACGGGTCCCGTTACTTTCAAACCAAGATTTCCGTGGAAGCCACTTGCATCATGCGGGTTTGATGATGTGATAATCGCTTCCTTTTCCGAAATGGCCGCTTTGCGGTGGTTGGCTTTCACGTTGAGCAGTTCCAAATAAGAAGATACGGTCATTTTTGGCGCTTTGCTTGACATGGCGTTGGAAATCCATCCTTTGTCGTCGTGGTCGAACCATTGAAAAATTAATCGGTATAAGCCTGAATAAATCGGCGTGGAATCCCGCAGCTGCTCTAAATCGGTGTAAACAATTTCTACCCCGGCTTCACGCATCTTCTTGAACCACGGAGTTTCATAGGAGCCATAGCCCTTATTGAGCGGATCGGTGATGAAAACAACTGGCATATCGGGATTGTTTTCCTTTTTCTCGGCAAGCTTATCAGAGAGGATTTTCGCGATTGGCGGGAAATCTTCTTTTTCATCGAAATACCCATCCATCAAAAAGAAGTCCACCACCACAAACTGTTCAGCTTCATCAATCAGTGCATAAACTTCATCAAAAATATGATTCTCATGTTTCCGATTGGTCCCTTCCTGGTCTTGCGCATAAGTTAAATCCGTTAACATTTCAATATTGTCCGTTCTGTGCAAGTCTCCTTCATAGGAAATGTCTTCCGGCAACGGTTTATATGTATGCCATAACATTTCTCCTATATATAGCAAAATCAAAAGAAGTATAAGAGCGCTTATAACTTTATTTCTACGACTCCAGCTGTTCCATTTCTTCTGAACTTTTTTCATTGAAATTCCTCCAATACTCTCGTACTTTTAATTCCCCTGAACAAGCAAAGTTAAACAGCGGTAGCTTGCATGGCGGCTGGTAATATTTAAGGAGATGCTAATGGCCCTAGTGTCTTTGGGAAATTCAATAGGTATGAGAAGGAGAATTGTATGCAAATCCTATTATTTCTCGAAGCGAGTATCATGGAGGAAAAGAAACTAAAAAAACAATAATTGTTTTCAGGAATTTTACTAATAATTATGGTGTAATTTAGCTAATTAATTAATATACACGTCATTATTCAACAATCGGGTACAATTCTTGAAGATGAGTTGTGCCATTTTCAGCAATAGGACCAGGTTTTTAAGGAAAGAAAACAAATATGTATATTATTACAGTGTTCTAGAAACTGAAAAGTGGATTAGAAGTTTCATATGAAGAAGATAAGATGGTTCGCGTTGTTACTTGTAATAGGAGTAGTGCTGACTAGTTGTGGAGGAAAATACGAATTCTCATGCCGTATATAGAAGAAAACGAGACACTACTAAAAAAAGCGTTAGGTGACTATGAGATAGTTAGTGAGGAGATGGAAGGATATCGGGACACTGAGGGTACTGGTGGCCAAATTGTTGAATAAGACCTTTCAAATAATTAATATATATCTGAAGGGAAGGGATGTACATAAAACGACGGGTGCAGTTTCCTCGAAATGATATTGGGAGTATATAAAAAAGTCCTTATATCTAATTAAAAACGCTGCAACCATGCAGCGTTTTTAACTTATATCAATATGCTATACTGTTGATTCTTCGCTCGAGTGTTTATTTCCTTTATAGATAAAATAAAGGGAAATCAACATAAATAGTAATGCAAAGGCACGTTTGATGTCTAATTCTATGATTAAACTATTAAACCATCCAAAATGATCAATAATTACACCAATTACAAGTTGCCCAGCGATTGCAGCAATTGTAGTTGCTATAACCCCAATTCTAGGAACTGTCATGACAGTCAACAGTAAATACATTGTGCCCAAGAATGCTGCACTTAATTGCCATTTCGGTACTCCTAGAAGGGCAAGAACATTTCCGCTGCCAAAAAATATGATGAAAATTGTAAGAAACATTGTTCCGGTTAGAAAGGTTAAAAGTGTTGTTTCAATTGTTCCGGCTTTTCGACTAAATGTACCATTGATAGATGATTGTGCGCTTAATGTTATACCGCCAATCAGTGTAAATAAAATCATGAATATCCCCATAAACTTAGACCTCCTAATTTATCAATATAAGTGCGATAATCATTGAAATAACCGCGAAAATTTTCTCTTTATTAATACTAGTTTTTTTACTGCCTAGCCATCCAAAATGTTCAATAACCATACTCATTACTAATTGTCCGATAATTACAGCAACCATTGTTATGCCCACACCAACGAAGGGGACACTTACAACAATGGAGGTTAAATAAACAACCCCCAAAACCCCACCAAGCAATGACCATTTCGGTGCTTCAAATGTATAAGAAAATTTTCCTTTTCCAAAAAATAGCCATAATAGCCCCATGATGATCGAGCCCATAAAGAAGTTATAAAAACTTGTCTCTATTTGCCCAACTGTTTTTCCTAATTCAGCATAGATCGCTCCTTCAAAACTAAGTGCTGCTCCAGCTAATAGTGCCAATATAAAAGATATAAAGCGCATAGATGAAATCTCCTCATTTGTATAATTATATATCTAGAAAAATCGATATAATGGTTGGTAAAAAAACAGAAATCAATAGAAATTAGATCTCTGTTTTAAAATAGTTCGCTAGCTGTTGAATAAACTCTTCATTACGTCTGTAGTAAGTCCATTGTCCATGACGAATTGATTCGAGTAGACCAGCTTTTTGCATCATGTTTAAGTAGCTGGAAACCGTGGATTGAGACACTTTGGCTTTTTCTTGGATATCCCCAACACATACTCCGCCCTTGTAACTTACCTCCTTTGGCAGGTGAGCGCCTTGTTTCGGGAAATGTGTCTCTGGCTCCTTTAACCACTCTAGGATATTGAGTCTTGTTTCGTTAGATAACGCTTTGAATACATCAATAGGTTCCATGAGGGTAATTGTATATCTGGATTTCTCGATATGTCAAGGTGAAGGGAATAATTAACTGAACTAGAAGTTGAAGATTTACGTAGTTTAATTGGTGGACATGGAAACGTCGCAAAAAAATTAGAAGCGTATGCTGTAAGTTGCATGGATTCCGAGTTAAAAGAAATTATTGAAAGAGATGTACAAGCAGCAAAACAAGCTCAACAGGATTTAATAACCTATTTAAACTAAGGAGGGTTACAAATGTTTCAAGATAAAGAAATGGTTAATGATTATCTAGCTGGATTAAATGCAAGCTTAACTGGATATGCGAATATCATTGCACAAACGAATAATGCTGAACTAAGGCAAACATTAATTCAATTGAGGAATCAAGATGAATCACGTCAACGAACATTGTATAGTTATGCCCTTCAAAAAGGACACTATAAACCTGCTGCACCAGCATCGGAAGAGGTCGTACTACAACTAAAAAACCAATTAATGACTGACATGCAAAACTAATGTTAAAAGAGGCTGGGACAGAAGTAGAGATTTCTTAGAATGCATAAAGAATCTATATTAAGAAATTGATACTTTATGAATTGATTGGAGTGAAGGGGCGACTCCTGGGGGAACAGCACGAGGGAGAGACTACAGGCTCGAGCCGTGCCCCCGGAAAGAGTCCCCGTAGCGGAAATCAATTTAGTTTAAGCAAAAAAATATCAAATTTCTCAGTGAGAAATTTGATATTTTTTGTTGTGTCCCAGCCTCTTTTATTTTTGACTAAACCCGAACGCTATATTAAAAGCACAGAAATAAAAGACAGCATATAATATTACATCATTTTCTGAAAGGGATGAAAAAATGTACTATCCTCCAAATGGGTATCCAAATCAATACCCATATTATAATCATATGTCGATGTATCATTATGGTGGGAACACAAATCAGTGGCATTCTTTTGAGCCAGTGCTTGTAAATCAAAATCAATTTGGTTCGTATCAAGCAATGAATACAAATAATGGTTTGGCAATTAGAGATTATGGAAGAAGTCCTTTTGTTATCAATATTAATGAAGCAACGAAACGAAACAATACGTATCGTACTGCTTTGTGGACTGGAAACCACCTACAGACGACATTAATGAGTTTGAATCCTGGAGAAGATATTGGTTTAGAAATGCACCCAGACGTTGACCAGTTTTTACGAATCGAACAAGGTCAAGGTGTTACTGAAATGGGTAAAAGCAGGAATCAGTTAGACTTTAGAAGAACAGTTCAGGATGATTCAGCAATTTTTATACCTGCTGGAACATGGCATAACTTAACGAATACAGGGAATATTCCATTAAGGCTATATTCTATTTATGCGCCACCTAATCATCCATTTGGCACGATTCACCGCACCAAGGCAGAGACAATGCATGCTAAGAAGGGGAACTCTCATCCTAATGGTAGCCCAAAAATTGATGGTAAAACACCAGATGAATGGATACGATATACGGAATTTTTAGTAAACGAAGGGTTAGAAGATGTTAAAAGAGGGATAAATGCTACACATATTCTACAAGAATTTATCCTCATGGGGATTCTTGTAGGAAAAGGATATGCTCCTGAAAAAGCATATGAATTGGTGGAAGAATGGGAAAGAACAGGGGAATCGAAATTACTGCAACAAAGCAAAAATATGTAGAAGTAGAATAAAGAAAAACGGAATCAAGAATAATCTTAAGTATAAAAGGGGGTTGATTGTAATGGTTAACTCTGTTTTTATTCTTTTAAACGTATAGTAAAGGATACTAAAATTACTTTTAACTAGAAGTATATACAAAAATTACCTTTGTTCTAATAAATAATATCAAGTGTTTTGAGATTCAACAATCGGGCGCAATTCTTGTTAAAGAGATTGTGCTTTTTCAGCATTAGGACTATATATATAATAATTTTCTAAAAGCCTCTGGACAAATATGTTAGAATATATAGAAAAATACATATAAAGAGATATCTTATGAATAAATACATTAAAGAGTGAACAACACAGGAACAATGGATAGAAGAAGCATTCCTGTTCTCGTTCAGTTGCGAACTGATTTAACAGAAGCGTTATACCTAAACTTACTTCAAGAGATGCAAAAAGATGTATATAAGTTGTTTGCTCTATATAGCAATAGGAAGTTTAATAATGAAGAAGGGGGATGAAAGAGTTGAAGACATTCCTTTCTGGTATTGCAGGCGTTCTTATAGCGATAATAGTTGTAAGCATAATTCGTGATGGTGAAATAAATTGGGATACAATCGGTATTTTAATTGGTTTAATATTATTGATATTGCTTATTAGACTAGGATTGAGTTTATATAAAAATTGAATAAATCCCTATCGAACTAATAAAGTTTCTAAATCAATAAGATAATCCATAAACGGGCACAATTCTTAAAGATGAATTGTGTCATTTTCAGCAATAGGACCAGATTATGGAATACAGGATGGTTGAGATTTACACTTAATCCTAAATAGGATACATAGAAGAGGGGAATTTTATATGAGTGAGATGATATGGAGGAAAATAATATCAGCGTCTGTATCTGGGTCATTGTTTGCTATATTAGTGGCATTAATCGTTCCAAATCCATTTGGAGAAAGTATAAGCTCGATTGGAGAATACATATTCACTTTTATATTAGCTACACCTGTTTATTTGATGTACAGCTTCCCAGTAATATTAATTTATGGGGTTATAACTTCAATAATTTGTGATTTGATCAGTAAATTTCAAACGAGAAAAAATAATCATAAAAAAATCGAATTAATTCTTAACGTGATTTTTCACATCCTTTTTGGTCTTATCTTACTTCCTTTTAGTTTGGGTGCAGCAATTTTGTTCTTAATTACAGATAAAATGATACAAAAAAGGAACTATAAATTTAATTGGGTACATTCTGTTAAAAGTTTTGTAATTCCTTGTGCTGTTTGGTTAATATTCATGGGAATTATTTATTTGAAACATATATTTTCTAATTTAAACGAGCTTTTAGTTTAACAAAAAGCCAATGTCTTGAACCTCAACGATGGGGCACAATTCTTAAAGAAGAATTGTGCCTTCTTGAGTAAACGGAAAAGATTGTTGATGAAGGAATGCTTTCAGATATTCAAGAAATAGTAATTGTAAAGGATTACAGTTAAAGTGAAGGATTAGTCTAAGTACATTTTGTATTATTAACTATGTTTTAGGATACGAATGTAGGGTATCAAAAAAAGAATAATTAAAAGGAGGAAATAACTTAATGGCACATGAACAATATCTGAGTGTAATTGAGTCACTTCATGAATGTATGGTAGCTTGTAATCATTGTTATGATGCATGTTTAAAAGAAGAGGATGTCAATATGATGGCAGAATGTATTCGTCTAGATAGAGAGTGTGCAGATATTTGTGCTTATTTTGAACAAGCGATAAGCAGAGGAACACCATTTATTTCAGAGTTGGCGGAAGTATGTGCAAAAATTTGTAAAGCATGTGGTAATGAATGTAAAAAACACAACCACGAACACTGTCAAAAGTGTGCTGATGCTTGCTTGAAATGTGCAGAAACATGCCTAAGCCTGATTGCTTAAATATCGAATTAATATAGAAGTGTTTCCTAATTGTAGGATACACTTCTTTTGTTGTAAAATTTTTTCAATACCACTTTATTAATAGTGGGCGAAATTCTTAAATAGAATTGCGCCATGTTCAGCAATCAGGGTCAGATTGTTGAAGAAAATCCTATTAGGAAGATTTTCAAAGATCACGTTGGGAACTATTTAATTACAATTGATGTCTATAAAAAATGGAAGTAAATGGAGGCGTCATTATGTGGCTAATAATAGGTCTTATTGCAATAATAGCAACTTTTATAAATCTTTATATGTATGCAACAGGTAAAGATTACAAGCTTGCCATGGCAATGGGGTTATCATTTACAGCATTAACCCTTTGTGCAGAATACAGTCTTAGATCTCGTTGGGTAGAAGTGAAAGATTGGGCAGCTTTAGAGGATGTAGTACCAAGTATGGAAAGGGCATTATGGTTTTTGACAATTGTTTCTATCTTACTAAATCTAGCACCTATTCATAGATCTGTATATAATACTAATTTCCAAATTACGAAAAGAACAGTCTATAAATAATTTTTAAAGAACGGTATAATGTAAGTAGAGTGAATGATATCGAATCACAATTTTCGTTGTTCCTGTTAGCAATCAACGTTTTTTGAATGCAAGTAATCTGGCGCTTTCCTTAATAAGGGAGGTGTTTTTTTCATTAAAGAGTTATAATGCCGTTAAAGAAATTTGAGGATATTATGTTAAATAGCCCCCACCTTACTTGAGATGGGGGCTTGATGTATCCTTTTGATAATTCGAGCTTAAATCATTCTAGCTTATTGACGCTTCTTGGTTTTCTTATTATTAAGTCTCTCTGTCGCTGTCAAGGGTTCGTTTGCAAGTTCATGATCAAATTCCCTTGATAAATTCTTCCTTACTGCTTGCTCATCGCTAACATTACCACTTAAATTTTTCTTTTCGCTGTTACTCACAATATCCACCTCCATGATTTTAGTTTGCCACGTGGAATCCTTAGTATGCATTTTTGTTAATTCTTATGATAATTCTTTATCTCATTATGGTTGAACAATGCTGTATAATAATGGATATCTTTAGTTTGAAAATCTCATCCTGCACGGGGAGTATTGTATGTGGAGTTTTAGCACTTTAAAAGACAAACGTTACTGGATTCTTTTGACTCTAGGTATAATAATTTTGATCTTGGTCACTGTTTTTACACCTGATTACATTCTTGAAAAAACCTACTTTGGACCATTTTTTATACTTCTATCTACTGTTTCATTTTGGTCGATATACTATCTTTGGAAGTATTTTGGTGATAAAAAGAAGAGGAATAATACGGATGACTGTTGCGATTTGTGACTTGCTTGTGAAACTAACATGGCGCGTTTCTTAAATAAGAAATGCGTCTTTTTTCTATGTAAAGGTTCTGTTTAAGGAGTATTGCAGATTGCCGAAAATAAGTCCTTTTGTAAGATTTTAAAGATTTGAAGCTGTTTAAAAAAATGATCGTAGGGTAAAAAATGTACCAGAGATTAGTTTGTGAAAGCTTACGTGTTTTATAAGCTTTTGGTGAACTTTTTACTTTGGCTTTAAATATTTTACTAGGAGATGATTTTGATGAAAAATCCACATCTAACTAATCCACGTACGAAATTTTATACAGACAAATTCCCAGATCAAGAACAGAACACTCCAGCAATACAGAGTAAAATGAGCCCTAAACCTGACTGCGGGGAAGAATCATATAAGGGTTATAATCGTTTAGAAGGCCGTAATGCTTTGATTACTGGTGGCGATTCCGGAATTGGGCGTGCCGCCGCTATTGCCTATGCACGTGAAGGTGCAAATGTAGCTATCCAATTCTTCCCTGGCGAAGAAGAAGATGCGAACGAAGTCAAAGAATTAATTGAAAAAGCAGGCAGAAAAGCATTGCTGCTACCGTATGACTTGCGAGAAGATGGAGCTGCGACAGAGATTGTTACAAAAACAGTGGAAGCTTTTGGTGGATTGGACACGCTAGTATTGAATGCTGCGCAGCAAATTGCACAGCCAACCCTAAGTGATTTATCCATCCAACAAGTGCAGGATACCTTCAAAGTAAACATTATCAGCATGTATGAGACGGTAAAAGCTGCCGAAGAGCATTTGGAAGCAGGAAGTGCAATTATTACTACCTCATCGGTTCAATCTTTTAATCCATCCACATCTTTAATGGATTATGCGGCTACAAAAGGTGCAATAAGTAACTTTACGATAAACCTTTCCGCGTACTTTGCTGATAAAGGGGTGCGTGTCAATGCGGTTGCCCCAGGACCAATTTGGACACCATTGCAGCTGGATAACGGACAATTGGATGGACAAATTCCTAAGTTTGGACAAAATTCTCCTCTTGGTCGTGCGGGACAGCCAGTAGAGCTAGCACCGGTGTATGTTCTCCTAGCCTCGGATGAAGGAAGTTATATCACAGGTCAGATTTACGGGGTAACAGGTGGCGAAGCAATCGACTTGTAATTTTAAATGTGAGTTAAATAAAAACCCCTTCCTCGTTTAAGCATAGATAATGTAAAAGATAAGAAGCTTGCTGCAGTTGAGTTAAATACCCAATTGTAGCGGGCTTCTTTTCAGGAATAACAGTGTTTGACAAGTGGGTCAGATTTTTTAGTAAATGTTGATGAGATATACTAGTGTGAACAGTGTTATGAATAAGTAAAAAACTATAGACCATTTGGGCACCATTCTTGCAAAGGAATTGGGCCCTTTTTAGTTAGTTATCGGACCAGATTGAAGAACAACATTCTAATATTGTATTTTTTCAAAATAAGTTTTGGGAACATATAATTACAATTGATGTCTATATAAAAAACGAAAGTTTAAGGGAGGCGTCATTATGTGGCTAACAATAGGCCTACTTGCAATAGTAGCAACTTTTATAAATCTTTATATGTATGCAACAGGTAAAGATTACAAGCTTGCCATGGCAATGGGGTTATCATTTACAGCATTAACCCTTTGTGCAGAATACAGTCTTATATCGCAATGGGTAGAAGTGAAAGATTGGGCAGCTTTAGAGGATGTAGTACCAGGCATGGAAAGAGCATTATGGTTTTTGACAATTGTCTCGATCTTACTAAATATAGCACCTATGCTTTTAGAACGAAAAGGTAAGAAATAATTTCTTATTGTCACTATTTATTCTATACAATTAATGTGTAGGTAATTTTGTATAACTACCGGGGATTTTAGGTAAATAACTATTATCGATAATTGAGCGTAATCTTGAAAAGGAAGTGTGCCTTCTTTAGCTATATGGCATATTCTTGATTACCACGAAATAAATGCAATTTTTTATATATGTTAAAGTAATCTTGAGGAGTACAATACTTGGTGTTTAAGAGCGGACTTACTAAAGGGGGAGTGTGTGCACACTAGTTTAATCAGCAATAGTAGAAGAATGACAAGAAAAGGCTCGACTCCTCTAAATAGGAATCGAGCCAATATAACGTGGGTCTGTCACGTTGTTGGAGTTAGTACATAAATATAAAATCTCTTGTTTTATTTATTTAATTCCTTATATAAAACATATTTTAAAGCCGAAATCTCATCTTCGGATAGTTTACCTTCAATCACGGATAATAATTCATCTTGATTAATTGAACCGTTTTGTGCTTGTTCCTGAATATCAAGTAATCGATTAACGCCCACCTTTTTTATTAACACACGTGTTGCTTCTTCTTTAGTTTGGAAGGGAAGGGTATCCGGATTTGTATTTGCTGCCTCTCTTACAATCTCTTGAACCTTCGAATCGTTCTCGATATAAGATTTTACTTCTGCTAGTTTTTCATCATCTAAAGTAGATTCCACTTTTTCCATTATTTTTTCGGAGGCGATATTTGTCCCAAAATGCCACACCGCATAGCCAGCTACTCCGAGTAAACCAAGAATTATTACGGTAAATGTTAAAAACTTTTTCATCAACTCACTCCTGACACTTTGAATATAGCACAACTTTTTAGAAACCACGAAGAAAAGATGTTTACTATCAATATATATTTGGTTATAAGGAATAACATGTATTTCTAGAAATGAATTGTGCCTTTTTAGTTAAAGGGGCTTTTAATAGCATAATACTTAAAAGGAAGTATATGGATAATTATGTTATAGTTAAGTTGAGATTGTAAAGAAATGATTTAGTTGTTGGTGCAAATTATGTGGTTTTTGTTCTTTTTGTAAAAGGTAAGAATCCGTTTTAAATAGAAGAAAATTATTAAATTTACAATACAAATACATAAATTAATAGAAATATAACGAATCAGTAATAACTCAAATTGCTAAAGGATATAGGGGGATGGGCTTTGAAGAAAGTGGGAATAGTTTTTGCTTTGTTGTTCATAGGTGTAGTTATTTTTATTTTCGATTGGCATCAAAACAGAAGATATCGATGAAATGAAAAACATTACAATAGGTGAACCAATTCATTTTCTCCTGCCTTTTGCTAAACAAATCGATCAGCTCAATGCAATCGCTTATGATAAAGATGGAAATAAGCTTTATTACTATGGTAGGGATGAGGGGAATACTAATATTAACGATATAAAATGGCTTAAAGTGAAAAATGAATAGTATGAAAATTACTTTCATTATAAGAAATCATATAGAGAGGTGGGGGTTATTCCAGTGACTAATATTCTGATGTATATAATGCTTTTAGGGAGTCAATTAATAAGTGCTAGTTTAATATTTGCTATTTTGACTTCCGTGCTTGTGAAAAGCAGAAAGAAAGGAATTCTGTTTTTAACAATTTACATATTACTAGTTTTATATTCTCTCACTATTGGTTTTGAATATTCAACAATAATGGGGATTGGTATGTTGATTATTTACATCGGCTTAGGTCTATTAACATACATTGTTATTAAAAAGAAAATATCAAAAGAAACTGTTCTATGAAAGTTTGTAAAACAAAATATAATTTAATAATCTCAACCTTGACAGGGAGAAAACTAAATACTAGAATTTTATATAATCAATAGAGTTTTAGCAGTTCCTATTATCTTAAGTTTGATAGTCAACCCTTTTGGACATTGATTACCAATCTAAGCCAAATAGGAAATTAGAATAAAATAAAAGGTAGACGATTTAAAGAACCTAAGTAGGTTAGTTAAAAGTAAACCGACAATTTTCAAAGTATAATGGTTTTTTATTGGAGACTATTATCTTTTTAATTGTCGGTTTTTTTATATAACAATTGGTAGCAATTGATTTGGAGAGAATGTTTAAAAGTGCAATCTCTTGGATTCTCTGGGTATCCGTGGATTTCAAAGAGATATTGGCAGAAATAATTTAAGATAATAGTTCATTAGCAACTAAGACCGGTGTCATATAGGTATAAGGATATTTAGCTTATAGTTTAAAGTTAGCTGAGAAATAAATAGCAGAATTTAAAAAATCTGAATTATGGAAGGGAAGGAAGATATTTTGGATAAAACAAAAGGTGTTCTCGAAGCTGAAATTAGTAAAGTGTTAACTCATTGGGAGAAAACTTATCTAGGTCGAGGTTCTGTATCGGTTAAATCAGATATTGTGCGAGATATGGTAGTTGTTGTGTTGAAGGGAGTCTTAACACCTGCAGAGTATTCGGTATGCCAAGAAAAAGAGGGGTTATTATCAGTAAAAAAAATGCGAAACAGTCTGGTGGAATCCGGGGTGATAGAAATAAAAGAAGCACTATCAACTATTACGGATTTGGAAGTAGTGAGTTTTTATACGGATTTAAGTACTATAACTGGAGAACGCATTATGGTATTTAAGCTTTCAGAGGATTTACAAAGTAAATTATGATGAAACAATAATACATTTGTTGGTCATACAGGAGGTTGAAAAAAATGGATAAGAATACGAAATTAGTATCTCACTTAGATGAAAACCTAAAAAATAATCCTGAAACTAACGAAGATGAAGTGCAGCCCAATTTAAAGAATACGATTGAAAAAAATAGAGAAATAATAGAAAAAAATCGTGAAATGCTCGGGAAATATAAAATTTTTCATCCATTTAAATTGTTGATGTTTTGATAATTGGTAGGAATTTAAGAGGTGCCAGTCCGAATGTGGGCTGGCACTTTGTAATTTAACTGGTTAAATAATTTGTTTAAGGTAAGGAAGTATTCAATATTTTTTAGTTATAGCGGCTCTAGCCTGCACTTTTATAGTATCGAAAAGTGAAAAAGAATTTTATATTTTGTCGAATGAGAGAAGATAGTTTAGAATGATAAGAGAAATGTATTAACTATAGGAAGGAAAGTGAAAGTATGAGTAACGGAATTTTCAAGATACCAACACCTAAAAACGAGCCAGGCAATACATATGCTCCAGGTACAAAAGAAAGAGAAACATTAAAAGCGGAACTAAAGCGCCAATCTGAAATGGTAGTAGATATCCCTGTAATTATTAACGGCCAAAATATTAAAACAGATACAGTGAAGCAAGTAGTAATGCCACATGCTCACCAACATGTGTTAGCAAACTACTCAGAAGCTGGAGAGAAAGAATTACGTGATGCTGTCGAGGCTGCTATGGCTGCAAAAGAATCATGGGCTAATATGCCTTGGGAACATCGCGCAGCTATTTTCTTAAAAGCTGCTGATTTAATCTCTGGTCCATACCGTGATGTTATGAATGCTGCAACTATGTTAGGACAATCTAAAACAGCTATCCAAACTGAAATTGATGCTGCTCAAGAATTAATAGATTTCTTACGTTTCGGTGTAGATTATGCAAATCAGATTTATCAAATCCAGCCTGACAGCATGAAGAATGTTTGGAATCGTCTTGATTACCGTCCATTAGATGGTTTCGTATTAGCGATTTCTCCATTCAACTTCACTGCAATTGGTGGGAATTTACCAGCAGCTCCTGCAATGATGGGGAACGTAGTTGTTTGGAAACCAGCAACAACGTCTATTCTGGCAAACTACTACTTCATGCGTATTTTAGAAGAAGCTGGATTACCAAAAGGTGTAATCAACTTCGTACCATCTCGCGGATCACAAGTATCTGAAGTAGTTTTAACAGACGCTCGCATGGCTGGATTCCACTTCACAGGTTCTACAGCTACATTCCAAACAATTTGGAAAACAGTAGGAGAGAACATTGCAAGCTACAAATCATATCCTCGTTTAGTTGGGGAAACAGGTGGTAAAGACTTCGTATTTGCTCACGAAACTGCACAAGCTGACAAAGTAGTCGCTAACCTTGTTCGTGGAGCATTTGAATACCAAGGTCAAAAATGTTCTGCAGCTTCACGTGCTTACATTCCACAAAGCATGTGGGAAGAAGTGAAGAATGGTTTAGTAGAAGAAACTGCTAAGCTTAAAGTTGGGGATGTACGTGACTTCCGTAACTTCATGGGAGCAGTAATCGATAAGCCTGCATTTGATTCAATTACAAGTTATATCGATTATGCTGCAGCATCTGATGAAGCAGAAATTATTGCTGGTGGTACTTATGATGATTCTGTTGGTTATTTCGTTCAACCGACAATTATTGTAACAACTAATCCAAACTTCAAAACGATGGTCGAGGAAATCTTTGGACCAGTGTTAACAATCTATGTTTATGAAAATGAAAAATTAGAAGAAACTTTAGATGCAGTTGATACAGCGTCTATGTACGCATTAACAGGTGCAATCTTTGCACAGGATCGCCAAGCAATTCTTCACTTAGAGAATCGTTTATCTGGTGCAGCTGGTAACTTCTACATCAATGACAAACCAACTGGTGCCATGATTAACCAACAACCATTTGGTGGTTCTCGTGGTTCTGGTACAAACGATAAAGCTGGGTCAGTATTTAACATGATTCGCTGGACAACTCCACGTGTCATCAAAGAAAACTTTGCTCCAACAATAGATATTACTTATCCATTCATGGATGAAGAATAAAAAATAATGTAAAGAAGAGGTTAAAGTGAAGTGTTCACTTTAGCCTCTTTTTTTGTTGCATTAATAAAAATAATAATAAGTGAATTGGATATTTATGTTAAAATTAGGTTAAGTGAAGAAGCACATAAAACATTGTTAAAAGGATGGGGAAGTAGCATGATTATAGTTAGATCAGTTATTTTATGGTTTATTATAACAATTTTCATTAATGCATATTTAATGACATTTCCCATTCCAGTTTTACGAAAAAGAGATTATCCAGCTAACTATGTTATTCAACGAAGCAATAGGATTGATAAACAAACCAAGAGAGAATGTGCAGCATTTTCAACAGCATATGTGTTACGTCATTTTGGTTTAGAGGCTGATGGCGAAGAGTTATATACTAATTTCCCTAGTAAATTGAGGTCAGGCAATGTATATCCAAAGGGAATTCGTACGGTACTAAGAAAAAATGGATTTAAAACAAACTATTATAAAGGAAATATAAATACCTTGAAATACGAGGTTAGTAAAGGAAAACCCGTAATTGTTTTTATTAAAGTACATAAGGAAAGTAAGGATTTGCATTTTGTTCCTGTCATAGGATACGACAAGGAGTATATTTACCTTTCAGAATCATTTAGTCAACTGGTGAATTGTAATGATGAGAACATTGGCTATAATCGTAAAGTTCCTATTAATGAATTTAGGAAATTATGGAATGTGAAAAATATTAATATGCCTCTGTATAGTAATACTTACATCACCGTAGACACCAAAGTTACAAAAAAAGAGATATAAATTTTAATGAAACAGTCTTTAAATGGGGGGGCGGACGGAAATGCGTTACTTTAAAGGATATTGCTTGCTTTTAATCTCCATCTTGCTGTTAACAGGGTGTGCGGATGTAGAAAAATCTCCATCGAATACGAAATTAACCATTAAGTCATACAGCATGAGTGAAAATCAAAGCTTGCTTATTAGTAAAACAGGTGTGGAGCAAATCGAATTTTTCAAGCTGAATGGTACTTTGAAGGAAGAGGATGATTTGCAATTTTCAGTGGAGGTATTTGAAAATGGGAAGTTTAAAGAGGAGCTACTAAAAACTTGGGATGAAGTCCAAACAATATATGAAGACAGCATTATATCATTTGGGATTAGTGACAGTAGAGAAGGAGAGGGCGAGAGCGAAGGAGATCGTTCTTTGAAACTGCTAAATGGTATACCCTCAGGACTTGCTACAACGTTTTATCCAAACAATATGACAGCTTCTACCTTCAGTAAGCTAATCGAAGGAGAAATAACATTAGAAAAAAATAAACCACTTTATTTAGCAGCTTGGCTAGGCACTACAAAAAACGAGTTACGTTCAGGTGGAGGCGGCGATGGCGAGCTTCCAGCAGGCATTGAAGAAGCTGAGCTCGCATTTTTATATAAAGTTTTATGGACCGACAAATAAGATAGCCATAGCGCCTTCCTTGGTTGAGGAGAATCTTAAGCAAACTCTTGAAATACCAATAATCTCGGGAATGCATGTAAATGATGATTTGCATTTGGCCTCTAACTAAATAAGGGGTGAGAATAAGAGGAAATTATTCGGTTATATGTAAAATGGAGCGCTATTTGGGTTAAATAAGGGGAATTTTTCCTGTTATTCGAAGGGAAATCCATTATTTTCATGATTTTTGAGTTGATAAGAGGAAATTCTTCCGCTATTTGAGTAGTTTTCGGTTCAGTTTTCGAAATAAGAGGAAATCCTTCCGTTATTTAGGTAATTTTCGTTTCTGATTTTAAAATAAGCGAAAATTCTTCCACTAATCAAGCTATTCACCACACTATTTTCCAAATAATCGGAATTTCTTCGCTTATTAATTCTATTCATAGTCGGGATTACAATCTATTGGTCAAGCTAATCAGTGAAGCCAGCAAAATAAAAAGGAGCTGAACCATAAACCATGAATCTATTTATTAAATCACTATTCTATACAGCAACAGTACTGGGATACGGGTATATAAAAAATTACATCGAAACCAGCCTATTAATTGATTTTATTATCCTGTTTATTTTAATCGCAATTATTTCTAAGTTAATTGATAAAGCTAATAAGTTAATAGAAAAAAGAACAGCGTCCATTAGTAAAGCAGATTAGTTCTGTTTAACTGGTGGGGCTTTTTTTATTGTGAAATAGTACCTATTATTGGTAATTGATAAAATTGCATAATTGTTATTGAAATTGATTATCATTATCTATATTATTGAGTTATTGAGAATAATTATCAGTTTTTATATAGATACAAAATTTCTGGAGGTTATTATGGATTTATTTGATGTGACGATTATTGGTGGCGGTCCTGCTGGTTTATATAGTGCTTTTTATAGTGGTTTGCGTAGTATGAAAACAAAAATTATTGAGGTACAGCCGGTTCTTGGTGGGAAAGTGAATATCTATCCTGAAAAGGTCCTATGGGATGTTGGTGGACAGCCGCCGATGCAGGCTCAATTATTTGTTAAGAATCTAATTAACCAAGCGAATACCTTTGCACCAACAATTTGTTTAAATACAAAAGTAGAAAAGGTTGAGAAGCAAGGTGAAATTTTTGTGATTTCTACAAATACAGGCGAAATCCATTATTCAAAAACAATCGTAGTTGCTGTTGGTGGTGGTATTTTAAGTCCGATTAAGCTTGAAATCGAGGGCGCCGAAAAGTACGAAATGTCAAACCTTCACTATACAATTCTAGGCTTGGAGCGCTTCCGTGATAAAAAGGTTCTTGTATCAGGTGGCGGAAATGGTGCCATTGACTGGGCAGTTGAGCTTTTATTTGTCGCTAAAGAGGTCGTAGTTATTTACCGAAAAGACCAATTAACTGCTCATGAATCTCAGGTAGATAAGCTAAAAGAGCATGGTGTGGATATTATGCTTAACTCAGAAATTCACTCTGTAATTTCAAATGATAGTAAATCTGCAATTGAGAAAGTAGTTATTTCACAAAATGGCGAGCTTCATGAAATTGAGGTCGATGATGTACTGATTAGTCATGGCTACAATCGTGAGGTTTCTTTGGAATTCGCTCGCGATATCCAACCTATTCGTAAAGATGATTACTATTTAGTGAGCTTGGGTCAATGTAAGACATCTGTTCCTGGAATTTTTGGGGCAGGGGATATTATCTCTTACGACGACAAAGTTGGCTTATTGATTGGTACTTTCCAGGATGCGGTGCTTGCGGTTAATAATGCGAAAAAGTACATCGATCCGAAGGCGGACCAATATGGTATGGTTTCTTCTCATAATGAGAAATTTGCAGAGATGAATAAAGAGCTTTTAGAAGAATTATTCTGTAAGACAGAAGCTAGTAGTCTGTAAATTTAAAATCTTATTGACAGTTAGTAAATTTTGGTTTACATTCATGATAATGATAATCATTCTCGATTGGGTGTAAGCCATTAACTACCAATCGGCTGATACATCAAAAAAATAGATTGGTAGGGATATATATGCGAAAGAAAAAATCATTTTTACTCATGCTGACTTTGTCACTGATGGCGATTTTTGCATTAGTTGGCTGTTCTAGTCAGTCTTCAACAGAAGAGAAAGAAGAAAAAGAACCAGAGGCTTCAACAGAAACAGAAGCTGATTCACAATATCCAATGACGATTGAGCATGCTTTAGGTGAAGCTGTTATAGAGAGTAAACCAGAACGTGTTGTAACAATTCAATGGGCAAATCATGATGTTGCTTTAGCATTAGGTGTTGTACCAGTAGGTTTTTCAGCAGCAAACTTTGGTGTCCAGGACGATAGCGGTTTACTGCCATGGACAAAAGAAAAGCTAGATGAACTTGGTGTTACAGCTCCAAATGTTTTCCAGGATACGGACGGTTTAGATTTTGAAGCAATCTCTGATGCAAACCCAGATGTAATTCTAGCAGCATACTCTGGTATTACACCTGAGGATTATGAGCTACTATCTCAAATCGCTCCAGTTGTGGCATATCCAACTGCACCTTGGGCTACTACATGGCGTGAGCAGGTTGAGTACAATGCAGCAGGTATGGGCATGAAAGAGGAAGGCGAACAGTTAATCAAGGATACTGAGAAATTGATAGCTGATAAATTAAGTGCTTATCCTCAAATCGAAGGTAAAAAAGTAGTGTGGGTGAACTTCTCGGCAGAGGATTTATCTCAATTACACATTTACACACCAATCGATTCTCGTGTAGCATTTTTAGGGGAATTAGGGATGACACATCCAGAGAGTATTACGGAATTAATAACTGATCCAAATAGTTACTCTTTAAATTTAAGTGCAGAAAATGTAGAAGCTTTATTTGATGCTGATTTAATCGTTGGATATGGTGATGATGCACTTTATGAAACGATTAAGGCAGATCCTCTACTAGGTAAAATTCCAGCAGTAGAAAGAGGCTCTGTGGCGTTTATTACAAGTGAGACGCCATTAGTAGCAGCGGGAACACCAAACCCACTTTCAATTGCTTATACGATTGATGAATATTTAGAATTAATTGGTGGAGCAATTGATAAGATTGAAAAATAGTTCCTCTGATTCTAAAAAAAAGCAGCTAGATATACATGCACCAAAGCATTTTTCACTGATTTTAGTGATAGGACTGATTCTTCTACTAGTGACAGTTTTTGCTTCTCTTGTATTAGGAGCTAGAGTGGTCAGCTTTCAAGAATTAATGGATGGGTTATTTTATCAGAACCAAGATTCCTACGGCGCAAATGTCGTTCAGAAACGAATTTCACGAACAGTATTTAGCTTGTGCTGTGGTGTGGCATTAGGAATTGCCGGTGTGCTTATGCAATCTGTGACACGAAACCCATTAGCTGATCCTAGTATTTTAGGTGTTAATACAGGTGCGTCCCTGTTTGTAATCATTGGTATTACATTCTTTCATATCAATACAGCAGGACAGTATATTTGGTTAGCTTTAATCGGGGCTGCTATTACAGCAGTGTTCGTATTTGGAATAGGCTCTATGGGGCGTGGTGGCGCTACGCCAATTAAATTAGTCTTAGCTGGAGCTGCAACTAGTGCAGCTCTTTCTTCACTTGTAACGGCAATTATGATTCCAAGTACATATGCAATGGATCAATTTAGATTTTGGCAAGTAGGAAGTGTTGGTTCAGGATCATGGGATTCAATTGCCATATTCATTCCTTTTTTAGTCATTGGTGTGATAATAGCTTTGGTATCAGCACCAGCACTTAATGCATTAGCGCTAGGCGATGATGTTGCAACAGGTCTAGGCGTTAGACCGGGTATGCTACGATTCTTCGCGATTTGCGCAGGTGTTGTTTTATGTGGAGTAACGACGGCTTTAGCAGGTCCAATTGGTTTTATCGGTCTATTAGCAACTCATGCTATGCGTTTAGTTATTGGACCAGACCTACGCTTCTTAATCCCTATGTCTGCTTTAGCAGGGGCTATCATTCTAACCTTCTCTGATGTTGTTGGTAGATTGATAGGAAGTCCTGGAGAGCTTGAGGTAGGTATTATTACAGCGTTTATTGGTGCACCAATCCTGATCTTACTAGCTAAGAGATCGAAGGTGAGGTCATTATGAGAAAGCAAACTGGTGAAGTGAATTTTATAATGGAGGGCATGCGTCAAAGAAGAAGACGCTGGCTTTTTGTCACATCTATATTAGTCATCATAGCAATCGGTCTATGCTGTGCAATGTTATTGTTAGGAAACACGATTTATCCAGTTAATGTGGTGATGCGTTCTTTAATGGGTGAGGAAATTACAGGTGCTAATTTCGCTATCAATACAATACGACTTCCACGAATGATAACAGGCGTGTTTGCAGGATTTGCCTTTGGTGTTGCCGGTTATATTTTTCAGACAATGCTAAGAAACCCATTGGCTAACCCCAATATTTTAGGTATCACATCTGGTTCAAGTGTGGCTGCTGTATTTTGCATTGTTGTTCTCCATACAAGTAATACAGTTGTATCGATTGCGGCAATACTCGGGGGCTTAGTAACGGTAATCGTTATGTATTTCTTATCTCGCGGGCGATCGTTTTCAATTGGTCGATTAATCATTATCGGAATTGGAATGCAGGCAATGCTAGATGCTGTCATTTCGTATTTGATACTTAAAAGTGCACAGCAGGATATTGCAGCGGCACTGAGATGGTTAAGTGGAAGCTTAAATGGCTCTAAAATGACTGAGGCAATTCCTTTGGTAATGTTGGTAATTATCTTCACACCGATTTTGTTAGTGCTTGGTAAGCAGTTAAGTATGCTGGAATTAGGTGAACAAATGGCGACTTCTCTTGGCGTAGCTACTGATAAAATGAGGGTTACATTAATAATAAGTTCGGTTATTTTAATCGCCATTGCAACGGCGACAACTGGACCAATAGCCTTTGTATCCTTTTTAGCAGGCCCAATTGCGAATCGACTAGTTGGTGTTAGTGCGTCAAATATTCTCCCGGCAGGTTTAGTTGGTGCGATTTTAGTATTATTTGCAGATTTAATAGGACAGTTTGCATTTGAATATCGATTCCCAGTAGGTGTTATTACGGGAATACTCGGCGCACCATATTTAATTTATCTAATTATCCGAATGAACCGAAAAGGAGAATTGTAATGAGTAACACACATGTTTTTCGAGTCGACAATTTAGTTTCAGGCTATGAAAATAAAACGATTATCCATGGAATTGACCTAGAAATTCCAAGAAATAAAATTAGTGTTATCATCGGTGCAAATGGCTGTGGAAAATCCACTCTTTTAAAAACGATGGCGAAGCTGATTAAGCCTACAGAAGGTGACGTTACGTTAAACGGTAAAGCTATCAACAAATATCCTCCAAAGCAGCTGGCACGTATTTTAGGGCTACTACCGCAATCACCAGTTGTACCTGAGGGGATTACTGTTGCAGATCTAGTTGGTCGAGGCAGGTTTCCACACCAATCCTTATTTAGTGGATGGTCAAAAAAGGATTATGAAGCTGTAGAAGAAGCAATGGAGTTCATGAATATTAAAGAGTTTGCAGATCTTGATATTGATGAGCTATCAGGTGGACAAAGACAGCGTGTGTGGATTGCTATGGCACTTGCACAGCAAACCGATATATTGTTTCTGGACGAACCTACTACCTTTTTAGATATTACATATCAGGTAGAAATTTTAGACTTATTAACAAATTTAAATCGAAAATTCGGCACAACAATTGTGATGGTATTGCACGATATTAATCTCTCGGCACGCTATGCAGACCATATTTTTGCGGTGAAATCAGGGAAGCTTGTTGCAGAAGGAAAACCTACAGATGTACTGACTGCCGACCTGGTGAAAACAGTATTCGATTTAAATTGTGTTGTCATTCCCGATCCGATTTCAGATACGCCATTAATAATTCCAAAAGGACGTTATCATGTGAAAGATGAGAGTGCAACGCTATAATATTGTTCTAATATAATATGTTTGCAAGGTTTTAAATGTATAGATGGGCTTAGAAATAGGGATATTGTTAGAGTGGAAGCTCAAAACAATATCCTTTTTCCTATTTTGTTATTTAAATAGTGAAGATAGTGATTGATTAATGGGTAAAATGACTTTTCGTTTTTTTATTATAAAATGTTATTATTGTATAATAATTTTATGATGTGTAGGAGGGAATACCCTGATGAATAAAATTGAATCCTTGGAGCAATTCATAAGCTCAATTCCTGCTTTTAAAACAGCTGTTCCAGTCGATTTATCGATTGCAGTTTGTGATTTAGAAAAATTTGTTGCCTATTTCCCCGGAGACAATATTAACTTAAATATAAAGATTGGTCAGAAATTTCAACCAGGTGAACCCCTTGTTATCGCACTTAAGGAAAATAAGCGTCTACAGGCAGAGGTGCCAGCTGAATTTTATGGATTTGAATTTACAGGTACTGCCTTACCATTACATAATAATCAAGGAAAAGTAATTGGAGGCATTGCTGTACAGCATCGAAAACAAACGGAGCTAAGACAAGTATCAGAGCGAATTTTGAACTCATTAATTCAAGCTGACGAACAAATCAGTACGATTACAAACAGCTCTAATTCCCTTGTAGATGTAGCTAGCCATTTACTACAACAGTCTGAACTAGCAGACAAAAGTGTAAAACAGACCTCTGAAGTATTATCCATTATTAAACGTGTAGCAGATCAGACGAATCTATTAGGCTTAAACGCGGCAATCGAAGCAGCACGTGCTGGAGAAAAAGGGAAGGGCTTCGAGGTTGTTGCAAACGAAATCCGTAAGTTCTCAAAGGAAACAGTCGAATCGACTCAGCAAATTAAAGATACTTTAGCCCAGATACAGGATGTAACGAAGCAGATGGGAGAAGCAATTGCCCAAATTTCTGCAGTTGGTCAGGAGCAAGCTGCATCTGTTCAACAGGTTTCCCATTTCGTAAAAGACATCCATGAGCTGTCTAACGAATTAAACAAATTAGCAACAAAATTATAGTAGTAAACAATAATCGCAAAACACTAACAAGTGATGCTGCATATATTAAGTGAAACCACGTTATACATAATGATAGCGTGGTTTTTATCTTACATATATAATAGAACTAAGGAAAATTATAGTAATAAAAAAATCCTCCCAATAATTAGGAGGACAAAACAATTACAGACTGGTTTGGTAGTTAAAAGGTAGTTTTCAAACGGAAAAATCAAATCTTATTAATATTAATAGTAACCGATTAACCAAGCCATTGGTTTAATCTCTGGAGTAGTTGTTACAACAACTGCTGCTGCGATAACTGCTAATTTCATAATGGTAGTAAACTTTTTCATAATCTTTCATTCCTTTCGTTAGAAATTTAATATAATGAAATTGTACTAAATAGAGTTAAAATATGGCTAAACTGTAAACTATATTATACAAAGAAGAGAGGGGAAATATATAATGGAAATAGGGCAGGTTATAAGATATATACGTACTAATAAAAAAATCACTCAACAGGATTTAGCAACTGCGATTGGCATGACACGTCCCTATATTGCAAGAATTGAATCAGGGAAAAATAGTATTTCCTCCGATAAGCTAACAGAAATACTTGAGTATTGTAATGTGACTTATAATGAGTTTTTCTACATAAAAAATGATTATAAACCTTCATCTAAAATGAATGAGTTTAATAGAGTAATTGAATTGTACTATGCCAATAATATGGAAGAAATATTAAAAATTAAAAAGACTGTTAGTGAGCAATACGAAAAGAATGGGGACATCTTTTTAAGACATTTATATATACTGTGCCATTGTATAGAAAATGATCTAGATTCATCTAAGGTAAATGAAGAATATATTAAGGAAATAACAGATTACTTATTAAGTATGGACGAGTGGTGCTACCATGAGCTGGCAGTAATGAATAATTTTATTCTCTTATTCCCTCCAGAAACAGCATTTTTAATGACAAAAAACTTATTAAAACGAGCGGATAAATATAAGGGACTAAATTTAGATAAAAATATGCTTAGTTATATATTCTTCAATCTTTTAGAATGTAGTTTCAAATATGGAGGCTATTACTATTCAAAGATTGTATTGGATGCAACCAAAAATTATTATAAAAACGTATCGGACTTCTTTCAGCAAACTTTAATAATCTATTACGAAGGTATGCTAAATATCGTAGAAAATTCAATCGAAGAAGGAATTGCGAAGTGTGAACGTGCCTTCATAATTTTCCAAACGTTAGGTCATGAGAGTATCTATCAAAAATACAAAGCAGATTTAGAAGAATTGTTAAGTAAAGTGAAAAATAAAGAGGCTACAGCTGAAGAAGTATAAAATAGTGTACAAAAAATAAAAAACCCCCATAAGTAGGATTAAATTAATATAACTACTAAGGAAATTTAATCATTCCAATTTGCCTACGAATTTTTTTGACTAGTTATTTTGATTTAGATTATGGGGGTCGATTATGAATAATTATTCTTATTTATATAGGAAAAATATAGTTTATATAGCGATTGGCTTAATAGCCCTTACTCTATTAAGTGAATTTATTTTTTCTAAAGAGAACTCAATTTCCAACAATATAATCTTTTCTATTCTGATTGTTTTGTTGCTGTATCTTGTAATTTGTGTTAAATCAATCTTTACAGGTACTATTAATACTTTACGTGATACTGAACAAAGGTTAAAGGAATCTGAAAAAGAGAAGCATTTTATGTCTTATTATGATGGTGTGACAAGGCTCCCAAACGAACGTTATATAGTAGAGCAAATTAATAATACTTGGCAGAACGGCACATCACAAATAGCATTAGTGGTTTTTGAAGTGGATCGCTTAACACACCTTAAAAGCTCTTTGGGTTCAAAGTATACCAATCGAATACTCGAACTGATTGTAGAAAGGTTACAATGTAGATTTCCGAATTACATTGTTGGGAAAATACAAGAAGACCAATTTGTGATTTTATTGGAAAATAAAAATGAAAAAGAGACTTTTCAAAGATTATGTAAGCAGCTTATTGATTTAATTGAAAAACCGTTTAGCATTCAGCAATTGACGCTAAATATGAAAGTAAATGTAGGGGTTGCATACTCTCCAGAGGATGCAAAAACTGCGGAGGACTTTTTGAAATATGCTCAGTTTGCTATGTATGAAGCGAGAAGGGCACCTGAACAATATAGGTTATTTGAGCCGACTATGGCTTGTTCTCGTGAAGAACGGTTATTGCTTGAAAAGGACTTATACAAAGCATTAGAAAACAATGAATTATTTGTTCAATATCAGCCACAGCTTAAATTAAAAACAAAGCATGATTTTTCAATGGAAGCTCTTGTACGCTGGAATCATCCAGAGAAAGGACTAATACCACCCGGTGACTTTATTCCACTAGCAGAAGAATCTGGCACAATTGTCCCGATAGGAAAATGGGTCTTAGAAACAGCTTGTAGACAAACAAAAGAACTGCAAGAAACAATAGGCCAGCAAGTAACTGTTGCTGTTAATCTATCACTTCGCCAGCTTTATCATGAGAACTTTGTAAAAGTAGTAAGGTCAATTTTAGAGAAAACACAGCTTCCACCAAAAAGTCTGCAGCTTGAAATTACAGAATCCATGACGATGGATAAGAACTTTATACTGCCTATCCTACATGATTTAAAGGCATTAGGAGTAACGATTGCTTTAGATGACTTTGGAAAAGGGTATTCTTCCATTTCCTATTTAAAGGATTTACCGATTGATTGTTTGAAAATTGACCGAGAATTTGTAAATAATATGAGCGAGGACGAGCATGAGCCATTAGTGGACTTAATTATCTCCATGGCAAAGCATTTAAATTTAAATGTGGTAGCTGAGGGAGTGGAAACAATGGAGCAATTCAATTATTTACTGAATAGTGATTGTGATGCAATGCAGGGCTACTTAATAAGTAAACCTATCTCGTTTGAGACAATTATTAACAATTGTAGATGCTTGAATAAGAAGGATTTACATTGCGATTTGCAGTCAGAATATTATAGCTTGATCAAACAAATATTTAATCGAAAAAAAGAGCAATCTCATAAGTGAGATTGCTCTTTGAGCTTCAATATTAAAGTTTAGTTACGTTAGAAGCTTGTGGTCCGCGGTTTCCTTCTTCAACTGAGAATTCAACTTTTTGACCTTCTTCTAAAGTTTTGAAACCGTCGCCTTGGATTGCAGAGAAGTGTACGAATACATCGTTTCCACCTTCAACTTCGATAAATCCAAAACCTTTTTCTGAGTTAAACCATTTTACTGTACCTTGTGTCATGTTAATAGACCTCCAAAAAATTTAATCAATAATTAATTACTTCAAAATACTATAAAAAAATTCACACATTACAAAAAGTACCGAACGTTCACGATTACTTTTTGTAACATGTGAATTCATTAGATATGAAGCAATATAATTATTATACTTTTGATTATACAAGGTGAATACAGAATTGTCTAGAGATAAATAAAAAAAATGGAAATTTAATTTGTAAATTCAGTATATTATTAAGCTTTAGGGTACTTATATATTGGGTTCAAGGTAAAGGATATCAATATTTCTTCTTATATACGCAGAAAACTCCTTTTAAATATAGATATAAAAAATTTCCAACTTGAATATGATATAGTAGGAATAGAATGAATTATGTGATTATAGAAGTTTATCTTACAATTATCAGAAGTTTGTTTATGTAAATGGGGTGTGTGTAATTGGATAAAGTTTTCGTCATTGGTGATATACATGGTTGTTATAGCTTACTTGAGTCCATCTTAACGAAATGGAATCCGGAAGAAGAACAACTAGTTTTTTTAGGGGATTATCTTGATAGGGGACCTGAAAGCTTAAAGGTTCTTGAAAAAATCATGCAGCTATCGCGGGATTATGAGGCAGTAACATTAAGTGGCAATCATGAGCAATTGTTTTTGGGCTGGCTGGATAAACCAGAGGAGCTTTCTGAATATTATTTCAATCCAAAGGTTGGGGGAGCAGCTACTGTCCAAAGCTTATATAATGATGCTACTTTTAACATTGCCACAACGTATCTTTCTGTAAAAGAAATGACAGCGAAAATTCAAAAAGAGCATTCTAAAATCGTTGAGTTTGTAAAGGGGTTACGACGTTTTTATCTATGGGGGCCATTTCTTTTTGTTCATGCAGGGATTTCTTCAGCAGTAGAAAATTTTCGAGATACCAAAGAAGAGGATTTATATTGGATTCGAGAAGAGTTTTATAATGTCCCTCATAAAGCAAAGGAAATTGTTGTATTTGGTCACACACCAACAGTTTTGTTAAATGAAGATAAATCGAGTAATGTCTGGATTTCATCCTGCAAAAAAAAGCTAGGCATCGATGGAGGCGGAGCAATTTTCGAACGTGGCCAGCTTCATGGTGTAGTTTTTACAAAGGGTTCAAAAGAGATTACCATTCACTCAGTTGGGTTAACTTCAGCTTTAACAACAAAAACAATCGATTTGGAATTATAAAAGAAAGCTTTCTGATTTTACGGATTCACTTAATGTGGGTCCGTTTTTTATTTATCTAAATAAAGATTTTTGGCATCCGATTCTTTTTGGATGGTATAGTTAAAGTAGTGAGGTGGAAGGAAATGGCTAATAAAGTAGAACATATTTTTAAGCTCCAAACAAGCTGGGACGGTGGAAGAAACGATACAGGTGAAATCCATTGTGAAAAGCTACAAACAACTATGTCGATTCCTAAGGAGATGGGTGGTCCTGGTATTGGAACAAATCCAGATGAATTACTTTTAAGTGCCGCAGCTAGCTGTTATATTATTTCTCTTGCTGCAATGCTCGAACGCTCTAATGTAAAAGCACGATTAGTTCTACAATCTGACGGAATTGTCCAAGTGGAAAATAATATTTTTACCTATAAACAAATCATTCACCATATTGAAGTTTTCCTACATGAAAAGAATGATTCGCATATGCGAATTGCTAGAAGACTAGCCTTAAAAGCAGAAGAAACCTGCATGATTAGTAAAGCGTTAAGAGGGAATGTAGATATTGCAGTAGATTGTAAAATAGTAGAGTAAATAGAATACCTAGAAAGCGAGTGTAGGGAATGACAATTATTAAACCAATCCTTTTAATAGTACTCGTGGCCGTTTTTACCTTTTTTATAAGTGGTCGTTTAATAGGGGCAAACGTAAATCTGTTTAAGAGGGTCTTTTCAGTTATTATCAGTGTTAGCTTTACAACCTTCATCTATTGGTATACGTATTTAAAGGGGACGGTATATTCCTTTGATAATGTTGAAAGTGTTGTGAATGTAGCAACCTTACTGTGGATTGGAAGTATGCTGCTTATCTCGATGCTGATTTATTTATTATTTGAGCTCTTTGATCCGATTGCATTTGATGAAAAATCAGGTCGGCACAATGGCAAAAAATCCTTTTTCAAAAAATTAATTGGCTATTGGAGACATCAAAAAAGATTACGTAATGTTGTCAAAATCGCTGTTACGAATGGCATTACAAGAACGGTAAAGTATGCTAGAAATCGGGACTCAGACAGTGAGCTAGCGATAGCATTACGAGAAACTCTTGAGCAATGCGGCGGTATCTTTATCAAATTTGGACAGGTTCTTTCAACTCGTAAGGAATTATTTTCTCCTATTTTTATCGAAGAGCTGGAAAAGCTACAGCAAAATGTTACGACACTTTCAGAAAAACAAGTACATGATATTCTGAAGCAGTACCTACGTGGTGAGGTAGATGAGGTATTTTCTTATTTTAATATAACACCAGTTGCAGCGGCCTCCATTGGTCAGGTACATAAAGCAGTTTTACGGAAAACAAATGAGCAGGTGGTTGTCAAACTATTACGTCCCGATGTAAAGGATATTATGCGTGAGGATCTCAGTATTCTAATGGAGTTTGCCAACTGGATAACAGGTAAATCACAATGGGCAGAAAATCTGGGCTTCAGAGATTTAGCAGAGGGATTTGCTGCTTCTTTACGGGAAGAAATTGACTTTAATATTGAGGCACGCAATATGACGCAAATATGTAATGTATTGAAGAAAAGTAAGTTAAGCGTCAATATTCCTAAGGTATATGATGAATATAGCAACGAAAACATTTTAGTAATGGATTTAGTACCGGGTGTGAGTGTCGGCAATTTACCGCAAGAAACAAGGATGAGCCGTCACGATATTGCAGAAAACATACTGTTCTCTTACTTAGAACAAGCTTTAGTTTCAGGGATATTTCATGCAGATCCGCACCCAGGCAATATCTATTACGACGTTACGTCAAAAGAAATTACGCTGTTAGATTTTGGCGCGGTTTGTCGCTTGTCTTCTTCTCAGCAGGAAGGGTTAAAATTTTTCTTCATCGGAATCCAACAAAGTGATTCCTCCATTCTTTATGATGGGATTTCACTGCTGGTAAAAAAGCGAACTGATATAGATCGAGGAGATTTAGAGCATGCCATTAGCCAAATTTTACTAAAGATTTCATATGTAGATCGTATTCGAACAGACGAAATTGTTTACTCGATATTCTCAGTAATAAGAGATTTTGGTTTGCAATTCTATCCGTCTGTCAGTCTAGCGCTAAGAGTAATCGTTACGCTAGATGGCACTTTACGTATCATTGACCGAGATTTCAACATTTTTGAAGAAGCGAAGGTGTATTCAAGTAGCTTCCTGAAATTCACATTGAAGAAGCCTTTCAAGGAACCATTTGCAACCAAGGATAGATTGGAAGAGGAGCTAGCGTTAATCTTACCGAATTTGCGTAAAATACCTCGCAGGGTTGACCAGCTCTTCAAAAAGGTTGAGGATGGAAAGGTTATTTTACATCACGATATTTTCTCGGATAAGAATAATACAAAATTTATTACCCATTTATTTTCAAGATTTGTATTACTCTTTGTTGGTATTACATTTGGCGTAATTTCGGTTGCTTTACTAGCGATTTCTCAGGTCATTCACACGGCTTATGCCATTTACTTAAATATTGCTGCCTACTTTGGCCTGTTTTTATGTGCTATCCTACTCGTTCGCCTATCTATACAAGCGATTCGGGATATGAAACGAAACGAATAAATAATAGTGAGCCCTTTTCATAGTTTTGAAAAGGGCTTTTTTGTGTGGAAATTAATGAATTTATTTCCTTTTTAGGATTATAAATGAAGTTAATTGTTAATAATTAGGGGAAAGAGTTTGTGGAATAAATTAATGAAAATTATTAATAAACTCTAGCGATTCTGTTGTATAAGAGATTCTGTTGATAGGGGTGAGAGAAGGTTAAATAGTTTTGATAACTTGTAATGAAATTATATTTTTAAAGCTTTGAGGAATTTGATTTTGATTGAGATTATTTACGTTCTAATGGAATGTGACTAGCGTTACTCAGGAAATGGTTTATTACCTAGGAAATATTTTATTAGCTGTAAAAAGGTATTTTAACAAAATATTTTTTGGATAAATCGTGTGAATCGAATATATGAATAATTATCTATAGGTATATTTTTCACATAAAATTAATATAAAAATAATAGATAATTTTTACGAAATGCTAGAGAAATTCAAATGTGAAGGAGTGTCGTTCATGCTACAAATCAGTAGGAAATTGTTTGCACTGCCGTTGAACCAAGTATATTTCCAAGAGTTGAAGTGTGATAGTAGGTATGAACCAAAGCTTATTAGTTATACACATGTATTAAAGCCAAGTCGGAAGCTACAGGGGAAATCAACCCTCCATATAAATTTAACACTAGACGAGCCTACGTTATTTTATAGATTGTCTGAGAAAGTCATTAATCTCTTGGATGAAATTCACGAGGAGAGTTGGACAATTTCTAGAATAAATAATCCAACTGATCAGGATATTGAAGAATATCATCAGTTTTATAATTTAAATTCCAGACAAAAGGATGCTCGAAAGCTAAACAAATATGATATACAAACGTTGAAGCTTCTTCGAGATCAAGGTGGATTAGTAATAACGAAGATTGAAAATGAACAGAAGGCAGTTATTTATTATCGCATATATGCTGTTGGCCTAGAGATGGTAATGGAATTGTATAGCGAGGGACAAGGAGTATTTAATGACAGAATAGAACAGTGTGCCAATTATTTTTTATGCTGGCAAAATATAAAGTATTTTAGCAAGCAAGGCTACCAGATTTATGATTTTGGTGATATTAAGGATTTGACGCTTTTAGAGGAGTTAAAAGAAGGCTTCGGTGGAAAGCTGGTAACCGTCTTCTCAGGCTATATTTCAAAATCTCCTTTTAGTCAGCTGCTTTTACAATTCAATTTAAAGGGCTTGAAAAAACGGCTAAGTTATTAATAGGGAAGTTAATCAATTCCAATTTCCCCTTTAAATTAATTGAGTACGAATTAATTAACAATTCAATTGTCATCTCATCTATCGATAGTTTTGTTATAATAAGAGCACTAGATTTAGAGAGGATTTTTCATGATGACAAATAAACCACATCTTTTAATAGTCGATGGAATGGCTCTGTTGTTCCGTTCCTTCTTCGCTTCAAGTGCAATGGGGCATTACATTCGTTTAGCTGATGGAACTCCAACGAATGGGGTACAAGGATTTGCCCGCCATGTATTAACAGCCCAATCTATTTACAAGCCAACACATTTAGCAGTGTGCTGGGATATGGGGTCGCAAACCTTCCGAAATGAAATTTTTGATGGCTATAAAGCAAATCGTCCGGCACCACCTGAAGAAATGCTCCCACAATTTGATATGGCAAAGGATGTATCTAAGATGATCGGCTGGCAGAACTTTGGTGAGGTTGGGATGGAGGCAGATGACCTAATCGGTTCCATGATTGAAAAGTGGAAGGATGAAGCAACGATTACGGTTATATCTGGAGATAAAGATTTACTTCAATTACTCAATCCATCAACTCAAATAGCCTTTACGAAAAAGGGATATTCCGAGTACGATGTTTATACAGAAGAACGCTTTAAGGAAGAGTACTTAATTGAACCATATAAGTTCGCTGATGTGAAAGCTTTTATGGGTGACACAAGTGACGGTTATCCTGGGGTTAAGGGAATTGGCCCAAAAACAGCTTTACAGCTAATCCAAAGCTACGGTTCTATCGATGGTGTACTGGAGAATTTAGCTGCACTAAAGCCAGCACAACGTAATAAAGTAAGTGAAAATCTTGAAATGTTGAAGCTTTCTCATCAGTTAGCGCAGATTCAAAGAGAAATGCAAATTGATGTACAATTAGAGGAGCTAGTGTTAGCTGATTATGCTCATGAAACCTTTGAACGTCTTGAAGGAAAAGGGCTAAGCTTGATTGCAAAGCATGCAAGATCTTTATATTCGTTAGTATAAATGCAAAGAGCCGCGGTGATTAGGGTATCACTTCGGCTCTATTTTTACGAAGGTCAGTACTTTATGGTTATCTGCATAGCGAACCTTTCTAATTTGACTATCCCGATTGCGCCCGCCATTATCATGAAGGATTAGGAAGAGCTCATCATTGGCGAGTTCATAGCCAATTAAGGGTGTCCAGTGATATTTAAAGGTTGGTTTAGTGAACCATTGGAAAGTAAAATGCTTATCAAATTTCATAGCAACAGGTCTACCTGCCTCTAGCTCTTTTAGACTTTCTGCTAGTGTACAGCGTGAGATATTCCAGCTGGGTCCTAGAATTTTTCGTAAATTTTTTATGAGCCGCCAAGTAAACAAACCGATTTTTGTTCCGCCAAGTAGCTTATAAAGTGTGTTGATATCCTTTGTTTGTTCTAACCCATGATAATTTAAAATGACAGATACTGTAGTTGGCCCACAAGCAGAGTTTTGATAGTGCGCGTTTACTTCTTTGCTATATTGGGACATGCCTTGTACATTTAGTTGAACTCTCATTTTTTCACCTCATACCTTCTTTCTAATATCATATGGTAAGTAAGGGATTCTGTACAAAAGAATGCTATAATTTAATAAGAAATATTAAAAAGAGAATGATTGAAAAGCTAAGGGGGAGCACGATGGTACAATACAAAGCTTTATTATTTGATTTAGATGAGACATTGTTAGACTTTGCGGCTTCAGAGGATATTGCCTTACAAAAGTTATTTAGTGATCAAAATTTTTCATTAACACCTGACATAAAAGCCAACTACCAGAAGATCAATACGGCATTATGGAAGGGCTATGAAAATGGTGAAATAGATCGAGATGAAGTCGTTAATACGAGATTTGCACTGTTATTTGAACAGTATGGAATCCAGGTAGACGGCGCAGCTCTCGAGCAAAACTACCGAAAATATTTAAGTGAAGGCTATTATTTAATAGAAGGTGCGATGGAATTAATACAAAAACTTTCTACTGAATTTGATTTATATGTTGTGACAAATGGTGCGTCGATTATACAGCAAAAAAGGTTAGAGGGCTCAGGCCTGGCGCCGTATTTCAAAAAAGTATTTGTTTCAGAGGATACGGGCTATCAAAAACCGATGAAGGGCTTTTTCGATTATGCTTTTTCTCAAATTGAAAGCTTAGATTTAAGCACGACATTAATCATCGGAGATTCCTTCAGTGCTGATGTAACTGGTGGCTGGAATGCCGGTATCGATACGTGCTGGGTAAACAGGGAAGGGAGCGAGTTAGCTAATACTGACATTCACCCTACTTATAAAATCCGTGAGTTAGAGGAATTATACTGGATTTTGGGATTGAAGGATTACAGTGGTGCAGGGAATTTAGTTTTATAATTAGTAGAGATTGAAGTTGTTTTTGAAGCAGGGGAACGAGCATATAAAAAAGAAAAACATCGACCGTGATGTTTTTCTCGCTACTCTAACATTCTAGTTATTTTCCTTCTTTCCTTCGGCTTGTTACAGTTTCTCCAGCAATACCCCAGTTATCAGTGTCAACCTCGTCGATAACTACTACAGTTGTTGCTGGGTTTTTACCTAGGACATCTACTAGCAATTGAGTTGCTCCTTTAATAAGGGCAGCTTTTTTTTCTGGTGTCACATCTTCATTAGTTATTTTGATATTTACATAAGGCATTTTGTTCATCCCCTTAGAATTGATTCCATATCAGTTGGACTTAACTAAACTTGCACAGAGCAAAAAAGCTATGAAGTAAGTTTTGAAAAACTTATTCATAGCCCAAAGACATACAAAAGCCAAATTAAGCTTGAGCGTTTAAGAATTCTTTCACATCTTCTGGAGATTTAGCGTTTGCACTGTGTAAGTGTGCTAGTTTTTCACCGTTTTTGAAGATTAATAAACTTGGAATACCCATTACTTGATATTTCTCTGCTAATTCAGGGAATTCATCACGATTCATTTCATACCATGTGTATTGGCTGTATTCTTCAACAATTGGGTCGATAAACATATTCATGCGTGTGCAATCTGGACACCAGCCAGCGTAGAACTTTACGATTACCGGTTGCTCTGATACGATGATTTCGTTAAATTGTTCATTTGTAGTAATGTCTTGCATTATAATCACTCTCCTTATATGTAGTGTACACATTTTAAATTATTCGGAAAAGTAATTTGACTTACTGAATGATTGTTCATAAAATATAGATAACTCTAGTAAATCAATAAAAAACCTTCCGAATTTTTTAGAAAATTAAGTTAAAAGTTATTGCTAAATTTGAGGAAATCAACTACACTAAGAACAGAAAACGTGATTTAAAGAATTAAATTTTATGAATTTATTTTTTTTCGGCATAAAATGAATGAGTATTCATTCAAAGGATTAAGGGGGATATTTATGTCTTACAAAATTCAAAAAGCAGCCGTACTCGGTTCAGGGGTAATGGGATCAGGAATTGCAGCACATTTAGCAAATATCGGGATTCCAACATTATTATTGGATATTGTTCCAAGGGAGCTTACGAAGGAAGAAGAAGCAAAGGGTCTTAATTTAGAACACGCTGCTGTTCGAAATCGTTTTGCAGCAAGTGCAGTTCAAAAGCTATTAAAGCATAAACCAGCACCATTAACTTCAAAGAAAAATTTAGCACTGATTACTCCAGGAAATTTTGACGATCACCTAGATCAGCTAAGTGACGTTGACTGGATCATTGAAGTGGTTGTTGAAAATTTAGATATTAAAAAGAATCTTTTTGAAAAAATAGATTTAGTCCGAAAGCCAGGGACGATTATTAGTTCAAATACATCGGGTATCAGTGTAAATGCTATGGCTGAGGGACGTTCTGAAGACTTCCAAAAGCACTTTTTAGGAACACACTTCTTTAACCCGCCAAGATACTTAAAGCTACTAGAGGTTATTCCAACTGAACAAACGTTACCTGAGGTTGTTTCGTTCATGAAAACGTTTGCTGAGGATGTATTAGGTAAAGGGGTAGTAATCGGTAAGGATACACCAAACTTTGTTGCAAACCGTATCGGGACATATGGTTTACTAGTTACGTTAAGAGAAATGCTGGAGCGTGGTTATTCAGTAGGTGAAGTTGACTCAGTTACTGGAACGCTAATTGGTCGAGCAAAATCAGCGACTTTCAGAACACTTGATGTTGTAGGATTAGATACTTTCCTACACGTTGCAAAAACAGTTTACGATCAAACAACTGATGAAGAGCAAAAAGTGTTTGAAGTACCAGAGCTAATGAAGAAATTAGTAGATAATGGTTGGTTAGGTGCGAAATCTGGTCAAGGCTTCTTCTTGAAAAAGGGCAAAGAAATCCTTGAGATTGACCCTTCAACTTTTGAATATGTACCCGCAAAGAAATTACAAACACCTTCTATAGAAATGGCAAAACAAACAAAGGGACTTCCAAATAAAGTGAAGACACTTGTTTATGCCAACGATCGTACGGGTGAATTATTATGGAACATCTTTGCTCCAACATTAATTTATTCTGCTGAAATGACAGGTGTTATTGCTGACAGTATCGTTGAAATTGATAATGCCATGAAGTGGGGCTTCGGTTGGTCGCAGGGTCCATTTGAAATGTGGGATTCTATCGGTGTTCAAAAATCAGTAGAAAAAATGGAGGCTGAAGATAGAGAAGTACCTGGCTTCGTGAAAGAGTTTTTATCTCAAGGCTTTGAATCCTTCTATACAGAGCTAGATGGTGACTTAGCTTATTACAATGGTTCAGAGTATGTAAAAGTACCGGTTAACGAAAAAGTAATTGATTTAAAGCGTTATAAGAAAAAGCAAGGGGTCATTAAATCAAATTCTGGTGCTAGTTTAATAGATTTAGGGGATGGAGTTGCTTTACTTGAATTCCATTCGAAATCAAATGCAATTGGCCTTGATATTATTCAAATGCTGAATTTTGCAATCGATGAGGTTGAAGCGAATTTCAAGGGGCTAGTCATCGGAAACCAAGGTAAAAACTTCTGTGTAGGTGCAAATCTTGGCATGATTCTAATGGAAGCTCAGGATGATAACATTTTTGAATTAGACTATACAATTCGTGCATTCCAAAAAGCGATGCGACGAGTGAAATACAGTAAAAAGCCTGTTGTCGCTGCACCATTTGGCATGACACTAGGTGGCGGTTCAGAGGTGTGTTTACCAGCTGCTCATATTCAAGCATCTAGCGAAACATATATGGGCTTAGTTGAAGTAGGTGTAGGTTTGATTCCAGGTGGTGGAGGTAACCTAGCACTTTATGAGAAGTACTTAAAAGGTCTACCAAACGGAGTAGAAATTGACTATCAAGCTATTGCTAACAAAGTATTTGAAACGATTGCCATGGCTAAGGTTTCAACATCAGGTGAAGAAGCACGCGATAATAACTTCTTAAGCTTTGCTGATGGAATTTCGGTTAATCCAGATCATTTAATCCATGATGCAAAACAGGCAGTACTTGCATTATCAGAAGCTGGTTATACAGCGCCGGCTCCGAAAAAAGTGAAGGTTGTTGGAGCGCCAGGCTATGCAACGTTATTACTCGGTGCACAAGGTATGTTCCAGTCTGGCTTCATCAGTGAGCATGATTTGAAAATTGCGAAAAAGCTTGCCTATGTTATTGCAGGGGGGCTTGTACCATACGGAACTGAAGTAACAGAAGACTATTTACTAAACTTAGAGCGCGAGGCATTTTTAAGCCTTGTAGCAGATCCGAAATCACAAGCAAGAATGCAGCACATGCTTATCAAGGGGAAACCATTACGTAACTAATTTGTGTTTTCTAGGATCAGAACGAAATCTAAAAGTGTCATATGCAATGAATAAGGGGGATACACAATATGCGTGAAGCCGTAATTGTAGCAGGTGCAAGAACGCCGATTGCTAAGGCAAAAAAAGGATCACTTGCAACCGTACGTCCTGATGATTTTGGGGCTGTGGTAGTAAAGGAAACATTAAAAAGAGCGGGATATGTTGGTCCAATCGATGATTTAATAATGGGCTGTGCAATGCCAGAAGCTGAACAAGGAATGAATGTTGCGCGTAATATTGGTGCATTAGCAGGTCTACCAGATTCTACACCAGCTATTACCATTAACCGTTTCTGTTCTTCTGGTCTTCAAGCAATAGCTTATGCAGCAGAACGAGTAATGCTAGGTCATTCAAAAGCAGTTCTTGCCGGCGGAGTAGAGTCGATGAGTATGATTCCGATGACAGGAAATACTGTTCGACTTAATCCGAAGCTAGCAGAAGAAGCACCTCAATATTATATGAGCATGGGTCATACTGCTGAGGAAGTTGCAAATCGTTATGAAGTTAGTAGAGAAGACCAAGATGCTTTTGCTGTACGTTCTCATGAATTAGCGGAAAAAGCTATTAAAGAGGGTAAATTTAAAGACGAAATTGTTCCTATTGAAGTAGTTCAACACTATGTTGACGATAATAATAAGCTTCAATCGAGAACATTTACGTTTGATACAGATGAAGGTGTTCGACCAGGTACTTCTATGGAGGGGCTTGGGAAATTACGTCCAGCCTTCAATGTAAAAGGCTCTGTAACAGCGGGGAACTCTTCTCAAACATCTGACGGAGCTGCGGCGGTTCTAGTAATGGATCGTGAAGAAGCTGAAAACCAAGGATTAAAGCCTATGGCGAAGTTTTTAGGCTTTGCAGTAGGTGGCGTTCCACCAGAAGTAATGGGAATCGGCCCAATCGAAGCTGTACCAAAAGCGTTAAAAATCGCTGGTCTTTCACTAGATGATATTGATTTATGGGAATTAAATGAAGCCTTTGGTTCTCAATCGATTCAAGTGGTTCGCCATTTAGGAATCGATATGGATAAAGTAAATGTAAATGGTGGAGCAATTGCTTTAGGGCATCCACTTGGTGCAACAGGTGCCATTCTAACATTAAAGCTAATCCATGAGCTAAAACGTCAAGGCAAGAAGTATGGCGTTATTACAATGTGTATCGGTGGCGGAATGGGCGCTGCTGGAGTAATTGAAGTTTTATAATTTGTGAATTTGTTGATTAGCTTTAGGCAATCGTGCTACTACCGTTGCCTCCGGGAAACGAGTGTCTAGAGCTTTTCTATATATGGTATTTGGATGGGAACATGTAGGAATTACTTATAAATGATTTTAATAACTTTATGGGATAAAGGGGAGGAAGTAAAAATGGTTCAAACAACAAACATTATCAAGGGTGGAAGTTTTTTAATTGAAGATGTGGAATTAGATCGTGTATTCACTCCTGAGGATTTTACAGACGAGCAAAAAATGATCGCTCAAACAACTACTGACTATATTGAAAATGAAGTAAAGCCAGTTATCGAAAATTTAGAGCATCATGAATTCGATCATTCAGTACGACTACTAAAAAAAGCAGGGGAGCTTGGTTTACTAGCTGCTGATGTACCTGAAGAATATGAGGGCTTAGAGTTAGATAAAATCTCATCTGCTTTAATCGCTGAAAAAATGTCTCCAGCTGGTGGTTTCTCTATTACTCATGGTGCACACGTAGGGATCGGTTCATTACCAATCGTATTATTCGGTAACCATGAGCAAAAATCAAAATACTTACCGAAGCTTGCTTCTGGTGAGTTGATCGCAGCATACGCTTTAACTGAACCAGGCTCAGGGTCTGATGCACTTGGTGCGAAAACGGTTGCTAAGCTAAATGAAGCTGGCACTCACTATGTACTAAACGGGGAAAAACAATGGATTACAAACGCAGGCTTTGCTGATGTATTCGTTGTTTACGCGAAAATCGATGGAGATAAATTCACTGCTTTTATCGTTGAACGCAACTACCCAGGTGTATCTGTAGGGGCAGAAGAGAAGAAAATGGGGATTAAATCTTCTTCAACTCGTACATTAATCTTAGAGGATGCTGAAGTTCCTGTTGAAAACTTACTTGGTGAAGTTGGGCGCGGTCACGTTATTGCCTTCAACATTTTAAATATTGGTCGTTATAAATTAGGTGTTGGTACAGTTGGTGGTTCAAAGCGTGCTTTAGAATTAGCGATTGCTTATACAAACCAACGTCAACAATTTAAAACACCACTTTCAAGCTTTAACCTAACAAAGGAAAAAATCGCGACGATGGCTTCTCAGCTATATGCTTCAGAATCATTGAACTATCGTACAGTTGGTTACTTCGAGGATCGTTTAAGCCAGCTTTCAGCAGAAGAGCAAAAAGATGGGAAAGCGATTGCTGGGGCAATTGCAGAGTACGCTATCGAATGTTCAATCGCGAAGGTTTTCGGTTCTGAAACTTTAGATTATATTGCAGATGAAGCAGTTCAGTTACATGGTGGATATGGTTTCATGGCAGAATATGAAGTAGAACGTATTTACCGTGATTCTCGTATTAACCGTATTTTTGAAGGTACAAACGAAATCAATCGCTTAATCGTACCAGGCACATTTATGAAAAAGGCATTAAAAGGTGAATTGCCACTACTTCAAGTTGCTCAAAAGCTACAAGAAGAACTATTAATGCTAATGCCTGAAGAAATCAGTGACGAGCCATTAGCACAAGAGAAATACTTAGTGAAAAACGCTAAGAAAATTGGTGTGTTAACTGCAGGTGTAGCAGCTCAGAGGTTTGGTGCAAAGCTAGAAGCTGAGCAAGAAGTGCTTGTTAACATTGCTAATATCGCGAACCAGCTTTATGCAATGGAGTCAGCTGTTATTCGTACAGCAAAAGCAATCGAGCGTGACGGTGTAGAGAAGTCGAAGCAAAAAATTCTTTATACTGAAATCTTCTGCCAAGAAGCCTTTGCAGAGATCGAAAAAGAAGCTAAAGAAACAATCTTAGCTTCAGTAGATGGAGATGCAGGTAAAATGACACTTTCTGCACTTCGTAAACTAACACGCAGTAACCCTTACAACCTAATCTTGAAAAAACGTGAAGCTTCACAAAAACTAATCGAAGCAGAAAAATTCATCGTATAGTACGCTTGACGGGCATCCTTAACACAGGATGCCCGTTTTTTGTGTATGGGAATTGTGTATGTACCAGGTACACACACAAATCTAAAACAATTCAAATTATTCTGAATTAAATGCGTACCAGGCACACAAACAATACAGACACAATGGTTGTCTGCTATACTTTTGTTAGGTGAAATTTAATATAGTGAAGGAGTTTCTGTATGGTACTTAAATTGATTCAATATCCGCGTTGTACGACTTGTAAGAAGGCTGAGAAATGGCTGAAGGATGAAGGGATTGCTTATGAGGCGATTCATATTGTGGAGCAGACGCCAACGAAAGCTGAGTTAAAGGCGATTTGGGAGAAAAGTGAGCTTCCTTTGAAGAAGTTCTTTAATACATCTGGCATGAAGTATAAAGAATTAGGCTTAAAGGACAAGTTAAGCTCTATGTCAGAGGATGAACAGCTAGAATTACTTGCTTCTGACGGTATGCTGATTAAAAGACCAATCGTTACAGATGGTGAAAAAGTTACTTTAGGATTTAAAGAAACTGACTTCACTGAATCTTGGAAATAAAGCATTACTCTATCTTGTTTTTAATTATAAAATATGTCAAACTTATTATGTATGAATTACATATATTTGGAGGGGTTTTGAGTGAGCACACCGAAAGATTTACGTTACTCTAAAGAACACGAATGGGTTAAAGTTGAAGATGGTAAAGTTCGCATTGGAATTACGCACTTTGCACAATCTGAGCTTGGCGATATTGTTTTCGTTGAACTACCACAGGTTGGCGACGAAGTTCAGTTAAACGCACCATTCGGTAGTGTTGAATCTGTAAAAACAGTTTCAGAACTATATGCACCAGTGTCAGGTAAGGTTGTTGAAATCAATAGTGAACTTGAAGATAGTCCAGAATTTGTAAATGAATCACCTTATGATCAGGCTTGGATGATTGTTATTGAGCCAACAGATCTTTCAGAAGTGGAAGCTTTATTAACTCCTGAGCAATATGATGAATTAATTGACGCATAATATGAATATGATATAGAAAGAAAAACGCCAGAAAATCACTGGCGTTTTTTTTACAATATAAATATAATAAGTAACCATACCTTTTATTTCACTGATATTTTTAAGACTTTCTTACAAATTCAGTGGGAAAAGACATCGGATTTCGCTTTATGAAAACCGTGCTTTTCAATCATTATCCTTATGCATATTTGAAGACGTTATTTAGCTGTGTAACTACAAATCGTGGGGTGAAGCAAATGATAGTTGATAAGTGTATAATTGTTGAAGGTCGATCGGATAAGTTAAACATCGCACCAATTTTTGCTGAGGATGTTAAAATTATTTGTACAAATGGAACAATTAGTGAGGATGCTCTCCTGGATCTTCTAGAGCCATTTGAAGAATGTAAACTCTATACGTTATTCGATGCGGATAATTCAGGTGAAAAGTTGAGAAAGCTAACGAAAAGAATCTATTCTGAGGCTGTTCATCTTTTCATACCTCGAACATATATCGAAGTGGCAAATGCGCCTAAGAAAGTTTTAGCTAATTTGTTAAGCGATGCTAAATTCTCTGTGCATAAGCAGTATTTATCTTCGACACTTGAAATGTAAATAGATGTTTTTATTACCTAAACAAAGAAGTAGGATGATGATTATGAGAGAATGGACAATTGAAAATTGGAAGCAACAAAAGGAGCAAAATGGCTTAGTTGCTTTTTATTTATATACGCCTATGTGTGGAACTTGTGCTGTTGCATCGAAAATGATGGATGTGATTGAAAATCTTTTACCAGACTTGCCGTTAGGAAAAGCCAATATTAATTTCTTAGAAAACTTAGCGATGGATTATCAAATTGAAAGTGTACCATGCTTACTAATTAGCGAAAATGGGAATGTCGAAAAATTGTATGCTTTCCAATCTGTACCATTCCTATATGATAAGTTGAAAAAAAGTAGTTGACTAGAAACAATCTAACATGGTAAAGTAACATCCATAATCTAAAACTTAATATCGTAACTCTTATAAAGAGCGGTGGAGGGAAGTGCCCTATGAAGCCCGGCAACCATCACAGTAATGTGAAAAGGTGCCAAGTCACGCGAAGTGGATACTTTGGAAGATAAGAGAACGGTAACGTAAATATATATTTACGTCCCCTTCTACTTGTCTGTGTAGAAGGGGATTTTTGTTTTTTTATAAATTACTAGATTCACATCTCACACTTGCCAAATGGGGACAATTGAAGCACTTAAACTCACTAATAAGAATACATAGTTACGATTCGCTATAAGGAGTCTCGCATATGATTGAACTAAAAGATATATCGAAAATATATAAAACAAAAAATGGAGAAATAACAGCTGTTAAAGATGTTAATTTAACCATTAACAAAGGTGAAATATACGGAATTATTGGTTATAGTGGTGCCGGTAAAAGTACGATGATTCGCTTGTTAAACGGCTTGGAGAAGCCTTCTACTGGTACGGTAGAAGTAGGTGGACATCAAATTTCATCGATTTCTGGTACAAAGCTGCGTCAAGCACGCCAAAAAATCAGTATGATCTTCCAGCATTTCAACCTTTTATGGTCTCGTACAGTTGCTGATAACATTTCTTTTCCTTTAGAGATTGCAGGTGTTTCAAAGGCTGAGCGTTCAAAAAGAGTAAAGGAATTAATCGACTTAGTTGGTTTGACAGGCAGAGAAAATGCTTACCCATCTCAGCTGTCTGGCGGTCAAAAGCAGCGCGTTGGAATTGCAAGAGCACTTGCTAATAACCCAGAAGTATTACTTTGCGATGAAGCAACAAGTGCACTAGATCCTGAAACAACGGACGCTATTTTAGAATTATTGCTTGATATAAATAAGCGTTTAGGTCTGACGATTGTTCTGATTACACATGAAATGCACGTTATTCGCAAAATCTGTCATCGCGTGGCAGTTATGGAAGCAGGACGAGTTGTAGAATCTGGCGATGTGCTTCACGTATTCCAAAATCCACAGGCTGAAATTACAAAGAATTTTGTAATGCAGGTTTCTGGAACGAAAGAATCAAAAGAATCAATCGAGCAAATTCTTGTCAATTATCCTACTGGGAAGATCGTTAAGCTAACGTTTATTGGCAACAAAACAGAGCAACCGGTAATCTCCCAAATCATTAAAGAATTTGATGTTGAAGTAAATATCGTGCACGGAAATATCACACAAACTACAAGTGGCCCATATGGAACATTAATTGTACAAATAGATGGTAAACCAAATCAGGTGGAAGAAGCATTTAAGCTTTTAGAAACAAGAGAAATCCAAGCGGAGGTGATTGACCATGTTTAATCAATTATTTCCGAATGTAGATTGGGTAAAAATGTGGGAGGCCACATACGAAACAATATATATGACGGTTATCTCAACAGGAGTAACCTTTATTCTAGGACTAGTAATAGGGATTTTACTATTCCTGACAAGCCCAAACCAAATTTGGGCAAATAAAGTGGTGAATTTTTTAACAGGATCACTTGTTAATATTTTTAGATCGATTCCATTTATCGTATTGATCATACTTTTAATTCCTTTCACGAAATTCCTTGTAGGAACAATTCGTGGAGTTGAAGCGGCTTTACCGGCATTAATTATTGGCGCAGCACCGTTTTACGCTCGCTTAGTGTTAATTGCTTTAAGAGAGATTGATAAAGGTGTAATTGAAGCAGCTCGTTCAATGGGAGCGAAAACTTCAACGATTATTTGGAAGGTATTAATACCTGAATCATTACCAGCATTACTTTCAGGTATTACAGTAACTGCTGTTGCATTAGTAGGCTATACAGCGATGGCTGGGATTATCGGTGCAGGCGGCTTAGGAAACCTGGCGTTTATTGATGGCTTCCAGCGTAGCCGTGATGATGTAGTTTTAATGGCGACAATCATAATTTTAGTAATTGTGTTTATCCTACAGTTTATTGGAGACTTTATAACAACAAAGACTGACAAACGATAATTAGATTTGTTTGGTAATTGGTGCTGACGGTTTAGCCGTTCACATATAGAGAGAAATAGAGAAAAGGAGAAAGACGACATGAAGAAATTTTTATCATTCTTATTACTATCAGTAGTCGTACTTGCATTAGCTGCATGTGGAACTGCTAAAGAGGAAGAAACAACTAATTCTACAAATGGTGCTGCAGATGAAGGCGCAACTGAAACGGCAAAATCAGATAAAATCGTGATTGGTGCATCAAATGGTTTACATGATTTAATTTTAGAGCAAGCAAAACCAATTTTAGCTGAAGAAGGTATCGAGTTAGATATCCAACCTTACCAAGATTATATAATGCCTAACCAAGATTTAGAGTCTGGTGATTTAGATGCGAACTATTTCCAACACATTCCTTATCTTGAAACGGAAATTGCTGAAAAAGGCTATGATTTTGTAAATGCTGGCGGAATTCACATTGAGCCAATGGGTATTTACTCAACAAAGTATGATTCTTTAGATGAACTACCAGAAGGTGCTACTGTTATTATTTCAAATAACCCTGCTGAAGAAGGTCGTTTCTTATCTCTTTTAGAGGCTCAAGGTCTTATCAAGTTAAAAGAGGGTGTCGACAAAGCAGCTGCAACTTTAGATGATATTGTTGAAAATCCTAAAAAATTAGTAATCGATAACAAATCAGAACCAGGAATGCTAGTGACTTATTATGAAGAAGGCGAAGGCGATGTAGTTGTTATTAACTCTAACTTCGCAATCGACGCTGGCATCAACCCTCTTAAAGATTCAATTGCTATCGAAGGCTCAGAATCTCCATATGTAAATATTATTGCAGTTCGTGCAGAAGACAAAGATAACGAAGCAATCAAACGCTTAGTAGAAGTTCTACACTCTGATGCAATCCAACAATTCATCATGGATGAGTGGGGCGGCGCTGTAGTACCAGTAAACGAATAATTTGAAGTGGTGAGGGAACGAAATGTTCTCTCACCATTTTTGATTTTAAGGACAGTTGAGAGTGGAATCGGGTTCGGGGTGTGGTTCATGAGGAGGATGAAGATTGTTAGAGAGTGAAATGTGGGGCGGGATGCGGTTCATGGGGTGGATGAAGTGCATCCCAGAGTATAAAACAATCCGGGATGCAGTTCATAAAGAATGTGAAGTGCATCCGAAAGTGAAACTCAATCTACGAAGCAGTTCTCATGAGCCAATCCACCGCAAAACACCCCAGCTAATTTCAAAACAAAAGAAACGCCCAGAGCACAATCCCCTCGTGCTCCGCGCGTTTCTCGCATTCTCTATAAAAACTGATTCAATCTTGAAAAGAAATTATCGATAAATTTCAAGAAAACTTGTTCAGAAGGTCCGAGTTCGCGGTTGGTTGGATAAATGACGCCTACTGTTCGCGTAATCATAGGATTTTCGATAGCCATCTTTACGGTAAAACGTGGCGTGGAATCGTAAAGTGAGCTTTCAGGCAGTAGTGTAATCCCGATGCCGGCAGCTACTAGCCCCTTTAAAGCATCCATATCTTCACCAACCGAAGTAACGCTTGGTACAAAACCGGCAGCTTTGCATGCATCTACAACTACTTTATTTAATATAAAGCCTTCAGGAAAAAGAACGAAATTCTCATTTCTTAAATCACCAAGTACGATTTTTTCAGCATTGGCTAAATGATGGTTCGCAGGAAGTAATACATGAATTTTCTCGCTAAATAGTATTGATGAATGGATGCTTTCGTCGCTAGGTGGAACAGGACCTAAAAAGGCAAGGTTGAGTTCGCGGTTCTTTACGGCATCGATTAAATAGCGGTATGAGCCCTGACGTAAATGGAAGTGAACATCCGGGAACTCTTTTTTAAAGGCGGAAATGACAGTTGGTAATACGTAACTTGCAAGACTTGTAGGGAAGCCGATTTTGATGGTTCCCTTTGCTGGATCTAAATACTCTTCGACTTGTTTAACAGCAAAATCAATTGCCTTCAATGCGGTAATGGTGTGTTCCAAAAAGATTTTACCAATTGGTGTAAGCTTTACATTTCGACCAACACGTTCAAAAAGTGGTGTGCCAAGCTCATCCTCAAGGTTTGCGATTTGTCGACTAACAGCTGACTGGGCGACATGTAAATGTTCGGCTGCTTCAGAAATATGTTCCCTTTCGGCTACCTCAACAAAGTATCGCAATTGCCGTAATTCCAACGTTTCCACCCCATTTATCTAAATATTAGATGAATTCAATCCAAAGTATATATTGTTTATATTATTCTAAAAACTTTACAATGTAAATAAGGTATTCACGAAGATTTGGGGGGATTTACATGACTTTTCATCAGTTTCCGAAGGCGCAAGGGCTTTATTCACCAAGTTTCGAACATGACGCTTGTGGAATCGGCTTTTACGCAAATATTAAGGGACACGCTTCACATGAGATTGTAAAAAACGGACTAGAGATGTTATGTCGCTTAGATCACCGAGCAGGACGAGGTGGCGATGGTAGAACTGGCGACGGAGCTGGATTAATGGTTCAGATTCCTGATGCATTTTTTAAACTAAACTGTCCAGACTTAAACTTACCAGCAAATGGTGAGTACGGTGTAGGGCAATTGTTTTTCACAGAGGATAATAGAGAGAGAGAGTCCATCGAAAACAAAATTAACGAGCTTATCGAGCAGGAAGGTCAAACATTAATTGGCTGGAGAACTGCTCCTACAAATAAAGAGATATTAAGTGATATTGCGAAATCAACAGCACCTGTTGTTCGCCAGGTTTTTATTAAGGGAGAAAATGCTGAAGATTCTTTAGCTTTTGAACGTAAATTATATTTAATTCGCAAGCAGGCTGAATTCTGGGCAAAAGAAAATGATATGAAATTTTACTGTCCAAGTATGTCTAGCCAAAAAATGGTCTTTAAAGGGTTATTAACACCAGAAGAGGTTAGTGAATTTTACATCGACCTTCAGGATGTAAGCTTTATTTCAGCGTTTGCTATTGTTCACTCAAGATACTCAACAAATACCTTCCCAAGCTGGGAACGTGCACATCCAAACCGCTATATTGTGCACAACGGGGAAATTAACACATTACGTGGCAATATCAACTGGATGACTGCCCGTGAACAACGTTTTGTTTCTGAGGCCTTTGGAGAGGATTTAAAGAAATTATTACCTATTATTGATAACTCAGGTTCTGACTCTTCTATGTTAGATAATGCGTTTGAATTCTTTGTGCTAGCAGGTCGTACACCAGCACATACAGCAATGATGCTTATTCCAGAGCCATGGACTGAAAATCCTCATATTTCAGAGGAGAAAAAAGCATTTTATGCTTACCATGCAAGTATGATGGAGCCTTGGGATGGTCCTACAGCGATTTGTTTCACAGATGGTAAGCAAATTGGTTCAATACTAGATCGTAATGGCTTACGTCCGGCACGCTACTATGTAACGAAGGATGATATGATCGTCTTTTCTTCGGAAGTAGGGGTTGTCGATATCGAGGAAGAAAACGTTTTATATAAAGAACGTTTAAGCCCAGGCCGCATGCTGTTAATCGATTTAGAGCAAGGGAAAATTGTTTCTGATGAAGAGCTGAAAAGCGAGATGGCACAGGCGCAACCATATGCGAAATGGCTAGAAGAAAATTTGCTAACAGTTGAAGCTGATGAGGAAACTCCTAAAGAAGTTGATGTGCTAGCAGTACGTCAAAAATCCTTTGGTTATACTTTTGAGGACATTCAAAAATATATTGTTCCAGTTGCAGAGAGCGGGAAAGATCCAATTGGTTCAATGGGGAACGATACACCTTTAGCAGTTCTATCGGATCGTCCGCAGTCTTTATTTAATTACTTTAAACAGTTATTTGCCCAAGTTACAAACCCACCGATCGATTCAATTCGTGAGCATATTGTAACTTCAACGATGACTCTGCTTGGAGCTGAAGGGAATCTATTGCATCCAAATGCTGAGAATGCACGCCGTATTTTCTTAGATACTCCGATTTTAACAAATGGCGAGTTGAGCGAGATTACGAATATGAAGAATGCACATTTCCAGCATGCAGTAATCACACTTCAGTATGAAAATACATTAGAGTCAGAATTACAGCGTTTATTCAATGAGGCAGATGCAGCAATCGAAAAAGGAATTTCTTTAATAATACTGTCAGATGAATTAGACGATGTGAATTCACCAACGATCCCAGTATTACTTGCTGTAAGTAGCTTACATCAATATTTAGTCCGTACAGGTAAACGTACTCTTGTAAGCATTATTGCAAATAGTGGAGAAGCTCGTGAAGTACATCATTTTGCAGCTTTAGTTGGATTTGGTGCAGATGCTATTAACCCATATCTTGTGTTTGCTTCTATCGAAGAGGCAATCGAGGCTGGCCATTTAACAATTAGCTACCAGGATGCCGTGAAAAAGTATCGTAAGGGAATCGCTGATGGTGTAGTAAAAGTAATGTCTAAAATGGGTATTTCAACTGTTCAATCTTACCGTGGTGCTCAAATTTTTGAAGCAGTAGGAATTAGTAAGGAAGTCGTTGATCGATACTTCACTGGAACTGCATCTCAAATTGATGGGATTGATTTAAAAACGATCGGCGAGGAAGCGAAGCGTCGCCACAAATTAGCGCTAGATTCTAGAAATGCTTTACTTGAATCGGGAAGTGATTTCCAATGGCGAGCTAATGGCGAACACCATGCATTTAACCCGAAAACAATCCATACGCTGCAAACGGCTACAAGAAGAAATGATTTTGGTTTATACAGAATGTATGCAGAAATGGCAAATGAAGAACAACTTGGGTTCTTACGTAATATGTTTGAGTTCAAATCTACTAATCAATCAATACCGTTAGAGGATGTAGAATCAGTAGACTCAATCGTAAAACGATTCAAAACAGGTGCAATGTCCTTCGGTTCGATTTCTAAAGAAGCGCATGAAACTTTAGCAATTGCCATGAACCGTATCGGTGGACGCTCAAACTCAGGTGAGGGCGGGGAAGACACTGCTCGTTTTGAAATCGATGAAAATGGAGATAACCGAAATAGTGCGATTAAACAAATTGCATCTGGTCGATTTGGTGTGAAATCTCATTATCTTGTAAATGCAAAAGAGCTACAAATTAAAATGGCTCAAGGAGCTAAACCTGGTGAAGGTGGTCAATTACCAGGTAACAAAGTCTATCCATGGGTTGCGGATGTTCGTGGTTCTACTCCAGGAGTTGGGTTAATTTCACCTCCACCACACCATGACATTTATTCAATCGAGGACTTAGCCGAGCTTATTTACGATTTGAAAAATGCTAACCGTAATGCTCGTATTTCTGTAAAACTAGTAGCAAAAGCTGGTGTGGGAACGATTGCAGCAGGTGTTGCTAAAGGTGGAGCAGATGTCATTGTAATCTCTGGATATGATGGAGGAACTGGCGCATCGCCAAAAACTTCTATCAAGCACACAGGTTTACCATGGGAGCTAGGCTTAGCTGAAGCACACCAAACATTAATGTTAAACGGCCTACGCGAGCGAGTAACATTAGAAACTGATGGAAAGCTAATGACAGGTAAGGACGTTGTTATGGCGGCTTTACTTGGAGCAGAGGAATATGGCTTTGCGACAGCTCCATTAATCGTACTAGGATGTATCATGATGCGTGCATGTCATTTAGATACATGTCCAGTAGGGGTAGCTACTCAAAATCCAGAATTGCGCGCCAAATTCATGGGGAACGCAGATCACATTGTAAACTTCATGTACTTTGTGGCTGAAGAAATGCGTGAATACATGGCGAAATTAGGATTCCATACTGTTGACGAAATGGTTGGACGCACAGATGTCCTACAAATTAGTGAACGTGCTAAATCACACTGGAAAGCAGGTCAGCTTGATCTATCAGCATTACTTTACCAGGTACAAGGTGCTCGCACGAAGCAAACTGACCAGAATTTACGTATTGACGAAACCTTTGATATTCGTGAGCTTCTACCAAAAGTTGAAAAGAGCATTAACGAAAAAGAATCAATCGAACTCGATTATTCGATTAAAAATACAGATCGTGTTGTAGGTACGATAATTGGAAGTGAAATTTCGAAAAAATACGGTGAAGTTGGGTTGAAAGATGAAACTATTAAACTGAACTTTACAGGTCATGCAGGTCAAAGCTTTGGTGCATTCGTACCGAGAGGAATGACGCTTTCATGTGTAGGAGATGTTAACGACTACTTCGGTAAAGGTCTATCTGGCGGTAAATTAGTAGCTATCGCACCGATCAAGGGTGCCCAAGAGAAAAATGTTATAGCAGGGAACGTTTGTCTATATGGAGCTACAAGTGGTACTGCATATATCAATGGTCGTGCTGGGGAACGCTTTGCTGTTCGTAACAGTGGAGCCAATGTTGTAGTTGAAGGTATTGGTGATCATGGTTGTGAGTACATGACTGGTGGTCGTGTTGTCATTCTAGGTGATGTAGGGAAAAACTTTGCTGCAGGTATGAGCGGTGGTATTGCCTATGTTTTACCAACAGATGAAGAAAAGTTCAAAGAAACCTGTAACACTGAAATGATTGAATTCGAGCGTTTAGAAGATAAAAATGAAATCGAAGCTTTACGTTCTATGATTATCAAACACTTAGAACACACTGAAAGTACAATTGCTTTAGATATTCTAGCAAAATGGGATAAATTCGTAACGAAGTTTGTAAAAGTTGTACCAACGGATTATAAAGCGATGATTGATAAAATCAGCTATCACAAATTCCAAGGTTTAACGGAAGAAACGGCTGCAATGCAAGCATTTGTTGAAGCAACTGGCGCTAAAGAATTAGCGATTTCCAAATAAGAGGGGGTTCTAGAATGGGGAAACCAACAGGATTTATGGAATATAAACGAACAAAAACGAAAGAGCAGCCTCCACTAGAGCGCATTTCGAATTGGAATGAATATGCTACTAGGCTGCCAGATGAAACCTTACAAGAGCAAGGTGCAAGATGTATGGATTGTGGCACACCGTTTTGTCATATGGGAGTTGAAATTCGAGGTGCTGCTGCAGGCTGTCCGATTCAGAATGTCATTCCAGAATGGAACGACTTAGTGTACAAAGGAAAGTGGAAGGAAGCATTAGATCGTCTACATATGACGAATAACTTCCCAGAATTCACAGGGCGTGTATGTCCAGCGCCTTGTGAAAGCTCTTGTACATTAGGAATTACAGATCCAGCAGTAGCCATCAAATCAATCGAACGTTCAATTATTGATAAAGGCTTTGAAAATAACTGGGTTCTTCCACGTATACCAAGAACGCGTACAGGTAAGAAAATTGCAGTGGTTGGTTCAGGTCCAGCAGGATTAGCTGCAGCAGACGACCTAAACCAGCTTGGGCATAGTGTAACTGTCTTTGAGCGTGCTGATCGTCCAGGTGGATTACTAATGTATGGTATTCCCAACATGAAGCTTGAAAAAGAAGTTATTGAACGCCGAGTGAACCTACTTCGCCAAGAAGGAATCGATTTTGTTTTAAGTACAGAAATCGGTAAGGATATTAATGCGGATGAATTAAGAGCACAGTATGATGCAGTAATTCTATGTATCGGTGCTCAAAAACAACGTGTCCTACATTTAGAAGGCAGTGATGCTAAAGGGGTACACTTAGCCATGGATTATTTAACAGGTGTAACTCAAAGCTTACTAGATTCTAATTTGAAAGACGGAAAAGCATTAAACGTTTCAGGTAAAGACGTCATCGTTATTGGTGGTGGTGATACTGGTGCTGACTGTGTAGCAACTGCTATTCGTCAAAAAGCACGCTCAGTACATCAATTTGGTAAGCATCCTGAGCTTCCAAAAACTCGTCAGGAGGACCGACCTTGGCCTCAAGATCCCAATGTATATAAACTTGATTATGCATATGAAGAAGTTGAGGCAGCAAAGGGACATGATCCCCGTGAGTATTGTATCCAAACAAAGAAAATTGTGAAGGACAAAATGGGTCGTGTAAAAGAACTTCATACGATTCAAATGGAGAAAATTTTAGGTGACGACGGCTTCTACTTCTTTAAAGAGATGCCAGGCACTGAAAAAGTATGGCCAGCACAAGCGGTATTCGTTGCAATTGGCTTTGAAGGAGTAGAAAAATCACTACCAGAGCAATTTGGGGTGACAATCTCGAACAATAAAATCCGTGCATCGATTAAAGATTTTGAAACAAATGTACCTGGCGTATTTACAGCAGGTGATGCAAGACGCGGTCAAAGCTTAGTGGTTTGGGCTATTAAAGAAGGGCGTTCTGTAGCAGCAAGTGTGGATGAATTTTTAGCTTTAGAAGTGAAGGCATAATTAAAGTGATTCCCGAGATTTTAGGAAAATCGGGAATCGCTTTTTATTTAGTAGAAAAGAATGTATAATACTTTCTTATTGTTTAAACTACCATAAAGCTAAGTGTTGAAAAATCGGGTAAATAGCGAAGTTTTAAATAGAAAATTTTTTTAATATAACTTCTTCTCACTATGTATAAGAAGTGAATACATATTGGCAAACTATTTGCGATACTTTTAACGTATTTGAAATTATATTGTCGAACATTATCGGTGAAATGAATTCTCAATTAGACTGTTTTTATTGAAAATGGATTATCCTACTTTTCCTCTAACTTACTTTTCTCCTAAACTATAAAAATGTGTAAAACATCAAGATCTTAATGGTTTTCGTTGAAATATAAGTTTTTCGAATAAATGTTTTGCATGGTTTCATGATTTCGGTTAAGATTAGAATGATAATAAATTAGAAATGGTTCTACCATTCAATGCACAACTACGGAGGTAATATAATGTCAACTTTAGTAATTAAAGATCTTCATGTATCAATCGAAGACAAGGAGATTTTAAAAGGTCTAAATCTTACAATTAATACAAACGAAATCCACGCTATCATGGGTCCAAACGGTACAGGTAAATCTACATTAGCTTCTGCTATTATGGGTCACCCTAAATACGAGGTTACTCAAGGTACAATTGAAATAGATGGTGAAAATGTGCTTGAAATGGAAGTTGATGAGCGTGCACAAGCTGGTCTTTTCTTAGCTATGCAATATCCATCAGAAATTTCAGGTGTAACAAATGCTGACTTCATTCGTTCTGCTATCAACGCACGTCGCGAAGAAGGCGATGAAATTTCATTAATGAAATTCATCCGTGAATTAGACAAATCTATGGATTTCCTAGAAATGGACCAAGAAATGGCTCAACGTTACTTAAACGAAGGTTTCTCTGGTGGGGAAAAGAAACGTAACGAAATCCTACAATTAATGATGATCAAGCCTAAGTTTGCAATCTTAGATGAAATCGATTCTGGTTTAGATATCGATGCATTAAAAGTAGTGGCAAAAGGTATTAACGAAATGCGCGGTGAAGGATTTGGCTGTATCGCAATCACTCACTACCAACGTTTACTAAACTACATCACTCCTGATCATGTACATGTTATGATGCAAGGTCGCGTTGTAAAATCTGGTGGTCCAGAATTAGCACAACGTTTAGAAGCAGAAGGTTATGACTGGATTAAACAAGAATTAGGAATCGAAGATACAGACGCGGTAACAGAAGAAGCATAAAGAGAGGACGAATAACATGACAGTTGAAACTAAATTGGCGTTATCAGCTACAGAAGTACGCTCGTTCTCACAAAACAACAATGAACCAGCTTGGTTTGGTTCTTTGCGTGCAGAAGCAATTGAAAAAGCTACTGAGCTTCCAATGCCAACACCAGACAAAACAAATATTACAAAGTGGAACTTCACAGAGTTCCCTCAACATACAGTAGAAAGTGCTACATTTAGCTCTCTAGATGAGCTTTCTGCAGAAGTTAAAGAAATTATCGATATTGAAGGCCAAGAAAACCTTTATATCCAACGTAACAACACAGCTGCATTCCTTAAAATCTCTGATGAGCTAAAAGCACAAGGTGTTATTTTCACAGATATTTTAACTGCAGTACGTGAACATAGTGACTTAGTTCAAAAATACTACATGACAGATGCTGTTAAAGTTGATGAGCATAAGTTAACTGCTTACCACGCAGCATTAGTAAACGGTGGGGTATTCTTATACGTGCCGAAAAATGTTGTTGTAGAAAAACCATTACAAGTGGTATTCCTACACGACAACGCTGATGCTTCATTATTCAACCACGTTTTAGTTGTTGCTGATTCTAATTCAGCTGTTACATATGTACAAACTTATGTATCAACTGTTGAACAATCAAATGGACAAGCAAATTTAATCGAAGAAGTAATCGCATTAGACAATGCACAGGTTACTTTTGGTTCAGTAGATGTTCTTGCAAAAGGCTTTACTACTTATGTAAACCGCCGTGGTCATGTTAAACGCGATGCTAAGGTTGACTGGGCATTAGGTTTAATGAATGATTCAGATACAATTTCCGAAAGCATTACTCATTTAGTTGGTGATGGTTCGCTTGCAAATACGAAAATTGTAGTAGTAGGACGCGGAGAACAAAAGCAAAACTTCACTACCGAAATTCGCCATTGGGGTAAAAATTCAGAAGGCTTTATCTTAAAGCATGGTGTTATGAAAGATTCTGCTCAAACTATTTTCAATGGTATCGGTAAAATCGAGCATGGTGCTAGTAAGTCAAATGCAGTGCAAGAATCACGTGTATTAATGCTTTCTGAAGGTGCTCGTGGAGATGCAAACCCGATTCTATTAATCGATGAAGACGATGTAATGGCAGGACATGCAGCATCAGTTGGTCGTGTTGACCCATTACAACTTTTCTACTTAATGAGTCGTGGTCTTTCAAAAGCAGAAGCAGAACGTTTAGTAATTCACGGTTTCTTAGCTCCTGTAGTAACAAATCTTCCTATCGAAAGCGTTAAAAATCAATTAACGAAGGTTATTGAAGGGAAAGTTCGCTAATGAATGAAATTCGCAAACAATTTCCTGTACTAAATCAAGAAGTAAACGGGCATCCGCTCGTTTACCTTGATAGTGCTGCTACATCCCAAAAGCCAGTGCAAGTATTAGAAGCTGTAAGAAATTATTACGAGTTAGACAATTCTAACGTACATCGTGGTGTACATACACTTGGAAATCGTGCGACAGATTCATATGAAGGAGCTCGCGAAAAAATCCGCAAGTTCATCAATGCGAAATCTACAAAAGAAATTATCTACACTCGTGGTACAACAACTTCTATAAATACTGTTGCTGGTGCTTATGGACGCATGAATGTAAATGAAGGCGACGAAATTGTTATTTCACATATGGAGCATCACTCGAACTTGATTCCATGGCAACAGCTTGCAAAAGAAAAAGGTGCTGTATTAAAGTACTTTGAACTTGAGCAAGATGGTACAATTACACTTGAAACTGTACGCAATACGATTACAGATAAAACAAAAATCGTTGCTATTACAATGGCTTCAAACGTGCTAGGAACGATTAATCCAATCAAAGAAATTACGAAAATTGCCCATGAAGCAGGGGCTGTCATTGTCGTAGATGCTGCTCAAGCTGCACCACATATGCCAATTGATGTACAAGATTTAGATTGTGATTTCTTAGCTTTTTCTGGTCATAAAATGTGTGGTCCAACGGGTACAGGTGTACTATATGGGAAACAAGCCCATCTAGAAAGCATGGAGCCAATAGAATTTGGTGGCGAAATGATTGATTTTGTAGATCTACATGATTCTACTTGGAAGGAGCTGCCTTGGAAATTTGAAGGCGGTACACCTAACATTGCTGGGGCTATCGGCTTAGGAGCTGCCATTGATTTCCTAACTGAAATTGGTTTAGAAAAAATTGCAGAGCACGAGCATAACCTAGTAGAATATGCACTGAATGAAATGGACAAAATTGAAGGTGTATCTATTTATGGACCTCGTGACCCACAAAAACGTTGCGGTTTAATCACTTTCAACATTGACGGTGTACATCCTCATGATTTAGCAACTGTTTTAGATATGAATGGTATTGCTGTCCGTGCTGGTCATCACTGTGCACAGCCATTAATGAAATGGCTACAATGTACAGCTACAGCTCGTGCAAGCTTCTATATCTATAATACAAAAGAAGATGTTGATCGACTTGTTGAAGGATTGCGCATAGCGAAGGAGTATTTTAACGATGTCTTTTAATAATAATTTAGATCAGCTCTACCGCTCAGTTATTATGGATCATTATAAAAAACCACGCAACAAGGGTTCTCTTGATGGTGACAGTGTTACAATCGATATGAATAACCCTACATGTGGTGACCGTATTCATTTAACATTAAAGATTAACGATGGTTTAGTCGAAGATGCTAAATTTGATGGCGAAGGCTGTTCCATTTCAATGTCTTCTGCATCTATGATGACAGAGGTTATTAAAGGGAAGAAATTAGACGAAGCTCTTGAACTAGCTGAAATTTTCTCGAATATGATGCTAGGTGAAGACTATACAGATAAATACGATCTTGGTGATGTTGAAGCGCTGCAAGGTGTTTCAAAATTCCCAGCACGAATTAAGTGTGCAACATTGGCTTGGAAAGCAATGGAAAAGGGTGTAAACGAACAAAGATAAGTAGTTTGAACGGAGGAGAATAAAATGGCAAAAAAAATGCCTGATATCGGCGATTACAAATACGGCTTCCATGATAAAGACGTATCAGTTTTCCGTTCAAAACGTGGATTAACTGAAGAAATCGTACGTGAAATTTCAAAAATGAAAAACGAACCAGAGTGGATGTTAAACTATCGCTTAAAAGCTTTAGAAATCTTCTACTCAAAACCAATGCCACAATGGGGTGGCGACCTTGGATCTTTAAACTTCGATGAAATTACTTACTATGTAAAGCCATCTGAAGCAACTCAAAAATCTTGGGATGAAGTACCTGAAGAAATCAAAGCTACTTTTGACAAATTAGGTATTCCTGAAGCTGAACAAAAATATTTAGCTGGTGTATCTGCTCAGTATGAATCTGAAGTAGTTTACCACAACATGAAAAAAGACCTTGAAGATCTAGGTATCGTTTTCAAAGATACAGACTCTGCATTACGCGAAAACGAAGATATCTTCAAAAAATATTGGGGTACTGTAATTCCATCTTCAGACAACAAATTTGCTGCACTTAACTCAGCTGTTTGGTCTGGTGGATCTTTCATCTACGTACCACCTGGTATTAAATTAGACACACCATTACAAGCGTACTTCCGTATTAACTCTGAAAACATGGGTCAATTCGAGCGTACATTAATCATTGTTGACGAAGGTTCAAGTGTACACTATGTAGAAGGCTGTACAGCTCCTGTATACACAACAAACTCACTTCACTCAGCAGTAGTTGAAATCATTGTTAAGAAGGATGCATACTGCCGTTATACAACAATCCAAAACTGGGCGAACAACGTGTATAACCTAGTTACAAAACGTACTGTTGTTGAAGAAAACGGTACAATGGAATGGATTGATGGTAACATCGGTTCTAAATTAACAATGAAATACCCTGCATGTATCTTAAAAGGTGAAGGTGCACGTGGTATGACACTTTCTATCGCAATCGCTGGTAAAGGTCAACACCAAGATGCTGGTGCGAAAATGATTCACTTAGCACCAAACACATCTTCAACAATCGTATCGAAATCGATCTCTAAACAAGGCGGTAAAGTAACTTACCGTGGTATCGTTCGCTTTGGTAAAAAAGCAACTGGTGCTCGTTCAAACATCGAATGTGATACATTAATCTTAGATAACGAATCAACATCAGATACAATTCCTTACAACGAAATCTTAAATGATAACGTATCTTTAGAGCACGAAGCAAAAGTATCTAAAGTATCTGAAGAGCAATTATTCTACCTAATGAGCCGTGGTATCTCTGAAGGTGAAGCAACAGAAATGATCGTAATGGGCTTCATCGAACCATTCACAAAAGAATTACCAATGGAATACGCAGTAGAAATGAACCGCCTAATCAAGTTCGAGATGGAAGGTTCTATCGGTTAATAGCTTATAAACTGTTAATATAAAAGGGTTTTCGAGTCATTGTAAAATGCTCGAAAACCCTTTTTGCTTACTAAGATTATATTTAAAGGCTGAGTGTATTTTGCTCGGTTTTTTTTTGCACCAGCTTATTTAAGACAAAGTGAGGCGAGGAGCAACTAAAATTAGTTGGTAAATAAAACAAATCTGCCTCTAATATTTATCGGTCATTCAACCCTTTCCCCTCAAATATCTTTGGTATACACTTTTCAATCCTTGACTCTCGAGTTTTAGATTGTTTAGGTGTCGAGAAATGAAGAAGGTATGCTCTTTGGCGACCAGGTGTTAATGCTTCAAATGCTGTTTTTAAATCAGGGTTTTCATCTAGCTTTGTTTGAAACTCCTCAGCCATTGTGAATTCTGTCGTTTGCTTGAATACAATTTCCGCACCGGATTTTTCAATCTCAATCGCCTGGAGTACATATTCTTCCAACGCTTCTTCTAAATCATTAATTTGCTGTAGGCTAGTAAATCGAATCTGACGAGCAGCTTGTACATTCTCTGATTGCTGGATGAGTATCCCATGTGGATCCTTTAACAAAGCCCCTTTGTGAAAAAGTAGTGCACAATATTCTTTAAATCCGTGTATTAACACGACGTTCTTGTTTTCATAAGTATAACAAGGATGCATCCACTTAAATTCTTCGGCAAGCTCTTCAACATTGTGGATAATTTCTCGTAACTTCTCAAATTCCGCTTTCCATTTTGTTTCTTTACTTAAAAACTCCTCAACCTTAGGATTACTTTTTGTCACTCAGAAACACCTCACGTAATAGCATCTTTTATAATTTGAACTTTTACTTAAATATACATTAAACCTTGAATTCATTCTACTTTTCAAATGATTGAAGCACTTCTTTGCGAATTTTTTTGTTTTGAAAAGTGCATCTTGAGTGAAGTGTTTCCTGGCAATAGATTTCGTTCAAAAAGTCCCTCATCCTCTTTAAGAAAGACATTTTGTGAATTTATTTCTTTGAATGAACGCCACTATGGATGGGAGAATCTGAAAAAGTGGCAAACATACAACGTGTGAACGCCACTATAGATGGGGCAATCCGAAATAATGGCATTCATTCCAATTCGGTATATGAAAGCTTTTCGAAATAGCTACCAGTTATTTTGTCATTCACCCTTCTTACGAAAGTCATTCCTGTCTATTTTTCCTGAAACAACTTCATCCAAAGAAGTATGAACTATTTCTTTCGGAAAAGTTCACCATAAGCTTACAACAATCCAAAGCCCCCACAAATAGAACTCCAACCATTACTTATGGTATATTGTATAAAAATGGAATAGTTGAAGGTAGGTGTAATAAACGATGCAGTTAACAATACGAGGGACGGGGCAGGATATACAGGTCATTTCATATTTGTTGGCGAAAAATCCTAATAACCTTTATGAGAGAAGGGTAAGTGGCCATTTAGTACGTATGTTTTTTAGTCAATTCTCTGAGGAAGAAGTGGAAGTTACTTTTTTTGTAACGCCCGATCCGATTGAGCTTTCGAGGAATAATTCGAAGGTGTACGATATTACTTCTTATATTAATGACCGTGAATTTGTGGTGAGCAGTATCTTTTGTACTTTTTTAAGAACAGCTCTTGGCACGGCACTAAACGGAAAGCCAGTTGAGGAATATGAGCCTTGGGTGAATCATCCGTTCCCATTGGAATTTTCCTTTGGACCAGTTGCTTCACAGCTAACTGATCAAGATATCCAGAGCTTATTTCAGCCCTTAGGTTATGCGGTTGAAATTACTTATGGAGAGGCTGATTATAATATGGATTTTAAATCAAAAAGTTCGGCTAGATTCATCACCTTGAAAGGCTCGACTACTCTTCAGATGGGACTTAGACAGCTGTTTGTTTTGATTCCGGTTTTGGACAATTATAAGCATTATTATATTGATGAGCAGGAAGTCGAGAAAATTGTACGTTACGGTGAGGGGTGGTTGGACAAGCATCCTAAAAGAGAGTTCATATTGCGCCAAGCCCTACGATTTAAGGAAGTCTACGGCCAATTCGAAAATCAACATACCAAGAAAGAAAACGAATCATCACCGAAACTAAGATTAAACGACCTGCGTTACGATAAAATAGTCGGAAAAGTAAATCAATTAAAGCGTAAAGAGACCGTAGTAGACCTTGGTTCAGGAGAAGGGAAGCTATCGGAAAAATTAGGCTTTATCGATGGAGTTAAAGAAATATTAGCGGTCGAGCCATCCGAATCGGCAACGCTTAAAGCACTTAAACGCTTTGAAAAGGCAGCCCAGGATAAGAATTTTGTGAAACCAAGGCAAATTTTCGGCTCGCTCTTTTACTATGATGAGCGTTTGAAAGGTAAGGATGTACTTATTCTTTGTGAAGTAATTGAGCATATAGATGAATACCGTTTACCTAAAATCATACAGACTATTTTGCAGGATTATCGACCGAGAACGCTGATAATTACTACGCCTAACCAAGAGTATAACGAGGTATATGGAATGGGTGGGGATTACCGACATCCTGACCACCGTTTTGAGTGGACTAGAGAAGAATTTCAAACTTGGTGCAAAACCCAAAATGAGAATCATGAATATAACATCGCGTTTGATGGAATCGGTGAAGAACACGAGCTTCACGGTTATCCGACTCAGATGTGTTTGTTTACGAGAAAGGAGCTTTAAACCATGGAGATTACGCTACCCTATGCAGGTATTGTGTTACTAGTTGGTCCTTCCAATAGTGGAAAGTCCTCCTTTCTCAAGCAACAAATTGAAAAGGGGAAAATCCTTCCGTCAGAGGTAATTAGCTCAGATGATTATCGAATACGTGTTGGCGATGTGGAATTTATAGATTGGAGTCATCGGTGGAAGGATGTATCGGAAAGCTTGTTTGATGAATATCAAAGAATTTCTCAAGAAGCCTTCTCCCTGATGGAAGCAACAATCGAGGCGAGATGCCGGTTAAATAAGATGACGATTGTGGATGCTACTCATTTATATGCTGATGATCGAAAAAGATATATAGAGCTTGGGAAAAAGCATCATGTTCCGGTTATGACTCTTGTATTGGATGTAGAGCAAGAAGAGCTGCTTGAACGTGATAAACTACGAAAAAATCCGCGTGGTAGTAAACGAATTAAACAACAGTATCAGGTATTTAAAAGAGAAAAACGTTTTATAAAAAAAGAAGGCTATTTAGCGAGTTATTTCATTTCAGATGTAAGTGAAGTGGAGGTTATTAGAAAAACGCAAAATCCACTTCATCTTGAGGTAGGTAATGGCATCGATATTATTGGCGATATTCATGGCTGCTATGATGAAATGATTGAACTACTTGAAAGGCTAGGTTATGAAAAGGATCATCAAAATCTTTATATTCATCCAGAGGGACGAAGATTTTTATCTCTTGGCGATATTATGAGCCGTGGACCCGAGTCTCTAAAAACGATGGAATTTTTCATGCGTCATGTGAATGAAAATCTAGCCTATATGATTGATAGTAATCATGGCTGGAAAATTGCTCGGTGGTTAGAGGGAAAAAATGTTACCTTAAATCACGGGGATGAGCTGGTGGAAGAAGAGCTAGCTAGGTATGGAGAAACTGGCGACATCACTCAACTCAAACAAGAACTAAAGCCATTTCTCCTTAGAGCACCCTCGCATTATATTTTAACGAAAAATAACGTTCCAACATTGGTCTGCACACATGCAGGGATAAAAGATGATTTCATCGGGAAGCAATCCTATGACATTAGTGATTTTTGTCGTTACGGCGATAATGAAGGGCTTGATGAGACAGGTAAACCGATTCGGAAGGATTGGACTATCCATCATAAAACAAGTACTTTAATTGTCTGGGGGCATGACCCTAAGCCAAAGCCGCTGGTCGTGAATAATACCATTAATATTGACCAGGGAGTTGTGTTTGGTGGGGAGCTTACTGCATTCCGCTATCCAGAGCAGGAATTTGTGGCGGTTCAAGCTAAACAGGATTACTCGGGAGGTCACAATAACCCGCTAATCGAGTTGAAAAAGAAAAGGTTAAATCCGCCGAACATTGCCAAATTTATTGATGGCTTTTCCGTTTTAACAGAGCACATAGGAAGCATTAAAATACCAAAAGAATATGCGCTAGCCTCAGTCGATACTTTGTCACATTTTACTGTACCGATTGAAGAGCTGGTTTATATCCCACCTACAATGAGTCCTACGCCGAAGCCTTCTTCCATAGAAGGGTATCTGGAACACCCTCGAGAAGCGATTGAATACTACCGAAGTCTAGGCATTAACCGGATGGTTGCAGAGAAGAAGCATATGGGAAGTAGGGGAATCCTCTATTTATTTAAAGATAAAGAGGCGGGACGAAAATTTGTAGGGCGAGAAACGCTTGGAGTCATCTATACTCGAACAGGTAGAAGATTTTTTGATATTGAAATAGAAGGTGAAATTCTTTCTAGAATCAATCAAAGCCTAACAGCTAATGATTATTTTAATAAGTATGAGACAGAATTCCTTCTTGTTGATGCGGAGATTATGCCCTGGAATTTGAAGGCAAAGGAGCTTATTAGCAGTCAATATGCACATGTGGCCGAAAATGCATTTTTAGATCGCAGTCTGTTAAAAAATAAGCTCGAAGGTGCGGCTTACAATAACGAAAATCTGAATGCTTGGCTAAAGGAATACGATGAAATGCTTGTGAATTCTCAAGTTTTCAAGGATGTGTTCCAAAAATACTGCTGGGAAATTAATGATCTAGATCAAATCCAAATTGCTCCTTTCCATATTCTAGCCCATAGTAATGAAACCTTTTTTGATAAGCCACACACTTGGCATATGGAGTTGAACAAGGAATTTGCTGAAATGGACAAGCTCTTTGTTGAAACAGAATATATGGTCATTGATGATCCAGCTAGTGAGGAAGAGGTCATCAGATGGTGGGATGAGATTACAAGTGATGGGCATGAGGGAATTGTCATTAAGCCAGAGACATTTATCGCGAAGTCAAAGGGAAGGCTGATTCAACCAGCTATTAAGGTTAGAGGTAGAAAATATCTTAATATCATCTATGGCATGGATTACTTACAGCCAGGAAATCTTACTAGATTAAAGCAGCGGAATGTGGGGAAAAAGCAAAAGCTTGCATTAAAAGAATTCTCACTAGGAGTAGAGGGAATACAAAGGCTAGTAAATGGTGAATCCACTGAAAGGGTTCATGAATGTGTACTTGGAACTTTGGCAATGGAGTCAGATCCAGTAGATCCGAGATTATAAATAAAACGGTAATGATACAAGAGTCAGTTAATAACAAAGTTAAAATAGACCAGGATACACGGACCCTGGTCTATTTATATAGACATAATCATTCAACTACCTAATGTTTGAAAAGAAGGGAAGGATTATCAGGCAAATTGCTAATATGAAGGTGGCTATTGAGCCGAGTTTACTTTTATCCTTCCACAGCATTATGGAATAGCCAATTGTGTAAATAAAAATAGGTACGATTATAAACCAAATGATGATTTCCACATTAATCCCTCATTTCTTCGAGCTCAGGCACTTTGCTTTGGTTTCCAAAGTTACCAATATTAACTTTAACTGTCAGATTTACATCTATTTCTGGATAGGTTTCCATCCAGTCGAAATCTTCAAATTCTTTTATTGTTAAGAATTCCTTTCTTGCAATTAACGACCAGCCGAATGGTTCACCCTTAAACTCTTCCTGTGTTTTTTTGATTAGCTTATTATAGGTATTCGTAACTTCTTCTTCAATACTTTGTTTTAAGCGTTCTCTTTTTTCTGAATCATTTACATAGTCAACCATACTGTGCTGGCTTAATATATCGATATAAAGTGGGATTGATACATCAATAGTAGGCAGAGGACTTTTTAAATCCATTTTAATTTTTATATCTTCTTTTTGAAGTATTCTAGTTGTAACCCTATACCTATCATCAAAAGGATCCTTATAGGTTGCTATAATGGAGCCCATATTTAAACCTTCATTTATAAGAACTGCTGCTCGAGTTTCTTCTCCTGTAAGTGTTCCAATCATTTGCCCTTCTTTGAAAACCGCTGAACCCATGAATTGAACTTTATTTGATTCGCCTCCGATTTCAATTTGCCCTGCCATAAAATTATCCTCTTCTTCACTTCTTTTATATTCCGATTTTTCACTCGTACCATATATCCCTAAAAAGAGGCTAGCATCTGCTTGCGTGATCCTATAATATCTACCCAGATTTGAATGAGAATTGGGTATCATTCCTGCCTTACTAGCGTATTTTAAAATCAAATCATAGTATTTATGGATCCTCGATTCTAATTTAGGTTGATTTTGTTTGAAGAATTTCGTACTTTCTTCTTTCACTACAATAAGAGGTGTATCACGTTTAATCTCTCTTTCTTTAGTAGCATCGTACATCCATCTTATAAAATTTTTATCTTTTGCTAGTTCTTCAGAAACAATAATAACGCTTAATAAGTTAAAAGAAATCTCTTTTGCCACAACAGTATTAGCTTTATTTCTTGCAACATTTATATCGTTCGCATCAAAAGTGATTGTTTCCATAGGAGGCTCGGTAGTCATTGCTTCTTTTTTTGAAAACTCAGGATTTGCGATAATATAGGAAATTTGGATTTGATTTTCATTGTCACTTTTACTTTTATCTAATCCTATAGCGACGACATAAGCTCTTTCTTCGATAGAGGTTTGATCCCAGCATCCGCTAAGTAGAGGAATGAGGAAAATAAAGAAGAGCATTAGACTACCACGCTTAATATTATTCATTTTTAAAATCCCCCTTTAATTTAGCTGTTATCCATAAAAGACAGGGAAACAGTAAAAAAATTGGAGTAATTAAATTCAAAAAGATAACTCTGAAATCATTCATAGAGAAAACAGATGACTCGGGTATTAACCCTGCTAAAATTGTAAAGACAGCCAAAGCTGGTACAACATATTCAAACTGTTTAATTTTGAATACAGCACCGAACAGAAGAGCGCCTAAATACAAATAGAAAGCAAATCTGATAAATGAAGAAATTAACCAAAAAGGGAAAAATAGTAGCTCTACATTATTTAGAAATCCAATCTCAATATAACGAATTGTTTCGTGATAAGGGTAATCAAACATTCGTACTCCATAATAGTCAAATAACATGACATAACCAATTAAAGAAAGCACAAACGCTAGTAAGATGATAACAAAACCAATCCATATCCCTTTTTTATAAATAGTAGCGCTTTTTACATTCGATGCTATAAGAGCTAAATATAAAAAATCCATTAGAATAGATGAATTTTGATAGCTGCCTTTCACCAATTCCAAACCACCTGTACCAAGTATTGGGAATATTTGATTGAATTCTCCTTGAACAAACACAACACTTAATATAACAAGCAATGAGAGACAAATCCAAAACAGCATAACCCAAGCACTCGAACCGATATACTCTATCCCTTTCTTAGCTCCATAGGCTGCTACCCCTAACAGTAAGAGATAAATAACAACTGTAGGTGTCTTGCTAAAGTACATTGTTCCAATTATGTCAGTATATATGGATGTATTGTTGATATTTGTAAATATTTGCAAAATGCATAAAGTAAAGAGAAGAACAAAACCGATGTGTTTTCCAAATAAATGTAAGATAATATCTATTAAATTTTTATCTTGATATAGTGTAATAAGCTTAGTTATAAGTAAAATAGGTATCAATGATATGAGGCCAATAATAAGAATGCCGATCCAAGCAGCTGTTCCAAAAGCCTCATAAAAAATAGTGGGTGTATTGTCGGCAACCTTTGTTCCTACATTTAGTATAATTATAGCTACAAGTTCTTTTAGCCCGATTTTTCCCTTTGTACTATCCATACTATTCATCTATTGACTTTCCTTCTTTTTCACAATATCTTTTGGTTTTAAGTAACCAGGTCTATATTGTTCTGTTTTTAAGATTTTTCTAAAAAAAGTATCCTTTGACGAGATATATTTTGGCGTCATAGGGGCTAAATAGGGTACACCGAAAGAATAGAACGAAACTAAATAGAATATCCCAATTGTTAACACGGCAGTCATTCCATAAAACCCAAAAATAGCTGCAGAAGCAATAAAGAGAAATCTTGATAATCGAACAGAAAAATTCAATTTCATGTCACCTATTGCAAACGAACACAACCCACTAAGGGCAACGATAATAACTACTAGAGGACTGACAATATTAGCTTCGACCGCAGCTTGTCCTAGTATTAGAGCACCTACAATCCCTATAGTTGGCCCAATTGGATTAGGGACACGTAGACCACCCTCTCTAATTAGCTCAAAGGCTATTTCCATCATGAGTATCTCGATAATTGTCGGGAAAGGTACTACTTCACGAGTTGCCGAAATAGCGAGAAGTAAATCGGTGGGTACCATTTCCACATGATAATTCGTTATCGCGATATACAGTGCAGAGATAAATAAGGTGATAAGTAGAGCTAAAAGTCGTAATAAACGAATAAAATTCCCGAATATAAAGCGTAAATAATGGTCCTCAGAATTATGGAAAAATGACCAAAAAGTAGCTGGTAATACTAAAGAATCTGGGGAATTATCCATTAATAAAACAATATATCCATCCTCTAAAAAGGAAGTTGCACGGTCTGGTCGTTCTGTACTTAATATAGTCGGAAAAATAGATTTCACTTTATCTTCAATGTACTGCTCAAGTAACGAAAGGTTTTGTATAGAATTAATGTCCAGGGAGTTAATTCTATCTTTAATATTTTGGAGCAATTTTTCGTCTGCTAAATCTTTCATATATACAATATATAAAACGTTGTTTGAGTTTTTGGAGATAGTGATGGATTCAAAAATAAGATTCTCATTTCTTATTTTTTTTCTTAATAATGAAATATTGTCAATCACATTCTCATTAAAGGCTTCTTTAGGTCCATTTACGACAACTTCATTTAAAGGTTTTTCAACACTTCTTCCTTGAAATTTACTGCTACTAAAAATGTAGGCTTTAGGTTCACCGTCGATAAGAAGTGCTGTATTTCCGTTATTTATGTCTTGTAATATATTTGAGAAATTTTCATGTGTGTTTAATAATTGTGCAGGGCTTATGTTTTCAAGCTTTTTTTCAGTGCTATTATTTGTTAGCAACGGTCTAATGATATGTTCTTCTATCTTCTCGCTATCAGTAATACTGTTGATATAGATGACTGTAGCTTTTTTATCTAATCCACTAATCGAAAAATTTCGGATGACTATATCCTGATTTAATGGTACTGAATAGAATTTTTTTAAAATCTCAATTGTATCTTCTAAATTGGAGTCAATCGCTTTATTCTTTAAAGTTGTAAGATCTTCCATATTCCTCTCAACTCCACTTTTTAGCTTAGAATTTCACTGGAATGAGGAATTTATACGTAAATTACAAAAATGGCTAAAGAGTTTAGTTTTTTGTTTTATTGGATATTAAAGGTCAAAAAAAGCTGTTCAATTTGTCTAATTTCTAGACAGCTGAACAGCTTATTTTTTAATCGATATATTGTTTTTCTACTAAAATTTCGATCAATTGTTGTGCACATTCCTCAATAGAGAAGTTCTCACTATCGACAATGATTTCAGGATTTACTGGTGCTTCATAAGGTGCACTAATTCCAGTAAAGTTTTTGATTTCTTCATTGCGTGCTTTTTTATAAAGCCCCTTTGGATCACGTCGTTCGCATTCCTCAACAGAGCATTTTACGAAGACCTCTATAAACTCTCCCTCTTCAACTAAAGCACGAACCACATCACGATCCTCTTGGTAAGGTGAGATGAAGGCAGTAAGGACAATTTGACCGCTCTCAACGAAAAGCTTGGAAACCTCACCGATTCGACGGATGTTTTCCTTACGTGATTCTTCATCAAATCCTAAGTCTTTGTTTAAGCCATGACGAATATTATCGCCATCAAGCACAAAGGTTTGGTTGCCTCTTTCAAATAATTCTCTTGCTAATGCATTTGCAATTGAGGATTTTCCTGAAGCGGAAAGTCCAGTGAACCATAGGATAAAGCTTTGATGTTTGTTTTTTTCTCTTCTTTCAGTTTTGCCGATGGAGGCATCATGCCATACAATGTTTGAGCTCATACTTTACACCTCTTTTGTTTATGAATGTACTTCTTTACGAAGACCGTTAATTAAAACTTCGATAACTTCTTTTCTACTGAATGTGCTTGGAGGAATTTCACCATTTCTAAGCATTTCACGAACCTTTGTACCCGATAAAATGATGCGAGCAGAGGCATCATGAGGGCATGTTTTTGTTGTTGCCATACCTTCGCAAGCAGTGCAATAGAAGCTATGCTCGAATTTCAAAGGTGTAATGCCAATCTCTTCAGGTGTGAAGTTTTCGAAGATGATCTGTGCATCATATGTGCCATAGTAATCGCCAACTCCTGCATGGTCACGCCCAACGATAAAGTGTGTGCACCCATAATTTTTACGAACGAGCGCATGGAAAATCGCTTCTCTTGGACCTGCATAGCGCATCGCAGCAAGGAATACACCCAATTGAACACGTTCCCTTGGATAGTATTGGTCTAGTAATACCTCATAGCTTTCCATACGGATTTCAGCTGAAATATCATCAGACTTAGTTTCGCCAACTAATGGATTCAGGAAAAGACCGTCCACTGTTTCTAGTGCAACCTTTTGGATATACTCATGAGCACGGTGGACAGGATTTCTTGTTTGGAAGCCAACGATTGTTTCCCAGCCTTTTTTAGCAAAGATTGCTCTCGTTTCACTTGGTTCAAAGCTATAAGCAGGGAATTGCTTCTCTGATTTTTTGATTAAAGTAGTTTTCCCGCCTACATAAACGGCTGGGCGATCAAATAGCTTTTTAACGCCAGGATGATTTAAATCATCTGTACCATAAACTAAGCGAGCTTCAACCTGTTTGTCAGGTGTGTAAATTTCACTAACCTCGATTAGACCATATACTTCACCATTGAAAGTTAGCTTTACTTTTTCGCCAATTTCTAAAGTAGCTGCAATCACTTCTGATACTGGTAAAGCAATTGGAATACTCCAAACTGTTCCAGAAGCAAGACGCATATTATGAACAACATTCTCATAATCAGCCTTTGTTAAGAAACCTTCAATCGGGCTATATGCTCCAATGCCGATTAACTCAAGATCACTTAATGCGATAGCATCAAGTTGAATTTCTTTTGTTAGATTTTCAATTGATTCGTTTGGATTGAAATTTTGTACTAACTTTCCTCCGTGTGGTTGTAAGCTCATTAGTTATTCCTCCTAAATCTAGTTTTCAATTATTCATGTAAACCACATTCTGTTTTATTTGAACCAGACCATCTACCTGAACGTAAATCGTCCATAGTGAAGGCAGGTTTTGTACAGTGAGAGCAGCCGATACTTGGGTAGCCTTGGTCATGTAGTGGGTTATAAGTTAAATTGTGTTTACTTACATAACGCCAGACATCCTTCCATGTCCAGTGGATTAAAGGACAGATCTTGACTGATTCAAATTTATTATCTTTATTGATAAACTCGGTATTTTTTCGAGTATCAGATTGTTCACGACGCAAGCCAGAAATCCATGCCTTAGAACCACTTAAAGTTTCTTTTAGTGGTGTAAGCTTTCGAATCTCACAGCATTTGTTCGGATTTGTTTTCCAAAGCTCCTCGCCAAATTGCTGTGCTTGCTCTTCTAAAGTAATAGCAGGCTTTTTCAGTTCAATTTGCAGAAGAGGATATTTTTCTTTTACTTTTTCGATTGTTTCGTAGGTTTCTTTAAAATGTACGTCTGTATCTAAAAAGATAATTTTTGCATCAGGCTTCACCTTGGCGATTAAATCGATAAGTACAATTCCTTCAATACCAAAGCTACATGCATACACAACTTCATCGCCATAGTGAGAGTAAGCCCATTCTAAAACGTTTAATGCACCCTTATAGACTTCATCTACTTCAAATTGAAACGTAGAAACGTCCCAACTAGTGTAAGTTAGCATAAAGTACCTCCTTAAAAATAAAAATAAGGCGTTTTAATACAACCCAAAAGAAAAGCTGGGGTGATATTAAAACGCCTCTAGTGTGTCTAGTCAGCATTATTATTCATATTGTATGCCAAAAAATTTCCAAAGACTGTGTATCTTTGTTTAAAGTATACTATTTTTATAGAAATAGTCAAATTAAATTTTCAAATATTAAAATTTTGAAAAAACTTCTAATTCCTTGTTGACTTATCGGATAAATTGGATTATTGTAAATTTCAAATACAACAGCAGTTTTTAAAGGGCACACAAAAAAATAAGTACCGATCAGACACACTGAAGGTTGCACCGTTTCCTATTTTTTAATAGGGGATGTATGCAGCCTTTTTACTATTTAAAGGGGGAAAGAGAACATGAGAAAAAAGAAGAAATCTGTTTTACTAGCAGGAGTTATTTCAAGTGCATTGTTTTTAGCAGCTTGTGGTGGTGACAAACAGGTAAGTAGTGATGGAAAATTTGAAATTTTAAATGTCTCATATGATCCAACGCGTGAGCTATATGTTGAGTTTAACCAAGCTTTTGCAGAGTCTTGGAAGGAACAGACAGGGCAGGATGTAACATTCCAGCAATCCCATGGAGGCTCAGGTAAGCAAGGTCGTGCTGTGATTGATGGACTTGAAGCTGATGTTGTGACTCTAGCGCTAGCCTACGATATTGATGAGATTGCTCAATCACGCCAATTATTAAATGAGGACTGGCAAACAGAGTTTGAACACAATTCGTCTCCATACACTTCGACAATGGTCTTTCTAGTTCGTAAAGGAAATCCGAAGGGCATTAAAGACTGGGACGATTTAGTACGAGATGATGTATCAGTTATTACACCAAACCCAAAAACAAGTGGTGGGGCTCGCTGGAATTACCTTGCAGCTTGGGGCTATGCAGAGAAAAAGTTTAATGGTGATGAAAAGCAAACACAGGAGTTTATGAAGCAACTATTTGGAAATGTAGAGGTTCTAGATTCAGGTGCCCGTGGCTCAACTACAACATTTGTTGAACGAGAGATTGGGGATGTCTTAATCGCATGGGAAAATGAAGCTTATTTATCTATTAATGAGTTAGGTGTAGATGAGTTTGAAATTATTACACCTTCTTTAAGTATATTAGCTGAACCACCTGTAGCGATTGTTGACAAAGTTGTAGATAAAAAAGGTACTCGTGAGGTAGCACAAGCTTATTTAGAATACTTGTATTCTGAGGAAGGTCAGGAAATTGCAGCTAAAAATTACTACCGTCCACGAAATGAAGAAGTACTTGAAAAGTATAAAGATCAATTCCAATCATTAGAATTAATCACAATTGAGGATTTTGGAGGCTGGCAAGAAGCTCAAAAAACACATTTTGCTGATGGCGGTACCTTTGACGAAATCTATCAATAACTAAGTAGAATATTGGTGTAGAAGGAGGCTGCTAAATTGGAAGCTTCCTTACACTCTTTTTAACTAGCATTAAACTAATAAGGGCTAGAGGAGGTACATATGGAGTTAACATTAAAAAAACGTAAAAGGAACACAATCATACCAGGCTTCAGCTTAACTCTTGGATATACAATGCTGTATTTAAGTGTTATTGTGCTGCTTCCATTATCAATGGTTTTCTTTAATACATTATCCTTGAGCTGGAGTGAATTGTGGGAAACGATAGCACATCCTCGAGCAGTTGCTTCCTATAAGTTAAGCTTTGGCACAGCATTAGCGGCAGGATTAATAAATGTGGTGTTTGGAACGATTATTGCATGGGTGTTGGTTCGTTATCAGTTTCCTGGAAAGAGAATCGTTGATGGATTAGTAGATTTACCATTTGCTTTACCAACAGCAGTTGCTGGTATTGCGCTTGCAACCTTATATTCACCAAATGGTTGGATTGGTCAGTTCTTTGATTTTAAGATTGCCTTTACACCCATTGGAATCGTTATTGCACTTATTTTTATAGGCTTACCTTTTGTCGTGCGAACTGTACAGCCGGTGCTGCAAAACCTTAGTAGAGAAATTGAGGAAGCTTCAGCGAGTCTAGGTGCCACTCGGCTTCAAACCTTTACAAAAGTAATTTTTCCGGAGCTACTTCCTGCGATTATAACTGGATTTTCATTAGCCTTTGCACGTTCTTTAGGAGAGTATGGTTCTGTCGTATTCATAGCTGGCAATATGCCGATGAAAACTGAAATTACACCACTTATCATTATGACGAAGCTGGAGCAGTACGATTATGTTGGAGCAACAGCCATTGCAACAGTGATGCTTGTTACCTCGTTTGCTCTACTATTGCTTATCAATATAATCCAATGGTATACAAACCGTAAATTTAATGTGCAGTAAGGGGGGATAGGAATGACAAAACCTTTAGAAGTGAAGCAGGAATCTTCTATATCAATACGCTCTGGAGCTACGAAGTCTTATGCTCTACAGGAGTCAGCATTTGTTAAATGGTCGTTAATTACGATTTCACTAGTTTTTCTATCATTATTTTTAATCTTGCCATTGGTTTCAATCTTTGTTACAGCCTTAGAGAAGGGATGGGCAACCTATGTAGCCTCCATTACAAATCCTGATGCTCTTGCAGCTATTAAACTTACATTGACAGTAGTTTTAATTGTTGTGCCTCTAAATGCAATTTTTGGAATCGTAGCAGCATGGGCAATAACGAAATTCTCCTTCAAGGGAAAGAACGTATTAATTACATTAATCGATTTACCCTTTGCTGTATCTCCGGTTATTGCCGGGTTAGTCTTTATCTTATTATTTGGTGCTCAAGGCGTATTTGGTGATTGGCTATTTCAAAATGATATAAAAATAGTTTTTGCATTGCCAGGTATTGTCATAGCAACGATGTTTGTCACATTCCCATTTGTAGCAAGAGAGCTTATTCCTTTAATGCAAATGCAGGGGATTACCGAGGAGGAAGCATCCATTTCCCTAGGTGCAAGTGGGTGGAAGACGTTCTTCTTAGTGACGCTGCCAAATATTAAATGGGGATTATTATATGGATTGATATTATGTAACGCGCGGACAATTGGAGAATTTGGAGCGGTGTCTGTTGTATCTGGCCATATTCGAGGGATGACAAATACGATGCCACTGCATATTGAGATTTTGTATAACGAATATCAATTTACATCAGCATTTGCAGTTGCTTCACTCATGTCGATTCTAGCAATTATTACGATTATTATAAAAAATATTATTGAGTGGAAAGTAAAAGACGTATAGGGAGGTTAAAAAATGAGTATTCATATTCAAAATGTTTCAAAGGCATTCGGTTCATTTCAAGCGTTAGAGGATATTTCAATTGATATCGAATCGGGGGAGCTGATTGCACTTTTAGGGCCATCAGGTTCAGGAAAAACAACCCTATTACGAATCTTAGCTGGCTTGGAAGGATTGGATGAAGGGGCGATATTGTTCGATGGACAAAATATTACAAATGTAAGCCCAAAGGAAAGAGAAGTTGGATTTGTTTTCCAGCATTATGCCCTATTCCGACATATGACTGTATTTGATAATGTCGCATATGGTTTAAAGGTACGTCCACGTAAAACGCGCCCTTCAAAGGAAGAAATCAAAAAGAAGGTGACAGAGCTTTTGGCACTTGTGAAGCTGGATAATTTCGCAGATCGCTATCCTTCGCAGCTTTCTGGTGGTCAGCGTCAACGCGTTGCATTAGCTCGAGCACTAGCAGTAGAACCAAAGGTATTGTTATTAGATGAACCGTTTGGCGCCTTAGATGCAAAGGTACGAAAAGAGCTTCGTCGCTGGCTACGTAAACTTCACAATGAATTCCATGTAACAAGTATTTTTGTAACACACGATCAAGAGGAAGCACTTGATGTTGCTAATCGAATCATTGTGATGAATAACGGAAAAATTGAACAGGTTGGTACACCGGAAGAAGTGTATGAGCATCCCAATAGTCCCTTTGTTTATGATTTCTTAGGGAACGTAAATCTATTTAGAGGTCGATTGCATAAAGGAAAGCTAACTCAAGGGGAATTTGAAATAGATGTACCAACTTACTTAGATTCTCATGACGATGCTGTAGGCTATGTTCGACCACATGATATTCAAATTGAAAAAGAGCAGCTTAATAATGAATCAGTGGCTGCTAAAATTGTGCATATCCATATGGTAGGCCCAATTGTACAAATCGAACTAAAGCGTGAGGATGTCGATGAATATCTAGAAGCTGAAATACCAAAGGAACACTATAAACAATTACACATAAAAAATGGAGACACTGTCTATATCAGACCAAAACAGCTGAGAGTGTTTATTCCTGAGGATTATTCAATCTAAGCTGTATTAAACAGTTCGATTTACGCCATAAGCGTAATCGAGCTTTTTTTATCTTTAGAAGTAAAAATCCCATCCTTAATCTCTAGATGTAGAGCTGTGATTTTCTAAGTTAAATCGTTTATAATTTTACTTAGAGAATTTATGGGGAATACATAAAGAAAATGAAAATAAGGTAAAATAGAGGAATAAAATATGATAAAAATTGGATTAACTGGATGGGGGGATCATCCCTCGATATATAGTACAACTTCAACTCGAAGAGATAAGCTTTTTGACTATAGTGGCCATTTTCCGATAGTGGAATTAGATACATCGTTTTACGCTTTATAGGTATTGAAATGGGCAATATGTTATCTTTAATTCGATTTATACTCAACCCCTTGAAAACAAGGGGTTTTTTAATTGCCCAATTAGAAGAAATGTGGGTAAAATGGTATTGTTCGGAATATTCTTTTAAATGAGGGAGATCCTTGGAGAAATTTACTTGTGGTAGGTATAAATATGTAGTGAAAGAAACAGAAACCAAAGAAGTGTTTAATAATAATGTAACAACTATTAGAACTGTGAATATAGGTATTAAAGATTTGATAAATGATATAGTGTTCCCGCACCCAATAACTGATTTTATAAGAGTCAAATATGAGTATTCAGGAAAGTCAGTCAACTCTCAAATAGCACCTGCTAGAGTAATATGTAGATTTTTAAACTATATATTAGAAAGGGTTTCAAATGAAGATCTAAATTTTATAACACTTAAAGAAGGTGGATTGAAGGAGTTAAAGTACATACATGGAAGCAAATATATTACTTTTTTAACAAAGTCGGGCAAGACAAGAAATACAGTACAGTACAGTGAAAACTACTTGAAAGTTTTTTATCAATATTTATTTGAAAAAGAGATTATCTCGCCCGAGTTTGAAATGAGGACTTTTCTTGATAATAATAAGAATCTAGTTATACAATCCCCCTTTCGTCACTCTGCGTTTTCAACGAGATTTCCTAGTAATAAAATGAAAAGCCATAATTTAATGTCAAAATTAAAGGATTTTGGGGACAATAGATATTCATTGGTTAATGAGTTTATATTAAAAGCAAAAGAGATTGCGCCGGAAATAGCATTTGGAATAGCTCTACAATTCTATGGGGGAATACGACGTGGAGAAGCAGTAAATTTGATAAAAGATAATTTAAAAGCAAAATACAGGGAATCTCTTTATGTTGAAATAAGAGATAATAGGAACATTTTATTTGGTCACCTAAAAGATACTACTAAAGAAAACCCTAAAAGATTAAATTATCTTAAAGTAAATATGGCTCAACAGACTATTTTAGATAATGATTTATTATGGGATTTATACGATTTTCATATGAAACAGTGGTATAAATACCAAGAAAAAGCACAAACACAAGCCTTATTTATTAATAATGATGGTAATGCGATATCTGGTTCAAGTTGGGACAAAAAATTTAATAAGATTAAAAAGGTATTTCTTAAAGAACTAAAATCGACTCCTGGAAGATTTGATGATTGGCAATTACTTAGTAACAATTACTGGTCATCTCATATTGGTCGAGGTAATTTTACAAACTTTTTATTGGATATGGGATTGTCTATAACACAGGTTGCAATTGCACGTGGTGATACGAGTACAGATACAGTTATTAAATATGTTGACGAAAAAGTAACTTCAAAGGCTCTAATAGATGCTCTAAATGAACTGAAAAATACTCCTAAAGAAATGTTTGGAGTTGTTGATAGAGATTTAATTAAAACGCATTGGAAGGATGGTGTTTTAAAACGTGAAAAAAAATGGAAATAGATATAGATATTTAACCCCCTTTCAAGCGGGCAATCTTTCAGAAATTCCTTATTCTCAAAGTAAGATACTAAACCTCGTTAAGGAAGGTCTAATTGAAATTAATGATCAAGGCTTAATAAATATTAATTCATTAAACAAATTTATAGAAAAAGAAAAATTATTAAATGAAAAGTACATATTTATTAGAGATTTTGTGGGCGAAATTGGAATGTCTCGCGATGCTTCAATTAAACCATTTAGAGAAGGGATAATAAAACTATCTAAAGAAGGTATTGTGAAAACGGAAAATTGGAGAGAAAAATTATATGTCGAAAGAAAATTTTTAAATATTATTAATGGAAAATACAAGAAAAGAATTGAGGCTCTAAAGGACTTAAATCTTTCTTTATTTCACTATTCTAAATTTAAAGAGTATTTTAATTTAGAAGATGATATTTACTTAACTGATATACAAATTTATATGCCTATTAACTCTTATGATATTATCGAGAAATTCTTAAGGGAACATATTTCTATAAAGAAGATAAAAGAAATTAAAGGAATACCAAATAGAGTTATATTTGCTATTGCAAAACGAGAAAATGTAAAGGCTGTTAATATTGGACGGTCTTCTTTAACATACTTTCCAACTGATTGGGTAGCAAATTTAATATCTAAAAAATCCTTATTAGCTAATGGAGATTACATTACTTTAGGTAAAGCTGAAAGCTTAGATTTTCACAATAAAAATCAAAATGTAATAAGAGCATGGGCACTTAAAGGAAATATTGAATATATTAATGGTACAGATGGATATATGTATATTTCTTTAAAGTCTTTTAGAGAATACTTTACATATATAACAAAATTATTTGAAGTGAATATGCCTTTTCATGACGCAGCTGAAAAAATTATAGGTTATAGACCTGGGAATATAAGTAAATTTAGGTCGAAAATATATGAATATAATACATTATTTAGAGTAGTAAATTTAAATAAACCTGTACATGGCTATACAGATTTAATAAATAAAAGCGATGTTTACCGTTTTCTAGAAGATCATGTATCTCTTAATGACCTTACAGAGACACACAATTTATCATATTCAATAGTTGTAAGATTAGCAAAAGAATATGGTATTGAAAATATTACATTTAGTCAATCTAGGAATCATCAATTTTATCGTAAAAGAAAAATAGAGAATATAATTAAAAAATATTTAAATATTGATAACTATTATTCAAAGCAACAAGTTATAAAATTACTAAATTTAACGGTGAGTACCTATTACAAGTTGTTAGATGAAGAAAATCTTAAGCCGGTTATTACAAATAAAATGGTTGCTTATTTTGATAAAGACAAAATACATGATTTAAAAGTACGGCAATTAGAATACAGAGAGAAGTATTATTCTAATAGAGAGATAAGGAAAATGTTTGGGACTTTTTATTATAAACATCAAATGCGAGAATTTATTTTAAAAGGAAACACACTAATTAGAACAGCATTCGATGATGCATTATCAGTTGAAAACTTTTATTTAAAAGAACCTGTTAATCAAATTTATAAAGAATATATATTAAGAAAACAAATCTCACAAATTGATTATTCAGACCCAGTCGAGGCCTTTAAAAGATACCAAGTAATTCTAGAAATAAATTTTTCGGAAAATATCTTGTATACCAAACAGCAATGGTACAACTTTTGCGTAGATAAATTACAATTAACTACTGGCAGTATTAAAACAACGACTAGAATGGTGTCAGAGTTTGTTAAATGTACTTCTCATTTGGTTAGTATTACTCAAGAAAAGGAGCTTTATGAATTAACGGCAAACTCGATTAATTTGAAATTGTTTAATATAAATAAAGTTACTGTTAGTCAACAAAGGTACTTACATACATTCTTGAAAGAATATTATGCTGTTCTGAAAATGAACAATAAACCTGTATTTAGATTTGATTGGATTACTAACCCTTATAATTATTCAAGCGAACAAATTGAAAAAGGAATATATGATTTTGCTGAATATCAAGAACTATTTAATTATGTTAATAATGTCGAATTACATAAAATGAAAGCTATCTCAGATGTTAGCAATGTAAATGATAGAGAATACTCTAATTATTCATCTTCTTGGTTATATGTATTAGTACATATGAACAATGCATGGAGACATTCAGATGTTATTCATAATATACCACGTATAAATTTAGAGGAATTACACGATTTGAATTTTGATGAGAAGTGGTTTATAGATAATAATCTATCGGATTCGCAAGCTAATTTAGTAGTTAATCAAATAATTCGTAAAGATATAAAAGTATCCAAAACTCAAGCTACTTCACATTTCTTTTGCTCAGATGACTTAAGAGTTTCTTTTGCTACTGCTGCAATTTTATGTGAAATAAGAACAAGAAAAATTGAAATGGGGCTATTATCAAATTCTAAGGAAAAGAAAATTAATCACATTATAAACTTTTCAAATAAGAACCAGGTATTTAACGAAATAAAACATAGAGAATTTTTTGCTGAATTTTATGATACTGAATTTGTTTTTAGAAGTAGAAAAATGAATAGATCTCTATTGTCTTATTTATATGTGTTATTAGTGAAAAAAGGAAAAAGTAGTGCTGCACTTGAAATAGCTCAGAGACTAAGGTCACATGAAGATTTTGAAACTACAAATATTTATATTGATATACCTCAAGTGGAAATTGATCATCTATCACGTCAGTTATTTCAAAGAAAAGAATTTGGATTCATACCTAATCTAATTGCAGAAGTCATATTTGGAGAGTTAACTAATAGAGAACAAAGAACATCGGAAATTGAGGTACTAAGTAATAAACTGGGTGACGTACTAAAAATTGAAGCAACTTCTGGGTATGTTAACTCTATTACTGCTGATAAAAAATTAGTTGCTAATAGAATTCTATCTATGGGATTCGAAGAAGCAACAAACTTTTTATTTAGTATTCAAAATAATTTACTTCCAAGTAAAGAAGAACATTATCAATGCTTATATTCAGAGGATGGTTGTAAGAAAAGAGGATTGTCATGTAAGAATTGCCCATTTTCTATACCAAATTTTTATGCTCTTTCTTCCTTAACAAGCAGTATTGAAGAATTAATAATTAATTTCAAAGAGGATTTTGAAAATTCCGCTTTATCAGCAGAGAAAAAAAGAATTTCAAATATACTTTCTTTTCAGTTAGATCTATTAGATGAAGCAATAGATAAATTTGGAAAAATAGAAGTATTTAAGTTTTTTGATGGTGAAATGAAGGGATTCTTTGATTTATTACTTCAATTAGATGAAATACCAGGGATTGAAGGTTACTTATAAAATATATAGTTTAGGTTGTGATTTAAATTGGGAAATTTAAATTTGGAAGATTACACCAAATTTCACCTGGATGAAGAAATACCCTCCTTGCCTGAGGAGTTGTTTTCGTTAGACTTAGCAGTATCAAGGGCAATGGAACAATTAGATATTCTTAAAAAAAACACTGGATTCTATTTATTTTCAATAGAAGAGGATTTTTGGGAGTTGGAGAGCCATCTTCAAAAAGGAGTTAAAATCTATTTAGACTTTTCATTGATAGAAAAATATAAAGAGTTTCCAGATATTCCTAAGGATATTAAGTTAATTACAAAATGTTGGATTATTGAACTATTAACTAAAGTCTATCCAATTACTGCTAAAAAGGGATATTCTGATTTATTAAGAGCATTAGAATTAAGTAATGGATTTCAAGAAAATAAAGTAGATTTTTTAATTAGGAGTATAAAAAACTTTAAAACGACTACTGGGGATAAAGTAATGGAAGAAACAAAGAAGAGCTTTATTAGAAGCTTAATAAATTTTTTTATTTATACAGATATACCAGTAAGCGATAGCTATTCTCCTAAATTAAATGAAATGTATAGTAAAATTAGAGAAAAGACAAGAGCTAGAATCCTTCCACCTGCAAAAGAAATATTAATTTTTTCACATTACATTGAAGAATATTATGGTTATTTAAGGCTTATGCAAGCTTCATTAGATGAAAAAATTTTTTATTACCCCATTATCATTTGGTGGAAGTTGACAACAATAATACCATTAAGGGCATCTGAATTTTGCTTAATAACTAGGGATTGCCTAATATATGAGGATAATAAATATAAAATTAGATTACCTAGGAGTAAAGAAGATTTTAACCCAAACAGGATACAAATAATTGATATAGTTGAGGTAACAAAAGAGATATATTTTTTAATAAAGGATTATATTGATTTAACGGATCCATATGGCCATTCTGAAACTTTAATCTCTTATAGAGCATTAATTTTTGCAGATAAAAGAGGTAATCGTAGTAGCTTAAAAGCAGATACTACATACTTTCATAATGGAATATTATCACAGTTATTAAGAAGATTCTATAAGAATATAATTGAAGAAAAGTATAATCAATATGTTCCATATGAAAATAGACTCACACCTAATTTAACTAGACATATAGCATTTAGTTCTCTAATGATGCAGGGTATATCCCCTATTGAAATAGCTCGTTTAGGTGGTCATAAAACAATCACGGCACAATATCACTATTCATTTCATACTGAGTATTGGGTAGATTCAGAGGTTTTCAATTTAATGAAAAAGTTTAAGTATTCTGTGGGAATTTCAAAATCCGATAATGTAAATTATATCCCTGATACAATAAAATTAGTGGCTTATCTTGGTATACCTAATGGAAAAAAGAAAGAACATGATTTAGACATAGGTTTTTGTATTGATAAGGATCAAACTTGTGAAACAAATGAATGTATTTATGGATGTAGTCATTGGCGTATAACTCCAAAAGAAATTCTAGAAAAAGAACATTTAATAAAAGAAAAATTAAGAAAAAAAAGAAGCAATATTAATGAGTTACAGACATTTTTGATAAATATTCACAAGCAAATCTTATCTGATGAAATTACAAGGAGAAATCCAAGCACGTTTAATTTGATGAAAACAAAAGCTGAACAATTAAAAGAAGAGATATATGAGCTTGCAAGTATTGAAATGTTAAATATTGGTGGTGAATTTTAAAAATGGCTAGAAAGCTTACTCTCTCTGAAAAAGAAGTAGAAGAAATTATTGGTCTGTATAAAACAGAGAAGAATCAAATGGGTAGAATAGAATATCTAGAAGTATTTCGTTTTAACAAGGAATTATATGAAGAAGGAAGAGTTAAAAGTTCAATGAGTGATGACTTTTGGAGAAAAAAAGGTCGCTTAGGGAAAATAAAGATTGACGAGGCAAATGAAATCTTTAGACATAAGCTTGATACTTCAGAAGATAGTAAAATACTTATACCAAGTGTAAGTGATGTCATTTATAAAAATAATGGAGATATAAATACTCTACTGAATGAACTAATACCTATTGAAAAAGAACTTTTTAATAGCATTCAACGAGAAAACAAGTTTAAGATAGCAAATAAAAAACTAGAAGAACAAATGATGAAGCTTAAACAAAATAATCATACGTTAAATAAACGTGTAGAAATTTTAGAGGACACTCTTTTTAAAATATTTCGATTTAGTAGTTTTGAGAATGTGCCAATCATAAATTTTTTAGAAATAGGAGAAGAAGAATCAGAATTAGTTAAAGAAGCATTAAATGGAATGTTCGAAAGACCCACTGAATTTATTAATTGGTACAGTGAACAGAGTTTGCAAAATGAAAAAAAACAGAATAGTAAAATTGTGGAGATAACTGAAGGGAATAAGATATCAAATAAGATTAAAAGTAGATATAGAACGTAATATTTAGGAACAAAACAAGTGAATTGATAAAAAAGGATAAAACAGCTTGATGTTTAAATTACAAGCTGTTTTATTCCTCAAAAATCAACCAATTTTTAATTCAGCTATTTTTGTGGATTTTTATTCCTCTTTTCTCAGGATAAATACCATAGACATTCCATGTTTCCAAAATACAATCTTTTAAAGGTTCTATTTCTTCGACTTTTTTCCAATTTGGATATGTTTCATTTAAACCTCTTAGTGCTGACTTTAAAGAGAGCCAGCAATGGTTTAAATTATAATTACTTATTAGACTATCTAACTGTTTTTCTATAATTAATGCAGTTTCTATTTCAATCCCATCTAGTTCTCCTAAAGTGGTAGAAAGAACTTTTAATAAATGACTTGTTTTGAGTTGCACTTCACCAAAAAGTTTATATATGATTAACTCTTCATTCTCATGACTTTCAATTACACGATCTATTTCTTCTTGTGTATAGTTTAATATATCTTCTATGAATTCCGGTTTTATAATGTTATCTATTCCCTTAGTAGAAACAGCCATTTTCGGAACAATATATTCGCTAAATATATTCATCGCATGAGCATTTAAAACACTATCTAAAGTTGGAGATTCAACGTCTAATTCCTCTTGGAATTCTACCATATTTGCTAAGTCATAATGTTCTTGTACATGGCATAGTTCATGATGTATGGTATTAAGTGAAATTGACTTGGTATTGTCTTCTCCAAAAAACAGGTGTAATAAAATTTCTTTTCGAAGGAACACTCTATCTTTTAATTGTCCATTAACATCAACTTCCATTGTCTTTCCAAAAGCTGTTCCCATTTCATTGTTAGTGGAACCTCTTTCTGCCATATTTTGTTCTACTTGAAAATCTATTACAGCTTTGTCAAAATCATTAGGAAAATATAAATAGTCCAACCTGGATAGATTTAAAACCTTTGCAAAGCTTTCAATAATTAACTTTTCTAACCCTTCTTTCATTTGTTCTATTATGGATTCATCAATTCCGTCGAGCTTATCAATTACAATCATTGCAAACCTCCTATAAAAATATTTTATAATAAAGAAAAACCGAAATTTATTAAATTTCGGTTTTTTGTTTTACAAACTATTTATTATTTCACAATCAATGCTGGACAATTAACGCGTTTCATTACTTTATGACTCACACTACCTAGTACCATTTCTTGTAATGCATTAAGTCCTCGACTACCGATTATAACAAGGTCTACCTTTTTATCATTGGCATATTTTACAATTTCCGGTCCTGGTTTACCATGTAGTATAGTCGTCTTATAGTTAACATTTGCATCATTAAGGAACTGTATAACTTTTGAATTTTTTTTACGGCGTTCAATATCTATTGCCTCGCTTGAACCAGAATGTAATACGTCTGATTTTGATTTATCAAAATCTACGACATATATTACATCTATAACTGAATCTTGCGTACATGAAGCAATTTTAACGGCCTCTTTTGCTGCACGAACTGCGTTCTCTGATCCGTCAGAAGCCAGTAAAATATGTTTATACATAAAAATCCTCCTTTAATGGGATGTTAAAATACCATCCAATTTGTCCATTATTTTTTTACTTGAAGCATCTATGTCTACGATTTCAACGTTAATACCTTTTTCTTTTAATGAGTCCATTACTTTAAGTAAAGCACCTACTCCAGAATCGTCCCAAATTCGACTATTAGAGAAATCAATTTGTATGTTTTTTTCTTGAATTTCTGCTTTCTTAAAGTAATCGACAAATCCGTCTGTAGAAGCGAAGAAAAGTTGCCCATTAACGATAAAACGATTTCCATCCTTGGTAATTTTCACTGTTGAAATTTTTACAACGAAGAAAATTGCACTTAAAAGTACCCCTGCAAGAACACCTTTTGATAAGTCATGAGTAAAGACTACTATGATTACAGTAGCTAACATAACAATTGCGTCAGTACGTGGAGCCTTTACTAAATATTTAAACGAACTCCAATCGAAAGTACCGATACTTACCATAATCATAATACCTACTAAAACGGGCATCGGAATTTGAACAACTAAATCACCAAGTACTAAAATCAAGAACATTAAAAATATACCTGCAATTAGAGTTGATAATCTGCCACGGCCACCAGATTTCACATTAATCACAGATTGACCGATCATCGCACATCCTGCCATTCCACCAAAGAAACCTGTAATAAAGTTAGCTATACCTTGTCCACGAGCTTCTTGGTTTTTTTTACTTTCTGTTCCAGTCATATCATCTACAATCTGTGCAGTAAGTAATGATTCTAATAAACCAACAATCGCAAGTGAAAGTGAATATGGGAAAATAATTTGTAACGTTTCAAAGCTAAAAGGAACATCTGGGATAAAGAATGACGGCAATGATTGAGTAATTGAACCCAAATCTCCTACAGTTCTTAAATCAAATCCACTATAAATTGCTACCCCTGTTAATACAACAATTGCAATTAATGGGGCTGGAATTATTTTAATGAAGCGTGGTAATGTGTATAATAGAATTAATGTAATTGCTACAAACACATATGTCATGGTTGAAATACCAATAAAATGTTCTATTTGGGCCATGAAAATTAAAATTGCTAATGCATTGACAAACCCAATCATTACAGCATTAGGGACAAACTTCATAACCTTAGCAACTTTAAATACTCCAAATAATATTTGGATAACACCCGTTAAAATTGTTGCAGCTAATAAGTAGTCTAATCCGTAATCTCGAATTAACGGAACCATTAATAAAGCCATTGCACCTGTAGCAGCTGAAATCATCCCTGGTCTTCCACCAGCGAACGCAATTACAACAGCGATTATAAAGGATGCATATAAACCGACCATTGGGTCAACGCCAGCAATAATGGAGAAGGCGATTGCCTCTGGAATTAAAGCAAGGGCAACTACAATCCCTGAGAGGATATCTCCACGAATATTACCGAACCATTGTTGTTTTAAATTTTGCATGATAAACTCCTTTTCTAAAATTCTTTAATTAGTATAACACCCATATTCCCAAAAAGGAACCCTTCCGGATACTTTGTTAGGAGCGATTAAAATGATCTACGGATATATAAGACCATTGTACGATGATAAAAAAATAGAAAAACAACATACAACTTTAAATAAAAAGTGTGATGAAATTTACTATGAGGAACATGGTTCTCCTAAGAAAAGAACACAATTAGAAGCATTACTCATGAAAATCGAACCAGGAGATATGATTTTCGTCGAAAGAATGATTGTTTTAGCTGATTCGTCAAGACATCTCTCTGAACTATTAAAAGTGTGTGAAAAAGATGATGTAACCATTCGTTTTATAAATGAAGATATTAAAAGTAATGAGTTATTGAACATTCGCTTAAATGATTTAATGGTTCATATACTGCAATTCCAGACAGATATAGTGAAACAATCAACAACAATAGGTATGGATCAAGCAAAAAGAAATGGTAAATCATTTGGTAGACCTAAAAAATCAGATGATAGCATCCAAAAAGCAATTTCAATGTATCATGCAGGATTTAAACTGCATGATATAAAAAATGAAACAGGAATAAGTAAATCCACTTTGTATCGTTACCTAGAATCTGCTGACAATAAATAACAAGTAAAAACCACACTACCCAATGGAATTTTTGTAAGTTCATGTGGAAAGTGTGGTTTTTATTATTCGCTTTCACTTACTATAATTATAATCCTGTTAATCTATAATTAAATTATTTTAAAATGGATACTATCCAACAATACTGTATAAGATAAAAAAGCCTTCAATTGAAGGCTTTTTTATCTATCATTATTCTACGTATTAGGTTCTTATTTCACTTTATAGTCAAATTGAGAACGCTCAACAGGCATGAAGCTTTCAGGAGTATAAAAACGCAGTAGATCTCCATTGATGACTCGGTCCGAGAGTTCTAATTTACGATGCACCATTTCCTGATATGCCTTTGCTTTTTCTAATTGTTCTTCTGCTAATAATAAGCCTGTTTTCGAGTCATAAAATTTCCCATCAACAAATGTAATGGTTGGACTTACAAAGTCACCATTTCGGAATGGAACAAGTTCATCATGACTTTTGGATAATAAGTCTGTTCCAAAATGTACGTAGTCCTTTGTTTCAACTCCTAATAAATGAAGAATTGTCGGTAGAATATCGATTTGTCCACCATATTGATGGCTCACTCCAGCTTCTATACCTGGCACCCGAATAAACAATGGTACTCGCTGTAACTCAGCCTTGCTAACAAACGGTGTTACTTCTTTGCCAAGCACCTGTTCCATAGCTGCATCATGATTTTGAGATATACCGTAATGGTCACCATACATAATGATAATGGATTTATCATATAAACCAGATTCCTTCAAGTAAGTAAAAAATTGCTCCAAAGCTTCATCAGCATATCGAGCTGTCTGGAAATAATTATTCACTGATTTACTACCAGTTGTATGCGGTCCAATGGTTGCCTCTTCTTGATTCATCTTATATGGATAATGATGTGATACAGTGATGAACTTCGAATAAAATGGTTGGGGCAAGGACTCCAATTTTTGAATTGATTGCTCATAGAATGGCTTATCCATTAGTCCGTAATCAGCTAATTGTTCAGGAATCATATTATAGTAGCTTGAATCAAAGAAATTATCATATCCAAAAGATTTATATATTTCATCTCTATTCCAAAAACTTCCTTTGTTTGGATGAAATACTGCCGAAGTATAACCCAGCGGTCCTAAAATAGCCGGAGCAGCATGGTATTTGTTTAAGCCTTTTATTGTAAAGGCTGAACCTTGTGGCAGACCATATAATGAATTAGACAGGATAAATTCAGCATCAGCAGTTTTCCCTTGTGCTGTTTGATGGAAAAAATTATCAAAATAAATCGTATGTTCTTCTCTTGTTAATGAATTTAAAAATGGAGTAACTTCTTCATCATGCAACTTATAGTCAATTAAAAATTCTTGTATAGATTCAAGATGCACTAGAATCACGTTCATTCCTTTACCGACTCCAAAATATTCCGGATTAGATTCAGCATAATTAGCCTGCGTAAAGTTAATCACTTCTGTAATATCATCACTATCTGCCAAAACTCTTTGCGTAGATGCTTTAGTAGTTTGAACGGCATCATAAATCGTATAATTGTACATCCCCAGATACTTCACAATATAATTACGATCGAAACCTCTTGTTAATAATTGAGGACGATCTACTTCTGCTAAGGTCAAATTTAAAATTGAAATACCTAAACCAACAACTATTATTGCCACTACGTTTCGACGCTTCATGTTAATTGCTTCGATTTTAACAAATTTAACAGTAAGTAAGAGAATTAACACAACTATATCAATAAAGAATAAAAAGTCATATGGTCTAAAAAGTGATGATATACTACTGCTTACATCTCCAAAGTTTTGTGTTTGAAATATAGTTGGTAATGTAAGGAAATCGTTAAAAAATCGATAATATAGAACATTAGCGTATAAAAGAAAGGATAGGAGAAAATCAATAACAATTAACCAAATGTATTTTTTTCTTTTTTTAAATATGCATGCCACTCCTAAAATCAGGATAGAGGAGCCTAAAGGATTTAGAAATAATAGAAACTCTTGGATTGAGTTTTCTACTCCTAAATTAAATTGCTTTAATTGAACTATATATGTCTTCATCCATAGAAAAATAACGGCCGTAATGAAAAAGACAATATATTTACTGAACATACTCTGACTTTTTTGAATTATTGTATTCATATATACCTCCATTGCAACTATAGCTATCATACTAGTAAAGTTTTGCTATTTTTCCTTACTAAAAATTTCTTCAATCATACATAATTATCAGCTTTGGTAAACTCTAAAAAAACTAACTTATCGATCTATTAGTTTACTTGTAAATTTCATTTCATTTTTTCAGTGCATTACCAAAATTACATCCATCTTACGTAGATTTACTTTTCATCCTCATAAAAGCTTGAGTCTAAAAAACTCAATAGAAAGAGTGTAACATGATTAGTCCCAAAAAAGAACCTTTTTGAGCCTCTTATTAACTATTAAATGTATGGTATTATAAAGAAAAATAGGAGCAGATAGGATAGTATGAGAAGTTAATAGGTTATACCATGCCATTTCAATCAACCTCTTTAAAACAAGATAGTCCTCCATGTGATTTATCTTTTCCTCAATAGCAATAACTATCAAAGATGATTAATCAAGAGTAAGTCTTAAAAATATAAAATAAGCGCACCTTTTCGGTACGCTCTAAATATGCCATATTTTTTTCTGTTCGGATTGAAAATAGGCCCACCTAAAAGACTGGATGGGCCTATCGTTAATATGTTTACTGTGTTAAATTGCCAGAGTTAAAAGTATTTATTTTCCTCGACTCACAAAGTTATCTTTATAGGTATTCTTCACAGCCTTATCAACAGCTTATTTCAATGGTACTTGTGTTGAATAAATGCTTTCATTATTTAAAAGCACGTGCCATATTCCATACTTATTTTCTTTATTATTTGAAAGATGTATCACATTTCTTAGTCCAGCTTCTTCTTGCTTATTCAATAGTAGCTCAATTGGCTTATTTAACGAAACAGATATGTCTTCTGTCACTTTATAAACCCCTTTTTTCGCTACTGTGACGATATCATATTGAGAGAAGACATGATTTGCAAGTTGTTTATGCACTTGCCAATCATTAGATTCTCTTAATGTGACCACAATGACCTTTTTATCTTCCCGTTCAAAATAAGTAGCAAGTGTTCGTCCAGCGGCTTTGGTAAAACCAGTCTTACCTGCAACTGCGCCATTTTGTTCCTGAACCAATCGATGTTTGTTTTGCCATGTTACACCATTCTTTTCTGAACTTTTATAATTAACGGTTGAAGTAATTTTACGAAATGAATCATTCTCTAATGCAATTTTTAACATCATCGCTGTATCATATGCGGAAGATAAATGTAGATCGTGATGTAATCCAGAAGGATTCATAAAGTAAGTGTTTTTTAATCCGTAAAGAACGGCTTTTTCATTCATTAAATCGATAAAACCTTCAAATGAACCTCCTGTATGTTCGGCTAATGCATACGCTGAGTCATTTCCTGAACGCAACATTAATCCATACAATAAAGTTTCAACCTTTATTTTCTCTCCTGGTTCTAAATAAATGGAAGATCCTTCACTTAATGCTGCTTGTCTTGATATTTTTACTTCATCGTCTAAGTTACTATTCTCAATTGCTACTAAAGCAGTCCACATTTTCGTTAAACTAGCAATTGGCATTTGAGCATGTGCATTACTTCCTGATAGAAGTCGACCTGTTTCAGCATCAATAACTGCATATGAGGCATCTGCAGATTTAGCTACTGATAAATAAACAGCCGATGAACAAATTAGAAGAAACAACAATTTAACTATAGATTTCAAAAAGTCACTCCTTTTATAGTTAATGTCCTCTGTAAATTTTTTAAAAGTGAGGCGCTCTTAGTATGTGACTGTTTAGATTTTCTACAAGTATTTTCTTTATATCTGAAAGAAAAGGAAAGTTATGTTGTTACTTGTATTCTAGCTATTTTGCATGTTCATCAGCGTACTCAGTTTACTCTTCTTTATTAACATCCATAACAACGGGTAAAATCATTGGACGGCGCTTTGTTTTTTCAAATAAATAAGGTCCTAATAGTTTTGATATAACGTTTTTCAAGCTAGACCAATTAGTTGGTTCATTTTTAATGGATTCCGTTAAATGATTTTTTAACATCTTTTGTGCTTCAGTGAGTAGTTCTCCTGATTCTCGCATATAAATAAAACCACGTGAGATAAAATCAGGACCAGATACAATGATTTTTCGTTCTGTATCGATACTTACCGCAACAATCATGATACCATCTTCAGAAAGAACACGACGGTCACGTAATACGATATTGCCAATGTCACCGATGCCATTGCCATCAATATATATATCACCTGAAGGTATTTTTCCAACTACATTTGCTTGATTAGAACTAAGGGCAAGTACATCCCCATTCTCCATAATATAAGTGTTTTCTTCTTGTACATCACATTCAACTGCTAATTGTGAATGCATTTTCAACATACGATATTCACCGTGTATTGGCATAAAGAATTTGGGCCTCATTAAACGTAACATCAACTTTTGCTCTTCCTGTGAACCATGACCAGAAGTATGGATGTTATTAATCTGACCATGAATTACTTCTGCACCTGCACGGTGTAATAAGTCGATGATCCTGTTCACACTTTTTGTATTTCCCGGTATGGGTGATGAAGAGAATATAACTGTATCGGCTGGTTGAATGCGAATTTGTCTATGTGTACCGTTTGCAATTCGAGAGAGAGCAGCTAAAGGCTCACCTTGAGATCCGGTACACAAAATCATCACTTTATTTGCAGGATAATGTTTTATACTATGAGCATCAATAAAGCTTTCTTTTGGTGCATTTATATAACCCAGCTCTTGACCAATTCTAATAGCGTTTTCCATTGAACGTCCAAAAACTGCTATCTTACGGCCATATTTAACAGCGGCATCAGTTGCTTGTTGTACTCTGTAGATGTTTGATGCAAACGTTGCAAAAATAATCCGTCCCTCTAAGTTACGAAAAATCTCATCAATACTTTGACTTACTATTCGCTCAGACATACTAAAATTTGGTTTTTCAGAATTAGTACTGTCAGACAATAGGCAAAGCACACCCGAACTTCCTATTTCCGCCATCTTTGTAATGTTAGCTGGTTGCCCAACGGGGGTAAAATCAAACTTAAAGTCTCCCGTATGAACAATGTTTCCCGGTGGTGTTTTTACAACAATACCAAATGCGTCGGGAATGCTGTGTGTTGTTCTAAAAAAGCTTACAGATGTTTTATTGAATTTGATTATATCTTCTTCACATATTTCAATCATTTTTGTGCTACGTAATAGTCCATGTTCTTTTAATTTATTTTGAAGAAGTCCTAATGCTAGTTTTCCACCGTATACTGGCACATTCACTTGACGCAATAAATAGGGAATACCCCCAATATGATCCTCATGCCCATGCGTAATAAATAGTCCTTTGATTTTTTCTATATTTCGTGTTAAATAGGTATAATCAGGTATGACTAAATCAATTCCTAATAGATCATCTTGTGGAAACTTTATACCGGCATCAATAAGAATAATTTCATCTTGAAATTGAACACCGTACGTATTTTTCCCTATTTCACCTAGTCCACCGAGTGCAAACACAGCTACTTGATCATTTTTTATAAGATTCTTTTTTATGGTAGTTCACCTCTATTATTTGTAATCATATTTGTTGCTAATATGGAAAAAGTTTTACATATTTCTTTTGTTTTATTATTACTATTTATATAATTAAAAAACCGAAATATAAGATTTCGGTTTAATTATATAAAGATTTTAATCACATATTACTTCACAATCAATACTGGACAATAAACGCGCTTCATTACTTTGTGACTGACACTTCCTATCACCATTTCCTGTAGACTGTTTAAACCACGGCTACCAATGACGACTATATCCATTTTTCTTTCGTTAGCGTACTTGATAATCTCTGGTCCTGGTAAACCATGTAAAATTGTTACCTTATAGGAAACATTATTGTCCTTTAACGCTTTCTCTACATTTTGTATTTTTTTTCGACGTTCAATCATAAGTTCATCTGCAGAAGAAGCATGTAAAACATCTTCCTTAGTCTTTTCATAGTCTGCTACATAAACTATATCAATAACAGATTCATTGGATAGACTTGCTATTTTAATTGCTTCATTGGCAGCACGTAGGGCATTATTAGAACCGTCTGCTGCTAGTAAAATGTTTTTATACATATTTTCCTCCTTAATGTGATGATGATATACCATCTAGTTGTTGAACAACCTTTTGACTAGATGTATCTAATCCTATTACTTTAGCTTCGATTCCTTCATCTCTCAACATATCTTTTACTTTAGATAATGCTGCCACTCCTGAATCATCCCAAATACGACTATTTGAGAAGTCAATTGTAATTTCTTTCTCATTAATATCTGTTGATTTAAAGTAGTCGATGAATCCATCAGTAGATGCGAAGAATAATTGACCTTTCACGATATAATGTGAATTTTTCCTTTCCACTTTTAAAGTAGATATTTTTACAACGAAGAAAATTGCACTTAAAAGCACCCCTGCAAGAACTCCTATTGATAGGTCATGCGTATACACGACAATGATGACAGTAGCTAGCATAACTATTGCATCTGTACGTGGTGCTTTCGCCAAATATTTAAATGAACTCCAGTCAAACGTACCTATACTTACCATAATCATAATCCCTACTAGCACAGACATTGGAATTTTTACAACTAGGTCTCCTAATACGATTATTAAAAACATTAGGAATGAACCAGCTACAAGTGAAGATAAACGTCCACGACCACCAGATTTTATATTAATTACTGATTGGCCAATCATCGCACATGCAGCCATTCCGCCAAAGAAACCTGTAACAACATTCGCAATTCCTTGACCACGAGCCTCTTTGTTTTTATTACTTGCTGTCCCTGTCATATCATCAACAATTTGTGCTGTTAATAGTGACTCTAGTAATCCGACAATCGCTAATGCCAATGAATATGGGAGGATAATTTGTAATGTCTCAAAATTAAATGGAACATTTGGAATTAAGAATGAAGGTAATGATTGTGTAATATTTCCTAAGTCCCCAATAGTTCGCAATTCAAAGCCACTAAACATTGCGACAGCTGTTAAAATGACAAGTGCCACAAGTGGAGCTGGAATTGCTTTTACAAAACGTGGTAAGGTATAGACAATAACTAACGTAATCGCTACAAAAACATATGTCATATTAGATATACCGATGAAATGTGGTACTTGTGCCATGAATATAAGAATAGCTAGTGCATTTACGAAGCCAATCATAACTGCATTTGGAATAAACTTCATAATCTTAGCGACTTTAAAGATACCAAATAAAATTTGAATAATCCCTGTTAGAATTGTTGCAGCTAATAAATACTCCACTCCATGATCTCTTACTAGTGGCACCATTAATAATGCCATAGCACCGGTAGCAGCTGAGATCATACCTGGACGACCACCTACAAAGGCAATAATAACTGCTACACAAAATGAAGCATATAACCCAACCATTGGGTCAACACCTGCAATAATGGAAAAGGCAATTGCTTCAGGAATTAACGCTAATGCTACTACGATTCCAGATAGAATATCCCCACGCACATTACCGAACCATTGTTGTTTTAAACTTTGCATGATAATCTCCTTTTCTTTTAAAATTCTTAGATTATCATAACACTTTTATTCCCAAAAAGTAACCCTTTTGAGACATTTGAGGAGAGATAAGAATGATTTATGGTTACAAACGCCCAATTTATAACGACAAACAATGTGAAAATCAATTAATAACTGATTCTATAATTTTTGATAAAATCTTTGAAGAATCTCACGGATTTTCGAGAAAACGCTTGCAACTTGAGGAATTATTCATGTATTTACAACAAGGAGATAAAATCTTTGTACAAAGGTTCTTTGTGCTTGCTGATTCTATTCGGCATCTAATGGAAGTTTTAAATATGTGTGAAAAAAAAGGAGTCATTATTTATTTTATAAAAGAAAAGGTGAATAGTTGTGACCTATTATCATGTTCGTTACAAGAATTACTTCATCGGATAATTGAGTTTCAACAGGATGTAGCGCGACATTCTACATTAATTGGAATGAGACGTGCAATAGAGAATGGAAAAACCATAGGAAGACCTAAAAAAAAAGATGAGAATTAAGAGAAGCTATTTCCATGGAACAGTAAATGCACTGGATTATTAAATTGATTAAAAAAAGAATTATGAATTATGAATTATCAAAGGTTATAAAATAAATTAATACTATAACCATCATAGCTATATCTAGTAAAAGGTAAGCTATAATCCTTTATCCTAGATGTTTTTCCATAATGGTGTCCAATTGTTGAATAGTATTACTCATACTTTTATTAACTTATTTAAGTTTTAATCGACTCTATTGTAAAAGAACAACTTTATTTCTATATACTTTTATAAAAATAAAAAAGAAGAACGATTACCTAAATTTTGTAATCGCCCGTTAAAATTTATAGTTGTTCAATTTTTAATGCAATTTAAAATATCACTAGCTAGCATATTAGCCCCAGGTAAACCTTTCAAATATTTTAAATCTCCATTAGAGGACCAATCTATCACTTTTAGATTCACTAATATACTTGCAATTTTTGCTGAGTCTGGTTGTTGGGATTTAACTAAATAGTTATCATTAATTATTTTGTTACCAGCAATTGCTAATCCGTATAAGCATGTAATATGAGTTAGTTTGAATAATTTATAATCGTCCCATTCTTCAGGGAAAATCTCTTTAATTAGATTGAAATAAAAAAGTGCTAAGTTAAGTTTCTTTTCCTTAGATAAACTATCAAGTTCGGACTTCTTTGTTAGATACTTTACGATGTTATATAAATTTTGGAGAGTTATATTTTTTTCTTTTGTTCTTTTTCCAATTAAAGTTCCTTTACTGAAAAACGGACTTTCCGGTTTTAGTATTAAATTAGTTGCAATCCAACTAATTTCATCATTATCTCTATTAAGATAGCGACTTAAAGATGTTCCTATTCCTTTTGCCTTTGTATTTATTACATCAAATAATTTAATCTCTTCATCCTCATCCAAATAGTGGAATGCTAAAAATGGTACATTTAATGTGCTTTCTGTCTCTTTTATATATTCCTTTATACCAGCTAACCTATGTTGTCCATCCATTAAAGTTGCTTTTCTCTTACAAATTAGTCTTCCGTAATTTGGACGGTTATTATCATATGCATGAAATTCCCACTGTCCTGCAGCATTCAATAGGATCGGGGTATAAAGTGCATCTTCTCCTTGAGATAAATAATTAGCAAAATCTTTACATCTTTTTTTATCGATAGGTCGTTGATAACCTTTCCCTGAAGGATCATTAAATTGTTTTGAATATGAAAAATTAACTGCTACTTGTGATGAAACAAACCCTTGATAGGATACTCTTCCTCTCATTTTCGATTGTATTACATTTTCTATTGCTATATTTGAAGTTAAGACATTACTCATAGTAAATAATTTCTCCTTATTAATAATTTGATACACGAAAATTATATAACTTATAAGTACATAAATCAATAAAAGTTATAATATATGTATCTGTAATGATTTGGAAACCTCACATAGGCTTAAAGTGAGGTGATATAATGGATAATCTAGTAAAGTTAGTTGGATTAAATATTAAAGAGATTAGAAAAATTAAGAAAATGACTCAAGAAGAATTGGCGGAAAAGAGTGGCCTTCAAACTTCATACTTAGCAGGTGTTGAAAGAGGAGACAGGAATATTACTCTACAAACGCTAGAAAAGATTGTATTAGGTCTTGAAGTGTCTCCATCATATATTTTTAATTTTGAACGATTAGATACTAACGAAAGACATTTTGAGAAAGAGGAATTGTCCTTATTATTATTTAATTTAATTGAAAATAAAAATGAAGGTGAAATTCGTTTATTACTGAACATAGGAAAGGAGATATTTAGTACTTATGGACATAAATAAGAAACAAGTTGTTTCTTATTTTCTTTTTATTATATATATAGGATATAAAAGAAAAAATGTACGGATTTTTCAATGATTATCTTGACCTTTTACTCACAGATACTCAACATAAAGAAAATTCAAACTTAATACTTGAGTTAATTAAAAAAGTAATTGTACAATTAATAAACAATAATAAATGCCCAATTTGGGCATTTTTTTTATAATAATGTATAAATTGGTTTATATAATTTTATTATTTTACCCAAGAAAAATGGGCGAAATGTAAATAATGTTATAAGGATAGGGTTTTTTGAATTTTACCCATTATTAAATGGATATATAACTTAGGATACCATCAAGACAGAATATTGAAAAATGGATTAATGGAACACCTGATTCCTTTCAATTTATCGTGAAGGCCTATCAAGGGATGACGGGGCATTTAAGAGATGATAATCCTTATGAAACACGCAGTGAGATGTTTGAGGCATTTAAGCAAAGTGTGAGTGGTTTTCAAGATGGAAATAAATTGGCGATGATTTTAGTACAATTTCCACCTTGGTTTGATTGCTCGGTGAAAAATGTAAACTATATCCGTTATGTCAAACAACAGCTTGAAGAATTCCCGATTGCCATCGAGTTTCGTAATAGTACCTGGTATAGCGAGGATCGAAAGGCAGAGACTATCCGCTTTTTGAAAGAGCAGGGATTCATACACACGGTTTGTGATGAGCCTCAAGCTGGAGTAGGATCAGTACCCTTTGTGGTAGAAGCCACTCATGAAAAAGCCCTTGTACGAATACATGGGCGTAATGTATATGGATGGCGGAATTCAGGCTCGACGGAAAATTGGCGTGAGGTTCGGTTTTTGTATGATTATAATGAAGAAGAATTAACCGATATGGCAAATAAAATAAGAAATCTAGAGAAGCTTTGCAAGGAGGTTTTCGTCCTTTTCAATAATAATTCAGGCCACCATGCTGCAGATAATGCAAAGACTTTACAAAAAATGTTGGAGCTTGAATTTGATGGACTTTCACCAAAGCAGCTCGATTTCTTTGAAGGAGAGTTTTGATGGAGTATTTCCTACTAGCAATCATTGCTCTAAGCTCAGGAATAGTAGGCTCCCTGGTAGGTCTGGGTGGGGGCGTAATCTTAATTCCTGCAACATTATTCATAGGCATCAATCTTGGATTTTTCCCGGAAATTACGCCACAGAAGGTTGTTGGACTGTCTGTAGTGATGATGATTTTCACAGGACTTTCTTCAACACTATCCTATATGAAGAATAAGCAGGTTGATTTTAAAAGCGGGTTTATCTTTTTTATTGGCAGTATACCCGGAACGATGTTTGGTGCATGGTTAAATAAAGGCTTAGATTTACCCTCTTTTAATTTGTTTTTCGGGTTATTTTTAGTGTTTTTATCAATATTATTGTTTGTCCGTGATAAATTAAAGCCGATACAATGGTTTGTTCAACATGGAAAACAGACAAACTTTACGGATAAAGAGGGTAAGGAATTTGTTTATGGCTATCCTATTTGGTTTGCTATTTTGTTTACCTTTGTAGTTGGTACAGTGTCTGGATTATTTGGGATTGGAGGCGGCTCCTTACTTGTACCCGCAATGGTATTATTATTCCTATTCCCGCCACATGTAGCAGTAGCAACATCAATGTTTATGGTGTTTTTATCATCTATCGTCAACTCGGCCAGTCATATTTATTTAGGGAATGTGCCTTGGATTTATACAATCCCGGTTATAATTGGAGCGTATGTTGGAGCTAAGGTCGGTGCAGGTCTCAATAAAAGAATGCAGTCGAAAACCATTGTCTTCGTGCTACAAATCGTCATGCTCTTAATAGGTATCAGGTCAATTATTGACGGATTATTTAACTAGATAGTTAGCAATTATTAAAATCATAAGGAGGTGATCCATTTGCTTGAGACGATTCATATATTTCATACCAATGATATACATAGCCACTTTGAATATTGGCAAAGAATGCACAACTATATTAAAACCCAGCGCCAAGAATTTTCTAAGCTCGGGGAAACGAGCTTTTTATTTGATATTGGAGATCATATTGACCGTTCTAATATTTATACTGAAGCCACTCTAGGTAAGGGTAATGTCCAATTATTAAATGAAGCGCAATATGATGCTGTCACAATTGGGAATAACGAGGGAATTACTTTAGCTTTTGAAGAATTACACGAGCTCTATAATGAAGCGAATTTTGACGTAATCGTAGGGAATATTGAGCCAATGAGCGGTCCTAATCCGAAATGGCTAAAGCCATATACCATCTTACAAACTAAATATGGTACAAAGATTGGGGTCATTGGAGCAACTGCTATTTTTGAAGTGTTTTATAAGGAATTAAATTGGCATATTACTGAGCCTCGAGAGGTTTTAATATACTTCGCAAATCAGCTGAGAGATCAGGTAGATATTCTTGTATGCTTATCCCATCTTGGAATCACGGAGGATGAGCTTTTAGCAAATGAGTGTCCAAGTATTGATGTTATTTTTGGATCACATACACATCATCTATTTGAAGAAGGAAAGGTAGTAAACAACGTATTGCTAACGGGCTGTGGCAAATTTGGGATGTATACTGGTCATTTAACTCTCCAATTTGACCATACTACTAGAAATTTAGTGAAGAAAAAAGAAATGGTAATTGAAAATGCCATCCTGCCTGAAGCAGATGGTGAAGCATTATTTTTAGCGAATCTGACCGAGCAAGGGAAGAAGCTATTACAAACACCAATTTTCCAAACAAGTAAAAACTATAATAAGGAATGGTTTCACTATTCACAGCTATCCGAGCTGTTTGCAAAGGCTGTCCTTGATTTTACTGATGCTGATTGTACAATGTTTAATGCCGGAATTTTACTGGATAGCTTAAAAAAAGGAATTATTACCAATTATGATATTCACAAAATTTTACCTCATCCGATAAATATATGTGTCATTGAATTGTCTGGAGTAGAACTGAAAGAAGTATACTTACAAGCTCAAAATGAACAATGGCCGCTTTTAGAACTAAAAGGTCTTGGCTTTAGAGGTTCTATATTTGGGAAAATGCTTACTTATGAATTTACTATGAATAAGCAAAGAGAGCTGCTAGTGAATGGTAAGGTTGTTGATTTAAATCAATATTATAAGCTTGCAACTTTAGATATGTTTACTTTTGGGTATTTCTTTCCAAGCTTTAAATATGCTAAGAAAAAGTACTATTTGCCATTATTTTTAAGAGATATTTTAATTGAATATGGTAAAAAGATAGTTTAATTCATTATAATTATCGTAAGGATGTATTTCTAACACAGGAATTGAGGTAAAATTGAATGCGTTTAATATCAATCAATGTGCTTAAAACAGGAATGATGATCGGTAGGCCGATTTGGAATGAGGCTGGGCTTCCTTTAATAAGAAAGGATGTTGTAGTTACAGATAGCCTCATTAGTAGATTAAAACAATTAGGCATTCAATATGTATATATTGACGATAAAATTTCAGAAGGCATTGAAATCGAAGAAACAGTCCCTTTAGCTGTTAGAAAAAAAGCGGTCAAACAAATCACGGCCGCTTTCCAGAAAATAAAGGGTTTAGATAATAAATCTGCAACACTTGTTATAGATAAACAAACAAAAGAAATTGGTAATCTGGTAGACGATATACTCAGCTCTATTTTAAATGCTGAAGAGATTTTAATGATTCTATCGGATACTATGCTATATGACGAGTATATTTTCCAGCATTCGTTTCAGGTGACTCTCTATTCACTTGCAATAGCAAAGGAAATGGGCTATTCACAAAGCGACTTAAGAACAATCGGGATAGGCGCCATCTTGCATGATGTAGGTAAAATGGTGACACCATCAGACATTTTGTTCAAACCAGGACGTTTAACAGACGAAGAATTTGAAACAATGAAACAGCATGCTCGTTCAGGATTTGATATTTTAAGGAATTTACATACTGTATCCCTACTTGTCGCTCATTGTGCCTTCCAGCATCATGAACGAATCGATGGTAGTGGATACCCACGCGCTTTAGTCGACTATGAAATACATCCATTTGCAAAAATTATTGCAGTGGCTGATGTATTTGATGCAGTTACATCGAACCGTGTTTATCGGGAGAAAATGGTGCCATCTCAGGGGATTGCCATTATCGAGGCTGGTAGAGGAACAATGTTTGATGCAAAAGTTGTGGATGCTTTGAAGAAAAGTGTTGTTCACTATCCAAATGGAACAATTTTACTCTTGTCAGATGGCAGACGCGGCGTTGTGGCCAAGCAAAACGACCAAAATGCAGCATTACCTTGCTTACGTATTTTTGAGGAAAATAATCAATTATTAAAAACAACGTATCAACTGGATTTGACACAAGAGACGAATGTGAAAATTGAAAAAGTTGATACAGAATATATTTTTGAAACTGAATAGTTATCTTCTCCTGTTCATAAATTGAAGCAGGAGGAGATTTTTTTGTTTTCTCGAAAACCAAATAGAATGATGTTTGCTAAAAAGAAGTCAGGGAAAATACTTAAACTGTCTAATAGAATTACCTTATTCATTATAGTTTTTGTAATCGGGATTACGGCATTCTTATACATATTAAATGCTCGCTTAATGCCTACATATGTTGATTATGCGCAAGTGCAAACGACTAAAATTGCTGCACATGTAGTTAGTAAAGCGATTAATTCGAGAACATCCAGCGTACTAGATGTAAATGAAATTATAGAAGATTTACCCTCAGAATCGGATTATATGGTTACAACAAAATTTAACACAGAGATTATTAACCAGGTTCGAGCTGAAACAACTGCTTTAGTTAAAGAGCATTTGGAGCTAGCTGAACAAGGAGATCTGTCGAAATTACCTGATTTAGAAAATGTCGAATATGATGTAAGGGAAATTCAAAAAGGGGATGGGATTGTCTTTTTCGTTCCAATTGCCCAAGCCCTTAACCTCCCTTTACTAGGAAATTTAGGTCCGAGAGTTCCAATTCGCTTTCACATCATTGGAAATGTTGCAAGTGACGTGGCAACATCCATTACAGAATTTGGTATCAACAATGCAAAGGTCGAGGTTAACATTCATTTGCAGGTAAATGTTCAAATTATTATCCCATTTGCGAGTCAGAAGTCGACAGTGGAGCAAACAATTCCAGTTGCAATTGGTCTAGTGCGTGGTCAAGTCCCACATATTTATACGAATGGTGGAGATGGAGCACAGCCTTCGATTGAGGTTCCAATCCCATCGAATTAGAATTTTGAATAATTTAAAAGGCATTTATATCTAAACTTGACGAAAGTTAGTTGTTATAACTTGTAATAATATGTTACATTGACATCAGTATGTTTAATTTTTTATAGAGTAGATAAGAAAGTGTAGAACTTTCCTAACTGCAAAAGTTCAACTAAGGCTTATTGTTCTAGATGGTCTTTTCGATAAGCTAAGTTATTGATAGGGGCGAAAATAGTAATGACAAGTAAACCTGTTAACGAGAAAGAGCAAATCTTACGAAAACCCGAATGGTTAAAAATAAAATTAAATACGAACGATGAATATAAAGGCTTAAAGAAGTTGATGCGTGAGAAAAACCTGCACACAGTTTGTGAGGAAGCACGTTGTCCGAATATCCATGAGTGCTGGGGTGAACGCAGAACGGCTACAATGATGATTTTAGGTGATGTATGTACACGTGCATGTCGTTTTTGTGCTGTTAAAACAGGTCTACCAAACGAATTGGATCTAGCAGAGCCAGAACGTGTTGCTGATTCTGTTGAAATTATGAATTTAAAACACGTTGTAATTACAATGGTTGCTCGTGATGATTTAAAGGATGGCGGAGCAGGCGTACTAGCTGAAACAGTTCGTGCAATTCGCCGTAAAACACCACAAACATCTGTAGAAGTATTACCTTCTGATTTAGGTGGGCTAGAAGAAAACCTAAAATTATTAATGGATGCAAAACCAGATATTTTAAACCATAATATCGAAACAGTAAGACGACTAACGCCAAGAGTTCGTGCCCGTGCAAAATACGATCGTTCACTTGAATTCTTAAGAAAAGCTAAAGAAATGCAGCCTGACATTCCAACAAAATCTTCTCTAATGATTGGCTTAGGAGAAGAATGGGATGAAATCTTAGAGGTAATGGACGACCTAAGAGCTAACGATGTAGATATTATGACAATCGGTCAATACCTACAGCCTTCGAAAAAGCATTTACCGGTTAAAAAATACTATACACCGATTGAATTTGGAAAACTTCGTAAAATTGCGATGGAGAAAGGCTTCAAGCATTGTCAAGCTGGGCCATTAGTGCGTAGTAGCTATCATGCAGATGAGCAGGTAAACGAAGCAACAAAAGCTAGACAATTACAAGCTGAAGAAATATAAAAAATACTGCCAACTTTTTGTGGATTTAAAGATAGGGGGAGTTTCGATGATTATTGCAGAAGGATACACTTATGAAATTATCGAAAATGTCCGAGAGGGTTTCAAAGAGGATGCTTTCTTAGCTAGATATTCAGATATCCTAACGAAGTACGATTATATCGTGGGAGATTGGGGATACGGTCAGCTCCGTTTGAAGGGTTTCTTTGAAGACAAAAATCAAAAAGCAACCTTTGATACGAGAATCAGTACTTTCGAAGATTACTTATATGAGTATTGTAATTTTGGCTGTGCCTACTTTATTTTAAGAAAAACAGGAAAAGCCCCAAGGCAATTAGAATCGACATCTAATGCTGCTACTGAAGCAGCTCAAGAAGTTCCCGAGGAAGTTGAAAGCTGATTTTAGTAATCTAAGCTTCAAGCTAAAATGTACCACCGTGAGTGAAATTGACTCGCGGTGGTTTTCTTGTGCGCCCGGCATGCGCATGAACTATAGGGTGTAAGTCCCGAACCCCGAAGACAGAAGTAGAGGTTAGCCAAGAGCAAGGGTGTCCGTGGCGACGCGGAATCTGAAGGAAGCTGGAGGCAAAACACCGGTCCGAGGAACACGAATCTCATACAAGGCTAGTTACGACTGGATGAGTTTGCAAGACAAAACAAAGTCCTTTCTGTCGAAGGTCATACCTAGTAAATGAGGCGGATAGATGGTGTGAAAGTGCATGTGCTTACCCGGGGAGGTCTGATGGAAACATGAAGTACCCTTCATAACCTACTTGGTGACAAGTAGCTGAATCATCAGAAGTCAGCAGAGGTCATAGTACGATTGGGTCTAGAACCAGTCGGAAGGACTGAACAATTAAGAGAGATTAGCCCTTGGCTTTCCATCTAGAATGAATGAGCACAGAAAACAGAGAAACCTCACGCTTAGAAAGTAGTGGTGAATCCCACGAGGGTATTTGCGGAGGGTGGAGTTCAGATGGGCATAAGAAGATAAGCTAATCACGGAAAGGAACGAAATGGTGATGTTGAATCAAATTCTTGAACGGCAAAATATGATACAAGCGCTAAAGCGAGTTGAAGCGAATAAAGGAAGCCATGGAGTAGACATGATGCCCGTACAAACCTTACGACAGCACATGCTCGAAAATTGGGAAACCATTAAATCGCAGATTTTGAATGGAACCTATGAACCGCAACCAGTACGTCGAGTCGAAATCCCGAAACCAGATGGTGGTGTGCGTTTACTAGGTATCCCAACCGTGACAGACCGTTTGATTCAACAAGCTATCTCGCAGATTTTATCGAAGGAATATGACGAAACATTTTCGGACCACAGTTATGGATTCCGTCCAAATCGGAGCGCCCATGACGCCGTTCGGAAAGCAAAGGGTTATTTAAAGGAAGGTTATCGATGGGTAATTGACATGGATTTAGAGAAATTCTTCGATAAGGTTAATCATGACCGACTAATGGCAACATTAACGAAACGAATTTCAGATAAACCTTTATTAAAACTTATTCGTAAATACCTCCAAGCCGGTGTCATGATAAATGGAGTGGTTTCAAGTACAGAAGAAGGAACACCACAAGGTGGACCTTTAAGTCCTCTACTTTCAAACGTAGTTCTAGATGAACTTGATAAAGAGTTGGAGGAACGTGGACATAAATTCGTTCGATACGCAGATGATTGCAATATTTATGTGAAAACGGAACGTGCGGGGTTAAGAGTAATGGCGAGTGTACAAAGATTTATTGAGGGAAAACTTCGTTTAAAAGTAAACCAAAAGAAATCAGCAGTAGATCGTCCTTGGAACCGAAAGTTCTTAGGTTTTAGTTTCACGAATCACAAAGAACCAAAAGTTCGTCTTGCGAAAACAAGTCTAGTCCGAATGAAGATGAAAATACGAGAGATTACCTCAAGAAAGATGCCATATTCCATGGAATACAGAATCGAGAAGTTAAACCAGTATCTAATGGGGTGGTGTGGTTATTTTGCATTAGCAGATACAAGTTCCACATTCAAATCACTAGATAGCTGGATTAAAAGAAGATTAAGGATGTGTCTATGGAAGAATTGGAAGAAACCTCGAACAAGAGTCAGAAATCTTACTCGATTGAAAGTTCCTTTTGGAAAAGCATACGAGTGGGGAAACACCCGGAAAGGGTACTGGCGCATTTCTAATAGCCCCATATTACACAGAACCCTCGGCAATTCCTATTGGGAAAGCCAAGGGCTGAAAAGTCTGCAAGTTCGTTACGAAACTTTGCGTTATTCATCTTAATTGAACCGCCGTATACGGAACCGTACGTACGGTGGTGTGAGAGGTCGGGAGTTAATCACTCCCTCCTACTCGATTTTGAAGTCAATCATATTATTTCCTAAGTAGCCAAACGGACATTTGCTCTGCGATATATTCGGAGCTATGGTTTTTACCATCTCGAATCCACCACATTAAAATGCCAAGAATTGAGGCTGCAATAATATCTCTAGAAACAAGTTCTTCCTCATTATTTATATCGAGTGCGTCACGTCTTGCTTGAATGAACTCTACTATAAAGTCATGCAGCTTTCTTTGGAACGCTTTTTCTTCAAATAACACAGCTAAGTACTTTCGATGCTCATAAAAATAATCGAGGAAAGTAAGTAAATGCTCCTGGCTCCCACGCTCTATACGAAGCAAAGGCGATAATTTCATAGACAGGTCATCGTAAATATCATATACCACGTTGCGCATTAAATCACGCATATCTATGAAATGTAAGTAGAAGGTAGCACGATTCAACTCAGCCCTTTCAGTAACTTTTCGTACAGTTAACTCATGTATACTCTGTGTTTCGATTAATAAAGATATAACCGCCTCCTTCAACAAACGCTTTGAGCGAATGGCACGAGGATCTTCCTTCTTTGATGACATTTTAACCCTTCCTTTATCTATTAAATAAATGGTTTATCAACACTTTAATTTGAAGTGTTGTATAGTTGACGATTTATGAAAAACTGTTGGTGGTTTCTTAATTTAAAAGTTGCTACAATTCATTTTATCGTCACTGTGTTGATAAAGTAAAGGGAGGCCTATTATAAGTTATGACTCAACAAATAAATAAGAAAATATTACTTTTTGTGCTATTACTTGGAGGGTTTATCTCCATTTTAAATCAAACGATTTTAAATGTTGCTCTAAGTAAGTTTATGGAAGTGTTCAGTGTAAATGGAACAACGGTGCAATGGTTGGCAACAGGCTTCATGCTGGTTAACGGTGTTTTAATTCCGATAACCGCTTTTTTAATGAAGCGTTTCTCAACACGTCAATTGTTTCTTAGCTCGATGCTATTATTATTAATCGGTTCAATTTTTTGTGCAGTTGCTCCGAATTTTGCGATATTACTTACAGGTCGTATGATTCAGGCAGCTGGAGCAGGAATTATTATGCCGTTGATGATGAGTATCGTTATGTTTATATTCCCGCCTGAAAAACGAGGGAGTGCGATGGGGCTTGTAGGGATTGCCCTAATCTTCGCGCCAGCAATTGCTCCTACTTTGTCGGGCTTTTTAATTGAATATGTATCATGGCGGTGGTTGTTCATTGGCATCATACCTTTTGTTACTCTTGTCATTCTACTTGCCCTAAAATATTTAGTTAATGTAAATGAAGGGTCTAAAGCTGAATTAGATATATTTAGTGTGATACTTTCAACTCTTGGCTTTGGACTAGTATTATATGGATTTAGTAATGCAGGAAGTCATGGATGGGATGATGTGTGGGTATTGACAGAAATTATCGGTGGATTGTTAGTGTTAACTTATTTTACCATTCACCAATTACGTTCCAACGATCCATTCTTAAATGTACGTGTATTTCAGAATAAAACATTTACTATGACCTCTCTTATTAACATTATCGTTACGATGATGTTATATGCGGATATGATTCTGTTACCAATCTATCTACAAGATGGTCGTGGTTTTACGGCATTTGATGCAGGTCTATTATTACTTCCAGGGGCAATTATTAATGCGTTATTATCGCCTGTTACTGGGAAATTATTTGACCGATTCGGTGCAAAGCCTTTATTTATAATCGGTTTACTATTCGTCATTCCGTCAATGTGGGTTGTAACTGACTTAAGTGAAACAACAACCTTTACATTCCTAATGATTCGTACGATTTTCTTACGTATTGGGTTAAGTTTTATAACAATGCCATTAAATACAGCAGCTTTAAATGCCTTACCGAAGGAGCTAGTAACACATGGTACTGCAGTAAATAATACAGTCCGTCAAATTGCTGGTGCGATTGGTACAGCAATAATTGTCACAATTTATACAGGAAAACAAACAAACTATGCAGTGGATTTAAGTGCTCAAGGTACAACAGAGGGCATTAAAGCATTGTCATCAATATTTGCTTCAGGAGACGCCTATTACTTTATGGCAATTTTAGCGGTTCTTGCTTTACTGATTACATTGTTCACACCGTTAAAAAGACCAGTAAAGACTGAAATGACAGTAGAAGAGGCATCATAGAAAGAAAAATGACACTCGATGGAAAACATCAAGTGTCATTTTTTAAGCCAATAATTCATTTAGATACTCACGTAAATCCTCAGCTTCTTCTTCAGTTTTGTTGAAGACGTGCTCCAGATATCCAGGTTCTTCTACATCATCTGGGCCGATAATCGCAAAGCGACCCATTTGCATATCTAAAACTAATACCTTCCCGAAAAAACGAGAGGATTGCATAATCGCTAAATCATAACGTAATTTTTTGCCAGTAAAGCTGACAAATCTTGTTTTTGACTCTTCTACATCATCATATAAGAAAAAACGCTCCATTTTGTATAGGACTCCTTCCAACTATAAAGAATATGTTACTATATAAGGGAAATAACTATCAACTTTAAATAATGGGGGAACCATTTATGTATTTTGTAGATCGTAATAAAATTTCAGTAACTTTAAAGCACCTAGACGAGCTAATTACTATTTTTGAAAAAGAACAGAATTGGTTACAGAATGATATTACAGCCCTAGCTTTACAACGTATTGGTCATAATACAATGGAAGCCTTAATGGATGTAGGGAACTTAATAATCGATGGATTCATCATGCGTGACCCAGGAAGCTATGAAGATATTATCGAAATCCTGTTAGATGAAAAAGTAATTACTTCTGAGATGGAAATGCCTTTTAAAGAGGTTGTGGGCTTGCGTAAAATGCTAGTGCGTGAATTTGTACAAGTAGATAACCAAATTGTTCTGAAAGTGCTTACAGACAATTTAGAGGCCATTAAACAGTTCACACCACTTGTAACTAACTATTTAGAAAACGAGCTTGGTCCGGTTTCAGCATTTTTACCGGAGAATGCTGAATGAAAAAATATAAAGCCTATTGTTTTGATTTAGACGGAACTGTTTATCGTGGGAAAAAGGGAATTGATTCTGCTGTTCGATTTATTCATCAGCTGCAAAAAGAACAGCTAGAGTATTTTTTCGTAACAAATAATTCCTCAAAAACACCAGGGCAATTACAAAAGGTTTTAGCCGATATTGGAATTGATACACCTACCCATAGAATATATAGCAGTGCTTTAACAACTGCAAAGTATGTTACACAGCATTATAAGGATGCAACTATTTTTATGATTGGATCTGATGGTATCAAATCGGCTTTGGAGGCAGAGGGATTAAATCTTGTGGATACTGATGAAGCACGACCAGATGTGGTTGTCATGGGAATAGATCGAACAGTAGACTACATGAAGTTAGTAAAGGCATCCCTTGCACTCCAGGCAGGGGCAAAATTAGTAGGAACAAATGAAGATATTCGTTTTCCTAGTGAGCTAGGATTTCTTCCGGGGAACGGCTCCTTTGTACGTCTGGTAGCAAATGTAGCGCAAGTGGAGCCAATCTTTGTAGGAAAGCCTTCGCCAGTTATGCTTGAAGTGATTCAGGAAGAGTATGGATTCAAAAAGGATGAAATGGTGATGATTGGAGACAATTATGATACCGATATATTATGTGGGATCCGATTTGGCTGCGATACGATTCATGTTAATACTGGGGTAGTGAGTACGGAGATTGTTTTACAAAAGGACAATAAGCCTACTTATTGTATAGAAGAGCTAGAAATCGTATAAAATAAAATTCCGCGTACAATTGTGCGCGGAATTTTTCAATATGAATGATCCTCCTTAGAAAAGAGGATTTTCTTCAATGTATTGATAGATTTTTTTAGTCAATTCTTCAGGTGTATCAGCTTCTACGATATCACCATTTACAAGTGCGTATAAATTTTGGTCGCATAATGAACAGTAGCTTAAGCACCCATATTCGAGAACATCGATCTCTGGATCATTTTCTAGAACATCATAGGTTTCTTGAGCACCATTTGCTAGATTACTAATGCAAAACTCTACTAATGGATTCACGCCGTTGTCACCTCACTAGACACTCTACTCTGTTTTTTAGCTTTCGTCAATGAATGAGTTTTTGTGAAACTTTTCACAAAAAATTAGATAAAGATATTGTGAAACATCTCACAATAAGTTATACTCTTTATGGATAAATTGTGAACGATTTTTACTTAAACAATCGACATCAGATATAGGAGAGTATTTTATGAGAAAACTAGTTTTACTAGGTGGAGGTTACGGAAATATGCGTATTTTACTGCGCCTATTACCAAATAACTTTCCAGAAGATACAATGATAACTTTAGTTGATAGAACACCACACCATAGCTTAAAAACAGAGTTTTATGCATTAGCAGCAGGTACGACAACAGACAAAAATGTTCGTGTTAGTTTCCCAGAGCATGATCGCTTAAAACGAGTTTATGGTGAAATTACTAATATTGATCGCAAAGAAAAAGTTGTTTATCTAGAGGATGGCCAAACAATTTCTTATGATGACTTAGTAATTGGTCTTGGCTGTGAGGATGACTACCACAACGTACCAGGAGCACAAGAAAATAGCTATAGCATTCAAACAATCGCTAAATCACGCAAAACTTTTGAAAAGCTGTTAGGTCTGCCACCAGGCTCGGTTGTTGGTATCGTTGGAGCTGGATTAAGTGGAATTGAACTAGCAAGTGAATTACGTGAAAGTCGTTCAGATTTAAAAATTAAATTATTTGACCGTTCAGCACGTATTTTACGTGATTTCCCTGAGAAATTAAGTAACTATGTAAAAGATTGGTTTATCAAGCATGATGTTGAAGTAATTGCTGAGTCAAACATTACTAAAGTTGAACCAACGAAGCTCTACAATCATGAAGAAGTGATAGAAGTGGATGCTGTTGTTTGGACAGCTGGCGTTCAACCAGTTGAAATTGTACGCAATATGGATGCAGAAAAGGATCGCAAAGGTCGTCCAATCGTGAACCAATATTTCCACCTATTAGATGATGAGAATGTTTTCGTAGTTGGAGACTGTGCTTCATCGGACTTACCAGCAAGCGCCCAGCTAGCTGAAGAACAAGCGGAGCGTATTGTCAAAGTATTAAGTAAGCGTTGGAGAAACGAACCACTTCCTGAAAAAATGCCACCAATCAAGCTTAAAGGTTTCATGGGTTCTTTAGGGAAGAAACAAGGCTTTGTTCATTTAGCAGATACAACAGTAACAGGTCGTATTGCTCGTTTAATGAAATCAGGTCTACTTTGGATGTATAAACGCCAAAACGATTCTCAATAAGAACAAATAATTTTCAATTAACTGAAGCATAATAAAAAAATACAAAATCTCTATAAACTTGTTACATTAAAGCTTAACGAGCCTATAGAGATTTTGTTTAGTTAAGTAAGATTTTATTCAGTTGCTACAAATCCAAGTTTTTCTAATGTAGAGAAGATTGGTTGAATTTGAATATATCCTTCACCGATGACGTCACCGTTGATAAGAACCAGTGGATAAAAGAACTCATCATTTTGAATACGTTCTGCCCATTCCTTATCACGCTCGTTCTCTAAAGGCTGTTCAATATCGATATAGCGAATAGAAAACGAGTCCTTTGGGAATTTTCGACTGATTGCAGCCTGTAGCCATTCATATGTATCTTTTGAAGATGGAGCATTGACACAGCTAGCACAAATCACTTCGGCACCAAAAACTTCAATAATGGGATTATTTTCTTTCATAGAATCAACCTTTCATGAACTCAAATTATGGATTTTTTTCTTTCTTCACATTATAATTATTTTAATGAAAGGAGTCGAGGGAAATGACAGATTTAGAACAACAAAAAGAACAAGTACAAGAAGTTTTAGATAAATTACGTCCATTCTTACTACGCGATGGAGGAGACTGTGAATTAGTAGACGTTGAAGACGGTATCGTTCGTTTACGCCTATTAGGTGCATGCGGAAGCTGCCCAAGTTCTACAATCACTCTAAAAGCTGGTATCGAACGTGCACTATTAGAAGAAGTACCAGGAATCATCGAAGTAGAGCAAGTATTCTAATATAAAGAATATAATGAAACCCGATTCGGAAAACGGTGAAGTTTTCTGAATCGGGCTTTTTTTTTGTTGGTTTGACTGGTTGGGGAGGAGAGAGTAAATTTTAATGCGGTTGATGGGGGAGGAAGTGCAACGGAAGGGTAATCGAAGATCGAAACACCTTTCATGCAGGAGGTGAAACGTGAAGGGAGATTATGGTTAGTGTGAAATGCGTTTCATCGAAGGGATGAAGTGCATTGGAAGGGTAATCATAGCTTAGAACGCGTTCATGAAGGGAATGAAACGTGAAAGGAGACCTTGGTTAGTGAGTAATGAGTTCATAGAGGGGATGAAGTGTATCGGATGGATAATCGCAGCTCAAAACGCGTTTCATGAAGGGGACGAAACGCATCGGTAGTTTCAAATCAAAATAAAACAAACCCATCTCCAATCCATCATTAATTTCCTCCACAAAAAAATGCCTCAAAAGTTACTACTATAACTTTTAAGACATCTTATTTTAAACAGCCTCAGCTGCTCTAACTTTTTCACGCTCTTCTCGAACAAGCTGCCATTGTTCTTTAGCCATTTCGATTACTTTTGCTTCACCGCCAACACGTTGGTTCTCGATTATTTTAGAATAGTAGCGAGTTGCTAAATCCAAATCGCCAATTCTTCTGGAAAGCTCTGCGATCATATATATAACTCGCGTATCTGACATCTGGGTTGAGGCATAATCCTCAGTTGAGTAAGATTCAATATATTGATCGCGAGCGATTTTAAGGAATCGTTGTTCTTGGGTAACATTCTGAAGCTTGCGATAAATCCAGGCAATTCTTAATGTAAGTCCGGCAAGCGTGATGAATTTTTCTTTTTTGATTGACCCACAAACAAATGCTAATTTATAAGTTTCTAATGCCTCTGCAAGTGAGCGTTCATGGTTGTAGCTGCGTGGCACCCATTTTTTTGAAATCTGCTCTAGAATTTGTTCTTTAATACTAGGGCCAAAATATTTAGAAAAGTCTTCAGTAAAAGAAAAGCCACAATGCTCACAGACAAAAACATTGTAGTATAAAGCTGGCACAGATGTTTCAGAATAAGTTGGACAAAAATCAGTATCGGTACTTTCAACTTTAACTAGCTTAGAACGAATTTTCGTTGTAGTAAATGCTTTATTACAGCAGATACACTCAACTTTTTTCTCATAGAAAGGTGATAATTCCATATAGTTTGACCCCTCCCATTTATTTTATATTAAGACTATTATATCATCTGCATACTAGAAAGTAGTGAATAAATTGACCTATTTATGAGTTTGGTTAGTATTATTATAATGATAATGTATTGGGAATTATTGTGAATGCATATTGTAGCACTGAGTGCACATATCTTTATTTTTGTATTGCTCCTTGATATTATATAGGTAGAAGGAAGGTGAATGGGATGACAAGTGAAAAGAAGGTAATTAACTTATCTGAAGCTGCTTCAGTACGTGTGAAAGAAATGCAAAAGCATAATGAAGAAGAAGGCTCTTTTTTACGTGTAACAATCCATGGTGGAGGGTGTAGCGGTCTTTCATATGGCATGAATTTTGACCAGAGCCAAGGTGAAGATGATTATATAGATGAGCAACACGGTTTGAAAATTCTTGTTTCCCGTGAAGACGCACCAATCTTAATGGGTACGGAAATTGACTACAAACAATCGTTAATGGGTGGCGGTTTTACCATCAATAATCCAAATGCCATTGCTTCATGTGGCTGTGGTACTTCGTTTAGAACAGCTAAAGTTGAAGGTACGCCGGAGGTTTGTGAGTAATAATTTATCTTACTTTGAAATGTTCAATAGAATTATATCACCAAAAATTAGATAAATGAGATTTGAGTTAAGAGCCTCTTTGATTCGATGTTTTACGAAACGTTAGGAATTGAAAGGCTTTTTACTTTCTTGAAAGAAATAAATAGATTTAAAATGAAAATTTTATTATGAAAGTAGTAAAAAATAATGCCAATAAAAGTCGAAAGTATAGTCCTTGGTGGTCCGAATGCTGAATTATTCCCATCTTCAGTTAGTTCAAATTTGAATTTTGATGCACTCATTCTCAGTGGTAATAATGCTAAGGAGCTATCTGTAATAATTAAAAAGCATCTGGATACAACCTATGGCTTTATTAAACTCACTTATAATGAAGAAGAATTATTCAATGAGGATTTTCGGAATTACTTAGTTCTTAGATGGGTAATAACTATCGATTGGCTTGAGGAGTATATTAATAATGGTGAAGCAAAGATGATAGAGCCCGAGGGAATTTCGATTAAAAGAGCGTGTGGGAATTCAACTTTATTTATTAATAAAATTGATTCAAAAGAATTTATCTTACCAGAATTTGAATTTCTCGAAAGTACTTTAAAGTCAGGCAAATACTTCTTTGAATATTTTAAGAAGTTTACACAAACCTCAAACTATGAAAACTATTTATTAAAGATTAAAAAACTATTAAACTTAATCTAAATAAATTCAACCTTCTCAAAAGGCAATAACTCCCTTGCAGAAGGTTTTTTCATTTCTTAAACTCTCCTACTTAAGCGTATACTAACAATAACAGATAAATTAATAGAAACGAGGAGGAAGCAAATGAAAAAGGATCGTGGGAAGGTATGGCTTGGGGTTGCTGGAGTAGTCATTAATGGGGACGGCAAGTGGCTTGTGGTGAAGAAGACGTATAGTGGGCTTAAAGGCATATGGTCATTGCCTGCTGGTTTTGTACAGGTTGGGGAGACGGCAGATGAGGCAGTAGTGCGAGAGGTATTAGAAGAGACTGGGATACAATGTGAGGTGTCCGGCTTGATTGGTTTCCGTACGGGTGTTATTCGTGGGGAAATAAGTGATAATATGGCGATTTTCTATTGTATACCGACAGATGGAGAACAATTTATCAAAATACAAGAATCTGAAGTATCGGAAGCTTGCTGGCTATCTGTTGAAGAGCTTGTTGATAGTGGTGAGGCTTCTGTAATGCTGGAGGAAATGGCAAGCCATGAGTTGATTCATCATCAGCTCTTTAAAAAAGATGGCATCAATCCTGGCGATGTCTTTGAATATTCTTCTTATCGATTATTCTTTAATAAGTAGCAGCATTCACACCGATTCTGAGCATAGCAAAAGTTCAGAAGTTGTTCATATCTAGCTCTGTTGCAACTGTATTTATATTTGAAAGGAGGGCTTTTATCATGTAAACTAATGAGAGGAAAACGGAGGTTATACATAAAATGAGTGGTTCAGTATCGTTAGTCCAGTTAATCATCTCAGTCGTACTTTTCTTCGTCATGTTTTTTGGAATCGGTTTCTTATTAAACATGTTGCTACGTATGACTTGGTTAATGGCAATCGTTTACCCAATCGTGGTTATATTTATTATTGATGAAGTTAGCTTTTTAGATTATATTTTTAAAGCAAATACTGCTTTTCCAGCATTATTAGATAAGCTGCAAGCATTGCAGGTTGTAGATATCACAATTTTGATTGGTGGTTTTGCAGGGGCAATTGTTGCAGGTATTGTGATGATTTACCTTCGAAAAGCAGGATATCGTATGTTCTAACAAAAAAACTGACGCCAATTCGGGTCAGTTTTTTTTGTACATAAAATTATTAGAACAAATTATAAAATAGAACAGATACTAAGATTCCAGTTAAAGCGCCCATGAAAACTTCACTCGGCTTATGTCCTAATAATGTTTTTAACTCTTTTATTTTCTCATCTTCATTTTTTTCTGGCCAATGCTTTACTTCGTTGAAAAAGACTGTTAACTCATTTCGTATACGATTGATAATTACTGCATGCTGCCCAGCTTGCCAACGTACACCAGTGGCATCATACATAACTATCGCAGCAAACATTGCAGCTACTGCAAAGATTGGGGAGTCCATTCCAGTTTCAAAGCCTACTGCTGTAGCGAGACTTGTCACTGCTGCCGAATGAGAACTTGGCATTCCACCAGTTGAGGTCATTAAAGACCAATCTAACTTTTTTGTCGCAATTAAATGAATAGGGACTTTTATAAATTGCGCAAATAGTATTGAAAAAATGGATAAAAGTATTGGTGTATTTTGAAGGAGTGCCAAAACTAACAATCCCTACCTTTCTTATCTTTGTCTAAAGTATAGCATATCCGAACGATGTAATTTCAACATATACCAATTCGTAATTTGAAATATTCGAAAATTAGGTATATCTTTACTATAATGAATATAGATACATTCATACCCAATTTGGGAAAGTAGTACATATAAAGTAGCGGTAAAAATGGAGGAATTTTAAAAATGAAAATTGTAAAAGAAGCAAAAACCTTTAATCAGGTAAATACCGAAGTACTTATCGTAGGGGTACAGAAAAATTGTGATCACATTGAAGGGTGGAAGGATTTCGTTTCGTTCTACGGTGAAAGTGTTGAAGACTGGATTCGTACATGTGATATCGACACAGATCGAAAGAAATTAACGAAGCTTCCTTATACAGGTCAAAATGGTCAGCTGAAGCGTGTTTTATTCGTTGGATTAGGTGATACAAAAACATTAACTGAAAATGAACTAAGAGAGACTTTTGGGATTGTTGGGAAGCAACTACGAGCTTTAAAAGTAAATGAAGTTTCTATTTGGTTAGAATCCTTCACAGCAAACCCAATTGATGAGGAGACGATTGCCTTTTTATTTGCTGAAGGAGCTGGTCTAGGATTCTATCAAACACCTAACTATAAAACAACATCCAATGAAGTTGATGTATATATGGATACAGTACATTTTGTAACAAATGGAGATATTGATGAGATTGCGGCAGCTTATGAGGTTGGTAAAATCTATGCAGAATCTGTAAACGAAGCACGTAACTTAGTAAATTTACCTCCAAACTTATTAACAGCAACTGAGCTTGGCAATTATGCTGAAAAATTAGCAAAACAATATGATTTTGAGATTGAAATCCTAACAAAAACTGAACTAGAAGAGCTTGGTATGGGCGGGATCTTAAGCGTCAATAAAGGGTCTGTTGAAGAGCCTCGTCTAATCACGATTAAATACCAAGCAACTGAAAAATGGGAAGATGTTATTGGTCTAGTTGGGAAGGGTGTAACCTACGATACAGGTGGTTATTCTATTAAAACGAAAACTGGTATGGTTGGTATGAAAGGCGATATGGGGGGAGCAGCAGCTGTCCTGGGAGCTATGAAAATTATTGGGGAAGTACGACCAAATAAAAACGTTGTAGCCGTTATCGGATCAACTGATAACATGATTTCTGGTGAAGCCTTTAAACCAGATGATGTCATTACAATGTATAGTGGCAAAACAGTGGAAGTATTAAATACTGATGCAGAAGGGCGCCTTGTACTGGCAGATGCTGTGACATATGCAAAGCAGCAGGGAGCTAACTACTTAATAGATGTAGCTACTTTGACAGGTGGGGTTATCACAGCGCTAGGATTCGATAAAACAGGATCTCTAACAAATAATGAAGAGTTCTTCGATGCATTCATCGAATCTAGCATTGAGACTGGTGAATTTGTTTGGGGAATGCCTTTAACAGAAAAAGATAAAAAGCGCATTCGCAAATCAGATGTAGCTGATTTAAATAACTCACCGGGCAGTGATGGTCATATGATTTTTGGTGGTGGCTTTGTCGGTGAATTCGTAGAGGAAACACCATGGATTCATCTAGATATTGCTGGAACTTCAAATGCTTCAAATGCGCATGATTTAGGGCCAAAGGGAGCGACAGGTGTGATGGTAAGAACTCTCGCAACGTTTGTAGAACGATTAGGCGAACAAAACAATTAAATATCTTACTTTTTGAGAACTTTAAGTCTAGTGGGCATATAGCATACCTTACTTTTCATTTCTAACATAAGTTATTAATGAAAAGGAGGTAGATGTTATTGGTAAATTATTATGGTGGTTATGGTGGATATGGCGGTGGATTTTCTGAGTTTGGATATCCATTTCTAGGCGGATTCTTAGGTGGTTTACTTGGTAACGTAATCGTTCCTGATAATAGAGGCTTCGGTAGACCTTATCCTTATCAGCCGTATCCATACTATGGATACCCAAGATTCCCACAAAGACGCGGTCCTTACAGAAGACACTGGTAAATAAAAAGAAGTGCGAACCTAAAAATTCGCACTTCTTTTTCATTCTATTTAATATTCTGTTCTTTTTTCATACGTTCAATTTCAGGCTTCAAGTCGTCTCGTACTGTTCCAGCCCACGGTTTAACTCCAGCTATATAAGAGGAGCGGCTCATAATATGTCCACCTACAGGACCTGTTATAAACAGGAATAATACCCCTAATAGAATCGTCGGGTTAAAATGATTTTCCATTAACCAGAAGTGGAAGAAAACACCGAGCAATATAGACATAACACCTAATGTAGCACTTTTAGAGGCTGCATGCGCGCGCGTATAAAGATCTGGTAAGCGAAACAAGCCAATAGCAGCTACAACGAGGAATAGTACCCCTAAACTGATAAAGAAAATAATTAAGATATTAGCGAGAATTGTCACGGGTAATAATATCTCCTTTCTCTATATATTTAGAGAAGGCAATTGTACCGATGAAAGATAGGATCGCCAACAGTAAAATTATGTCTAAAAAGAAACTTGTATCAACGATGATTGAAAACAAACCAACTAAACAGATTAGAGCAACACCAATTGCATCTAATGCCACAACGCGATCAGAAGGGGTCGGGCCCTTCACAAGACGATACACCAGGCCAACGATGGATAAGACAATAATAATAATTGCTACCCAAATAAAAGTTGTCATGAACGGCTCACCTCCAATATCGCTTTTTCGAATGTATTTTTAATAGAATCAATTGTTTCATCAATATCATTACTATCAAGTACATGGATATATAATGATTTTGAATCATCTGAAACATGGACAACTACAGTACCAGGAGTAAGGGTAATCAAGCTTGAAAGCAAAGTAATCTCCCAATCCTCTGTTAACTTTGTATCGTATTTAAAGAAAGCTGGCTGTAATTCTAGTCTTGGTCTCAGTACTAAAACTAAAACAGAAACATTTGCTAAGATTAACTCCTTTATAAAGAGGAAGGATAGCTTAATAACAGACCAAACTCGGTCAATATAGAGTCTAGATTTAAAGAATTTGCGGAAAGCGATAATGAGCGCTAGTCCTAACAAGAAACCAATTATAAAGCGAGACAAGGAATAATTAGAGGATAAAAACATCCATAAAAAAGCTAAAAATAGATTTAGTAAGATTTGAAAGGACATTTATTCTCCTCCTTTCATAACTGCATCAGTATAAATAGATGGATCCATTAAAATTTTAGCTGCATCACTCATAAATGGATTTAGCCATTCTGCACCGATACCATAGAAAATCGAAAGAATTACTAAAAGCATTGTTGGAATAAACATACGATTATACTTTCTTTTTTGTACGTCAGTAGAAAGCTGTCCTTGCTCTCCCCAGAAAGCATAGATAAAGATACGCATAACAGATAGAAGTACAATAATACTGGATGCTAATACTACTAAGGTAGACCATGTGTTACCAGCTATAAACCCACCTTGAATAATAAGTAGTTTTCCTACAAATCCACTTAAGGGAGGTACCCCTACTAAACCAAAGCCAGCTATTAAGAAGAACCAGCCTAGTGTAGGATAAGTTTGAATTAGACCACCCATTTTTCGTAAATTAGACGTACCGGTTACATAAATCACAATGCCTATTAACATAAATAATGCAGCTTTAATAATCATGTCATGGATTAGATAAACAAATGCTCCTTGTAAAGCTACTTCGTTCATCTGAGCTACACCGAATAGAATAACACCAACTGCAATGATGATATTGTAAATAATAATTTGTTTCACATCGAAGTGAGCAAGTGCTCCAATACATCCAGCTATTATAGTAACAACAGCTAAGATGAGTAGTAACTCATGTGTATAGGATAAGTCATGTGTAAAGAATAACGTGTATGTACGTGTAATAGCATAAACACCGACTTTAGTTAGTAAAGCACCAAATAACGCAAGAACCGGAATAGGTGGTGCAGAGTAAGCGCTTGGTAACCAGAAGTATAACGGGAAAATCGCAGCCTTCATACCGAACACTAACAAGAATAAAACAGCAATCACAGTAATAATCCCTGGTTGGTTTATTTCAGCAATCTTAAGTGAAATATCTGCCATACTTAGCGTACCTACAACTGAGTAGAGGTAAGCAACTGCTACTACAAATAGTGCAGACGAGATCACATTCACTAAAATATATTTAATGGATTCACGAAGCTGTGCTTTCTCTCCACCAAGTACAATCAATAAATAAGAAGCCATTAATAATACTTCAAAGAATACGAATAAGTTGAATATATCCCCCGTAGTAAAGGCTCCGTTTACCCCTGTGATAATAAACATAATCCCAGGATAATAGAAGAATTGCTCACGTTCTTTTCCGATAGAGCCAAATCCATACCATACTATGAAGAGAGAAATTACTAAGGTTGTTAGCATTAGAACTGAAGCAACCATATCTCCCATCATTGTAATACCAAAAGGTGCTGGCCAATTTCCGAGAGTGACGGTTTGAGGACCGTCCATATAAACATTTGATACAAGACCAATTGCACAAATGATAGAAATTACAAGCCCTAATAAAGTTGTAATACGTTGATAAGCAATATTCTTCTGCCCGAACAGCAATAGCATGGCGAAGAAAAAGGGAATAATTATAGGCAGTAAAAGAAAGTTACTCATTTTCTTCACTTCCTCTCATTAACGACATATCATCTGTTTTTAGTTCAGAATATGCACGGTAGGCAAGAACTAAGAAAAAGGCTGTAACACCGAAACTAATAACAATAGCTGTTAAGATTAACGCTTGTGGAAGCGGATCGGCGAAATCTGTTACACCATCACTTAAAACAGGTGGGACAGTACCTTTGAAGCTTCCCATTGTTAAAATCAGTAAATGTGCACCGTGACTCAATAATCCAGTTCCAATAATAATTCGGAGAAGACTACGAGAGAGTATTAAGTAAACAGCAGCCATAAATAGAAATCCACAAACAAATGCCATAACTATCTCCATTATTCATCCTCCCCAATCGTTTGAATAATGGTCATCGTCACACCAACAACAACCAAATATACACCTAAATCAAATAAAGCTGCGGTATGAAGAGATGTTTTTCCTAAAATAGGTAAATTGAAATAATCGTAGTAATGTGTGAAAAATGGTTTACCAGTAAACATGGAAAATGCAGCTGTACCTAATGCAAGAATTAAACCGATTGCAACCATATTAATATAATTGATCGGCAGAATCGTTTGAACCGTTTTTAAGTCAAATGCAATAATTAGTAGAACAATCGCACTTGCTGTTACTAAGCCCCCAACAAAACCTCCACCAGGCGTATAGTGACCAGCAAAGAATAAGTGAACGGCGAAGAAGAAAATTATGAAAAAGACAAGTTTAGCAGTAAACTGCATAATTACATCATTTGTTTTCATAGTTTATCTCCTTTCGTGCTCAAGCGAAGCTTAATCATTGCAAAGATACCAATACCGGCAATGGCTAAAACAGCAACCTCAAATAATGTATCGAATCCGCGGTAATCCACTAAAATTACATTTACAATATTTCCTCCACCTGCTAAGGAATACACTGTTTCTTTATAGTACTCAGAAATAGAACCGATAAATTTTTGAGAATGAGCTGAAAGAGCAACAAGCGTTACCATTACACCAACTGCTATAGATACAAACGCTCTACTAAATCTAAAACGAGTTCGTTCCTCCTCCTTCCTGTACTGAGGAAGGTGATAGAAAGCAAGTAAGAATAGTGCTACTGAAATCGTTTCAATTACTAATTGTGTAAGTGCTAAATCTGGTGCGTTAAACATTACGAAGAACAGCGAAACAGTGTATCCCACTAATCCTAATGCAACAATTGAAGTAATTCTCGATTTTGCAAACACAGTTGTAATTGTACCTACAACTAAAACAAGAATTACGATAATCTGATGTGGACGTATTGGTGAAGCATCTTCAAAGCTTACTCTAAATGCATCCTGAATAAATAAAGTTGCAATAACTATGATGGCAATTGACCCGAGCATATAGCTTAAATAACGTCGGATTGATCCAGTCATATATTGCCCAGATAAGCGTGCAACCCATTTGTCAAATAACTCATAGATAACAAAGTCATATAAATTGTTCAAGGTTAATTTTGAAGGGAATAGATTGTACATTTTTTGCCATTTAGCTAGCGTTAAGTATAATACCAGTCCTAAAGCAATGATACCAAATGTCATATATAATTCTGTTGTAATTTCTCCATGCCATGCAGCTACATGGATATTAATCTGTTCTGGACTACTGTATAGGAAAGGCTGAATAGCCATTACTGCTGGTTTAATGAAAGTATCTGCAAGGATGTTTGGGATAAAGAATAATACAACTACTAAACCAGCTAAAATAACTGGTGAAATTAACATCCCCACAGGTGCTTCATGTGGTTTATGTGGTAATTCCTCGATATTTCCTTTTCCAGTAAATGTTTTAAATACAAAGTAGAAGCTGTAAATAAATGTAAATACACTAGCGATCCAAGCTATAATAGGGAATAAAATACCCCATGTTGAGAAATTAAATAAATCAAATTGGGCGATTGAGATCATGGCAGTTAAGAACATTTCTTTACTTAAGAATCCATTAAATGGAGGCAAGCCCGCCATTGAGAAGCTTCCTATAATAGCAACAGTAAAGCTGACTGGCATGATACTCATTAATCCACCTAGCTTTCGGATATCACGAGTACCAGTTTCATGGTCCACAATCCCCGCAATCATAAACAAGCTTCCTTTAAAGGTAGCATGATTTATAAGGTGGAAAATTGCTGCAAAGGCTGCATATTTAAAAATTGACGATTCTGCACCTTCTACATGATAAGCAATTGCTCCTACGCCAAGTAAAGACATAATTAGACCAAGCTGACTGACAGTTGAGAAGGCAAGAATCCCTTTTAAGTCTCGTTGCTTCAGTGCAAAGAAGGAGCCCCAGAATAATGTCAGTAAACCAGTAGCGCTTACTAACCAAACCCAAACCTCTGATTGGGCGAAAATAGGTGTGAAACGGGCTACTAGATAAATTCCAGCTTTAACCATTGTTGCTGAGTGAAGGTAGGCACTAACTGGTGTTGGCGCTTCCATTGCATCTGGTAACCAAATATAGAATGGGAATTGGGCTGATTTTGTAAATGCCCCGAGTAATATTAAAACAAGTGCAACTACAAATAGATCATTTGTTACAAGCTCTGGTGCTTGGGCAATCAATTCGCGAATAGAGAATGTATCTCCCATAATGGAGAGTAATACGAATCCCCCTAGCATCATCATCCCACCGGCTACTGTTATCATGGTAGATTTAAGTGCACCGAATCGAGACTTGTCACGGTTGTTCCAATAGCCAATTAATAAGAATGAGGAAATCGAAGTCAATTCCCAGAATAGATATAGCGTCATCATGTTGTCTGATTGAACGACACCAAGCATCGCACACATGAACATTAATAAGTAGATATAAAAGTTATGCAACTTCTCTCTAGTACGATCTAAATAGTAAATTGAATAAAGAACAACCAGTGCTCCAATCCCAGAGATGAGTAAAGAGAACAATAAGCTCAACCCATCGAGATAGGAAACGAACGATATTCCAAGTGATGGTATCCATTCTAACTGTTCAATGATTGTATCTCCTTTAGAGATAGCCGGTACAAAGGTAGCATAGTAAATAACAAGAAAGACTGGTACGACTAAAACAAACCATCCCGTATGTATTGAACTGATTTTCTTAAAGAAGAAAGGCATGAAAATTGCAGCTAGTAATGGAATGAAAATACAAAATACTTGAAACAAAAATAATCCCCCTTTCAAAAAAATAAAAAATATCAATGAATTATCTCGAATACTAAAGATTATAACATTTATTATCCCTGTTTTCACTTGGGTGAGAATAGTATGAACTTGATAACCTTATTATTTACCCGTTATTATAAATAGGTAGAAAAAATTTAGTTTAGAGGAAATTGTCATGAAAAATCCATATTTGTATGGTTATTTACCGTTATTTTCTGTAATTTTATTTAGTTTAACTTTCGGAATTTATTTGGTAGGAGAATCATTAGCATTTTTAACCTCTATCGGCGTATATGCGGGGATGCGGGAGTTTTTAACAGATTTAGAATTACGCCTTTTGTTATTAAGTGTATTTGCTCTTTGTTTTTTTATGCTATTTTCAGCATTGAAATTAATAGGAGAAACGATTCATGAAGTAGGAATGCTGTTTTTCTCAAAGCATAATAATGGGGAAATGATTAGTGCTGCTAGAGGAGGCTACCTCATCTTTTTCTTTGGGGCATTGCTTTCAGTATTTGGCATACAATCTATTCTTATCTTACTTAGTATTTTTGTAGTGACAATCTTTAGTTATTTTATTTATAACATATACAAGATGAGTCAGTTTTTATCATTAGGTGGAACTGTGGGTCTGATTTTTTTTGAAATTCTATTTTGGGCCATTTTTATCACATTCATTTGTTATGTTGTGTTGAAGCTTTATAATGGGGTATTAGCAAGCTTACCCTTTGGAAATTAAAAAAGAGGCACTGACTGTTAAAAGTCATGCCTCTTAATTCATTATTGTATTAAAAATTTTAAAATGGATTTTGTCATTCTGGAGAGATTGCATGGACGAAGGATTATCAAATCCGATCCAAACAGCAGTTGTGTATTCGTTAGTTAACCCTGCAATCCAAAAGTCTTTGTAATCATTGGTTGTTCCTGTTTTAGCCCCAATATAGGCAGAATTAGAAATGATTCCTCGTCCAGTCCCGCTTGTCACTACATCATGTAGTAATGAACGAATATTGCCTATTGTTTTACCAGTCCAAACGATTTCTTTGTCTGTTGGCCAGCTATAAAGAACATGTCCACCTGCATCGGTAATACTTCGAATACTTCTGGCTTTCATATAACTTCCATCTATAAAGCTTGTATAGGCGTCAGCCAGCTCCAATGCAGTTACACCATAATTAAGACCCCCTAATCCTGCTGCAAAGGTCTTATCCTGTGGAACTAGTGATTGAAAATTAAATTTATCGACAAATTGAAAGGCATTATCCAAACCGATTTCATTTAACAGACGAACAGCTGAAGTATTATAGCTGTGCTTAAAGGCAGTCGAAATCGACACATTCCCATAAATACCACCACCATAATTTTGAGGGCAGAAATTGTCGACACAAAAACTACTGCCACTAACAATCGAGCTTGGTGAATAGTTGGTTGTTTCAAAAAGCGGTGCATAAACTATTATTGGTTTAAAGGCAGAGCCTGGTTGACGAACTGCCTGGTAAGCCCGATGGAAGTCGAATTTTTTATAGTTTTTTCCACCATAAACACTAACAATTTCCCTCGTTGAATTATCTATAACTACTGAGCTGCTTTGTAAATTACCATTCCCTAGAATCGCATCGATTTTTTGTTCATCCTGTCGCTGTTTTTCCGGGTCTAATGCAGTGTGTATCGAGATACCTGATTGTAGTAATTGCTGAACCTTTGCATCAATCTGTTCCTCGATTATTTTCTTTTCATCATCAGTTTGTGCAGCCTTAAGCTGGTCTGTATAGCCTTCAGCTGAAGCAACTAGATCCTCTAATTCTGCAAGTACAAATGTACTATAAGCAGGCTGCTGTTGTTTTTTTACCTTCAAATTCAAAATAATTTGCTCTTGTTTATATAAGGCAGCTTCTTCTACAGTAAGTATCTTATTTTCAGCTAAAATATCTAATAACCGTTCTTGTCTTGCTTTCGTATTATCAAATTTCTTTATAGGATCATATAGAGAAGGATTGTTTGGAATCGCTGCAATAAATGCCATTTGAGCAATTGTTAGCTCTTCTAACGGTTTTTGGAAATAATAGGTTGCAGCTGCACTGATTCCGTATACCTGATTGCTAAAATAGATTTCATTTAAATACATTTCTAGAATTTCTTCTTTATTGTATAGTTGTTCAAGCTCATAAGCATAAAATAACTCGGTTAATTTACGTTCATAGGTTTGTTCAACTGATAGATAGCGCATACGAACCAGCTGCTGTGTGATTGTACTGCCGCCTTGTTCGATGGAGCCTTGAGAATTTACTACGACTGCACGTGCGAGGGCACTTACATTAAAGCCGATATGTGTGTAAAACTCTTTATCTTCACTTAGTAGATAGATTTGTTTAATAATTTCTGGTACATCCTCTAATGGAACCTGCTGTCTCCATTCCACATATTCCTCACTAAATATATTTCCATTTCGATCTAACATCGTAACAGGAAGTGGATTTGCTTGTTCTGGCGGCTTGATATTATGTTGAATCGTATTCTCATATTCTTTCGCTGAGGTAAATTCATCTATAATTTTAGTACCAAGTAGTAATAGCAATGGAAAGCAGCAAAGGATTAGTAAGAAACCTACTATTTGTTTCATTTAATTCCTCCAAAAATGCGAGCATAACAAAAGATAGAATATCATAGTTTCAAATAAAAAAGGAGGAGGCTACTAGAATTAGTAGATCCCCTTCCTATTATATCGAGCTTAAATATGACTTTTTAAAACATCCTCAAAATATTTTTTTGGTAGTTTTTGAATAATGAAAATGACAATTGCTGCAATAAGAAATAGTAGTCCGGTCGAGTAAAACACAGCTGAAATACCGGCAAATCCACTTATAAAGCCACCTAGCACAGGACCTATAATATTCCCTAAAAAACGAAAAGATTGGTTATAGCCCATGACTTCACCTTGAATCGCTACAGGTGCTTCACGTCTTATAAGTGCTGTGACAATAGGAATTAATCCTCCAGAAAAGATACCGAGCAAGAATCTTAAGACAATAAGCTGCCAAAGGGAAGTTACAAAGGCTTGCGGTATTATGAAGAAAACACTGATAAATAACAGTGACATCAAGACTTTTTCGTAGCCAATATTATCAGCGAGCTTCCCAAAAAATCGTCCAATTAAGATATTTCCAACCCCAGCTGCACTAAAGGTAATACCAGCAAGCATTGCTACTTGCTCTGAGGTAGTTAAATGAGAAACATATAGAGATAATAGCGGCTGAATGCTGAAATTTCCAATTTGAATTAAAGAAGCAACAAGCATTGTGCTCAGAATTAGTGGGTGATGGAACAAAGCCCAAAGAATATTTTTTGTTGAATAGAGTACGCTTTTCTCTTTTTGAATAATTTCTGGCTCATGAATGCCAAAAATAATGATGATGGCTGCAATTGTAATTGCAATAGAGGTATAAATAAACGTAAAGTTAAATCCAATTGCATCTGCTAAGGATCCTCCGATGACAGGACCAAATAAAGAACCGCCAACACTACCAATTTGGAGTGTCCCAAGTGTTTTTCCCGCAATATTTTTAGGTGTATGCTTACTGATGAATGCCATAGATGTGGGTATAAAGCCTGTAACAATTCCCATAAATAGGCGCAGGATGAAAAACTGTATAACATTTTCTACATAACCCATCAAAAAGATGCTTAGAGCAATGCCGAAACAGTTAATGATCATAATTGGTTTGTAGCCGTATTTATCGGCAATTCGCCCCCAAATCGGCGACATGATAAACGCTGTAACAAATGTGGCTGCAAAGATTAAGCCAGCCCATTTTTGTACATAGCTCTCAGGAAAATCTCCGAAGGTTTCAATGTAAAGAGACAAAAAGGGCATAATCATCGTCATAGAGCTTGCTACGATGAAATTTGATACTAAAATAATAATAAAATTGTGCTTTCGGTTATTCACTTCAATCACATTCTTCCTAGCCGTTGTTTTCCAAATTTGAAATGAATTTCAAGATTGGTTTTTTTCTTGTTGGTAAGTATAACTTATTTCGTAACTCGAAGAAAGTCCTAAAAGTAAATTAGCGGCAAATTTAAAAGTTCTATGTTAAACTGTAACGAGGTGTCAAAAGGTAATCTTCTATTTAAAGATATACCCAAAACTAACATTTTTAATAAGGAGCGAATTATAATGTTTCCACAATTAACTAAAGAATTAAATCCAGGTGAAGTATTAGTAGAAATGAATACAACTTTAGGTGCAGTTAAAATCAAGTTATTCCCTGAGCATGCACCAAAAACTGTTGAAAACTTTTTAGGACATGCTAAATCAGGTTATTATAACGGTATTATTTTCCACCGTGTTATTACTGATTTCATGATTCAAGGTGGAGATCCAACTGGTACTGGTATGGGTGGACAATCAATTTGGGGCGACTCTTTTGAAGATGAATTTAACGAGAACTTATTTAACCTTCGTGGGGCTCTTTCAATGGCAAACGCTGGTCCAAATACAAACGGCTCTCAATTCTTCATCGTTCAAATGGAACATACGCCAAATAATATGATTGCACAATTAGAGCAAGCAAAATATCCAGCAGAAATTATCGAAGCTTATGCTAAAAACGGTGGTACACCATGGTTAGACTTCAAACATACAGTATTTGGACATGTTGTTGAAGGCATGGACATTGTTGACAATATTGCGAACGTTGAAAAGGATATGCGCGATAAGCCATTAGAAGATGTTAAAATAGAGTCGATTACTATTATCGAATAACTATTAGAAAGAAGAGTGAAAAATGAGTATCCTTTACGCAGGATTTCTATATTTTCCAGAGGATAAATCATCATATATTCCAGCTGCATTAGAGTTTTTAGCAATCTTTATTTTGTGTGTGTTCGTATTTAGATTAGTGAAGCGTTTATCTAAAAAAGAAGAGCAAAAAACAAAAGCTCTAGAAGAATATGTTTTAACTAAACAACAAGGCACCCAGGATAAAGATACTCAATTACGAAAATAAGGCTGTTTATTTTCTAACTAAATAAAGAGAAGACAAATCCGTCATAAAAAAACCAAAATTTCGCATTTTGGTTTTTTTTATTTTTTATTTTATTAATAAAGTAATGTGATTGTTAAAGTAAATCCAGCACAGCAAAGTAGGATACCTTCCATACAATTATTGCTATATGATTTTATTTATTCCTGAATTTTACATTATCGCACTATATGATTGTATACCATTTATTCAAAAAATGTAAAAAAAAGTTTGACTATTGCGACTTATTGTAATAATCTTTAGTCAAATGGTATACCATCATTACTAGGGGGGAATAAAATGAAAAAGTTCAGTTTGTTATTAATGTTTATTTTACTTTGCATTTTATCGGCTTGTTCTAATGGAAATGAAAACGCTTTATCGGGGGGTAAAGGGGAAGCGGCTACAATTGATACTACTTTAGATTTTGAAAAACAATTTACCATTTTAGTGCATACCACTGCGGGAGGACCAACAGACTTAATGGCTCGTGAATTAGCAAAAGCTGCTGAAGAAGTTACGGGAGGCACATTTATTGTTGAAAACCGCCCAGGGGGAAGTGGTGCAGTACAAATGGCAGAAATAGCTAACGCAAAAGCAGATGGTTATACATTAGGTGCAATGACACCTAGTCAAATCGGGCTAATAGAAGGCACTTTAAAGAATCAATACGATTTAGAGGATTTTTCTTGGATATCACAAGGTCAAATAGATCCTTATGTAATTGCGGTTCATAAGGATAGTCCATTTAATACGCTAGAAGAATTAGTGAATTATGCAAAAGAGAATCCAGGGAAATTAACAGTAGGTGGTTATGGTGCAATTGGCTCCGGTCATAATGTTGCATGGAATATTTTTAGTGAATCAGCTCAAGTAGAAACTGTATGGACTGCCTATGAAAGTACAGGAGATGCAGTAACAGCTATTTTAGGAAAACATATTGATGTAGCAAATTCAAATCCGGGGCAAGTTTCTCAATACTATGAATCTGGGGATTTGAAAATATTAGGAGTAATGAGTGAAGAAAGATTAGAAGACTTACCAGATGTGCCAACATATAAGGAAGCAGGATTTGATGTAGATACGAGCTGGGCGCAATTTAGAGGAGTTTATGGACCTTCGGGGATTGATGAAGCTATTTTACAAGAGCTAAGCTCGATATTTGAAAAAGCAATTGCTACTGAGGGCTATCAAACATATCTGAAAAACTCACAAATGCTAACAGGTGATATGGATTATAAGGAGTTCACTGATTATGTTAATAATCAATCAAAGATAATGGTAAATTGGTATGAAAAATTAGGAGTTGAATAGGGAGGCTACGCTATGACCTTTAAATTAGGAAATATTATATTTAGTGTTGCTTTCTTATCAATTGGATTCTATTTTCTTATCGACACATTCCAAATTCAAAATTTAGTTTCAGGTAATGATGTGGGACCAAGAGCATTTCCTCTCTTGGTTGCCATAGGACTTATAATTTTTTCTGGAATCAACTTAATGACAAGCATTTTTGAAAAAAACATTGAAAAATTAAAGTTCCAAAACTTTACAAAAGTAGTTTTAACCATGGTAGGTCTAGTGATTTTCTTGATTTTAATAAGTGCTTTTAATTTTTATATAGCTTCTATTATAATGATTCCTATTTTGCTATGGATTAATGACGTTCGAAAAGTTACTAGATTAGGATTCTCTACCGTTATTACAATAGCTTTTATTTTTGTAGTGTTTGATTTTTTGTTAGGAATACCTATACCGTAAGGGGGGAAAAGGATGTTAGCTAACTTAATAGAAGGATTTTCTAATATATTTACATTTGAAATTTTGCTAATGATATTAGCAGGTTCGTTAATTGGATATTTTGTTGGTGCTCTTCCTGGTCTAACTCCTAGTATTGGTATTGCAATATTAGTACCCATAACTTTTGGAATGGATCCGATTGCAGCTCTTGTGTTACTTGTTTCTTTATACGGTGCAGCCGAATATGGTGGAGGAATTACTGCGATACTTTTAAATGCACCAGGTACTGCAGCGGCTGCTGCAACAGCTTGGGATGGGTACCCACTAGCGCAAAAAGGATTAGCCAATAAAGCGTTAACAGTTTCAATCTTATCGTCAGGTATAGGAGCATTTGTCAGTGCTATCTTATTAATTTTAACAGCAGTACCAATGGCAAAGTTCGCATTAAATTTTGGCCCGTTGGAATATTTTGCTCTAGCTATCTTTGGACTTAGTTTAATTAGTGTTCTAAGCGAAGGATCATTGGTTAAGAGTTTAATAGGTATGTTTTTTGGTCTTGTCATTATTTGTATCGGCATTGACCCAATTGTAGGGGTTACTCGTTTTGCTGAAAGTGGGAGCTTGTTAGGAGGCATTCCTTTTCTACCGGCCCTAATTGGATTATTCGCCTTATCAGAAGTGTTTTATATGCTAGAAAATACTAAAAACGAGAAGGCAGTAGTGGAGAAAGTAAAGGGACTGGGTTTTACAAAGGAAGATTTTAAAAAAATTTGGAAGACCATGATCATTAAGGCACCAATTATTGGTTATGTAATTGGCGTGATACCAGGTGCTGGTGCAACGGTTGCTTCTTTAGTTGCTTATAGTGAGGCTAAAAATTCATCAAAAGAAAAAGAAAGCTTTGGTAAAGGAAATATTCAAGGAGTGGCTGCGGCTGAAGGGGCTAATAACTCAGCGGTTCCAGGAGCATTAGCACCGATGTTAGCCTTAGGAATCCCGGGATCTGCAAGTGCAGCAATTTTAATAGGTGCTTTAACCATTCAAGGATTACAAGCTGGTCCCAAATTATTTCATGAAACTCCAGAGATTCCGTATACATTGTTTGCATCTTTGTTAATTTCTGTACCAATCATGACTTTAATAGGCCTATTAGGTGTTAACTTATGGGTAAAAGTTATTAAGATTCCGAAGAATATATTAGCAATAATTGTATCTACCATTTGTATTGTAGGCGCCTATGCATATAACAATTCAATGTATCCGGTTTGGATTATGCTTATTTTCGGTATATTAGGTTACTTCATTAGAAAATTACATGTTCCTACCACACCAATTGTTCTTGCTATGGTTTTAGGATTTATGATTGAAACAAACTTTAGAAGAGCCATGATTGTATCGACAGAGGGAGTTTCGTTCTTCTTCACACGTCCAATAGCGTTAGTTTTGATAATCTTGGCTATTTTAATGTTTTTCCTTCCATTAGTGAAGAAAATCCGTCAAAAGCATAAGGAGCAAAAAGATTCGAAAGAAATTCAAGTATAAATGAGGTAATGAAATGTCAGTCAAAGGTAACTCGGTTTATGATTTTATCATTCAACAAATTAAAATGGGGGATATTGTCCCAGGTCAAACGTTAACAGAACGTGCGATTGCAAATGAAATTGGTGTAAGTAGAACGCCGATTCGAGAGGCGTTTAAAAAGCTAATAGAGCAGGGGTTAATGGAATACGAGCCGCACAAGGGTGTGAAGGTAACTCTATATTCTAAAGAAAAAATTGAAGATTTATATGAAATAAGAGAACTATTAGAGGGGCTTTCAGTTGGAAGGATTGCTGAATCACACAGTGCTGAAGATATTAAGCTTCTTGAGAATTATATTGAGCTAGCTGAAAAAGAAGCAGAGCAGGGGAGTCTTATACGTCTGTCAGAAATAAATTCTGAGTTTCATAACACTCTCGCCAGATTGTCCGGGAATCATTATTTGTTAGAAATCATGAGTGACCTGCAAATGCAGATTTCATTGTTAATGTCTCAATCATTATCGAACAAAGGAAGACCCTATGAGAATATTCAAGAGCATAGGATGATTATTAACGCTATTAAAACTGGGGATAAGAGTTTAGCTGAAGAAACTGCAAAATTCCACGTGCGGAAATCAAGAGACAATATTTTGTTAAAAATTAAGGGGGATTAATTTTATGGTGACAAAAGAATTGGTAAAAAATATTTTAAATACTAAGTATGAAGATATTCCGGCTGAAGTAATTGAGCATGCCAAAAAGAGTTTTTATAACTGGATGGGTGTAGCAATCGGAGCATCTAGGCATGAATCTGTAGACATGGTATTAGCTGTGGCTAATGAAGTTAATAAGGAAGCAGATGTCAATATTTTAGGTAGAGAAGAAAAGGTAGATATCTTAATGGCAGCACTTATTAATGGTATGTCATCCCATATCTTTGATTACGATGACACACATTTAGATACAATCCATCACCCAAGTGGTCCTGTGGCACCAGTGGTATTAGCATTAGGGCAGAAATACAATTTAACAGGCGAGCAAATCATACATGCTTTTACACTGGGATGTGAGGTTGAATTACGAATTGCTAATGCTGTTTATCCAAGTCATTACCAACTTGGTTATCATATCACAAGTTCGACTGGGGTATTTGGAGCAGCGGTTGCTGCAGGGATACTGTTAGATTTAAATGAAACAGAGCTTACCTATGCATTAGGAATTGCGGGTACACAATCTTTTGGTTTAAGAGAAATGTTTGGTACTATGACAAAACCGTTCCATCCAGGTAAGGCTGCTCAAAACGGTCTATTAGCAGCTTTAATGGCAAAGCAAGGCTTTACAAGTTCAGAACAGGTTATTGAGGCGAAAAGAGGATTTGCAAATGTATATGCCCCAGAAAGCAATCTTGAAGAAGTAAATACTAACTGGGGGAAAACATGGGAAATTTATAAGAATAGCTTTAAGCCTTATGCTTGTGGAATTGTATTACATCCAGCTATTGATGCATGTATTCATTTTGGGAAGAAGTATAAGGTTGAAGAGGTAGAGAAAATCAACCTCTATGTTAACCAATATGTATTGGAGCTTACAGGTAAGCCTACTCCTAAAACAGGCTTAGAAGGGAAATTTAGTATTTACCATACAGGTTCGGTTGCATTCTTGTATGGGGATGCGGGTGAAAGTGAATATAAGGATGAAATTGTAAATTCGGCAGAAGTGGTAGCATTTAGAGAAAAAATTAACCCAGTAATTGATGAAAACATACCAGAAGAATCAGTTAAAGGGGTAATCACTCTAAAAAATGGTGAGACGGAAGAGATTTATATTGAACGAGCAACGGGTAGCGTTGAAAACCCTATGACGTTAGAGGCATTAACAGCAAAGTTTAATAAATTAGTAGAACCAATTTTAGGTACTGAAAAATCTGCAACCATTAAATCCGTTATTTTAACTATTGAAAATGAAAATAACCTAAATCAATTATTAAATCAAACTGTATAGTGTAGTGCGATTATGATTATCTTCGAAATTATAGTAACAATTATTTTACCGATGTTTGTTCTTATAATTTCAGGGACTGCTTTGAATTATAAGTTTAACTTGAATCTAAATACGCTTAGTAATATATTGATTTATTTCTTTTTACCAATCGTTTGTTTCTTTAATATTTATAATACTTCCTTTGAGAAAGCGATTATTATCAATATAATTCTGTACGTAGTTTTGTATAATGTCAGTTTAATTGTACTAACAATTCTCTATGGGAAACGTTTAAACTTAACCTTTGAAGAATCTGCAACCTTTAAGAACGGGGCAGTTTTAAGTAATTCAGCAAATTATGGTATCCCAGTAAGTAACTTAGTGTTTAAAACAGATCCAGTAGGGACATCTGTTCAGGTTATTATCGCCGTAATCCAAAATGTCCTGACCTACACATGGGGATTTTTAAATGCATCTTCCGTAAATGGGAAAATTTCAAAAGAGCAGATAAAAAAGATGCTCAAAATACCTATTATTTATGGTTTGTTATTAGCGGTTATTATGAAGCTATTCAATTTACCGATACCTTCAGTATTAGAGATTCCTTTAAAACAAATTGATGATGGTTTTATAGCAATTGCTTTATTGACATTAGGGGCTCAAATTTCCTTTAAAGGAATGAAGCAGGTAGACAAGGTTGTTGTAAATGCCATCATTATTCGAGTATTGTTTTCTCAGGTAATTAGCTTATTGATTTTATTTAGTTTAGGAATTACTGGTCTATTAGCTAAAGCCTTATTCTTATCAAGCTCTTTTCCTTCAAATCGCAGTGCGGCTTTAATAGCCTTAGAGTATAATAATGTTCCTGATAAGGCAGCAGCTATTGTTGTATATACAACGATTTTAAGTCCTTTCACAGTTGCGATTAACATCATTTTAGGGAATCTTATATTTGGAGCTTAAAGTGTTTAGCTGTAATGTGTAGAACAAAAAAGTCGCGGCCTTTGTAAAGGTCGTGACTTTTCGTAATGGATATTATTAATCTATTATTTATAATAATGCTGTCTTAAATCGTTCAACACCGTCTTTTACAATTTCTAAAGGACAGGCAACATTCATGCGTAAGAAGCCTCGTCCGGCTTCACTGTACTTTGTACCAGGCTCGATTGCGAGCCTCCCTTTTTCTAAGAGACGATGCATCATATCACTTTCAGATAGTCCCGTTTCACGGTAATCAATCCAAATTAAGTAGGTAGACTGTGGCTTGGTTGCCTGGATGCCATCTAGTTTGTTTAATTCTTCTACAACATAATCTAGATTATTAGAAACATAGGCAATCATTGAATCTACCCAATCATCGCCTTTTTCGTATGCAGCTTGAACCCCAGCAGCGGCTAAGACGTTTAAGTCGTCGCGACCATGTGCTAGTTTATCTGCATTTAACTTTGCACGAAGCTCTTTATCTGGAACTACCATAATAGCTGCATGAACCCCAGCAATATTAAACGTTTTTGTTGGAGCGATACAAGTGATAATTTTAGCTTTGTCAGCATCCTTAACCGTTAATGTAGGGATGTGTTTGTAGCCATCAAAAACGATATCGGCATGGATTTCATCTGAAACTAGCAATACATCATATTGAATACATAGTTGAACAAGCTGTTCTAGGTCTTCTCTTGTCCAAACAACACCACCAGGATTATGTGGACTGCAAAGAACATAAACCTTTACGCCTGATTTGAATTTCTCTTCAAGCTCAGTAAAGTCAAATTTCATCGTGTCGTCTGCTAGTACTAAATCACATTCGACAACCTCGCGTTTCTGTGCATTTGGAATACTAAAGAATGCTGGGTAAACAGGTGTAGAAATACAAATTTTATCGCCAGGCTCAGTAAATGTTTCGAGGATAGTTCCTAATGCTGGAACGACTCCTTGATGGAACATTAATGTATGAGGTTCAATTTGCCAATTATGGCGACGGTCGAACCAACCAATAATTGCATTTTTACATTCATCACTAACATATGAATAACCGAAAATTGGGTGATCAAGACGTTCTTTGATAGCATCTGAAACAACTTGTGGTATTGCAAAATCCATATCCGCTACCCACATTGGAAGAATGTCAGAAGCATCCTCTACATTATATTGCAGCTTGAGACGTTCTTTGAATTGGTCCCATTTTAAACTACTCGTATTTTTACGATCAAAAAGCTCATCAAAATTAAACAATCGTATCCCTCATTTCTTTTTTCAATTCTGTATTATATAATAGCATACATAATAGTAAAAATAGGGTGAAAACTTTGGACAATATACTAATGAACAAAGCCGCAATAAAGATTTTAGAAGAATGGGATCCTTTTAATATTGGGGAAGATGGCTACGATACTGAGACAGCTGACGTAGTTGCGGCACTCCAGGGAATAGACGATCCTAGTAAGCTTGCAAAAGTAATTCAACAAGTTTACGAGCATTCATTTTTACAATGGATTCCTTTCGAAAAATGTGTTGAGATTTCATATAAATTAATTGCAATTAAATTTGAAGCAAAATGTATCGTATAAAGATGGCAGAAGCTTCAATTATTGCTGAATAAGAAAAAAGGATTTCCTACTGTGGACGATCTGACCTAACCGTAGATTACTTAATCTAATGTTTGGGCCACACATCACTTTTTAGGAAGTCCTTTTTTGTTTGTTTTAAATCGTTTTGAGTTTTTTATCATAAGTTCACTCTATGCTTGAATACCATCCATTAAATTAGAAGCAGGTACCTCTAAAACTGTTGATAGCTTCAAAACTGTTTGTACAGAAGGAGTTAGATCGCCATTTTCATACTGAGCTAACTTTTCTACACCAACTTGTACCTTTTTCGATAACTCCTCAAGGGACCAATTTTTTTCTTCTCTTAAAAATCTAAGTTGCTCATTGAATTTCTGTTTCAACCTAAACACGCCCTTTCTTTCTTATACCTTACTCTTATACATTATATTTTAATATATAACTTATGCTAATAATTTGTCTGAAATATGAATTTTTTAGTCGGAAAGTCAAATATTTTGTGAAAGTGGATTTTTCGGATAGTTTTGAAATTATTTTCTGAATCGTTAAGGTGAATCTTTGTTCGTCTAGTACACATATGTTATAATTTAACATGACATTTACGTAGATACAGAAAGTAGGAACCGTTTTATGACAAAAAAATACGAAGTAGGTGAAGTTGTAACCGGTAAGGTAACTGGCATACAGCCTTATGGGGCATTCGTTGCTTTAGATGACGAATCGCAGGGTCTAGTTCATATTTCAGAAATTACGTATGGATATGTGAAGGATGTTGCTGATTTTTTAAAAGTGGGCGAAGAGATTCAAGTTAAAATTTTAGATATCGATGAGAAATCAGACAAAATTAGCTTATCTACTCGTGCATTGCAGGAAGCCCCGCCACTTAAGAAAAAAGATCAGCCAAGAAAAACCTTACAAGATCGGGTTGATGAAAGTGATGCAGATGGTTTTAAATCTTTAAAAGACAAACTACAGCATTGGATTGAACAATCTGGGCATTAAAAAACAGAGGGCAGGAGAGCTGCTCTCTGTTTTTTCCCCTATAGATAGAGAATTCTCTGTTAAAAAAAATCTTAACTCAAATCCTTAGGGTCATCTATTTTCTTAAATTTCCTCAGGCGATACTGCAGATTTTGTCTACTCATTCCAAGGGCATTTGCTGTCTTAGTAATATTCCCCTCGTACATGTTAAGTACATTATGTACATAATACTTCTCAGCCTCTCGCAGGTAATCATCTAATGGTAACAATTCCTTACTTGATTGAACGATGAAAAAATCAGGTTTATGTGTTATATCATCCAACTGCTGCACTTTAAAACGGAAGTGTAGCGGGAGCATTTCGTAGGTTACAAGCTTTTCGTTTGTAATCATTGATGCGATTTCATCTAATAATATTTCGAGTTCCTTTAAATTCCCCGGCCAATCATATTGTAGGAAGATTTGTATTACATCTTCTGCTAATCCTTTTATATCTGATGCAAACCGTTCTCGATGCCGACTAAAATAATCATGCACAAAGGGCATTATATCCTCTTTGCGAGCCTTTAGCGGGGGTATATTAATGGTCATTGATGCAAAATAATAATATAAATCCTTAAGTAGCTGTCCATTACTTATTAAATCAATCGGGTCATCTCCAATGCTTCCGATAAACATATGCCTTTCTAGAGATAGCTCATTAAATATCTCAAGCAATTGCTGTTGCATAGGAATGGATAAGAATTCTATTCGCTCAAAAAAGAAGGTGTAATTTTTATTCGTTTTTAAAAAATTATTAAGTTTTTCGAGTATGGATTGCTTTGTTCTTCTACTAAATAAGGTTACAAATTTATCATTTGCAGGTAGTAGCTCATGATGGATGCTTTCGGCAATTAAATCTTTCCCTGTTCCTGATTCACCAACTAGTAATACGGGTACTCTAGCATGAGCAGCTTTTTTTGAGTTGTCTATGACAGATTGCATTTGTTCTGAAACTGCGGTGATTATGTCAAAAGTCAAGGGTTCACCGTAGCGACGTAGAGGCTGGTAAACGAGCTTTTCTAATGAGGTAATATCTCGAGCAAACTCTATGGCACCAATAATGGTTTCATTATCAAAAATAGGGTAGGTATCATTAATAGTTGTAATTTCATGACCATCCTTATTCCAATAAGTTTGCTTTACATTCATTTCTTTTAAACCTGTTTGAAGTACACGTAATAATGTACTGTCGTTTTGTCTAAAGGCAAATAATTCTAAAATTGAACGATCTGATACATCTTCAATATTAAATCCTTCAATTTCTTTCATTTTATTATTGTAGAGGATTGTATGCCCTTTATGGTCTATAGCGTGTATACCAACTGATACGTGTTCTATAGCGAATTCAAGAAATTTTATAATTTGGTTTAGTTTCACATCCAAAGTGATTCACCTCGAAAAATTTTGACTTTTATAACAATTATCGCTTGAAAAACGCAATAATCTTTTGCATTATTATATATAGAAATGTGAAATAAGTGCAAATATTTTTTGCACTTATGAATTTCTAGCTAATCACGCACTATAAGCGTAATTATTTTAAGGAGGATTATTTATGATTCCGTACAAAAGTGAGCCACTAACTGATTTTACAGTTGAAGAAAATCGCCAAGCATATTTAGAAGCCTTAAAAAAAGTTGAAGGTGAGCTTGGTAAAGAGTATCCATTAATTATCGGTGGAGAACGAGTTACAACTGAAGAAAAGATCGTTTCTTATAACCCGTCTAATACAGCAGAAGTAGTTGGTACGGTTTCAAAAGCAAATCAAGAATTAGCTGAAAAGGCAATGCAAATTGCGGATTCAACATTTAATACATGGAAAAAAGTTGACCCTGTTGTACGTGCTGAAGTTCTATTTAAAGCTGCTGCAATTTCTCGTCGTCGTAAATTTGAGCTTTGTGCATGGTTAACAAAAGAAGCTGGTAAACCATGGGCTCAAGCAGATGGTGATATAGCTGAAGGAATTGACTTCTTAGAGTACTATGGTCGTCAAATGTTAGAGCTTGCAAAGGGTAAACCTTTAGCTCAAAATCAAAATCAAATTAATAAATATTCTTACGTATCACTAGGTGTAGGCGTAGTGATCTCTCCATGGAATTTCCCATTTGCGATTATGCTTGGAACTACTGTAGCTGCTGTTGTTACTGGTAACACAGTATTATTAAAACCAGCTTCAACAACTCCAGTTATCGCATATAAATTTATGGAAATCATGGAAGAAGCAGGTCTACCAGCTGGTGTTGTTAACTATATTCCTGGTTCTGGTGCTGAAGTTGGAGATTACTTAGTTGATCATCCGCGTACTCGCTTCATCAGCTTCACAGGTTCTCGTGATGTAGGCTTACGCATTAACCAACGCGCTTCAGTATTAAATGATGGACAAATTTGGATTAAACGTGTAATTGCTGAAATGGGCGGTAAAGATACTATCGTAGTTGATGACAATGCTGATCTTGAATTAGCTGCTCAATCAATCGTAACAAGTGCATTTGGATTCAGTGGTCAAAAATGTTCTGCGTGTTCTCGTGCAGTAATTGTTGGAGAAGAAGCTTACCAAACTGTATTAAACCGTGTAGTTGAGTTAACTAATGAATTAATAATTGGGGATCCAACAAACGAAGATACATTCGTAGGTCCAGTTAATGATGCCGGTGCATTTAAGAAAATTACTGAGTACATTGAAATTGGTAAAGGTGAAGGTCGCCTAGTCGCTGGTGGTAATGCCGACGATTCTAAAGGTTACTTCATTAACCCAACAATCTTTGCTGATGTTGATCCACAAGCTCGCGTAATGCAAGAAGAAATCTTCGGACCAGTTCTTGCATTTGCTAAAGCAAAAGATTTTGATGAAGCAATCGACATTGCAAATAATACTGTTTATGGATTAACAGGAGCAGTATTATCGAATAATCGTTTCCACTTAGAAAAAGCTCGTGAAGACTTCCATGTAGGTAACTTATACTTTAACCGAGGATGTACAGCAGCAACAGTTGGTTACCAACCATTTGGTGGATTCAATATGTCAGGTACAGATTCAAAAGCCGGTGGTCCAGATTATTTAGTGCTTCATATGCAAGCGAAATCAGTTTCTGAAGCTCTATAATTTGTGTTATTAACTAGAAGCAGGCGTTCGTATGCGTCTGCTTTTTTTACAAAGTCTATAATTCGAGCTTTTTGGCACATATTTTTATAATAAATGATATTTTTTTAATAATATTTTCCATTTATCTAATTAAATGTAATCATTCTAAATTGTGGCAATATTATTAACCAAATAAGATTTAAAGTATGTTACAATGTTTGCGATATAACTAATTATTACTATTTCTAAAGAGGCGAAAATAATGGCTGAAAATTTAAATCTTTTTACGTCAACCCAAGATGTAATTAAAGACGCGTTAAATAAACTTGGTTATGATGAAGCGATGTATGAATTATTAAAGGAACCACTTCGTATGTTACATGTACGAATTCCAGTAAAAATGGATGATGGTACAACAAAAGTATTCACTGCTTACCGTGCTCAGCATAATGATGCGGTTGGTCCAACAAAAGGTGGAGTACGTTTCCATCCGATGGTAAGTGAAGATGAAGTTAAAGCGCTTTCAATGTGGATGACATTAAAATGTGGAATTGTGGATCTACCTTATGGTGGTGGTAAAGGCGGTATTATTTGTGACCCTCGTCAAATGTCGATGGGTGAGCTTGAACGTTTAAGCCGTGGCTATGTTCGTGCTATTTCACAAATCGTTGGACCTACAAAAGATATTCCAGCACCAGATGTTTTCACGAATGCTCAAATCATGGCATGGATGATGGATGAATATAGTCGTATGGATGAATTTAATTCACCTGGCTTCATTACAGGTAAACCAATTGTGCTTGGTGGTTCTCAAGGTCGAGACCGTGCTACGGCAGAGGGTGTTACAATTGTTATCCAAGAGGCAGCAAAAAAACGCAACATCGATATTAAAGACGCACGTGTTGTTATTCAAGGCTTTGGGAATGCGGGTAGCTTCTTAGCTAAATTCATGAGTGATTTAGGTGCCAAGGTTATTGGTATTTCTGATGCTTATGGGGCTTTAACAGATCCAAACGGTTTAGATATTGACTATCTACTTGATCGTCGTGACAGCTTTGGAACAGTAACAACTCTTTTTGAAAATACAATTACAAACCAAGAATTACTTGAGCTTGATTGTGATATTTTAGTTCCAGCAGCAATTGAAAACCAAATTACTGCAGAAAATGCTTATGATATTAAAGCAAGTATTGTAGTGGAAGCAGCAAACGGTCCTACAACTTCTGAAGCGACTAAAATATTAACTGATCGTGGTATTCTACTTGTTCCTGACGTATTAGCTTCTGCTGGTGGGGTAACAGTTTCTTACTTCGAATGGGTACAAAACAACCAAGGCTATTATTGGACTGCCGAAGAAGTACGTGAAAAATTATATAGAAAAATGGTAGATGCATTCGAAAATGTATATACTACTGCCACAACTCGTAACATTAATATGCGTTTAGCTGCATATATGGTCGGTGTTCGACGTACTGCTGAAGCATCACGCTTCCGCGGGTGGGTATAATTTGTTTATAAAAATGGCTTAATCACTGGCCGGGCAGATTGCGGGAATTCTGTTTTCCATTCTGCTAAAATGAGCTATGTAAAGATCAATTCTTTGCATAGCTTTTTTATTTCTTTCTAATAAAGGGGAGTCATCTTTTTGAATAATTTTACGTTTCACAATCCGGTTCGTTTGCACTTTGGAAAAGGTCAAATTGAACAGTTAAAGCAAGAGTTGCCTCAATATGGACGTAATATTTTAATCGTTTATGGTGGAGGAAGTATTAAAAAAAGTGGCCTTTATGATGAGGCTATGTCGCTTTTAAAAGAGTTAAATATGAATGTATTTGAAATTGGTGGTGTAGAACCTAATCCACGAGTAGAGACTGCTCGTAAGGGAATTGAAATTTGTAAAAAAGAATCGATTGATTTTGTATTAGCAATTGGTGGAGGTTCTGTAATTGACTGCTCTAAGCTTATAGCAGCTGGTGCGAAAGTCGATGAGGATGCTTGGAATATTGTTATTAAAAAGACGAATGTTGTTGATGCACTACCATTAGGAACGATCCTAACACTTGCAGCAACAGGCTCTGAAATGAACTCAGGCTCTGTAATCTCAAATGAAGAAACTCAAGAAAAGTATGGTTGGGGACACCCATTAGTATTCCCTAAATTTTCTATATTGGATCCAACTTACACATTTACTGTTCCAAAAAACCATACTGTTTATGGAATGGTGGATATCATGTCACACGTATTTGAACAATATTTCCATGATGCTACGAACACACCTATCACAGATGAGATGTGTGAGGGTGTATTACGTACAGTGATTGATACAGCTCCTAAGTTAATAAATGATTTAGAAAATTATGAGCTACGTGAAACGATTTTACTTGCAGGGACAGTTGGTTTGAATGGGTTCCTTTCTATAGGGTCACGTGGAGATTGGGCTACTCATAACATCGAGCACTCGGTTTCAGCAGTCTATGATATCCCGCATGGTGGTGGGTTAGCTATTATCTTCCCGCACTGGATGAAGCATAACTTATCAGTGAACCCTGAGCGATTTGCAGGACTTGCTACGCGAGTGTTCAATGTAAATCCAGAAGGGAAAACAACAGAAGAGGTCGCTATAGAAGGAATTGATCGATTAAGCAAGTTTTGGACTTCCATTGGAGCACCTAGTCGCTTAGCTGACTATGATATCGATAATTCAAAATTAGACGTCCTTGTTGAAAAATCAATGGTAAATGGTCCGTTTGGAAGATTTAAAAAATTACAGGCTGAGGATGTAAGAACTATCTTAGAGATGTCCCTATAAAATAAGAAACAAACCCTTGTGATATAATTTCACAAGGGTTTGTAGCGTTTATGAATTATTTGGTTTGTTTACTTCATCATTAAGTATTTTTTTATCTTTTGTAGAATGCTTCCACTCAGTCTTTCCGTCTTCTTCATCGAAGGAAAGCGTAACCTTTGTTACATTCTTTTGACTCATAATTAGTTCTATTAAGTGATCGCGCACATCATCTAAATAGGCAAGGGATTGATTAGGGTCTGTTTCAGCAACAAGCTCAACGTGTAAAAACTCGCCTTCTTTAACTACCTCTAATCTTCTGATATCTGTTACATGTGGATCCTCCATAACTAAATTTCCGATATGAACATGCATTTCTTCATCTGTCTCACCGATTGCCCCTCGAGCGTTATCAAGGAATACTCGACCAACTACATAGAACATCATAAACCCGATAATCATTGATACTAAGCCTTCAAGAGCATAGAAACCTGTAAAGTATGCTACAACAATAGCTAATAATGCAAGAATATTACCGCTTGTTGCAACTAAATCCTCCATCCAAACTAATTTTGTTGCGGGTTTAGCACGTTTTAAATAGGCAACTGATTTTGGGATTGACATAATACCTGCTTTTTCTTTACCTGCCTCATGTAGAACTTCTTTTGCTGCTTTATGGAGCACAAAGGATTCTAGAAGAAAGCCGATAAGTAAAACACCTATTGCAATTAAAATACCTTCAGAATGTTCAACTGGATGACGAAAATGGTGCCAGCCTTCTTTTACTGTTTCATAAGATAGAATCCCTACTATTAATACTGCACCTAAGCAAACTAGGTTGACTACTCGACCAAAACCGTTTGGAAATCGTTTAGTCGGTGTTTTTTTTGATAGAGCTGAACCTATAAATACAAAGAATTGGTTAGCAGAATCTCCGAGTGAGTGCATCATTTCAGCAAACATGGCTACATTTCCAGTAAAGAAAAAGGCTGCCCCTTTGAGGAGACCCAAAAATAAGTTTACACATGCAGCAATTAGTGATGGTTTATTTCCTTCTTTTAATAATTTGAATAGTCCTCCCATAATTACCTCCATTAACCTAAGCTTTCGAGCTCGATTTTTTGTACATACGGTAGTGTGTGCAATGTACGGTAAATTGATATAGTATCTTTCTTAAATAATGCAGAAAACCTTATATCAACTTCAAATAATGCATTGTCAGCTGTAACGTGAACGTCTCTTATGCGAATATTATCAATATGCATTTCATTTTCTCGCATAAATGTAAGCAGATTTTGAATGTTTTCTTCATCCTTTAAAAGTGCTTTTAGGACAAGCTCCTTCATGCGAATTCTTTTTGGACCGATTTTCAATAAGAAAGGAGCAATTAATTCAATCCCCACTACAACAATAACAACAGTGATAAAAGCTTCAATATAAAAACCTGCACCAACAGCTATCCCTATTCCAGCAGCACCCCAAATCATGGCTGCAGTGGTTAAACCCGTTATACTATCATTACCTTTTCTTAAAATGACACCAGCACCTAAAAAACCGATCCCACTGACAATTTGAGCAGCTAGACGAAGGGGATCCATTGTAATATTAATATCATCCCTTGAAGGTGTAGTATACGCAGCTTCAATTGAAATAATTGTTAACAAACAGCTAAAGGTTGCGATAACTAAACTTGTCTTTAACCCAACTGGTTTCTTTTTTAATTCCCTTTCAATACCGATTATTAAACTTAAAGTGGCTGCAATCACTAGTTTAACTATAATTTCATACGAAAGAGTTTCGTTTAATATTGTGATGTCCATTTTTTCTCCCCCTTTTTTCTTGTTGATTAAAATGGTTATAAATGAAAGAATATGAAGTGGATTCCTATTTTATTAATATAAGATTTGAGGTTTAAAATATGTTGAAGCCAAAAATACATCCATTCATACCTATTATTATTGGTGTTATTTCTATTTCGTTATCAGCTATTTTTGTTAAGCTAGCACAGGCAGATTCAGGTGTTATTGCATTCTATCGATTATTATTCTCGGTATTAATCATGAGTCCTTTATTCTTTTATAAGCACACTCAAGAATTAAAAGATTTAACAAAGAGGGATTGGATTTTTTCATCTATAGCAGGAATTTTCCTAGCATTTCACTTTATACTATGGTTCGAATCTTTAAGATACACTTCGGTGGCTAGCTCTACAGTACTAGTTACCCTACAACCGCTCTTTGCATTCATCGGAACCTACTTTTTCTTTAAAGAAAAATTCTCGGTGAAGACTATTCTTTCTGGAGTCATTGCGATAATGGGGAGTGTTTTAATAAGCTGGGGAGACTTCAAAGTGAGCGGAAGTGCGTTATATGGTGATTTACTCGCATTAATTGCCTGTGCTTTAATTACAGCATATTTATTATTTGGGCAAGATGTTCGAAAACGTGTATCCTTAATTACCTATACTATGGTTGTTTATTCGAGCAGTACGATTTGTTTATTCTTTTATGTGCTTATTAAAGGGGAATCATTTGGGCCATACTCATCAATGACGTGGTTATGGTTTTTATTGCTAGCGATAATTCCTAATCTATTAGGACATACCTTATTTAATTGGGCTGTGAAATGGGTAAGTACTAATGTTATTTCAATAGCAGTTTTATTTGAACCAATAGGAGCAGCGATTCTAGCTTATTTTGTTTTTGCAGAGAAATTAGTTGCTACTCAGATTATTGGAGGTATTATTGTTATAGTTGGTATTTTACTCTTTGTAGTTGATATTAGAGTTATTAAAAAGTTTTTTAGAAAAATACTTGATTAGTAAAAATAGATGTAGTATATTATTACTTGTCCTTAACGACAGATACTTTTTAAATAGTATTTTAAAATAGTGTTTGACTTCAAGTTGAGGATGAGTTATGATATTAAAGTCGCTGTTAAAACATGATGATTAATACTTGACGCAACTTAGTTGTGGTGTTAGGATATAAAGGTCGCTGTAAAACAACTGTGATTATGAACCTTGAAAACTGAACAACAAAACGTTAATGAACATAGTTTCTTCTATTAATTTAGAGAAACAAAAATTTTGGACATCAAAATTGATGCCAGCACAAAATTTGAGCTTTATCAAATTTTCTCTTTTATGGAGAGTTTGATCCTGGCTCAGGACGAACGCTGGCGGCGTGCCTAATACATGCAAGTCGAGCGGACTTTAGAAAAGCTTGCTTTTCTAAAGTTAGCGGCGGACGGGTGAGTAACACGTGGGCAACCTGCCCTATAGTTGGGGATAACTCCGGGAAACCGGGGCTAATACCGAATAATACATTCCTTCTCCTGTTGGAATGTTGAAAGATGGTTTACGCTATCGCTATAGGATGGGCCCGCGGCGCATTAGCTAGTTGGTGAGGTAACGGCTCACCAAGGCGACGATGCGTAGCCGACCTGAGAGGGTGATCGGCCACACTGGGACTGAGACACGGCCCAGACTCCTACGGGAGGCAGCAGTAGGGAATCTTCCACAATGGGCGAAAGCCTGATGGAGCAACGCCGCGTGAGTGAAGAAGGTTTTCGGATCGTAAAACTCTGTTGTAAGGGAAGAACAAGTACAGTAGTAACTGGCTGTACCTTGACGGTACCTTATTAGAAAGCCACGGCTAACTACGTGCCAGCAGCCGCGGTAATACGTAGGTGGCAAGCGTTGTCCGGAATTATTGGGCGTAAAGCGCGCGCAGGTGGTCCTTTAAGTCTGATGTGAAAGCCCACGGCTCAACCGTGGAGGGTCATTGGAAACTGGGGGACTTGAGTGCAGAAGAGGAAAGTGGAATTCCAAGTGTAGCGGTGAAATGCGTAGAGATTTGGAGGAACACCAGTGGCGAAGGCGACTTTCTGGTCTGTAACTGACACTGAGGCGCGAAAGCGTGGGGAGCAAACAGGATTAGATACCCTGGTAGTCCACGCCGTAAACGATGAGTGCTAAGTGTTAGGGGGTTTCCGCCCCTTAGTGCTGCAGCTAACGCATTAAGCACTCCGCCTGGGGAGTACGGTCGCAAGACTGAAACTCAAAGGAATTGACGGGGGCCCGCACAAGCGGTGGAGCATGTGGTTTAATTCGAAGCAACGCGAAGAACCTTACCAGGTCTTGACATCCCATTGACCGCTATGGAGACATAGCTTTCCCTTCGGGGACAGTGGTGACAGGTGGTGCATGGTTGTCGTCAGCTCGTGTCGTGAGATGTTGGGTTAAGTCCCGCAACGAGCGCAACCCTTGTTCTTAGTTGCCATCATTTAGTTGGGCACTCTAAGGAGACTGCCGGTGACAAACCGGAGGAAGGTGGGGATGACGTCAAATCATCATGCCCCTTATGACCTGGGCTACACACGTGCTACAATGGACGGTACAAACGGTTGCCAACCCGCGAGGGGGAGCTAATCCGATAAAACCGTTCTCAGTTCGGATTGTAGGCTGCAACTCGCCTACATGAAGCCGGAATCGCTAGTAATCGCGGATCAGCATGCCGCGGTGAATACGTTCCCGGGCCTTGTACACACCGCCCGTCACACCACGAGAGTTTGTAACACCCGAAGCCGGTGGGGTAACCCTTTTGGGAGCCAGCCGTCGAAGGTGGGACAGATGATTGGGGTGAAGTCGTAACAAGGTAGCCGTATCGGAAGGTGCGGCTGGATCACCTCCTTTCTAAGGATTATTAACGGAATGGTTGACCTTCCGAGGTCAAACCAACATTAACGTTTTGTGTTCAGTTTTGAAGGTTCAGTAATGAAACTTCAAAATGTGCTCCTGCCGCGAAGAATAAGCAAAGAGGTAACTCAAAGCTATCGTCGCAAATCTGCACGGAGTAATATCACTGATGTTTAATCACGATGTGATTGAAGTCAGCTGATTTGTTCTTTGAAAACTGGATAAAACGACATTGAAAGCAACAAAATTCAAGTAATTGATTGTGTAGTTCTTAAGTCTTTTCTTTTTAAGAAAAGCAGTAACTTTTAATCGAGGGTTTCAAGACACGAGTTAGACAAGGAAACAAGCGAGCGAACACCGCAGTGTACTTTAGTACATGAGGATGTGAGTGAGTGCAGTTGACACAGTATAACGATGTGGATTGGAAGCCGAACTAGGTTAAGTTATTAAGGGCGCACGGTGGATGCCTTGGCACTAGGAGCCGAAGAAGGACGGCACTAACACCGATATGCTTCGGGGAGCTGTAAGTGAGCTTTGATCCGGAGATTTCCGAATGGGGGAACCCACTGTTCGTAATGGAACAGTATCTTGACGTGAATACATAGCGTCTTGAAGGCAGACCCAGGGAACTGAAACATCTAAGTACCTGGAGGAAGAGAAAGAAATTATTCGATTCCCTGAGTAGCGGCGAGCGAAACGGGAAGAGCCCAAACCAAGAGGCTTGCCTCTTGGGGTTGTAGGACACTCAACATAAGAGTTACAAAGGAATGAGTTAGACGAAGCGACCTGGAAAGGTCCGCCGTAGCGGGTAAAAGCCCCGTAGTCGAAAGTTCATTCTCTCTTGAGTGTATCCTGAGTACGGCGGAACACGTGAAATTCCGTCGGAATCCGGGAGGACCATCTCCCAAGGCTAAATACTACCTAGTGACCGATAGTGAACCAGTACCGTGAGGGAAAGGTGAAAAGCACCCCGGAAGGGGAGTGAAATAGATCCTGAAACCGTGTGCCTACAAGTAGTTAGAGCCCGTTAATGGGTGATAGCGTGCCTTTTGTAGAATGAACCGGCGAGTTACGATTACGTGCAAGGTTAAGCTGAGAAGGCGGAGCCGTAGCGAAAGCGAGTCTGAATAGGGCGAATGAGTACGTGGTCGTAGACCCGAAACCAGGTGATCTACCCATGTCCAGGGTGAAGGTGAGGTAACACTCACTGGAGGCCCGAACCCACGCACGTTGAAAAGTGCGGGGATGAGGTGTGGGTAGCGGAGAAATTCCAATCGAACCTGGAGATAGCTGGTTCTCTCCGAAATAGCTTTAGGGCTAGCCTCGTGATTGAGAATACTGGAGGTAGAGCACTGTTTGGACTAGGGGGGCATCTCGCTTTACCGAATTCAGACAAACTCCGAATGCCAGATATTTATACACGGGAGTCAGACTGCGAGTGATAAGATCCGTAGTCAAAAGGGAAACAGCCCAGACCACCAGCTAAGGTCCCAAAGTAATCGTTAAGTGGAAAAGGATGTGGCGTTGCTTAGACAACCAGGATGTTGGCTTAGAAGCAGCCATCATTTAAAGAGTGCGTAATAGCTCACTGGTCGAGTGACGCTGCGCCGAAAATGTATCGGGGCTAAACGATTCACCGAAGCTGTGGATGGAACATCTTAGATGTTCCGTGGTAGGAGAGCGTTCTAAGTGCGTTGAAGTCAGACCGGAAGGACTGGTGGAGCGCTTAGAAGTGAGAATGCCGGTATGAGTAGCGAAAGATGGGTGAGAATCCCATCCACCGTATGACTAAGGTTTCCTGAGGAAGGCTCGTCCGCTCAGGGTTAGTCGGGACCTAAGTCGAGGCCGATAGGCGTAGACGATGGACAACAGGTTGATATTCCTGTACCACCTCCCCGCCGTTTGAGTAATGGGGGGACGCAGTAGGATAAGATAAGCGTACCGTTGGTTGAGTACGCCCAAGCAGTAAGGCGTGGAAGTAGGCAAATCCGCTTCCTGTAACGTTGAGCTGTGATGGGGAGCTCTTATGAGCGAAGTATCTGATTTCACGCTGCCAAGAAAAGCCTCTAGCGAGGCGGGAGGTGCCCGTACCGCAAACCGACACAGGTAGTCGAGGAGAGAATCCTAAGGTGTGCGAGAGAACTCTCGTTAAGGAACTCGGCAAAATGACCCCGTAACTTCGGGAGAAGGGGTGCTCTCAGCAATGAGAGCCGCAGTGAATAGGCCCAGGCGACTGTTTAGCAAAAACACAGGTCTCTGCAAAACCGTAAGGTGACGTATAGGGGCTGACGCCTGCCCGGTGCTGGAAGGTTAAGAGGAGGGGTTAGCGCAAGCGAAGCTCTGAATTGAAGCCCCAGTAAACGGCGGCCGTAACTATAACGGTCCTAAGGTAGCGAAATTCCTTGTCGGGTAAGTTCCGACCCGCACGAAAGGCGTAACGATCTGGGCACTGTCTCAACGAGAGACTCGGTGAAATTATAGTACCTGTGAAGATGCAGGTTACCCGCGACAGGACGGAAAGACCCCGTGGAGCTTTACTGTAGCCTGATATTGAATTTTGGTACAACTTGTACAGGATAGGTAGGAGCCAGAGAACTCGGAGCGCCAGCTTCGAGGGAGGCGTCGGTGGGATACTACCCTGGTTGTATTGAAATTCTAACCCATGCCCCTTAGCGGGGCAGGAGACAGTGTCAGGTGGACAGTTTGACTGGGGCGGTCGCCTCCTAAAAGGTAACGGAGGCGCCCAAAGGTTCCCTCAGAATGGTTGGAAATCATTCGTAGAGTGTAAAGGCACAAGGGAGCTTGACTGCGAGACCTACAAGTCGAGCAGGGTCGAAAGACGGGCTTAGTGATCCGGTGGTTCCGCATGGAAGGGCCATCGCTCAACGGATAAAAGCTACCCCGGGGATAACAGGCTTATCTCCCCCAAGAGTCCACATCGACGGGGAGGTTTGGCACCTCGATGTCGGCTCATCGCATCCTGGGGCTGTAGTCGGTCCCAAGGGTTGGGCTGTTCGCCCATTAAAGCGGTACGCGAGCTGGGTTCAGAACGTCGTGAGACAGTTCGGTCCCTATCCGTCGTGGGCGTAGGAAATTTGAGAGGAGCTGTCCTTAGTACGAGAGGACCGGGATGGACACACCGCTGGTGTACCAGTTGTCTTGCCAAAGGCATCGCTGGGTAGCTATGTGTGGACGGGATAAGTGCTGAAAGCATCTAAGCATGAAGCCCCCCTCAAGATGAGATTTCCCATTACGCAAGTAAGTAAGATCCCTCAAAGACGATGAGGTAGATAGGTTCGAGGTGGAAGTGTGGTGACACATGGAGCTGACGAATACTAATCGATCGAGGACTTAACCAAAATCTTGAATGCAATCAATGTCTTTATCCAGTTTTGAGAGAACAATGTTCTTTATTTATTATTACCCAGGAGGATTAGCTCAGCTGGGAGAGCACCTGCCTTACAAGCAGGGGGTCGGCGGTTCGAGCCCGTCATCCTCCACCATAAATGCCGGTGTAGCTCAGTTGGTAGAGCAACTGACTTGTAATCAGTAGGTCGAGGGTTCGACTCCTTTCGCCGGCACCATTTTTTAGAGCCATTAGCTCAGTGGTAGAGCATCTGACTTTTAATCAGAGGGTCGAAGGTTCAAGTCCTTCATGGCTCACCAGTTTTATTTATACTTAAATGCGGGTGTGGCGGAATTGGCAGACGCACTAGACTTAGGATCTAGCGCCGCAAGGCGTGGGGGTTCGACTCCCTTCACCCGCACCATTTAAGTTTTAAAGATTACAAGAATATTTATTATGCACATGCGGAAGTAGTTCAGTGGTAGAACACCACCTTGCCAAGGTGGGGGTCGCGAGTTCGAACCTCGTCTTCCGCTCCAAATGTGCCGGGGTGGCGGAACTGGCAGACGCACAGGACTTAAAATCCTGCGGTAGGTGACTACCGTACCGGTTCGATTCCGGTCCTCGGCACCATTATTATGCGCCCGTAGCTCAATTGGATAGAGCGTCTGACTACGGATCAGAAGGTTGTGGGTTCGACTCCTGCCGGGCGCGCCAATACAATACATACGAGAAGTAGCTCAGCTTGGTAGAGCACTTGGTTTGGGACCAAGGGGTCGCAGGTTCGAATCCTGTCTTCTCGACCATGCAACACTAATGAAAATTCCTTTTATGGGGCCTTAGCTCAGCTGGGAGAGCGCCTGCCTTGCACGCAGGAGGTCAGCGGTTCGATCCCGCTAGGCTCCACCAATTTTTTAAATATATATATCCTGGCGGCGTAGCTCAGCTGGCTAGAGCGTACGGTTCATACCCGTGAGGTCGGGGGTTCGATCCCCTCTGCCGCCATCTTGAAGGACCTTTAGCTCAGTTGGTTAGAGCAGACGGCTCATAACCGTCCGGTCGCAGGTTCGAGTCCTGCAAGGTCCACCATAGGAGATATAATATACGGAGGCATACCCAAGTCTGGCTGAAGGGATCGGTCTTGAAAACCGACAGGCGGGTTACACCGCGCGTGGGTTCGAATCCTACTGCCTCCGCCATTTTTTAAAATATAAATAATATTATCGCGGGGTGGAGCAGTGGTAGCTCGTCGGGCTCATAACCCGAAGGTCGCAGGTTCAAATCCTGTCCCCGCAACCAAATGGTCCCGTGGTGTAGCGGTTAACATGCCTGCCTGTCACGCAGGAGATCGCCGGTTCGATCCCGGTCGGGACCGCCATTTAAATCAAATTAGGTTAGATGGGTCAGTAGCTCAGTTGGTAGAGCATTAGATTGAAGCTCTAAGTGTCGGCGGTTCGATTCCGTCCTGACCCACCATTTTTTGCGGGTGTAGTTTAATGGTAAAACCTCAGCCTTCCAAGCTGATGTCGTGAGTTCGATTCTCATCACCCGCTCCAAGTATGGGCCTATAGCTCAGCTGGTTAGAGCGCACGCCTGATAAGCGTGAGGTCGATGGTTCGAGTCCATTTAGGCCCACCATACAAGAATATTCCGAAGTAGCTCAGTGGTAGAGCAACCGGCTGTTAACCGGTTGGTCGTAGGTTCGAGTCCTACCTTCGGAGCCATATGGGGAAGTACTCAAGTGGCTGAAGAGGCGCCCCTGCTAAGGGTGTAGGTCGGGCAACCGGCGCGAGGGTTCAAATCCCTCCTTCTCCGCCATATCAGTTAGGCCCGTTGGTCAAGTGGTTAAGACACCGCCCTTTCACGGCGGTAACACGGGTTCGAATCCCGTACGGGTCATATAAAAATATTTTTTTATAAAAAGGCTTGAAATAATATACATTTATGGTATTATAAATCTTGTCTTAATTAAATGTACTTTATTAAATTAAGTAAAGTCATTCATAGTCTAGTGATGATGGCAAAGAGGTCACACCCGTTCCCATACCGAACACGGAAGTTAAGCTCTTTAGCGCCGATGGTAGTTGGGGGATTCCCCCTGTGAGAGTAGGACGTCGCTAGGCATATTACCCAGGAGGATTAGCTCAGCTGGGAGAGCACCTGCCTTACAAGCAGGGGGTCGGCGGTTCGAGCCCGTCATCCTCCACCATAGAATGCCGGTGTAGCTCAGTTGGTAGAGCAACTGACTTGTAATCAGTAGGTCGAGGGTTCGACTCCTTTCGCCGGCACCATTTTTTAGAGCCATTAGCTCAGTGGTAGAGCATCTGACTTTTAATCAGAGGGTCGAAGGTTCAAGTCCTTCATGGCTCACCAGTTTTATTTATACTTAAATGCGGGTGTGGCGGAATTGGCAGACGCACTAGACTTAGGATCTAGCGCCGCAAGGCGTGGGGGTTCGACTCCCTTCACCCGCACCATTTAAGTTTTAAAGATTACAAGAATATTTATTATGCACATGCGGAAGTAGTTCAGTGGTAGAACACCACCTTGCCAAGGTGGGGGTCGCGAGTTCGAACCTCGTCTTCCGCTCCAAATGTGCCGGGGTGGCGGAACTGGCAGACGCACAGGACTTAAAATCCTGCGGTAGGTGACTACCGTACCGGTTCGATTCCGGTCCTCGGCACCATTATTATGCGCCCGTAGCTCAATTGGATAGAGCGTCTGACTACGGATCAGAAGGTTGTGGGTTCGACTCCTGCCGGGCGCGCCAATACAATACATACGAGAAGTAGCTCAGCTTGGTAGAGCACTTGGTTTGGGACCAAGGGGTCGCAGGTTCGAATCCTGTCTTCTCGACCATGCAACACTAATGAAAATTCCTTTTATGGGGCCTTAGCTCAGCTGGGAGAGCGCCTGCCTTGCACGCAGGAGGTCAGCGGTTCGATCCCGCTAGGCTCCACCAATTTTTTAAATATATATATCCTGGCGGCGTAGCTCAGCTGGCTAGAGCGTACGGTTCATACCCGTGAGGTCGGGGGTTCGATCCCCTCTGCCGCCATCTTGAAGGACCTTTAGCTCAGTTGGTTAGAGCAGACGGCTCATAACCGTCCGGTCGCAGGTTCGAGTCCTGCAAGGTCCACCATAGGAGATATAATATACGGAGGCATACCCAAGTCTGGCTGAAGGGATCGGTCTTGAAAACCGACAGGCGGGTTACACCGCGCGTGGGTTCGAATCCTACTGCCTCCGCCATTTTTTAAAATATAAATAATATTATCGCGGGGTGGAGCAGTGGTAGCTCGTCGGGCTCATAACCCGAAGGTCGCAGGTTCAAATCCTGTCCCCGCAACCAAATGGTCCCGTGGTGTAGCGGTTAACATGCCTGCCTGTCACGCAGGAGATCGCCGGTTCGATCCCGGTCGGGACCGCCATTTAAATCAAATTAGGTTAGATGGGTCAGTAGCTCAGTTGGTAGAGCATTAGATTGAAGCTCTAAGTGTCGGCGGTTCGATTCCGTCCTGACCCACCATTTTTTGCGGGTGTAGTTTAATGGTAAAACCTCAGCCTTCCAAGCTGATGTCGTGAGTTCGATTCTCATCACCCGCTCCAAGTATGGGCCTATAGCTCAGCTGGTTAGAGCGCACGCCTGATAAGCGTGAGGTCGATGGTTCGAGTCCATTTAGGCCCACCATACAAGAATATTCCGAAGTAGCTCAGTGGTAGAGCAACCGGCTGTTAACCGGTTGGTCGTAGGTTCGAGTCCTACCTTCGGAGCCATATGGGGAAGTACTCAAGTGGCTGAAGAGGCGCCCCTGCTAAGGGTGTAGGTCGGGCAACCGGCGCGAGGGTTCAAATCCCTCCTTCTCCGCCATATCAGTTAGGCCCGTTGGTCAAGTGGTTAAGACACCGCCCTTTCACGGCGGTAACACGGGTTCGAATCCCGTACGGGTCATAATTTAAAGAAAAAAGTCCTAAAGGTTTGATTAACAAACCTTTAGGACTTTTTTTATTTATCGCTCTGTTAAAGGATGATGTTGAAAATTGATACCTTTCATATGAATGGTTATAATGAGAACAAATATTCTTATTGGAGGGTTCAATGATGTGTAAATCGTTTAGACATTTATTAAAACATATTGATAAATTATCGCATATAATAGGTTCGAAAATAACACCTAATAATGTATTTGTAACAGATGCTTGGAGAGCCTATGAAAAGTATGCCAATGAATGAAAAAGGGATAGAACACTACCGTATTAAATCAGACGATGGAAAACACGTTATCAAAGGTTTACATTATATCCAAAATGTAAATGAACTTCATTCACGTTTAAAACATTGGATACATCGTTTTAAAGGGGTAGCTTCTAATTACCTCGATAATTACCTTGCTTGGTTTTTTATTTGTGGATAGTCATAGTAATGAAAGTACAAAACATAATATCAAAGAATTTCTGTTGACATCATTTATTTTTAAAATGACAGAAACCTATCGAAGTTTAAGGTTATCGAAATTTAATATGTAATACTTATTTGATTATGACGGCTTTCGCCAGATTATGTGGACTTACAGTGTTAAAACGAAATAAAGTTCCCAAACATCAATTTTAGATATTTGTCATTAGTTATTAGATAAGTTATGATTTATAATGTAAATTAATTGAAATTATGTTAATTAAAAGTGGAGGTTTTCGAATGAATCAACCTGCAAAAGTAACTGAATGTCCGAAATGCGGTGGAAAAGAATTAGGTAAGGGTAAGCAAAGTGGATATGGAGCGGTGCATAGTTATAGTACAATTATAGGAGTAGCCGTTGAACATATTATTTGTACGGAATGTGGATATATAATTGAAAGCTATGTGAAAAATCCAACTAAATTTAAAGGGACGCGTTAAATTTAGTTCAAGCAATAAAGTGCTTTAATTGGAATTGAACTTCAACACTTAGGTGCAAAGTTGAAGGAGAGTATTTAAATTGAAGATATTTTAGTTCATTAAAGGTTTATAAGATATACATAATCATTCAAAATAAAGTTGCAAATAAAATTTTGAGGGACAGTTAAAAAAGGCACGAACGTTAATTTAAAAACGTTTCGTGCCTTTTATTGTGAACAGTTTTTAAGCGTTATTTTATACAGATGGTTCAAATGATTAATACAACTATATTTGTGTTTGGGGTGTATTCACTATAACGAATTTAATCGTGTATATGTCTTATTGTTGTATATCCATATTTCTCTTACTATACCAAAAGTGGGAAGCCCAGATAAATCCAGGCTTCCCAAATTATTAACAACAATTAAATATACAGAGCCTTATTTATAAATCTGATTTGTTCTAAGTATCTCGATATCTCGGATAATCATTCACTTTTCGTAAAACCTATTTAACACCAATGTCGAAATAGATAGTACACAATTTATGCATGATTTAACTAACCATTTAACCTTCCCTATTCAATACTGTTTTTACACGTTGTACAAATTTTACTATGTTTAAAAAGTTAAATAAAGGAAAGCTTAATTATAGGAAAAAGGAGGACAACAATATGAAACAATCCGATATGCAGCAATTAAAAAATACATTATTAGAGGAATTGAGAGATTTAAAAGAAGGTCTTGAAACGCATGATGATATCGAAAGCACGGAGTTATCAAATTATGATAATCATCCTGGTGACATTGCATCAGATTTAACTATACAGCTAACAGAATATGCGATGGATGATTTTAAACAAGAAAGTATCGACAAAATTGAAGCAGCCCTAAATGCAATGGAAGAGGGGACTTACGGTGAATGTAAAGTTTGCCATCAAGAAATTCCTTTTGATCGACTTGAGGCTATTCCAACAACATTAACTTGTGTTGAACATAGTCAAGAGAAGGTCGATATGGAAACACGACCAGTTGAAGAGGAAATTATGAATGAACTTTCACAAAAATCATTAAAAACTGTTGACTTTGAAGACGGTTCAGGGGAGTTTCCTTCATCGGATAGTCCACAGGATGTACCACAAGAGGTTATCCATCAAAATAACCAAGAAACAACCATCCGTGATCAATTCCAATAAAGAAAAAGTTTTCATCTAGATATATGGAATTTATGCCACCATTTCCTATACAATATAGTTATATTGAATTGGTGGGGGATACATGAATATTATTGATTTGCATTGTGATGTATTGGAGAAATTAACTCGACTTGAAAATGTGAATTTCCAAAATGATGCTAGACTAAGTGCAAGCCTTGAAAAATTAAAAGCAGGAAATGTAAAGGTACAGGTATTTGCAATCTTTGTTCATTCGAATCTTCCTGACAACGAGAAGTTCTTAGCAGCAGCTCGACAAATTGAAGCTTTTCATACAAAAGTTTTAGCAGAGCCAGAAATGGTACACATCACTGAATGGGAACAATTAAATCAGCTTGAAGATGGACAAATTGGAGCAATTTTAAGCTTAGAAGGCTGTGATTGTATTGGTGAAGACTTATTGAAGCTTGAGCATATTTTAAATGCAGGTGTGAAATTAGTTGGTTTAACCTGGAATCATGAGAATGGAGTTGCCTACGGTGCTTCTGAGGATCCTTCAAAGGGATTAAAGCCTTTTGGTAGAAAAGTTGTTCAATTACTAAATGATCGTAATATTATAATTGATGTATCTCATTTAAATGAGCAAGGTTTCTTTGAATTATTACCTTTAGCTAAAAAGCTTGTCGCTAGTCATAGTAATGCAAGAGCCATTTGCAATCATCCGAGAAATCTAACGGATATCCAAATTAAAGAATTAGTAAAACATGGCGGAAGAATGCATGTTGTATTTTATCCTCCATTTATTGAAAGTGGAAAAGAAAGTACAACTATCGAATATTTAGTGAAGCATGTAGAGCATATCGCTTCCTTAGTGGGAGTCCAGCATATTGGCTTTGGATCTGATTTTGATGGGATGGGTCTTTCTATTGAAAAGTTAGCAAACGCTGGAGAGTATGAAAACTTTATAAAAGCCTTACTAAAAAGGTTTACCTATGAAGAGGTATCAATTATGGCAAATAGAGGTTTCCAGAAATATGCCTTAAAAATTAATTAGCGCTAGAGTTAAATTCTCTGCGCTTTTTTTAATTGGCAAGATTACTCAGTCTTAACAGATAAAATTGAATGAGGAAACAATATCAATATTGTATATGTAAAAAAAGTGATATGATAGAATAGATAACGTAAATTCGACAACAATACACATGAGCTATTAGAAAGGTTTATTTCCTGCTATTTTTAGTAGGAATAAATCAAATTTTTCATAAATAAAATGGCTCAAGTTTTCTAGGCAATACTGCCTTTGATGGAGGGAAATTCGATGCATCAGAAGTGGTTACATACCACTGAAGTAGAAGTGGAAACAATTAATTCAAAATTATCCTTCTATATTGAAACAATAGAAGTAAGTAGATTATCGGCATTAGCTTTCTATGCTGCTGGTGAATCACAATATAAAGGACAACGCTTTTTTTGGCAAAATCGTGAGAAAACATTCACATTAGTTGGCCTTGGACATGCTTATAAAATTGAAAATAATAGTGGCGATGAGCGCTTTGATCAAATTGAAAAGCAATGGAAAGAGCTAACTAAAAATATAGTAAAAGAAGAAACTGAACCACAGCCAATCTTATTTGGCGGGTTTACCTTTGATCCGAAGAATGACAAAAATGGAGAGTGGGACCGTTTTCCACAAAGCTTTTTTTCAGTAGCTACATATCAATTAGTAATACGTAATGATAAGGCTTACATCAGCATTCATTTAATAACAGATCAACACAATAGTCTTAAAGAATTTGAGCAGCTGCGAAAAGAACGAGACCAGTTAATTCACGCTGCACAAGTTAAAGAGCTGAAAACCTATAGTAAACCGCTTATGACAAATTATCGTGAGCCATTTAAAGACGAATATCTACAAACAATTTCAACTGTTACAAACCTTATTAAAGCAAATGAGGCAAAGAAGGTTGTAATTGCTCGTTCTTTAGAAATGGAGTTTCAGGATACAATAAGCTCACCACAAGTATTGTCCCATGTAGTAAATGAGCAACCAGAAAGCTATTTATTTGGCTTAGAGCATGAGGATCTTCTATTCTTTGGAGCGTCTCCTGAACGATTAGTAAAGGTGGAGAATGGACAAGCCTATTCTTCATGTGTTGCTGGGTCCATTAAACGTGGGAAAACGGCAGAAGAAGATCAGCTACTTGGCGAGAGCTTATTAAATGACGCGAAAAATTTAGGTGAGCATCAATATGTTGTTGAAATGATTGCTAATACTTTTGAAAAAAATTGCATTCAATACAAGGTGCCAAAGCGTCCGAAGCTATTAAAGATTCGCGATATTCAACACTTGTATACGCCAGTTGAAGGGAAGCTTTCACCAGATGCAACTATCCTGCAGCTTGTAAAACTTCTACATCCAACACCGGCTTTAGGTGGCGTACCACGGCAGGAAGCGATGGCTGTAATACGTCAAAATGAATACATGAACCGTGGATTATATGCAGCACCTCTTGGGTGGATTGATGCAGAGGGAAATGGTGAGTTTGCAGTAGCTATTCGTTCAGCAGCATTAAAGGATAACAAAGCTTATTTATATGCTGGAGGCGGTATCGTTGCAGATTCGGAGCCAATTTCAGAATATGAAGAGACATTAGTAAAGTTCCGACCAATGTTACGTGCTTTAGGAGGACAATTGCATGAATGACCGTGAAATATTAACAAGCTATGTATATAAGATGGTTGTAGCATTAATGCAAAATGGAGTTGAGGATGTGGTTATTAGTCCAGGTTCTCGTTCAACGCCTCTTGCCTATGCGTTTGCTTCAACTAAAAGCTTATCGATCTATAGACAGGTAGATGAACGCTCAGCAGCTTATTTTGCTCTTGGTATTGCAAAGGCTAAAGCGAAGCCAGTAGTTCTTTTATGTACTTCAGGAACTGCTGCAGCTAATTATTACCCTGCAATTGTAGAAGCAAAATATGCGCGAGTACCATTGATAATCATTACTGCGGATCGCCCACATGAGCTGCGTGAGGTAGGGGCTCCACAAGCGATAAATCAAATTTCCTTATATGGCGAGCGAGTGAAATGGAGTGCAGAGTTCCCGATTCCAGATGAAGCAAATGTAACTTTGCCCTATGTGGAACGCCATATAGCTAGAGGGGTTAGTATTGCCACTTCTGCACCATTGGGACCAGTTCATTTTAATGTGCCGTTTCGAGAGCCATTATTAATAGATTTTCAGGAGGAGCTGGAAGCACCAACATTTAGAAATAGTTATGTCGGTCAAATCATGCCTTCGCAAGCAGCAAAGGACGATTTAACAGCTATTATTAACCAAACAAAAAGAGGGTTTATAATTGTAGGTGAACTTGCTCTTGGTACTGATTTAAAGCTAATGTGGTCATTTATTCGTAAAGTGAAATGGCCAGTCCTAGTTGAGAGTCTATCAAATTTAAGAGCAAATATTCCAGAGGATTGTGAACAGTATCTCATTTCTACATATGATGCATTATTGAAAAACACATCATTTAAACAACAGGTGGTTGCAGATACAGTCATTCGTTTTGGGGCTCAGCCTGTTTCGAAATTTTTAACGAATTTCTTAATTGAAACTCTTCCAACAAATTATATTGTTATTGATGAAGACCCAATGTTTCGTGATTCAGCCGCTGTATCAACACATTTTATCCACGGGACAATTGGTGAGTGGATTAGTGAGTTAAATATAGATACTTCAGAATTTAGCGGAGAATATTTATTGCAATGGCGTAAAAGTGAGGAAATTGCAGTTAAGCATATTCTTTCATATCCCACACTTGAACACGATGAAGGGGCAGCTGTTCGCTATTTAATCGAAAACTTACCAAGCGGTAGTGATCTTTTTGTAAGTAGCAGTATGCCGATTCGTGATATTGATACTTTCTTAGTTCCTACAGATAAGGATATCCAAGTTTTTGCAAATCGTGGAGCAAACGGGATTGATGGTGTTATGTCCACTGCAATCGGCTTTAGCCAAGCTAGGAAAAATAGAGATATGTATTTATTAATAGGAGACTTGGCCTTATTGCATGATGTAAATGCCTTAATTGCCACACGATATCAGCCATGTAAAATCAACATCATCGTGTTTAATAACGACGGTGGCGGAATCTTCTCCTATTTAGCTCAATCTACAGTTAAGGAATACTATGAGGACTTATTTGGTACGCCAACAGCACTCCAATTCGCGGATGTTGCCAAGATGTATGAAATGGAATATATACAGATTAAAGATTTTCATGAAATAGATAAATTATTAGAGCCGCAAAATAACCCATTACGCTTAATTGAGATTTTTACTAATCGCCAGGAAAATGTCATTAGCCATAGGAATCTTTGGCAACGTATTCATGGAGAGCTAGAGCAATGAAACTCAAGGTACGCGGTGTTACAGTAAATATTCGAATCTGGAACGAGCATTTAGAGCAGACTATCGTTATGCTTCATGGGTTTACAGGGAGCGTTTCAACCTGGAACACTGTAGCACAATCCTTATCTGATTATCGTGTGGTGGCAATTGACCTAGTTGGGCATGGGCAAACAGATTCACCAAAGGATATCGCAGCCTATACAATGGATGAGCAACTACTTCAGCTAAATGAAATTTTTCAACAGCTTAAGCTTCATCATTTCATATTACTTGGCTATTCAATGGGAGGAAGGGTTGCGTTAGCTTATGCTACAGCTTTCCCTAGGGAGATATCGCATCTCCTGTTGGAAAGTGCCTCTCCTGGTTTAAAGAGTGCTCAGGAACGAGCTATAAGACGCTCATCAGATGAAGGTCTTGCTGCTATAATTGAAGCGAACGGGTTAGAAGCATTTGTAGACAAATGGGAGAACATCCCTTTATTTGCTACACAAAAAAAGCTCTCCTTAAACGCTCAACAAGCGATTAGAGAAGAACGACTATCCCAATCCGAGATAGGTTTAGCAAATAGCTTAAGAGGGATGGGAACAGGCGCTCAAAGCTCTCTTTGGTCAAGGCTAGAGGAACTAAAGATGCCTGTTACATTAATTACCGGTGAATTGGATGAAAAGTTTTGTAAAATTGCTGAAGAAATGCAAGCGCTTTTACAAAATGCACAGAATGTGACAGTTAAACAGGCTGGTCATGCGATTCATGTGGAAAATCCTGAACAATTTGCTACAATAGTAAAGGATGCTATAAAGATTAAAGAAAGCTAACCTAAGTACGTCATTATTAATTCCGTACAAAAAGGTACATTCCTTCAATTAAAAGGATTAGCAAACGCTAATCTTGGAAGCATTAGAAAAGAAATAATATAGGGGGTAAAAAAATGACTCGTGAATGGACAAGTTTACATACTTACGAAGATATTAAGTATGAATTGTATAACGGTATTGCTAAAATTACGATTAATCGTCCGGAAGTTCGTAATGCATTCCGTCCAAAAACAACAGCAGAATTAATCGATGCATTTTCTCGTGCACGTGATGATGAGCGAGTAGGCGTTATCATCTTAACTGGTGAAGGCGAGCTTGCATTCTGCTCAGGTGGAGATCAAAAAGTTCGTGGACATGGTGGTTATGTTGGAGACGACAATATCCCACGTTTAAATGTGCTTGACCTGCAAACTTTAATCCGTAAAATTCCAAAGCCAGTTGTTGCAATGGTAGCAGGGTATGCTATCGGTGGAGGTCACGTTTTACATATCGTATGTGACCTAACAATCGCTGCAGAAAACGCTCGCTTTGGACAAACAGGTCCACGTGTAGGTTCATTTGATGGCGGTTATGGTGCAGGCTATTTAGCTCGTATCGTAGGTCATAAAAAAGCACGTGAAATCTGGTTCTTATGTCGTCAATATAATGCACAAGAAGCACTTGATATGGGATTAGTTAATACAGTTGTTCCTTTAGAGCAATTAGAAGACGAAACAGTTAAATGGTGTGAGGAAATCCTTGAATTATCACCAATGGCTTTACGCTTCTTAAAAGCAGCATTCAATGCTGACTCTGATGGCTTAGCAGGTATTCAACAGCTTGCAGGTGATGCAACACTTCTTTACTATACTTCAGACGAAGCAAAAGAAGGTCGCGATGCATTTAAAGAAAAACGTAAGCCTGATTTCGGTCAATTCCCAAGATTCCCTTGATTTAAGAAGAATTATTTATACTAATATGGGTAAATTAAAGCAAGAGAAGAAAAGACTTCTCTTGCTTTTTTCTTGTGCGCCCGGCATGCGCATGAACTATAGGGTGTAAGTCCCGAACCCCGAAGACAGAAGTAGAGGTTAGCCAAGAGCAAGGGTGTCCGTGGCGACGCGGAATCTGAAGGAAGCTGGAGGCAAAACACCGGTCCGAGGAACACGAATCTCATACAAGGCTAGTTACGACTGGATGAGTTTGCAAGACAAAACAAAGTCCTTTCTGTCGAAGGTCATACCTAGTAAATGAGGCGGATAGATGGTGTGAAAGTGCATGTGCTTACCCGGGGAGGTCTGATGGAAACATGAAGTACCCTTCATAACCTACTTGGTGACAAGTAGCTGAATCATCAGAAGTCAGCAGAGGTCATAGTACGATTGGGTCTAGAACCAGTCGGAAGGACTGAACAATTAAGAGAGATTAGCCCTTGGCTTTCCATCTAGAATGAATGAGCACAGAAAACAGAGAAACCTCACGCTTAGAAAGTAGTGGTGAATCCCACGAGGGTATTTGCGGAGGGTGGAGTTCAGATGGGCATAAGAAGATAAGCTAATCACGGAAAGGAACGAAATGGTGATGTTGAATCAAATTCTTGAACGGCAAAATATGATACAAGCGCTAAAGCGAGTTGAAGCGAATAAAGGAAGCCATGGAGTAGACATGATGCCCGTACAAACCTTACGACAGCACATGCTCGAAAATTGGGAAACCATTAAATCGCAGATTTTGAATGGAACCTATGAACCGCAACCAGTACGTCGAGTCGAAATCCCGAAACCAGATGGTGGTGTGCGTTTACTAGGTATCCCAACCGTGACAGACCGTTTGATTCAACAAGCTATCTCGCAGATTTTATCGAAGGAATATGACGAAACATTTTCGGACCACAGTTATGGATTCCGTCCAAATCGGAGCGCCCATGACGCCGTTCGGAAAGCAAAGGGTTATTTAAAGGAAGGTTATCGATGGGTAATTGACATGGATTTAGAGAAATTCTTCGATAAGGTTAATCATGACCGACTAATGGCAACATTAACGAAACGAATTTCAGATAAACCTTTATTAAAACTTATTCGTAAATACCTCCAAGCCGGTGTCATGATAAATGGAGTGGTTTCAAGTACAGAAGAAGGAACACCACAAGGTGGACCTTTAAGTCCTCTACTTTCAAACGTAGTTCTAGATGAACTTGATAAAGAGTTGGAGGAACGTGGACATAAATTCGTTCGATACGCAGATGATTGCAATATTTATGTGAAAACGGAACGTGCGGGGTTAAGAGTAATGGCGAGTGTACAAAGATTTATTGAGGGAAAACTTCGTTTAAAAGTAAACCAAAAGAAATCAGCAGTAGATCGTCCTTGGAACCGAAAGTTCTTAGGTTTTAGTTTCACGAATCACAAAGAACCAAAAGTTCGTCTTGCGAAAACAAGTCTAGTCCGAATGAAGATGAAAATACGAGAGATTACCTCAAGAAAGATGCCATATTCCATGGAATACAGAATCGAGAAGTTAAACCAGTATCTAATGGGGTGGTGTGGTTATTTTGCATTAGCAGATACAAGTTCCACATTCAAATCACTAGATAGCTGGATTAAAAGAAGATTAAGGATGTGTCTATGGAAGAATTGGAAGAAACCTCGAACAAGAGTCAGAAATCTTACTCGATTGAAAGTTCCTTTTGGAAAAGCATACGAGTGGGGAAACACCCGGAAAGGGTACTGGCGCATTTCTAATAGCCCCATATTACACAGAACCCTCGGCAATTCCTATTGGGAAAGCCAAGGGCTGAAAAGTCTGCAAGTTCGTTACGAAACTTTGCGTTATTCATCTTAATTGAACCGCCGTATACGGAACCGTACGTACGGTGGTGTGAGAGGTCGGGAGTTAATCACTCCCTCCTACTCGATTGCGTTTTGACTTTTAATACTTACGTATATAACTTAAGGAGAGATGAAAAATGAACCATTCTCCTGACAACTTTAATTATCGATCACTTTTTGATTTGAACAATGATGCAATTTTAATAATCAATTTATCAGGTGAAATACAAAATGGAAATGCAGCTAGCGAAAAGGTTATCGGTTATTCATTAAGTGAGATGCAAAATCAAGCGTTTATATCTTTCATTGAAGACAAGGAACAAGCCAGAAGATGCTTTGCTGATATGATGAGTGGGATTAAAACAGATACAAATATTCAATTGCTCCATAAGAATGGAAAACGAATTAATTGTTTAGTGAAATGTATTCCTTTGGATAAATCCGACATAAAAAAAGGCTTATTTTTAGCCTTAAAGGATATGACTGAATACGATTCATTAATGAATAAGTATCACCAAAGTGAATTGTTTTTCAAAATAATAGCGGAAAATGTACAGGATGTTATTCTTTTAATGAATGAACATCGAGAATATCTCTATGTTTCACCTTCTGTTGAGGGTATGTTTGGATATGATAAGAAAACCGTAGAAGGAATGCTGCAGCAGGATCCATTCTTTTACAATCACCCAGATTATTCTGAGCAGTTAAATCAAGTCTATATTGATTCGAGGAAAACCGGAAAACCATTTCAAATCATCATTAAAATACTCCATAAAGTGAATGGATGGATTTGGACTGAAGTGAAGGGGACTCCTGTATTCGATGAAGAAGATAATTTCAGACAAATGGTTTTAGTAGCTAGTGATATTTCAATGCAAAAAGAAATGCAAGAAAAGTTAGAGTATTATGCTTATCATGATCCGTTAACTGGATTGCCAAATCGTCGTTATTTTGAAAAATGCCTAACCGAATCCATTGAAAAACTTAACTTAACAGAGCAGTTTTTTTCACTAATCTTATTTGATATTGATGATTTTAAGACTGTAAATGATACCTGGGGACATGAGATAGGAGATCAGGTGATACAGGAGGTTGCGAGACGAACGCGACAGGTAATTGGAGAAGAAGGCATTGCTGCAAGGCTAGGCGGCGATGAATTTATAGTACTGTTATATAGATGTGATAATGAAGAAGCATTAAAAGAGGTTATCCAAAAGCTTCAAAATATAATGCTTGAGGAAATTGTTACTGAGAAAACTTCAATTGCTATAACAAATAGTATAGGTGCAACAATTTGTACGACAAAGTACATGAGTGAAACGTATTATTTCAAAAGTGCAGATGTTGCCCTTTACGAGGTTAAGCATGAAGGCAAGAACCAATATCATATCAACAATTCATGAATCTGAGGCTTTCCTTACTAGGTGAGCCTCTTTTAGTTTGAAGTTTTCTCTATTAGCGTTAAAATATATATGCAGGAATTGGGGGGAGTGGCAATGTATCCAAACTGGATTTTACAGCGTGCACAATTGACACCAGCACGTAGAGCATTGAGTTTTGAAGAGCAATCTTGGACTTTTGAAGAACTAAAAAATATATCAGTTAAACGAGCAACACAATTAACTGCTTTGGGCATTAAACCTAAGGAACGAGTAGCGATTCTTGGCCCTAGTGAACCAAGCCTTATTTTTATGATGTATGCATGCATGCATCTCCAATGTGAAATGGTGATGTTAAATCGTAAGCTATCAAAGGTCGAGCTACAATATCAAATTGAGGATGCACAGGTAGAAAAAGTATTGGTAGCTGATGAGGATGCTTTACTGCTACCAGATATTCATACGCCGATTGTATTCTCTGCAGTTGAAAGTACGGTGGGTAAATCCCTTGAGATAAGTAAAGAATGGTCCCTAGATCAAACCGTTACGATTATGTATACATCTGGAACTACTGGATTACCTAAGGGCGTGCGTCAAACAGTAGGGAACCATCAAGCAAGTGCTTTAGCATCTGTATTAAATATCGGCTTATCTGAAGAAGATGTCTGGCTTTGTACGGTACCATTGTTTCACATTAGTGGGTTTTCAATATTAGTTCGTTCTTTATTATATGGGAATGCTGTAAAGCTTTATAAAAAGTTTGACAAGGATCAAGCGGCATTGGATATTGCAGAGGGACAAGTCACACATATGTCTGCAGTAGCAGTGATGCTTCAGCGTGTCCTACAAGAGCTAGAAGATAGAGGACTTGAAGCCTCACCTAAATTTAAAATGATTTTGGCCGGTGGTGGACCAGTTCCTGAAAATTATATCAAGCGAGCGCATCGCTTAAATCTAATGGTTTCACAAACTTATGGAATGACAGAGACGTCTTCTCAAACAGCTACCCTTTCAAATGAAGACGCCTTGAGAAAATTAGGTTCTGCTGGGAAGCCGTTATTCTTTAATCAAATTAAGATAGCTGGCGTCGCGTCTCCGGGAGAGATGGGGGAGATATTAATTCGTGGACCCCATGTGACACCGGGTTATATTGGAAGTTTTTCGGAGAGAAGCTCGACAGTTGATGGATGGTTACATACTGGGGATATTGGATACTTAGATGAGGAAGGTTATTTATTTGTAGTAGATCGCCGCTCTGACCTACTCATTTCAGGTGGAGAAAATATCTATCCAGCTGAGATAGAGAATGTTCTGCTGAGCCATCAGGCGGTTGGTGAGGCTGGTGTTTGTGCCATAGATGATGAAACCTGGGGACAGGTTCCAGTAGCGTTTATCGTTTTAAAGGAAGATGTTCGTGAGGATGAGCTAATAGAGTTTTGTAAAGAACGATTAGCAAAATATAAGGTACCTAAGTATTTTCATGTTGTACCGAATCTGCCGCGAAGTGGATCAGATAAATTGCTCAGAAGAAAGCTTAAAGACTTATTAAACTAACAAAAACGGTTCAACTCAAATGAAGAGATGAACCGTTTTCTATTATTGTAAAGCTTGACTCAATGTTTCAATATTCTTTTCCATCAGCGTGAAGTAGATTTCATTATTTTTAATATCCTCTTCAGTTAAAACACTTAAATTATGCAATTCAAGCGAGTCAGCGCCAACTTCGTTTTGAATAACTGAAGAAAGCTTTGAAGAAACGTTTTGTTCAAATAAAATATAAGAAACTTGTAGCATTTCAGCCTGATCGACAATTTCAGTTAACTCTTTCTGTGATGGCTCACTTTGTGAGTTAATCCCTGCAATAGCAATTTGCTCTAATCCATATTGCTGTGCGATATAACCAAATGAAGCATGAGAAACAAAGAAAGTTTTTGATGTAGCCTTTGACGCCATTTTTTCAAATTCTTGGTCAAGAGATTCTAAATCAGAAATCAACTGGTCATAGTTTTCATTTAATAGTTGTTCTTGTTCAGGTAAAGCAGCAACAAGCTCGTCTTTTACTGCACGTGCTAAATCCTGTGAAAGTGTTGGAGATAGCCAAAGATGTGGATCTGTTTCGCCATGGTTATGACCTTCATGACCTTCTTCTTCATCCTCTTCATGACCGTCACCTTCATGATCATGGTCGTGCTCTTCATGTCCCTCGTCTTCGTGGGCATGCTCCTCTTCTGCAGATGCTTGAAGCTGATCATCTGAGATAGCATCTGATGTGGCAACTAATTTTACGTTTTCATTTTTTAACGTGTTTTTAGCGTTTTCAACAAATCCTTCAAGTCCTAATCCGATATAGAAGAACAGGTCTGCATCTGCTAAAGCCATCATATCCTTTTGAGTTGGTTCAAATGTATGTTCATTTGTTCCAGGTGGGTAAATAGAAGTAACATTGACATACTCGCCACCAATACGCTCCGCAAAGTAGCTTAAAGGATAAACCGTTGTGTAAACATTAATTGTATCCGCATCTTTTTTTGTAGTTGCTGCTTCATTATTAGTAGTGGAAGTGCTATTACATGCTGTTAGTCCAAGGAAAAGGGCAGCAATTAATAGTAAATAAGAGAATTTTTTCATTTCTTTTCAAACCCTTCTAAATAGTAATTGTTACTATTTGCAATTTCAACATTCTCAATAATACATGAAGAAATGAAAAAAAACAATTAGAAAAAATATATTTTCTAAAAAAATATTAATCAATAATTGTCATAACAAAAGGCCCTCGAATTATTTTTTCTTCGAAGGCCATTTTTCTGGTACCGGGTCAAAGCCACCAGGATGGAATGGTTGGCATTTTAATATTCTTTTTGTCGTTAGGTAAAGTCCTTTAAGGGCCCCATGTTTTTGAAATGCCTCTAGCCCATATTGAGAGCATGTTGGGTAAAAGCGGCAAGACGGAGGGGTAACTGGTGAAATCACTTTACGATAAAATGTTATAAGCCAAATAAAAGGATACTTCATGAATTTTTCTTCTCCTGCTTCACTTGAAAAGTCTGCTGCGGCTTTGGATCAATTGTTTGAGTAAATATATTTTTTCTTTTGTTCATAATAAAAAGGATAGCGCAAATAATAATAACGAAGTACATAACAGCAACTAGAATTATTATAGCTAAAGTAGTATCCATAACAATCACCTCAAACATTATTATAAATCATATAGACAAGACTAGGGTAAACAATTCCAACAGTTATAAGTCTTTATATATATGGAGATGTTTTAAACAATGCTATGAAGGTTATAGTAATGGTGTCATTAGAAAGTAAAAAAATTAATTTAAATAAGAGGTGGATATTATGGCAAACAAACCATTAGTAGAACACTTAAACGATTTAGTTGCAACAACTTCAGTACTTTATACAAAGCTTCATAATTATCATTGGTATGTAAATGGACCATCCTTCTTTACATTACATGCAAAATTCGAGGAGCTTTATAATGAGGTCACATTAAATTTAGATGAAATTGCGGAACGTATTTTATCTAAGGGTGGAAAACCGGTTGCAACCTTAGCAGAGCATCTAGAGATGTCTCATATTAGAGAAGCCACTGGTACAGAAACAACTGAGGAAATGGTTGGTACAACAATTACTGACTTTAAAACGATTATGGGCTTTCTTAAAGAAGCAATGCAGCAGGCTTCAGAAGAAGGTGATGACCGTACAGAAGACATGCTAAATGCAATGGCGCAAAGCTTTGAAAAACATGTCTGGATGCTTTCGGCGTTCTTAAATGAGCGATAAGAATATAAATAATATGGCCCAAAAGATATATCTAAATACTTTTGGGTTTTTTGTTAAACTTTAAAACTTACTAATACAACTCACTTTTTTGCGGTATGAATAGTTCACTTTTTTCCGCGGCATACTGTTGAAAAGGAGTTGATTATTATCGATACTACAATTTATGTTTCTGTCGCTAATCAGTCTTACAGCTATTTGCCGCTAGGATTGCCTTGTGAATTTAAACTGCAATTAGAAGAACAGAAAGCACGTTTGTTTGAAAAGTTATTTTTACAGCTAAATTCTTTGGAATTCGATAATATTGTTCGTGCTCACTTACCATATATCCCATATCACTTGGACGAATCTAATGATGAAATTGATACAAGAATGAAAAAAATATATGCGTTAATCCATGAATTTGGTGACGAACATACGAAAAAATTTGTTGAAGAATTGCCTTATTTCCATTGATTCCAATACATCCCTTAGCTAGACTTATTAGTAAGAAGGAAGTGGCTAAAGGGATGTTTAATTTTATCGATGAAAATGGATGTAAATGTGAGCTAAGCTTTGAAAAAGGGCCTTATGAAATAGAACCGAAGCATGTTTTAGTATTGGTGTATTACGAGGGGAAATGGCTATGCACCATCAACAAAAAGCGGGGCATAGAATTTCCAGGTGGAAAAATAGAACCAGGAGAAACATTAGAAACAGCAGCAATTCGTGAGGTTTATGAAGAAACGGCAGTTCAAATTGATGATTTGAAATGGTTTGCGTATTATGTTGTTCATGATGCGCCTCCATTTTGTAAAGCAGTGTTTACAGGAAAAGTGGAAAGAATCGATGAGTTTGTCGAAGAGCATGAAACACTAGGGATGACCTGGCTTACTTCTGAGGAATTAGAGAATCATCCAAATTTAAGCTTCTATATGAAAGATGCAGGAATGAAAAAGATGTTACAGGAAGTGAAGCATCATGAAAGAAAATGGTAGTATTGAAATGATTAGAAGCTATCCATCGCCGAACCCACATGTTATCTTGCAGGAAATTGTCTATTGGTCGCAGGGGCTTCGTGTGAAAGGATTATTAGCAAAACCTAAAAAAGAAGGACAGTACGAAGCGTTACTGTATTTGCGTGGTGGTCTTCAGTCAATCGGCATGGTTCGTGCACCGAGAATAGCCCAATTTGCGAGTCAAGGCATAGTTGTCTTTGCCCCTTATTATCGTGGTAATCGAGGAGGGGAAGGGCGTGACGAGATGGCTGGAGAGGACCGTTTTGATGCAGTGAATAGCATTGAATTTCTAAAAAAGTGTGCAAATGTTAAGAAAGTACATTTATTTGGTTTCTCTCGTGGAGGCTTAATGGCTTTATGGACTGCCATTTTAAGAGATGACATCAAATCTGTTGTTACATGGGCTGGTGTTTCAGATGTTACCTCAATGTACATGGAACGTGTAGACATGAGGAGAACATTGAAACGTATTATTGGAGGCTCTCCAAATAAAGAACAGGAAAAATACGATGAACGAAATCCTCTTTTAAAGGTCGATATGATAAATGCCCCAGTTCTTATCATTCATGGTACTGATGATGAGAATGTTAGCATAGAACAAAGCTATGATTTAGAAAAAACATTAATCAAAGAAAAAAAGCAGGTAGAGACATGGTTCTCTTCAGGCTTAACTCATTACTATCCTCCACATATTAACCGACAAACAGTTAGGGCTTTAAGTGAATGGATGAAAATGAAATAAAAAAAGCGGACGTCTCTTTTTTAAGAGAAAGTCCGCTTTTATATTGTTCAATGTTATCGGAATTAAGCTATTGGTCCACCTTTTTTTAAGATATCTTCAGAAACGTTAGAGAACTTTGTGAAGTTTTCTTTAAATAGGTTAGCTAAGAAATTAGCTTTTTGATCGTATGCTTCTTTGTCAGCCCATGCAGCACGAGGATCTAACACTTCACTTGGTACACCTTCCACAGCTGTTGGAATGTGTAAGCCAAAGATTGAATCTTGTGTCGTTTCAACGTCACTAAGTTTTCCATCGATAGCAGCACGAACCATTGTGCGAGTATAAGAAAGCTTCATACGAGTACCCACACCGTATTCTCCACCAGTCCAACCAGTGTTTACTAAGAATACTTGAGAGCCGTGCTCATCAATTTTTTCACCTAACATCTCAGCGTAGCGTGTAGCTGGAAGAGGTAAGAAAGGTGAACCGAAGCAAGTAGAGAATACTGGCTCTGGAGAAGTAACTCCACGCTCTGTACCTGCTAATTTTGAAGTAAAGCCACTTAAGAAGTGGTACATCGCTTGTTCTTTTGTTAATCTACTGATTGGAGGTAACACACCAAAAGCATCAGCAGTTAAAAATACGATAGTTTTTGGATGACCTGCAACAGAAGGCATAACAATATTATCGATAAAGTTAATTGGGTAAGCAGCACGCGTATTTTCAGTTAAAGTACTATCATCGTAGTTAGGAATACGAGATTTTGAATCTACTACTACGTTTTCTAATACTGTACCAAAACGAATTGCATTATAAATTTCTGGTTCTTTTTCAGCAGAAAGGTTGATAGTTTTTGCATAGCATCCACCCTCAATGTTGAATACACCATTATCTGACCAACCATGCTCATCGTCACCGATTAGTTTGCGGTTGCTATCTGCCGATAAAGTTGTTTTACCAGTACCAGATAATCCGAAGAATAATGCAACATCTCCTGCTTCACCTACGTTTGCAGAACAGTGCATAGAGAAAATATCATTTTCAGGAAGTAGATAGTTCATAATTCCGAAGATAGATTTTTTCATTTCGCCAGCATATTCGGTACCACCGATTAAAATAATTTTCTTTTCTAATGATACGATGATAAATGTTTCAGAGGCTGTTCCATCAACTGCTGGATCTGCTTTAAAGTTTGGTGCTGATACAATTGTAAATTCAGCATTATGAATAGGTAATTCTGCTTCAGTTGGACGGATGAATAATTGATGACAGAAAAGATTATGCCATGCATATTCGTTAATAACTTGGATTTGCAGCTGAGAGTCTTTGTCAGCACCAGCATATCCTTTGAATACAAAAAGCTCATCTTTTTCTTTTAAATAGTTGACAACTTTTACATATAGATTATCAAACACTTCAGCAGAAATCGGACGGTTAACATTACCCCAGTCGATTTTATCTTTTGTGCTTTCTTCTTCTACGATATATTTATCTTTAGGAGAACGACCAGTATATTTGCCTGTTTCAGCACTTATGGCACCATCAACAGTTAATGTAGCTTCTCCACGTTCTGTAGCTTTTTCCACTAATTGTGGTACGGATAATTGAACTTTAATATTTTCGCCGTTTAATAATTCCTTCAGCTCATTAGCAATTTCTACTGAATTCATCGATTAAATACCATCCTTTTTATAGAATTCCCAAAATGGTGGGAGGTTTGATTATTTTCAAAAATTAGTATAACACATTGAATTAATTAGTCTATACTAATCCAACATTTATTTTTAAATTTTTAAACTTTAATAGAATTATTCAAAAACGATTGACAAGTGAATCTACTTTCCGTAAGATTTACTCTTGAACGGATACTCTTATCCCGAGTTGGTGGAGGGTCAAGGCCCTATGAAACCCGGCAACCTGCGTTATTCATTTAACGCGATGGTGCCAACCTGATGCAAGGGAATACCCTTGAACGATAAGAGTGAAAGGTAATGTCATGAAACCACAATTCCTTTTACTCATGTACTTAACAATGAGTGGAGGAATTTTTTTTTCTAATTAGAACAGAATGATAAGGATAGTATAGCATTTCTTTCTATTTTTATCTGAGCCTTTCTAAATCCATGTATTTGTGAAGAGATCGTCTATACATTTTAGAATGTAGTTTAAATAAGTCCTGTACTTAGTCTTTACTAAATAACTAAGATTAATTACAGTGACAACTGTTAGGCTAAAAATTGTTCCATTACTGTTTTATACATAATAATAAAACAATAATTCAAATTTTCCTAATTAAATTTTAAAAAGTGGGAAAAAATGGGCAAGTTAAAAGGTAACGGCAGGAATACCGATCTAGTAGAACGGGTTTAACATGGATAATGAGTACCGTATCAAAAACGAGAAATTATCTCGCTATAAACTTAGGAGGAAACGAAATGACAAATCGTCGACTGTTTACATCAGAAAGTGTGACAGAAGGGCACCCAGACAAAATTTGTGACCAAATTTCTGATGCAATTTTAGATGCAATTTTAAGAGAAGATCCAAATGCACGTGTAGCTTGTGAAACTACTGTAACAACAGGTTTAGTACTTGTAGCAGGTGAAATTACAACATCTACTTATGTAGATATTAAAGGTATTGTTCGCGATACAGTAGCTGAGATTGGCTACACTCGCGGAAAATATGGTTTCGATGCAGAAAACCTTGCCGTACTAGTTGCCATTGGTGAACAATCAGCAGATATAGCCTTAGGTGTTGACCAAGCTTTAGAAGCTCGTGAAGGTTCAATGACTGATGCAGATATCGAAGCAATTGGGGCAGGAGACCAAGGTTTAATGTTTGGTTTTGCATGTAATGAAACACCAGAGCTTATGCCTTTACCAATCAGCCTTGCACATCGATTAGCTCGACGCTTAACAGAGGTAAGAAAATCTGAAGAGCTTACGTACCTACGTCCAGATGGAAAAACTCAAGTAACAGTTGAGTATGATGAACAAAACAGACCAGTTCGTGTAGATACTATTGTTATCTCAACACAGCATGATGAAGAAGTAACTTTAGAACAAATTCAAGAAGATATTAAAGAAAAGGTTATTAACGTAGTGGTTCCTGAAGAATTAATTGATGCGGGTACTAAATACTTTATCAACCCAACTGGCCGTTTTGTTATCGGTGGGCCTAAAGGAGATGCCGGCTTAACTGGCCGTAAAATTATTGTTGATACTTACGGTGGTTATGCTCGTCATGGTGGCGGTGCTTTTTCGGGTAAGGATGCAACAAAAGTTGACCGCTCTGCAGCATATGCGGCAAGATATGTAGCAAAAAATATTGTAGCAGCAGGTTTAGCTGAACGTGCAGAAGTACAATTAGCTTATGCTATTGGCGTTGCTCGTCCAGTTTCTATTTCAATTGATACATTTGGAACTGGAATTGTGAAAGAAGAGCAATTAGTAGAATGGGTAAGTGAATTATTCGACTTACGTCCTGCAGGCATTATTAAAATGCTGGATTTACGTAGACCAATTTACAAGCAAACAGCAGCCTATGGACACTTTGGTCGTACGGACTTAGATGTACCTTGGGAAAATACAGATATTGCTAGCCTTTTAAAAGACAAAGCAGGTCTATAATACTAACATCAATCCTTGCAGGGGAATAGATATAAATAGGTAGAGCCTAGTTGCGCTCTACCTGTTTTCATTTCAAGGGAAATCCTGTTCTAAGGGGATGTTATAAAATTGAGTTTTGTTGTAGATATTGCTTTTTATGGAGGAGTCTACTGCACCTGTTGCTTCAAACTCAAATGAATAGCCATCGCTGAAGGTGAAGGTGTAGGTTTCTTTATCATTATAATCTTCTGGATAGACATGGCTTATGTGAGATAAATCAGACCATTCGTAAACTACTTTACTACCAAACAAAGGATTATACTCGATATAATCTTCATCTAAATAGACATAATAATTTACGCCCATAAAAAAGATAGTGAAAAATCCAAAAGCCGATAAAATCAGAACAACTATCTTAGTAATAATCTTTTTAATGAAATACAGCACTATTAATGAAATAAAGGCAATGAAAAAGGCTAAAGAATATACAACTAGATTTTTGCCAAAGGATATAAATGCAATTTTATTTGGCTCCTCAAATACAACTACAGATAATATTACAGGGGTCAATAACACGATTATTGGAGCAATAATAATAACGAGTATTGCTAATACCCAGTAGATACTTTTAGTTTCATATTGGTTCATCTCATTCTCCTTATATATAGTTTATGTAATGATTCAAAGACTCAGAGTTTTGAAAAAAAATAGGTATAAGCAAGAAGCGTTATACCTGAAAATTTAGAGTTTCTACTATCATATGTTGTTAAGGCTGAAGTGATTTGTAAATTTGTCCTTTTTCTACATATTCGCGAATGATACGGTCCATATCCTCCCGATCTTCAGGCGTAACTTCACGAACTACCTTTGCTGGTCTCCCCATTGCCAAGCTATTAGGGGGGATTTTTTTACCTGGAGGAACAAGACTCCCAGCACCGATAAAAGCTCCTTCTCCAATTTCTGCACCGTCCAAAATAATAGAACCCATTCCGATTAAAGCGCTTTTTCGAATAACACAACCATGTAATGTAACCTGGTGGCCTACAGTTACTTCGTCTTCAATAATTACCGGATTATTCGGACTTTGGTGAATACAGCTCAAGTCTTGTATACTACAGCGTTTTCCAATAATTGTTGGCGCGACATCACCACGAATCACCGTATTAAACCATATAGTAGATTCTTCCTCTATAGTGACATCCCCTGTAACTACAGCATTATCTGCGATATAGACAGATGGGTCTATTTTAGGATTTTTATCTTTAAAAGGGTAAATCATCGAAAATCTCCTCATTTCTCAGTATGATATAGTATAGCGTAACAAATATAGCAAAGAATGAAAATTAGAATGCAAGTTTGCCCATTTTAATTGGGTAGGAGGGCAAGAAGTTATGTGGAAATGGGAAGCAGAGGGACAAGCAAAAGCTGTTGTTGTTCTTTTACATAGTGCGTTCGAGCAGCATCAATGGTATGCATGGTTAATCGAAAAGCTTCGAACAGAGGGCTTTACAATCGTCATGGGTGATTTACCTGGTCATGGAAAGAATTCAAAATATGCAAAAATTCATGATGAAGATATAAAGGAATACTCGGATTTTATTAAAAAGCTAATGCAAAATGCGGTACTATATCAGCTACCTGTTTTTATCATTGGGCATGGCTTAGGAGCTACTTTAGCGATTAACTTTTTGAAAAAAAATGAAGTAGAATGTGCAGGCTTAATCCTGACATCACCATGGCTAAGTTTAAGAAAAACTACGAATTTATTAACAAATGCCATGACTAACTTAGGAAATCTGGCTTCAAATAAAAAAATCTCTTTAAAATTCGACAAGAAAATGCTAACTAGAAATAATGACGGCTATCAGGAGTTAGTAGATAAAATTCCTTACCATTCCTATGCAACGGTTGGATGGTATAAGGGTGTACAGAACCTTATGAAAAATATTATTTCTGAACAAGAAAGTAATTTGTCATTGCCGATTTTATTAATAACAGCCAAGCAGGATAAAATTACTGATCCAGCTGTAGTTCGTAAATGGTTATTCAATCAAAAATCGACAGAGGTTCAATATAAGGAGTGGCCATATAGTTATCATAATCTATTCCATGATAATGAAAGAGAAGAAATTTTCATCTACTCAAAGGATTTCATGAATAACGTTCTTAGAGCACTCGGTTATATAATTAAATAAAAAATTTTCAGTACTCAGTCCACCATAACTGAGTATTTTTTGTATTTAAAGGGGATATATTAGTAGATTATAAATCTTTAATTATCGAAAAATATTGAATAAATTCAATTTGTGTAATATATTGAATTTTATAACAATAAAATATACATAAAAAAAGAGGTGTTCAGATGGAAGGTTTAGTAAAAGCGCTAAACGACTTTTTTTGGGGTCCATGGTTTATCTATGGAATCTTGATCGTGGGGATTTTCTTCTCGATTATGACTCGTTTTTTGCAGGTACGACATATTAAAGACATGTTTGCTCTAATGTTTAAAGGTAAAAAATCTGAGAAAGGAATTTCTTCTTTCCAAGCTTTATCAATTGCACTTTCTGGTCGTGTAGGGACTGGTAATATCGCTGGTACTGCTACAGCAATTGGTTTTGGTGGTCCAGGGGCAGTGTTCTGGATGTGGGCGATTGCCTTCATAGGAGCAGCTACAGCCTATGTAGAATCGACATTAGCTCAAATCTACAAAGAAGAAAAAGAAACTGAGTATCGAGGTGGTCCTGCCTTCTATATTGAAAAAGGAATGGGACAAAAATGGTTTGCTGTAATTTTTGCAGTAGCAGCTTTAATTGCAATGCTGGTGTTAATGCCTGGTGTTCAGTCAAATGCGATTGCTGGTGCAGTTCAAAGTGCTTTTGGTATTGAAGCGTGGATTACGGGACTAGTTATTGCTATTTTACTAGGTATTATTATTATTGGTGGAGTTAAATGGATTGCCAATGCGGCTCAAATTATTGTTCCATTTATGGCGATTGCTTATATTTTAATGGCTCTTGTTATCGTCTTCATGAATATTTCTGAGGTACCAAGTGTAATCGGACTTATTTTCTCTAGTGCTTTCGGTGCTCAAGAATTATTTGGTGGATTAATAGGGTCGGCTATTGCTTGGGGAGTTAAACGTGGGATTTATTCAAACGAAGCGGGTCAAGGTACAGGTCCTCATCCAGCAGCTGCAGCTGAGGTTTCTCACCCTGCCAAACAAGGTTTAGTTCAAGCAGCCTCAGTTTACATTGATACTTTACTAGTTTGTTCGGCTACTGCATTTATGATTCTATTTACAGGAATGTATAATGTGCATGATGAAAAGGCTGCAGATCCAGCAGCTACATTCGTTCAAGTTGGGGAATTCAATTCCGGTCAATTATCAGGGGAAGAGCAAGTTACATTTGCTAAAAGCATTGAAGCAGGTGCAGCTTATACTCAATATGCAGTAGATTCTTCTTTACCTGGCTTTGGCGCACCATTTGTTGCGATTGCATTATTCTTCTTCGCATTTACAACGATTATGGCCTATTACTATATTGCAGAAACAAATGTATCTTACCTATTCTCGGGTACTTACGAAAAGATTGGTATTTGGATAGCGAAGATTGCCATCTTAGCAGCTGCATTTTACGGGACAGTTAGAACATCAAATTTAGCGTGGGCAATGGGTGACGTAGGGTTAGGATTGATGGTATGGATAAATGTCATTGCTATCTTAATCATCATGAAGCCAGCGATTCTCGCGTTGAAGGATTATGAGCAACAGAAAAAAGAAGGAAAAGATCCAGTCTTCGATCCTATTAAATTAGGTATTAAAAACGCAACATTCTGGGAAAAGAATAATAAAGACCAATAATAAAAAGCGTGAAGTAAACAAAAACTAGTTTACTTCACGCTTTTTCTCATTCAGGAAATTGTTTTACCTTTTCTAGTGCAACGATAAAGGGCGGGTCATTTTTTTGATTGATAAATTCATAGCGCAATACATGAACATATTTTTGTGGGAGGGAGCTAACGAAACGTAAAACCTCGTCACGTTCGGCTATTCCTCCTTCATGTCCATGGTATATCACAAGTACAATGACACCACCAGTTTTTAATAGCTTAAGTAATTGTTCAATAGCAATTACTGTTGTATTTCCTTGAGTAATGATTGAATGGTCAGCACCAGGTAAGTACCCTAGATTGAATATCGCACCAGCAATTTCTTGCTGAACGTAATTAGCCACGTTTTCGTGGCCATCCAATAGAACAGTAGCATTTCTTGCACCGTGTTCAGACAGTCTTTTTAAGGTAGAATCTATGGCTTGCTGCTGAACATCAAATGCATAGACATGCCCAGATTCTCCTACAAGCTGAGATAAGAATAAGGTATCATGTCCGTTCCCAGCTGTACCATCTACGGCAATCTCGCCTTTTTCAATTGTCTGCATTAAAAGGTTTTGAGCATATTGTAATACACGTTGTAGCTTCAAAATTCTTCACATCCTCTTATTAACTGGCGATTATAAGATTCCATTAGTAGATGTAGATGGAACATATAGTTTTCCTTGCCAGCTACCGCGACGTTCAAGCTCGGCATCGATTCCGTTAAGAACCTCCCATTTGTTAACACTCCACATTGGTCCAATCATTAAATCAATCGGTCCATCACCTGTAATGCGGTGGACTATCATTTCCGGTGGAATAATCTCTAATTGGTCAGCTACTAATTGGATATACTGATCTTTTTCTAGGAATTCGAGCATTCCTTTTTCATACTGCTTTACTAAAGGTGTTCCTTTTAACAAATGTAGAAGGTGGATTTTAATTCCTTGAACATCCAGCTTCGCCACTTCTCTAGCAGTTTCCATCATCATATCGTAGTCCTCTAACGGTAAGCCGTTGATGATATGCGTACATACGCGAATATTATGCTTGCGCAGCTTTTCTACACCCTCTATATATGTAGCATAATCATGGGCACGGTTGATTAAATTCGCTGTTTTTTCATGGACAGTTTGTAAGCCTAGCTCTACCCATAAATAGGTTCTCTCATTTAACTCTGCTAAGTATTCCACTACATCATCTGGTAGGCAATCTGGACGAGTCGCAATACTTAACCCCATTACACCTTCACAAGCAAGAGCAGCCTCGAATTTTTCTTTTAACACATGTAGTGGTGCATGAGTATTTGTGTATGCTTGGAAATAGGCCATCGTCATGCCATCTTTCCATTTATGCTGCATTTTATCTTTGATTTTTTCAAATTGGACTGGTATTGGATCTACGCGGTCTCCTGCAAAATCTCCACTTCCAGCTGCACTACAAAAAGTACAGCCTCCAAAGGCAACAGTGCCATCACGATTAGGACAATCGAAGCCTGCATCAAGTGCAACCTTGAATACCTTTTTACCGAATTCATCTCTTAAATAGCGATTCCATGTATAGTAACGTTTCCCATCAGAAGGGAAAGGGAATTGATGTTGTTCTGACATATAATTTCACTCCTCTAACAAATCATTCTACCATGAAAAAGTACTTGTGGCACTTGAACAAAGCTGACATTTTACTGTAATTCTAATGAAGTATGGAAATTATCGTTCTATTAACCAATCAATTCATTATCGAAAAAATATTTTGATAATCCATAATATATTGTTTCTTTTATTCCTGACAATTTTTCTTGTGCTTTTGAAAAAAGGAGACTACTATTATTTTTTGGTGAACTAAAAAATAAACAAAATGAGAAGAACATCAACTTTTAAGTTAAAGGGTGCTTTTGCTAGTTTTAATGGAGGAGTATGGAAATGCCCAAAAATGTATGGTTACTCGTGATCGGTACATTTATAAATATTACAGGAAGCTCGCTTATTTGGCCTTTAAATACAATTTACATGCATGACCATTTAGGACAATCACTATCAGTTGCTGGGTTTGTTCTAATGATGAATGCAGGTGCGACTGTGTTAGGGAATTTAGTGGGTGGATATTTGTTCGATAAATTCGGCGGCTATAGATCGATTATGCTCGGAATTTCGATCACGGTCTTTTCATTAATAGGAATTACAATCTGGCACGGCTGGCCACATTATGTTTACTTTTTAATCGTGATGGGCTTTGGAAGTGGAATTGTTATACCGGCAATGTTCGCTTTAGTAGGAGCTGTTTGGCCAGAAGGTGGAAGAAAAGGCTTTAATGCCATTTATTTAGCACAAAATCTTGGCGTTGCAGTCGGTCCAGCTCTAGCAGGTCCAATTGCCGAAATGAGCTTCGACTATTTATTTATCTCAAATTTAGGCTTGTATATCCTATTTTTACTTTTAGCTCTTATAACATATCGTCATATGGTACCGGTAATCGAAAAAGAGAAGAGTGAGACAATCGTTGAAAGTCATTCATCAAAGGCCAATTTTTACTCATTGCTTATTCTGTGTAGTGCATTTTTACTGGCATGGGTCGCTTATTCACAATGGTCCACGACACTTTCAACACATATACAAGGTCTCGGAATTGGGTTGAAAGAGTATAGTTTACTTTGGTCTATCAATGGTTTACTAATCATTACGCTTCAGCCTATTATTAGCCCCCTTGTACAAAAGTACGAGAAGCAAATAAAAGCTCAGTTAGTTGTGGGAATGCTAATCATGATGTTTTCATTCAGCATCATACTGTTTGCAGAGAGCTTTAAAATGTTCGCAATTGCCATGATGGTTTTAACTTTAGGAGAAATTTTTGTGTGGCCAGCAGTACCTACGATTGCCAATATGCTAGCACCTAAAGGGAAGGGCGGTACTTATCAAGGGGTTGTAAATAGTATTGGCTCCATCGGAAGGATGATTGGACCTTTCGTGGGAGGAATTATTGTAGACGTCTATAATATGGATGCCTTAATTATTGTGTTATGTGGACTATTTATAATTGGAATTATTCCTTGCCTTATTTATGATCGCCCACTCAAAAGGAAAAATAGCCAATATACTAATCATATTCCAGAGAATTGAATTTAAAATAAGGAAATTTTAACTAGTCCAAATAGGAAAGACTTGTTTATTTTTCCTGGATACATTAAAATGATTAAAATATGAAAAGTACGACAATGAGAAGGAATAGTAAATTTTGAAGCTTTTAAGAGAGCTAGCGGGTGGTGCGAGCTAGTAAGTCTAGAAATTGAACTCGCCTTGGAGTCTGTTTTAGTGAAGCTAGTAGCTAAAACCGTTTTTCCACGTTATGGAAGTTAAGCTGAGTGTAGTGTCACTAATTTGGGTGGTACCGCGGGAGTTAAAAATATCTCTCGTCCCTTTCTAAGGAAAGGGGCGAGTTTTTTTATTTTTTAAATATTTTGTCAACTTCATCCAAAGTAACTATTTACTTCTAGTAAAAGTCTAGTCAAAGTGCTCATGGACGATGATTAGTTTTACCATTATTAGGATAATCTACTTTTGTTACAGCTTTTGTTAACTTCATTCAGTAGAGGTTCAAACCTTTAAAGAATGAAGTTATAGCCACCAGCGGATACCACAGATTTCTAGAGGTAGTTTTCAAGCTAGCTTGATAAAATCTGGGTGAAAATACGCCAAGGTGTAATTTATAATCCATTCCTTCATGTCGACACAGAGTGCCCATTCAATATTAAGGAGGAGTAAGTACATGAGTTTTAATCATCAGCAAATCGAAAAAAAATGGCAGCAATTCTGGCTAGAAAACAAATCGTTTAAAACGTTAGACGATTCATCAAAGCCAAAGTTCTATGCATTGGATATGTTCCCGTATCCATCAGGAGCGGGCTTACACGTTGGTCACCCAGAAGGTTACACAGCGACAGATATTTTATCGCGTTTTAAACGTATGCAAGGGTATGATGTATTGCATCCAATAGGTTGGGATGCATTTGGTCTTCCAGCAGAGCAATACGCTTTAGATACTGGAAACGATCCTGCTGAATTTACAGCAAAAAACATTGCGACATTCAAGCGTCAAATTCAAGAATTAGGTTTCTCTTATGATTGGGATCGTGAAATCAATACGACAGATCCTAGCTATTATAAGTGGACTCAGTGGATTTTTACAAAGCTTGTTGAAATGGACTTAGCTTATGTAGACGAAATTCCTGTAAACTGGTGTGAAGCATTAGGTACAGTACTTGCAAATGAAGAAGTAATTGATGGAAAATCTGAGCGTGGTGGGCACCCTGTTGAACGTCGACCAATGCGTCAGTGGGTACTGCGTATTACGAAGTATGCTGATCGCCTACTAGATGATTTAGAAGAAGTTGACTGGCCAGAATCGATTAAAGACATGCAACGCAACTGGATTGGTCGTTCTGAAGGGGCACAAGTGAAATTTACTGTTGCTGGTACAGAAGACCAATTTGAAGTATTCACAACTCGTCCAGATACATTATTTGGTGCAACATACTGCGTGTTAGCTCCCGAACATAAATTAGTCGATGAAATTACAACTGCCGAACAACGTGAAGCAGTAGAAGCCTACTTAGAAAAAGTAAAAATGAAATCTGACCTAGAACGTACAGATTTAGCAAAAGAAAAAACAGGCGTTTTTACAGGAGCATTTGCTATTAATCCAATTAACGGAAAAGAAATTCCAATTTGGATTGCTGACTATGTATTAGCAACTTATGGTACTGGTGCGATTATGGCTGTTCCTGCTCATGACGAACGTGACTATGAGTTTGCTAAAGAGTTCGGTTTAGAAATCATTCCAGTTCTTGAAGGTGGAGACATTGAAAATGAAGCCTTCACTGGAGATGGTGCACATATCAACTCTGATTTCTTAAATGGTTTAAACAAAGCAGATGGTATTGCTAATGCCATCAAATGGCTTGAAACGAATAGTGTGGGCGAAAAGAAAATTACTTATCGTTTACGTGACTGGTTATTCTCTCGTCAACGTTATTGGGGTGAGCCAATTCCAGTAATTCATTGGGAAGATGGCACAATGACAACAATTCCTGTAGAGGAATTACCATTAGAATTACCGAAGACAACAAATATTCGTCCTTCAGGTACTGGTGAGTCTCCATTAGCTAATATTGAAGAATGGGTGAATGTTGTAGATCCAGTTACAGGGAAAAAAGGTCGTCGTGAAACAAATACAATGCCGCAATGGGCAGGCTCAAGCTGGTACTTCTTAAGATATATCGATCCAAATAATAATGAGGCACTTGCCGATGCCGAGCTATTAAAGCGCTGGTTACCAGTTGATATTTATATTGGTGGTGCAGAGCATGCCGTACTTCACTTACTGTACGCTCGTTTCTGGCACAAAGTCCTTTATGATTTAGGTGTTGTTCCTACAAAAGAGCCATTCCAAAAATTGTTCAACCAAGGAATGATTTTAGGTGAAGGTAACGAAAAAATGTCTAAATCAAAAGGAAATGTTGTAAATCCTGATGATATCGTAAGTTCGCATGGTGCTGATACACTTCGTTTATATGAAATGTTCATGGGGCCATTAGATGCATCAGTTGCATGGTCTACAAATGGTTTAGATGGTGCACGTCGTTTCTTAGACCGCATCTGGCGTCTATATACAACTGAAGAGGGTACTCTATCTGAAAAAGTACAACCAAGCTCAGATACAGCACTTGAAAAATCATATCACCAAACAGTGAAAAAGGTGACAGATGATTACGAAAATCTGCGTTTCAATACAGCCATTTCACAAATGATGGTATTTATTAATGATTGCTATAAAGCTGACGTTTTCCCGACTGAGTATGCAGAAGGCTTCGTGAAACTATTAGCTCCAATCGCACCTCATGTTGCCGAAGAGCTTTGGGCAATTCTTGGACACTCAGGCACATTAACTTATGAAGAGTGGCCAGCATTTGATGAGTCGAAGCTTGTAGATGATGAAGTAGAGGTAGTCGTACAAGTAAACGGTAAATTACGTGCGAAAGTAAAAGTAGCAAAAGATGTAACAAAAGAGCAGCTTGAAGAAGTAGCTAAAGCTGATGAAAAGGTTCTAGAATTTACTGAAGGCAAGCAAATCGTTAAAGTCATTGCAGTCCCAGGTAAACTAGTGAATATCGTAGTAAAATAAAATTAAAGCAGAATGTAGTCCGATTTCGGAGATTGCATTCTGTTTTTTCTTTTGGGGAAAGCGAATGAGTAAGTAAGAGTCTCAGTGACTGATTCAGCAGGATAGAGCGGTTATGGGGAAGAGAGAACAGCCATCAGTTCCCCAAACAGCAGGATAGAGCGGTTATGGGGAAGAGAGAACAGCCATCAGTTCCCCAAACAGCAGGATAGAGCGGTTATGGGGAAGAGAGAGCGAGACTCAGTGCCCCGAACAGCAGGATGGAGCAGTTATAGGGAAGAGAGAGCGGGACTCAGTGCCCCGAACAGCAGGATAGAGCGGTTATGGGGAAGAGAGAACAGCCATCAGTTCCCCAAACAACTAAAATAAGTCGTAACTGGGCAGTGACCAAAATTCTCAGTGCCCAAGAAAAGTCAAAAACAGCTATAACGGCGAAACGAGCACTAAATTTGAAACCCATAAAAATCACAAAGTGGACACAAGAGTTTCCAAGTCCGTTTGTTTCATAATTAAAATACCTGCTGTTTCACGAACTTAATCGCTTTTTTGCTGAAACAATGTCATAATAAACAGACTTGAAGACTTTCTTAGAGAAATTTTAAAAAGAGATAAAGTGAAACTATATATAGTTAGGATGACTAGATGAATCAGTTAGTTGAATTAAAACTAAAACCGAATTTTGTAGCAGAGGTTTCAAATGGATATCCTCTTATTTTAAAAGAGGCAGCAGAAACAATTGATGAAGCATTAGAGGAAGGAACGCTTTTAAAAATTGTTCGCCCTAATGGAAAATATATCGCAACGGGTTATTACGGAAAACAAAATAAAGGTATAGGCTGGGTTCTTACAAATAACCAAACAGAGGAAATCGACGAAGCCTTTTTTAAAGTGAAGTTCCAGCAAGCATTTATAAAGCGAGATTCATTCTACAATATAGAAGATACTACAGCCTTTCGTGTATTTAATGGCGAAGGGGACGGAATCGGTGGACTAACAATCGATTATTATGATGGTTTTTATTTGATCAGCTTCTATAGCCAGGGGATTTATTCATTCCGTGAAACTATTTTTGCTGCACTAAAAGAAACTGCAGAGCTTCGTGGTATTTATGAGAAAAAACGTTTTGATACCAATGGTCAATATGTAGATCAGGATGATTATGTTGAAGGGGAAGTTGGAGAATTTCCTATTATTATAAAAGAGAACGGCATGAATTTTGCTGTCAATCTTAACGATGGGGCGATGACTGGTATTTTTCTTGACCAAAGAGATGTTCGACTAGCCCTTCGTGAACGATTTTCTGAAGGGAAAACTGTTTTAAATACTTTTTCATATACTGGAGCCTTCTCCGTTGCTGCAGCATTAGGCGGCGCTTATGAAACGACAAGTGTTGACCTTGCTAAAAGAAGCTTGCCAATGACTATTGAGCAATTTAGTGTAAATGGAATTGATTATGAGCAACAGCAAATTAAGGTTATGAATGTATTTGATTACTTTTCCTATGCTGCTAGACATCAATTAAAATTTGATGTGGTTGTCCTTGATCCACCTAGCTTTGCCCGTACGAAAAAAATGACATTTAGTACTTCAAAGGATTATCCGAAGCTAATTGGGGAAGCGTTAGAAATTACAGCTGCTAAGGGGATTATCGTTGCTTCAACAAATAATGCGAGCTTTAATATGAAGAAATTTAAAACTTTTATCGATAAAGCTTTTAAAGAAAAAAATCAGCGATATAAAATCCTAGAACAACATCAGCTTCCAGAGGATTTTGTGATATTAGAGGATTATCCAGAATTTAATTATTTAAAGGTATGTATTATTCAATTACTTAAATAAGGAATGAGTTACTATGAAATATTCGAAATCTACAATGCTTAAATTAGTAAATGAAGAACGTGAGCTTCATGACGAACTTAAGCGTATTAAAAGTGAAATGGGTCTAGAAAAGAATTTAGCTCTAAAGGCACTTTATCATTCAGCAGTATCTGATGGTGGACGCTTTCAGGTACGCTATCAAGAACTAGATCGATAATCAAAATGCTTGGAGGCTTAATCTCCAAGCATTTTTTTAATGGAGCAAAGGATATCGCGATTAATTGAAATTTTTAGAAAGTGTTGTTGACACTTAAATCCATTAATTTTATTATGTATATAAGTTTACTATGAATTAAATAAGCTGACTAGAAAACTAGAGGCCCTAAAAACACTTTAAATCGAGGTAATTTGTCGACCAAAGTTTTAGGGTCATAAAAATTATTTTTAATAGACAGAAAAATCATATTTTTTAAAAACATAGTTGACCAATAAGAATTGTTATGTTTATATTAAAGTATTATTTTGTGCTACGTAGGGGGTTCATAATGGGGAAAGTATATATAGTTGGAGCAGGACCAGGGAGTGTAGATCTTATTACAGTCAAAGGGTTAAAGTGTATCCAGCAAGCTGATGTAATTCTTTATGACCGCCTGGTAAATAAGGAACTATTAGAATTTGCAAAGCCGAACGCGGAGCTTATTTTTGTTGGTAAATTACCAAACTTACATGGTGTCATTCAAGATCGAATCCATAGACTCCTAGTCGAGCATGCAGGTGAGGGAAAGGTAGTAACACGTTTAAAAGGTGGAGATCCCTTTGTATTTGGTCGTGGGGCAGAAGAAGCAGAGGTATTAGTTGAAGCTGGCATTCCTTTTGAAATCGTTCCAGGGATTACCTCAGGTGTAGCAGCCCCTGCATATGCAGGAATTCCTGTTACTCATCGTGATTTAGGATCTAGCTTTGCACTTGTGACAGGGCATATGAGAGAAGGAAAAGATGATACGATTAACTGGAAGGGTTTAGCTGAATCAGTTGATACGCTTGCCATTTACATGGGGGTAGGCAATCTGCCATACATAACAGAGCAGCTAATGAAATATAATCGTAGTCCAAAAACGCCTGTCGCCCTTATCCATTGGGGAACAACAGAACACCAGAAAACAATTACAGGTACATTAGAAACAATTGTAGACATAGCAAAAAATGAGGAGATCCAAAATCCAAGTATGATTCTTGTTGGTGAAGTTGTTAGAATGAGAGAAAAAATTGCGTGGTTTAAAGAAAAAAAACAAGGAATTCCAGTTTAGAAAGAAGGGGAAAAGTTTGAAAGCAGTACTTTATGTTGCACATGGTAGCCGTGTAAAAGCTGGTGTAGAAGAAGCGAGACAATTCATTGAAACAGTAAAGCCTCAAATTAATGTAGCGATTCAAGAAATTTGCTTCCTTGAGTTAGCGGATCCTTCTATTGTAGAAGGAGTGTCTGCATGTGTTGCAAAGGGTGCAACAGAAATTGCTATTATTCCTATTCTTTTATTAACTGCAAACCATGCCAAACAAGATATTCCCCTAGAAATTAATAAAGCTAAGGAAATGTATCCAAGTGTTACATTCACATTTGGTAAACCCTTTGGCATTAATGAAAAATTGATTGATAGTTTACAAGAAAGAGTGCACCAGAAGAGCACAAAGCAAAATGAAGAAATTGAAGTTTTATTAATTGGACGAGGAAGCAGCGATGAAAGAGTTCAAATCGATTTTCAACAAATTGCAAATAACCTAAAACGAAAATATAACTATGCATTGGTCGATATTTGTTACTTATACGGAAAAGGTCCTTCATTTGAAAATGCATTAGAGCAATTACAAACCAATCGCGAAAAGCCGGTATATGTAGTGCCATATATTTTGTTTACCGGTCTTTTAAAAATTGGTATTCAAAAGAAGATGGCTGAGCTTGGTTTTTCAGACGATGAAGTAGTACTTTGCGACTGTCTTGGATATGACGAAAACGTACGTCAGGTGCTAATCGAGCGAGTAAAAGAGACGTTATATTCGTATAGGGAGAGTGTTCTAAATGGATAAAAAACAAGAAAACTTTGAGCAGGCAGTAGAAAACCTTAAAAAGATGATGAGCACGATGAAATATGGCTCAATTACTTTAATTGTTCAGGATAACATCATCGTGCAAATCGAAAAAAATGAAAAAATTCGATTGAAATAATTTGACGAAGAGGTGTGGAAAAAGTGAAGTTAGACGTAACGAATAGCCCTTTTAACGAGCAACAAGTTCAGCAACTAAATGAAGTTTTCGCAACATTAACACAAAACCAAAAAATTTGGTTAACGGGTTACTTAAGTGCAACTGCTTTAGTAGAACCACTAGCTGCAAATGCACCAGCTGGAAATGAGCAGCCATCGAATGTTGTGGTGCTGCCAACTCCAGTAGAAAAAGCTCCTTCAAAGCATATTACAATTTTATATGCTTCCCAAACAGGAAACGCAGGTGGGCTAGCTAAAAAGTATGGTGAGCAGCTGAAGAAAGCAGGCTTTGAAGTAAATGTTTCTTCTATGAGTGACTTCAAAACAAATGCTCTGAAGAAATTAGACCATTTACTTGTCATTGCCAGTACGCATGGCGAGGGCGAGCCACCAGATAATGCAATTTCATTCCATAGCTATCTATATGGAAAACGCGCTCCAAAATTAGATCATGTTAAATTTGCAGTACTTTCTTTAGGAGATAGCTCCTATGAGTTCTTCTGTAAAACAGGTATTGATTTTGACGAGCAATTAGAAAAGCTTGGTGCACAGAGATTAGTAAACCGTGTTGACTGCGATCTTGACTATGACGAACCAGCTGCGAAATGGTTTGAGTCTGTCAAAGAGAAGCTCCAGGATGGCGAGGTTAGTCAGCAAACAATACAAGAAAGTGCGCCTACAGTTCTAGAAGCATCTGTTGAATATACACGTAAAAATCCATTCAACGCTGAAATTTTAGAAAAGATTAACTTAAATGCTGTTGGTTCAAATAAAGAAACAATCCATTTAGAATTGTCTCTTGAGAATTCAGGAATTACATTTGAGCCAGGTGATAGTTTAGCAATTTACCCAACGAATAATAAAGGTCTGGTTAACACATTAATTTCTACACTAGGCTTTGACGCTGAGAAATCAGTAAATGTTGAGGATAAAGAGGTTACATTGAAAGATGCTTTGACAAATTTACTTGAAATTACAGTACTTTCTAAACCTGTCATGCAAAAAATTGGTGAATTCACATTAAATGAGGAATTCCATGCTTTACTGGCAGATCGAGATTCATTTAAAGCCTATACTCATGGCCGAGATTTAGTTGACGTTGTCGAAAAATTCGCTCCTTTTAGCTGGAATGAACAAAGCTTTGTTAATGTCTTAAGAAAACTGCCTGCAAGACAATATTCAATTTCTAGTAGTCTAGCTGCATATCCAGAGGAAGTCCATGTCACAATTGGAGCTGTACGTTACGAAGTGGATGGTCGTGAACGACTTGGTGTTTGTTCAACAGACGTTGCAGACAACTTAGAAATTGGAGACAGTGTAAGAGTTTATGTTCAAAAAAATCCGAATTTCAAATTGCCGGCAGATGACGCGCCAATTATTATGGTTGGTCCAGGTACTGGTGTAGCACCATTCCGTTCCTTTATACAGGAGCGTGAAGAGCGCGGAGCTGAAGGGAAGAGCTGGTTATTCTTCGGAGATCAGCATTTTGTAACAGACTTTTTATATCAAACTGAGTGGCAGGGCTGGCTGAAGTCTGGTGTCCTAACAAAGCTAGATGTAGCCTTCTCACGTGACAAAGAAGAAAAAGTGTATGTACAACATAAAATGCAAAAGCATGCCGCTGAGCTATTCCAATGGTTAGAGCAGGGAGCTACTTTCTACGTATGTGGAGATAAGAATCATATGGCAGCGGACGTTCACAATACTTTGCTACATATTATTGCAGAGCAAGGAAACAAAACTGAAGAACAAGCAAAAGAATATCTTGATGATTTACGCAAACAAAAACGCTATCAACGAGATGTATATTAAGGGGGAAGTACGAATGGTAAAAAAAATTGTATTACCACCTCAAGAAGGTAAACCTAGTGATGTTGAGGAAATAAAAGCAGAAAGTAATTACTTGCGTGGCTCTCTTGTTGAATCTATGGAAGAAGAACTAAGCTCTGGTATCTCTGATTGGGATAACCGTCTTATGAAGTTCCATGGAAGCTATTTACAAGACGATCGAGATGTGCGTTTAGAGCGTGAACAAAAGAAATTAGAGCCTGCTTATCAGTTCATGGTGCGCGTACGTATGCCAGGTGGTGTCGCAACAGCAGAGCAATGGCTGAAAATGGATGAACTAGCTGAAAAGTATGGGAATCAGTCCTTTAAAATCACAACGCGTCAAACAATTCAATTCCACGGTATTTTAAAGTGGAATATGAAGAAACATATGCAAGAATTAAATAGTGTTTTATTTGATACGATTGCAGCCTGTGGAGACGTAAACCGAAATGTAATGTGTAATGCTAACCCCTTCCAATCTGAATTGCATCAAGAGATTTTTGAATGGTCTTCTAAAATTAGTGAGCATTTACTGCCTCGAACAAATGCGTATTATGAGATTTGGTTAGATAAAGAAAAAGTAGTGGATACACAGGAAGAACAAGAACCGATTTATGGCTCACTTTACTTGCCGCGTAAATTTAAAATCGGTATAGCTATCCCACCAGCAAATGACGTTGATGTATTCTCGCAGGATATCGGGCTAATTGCTGTTTTAGAAGGTAATGAGCTAGTGGGCTTCAATGTTGCCATTGGTGGCGGCATGGGAATGACTCATGGCGATACAGCAACATATCCACAGCTTAGCCGTTTAATTGGCTACGTTTCGAAGGATAAAATCGTTGATGTGTGTGAAAAAATCATGACAGTACAACGTGATTATGGGGATCGTTCTGTACGTAAATATGCACGTTTTAAATATACAGTCGATCGTCTAGGCTTAGATACTGTTAAAGCAGAAATCGAATCTCGCCTAGGTTACCAGTTTGAAGATGCTAAACCATTTAGCTTTGAGCATACTGGGGATCGTTACGGCTGGATAAAGGGTGAAGATGGTAAAAACCATTTCACTTTATTTATTCAAAACGGCCGTGTGAAGGATTTTGACAATTACCCATTAAAAACAGCATTACGTGAAATTGCCGAAATTCATAAAGGTGAGTTCCGATTTACTGGAAATCAAAATGTGGTGATTGCAAATGTTAGTTCTAGAGCTAAAAAAGCGATCAATGAAATTATTGAGAAATATCAATTAACTGAAAGCGACAACTATTCAGCATTACGTCGCAATTCAATTGCTTGTGTAGCGCTGCCAACATGTGGTCTAGCTATGGCTGAGGCAGAACGTTATCTACCTTCATTAATTGAGAAGATTGATGGAATTCTAGATGACAATGGCTTACGTGATCAAGATATTACAATTCGTATGTCAGGCTGTCCAAATGGCTGCTCACGTGCTGCGATGGGTGAGATTGGATTTATCGGGAAAGGTCCAGGGAAATATAACTTCTATCTAGGAGCAAGTCATACAGGTTCTCGTTTAAATAAAATTTATAAAGAAAACATTGGGGAAGAAGAAATCCTATCTACCCTTCGTCCAATTATCGAACACTATGCAAAAGAACGCTTAGATAACGAATACTTTGGTGATTTCGTCATCCGTGCCGGCTACGTTAAAGCAGTTACAGATGGTCGCCAGTTCCATAATCAAGCTTAATAGTTTATATTAAAGGCTGTATTTTACGTACAGCCTTTATTTGTATGTTAGGAGGGAAACGGATGTATCCTGTAATGCTGGATCTAGAGAATAAACGAGTGCTAATTGTAGGTGGGGGAGAAGTGGCAACTAAAAAAGCGAAGATGCTGCTCGGACAAGGTGCGAAAATCGTTGTGGTAAGCCCTACTCTTACTCAAAAACTTTATACATATGTTGTAAATGGAGACGTTGAATGGGTTGAGAGAGAATTTAAAACTAGTGATACAAAGCATGTCTTTCTTGTAATTGTTGCGACAAATAATCGTAGAGTTAATGCTCTAGTTAAAGAGAGTTGTGATGGAAATCAGCTTGTGAATGTCGTGGACTCTCCTAATAATAGTAATTTTTATAATATGGCTTATTTGGAACGAGGAAAGCTAAAGATTGCGATATCAACGGAAGGTGCGAGCCCTCTTTTAGCCAAACAAATAAAGCAGGATTTAAATATGTTTTTTGACGAGAGCTACGAAGAATATTTGAATTTTTTATTGACAGCTAGAGAGAAAATAAAGCTGTTGATTAATGATGAAGGCAGAAAATATGAACTGTTGCAGGAGTTATTGCAGGAGAAGCTTCGGAAAGATGTAGAGGAACGGGAGCGTTTTCTTTCTAATATATAAGAGTTTAGCTGGAGCAGATGGCGAGGGTATAGTAGAGTGTCAGTGCCCCGAAAAACGGAGAAGTGTTGTAATCGGTAAGAGAGAATCGATGTCAGTGCCCCGAAAAGAGGAGAAGCATAGTGATCGGTAAAAGAGAATCGGTGTCAGTGCCCCAAAAAGAGGAGAAGCGTAGTAATCGGTAAAAGAGGGACGTTCTCAGTGCCCCGAAAGCATCGAAAAGGCGTAACCGGTAAAAGAGACAAGCATCTCTCAACTCGAAAACACCCAAACACCTAACGGTAGTAGTAGCTTTATCAAAAAATAGAAAAAGGACAACTAACCAAAGCTTTTCCAATAGCTTTCATCAGTCGCCCTTTATCTTCTTGTAACCTTAATATAATTATTTCATCGAACCTGCACTCATGCCAGCGATGCGACCGGTTACTAGTGCACTAGTGATATTGTATCCACCTGTGTATCCGTGAATGTCTAAAATTTCACCGCAGAAGAATAGACCTGGTTTCATTTTTGAGGCCATCGTTTTAGGTTCAATCTCTTTTACGGAAACGCCGCCGCCTGTTACAAAGGCTTTTTCAAGGGGCTGTGTACCGTGAACATCCATAGTAAAGCCTACAAGCTCACGAGCCAATTGACGAATTTTTTCCTGTGAAAGCTCAGCAACTGTAATGGACGGGTCGATACCTGCACGTTCCATTAGAAACAGTAGCCATCTTTCTGGAGCCACAGATTTCCAAACATTTTTCACTGATTTTTTCGGGTCTTCTTTACCCAGCTTGTTTAAAAATTGTAAGCAGGTTTCTTCGTTGAAATCTGTTAATGTCTGAATTTGAAGCTGGACAGGTGCACCGCCATTTTTTTTGCGTTCTTTAACGATGAATTGGCTGCATCGTAAAACAGCAGGACCACTTACACCAAAATGGGTAAAAAGCATGTCCATTTGATGTGTGATGATGGCTTTTCCTTTTTTATTTAGAACTGAAACGGCAATATCTCGTAAAGCAAGACCCTGTAATTCACGAGATTGAATGAAAGGCTCTTTTGATGTCACGGGCACTTCTGTAGGATAAAGCTCTGTTACAGTATGCCCAGCACGTTCTGCCCACGGATAACCATCACCAGTAGAACCTGTTTGTGGTACAGCTTTACCACCTACAGCAACAACGACTGCTTTGGCTAAAAGTTCTGTTCCATCAGCTAAGCGCACGCCAAGAATTTTCTCGTCATCCATTAATAATTTCGCAACAGCTGTGTGAAGCTTGATGTCTACATGAAGACGCTTCAATTCTCCTACTAATGCTTCTACAACATCAGAAGCACGGTTGGAAACAGGGAACATGCGGCCGTGATCTTCTTCTTTAAGTGCTACGCCAAGACCTTCAAAAAACTCGATTATATTTTCATTGTTATAAACGGTAAAAGGGCTATAAAGGAAGCGGCCATTTCCTGGTATATGCTTAATAATTTCATCAGCAGATAAACGATTTGTAACATTACATCTGCCACCGCCTGAAATCGCTAGCTTTTTACCGAGCTTGCTTCCTTTTTCTATTAATACAACTTTTTTCTTTTGTTCTGCAGCTGCGATGGCTGCCATTAATCCGGAGGGACCTCCGCCAATTACAATTACATCAATCATTTTTGTTTCTCGCTTTCTAGAAGTTTCTCATTTATTTAATGCCTATAGACTTAACTACTCTCCACATTATACATAATTATGAAGAAACTATTTGAGTTAATCGACTTTCACATGTAAACTAACATGTAGATTCGTTTTCGAAACAATAATTGTTTGAAATCGTCGACTATTTCAGTCGGCTTTTATTTTTCTAATAATAACATTAAAGATACAGCTTACTTAGTATAGTAATTCTAAAAAGCCTATTTTTTAATACATATTTTTAACAATTTCATAAAGATTGGGATGTTTTTATGTCATCATTAATGAAGGGAACGGCGATATTAACAGTCGGTTTGTTTCTGTCGAAGGTTCTTGGGTTAGTTTATCTTTTCCCATTCTATTCAATCGTTGGTGGGGAAGAGACTCTGGGCTTATACCAATATGCGTATATCCCTTATAATATTATGTTATCTATTGCGATATCTGGATTACCTCTTGGCGTATCAAAATTTGTTTCGAAGTATAATGCAATCAATGACTATGAAGCAGGTAGAAAGCTCTTTAAATCTGGAATTTTAGTAATGTTTATAACTGGGGTTATCTCATTTGTGCTCCTTAATTTGCTGGCAAATCCAATAGCGAATATTGTTATTAAAGATGATGAACAGATATATACGGTAGATCAAATTGCTTCTGTAATTCGCTGGGTAAGTTTTGCATTGTTGGCAGTTCCAGTGATGAGTTTAATACGTGGTTTTTTCCAAGGGTATAGCCATTACATGCCGACTTCCGTTTCGCAATTAGTTGAACAAATTGTTCGTATAATTGTGTTGCTTGGTGGATCATTTGTGGTTGTTGTCCTATTAGGAGGAAAACCTGAAACGGCAATTAAATTTGCTGTGTTCGCAGCCTTTATAGGTGCAATTGGTGGATTGTTCGTTCTATATTTTTATTGGAAAAAATACAAAACGGAGTTTAACACACTTAAGCTAGAGAGTGTTTCATCTGGGGAACTATCATACAAAGATATATATACCGAAATTATTAAGTATTCGATCCCGTTTGTATTTGTTGGAATGGCGAGCTCCTTATTCCAATTAGTCGATATGCTAACGTTTAATAGTGCAATGATTTCCATTGGGTTAGCTAGTGTGACTGATACGTATTTAACGATGCTAAATTTGACAACGCAGAAAATTGTGATTATCCCTGTAATGCTGGCAACAGGCTTTTCTATGGCCTTGATTCCATCGATTACCAAACATTATACACTTGGAGAATTTGACATTCTTCGAAGCTCATTAGATAAAACCTATCAAATTTTACTATTCATCACAATTCCGGCCAGTATTGGAATTTCGATATTAGCACCAGGTATTTACCACGTGTTATTTGAACAGAGTGAGATGGGGGCAGAAGTTCTGGCACACTATGCCCCTCTGGCTATTCTATTTGCACTATTTTCAGTAACAGCAGCAATTCTTCAAGGTATCGATTATCAAAAGTGGATTATTTTTAGTTTATTAACAGGGGTATTGGTCAAGCTGACATTAAATACACCGCTGATTAGATTAATGGAAGTGGATGGAGCTCTATTAGCTACGGCTCTAGGATATGGGGTTACAATCATCATTAATATAATCGTTATTCATAAAGCATTGCATTATAGTTCTAAGCTCGTATTTAGACGAATTATTTTAATATGTATTTTAACTTTAGTGATGGCTATCTCCGTGTTAATTGTGAATAAAGTACTTTATTCAATAACAGTTCCTTCTGGTAAACTGCTTGAAGCTCTTTACTTGATGCTTTCTGTAGGTGTTGGAATGGTTGTTTATGGATATCTGTCATTCCGTTTAAAGCTTGCTCAAAAATTATTGGGTGGGCGAATTACAAAAATAGCAAACAAATTCGGATTTAAATAGGAGGGTCTAGTCAAATGCGGTTAGATAAATTATTAGCAAATATGGGCTATGGGACCCGTAAAGAAGTGAAACAATTATTAAAGCAAAAGGGAGTAACCGTGGATGGAGATGTTGTAAAAGACTCCTCCATGCATGTGGATCCTGAAGTACAGGAGGTCAGTGTTTTTGGTGAAAGGGTCGACTATACGGAATTTATCTATCTGATGATGCACAAGCCTCCTGGGGTGATTTCAGCTACAGAAGACAATGTTGATAAAACAGTTATAGACTTATTAGATCCCTTAGCACAGCATTTCAAGCCATTTCCAGTTGGTCGGCTGGACAAAGATACAGAAGGCTTGTTATTGATTACTAATGATGGTCAATTGAGTCATAATCTGTTGTCGCCAAAAAAGCATGTACCAAAAACCTATTACGCCAAAATTGATGGGGAAGTTACCCAGTCTGATATTGAGGCGTTTAAACAAGGTGTGGAATTGGATGATGGATATGTAACTAAGCCTGGAGAACTTGTAATATTAAGCTCAGGCCCACGTTCGGAGATTGAGCTTACTATTCAGGAAGGAAAGTTCCATCAGGTTAAGCGAATGTTTGAATCTGTCGGAAAGAAAGTAACTTACCTGAAAAGGTTATCGATGGGAAGCTTAGTGCTGGATGAGTCTCTTGAATTAGGAGATTACCGTGAGTTGACTGAAGAAGAATTAAAAAGCTTAATAAACTAAATACTTCTGACAAAGAACAAAAAGAATGACCCCGACGAAAGGTCATTCTTTTTTTATATTAAAATATGTTACTAATCGTAATGTCAGCAACAGTTCGCATAAGCTTAAGGTGAAAAATACTAAAGAAGTGTTTTACAGCAAACTTTCCTCATGAGTGAAACAGCGGAATTTGTTGCATTCTATCTAAGATGATAATTTAACTTTTTTCTTCGTCGTTGTCCATCTGCCTCGACTTGGGCTTGTTACCAGGTCATTAAAGGCTAACACATTCAAATCTCTTTGAATGGTGCGAGGAGTGATATTGAACTCTTCGACTAAATCCTGTGTAGATACTGTTCCTCTATCAAGGATAAACATGTACACGTCTTTAATACGATTAAGCATTCTGTCAGTAGTTGGTTTCATAAAAAATGAACCACTCCTTCGGTCTTAATTCTCATGGCAAAGACTAGCGGACGACATTAGTGCAGAGGCACCAGGCTAATTAAATTTCTGCCTTAGACATCCCCTTTATAAATTTTTTTGTCAAGTATTTTACTATGACAAGGACATTATATCAGCAATCTATTAATTTTTCCATAATTCTCAGTTAATTAATACAATTTTTATAATAGGTTTATAATTCGATAATACGAACAATAAGACACTTTTATGACAAATATGCTTGTACTTTCTTTTAGAAGGAGTAAAATGGTCGTAATTAAGTAAAGAGGTGGTAAAAATGGATTGGATAAAATTAGCTGAATCTAGAAAGGCAGAGCTAGTTTCAGAATTGCAACAGTTAATCCAAATTGAAAGTGTACTTGATCCTGAAACGTCAAGCGGGAATGCTCCTTTTGGTGAAGGTCCATTAAAGGCATTGCAGTATATGCTTACAATTGGAGAGCAGCAAGGATTTACTGCAAAAAATATTGATAACTATGCTGGTCATCTTGAAATGGGTGCAGGGGAAGAACTACTAGGTATTTTATGTCATGTAGATGTAGTGCCTGTGGGTGATTCTTGGACACATCCTCCATTTAAAGGGGAAGTTGTTGATGGAAAATTATATGGCCGTGGAGCAATTGATGACAAAGGGCCAACGATGGCTGCATATCTAGCGATGAAAATGATCAAGGACGCTGGAATTGAACTGGATAAAAGAGTTCGAATGATTATTGGGACAGATGAAGAAAGTGGCTTCCGTTGTGTTGATCATTATTTCACGAAAGAAGAAATGCCAACAATCGGCTTTGCTCCTGATGCAGATTTTCCTTTGATTAATGCTGAGAAGGGTATATCAATCTTAGACTTTTCTCAAAAAGGAAACATAGAAGAGGATGAGCAAATTATTGCTTTTAAAGCTGGCGTGCGTTCAAATATGGTACCAGATACAGCAAATGCGATTATTCAAAATGTAACACCTTCAATCGAAGAAGCGTTTAAAGCCTTTTTACAAGAAAATAGCACAGAAGGTACATTAACGAATGAAGACGGTAGATATATAATAACTATGAAGGGTAAAGCAGCACATGCAATGGAGCCTGAAAAAGGAAGAAATGCAGCTGTACTATTATCTAAATTCCTTCAAAATATAGTAACTACGAAGGCGAGTCTGGAATTTGTTTCATTTATGGTCAATACGTTTGATGAAGATCATTATGGAAGCAATGTAAAGCTAGATTACTACGATGAAATGTCCGGTCATACCACATTAAATCCAGGTGTTGTCTTATTCCACCAAAAACGCGGGGGCCATGTTCAGGTTAGTATGCGTTATTCAGTTAGCTATCCATTTGAAGAGAAAATTACAGAAGCAACTCAGCAAGCAGCTGCTTTTGGCTTTGCACTTGATGTTGCATCAAATTCAGCTCCACACTATGTTCCAGAAGAAGATGAATTTGTTCAAACATTACTGAATGTTTATCGAAAATATACTGTAGATAACTCGAAGCCATTATCAACTGGTGGAGGCACTTATGCACGAACGATGAAAAAAGGTGTGGCATTCGGCATGCTATTCCCGGGTGAGCCAGATGTTGCTCACCAAGCTGACGAGTTTGTAGTAGTCGATAATTTGGTAAGAGCAGCAGCTATTTATGCTGAAGCGATTGTAGAGTTAGCAGGAAAAAAATAAAGGTAAAAGGATTGGTTTTATGAGCTACGCTTTGTGGAATGATAAAATTGTAGAAGACAAATTAGTATCCATTGATAAGGAAGATAGAGGCTATCAATTTGGTGATGGTGTTTATGAAGTTATCAAAGTATATGATGGTGAGATGTTTACTGCTACAGAGCACATTGACAGATTCTATGCTAGTGCAGAAAAAATTAAAATTACCATTCCTTATACAAAACATAAGTTACACCAACTATTGCATGAATTAGTTGAAGCAAACGAATTGAAAACAGGTAATTTATACTTCCAAATAACACGTGGTGCTTCTTCACGTAACCACCTATTCCCTGGAGATGACGTACTACCGGTGTTAACTGGAAATGTAAAAGAAGCAGCTCGCTCTGTTGAAAATTGTAAAATTGGTGTAAAAGCTACATTTGCAGAGGATATTCGTTGGTTACGCTGTGATATTAAATCACTTAATCTGTTAGGTGCAGTACTTGCAAAACAAGAAGCACATGAAAAAGGTTGTTATGAAGCGATTTTACACCGTGGGGAAACAATTACAGAAGGTTCCTCTACTAATGTATTCGGCATTAAAGATGGTGTTTTATATACCCACCCTGCAGATAATTTTATTTTAAGAGGGATTACTCGAACTGTAATTTTAACATGTGCAAATGATATTGGACTTCCTGTAAAAGAAGAAGCATTTACAAAAGACGAGGCTCTACAAATGGATGAATTATTCGTTTCTTCAACAACATCGGAAATTACTCCTGTTATTGAAGTTGATGGAAATGCCATTAATGGTAGAGAAATTGGTGAGTGGACTCGTAAGTTACAAAAACAATTTGAAACAAAGCTCCCTGTTGTGAGTTCGACAATTTAAAAGGACTATAAATAGTCTTATAATTAGTGGGTAGGATAACATCTATCCACTATTTTTTTTGTACTTCGTCATGTAAAATTGTAATGATGTACTCAAAATAATAGAGAACCAAATGTAAATGGTAAAACTATTTAAAGTGAGTCTGCAATCGAGATGCAGTATGTAAATGCGTACAGTATTGACTAGAAGGAGTGTTTTGATTGTCTCAATTAATAAAACTTCAAGATTATATTTCGAGGTATCAAATAGATTTATCGAGATACCCTACTCAATTTGTTCGCTTAAAGAAAATTCAATGGGATCGAGTAAGAGAGCAATGGGTATCTGGTGATGAACTTCCTCAGTGGCAGCATATGGAACAACAAGAAAATGAGAAGGAAAGCAAAAAAACATTTTCTTTTTTTGATAAATTTAAAATTAAGCGTTCTCCAAAGGAAACAGATGATATAGAGGCTGTTGAGATTATGAATGATCTCATAAGTCAGGAGGGTGAGATTCCCGAGGAAGAGTCAACTCTGTTTTTTGAGCCGAACATCGTATATAAACCAAATACAATCGAAGAATTGAAGAAATTGTTTTTGGATCAGTTTTTCCATTTTCAAATTAAGTGGGCAAGCTCCACTATTCGGGAGAAGTCCTATGTGGATCCAAAATTTTTGCGTGATACCTTGCTTCGAAGCATTCTACAAGGGCTTCCGGATAGTTTTTTAGTATTCTACTATCCAATAATAAAAGTAAAAAAAGCGCCTGTTGAGTTAGATATTGTACTACTCACACCAACAGAATGCTTATGTATTACAGTGGTTGAACAAGAGAATCAAGCTGTTTTTGTTGGAGAGGGAGATCGTTTTTGGACGAAAAAGTTCGGTAAAACTAGCAATAAATTATTAAACCCATTAATCCAGTTAAATCGAATGGAATCTATTATTTCCAAGATATTTCTCGAAAATGAAGTAGAGATGCCAATTCGTAAAATTCTTCTTTCTCGAAATGGCTACTTCGACTATCCTGGCACAATCTTTAATGTTCAATTTATTGATAAAAGAGAATTCCCTAATTGGATGCAAAATCTAAAGCATTACTCTTCGCCAATGAAGCATATGCAAATGCGTGCAGCAAAAGTGTTACTACAAACTGTCCAAACGACTTCCTTTAATCGAGATATTTGGAATGCTGAAAATGAAAAGGAGAAAGATTAACACAAAAGAGGAGAACTTTTGTAGCTTGAACATGGAGCTGGCTATGGTTTTTCATTATTAAAGGAATTTGTTCAATAGCAAGCTGAACAATTCACTTTATACATAAAATATAGCAATCCGATGAAAACATAAGAAAAATGAGCTATAATGACAAAAGATTTGAAAATAAAAAGGTATTTGTTATGAACAACTAGAAATGAGGATTAGGCAGTGAGATTAAGAAATAAACCGTGGGCAGAAGAATATATTGCAAGTCATCCGGAAGTAATTATTCCAAATCCCGAAGAATATAAAGGGAACTGGCAGCGTATTTTTGGTAACGATAATCCGATTCATATTGAAGTAGGAACTGGGAAGGGGCAATTTGTTACTGGAATGGCTTTATCGAATCCCGATATCAACTATATTGGAATTGAATTATATACAAGTGTTATTGTAGTTGCCTTAGAGAAAGTGATTGAAGCGAATACGCCGCCAAACTTACGACTGTTAAAAGTGAATGGGGCGGATTTAGATAAGTATTTCACTAAGAATGATGTAAGCCGAGTTTACCTGAACTTCTCAGATCCTTGGCCAAAAACACGTCATGCAAAACGCCGTTTAACACATGAAGGCTTCTTGAAATTATATGAGTCAATTCTAATTGATAACGGGGAAATTCACTTTAAAACAGACAACCGCGGATTGTTCGAATACTCGTTGGTCAGCATGTCTGAATACAAAATGCTGTTAAAATATGTTTCGCTGGATCTTCATGTTAATATGCCAGAGGACAACATTATGACGGAGTACGAAGAGAAATTCTCAGCCAAGGGCCAGCCGATTTATAGATTAGAAAGCCAGTTTATATCACAAAAGTAAAACTAGATTAAGCTCGGCACTACATCTAAAAGGAAATCTGCGGCGAAAGCTTGCGACAGCTGCACATCTACCGATTAGAAGCACAATTTATATCGCAAAAGTAAAAATAACAGAATCGGTACTATATCCCAAGGGAGATTTGCGGCGAAAGCAGCACATTTATAGATGAGAACTAGGCTTACGATGAATACAACAATATCATCGTAAGTCTATGGTTTTAAGTCTGAATTTTCGAACTAACATTCAAGGGGGAGAAATGGATGGATAAGCTTCAATTTCACAATATGACATTATCATGGCTCAATGGGGGCGTCACTTCACTAGATGGCGGAGCAATGTTTGGGGTAGTGCCAAAACCACTATGGGCACGAAAATATCCGGTAAATGAAAAAAATCAAATCGAATTAGCCTGTGAGCCGATTTTAATTCAATTTGAGGGAAAAAACTATTTAATCGATAGTGGAGTAGGCTTCAATAAGCTAACGGAAAAACAGCTACGAAATTTTGGCGTAACAGAAGAGTCAACAATACTTGAGAGTTTAAAAGAATTAGGACTGAGTGCTTCAGACATAGATGTAATTCTGATGACTCATCTACACTTTGACCATGCCGGCGGACTTACACGCTGGGAGGGGGAAGAGTTAGTCCCAACATTCCCGAATGCTAAAATCTATACAACTCAAATCGAATGGGATGAAATGCGAAACCCTAATATTCGTTCTAGAAATACGTACTGGAAGGAAAATTGGGAGCCAGTCCAGCATCTTGTTGAGACATTTGAGGGGCAAATAACGTTAACACCTGGAATTGAAATGATTCATACTGGCGGACATAGTGATGGACATGCCATCATTAAACTGACACAGCAGGATGAGACAATACTGCATATGGCAGATATTATGCCGACACATGCCCATCAAAATCCATTATGGGTATTAGCCTATGATGACTATCCGATGACAAGTGTGTTTGCTAAGGAAAAGATTTTAAAAGAAGCTCTTGCAAATGAATATAAATTTATCTTCTACCATGATGCTTATTTCCGAATGATTCAATGGGAGCAAAATGGCAAAGAGGTAAAGGATTCATTGAAGCGCGGAAAAGAAGCTAAAATACAATTTCAAACTAATTCATAAAAATAAGCTGTTCGATTAGCATGTAATCGAACAGCTTTTTATAATACCAAATTATGACTTTACTAAATCAATTACTACACCAGATCTAGCATCTGCTGCAAACTCGAATGTTTCCATTTCACCGTTGTTCATGCGTGTAATACCGCCTCGATATACGGGAATGGTCATAACGCCATTGTTAAAATCCTCGGTTTTCATATAAATCCAAGAACCATCAATTGGTGTTTCCTTTTTAAATTCATCTTTTACATTGTCTAAAACTTGATTGGCAGGTACAAAAGGTGAAATTCTTTCAGAAGTTTCTTTAATGATGATTGCGGCAGCTAAACCTGTAGCCACGCCTATTAAAAAATCTCTTAATTTCATTTGTCATCCTCCTTTGAACTATTAACCATTTTAACATTATTTAGAAAAGAAGTCTTGTCCGACACAGTGGGAAATAGTGAATCTTCTTAAAATTATTAATGGATAAAAGCAAAATATCAGCCCATGCTTTAAAAAGAAATAAATAAAAAGATTTGAAAAATTCTCCTTAATTTCAATTCGACTAGCGAAATATTATTTCACTTTATGTTAAAATAGAATCGTATCTAACTAAATAGGGAGTGTTCTGTATGAATACTGAAACATTACAATTATTTAAAACATTAACTGAATTACCTGGTGCTCCTGGTAACGAGCATGCAGTGCGTAAGTTTATGCGCGGCGAATTAGAAAAATACTCTGATGAAATTATTCAAGATAATCTAGGTGGAATTTTTGGAGTAAGAAAAGCAGTAGATGAGAATGCTCCTAAAATTTTAGTTGCCGGTCATATGGATGAAGTAGCGTTCATGGTAAAAAACATTACTGAGAATGGAATGCTTCAATTCCAAACATTAGGTGGTTGGTCAAACCAGGTCTTACAAGCGCAAAGAGTAACAGTTTACGCGAAAGAAAACGAGATTCCTGGGGTCATTGCATCGATTCCTCCGCATTTACTTAGAGGAACAGATAACAAGGGTGCAATGGAAATTAAAGATATGCTGATTGATGTTGGTGCTGATAGTAAACAGCATGCCCTAGAAATGGGAATTCGTCCTGGTCAGTCAATTATTCCAGTTTGTCCATTTACACCAATGGCAGATCCAAAAAAGATTATGGCAAAAGCATGGGATAACCGATATGGCTGTGGTTTGGCAATCGAATTATTAAAAGAGCTTAAGGACGAAAAAGTAAGCAATCATCTATACTCAGGTGCAAATGTGATGGAAGAGGTTGGCTTACGTGGTGCACAAGTGTCAGCTACAATGATTAAACCAGATATATTCTTTGCTTTAGATGCTTCAGCGGCGAATGATACAACTGGTGATAAAACACAATTTGGCCAATTAGGTAAAGGGACGCTTCTTCGTATCTATGATCCAACTATGGTAACACATAGAGGCCTTCGTGAATTTATATTAGATACTGCTGAAACAAATGATATTCCATATCAGTATTTTGTCTCTCAAGGTGGAACAGACGCTGGTAAAGTGCATACGCAAAACGAAGGAATCCCAAGTACAGTTATTGGAATCTGCTCTCGTTATATTCACACTTCCGCATCTATTATTCATGTTGATGATTATGCTGCAGCAAAGGAGCTACTTGTTAAGCTTGTAAGAACGCTTGATAGAAGCACTGTGGATACAATCATTAATAATGGTTAAAATTGGTTAAAGGAAAAGGTGCCGTTTTGGCATCTTTTTTGCTGGAGAAGCGTTTAAAATTAGGAGATGAACAAAATTGTTAGTAGCAATCGGTACAAAAAATAGAGCAAAGACAGCAGCCATTCAAAATATCATAAACAGTTATTTTGAGGATGTTCAATATATTCAAGTAGGGGTTTCATCTAACGTATCTGAACAACCCTTTTCGAGTGAAGAAACGAGACAAGGAGCGATTAATCGTGCGCTAAATACGTTGGAACAAGCTAAGGCAGATCTGAATTTTGGTCTTGAGGGCGGAGTGCAGGAAATTAAAAATCAAATGTATTGTACAAATTGGGGAGCAGTTGCTTTAAAGGACGGAACTGTTATCTCAGCTGCAGGGGCACAATTTTTGTTACCAGAAGAGATTGCAGCTGAGTTGCGTGCAGGTAAAGAATTAGGGCCAGTGATGGACATTTATACAAAACAACAAGATACTAGATCAAGTTCAGGTGCTGTAGGAGTGTTTACAGCGGGTCTGATCGATCGTACTGAAATGTTCGAGCATATAGTGAAATTGCTCATTGGCCAATATTTGTTTGCTAATAGAGATGTATAAATCTTGCTGCCCCTAGCATAAGTCTAACTATTCCTATCGCTAAATTTCTTGGTGATAAGGCTTAGTACTCTCCTGGCTATCAGTCTCTATGAAAATATTACTAATTATAATTGAGTTGCATCGGTACCTATTTATCATTTAAAATAAATAGTTGAATAGAAAGTGAGGCGTACATATGAAACGAAAATGGTTTCTAGCTGCTACTGCTAGTGTTCTATTAGTGACATTAACAGGCTGTGGAAAAACCGTTGAAGAGCAAATTGATACAGGTGTAGCAAGTGCTCAAACAGTTTTTGAAGAAAACCCTCAACAATCAAATAAAACAATTGGTAAGATAGAATTATATGTTCCTACAGGTTTTAATGTTGAAGAAAGCGAAGACCTGAATAATTTAATTATTACTAAAGGCAAGGAAAGCTATATTCTTTTTGTGAATTATTATGAGAAGGAAGATAGTAATTTACATTATGAATTATTAAAAAATGATTCCTCAAAAAAAATCATCAAAGAAGAGACTGTTGAATTTGATGGGGCATTTGGCTTTAGTGCAGTACGAGAGTATGATAAGGAACAATTTGAACTGATTGTTAGTAGTGGTGGGGTTAAGATGTCTACGATTTCTGAAGATAAAAACATCGACCAGAAGCTTGTAGATATGATGACGATTGTTCGTTCTGTTAAAATTGCAGAAGAAAAAGAATAAGTAGCGAACAAACTAATCGACTAGAAATAGAGTATTTTGATACAATAGGATAAGATTATTTTTACGGTTCACTTTGCGTGAGCCGTTTATTTTTGTTAAGTGATAATAAGCACGAATTTAATTACATACCTCTTGGTAATTAGAAAGGATGTGAGCAGATGAAATCAAAAGAACTTGTAGAACAATTAAAGAGTCGTTTAGGCTTGGATATCTTTGAGTATAAATTCGATAAAGAAAAAGATACTTTACGACTTAATCATAAGACTTTAAACCGTGGGATGGATATCTCCCTTCCAGAGATTATATCCAAATACCAAACATTGAAAGAGAAAGCCATAGATGAAGTTGTCTATACTATTCAACAAACCTTCTCTGCCATGGAAAAAGAACGTACAGAAGGATTTCATGATTTATCTTCCGTTTATCCAGTAATTCGTTCAACTTCTTTTCCATTACAATCAAACGAAGGCTCTCCATTTTTAACAGCTGATCATACAGCAGAAACACGCATTTACTACGCGTTGGATTTGGGAACCACTTACCGATTGATTGATGAGTCAATGCTTGAAAAATTAAAGGTGAGCGCAAATCAAGTAAGAGAGGCAGCTCGTTTTGCTGTAAGAAAGCTACCTACCGGCACGAAAAGAGATGAGGTTGCAGGTAATATCTTTTATTTCTTAAATCAAAACGATGGTTATGATGCTAGCCGTATTTTAAATGAAGCATTTCTAAAAGAAATGGAAAGTAATATTGAGGGGGATATGACCGTATCAGTTCCTCATCAAGATGTGTTAATTATTGGTGATATACGCAATGAAGTAGGGTATGATGTATTAGCACAAATGACGATGCATTTCTTTTCTGTAGGTGCAGTCCCAATTACATCCTTATCATTTGTCTATGAAAAAGGCGAGTTAGAACCAATCTTTATATTGGCAAAAAACAGAGTGGAAAAGGAGCAAGATGAAAAATGATCGTAGCTTATAACAAGCCTTTTGTAGGGGACGTACTATTAGTCCAACTAGCAACGGAGAAAATCGTTAACACTGAGGTAGAAAAGGTTGGCGATATCGCTATTTTAAAGGAGCAAGCAACAGGGGAAGTTAAAGCTTTCAATATCTTTAATGCGAGCAAATATATCGATTTAGAAGCACAAGGAAATGTAGAGGTAACACCTGAAATCGTAGAAAAAATTGAAGCTGCATTAACAGCTAACGATGTAACTCTTTCTTTAGATGTTGACTTCTCACCTAAATTTGTAATCGGATATGTTGAAGAAAAAGAAAAACATCCAAATGCAGATAAGCTAAACATTTGTAAAGTAAATGTTGGGGATGAAGTATTACAAATCGTTTGTGGTGCACCAAATGTTGAGGCAGGACAAAAAGTAGTTGTTGCTAAAATCGGTGCCGTAATGCCTTCAGGATTAGTTATTAAGGATTCTGAATTACGTGGTGTAGCTTCTAGCGGAATGCTTTGTTCAGCAAGAGAATTGGCAATCCCGAATGCTCCATCTGCTAAAGGAATTTTAGTATTAGATGGAGATGCAGCAGTAGGCTCTCCTTTCGAAATTCCATCAAATCTATAATAAATATATGAATTATTAGAGGATATCTCATAAAATTGAGGTATCCTCTTTTTCTTTTCATAGAAATGTTTTAACATTGTTATCTTATTGAAATGTAATTATGATATGATTTTGCTTGTTAAGGTAGATTTATATTATTTACCTTCAAAGCTAGTTTTTGAATAATTTGGTTAAACCAAATGTAAAATGGCACGAAATTCCTTATGAAATTGGAATCATTAGTTAAATAATAGTGCCTACTTACATATAATTACTTTATAATAAAATAGCTATGCTGATAGAAAAGAGTGATAAATGATGAATTGGTTTAAAAAACAAATTAATAAACTATTTGATAGTGATATAGATGACGAAGAATTTTATGAAGAAGTATACGAAGATGAAATAACCACTACAAATAAAAATGCTGAAGATCAAAATCAATTGAACGATGAAAATCAAAATAAGAAAAAGAGCTTTAAATTTCCGATCATCGCTGATGGAGACATGGAATCACCTATTGAGTCATCTCGGTCAGCTAATAACGATTCTCACAATCGAATTACAAGTAAATTTGAAGAGTCGAAAAGAGAAATGAAGTATTTTTACCAACCTAATGCGATTTCTAAAGTGTACGACGTTGAAGTTTCAGGGATAAGAGATTTACTAGAAAAACGCCAACGGATTAAAGGGCATTCGAACGTTATCAATCGTCAGGAATCTACCAAATTAAGGCGTATTGAAAAGGTAAAACCATCTGATTCTATTAAAAAGGATTATAGAAATACAGCTCCTGTACAGAAAAATCCGGTTGAACAAGAAGATCCGCTCGTTCCAAAACATAGATTTGTCCCAACACAGGTCCCTTCGCCTGTTTATGGCTTTAAAAAACCTAGTAAAATAGACGAGTTGCTTTCAAAGAAACAGGAAAAGACAGAGTCAAAGTCAATTGAACAAGAGAATGATCTTATTGAGAGTAAAGTAATTTTAGATACCAAAGATGATGTACAGTATGAACAGAGAGTAGCAGCTGTGCTTTCAGAGGACTCGAAAAGAAATGAACAGAGTTTAAATTTAGAGCAAGAGGTAAGCTACACAGCGCCTACACAAGTTCCATTTACTAGCTTCATTGAAATAGAGGATGAAGTCGAAGAAAAACCAAACGTCCCAAAAGAAGAATTATATGAAAAAGTAGAAGAGTTTCCGATTTTAGCTGAGGCTGTTGACGAGGTAAGCTTTTCAAAAGAGAGAAATACAGCAAGTGTCCAGCCAGTGCAAGCTGACCAGCAAGCACAAATGTACAATGAAGCTGCTGTGACAGTATATGAAGAAGAGCCTCTTGAAATTGGAAAAGTGCCAGTTCAAGTTTATGAGATGGAACAAGCTGAAGCACAAAAATCTGCTGAACATGATTTGCTGGAGCAGCAACGTGAAGAATATTTTGAAACAGAACACTCTTATGAAGAAACAGAATCGGCCCAGTATGATTTAGAGACTGAAATCTACAGTGAGATTTCTGATACAGTACAAGCTGAAAAAGTTGATAATTCGATGGTGCTATATGAAGAACCAAAGAATATGTCACCTTTAGAGGTAGACTATAAGAAAGAAACGATCCAATATCCAGTCCAAAGTGCACAGGTACAGAGGTTAGTTTCTATTGCCTTGAGTGATAGTGAGATTGAGGAAGACACTGAATTACAAGGTGGGCAAGAAGACGCCCTTATGACACATCCTGAAGAATTTGAGGTTGTTAACGGAGTAACCGAGCCAATTGAATACGAAGTTGAAAATCTAACTGGTGAAAACCAAGAACAAAAGCTGGAGGAACTGCAATCTAAAGGCAGTAAAATACCTTTTAATGTGTTAATGCTGAAATCTGACAAAGAAAAATATGCGGCCAAATTAGCACAAAAACAAATGCTTCAACATAATGATGATAATAACAAAATGTATAGGCAGACAACTACGACTGAAGAACCACATGAAAAGCAAGAGCAGCATGTGAGTTCTGAGGATTTAGCTCCGTTGCCAGAGCTTATTGTAGAAAAGCAAGATCATGGACCAATTGTCATGCAGGAAGAAATGGTTCAAGAAGAAACTCTTGTGATTCAATCTCCTGAAACTGTGTCCTTACAAGAAGAGAATAAGGAAACGCCTAAAGAAACTGCTGTAACTAGTAAAGAGGTGAAAGCGCCACCGAAGATTTATGTGAAGCCTTCTTTGGATTATTTATCTCCACCAGAAGAAAAAACAGAAGATCGTGAGTGGTTAGAATCACAGGCAGATATTTTAGTTGAGTCGTTATCCTATTTCCAAGTAACAGCACAGGTGGAGGCCATTACACAGGGGCCAGCCGTTACACAATTTGAGATAACAGTAGGTCATGGAACTAAAGTAAGTAAGATTCGAAATCTGTCTGATGATTTAAAGCTTGCTTTAGCAGCAAAGGATATCCGTATTCAAGCACCGATTCCAGGTAAAAGTACAATCGGTATTGAAATACCAAATCGTATTTCAAGAGCTGTGCAATTATCTGAAGTTACATGCAGTGATTCCTTTAAAGACTCTGAGTCACCTCTGGAAGCTGCTTTAGGTCTAGATTTAACTGGTAAGCCTGTCACAATTGATTTGCGAAAAATGCCACATGGTTTAATTGCAGGGGCAACAGGCTCGGGGAAATCAGTATGTATTAACTCAATATTAATTAGCTTATTGTATAAAGCTGATCCAAATGAATTAAAGCTAATGCTAATCGACCCGAAAATGGTTGAACTTGCACCATTTAATAATATTCCACATTTAGTTAGTCCTGTTATTAGTGATGTGAAGGCAGCAACAGCAGCATTAAAATGGGCAGTAGAGGAAATGGAAAGACGCTATCAATTATTTGCTCATGTAGGTGTTCGAGACTTGCCAAGATATAACAAATTAGCCGAGTCAAAAGGTGAGTTTGGACACAAATTACCTTATATTCTAATCGTTATCGATGAGCTGGCAGATTTAATGATGATGTCACCAGCTGACGTCGAGGAAGCAATTTGTCGAATTGCCCAAAAAGCTAGAGCTTGTGGTATTCACTTAATTGTAGCTACTCAACGACCATCTGTTGATGTTATTACTGGTCTCATTAAATCCAATATCCCGACTCGTATTGCATTTGCAGTTTCTTCACAGATTGATTCACGTACGATTATTGATAGTCAAGGTGCAGAAAGATTACTCGGAAGAGGGGATATGCTCTACTTAGGTAATGGAATGAGTGATCCAATTCGTCTGCAGGGTACATTTGTAACAGATGATGAAATTGAAGAAATTATCGAGCATGTAAGAGCACAGGGAGAACCAGATTATTTCTTCCAACAAGATGAATTATTGAAAAAAACAGAAATGATTGAAGAACAGGATGAGTTATTCGAAGAGGTTTGCCGATTTGTTCATGAACAGGGTTCTGCTTCCACTTCTTCGATTCAAAGAAAATACCATATCGGTTATAATCGTGCAGCACGTTTAATTGATATATTAGAAAGTCAGGGCTTTGTTTCAGAGCCAAGAGGAAGTAAGCCGAGAGAGGTATATATTACAGACTCTGATCTAACAACAATGTTTGAGTAATGAGGGGGAGTCCCTCTCATTTTTTTGCAAGATAAAGTAAAATAATTCCAATAAGCGAGTGTGTTTAATGCTATGAAAACATGTGCACTCGCTAAATTTTCTAGACTAAATATAAAAATACGAATAAATGAGTGAATAGGTAGATAAATAAAGATATTTTTACAATATTCTTTATTAAAAATAGTGCTATAATGGGGTAAGTTTTGTTAAATTGGCACAAACTAACTTAAATTACAAACGTTCATTCATTGGGAGCTATGTATCCCGGGAGGTTTTAATATGACATTTTATCATTTTACAGGAATTAAAGGTTCAGGCATGAGTTCATTGGCTCAAATTTTATTTGATTCAGGAGAACTGGTTCAGGGCTCTGATTACGAGACGTACTATTTTACAGAAAAACCGCTTAGAGAGCGAGATATGACGATATTGCCATTTAGTGCTGACAATATTAAAGAGGGCATGACTGTTATTGCAGGAAATGCTTTTCCTGATGAGCACCCAGAAATCGTACGTGCGAAAGAATTAGGTGTAGAAGTGATTCGTTACCATAAGTTTTTAGGGGACTATATTAATCGTTATACATCCATCGCTATTACTGGTGCACATGGTAAGACATCAACTACGGGTCTAATGAGTCACGTAATTGCAGGCTTTATGCCAACTTCTTTTTTAATTGGTGATGGAACTGGTTCTGGTAAAGAAGATGCGAGCTTCTTTGTTATGGAAGCTTGTGAATATCGACGTCACTTTTTAGCTTATCACCCAGACTATGCAGTAATGCTAAATATTGATTTTGACCATCCAGATTATTTCTCCGGAATTGATGATGTATATTCAGCATTCCAGGAGTTAGCATTACAAGTAAACAAAGCGATTATTGCATGTGGCGATGATGAGCATCTGCAAAAAATCCAAGCAAATGTACCTGTAGTTTATTATGGTTTTGGTTCTCATAATGATTTTGAAGCTAGAAATATTGAGAAATCAACAGAGGGTACAACTTTTGAGGTTTATGTACGTAATGAGTATTACGATAAGTTCTTCATTCCTCTATATGGCGACCATACAATACTAAATGCACTTGCGGTTATTTCGCTATGTCATTATGAAGGAATTCCGGCTCAATTGATTCAAGAACGCTTACGTACCTATGGTGGTGTAAAAAGACGTTTTACGGAGACGAAAATTGGGAATAGTATTCTTGTAGATGATTACGCACATCATCCAACAGAAATAAGAGCAACAATACAATCAGCACGTCAGAAGTATCCTGATCGACAAGTTATAGCTGTCTTCCAACCGCATACATTCAGCCGTACTGCAGCATTTTTAAAAGATTTTGCTGACAGCTTATCTCAGGCAGATGCAGTTTATTTATGTGATATCTTCGGTTCAGCTCGTGAAAAGCAAGGAGCTCTTTCGATTGAAGATTTACAGGCCTTAATAACAAATAGTAGAGTCCTTCAAACTGATAACATTGTACATTTGAAAGAACATACCGATGCTGTTTTCTTATTTATGGGTGCAGGAGATGTTAATAAGTATCAAAGTGCATTTGAGAATGTATTGAAAAGTAACGAAGAAACAGCTTAAACGCCTATGTTTAGGCTGTTTTTTCTAAACAGAAGGATTCACTATAGATTTGTCGAATAATAGGAAGTAGTAGACGTAGGAGGTTTTTTTATGGAAATCATTTTATACATCGCAGCATTACTTGCAGCAATCGGTTTTTTAGTTTTATGTATTAGTGTTGGGATGACCCTGTTCGGCTTGAAAAATACTTTGAACAGCATTGCAGGTACAATTGCTGGTATCGAAGGACAAATGGAAGGGATTACACGTGAGACAACCTCTCTTTTAGCGAAAACTAATACTCTTGCAGAAGACATTGCAGACAAATCAGAGAAGCTAAACAGTGTAGTAGACGCAGTAAAAAATATTGGTGTTTCGGTAAATGGCTTAAATACGTCGATCAACCAAATAACTTCATCAATTACAACTGAAGTAAGTAAAAATGAAGAAAAAATAGCTCAGGTAGTTCAATGGGGTAATGTGGCTATGGAAATCGCTGACAAATGGAAGCAGCGAAAAACAATTGATCAGACAGACGTAGATGAGGCTACTGAAGATATCATCAAGAAATCTTCTAAATTCAAGCGCAGATAAAACAAAAGGGGATGGTAGTAATGTCAGGGGAAAAACCAAACTATAACGAAGTAAAAAATGAATTACCAAATTTACCTCAAGTTTATACAGGAAATGACGCAATTTACGAGGAGGAGTCGGTGAACATGAAGGATTTTGTTATTGGAGCATTAGTGGGTGGAATTGTTGGAGCAGCTGCAGGTTTATTACTCGCACCGAAAACAGGCAGAGACTTACGTAATGATGTGGTAAGTCAGGCAGAAGTATTAAAAGATAAAAGTGCTACATTATCTTCAACAGCAAAAGAAAAAACAGTACAAATTTCGAACCAATTAAAAGAACAGTCAACACAGCTAGTGGATAAAGTGAAATATAAGGCCTCAAAGGTTCCAACAGTATTCGATGACGGCACTGTTTCATATGAAGGCGAAGAACCATTAGAGAACGAAACTTACGAGGGTGTCGACATGTCTGAAGAATCTAAACCATCTTCAATTTAATAAAAGCCCGGTGAGGAAAAACTTTATGTTTTTCTTTACCGGGTTTTTATTTTTGGAATGGTAACGAATTTTGATAGCGCACTCTACTCCTATAGAAGTAAAATACTCCTCCAAACGTTCGAGCTCCAGTATAAAAAAGTGCCTTTCATTTGAATAATGAAAGACACATTTAGGCTTTACTATTGTATCGTTTGTTCGGTTAAAATAATCTCCAGCTGATCGCCGCCAAAAATCTCTGCATCGAAAGAAGAAGGCTCGCCATTTCGTAAAATTGTAAATTGCCCTTTAAAGTTCACTGGTAATTGCCAATTTGAATATCGGAATATATCCTGATAAATCCAAGACTTCGTGTCTTTCTCGATGATTGAAAGGGAAGCACCGTTTGCAACTGTTGATGAAGCCATGACTGACTCTCCACTTACCATCACTTCTCTTGCCACCTTTTTTAATTCCAGGGTTTCCTGCTGGAAGGAGACGACAATCTTTTCCTCCAGAGCCAGCCCCAGCTTATTTGCTATCATCTCAACGGTCGGTGGTACAGCCTCTGCTATCACTATTGCGTCACCATTCTTAAATGGATAAGTAATTTTACAAGGTTTATCATTCAATAATAGGCTTGAAGAGAAGTCAGGGAACAATACAGGTTTTCCATCGATATTTAAAAAGAATGAATGCAATTTTTGTAAAGCATTTGCTTGTTTAATATGTTTAAATAGATCTGCTATCGTTTCAATCGTTTCTACCTGAAGGGAGTCTCGATCCTGTAATTCTTGCTCAAGTGAGCAAACTTTATTGTTTATTTTTACAATCGGCTCGATTCTAAAAGAATCTCCTTGAACAGTTACATTTTTAATCAAAGCATCGTCCACAAGCTCACGAACGGTAGCTTTGGCATCATGACCGTTTTGTCCTTCCACTAAACTAATAACATCATTATTTTTTATAGCTGTTTTGGTAGTAGCAGGCTCACCATTTACGAGAATCGTTGCTGGATGTCCATGCCCTCCTGGTATAAAAATATCCTGGTTATTTACTGTTATCGCAATGCCATGACCTGGTTTACCATAAAGCTGTTTTGCTCGAATATTAGCCGATAAAAAGGCATCGCCAACAGTCATTTCTTTTAGTTCAAATAGTCTTACTACCTGTTCATTTACAGTTACCGACATATACTGAATAGGTGATTTCTTTGCAGCAATTGCAATGCCAATTGGTGTTACTAGCTCTGGAGTTGCAGGTATAGATGCTTCCTTTGTTAAATTTTGGATGGCATCAATTCCTCGAACAGCAACCCGATTTACAGGTAAATTTAAAGCCTTACTTAGTTCTACTGGCAGATTAGGGGTTAAACTTCCACCTCCAACAAGCATCACAGCTTTAGGTGGAGCTTGATTATTTAATCTTAATAATTCACTGCCTATAGCCTGTGCTAGTGCTTCAATCGAAGGCTGAATCGCTTGAACCACTTCATCTTTTGAATAAGATTGCTCAAAGCCGAGAATATCTTGGATAACAACTTCGTCTTCGGAAGTTAATTGTCTTTTTGTAATTTCAGCAACAGGGAAATCTAGAAGATAATGATCACTTAAGGCTTCAGTTATTTCATCACCAGCAGTTGGTACCATGCCATACGCAACAATTGTTCCTTTGTCAGTAATGGCAATATCAGAGGTACCTGCTCCAATATCCACTAGCGCTACATTCAAACGTCTCATAGATGGTGGAATTAGTACATTAATGGCTGCTATCGGCTCTAGGGTTAAAGCTTCCATTTCTAAGTCAGCTCGTTTTAAGGCAGCAAGTAAGGATTCCACAACTACGCGAGGTAAAAAGGTTGCGATAACTTCAATTGTTGCCTCGTCTCCTTGTTGATCTACTAAACTACCGATTTCTTCACCATCGAGTCTATAAAACAGGATGGAATAGCCAACACAATAATAGTGATTTAATTTTTCGTCCTCTTTGGAGGAGAGTAGCTTTGCCTGTGCAAGCTGAACAGCCTGAAGCTCTAGCCGACTAATATCTTCTTCGGTAAAGATAGGACGATTTTTTATATTAACAGTTACGCTTGCTTGTTCTGTTTTTAAGGCTCGTCCAGCAGCGGCAACACTTACTTTTTTTAATGGTCCGTGTTTTTCTTCGAGTTCACCTTTGATTTCTTTTATTAAATCTGCAACATATAACACATTATGTATTTGTCCATCTACCATAGCTCGCTCTTTATGTTCTTTCATGAGTATGTCGATTACATGAAAGTGTTCGTTCTGCTCTTCTAAAATAATGCCGACTACTGAGCGGGTGCCAATATCTAGGGCGAATAATTTTGAACTCAAGTGGAACCGCTTCCTTTCTAGATATAGATTAATATACTTTAGCGAGTTGAATCGCTAAAGAAAAAAGCGTGACAATTTGAAATTTGTTGACTATAATATGATTATTAACTTAAAATGTACCATACATTTTGATGTTCTTAAAGAGTAGATAAGACAAGGAGAGGAGAATAGAAATGAGTGAGCAAAACTTAGAAGCATTACGTAGTCAAATTGACGAATTAAACATAGAAATTCTACGTTTAATTAATGAACGAGCAGAGATTGTGGATGAAATCGGTAAAATCAAAGGGAAACAAGGTGTTAACCGATATGATCCTCTTCGTGAACGACATATGTTAAACCTATTAAAAGAGCATAATAAAGGTCCGTTAAATCAAATGACGGTTGATTATATATTTAAACAAATTTTTAAAACAGCGTTAAAACAACTAGAAGCAGATAAGAAAAAAGAGCTGCTAGTATCACGTAAGAAAAAAACAGATGATACAGTAGTTGAAATAAATGGCGAAACAGTAGGTGCAGGTGGTCCAACATTCGTATTCGGTCCATGTTCAGTAGAATCCTACGAACAGGTTGCAGCTGTTGCAGCTTCAATTCAAGCAAAAGGATTGAAGTTAATTCGTGGGGGAGCATACAAACCACGTACATCGCCATATGATTTCCAAGGCCTTGGCTTAGAGGGTCTAAAAATCTTAAAACAAATTTCAAAAGAGTATGGGCTTGCAGTTGTTACAGAAATCGTAACACCAGCTCACATTGAAGAAGCATTAGATTATATTGATGTCATTCAAATCGGTGCTCGTAATATGCAAAACTTCGAGCTATTAAAAGCTGTAGGTTCAACAGATAAACCTGTTCTTTTAAAGCGTGGTTTAGCAGCAACTATCGATGAATTCATTCATGCGGCAGAGTATATAATGTCTCAAGGAAATCAAAACATCATGCTTTGTGAGCGCGGTATCCGTACTTATGAAAAAGCAACTCGTAATACTTTAGACATTTCAGCTGTTCCAATCTTGAAACAAGAAACACATTTACCTGTATTTGTTGATGTAACACATTCAACTGGAAGACGTGATTTACTATTACCATGTGCAAAGGCGGCAATCGCGATTGGTGCTGACGGAGTGATGGCAGAAGTACATCCTGATCCTTCAGTAGCACTTTCAGATTCTCAGCAGCAAATGGATATTCCTGAATTCGATGCATTCTATAACGAAATTCAAAAGTTCCTGAAGCAATATGAGCTAAAAGCATAAATAAATCTAGAAAGTTCAAAAGTATTTTTAAATACTTTTGGACTTTCTTTTTAATTTTGTATAAAGTTGAAAAAAGGAAAATGTTGAATGTTTGTGAAGATTATACGGTTTATATTGAAATAGAAATGGAAATTGTCGTATGATTAAAATAATAATTTGACTTAAAAGGAGGCTTATCCTTTGACTGTAACGATTTATGATGTTGCACGTGAAGCAAATGTTTCAATGGCGACGGTGTCACGTGTAGTTAACGGAAACCAAAATGTAAAACCAGCTACAAGAAAAAAAGTGCTAGAAGTTATTGAACGCTTAGAATATCGACCTAATGCTGTAGCGCGTGGATTAGCTAGTAAAAAAACTACAACAGTAGGGGTTATTATTCCAGATATTTCAAATAATATTTATGCAGAAGCAGCTCGTGGAATAGAAGATATTGCTACGATGTATCGCTATAATATTATTTTAGCGAACTCAGACCAAAACGAAGACAAAGAATTGAATTTACTAGATACAATGTTAGGAAAACAAGTAGATGGTATCGTAATGATGAGTGATGCAGTAACACCAAAGCTTCATCAGTCAATGGAGCACTCTCCTGTACCAATTGTACTTGCAGGCTCAGTGGATGAAACGAATCAGTTTCCTTCCGTGAATATTGATTATTTCCAGGCGTCTTATCAAGCTGTTCAAATGTTAATAGGGAACGGTCATAAAAGAATAGCTTTTGTTTCTGGCCCCCTTGCATACACTATTAACTCTAAATTCAAGCTAGAGGCTTATAAGAAGGCATTAACAGATGCAAATATTGAAATAGATGAACAGCTGATAATAGCTGATGATGGTACTTATGATAGTGGTCTAGAAGCATGGGGCGTTTTAAGCGACCTTGAACAGCCACCTACCGCATTTTTTGCTGGAAGTGATGAATTAGCCATTGGACTTATTCATGGTGCACAGGATAACGGCAAGAACGTTCCTGAGGAGATTGAAGTAATAAGCTTTGAGGACTCCAAGCTTGCTCGAATGGTAAGACCACAGCTAACAAGTGTAGTATTGCCTTTGTACGATATTGGAGCAGTTGCAATGCGTTTACTTACTAAACTAATGAATAAAGAAAATATTGAAGACCAAACTGTAGTTATTCCGTATCGTATTGAAAAGCGTAACTCGGTAAAATCATAAGAATAGGCAGCTCGTTTCTAATACGAAGCTGCCTTTTGTCTATCTTTTTTCTGCTCGAATCATATGAAGAGCTTTTGTAAGCATTTGTGCATTTTTTTCCTCGATTTCTAGCTTACGTGGGATAGGATCATATAAAGGGCTAGGATCCTCCCAGGTTGGAATCAAGGGCACAGGGGAATCAGGCTGCCATTTTTCTAACCAGGCTTTTGGAAGTGGTCCTGTCGGTAAAGGTAAATCGTTCATTTCAGTCCAAATATAAGACCAGGCTCGTGGTACAACCCGCCATATATCATAACCGCCGCCACCTACAGCAATCCATTTTCCCCCGCAATATTCATGTGCTAGTTTATGGGCTAATCTCGGAATCTCTTGATAGATTTTCATTGTTCCATAGAGATGAGTAAGTGGGTCAAAGTAATGAGCATCGGCCCCATTTTGTGTGATAACAACATCTGGCTTGAAGTATTCAAAAACCTCGCGTACTGCTTGTTCATAGATTTCCAAATAGCTTTCATCCTCAGTGAAAGCGTCAATGGGGAAGTTAAAGGATGTTCCATAGCCTTGTCCATTTCCGCGTTCAGTTACATTCCCTGTGCCGGGAAACAGATAACGTCCAGTTTCGTGAATGGAAAGTGTACACACATTAGGATCATCATAAAAAGCCCATTGAACACCATCGCCATGATGTGCATCTGTATCTATATACAAAACCCTGGCATTGTATTTTTTTTGCATATAACGAATGGCAACTGTACTGTCATTATAGATGCAAAATCCAGAAGCGCGACCTTGGAAGCCATGATGTAGACCCCCACCTAAATTCAGTGCATGACGACTTTTACCCTGCATCACATAATCTACTGCCTGTAGTGTACTTCCAACTAGTAAAGCGCTAGCTTCATGCATATTGCTAAAGATTGGTGTATCCTCTGTTCCGATTCCGTAATTTTCGCCTTGCTCTGGTGTTAATAAGCCATGGCCAGCTTTTTTCACAATTTCGATATATTTCTCATCATGACCTAATGCAATTTCTTCATCTGTCGCAACTCTAGCAGGAATAATATCCTCATCGTTAAGGGCATTAATATTTTTTAGTAAATCCATCGTTAAAAGTAATCGCTTATGGTTAAATGGGTGAGAATCTGAAAACTTGTATCCGAGTTGTTCTGGTGAATAAATAAAAACGGCATTTTTCATGAAAGATCAACTCCAGGTAAATTAGGCCATAAAACATCAAAACCTTGTTTTCGCAAATCTTCAATGATGGATAAGGGATTTATGATTTGTACTCGTACACTAACAATCTTGCTTTCTTCATCTTTTGTACTTGGATAGACCAGTACGCTTAACACATTAGCGTGGTGCATTTTAAAAACCTCTGTGATATCAGAAAGAATACCTGGCTTATCAGTTACTCTTATATCAATTTTAGAGGAAGGCTTGTTTGCCCCCGTTAACTCTATATATGTATAAAGTAAATCTGTCGTTGTGACAATCCCAACTAATCTACCTCCAGTTACTATCGGAAGACTACTGATTTTAGAGTCATAGAGAGTAAGGGCAACCTCTTCTATAAAATCAAGCGGATGCCCGATTAATGGATTTTTCACCATTATATTTTCAAGTGGTGTTTCGTAGGTTGTTAAATTTAAATCGCTCTTAATTGTTGACGGTAAAATATTTTTTAAATCATGGGCAGTAATAATGCCTACTACTTTTCCTGTTTGCTCCACAATGGGTATATGTCGAATTTTCTTCTCTCTCATGAGCACGATAGCATCCTTAACAGTATTAGTAGGTGCTAAGGAATGGACATCTTTATTCATAATTTCTTCAATTATCATCATGTTGTTTTCCACCTCTTTACGTTAGTACATGAAGCGATTTTTAAAGCGTAAACGATCAAAGCGCTCCATTGTATCATTATTCACTCGCTTTCCGACTCTTGCCATTAAGCAATTGGCCGGATGGGATGTGATTTCTGGGTCATCTGTTGCGAAATAAACAAAATCAACACTCTGCATAAGTCGTTCCATCATTTTGCGATAATCCCAGACATTTAATCCTGTACCCTTTAAATCCCAGTGCCAGTAGTATTCAGTTGTAATTACTAAGTAATTCTCCATAGCTTCATCCATGAAAGACAGCTGTAATAATTTTTTTGCAACGCCACCAGAACGATAAGAAGGGATAACTTCAATAGCACCAAGCTCTATCATATTTTCTATTTGATCCTCAGACCATCTCTCTAATGGGTCAGGGTAAAGATAAGTTACATAGCCCACTACGGTTTCTCCATTTCGGATGATTACTATCCGACCTTCGTCCAGTTTGGCAATTTCCACTAAGGCTTTCTGTTGCTTCAAAGGGGGTCTAAATGATACTAAATCGTCATGAAAAGTATATTTTTCTAGCTGCTCGGGAGGCACAGGACCTTCTATTATTACCTGCCCATGCCTCGTTTCCATTTCCATGGAATAAAAGGTTTTAATATGTTTCATTCTACTTCGCTCCAGATGAGTTTGATGCTTACATTATATGATAAATAATGCACAAAATCGCTGTTATTTGTTAAAAATACATGAATTGTTATAAGATTTAAAATATTTTACTCAAAATGTTCAGAATATTGTAAAATAAAACGTATCATTCTTTAATACTTACGCTTAGTATTTTAGATTGAGAAATATCGCCTAGCGTATGATGTTAGAAGAGTAAAAGCATTTTTTTTGGTTATATTTCATAATTTCTCACTCTTATCTTGTGGAATTGTTTAAAGGCGAAATTGATTTGAAAGGGGTAATTTTTATGGGGATAAAAATTACAGACAGATTAGCTGTTGTAGGTGGGAATCATCATTTGAAAAACTATGATGAAAAGGCTGCTTCTTTCGATTGGAAAGAAACAGAAACGGCTTTTAGTTGGCATGAGACGGGGAAGGTTAATGCTGCCTATGAAGCCATTGACCGTCATGCGGAAAGCTTTCGAAAAAACAAAGTAGCATTATTTTTCGATGAGGGGTCACGAAAAGAAAGCTACACGTTCAATGATATGAAACGTTTTTCGAACAAAGCCGCAAATATGTTTATGGAACACACTACTTTAGAAAAAGGTGACCGTTTATTTATTTTTATGCCGCGATCGCCTGAATTGTATTTTTCTCTATTAGGTGCTATTAAAATGGGGGTTATTGTAGGTCCTTTATTTGAAGCATTTATGGAAGGAGCGGTTTATGATCGGTTAGTGGATAGCGAAGCGAAAGTATTAGTAACTACTCCTAATCTATTAAATCGAGTTCCAATAGAGAAGCTACCATATTTAGAAAAAATCTTCGTTGTTGGGGAACAAATCGAAGAAACTGATAAGATTGTGGACTTTACCAATAAATTTAAAGAAGCTTCAAGTTTATTTGATATAGAGTGGGTTGATCGAGAGGATGGTATGCTACTTCACTATACTTCTGGTTCAACTGGTGCTCCAAAAGGTGTTTTACATGTTCATAATGCAATGATTCAGCACTATCAAACTGCGCAATGGGTGCTTGATTTGCAGGAAGAAGATATTTTTTGGTGTACAGCTGATCCTGGCTGGGTAACAGGCACTGCTTATGGTATTTTTGGTCCATGGCTAAACGGTGCTACAAATTTAATAGTTGGTGGGCGTTTTAGTCCTGAAAGCTGGTATGGTGCAATTGAGAGATACGGTGTTACTGTTTGGTATAGTGCGCCTACAGCATTCAGAATGCTTATGGGTGCTGGTGCTAGTGTGATAGAGCAGTTTGATCTTTCGAGCCTTCGTCATATCCTTTCGGTAGGAGAGCCCTTAAATCCGGAAGTTATCAGATGGGGGATGGAAGCACTTAACCATAGAATTCACGACACATGGTGGATGACTGAAACAGGTGGCCATGTTATCTGTAATTATCCTTCAATGGATATTAAACCAGGTTCAATGGGGAAGCCTGTACCAGGCATTTACGCAACAATTGTAGATGACGAGGGGAGTGAGGTTGCACCATATACAATGGGGAACTTAGCAATTCGAAAAGGATGGCCTTCCATGATGCGCGAGATTTGGGGGAATCCTGAACGCTTCCAATCCTATTTCCTAAAAGATGAATGGTATGTTACAGGAGATTCAGCCTATGTCGATGAGGATGGCTATTTCTGGTTCCAGGGCCGTGTTGATGATGTAATAATGACTGCTGGTGAACGTGTTGGTCCATTTGAAGTAGAAAGTAAACTACTTGAGCATCCTGACGTAGTAGAAGCAGGAGTAATTGGTAAGCCAGACCCAATACGTGGGGAAATTATTAAAGCATTTATTGCTTTAAGAGAAGGGGTAGAGGCTAGTGATGAATTAGCTGAATCCATTCGAAATTTTGTTAAAACTGGCTTAGCTGCCCATGCTGCTCCAAGAGAAATTGAATTTAAAGACAAGCTTCCGAAAACAAGAAGCGGTAAAATTATGCGTCGTGTATTAAAAGCATGGGAACTAAAATTACCAACAGGTGATTTATCAACAATGGAAGATTAATAGCCAATAAATCAATGATAGTACTTTAGGGAATATAAAGCTTATTATAGAAAAGTAAATTGGAAGTCTTCATAAATTCTTATTAAATTATTAATATTTATACAATAACGCTTAAAGGGTACTCTCATAAATAGATGAGAAAGTACCCTTTTTCTTATGAGTTGAAAAATTTAGATAATATATAAAAATACAGTTGACTAAATAATTATGCATAAGTATACTTACGTTATCTTAGCAGATTTGAAAGCGGAAAAGTTCGTTATCTGCAAAATAAAAATAGTAATCTTAAAAAGATTTGACGCGTGCCATAATTTCATAATTTAGGGGTGAAAGCATTGAAAGTTGGAATAATTGGGGCAACAGGATATGGAGGATTAGAGTTAATCCGTTTCTTACACAATCATTCTGAGGTTGAAAAAATCGAATTATTTACTTCTTCTGAGGAGGGGGCAATTTTTTCTTCAAAATTCGGTCATTTGTTATCCATCCACGATACACCATTACAAAAAATTGATGCAGAAGCTCTAGGTAGCTTTGATGTTGTATTTACAAGTACTCCTTCAGGTGTAACTAGTAAACTACTTCCTCCATTAGTTGGAGCAGGTCCAAAGCTAATTGATCTTTCTGGTGACTATCGCTTAAAGGAGTCAGCTTCTTATGAAAAGTGGTACAAAAAAGAGCCGGCACCTGAATCCATTGTGGCAGAAAGTGTTTATGGACTTACTGAATGGAATGAGGAAAATATCAAATCAGCTAGTTTAATAGCCAATCCCGGGTGTTACCCAACTGCAGTTTTACTTTCAATTTTACCACTCCTAAAACACCGATTAATCGACCCTGGCTACCTAGTGATTGATGCTAAAAGTGGTGTTTCTGGAGCTGGAAATAAACCATCCCAAATAACGCATTTTAGTGAAATGAATGAAAACTTCTCAATTTATAAAGTAAATGAACATCAGCATATTCCAGAAATCGAACAGGCACTTACAATGTTTGCTGACGTTGATACGTCAATTACCTTTAATACTCATTTAGTGCCTATGACAAGAGGGATTTTAGCGACGTCTTATGCACCTGTATTATCAGGCGTTACAAATAAACAGCTGAATGACTGTTTAATAGAAACATATAAAAATCATCCATTTGTCCGTGTCATACAAGATACCTCCGCGTTGGGAACAAACCGTGTAAAAGGTTCGAACTATTGCGATATCTTTGTTCAATTAGATGAAAGAACGAACAGAGCTACGATTGTTAGTGTGATAGATAATTTGGTTAAAGGGGCTGCAGGCCAAGCAATCCAAAATATGAATGTACAGAATGATTTACCACAAACACTAGGTCTGGATGTCATTCCGCTATTTATTTAAGGGGGTAATACAGTGAGCTTAATGGAGATTAGAAAGATATCAAACAAAAATATTGTGTCACCTAGAGGTTTTACAGCAGGGGGTATGCATTGCGGCATTAAGCAAAATAAGAAGGATTTAGCGCTTTTAGTAAGTGAGGTTCCAGCGAGTGTTGCAGGTGTTTTTACTACAAATGCAGTTCAAGCTGCACCATTAAAAGTTACGAAAGAGGTTGTATATCAAGCTAGTAAAATGCAGGCCTTGATTGTAAACTCGGGAAATGCCAATGCTTGTACCGGTAAACAAGGACTGATAGATGCATATGAAATGCAAAGCTTGGCAGCAAAAAAGCTCGCAATAGACCCAGCTTTAGTAGGAGTTGCTTCTACAGGTGTAATTGGAGAAATCATGAAAATGGAGCCTATTCGAGCTAACATTGAGAAGCTAGAATTAGGAAGTACAACTGAGCATGGAATTGATTTTGCTCAAGCAATATTAACTACTGATACAGTGATGAAAAACACTTCCTATAGCACGATTATCGATGGTCAAGAGGTAGTCATTTCAGGTACTGCTAAAGGCTCTGGAATGATTGAGCCGAATATGGCAACGATGCTCGGATTCATAACTACAGATGCAAATATAGAATCCGATGTGCTACAAAAAGCTCTATCGGATATAACGAATGTTACATTTAATTCCATAACGGTAGATGGAGACACATCTACCAACGATACCGTAATTGTCATGGCGAATGGCTTAGCGGGGAATGCCTCTTTAACACCTGTACATCCGGATTGGGATAGTTTTTATAGCACTTTACAATTAGTTGCTGAGGATCTAGCCAAAGCAATTGCTCGTGATGGTGAAGGGGCAACGAAACTAATTGAAGTTGAGGTATCTGGGGCTCTATGTGATGAGGAAGCTCGTAAAATTGCCAAAACAGTTGTCGGGTCACCTCTTGTCAAAACGGCAGTATTCGGAAACGATGCAAACTGGGGCCGTATCATCGCAGCGGTGGGCTATAGTGGTGCGACAGTAGACCCAGAAAAAATTTCGATTAAAATCGGGAATGCGTTAATGGTTCAAGATGGGGAGCCAATACCTTTCTCTGAGGAGGAATTGATTGAAATTTTAAAAGCAGACGAGGTGAAAATTTATGTTTTTTTAGGTCAGGGTGAAGGACACGGATTAGCATGGGGGTGCGATTTAACTTATGACTACGTTAAAATCAACGCTTCCTACCGCTCGTAAGAAAATTGTCATTAAGCTTGGGGGAAGTACATTAGAAGGCTTAAATAAAGCCTTCTTTTCCAATTTTAAAAATCTACAGCAGGAGGGATATGACATCATTATTACTCATGGTGGAGGCCCTGCTATTAATAAAGAGCTTGAAAAACAAAATGTAAGTTCCTCGATTTTAAATGGCATTCGTGTAACCAACGAAGAGGCAATCAACATCGTACAAACTACCTTAATCGGAAAGGTGAATACAGCTTTAGTAGGCGAGTTAAATCAAGCCGGAATTACGGCAATAGGTTTAAATGGCTTCGATGGCCAATTGCTGCAAAGTGAGTTTTTAGATAAAGAAACCTATGGCTATGTAGGAAAAGTCACAAGTGTGAATACACAGCTGATTAATACTTTATGTGAAAACCAAATAGTTCCTGTTATTGCCTGTGTAGGTGCAACTGCTGACGGGCAAGCACTGAATATAAATGGAGATACGATAGCTAGTGAAGTGGCATTAGCCCTGGCTGCAGAAAGCTTGTTACTTGTAACAGATGTTTCAGGTATACGTATTGATGGAGAATACAAAGAAGAAGCCAATCCCAATCTCATCAACCAATGGATTGAGCATGGTCATATATATGGTGGTATGATTCCTAAGGTTCAAGGAGCGATACAGGTATTAAAATCGGGTATCCCATCTGTGCAAATTGTTAACGACCAACTAGTAGGAACGGTAATTGTTCCTTCTCTTGACGAAACTCTAGCACCAAGCTAGTAAGGTATCTTACAACTAACAAAAAAAGGAGCTAGTAATATGAATGCATTATTTAATAACTATTCGAGAAGACCAATTTGTATTGTTGAAGGAAAAGGGACAATAGTGAAAGACTCAAATGGAAAACAATACCTCGATTTCACAAGTGGAATCGCTGTTTGCTGCTTAGGCCATGCCCATCCAGCCCTAGTTAAAACAGTACAGGAGCAAAGTGAAAAGCTATGGCATATCAGCAATTTGTTTGAAAGTCCTGGTCAGGTTGCTCTAGCAGAAAGCCTAGTGAAGGATAATCATTTAGCACACGCACTATTTTGTAATAGTGGAGCAGAGGCAAATGAAGCAGCTATTAAATTAGCGAGAAAGCATACAGGGAAGCACCATATCATTACTTTCAAAAACTCCTTCCATGGAAGAACCTTTGGTGCAATGTCAGCCACAGGGCAAGAAAAAATTCATAAAGGATTTGGCCCCTTAGTAGACCAATTTACGTATCTACCTTTCAATGACGTAGAAGCACTTAAAGAAGCTGTTGATGAAACTGTGGGTGCTATCATGCTTGAAATTATTCAAGGTGAAGGGGGCATCCACGAGGTCACAGAGGAATTTGCACAGGCAATTAATGAAATCTGTGTAAATCATGATATATTGCTAATCGTCGATGAGGTTCAAACAGGAATTGGTCGAACGGGTACTCAATTTGCTTTTGAGCAAACACAGTTAAAACCAGACATAGTGTCAATGGCGAAGGGCTTGGGTGGTGGGTTCCCAATTGGGGGGATTTTAGCAACAGCCGAGTTATATGAAACATTTGGCCCAGGTTCACATGGAACAACTTATGGAGGAAATCCTTTGGCTGTTTCTGTAGCTCAGACAGTTCTTGACCATGTATTTAACGAGTCCTTCTTAAATGAAGTTCAAGATAAATCTAAGTATTTAATCAATAAATTACAAGAAGTACTACCACAAGAGCAATTTGAAATTCGAGGAAAAGGATTATTACTAGGCATTGATTGTGGGAAGGATGTAGCTGCTTTAGTTGAAAAGGCTGAGAAGGAAGGGTTATTACTTGTAGCAGCAGGGCCTCAGGTTCTTCGATTATTGCCACCTCTTACGGTAACAAATCAAGAAATCGATGAAGCCGTAGAAATTTTGAAAAAGTTATTAGTGGAAGAAAAAAGCCCAGTCGTATGACTGAGCTTTTTTATTTTCCATTAAATTAAGTACAGCTTATCTCATTAAAAGATATTGAGATAAGCTGCGGAATTCCTTAAGGAGTGTTATCTGTTGGAGGAGCTTGACCTGTACCGTTTCCTCCACCGTTATTATTTCCTGTGCCATTACCATTGCCATTCCCGTTTGAATTGCCTTCACCAGTTGAGCCATCGGTAGAGCCCTCATCAGTTCCACCACTACCAGCTCCATCATCTGGATTTGGTTTGTTATTTTCAGGTGATTCTTCTGGCTCTTTTGGAGGTTCCACAACTGTTGAAATTGCATTGGATTGAGCTGATTCAAGTCCAGTTATATCAACGGCTACAACAATATAAGTTCTACCACTCGTAATAGTTGATTTTAATGCACTGCCATCTCTAATTGTAGTTACTAGTGAACGACTGCCATTTGTAATATCATAAACACGATAACCAATAACATCATTTGATGCTGATTTAGTCCATGTTAACGTATTATTAGATTGTGCTGCATTAACTGCCTGTGGTGGACTTCCATCTGCGTTAAATTTAGCAGATGAGACAACATTACTAGTACCAGTTGGCCATAATTTTGTAGGATCTCCACCAAGTCTACCAAGTATTCTTTCGGCAAATTGAGGGTTAATGCCTGAGCCACTAGTTGTCACAAATTCGCTAGGTGTGGAATCTAGTGCAATATAAGCTTTACCACCAATCATTACAGATGAGGAGCCACTTAAGCTATCATCGATTCTGCTTGGTATAAATACATTTCGATTAAATAAATCTGAACGAACTAAACCTGCTTGCGAGCAAGCTGTAGAAGGTGCGTCACCAGAAATACCGCAGAATGAAGCATTTACAACATTCGCTGGGCGTTGGAATTGTTCAGCTGGATCCACTAATTCTGGATTTACATCGTATATGGAATTCATCAAGCTTGCCCATAACGTGTTGACCCTCGTACTAGGCTGTCCATAGGTATTATTGAATTGATTCAGAGATTTATTTTTTGTATACCCCATCCAAACACCTAGTGAAATATTTGGATTATATCCGACTAACCATACGTCATTATGGTCATTTGTTGTACCAGTTTTAGCAGCAAAATCAGATGAGAATTTCAAAGTACTTCTTGCTCTTGTGGCTGTTCCATATTCTAAAACGTCTCTTAACATATCTGTAACTATGTAAGATGTCTCAGGTGAGAATACTTGAACAGGTTCTACTTCATGCTCGTAGATGATATTGCCATCAAGGTCTTCGATTCTGTCAATCATATAGGCATCTATAAATTGCCCGCCATTTGCAAAGGTTGCAAATGCATTTGTATTTTCTTCAACTGTTGTACCATGCGTGATACCGCCAATAGCTGTTGCTAAGTTAACATAATCTGCATCTACTAATCTAGAGAACCCCATTTTTTCTAAATATGAGGCAGGCTTTTTATCCAAGATAGAATCATACAAGCGTAAAGCTGGTAAGTTTTGTGATTTTGCCAATGCTTCTCGGGCAGGAATTAGTCCTAACTCCTGACTTTCAATATAGTTTGATGGGCTATATCCATCAAAACCACGAGTGAATTTCACATCGACTACTGGGCTACCCGCACCAATAACTCCATATTCGATCGCAGGTGCATATACTAATAATGGCTTCATGGTTGAGCCGTTTGCTCGAGCTGCTCTTGTCGCATAGTTAAATTGCTGCTCAAGATTAAATTCTCGTCCTCCGACAAAGCTTAAGATTCTGCCTGTACTATTTTCGATTGCAATACTTCCGACTTGAACCTTCTCTTCGGTTACAATTTCTTCGCCAGTTTCTTTATCGATTTGGGTAGTTGTAAAGGTTTGTCCATAATTTTTGAAGTTCTTTGCAGCTTCCTGCATGGCATCATACATACCCTTATCGATTGTCGAATAAATTCTGTAGCCTCCAGAACGTACATCACGGTCTGCAAGAATCATATATTTCTCTTTTAAGTTATCTTCTTCATCTAAACGTTCAGGATCGATGCCATCCTTTTCTGCTAAGATACGAGCGATAAGTTCTTTTGCTCGGTTTTCCAGCTCATAAGTAAGCCATGGATAATTATCTGTTGCTTCAGGTTCTGGCTCTCGGAAATCCTTCGTAATATCATATTTAGAAGCTTCCTCGTATTCAGCTTGGGTAATATAGCCAACAGCTAACATACGTTTTAGTACAGTTTCCATTCGATCGATACCAGGTTTTAAACCTGCAGCATCTTTAATCTCACCTTTGTTAGTAAAAGGTGTGTGTGCAAATGGTGCTTGTGGAATACCGGCAATATAAGCTGCTTGAGCTAAATTTAATTCAGATGCTGAAATTCCAAAAATTCCACGTGCAGCAGTTTCTACTCCGGCTATATTTTTACCGGAAGCATTACGACCATAAGGAATGATATTTAAATAGGCCTCAATAATTTCTTCCTTAGTCATGAATTTTTCTAATCGTATAGCTAGTAAAATTTCGCGTGCCTTTCGTTCATAGGAGACTTCGTTCGTTAGAATTTGGTTTTTAATCAATTGCTGTGTTAATGTTGAACCACCTGTTTGGGTAGATGAGTTTGTAAAGTCCTGTAAAAGCCCGCGTAAAACGGCTTTTGGAACGATTCCATAGTGTTCACGGAAATACTCATCCTCCGTTGCAAGTACAGCGTTAATTAGTGTAGGAGAAACTTTTCCAAGGGAGGTTTCTCTTCTCTCCAAATCAGTTCGTAGCTTACCTATGTAAATGTCACCAGCAAAGTAAATTTCACTTGTTTCATCATAGTTATAAATTTGATCTCGCATTTCTGCTTTAGCCATTAGTGGATCGTCTTTAACGAGTGATGCAAAGTAGCCAAGTCCAAGACCGCCAACGAAAACAACCGCTGTAGTGGTAAGGATTATGAAAATAAGGACTAAATTCCAAATAACACTACCAGTGATCCTTAGTCTACTCATTTGCTTTGACGTTGTTAATCTATCTAGTTTTGTATTCAATTCTCGTATATATTCTGTTAAACGATTCATCCATTCTTTCACTAACCGTCACCCCCTAAAATCTCGTTTATTATAGCATATTTCAGGGTAGTTCGAATATAGTTATTGACATTGAATTTAAAACGAGTAGAATAATCATTATAATTTTCAAGCAGTGATAAGTTTGAAGTAGTGTTTTCATTCCCTGATATAGAGAGCTAGCGGGTGGTGCAAGCTAGTCAAAATGTAAACACGAATTACGTTCTTTGAGCTTGAACGACTCACGTTGCGTTAAAACGTATAAGAGGGGAAGAGTTTCTATTTTTAGAGATGTCTTCAAGCCGGGTGGTACCGCGTTAAATTGCTTATTAACGTCCCAGCATGCAAATGATTTTGCGTGTTGGGGCTTTTTTGTGTTCTAGTATTTAGCAAACCTTAGCACGACTGAATTTGTTACATTTTTTGGTTTATTTTAATTATTAATTATAAATAATGCAAAGAGAAGGAATGGAGGAAGAATTATGACGAACCCTTTAATTGAAGATTTACAATGGCGTGGGCTTTTATACCAACAAACAGATGCTGAAGGAATGGAGAAGCTTTTAAACGAAGAGAAGGTATCCTTATATGTAGGGGTAGACCCAACAGCAGATTCTATGCATATTGGTCATATCGTGCCATTACTTACATTACGTCGATTCCAGCAAGCTGGGCATCGTCCTGTACTAGTTGTTGGTGGAGCAACGGGGATGATTGGTGATCCATCTGGTCGTTCTGACGAGAGAAATTTACTGACTGAGGAACAAATTGCCCATAATGTTACGGGCTTAAAAGCACAAATGGAGCGTATTTTCGATTTTGGTAAAAATGAAAATGGCGCTCAGCTCGTTAATAACTATGACTGGGTAGGGAAGTTAAGTGTAATTGATTTCTTGCGTGATTACGGGAAGTTAGTAAATGTAAATTACTTGTTAGCTAAAGACACAATTGCCTCTCGCTTAGAATCAGGAATATCATTTACTGAATTCACATACACAATCATTCAGGGGCTTGATTTTAACTACCTATATGATAACTACAATGTAAAAATCCAGGTTGGTGGATCAGACCAATGGGGGAATATTACAACGGGATTAGAAGTAATCAGAAAGACACATGAAGAAGAAACGAATGCCTTTGGGATTACCATTCCATTAGTAACTAAAGCGGATGGTACAAAATTCGGTAAAACTGCTGGAGGCTCAGTATGGCTAGATGCTGAAAAAACTTCACCATATGAGTTCTACCAATTCTGGGTAAATGCTGCCGATTCTGATGTGATAAAATATTTGAAAATCTTCACATTCTTATCCCGTGAAGATATTGAAGCTTTAGAAGTAACTGTTCAGGAAGAGCCTCATTTACGTAAAGCGCAAAAAACTTTAGCTGCCGAAATGACGAAACTAATTCACGGTGAAGCTGGTTTAGAGCAAGCAGAAAAAATTACAGCTGCCTTATTCTCAGGTGATTTAAAAGCATTATCAGTAGAAGAGATGAAAGTCGCTTTTGCTGGTGTTCCTTCTATAGAATTGGCTAAGGAAGATAAAAATATTGTCGAGTTAATCGTAGAAGCTGGAATTTCCTCTTCAAAACGTCAAGCTCGTGAAGATGTAACAAATGGTGCAATTTCAGTAAACGGTGAAAAAGTAACGGATCTTGACTATGTAGTTAATGGGAAAGACCGTTTAGAAGACGCGTTTGCAATTATCCGTCGCGGTAAGAAAAAATATCACATGGTGAAATTTAATTAAATCAATGCGTCCTAAGCTAAATCGGCTAGGGCGTTTTTTTATTATTGCGTATAAAAAAAATAATATTACTCATAATAATTTGGTGGAGGTGAGAGACATGGCACAAAACAATAACAACAACAACAACAACAACCAACGCAACAACCGTCAAAACAATCAAGCTGAAAACAACAATAACAACAACAACAATGCAGAGTTTGCTGAAGAGCTAAACTTTGACAACAACAACCAAAGCAACCGCAACAACCGCAACAACCGCAACAATAACAACCAAAACAACAACAACAGTGATAACAACTAAGTAAATCACACAAATTAATCAGGATAGAAATGTCGGTTAGACATTCTAAACTGACCCCGAATAGTAAGCTTCCTTTAGGGAAGGTGCTATTCGGGGTTTTTTGTATATAAAAACTTATTTAAAAAGTACAAACTCCGCTGGAAAAAGAAAGGATGTTATAAAAATGGAGTTACAAGAGCTTGCCATAAGAATGTTTATAGCCTTTATAGTATTATTAACCGTTACTAGAATTATGGGACGTAAAGAAATAGCACAAATGACATTTTTTTAATTTTGTTTCAGCTATTTCTATTGGTTTTATTACTGCAAATTTAGCTGTTAATAGTAATTTATCAATACTACATGGTGTTATTGTCATTATTGGGTGGGCAATTTTCACTCTAATGCTTGGTTATATTGATATTAAATCTAAGAAGGCAAGGAAAATTCCCATAGGGGAGCCGATTATTGTTATAAAAGAAGGGAATATTATGGAGAATGCACTCCGAAAGACACGATTAGATATCAATGAATTAAATTCATTGCTGAGAGAGAAAGATGTTTTTTCTTTGCGGGATGTAGAATTTGCAATATTTGAGACCAGTGGGAATCTTTCTGTATTGAAGAAAGAACATAAACAATCCCTTACAAAAAGTGATATTAGTATACAAAGTCCGAATCAACTTTATTACACTGCTACTGAAGTAATATCAGATGGTGTTATTAACTTTGTAAATCTCTCCCGCTTGAATTTAGAAGATAATTGGCTAAGAGAAGAGTTGGAAAAGGCAGGGATTAAATCTATCGATAAAGTGTTCTATGCTGAGATTCAGCCGGATGGAAGTATCTATTTTGATTGTAAAGATGATGAGTTGAAAATTTGAATTGAATAGACAGAAGTTATATTTGAATTTAATAAAGGGTGATTAGATTGGAAAAATTTGATGTTATTATAGTTGGTTCTGGTTTAGCAGGTTTAACAACAGCATTGGAACTTAGTGAAGATGGAAAAACTGTTGCTGTTCTAGAAAAACACAAAGTGATTGGAGGAAGAACCTCATCTTGGGATGAAGATGGGATGATAGTTGAATCAGGTTTTCACCGGCATATAGGTTATTATGAAGAACTGCCCAAAATACTTAAAAAGGTTGGTGTCGAGGTTGATGATATTGTTCAGTGGGAGGAACAAATTGATGTCCGTATAAAGGGCAGCAAGAATAAGGCATCATTTGGAATCTCACCAGTTTTTGGTCCTATTGATACAATTAAAGGGATAATTGGCAATAACGATATTCTTTCACCAAAAGACAAGTTTTCATTGATAGCATTCTTTACGAATGGATTCTTAGAAATTGTAAAAAATCCTGAAAAATTGGATAAATATAATGTGAGAGAGTTTGCAGAAAAGTATGAAGTCAGTGAAAATGCACTCCATTATGTTGTGATTCCCCTTAGTGCAGGTATATTCTTTTTGCCGCCGGAAAGATATTCTGCAAAGGTTTTCTTTGGTCTCTTTCTGCCTGGCATTCCGCGCTTCTATAAATTAAGAATCGGTGCTTACTTAGGAGGAATGACAGAAGTTTTGGCGAAACCACTGGCTAAGCATATTGTTAAAAATAATGGAATTATTAAAACTGATATAAATGTAAAGGGATTAATATTGGATGAAGATATGGTAAAAGGAGTTAAATTAGAAGACGGATCTGAAATTTTTGCTAAGCATGTCGTAGTTGCAACAAATTTAGGTGGTGCAAAAGAAATTTTAAGGGGTCATTTTTTAAATCACCCTTCATTTGAAAATTTATTTGCTTTACCTACTATGCCAGCTGTGACAATTCAAATGGAATTCGAAAAGCCTATACTACCGGTCGACCGCACAACTTTTGGTCCGCTCACTTCACTTGCCAGTTTTGCCGAGCAATCACGCTCAACATTTACACATGTACCAGGAAGGCTTTCTGTAATCCTAACCCCACCGGAGAAATTCCTTGATATGAATCATGACGAGATATTAAAGCATGTACAGAAGGATGGGAGGGAGCTCGGACTAGATTTGGAATCTGGCTTAATGAATTATCGAGTTGTCAGTCATCCTGAAGATTTCCATAGTCTAGAGCCGGGAAATGATCATTTACGTCCGGATCAAAAAACTCCAATTGAAGGTTTGGTCTTAGCAGGCGACTACACTCGACAGCCTTATTTTGCAACGATGGAAGGGGCAGTACGATCAGGACTGTATGCAGCGAAAATAGTATTAGAAGAATAGTTATTTAAGAGGGGTGTTAATTCGAATAAGGATTAACACACTTCTTTATACATAAAAGAGGACGACCAATATTGGTCGTCCTCTTTAAGTACAAACAAGAGATTAACGAGAGTAGAACTCAACGATTAATTGTTCTTGAATTTCAGCTGATAATTCAGAACGCTCTGGAAGACGTACAAAAGTACCTTCTTTTTTGTCTGCATCAAATGATAAGTAATCTGGTACGAAGTTGTTTACTTCGATAGCTTCTGTTACTACAGCAAGGTTTAAAGATTTTTCACGTAGAGAAATCACTTGACCTGGTTTAACGCTGTAAGAAGGGATGTCAACGCGTTTACCATCAACTAATACGTGACCGTGGTTAACTAGTTGACGAGCTCCACGACGAGTACGAGCTAATCCTAAACGGTAAACTAAGTTGTCAAGGCGAGTTTCAAGAAGGATCATGAAGTTTTCACCAGCAACACCTTTTAGTTTAGAAGCTTTGTTGAATACGTTTTTGAATTGACGCTCAGTCATACCGAACATATGACGAAGTTTTTGTTTTTCTTGTAATTGTAAACCATATTCAGATAACTTTTTGCGTTGGTTTGGACCGTGTTGACCTGGAGCATAAGGGCGTTTTTCTAATTCTTTACCTGTGCCGCTTAATGAAATTCCAAGGCGACGTGACACTTTCCATGATGGACCTGTATAACGAGACATAATTTTGTCTCCTCCTTTAAGTTTGGTTTTTTGTACTGATTGTTCATCAGCCTTTAGTAAAACAAAAACCAGTTGTACCCGACACTTGCTGGATTTTATATTCATGTACCTTCGCCCTTGCAGCCGTTAGGGTTACACAATACACCATCTTAAATAACAAAATGTTAATAATTAAGAGGAATAAAATACAAACATAGCTTATACAACTGCTGCGTTTATTTTACACGAGGTTTATTGTATAATTTTTTAGTATATGAGTCAAGAAATAATATTGCGAAGTATGTCGTACAAAGTAGTTATTTAGTTTACAACAATTGTTAAAAATATGAAATAGGTATGTTATAATGAGAAAAAACATTGAATACAAAATCCTACTCGTTTAGAAATATATAGGTAATTTGGCATAAGATGTAAACATTTTACAATAAGTTACATAAATAATTGATTTTTGTTACTTGAGAAAAGGTGATTTTTATGAGAGAACATCGAGAGATTTTAACGAATATTAAATCCGATTTGTTAAGTTTATGTATCGACTCAATGAATCAAAGAAACGGCTACGATGAATATATGTCATTGATACAAAATAGCTTAAAGCAATATTTTGATATCGATAAATGTTGTTTTCTTTTATATGAATGTGAATCATTAAAACCATTTAACATAAAGTCTTCTATCGATATAGACTTAAATTCAATCACTTGGAGCGACTTTACTACACATTTTTCCCAAAAGAAATTGATTGATTTACCCGAATGCCTTTCACATATAAAAGAATTTAACTTATTCTCAAAAATGCTCCTGTTAAAAACGGGTCAATTCGGTGAGTATTGTATTTTATTACTTCAAGAAACTCCTAAGTGGACAGCCTTTACCAAAAGTGAGTTTTTTGAAAATTTTGTAGATACTGCAGCGGACATGTTAAAAGTATTGTGCAAAAACATCGAAATTCTACAAAATGAAAAGCAATACCGTAAATTATACAATATGACAGATTTATTTCATTCCACTATGGATATCGATTTAATTTTAGAAAATGTATTAATAACTATACAGGATAATTTCCCTAACTTTAATGTAGAACTTATATTATCCAATGACCATGACCGTCAAACAAAGGTTCATATAAAGCCGTTTGACTACCTTTCAGAAAGACCCTCAGCGATAGAGGCCTTTGTATCAGGTAAAATAATTGTTGAACAAGCTGTTGAAATGAATCGTTGCTTATTAAACGCGCCCATGAAAGGAAGACAGGCAATCTACGGAATTCTTCAAGTGAGTGCTCCTATTTTTTATGTCTTTTCTAAAACTGAGGAAGATTTCATCCGAATGCTTGCACATGCATCAGGGAATGCACTGGAAAATGCTAAGCTTTACCATCAGTCGCATCGCCTAATTAGCGACCTGCAGCTTATTAATGAAACTTCTCATCGATTAAATATGAAGTTAGACAGCAAAGAAATGTTTATGTTTTTACATAAGCAACTTATGAAATCCTTTCAACCAATGGAAGTTTGTTTTGTTTTGAAAAGCGACTCTGAGTTAAAGCTAACAGAAGCATCAACAGAACTTTTTGATACGGAAGAGGGGTCTATTTATATTAACCATGCTGCAAATCACTTTAAAAACAGTCAAGAGCCGTTGTTTATTGCAGACTGTAGCCGTTTAATAGGAAAAGAGCTTAATTATAATTCCATGATGGCCATCCCTATGATAGTAGAACAGCGTATTAATGGATTTAGTATTGTTTTGCATAGGGATTCCTACTTTTTCTCATTTGACAGCTTTAAATTGATGCAATCCCTAATCCATCATTCCTCACTAGCGATTGCGAACTCTATATTACGCAATAAATTACAGGAAATGGTTGATCATGATCATCTAACAAAGCTGCATACTCGTAGTTACCTGGATAGATTTGTGGAGAGCTCCTTGGAAAGTGATAGCTCCGGCATGTTCTTATTAATAGATATTGATAATTTTAAGCATGTAAATGACACATACGGACATCAGGTTGGTGATGAGGTGCTTGTTCAAATTGCAGACCAGCTTAAGAAAGTAATTGGAACACGAGGTATCTGTGCTAGATGGGGTGGGGAAGAGTTAGCCGTCTATGTACCAAATATTTTGGTTGCGGAAGTGGAGAAGTTAGCAAGTCAAATCGTAGAATCTGTACCAGTGGCCACAAATCCAACGGTAACTGTTTCTGCTGGGTTGATCACATGGAATACAAAGCAGCGTCCAGAATTCCAGTCAATCTTTTTGCATGCAGATACGGCTCTCTATAATGCCAAATCTACAGGTAAAAACAAATTTTCCATCTTTAATGAATCAATGCTATTTCTATCTTAAAAAAACTTACTACAGCCAAAGAAGCAAGTGTGTTTTGCTTTTTTGGAGTAGTAAGTTTATTTTTTGCGGTCGAAAGACCAAATAAGTATGAGTAGAGTGGGGAGAATTGCCACCCATACGATCTAATTACATTTAAATGAATTTAAGTAAAGTTTGGACAAATAATTCTAAGCCTTGCTGATCCTCTAAAGTAAATCGAGCTTTATTTGGACTATCAATATCTAATACCCCAATTACTTCGTCATTTTTTACTAAGGGAATAACGATTTCAGAATTTGATGCAGCATCGCAGGCGATATGACCAGGGAATGCATGAACATCATCTATTAGCATTGTTTTGCGTTCTGCTACTGCCGTTCCACAAACTCCACGACCAATAGCAATTCGAACACAGGCAGGTAAGCCTTGGAATGGGCCCAACACAAGTTCTCCCTCATCCATTAAGTAAAAGCCTACCCAGTTGATATTATCTAGAAATTGATTTAAAAGGGCTGAAGCATTACTTAAATTGGCGATTACATTTGTTTCTCCATCAAGTAAAGCATCTAATTGCTTTGATAATGTTTCATATTGTTTTAAAACGGAACCTTCATAATTTATTTGTGAATACATATTATTACCTCCAAAATTAGTTATCCTGTTTCAACAATTAGTTCAGGCAATCACATAGACTGCCTAAGCTGATTATTATTAATTTTACTTCATAATTAGTTCATAGTGTTGATGTAAGTCTTTTACGCTATGAGCATCCGAGCCAAAAATCATTGGTAAAGAGATTGAACGGGCATATTCTATCATATGCATTGGCGGATAGGGTTCTTTGCAAAAAGGCTTACTTAAGCCAGCACTGTTTACATCCAGTATATAACCTTTTTCCTGCATTATCTTTAATACTTCAATGATTCGGTGATCATCATCGATTTTCTCGCCATGTGCAAGCTGGAATTTATGCACAAGTGAAGGGTGACCTATTCTACGTGGCTTGTATCGACCTAAATTAGCATCAATGGATTTTAATACTGTATCATAATACAGGTTATAAAGAGCCTCCATTCCACCTACCTGCTGAGCGAACTCAAGATAGACCTCCTCTGAGAAATCAATACAAGTATATGTATCATTATGCTTTAAAAAATGAACAGAGAGAATGGCATCATCAAGTACTGGCCCAACAATGTCTAATAATGCCCGTACTTCTGTTTCATAGCCAACAATATAGTCAATCTCTAATCCAACATTAATCTTTATTTGATCTTTATATTGTTTCTTAAGCTGCTTCAAAGTATCGAGATAATCAGTTAAATACTTTGGAGCCATCCCACTATCCTTATTCGGTGTAGGATCGACAAAGTTTGTTGGCAATGGTGCATGCTCGGTAAATGTAATCTCAGTAAAATTTTCTTCAATCGCTTTTTCAATATATTTTTCAAATGGATCCTTAGTACCGTGTGGACAAAAAGGTGAATGGATATGACCGTCTTTTTTCATAAACTGAACCTCCATTTTCATTTATAAAGTCAACGCTTCCACAATTTCTGGAAGCATAGGAAAAAAATATTTATAATCAATCTTATAATTATATGCTAACTTAATAGAATAATAGTTTAAAATTGCCGATTTTTGTTGGTAGAAAGACGCATATTGTTTAAAATTAAACCAGGAAATTTAAAATTTACATACCTATTATCAACTTATTACAATTTACTTTAGCAAAAAGCTGTATTTTTTTAAACAAATGAAAAAAAACATGGTATATTATAGTTAGAAAATAGTAGCAGGTAAGTGATTTGGGAATAGGGGGCTTATGATGCAGTATATCATCATTGTCGTCATCGTACTATTAGCATTATTTATCGTTGGACTAGTCATCCGTCGTAAACATAATGTTGTTATACAGCGACTTGAACAAGAAAAGATGCAAATTCAGCATTATCCTATATTTGAGGAGCTAACAAAAGTAAAGTCTTTAAATATGAATGGACAAACAGAGGAAATGTTTGAACATTGGCGTAATATTTGGACGGAAGTAATAGATGTCCACGTTATCAAAATAGATTCTATGCTTTTTGATGCGGAAGAATACATCGATCGATTCAAATTTAAAAAAGCGTCCAATGTAGAACAAGCGATAGAAGAATATATCGCAAAATGTGAAAAAAGTAAAAATCAAATTATTAGCGAGTTGGATGAGCTAATAGGCAGCGAAGAAAAAAATCGTATTGAAATCGAGCAAATAAAAGAGCATTATCGTTCTGCAAGAAAAACTTTACTTGCTCACCAATATTCTTTTGGTCCAGCACTATCGGCATTAGAAAAAAGAGTAGAACAATTTGTTCCGAAATTTGAAGAATTTGATGAGTTAACAGTAGACGGGAATTATTTACAGGCTCGAGAAATCGTTTTAGCTTTGAATAGTGAATCTCAAACAATTTATCATTTATTATCTGAAGTCCCGACGTTGCTATCAGAAATTCAAACAAAAATACCTGCTGCTATACATGAGTTGCGAAATGGTCAACGTGAAATGGAGGAGCAATCTTATTACTTAAATCATTTGGAGTTAACCAAGTACTTAGATAATCTTGAAGAAGAGCTTGAAACTCTCAAATCGAAATTGGCCGAATTAGATGTAGAGTCCGTTGCTCCGAGACTTAATGAAATAATTGATGAGATTGAGAACTATTACGACCTTTTAGAAAAAGAAGTTATTGCAAGAAGCTATGTCGATAAAAATTGCGATGATACATTTGAAACGTTAACTGAAGTTGTTAAAGTAACGAAAGAAATTAGTAACGAGGCAGTATACGTACAAAGTAGCTATCATCTACCTGAAAACGAAGCGGAAATTCCAAAAGCAGGACTAAAACAGCTAGAATTGATTCAAAAACGTTTTGAACTTCTTGTTACACGAGTAAGAGATGAAAAATCTGCTTATTCAAGCTTGCAGGAGGAGCTAGTCGAAATTAGCGAACAAATCGATCGTATAAAGGATGAACAGGAGCAGTTTTCTAGTCGTCTGAAAAATTTACGAATCGATGAAAACAAAGCTCGTGCAAAGCTGGATTCTTTAAAGCGAATTTTACAAGAAACTGATCGCCAGCTAAACAAGGCCAATATCCCTGGAATTCCAGAAGAAATGGATGCTCGCATTGAAGAGGCTGAAGAACAAATTTACATCGTTATTCAAAGCTTACAGGATATACCGCTCAATATGAATCGTGTACAAAGTAACATAGAAAATGCTGAAAAATGTATTCAAGAAGTAAGTAAGCATGCTCATGAAATGATTGAAAATGTCATGTTAATCGAAAGAATCATTCAATATGGTAACAGATATCGTGGGACGAACCCAAAAGTGAATGATCTCTTACTTGAATCTGAACATGCATTCCATCAATATCGTTACATAAAAGCGTTAGAGGATGCAGCTGCTGCCGTTGAAATGGCAGAACCAGGTGCTATTAAGCGGATAGAAGAGCTTGTTCAGGATGAACTTTACGAAAAATCTCAATATTAGTCATTACTTGACATAAGCGTTATAATTAATAAAAGAAGCCACCGCACTTAATTTGTGTTGGTGGCTTTCTCTACGAATTCAAAGGATAAATAGAATGGTTTTTTAATTTCTAAATGTAAGAAAAGAAGGTAGGATATCCAATGATCTATTTAGATAACAGTGCGACGACAAAACCACATAAAGAGGTTTTAAATACATTTGTACAGGTAAATGAGTCCTTCTATGCTAACCCGGCATCCATTCATGGAGCTGGTGTGGAAGCCAATGCATTATTGGACCGTGCAAGAGGTCAAATAGCGGATCTTCTTAAAACAGAGGACCAGTTTGTATTGTTTACAGCTGGAGGAACAGAATCCAATAACCTTGCGATATTCGGAGTTCCAAAGGCAAATACTCATAAAGGTAAACATATTATCACTACAGAGATTGAACATCCATCTATCTTAGAGGCAGTGAAATCTCTAGAGCAAGAAGGCTATAAGGTTGATTTTTTGAAGGTGGATGTAAATGGTGTCATTTCGTTACAAGAGCTTCAAGCCAAGATTCGAAAGGAAACGGTCCTTGTTAGTATAATGCATGTGAACAATGAAATGGGTGCCATTCAGCCAATTGAAGAGGCGGCGAAAATTATCCACGAAAATAGCCGTGCTGCCTTCCATGTAGATGCTGTACAAAGCTTTGGCAAGCTACCGATTTACTTTAATGGTGAAGCAGGTCCCGATATCATTTCCATTTCTGGACATAAAATTCATGGTTTAAAGGGTTCGGGAATTATTGCCTTTCGTAAAAAAATGAATATTATCCCACTTCTTTTAGGTGGTGGACAGGAACAGGGCCTACGTAGTGGTACTGTTGCAGTACCGCAAGCGGTATCTCTTGCAAAAGCAGCTCGCATGGCTGTTGAAACGATGGAGCAAGCCACATTAAAATATCGAAAATGGCATAATGATTTGTTAGAATTTTTAGCTGGCTTCGGTGAAAATATTCATTTACTATCTACAAATACAGGAGCTGCACATATTTTATCGTTTAGTGTAATGGATTTAAAGGGTGAAATATTGATCAATGCACTCCAAAAAAGAGGAATTATCGTTTCTACATCAAGTGCTTGTTCATCAAAGCAAAAGAAAACAAGTCATGTTGTAGAAGCTTTAGAGCTACATTCCAATTATAAAAAAGGTGTCATTCGCTTAAGCTTCGGTGCTTTAAATACAGAAGAGGACATTCTTGAGTTTAAAAAGGCCTTCACAGATGTGATGAAAGAGTTAAAAGGAGATATAAATCGATGATCTGGAAAGAAATATTAATAAGATATGGTGAATTATCAACAAAAGGGCGCAACAAAAAGGATTTTATCAATCGTCTACGTGCAAATATTCGCCATGCATTCTCGGATATTGCCCCATTAGAAATTGTTACTGAACGTGATCGTATGCATATTAAGATTGAAAATGAAGAGCAATATGAAGTTCTTATGAAGAAATTACCGACTGTTTTTGGTATTCAATCCTTTAGTCCAGTAGCTGTATGTACAAAAGAATTAGATGAAATGAAAAGCTTGGCTTTAATTATAATGGAACAATTTAAAGAGCAAGAGCTTACATTTAAAGTAGAAGTTCGTCGTTCAGATAAGTCCTTCCCATTAGAATCACACGAAATTCAACGTGAAATTGGTGGACATGTATTAAGAAATAATCCAAATATCTCAGTACAAGTTAGAAAGCCGGATGTAGAGCTTCGTATTGAAGTAAGACAGGATGCAATCTACATGATGGCACAAGTTATACAGGGTGCTGGTGGAATGCCAGTCGGATCGAACGGTAAATCACTTCTAATGCTTTCTGGCGGAATCGATAGTCCTGTTGCTGGATATTTATTAATGAAGCGTGGAGTTCGTCTAGAAGCGATTCATTTCTTTAGTCCACCATATACAAGTGATAACTCATTAGAAAAAGTAAAAGTGCTAGCAAATGAATTAACTAAATTTGGTGCAAATATCAGATTACACGTCATTCCATTTACTGAGATCCAAGTATTAATCAAAGATCGCGTGCCAGCAAATACGATTATGACAACTACTCGTAGAATGATGATGCGTATCGCTGACCAATTGCGAGAAGAAATCGGAGCATTAGGAATAGTGACTGGTGAAAGCTTAGGTCAGGTAGCTAGTCAAACATTAGAAAGCTTAACAGCCATCAATGACGTTACAAACACACCAATCCTACGTCCATTAATCGCATTTGATAAACTTGAAATTATCGATATTGCTGAGCAAATTGGAACTTACGAAACATCGATTCAACCTTTTGAGGATTGCTGTACAATCTTTACACCAGCAAATCCAAAAACAAAGCCGAAAGTTGAAAAAGTAACGTATTATGAAAGCTTTACTGAATTTGACGAATTGATTGACCGTGCAGTACGTAACCGCGAAGTATATAAGTTCCCAGAAGCCAATAAGATGCAAGATAAATTTGAGGGATTATTATAATAGTTAAAGCTGTTTGACAGGAAAAACTTACCTTTAAAAGTTTTGTGTATTAAAAAACGATTTTCGCACAATCTAAATGCACAAGGAGGTGAGATAAATGTCAAACAACAGCGGTAGCCGTAACAAGTTAACTGTACCTGGTGCAGAACAGGCTTTAGATCAAATGAAATACGAAATCGCGCAAGAGTTTGGTGTTCAACTCGGACCTGAAGCGTCTTCTCGTGCAAACGGATCAGTTGGAGGAGAAATCACTAAACGTCTTGTACAAATGGCTGAATCACAATTACGTGGTTCACAACAATAATTAAAAATTAAAGCGGAGCTAGTAGCGTAAAAGCTACTAGCTCTTTTAATGTGTAACAAAGCTTGGCGAAAGATACTTTTTAGATATGGAGCAGTTATAGTTCGGTTGGAAGTGAGGGAGGATAAGTAAGTATGTGCATGCGGTTGCGGTTATGCGATCGTGGTTGGGTTGGAGTTGGTTGGAGTTGGTTTGAGAAGGTTTGCTAGAAGTGGATTGCTGCGGAAAGAGTCTGGATTGGTGGATGAAGAGTGTTTAGAAGGTCGATGTAAATAGGGAAAGCGGATTGAAATACATAGAGAAGTTATTGTTTGTGGTGAATGCGTTTTATCAAGGGAATGAAACGTGAAAGGAAGTTGATGTTAGTGGGGAATGAGTTTCATGAACATCTTTAAGACATTACGGAGCAATCCTGCAAATGAAAGGTAGCAAACGAGTAAACATTGCGACGAATCCGACTAATCATCCGAACAAAAGGTAGCAAAGGAGCAAGTATTACGACGATCTAGATCAATCGAACAAACAAAAGGTAGTAAACAAGCAAGTATTATGACGATCTAGAGCAATCGCGCAAACGAAATGTAGCAAACCAACAAGTATTAAGACATTACGGAGCAATCCTGCAAATGAAAGGTAGCAAACGAGTAAATATTGCGACGAATCCGACTAATCATCCAAACAAAAGGTAGCAAAGGAGCAAGTATTGCGACGATCTAGATTAATCGCGCAAACGAAAGGTAGCAAACGAGCAAGTATTACGACGATCTAGATCGATAACCCAAACGAAAGGTAGCAAACGAGCAAGTATTACGACGATCTAGATCAATCCTGCAAATGAAAGGTAGCAAAAGAGCAAACATTACGACGATTGAGATCAATCACCCAAACGAAAGGTAGCAAACGAGCAAGTATTACGACGATCTAGATCAATTGCGCAAACGAAAGGTAACAAACGAGTAAACATTGAGACGAATCTGACTAATAACCCAAACGAAAGGTAGCAAACCAGCAAGTATTACGACAATCTAGAGAAATCGCGCAAACAAAAGGTAGCAAACGAGCAAGTATTACGACGATCTAGATTAATGGCGCAAACAAAAGGTAGCAAACGAGCAAGTATTACGACGATCTAGATTAATCGCGCAAACGAAAGGTAGCAAACGAGCAAGTATTACGACGATCTAGATCAATAACCCAAACGAAAGGTAGCAAACGAGCAAACATTACGACGATCGAGATCAATCACCCAAACAAAAGGTAGCAATACTACAAGTATTACGACGATTCCACCCACCCCAATCCCACCACCCACCCCACTTTTTTCGAAATATACGAAAAAACTTTGTAACAATTGAAATATTTACGTTAAAAAAAATAGAACTTGTCTACACTAGTGAGCTAATTAAAAAAATGATATTTATTGTGTATTAAAACTCGAATTCTGCACAATCTAAACTCACAAGGAGGTGAGGTAAATGTCAAACAACAACAGCGGTAGCCGTAACAAGTTAACTGTACCTGGTGCAGAACAAGCTTTAGATCAAATGAAATACGAAATCGCGCAAGAGTTTGGTGTTCAACTCGGACCTGAAGCGTCTTCTCGTGCAAACGGATCAGTTGGAGGAGAAATTACTAAACGTCTTGTACAAATGGCTGAATCACAATTACGTGGTTCACAACAATAATTAAAAATGAGGGCTAGTAGCTTAAAACGCTACTAGCTTTTATTTTGCTCAAAAAATTAATATTTACTTGTACTCGGAGGTCCCATTTCTTCCCCAAAAAATCCTACAATAAAATAAGGACCAATTCTCCTTCCTAACAATGCTATTGCCAAACTGAAATCTAATCCACACCCCTTGCATTTACGACCACTCATTAAAAATTATCACAGCCATCACCCAAATAATCTCATTTATTCTTAGCACTTACTATTGTTTCCTACATATCAAATTCTCATTTAGTACAGTTATTTCTCTTTTTCGAGGAATATTTTGATATATTAGTCGAATATTATTATAATTAGCATAATGTATCATTTTTGGGATGCATAAAAGGGGGATGAATATGAGAAGAGATGATTTACTTGCTCCTAAGAATTACAATATTGTAGATGAGATTGAGAAGTATGCAGCATCAAGCTCAAAAATTGCATTATTGATTCATCATGAAAGCGGACAAATCGAGAAAATTTCATATGAAAAATTGATTAAAAAGGCTAATAAGGTGGCCAATTTATTTAAAAGCAGCGGTTTGAAAAAAGGGGACGTAATTCTAATCATGGTACCTCGCTCTGAGGAAGCATATGTTACATATGTAGGGGCCTTAAAAGCAGGTTTAACGATAATTCCAAGCTCTGAAATGCTACGAGCTAAAGATATCGATTACCGAATTACACATTCAGATGCAAAAGCTATTGTTGCTTTTGAAAATGAAATCAGTCAATTTGACGATGCACAGCATCTAGATGGACTAAAGCTTTTTGTTTATGGGCAGTCCAAGAATGCTTGGGTGTCTATTGGAGAAAAATTAGAAAATGAATCGGATGTTTTTGAAGGGGTTCAAACACAAGATTCCGATATTGCATTTTTATCATATACAAGTGGAACAACAGGCAATCCAAAAGGAGTTGTCCATTCTCATGGTTGGGGATATGCCCATTTGAGAACAACGGCAGCACAGTGGCTTGGCGTTCAAGAGGATGATTTAGTATGGGCAACGGCAGCACCTGGCTGGCAAAAATGGATTTGGAGTCCGTTTTTGGCTACCTTAGGGAGTGGGGCAACGGCATTTATCCATATGGGAAAATTTGAACCACAAGCCTACCTTCAAATGCTTGAGAATTATCAAGTAAATGTTTTATGCTGTACACCTACTGAATATCGTCTAATGGCCAAAGTAGACAAGCTTGAACAATATAATTTATCAAGTCTGAGAAGTGCTGTTTCTGCTGGAGAGCCATTAAATAGTGAAGTGATCAACAAATTTTTGAATGTTTTCTCACTGCAAGTACGTGATGGCTATGGGCAAACTGAAAATACTTTACTCGTTGGGACACTTTTAGGCATGACACCAAAGCCGGGCTCAATGGGGAAACCTACTCCAGGTAACCTTGTAGAAATCATTGATGACTTAGGGGAGCCAACCGAGGCTGGTGAAGTAGGGGATATTGCAGTACATTCATCCACACCAGCATTGTTTAAAGGTTACTTAAAGGATAGTGAAAGAACAAATAAGCAATATCGTGGTGAATGGTTCTTAACAGGAGACCGTGCTTATAAAGACGAGGAAGGCTACTTCTGGTTTGAAGGTCGTGGGGACGATATTATTATCTCTTCCGGTTATACTATTGGCCCATTTGAAGTAGAGGATGCACTTGTTAAGCATCCAGCTGTAAAGGAATGTGCGGTTGTTGCCAGTCCAGACGAAATTCGCGGTAATATAGTAAAGGCTTATATCGTTTTACGTGACTCCGAGCAAAAGAATAGCCCAACGATAGTGAAGGAATTACAGGAGCATGTAAAAGAGATAACGGCACCATACAAATACCCACGTGCTATTGAATTTATCGATGAATTACCAAAAACCTCATCTGGTAAAATTAGACGTGTCGAACTCCGTCAGAAGGAATTCAAAAAAGAAATCACCAACTAATTAATAATTATAGGCAGGTTTTATTTCCTAGGGAATAATGTCGAATTCTTAAGGGGATTTTAAAGTCATAGCTATTGGCTTTAAAATCTCTTTTTTTGATACTGACTAATGGTGATTACCTTAGTTTTCTAATTAGCAGGAAAAATGTTATATTAATAAATGGATTAATTTTCTAAATAAAATAGAAGATTTTTGAAACAAATAAACAGTTAATACGTATGTATGGATGGAGGAGGAATAATGAGATGAATACAAAAAGATGGATTGCCTTGGGGGCAGCAGCAGTGTTGGTTGTTTTTTCAATTGGATTGAATACAGTGATGTCTATATTCAAAACGGACTTCTTTTCCAACTTTGAAAGCTTAACTGCAACAGAAGAAACTATGATTGAAACAGTATTAGAGCCAGGTAGTATGGGAGAAAGAATCGCCTTATTATCTGTTGACGGAACGATTCAGGATGTTGGTTCAGGTACAGCCTTTACAGCGGTAGAATATGATCATCAAAACTTCCTGGGGCAATTAGAGACGATTTTATATGATCAATCTGTACAAGCAGTCGTATTATATGTAAATTCACCGGGTGGTGGAGTTATCGAATCAGCTGAAATTTATGAAAAGCTACTTGAAATTAAAGAACAAAGAAATATTCCAATTTATGTGTCGATGGGCTCTTATGCTGCATCAGGCGGCTATTATATTTCAGCACCAGCAGATAAAATCTTTGCACATAAAGAAACAATTACAGGTTCAATCGGGGTAATTATGCAAAGCTATAACTTCTCTGAGCTTGCAAGTAATTTAGGGATTGAATTCGAAACAATTAAATCGGGCGAGCACAAAGATATGTTTGGTGGAACACGTCCAACGACAGAAGTAGAAAAAGCGATGGTACAAGAAATGATTAACGAATCCTATGAGGAATTTGTTGATGTGATCGAGCAAGGTAGGGGCATGTCTGAGGCTGATGTGAAAAAGGTAGCAGATGGTCGTATAATGGGTGGATCACAAGCACTTAAAGCAGGCTTTGTTGATGAAATCGGTGGACTTGAGGATACAATTGCTTCAGTAAGAGCGGACTTCGGTTTAGAGAATGCTGAACTATTTGAATACGAAACAAGCTTAGGTAGTTTAACATCTATGTTCGGTATGAAAATCGGTTCTTTCTTTGGACCATCTCCTGAGCAGCAATTCTTAACAAAGCTTATGTCTTCAAATAGTGGACCACGTATGATGTATTTATATGGTGAATATTAAGGAGGGGTAATCGATGTCAGAAAATGAAAATTATGACTCAAATGTTGCTCTTCCTCAAGAAGAACCTGTGACTGCTCTTACAAAAAAGCAATTACAAATTGTTGAACAGATTGAAGAGAAGACAGCCGGTTTTTGGATGCGCTTTTGGGCGTTTGTGCTGGACATTATAATTGTAGCAGCTATTGTGGGCATTATTGTTAATCCGATTTTCCATTTATTTGGATGGAGTTTAAGAGAAACGCATTGGTATTCACCGATGACAATCGTATCAGGTGTCTTTTACTATGCTTATTTTGTGATTACAACGAAATATTGGCAGCAAACAGTAGGGAAAATGATTTTTGGTCTAAAGGTGAAGGGGACAAATGGAGAAAATCTAGATTGGTTTACTGTGTTATTTAGAGAAATCATTGGACGCTTTATAAGTAATAAAATTCCGATTATCTATCTAATGGTAGCCTTCATGCCAAAAAATCATGGCTTAAATGATATCATTGCCGATACAAAGGTTGTTCAGGAAAAGCTATTTATAAAACACAAAAAAGAAGTAGTTATCGAAAATCCTAAAATTGATGATTTTGATAATCAAAATTCAGTTTCACCAAGTATTTAAGGAAATATTAGAGGGAGCGAAGAGTGGTTCTTCGCTCTTTTTATATTAACCGTAAAAATATGTAAGGTAAGTTATTTGCAAAGATGGAATTATCTTTAGTAAGATTATTAACGTAATATAAAGGAGGGTTCCAAATTGGCACAAGTAACATTTAAAAATAACCCAGTAACATTAATTGGAAACGAAGTAAAGGTTGGGGAGAAAGCACCTGATTTTACAGTATTAGCTAACGATTTATCACCAGTAACATTAAAGGATTCTGAAGGAAAAGTACGTCTTATTAGTGTTGTACCATCATTAGATACAGGCGTTTGTGATGCACAAACTCGCCGTTTCAATGAGGAAGTAGTAGCTTTAGGAGACGGTGTAGCGTTCTATACTGTTTCAGTTGATCTACCATTTGCTCAAAAACGTTGGTGTGCAGCTGCTGGTCTTGAGGGTGCTCAGACTGTTTCTGACCACAAGGATTTATCTTTTGGTAAAGCATACGGAGTTTACATGGAGGAGCTACGTTTACTTGCTCGTTCAGTATTTGTAATCGATTCAGAAGGTACTGTAACATATGCTGAGTATGTATCAGAAGGTACTAGCCACCCAAATTATGAAGCAGCAATCGAAGCTGTAAAAGCATTAATTTAAGTTTATCTAATAGATAAATGGTAGACTAAGATTGTCTATTATATAGGAATGCTTAGATGACACCCACTCGGAGGAAGATCTGGAGTGGGTTGTTCATTTCAAAAGGAGTTTTTTTATGGAAAAATTTGAACAGATATTTTCATTACTAAATGAAAAAGCAGAAAAATATGAAAAAGCTGAAGGCATCTCTTTTTTAGATGGTGTATTACAAGCCCTTGAGGATGTTCTGGACGAAAAAGAACAGCCACTCTTCCAGGATTCTACAAAGGATGATATCCGCAAAGCGATTCAAATTGCAATATTGAAGGGGATGCGTAAAACCTCTCAGCCAAATCATCAAATGACACCAGATACACTTGGATTGTTAGTTGGTTATTTTGTAGAGCAGTTTTTCGAGGAACAGTTAAAAACAGGTCCAATCTCTTTACTTGACCCAGCTGTAGGAACGGGAAATTTACTACTTACGGTGATGAATTTATTTGATGGGAAAACGTCTGCTACAGGTATTGAAGTAGATGAATTACTTATTCGTTTAGCAGCTGATAGTGCAGAGCTAACTGAACAGCCGATTGTGTTATACCATCAGGATGCATTACAAAAAATGCTGGTAGACCCGGTAGATGCTGTAATTTGTGATTTACCGGTTGGATATTACCCAAATGAAGAAGTTGCACTAGAATATGAGCTTTGCGCCCATGAAGGAATGAGCTATGCTCACCACCTATTTATCGAGCAATCGATTAAGCATACAAAAGAGGGTGGGTACTTATTTTTCTTAATTCCGGCAAATATGTTTGAATCTGAGCAGTCAAAGGATTTACATAAATATTTGAAAAAAACAACTTGGATTCAGGCCGTTATTCAGCTTCCAGAGAATTTGTTTTCAGCAAAAGCACACGAAAAAAGCATCTTGATTTTACAAAAGCAAACGAAGTCCGAAAGAGCCCCACGTGAAGTATTACTTGCGAAAGTGCCAAACATGTCAAATAAAGAAGCTTTAGCCATGTTCTTTGAAAAGGTTCAAATGTGGAAAGAAAGTAAATAAATAATCAATAGGTATCCGGGTGTATAAAACTATTATACTCGGATGCCTTTTTAATTTTAGAAAGGGTAGTCACCCTAAAACTATTCGAAATTTACACATAAAATAGAATGAATTCAATAAAAAAATCCCTTCTACAGATTAAGAATTGTGTAGAAGGGCTAATCTATTATTGGTATTAGATTGATTCAGGAGTTCTAACTACTAATACATCGCATTTTGAAGAGCGAACGATTGCTTCCGACACAGATCCAATAAGGAAACGTTCGACAGTGCTTAATCCAGTTGCGCCACAGATGATTAAATCAGCTTCAACAGTATTAGAAAGCTCCTTCGTAATAATTGTTTTAGGAGAACCATATTCGATAATTGTGTTTACACTTGTAAGGCCTGCTTCTTCAGCTTGCTTTTTATAGCCATTTAATAATTCTTCTGAGAAGCTTTGTGCACGTTCAGCAATTGATCTGTCATAAGCTTCAATTGCTGCAAAGGAGCGAGTATCAATCACGTTTACTAAATTAAGTGTTGATTCAGGATTACGTTTTGCGATTTCAATTGATTTTTCGAAGGCGAATTCAGCTTCTTTAGAACCATCTACTGCCACTACGATACTTTTATATTGAGTCATAAAAAATTCCTCCTTTTTCTATAGTCTTATTATATCAAATAAGACAGGAAAAGATATTGAGTCTGGGACTGAAATGAAAACGTTCACAGTTATTACTAAATTTATCCACAGTTTTGTCAATTTAAACATGTTGCAAATTGCTGTTAGATTCTGTTCTTAGAATAATCCTGTTTTTAGTAGGTATAGACTCATTTTTACGTCGAATCTTCTTAAATGTCCTATTTTTTTATAATTTTGATAATAATTTTAACGAACATGAAATTAGTATCTTACAATATGGGGAAATTATTGTTATTATGGATTTGAATTCATATTAATGGATACATAAAATTCTACAACAGGGAGAGAAATCAGCTATGAAAATCGGAGTACCTAAGGAAATAAAAAACAATGAAAATCGTGTAGCAATGACACCTGCTGGAGTAGTTACATTAACAAGTGCTGGTCATGAAGTATTTATCGAAACTGGCGCGGGCATAGGGTCTTCATTTTCTGATGAGGATTATGTAGCTGCTGGTGCAACAATTGTTGACACAGCAAAAGAAGCTTGGGCACAAGAAATGGTAATGAAGGTTAAAGAGCCAATTTCAGGTGAATATCAATACTTCCATGAGGGCTTAGTATTATTTACGTATTTACATTTAGCTCCAGAACTAGAACTAACGCAAAGTCTGCTAGATAACAAAGTAGTTGGAATTGCTTATGAAACTGTACAGCTTCCAAACCGTTCTCTACCATTACTTACTCCGATGAGTGAAGTAGCTGGTAAAATGTCTGTCCAAATTGGTGCGCAATATCTAGAAAAAATGAATGGTGGAAAAGGGATTCTACTAGGCGGAGTTTCTGGTGTCCCACGCGGGAAAGTAACAATTGTTGGTGGTGGTATGGCTGGTACAAATGCAGCTCGTATCGCAGTTGGTATGGGAGCAGAGGTAACAATTTTAGACTTAAATCCTGAGCGCCTGCGCCAATTAGAGGATATCTTTGGATCTTCTGTTCAAACATTAATCTCAAACCCTTATAATATTGCTGAATCAGTCATGGATTCAGATTTAGTAATCGGTTCAGTGTTAATTCCAGGAGCAAAAGCACCAAAGCTTGTAACAGAAGAAATGGTGAAATCAATGCGTCCAGGCTCTGTTATTGTTGATATCGCTATCGACCAAGGCGGAAGCTTCGAGACAACTGACCGAGTGACAACACATGATGATCCTACTTATATTAAACATGGTGTTGTACACTATGCTGTAGCTAACATGCCAGGTGCAGTTCCACGTACAGCAACAATTGCTTTAACGAACAATACAGTTCCTTATGCATTACAAATTGCTAATAAGGGCTATAAACAAGCTTGTATTGAAAATGAAGCGTTAAGAAAAGGTATTAATACATTAGATGGTTACGTGGTTTATAAAGCGGTTGCTGAAGACCAAGGTCGCGAATACGTACCTGTTGATTCACTTTTATAAAAAATAAAAAAATGGTGGCGTGAATAAAAATTCACACCACCATTTTTACTTATAGAATGATTAATTCTTTTGTGAACTTAGTTAAAACCTCTACTCCATCAGCTGTTACAACCACATCATCCTCGACGCGTACGCCAGTAACATCTGCTTTGTAAACTCCTGGTTCGATAGTAAAGACCATACCTTCTTTAAGCTCCATATCATTTGTGCCTGTTACAGAAGGGAACTCATGAACAGAAATCCCAAGACCATGACCTAAACGATGAGTGAAATATTCGCCGTAGCCTGCCTCAGTAATTGTATCTCGAGCAATTTTGTCTAAATCCATTGCACGAACACCTGGTTTAACAGCAGCAATGGCATTTTCATTAGCTTGACGCACAGTATTATATATTTCTTTTTGTGCTTCAGTTACTTCACCGAATGCTACGGTACGTGTAATATCTGAGCAGTAACCATCGTAAATAACACCTAGGTCAAATAAGATCATATCGCCCTTTTGAATTTTACGATCTCCGGGTGTCCCATGAGGAGAAGCTGTTTTTGGACCAGAAAGGACCATTGTTTCGAAGGACATTTTACAACCCTTAGCCTGAATGGCATTTTCGACAGCAGTTAAGATTTCCATCTCTGTTTTGCCTTCTGCAATTTCCTTGCAGCCTACCTCGATAGCATAATCAGCAAGTCTTGCAGCTTCTCGCATTTTCTCAATCTCAATTTCATCCTTAATAACACGCATTTCATTGATTTTGTCATCAAGTCGTACAAAGTTTGCTTGCACATAAATTTTTTGTAAACTCTCTAATCGCTCAACAGTTAAGTGTGATTTTTCAATTGCTAACGTTACTACCTTAATACCACGTGATTGGATTGCATCAGCAATTAAATTCCATGGGTTATCAGTATCTAAGTGGCCGATGATTTCTTGACTCCAGCCTGCGTTTACAGCATCCGGAACTTCCATTTTTGGACAAACTAAGAAGGGCTCTGCCTCCTGGAATACCATAACACCTAATAATCGTTCATGTGGATTGCTTTTGAAATTTGAAAAATAGAAAACATTGTCTGGTGTTGTGATAAAAGCAGCATCAATTTGATTTTCTTTTAAATAAGTTTGTAGCTGTTGTAATTTACTCATAAAGAGTCCTCCTAATTTTCTTGAGTCATATAATTGCATGTGCATCGTTTTATACAGTAATATTTTGTATATATCTTGTCATGCAGTTTTATAGCATATATGCCCAACTAGTTCAGTGAATTGAAAATAGTAACTGAATGCTAGTATCGCTGTCTATAGTATAGCAAAAGAAGGAAAAAAACGATTTAATTTCGAATCAAGATTAGTTGAAGACAATTTGAAGGAGGAGAAATGATGCAAGTCTCATATCATGGACATTCAATTGTAAAAATTAAAACGAACGGTACAACGATTTTGATAGATCCTTTCATAAATGGGAATGGTCTAACTGATTTAAAAGTAGAAGAAGAAAAACCGGATGTTATTCTTTTAACTCATGGTCACAATGATCATGTGGGGGATACGATTGAATTGGCAAAAGCAAATAATACTCTTGTTGTCGCTCCAAATGAATTAGCAGTGTATCTAGGAAAGCAAGGGTTAAATGTACATCCGATGGGTATCGGTGGAGCCTATGAATTTCCTTTTGGGAAAGTGAAATATACTCTTGCATTCCATGGCTCTGTTTATGAAACAGAATCAGAAGTTGTTAATGCAGGCAACCCAGGTGGGATTCTCTTCTACGCAGAAGGAGTAACGCTGTACCATGCAGGTGACACAGCCTTATTTGGAGATATGAAGCTTATCGGTGATAGAAATTCAATCGATGTAGCCTTCTTACCAATTGGTGATAACTTTACTATGGGACCGGAGGATGCAGCATATGCGGTAGAGCTGCTGAAGCCTAAATCAGTTGTACCAATCCATTACAATACTTTCCCTGTTATTAAACAGGATCCAACAGTCTTCGCTGAGCTTGTAAAGGATAGTAAAGTGCAAATTTTAAATGCAGGCGAAGAAGTTAAATTCTAATTAAATAACTAGAAAGTGGTGTAAATTTGAACGTTTGAAAAACATTCTTCAAACAGCAAAATTTTACGCTACTTTCTTTTTTTATACATAAATTAAAATATGTTACACTTATATCAGGAAAGATAGATGGGAATAGGTGATAGAGTGTCAACAAAACATGAGAAGATATTACAATATATAGAATCTCTACCTGTAGGCGATAAGATTTCAGTACGACAAATAGCGAAGGAAATGCATGTAAGTGAAGGGACTGCATACCGAGCTATAAAAGAAGCTGAAAACCGTCGTCTAGTTAGTTCCATTGAACGCGTTGGAACAATTCGAATTGAGAAAAAGAAAAAAGAGAATATCGAACGATTAACTTTTGCGGAGATTGTTAACATAGTAGACGGACAAGTACTAGGTGGACGAGATGGCTTGCATAAAACCTTAGGAAAGTTTGTTATAGGAGCTATGCAATTAGAGGACATGATGCGTTATACAGATGCAGGTAGCCTGTTAATTGTAGGAAACCGTTTTAAAGCACATGAGAATGCTTTAAAAGCAGGGGCTGCAGTACTAATTACTGGTGGCTTTGATACAACTGAAGAAAACAAACAATTAGCTGATGAATTAGAATTGCCAATCATTTCTTCTAGCTACGATTCCTTCACCGTAGCTACTATGATCAACCGTGCAATCTACGACCAATTAATCAAAAAAGATATCTTATTAATTGAGGATATCTATGTTCCGATTGAAGAAACGTATTCTTTAAAAACAACTGAAACAATTGCAGATTTCCATAAGCTGAATTTACAGACATCGCACGGTGCCTTTCCAATAGTGACTGCTACAAATAAGCTAGTAGGTATGATCTCTGTAAAAGACGTTATTGGAAAAGATGATAGTGAGACAGTCGATAAGGTTATGACTAAAAATCCAATCTCAGGATCTATGAAAACAAGTGTAGCTTCTGCAGGTCACCGTATGATCTGGGAAGGAATCGATTTGTTGCCAATAGTGAATGTTGATGGTGTCCTTCAAGGTATTATTAGCCGTCAAGATGTACTAAAAGCCCTCCAGCATGCACAACGACAGCCGCAGCATGGTGAAACTATCGACGATTTAGTAAAAAGTGAAATGAAAGTTATGGGTGAAGAGGATGTTGTGGTTGAGTTTACGGTAACGCCGCAAATGACCAATCAATATGGGGCAATTTCTTATGGTGCCTTTACAACATTACTGGCAGAAGTGGGCTCATTTGCATTAAAACGTAGAAAACGTGGCGATGCAGTAGCTGAAAACATGACAATTTACTTTATTAAGCCAATTCAAATGGAAAGTGTTTTAACGGTTGTACCTCACATTCTGGATATGAGTCGCAAATTCGTAAAAATGGATTTTGATGTATTTAATGAATCAGTGCTCGTAGGAAAAGCGATGATGATGTTCCAATTATTAGAACGTTAAATAATGAAAAAAAGCAATATACAAGGATTACTTGTATATTGCTTAGTCGTTAAATGAAGTTATTTATTTAACTCATACTCTTCTTTAACATATTGACCTTCATGTCGTACTCGTTTATAGCTAGAATAGGCTTTTACAGCCCCTATAAGAATAAACACTGCCGCAATCAAAAAGCCGACAAGTGATGGGTAAACGATACATGTATTGATTCCAAATACAATCACAAAAATGCCTAATGCAAGACCAGCTTTTGCTTTATACCATTTTTTTCGAATAGGTAGTGTCGAGCGGAAATCCTTTGTTTTATAGTAAAAATAAGCTACAAATGATATGACAATGAAAAATACGAAAACTAAGTTTGCCATTTTTTACCTCCAAATGGTGTATAATTTCATGTATGTAGAAAGTGCTTACATTATTGTAACGATTTTTATCCAAAAAAGCTAACACATAAAACGGAAAATAGAGATAACAGGGGGAATTCCTTTTGAAACGACAAATCATCGACAAAATTGAGCAATATGATACAATAATCATCCATAGACATGTTCGTCCAGACCCGGATGCATATGGGTCTCAATTCGGTCTAAAGCGATTATTAGAAGCTAACTATCCAAACAAAACAATCTATGCAATTGGTGAGCATGATCCCTCACTTACTTTTTTAGAAACTCCTGAAACTATTAGTGATGCCGTTTTTGCAGAAAGTCTAGTTATCGTTACAGATACAGCAAATACAGGACGCATTGATGATAGTCGATATAATACTGGTGCGTACCTCATTAAAATTGATCATCATCCGAATGATGATCAATACGGTGATTTACTATGGGTAGACACTAATGCTAGCTCATGCAGTGAAATGATTTATGAATTATTTATAGAAGGTAAAGAATATAAAAATTGGCAACTGTCAGATGCTTCTGCACGTCTTTTATTTGCAGGAATCGTTGGTGATACAGGACGCTTCCTATATCCAAGTGCATCACTGAGAACATTTGAGGTTGCTGGACAGTTAATTAAATACGATTTCGATCGTACGGAAGTATTTAATGGCATGTATGAAAAAGAGGCAAACCTATTGCACTTGCAGGGTTATATTTATGAGAATTTTAAAATCGATGAAAACGGAGCTTGTTATATTAAACTAACAAAAGACGTTTTAGAAAGATTCCAAGTAACCCCTAATGATACATCGTTACTGGTAGGATCCTTAAGCGACATTAAAGGTGTTTGTGCGTGGGTGTTCTTTGTAGAGGAAAGCGATCAAATTCGTATCCGATTACGTTCTAAAGGCCCGATTATTAACGAGCTTGCAAAGAAATATAACGGCGGTGGACATCCTCTTGCATCAGGAGCAACAGCTTACTCTTGGGAAGAAGTTGAACGAGCTATTGAGGATTTAAAAGATATCTGTCGTCAATATAAAATATAAATAATAATGGAGGGATGTAGTTTGACAGTCGTATATCCACAAATACGGACAAGTGCAGATTTATTAAAAAGTACAATTCGTATGGAAGAGCTCATCCCTTTTTTACAATCACAAAAGGCAATAGCTTGTGCAATGGTTAATACGAAATTGTACGGGCTTTTGCCTTTTTGGTATGCGTTAAAAAATGCAGGTATACATCCAGTTGTAGGTTTATCTATTCAGGTTGAATTTACTGATGAAGTGACACTGCCGATACTTATCTATGCTAAAAATAATGAGGGCTATCAAAATCTTTTAAAAATTAGCAGCAGTATTTCGATTCGTGAAGATGAAAAGATTCCATGGCGCTGGCTAGTAGCTTACTCACAAGGGTGCGCGGCAGTTATTTCAAGTGACTCTGAACAGTGGTTTAATGAGGATAATTTGGGCTATACACAAGCGGTAGCTAAAAACTTTCAATCAGATTTTTATTTTGGGATTGCCCGGAGTGGAGGGTTTATTTCCTCAATAGAGCAAAAAGCATTCCATTTAAGCCAAAGTCTCAATGTTCGCTGTATTGCAATTTCAGAATCCTTATTTCTAAAACGTGAGGACCATTTTGCATACAAGGTTGCAAGAGCTATTGAAACAGGTGTGAAGCTAAGTGAAGAAATACATAGTAATCGTGAAAACCAGTATGTCCCTACAGTAGCCGAGTGGCAAAATTGGTACCAAGACCAACCGTACTTGCTCGAAAATAGTAGACAATTTATGCTGGGCTGTCAGGTAGACTTAAAGCATGATAAACATTTCATGCCAAAATTCCCTTTGCAATCCGGACAAACCTCAGAAAAGGTCCTCACAGAGCAAGCGATAGCTGGATTAAAGGAACGTTTACAATCGAATACTCCGCCAGAAGAGTACTTAAGTCGTTTACAGTATGAATTACATGTAATTACTTCAATGGGCTATGCCGATTATTTTCTAATTGTTGCGGATTTCATGAATTTCGCTAAAAAGTCGAATATATTAACTGGACCAGGTAGGGGTTCATCGGCAAGTTCACTTGTCGCTTATTGTTTAAATATCACCCAGGTGGATCCATTAAAATACGGCTTGTTATTTGAGCGTTTTTTAAATCCTGAACGTATTACTCTTCCTGATATAGATATTGATTTTGTTGATACCAAGCGTCAGGAAGTTATTCAATATGTAGCAGCGAAATATGGCAAACAGCATGTAGCTCAAATTATTACTTTTGGCACTTTGTCCGCAAAGGCAGTGGCGAGAGATGTTGCGAGGATGTTTAACTTTGAGAGTGAGACTCTTTCAATGATATCAAGGCTGATTCCAAATAAACCTGGGGTCACGTTACAGGAAGCCTATAATACATCAGAAGCATTCCGGAAATGGGTGGAAGCAGAGCAGATTCATACTACTTGGTTCCATGCAGCGAAAAAGCTTGAAGGCTTACCTCGAAATGCCTCGACCCATGCAGCTGGAGTAGTACTTAGCCCTATGTCCTTAGTAGATGTAGTGCCGATTGAACAAGGTCATGATGGAATTTATCTAACTCAATGGCCAATGCAAGAGGTTGAGCAAATTGGCTTATTGAAAATGGATTTTTTAGGGCTTCGTAATTTAACCATCTTAGAAAATATACGCCATTCGATTTACTATACACATAAACAATTGATTGATTTTAACCAAATTCCATTAAATGATGAAAAAACCTTTCAGCTATTAAGGCAAGGGGATACAGCGGGGATTTTCCAGCTCGAATCCGATGGAATGAAAAATGCTTTGCGAGAAATTGCCCCAACTGAATTTTTGGATATCGTGGCTGTAAATGCACTCTATCGTCCAGGCCCAATGGAATTTATTCCTGTATATGCAAGAAGAAAAGCGAATCGTGAGCAGGTTCGAATGCCCCATCCAATATTAGAGAAAATCTTAAAGGAAACCTATGGCGTAATCGTGTATCAAGAGCAGATTATGCAAATTGCCCATCTATTTGCTGGATTTACGATTGGTCAGGCAGATCTGCTTCGAAGAGCTGTCAGTAAAAAGAAAAGAGAAGTACTAGAGCAGCAAGAAAATGCTTTCGTTAAAGGAGCAGTATCTCAAGGATACCCTGAGCATATCGCAAAGGAAGTGTATGAGTTAATCGTTCGATTTGCTGATTACGGCTTTGCTAAAAGTCATGCTGTTGCTTATAGTTTTATCTCCTATCAGATGGCTTATTTAAAGGCTAATTACCCAGCTAATTTTTATGCAGCTCTGATGACCAATGCAATAGGTAACCAAGAAAAGCTTTTCCAGCTTATTTTAGAAGCAAGAAACAAAGGTATAGAGATTTTAGGGCCGTCCATTCGTAAGAGCCAAAGAGCCTTTACGGTTGAGCAAGGAAAGATTCGCTTCAGTTTATCAGCTATTAAAGGTGTACCAGCGCCTCTACTACAAAAAATTGTGGCCATTCGAAAATCAAAGGAGCAGCCATTTGAGGATATTTTTGACTTAGCAGTTTCGCTAAGTGCAGCTCATTTCACTCGAAAAGTCATTGAGCCCTTGATTAAATCCGGTGCATTGGATGATTTCGGGAAAGACCGAGCAACGCTATTAGCCACAATCGATGCAGCAGAAAAGCATGCTTCCCTTGTTCGACCAAATGAAGACGAAAATGATTTGTTTGGCTCAGATAGTTTAATCTTTGGTAAGCCTAAATATGTAGAAACTCATGAAATTCCAGATAAGATGAAGCTACAATTTGAAAAAGAAGCATTAGGCTTTTATTTGTCTGAGCATCCAGTTGCTTTAGAAAGAGCGAAATGGAGTGAAGTCAATGCTACGACAAAGGGAATTTTGCAGGTACGACCAAATAGCTTTATTAAATTAGTCGGCATGGTTGAAAGTATTCGCCAAATCCGTACGAAAAAAGGAGAGCTAATGGCCTTTGTCCAGCTTCAGGATGAGTATGGGACAACCTCTGCAACACTTTTTCCACAAAGCTATAATGAAGTTATCGGTTGGATAAAAGAGGACAAAATAGTTTATGTTGAAGGTGTATTAGAATTCCGTAATGGAAATTCGCAAATCAAGGTAAAAACGATGAAAAACAGTCAATAGCGAGCGAATAATAGAAGTAATTACAAAAACTGTGCGAATTTTGCACAGTTTTTTCTTTACAAATAAAAAAACTTTATGTATTCTAATAAAAAGTGGTCAGACCACTTTTGAACTGATAAGAAATAAAATGTGGAAATTGAAATTATAATTCGTTAATGTGCTCTAGTATTGCCAAAAATCGTAGTTTTTATTGTTTGTTATGTGATTTACATTGTACGGTAAATAATGCCTTTAGTTCCTAACGTTATGCGGGGTGCTTATGGATAAAAAACAGGAAAACAAAAAAGTATTTTTAGAGATTGTTAATCAATTAAGAGAGTTAATTAAACACGAGGGGATTCAACCGGGAGAAAAATTACCTTCAGAACGTGTGCTATCTGAAAGACTGAATGTTGGCCGTTCTTCAGTAAGAGAGGCATTAAGAAGCCTAGAATTGCTTGGGCTTATTGAAACGAGACATGGCGGGGGAACCTTTTTATCAGCAGTTCATTCTAACCAGCTGGTCGAACTTTTAGCATCCTTTATATTGCAGGAAAATAAAGCAGTAGAGGATGTTCATATAGTAAGAAGAATGCACGAAAAGGAAGCCATACGAGTCATCTGTTCAGAACAATCTTTAAGAAGTTTGCCGGTTTGGGAAAGCTTGTTTATGAAACTGGAGCTAGAAAATGAAATCGTTCGAGATCTTTTATTAAGAGAATTAATGATTGCTTCTGGTAATCGACTAGCTTTAAAAATATGGATACAGCTTGCCGCATATAGTGCAACTCCACTGAAAAAATTATCGACTGAAGAAGAAAAGCCAATGCTTCAGATGCTCATAAAATCCTTACAGTTAGGCTATGAAAGAGAAGCATTAAGCGCTTATGAAAACTGGATTCACTATTTGAGAAATTCATCATCATAATGGTAAGGGGGAAAAACAGTGGCAATTAGAAGTTTATTATCTATTAACAAAAAGAAACAAAAAGGGGTCATTGTAGATCGTAATAAAGAAAATTCCTTTCCTGCAGATTTAATGACAAAATGTCCTGAATGTAAAAAAATCTACTTATCTAAGGAATTAGAAAACAATTTAAAAGTTTGTACTAATTGTGATTATCACTACAAAATGACTGCTTGGGAACGAGTTTCTATTTTACTAGATGAAGGTACATTTGAATCTTTTGATGAAAACTTACGTACTTCTAACCCATTAAAATTCCCTTCCTATTTAGAAAAAATTGAAATTGATTCACTCAAAACGGGGTTAAATGAAGCAGTTTTAACAGGGATGGGAAGTATTAAAGGGGCACAAGTAGTTATAGCGATTATGGATTCCCATTTCAGAATGGGATCGATGGGATCAGTAGTTGGAGAAAAAATCACTCGTGCGATTGAAAAAGCAACTGAATATGAATTGCCATTTATTATTTTCACAGCAAGTGGTGGGGCGCGTATGCAAGAAGGGGTAATCTCGCTTATGCAAATGGCTAAAACAAGTGTTGCTTTAAAACGTCATAGTGATCATGGTTTACTTTTCGTTTCAATTATGACTCATCCAACAACAGGGGGAGTTTCAGCAAGCTTTGCATCATTAGGGGATTTAAACATTGCAGAGCCACAAGCTTTGATTGGATTTGCTGGGCGTCGTGTAATTGAGCAAACTGTTCGTGAAAAGCTGCCAGATGATTTCCAAACAGCTGAATTTTTACTTGCACATGGCCAACTAGATGCTATTTTCCATCGTAAGGAAATGAGAGATAAATTAGCAACGATTGTAAAGCTGCATCAAAAAGGAGGAGTTTCAAATGTCTAAGTCACTTGACTTCGAAGTACCAGTTGTAAAGCTTCGCGAAAAGATCCAAGAATTAAAGGAAATTGCGAAAAATGCAGATGTCGATATGTCAACTGAAATTGAAACACTTGAAACAAGGCTTCAGCAATTAGAAACGAAGATTTACACAAATATGGAGCCATGGGACCGAGTTCAAGTAGCTCGACATGCACAGCGTCCAACAACTTTAGATTATATTAATGAGATTTTCTCTGATTTTATAGAGCTGCATGGGGATCGCAGCTTTGGAGATGACGAAGCTATCATCGGGGGAATTGCTAGCTTCAATGGTCAACCGATTACGATTATTGGACATCAAAGGGGTAAAACAACAAAAGAAAACATTCGTCGTAATTTTGGGATGCCACATCCAGAAGGCTATCGAAAAGCACTACGCTTAATGAAGCAAGCAGAGAAATTTAAACGACCAATAATATGTTTTATTGATACAAAGGGAGCATATCCAGGTAAAGCAGCTGAGGAACGAGGTCAAAGTGAAGCCATTGCAAAAAACCTTTTTGAAATGGCAGGACTAAAGGTTCCAGTAATCAGTGTTGTTATTGGTGAAGGCGGCAGTGGGGGAGCGTTAGCATTAGGGGTTGCAAATAGAATATTTATGCTTGAGAATTCAACATATTCCGTAATATCTCCAGAAGGAGCAGCATCGATCCTTTGGAAGGATGCCACTTTAGCAAAACAAGCAGCAGAGGCTATGAAAATTACTGCTTACGACCTAAAGGCGATGAATATAATTGATGGAATTGTCATTGAGGTTGCTGGGGGAGCACACCGAGATGTACAAGCTCAAGCCAATGAACTAAAAGAATGTATTCACAATGCATTAACAGAATTAACTATCTTATCAGAAACAGAACTTATCAATGATCGTTACGACAAATTTAGAAAAATTGGCGAATTCATCGAAGAAGAAGTTGAAGTAAAAGTAGATGGAAAAGTAGATGTAGAAGTAGAAGTAAACTGATTTGAATGATAAATTCATCTATCTAAAGCTTTCGAGAAATGATCAAAATAAAATGACAAAATCCAACTTGGGTTTTGTCGTTTTTTTTGCTAAGCTCACGTTCGATTCGAGGGAATTATGGTCAGACATTCAAATGGGCTAGCCCCAGAAATTTTTCTAGCAATTTTTACTAGTATTACCCTTTTTCGGGTATCTATATAAAGCCAATAGTTGAATTATTTACATATTTCTAATTATCTGTTTATGAAAACATCTAATTTCACATTATAGAGATGCTCGTGTTTTTTGCAGAATAAGAGTAGAATAAAACACAAGATTAGTTATTATTTAAATTTTGAGCATTTCTCCAATATTTATTTAATTTATTTTTATTGTAAAGTATCATTACAACTTTTTTGAAATAATCACATTCATTTCAATTTATGCTAATGTGTTTAATAAGAGGAAACTTTAGGAGGTTCTTTATGCAATGAAGAGAATTGCCGTTTTAACAAGTGGGGGAGATTCACCAGGGATGAATGCTGCCATTCGAGCTGTTGTCCGTAAAGCAAATTTCCATGGTGTTGATGTAATGGGTATTTACCATGGATATGAGGGCTTTATCAATGGTAGGATGGAGCTTTTAGATTTAGGCTCTGTAGGCGGGATTATTCAAAGAGGTGGAACTAAATTATTCTCCTCCCGTTGCCCAGAATTTAAAGAAGATCAATATCAATTGCAGGGTATTGAAAAAATGAAAGAAGCAGGAGTAGAAGGCCTAGTAGTCATTGGGGGAGATGGTTCTTATCGAGGTGCATTAGCACTAACGAAAAAAGGATTCCCAAGTGTGGGCGTTCCTGGAACTATCGATAATGATATACCCGGTACAGAATATACAATCGGCTTTGATACGGCTTTAAATACCGTTATTGAATCCATAGATAAAATTCGAGATACAGCCACTTCACATGAAAATTCATTTATCGTTGAGGTTATGGGTAGAGATGCTGGTGACATTGCGTTGTGGGCAGGGCTTGCAGCAGGTGCAGAGTCGATATTAATCCCTGAAGAGGAATACGACATTGATGATATCGTTTCTCGGATTGAACATGGTATTGCTAGAGGGAAAAAACATAGTATTATCATTGTGGCAGAGGGTGTCATGGCTGGTAGTGAATTAGCAAAACTTTTAAAAGAAAAAGCAGACATTACGACAAGAGTATCAGTACTTGGACATATTCAAAGAGGTGGTTCACCTTCTGCGCGAGACCGAGTTTTAGCGGGGCGTATGGGTGCAAAAGCTGTGGAAGTCCTACTAGAAGGTGGAAGTGGACGAGCAGTGGGCATAAAAAATCATCAGGTCTATGATTACGACTTAGACGAAGCATTTGCTAACAAGCATAAGGCAGATTTAAGTCTATATACATTATCCAAGGAACTTTCAATATAACTATAGTAAACGGAGAGAAAACAATGAGAAAAACAAAAATCGTATGTACTATTGGTCCAGCAAGTGAATCGCCGGAAATGCTTACAAAGCTTATGGAAGCAGGCATGAATGTAGCAAGATTAAACTTTTCCCACGGCAATCATGAAGAGCATGCCGTTAGAATTACAACAATTAGAGAAGTAGCTCAAAAACTAAATAAAACTGTGGGGATCTTACTTGATACAAAGGGTCCTGAAATTCGTACACATACTATGGAAAATGGTGAGCTACATCTTAAGCAAGGACAAGCTATCGATATTTCAATGACAGAAGTAGTAGGAACTGAAAGCGCCTTTTCAGTAACATATGAGAACCTAATCGAAGATGTGGACAAAGATGACAGAATTCTATTAGATGATGGTTTAATTGAACTTCGCGTATTAGAGAAGGATTTAGAAAAGGGTTTAATCCATACAATTATTGAAAATGCAGGGCTACTAAAAAATAAAAAAGGTGTAAACGTGCCGGGTGTTTCGGTTAAATTACCTGGTATAACAGAAAAGGATGCACAGGATATTCTGTTTGGTATTGAACAGAGTGTTGATTTTATTGCTGCCTCATTTGTTCGTACACCAAAGGATGTTCTTGAAATCCGTGAATTACTTGAACAAAATGGCGGTAGTCATATACAAATTATCCCTAAGATTGAAAACCAAGAGGGCGTCGACAATATCGATGGAATTATTGAGGTTTCGGATGGTTTAATGGTTGCACGTGGAGACTTAGGTGTAGAAATTCCAGCTGAAGAAGTACCACTTGTACAGAAAAATCTTATTAAAAAATGTAATTTAGTAGGAAAACCAGTTATTACTGCAACACAAATGTTAGATTCGATGCAGCGTAATCCTCGTCCAACTCGTGCAGAGGCAAGTGATGTGGCCAATGCAATCTTTGATGGAACGGATGCAATCATGCTTTCAGGTGAGACAGCAGCTGGACTTTATCCAGTTGAATCTGTAAAGACTATGAACAAAATTGCTGAGCATACAGAGAATTCTTTAGACTACCGATCCATTGTAAATACGCGTAGTAAAGAGCGTGGGTCAACAATGACTGAGGCGCTTTCACAAGCAGTAGCTTATACTTCCATTAATCTAGGAGTAAAATCGGTACTTGCACCTACAGCAAGTGGGACTACAGCTAGAATGATAGCCAAATATCGTCCTGGGGTACCGATTATCGCTATTACTAATATTCCGTCAACAGCTCAGAAGCTAACACTTGTATGGGGTGTAACACCAATTGTTACACCTAAAGTGACAACAACCGATGAAATTTTAGAATTATCGGTTGATGAAGCATTAAAACGCGGCCATGTAGATCATGGAGATGTTGTAATTATCACAGCTGGTGTACCAGTTGGTGAAGCGGGTACAACAAACTTAATGAAAGTACATGTAATTGGCGATTTATTGGCAAAGGGTCAAGGTGTTGGTAAGCTTTCAGTCGTTGGGAAAGCGATTGTTGTGAAAAATGCTGAAGAAGCACGCAGCTACGATGCAGAGGATGCGATTTTAGTAACTGTAGGAACAGATCGCGAAATGATGGATGCTATAAAGAAATGTGCAGGGATTATTACAGAAGAGGGTGGCTTAACAAGTCATGCTGCAGTAGTAGGTTTAAGCCTTGGAATTCCTGTCATTGTTGGAGTAAATGAAGCGACATCTGTAATCCGTCACGGCCAAGAAATTACAATGGACGCTGAAACAGGTGTAATTTATAAAGGTCATGCGAGTGTTTTATAATATGTAAAACTATAGAAGAGGAGCATCTCAATGTATGAGTATGCTCCTTTTTTTAACCTCTATGGAAATGAAACTTTTACCCTAGATAGAACGTATATACTATAGAAATACTCTAGAAAATGGAGGTTGAAATCTTGAGAAAAATAATAGGTGCTTTTATAGCAGCAATATTAGTTGAAATAGCTATTTTTATAGTGGTTGGAAAAGTAATGGGTGTATTTACTACATTACTATTGATAATACTAACTAGCGTAATCGGAGTTATTATAGCGAAAAAACAAGGAATGCAATCTGTACGTAATCTCCAAAATAGTATATCTAAAGGAAACCCGCCAGGAGTTGCGATAATCGATACGTTTTTAATCTTTGTAGGTGGGGTACTATTAGTAACACCAGGATTTCTAACAGATATTGTTGGATTTACTTTAATTATTCCGTTTACTCGAAAATTATATAAGCCAGCAATATTTTATTGGTTAAGAAAGAAGCTTAAGAATGGGCAGGTATTTATTGTCCATAGATAGATTTTGATTTAAGCTTTACTGCAATCAGCAAAAGGAATGGGCTTAATAGTATTCCATATACTCCGAAAAGTAATATTGAGGCAGCGCTTATAAAGAAGGTGTGTACAGTTCTTAGATGGAATGTGGATGCCCACAATAGAGACTCAGCGAGTTGCCTTGTAATCTGTATAAATATATATAGAACGACTAAAGCTAAACAAAGAATTTTTTCGCCAATAACAAAGAAGTAAATAGCAATCGGAATTAGAAATAAGCCAATTCCGAAAAATGGTAGGGCATCTGCTAAGGATATTAAGAACGATTTATTCACTGGATGCTCAAATTGCATTAAGGCAAGTCCACTGCTTAATAAGAAGAAGGTAATGATAAATAATTGGAATTCTACAAAGATGAAGTAACCGAATAGACTTGTACCTTTTGAAAAATAGCCCTTCCACTCGTCGCGGTATTGTTTGGGAACATAGATGAAAAACCAATAGCGATTGTTTTTTGACTCAAATATGGCAAAGAAGAAAGCCACGATAAAGATGAAAAGCTCGATGATGTAGGATAGGATATCCTGCAATACATTCGCAATGCCCATAATGGCACCATCAATATAGGAAAGAGACTTATTGAAAATAGTTTCTAATAATATATGATCTCCCGAATTAAGAATATCTAAATTTTGGACTTGAACCTTTACTTCTGGGTAAATAGCGATTATGCTTTGTACGGTCATGAAAAAGAATACATAAGTGGATATGAATATTAATGCGGAAATCAGGATAGCACTTAATATGTATGGTATTCTTAAATGCTTATGAAAAAAGTTGATGATAGGATACAAGAAATAGGCAAAAAATACAGCGATTGAAACAGGTAATATGAGCCATAAAATAGCAAAGTATAGAATTAACAGTAAATATTTCAGGTTTTTTTTGTAAGGAAAGACGTTCTTTTTACTTGCTTGCAAATTTACCACCTCTATTTTATGTAATTCATATCTCGTTTTAGTTAATTTCTTCTTCTTTAAACAACATTTTCATTAACTAATCAGTTTTTTCTTAATTTCATTTAATTTCATTCACAAAGACGTCAAAATTTATTATAATATGAGATGTAAGCGATTTACTTATAGGTTCACATGAGCAGAATAATTGAGTGCTACAAAAAGAAAGCACTTACAACTAAAAACTTTTATACAAGAGGGAGCGATTTTTTATGACAGCAACACGTGGTTTAGAAGGTATCGTAGCTGCAGAAACTAAAATCAGTTCAATTATCGATGACACACTTACATACGTTGGATATGATATTGATGATTTAACTGAAAATGCTACATTTGAAGAGGTAGTATATTTACTTTGGCATACACGTTTACCAAACAAAGCCGAATTAGCTGAGTTAACTCAAAGCTTAGCGGACAATGCTGAAGTACCTCAAGCAATCTTTGACCAATTCAAAACATATCCATTAGATACAGTTCACCCTATGGCTGCATTACGTTCAGCTATCTCATTATTAGGTGTTTATGATTCAGAAGCAGACGAAATGTCTACTGAAGCTAACTACCGTAAAGCAATTCGTCTACAAGCTAAAATTGCTACTGTAGTAACTGGTTTCTCTCGTATCCGTAAAGGTTTAGAACCAATTGCACCAAAACCTGAATTAGGATATGCTGCAAACTTCTTATATATGTTACATGGTAAAGAGCCAGCACCAATCGAAATCGAAGCATTCAACAAAGCATTAGTTTTACATGCTGACCATGAATTAAACGCTTCTACATTCACTGCACGTGTATGTGTAGCTACATTATCAGATGTATACTCTGGTATTACATCTGCAATTGGTGCTTTAAAAGGTCCTCTTCACGGTGGAGCTAACGAGCAAGTTATGAAAATGTTATCTGAAATTGGTTCACTTGATAATGTTGAGAACTATATCCAAACTAAATTAAACAACAAAGAAAAAATCATGGGCTTCGGTCACCGCGTATACCGCAAAGGAGACCCACGTGCAAAACACTTACGTGTAATGAGCGAAAAGTTAACTAAATTAACTGGTAAGCCAGAATTATATGATATGTCGGTAAAAATTCATGACATGATCGTTGAGCAAAAAAATCTTCCAGCTAACGTAGATTTCTTCTCAGCATCAGTTTATGATTCATTAGGAATCGAACATGACTTATTCACACCAATCTTCGCAGTTTCTCGTACTTCAGGTTGGATTGCACATATCTTAGAGCAATATGCAAATAATCGTTTAATTCGTCCTCGTGCAGAATATGTTGGACCAGGAATGCAAAAATACGTATCAATCGAGGAAAGATAATTTTTCGAATATATGTTAAAATTGTCTAGGACTGTGAAATCACAGTCCTAGATTTATGAAAATAGGGAGGCAACATCCATGTCTAAAATTGTAGTAGAAAACGGTGCACTTCAGGTACCAAATAATCCAACAATTCCTTTCATCGAAGGTGACGGAATTGGTCCAGATATCTGGGTAGCAGCATCTCGCGTAATCGACGCAGCTGTTGAAAAAGCTTACAATGGTGAAAAGAAAATTGAATGGTTAGAAGTACTTGCTGGTGAAAAAGCATTCAACCAAACTGGTGAATGGTTACCACAAGAAACTTTAGATAAAATCAACGAATACTTAATCGCTATTAAAGGTCCTCTTACAACTCCAATCGGTGGCGGTATTCGTTCTTTAAACGTAGCATTACGTCAACAACTTGACTTATATGTATGCTTACGTCCAGTACGTCACTTCGAAGGTGTACCTTCTCCAGTTAAAAAACCAGAAGATGTTGACATGGTAATCTTCCGTGAAAACACTGAAGATATCTATGCTGGTATCGAATATGCTCAAGGTTCTGAAGAAGTGAAAAAAGTAATCAACTTCTTAAAAGAAGAAATGGGTGTTAACAAAATCCGTTTCCCAGAAACTTCAGGTATCGGTATTAAACCAGTTTCTAAAGAAGGTACTGAACGTTTAGTACGTTCTGCTATTGAGTATGCTATTAAGCATAACCGTCCATCTTTAACTTTAGTACACAAAGGTAACATCATGAAATTCACTGAGGGTGGATTCAAACAATGGGGTTACGATTTAGCTGAACGTGAATATGGTGATCAAGTATTTACTTGGGATCAATATGACCGCATTAAAGAAGCAGAAGGTGTAGAAGCTGCTAACAAAGCTCAAGACGAAGCTTTAGCTGCCGGTAAAGTTCTTGTAAAAGACTCTATCGCTGATATCTTCTTACAACAAATCTTAACTCGTCCAAATGAGTTCGACGTAGTAGCTACAATGAACTTAAATGGTGACTATATCTCTGACGCATTAGCTGCACAAGTTGGTGGTATCGGTATCGCTCCAGGAGCTAACATTAACTATGTAACTGGACATGCGATCTTCGAAGCAACTCACGGAACTGCTCCTAAATATGCTGGTCAAGACAAAGTTAACCCATCTTCAGTATTGCTTTCAGGTGTATTAATGCTTGAACACTTAGGATGGCAAGAAGCTGCAGATTTAATCACTAACTCTGTAGAAAAAACAATTGCTTCTAAAGTTGTAACTTATGACTTCGCTCGTTTAATGGATGGCGCTACAGAAGTTAAATGTTCAGAGTTCGCTAACGAATTAATCAAAAACCTTTAATTCTTAGTTTCTCGAAAACTTAAAATTATATTAAAATGGGTAGCTTTTATGATTAAAGTAGTAATACTTTATGAATTATTAGCTACCCTTTCTTTTTATTTCTTTCTTTTTTGGATATATTGAGTTTAGACGGGTAAATAAGTAATCAATCCTTTAATTTATGGAGAAGGCGGATGCTTATTTTGGGCCTTCCCTTATAAAATAAATAAGCACTAAACAAACTCAGGTTCAAAAGGAGTGTTTTACAATATGTCTCTAAAACGTAAAAAAATATCTGTAATCGGTGCAGGATTCACTGGAGCAACAGCAGCGTTCCTAGCAGCTCAAAAGGAACTAGGGGATGTTGTTTTAGTAGATATCCCACAAAGTGAAAACCCAACAAAAGGGAAAGCTTTAGATATGTGGGAGGCAGCACCTGTACAAGGCTTTGATGCTCATGTAAAAGGTACATCGGATTATACAGATACTGCTGACTCAGATTTAGTGATTATTACTGCTGGCGTTGCACGTAAGCCTGGCATGAGTCGTGATGATTTAGTGCAAATCAATCAAAAGGTCATGAAATCTGTTGCAAGTGAGATTGCCAAACATTCGCCAAATGCAACCATCCTTGTTTTAACAAATCCAGTTGATGCAATGACCTATACAGTATTTAAGGAAACTGGCTTCCCTAAGAGTCGCGTAATCGGACAATCTGGAGTCCTTGATACTGCTCGCTTCTGTGCATTTGTGGCAGAAGAGTTAAATATCTCAGTAAAGGATATTCGAGGTTTTGTATTAGGAGGACATGGGGATACAATGGTTCCACTGACTCGATATTCCTATGCCGGGGGAATTCCATTAGAAACCCTGATTGCTCCAGAACGTTTAGAGGAGATTGTACAACGCACCAGAGTCGGTGGAGGAGAAATCGTCAACCTCCTTGGAAACGGCTCAGCCTACTATGCACCTGCAGCAGCGCTCATTGAAATGGCTGAAGCAATCATTAAAGACCAAAAACGCGTCTTGCCTTCTATTGCCTATTTAGAGGGTGAATACGGCTATAATGGCATCTATCTCGGCGTTCCTACACTGCTAGGTGCAAACGGAATTGAAAAAATCTTCGAGCTTGAGCTAACCGATAAAGAAAAAGCAGCTTTGGATGTCTCAGCAGAAGCTGTTCGAGAAGTAATGAGTATATTAGGTTAATAAATGCTTCTCTAAAGAGTCGAGTGGGAATATTCTCACTCGATTTTTTTAATTATTAGGGTGTACTATAAAAGTTGTCATAAAAAGTATAAGTGGGTAAGACTAATATGTTCTTCAACAGAACGTATCCTTCAAATCATATCTCCTTAAGTTAACTAAATTCTTTCAAAACTTCTAGAGATTGTTATTTTCAGTAAAAATTGATAATATGAAGGTAACCGTGAAGAAAAGGGGTTGCTGCTTAATTGCTGCTACGTAAGGGTTTGAAATTAGGAAAGAAGATTGATGAAATCATTGTTGGCGAAAAGCTTCAGTTAAATGAAAAGATTGAAGATAAAGATTTGCTTCTGTATTTAGGTTTAACAAATGATAATAATCCGCTATACATTCAACATGACTATGCGCTTGATACACCTTATAAAAAGCCGATAGTTCCTGCAATTATGTTAAATGGCATCATTACTTCTGCTATATCCAAGCACCTGCCTGGACCAGGTTCTCATATTCGTGAGCAAAACATCATTTATTTAGAGCCTGTGTATCATTACGAAACAATTGAGCTTTTACTTGAAGTACAGCATATTGATTTCGCTCAAAATTTTGTGGAAATCTATGTGAATGCATTTAAGGATAAAAAAATTCAAGTATTAAATGGTGTTATAAAAGTAGTACCACCTTATTAGAGTTTTGTTTTCTGATTTGAAATGGGGGTTTCAAATCATCATTGGAGGTTACTTATGTTAAAAACAATTTTAGTCGTAGAAGATGAAGTATCAATCGCAACATTATTAAAGTACAATTTAGAGCGTGGTGGATATGAGGTGCTCCTTGCACATGATGGGAAAGTTGGCCTTGATATGGCAATTGAGCACTCACCTGATCTGATTTTATTAGATTTAATGCTTCCTACTATGGATGGAATGGAAGTTTGTAAGGAGTTACGCAGTCAAAGACGCAATATTCCTATCATTATGCTTACAGCTCGAGATGATGAGTTTGATAAAGTTTTAGGCTTAGAGCTTGGTGCAGATGATTATATGACGAAGCCCTTTAGTCCTCGTGAAGTAATTGCACGTGTAAAAGCTGTTTTGCGTCGTTTTACACCAGTTTTGCCTCAAGAGGAAGAAGAGCCGGAAAATGCTGTGTATCAATTTGGAAAACTACAAGTCTATCCAAATCGTTTCGAAGCTTTTCTGGATGAGGAGTCCTTGGAATTTACACCAAAAGAGTTTGAACTACTTGTTTATCTTTTAGAAAATAAAAATCGTGTGCTAACAAGAGATCAGCTTCTAAGTGCAGTATGGAATTATGATTTTGCTGGGGATACAAGAATTGTTGATGTCCACATCAGTCATTTGAGAGATAAAATTGAGGAAAATAGCCGCAAGCCAAAATTTATCAAAACTATAAGAGGAATCGGCTATAAATTTGAGGAGCCAAAAAGCCTATGAAGGCATATCGTAACCGATTGTTTGTTACCTTCATGATATTAACAGGTTCGATTTTAGCTGTCCTTGGCTTTATTTTAGGTCAGCTTTTTCCTTTTATCATCGAAAACTTTGGAACCAAAAATAGTCTTGTTTTTGATATGGAAAGTATTGAGGAGACACGGAGACAGTTCGCTTCTATCATAGCTTTCTTGATTTTCCTATGCTTTGTACTAATTTGCTTTGTTGCGAATTATCTAATACGAAACTTATTGGACCCAATTGAAAATATAACACTAACAGCAAGAGAGTTAACAAAAGGGAACTATCGTGCAAGAGCATATGCACTTGGACCTGTTAGTATCGTGGAGTTGAGAAATTCCATTAATATTTTGGCAAGGAACCTGCAGGAAATTGAGAAAATAAGAGAAATTGAAGAAGAGCGTTTAAAAACCCTTATTGAAAATATGGGTAGTGCACTAATTATGATTGACCGTGAAGCCACCGTTTCGATTGTAAATCGTCAATTTCTTGAAGGCTTTGAGCTATCCATCGATGAAGTGAAGGGGTTCAACTTTTTAACGCTAGGGCTGCCAAGTGAGATTGAAAAGTTTATCGACCATGTTTTCTTAACAGAGCTTCCATATCGTAAACAAATTGAAGTGGAAATCCATCAGGAAATTCAATACAAACAAATATATGGAGCACCTGTTGTAGGAGATCATGGGCGTTGGCTAGGTGTAGTAATCGTTATGCATGACATTTCTGAGCTCATCCGTCTGGAGCAAATACGGAAGGACTTTGTGGCAAACGTATCTCATGAATTAAGAACACCGATTACCTCCATTAAAGGATTTTCAGAAACCCTGTTAGATGGTGCATTTAAAGATGAAAAGATGCTTATTTCATTTTTAGATATCATCTATCAGGAAAGTAATAGACTTCAAATGCTTATTCAAGATTTACTTGAATTATCGAAAATTGAACAGCATGGCTTCTCTGTGAATATAATGCCTGCCAGCCTGCAGGAGGTATTGATTCGCTCAGTGGAGTTAACGAGCCCACGAATGGATGAAAAGAACATGCAGTTTGATGTAGATATTGTGCGAGATGTGATGGTCATGGGTGATTTTAATCGACTGATTCAAATTTTCACGAATCTAATTACAAACTCTATTACTTATTCTCCGGAAAATACAACTATTACTTTACGCATAAAAGCGAATAGTGAGTATGGAATTATCGAGGTAGAGGATCAGGGAATGGGCATTGAGAAGAATGAGATTGCTCGTATTTTTGAACGATTCTATCGTATTGATAAAGCACGGAGTCGTAATTCTGGAGGTACAGGATTAGGGCTAGCGATTGTAAAACACTTAGTAGAAGCTCATCATGGGAAGATCATTGTAGAAAGTACGGTTGGAAAAGGTACTTGCATGAAGGTCTTAATTCCATTAAAAAAATAACTTAACAATAGATTTACAATATTGTTATTGTTACTTCATATTTCTACCCTATGATTATTTATAGAAACCCCCCTGTTTCAAATATAGTAAATAGATATATACAAAAAGGAAATGTCCCAATGTAGGGGCATTTTCTTTTTTTGTTGAAACTTATCGGAGAGTTATCCGTAAATGTATTAAGAAACAAAATTTTACAATTTAGGGGGACAACAAGATGAGTGTAAAGCGTACTTTGTTAATCACTGGACTAAGTTTGTTTTCAATCGTTGCACTGATAGCAGTTTTTACTTCCTGGTATACAGTAGATGAGTCAGAGCAGGCAGTTGTGATTACTTTTGGTCAAGCGGATGAAACCATTACAGATTCAGGATTACATTTTAAATTACCATGGCCAGTACAAAAGGTAGAAATCCTTTCAAAGGAAACGTATAGTTTGCAGTTTGGCTATGAACAGACCGAGGATGGCGTGATTGAATCCTATGACAATGAAACAAAAATGATTACAGGTGACGAAAATATTGTACTTACAGACTTAGTCGTACAATGGAAAATTACAGATCCGAAGAAATATCTCTTTAACTCCGAAGATCCAAAACAAATACTACATAATGCCACTTCTAGTGCGATTCGTTCCATAATTGGCAGCTCTACTATTGATAATGCATTAACAAACGGAAAAGCGGATATTGAATTATTTACTCGAGATTTATTAGTGTCATTAGTCGATAAATATGATATTGGCGTAAGTATCCTGGGTGTAAAGCTTCAGGACGTCGAGTTACCAAATGAGGAAGTACGTGCAGCCTTTACTGCTGTAACAGATGCTCGTGAAACGAAAAGCACGAAAACAAATGAAGCAGCAAAATATAAAAATCAAAAATTAAGTGAAGCACAGGGTGAAGTAAGTGCTATTAAGTCTCGTGCTGAGGGGGAAAAAATTGCCCGTATTCAGCAAGCCGAGGGGGAAGTTGCAATCTTCAATGATTTATATAAAGAATATGAAGGCAATAAAGATATTACTAGACAGCGTTTAATTCTTGAAACCTTAGAAAATGTTTTACCAAATACTCAGATCTATATCATGAATGATGATGGTGAAACTTTAAAATATTTACCGCTTCAACCAACGGCAACCTCTCCTGTCAAAACAGAAGAATCCTCTGAAGGGAGCGATAAGCAATGAGTAACAACAACAATCAATTTGATGGTGATTTAGAAAAAGTGGCTAAATCGCTTTTCGGAAATAATAAAAACAAAAAGAAAAATTCAAACGACCCAAATGATACGAAGATTGTGAAGGAGAAAAAGCCGTTTAATGGACGGCAATTCGCCAAAACGGCTATCCTCCTTACTGCCATTTTTGCTGTAATTATTATTGTAATAGGGAATGTTTATGTTGTGAAAGAAAATGAGTACAAGGTCGTTCGTCAATTTGGAGAAGTTGTAAAATATGAGGAAGAACCTGGCTTAAATATTAAAATTCCATTTATCCAAAGTGTAACTACCCTTCCAAAAAACTTGATGACATACGAAATGACACAAGAAGAGATTAACACATTAGATAAGAAGAGAATTATTATTGATAACTATGCAGTATGGCGTGTTACAGATCCGAAATCGTTAATTTCTAATGCTGGGACGCTCATAAATGCTGAGTCTCGAATGGAGGAATATATTTATTCCGTACTGCGTACACAGCTGGGACAATTAAATTACGACCAAATTATAAATGATGAAAATTCCGAGCGTGGTAGTATAAATGACCGTGTAACGGAAGAAGTAAATAAGGCTCTGGAAAATGGTAATTTTGGAATAGCAGTGGTTGACGTCCGTATTCGTCGTACAGATTTACCACAGGAGAATGAACAATCCGTCTATACGCGAATGATTTCTGAACGGGAATCAATTGCTCAGAGATATCTATCTGAAGGGGATGCAGTAAAGAATGAGCGTGTTGCCCAAACGGATCGTGAAGTTAGTGAATTAATAGCAACAGCAAATAAAGATGCTGCTGTCATCCGTGCACAAGGGGAAGCAGAGGCAGCCAAAATTTATAACTCTGCCTTCTCACGTGACCCAGAATTCTATGGATTATACAGAACACTCGAATCCTATAAAAAGACAATCGGGGAAGACACAGTGATTATCCTTCCATCAAACTCTCCATATGCTAGAGTTTTATCAGGGTATTTAGAATAAGAAATGGGCTGGCTTCTCTTGTGGAGGTCAGCCATTTTTACAAGTTTTTCTGATTAATGAATTTTTGCACTTACCAATAGAAACAAATGAAAGGGTTAGATAAACGATTGCTACTTTAGAGGTATAGGTTGGCTAAGGGGGAGAACTATGAAAAGTAAAATGATCATAGGTATTTTAATAATTGTTTTTGGGAGCTTTGTGGCTAGTTTTCAATTAACGGATGGTAGCAATTTTATTAATTTTACTATCAAATTTTTTGGGATGACCATAGCTATTCTTGGTGGTGTGTTATTTGCGAAAAATCTCCAAAGAAATAGTAGGAAATGAAGAGAGGTTCTTACAAAAATAAAACTGAGTAAAATAATCATTGAGAAAACAACTGAAATTCAAAGGGGGAGTTTTTGGATTAGTAAAAAGTTATCTATAGGTTATTAAATATTCAACTAACAAATATGGATGATTTAACCTTTTAATGGGTGTTAAATTTACTGAATGTTGCAGCTAGTCGGCACTTTCCCAGTACAAGGAAGGTGCTTTTTATATTGGCATCAATAGATGAAACCAAAGCTTTGTATTTGAAGTGAAATTTCATTCGTCTCGATTTACTTTCTCAATATTGCACCAAACTTAACTATATTATATCGTTGTGTTCGGTGATATGGTTCGTTAACTTAAACTATTCGACTGACTATTGGAGGGATTTCATTGAATAAACAAGACCAACTAAATCGTATCAAAGAAGATTTTATTCATTCTCAAAAAGTATTACAGGCGATTGGTGATGAAACCCGTCAATCTATTCTTTTAGTTTTAATGGGAACTGAATGTCAAACCGGATTGCGTGTAGGTGAGATTACTGAACAAACACATCTATCTCGACCTGCTGTTTCACATCATCTTAAGATTTTACGAGAAGCCGGTGTCATTTTAATGCGTAAGGAAGGGACAATGAATTTTTACTATATAAATATACGTACCAAAATAGGTTTATTAAAAAATCTAGTGAACGATATTGATAAGTTTTTGGAAGATTTTTATTGAAATTTAGAATTTAAAATACATTATTTGGGGGAATAGACATGAGAGCGATGGTCATAGATAAATACGGAAAGGTTCAAATGCGTATGGCAGAATTGCCTACACCAGAAATTGCTGATAATGAGGTACTTGCAGAAATTCATGCAGCTAGTGTTAATCCGGTTGATTTTAAGATACGTGATGGGAAAGTGAAATTATTACTTAAATATAAAATGCCTCTTATTCTTGGAAATGACTTTTCGGGTGTTGTAGTAAAAGTTGGCGCAAAGGTAACTCGTTTTAAAGTCGGTGACGAAATATATGCACGTCCACGTAAAAGTAAAATTGGTACTTTTGCTGAATATATCTCTGTACATGAAGATGATATTGCCTTAAAACCTAAGATTTTAACCTTTGAAGAAGCAGCTTCGATTCCGTTGGTTGGGTTAACTACATATCAAGCGTTTAAAGACATTTTACAATTACAAAAAGGACAAAAGATCTTAATTCAAGCTGGGGCTGGTGGTGTCGGAACTTTCGCAATTCAGCTCGCAAAGTTAATGGGAGCCACTGTTGCGACGACAGCAAGTGCGGCGGGAACAGATTTAGTAAATTCTCTTGGCGCAGATAAAATTATTAATTACAAAACAGAAAAGTTTGAAGATATATTGAAAAATTACGATGCGGTATTTGATACTCTTGGGGGCGAGATTCTTGAAAAATCGTTTAGCATTGTCAAAGACGGAGGGAATATTGTTTCCGTTTCTGGATTACCGAATGCTCGCTTTGCGAAGAAATATGGTTCGGGATTGTTTAAAACCTTCCTGTTTGCAGTAGCAAGTAAAAAGCTCACTGCTCTTGAAAAAAAGCATAATGTTCAATATACATTTTTGTTCATGGAGCCAAGCGGTGAGCAATTACAAATTATTGCAAACTATATTGAAGCGGGAAAAATCAAGCCTGTCATTGATAAAGTCTTTCCTTTTGAGGATGCTCAAAAGGCGATGAAATATGCAGAAGCTGGTAGAGCTAAAGGGAAAATTATATTAAAAATTAAATAGTTAAAATGCAAGTAAAACAGACAAAAAAACTGTATTTATGTGGATGTGGATACAGTTTTTTATCTGCCCAAAACGCGTCAGACAACCGACAGCCCCTTGAATTGAAGCCCCCTATCCCCAACCAAGTAAAAAGGCAACTAATCTACTAGTTAGCTGCCTTTTTGCTTGTATTCTTCTTTTTAAAAATCTTACTAACCAACGATTCTATTCTAAGATTACCAGCATTCAAATTCGTTCTTCTGTCTCCACATCAAAGAAATGTGCTTTCTCCATCTCTAAGTACAGTTCTACTTCGTCACCTGGGGAAGCGATTGTATCTGGGTGGACTCGGGCGATAAAGGGTTGGTCTCCTATCATCGAATGGAGCATCAGCTCGGAGCCTGTTAATTCTGCCACCAGAACTTTTTCTCTCACCAAATTTGGAGAATCCTTTAAAATTGTATTTTGATTAATATATTCTGGTCGAATGCCTAATTTGATTGTTTTCCCCTCATAGCCCAATGACTTTAACTTTTTATATCTATTTTGAGGAATTCTAAATTGATAGGCTTCCATTAGGAAATGGTCATTTTCAATTTTTCCTTCAAAAAAGTTCATCGCAGGTGCTCCTATAAATCCGCCTACAAAAATATTATTTGGCAGGTCATAAACTTCTTTTGGTGAGCCTATTTGTTGGATGATGCCATCCTTCATCACCACTAGACGGGTTGCCATTGTCATTGCTTCTGTTTGGTCATGTGTTACATAGACAGTTGTAGTCCCTAAGCGTTGATGAAGCTTTGAAATTTCTGCACGCATTTGGACACGTAGCTTTGCATCTAAATTCGATAGCGGTTCATCCATTAAAAATAGACTGGCATCCCTCACAATGGCACGGCCTAAAGCAACACGCTGTCTTTGACCACCTGATAGGGAGGAGGGTTTTTTCTTTAAGTGGTTAGTAAGCTCTAAAATGCCAGCAGCCTCTGTTACTCTTTTATCAATTTCCTTCTTTGAAAACTTTCTAAGCTTTAAACCGAAAGCCATATTCTCGTAAACATTCATATGAGGGTAGAGCGCATAGTTTTGGAATACCATCGCAATATCTCGATCCTTAGGGGCAACCTCGTTCATTTGTTTGGAAGAAATACGCAAGGTACCATCTGTAATCTCTTCAAGTCCAGCAATCATTCGTAGAGTTGTAGATTTCCCACAGCCAGATGGTCCCACTAGTACAATAAACTCTTTTTCTTCTACTAGTAAATTAAAGTTGCTAACTGCCTGAGAGCCGTCAGCATAGGTTTTACAAATATTTTCTAAAGCTAAAGCTTCCATAAACTTCCTCCTCTATAAAAACTTTTCGGGTAATCCATTTCAAATTTTAGAAAAAGCACGCATAGAATATAAAATTAGCTCGTAAAGTGGATGGGTTATAGGACTAGAGAATATACGATTATTTTATGCATGAGCTGAGCATTCCATTTCTATCCTTTTATGAGGACAACGAATTTTGCCTAATCTAATTTATACGGAGTACAGCGAGAAGGGGTTATAAGCATGATTACAGTAATCGGAAGTATAAATATGGATTTAACGGTTGGGACTGAGGTTTTCCCAAAAAAGGGAGAAACTATGTTAGGCTCTTTTTTTGAAATGAATCCTGGTGGAAAAGGAGCGAATCAAGCCGTAGCCATTTCTAGGCTTGGTGGTGATATTTCGTTTGTTGGTAGAGTTGGAAGAGATCCCTTTGGAGAATATCTTTTTAAGCAGTTAGTTCAAGAGAATGTGAATGTTAAGGGTTTGCAACATGGGAATGTCTCAACGGGAATAGCTAATATTATTCTTCATGAAAAGGATAACCGCATCATTGTTGTTCCGGGTGCTAATTCAGAAGTAACAAAAGAAGTGATTGATGAACATTGGGAGCATATAAATAATAGTAACCTAGTTGTCATGCAGCTTGAAATTCCAGCTGAAACTGTTGAATATGTATTGGAAAAATGTAAACAAAAAAGTATACAAGTGATACTTAATCCTGCACCTGCTAGTCTTTTTAGATTAGAGTGGATGGAATTAGTGGACTATTTAACTCCAAACGAACATGAGCTTGAGACTATTTTTGGAGATAAGGTGGAAGACGTAATTGAACAATTCCCTAACAAAGTAATTGTAACCCTTGGAGAAAATGGAGTTTGTTATCACAATGGGAAAAAGCTTATTAAGGTGCCTGGCTATAAGAGCGAAGTGACTGATACGACTGGTGCGGGCGATACCTTTAATGGCGCTTTTGCTTATGCGATTTCAAATGATTTCTCTCTTGAAGAGGCTTTAACATTTGCTAACGCGACTGCTTCGTTATCTGTAGAGAAAATAGGGGCACAGGGTGGTATGCCAACGCTAGCACAGGTTAAGGAACGAATGGAAAAAATAAAATAGTAGACAGGTTTTGGTAAAGTAATTGGTTCCAATCCTTTTTTCTTAGAGTGTAACCGATTACAAAAATGGTCAAGAAATGGAGAGGAAATAGATGCAAAACAGCATAAAAATACTATCTCCTTGTGGCATTCTCGGATATGGATTTCCAAAAGAACCTTTTTTAAAAGCTTTCCAGGAAAAGATTCATGGAATTGTAGTAGATGCAGGGTCAACAGACGCAGGTCCTCACAAATTAGGAGCCAATGTTTCAATTGTGAGTCGACGAGCCCTCAAAAAGGATTTGTCCATTATTTTAGAAAAGGGCTTACAGCATCGAATTCCAGTTATCATCGGTTCCTCAGGTGGAGCTGGTGCGAAAACACATGTAGAGCTAACTCTTGAGGTAGTAAGGGAGATTTTAGCTGAACGAAGCACCCATGCAAAAATCGGTATTATATGGGCTGATTTTAAGCAACAAACGATTATTAATGCTCTAGAGGAGGGGCGCATTACACCATTAAGTGCCAATATTCCCCAGCTTACAAAAGAGAAGATTTTAGATACAAAAACAATTGTGGCACAGATGGGGCATGAACCAATTTTAAAAGCATTAAAACAAAAATGTGACATTATCCTATGTGGTAGAAGCTATGATCCATCTCCTTTTGCTGCATTAGGCATTTATCATGGGATGGATCCCGGCTTGTCTTATCATTTAGGAAAGATATTGGAGTGTGGTGCTTTATGTGCCGAGCCTGGAACAACTAAGGACAGTATTTTAGGGACGCTTTACCATGACTCCTTTACTGTGAAGGCATTAAACCCGATTCGAAAATGCACTCCAACAAGCGTTGCAGCACATACCTTTTATGAAAAAGAGCATCCCTTTATATTGCATGGGCCTGGCTTTACATTAAATCTGGAAGAATGTGAATTCAATGAAGTAGCAGAGGGGATTATTGAGGTTCGAAACAGTCAATACCTCCCGGATAAAGAAATGAAAATCAAGCTAGAAGGAGCCCGACAGGTTGCCTTTCGTACATTTGTGATTGCTGGTGTTCGGGATCCGTTACTAATCTCTCAATTGGAAGAGGTAGAAAAGGAAGTCCTTGTGCAAGTGAAAAGTTATTTCGCTGAGATTTCGGAGGCTGACTATCAGGTAAACTTTTATCACTATGGGAAGGATGCCGTATTAGGGGAGCAAGAGCCAAGCTCCTTCAATGGACACGAAATTGGAGTCATGTTTGAGGTATTAGCAAAGGATCAGGAGCTTGCCAATTCAATTTGTGCCAATGTAAGATCTACCTTTTTACATTATGGCTACCAGGGGCGAAAATCCTCAGCAGGAAATTTAGCGTTCCCATTTGCGCCAAGTGATATTGAATTTGGTCCTGTCTATGAGTTTTCAATTTATCATTTAATGCAGATTAGCCGTGATCCATTCCTTCTGGAAATTGTGGAGGTATAAGTATGGTCAAATTAGTTGAAAAAGCGAAAATCCTGCGAAGTAAAAATGCAGGACCCTTTGAAATCACTTTGGATGTTTTATTTGATGACAAATCAGTCTATGAGGAAGTAAAGAATTCAGGGATTATCTCAAAAGAGACCATTGCAGAGATTTATAATTTGCCGATCAAAGATATTCATCATCTAGTTTATTTCGATCAAGCACTTGGCATAAAAATAACTATTGCTAGAAAAATCTCCTCAGGGAGCCCTGGGGATAGAGATGTATATGGCGCCCAGCAGCATGCTCCATTGATGAATCTCGAGCTATAAAATGAGTGAAATGTGAAGAAAGGGGTGAGGGGATGAGAAAAATAAGCAGCTTAAAACGTATTCGAAAGGATTGGATACTCTATTTGATGCTTTTGCCCGGAATGCTTTACTTTGTAATATTCCACATTATACCTATTGTCAACATGAAGCTAGCCTTTCAGGATTATCGAATAATCGGTGAAAATGTCTGGGTTGGCATGAAGCATTTTGAACAGCTATTTAGCTCACCAGCCTTCAAGGATGTTTTTATGAACACCGTTATCATCAGTACCATGAAAATTATTTTTATTTTTCCAATACCGATACTTGTTTCGCTTTTAGTAAATGAATTGCGTTTTGGTCCATATCGAAAATATGTCCAGTCTGTTTCTTATTTACCTCACTTCTTATCATGGGTGGTTATAGCAGGAATCTGGATTACATTGCTAAATCCAGTAAATGGAGGAGTAAATGTTATTCGAGATTTCTTCCAGCTCCCTTCACTTGACTATATGACAAGTAAAGAGCATATCAGATGGGTGCTTGTGTATTCAGAAATGTGGCGAAGTGCAGGCTGGGATTCCATTCTGTATTTGGCAGCTATTCTTAAAATAAATCCCTCACTTTATGAAGCAGCCCGAATCGATGGGGCTTCAACCCTTCAACAAATGCGTTATATCACGTTACCAGCACTGATGAGTACAGTCGTTACATTGTTTATATTAAATTTAGGGTTCTTTATGAGTGCAGGCTTTGACCAAGTATTTAACCTTATGAATGATTCTGTTTTGAGCGTTATCGATATTTTAGATACGTATGTTTATAGAATCGGAATTTTGAATGGACAATATTCCTATGCCACAGCAGCAGGCTTATTTAAGGGTGTCATCGGCTTGGTATTGATATTGGGCACTCACTTCTTGTCGAAGCGATTAACCAGAAAAGGCGTATGGTAAGGGGGAATTAAGATGAGGCAATTTAGTATGACAAAGACGATCATTCAATTTATTTTATTTTTATTTACATTAGCTGTCTTAATTCCGATATTGAATATACTTGCGCTGTCCTTATCTGATCCAGCGAGAGTCAGCGAATTATCTGGACTAGGCGTGTTGCCTAAAGGATTTTCCCTTATCAACTATGAAATTATCATGTCCAATCCATTTATATTAAAAAGTATTTTTAACTCAGTGTTTATCACGATTGTGGGTACCTTGTTAAACCTATTTTTAACGTCGATTACTGCCTATGTTTTAGCTAGAACCGAATTCGTTGGAAAGCGAATTGTTTTAGTAGTTTTGATAGCTATTATGGTATTTGAACCTTCCATGATTACTGAATATTTGCTTATGAAGGATTTGCATTTGTTAAATTCCTATGCAGCCGTCATTTTATATAAGGCGATTAATGTTTATTATCTCTTTATTTTAATGCGTTTTTTCCAGGAGGTACCTACTAGTATATTAGAAGCGGCAAAAATAGACGGCGCGGGACATTTTCGAATTTTCACGAGAATTATGCTGCCGCTTTCAAAGCCAGCCCTTGCCACATTAGCCTTATTTTATGGGGTATATCATTGGAATGAATATTTCCGTGCCACAATCTATTTATCAGATCCAAATAAATGGCCACTTCAGGTTGTATTACGCCAGTTCGTTGTAACACAGGACAATACAACGTTATTAAAGGGAGTAGAGGGGATGACTCCTGAATTATTGGCAACTCTGGATTTTGGGTCTCTACAGTCAGCAACAATTGTGGTTGCTGTTATTCCAATGTTATTACTTTATCCACTTATCCTTAAGTATTTTACAAAGGGGACTATGGATGGTGGAGTAAAAGAATAAATAAATATAAACAGGGGGTTAAAGGGTGAAAAAAGTTTGGGGGTTCATGTTATTTGGGTTGTTGGCAGTTTTTTTAGTAGCTTGCAGTGACAAAGGGGAAGAAGTAATTGCAGAACCAGAAGTGACAGAGGATGGAAAAACAGTTATTACGATTGCTTATAAAGATGATGGTCCATCGAGTGAGGCTTCAGTAAAATACTATGATGCATTAGAGGTCGCTTTAAAAGAGCATAGGGACTTGGATGTTGAGTTTAATATTGTGGAAATTGCACAAGGCGATTATGCTGAAAAGTTAAATTTACTTCTTTATAGTGGCGAAATTCCAGACATTATTTACTTCCAGGGCAGTGACGAACAAATTGCATCTCAAGGGTTGTTGGAGGATTTGACGCCGTATATCGAGGGCTCTGAATATTTAAAGAATATTTTATATGAACATAATGTCACAAGATTGGAGAATTATCCATATCTATTATGGGTAAAGCCAATTAATCATAAGGTGCCGGTTGTTCGTACGGATTATTTAGAGCAGCTATCCACATCAGAAAGCTTATTAGCAGACCCATCTCCAGAGAATTATAAGGCCTTCTTCGAGGAGATGGTTGATAAGGGATTGTCTGATTATGGTGTAACTGTTGCTGGGGATATTGCGGAATTGGATTTTATCTTTAACATGGCATTTGGAGTTACTTCGACATGGCTAGAAGATGATAATGGCAGCTATGTGTACAAAAAAGTATCTGAGGCTGAAAAAGCAAAGCTAGCATACTATGCGGAGCTGTATGCAGCTGGTTTACTAGATAACCAATATTTAACGAAGCAATGGGACGTTAAAGAAGATGATTTCTATAATAATAAAGCAGGCGTTATCGTTGGAACAAATGGAAAAGTAATCGATTTATATAATACTCGCACAGTAGCTGTAAATGGCGAGAGAGCTGAGTTAACTGTTTTACCAAGTGCATCTGGTGTTTCATCGGGCTATGCTGCAACGAGTGTTACTAAGGAGCCACGAGGACTTGCCATTTCGTCACAATCAGCAAACAAAAACATTGCATTTGAAATTTTAGATTTTTTAGCAAGTCCTGAAGGGATGAAGCTTGATTTACTAGGGTATGAGGGAGAGCAATACACGATTGAAGGGGATGAAGTCGTGTTAACTGAGAAGTTCTATTCTGAATGGTTTTCTCGCTTCTGGGAGCCGCAAGATGTGAAGCTAGATACACCGATCAGTTCTGAAACGCCTTTATTGAGCCCTCCAGGTCAGGCATCTACAAATGCAATCGTTGATACTTATGTAGCAGACAATGATTTCACAATTCCAGAAGAGTACATTAGCCAATGGGATGCGATGGAGAATTTATACAAAGAATATGCGGCTGATATTATTACGGGGAAAATTTCAATCGATGAGTTCGATACATTTGTAGAAGAGTGGTATGCAGCCGGAGGAGAGGGCATTACAAAGCTAGCGAACGAAACGATTAAATAAAGGAATGTTATGAATGATATCATTTGAAGAACGTGTAAAAGGGGTTTTGATTTCAACAGCACTGGGCGATGCGCTCGGTGCTCCTATTGAAAAATTGTCACGTGAAGAAATTGAAGAAAAGTATGGCTATGTGACAAGCTTAAAAACACTTTGGTATAAGGAAGCATTGGGCGAAGATGCAACACTTGGTAAAAGACGTGGCAATGGGATTATTACTGATGACACCTTGATGACATTAGCCCTTTGTCGTGTCTATAAAACAGAAAAGCGTCATTTAGATGCCTATGATCTGGCAAATGAATTTACTAAAGAGATTGCCTTTCGTAAAACCTTTATTCCTGAATTTAATCGAAAGGCACCTATATTAGATCGCTTATTTTATCCAGAAAAACATATTTTCCTTCGCCATGTCCTTGCTAATTGTGAGCCTCGACAAGGTGGCATAGGAAATATGGTGAACTGTGGTGCCGCGATGTATATTGCTCCTATTGGAATAGTAAACGCAGGAAACCCACTTGCTGCATATAATGAAGCAATAGCATTTGCTTCTGGCCATCAAGTAAGCTATGGCCTTGAAGCGGCTGGAGTTTTGGCAGCATGTGTCGCATGTGCGTTTACACCGAATGCAACAGTAGAGAATGTTGTTGAAACGGCTATTACTGTCGCCAAGGATGGCACAAAGCAAGCGATAATAGCGCTTACTACAAAAGCGGAGGAATTAAAAAAACGTAAATGCTCCTACCATGAATTAGTAAAGAGCTTACATGACAGCATTGCCCCTTTTTCTCCAATGGGTGATGATGTGCACCGCAAAATAGAGAAGGTTGGAATTCCTTCGAATCATTATACACCAAGCCGGTTATTCTCTATTGAAGAATTGCCATTGGCATTAGCCTTTATCGTTTATAACGATGGAGAATACTATAAGTCGATTTTAGATGGTGTCAATTCTGGTAGAGATACAGATTCAATCGGTGTAATGGTGGGAGTGATTTTGGGGGCGATGTATGGAACAAAATTTATTGAAGAGGAAGACATAGACTTACTTTCAAGGACGAACCAGATTAATTTTGATAACGAGGCGACTTCCTTTGGAGAAGTAGCAAAACAAATTATTAAAAAGGATTTACAAATCATTCGGAAACAGGAAGGAATTATTGGGCATTAATGGGGGGGCCATATGATGATCCCAAACGATTATTTAGAAAAAGTATATGCAAGTATTTTAGCGATGAATGCTGGTATACGGTTAGGTGCACCAGTGGAGCCACCTGAATGGACCGCGGAAATGATTCAGGATGTCTTTGGAGATATTACGGATTATGTGAAGGATTATAATGTTTTTTCAGCTGATGACGATGCAAACGGTCCAATATTTTTTATAAGATCACTGCTTGATCATGCAAAGGACCGCAAGTTAGAGCCACAGGACGTTGCAAAAACATGGTTAAACTATTTACGTGAAGGACTAGGGATGATTTGGTGGGGGGGTGACCAAATCAGTACCGAGCATACAGCTTATTTAAATTTGAAAAATGGCATAACAGCACACCGCTCTGGGTCAATAGAACAAAATGGCGAGATTTTAGCAGAGCAAATCGGAGGTCAGATATTTATCGATTCCTTTGGCTTAATCTTCCCGAATAATCCAGAGCGGGCTGCAGAATATGCTGAAATTGCAGCAAGTGTATCCCACGATCGAAACGGGATATACGGAGCTCGATTTATTGCAGCATGCATAGCGCTGGCTTTTGGCAAGAGCGATGTCCACGAAATTATCCAGGAGGCATTAAAACAAATTCCAGAAGAAAGTACTTATACAAAAGTAGTTCATGCTGTAATGGAGTTTCATAAAAATAATCCTGATGATTTCCGAGCTTGTCGCCAGTTTCTTGAGGATGAGTGGGGATACGATAAGTATGGCGGTGTTTGCCATATTATTCCGAACGCAGGATTATGTATCTTAGCACTTCTTTACGGAGAAGGGGATGTTAGCCGAACAATTGAAATAGCTACAATGTGCGGCTGGGATACCGATTGTAATGCAGGTACTGTAGGATCAATTGTTGGAGCATTAAATGGGATAGATGGAATTGCTCCTAATTATCGCAAGCCAATTAATGATTCCATCGTTGCATCGAGTGTTTCGGGCTATTTAAATATCGTGGATTTACCTACATTTGCAAAACAGGTTGCCCTTTTAGGCTATCGGGAAGCAAATAAGGAAGCGCCTGCTGAATTAGTAAAAAGCTATAAAGAGAAGGAAATTTATTTTGACTTTACTTTGCCAGGCTCAACTCATGGCTTCCGTACTAGCTATCCATTTAAAACATTTTTGCGTAATTCGGAAAACAAAGGATATACAACTAGTGGATCCTTAGAAATTATTGTTTTTCGAATGTATCAAGGAGATTTATCAACAGTATTCTATAGAACCTTTTACCGGCGAAATCTTTTCATGGATGAAAAATATTCCCCAACCTTTGCGCCAACTGCCTATAGTGGGCAAACGGTTTCCATGAAGGTTAGGATAGAGCGTTTACATGGAAAAGCAATCGTTTTAACACCATATATACGTACAACATCTGATAAAAAAATCATTAAAACGGCAGAACCGATTATCGGGAATAATATTTGGCAAACGATTGAATTTACCATTCCAGATACAAATGGTGATTTAATAGAAGAGGTAGGTTTGATGATTCATTCCGACTCTTCTCGAACAAAAAGGGCATTCGGTAAAATCTTTTTAGATGAGTTTCGAATCTATGGTAAGCCGTCATATGAAATTGACTTTAATAAACAAGTGGTTGAGTTTAAATGTGTGACACCCTTTGCTCATCAGCGTGGGAATTGGACAATTGAAGAGGATAAAATGGTAATGGAAAGCGATGAAGATTGCTCTAGCTACACCGGGCATTATTATATGGAGGATGCTATCATCGAAGCGAAAATAACTCCAGAAAAAGGAAATTCTCATGGAATTCTCTTTAGATCATTAGGTACAGAACAGTTCTATTATGCAGGCTTTGAGGCTAATAACAAGGTAGCTATTGGTTTAAAGAACTTTGATACAACCGTTTTAGCATCTACAGATTTCAAATGGCAGCACGGTGAGTTGTATCATTTAAAGGTGAAAGCAATAGATAATAATTTATCTTTATATATAAATGATGAGCATCTATTGACCGTACAAGATGATACCTTCCAACATGGTATGTGGGGCCTCTATGCATTTGAAGGTGGAAAGTGCTCCTATAATAATTTGAAAGTAAACTAATATGTTGAGGTATAACCTATTAAGTGATTGGGTTATACCTCTTTTTATGGCTTTGTTGTTAAAAAATAGTTTGAAAGATACATAATTTACTACTTTTCATTAATATAGTATCTGTTGTACTATAAAAGAAGTAAATTTAGCGAAATGAGGAATGAATGTTGCAAAAGGTGAACCAACTGATTCAAAATATACTTCTAGCATTCATAATGTCTTGTTCTATAACTTCAATTTTTAATGCAACTCCATACTCTTGGTTAAAAATTGAGTTGTTACATATACCTGTATTATTCGTCGTTATACTGGGTCTTTCACTATACATCGTAGAGGATGTACGAAATAGCTTTAAAAAAGTATTGAAATTTGAAACTAGAAAAGACAAGCGTCCAATTTGGCAGGTTGGTGTAGGAATGATTTTCTATTTCACACAGGTTGGATTCGTAGAAATTTTTGCTCGCAGTTTAATGGTACATGATCTTGGTGGGATGCCCCTTTATTTAGTATTTGCCTTTATGAATGCATTTTTACTAACAGTGATTTACGAGGAAATCTTCTATCCTAGATTATCAAACAATCAAACTCCTAAAATTCATAACTAATTCTTTTGTAGAATTTTCGTAACACGTATTGGTCGTAATTTCGGCTGATACGTGTTTTATAATGGAAAAAAGGTCGTTGAAAGGATAAAGTAAAATAGAGACTATTTATATGTAAATAAAGAATTGTTGTAATTATGAAGGAGAGCGTTTAATGGGTAAAGATAAATTATTATTACTAGATGGAAATAGTTTGGCATATCGGGCGTTTTTTGCATTGCCTTTACTAGCAAATGATAGTGGAATTCATACGAATGCTGTATATGGATTTACAACTATGCTGCAAAAAATAGTAGAAGAAGAGAAACCAACCAAAATGCTAGTAGCCTTTGATGCCGGGAAAACCACTTTCCGACACGAATCTTATGGTGAGTATAAGGGCGGACGACAAAAAACGCCACCAGAGCTTTCAGAGCAATTTCCGTATATACGAAAGCTAATCGATGCTTATCAAATTAAGCGTTACGAAAAGGAACTATACGAAGCGGATGATATTATTGGTACCCTAGCAAAGCAAGCTGCTAACGAACAGATGGATGTCATCATCGTTTCAGGTGACAAGGATTTAACACAGCTGGCCACTGATCAAGTAACTGTTTATATCACTCGTAAGGGGATGACGGATATTGAAAAATACACGCCAGCCCATATTGAAGAAAAGTACGGACTTTCTCCTCTTCAAATCATTGATATGAAAGGTTTAATGGGAGATGCCTCTGATAATATTCCAGGTGTACCGGGTGTAGGAGAAAAAACGGCCATCAAATTATTAAAGGAATATGGTTCTGTAGAAGCTTTATATGAACAAATCGAAGAAATGAAAAAGTCGAAAATGAAAGAAAAGCTTGTGGACAACGAAGAACAAGCAAAGCTTTCTAAACAGCTAGCGACAATTTTTACAGAAGCTCCTATTGATATCACTTTGGAGGATTTAAATTATCCGGGGCCAAATGAGGAAGAACTATTAAATGTATGGCAAGAGCTTTCTTTTAAATCGTTAATCGAAAAAAGTGATTTCCAGGTAGAAGAAAAGGAAACTGCTGAACTAGATTTTAATATTGTGCAAGAAGTAACAGAGGATATGCTAAAGGATGTCATGGCTGTTCATGTAGAAATTGAAAATGAACATTATCATTCTTGTCGAGTTTTAGGATTTGGCTTTACAAATGGTGAAGAAACGTTCTATCTTTCCTTTGAAGCAATGCAGCAAAATGAAGCAGTTAAAAACTGGTTAGAGGATGAAACAAAAAAGAAATACATGTCAGATAGTAAAGCAGCTCAGGCTATCTTAAATCGTGTTGGTGTAACCTTGCGTGGTGTTGAATTTGATATGCTGCTTGCAGCTTATATTGTAAATCCAGCCATTTCAGGTGATGATATCGCCACAATTTCAAAGGAATTTGGCTATTCGGATGTCCAAGCAAATGAAACGATTTATGGAAAAGGTGCAAAATGGACGATTCCTGAAGAAACGGTTTTAGGTGAGCATGTTAGTCGTAAAGCCTATGCTATTTGGTCTCTACAGCCGATTCTTGAAGAGAAGCTAAGAGAAAATGAACAGTTTGAGCTATATTACGACTTGGAGCTTCCGCTTGCATCGATTCTCGGGTCTATGGAAAGTAAGGGAATCAAGGTAGATATCCCGACTCTTGAAAATATGGGAGCAGACTTAGAGAAGAAAATTGCTGCACTTGAAACAGAAATTTATGACCTTGCTGGAGAGGAATTTAATATTAATTCTCCTAAGCAATTAGGTGTCATCTTATTTGAAAAGTTGGCACTTCCAGTTGTTAAGAAAACAAAAACGGGCTACTCAACAGCTGCTGATGTATTAGAGAAGCTACAAAGCGAGCATAAAATTGTTCAATTTATTCTAGATTACCGTCAGTTAGCCAAATTACAATCTACTTATATTGAAGGTCTTATTAAAGAGGTACACTGTGAGGACAGCAAGGTGCATACTCGTTTCCAACAGGCATTAACTTCTACTGGTCGATTAAGCTCGACAGATCCGAACCTTCAAAATATCCCGATTCGTTTGGAGGAAGGTAGAAAAATTCGCCAGGCGTTTGTTCCATCTGAAGAAGGCTGGATTTTATTTGCAGCAGACTATTCACAAATCGAATTACGTGTATTAGCTCATATGTCCAATGATGAAAATTTAGTAGATGCGTTTAACAAAGGGATGGATATCCATACACGTACTGCAATGGATGTATTCCATGTATCAGAGGAAGATGTAACCTCGAATATGCGACGTGCTGCAAAAGCAGTTAACTTTGGAATTGTTTATGGAATTAGTGATTATGGTTTATCGCAAAGCTTAAATATTACGCGTAAGGAAGCAGCCGATTTTATCGAGAAATATCTACAAAGCTTCCCAGGTGTTAAGGAATATATGGACACAATTGTTCAAGAGGCGAAGCTCAAAGGATATGTCACAACAATATTAAATCGTCGACGCTATTTACCGGATATTACGAGCAGAAACTTTAACTTGCGAAGCTTTGCAGAGCGGACTGCTATGAACACGCCAATTCAAGGTAGTGCAGCAGATATTATTAAAAAAGCGATGATTGATATGGATGCTCGCTTAAAAGAAGAAGGATTAAAGTCAAAGCTATTACTACAGGTGCACGATGAATTAATTTTTGAAGCACCGCAAGAAGAAATAGAAATTTTAGAAAGAATTGTACCAGAAGTAATGGAGCATGCCATTGAACTAGCTGTTCCATTAAAAGTAGATTTCAATTATGGTCAAACCTGGTACGATGCAAAATAAGGAAGTGGAATTATGCCTGAATTACCAGAGGTAGAAGGGGTTGTTCGGGCACTGGTGCCTGCAGTTGAAGGGAAGCTCATTACTAAATGTGAGCTTTCTGAAACAATCTACACCTCTTTTGGACTAGGCAAGCAATGCATTGTCAAAAATATAGAGCCGAATCTTTTTGAAGAGGCTATGCAAGGAATGCTGATTCAAAGAATTACCCGTCGCTCAAAGTATATTTATTTTCATTTAGAAAAAAATGAAGAGAAGTTTCTTTTTGTGAATCATTTAGGGATGTCTGGAGCATGGTTTGTTGTACAAGCATTAAGCGAAATTACAGAAGATAAGTTTCGTAAGCATGTACATGCCATATTTACCCTGGAGACTGGGGACCTGTTAGTTTATTCGGATATTCGACGTTTTGGGGAGCTTCGCTTTATAAGAAAAGTTGAGGAGCATCCACCACTGCTTCTAATGGCACCTGAGCCTTTTGAGACAGGGGCATGTGATTTCTTTTTAGAAAAGTGTGAGCAGTCTAAATATCAAAACAAACCCATTAAAGAAGTGATTATGGATGGACAGGTCATTTCGGGCTGTGGCAATATTTATGCAACAGAAGCTCTTTTTAAAATGGGCATACATCCTGCTAGAAAAACAAATCGCATTAGTAAAAAAAGAAAAATTGAATTGTTTGAGGCGATTCGAACGATTTTACAGGAAAGTATTGAAATGGGTGGCTCAACAATTTCAGACTACCGCAATATAAACGGTGAGGCTGGCGGGATGCAGGACCGTTTAAAAATGTACGGGAAGAAAACTTGCCCACAATGTAATACGGCTACAAAATCATTGATATTAGGCGGACGTACTTCGGTATATTGTCCGAAATGTCAGCATTAAAGGTGTGTATGGGGAATGATTATTGGGTTAACAGGCAGTATAGCGAGCGGTAAAAGTACCGTGGCCAATATGTTAAAGGAATATGGTTTACCTATAGTTGACGCAGATGTTGTTGCTCGACTTGTTGTAGAACCAGGAACATCTACCCTGCAAAAAATTGTAGAGGCTTTTGGTGAAGATGCTTTAACAGAAGATGGAGCTATGAATCGTCAAAAAATCGGTGCTATCATATTTAATGATGAAGTAAAAAGAAAAGTTTTAAACGGCATCATCCATCCTGCAATACGCCAGGAAATGCTTCGTCAACGAGACGAGCATGTTGAGAATGGTGAAAAAACAGTTGTTATGGATATTCCATTATTGTTTGAAAGTAAATTACAGCATTTTGTTGAGAAGATATTGGTTGTGTCAGTCTCGGAAGAAACGCAGCTAAAGCGTTTAATGGAGCGAAACCAATTATCTGAAGGTGATGCAAAAGCACGTATTCAAACACAGCTGTCACTTAGTGTAAAAGAGCAAGGGGCAGACGCGGTTATAAATAATAATGGGACAATCGAAGAAACGGCTCAGCAATTAGAAACTATATTGCGTAACTGGAACGTTATTTAGCGCTTTATACATTAATCTTGTACTTTAGGCGGATTATTTAACCAAATATGCTATACAATTGGTCGACTTTTATGAGTCGGCCTTTTTCTTGTTTCAGAATATTTAAGTATGGGTAGGAAAAACTATAACTACTGTTATATAAAGTATCACAGTGATTATAACTACTGGATTCAAAAATAATTGTCGACTTTTCAGAATATAGAAACTTCTTTATTTTGGTTAAATTGTGTTCACCTTTTGCGTAAATGTGTTATACTAATTACAAGATGAAAATTAACTAATATAAACTTCAAATATAGGAGGCAATTTTAATAATGACAGTTTCTATTGCTATTAATGGCTTTGGCCGTATCGGACGCATGGTTTTCCGCCAAGCGATTGCTCAAGAGGGATTAAATATTGTTGCGATAAATGCAAGTTACCCAGCAGAAACGTTAGCACATTTAATTAAGTATGACACAAATCATGGTCGTTTTGAAGGAACGGTTGAAACTGAAGAGAATGCGTTAATCGTAAATGGTAAACATGTACAATTAATCAGTGAACGTGATCCACTACAATTACCATGGAAACAATTAGGTGTGGATATTGTAATTGAGGCAACTGGTAAATTTAATGATCGTGAAAAAGCAGCAATGCACTTAGAAGCTGGTGCAAAAAAGGTTATTTTAACTGCTCCAGGTAAAAATGAAGATATTACGCTTGTTATGGGTGTGAATGATGAGCTATTAGATATCGACAAACATGATGTAATTTCAAATGCATCTTGTACAACAAACTGTCTAGCTCCAGTAGCAAAGGTATTAAATGATACTTTTGGTATTGAAAATGGTTTAATGACTACAGTTCATGCTTATACAAATGACCAAAAGAACTTAGATAATCCACATAAGGATTTACGCCGTGCTCGTGCATGTGCAGAAAGCATTATCCCAACTTCTACTGGTGCAGCAAAAGCGTTATCACTAGTATTACCTGAACTAAAAGGTAAATTACACGGTATGGCATTGCGCGTACCAACTTCAAACGTTTCTCTAGTTGACCTTGTAGTAGATCTACAAAAAGACGTAACAATTGAAGAAGTAAATGCAGCCTTCAAAGCAGCAAGTGAAGGTCCATTAAAAGGAATTTTAAATTTCACAATGGAGCCATTAGTTTCAACAGACTACAACACTACAACTTATTCTTCAACAATTGACGGTCAGTTAACTATGGTAATGGGCTCACGCAAAGTGAAAGTTCTTGCCTGGTATGACAACGAGTGGGGCTACTCTGCACGCGTAGTTGACCTAACTAAGAAAATCGTTAAAGCATTAAAAGCAGTACACGCATAATTGTGAAATAATACACGAAGGTAGGAGTATTTATTGCTCCTATCTTTTTTTATTTAACTGGGATGAAACGCGTTGTTGGAGAAAATCAGGATTGAAGTGAGTTTCATAAGTGGAATGAAACTCGTTATGGATGGAATTCGGATTGGAAGTGAGTTTCAACCCCCACCCCAACTCAACCCCCTCATAAAAATAAATTTCCCATGATTCCCGTTTCGTTCAAAAAAGAAATATTTAAGAAAACCATGTTTTTCTACTGTGAAATATATTAAAATTTACTATTACGAGCACAAATTAACTGCTATTTTTCTATATAAATGAGATTTGTTATAATAGTGTTATGAAATAGAGTGAGACGGGAGAATTACTATGAGATGTCCAGCTTGTCAATATAATGGAACACGGGTTGTAGATTCACGACCTGTTGATGATAATAAAGAAATACGTCGCCGCCGGGAATGTGAATCCTGTGGTGTTCGTTTTACAACATTTGAAAAAATTGAAGAAACACCTTTAATCGTTGTTAAAAAAGATGGTTCGAGGGAAGAATTTAGTCGTGAAAAAGTATTGCGCGGTCTTATTCGAGCTTGTGAAAAACGCCCAGTATCCTTAGACACTTTAGAAGGAATTGCGATGTCTGTCGAAAAGGATTTACGAAGAATCGGCAACTCCGAAGTGCGTTCAGACGATGTGGGGGAAAAGGTTATGAACTTACTCGCAAAAGAAGACGAGGTAGCCTATGTTCGTTTTGCATCTGTCTACCGCCAATTTAAAGATATAAATGTATTTATCGCAGAAATGAAAGAACTGCTTCAACGTCAGTCAGATTTGAAAAAATAAAGCTATGGAGGGAATTAAATGGTTCATTTGTATAAAGAAGTACAGCCAACGGATCATTTTGAGATCAGTCTCCCTCATTTTTTATCAACTAATGAACGTCAATTACTAACATTATTTTATCAACCCTTAACAGGACCTGAACCAATTAGTCTCTATTTAACATTATGGGCAGAAGGGGAAGATTTACATAATACTCAGCCAATGACCCATTATTATTTGATGAATGTATTAAATATGCCAATAGGGAAAATTTTCGAAGCAAGAATTGCCCTTGAGGCGATAGGACTACTTAGGACATGGCGTAAGGATGAAGAAGATAGTCGCCGATTTATATATGAATTAAGTCGGCCTCTTGATGCACCTGCTTTTTTTCAGGATCCGTTACTTTCAATGTTCTTATTCTCTAAAATTGGGGAACAGGCATACCGTAAACTAAGAAAACGCTTTACAAGAGCGGTTAATAAGGATTCGTTTAATGAAGTTTCCCGCTCATTTATAGATGTGTACAAGCCGGTGCACATGAATGTTCCAAAGGATTTTGGAGAGATGAGTGTCAGCAAAAAGCAGGAATATCCTTTTTACTTTGAGCAGTTTGATTTTAATTTATTAATGTCTGGCTTATCGGAAAACCTTATTCCTGCCAGTAGTATTACAGCTGAAGTGAAGGAGGTAATTGCAAAGCTTGCCTTTCTTTATCATTTATCGCCATTGGATATGCAAAAGGTTGTTATTTTAGCTCTTGATGATAATATGAAAATTTCTAATGATCGATTAAAAAAGGCAGCTGCAGATTACTATAAGCTAACTGTTTCAAAGGATGCACCAAAAATGGAGAAAACCTTTATTCAAGGCGAAAGTCCACAAATACCTTTAAAAGCATCTAAGGAGCAGGATCTTCAAATCTATCTAGAAACAACGCCTCCACTTCAAGTGTTGAGAGATATCAACAACGGAAAAGAACCATTGCCATCATCAGTAGAGCTTGCAGAGGATCTAATCATGAAGCACGGTATGCCGGTTGGTGTGGTAAATGTGTTGCTTGAATATGTAATGCTGACAACTGATATGAAGCTTCCAAGAAAATATGTGGAAAGAATTGCAGATCATTGGATGCGGAAGAACTTAACAACGGCTAAAGAGGCTATGGAATTAGCACGAACTGAAAGAGATCAGTATACAAAATGGAAAAATGAAAACGACAATAAACCACAAAGCTCGAAATCGGGCGGTACAGGCTATAAAAATCAACAACGCCAAAGTAAAGAAATAATTCCAGAATGGTTCTATAAACGAAACAAACAGGATGAAACGAAGCAGCCGGATATCGAAAAACAGAAGTCAACTGAGGAACGACGTAAAAAGATATTAGAAGCGTTGGGACAATCAGATGGAGAGGTGAACTAAAATCGAACCTATAAATGAAGCTCTTAAAAGAGTGATAAAAATGCCTTCTTTTCAAGAACGATATGAAAAAATGAGACAGGAAATCTTAGAAAATGCTCAAGTTCAAAAGTTTTTACAAGAAAATGACCAAGTTGTCAATAAAGATATGGTGGAGCGAGGTTTAACAACATTATCTGAGTACATTAGCCAGAATTCTACTTGCTGCGGTTGCGATAATACGGATAATTGTACGAATTACTTAAATGGTTTTGTACCAAAGCTCTCAATTATTCGTAATTCAATTGAAATTGAGTATTACAAATGTGAACAAAAGCTGATTGAAGAGGAGAGACGTGAATCAGCGAAAATGATCTCGAGTATGTATATGCCTAAAGACGTTTTACGAGCTAGAGTAAAAGATTTATTAACAAATGATTCACAGATGGATGTGGCAGAGTTAGCTTCTAAGTTCATCAAAAAAGTAAAGGAAACGGGTAAATTACCTTCAAAAGGTCTTTATATTTATGGCCCGTTTGGTGTAGGGAAATCCTTTGTGCTCGGTGCCATTGCAAATGAATTAGCTAGCTTGAAAATACGCTCTGTAGTAGTTTTCGTTCCTGAATTCCTAAGCGAAATGAAGCAAGCAATCTCTGATAATTCACTTCAAGAAAAGGTGGATTTTGTGAAGAAAGCGCCTGTTTTAATGCTGGATGATTTGGGTGCAGAAACTCTTTCTACTTGGACACGTGACGAAATTTTAGGTACGATTTTACATTATCGTATGGCAGAAGAGCTACCGACCTTTATAACATCTAATTTTGATTATGATGGACTTGAAAATCACTTAGCGAATTCTCAAAAAGGTGGTGTAGAGGTAGTTAAAGCAGCTCGAATAATGGAACGTATTAAAGCGACTACTACGCCAATTCAAATGGAAGGTATGAATCGAAGAACCTAAAAGTAAAAAAACTTTATTTCAATGTTGCAATTTTAAAACTTCGAGCGTATACTACATTGTAATTAATCAATATCTAAATGCTTTGATAAGGACAATAGGTTTGTGAAACGACTTAAAGAGAGGGAAGCCATGGCTGCAAGCTTCCTAGTAACGAACACATTCTTTACTACCTTGGAGCATTAGCGGGGATAATCCGCTAACGTATTCGGTACGTTAACCGACCTAGAGCTTCGTCTGATACATAGGTATCGGAAGGAAGAAGGGTGGAACCACGAGCATACGCGTCGTCCCTTTCATAGGGATGGCGCTTTTTATTTTGGCAAAAATAAATTGATTACGTATGACTATCAATCAGAATCAGGAAGCGTAGCATTTAAGGAGTTTTACATGCACCTTCTGCCAAAATTAGAATGAAAAGGAGAAATGGACATGTCAGAAATTATTAAATTAACTTTCCCAGATGGCGCAGTAAAGGAATTTGAGCGTGGTACTTCAACAGCAGAAGTGGCAGGCTCAATCAGCCCAGGACTAAAAAAACAAGCATTAGCAGGTAAATTAAACGGTGCATTAATCGATCTAAAAACACCAATTGAAGAAGATGGTGCAATTGAAATTATTACACCAAAATCAGAGGAAGCTTTAGAGATCCTACGTCACTCAACTGCCCACTTAACTGCACAAGCATTAAAACGTTTGTACCCAGGTATTAAACTTGGTATCGGTCCAGTTATCGAAGGTGGATTCTACTATGATGTGGATGCGCCTGAACCAATTTCTGCTGACGATTTCCCGAAAATCGAAAAAGAAATGAAAAAAATCATCTCAGAAAACATTGAGATTGAGCGTAAAAACGTTTCACGTGATGATGCGCAAAAAATCTATGAAGAAGTTGATGATGAGTACAAATTAGAGCTTTTAGAAGCAATCCCGGCCAACGAAGAAGTTTCAATTTATTATCAAGGTGACTTTTTCGACCTTTGCCGTGGAATTCACGTACCATCAACAGGTAAACTAAAAGAGTTCAAGTTACTGTCTTTAGCTGGGGCTTATTGGAGAGGGAATTCTGATAACAAAATGCTTCAACGTATTTACGGTACAGCCTTCTTTAACAAAGAAGATTTAAAGCACCACCTTCAAATGCTTGAAGAAGCAAAGGAACGTGATCACCGTAAAATCGGTAAAGAGCTTGAGCTATTCACATTATCACAAACTGTTGGTCAAGGCTTACCACTTTGGTTACCAAACGGTGCAACAATCCGTCGTACAGTAGAGCGTTACATTGTCGATAAGGAATTGCGCCTAGGCTACAAACACGTTTACACTCCAGTTCTTGGTTCAAAACGTTTATATGAAACTTCAGGTCACTGGGAGCACTACCAAGAGGATATGTTCCCGCCAATGGAGATGGACAACGAAACATTAGTAATGCGTCCGATGAACTGTCCTCACCATATGATGGTTTATGCAAGCAGCATGCACTCTTACCGCGAGTTGCCAATTCGTATTGCAGAGCTTGGCACAATGCACCGTTATGAATCTTCAGGTGGTTTATCTGGTTTACAGCGTGTTCGAGGGATGACTTTAAACGATGCTCATATCTTTGTTCGTCCAGACCAAATTAAAGAAGAATTCAAGCGTACAGTTGAACTGGTGCTGGATGTATATAAAGATTTCGACCTAACAGAGTATAAGTTCCGTTTATCTTATCGTGACCCTCAGGATACTGAGAAATACTTCAATGATGATGCAATGTGGGAAAAGGCACAAAGCATGTTAAAAGAAGCGATGGATGAATTAGGGCTAGAATACTTTGAAGCAGAGGGTGAAGCTGCATTCTATGGTCCAAAATTAGATGTTCAAGTTAAAACTGCTATCGGTAAAGAAGAGACTTTATCAACAGTTCAGCTTGACTTCTTATTACCGGAACGCTTCGACTTATCTTATGTTGGAGAAGATGGTAAACAGCATAGACCAGTAGTTATTCACCGTGGAGTTGTTTCAACAATGGAACGCTTTATTGCCTTCCTAATTGAAGAATACAAAGGGGCATTCCCAACTTGGTTAGCACCAGTTCAGGTGGAAATTATCCCTGTATCAAACGAAGTTCACTTTGACTATGCAAAACAAGTGGAAGAAAAGCTTCTAGCAGCAGGCATTCGTGTAGAAATGGATTATCGCGAAGAAAAACTAGGCTACAAAATCCGTGAAGCACAAATGAAGAAAATTCCTTATATGCTTGTATTAGGTGACAAGGAAATGGAAGCTGGCGATGTTAACATTCGTCGTTACGGCTCAAAGGATTCTGAAACTGTTTCTTTAGAAAGCTTCTTAGAAATGATTACAGCTGAAGCAAATAAATAAAATGAAAAACTTGGATGAAAAAATTAATTTTTCATCCAAGTTTTTTTAGTGTGATTTAATAGGCTGATTGATAGAAATACTCCCAGCCCTCTTGTATTCCTGATGCAAAGGAATCCTTGGCAAAATAAACATTTGGCAGATAGCGATATCGTTTAATTTCGTTCTGGCAGTTACCTACAATGACTGCAGGTAATCCTAAACGAAGCATATCGATATCATTTCCTGAATCTCCGGCAACCAATATTCGGAATTGTTCTGGTGCGTATTTTTGAAGAGCGTATTTTAAGGCTTCCCCTTTATTAGTATGTGAGGGTAAAATATCAACATCTTTGTTTGAGCTATACATTAAATAGAAGGCTAAGCAATATAGCTTTAACATTTCTTCTACTTCCTTTACATAGCCTGGATCATTCTCAATGGTGAAGGATAGACGATAATCATTTGGTAATGGCTGACGTTCAAGATATTTGTATTGCTTGGTTACGTTTAATATTAGCTCGGGATTCCAATCAGCAGATGTAATCAGGCGCCACTGTTCATCCTCTTCTAGATCAGGGCCAATATAGATTGAAGCTCCTACATCACAGATCAAAATACTAGGTCTAGGTAGCTGGTGTTCTTCTATAAGCTTCACCGCCGAATCATAGTGTCTACCAGTGATATAGATTAAAGAAATAGGGATTTTTTGTGTTTTAAAGTAGTACCAAAGCTGGTCTAATTTTTCTTTATGACCGACTAATGTATTATCAAGGTCGGTTGCTAATATTGCACTACCTAACAGTTTCATATAATGTCACCTCATAAAGATGTTTGATTTTTTTTGCGATAAGCTGCCATTTGAATTCACGCTGTGCAAACTTGCGCGCATTATTTTTTAACTCTTTAACAATCTGCGGCTTAGTTAATAGTAAATGCATTGATTCTGCAAGCTTTGGTATACTGCCTTTTGTTACATGCAACCCTGTTTTACCTGGGATGACAATGTCCTTCAGACCGCCTACTTTTGAAGCGATGACCGGACAGCCACATGCTTGTGCTTCGGCTGCCACCATACCAAAGGATTCGTAATAAGAAGGTACTACAGTTGCTATAGCATTTTTAAATAGTAGTGCAAGCTCCTGTTCATTTTGTGGACCTAAAAATTTGATGTGATCTTCTAGTCCTTTGATGGCTTGTCTCATTTTTGGATCCTTTGGATAATGATTTTTTACATCTACATTAGATGTGGTGCCACCTGCTATAAGCAGCTTGATGTCTTTTGAGATTTTCTTTTTCTCCACTAATTCGCGGAATGATTGAATTAGTACGAAGATGCCTTTTGCTTCCTCTAAACGTCCGACAAATAAAAAATAATTCCCGAAATCAAAAGGCTTATCATATAAGTGATGGTAGGTTTCTGCAACACCTATTGGAACTACATGAATTGTTGAAGGTGATGTGACCGTATCAAGAATTAATTGCTTTTCATTTGGAGTTGTAGCGATAATTTGATCTACCTCTGACAAAATTTTATCTTCATAGTAAAGACGTCTTTTATCCTGGACACCAGTTCCTAATTCCTTTGCAATTCCTAAGGAGTGGTTTGTGTGGAACCACGGTAAATGGAAATCCTTTTTAATCTGTAGACCAAGCACACCCGATAACCAATAGTGTGTGTGAACAAGTTCGTATTCTGATAAATCGATTATACTTTTCATTTCATTATAAAAATTAGGAAGCAGATTGAATAATTCGTTCTTGTCGACGAAACCTTTTTTTCCTGCTTCTAAACGGATAACTCGACTTGCCTTGCCGAAAGGTTCTATTTGGGGAGCGTCTTCTAAGCACCAATGTGTAACCACATCTACTGCATAGCCAATTTTTTCTAAGGATAATGCCAATTGGCGAACATAGTTATTTTGACCACCAGCTTGTTTACTTCCTAGTGGAGCTAAGGGATCTCCATGATCCGAGATAAATAGTACTTTTCTTTGAGTCATACTTATACCTCCATTTGTTTGTATATGCTTTTAATATCACTTCGCTGCTTGAGCGCTCTTATTTTTAGCCATCCTTTTCTAACTTAGCTAGAGAAGGAGAGATGTAGATTTTCTTCCCTTCAATTTTTTGGTTAAAACATTTTCTTTGAATAAAATGTCGAAATTTACAAAAAGAATATTATTTAGGTCTTGGTTTAAAAATATTGTTGCTATTTTTTTATAATCATGGTTAAATAAGTTGTTGTTAAATATCAGTTAAATTTCTAAAAAAGGTGTAAGCCTATTTAAAGTGTTGACTTTAAAGGGAATAGATGTTAACATTGATATGGTTATGAATACAGATATAGTTAAAAGTAGAGGCTGCCCGCTTCTCACCTGAATGACGCTATAGCAGTTAACAGGTATTGACACGTTGAATTATTTGCGCTGACTAATGAGCGTATGAATATATAGCGGGCGGACATCTTCTGAAATGTCCGTCCTTTTTTTATGGACATACTTAGGAAGTGTACCGTTCAACCGGGCATATTTGCTCTTAACTCATGTATTCCCGACACAAACCTGGAGGTGGATTCGTATTAGCAAAGACATGTATGTAAACGAAGGCATTCGCGCGCGTGAACTTCGTCTAATCGATCATAATGGTGATCAGCTAGGAGTTAAATCTCGTAACGAAGCGTTAGAAATCGCCGCTCGTGTAAACTTGGATCTTGTCCTTGTGGCCCCTCAAGCTAAGCCACCAGTCGCTCGTATTATGGACTATGGTAAGTTTAAGTTTGAACAGCAAAAGAAAGACCGTGAAGTTCGTAAAAATCAAAAAATCATCAATATCAAGGAAGTTCGTTTAAGTCCAACAATTGATGAACATGATTTCCAAACGAAATTACGTAACGCTATCAAATTCTTAGAGAAGGGCGACAAAGTAAAATGTTCTTTACGTTTTAAAGGTCGTGCCATTACTCATAAGGAAATTGGTCAACGCGTTTTAGATCGCTTTGCTGAAGCTTGTGCTGAAGTTGCAACGGTTGAACAAAAACCGAAAATGGAAGGCAGAAGCATGTTCTTAGTTCTTCAACCAAAGAACGAGAAATAGTAATACCCACGAATAGTTTAGGAGGAAATTCGAAATGCCAAAAATGAAAACTCACCGTGGCGCTGCGAAGCGTTTCAAAAAAACGGGCAAAGGAAAATTAAAATTTGACCGTGCTTACGGAAGCCACTTATTCGCTAACAAATCTACAAAAGCAAAACGTCACCTACGTAAAGCAAAAGTTGCTTCATCTGGTGATTTCAAACGTATTAGATCTTTATTAACTTACATGAAATAATCTTTCTTCTAAGAAGATATATCCCTTCGTGGATTTTATGTAATAATTGAACGTATTTTTATATTAAACATTCGGAAGAATCAGCAGGAGGTAATTAGTATGCCACGCGTAAAAGGCGGAACAGTAACGCGCAAGCGTCGTAAAAAGGTTTTAAAATTAGCAAAAGGTTATTATGGTTCTAAACATACTTTATACAAAGTTGCTAACCAAGCAGTAATGAAATCAGGTCAATATGCATACCGTGACCGTCGTCAAAAGAAACGTGATTTCCGTAAATTATGGATCACTCGTATCAATGCAGCTGCACGTTTAAACGGTCTTTCTTACAGCCGTTTAATGCACGGTTTAAAAGTAGCTGGAATCGAAGTTAACCGTAAAATGTTAGCTGACCTAGCTGTAACTGATAGCGCAGCATTTGCACAATTAGCAGATGCAGCTAAAAAAGCTGTAGCGAAATAATTAAATTTGCTCCGCAAATTTAATTATTTCTGCACCGAAAGCTTTGCGGCAGGTGCAAAATTATTTCTGCACCGAAAGCTTTGCGGCAGGTGCAAAATTATTTCTGTGGCGAAAGCGGCAGGTGCGGAAATAACATCACATTTACATATTCAGGTGTAAAGTGAACATATAAAAGGCTGGTAGGACATTAAAGTGTACCCTTTGTAAAGGACATTTTGAAAAAGAGCCTAGGCAACTTGTTGAAGCTGCTGTCTGTATTTTGCAGGCGGCAGCTTTTTTAAATTCCATTGCCCACGATAATGATTGTAATAGGTCATGTAACTTTTGATTTCACGTTTTACTTCTTCAAGCGTTTCACAATTGCTAAAGTTTGTTTCATCTTTTAAATGCCCAAAGAATGATTCTTGAGGCGCATTATCCCAACAGTTTCCTCGCCGTGACATAGACTGACCTAAACCCATTTTCTTCACCAATGCCTGGTAAATCGGGCTTGTATAATGGAAACCCTGATCGGAATGGATAAAGGCATCTTCTGCTAAATGCGAATGTTTTTTTAATTTCTTCAACGTATTCAGAGCGATGTCCAAGTGTAAAGAAGATGACACTTCATAAGCTAGAATTTCGTTCGTTTCAGCGTCCTTAATCGTTGATAAATATGCACGTTTGCCGTTTCGATATGGCAAATATGTGATGTCTGTCAATAACACTTTACCCACTATACCTTGTTTAAATTTGCGTTTTAATTCGTTCGCATAAATGCGGTGTTCTTTCGTCGCTTTGACCATTCTTCGATAAGGATTTGCCTTGCGAATTGGACAGATGATGTTAAATTTCTTCATAATGCGGCGAATCCGCTTTAAGTTATAGGTGATGCTATATTGGCTTTGAAGCGTCATTTTAATTTGGCGTGCTCCCTTTTTACGTCCTCGGAAATGATACGCCTTTAAAATGATGTCTTTCACCACTTCATCTGCTTCATCTTGTTTGGCGCGATTTTGCGCTGATTTTTCATCAAAATGATGATAGAACCCTGAACGAGACACACCCATTACCTTACATAGATAGCTCACCATACGCTTTAGTTTATACTTTTGAAGCGTCTGGTGGATTAATTCAAATTTTAGTTTCGTTTCGATTGTAATTTCTTCTTCAACATCTGCCTTTCGAGTAGATCGAGCTTTTTTAGTAGTTCATTTTCTGCACGTAATAACTGGTTTTTCGCTTCTAAACGGGCGATTTTTTCTTCTGGGGTTAATTTCCGTTCAGAAGGTCGGCCGGAATTCATTTTACGAGTATCTTGTAAACCTACAATGCCAGAATTACGATAGGCTGCACGCCAGCGTTTCCCCGCTGTTTTAATACGATCCATTCCAATTAAGTCCACACTTAAGCCAGCTTCCTCGAAGATATCTCTAGGTAGCTTCCCCTGTTCATTTTCTGCAATAAAATGACGTTTGAATTCGTCGGTATAGGTAATCGCTTTCTCGCTGACTGACTTTACATAAGGGTTTCTTTTTAGCAGTTCTTGTTCTTTTTTCGTTAATAATCTTTTCGTCATTCTAATTCCGCTCCAACATCTTTTTTCTCATTATAAACAAAAGTACCCTACAAGAAGGACTTTTTTTAAAGTGTCCATCTTATAGGGTACATTTTACATCCTATCAGCCTTTTTATTTAAGAATATAATCTTAAGCTGGAAAAAACTTTAATTGAATCGTTTTTTCTATTGTAGAAAGAAGGCATTTTCTATGGAATTTGCATTTTTAGCCTATATAGTAGTGATGTCAATTGTCCTTTGTATTTTTATGTACATTGACAAATCTCGAGCCAGAAATCACGAATGGCGTATTTCAGAAAAATCCTTATTTACATTGGCAATCCTTGGTGGCGCATGTGGTGGCGTAATAGGAATGTACTTATTCCGCCACAAAACGAAGCACAACTCCTTTTCATTTGGATTTCCTATCATTGCAGCCATTCAAATCTTTATTGTCGTGAGAATCTTTACTATATTCTAGATTGATATAAAATGCCGATCAAGCTAAAATGATCGGCATTTTTTATTTGAGAGACAAAAAGAAAAGATGAAACGCATTGCGGCGTGTAATCAGTAATGTGAACTGCTTCATAAAAGGAATGAAAGCCACTTTTAAAGAATTTAACTAAAAAAGTGGCATTCATAATGGTGATGAAAGCCATTTTTAAAAAATTTAACTAAAAAAATGGCATTCATAAAGGAGATGAAAACCACTTTTAAAGAATCAAACAAAAAAAGTGGCATTCATAAGAGTGATGAAAGCCACTTCACCAGGAACTATCTCCAATTTTGGCTTTCATAGAAATATTGATGCGCTTTATTTCAGTTAATACAGTTAGAGCACGATACATAAATATACCTCATATCGTTCTATTCCGTTATAAAGAGAAAACTCCTCAAATTCCAATTAACCAAAGCCTAATACCCGATCAACAACTCTAATTCATCTCACTACAAATCTCACCACTCCAAAAATTTCCGAATATTCAACTATTGAAAAACCCCAAAACAACGTCTATAATTAGTTATTAATTACTATTTAAAAGCGTTTGAGAAGGAAAAGTAAGTAAGAGGTAGTTTTAAAGAGAGCTTCTGCTGGTGGAAATGAGGCAAACGAAACTTATTGAAAATGACCCTTCGAAGCTTCGTACTGAAACCATGGGGAGTAGGCTACGACGAGAAAGGCACTCGTTACAACAGCGGCAGTATGAACACGTACTGATAGAGGCAAATGGTGTGAGCTGTTTGTAAATTTAGGTGGTACCACGAGAGCACTCGTCCTAATCGTTTTTCGATTAGGGCGTTTTTTTGTGGTCATTTTTTGTTAGTAAAACATTAAAAAGGAGAGAGTGTTAATGACAATTTTAGTAGGTGGGGCATGGCCGTATGCAAATGGTTCATTACATTTAGGGCATATTGCTGCATTATTACCTGGGGATATTTTAGCGAGATATTATCGTCAAAAGGGGGAAAAGGTTTTATATGTTTCTGGCAGTGACTGTAATGGAACCCCCATTTCGATTCGAGCTAACCAAGAAAATACAACGATTAAAGCAATAGCGGACAAATATCATGAGGAATTCGAGCAAGTGTTTAACAAGCTTGGATTTTCTTATGATTTATATACACGAACTGATTCAGCCCATCACCACAAATCTGTTCAGAAAATCTTTTTAAACTTATTAGAGAATGGCTATTTATATAAGAAGAAAATCGAGCAAGCATATTGTGAGCACGATAGACAATTTCTACCTGATCGCTTTGTAGAAGGAGTTTGTCCAAGCTGTGGAGCGAAAGCAAGAGGGGATCAGTGCGATAGCTGCTCGAAGATTTTAGATCCGCTCGATTTAATCGATAAACGATGCAAAATTTGTGGAATAGAACCAGTCATTAAAGAAACGGAGCATTTTTATTTTTCCTTTAGTGCTTTTCAAAAAAAGCTTGAAGCCTATACTGCAAAAGCCGAACAAGAAAAGCTTTGGCGAGAAAATGCTATTAATCTTACAAAGAGGTATTTAGCAGAAGGTTTGCCAGATCGAGCAGTAACTAGAGATTTACCGAATGGTGTTGATGTGCCGGTTGAAGGATTTGAGGGGAAGAAGATTTATGTGTGGATTGAGGCAGTAGCGGGCTACTTGACGGCAAGTATGGAATGGGCAAAACTGAATCAAGTGAATCTAGGGGATTGGTGGAACGAAAAAACAATCTCATACTATATCCATGGGAAGGATAATATTCCATTCCATACGGTTATCTGGCCAGCAATTCTTTTAGGAATTAACAATCCTGCATTGCCAACTCATATTATTTCAAATGAGTATTTAACCTTGGAAAAACGAAAGTTATCAACTAGTCAAAACTGGGCTGTATGGCTCCCTGAAATCTTACAGAAATACGATCCGGATTCAATTCGCTATTTTTTAACGGTAAATGCACCTGAAAATCGAGATACTGATTTTTCTTGGAGAGAGTTTATCTATAGCCATAATAGTGAGTTGCTCGGCGCATTTGGAAACTTTGTAAATCGAACACTGAAGTTTATTGAAAAATCCTTTGATGGAGAAATTCCTCAAGCAAAAGTAGATGAAAAAATAAAAGAGAAAACAAAGGAGTTATATATTAAAGTTGGAGAATTAATAGAAACGGGACATTTCAAACTACCGTTGGAAACAGTGTTTGACTATGTCCGTACAGCAAATCGATACTTTGATGAACGAAAGCCATGGATTCAGGTGAAGGAAGAGATGGAGCAATGTAAAGAGACGCTAGCAACTTGTGTTTTTATCATTCAAAATCTTGCTCGAGTATTACAGCCGTTCTTGCCATTTGCTGCAGCTAGAATAACTGAAATGCTTGCTTTAAATGAAGCTAGATGGATTGTTCAAACTGAATTGCCATACAAAATACAGAAAATTGAACCTCTATTTGAACGTTTAGATCTTAAACTAATTGAAGAGGAGGTTGAAAAATTAAAAGAAAATTCAGCTGTGAAATAATATTTTTCTTTCGCAAAAAAGGAAGGATTGTCGAGGATGCATAGATGGAGGCATGTTAGACAATCCTTATTTTCGGAAGATATGCTACCAACAAAAAAGGTGCAAATTCAACTTTTATTCGTTGAATCTTTCATTAACTGTTCAATCGGATTTTTCCAGTTAATATTAGCCTTTGGATAGCTCATCTGAATTTCCTTTTCTAAATAGTAGAAATCATCCTTCGTAAGCCCTTGAAGCTTCATAGTATCGTGTACCCAAACGAAAATCGATACAACTTCAAACGCATTTTCAGTAGTTCCTAGATATTTCTCACCCTCAAAAAGAGCACCTTTATAAGAAATGAAAAAATTTTTACGAACATTTTTTACGTCGTCATAGAAATAATATTCGCCTTTTTCAAAAGCTTCATCGAGCTTACGCTTAGGGTCAGTAAGGTAACGAACGCCTTTGTAAAATATGTAAACGACTAATACGATAATAAGCAAACGGAATAGTAGAAGAGCCAAGACAAGTTCCCCCTTGTAAAAACGTTGTAAGTTCCTTTACGATTAAGAAGGACAATAGGTTTCATTTTTATTTAGAAATTGAGGGATTTTTTTATGAAATTTAACGAATTATTTGTAATGCAAAGAGAATTAGATACTTTTATTGAAAATACGCAGAATATTAAGCGCGATGTTTTTAAAGAAAAAGGACTTGCTTTAATGATTGAGCTAGCAGAACTGGCAAATGAAACAAGATGCTTTAAATTTTGGAGTACAAAAGGTCCTTCAGAGCGTGAAGTTATTTTGGAGGAATTCGTGGATTCTATTCACTTTCTATTATCTCTTGGAAATGCTAAGGGATTGTCACTGGAAAATTGGCCAGAGGTAAAGGTGAAAGAGGATTTAACGACTTGGTTTTTACGTACACAGGAGGTTATTTTAGCATTTATTCAAAATCCTACTAGGGATAGTTATCAAGATGTATGGCAATATTATGGGGTATTGGCTTTCAATTTAGACTTTTCTTTAGAAGACATTATTCAAGCTTATTTAGCCAAAAATGAAAAAAACTATGAGCGTCAAAGAAATGGTTATTAGAACCTTCGTAAAACTTTCACTTAGTAAAAAGGGAAATGTATTTCAATAACCGAAATAAAAGAGGTATAATTAGGAAGAGTCATTTTAGGAGGGCAAACAATGGTGCAATTAGATGATACATTAAAAATGTTAAAAGAATTAACTGATGCAAACGGTATTCCAGGTAATGAAAGAGCTCCTCGTGCAGTAATGCGCAAATATATTGAGCCATTTGCTGACGAGATTGAACAAGATAATTTAGGAAGCTTAATTGCTAAAAAAGTTGGGGATGAAAACGGTCCGAAAATCATGATTGCTGGTCACTTGGACGAAATTGGTTTCATGGTCACTCAAGTAGATGATAAGGGGTTCATCAAATTCCAAACAGTTGGTGGCTGGTGGAGTCATGTAATGCTTTCACAGCGTGTGACAATCACAACTCGTTCAGGTGAGGAAATCATTGGGGTAATCGGTTCAAAGCCACCTCATATCTTACCGGCAGAACAACGCAAAAAAGTAATGGACTTAAAAGAATTATTCATCGATATCGGGGCGAGCTCAAAAGAAGAAGTTGCGGAATGGGGTATTCGCCCAGGCGATATGATTACGCCTTACTTTGAATTTAATGTAATGAAAAATGAAAAATTGCTTTTAGCTAAAGCGTGGGATAACCGCATTGGCTGTGCGATTGCAATTGATGTTTTAAAGGCATTAAAGGATACAAAGCATCCGAACGTTGTATATGGTGTAGGGAATGTTCAGGAAGAGGTAGGTCTTCGAGGTGCCAAAACTGCAACATTTAAAATTCAACCGGATATCGGTTTTGCAGTTGATGTTGGTGTAGCTGGTGACACACCAGGCATTACTCCTAAGGAATCGACTTCTAAAATCGGTGATGGCCCGCAAATTATAATTTTTGATGCTTCTATGGTAGGACACAAAGGACTTCGTGACTTTGTTGTAGATGTCGCGGAAGAAAACAACATCCCATATCAATTCGATTCAACACCTGGTGGGGGAACGGATGCAGGATCTATCCACTTAACAGCAAACGGTGTACCTGCAATGGCAATCGGTATCGCAACTCGTTATATTCACTCTCATGCAGCTATTTTACACCGTGATGATTACGAAAACACAGTAAAACTAATCGTTGAACTTGTTAAAAAGTTAGACCGTGATACTGTGAATAAAATTATTTTTGATTAATATTTAAAACTAGGGAGCAGAATTTATTCTGTTCCTTTTTTTTGTTTGTCTTTGTGACTAAATTCTAAGGACTTGCATATGTTTAATAGTGGTGAATGCGATGATGTGAATTTTTATAAGTGATAATGAGTATTTTATTTATTTTATGAATAATATATCTGTTTATCTGTATAAATAATGAATTGTAAAAAGTTAGATAAATTATAAAAATACACTTGATTTAATAAATATACATATGTATAATGAACTCATCATCAATCGGAAGTTTGGGGGCAAAAGCTATGAAATTATTAGAAGAGGTTCAGCTTAAGTTAGTGTCAAGCCTTAAAGGGAAGGACTTATTGACATTATTGGACTACTCAAGCGAGGAAGTTCAAGATTTAATCTACTTAAGTTCACAACTTAAAAAGATTACAAAGGCAGGCAAATGCCCGAGATTACTAGAGGGTAAAACATTAGGGATGATATTTGAAAAGCATTCAACACGTACACGTATTTCCTTTGAGGTTGGCATGAACCAGCTAGGCGGAAAAGCGATGTTTATGCATTCTCGTGATATGCAAATTGGCCGTGGTGAACCTATTTCAGATACAGGGCATGTTTTATCAGGCTACCTTGACGCAGTTATGATACGTGCAAATTCTCATGAAATGGTGAAGGAATTAGCAGACCATGCTTCAATCCCGGTTATTAACGGGTTAACAGATCTATATCATCCTTGTCAGGCATTAGCTGATTTAGAGACGATTGCTGAAAATAAAGGGGAACTAAAAGGGTTGAAGATTGCCTATGTGGGAGACGGCAATAATGTTGCACATTCACTAGTAGTTGCGGCTGCACATGTAGGAATAGACATTGTGGTAGCAACTCCAGTTGGTTATGAGCCTGATGCAGAAATTATTGCAAAGGCGCAAAAGATTGCCAAAGAAAATGGCAGCCTAGTTACAGTGACAACTGATCCAATAGCTACTGTTAAAAATGCAGATGCGATTTATGCAGATGTCTGGACTAGTATGGGGCAAGAAGAGGAAACTGCAAAGCGCTTGGTGGACTTCAAGGACTATCAAATTAACGATGCACTAGTTGCCCATGCAAAGCCTGATTACATGTTCTTGCACTGCTTACCAGCACACCGCGAAGAAGAAGTAGCAACCTCAGTAATCGACGGACCAAATTCATACATCTTCGAGCAAGCGGAAAATAGACTCCATGCGCAAAAGGCAGTACTGGCATCAATTTTAGCTTAATTGTTTTAAAAGGGTAAAAATTATACGGGTGGTATATTTTTACTTGAGGAATATAAAAGAAATCTGTCTATGGGGGACTCGCTGTAGAGATTTCGGGCGATGCAAACGTTCAAGATGGAGCGGTGCATCGCTACATAGTAAAGGCAACCTGGGAGACGCTGGGTTGCTTTTTTTATTGGAAATAGATAAAAGAAAAAACAGCTCTTAAAAGGATCGATACTTTAAGATGCTGTCTGTGAAAACACTGCTATTCATTTGTTAGGAGAACTTCGCCGTCAATTCCTAATAAGTGCTGGATTCTTCCAGATATATCCTCTGTCGTTGTATCTAACGCAAGGGCAAGTTCTGAGAATAAAATACTTTGCATGGAGATTAAAAGCTTACGATCTTGTTCTGGGAATTTCTTATCATTATTTTCTAGCTCATTTTTTTTCACAAGTAATGTATTAATTACTTTTGCAAGTTCTTTACGATCACCTTTTTTAGCAATTAACGAATAGCCTTGTGTACGTTGATTGCCTTTATCGATCCATTCGACACCTGGTTGTGTAAATAAATTCAGAATTTCTTCTGCTTCTTCTTTGGCCATAAGCGTTGAGATTGTTTTATTATCAACAGGAGTACTGATTTCTAATTTTTCATTATTAAGTGGGTGTAGTACATAATAGGTTTTCGTTACACCTGAAAAGGTTTTTTCACTGATGCCGTCAATTTGGCATAATCCATGAGAAGAATAAATGATTGTATCGCCAATATTATACATTATTTCGCCCCCAAGTACGTATTGTCAACTAGGTTGACTTATTTTATTATAGGTTATTTGATGAAAAATGTCAACTTAGTTGACAAACGCTGAGTCATTGAGTATATTAATCTCGAAATAGCAAAGCAAGGGAATGATAAACGTGGAACAATTTGACTTATTTGACCTTATAAGTGAGCGACACGGTACAATACGAAGAATATTAGAAGAAAAATGGAATGAAATGAGCGATATTTCCATTTCAAATTCAGAATGGTACATCATGTCAAAGGTAAACAACCATCAGCCAACAATATCGATGATTGCTAAAAACGTACAAATATCCCGACAAGCAGCCCATAAAGTCATAAAGAAATTAGAAGCTAAGGGATTAGTCGAGTTGGTTCCAGGGAGTAATAATCGTGATAAATGTATTCAGTTAACTGACCTTGGACAAATTTGTATTGATAAATACATTGTCTTAAAAAAGGATATAGAAAAGAAAATATCGGAAAATGTTGAAATTCAACAATTAAAAGCAATATTGAAAAGTGATTGGGGAATATAAAGGTAGAAGGCTGCCAAGACACGAAGTTAGAAGCTTGTCAGCCTTACAATTCTTTAATTTTGAAATGCTTGAGAAAGTTTTTCAGTAAATTGCTGTTGTTCATCTGGTGTAGAAGAATTCCACCATTTTTCTAAAAACACGCCTAGACCAGGTAATAAATGCTCGTCTCCACGGGAAATGGCATCCTCTACAGTATCGCGGAATTCTGTAGCACTATCACCTGTAACATTTGATGCAATGGCTTGTCTAATTTGAAAATTCATTACAATCGCCTCCTTAATGACTAGTCTGCGTTACAATGTCGAAACTATACATCGTAATTAAAGAGAAACGTTGAGAGTTTTGTTAATCCTTACTAATACTATAAAGAAGTATAAAAAAAGCAACTCCTGTAGTGAGTTGCTTTTTTTATATTTAAGCTAATGCAAGCATTCGATCAAGGGATAGTATGGCTTCCTTTGTTACCTCTGGTGCTACCTTAATAATATTTCCTTGAGCGCCTTCTTCAATCATCTCTAATGCCCATAATAGGTGCGGTAAATCGATGCGGTTCATCGTTAAGCATGGACACATATTTTCGTTCAATGAAATGATATGCTTATCTGGATTTTCGGCAATAATTCGTTTAACTAAATTCATTTCTGTTCCAATTGCAAAGCTTGAACCAGCAGGAGCCGCATTTATCGTGTCTACGATATATTTTGTTGAACCATTCAAATCTGATACTTCTACCACCTCACGACAGCATTCAGGGTGGACGATGATAGTCATCTCAGGATATTTTTTACGTACTTCGTTTATGTTTGATAGAGTAAAGCCTTGATGTACAGAACAGTGACCTTTCCACAGAATGACCTTAATATCTTCTAGATTTCCTTCATACTCCAGCCCGCCATTTACTGGATTCCAAACAGCCATTTGCTCTAATGGAATATCTAGTTCGTATGCCGTATTACGACCAAGATGCTGGTCAGGTAAAAAGAATAAACGCTCTTTCTGAGTAAATGCCCATTTTACCATATTCTTTGCGTTCGATGAAGTAACACAAGCACCACCATTTCTGCCAGTGAAGGCTTTGATAGCAGCTGTTGAGTTTACATAAGTTAAAGGAATCATTGTATCACCAAAAAGCTTTTGTAGCTCTATCCATGCTTCTTCCGTTTGGTAGATATCCGCCATGTCGGCCATCGAACAGCCTGCACGCATATCTGGTAGGTAAACGGTTTGTTCATCTGTTGTAATCATATCTGCAGTTTCTGCCATGAAATGTACACCGCAGAAAACAATATGCTCTGCTTTTTTATTTGCTGCCGCTACTTGAGCAAGCTGCAATGAATCACCAACACTATCAGCAAATTGAATGACTTCATCCTTTTGATAATGATGACCAGGAATGAATAATTTATCACCCAGGGCTTCTTTAATTTTGCGAACACGTTGTTCCATTTCTGATCGAGTCATCGTACGATATTTTTCTGGCAGCATATTGCTCGCAAGTAAACTAGTGATGCTCATAAACCATTTCTCCCTTCAGTTGAACTAATGCACTAATATCCAATGCTTTTACAGAGTGGGTAAGGGCGCCTAAGGAAATATACTCGACACCACTTTCTGCATAAGCTCTTAAATTATCAAAAGTAATTCCACCTGAAGCCTCGGTAATGATATGGGCAGGTACAAGGGGAAGCCAGTTACGGATTTCCTCAGGGCTTCGATTATCGAACATAATAATATCTGCACCAGCCTCAATTGCTTCTATTAGCTGATCTTTTGTTTCGATTTCAACCTCGATTTTAACGGTATGTCCGATTTTAGATTTAGCAGTATTTACAGCCTTAGAAATACTCCCTGCAAAAGCAATGTGATTATCCTTTAACATAATACAGTCATAAAGACCGCTTCTGTGATTGTAGGCGCCACCTGTGCGAACAGCATATTTATCTAGCATTCTTAGACCCGGAATTGTTTTACGAGTATCACAGATTTTCGCATTTGTCCCCTCTATTAAAGCCATTGCTTTAGAAGCGTTCGTTGCAATACTACTCATTCGTTGAACTAAATTTAAAATAACTCGCTCTCCAGATAATAAGCTTTGCAATGGCCCTTCAATAACGGCAAGCTCGTCACCTGCTTCAATTGTTTCTCCATCCTTTTTCAATAGTGATATTTGTAGTGAAGGATCTAAAAGGCTGAAGCCGATATGAATAATTTCTGCTCCGCAAAAAATGCCTGTTTCCTTTGCGTAAAAAGTAAAAGAGCCTTTGTCTGATGATGAAAACAAAAGCTCGCTAGATAAATCTCCATCACCAATATCCTCATTGAAAAATTGCTTTAACATCGTTTGCAGTTTGATTTTGTTCATATAGTCCATCCCTCACATTCATTTTTCCCTTTTCAAAAACTACCCATTTATTTTGCCAATCCTGGCATTTAGAAGGGAAGTCTGTACGAATATGTGCTCCACGAGATTCTTTACGCAAAAGAGCAGCATTCACGATTAAAGAGGCTGTAATATGCATAAAAGCAAGCTCGATTTGCTGCTTCGTACATCCACTAAAATCAAAAAATTCCACTTGATTATATGTCGGTAAAAGCTTTTGTAATTTGGTCAAATCTTTAATGCTCCGTATAACTCCAGCCTTATCTAACATTTCGTTTTGCAGGGTTTCTTTCGCTAGAAGAGTTAACCTCTCATCACTAGCTAAAGAAGGGGGTTCCTGAAAGTTCCATTGTTTTGTTCCATTTAATAAGAGTTTTTCAGCCATGAGCTTTCCAAAGGTAATTCCTTCTAGCAAGGAATTACTTGCTAAACGGTTAGCGCCATGGACGCCCGTACACGCAACTTCTCCTACAGCAAGTAATCTAGGGATACTGGTCCGTCCATATCGGTCCGCTACGACTCCTCCCATTAAAAAGTGACTACCTGGTGCAATTGGGATACGTTCTTGTGAAATAGAAACCCCATTTTCTTGACAAATTTGTGTAATAGTAGGGAATTTCCTTTCAAAATCAGCAATACCGGATATGTCGAGGTAGACTTCATTGCCTTTTGCGCGTTCTTTATACATTTCATAAGCTGTTACATGACGAGGTGCTAGATCACCAAGGGGGTGTTTACCCTCCATTAGCCTGTTTCCATTTTCATCAACAAAATATCCGCCAGCACCGCGTACTGCCTCTGAGACAAGCCCTTTTGCAGTACCATTTATATAGAGTAAGCTCGGGTGAAATTGTACAAATTCCATATCCGTAATTTGTGCACCTGCAAGATAAGCTAGGGCAATTCCATCCCCGACACTATCCGGACAATTAGAGGTGCAAGCATAAACACTACCAGCACCACCAGTAGCAAGGATGACGTAGGAAGCATAATAGATTGAATCACCTGAATGGTTCTTTGTTTTGACACCTATACATTCACCTGAAGTATTTAAAAGTAGTTCATATGCAATCTCATGCTCATGGACTTCTACGTTTTGAGGGAGTTCCTTTATTAAATGCTCAATCAATACTTTTCCTGTAGCATCTCCACCAGAATGAAGGATCCTTGGTTTACTATGTGCACCCTCGAGTCCTAGTGAAATATCTCCTTGAACAGTTCGATCGACAGGGAAGTCCTGATTGATAAGCTGTTGAACCGCATCTTTTCCTACTTTAACTAACTGTTCTACATGTGCTTCTACATGATGATACTCGCCTGCATGAAGTGTATCTTGTATATGGAGAGATGTATGATCTTCCTGACTTATTACTGCAGCAATTCCACCTTGAGCTCTATAGGAGCTACTATTTCTAATGTTGGATTTCGTAATAAGGTGGATACTAAAACGTTTTGATAATACACGAGCAGCCTGAAGTGCGGCAATTCCACTACCGATAATGACGATGTCAGTTTCGATTTTCATAGATTCCCCTTCTTTACAGTTGTCTTGACACCTATCTTTACATAAAATGAAATGGAAAACAAGTATTGAAATAATGTCAGTTTCATAGAGATTTAAAGGCGAGCGCTATTCATTTTAGGATTAAATTTAAAGGAGATACCAACATGATATATCTTGACTATGCTGCAACAACACCGATGACAGATGCAGCTATCGCAGCTTACGCAGAAGCAGCAAAGGCAGTGTATGGAAATACATCTAGCCTACATGATGCAGGAGGAAGCGCGAGTTTTTTATTAGAAAACGCTAGAACAAGAGTTGCAAAAAAACTAGGTGTCAATCGTGACGGCATTATTTTTACTGGAAGTGGGACTGAAGGGAATCTTCTAGCGATATTATCTCTAGCTCGAGTTGGTGAACGAAGGCATGTAATTATCTCGGCAGCTGAGCATACAAGTGTTCATGCTGCCATGAATACACTTGAACGAGAAGGTTATTTGATTACAAAGATCCCTCTTGATGAGAATGGATTAGTCGATATAGAAATACTCCAAAACTCAATTCGTGAGGATACGGTGTTAATTTCGATTCAGCATGTTAATTCAGAAATTGGCACCATTCAGCCAGTGGAACAGATCGCAAAAATTGCACGACAAAATAATATTTTATTTCATGTCGATTGTGTTCAATCCTTCTGCAAATTGCCGATTAAGCAATTCGCGAAGGATGTTGATGCCATAACTGTATCTGCCCATAAAATCGGAGGTCCAAAAGGCTGCGGGGTAATTTATATGAACCCTCGTAAAAGAACTGTCCCAGTTTTCCCTGGTGTAACACATGAAAGAGGATTACGCGGGGGGACAGTGGATCTGCCTGCAATAGTCGCGATGGTAACAGCGATGGAGCAATTTACTTATGAATTAGAGAAATTTAAGCTGTACCGAAATCGTTTAAAAGAGATTTTAAATGATACGGGCTGTATTTTTATCGAGGCTGAGGATGAACAGCAGCTTCCAAGCATTTGTGGTCTCTGCATTAATGGTGTAGAAGGACAAATGGTAATGCTTAAGTTAAACGAAGCAGGCATAGGTATTTCTACAGGAAGTGCCTGTGATATCAATAGCAGCTCTGGAACAAAAGCGATTTTAGCAATGGGGAATAGTCTATCAAAGGCACGCCAGTTTTTCCGAGTATCTTTTGGAGATGGAACAACGGAGGAGCATATTGAAAAGCTTGGAGAAAGTTTAAGGATTATTGGTGAAGAACTCTGCCTTTAAACAACAATATTTTCTTTGATATAGAACATTTTTTACACTGACCGACTTTTCATGTAAAATTAGGCAATAGAACGAAAAGGAAAAGGCGGTAAACGTACTATTATGAAACGAATTGAATCACCACAAAATGCTTTAGTGAAGCATTGGAAAAAGCTTGTGACGACAAGAAAAGAACGTGAAAAATCAGGAGAGTTTATCGTAGAGGGCTTTCATTTAGTGGAAGAGGCTTTGAAAAATAAAGAACAAATCGTTCAAATTATCGTACGTGATGGTGTAGACCTACCATTGCTTTGGGATATCGATAATTTAGAAATGGTTGAAATAACCGGGCCGATTGCAGTTGAGCTTGCAGAAACAGAAACCTCGCAGGGAGTTTTTGCACACTGCAAACAATTAGAAGTGGATGAAGCGGCTATGGGAAGCTGGAGAAAGCTTTTACTTGTAGATGCAGTACAAGATCCAGGAAATATCGGTACAATGATTCGTACTGCTGATGCTGCTGGTATTGATGCGGTTGTATTAGGTAAAGGTAGTGCAGATGCGTATAATCCAAAAACTTTGCGTTCAGCCCAAGGGTCTCACTTCCATATCCCGATTATTCGTGGAGATTTAGCTGATTGGATAGAAGACCTGCAAGATCGTGAAGTGAAGGTATATGGAACTGCATTACAAGAGGCAGTTGTCTATACAGAAGTAGAAACTTCAGGCAGCTTTGCTTTAATCGTAGGAAATGAAGGCAGCGGTATTCACCCTCAGCTATTAGCTAAAACAGATCAGAATGTTATCATCCCGATTTTAGGACAGGCTGAATCTTTAAATGTTGCAGTAGCTACAGGGATTTTGCTATACCAATTTGTAAAATAAAATCGATAGCACCGGTTCACATGTCGTTGTGGGTCGGTGTTTTTATGTTGGTGTACAATGTCTACATATAGCTTTTTAGAGTAATTGTATCAGAACATTTCCTTCGGTAGACGTTTGACTAATCAAAATCTTTTTTTTAGAATAGGCTAAAGCTAATTCTGATAGCAAGTTTAAAATCATTTCGAATGACCTATCCTAGAGCAAGGAAAAAGATTAATTACTAATTCTTTGGCAATACTTGAAACGTTTTCCGTTTTACCGTAAAATAATGAAGACTAAAAAGAATAACAATCCAAATGCGTTAGTAGCGGGAAGAGTAAATAGTGAAGTGACTATCAAGGGAGCATAAGCCATAGACTGAAAGCTTATGTATGGTCATCAGTATTGAAGTTCACCCCGCAAGCAGCTTCCGGGAGCAAGTCTTTGCAAAAGGAAAGCCGGCCAATCGAGTCGTTAAGTCAATGAAGTGATTGCATGTTTTACGAGTGCAATAACTAGGGTGGTACCGCGAATCTAGTCCTCGTCCCTTTTTTAGGGGCGAGGTTTTTTGTGTTTTTTTAAGGAAAAAGCAAGGCGGGATATCAGTAGTAAATGTGTTGTTGAATGAGAGTGTAGTGTGAGCGAATTCGCACATGATGAGTCGCGCCGCACGTAAAGCGACCAAACTCGCACGTATCTCAACTGCTCGCAACCACCATAAAACCAAAGCAAATTTTATTTTTATAAGGAGGGTACTCAAGTGGAACAACAATTAAAGCAATTAGAACAAGAAGCATTAGCGAAGCTACAAGCTGCTTCTAACTTAAAAGAGTTAAATGAAGTTCGTGTTGCGTATTTAGGGAAAAAAGGTCCGATTACGGATTTATTAAAAGGAATGGGGAAATTATCTCCAGAAGAACGTCCGAAGATGGGTGCTCTAGTTAACGCAGTGCGCGAAAATGTTACAGCTCAATTGGAAGAAAAAGTGACTGTATTAGAAGAGCAAGCAATCCAGGAGCAATTAGAAAAGGAATCAATCGATGTTACTTTGCCTGGTCGTAAGGTACGCCAAGGTAATCGTCATCCTTTAACAAGAGTTATCGAAGAAATTGAAGATTTATTCGTTTCAATGGGCTATGAAATTGCTGAAGGTCCTGAGGTTGAAAAGGATTACTACAACTTCGAAGCTTTAAACCTACCAAAAGGTCACCCTGCTCGTGATATGCAGGATACATTCTATATCACAGAAGAAACACTTTTACGTACACACACTTCTCCAGTTCAGGCTCGTACAATGGAGAAGAAAAAAGGTGAGCCGATTCGCATTATTTGCCCTGGTAAAGTATTCCGCCGTGATAATGACGATGCAACTCATTCACACCAATTCATGCAAATTGAAGGTCTAGTAATTGGCGAAAATATTCGCATGAGTGATTTAAAAGGAACACTGGATGCTTTAGCTAAGAAAATGTTTGGTGATGATCGTGAAATACGTTTACGTCCAAGTTTCTTCCCATTCACAGAGCCTTCTGTAGAGATGGATATTTCTTGCTTTAAGTGTGGAGGGAAAGGCTGTAACGTATGTAAGCATACTGGCTGGATTGAGATTTTAGGTGCAGGTATGGTACATCCAAATGTATTAGAAATGGCTGGCTATGACTCGAAAAAGGTTTCAGGCTTTGCATTTGGTATTGGTGCAGAACGTATCGCAATGTTGAAGTACGGAGTAGATGATATTCGTCATTTCTATACAAATGATAGTCGTTTCTTATCACAATTCCATAGAACAGAAGGGTAAGGGGGTACAACTATGTTAGTTTCGTTAAATTGGTTAAAACAATATGTTGATATAGATGGTATTGCAGCAGAAGAATTAGCTGAAAAAATTACGCGCTCAGGTATTGAAGTGGACGCCGTAATCGATCGTGCTAAAGGCATGACAAATGTTGTGGTAGGGTATGTCGTTTCAAAAGAAAAACATCCCGATGCAGATAAGTTAAATGTGTGCCAGGTAGAAGTTGGTGAAGGGGATATCCGCCAAATTATTTGTGGGGCTCCGAATGTCGATGCAGGTCAAAAAGTTATCGTAGCCTTACCCGGCGCACGTCTTCCAGGTGGCGTTAAGATTAAAAAAGCAAAAATGCGCGGGCAAGAATCAAACGGTATGATTTGTGCACTGCAAGAGCTAGGTGTAGAAGGCCGCGTTGTACCAAAAGCATATGCAGATGGGATTTACGTTTTACCAGAAGATGCAGTACCAGGCAGTGATGCACTAGAGTTAATCGGTCTTCGTGATACTGTATTGGAGCTTGGACTAACACCAAACCGTTCTGATGCATTATCTATGCTTGGTGTAGCTTATGAAGTAGCTGCAATTTTATCTCAAGAAGTGAAATTACCTGAAATCTCATATCATACGGTTTCGGAAAAAGCTGAAGATTACATTAAAGTTCGCGTGGAAGCGAAAGAAAATCCTTTATATGCAGCGAAGGTTGTTAAAAATGTAAAAATCGCCGAATCACCACTTTGGCTACAGCATTATTTAATGGCTGCGGGTGTTCGCCCACATAATAACGTAGTTGATATTACGAACTATATTTTAATGGAGTATGGTCAGCCTCTTCACGCTTTCGACTACGATTCATTGAAATCAAATGAAATCCTTGTTCGCTTAGCAAATGAAGGTGAAAAAATTGTCACTTTAGATGAGCAAGAACGTACTTTAAAAGCACATAACCTAGTTATTACAAATGGTGAAGTACCTGTAGCAATTGCCGGTGTGATGGGTGGAGCAAACTCTGAAGTAACGAGTGAAACAACAACAGTAGTTATTGAAGCAGCTTACTTTGAAGGCTACTCTGTTCGCCGTACTTCTAAAGAATTAGGCTTGCGTTCTGATTCTTCTGCTCGCTTTGAAAAAGGGGTAGATCCAAACCGAGTACTTTTAGCTGGAGAACGCGCTGCACAGCTTTTAGCAGAAATTGCTGGTGGAGAGGTTCTAGAAGGCACTGTTTTAGTTGATGACCTAGACAAATCACCTGCACGTGTTGTTGTTTCTCCAGACTTTATCAACAATCGTCTAGGTATGAAAATTTCTTTAGAAGATATGCTATCTATTTTAAATCGACTGCAATTTGATGTAGAAGCGGCAAATGGTTTATTGATCATCGATGCACCTACTCGTCGTCAGGATATTAAAATCGAAGAAGATATCGTGGAAGAAATTGCTCGTTTGTATGGTTATGATGAAATCCCGATGACTTTACCAGAAGGTAATGATCAAATTGGCGGTTTAACACCATACCAAGCAAAACGCAGAGTTGCACGAAATGTTATGGAGGGGGCTGGTCTATACCAGGCAGTTACTTATTCATTAACATCTGATGAGCTTGCTCAAAAATTCGCACTTAAAGCAGAAGATACAACTAGATTATTAATGCCTATGAGTGAAGAACGTTCAACATTGCGTCAAAGCTTGATCCCACATTTAGTAGATGCAGCAAGCTATAACGTAGCTCGTAAAGCAGATTCAGTTGCATTATATGAAATTGGTTCTGTGTTCCTTGGAAAAACTGCAGAAGAACTTCCATATGAAGAAGAGCATCTTGCATTAGTGGTTTCGGGGAAATGGGTTGATAATGCATGGCAAGGCGAAAAGCTAGCGGTTGATTTCTTTGTAGCAAAAGGAATCGTTGAGAGCTTATTCGAAAAACTTGGCTTAACAGAACGCCTATCTTTCGAAAAGACGGCGGTAGATGGATTACACCCTGGTCAAACAGCCGCTATCCTGCTTGATGGAGAAAAAGTAGGGATTATCGGTGGTTTACATCCTGCTGAGCGTAAAAAGTACGATTTAAAAGATACATTTGTAGCGGAAATTAACTTAAATGCGATTCTTACAGCAGAGGTTAAGGAATTAGTTTACACATCTGTTCCACGCTTCCCAGCTATGACACGTGACATTGCTTTAGAGCTCGAGCGTTCAAAGCCAGCTGGTGAAATTATCGAGATTATCCGTAATGCTGGAACAAAATTATTAAAAGAAGTAAAGGTATTTGATGTGTATGAAGGAGATAAAATGGAAGCTGGTAAAAAATCCGTTGCCTTCTCATTAACATACTTTGACCCAGAACGTACATTAACTGATGATGAAGTGGTGAGTGCACACAATAAAGTGTTAAAAGCTTTAACTGAGGCTGGAGCAGAGCTTCGATAAGCTCGTTCATAAAAAAAAAGGAAGAGTTGCGCGGGAATTTACTCCGCCAACTCTTCTTTTTTCGTGTCAGGCTTTATGAGCCCAATGATAGCAGCAATGACCCCAACAATAGCATGAATCAATGCAAAGGTATAAAAATTAAAATAAATCGTATATGTATATTCGTTTAACTTTGGAAGAGTGAGGGTGCCTCCAGTGTTAACCCCGTCCAATGTAACTAAAATATCATTTTTATAATCCATTGTTAAATATACCAGGACAGCAAGCATTAAAAATCCGACAACAATTGATAGCGCCTTCATCAGGCGATCAGCAGTGCTTCTTGTCAAAGTTAGAATGTACCTAAAGGTTATAAAGATACTAAGCAATAAAAACGGCAGTACAAAAATAATGCCAATAAAGCCTAAGCTTCCATTGCTCAAAGTCTCCTCGGGTTGGATGGTAAAGAAATGACCTATTATTAAAAAGCCAAGGAGTGAAAGGCCTAGACTTATTAGCCAGCTTAAACGAATCAAAAATATCATCCTCTCTAATCAATACTATACATGTCCTTCCATTTTGTTTCAAATTAGTTTAGGAGGGTTAGAGAATTTAATATCTAAATCGAATCATATATAATGAATAAAGTAGAAATATTGAACAAAGGGGATATGGAGATGCTTACAAAAGAAGAGACGGTTTTAGTTTTAATTGATATTCAAGGAAGATTGGCAGAAATTGTTCATGATAGCGAGTTTGTAATTTCTAATATAGCGAAGGTAACTGAAGGAGTACAAATATTAGGATGTCCTGTATTATGGCTGGAACAATATCCAAAGGGACTTGGACCAACTGTCGACAAAATTGCACAGGCGTTACCAAACCAAAAGCCGATTGAAAAAATAACGTTCAGTGCTTATGATACACCTGAATTTGTTGAACAGCTTGAAGCAACAAATCGCAAAAAAGTTTTGCTTGCGGGAATCGAGACACATATTTGTGTCTATCAAACTGCCGCCCACCTTATACAGAATGGCTATGAAGTTGAAGTGTTAGCAGATTGTATATCCTCCCGTACGGCAAAAAGCCATGAAATTGGCCTTCAAAAAATGCTGCAGCTTGGTGTGAAGGTAACAACTGTTGAAATGGCACTATTTGAAATGCTCCAAATCGCAAAAGGGGACCAATTTAAAGCAATTAGTAAGCTAGTAAAATAAAATAAAATAATATAGATTTAGTTTAGCCATACACAGCTTGTATTTCCAACGAGTGGTGTATGGTTTTTAATTTCTACATGATGGGTAGAGAGCATAGGTATGAAATAACTACGAGAAAAGGGGGAAAGAAATGCTCGCAACTTGGACCTGGATTGTGACGGTTGTTTTAAGTCTATTTTTCATCGGAATGTCTTTGAGATTTAGAAAAAAGTCAAAAGAGAGCTTTTTGCAATTTGCCATTGCTGGTGGAACACTGCCATTTTTCTTACTTCTATTTACCGATCTTGCGACAATTATGGGGGTAGGTAATTTTATCGGTCACTCCTCGAAAGGCTTTGAAACTGGGATTGCCAATATTCCATTCATTATTGGGGAGCAAGGGGCAAAAATACTCTTTGCATTATTATTTGCAGGGTTTGCTGCTAAGTTTACCTATAAAAGTATTGCGGAATTATTAAATGATTTGATATTAAGAGACAAGGTATCGAGAGCGATTGTAGGAGTATTAACCTCAGCTATTATGATTGCCTGGATTGGTGGGCAAGCAAAAGGAATGGGGCAGCTTTTCTCTGTCTTTACTGGGGCAGACCCATTGCCATTAATCTTTTTCTTTACAGCGGTTTTTATTATTTATACAACAATTGGTGGGATGCTTTCTGTTGTATGGACTGATTTTATTCAGGGAGTTTTATTGTTAGGGATAGCCATATGGTTTTATATTAAAGTTTACGCAAAGATTGATTTTAGTTATTCGAATCTGAAAATAATGCTAGCTGAAGTGAATGCTAGTCATTTAACGCAAATTGACATTTCTGGGTGGGAGATTGTAACGCTCTTTGTAACCGGTTGTTTTGGAGTATTGGCAGCTCAAATGTACTGGCAACGTTGTTTTGCAGCGGAAAATCCCAAAGCTGCTAGTCGGGCGATGTTATATAGTGGAATCGGTGCTATTATCTTTACGATTTTAGCCTCTGTTTCAGGAATGATAGTAAAAGCATTAAACCCTGATGTGGAATCTGCAAATGCTGTTTCGTGGTTAATCTTAAATGAAATGACTCAATTTACCGCACTTGTTTTCTTCATTTTAATCTTCTTAGCCGCCATTTCGAGTGCCTCTTCATTATTGCATTCTGCAGCCATCGTCATTGTGAATGATCTAGTGATTCCTTTTTCCAGGGAAATAAAAGATGCGAAGCTAATCGTCCTCTCCAAATGGGTCGTTGTTTTGGTTGGCGTATTTTCAACACTAGCGGCAAATTATTCAGAATCCATTATTAGTCTATTCTCCTTTGCCTATACACTAACAGGTGGTGGGGTAGTACCAGTATTGATTGTTGGGCTTCTATGGAAAAAGCGAAAGTTTGAAAAATTTGAAATGGGGTCACAAAATAGCCGAGTATCTGTTTGGGGTGGTCGAATCGGTTTACTTTCAGGAGCTATTGCGTCTGTGTTATTTGGAATCCTGTGGGGAGTACTAATTTCCGTACTATTAACGATTATAGTTTCATTTATTCTTCCAAATAAAACAGATTTAAATAGAACACTAGAAGTTGAAAATGCATAGTAGTATAAGAATGAAAAGAGAAACGCTACTAATTATTGAAGCGTTTCTCTTTCTTCTATTTACTTTTATTCACTAACTTCCGAGCTTTTTCAGTATTTGCAAAATGCCATTTAGAGATTGATTTCAAGGTTTCCTCGCCATGCTTTAGCCAAATACGTGCTGCCATTTCATCTACTTTACCACTGGCACCTTTTTGTAAGTTCATGCCAACAGTTTTAGATAACTTGTCCATTTCCTTTAAGAATGCATAGCGAGCTAGAATGGATGCTGCAGCAACTGCTACATGAAGCTGCTCAGCCTTTGTTGAAAATAACACATTTTCCCGAACTATCGCTTTTTCATTTTTAATATGATTGTAATAAATATTTCGCTCAGCAAATTGGTCAATCAAAATATACTCGGGTGTTTCGGGCTCTATTTTTGTTAAGACATGCTTTAATGCTTGGTTATGAAGCATTGCTTTGATTTTTCCTTGGGAATAGCCTTTAGCTTGTATTGCATTATACTTATCATTTCTTAATGTTAAAATGCTGTGAGGACAAACAGCCATAACATCAGGAGCAATTTTGAGCATAATTTGGTCAGTCAACATTTTAGAGTCCTTTACACCAAGCTCATAAATCAGCTCAATTTTTTCCTTAGGTACATAAACAGCGGCTACTGTAATCGGGCCGAAATAATCCCCTGTACCAGTCTCATCCGATCCTAGCACTGAGAGAGTAGCGAATTTTTCTGGAAGTATATCGCCCTTCGTTTTAATGATTTTATTTGAATCGGTAGCTGTTGATGAATTTGAAGAGGTTTCTTTTACTTCACCCCAACGGCTCGCTTCTCTTGTAGCACCACTACCCTGGAACATTACTTTTCCAGATTTATAGACAGTAATTGCTGTATCTGGAAGCTTAGCAGCAAAAATAACACCTGGAGCTTTTCGTTCGACAGCTGAGGAAGCATAATAGGATTTCACCTTATTTTGTTGGTCGGTTGAAAGCAATAACACAATATTTGACATTTAATTCGTTCCTTTCATCCTTAAGGTACTTATAAAAAACAATAGAATTCGATTTAAGCTATTCGAATACCATATTTAAAATTACCATATTTTATAATCCATAGTATCATTATAACGAGTTTACTTTGAAGACAATAGAATAACCCCTAAATAGGGACATATGTCTATTTATGAGTCTTAAATGAGGGTGAATAGCTGCGTTAATAAACATTTATTTACAAAGCTAAAGACTAGGTACGTGACCAAAAGTCTTGATAGTATTGGTTTTGTAACCTTAATGTAGTTGTGCTGTATAAACTAAAGATGGTATGATATGTATTATAAATTTTATTAATGTATTCTAATGAAGCAGAAATTACTCAAATCTATAAGTTTCAATTGATTTGAGAGTTGGATGGTAGTTTTTAAGGATTACACTGTTTTGCTAAGTTTTAGGAGGTATTGCATGGCTGACCAAGAAAAAAATCGAATATCAGTAGAAATTTATGGTCATTCCTATAAAATGGTTGGGACCGAGTCTACTGGACATATGAGATTAGTTGCTTCTATAGTAGATGATAAAATGCGAGAAATACGTGTACATAATCCTTCATTAGATAGTTCCAAGCTTGCCGTTTTAACAGCTGTCAATACCGTACATGAATTACTAAAATTAAAAGAACAAGTTGAAAAGCTTGAAGAAGAATTGAAAAAATTAAAGGGTTGAAGTGAATGCTAGATATTATATTACTTATTATATTTGCTGCTAGTATACTAATAGGACTTAAACGTGGCTTTATTGTTCAGGCCATTCATCTTGTCAGCTATTTTGTTGCACTTTTTGTAGCGTTTGTCTACTATAAGCCGCTTGCGGAAAAGTTTGTTTTATGGATTCCATATCCAGGAGTTACAGATGATTTATCTATGATGCTTGTTCTTGATCAGTTAAATGTTGACCAAACATTTTACCGTATTATAGCCTTTGCTGTAATTTTCTTTGCAGTAAAAATTGCTTTACAAATTCTTGGCTCCATTTTTGATTTTTTAACGTATTTACCAATTTTAAATTCAGTCAACCGACTATTAGGTGCTGTCCTCTGTTTTGTGGAATTCTATTTGATAGTATTTATTGGCATGTATGTGTTAGCATTGCTTCCAATAGGATCCCTACAAAATTTAATGGATGGTTCCATCATTGCAAAGCTCATGTTAGAGCATACTCCATTCTTTACAGACATGGTTCAAGACTGGTGGTATATCTATAAAGAGCACTAGACATATGAGCTAAGATTATCGTCAGTCGTAGATAATCGATATGAAGGAAATGTCCCAAAAGCGACTTTTTGGGGCATTTCCTTTTTCCACGAACAAAGGAAAGTGCGCCTTTGATAAATTATTTTTGAACAATCCAGATTTCTTATAGGGGGTAAATCATGAATAAAAAAATTGTCATTAAAACACTAGAGAAAATTGCCTTATTACTAGAGCTTCAAGGTGAAAATCCGTTTAAAGTCTCGGCTTTTCGTAAAGCAGCCAATGCCCTTGAATTAGACGAACGTAGTTTAAATGAAATAGAAGATATTACAAAGCTTAAAGGGATTGGAAAAGGAACGGCAACCGTTATTCATGAGCTGATTGAAACGGGTAGCTCTACTCAACTAAAAGAGCTAGAGGAAGCCGTACCAAAGGGGTTAATTCCATTATTAAAGCTGCCTGGTTTAGGCGGTAAGAAATTAGCAAAGCTTTATAGTGAGCTAGGTGTAGATAGTGCAGAAAGCTTAAAGGAAGCCTGTGAATCCCAAAAAATTCAAAAGCTAGCAGGTTTCGGACCAAAATCAGAAGAGAAAATTTTAAAAGAGCTTGAGCATTTCGGAGAACGTAGCGAGAAGTTACCTATTTGGTACCTGCAAGAAATTGTAGCAGAAATTAATGAATTATTGAATTCGATAGAAGAAATTCAAAAGTTTTCTGTGGCAGGAAGCTTCCGCCGAGTTAGTGAAATGAGTAAGGATGTAGATTTTATTGTGGCAACAGAACAGCCTGAGCTTGTTAAGGATCGATTACTTAAGGACCTTACCGTGAAGGAAGTTGTTGCAGCAGGAGATACAAAGGTGTCAGTTATTTTGGAGGCAGAAGATCCTGTAAGTGTAGATTTCCGTTTAGTTACGCTAAAAGAATACGCAACAGCTCTTCATCACTTTACTGGCTCAAAGGATCATAATGTTCGTATGCGACAATTGGCGAAGGAGCAGGGGAAGAAAATAAGTGAATATGGGGTCGAACAACCAGATGGTTCCATCATGACCTTTGACTCTGAAGAAGCATTCTTTGCCCATTTTGATCTACCATTTATTCCACCGACTGTACGTGAGTCAGGGAAGGAATTAGAGCGTTTAGACGAAATAAATGGTCTTGTTACCTTAGAGCAAATTGTTTCGGATTTGCATATGCATACGACTTGGTCTGATGGAGCTCATACAGTAAGAGAAATGGGAGAAGCGTTAATCAAGCGCGGCTATACACATGGAGTAATTACGGACCATTCACAATATTTAAAAGTGGCAAATGGACTTACACCTGAAAGATTAGCTAAACAACGTCTTGAAATATATGATTTTAATGAAGCGCATCCAGAGTTTCGACTGTTTGCTGGAACAGAGATGGATATTTTGCCCGATGGTTCGTTAGACTTTGAGGACGAGGTTTTAAAAGGTCTAGATTTTGTTATTGCATCGATTCACTCAAGCTTTTCACAATCGCAAGAGATAATTATGGAAAGACTTAAAACAGCCATGCAAAATCCATATGTGCACATGATAGCACATCCAACCGGTCGAATTATTGGACAGCGTGAAGGTTATAATCCAGATATACCACAATTGATTCAATGGGCAGCAGAATCAGGAAAAATCCTCGAACTGAATGCTAGCCCGTACCGACTAGATCTTCGTATCGAGCATTTAGTGATGGCGATGGAGCTTAATGTTCCGATTGCCATTAATACAGATGCCCATGCTATCGAGCAGCTAGATGTAATGGAAATCGGCACAAAATATGCTCAAAAAGCATGGCTGAAAAAAGATTTAATCGTTAATACATGGTCATTAGAGCAATTTGAAGCCTTTATCATGAAAAATAAATAATTGAATTGTACGAATTATAAGAGCTAGGAGGTGTTCGGGAGTGATTGCTGAACGCGCATTAAGGACATTAGAATACGACAAAGTACGAGAACAGGTTGCAAAATACTGTACCTCTTCATTAGGACAAAGTGCAATCGGGCAACTAATTCCTGAAACTGATTTTAAAACAGTGGTGGAGCTGTTAGAAGAAATGGATGAGGGTCTTTCCATTTTGCGTGTAAAAGGAAATGTACCAATGGGTGGTATTTTCGATGTACGCCCTCAATCGAAGCGTGCACAGATTGGTGGCATGTTGAGCTCGATGGAGTTAATGGAGATTGCCAGTACCATTCGTGCAAGTAGAATCCTTCGAAATTTCATCGAGGATATTGAACAGGAAGACACAATTACAATTCCTCATTTTGTTGAAAGAAAAGAGCAAATGCCTATTTTAACGGCATTACAGCATGAAATCAATGATTGTATTGATGATAATGGAGCAGTATTAGACTCTGCAAGTACCACATTGCGTTCAATACGACAATCTCTTCGTGCAGAGGAGGCGAAGGTAAGGCAAAAATTAGAAAGCTTTACTCGTGGTTCTAATGCCACAAAAATGCTTTCTGATGCAATCGTAACTATTCGTAATGAACGATTTGTTATTCCTGTTAAGCAAGAATACCGAGGTCATTACGGTGGGATTGTCCATGACCAATCCTCATCAGGACAAACATTATTCATAGAGCCAGAATCAGTTGTACAAGCAAATAATGAAATACAGCGTTTAAAGGTGAAGGAAAAAGCTGAAATCGAACGAATCTTATTGGAGTTATCGGTGAGAGTGCAGGAGGTTGCCCACGATTTATTTGTCCTTGTTCAAATTTTAGGTGACATCGATGTCATCCTGGCAAAAGGTAAATATGGTCAAGCTAACAAATGCACAAAGCCAAAAATGAATGAAGAAGGCTATATCCGTTTAGTTCGAGCGAGACATCCACTAATTTCAATTGAAGAAGCAGTTCCAAACACAATAGAATTAGGGCAAGATGTCACAGCAATCGTAATTACTGGTCCAAATACTGGTGGTAAAACTGTAACCTTAAAAACGGTGGGTCTATGTACGTTAATGGCACAAGCAGGGTTACCAGTACCAGCGTTAGACGGTTCTGAGCTAGCAGTGTTTAATCAATTATTTGCAGATATCGGGGACGAGCAATCTATCGAGCAATCGTTATCGACCTTCTCTTCTCATATGGTCAATATTGTTGATATATTAGGTAAATTTGATGCTCGTTCGCTTGTTTTATTTGATGAATTAGGAGCAGGTACAGATCCTCAAGAGGGAGCAGCACTAGCAATCTCTATTCTAGATGAAGTAGTTGGGCGTGGGGCACGAGTAATGGCAACTACTCACTATCCCGAACTAAAAGCATATGGCTATAATCGTCCAGGAGTGGTCAATGCAAGTGTGGAATTTGATATCGAGACATTGAGCCCAACCTATCGTTTACTAATTGGTGTGCCAGGTCGCTCAAATGCCTTTGAAATTTCAAAACGTCTTGGCTTAAAGGAATCAATAATTCAGCAAGCACGTAGCTTCACAGGCTCTGACCGCCATGAAGTCGAATCTATGATAGCCTCATTAGAGGAAAGTCGACGTCGTTCTGAACGTGAAGCAGACGAAGCTCATGCATTATTAGAAGAAGCTCAGCAATTACATGAGCAGCTAGAGGAACGATTAAGAACCTATGACGAGAAAAAGGAAGCTTTAGAGAAAAAAGCAAAAGAAAAAGCGCGTAAAATTGTGGATGAAGCGAAGGAAGAATCTGAAAAGGTAATAGCGGAGCTCCGTGAAATGCGAGCAAATGCAAGCAAGGTTGTAAAAGAGCATGAGTTAATTGAAGCAAAGAAAAAATTAGATGCCGCAGCGCCGCAGGAAAATCAGGTACTTAAAAAACAAGCGCAAATTCGAGAACGAGCTCAAAACTTAAAGCTTGGGGACGAGGTAAAAGCCCTGAGCTACGGTCAAAAAGGAACGCTAGTAGAAAAAGTATCAGATACTGAATGGGTCGTTCAAATCGGTATTCTGAAAATGAAGCTTGAAGAATCAGATTTACAGTATTTAAAGCCTGAAAAAGAAAAGCAGACAGTTGTCATGACAAATGTGAAAAATCGCGGTGGTCATGTTAAACTAGAATTAGATTTACGCGGTGAACGATATGAAGAAGCGATATTAAGAACCGAAAAATATATCGATGATGCACTTTTAGCAAACTATCCCCGTGTTTCAATCATTCATGGTAAAGGAACGGGTGCACTAAGACAAGGGATCCAAAGCTTTTTAAAGGGTCATAAGCGTGTGAAGTCATTCCGATACGGTGAGGCTGGAGAAGGTGGGTTTGGTGTAACTGTAGTGGAGTTAAAATAAAACAGTACAGATGAATCCTGAGAAAATGAATTTTACCCGAGTATACTCGGGTAAAATCTCAAAAGAAATTTGCTATTCACATTAGATAGGTGAAAAAGGAGTTGACTTTATTGCTAGATTCGAAGTTTTGGCAACATCCTTTAGTCGAAACAGCCGGTTACTTTAGTGTAGTGGTGCTTTGTTTAATCGTTTCGATGGTAATATTCGAGCTTGTAACAAAGTATAAAAACTGGGAAGAGATAAAGAAGGGGAATGTTGCTGTAGCCCTTGCAACAGGCGGTAAAATTCTAGGTATATGTAATATTTTCAGATACTCTATTGAACGACACTCTACTTTGCTAGAAATGATTGGGTGGGGCTTATTTGGATTTACTTTGTTAATCTTTGCTTACCTATTATTTGAATTTTTAACACCTCGTTTTAAAGTAGACGAAGAAATTGAAAACGAAAATCGTTCAGTCGGTTTTATTTCCTTCACAATTTCACTCGGACTCTCCTTTGTAATCGGTGCAAGTATATTGTAGGAGCATAGATATGGAAAAATTAGCGAAAGTATTAATCGTAGTTTGTATATTATTTGTACTCGTAGGAATCTATTATTTAACAACTCTATAAGATTTTTTTGAAAGGCAAGTAGATGCTCGAGGTCTACTTGTCTTTTTTATTAGTTTGGCTGTGAGTGGATAAAGCAAGGGAAGTGGGATACTGGTATTTGTCAATGAGCATTGGGGTTCGCGATAAAAGGGGGGCTATTGTAGTGAAAATAAGCGGAGATTTTTCGGTTATTTGAAAAAATAGAGCTCGTTTTGAGGAGAATAAGTGAAATAAGACATAACCTAGTCGAACACTATCCTAATTAGCCCCTTAAAAGGAAAACTATGACATCACCTTCTACCTCAACCGTAAATCTGTTCCCCCTCCTACTTAAGAATCAACAAATTATATGGGAAATATGAATCTATTAAATATTGCACATAAATAGAATAAAATAGAATTTTCTAGCTAAAAATCGAAAGTTTTATAAAAATAGTTTGAAAGACCTTTCCTTTTGCATTATAATAATTGTAAGAATATTTAAAACATTGAACGAAGGGGAGTTGTTAATGACTGACAAGGTTTGGCTTTCCCAGTACCCTCAAGAAATACCACACAGCATGACTTACGAGAATGTTCCAGTCCAAAGCTTTTTAACTAGGGCGTATGAGAATTATCCTAGTAAGGTTGCGATACATTTCATGGGGAAAGATGTAACGTACAAGGAACTCTATGAATCTTCATTAAAATTTGCGAACTATTTGAGGCGTTTAGGTGTTGAAAAGGGCGATCGAGTGGCTATTATGCTGCCGAACTGTCCGCAATCTGTTATTGCCTACTATGGTACCTTATATGCTGGTGGTATCGTCGTTCAAACAAATCCACTTTATACTGAACGTGAGCTTCAATATCAAATGACCGATGCAGGCGTAAAAGTTATTTTAGCTATGGATATTCTATATCCACGCATTACAAAAGTATTAAAGGACACAAAAATTGAAAACGTTATCATTACAGGAATAAAGGATTATTTACCCTTCCCTAAAAACCTTGTGTATCCATTTATCCAGAAAAAACAATATGGATTTAGTGTAAAGGTAGAGCATAAGGGACTAACGCATTTATTTACTGAAATTTTGCGTACTAGCGAGCAAACACCTATTCAGCTAGAGGAGTTCGATATCGCAGAGGAAATCGCACTTTTACAATATACAGGAGGCACAACTGGATCTCCAAAGGGTGTAATGCTGACGCATAAAAATTTAATTGCTAATACCAAAATGTGTGATGCATGGATGTACCAATGTAAAGATGGAGAGGAAATCCTTTTAGGTGTATTGCCATTTTTCCATGTATATGGAATGACAACGGTACTGCTTTTATCAGTTATGCAAGGGTTTAAAATGGTTTTACTGCCTAAATTTGATGTAGTGCAGGTTCTGAAAACGATTGAAAAACAGAAGCCTACACTTTTCCCAGGGGCACCGACAATGTACATTGGGTTGTTAAATCATCCTGATATAGGGAACTATGATTTGTCATCTATTAAAGCGTGTTTAAGTGGTTCCTCGCCTTTACCAGTGGATGTACAGCAAAAATTCGAAGCAGTTACAGGTGGGAAATTAGTTGAGGGATATGGGCTAACAGAGACATCTCCAGTAACACATGCTAATTTTATTTGGGAAAATCGTATTACTGGTTCAATCGGTGTACCTTGGCCAGATACGGAGGCTGCTATTATCAAATCGTCAGAGGGAGAGCTTTTACCGCCAGGTGAGGTAGGAGAAATTGCTGTGAAGGGTCCACAAGTTATGAAAGGCTACTGGAATCGTCCAGAGGAGACGGCTATGACATTTGTGGATGGTTGGTTTTTAACAGGTGATTTAGGCTATATGGACGATAAAGGCTATTTTTATGTAGTTGATCGCAAGAAGGATATGATTATTGCTGGAGGCTTTAATATTTACCCAAGGGAAGTCGAGGAAGTGCTTTATGAGCATGAAGCAATTTTGGAATGTGTAGTTGCAGGTATACCTGATCCGTATCGCGGAGAAACTGTTAAGGCTTATGTTGTGGTACGTGAAGGAAAAACAGTGACAGAAGAAGAATTAAACAAATACTGTCGTGAAAACCTGGCATCCTACAAAGTGCCACGTCATTACGAGTTCCGCAAAGAATTGCCGAAGACCGCAGTAGGGAAAATTTTAAGGCGTACATTAATTGAAGAAGAAAAACAAAAAAATGCTGAGTTACAAGCAAAATAATTTAGTACAATGATTGACAGAATCTTTATTAAATTATAATATGAAAATATGAATGAATCATCATTCATATTTTCGTATTTTTTTTAGGCAAAATTATTTTGTCTAGTCGAAAATACAGGTGAAGGCTTATTGAGACTCGAAAAACAATAAGCCAAGTTTTTAACGGTGGTGAACAGCATGAAACGAGATAAACCCAAATATAAACAAATAATCGATGCTGCTGTAATTGCAATTGCAGAAAACGGCTATCATCAAGCGCAAATTTCTAAAATTGCAAAGCAAGCAGGTGTTGCAGACGGAACAATCTACTTATATTTCAAAAATAAAGAAGATATTTTGATTTCTGTCTTTCAAGAAAAAATGGGTGTCTTCGTAGAATCTCTACAAGAAATCATTAAAAACGGTGAGTCATCTACTGACAAATTATCACAAATGATTGATAACCATTTTAATGTTTTAGCAAATGATCGCCACCTTGCAACAGTGACGCAATTAGAGTTAAGGCAGTCAAATAAAGATCTCAGGTTGAAGATTAACTCCATTTTAAAAGAGTATTTGAAGCTGCTTGACGAGATTCTAATCGAGGGTATGTTTAAAGGAGAGTTTAATTCTACTATGGATGTAAGAATTGCTCGACAAATGGTATTTGGAACAATTGATGAAACGATCACAAGCTGGGTCATGAATGAGTTCAGATACGATTTAATAGAGACGGCGCCGAAAGTAAGGCATATGCTGTTAAATGGTTTAAAAGGTTAACAAAGCTTCAAACTTCATATATTTAGGCTGAAGCTTTGTCGAAGCCTTGCGCTTCTTGAATAGATTCTATGAGGCAATATCCTTTCAGGTACGAGAATTTAAAATTCTCATATCTGAATAAGACTTATCACTAGGGGTTAACGATAAGTAAGTTTTTTAAAGGGAGTGGGAGAATGGAATTTCTAAGTTGGAAAGTTGAAGAAGGGGTAGCAATTGTAACAATTCAACGACCTCCTGCAAACGCATTATCACGTGGCTTAATCTTAGAAGTAGATGAGATGTTAAGTACAGTCGAAAATGATGATGCAATTCGTGTGATAGTTCTTCACGGCGAAGGGCGCTTCTTCTCTGCTGGTGCTGATATTAAAGAATTTACCGAGGTTTCATCAGGTGAAGAATTCTCTAAATTAGCGTCTAGTGGTCAAAAAGTTTTTGAACGATTAGAAACGTTCTCTAAACCAGTGATTGCTGCGATTCATGGAGCTGCTTTAGGTGGTGGCTTAGAGCTTGCGATGGCCTGTCATATTCGTTATGTTTCAGAGGATGCGAAGTTAGGCTTACCTGAGCTTCAGCTAGGACTGATTCCTGGTTTTGCAGGAACACAAAGATTACCTCGTTATGTAGGGGTAGCAAAAGCAGCAGAAATGCTCTTTACAAGCGAACCAATTTCAGGAGCAGAAGCAGTTCAAGCAGGTCTTGCAACTCGTGCATTCCCGGCTGAGGAGCTTCTAGCAAAATCCTTGGAGATTGCTAAAAAGATAGCTTTAAAGAGTCCAGTTACTTTAAAAGCAACTATTGATATGCTGCAGTTCGGTAAGCATCCAGCCTATTATGACGGAGTTAAGGCAGAAGCAGATAGCTTTGGTACTGTTTTTGAATCTCAGGATGCAAAAGAGGGTATTCAAGCATTCCTTGAAAAACGTATGCCTACCTTTACAGGGAAGTAATTTGTTAGTTTCATAGCAAAGCAAAATAAATCATAGATTGTACAAGCAATCTGATAATCGCATTGGGAGGTTAGTAATATGAACATTTTTGTATTAGTTAAACGTACATTTGACACTGAGGAAAAAATTGTTATTGCAAATGGCAAGATTCAAGAAGATGGTGCTGAATTTATCATTAATCCTTATGATGAGTATGCAATTGAAGAAGCGATTCAAGTGCGTGATGCCAAAGGCGGTAAAGTAACAGTAGTAACAATCGGTGGGGAAGATGCTGAGAAGCAGCTAAGAACAGCTCTAGCAATGGGTGCTGACGAAGCAGTACTTATCAATACAGAAGATGATTTAGATGAATTAGATCAATATTCTGCAGCTATTATTCTAGCAGAATATTTAAAAGATAAAGAGGTAGATTTAATTTTAGCTGGTAATGTTGCAATTGATGGCGGTACTGGTCAAGTTGGTCCACGTGTTGCAGACTTACTAGGTATTAACTATGTAACAACAATTACTGATTTAGAGATTGATGGTACAAATGTGAAGATTGTTCGTGATATCGAAGGGGATTCTGAGGTTATCGAAACTTCTTTACCGTTATTAGTGACAGCTCAACAAGGGTTAAACGAACCACGCTATCCATCTCTTCCAGGGATTATGAAAGCGAAGAAGAAACCGCTTGCAGAGCTTGAACTAGATGATTTAGATCTTGATGAGGACGATGTAGAAGTGAAAATCGAGATTGTGGATATTTTCTTACCACCTCAAAAAGCAGCTGGTCGTGTATTAGAAGGAGAGCTTTCACAACAAGTGAAGGAACTAGTTAACTTACTTCATTCAGAGGCAAAAGTAGTCTAAAGAAAAAAGACGGTAACGGAGGGATTTCAAATGGCAAACAAAGTATTAGTATTAGGCGAAGTTCGTGATGGTGTTTTACGTAATGTTTCATTTGAAGCAGTAGCTGCAGCAAAGCAAATTGCTGATGGTGGCGAGGTTGTAGGTGTATTACTTGGTGATAGTGTCACGCAGCTAGCAAACGAGTTAATTACTTATGGTGCAGATCGAGTGGTAACTGTAGAGCATCCACATTTAAAAGCATATACATCAGATGGCTATAGCCAAGCATTCTTAGCGGTTTATGAGCAAGAAAAACCAGAGGGTGTTGTATTTGGTCATACATCTTTAGGGAAAGACTTATCTCCTAAATTAGCTTCAAAATTAAAATCTGGTCTAATTTCAGATGTTACAGAAATTGAAGGCTCAGGAGAAGATGCAGTTTTCGTTCGTCCGATTTATTCTGGTAAAGCATTTGAAAAAGTAAAAATTAAAGACGGTGTAATATTTGTGACGATTCGTCCGAACAACATTAAGCCTTTAGATAAAAATGCAAGCCTAACTGGTGATGTGGCTTCTATCTCAGTGGATGTACAAAATTTACGTACAATCATTAAAGATGTAGTTCGTAAAGCAACTACTGGTGTAGATTTATCGGAAGCGAAAGTTGTTGTAGCTGGTGGGCGTGGTGTGAAATCTTCTGAAGGATTCGAGCCTTTAAAAGAACTTGCCAACCTACTTGGTGGTGCTGTAGGTGCTTCACGTGGAGCATGTGATGCTGATTACTGTGATTATTCACTACAAATCGGACAAACAGGTAAAGTTGTAACACCTGACCTATATATTGCAGCAGGAATTTCTGGAGCAATCCAGCATTTAGCTGGTATGTCGAATTCTAAAGTAATCGTTGCGATTAACAAGGATCCAGAAGCAAATATCTTCAAAGTAGCTGACTATGGAATTGTTGGCGATTTATTTGAAGTAATTCCAATGCTTATTGAAGAGTTTAAAGCGTTAAAAGTAAATTCTTAATGGATAGATACCTTGAAACCTTGCCAAAATATTGGTGAGGTTTTTTGGTATTCAAATATATCCGACCTTGCAAGAACTGAATTTCCCCATAATAATTTCAAACTCCTTCTATTTTTTTCGTTAAGATTATAAAAGAATTGTAAATTTTATGGGTCATTTTCAGTTCACTTTACTATCTCAAAAATTTCTATCGTGATATACTACATTCAGATGTTAGATTTAAGGAGGCTATTAAAATGGCAATTGTACATGTAACAGATCAAAACTTTTCGGAAGAAATCGCTTCAGGCGTTGTATTAGTAGATTTTTGGGCTACTTGGTGCGGACCATGTAAAATGATCGCTCCAGTATTAGAAGAAATCGATTCTGAAATTGGTGACCAAGTTAAAATCGCGAAATTAGATGTAGACAACAACCAAGCAACTGCTGCTGAATATCAAGTAATGTCAATTCCAACATTATTATTATTCAAAGACGGCGAACTTAAAGCAAAAACAGTTGGTTTCCAGCCGAAAGAAGCTTTAATCGAATTCATTAACGAAAACCAATAATAGAGTATCCCAAAAGCTTACATGCTTTTGGGATGTTTTTTGTTTAGGAGCCTGTTAAATGTGGATAATGCAAAATCAAAATCGTCACATTGGACAGTAAACAATCGCGTAAACCTCTTTAAATCCGATATAATAGAGAAAATAGCTCGTAAGGGTGAGATAGATGAATGATACAATTCAAAATAAATTAGCCATATTACCAGATGAACCGGGCTGTTACTTAATGAAAGATCGTCAGGGCACGATTATTTATGTAGGTAAGGCAAAGGTGCTTAAAAACCGAGTACGCTCTTACTTCAATGGAACACATGATGGCAAAACACAACGATTAGTAAGTGAAATTGAAGACTTTGAATATATAGTTACATCAAGTGACCTAGAGGCGTTAATTTTAGAGCTGAATTTAATCAAGCTGCATGACCCGAAATACAACATTATGCTGACGGATGATAAGACCTACCCATATATCAAAATTACGAATGAAAAATATCCGCGCATATTAACAACACGAAAAGTGAAAAAAGATAAGGCGAAGTATTTCGGTCCTTATCCTAATGCTGGTGCAGCAAATGAAACACGCAAGCTCCTGGATCGGTTATATCCATTAAGAAAGTGTGCACGGCTTCCAGATCGTGTTTGCTTATACTACCATCTCGGTCAGTGTTTAGCTCCCTGTGTAAAAGACATTGAGCCAAAGATTTACGATGAAATGATTGAGGAAATCTCCAGGTTTTTAAATGGCGGATTCGAGGATGTAAAAGTAGATATTGAAAAGAAGATGCTTGAAGCAGCAGAGAATTTAGAATTTGAGCGGGCAAAAGAGTTTAGAGATCAAATTACCCATATTGAGACAGTGATGCAAAAACAGAAAATGGTAACAGGAGATCTATCGAACCGTGATGTGTTTGGTTACGCTGTTGAAAAAGGTTGGATGTGTGTTCAGGTATTCTTTGTCAGACAAGGAAAGTTAATCGAACGTGATGTATCGATTTTCCCGATTTATAGAGATTCTGAAGAGGAGTTTCTTACATTTGTCGGACGATTTTATGATATTCCAGAGCACATCAAGCCTAAGGAAATTTTCATTCCTTCTCAGATTGACAAAGCCCTTCTGGAAAAGTATCTCGACGTAAAGGTAATAATTCCTAAACGTGGCTCAAAAAAGGAACTTGTCGACTTGGCCATGAAAAATGCTCAAATTGGTATCCGCGAAAAATTCCAGCTGATTGAACGTCAAGAGGAACGTACCGTTGGAGCATGTGAAGCTCTGGGAGATGCTATGGAAATCAGCCCACCCCTTCGTATTGAAGCATTCGATAACAGTCATATGCATGGGACAGATGCTGTTTCAGCCATGGTCGTTTTTGTAGATGGGAAGCCTGCGAAGAAAGAATATCGAAAATATAAATTGCGTGAAACGGCGAAGCATGATGATTATGGCGCCATGCAAGAGGTTATTAGACGCAGATATACACGAGTTCTTAAAGAAGACTTGCCATTACCTGATCTAATCATTATCGATGGTGGGAAAGGTCAGATGGAGGTCGCACGAGAGGTTATTGAGGATGAATTAGGTTTATTCATACCTATAGCAGGACTTGCAAAGGACAATAAGCATAATACGTCCCAGCTATTATATGGTGACCCTCCAGTGCCAATCGAGATGAAAAGAACAAGCGATGGCTTTTATTTACTGCAAAGAATTCAAGATGAGGTCCATCGTTTCGCTATTACATTTTTACGTCAGCAGCATCAAACCCATGCGATTCAGTCTGTATTAGACGAAATTGAAGGAGTAGGACCAAAACGGAAGCAACAGCTTCTAAAGCATTTTGGCTCTATTAAGAAAATTAAAGAGTCATCTGTAGAAGAGCTGATGAAGGCACAAATTCCAAGTGCAACAGCAACAGCCATCTATAATCACTTCCACAAAGATTCGTTGTCAACAGAATAATTGTATGATAATGTTAATTTAATAGTTATAACAAGATAGAGGTGCAAGCTGCATTAGTAGACTTTCTGGAGGATGGGCAAATCCGTTGATAGAAGTTGAAAGGGTCCCTTGCCGAAGTGATAAATCCATTGCCTAGATTTATTTGCTGGTTTTGCATTGAAGAAATGCAAGATTGTCAGAATCAAATACAGGGTTCTGGAGGGCTATCTCTGAACGTTCCGTAACGATAGGTTTGTGCTGAGACAGTTTTTCACGCTTTGTGGAAGACTGTCTTTTTTGTATTCTAAAGCGGGTAATAGTGAAATGAATTATCTGAATAGAAAAACTATTGACCTTGAAGAAAAATGCCTTTGAAAAGGAGAGTGGTTTTATGCCAAGCATTGTAGTGAAAATTGATAGTACTTCTCTTGCAACACCAGAGAAAATTGAACAAATTGCAGATAGTTTAATAGAACAAAAAAACGCTGGCAACCAAATCGTTGCAGTTGTTCCAGCACTAGAAACTTTAGAGGATAGACTGCTACCATATTCCCAAATCTTATCGGACAATCCTTCTGATAGAGAGCTCCATGCACTCAATGCTTTAAATAGCCAGGTGGCAATTAGTTTACTAGCAATTTCCTTAGAAAAGAAGGGTGCAAAAGCGAAATCTCTAAATGGATGGCAAGCCGGGATTGAAGTAACTGAGTCCAATCAAAACGTTTTGATAGATGGTATCCAACATGAGTATATACTAGAACACTTAAACAACGATGAAATTGTAGTTGTTGCGGGTTCGCAAGGAATTAATCGAAATCGTGATATTCTATCGATGGGTGAGGGAGGAACAGAAACAACAGCTGTCGCTATCGGAGCAGCAATTGATGCAGAACAAGTCGAAATCTTAACGGTTCAAGATGGAATTTACACTGCTGATTCTGCAGTGGTTAACCAAGCAAGAAAGCTAAAGCAAATCACTTATGATGAGTTGCTAGAGCTTGCAAATCTTGGCTCCTATTCAATTCACCCCCGTGCAGTGGAGCTTGCGAAAATAGTTGAAATGCCATTACTTGTACGCTCAAGTACAGGAAACCAAGAAGGTACATTGATAAAGGGAGAGATTGACATGGAGAAAAATTTAATTGTTCGTGGGGTAGCATATGAAGCAGATATAATTCGCTTAACAGTCGGTTATGATTCATATGAACAATCGTCTCTTTCTGATATCTTTACTACACTTGCAGAACATAAAATTGATGTGGATATCATTGTGCAGGCTGTAATTGATGGGGTGAAGCCAACTGTTTCTTTTTCAATTGCAAAAGAAGACTTTGCAGAGGCTTTAAAAGTATTGGAAAAGAACAAGCCTGTGCTAGGATTTAGCTTTGCCGACTTTGAGGTAGGATTAGCCAAGGTTTCAATCGTTGGTGCGGGAATGGTTTCGAATCCGGGTGTAGCTGCTCGAATGTTTGACCGATTATGTAAAGAGAAAATCCTAGTTAAAATGGTTAGTACTTCGGAAATTAAAGTTTCTGTTGTCGTACCACAGGATGAAATGGTAAGAGCTGCAAATGTATTACACGATGAGTTTAATCTAGAAGAAGCGCTAGTATAGTGACGATGTAAAAAGCCAATTCTTGTGAGAACTCATTTTACAAGAATTGGCTTTTATATTTATATAGAAGAAGTATTTATTAATAATGGGTAGAAGTTGAAAAATTAGCAATTTTTCCCTTACTGTATTTTCTCTTTTGGGTCCCATTTTACCGTAAAGGTGATTTGGTGTTGTTTTTCATCTTTTTCGTCATAGCACTCAGTTAAGTAGCCATTTATGGATTGGATTTGTTGGGCGATAAATCCCGCTTCAATCCTAAAAGAGCGTTCTGTAATTTTTAATAAATCGACATCATTTGAAAGTTGAAAAATATAGCCATCCTTTTCTTCCTCTGTTAAAGTTAAAATGCCCCAGCCTGCATCTTGGAAAAACGAGATGATGAGCTGGATATCCATACAGGGGAATTTTCTTGCTAAGTCCTTACCAGCCCAGTAAAGTACATCTTTTTCATGTTTTCCTAAGATTGTTGGGAGTAAGTAGTCCCGCAAAATATCATATCCAAATACTGGGATAGTTTTGTTCTCCATTGATGTCATTTTAAAAATACCTCTTTCTTATTTTTCTTGTTTAAGCTTAAATTAACAAAAAATTTTAGATAACTAGAAAGTTTCCACCTAAATTAGAATAATTATTCTTTAAAAGGAAGTATAAAAAATCGGAAGCTACCTTGACGCTTGTACTACTTGAGAGTACAATGGACATGTCATAATATTGTACCATTATGAAATACACAGTCAATGAAGGATCCTTTACAAAATGGTGACGATATTGTCATGCGTATTTAAAAGTACTGAGGGGGGTAATAGTCTTGTCAAAAAATCATGAGTTTTACTGGAGACGCTTACATTCACTGCTAGGTGTAATTCCTGTAGGTCTGTTCTTAGTGTTCCACTTATCACTGAACTTTACTGCTACTGGTGGTGAAGACACTTACAATAATTCAGTTGGAATGATGGATTTAGTTCCACATTGGCTATTGTTAATTGTTGAATGGATTGTAATTTACATACCGATTTTATTCCACGGATTATATGGTCTGTATATTGCATTCACTGCTACACCAAACGTAAAACGCTTTGGTACATTCCGTAACTGGATGTTCGTATTACAACGTTTTACAGGAGTATTCCTTGTAATTTTCATTGCTTGGCACATTTTCCAAACACGTATTCAAAAAGCACTTGGTGCAGAAGTTGAATTCGATATGATGGCAGAAATTGTTAGCAATCCAGCAATGTTAGCATTCTATATTGTAGGTATCTTATCTGCAACATTCCACTTAGCAAACGGTTTATGGTCATTCCTAGTGAGCTGGGGTATTACACAATCAGCAAGCGCACAAAAAGTTGCAACTTACGTAACAATGATCTTCTTCGTTCTATTAAGTATCGTTGGTATTGCTGCAATCCTAGCATTCGTATAATTACATTACTAGTATATCCAAACAGGTTATAGCAAATTAAGAGGAGTGAAGAGTAATCATGGCGAAAAGCAAAATCATCGTCGTAGGTGGCGGTTTAGCCGGTTTAATGGCTACGATGAAAGCTGCCGAAGAAGGCGCTGAAGTTGAATTATTCTCATTAGTTCCCGTAAAACGTTCACACTCTGTATGTGCACAGGGCGGAATTAATGGAGCTGTAAATACAAAAGGTGAAGGGGATTCTCCATGGATCCACTTTGATGATACTGTTTATGGTGGAGATTTCTTAGCAAACCAACCACCTGTAAAAGCAATGTGTGATGCTGCCCCTGGTATCATCCACTTATTCGACCGTATGGGTGTTATGTTCAACCGTACACCAGAAGGTCTTATTGACTTCCGTCGTTTCGGCGGTACATTAATGCACCGTACTGCATTCTCTGGTGCAACTACTGGTCAACAATTACTTTATGCATTGGACGAGCAGGTTCGTCGTTATGAAGTAGATGGCTTAGTTACGAAATACGAGCACTGGGAATTCCTTGGAGCTGTTCTTGATGATGAAGGACATTGCCGCGGTATCGTAGCTCAAGATATGAAAACTGAAGAAATCCAATCATTCCGCTCTGACGCTGTAATTATGGCAACAGGTGGTCCTGGTATCATCTTTGGTAAATCTACAAACTCAATTATTAACACTGGTTCTGCAGCATCAATTGTTTACCAACAAGGTGCAACTTATGCAAACGGTGAAATGATCCAAATTCACCCAACAGCGATTCCTGGAGACGACAAAAACCGTCTAATGTCAGAATCTGCACGTGGTGAAGGTGGTCGTATTTGGACTTACAAAGACGGTAAGCCTTGGTACTTCTTAGAAGAAAAATACCCAGCTTACGGTAACTTAGTACCTCGTGATATCGCGACACGTGAAATCTTCGACGTATGTGTAAACCAAAAATTAGGTGTTAACGGAGAAAACGTTGTATACCTAGATCTTTCTCACAAAGATCCACATGAGTTAGATGTAAAACTTGGTGGTATCATCGAAATCTACGAAAAATTCGTAGGGGATGACCCACGTAAATTACCAATGAAAATCTTCCCAGCAGTTCACTACTCAATGGGTGGTTTATGGGTAGATTACGATCAAATGACTGAAATTCCAGGCCTATTTGCTGCTGGTGAATGTGATTATTCACAACATGGTGCAAACCGTCTTGGAGCAAACTCATTACTTTCAGCGATTTATGGTGGTAGCGTAGCTGGACCAAACGCTGTGAAATATGTTAAAGGCTTAAAGAAACGTGCGGAAGATCTTCCACAATCTATCTTCGATGCTCGCATCCAGGAAGAACAAGAAAAATGGGATGCAATCATTAACTTGAACGGAACTGAAAACGCATACTTAATTCACAAAGAACTGGGTGAATTAATGACTGATAACGTAACAGTAGTACGTTACAATGATCGTCTTGAAGCAACTTACAACAAACTTACAGAATTACTACAACGTTGGGAAAACATCAACATCAACGACACGCAAAAATGGAGTAACCAAGGTGCCCACTTTACTCGTCAGTTGAAAAACATGTTATACCTTGCTCGTGTAATTACTAAAGGCGCACTTTTACGTAACGAATCTCGTGGAGCGCACTACAAGCCAGACTTCCCAGAACGTGATGATGAGAACTTCTTAAAAACAACAATGGCGAAGTTCAATCCACAAACTGGTGAACCTGAAATTTCTTATGCAGAAGTAGATGTTTCCCTAATTCCGCCACGTAAACGTGACTATTCTTCATAAACTTAAGGGAGGTCATTAATCATGACAACACCAGTAGAAACTGGAAGAACTGTTAAAATGGAAATCCTTCGTCAAGATACTGAAGGTGGCGCAACTCGTTGGGAAAAATTCGAAGTGCCTTATCGTCCTGGTATGAACGTGATCTCTGCCTTAATGGCAATTCAACAAAACCCTGTTACTTCTGACGGGAAAAATACGTCACCAGTAACTTGGGATATGAACTGTCTTGAAGAGGTATGTGGAGCTTGTTCTATGGTTATTAATGGTCGTCCACGTCAATCGTGTTCTACTCTAATTGACCAATTAGAGCAACCTATTCGTTTAGAGCCTATGAAAACTTTCCCTGTAGTACGTGACTTACAAGTTGACCGTAGCCGTATGTTCAACGCACTTAAAAAAGTTAAAGCTTGGGTGCCAATCGACGGAAGCTATGATTTAGGTGAAGGTCCTCGTATGCCGGAACGTAAACGTCAATGGGCTTACGAATTATCAAAATGTATGACTTGTGGTGTTTGTATGGAAGCATGTCCAAACGTATCTGAAGGTGCGTCATTTATCGGACCAGCTCCATTATCACAAGTACGTTTATTTAATACTCACCCAACAGGTGCTATGAATAAAGATGAACGTCTTGCAGAAATTATGGGAGATGGTGGCCTTGCAAACTGCGGTAACTCACAAAACTGTGTAGCTGCATGTCCAAAAGGTATTCCATTAACAACATCAATTGCAGCACTTAACCGTGAAACAACTGTACAAATGTTCCGTAACTTCTTCGGTTCAGACCATATGGTTGACTAATATATTATTAGTTTAATTAACAAGTATTAGTTTCTTCCTATATAAGAAAAGGGTATCTAAGTCATATTTGTGACTTTTAGATACCCTTTTTACGTTGTGCTGCATATGATAGGGCGATATAAAAATCTTCAGACCCTTAAAACACTTCTTCTAAAATGATTCCTATTCGCAAGATAAAGCATAAATGGATAGCTTAACGATTTTGTTTGTGAACCCTATACCAATTTTTGAGGATATCATTTCCATTACAGACTAAATTAGTAAGACAATCTCCTTTATCCAACCTTGTTATATTTGCTATAATTAAATGAACCACTATTCATTTTCGTTGTTTTGTTAGTGAACAATACTGCGAAGTCACTTTGAATAAGGGGAATAGGGAGAAAAAGGGGAAGGGGTTTTTAGTATGAAGGCAAGTTATATTACTGATCTGCAAAAATGGCAGGAGGAGTTTAAGTTTTTCGTAGAGGTTACAGTCCGATTTTCAGAAACCGATATGTATGGTCATTTGAACAATACGATACCTTTTGCATACTTTGAATATGCACGTATTGAATATTTAAAACAGCTTGGTTTCATGGATTGGTCCTCAACAGAGATGACGAAAATTCCAGTTGTAGCAGATTTGCAGTGTGATTATTTAAAACAAGTTTATTTTGATGAAACTCTACGAATCTATGTAAAGGCAGCACGAATTGGTAACTCTTCCATCGACATTCATTATCTAGCGAGAAACGAAAAAGACGAACCTTGTTTTATCGGCAGAGGCACGATTGTTCAAATCGACAAGTCTTCAGGTAAAGCCATTCCATGGGATGAAAAAGAAAAATTAATATTACAGGAGAAATAGTGAAAATGCCCTCACAGCCTTTCAACTCTTGACATACTTTACATAGAAGAGGAGATAGGAGGGTGTTGCCTTATGAATAGCCCGCAGCATCGTTCACTTTTGACGAAACGAGAACGGGAAATTTTCCAGTTACTTATCTTAGATTATTCAACTAAGGACATTTCGCAGAAGTTGGGCATTAGCGAGAAAACGGTGCGTAATCATATTTCAAACACGATTCAAAAGCTGGGCGTATCCAGTAGATCACAAGCATTAATAGAATTGCTGAGGCTAGAAGAATTATCATTACACTAATTGGATGCTTGCTATTTCGTCTAAAACACTTCAAAATAGAGTTAGATATTAATGTCTAGCATATAAATTTTGTTCCGAGTAGTATACACGGACTTCAAAGTCGCTATAGACTGAATTGATTCTTGAGGAGTGTGACTGCACTATTATGAGGAAGGACGAAATGCACAGCCAAGAAACTGTAGCGTTTTTAGAAAAAGAACTTCGGTTTATTTCACATTTGATTAAACAAAAGGGTAGAGAAATTTTAAGTAATTATACGATAACACCTCCCCAATTCATAGCGCTTCAATGGTTACATGAAAAAGGCGATATGACAATTGGTGAATTATCGAATAAAATGTATTTGGCTTTTAGTACGACAACTGATTTAGTTGATCGTATGGAAAAAAATGAATTAGTAGTGCGTATTCGTGACGAGCAAGACCGCCGAGTTGTACACATTCATTTACTTCAAGAGGGCGCAAGAATAATCGAAGAAGTAATCGAAAAAAGACAGAATTACTTACACGATGTGTTATTAGAATTTGATGAGGATGAAGTAAATAACCTATCAAAACTACTGCACAAACTACATCAACAAATGCAATAGGATAGAGGCGGTTTTAGTGAATGCCCCGATAGGCGTTATTGATTCTGGCGTTGGCGGCTTAACGGTTGCAAAACAAATGATGAAGTTATTACCAAATGAAACAATTTACTATATTGGTGATACAGCAAGATGTCCATATGGACCGCGTAACAGACGCGAAGTTTTACATTTTACATGGCAAATGGCTAAAGCATTAGAAAAAATGAATATCAAAATGCTCGTCGTCGCATGTAATACAGCAACAGCTGTAGCGTTAGAGAGCCTGCAGAAGCATCTGTCAATTCCGGTTGTCGGTGTTATTAATGCAGGTGCACGCGCTGCAGAGAAAAAAACAAAACGTAATGAGATTGTCGTACTTGCAACTGAAGGCACTATAAAAAGTGGAGCATATGAAAATGCTCTACTTTCTTTAAGTACGAAAGCGAAAATAATTCCTCTTGCGTGTCCAACATTTGTACCACTTGTAGAAAGTGGCGAATATGAGGGACAGTTTGCATTCGACTTAGTAGCAAAAGGGTTAAAGCCGCTAGCCGACAAAAAGTTTGATACAGTTATATTAGGATGTACCCACTATCCAATCATCCAGCACTATATCGAAAAAGTTGTAGGACCACATGTAGCAGTCCTTTCATCAGCAGAGGAAACGGCTAAAGAAGTAAAAGACCTACTAGAATATAACCAGAAGCTTTCAACTTCAAAAGATAAGCCGCACCATGTATTCTATACAACAGGCTCAGTACCAATTTTTCAATTAATTGCTAACAATTGGTTGGAATCCGAAAAACTAGATATCCGACGAATAAAATTGTAACCTCATTCATTGGTAATATCTCTTTTACAATTCAAATTTGATATGCAAACTAAACATAACTCGAAAGCAGGATCCCCTGCTTTCGAGTTTTTTTGTGAATTGTGTGAGAATTGTTTGTGTACCTGGTCCCTAGAATATTCAGAATTGTTCGAGGACCAGGTACACGACTCGAAAAGAGTGATAAATTATGGTAAGATGGGTAGCGCGAAACAACTAGGAGGATATATATGACAAGACATGATGGACGAGCGGTCGAACAACTAAGACCAGTAAAAATAGAAACGAATTATTTAATGCATCCAGAAGGCTCTGTACTGATTCAAGTGGGAGATACGAAGGTCATTTGTACAGCTACAGTAGATGATCGCGTACCGGGCTTCTTACGCGGCCAAGGTAAAGGGTGGATTACCGCTGAATATTCTATGCTGCCAAGAGCAACAGCAGAACGTACACAACGCGATGCCTCTCGTGGAAAAATTAACGGTCGTACAATGGAAATTCAACGCCTAATCGGTCGTGCATTACGTGCAATTGTCGATTTAGAAGCACTAGGCGAAAAAACAATTTGGATTGATTGTGATGTCATCCAGGCTGATGGGGGCACACGTACTGCTTCAATCACAGGAGCATTCGTTGCATTAACTCAAGCACTAGCGAAAATTCACGAGAATAAACCATTTGCAAAATTCCCTATTGTCGATTACTTAGCTGCAACAAGTGTAGGCTTTGTCAATGAAATCGGTGCTGTATTAGACTTGAATTACATTGAAGATTCTGCAGCTGCAGTTGACATGAATCTTGTAATGACGGGAAGTGGCCGTTTCGTTGAAATCCAAGGAACGGGTGAAGAAGCAACTTTTTCACGCAGTGAACTAAACGAATTATTGGACTTAGGCGAAAATGGAATCCGTGAATTAATCGAGATTCAAAAAACTGCACTTGGTGAAGCAGCCGCTTTAGTAAGGGATGCAAAGGAGGAAGCGTAATGAAACAAGTCGTTATCGCTACGAAAAATAAAGGTAAAGCAAAGGATTTCGAGGCACTATTTTCTCCACTAGGCTACGAAGTCATAACTATGTTCGATGTGGCACCTGACATGGAAATTGAGGAGACAGGCAAGACCTTTGAAGAGAATGCCATTCTAAAGGCTGAAACCCTTTCTCGTGCCCTTAACAAACTTGTCATAGCAGATGATAGTGGACTAGCTGTAGACGCCCTAGGAGGCGAACCAGGCGTGTATTCTGCTCGATATGCTGGCGACCATGATGATGAAGCAAACATCGTAAAAGTTTTAGAGAAATTGGATGGTGTACCTGAAGCAGAACGAACTGCACGCTTTTGCTGCGCTTTAGCCATCGCTGGCCCAGAAATCGAGACTCATACGGTGTTCGGTACATGTGAAGGAGTGATTCTAGAGGGAAAACGCGGCACAAATGGATTTGGCTATGATCCAATCTTCTATGTTCCACAGCTAAACCGTGCAATGGCCGAGCTAACACCAGAAGAAAAAGGCGCAATCTCGCACCGTGGTAACGCAATTCGCAAGCTTGGCGAAGAGCTGACTAATTTGATGAAGTAGGTTTGTTGTTGGTGTACTAGTGGGATGTTGGGGAAGCGGTTTTATCGAAATGTCCGGTAAAGCTGGGATTGTGTCCGGTTACTTTAGAAAAGTGTCTGGTAAATTTGAGAAAGTGTCCGGTAAATCGTGAACTGTCCAATAAATCTAGAAAAGTGCCCAATAAACCACGTAAAGTGTCCAATAAAATCAAATTTGTGTCCAATAAAATTTATTTTAATCAGTCCAGAAGCTTTGGAAAATCTAATTTTCCGAAGTAACTGGACTCCTTTAAAATTTGGAGGTGCAGTGAATGAAGCTATTAGTGATGAGTGATACCCATGGAGATGCAGAGGTAATAAAACGTGTTCGTGAATCGATTGAATATCTTGACGCCATTATCCATTGTGGTGACAGTGAGCTTGCCTTTGACCATCCTTATTTAGATGGTGTGTGCAAAGTACGCGGAAATTGTGACGTTGATGATCGATTTCCGGAAGAAGAGTTATTTGAAGTGGAAGGAAAGAAAATATTTGTTGCACATGGCCATTTGCTAAATGTAAAATCGACAATCATGAATTTACTTTATCGCTCAAAAGAATTACAGGCGAATGTCAGCTTTTTCGGCCATTCACATGTATTGGGAGCAGAGCTAGTGGACAACATACTATTTGTGAATCCAGGCAGTCTCCTGAAACCCCGTGTACTTGCTGAAAAAAGCTATGCATTAGTGGAATGGGTCAATCATAAATGGATTGTTACAGCATATACTGATAAAGGTGAAGTAATTTTTACAAATGCTTATGAATTAACCGAGTAATTCTATAAACGGAAAAATTTATAAGGAAATCAAATATTTTTTATAAATACCGTTGACTTTTAAATTTTTAATGGCTATAATAATAATTGTCTTTCAGGTTATTAACTAACTTGATTGTCAAATGTCTCAGTAGCTCAGCCGGATAGAGCATACGCCTTCTAAGCGTACGGTCGGGGGTTCGAATCCCTCCTGGGACGTCATATTAATGCTTAGAGAACTCTTGTGTATCAAGGGTTCTCTTTTGTTTTATCAAGAGGTAAGCGACGGTCGGGGATTCGGTCTAGGGTAAAAATCACCTATTTTTCTCCCTTGTTTTAAATTACAACTAATTCTGTATCTTGTCTTCCATTATTTAAGCTATTGGAGGATTTTTCTATGACGAAAAAATTAGGATTATTTGATATTGAAATTGATACGAAATTTTTAAAAAAAACGCAAGTAGGTGATACTGTTCCTACTTCCCGCGCAATTACAGATGCTTTAGAAATCATTTCAAAACAGATGCATTCAAGTGGTTACAGAGAACGAACGATAAACGACTACAATAAGATTGTGAATGATTTTCAAAAGACTATGGATGTTGTTTATTTACAAGAACTAAACGTAGATACTATTTACAATTGGTTACAACAAATGAATGTTTCAAATCAAACGAAATTAACCCGCCTAAAAGCATTAAAATCCTTTTTAGGAAAATGTTTTAACAATGGATGGTACGATAAGAAATTTTGGATGACAGTTCAAATAAAAGTAGATAAGTACGTAAAAAAGGGAGCAAAAGAAAGTGATATTGAATTATTACTTTCATTACTCGATTTAAAAACATTTATCGGCTTACGAGATGCAACCGCAATTTTAACAATGTATAAAACTGGCATACGTATTAATACATTGGGAAAATTACAAGAAAAACATATTGATTTCCATGAAAAGTCATTAAAGCTAGATGGATCAATAATGAAAAATCATAAATTTTTAAAATTACCGATTGATGACCAGTTGTTACAATTATTAAGAGTGTTGATTCATTACAATAATAAAATACGTGAACATTATAAGGAACAAAATGATAATGTATTTATTTCATTTAAAGGAACAACATTAAATACAAAATCACCTAACAATGCAATCTCAAAGCAACTAACCAAGTATAGTAAAAATTACGGTTTACAAAATATAAGCCCACATGCTATTAGAAGAGCGTATGCAAAGAATTTATTGAAGAAGGGAGCGAGTGTAGCACTAATATCAAAAGCACTAGGACATAGCGATTTAGCAGTTACAACGCAGTACCTCGATTTGGATGTTGAAGAAGTGGCAAAAGATTTAAGGGATTACTTATAAAAAAATAAATCAAAACATTATTTAGCTATTACTAAGAAAAAAAGAAGTATATAAAAATGAAAATGGATGGCTTTTTGAAGCGAGATAATCTCGCTTTTTTTTTGTATAAAAATCAAAAGAGAAAAATCTATAAGCAATATTTAGTTATTAGTAAACTTCTTATTTTGACCTTCCATGTTGAACTTTATTCATTTACCATGCATAAAGAAATAAAAAAATGACAATCTAACTGAGTAGTAAGTAAGAAACATAATTTTTGAAAAAAAGTACATAGGTGTCAATTAAGTTTTTATAGTAAACCATGTACTTTTTATCATAGCGTGGAGGTCAAAACATGGTTAAATCGATAAAGCAATATGAAAACAATTCAACATGGATAAACAATATAATCAAATTTATTAGAAGCATTCATGATGATAAAACCTGTGAAATTAGGTTTATTGATTTGTATGGTAATGGTTCATACAGCATTATTTTAAGTGGAGAAAACATATATTTTGACTCTAGAATTAATGGCAAAAAGTCATTCAAAGCTAAATTGACACCCGAAAACTTAAATGAAGAACTAAATTTTGGCTTCTGTTGGGCAAATGGTGGTACTGTTGCATTTACTGTGAATTCACCTAATTTTGATGAAATGCTTAATTGTTCTAGCAGTGATAAGAATGTAATAGACGGGGGTAATATAAATGCGCAGTTTATTGATATAGACGCACCTAAAGAAGTGAGAAAAAATGAGCTTGAATTAAAAAGATGGAAAAAAGGTGTGAAAGAAAAAATATTAAATTTTGCACATAGACCATCAATTGTAGTTGATACGAAAAATGGATACCATGTGTATTGGCTTTTAAATGAAGGAAAACATTCTTTGTTTAGACAGATTCAATTGCAACTAATTCAATATTTCAATGGTGATGAAAATTGCATAAATGAATCACGAGTAATGAGAATGCCATTTTTTATGCATATGAAAAATCCTAAAAAACCTTATCCAGTAACAACAAAGATTTTCCAGCCACAATACAAATATTCTCAAGAAGAATTGATGAATGTATTACCGAAGCTTGAGGAAAAAGTAGTTAAAAGGGTTTTGCAAAAAACAGAAAAACTAGCAACCGAATCAATATCTCCAGAAAGATTAAATTCTGTTTTGCAATTGATATTAGATAAGGTTGATTATGTAAAGGTATACGATGAGAAGGTAACTTTGCATTGTTGTTTACCAGACCATCTCGATAAGAATCCTAGTGCTTGGATTGATACTGAATACATGTGGTTTCATTGTTCCGGTTGTGGGAATCACTTACCAGTTCGTAACCTTGCTCTTGAATTAGGTTGGAAAGATGTTGTGGAATCTCTAGATAAATATGATATAGATATTGAATCAGAAATAAATAGTATCAAGGATCATTGTGTTAATGTAAAAGACATTGAACATCTTACATTAAATACAGATGAAAAAATAATGATGAATAATATTGTAAAAATCATTATTGAAAAATTTCACTCTTTTGATCAACAGATAAATGAGAAACATAAACAGTATGTCTATGATATTGTTCAATTAATGTATAAAGCTAACAACGAAAAGCCATATTTGATTCCTTTGGATATGGGCGGTGGAAAATCACTTATTATCAAAGTTTTCCTAATTGAAATGTTGAAAATTAAGCCATATGGTGCAGTAGTTACTTTGGAAAGAAGCAAGGACGTAAAACAATTGGTTGAAGAAATAAATGAAGGTGTATGTAGACAAGTAGCATATCCGATGTATGGATTTCATGAAAAGGAGTGCTTACAAAATGTATTAGATGGAACAAAACATGAAACATGCCCTGCTCGTAAAACATTCAAATGCCCGTATTTAAGTAATTGTAGGTATTGGATACAATCAGAAAAGCAAATTGAATATCCTGTTCTTGTTATTACTTCTCAAAGATTATTGCAGGAAGCACCTAAATTTGATGAGTATAATTTTTTCAGTGAACAAGGGGAGAAAAGAAGTAGAGAACTATTGATAATAGATGAGAAGCCGAAGCTGGTATATGTAAAAGAAGTAGAATTTAATACTTTCAAAAGACAGAAGAATGCAATATTGAATGCGCTCTATTGGAAAGCTGCTTCTGATGGTAGCATGGCTCCAATTAATGAATTTAGAAAAGTTGTGAAGCAAATTGCACCATTATTTAATGTCAGTAGCATAGGGAGAAAAATAATAAAGCCAATTCAAAATGATTTTGGTTTTTCGAAAGAGTTTTGGAATAAATTCTTTAGAACTTATGATTATAAACAAAAAGCATTTGAATTCCCTAAATTTATTGAAAGTCTAATGAGAAATGGAGGTAATAGGGAAGAACTTAACAATGGCAAAGTTACAATTACTACAAGTAATTATAACCTTTACTCCTGTTTTAATAACTATAAAACAATAATATTTGATGGTACTGCTGATGTTGACCTAGAATACCAACATGAGAATTTTCATTTTTTGTCGTTTGAATCATTGAGAACATATGAGAATCTTACATTTTATCAATGTAATCTTGTAAGCAGTTCAAAAACAAGCATGAAAAGTGAAAGTAAACTAGAGGCATTTTGTGAAGAGGTAATTAAAATTGCTGATGAAAACCCATCGGACAAAATTTATTTACCTGTATTTAAGGAGAATAAACCGTTCGTTGAAGATTATCTCGAAAAATATATTTATAGCGGAAAAATTATGATAGCTCATTATGGCTCAACAAAGGGAAGCAATAGTTATAAGAATTGCAGTATCGTAATTTTGGGCGGTATTCTTCATAAAGGAGAAACCTATTATATTGGAAAAGCACAAGTGTTAATGGAATTAAAGGGAGATTCATTAGCTGAAACAACATGCTCTAATTTTGAAAATGTAAGAAGGTTTAATGACACTAGATTAGAAATAATTAAACTAATGGATATGCTGGTTGACTATTCACAAGAAATCAAACGTAGCAGTCAACGTGATAATACGAAAAATGTTGAAGGGAAAATATATATTTTCCATAGGGATAAAATATTAATGGAATTGTTAAAGAGAAAATTTCCGAGTAGTAAAGTTGTTGAGTGGCTTCCAGCAAATCTTATTAATAATTCGGTTTTTGGTAAGGGCAATAATAAAAATGTTAAAGCTATTTGCAAATATATTGAAAATAGTAATAAGGATGAAATATATTTTGAAGAAATTTTAAAAGCAACGAGAATGACAAAACAGCAATTTTCAAACACATTGAAAAATAAAAATGTAAAAGCATTTTTAAAAGCTAACAACTACGAAATAAGAAGAGAAGGAAGAAAGAAGAAGATAGTAAGATCTGCTGGCTCTTAACATTTTTTAAGGCATGGGTAAAAATAGAATATATCAGTACATAGTATCTTATTAATAATTTTATAAGAAACTATGTACTGTTCAGACTGTAGACAAACTCGAAATTTCGAGTTTGCCTACAGTCTTTTTTCTTTTAAAATAGTATTAAAAGCTTTTGAAATATAGGTTGAGGTGAATGGATATGATGTCGAAAAATCAAATAAATGAACGTGATCAAATTGAGATGATTACAATTGAACAACTTGTACCACGGGATCATCTTGTCAGAAAGCTTGAATCAGCCATTGATTTTTCTTTCATCTATCCACTAGTAGAACCACTTTATTCAACACTAGGTCGTCCTAGTGTTGACCCAGTAGTATTAATTAAAATGACATTTGTGCAATATGTATTTGGGATTCGTTCAATGCGTCAAACAATAAAAGAAATTGAAACGAATATGGCATATCGATGGTTTTTAGGGTTTGGTTTTCATTCTGAAGTACCTCACTTTTCTACCTTCGGTAAAAACTATGAACGTCGTTTCAAAGATACCGATATCTTTGAACAGATTTTCTATCGTATTCTTAAAGAAATCGCAGATAAGGGATTACTTAGTGCTGATCATGTTTTCATCGATTCAACTCATGTTAAAGCGAGTGCAAATAAACGTAAATTCGAAAAGAAGATTGTCCGTAAAGAGACTCGTGCATATGAAGCTAAACTTCAAGAAGAATTGAATCAAGATCGTATCGATCACGGGAAGAAGCCATTTCCACCTGATAAATTTGAAAAAGAAGAAGTGAAGAAAATTAAGCAAAGTACGACAGATCCTGAAAGTGGATACTATGTAAAAGATGAAAGAACGAAACAGTTTGCTTATTCATTTCATGCTGCAGCTGATCGGTATGGATTTATACTTGGATCGATTGTGACACCTGGGAATGTTCATGATAGTCATATGCTTCAGCCGCTTGTTGAAAAGATTATGGAAAAAGTGAAGAAGCCACTTGCTGTTGCTGCCGATGCTGCTTATAAAACTCCTGCGATAACTAAATTCTTATTTGACCAAGAGATTCAACCTGCACTCCCTTATACACGTCCGAAAACGAAGGATGGATTTTTACGGAAACACGATTATGTATATGACGAGTACTATGATTGCTACCTTTGTCCGGAAGGGCAAGTTCTTAAATATTCGACTACCACTAAAGAAGGTAAACGCCAATACAAATCGAACCCTTCTCAATGTGCAACCTGTCCTTTGCTTACTCAATGTACGAATAGTAAAGATCACCGAAAAATCATCGAGCGTCATATTTGGGCAGAACATGTAGAGGAAGCGGATCATCTTCGTCATCATAACGAGATCAAACAAATATATTCGAGACGTAAAGAGACGATTGAACGTGTCTTTGCGGATGCGAAAGAAAAGCATGGTATGCGCTGGACAACCCTACGAGGGATTAAAAAATTGTCCATGCAGGCGATGCTTACTTTTGCTGCCATGAACCTAAAGAAGCTTGCCAATTGGACATGGCAAGCTCCAGAAATGGTCTAAATTATAATACTCGAAGAGTACTTTTGACTAAAATCAGACTATAAAATACCCGAAAGAATCACAAAAAGACAAAAGGCCTTCAGAATGTGACCATTCTGAAGGCCTTTTGTCGACAATCTGATCAGTACATAGTATCTTATTAATAATTTTATAAGAAACTATGTACTGTTTTTATTTAAGATAAAATAAATAGTGTTCTAAAAAGATAGTAAAAGTATTGAAATTGAAAATAAAAGTCAAATAACCTTACAACAAGTTCTTCCGAAGATTTTGATTGGAGTTCAAAAGAAAGTTCAGGCTTTTGTAAGTTTTTGGGATTTTGACAATAATAAAATAATAATCAAATGGTACGTAATACTTACATTGTAATAATTACCATAGTTTTACTAGTAAGGGTTATTCAGTTATTTAATTGTTACCACTACTGGAAACGTATTCTTGATAATTAAATAATGACGAAATATTAAATTTGGTCGTTTATCATATTATTAACAGTATTTATCATTAAAATATGTTAATTTAATTTTCAAAGGAGGGTTTCAATTGCTTGAACAATATACTTTGTACGCAATAATGAAAAATGGTAGTCGATACATATTAAGATTTGATGATTATTAGTTAAAGGTTTTGTTAGGCTTTACTAATAGTAATATTGATCAAGAAATTATAAAAATAATGGATATACTAACATATTTAAAGTAACAAATGGAGAGTGTGATTATTTATTAATAAAATCAAAAATATTTAGACGTATAGAAACAAAGATATTTTCTAAATTGTAATAGTTTTGCAATACTGTTACAATTTCCCTAAGAAAATTAAAAATACATATTTAATATACAACTTTGCTAAGAGAGTATTTTATTTGGGGGAGAAACAATATGAATGGTAAATCCACACCTTCTAAAGTAGATGTAGTAAAAGTAGACTCAAAAGACATTAAGGTATTAGGAACTAAGGGCAGTTCAAATTCAGTAGGGCAAGAAAGTGCAGTTAACATGGTTGTCGAAGGTGTTAAAGCTTTTACACCAATTGTAACAGAGGGATTTAAGAAAAAAATAGAACTAGACCAAGAAACCCAAAGACTAATAAGAGATGATAAAAGAAAAATTTTGAATGATAGAGCTGAATTGTTAATAAAAAGAATAGAAAAAGAGGAAGAAAAACCTGATTATAATAAAGAGAGAATTAATGGATGGCGTGAAGAACTTGAAGAAATAATGAGAAAACAAGATATTATGGGTGAAAAAAGTGAAGGTTTTTTAAAAGGAACGGTGTCTCCTATTTTGAAATTTATTAATTCTAAGCTTAAATAAAAGAAAAAAATGAGTAAGATAATGGAAAAAGTGGAATAGAAATCAAAAAGCAAAATCCTTAAAAATAGTACTGATGTGAAGATGTGAAACCTAATACTTAAACAAATGGAGACTTTAGTTGAAGGTTTGAACCATCGTTTGATGGTTCTTTTTTCGTGTGTGCCAGGCATGGCAACTATCTAGGTGGTGAAAGTCCACTGTGGGGGTACACATCGACCAACCACTAAGGAAGCGCAAGGTACTTATCGTGAGGTAAGGGCTGGAGGAAGCGTGGAATAAAATCTTGGCTCGACGAACAGAAATCTGATACTAAGGCTCTATAAAGGGATAAGGCTCCACGACAAGTCAAAGTCCAAAAGATGTGCGTAGCTTTGTAGGGTAAATCAGGCGAGTAAAAGAGGAAAGATAGTTGTCTTACCCTGGGAGGTCTTGCGGATGTACCAAAAGTACAGTCGAAAAAGGTTAGTCGCAAGAAGTCAGCAGATGCCATAGTAATGACCTTTGGTCATGAAGGGCAGAACAATTTATAGTGTTTCAACACCACAAATGCGTAAGTGACGGACTCCGAATGTGTTAATGGTGAAAGTATGAGCGTATCTCAAATGATAACCAAAATGGAGATATTACTTACTACGTGAGAGGAAAGGAGAAACGAGTGTGCAACTATTAGAAAAGATTCTAAGCAATCGAAATATGAATGAAGCCTATCTACGTGTCTTTAGAAATAAAGGTGCAAGTGGTGTCGATGGAATAACGGTCGATGAACTTAAACAATATCTGAAAGAGAACAAGGATGAGCTATGTCAGCGCATCAGAACTAGAAAATACCAACCACAAGCTGCCTTAAGAGTGGAGATTCCAAAAGAAAATGGTAAGATGCGCAAACTGGGAATACCAACAGTAGTGGATAGGGTCGTTCAACAGGCAATTCATCAAGTACTCAGTCCGATATTCGAAAAAGAGTTTAGTGAATTCAGTTACGGTTTCAGACCAAATAGAAGTTGTGAGATGGCAATTATAAAAAGCCTCGAATTTCTGAATGATGGATACAATTGGATAGTGGACATTGACCTTGAAAGATTTTTCGACACAGTCAACCATGATAAACTAATGCGAATTATATCCAATACAATCGATGATGGAGATGTCATTTCTTTAATAAGAAAATACTTGGTCAGTGGGGTTATGGTAAAGGGTAAATATGAAGAAACACCGGTTGGAACTCCGCAAGGAGGAAACCTCAGCCCACTGTTAAGTAACATAATGTTGAATGAACTGGATAAGGAACTAGAAAGTAGAGGTCTTCAATTCGTAAGATATGCGGATGACGCTCTTATCTTCGTGAAGAGCGAGAAATCTGCAAATAGAGTTATGGAATCAGTCGTGAAGTTTATAGAAAAGAAATTAGGATTGATAGTCAATGCAGAAAAGAGTAAAATCGCTCGTCCAAAAGATTTGAAATTCTTGGGGTTTGGTTATTACTACGATTCAAAAGACAAGAAGTATCAAGTTCGACCACATCCAATGTCAGTACAGAAATTTAAAAGGAAACTTCGGCAATTAACAAAGCGAAACTGGAGCATACCGTTAGACTACAGAATAATGAAACTAAAACAAGTAATATTCGGTTGGGTAAATTACTTTAGAACTGCAAAAATGAAAACGGCTATGCGAGAAATTTGGAATGTCAACACTAAACTGGACAATCTTTATAAGGACCTGTTCTTGAATTCCACTGGCGATAAATAACCTAGTGTTCCGTGAATTCGAATGTTATTGAACCAATGAACATAATCATTAAGTTCAAGAGCGAGCTGTTCAAGAGAAGCGAAGTGTGCTCCGTTTGCGAATTCGGTTTTAAATACTTTGAACATCGCTTCGGCCACGGCGTTATCATAGGGACAACCCTTCATACTTAATGATCTTTGAATCCCAAATGTTTCTAGTGCCTCTGAAATTAGTTTGTTATCAAACTCTTTTCCACGGTCTGTATGGAACATCTTGATGTTATGTAAATTCCCTTTAATGCTGGCTAATGCTTGATACACAAGGGCTGCTGTCTTATTAGGACCGGCACTGTGACCAATAATTTCACGGTTGAAAAGGTCGACAAATAAGCATACATAGTGCCATTTTTTCTCAACACGGACGTATGTTAAATCACTTACAACTACAGCTAATTGCTCTTCTTGTTTAAACTGACGATGTAACTCATTTTTGATGGGTGCTTCATTACAGGTTTGTTTATACGGCTTGTATTGTGCCACGGTATACTTTGATACCAGTCCTAATTGTTTCATGATTCGACCGATTCGACGTCTAGAAACTACCATCTTCTGCTTCTTTAATTCTACTTTTAGTTTACGAGTACCATAGTTACTACGGCTTTCTTTAAAGAGTCGTTCAATCTCGTTGGAAAGTTCTACTTCCTCTGTGTTATGTGCTTCTTTTTCACTCAAATTGGCATGATAATAGTATGTGCTTTTGGCGATGTTGAGGACGTTACACATTGCTGATATTGAATATTTGTGAGCGTTATTTCGAATCACATCTATTTTCGTCCCATGATCAGCGCTGCTTGCTTTAAAATGTCATTCTCCATCATTAAACGTTGATTTTCTTTACGTAATTTTATTAACTCATTTTCTTCATCAGTACGGTTCTCTTTCGCAGTGAAGGCCCCAGTTTCTTGATGGTTTTTAATCCAGCGATCTAATGCAGATGGCGTGATTTCATATTCTCTACAGATATCTGCACGAGACTTTCCATTTTCATAAAGCTTGACTAATTGAAGTTTAAATTCTGGTGTAAAAGTTCGACGTTGACGTGACATAGTAGCACGCTCCCTTAGGTTAGTATGTTAAGTCTACTAGCCCTTATAGTATCTGTCCAACTTAGTGTAGCCGATTCAATTGATATGAAACTACGCTCAAGAATAAGGGTAATTATTTGGAAGCAATGGAAGTTACCGAGAAAGCAGATTAGGTCTCTAATCCAATTAGGGATACCCGAAGAAGAAGCCAAAGGCTTAACATACTGTAGGAAAGGTTATCGATTTATCGGATTATCGAAAGTTGTTCATAGAGCTATCTCTAATAAAAGACTAGAACAGAGGGGAATACCCTCTGCTCTTGAACATTACTTAAAAGTACACACTGTAATATAAATTGAAACGCCGTATACGAGATCCGTACGTACGGTGTTGTGAGAGGGGCGAGAACTTATTCTCCCTCTACTCGATTTCGCTATTTATTAAGTTGCTTATATATACATATGTATTGTAATTGTTATAAAAGAAAATTACTAATAGGTTTCTGTTAAATACCCCCCAAACCTTCCTTGATAAGTATCATGAAGCATTAAAATAAATCTGTATAAACCTATCACTCGACCCTCACTCGATCCTCACTCGATCATTACGAGCCACTCTATGTTTTCAAACGTGAAAAAAAGCACCTGTTTCCAAATGCTTAAAATGTTTCCTCATATTCTTTTACAATCTTATAAAATGTATTTCGTTTTAATTCCATCATGTTCATTAGTGATGTCGCTGTTATCTCTTTAGCTTTCCATTTCTCATAATTATCATCAAGTAGTTGTAACTGATCTTTGCTTAATGATTTTAAATTAAATTTTGGTCTACCTAAATGTTTCCCTTGTTCTTTTGCTACTGCAATACCTTCTGCTTGTCGGATTTTAATATTATCTCTTTCACGTTCAGCCACGAATGATAATACTTGTAACACTAAATCACTTACAAATGTTCCTAACTGATCTTTATATTGTGTTGTGTCTAATAAAGGCATGTCCAATACTTTAATATCAACTTTCATTTCTTGTGTAAGTTCTTGCCATTCTTTTTTTATCTCTTTACTATTCCGACCAAATCTATCTATTGAATGGATATGTAGTATGTCACCTTCACGCAGTATCCGTTTTAATAATTGGTATTCGGGTCTGTTAAAGTCTTTACCACTTTGTTTATCAATAAAGATATTTCTATCTTCAATTCCTAATTCCTTCATTTCAACAAGTTGTCTATCAATATTTTGGTCTTTACTTGATACACGTATATATCCAAATAGTTTTGCTGTTTCTATCATGATGTTGCCCTCTTTTCTATTTATATTATAACACAACTGTTTGTAAAGGTGGTTAAATAATTAAAAATGTTTATAAAATATAATTCGAGGTTTATAAACGTAAAAAACAACCTTTCCGCGCTCGGAAAAGTTGTTTATAATGGTATACCTTTATACACGCAAAAATTTTATATATCTCTAATAAAAAATCAAATAACTAAATATTGTTTACATATTAAGTGGAAATTATTACAACAAATTATTTCCAAAAAGTGAAACATAATATTAATGTAATACAGTTAATCCACTGGAGGTAATAAATATGAGTAAGAATAAACATGAAATTTATGAAGAATATTTTGTTGATGTTTTAGAATCATTATCAGAATGGATCAATGAAATTTTGAAAGACACAAAATATGATGAAAGACTTAAAGAAATTGGTGTTTCCTTCATTCATGAAGCTCTTCATGAAGAAACAAAACGAGAAATAGTTCATGATGTTATCAATCACTTTAACATGAATATGGTTTTTGATAGTATTCTTGAACTATATGAACTGTTTGCAGAAGGGGTCTGGCATGAAAATAAAGAAATAGGTGAATCGTTACGTACACCGGAATTTAGTGTATTTAGTAATTTAAGTTTATCACCTTATGTGGAACGGTTAAGAAAATTAGGTTAGGTAGTTGATTTTTTTGAATAAATAACAACTCTTCATTCTATTTGACATATAATCAAGAGTAGTTGTTCGCTACTCTTGTTTACTCTTTTTTCAAGTCGTTTCACGTAAAGGAATGCGCTAATTTGAAATAACTAATATCCAACCCTTTTATATCCTATCTATAAAAGGGAAATATTGTTATATTTAATCGTGAGTGGAAACTGATTTTTATTATGAAATTAAAAATCAAAATGGAAAAGGGTGATTTACGTGTGTTCTCAATTGATAGAAGGTTTAAATCCTCAACAGCAAGAAGCAGTGATTACAACTGAAGGATATGTACGTGTAATTGCAGGTGCAGGTTCTGGAAAAACCAAAACATTAGTCAATCGGTATGCTTATTTAATCGATGCATTAGGAATATCACAAAATAATATTTTATGTGTGACGTTTACGAATAAGGCTGCGAATGAAATGAGAAAGCGTGTTAAACAATTAATATCTTCTACTACGAATGATGGGTATATTTGTACATATCACAGTTTCTGTGTACGTGTTTTACGAGAAGATATTCATCATTTACATTATCCAAAGAATTTTATGGTATTGGATGTAGAAGATCAAAAAGAAATCTTAAAAGAAATTTATGAAGAATTAAATTTAACAATAAAATTTTTGAAATTTGAAGAAGTGTTAAAAGTAATCATTGATTATAAGGCGAAAAACATAAAAGAATATGTAGAATATTTAACAGAACCTACAAAAGAAATTGTGATTGACGATGAAATGGATAATGTAAAACAAGTGCTTTTCCATTACTTGAAAAAACAACGAAAATATTTTGCTTTAGATTTTCAAGATTTAATTTATTTTACATTGTATTTATATTGGAACCATTCAACTGTAAAAGAAAAATGGCAAGATAGAATGCATTATATACAAGTAGACGAATTTCAAGATAGTAACGGTAGTCAATTAGAATTAATCAATATTTTAAGTGGAAAAAATCGAAATCTATTTGTAGTTGGTGACCCTGACCAAGCAATTTACACATGGAGAGGTGCAAATCCAGAGTTTTTAGTTGATTTTGATAAAACACATAAACCTTGCCATACAATACTTTTAACAGAGAATTATCGCTCTACGCCAGAAATTTTAGATGTGGGCAATATCTTAATTAAGAAAAATATTATGCGTATTGATAAAGATTTGTTTACAAATAATTCCAGTGGACCAAAAGCAATATATTATCATGGAAAGAATGAATTCGAAGAAGTGGACTATATCGTCGATAAAATCAAGTCTTATGTCAATCAAAGTAAAGCAAATTACAGTGATTTTGCCATTATTTATCGTTCCAATTTTAATTCTAGATTTATAGAACAAGGATTTATGAAAAACAACATTCCATACACATTATGGAGTGGATTTAAATTTTTTGAGCGTGCAGAAATCAAAGATACATTGGCTTATTTACGGATGATTATATATGCTGATGATATTTCCTTTCTTCGCACAATCAATAATCCAAAACGAAGTTTCGGAAAAGTTAAATTGAATTTTATTAAATCCAAAGCTAATCAAGAGAACTTATCTTATTATGAAGCATTATTGAAATATCAAGATCATCCTGAAATGTTAAAAACTAATATACGTCAATATATTAATGTTATAGAAAAATATCGAGATAATTATCAAGATTATTTAGTTTCGGATTTAGTAAGATTAGTTTTAGATGAATCTGGGTATGATTCAGCATTACGGTTAGAAGGTGACCAAGACCGTATTGACAATATTAGTGAATTATTAAATTCGATTGTCTCGATGGAAAGAGAATATGGGGAACAGCTATATTTAGATAGCTATTTACAACAAATTAGCCTATATACGGATAATGATAGAGAGGATAATCGTGAAACAGTTAAACTCATGACGATTCATACAGCGAAAGGATTAGAATTTCCATATGTCTTTTTAGTATCTGTAAATGATGGGATATTGCCATCAAAGTGGTCATTGCAAGAAGGAAATAAATCAAAGTTAGAAGAAGAAAGACGTTTAATTTATGTTGGTACAACAAGAGCGATGAAAGAATTATATATAACGGAATCAGAGGGGTGGGCTTTTCGTGGAGATAGAAAAATTCCATCACGTTTCTTGTTTGATATTCCCCTTGAGCTGGTTGAACAAAAAGGGAAGCTAGATGAAGAATTGATGAAGTTTGCAAAAGAATTATTTGAAAACAATAATCAAACACTTGAAATAATCGATTCTGTACTAAGAGAACAAGATAAAGTAGAACATTTAGTATTTGGTGAAGGTGTGATTCAAAAAGTGGATAACAAAGCTCAAAAATATATAATTTACTTTGAAAAATTAAAAGCAAATAAACCGATAAACATCTCATTTAAAGGTTTGAAAAAAGTTATTTATTAACTATAAGAAGGTTTGCTGGTTTTTCTTAGATGTGTTAATTGCATATTTATTTAAGAGAAGAGTTTCTCATAATATTTAAAAAGGCAAATTCCCATAATTATCACATGGGATTGCCTTTTTTTAATGGAATTAGAATTTTATATATACAAGTATATTTACAATTTAAAGTATTAGGATTACCTACCACTATAAAATCACATTTTAACTTATTAATATTATTTAGACCAAACTTGTTTAAAAACATTATATAAATCTATAGTTCTTTGATCAATATTGGACTTTTTCCATTCAGTTTTATTTCCTAATGCTTGATTTTCAGGAATTTCACTTTGCAAATATGAAGTTTTTTTAACTGTAAAATCCCCATTTTTTATTCTCGAATTTAACCGATTTAATAATACTGTCATATTACCAATTTTGCGAGTTAAAGTAAAACGTTCTTCTTGATTAGGAAAATCTGTTAACCATTGGCTATTTTCAGCTGGAGAAATAGGAAGAATATGTTCTAAGTTAACATCCCTTGAATTAGCGTTTATTATTATCTCCCTATTTTCATAATTATATGTCTCTTTTAAAATAAAGCGAATTATAGCCTCATCTTTACGTGTTTCAATTACTTTATTATTAAAATTTTCGTATAGTTGACTATCACTTATCATTTCATCAGAAATATTAGAAAGAATTTCGGTTGTTGTAGTAATCTCCCTATTGTAAATTCTTTTTGCTAATGAGGGATAAAACTGTTCTAAAGTATTAGCCTTCAAGTCTGCAATAAAGATGTTTCTGAGTTGAAGTGCGATAATTTTTTCTAAAACAAGATTAATTTCAGTGATATTATAATTTTTTAAACCCATAGCTAGGATTACTGGTTTATACTGATTTGCACTTAATAATGCTAAATTGTTAATACATTGTAGATATTTATTATTTTGTTCTTGTGACCCATCAATTCTTTGAGAAGGATTGTCAATTTTCATGTATATTTCTGCTGTTTGTTTTAGTTCTTCTAGGAAATCGGTAGCTATATCAGGATTATCTAAATTTCTTAATGAAGAAATCCTGTTATACAAATCGTTTGAAGGTGTTTTACCATTAATAGCATTTACATATGCATGTAAAAATTTACTTTTATTTATTCGATCAGTATTTATTTCTATGGTTGACCAGATTGGCTTTACTGTTTCTTCATCCAATGTTCGAATAAGTGCATTTTTTAAGACGTAGAAATCTTCAATTTGCAACCCGGTACTATTTAAGGTTTCAAACATTTCTTCTGCTATATTTTCATATGAAGTTTCAATTATTATTACTAAAATTCGTTCTAATATTGCATCTATAAATCCGATTAAATTTTCTCTAGTTGGGTTTGAGCCAAATCTTTCATGGATTAGATCTTTTATATAATAATAATTATGAAAAAGTGCTTTATCATAATCACTGAAAACATATTCTTGTGGTAGACTTTGACCTTTGAAGATATGTTCATGAAGCATAAAGTTAGCATTTGAATTGTCAAAAATTACTTTCAAATTAGTTTCAGAAGCATCCTTCCAATGTGATGTAAATAAATACAAACTTGTAAGTTGATTTGCGGAATTTGCTGCACTGTAATCAATAGTCTTAAGTTCGTTTATTAAGGCAGACAATATAAGTAGAGAAGTAATAGTTCGTTGTTGACCGTCGTAGATATATTTTTTCTTCTCATCATCTTCATCAACCCGAATAGTTATGAAATTTAGAATATGTGTACTAGTTGTATCAGTGTTTGTATAAATCGAATAATAATCATTAAAAAGTCTAAGTACTTGTTCCTCTTTCCATTCGTATGGACGTTGACTATATGGAATATGTAAAGTGCCATATGACAAATTTAATAGGTACTCTAATGTTTTTGTATCAGCCTCTAGTAACTTCATAATATAAACTCCTTTATGTTTAAGATTAAAATATACAATTTTATTATATATTATTTATTTTAGTTTTCTAAAATTATGCAAGAAGTTCCGAATTGTTTTCTTTAGCAACTAAGTTTTCGCGTTGTAATATATCCTTTAAACTAAAATCGAGAGTCGATAACAAGCGACGATATCATTGAATATTACTATTTTCAATCATATCAAATAATCCATCTCGATTAATCAATTTTACTTTATGTTTATTTGCTAGAGATATAGCATTTACAGTAAAGTATGAATTTGTAATTACATATGCCTCATGGCAATTGTAATAATGCATTCCAGAAAAAACTTCCTGTATAGCACTATTGGTAATTTTGCTACTGTATCTTTTACATTGAACAGCTATTTTCTTTCCGTTTTTATATGTAATTATATCTACACCTTCATCACCAGAAGCCTTTGTAATTCGCGAGTTTTCATAACCATTCTTTTGCAGTAAATTTTTGACAAAATGCTCAAATTCTATTCCTAACATTTTATCTATTTCTAACATTGAGTAATTAATTTTTTCTTTTTTTATTCGAGCTTGTTCCTGTTTTATTTTAGATTGTTTATTTCTCCAATTTAAAACAACTGTAGCTTCATTTGATATTATTGTACTAACATCAGAAATAGGTTGTAGATGACTTGTATATTTCGAAAAGTAGGTGTCGTAATCTTTTTGTAAATTCCCACTTTTTATGTGACTTAGGATCCCTAAAAAAAGCAAAAAGCCACTCGGCATGAAAGCTACTAACCAACCCAAGAAATAGACGAAAAGGAAATAACCAAAGAATGCTAAATATAAAGCAGTAGAACCTATGTATTGGAATACTTTAGCTTCTTTTCCGTATAATTCTTTGGCTTTCTTTTCAAATATGGAATATTCCTTTTGGTTTTTTTCTTGCTCAATTTTAATTTTCGCTTCTAAACATTGATAACATTTCAATTCCACTTTGTTTTTTTCTTTGTTAAACGCTTCATATATTAGATCTTGATTGAATTCAGTATAATCTACAAGTTCACCGTGAAAAAAACAATATAATGTCAACTTGCGATTAATTGGAGTATATGTTTTTCTCTTTTTACGGTGTTTGCCATAATATCGCGCCAATTCTATAACCCCTTTTATTGACAATTCGAAAGCCCTATACATAGACGGTAAAATTAATTAAATCTGAAACTAATCGAATCTATACCTTTGTCATAATTCTTTAAGTAATTTAATTTTTCTAACATATCCTTATCCTTAGTAAAAAATAGATATTAAAGGTACTTGTTAACTAGTGATATTTTACCATAAATCAACATAGCTAAATATATTTTAAGAATATAGCCACCGAAAGAAATTAAGTATCTTTTTATCTCTAAATTTATGATTACCAGCCATTTGGATTAATTGTCATACATTTTATAAAGGTACATCTTTCTCTTATATGATAAGTTAGTTAGAATAAATAAATTTTAACTTAATTTGAATATATATTATAATGAATTATAGGAAATATTTTCCGTAAATAATAACTATTTTTTGTTTATGGCAAGATGGAGGGAAATTATGAGTGTTTTGACGATGATTGATAAGAGAGTTGAAAAAAAGGTAGCCAAAATTTCTGAGTATGATGACAGACCAAAAAATATTCAAGAGGGTATTGGTTTTATGCAATATTGCTTAGAAAATGTTTTTAAGAATAAAGATTATGATTCAATAGAAGAAGGAATAGTTGATAGTAGCTATAGAAATGAGATAAATGATTATGGAATTGATGCTATTTACGTTACTGGTGATAATGATTTTATAGAGGCACCAGAAAGTTTGGAAGATTATAATAAAGATGCTAAATTTGTTTTCCACATTTTTCAATTTAAAAAAGGTACAGGGATAGATGTCAGTACTTTGTTAAAACTGAAGGATGGAGTGGAAAAAGGTTTTATCAATAATTTTATTTCTGAAGATCAAAATTCATATTTTTATAACAGGTTAATAAATTTATTTGAACTAAGAGATGAGATTTATGAAAGGTTTTACACAAGTCAAATAACAATTAAACTTTATATTTGTTTTTCAGGTATGAAGAGCAATGTAATAAATAATCCTGTAACTTCTGAACATATAGGGAGCATTAAGTCAACTTTAAATTATAACGGATATAATAATGTAGAAATAGAAATCTTAGGTGCTCAAGAACTAATAGATTTCGAAAGAAATCAAGAAGATATTAAAGATATAATTGGCTATGAAAAATCTTTTAAGTACATAACTGAAAAAAATGAAAAAGATGAACAAGTAAACGGTTATATCGCTATTGTTAATGCTTTGGAAATAGCGAAGCTAGTAAAGAAATGGGGAGCATCATTATTCGAGGCAAATATAAGAGATTACTATAAAAAAAATAGTAATAACGAAAAAATACTTGAAACAAGTGCAAGTGAAGAAGAAGGAAGATTTTTCTGGAGTTTTAATAATGGTTTAACTATTACCTGTAAAGATGTGGAGGATTTACCAAATAATAAGTATAGACTACATGGTTTGCAAATTGTAAATGGTTGTCAAACATCCAATACACTTTATTTAGCTTTATACAATTATGAAAGATATGAATACTTAACACAGAAAGAAACCTTGTCTAAACAAGAACAAAGTGAACTAGATTCTATAAAATTCAAAGGATTAAATGAAAATGCTTCTGTTTTAGTAAAAATCATTGAAACCCAAAGTGAAGAGTTGATTTACAGAATAACAGAGACCACAAACTCTCAAACCTCTATTCAAGCCTTTAGTCTTAAAGCCAATGAGGATATTCATAAAAACATAGAACACTACTTTAAAGACTTTAATATTTATTATGAAAGAAGAGTAAACTATTATAGGAACAGAGGTATTTCTCCAAAGGAGATTGTTGATATAAAAAAATTATCACAGTTATACCTTTCAATGATTCAAATTAAACCTTCACAATCTCGAACTAATCCAAAGCAAATGTTTATTAGTAACTATGATAGTGTTTTTCCTAGTAATGATGTTAAGCAAGTTAATTACATACTATATCTTGTTCCTGTTCTAGTTAATATGAAAGTGGAAAGAACCATACGCGTTATTCAAAGAAATAAAAAAGAAAATGATCCATATAAAAAAGCTCTAATGAGCAATGGAAAGCTTCATCTGGGATGTTTATTTTTAACCTCACTATTAGGAAAAGATTATACTGAAAAAGGTATTGTAAACAAATTTCCATTAATTCAAGAAACTCTTAACGATGATGAAAAATTTAATCTACATTTTAATAATGCACTGGAGGAGCTAAAAAAATTAGTCCAGAGCTTTGCGGGTATGAAGAAAGAAGTTGTTGGAGCTGCATTAAGAAAAGCTGAACTAGATAATCGAATGATAAGAGTAATAAGAAAAAAAGGTAAATAACTTCTAAGTCTAGTAAAATTACTTTTAGCCATATATTAAGAGTGGATTATCTATGTTATAATTTATCTGTAGATAAGATAAGGTCTAAGTTCGTAATTTGAACGTCACCCTTCTTCAATAATAGAGTTCACAAAGCTTTATATATCAACGTTTTCAGCCGGATAGAGCATACGCCTTCTAAGCGTACGGTCGGGGGTTCGAATCCCTCCTGGGACGTATCAAGGCTCCGATAGAATGAGAACCTATAGAAAAGCGCTTTAAATCCTTTCGTATAAAGGATTTGTGGCGCTTTTTCTTTTTCTGAGAATACGTTAGAAAAGGATAGAAAAAGAAAAGTTTATACACATTTTTCACACAAGAATGGTTTATAAAAAACGGTATTTAGTATTGTTTTTAAAGTTAAAATATTTTAATTAATGATTCTTTTAGCATTAACTACAATTAGTACAAATAATTTGTGTTTGCTACTGCATCAGCATGACGGAAAGTGAAGTTTTTATATTTATTTATTATTTTTTTAATGACTATTTTGTAGTGGAATTATTTGTTCAACAATCAACCAGATTGTTGAAGAATATATTGTAGTTCTGATACAGTTTTTAAATAACTAAAGAACATGAGTGAATGTTGAATAAGAAATGCCGTGTATAGAATTATAATTAAAATAAATAAAGGATCTTTATTAAAATGACGAAACTCAGTTATCTTGGATGTAATTTTAAGTTACCCGTAAGTGAAATTGATAGTGATGATAAAGTCTTGATTACTCAGGACTTCCCTGATGAAGAAGATATAGAGAATGTAAAAAAGCATTTTTCAACTAAATATGTATATGAGGTTTTTGAGAATGATGGTTCCGGGATCTGGTTTAATCAAGACTATAAAAGGGAGTATTCAATAAGAAATTTAAGGTCGCAGGAAATTTTCTTAAGACTTTGCGAGCTTTTAAAACCTTATCTTAAAGAAGGGGATTATTGTGAATTATACATTTGTTGGTCTGGCGAGGAAGGTGAAAATAGAAATGAAAAATTAGACCAGACCTTTATTCTCGATAATACGGACATCAATGACATAGAAATCTATGAGAAAACACTATTGATAATAAGAAAATAGTTATTCCATAATCGGGCGCGATTCCTCAATAAGAGGATCGCTTTTTTCCGTTTTATGGCCATTTAATTGAACAAGTCCATTCTTTTATTCCATTGATAAATTGATTATTTCATTTGTAACTTGTTCTTCACCTATCGCCTGAATATATAAATGGTCGTGTAGTGATGACTTATCAATATTCCAAGTTAAATAGAAGTTATGATCAGTTTGATTTTTTTGAATGTCATATCCAATGAGTTTTCTTTCTACCCCTGTTTGAGTCCCGGTCGGAATTAACCAAAATAGTACGGTTTCTGTATTTTCGGCTTCAACATGAAATGTTATTTTTTTCGTCCCCTTTGGTATTGATATCCAAATACCGTCTTTAGTGTAGTTTGAATTAATACTTTTAATCTCAGGTCTGGGCGATTGGTATGTAGTATCGTGTACTTGCAATACAGTTAAGATATTTAAAGCGAGAAATATTTTTAATAACATTTTTTCCACCTCAATAGGTAGTATTTACTTTATGAGGTTTAATATGTGTTATTCAGCAATCGGGCGCTTTTCTTTAAAAAGTCAGTTATTTTGATTATCAATCTCAAAATTCATTAAAATTTTAAGCTAAAGCATCACACTATATTTGAATAAATAGTAGTCAGTTAAATCCCTGCTAATTCTATTATTTATTTTCGATTTCTAAAGATTCAATACTTTTAGTAACTGGTAAATAGTGAATTTTACAATGATAAGTTCCATCTGGTAAACGCTTGAATGTATCGCCCTTTATTTGATAAATTGTTTCATCTATTTCAACTGTAGTTTTTGCAATACTTTTGCCGTTATCATTAAACCCAATAAAGCATTCGCCCTGTGCTATTTGTACTTCACCAGTTTGCAATTTATAAAAGTCGAATCCATATATGCCTGAAATAATACCGGATAAGAGTAACAGAGAGGTTAAAGCTAGGACATTGCCGCCAGTTGCCCTTTTTTGTTTTATGAGGTGGAGGAAATAACCAATTGTGAAAATAAATAAGATGAAGAAGATAATGAGTGTACTATAAAAAGCTATTAACATCTTTATCACTCCGTCTGATTAATAGTTACTATACATACGTTTTGGAATCATGAGAGTTTCATAAATACGCCAAATACCGCTTTAATTGCATTTTAACTATTCAACAGAAACAGCTAATAGTTGTCATGATTTTTTCAATAAAAAATATAAAACCTACATGATATATTAAAAAGGGTATGGCAAATAAGCCTTCCTTTATAGGATTTCTTTGTATTGGTCCGTTAGATTGTTTTTTAACTATTTTCGAGCTACCTCAACATGGAAAAATGGATTGTCCTATTACCGGACAATCCATTTTTGTAGTTAATTATCTAATTCAAGCGTTTCATTAATGTCTGTCGTTTGAGAGCTTTGCCCCGTCATGCGTTTATAATAAAAGACAATCTTCTTTATGAGATTTCCGCTTTCCCAATATTCGGCTGCTTCAGCTTTCACCTTTATCAGGATAAGGTTAGGATCATCATAAGAAGTTTGCATAATTTTCTCATATACTTTACTCCACAATTCCTTTTTCTTGTCTAAATCTTCAATGATTTCTGCTCTTCCACGCACGGAAACATAGGATTTACCAACATATGCTACATTAACATCTTGATTTTGTAATATTTCATCATATTTATTTGTATCTTTTTTAGTGAAAAACCATAAGTCACCATCAAACTCTACTTCTTGCGTTTTCATGGGGCGTGAAACAAGACCTTCTTCGGTAGCTGTAGTCAACATAGCCATGTCGATATCTTTTATTAACTCTCTTAATGTTTCAATTTCTTCTTGTTTTATCATGTTAGACATTACTATCACCTCTTTTATTATTACATATTACCCTCCATAACAATTTTTAATCAGCGATAGAGTATTACAAAACCAAATCTAACAAAATGAAACCAAATCACCGCAATGTATTTGGCATCTAATTAGATTTATTCTTCTTAATAGTGCTAAAATAATCAGCGGTTAATCAATTGAAGGGTTAATTTTTGAAGAAGAGTGTATTTTTTAGCAATCGTTCCAGATTGTGAATTAACCCTATAATATAAATATTCAATAATTAATGTTAAAGAGTTTGTGAAGCAATATAATTAAACTAACGGGGCAGGATAGTTGAAGAACAAGTTGAATAGAATTCTAATTTTTTTTTATTAGAACCTCGATAAATATTATCCTTAAATCAAGGAGGAGGCGCCGATTCAAAAGTGTGATGGACGCTGGTTAGAATTGTAGTTTAATTAGTATCTTCAAATAAGATACCTTTAAAAATTAAAGTAATCTACAATCATTTGTAGGATTAAAATAACTGTTACTAATCTAAGTAGTAGTTTTACATGTTCCGTTTTTAATTTACGAGCTAATCTTACACCGAACTGTGCACCAATAATGGATCCAAGCATTAATGCTATGGTAAGTGGCCAGAAAATTTTCCCCGTTGATATGTAAGTGATGGCAGAACCAAAGCAACTTGCAAAAACGCCAACTCTTGCTAAGCCAACTGCTCGGATATAGGCAATTTTTTGGCTTGCATATAAATACATCGCAAGTGTACTGCTTCCTGGCCCAAACATTCCGTCATACATTCCTATACCAATCAGTGCAGTTCCTGATTTTTTATTTGCATGAAACTGTTCAGTTCCATCAAAATTACCTGTATTCATGAAGGAAGTTACAAATGCAAAGCTTAATAAAATGATTGCAATAATCGTTAGGGTACTTCCGCTTAAAAATGAAGCAATGAGTCCACCTAAAATACCTCCTCCAAGACAAAACATTAGGACTAATAATGCTTCTTTCGTGGAAACTTCTTTTCTCTTTAAGATGACAAGAAAGCTTGAGAGTGAACTGACGGTATTGGAAACCTTGTTTGCACCGATTGCTGAATGCACGGGTAACCCCATAAGTAACATAGTGGGTAAGCTAATCAGTCCCCCTCCTCCGACCAATGTACCGACTACATTACCTATAATTCCAATCAGAAAAAAGATGACAAATTCCATTGAACAAACCTACTTTCAAAATTACACCATAGATTCAGTTTACCACGTACAATCTTTGGTCTGAACTCTAAAAGAAACAATTTTAAAAATTCGATGAATGGAACGTTGAGGTAGAAGAATTTGAATTAATGTAAGTAAATGATATGTAACATAATTTTCGATATGTTTTGTTGAATAACAATCTTTTAAGGATGTTACTAAACGCCTTTTTGGGGAAAGTCTTATCAATTATAATTACCATCATCTTCGTAATGGTATAATAATCCATATCAAAGTTATGGAGCGTGTGGACATATGAACAATAAATCTATTGCTAATCTATCGTTTATTATCTGTGCTGTTATCTTATTAAATAACTTTACGGCCATTTTAGTAAAAGCGGAAATTTCCAAAACGGCATTTAATATGTCTATAATATTAATTATTATATTATTAATAAATGGTATTGTGCATAAAAGAAGGGCAACCAAATAAAAGATTAGGTAACACAATAGTCCAAGAAATGCTGTTATGCTTTAAAACTGGCTTTTTTATCGTTCATACTTCAATTACACACCTAAATTGAAGAACAATCATCCACACTCGGGCGCTTTTCTTTAATGAGAAATACGTCGTTATTTATGAAAAGGACCGATTAATGGAGCAATAATATAAGTTTGAGAAAGAGTTTTTAAAATCTGTTTCACGAGAGTTAACCTCATTTAACTAAGTGAAAAAATAGAAATTATGATATATAGAATACAAACTAGCTAATAGAAGCTAATCGTTATTCCACAATCGGGAGCTATTGTTGAATAAGAGTTACTTATTCATTAGCAAAATTAAGAGTAGGTATTGATCCGAGAAGGATTAATGCCTTTTTTATTGAACTTATTGTGCTAACGGGGCAGATTAACGGAGTAATTAAATTAAGCAATTAAAAATTGCCAAGTTTAATTTCAATATCAAAGTAGCTTTTTAGGATTAGAAATTCCCTAACAATGTAATTCCGCATTTTCCACAACTACATCAAGTTGTAAGTTATAATATCGCTTAAAAATGCAAGATACCTCCTAAAAGCAACCCGTCCTAGGTTAGAACGGGTTAGCTTTACTGAGATTTTAAATTTAGATAGCGATATTGTTACTTTATCTTACTTCATGCTTCATTCTATGAGCTAGGTTGAGTCTTTCTCCAGCCATAAAACTGCATGACGTCTTTTGTTCATAAAAATCATTTCAATTCCCACCTTTCATATTATTTAATTAAAACAAAATTAATATTGACGAAAATAATTTTCTGCTTTTCTTCGGTTCTCTTCAAAGATTTTTTTCACATTTTCATTATGAAGTGCTTTCTCATGAGAGATTACACGTTTTGTAACAGTTATCGTAAGAGAAAAAATGTTTAATGTCATTTATTATCACCTCCTTAAATTACCCTAAAAAATGAAAAAAACCGTAGAGAGACTCCCCTACGGTAAAAAAGGCACAAAAATACCGCAGGGGCACACTTCTCCCTGCGGTATGGGTATACTTAATTACAAAAAAAACTTAAGCGATCCATTCCGAACTGGTCGAATGTGTGATATTCTTTTTTGCTGAAGTTGTAACTACCAGTGACATCAATTTAACGATTACCATCATTTCATTCGACCTCCTTAAGAATTTTTTTTGTTTACTTTGTAAGTATATCTATCTATAAGTTGTTTGTAAACATTTTTTACAAACTTTACCTAATTATGCTAACGAGTAGAAATACTCTTTGCTGCTTTACCTTGTTGGTTATCTGATTTTTCGTTGTAGCAAATATAAGATTGAGAAGACTTAAAGCAAAGAACCATAATTATTTTAGATATGTACAATCATTGTGGAAAGGCTTTTATTAATAATAACATCTTAAATCCAAGTGATTATTACGATGATATAATAAAAAATCAATCTTGAAATAATAGGGGTTTAGCTTTAAAAGTATAGGAATGATCACTATCTTAATATTCAACAATCTTGCGCTTTCCTTGAATAAGGAGAGGGTCTTTCACCATGGATAGGGGGAGAATGTTAATTAAGTTTTAGCAAAATAAAAGGGTATTTATGTTAAAATAAATGAAAATTGTGAATTTAAAGGGACTATAATATTTGAAATGCAGTATGACCCTGTTTTAATAGAGCACGGATTAACAGGAATGACAAAACCGTTGTTGATAGACTGATTATTGAAAGGAGGGAGTTTCACCTGGAAGCTCTTCAAAGAATGCTAAATAGCATCGAGTATATAGAACGGAATTTAGACAATGATCTTTTTATTGAAGATATTGCTGCAATCGCCTACATGTCTAAATTTCACTTCCAACGGATGTTCAATATGCTAACTGGATATACCGTGAGTGAATATATCCGAAATCGCCGTATTACATTAGCCGCGCAGGAACTGGTGAATTCCAGGTCTAAAGTAATTGACGTTGCAATGAAGTATGGATATGAAAGTCCAGAATCTTTTACAAAAGCTTTTCGGAAAATTCATGGCATCAGTCCATCAGAAGCAAAGAAAAATAGTCAATCCTTGAAGGCTTATCCAAAACTCTCTTTTCAAATTCAGTTAAAGGGTGATGTGGAAATGGATTACAAGATCGTGGAAAAAGACGGATTTACTGTTGTAGGGAAAAGTATTCGTACAACAACAATAGGCGGGGAGAACAACCGAAAGATAGCTGCTTTCTGGGAAGAATCAAACCAGAGTGGATTCACAGGAGAGCTTGCTAGAAACTGTGGCTCCCTTGGATTAATCGGAATTTGCACGGATTTTGACAAACAACAAGAAAATCTAACCTACTTAATTGGTGCAGAAAAGAATATTGAACAAATCCCATTTGACTGGGAAGAAAGACAGATTCCTTCTGCAACCTGGGCAGTTTTTCCGGTCTACGGAGCAATGCCCGACGCAATGCCAAGGATATGGGAGAGGATCTTCTCTGAATGGTTTCCAGCAACTGGATATGAGCATGCTGGTGGACCAGAAATGGAGGTATACATTAGTGATGCTGACCCTTCTTCAGAGGATTATTATAGTGAGATATGGATACCGATTAAAAAGAAATAAAAAAGAATATGGACAGTCTTTGTTTATGTAATTTTATAAATTGCTAGTTAAACTAGCTAATAGAATCTACACCATTATTCCATTATAGGGCGCGATTCTTGAGTGGGAGTGTGCTTTTTTCTTCCAATAGGACAGCGTGGTAATAATTGGATGTATTCTAAAACTCGTAAGAAATTCAATCGTAAATTAATTACTAAATACTCTAGGGTAGTGTCGAATGTGAAAATAGTAGCGTTAATAGGTTGATTGCTTGTAGTTTATGGTGTAATAATTTGGTCTTATACAAGCCGAAAGAAAGTTTGTTATTGAAAACGGCGGTTATACAAAAATGAACCTGAATACCAGTATAATTGTTGTTTATAGTTTCAGTTAATAAAAATTTAATATCCTTTATACAATAATCGTGGGAGATTGTTGTATAAGTCAATTAGCCAGGTATTAATTACCTGGTTTTTTCTTATTTCTAAAAAGGGAATTTTTGTTCTTTATTCATCAAAAGGGAACGTTAGTTGGTTGTTGATTTCACTTTTCTATTTGTATGCGCAAGTTGCTGTCATTAAAAAAGAAATATCAAATTGCTTTTATGAATGTAGGTAGTATATTGTAGGGAATGATATCATTAGTAAGGTTTGAACAATAAAGGTAGCCAGACTTATTGAAGAGCTGTCTTTTAATAAAGTCAAAAATGCAATATGCATGAATCCTAAAATTTAGAGCACGCATATTCAATTACAAAGGAAAGTCAATACAGAGGTGAATACAGTGATACAATCTATTTTTGAAGAAGTAATGAGTGCACCAGAAAAGGGACATTTAGCAGATTATATTCCGGCATTAGCAAACCAGCCGAAAGACTTATTTGCAGTGTACATAATTGATGAAAAAGGGGAAGTATTAACTTTTGGAGATTTCAATGTTGTATTGACCTTGCAAAGTATATCTAAGGTAATGAGTTTTATAGTAGCAGCGGATAATTTAGGAATTGATCAAGTACTTGAAAAAGTTGATGTTGAGCCTACAGGCGATCCGTTTAACTCCATTGTACGTCTGGAAGTAGCTGAAAAAGGAAAACCCTTTAACCCGATGATTAATGCTGGAGCGATAACTGTCGCTTCATTGTTACCTGGGGAAAATGTTGAAGCAAGAGTGAAGTCGGTGACTGATTTTATTAGCCAAGTAACAGCAAGGGAGCATTCGGTGAATCAAGAAGTGTTCCAATCAGAGATGGAAACGGCATATCGGAACCGAGCAATTGCTAACTATTTAAAAGCAAACGATTATCTGCGGGGTACGGTAGAGGAAGCGTTAGAGACGTATCTGCAACTTTGCTCGATTGAATTAACGACAGAAGACTTGGCGAAACTCGGCTTATTTATCTGCTCTGACGGTTTACTGCTAACGGAAAATAAAAGTCTCATCACCCGAAAAACAGCCCGCTATACAAAAGCACTTATGATGACATGCGGCCTATATAATGCATCCGGGAAATATGCGGCAACAATCGGAATGCCGATGAAAAGCGGGGTATCCGGAGGCGTATTATGTACCGTCCAAAATGGTCAAATCGAACACTTACAGGGACGAATGGGAATCGGTGTGTTCAGTCCAATGATTGATGAGATCGGAAATAGCGTCAAAGGAATGGACTTTTTACAGAAAATCTCTGAGCATTACAATTTAAGTGTCTTTTAAAAGAACGTGATAGATGAAGAATTGCTTGAAAAAGTTAAGCAAATTAAAAAGGATACTACTCGAAAGAAAGTTAAACCAATTGAAAAAGAGATCTCTTGTTTATCAAGGGGTCTCTTATGTTTTATTTATATGTAAGCAACGGTAGGGGATTCGTTTTAGTGTAAAAAAATCACAATTCTCTACTTGTTTTCACTACATTAGAAGATTACTTTTTAAAGTGAGATTCAATGTATGCTTTTTCCTCAACCGGTGTTAGTAATCTTGTTGCTTCGCCTACGTTTCCACCTTGTAAACTCCAGATATAGTTGTGGTCAAGAACAGCATTTGAAAAATCGCCTTGTACCCATTTTTCTAAAATGCTCACATAAGCATCTCCACTAATGTATTTTTCTTTGTTTAATATAGCAACTTCAAGTAAACGCTCAACACGTTCTTGTGTGATTTGGTATTCGCCCCATTTTTGTTCAGCCGCTACTTTTTGGTGACTCATGCCATGAATAATATCCTGTATGTTACTTTCAGCTAAATCATCTGGGAACCTTATTTTCAGATCAAGTTTATCATCTTCAGGCATATCAACTTCGGCAGTTTTGAACTCTTCTTCAATTTGTTCTTGAGCGTCAAGAATTTCTTCTTCAGATGGTTCGTTTAAATATTTACTTAAATAGTAAACCCCTACACCAATTGCTAAAACGCCTACAATGATAAAAAATATGATTAATGTCTTTTTCATAATAACCTCGCTTCCAATTTTAGTACTTATAGTAACAATTCTACCTAGTGCCTTAGCAATCTAGCAAGAGCTGACTCTTAAGGTTTATTTTCGTTTTGAAATATTTGTAAAATATAAAAAGAGACGCTAACTCTAGCATCTCTCTACGTAATTCATTTAACTCATCACTTCCGAATCAAACCATACCCGCCATGTATTGCTTTGACATCAGATGCTGTGATCAGTGCTTTTTCAACCTTTTTCTCTATGTCATCAATCACTTTATCTTTGATTTTACGTTTTAAGTGAAGGATGAGGATGCTGCGGTTTGTATCTCTGCCTTCTCCATGCATAACTGTTACGGCTACGTTATGGCTGCTTCGCAAGTAGCCTGCCAATTCTTGTCCGACACTTTCATCCACTATGACTTGAATGGTAATGAGTCCTATGGCTAATTTGGATTCAAGCCATATACCAATATAGTTCCCGATTGCAAAGCCGATTGCATAGGCGACCATGCTTGCTGGATTTTCACTAAGTCCGATTAATACAACACTGACTACCTTTAACCAGATCAGAACTTCGATGAAGGCAATTATAGAAGAATAGCCTTTCATACCTTTTGCAATAAAAACAGTTCGCACCGTACTTAATGAAACCTCGATGATTTTCGCAAATAAGATGATGAAAAATTCCATATCGTTTTCCTCCGTATTTTTGAAAATTATTAATTTGAATGGATAGCGGTAAAATTTTCGCAGTAAATATTGCTCGAAACTATACTTTCTAAATATCCCTGATTGTCCTTTGTAAAACGTGGTTAGCCCTAACCACTAGCTTTGCTTCCCATCCTTTTTATATAAATCTCCTATCTGCCAAATGAGCTGTCATAAAGTTTTTATGTATAATTTTGAGCCGGAAAAAGCTTCAACTCCTTAATTATTAAGGGATTGAAGCTTTCTTTATGGAGAAATTTATTATGCCCCAGTAAATAAGTTGAGTAATATTTTGTAATAAAAATTCAGAGAGAAGATTGAATATAAATAATTATTAAATAATCTTTATACTGTTTTAATAATTTTTAATGTCGTTGTTCAATTTGTAACGACTAATTTCGACATTTCCCCCTCGATTGAAGCGAGATAGATAGATAGCAAAAACAGCGAAACGAATAAGGATGAGGACGTGTTTATTATTTTAAAATCAGCATTTTTATCCTCAGATTAAAAATTTCGATTGTTGCGAAAATCTATAAATCGAAAAGGTTTCGACATTATATTTAAACTGAGTAACATAAAACGGTAACATTACTTGTGTATATTTTAGACAGGCAGAAGATGGTACTGCCGGAAAAATTGAGTAGTGTTTTTACTCAAACTAGAAGGAGGTAAGAAAAGAGGAGCTTTATGAAAAATCCATCCTATCAGTAGAAAAAAATACACCTTAGGAGAGATGAAGTAATGAATAAAAAAGAGATGGAATCTAAGAAAGTTAATAAACAAATTTCGAAAAAAGTAGCACCATTAGTGATGTCAACATCTGTGATAGCTGCAACCTTTTTAGTAGCTGGTGCACCTATTTCAGCAGCAGAGCTTGATTCGAAGGGTGTTAATCCGAAAGTAATTGAACATGTAAAACATCATCATCATGGTAAGGAGGTAAGTGAATTATCGAAAAGTATTCCAGGGTCTCCTCAAAAAGGGAAACTAGTTCGTGATTTAGCTTCACACAAACACAAACTAATACCAATTCATAATCCAATCCATGATGAGGTTAATGATATAGATGAAACAAATGATGATGGGTCTCAAGAAGGCGATAAAAATGATAATCCATCAAAAGATGAAGAAACACCAGTAACAGAGGAACCTGTTGTAGATGAAGAAGTAGTAGAGGAACCAGAAGCACCAACAACAGAAGAGACGCCAGCAACAGAAGAAACAGAAGTACCTGAAGAAGAGGTAGAAGAAGTAGAAGCACCAACGACAGAAGAGGTACCGGCAACAGAAGAAACAGAAGTAGCTGAAGAAGAAGTAGAAGAAGTAGAAGCACCGGCAACAGAAGAGGTGCCAGCACCGGAAGAAACAGAAGTACCTGAAGAAGAGGTAGTAGAAGAAGTAGAAGCACCAACGACAGAAGAGGTACCGGCACCGGAGGAAACAGAAGTACCTGAAGAAGAAGTAGAAGTACCAGCGACTGAAGAGACGCCAGCAACAGAAGAAACAGAAGTACCTGAAGAAGAGGTAGTAGAAGAAGTAGAAGCACCAGCGACTGAAGAGACGCCAGCAACGGAAGAAACTGAAGTAGCTGAAGAAGAGGTAGAAGAAGTAGAAACACCAACAACAGAAGAAACACCAGCAGCTGAAGATACAAATCTATCTGATGAAGAGCAAACTCTTGAAGAAGATACATGGGTAGATGAAAGCTATCAATTTATCAGCGCAGGTTATCAAAGTCTTACAGGGTTTTATCAGACTTTAATTGAACAATACCTAACTGAATCAGATTACGATTTACCAGGTGAAGAATCTGTAAATATGGATTCAATCGATGAGGTTTCTGCTGAATCTACTGATGGTGCTGAATCTGACCAAGCAACAGCGGAAACAACAGCCCTAGAAACACCTGAAACAACAGCATTAGAAATAACAGAAACATCGGCTCCTGTAACACCGGAGACAACTGCTTTAGATGAGGCTTCATCTCAAGATAGTTCTGTAGATAATTCAGATACAGAATTGCCAACTGAAGTTGATTCTGTAACGCCAGTTGTTGAAACGACTGAAAATGAACCTTCAGATGTAGAAGTACCAGAGGAAGATCTAGAAACAGTGGAAAATACTGTGTTAGAACCTGTGGAGTCAGAAGAATCAGTAGAACCTGTGGCATCAGAAACTGAAAACGAAGGTTTAGATACTGAAGCAGAACAAGCTGATCAAAATGAAGCTGAAACAGAAGAAGAAGCTACAACTTTAAAGAACAAAATAATTGAATACTATAAAGAACTAGTAACTGCATTCTCTAGCTTTTTAAGCTTATTAAAATAATAGAGACTAACTAGCATAGGCGATTATTGGAAAATGAATATGAAGTCAATGGGACAAGCCTTCCTCCTATAGAGAGTACTTATTTCCAAGGTGGAAGCCCGTTAAGATTGTATCTCTATAAAAGGAAGCTTGTACTTTTGACTTGGTTTACAAGAAGTATGTCATGTCGACAAATTTCTATGAATATAATAAACCAATTGTATTTCCCATTGCTTCCAGCTTTTTCGTGTGAATAGTTCATAAAGGATACGAGGGAGTGTAAACTTGACGATTTTAAATCCTCAATATTCATTTTTGGAGGCCGATTATAATAACGCTAGTTTAAGTCATATAAAGCTAGAAAATGAAAGTACTTCAGGAATGATTCAAGGAAGTATTGAAGCTAAAAAAGAGGTAAGCAAAAGTTTAAAAAGCACAATCATATGGCTATTGCTAAAAGTAAATCCAGTGGCTCCAATCTTAGTGCGGGTGCCAGCAGATATTTATTGTATTGTATTTTTGATGACTGGGGAGTGGTTAACGTTTTAGTAATGGGTCCACCCAAATGTACTTTACTCGAGAATATATCTCTTTTGTAGCTTTATACGATTATGTAAGCAAAGAGTTAGAAAGTGAATTTAGAACCAAGTCAAAATGCCTCAAACCATGTTATATGAGTTTGGGGCATTTTTTTGTGGTACGAAAGGAAAGGAAGTAATCCAAATCTAAAACTAACCTTTTTCTTACTAAATGCTTTTATAGAGAACAGTAAACGTCCAAAAGATAACTATTTCTATCCTAATGCTTGAAGGTAAAAAACATACTCTAATAGAATTAGATAGTTTAGTACAGAAGGATTTAGTTAAAAGCCAATCAGTGGGAGATAATAACGAAATTACAGGATGAGCCGAATTTATGGTAGCTATTAATTTGATAACTTTTCATTTTTTAGTAATCTATTGTCTACTAAATGGAAAGGAGAATAAATTTACTATGAAACTAAAGCTTCAGTTATTATCCGCTGTGCTTTTTACTACAGCATTGGTTGCCTGTTCTCCAGAAGCAACAAAAACTGTTGAACCTGTGATTGAAATTGAAAATCAGGAAGAGGGGCATGATCTGCAAGCTACTAAGTGGTCTTATACGGGAGATACAGGTCCTGAATCCTGGGGAGAGCTGGATCAAACATATGCTTCTTGTGTAAATGGGAGCGAGCAATCACCTATCAATATAGAATTTTCCAATGTCGCAACAAAAGACATGAATGCAACCCTTGATATTCAATATGAACAAACGAGCTTTTCGGTAGTTAATAATGGTCATACGATACAAGTGGACAATTCATCTGAAACGAATAAGATTACTCTGGAAGGAACAGATTATCGACTTGTACAGTTCCACTTTCATACGCCGAGCGAACACCAATTTAATGGTCAACAATTTCCACTAGAGTTACATCTTGTCCACCAAAACGACAAAGAAGAGCTAGTTGTTCTAGGGGTGATGATTCAAGAAGGTGTTGAAAATGAAAGCTTAAGCTCATTGTGGGATGGATTACCAAAAGAAAAGACAACTGATTCTAGTTTGATGAACGAAAATGTTAATTTACAGGATTTACTTCCGAAAGAACCAGCATTATATTATTACGAGGGCTCATTAACTACCCCTCCATGTACTGAAAAGGTAAGGTGGGTACTATTGGAGCAACCGATTGAAATGTCAAAAAAGCAAATAGAAGCTTTTCAAGAAATCATTCCACACAATAGTCGGCCAGTTCAACCGTTAAATGAACGTGAAATTAATAAAAACTAGAAAACTACTATTAACCCGAGAAGCTAGTATGTTTCTCGGGCAATTATTATCTAGGAGGTAGTGGTTTGCATAGACTAAAAAATAATGGCTTTGAGTTTCTAGAGTTCATACATATAGCAGAAAAAGAGATTTTTAACTATCATCCAATTGCTGGTTCATTTGCAATTGTAGAGCACAACGGGAGGTACCTGATGGGCTATAACATTTGGCGGAAACAGTGGGAATTACCTGCTGGAAGCCGTGAAGAACAAGAAACGCCAAAGGAATGTGCAATCCGTGAGCTGTACGAGGAAACTGGACAAGCAATACCGGATATGGAGTTTAAGGGTTTGTTAAAATCGAGAAATACAGTGAGTGGGGAAGTGAAATATAATCCTGTGTATTTTAGAAAAGTTAATGAAATCCAACCATTTAAACATAACGAAGAAATCTCTGAAATTAGACTTTGGGATTTGAAAGAAGATATTGGGATAATTGATTCGGTAGATATTAAAATTTTAAATTTCGTCTAGTAAATTTTGGGAATTAACTGTCATGGATGATGAGTGCTACTCCAGAGTGAGCTATTTGAAAAAGACTTTTATTTAAATTGGATATACATGCATTCAGGCGTAATTGGGTGGGGATTATTACATTTACTGTTTCTTAATTCTTTTTTATCGTGATTAAAATAAACATATTATCTTGATATGTATCTATTTTCCTGGAAGAAAAAATCATTCGTCTTGATTCTATTTCTATTATGGAGTGTGTAAAAATTGTTTTCGTGTTTCATTAAATTCAACTTCTGGTAACTTATCTTTATCATAAACGCTCCAATTGTTCTCAGGTGTTGCGAATATTTCCATTTTTTCACCTCTAATATGTATTTTACTGTTTTTTCTTTATAAATAAATCAGACAATTGATTGAAGTTAAATGAAAATAATAGATATGCATATAACCAAAAGTATTAGAAAATCTTATGTTCTTACATAAATTTATAAAAGGTTTAATTATGATTCCTTTAAATGGTAAAATTTAGATAATGGTGAAGGGGGAATTTTAAAATGAAGGCAATCGTTCAGTACGAATTTGGTGATACAAGCGTACTTAGATATACAGATGTTGAAGTACCTAAAATCAAAGAGGGAGAATGTTTGATTAAAGTTGCCTATACAAGTGTGAACTATGCGGATATTAAAGCTCGCATTGGAAATAAAAATGAAGGAAATTTTCCTTTAATGCTTGGCTTAGATGCTGCAGGTACTATTGAAGAAGCTAGTGCCAATTCTCCTTTCTCTAAGGGGGATCGTGTGATTGCCTTTCCTAAAGCTGGTTCTTATGCAGAATCTGTTGTGGCAAATGAAAGTTTAATTTTTAAAATTCCTGACAGTCTATCATTCGAACAAGCTGCAGCTATGCCAGTTGTTTCAATCTTATCTTATATGCTTTTACATGAGCTAGGACAAGTAAAAACAACAGACACTATTGTAATCCATAGTGCTGCTGGTGGGGTGGGATCAATGCTTATACAATTAGCTAAATTATTTGGCGTTGAAAAAATAATAGGCACTGTTGGCAGTTTAGAAAAAATAGATTATGTGAAGAAATTAGGAGCGGATTCTGTATATTCATATGATACATTTGCAGAGGAAGTTTTAAGAGAAACAGAAAACAAAGGTGCAAACCTGATTTTTGATTCAGTTGCAGGGGATGTAACTACAAAAAGTCTAGATTGCTTAGCATTTTATGGAACACTGTTACAATTCGGAAATAGTAGTGGTAAAGCTGGAACTTTTACAACAAATGATGTCCATAGTAGCTGTAGAAATATTAAAGGATTTAGTCTAGGTACAACAAGAAAACAGGATCCGGAGCGATTAGCGCCAGTAGCAGAGAAAGTCATTCCACTTTTTGATACTAAGCAGATCACCCTGCCAATTGCACAAGTATTTAATTTAAGCGAAGCAGCAGATGCACACAGATTAATAGAAAGTCGTAATTACGAAGGGAAAGTATTGCTAAAAGTATAAAAAATAGAGATAAAATAAAAACCGCAGTACTGCAAAAAATACAGAGTACTACGGTTTTTTTTAATCTATTTTGTAAGATGAAGTATTAAACTTGGCAACACGTACTTCTAATGCTTTACAATGAACCCGATTCAGGTAGATTTTAATTTCGCTTGCCTACTTTTCAAGAAGAAAATTCCGATAACGACTGCGACCAATGAAACTCCAAGCCCTATTAAAATGCTATTAGTAAATCCAAGAACTAGGAAGCCAATAATCGAGGCTATACTAGAAAGAACAGCGTATGGTAATTGTGTCATCATATGATCAATTGGGTGTACCGAACTACCAATAGATGCAAGAATGGTTGTATCTGATAATGGAGAACTGTGCTCTCCAAACACTGTTCCAGCTAAAACTGCTCCAATTATCGCGATTAAAAAGGTGATATCAATCGTAGCAACAATTTCAGCCCCAATTGGTATCATAATTCCTGCTGTTCCTAGGGTACTTCCAATGGAGTAAGAGATAAATGCAGCAAATACAAAGAAAATAACAGGCAACCAAGCGATCGACATATTCCCTTGAATCAAAGAAGCTAAATATTGGCCAACTCCTAATGAGGAGATAATTTGTGCGGTAACAAGTGCTAAGAATAGAATCGTTACACTCGGTAAAGTCGTTTTAATTCCAGAAAAGATTGTGGATGAAAGGTGTCCTGCAGACGTCTTCTTTATAATTAGTCTTACTAAGATAATAATATTTGCACAGATTCCTCCATATAAAAGGGAAGTAATAATATCGGTATTTTTAAGTAGCTCGATCGGTGAATTTGAACCTTCACCAGCACTGCCAATTGTTACAGCAGTAATAATAGTTACTAATATTAAAGCTAATACTGGTAAAAGAAGGTCCATCATTTTTCCATCGTTTCTTGAAGGAAGCTTTGATTCGTTAGCTCCAGGTATTTTTCCATGCTTTGTATCAAATAATATATTTTTTTCAATAGCACGCTTCTCATCACGCTGCATTTGCCCTAGATTTATGCCTGTATAAGCAACGATGATTACTAAAACAATCGTCGTGATTGTATAAAAGTTTGAAGGAATAGCAAGTAAAAACGCCTCAAGAGCTTGATATTCTGCGATGTTATTAGATTTTAATACACCATCAATAATCGATATAATGAATGCGGAGAGAGCTGAAACAGGTATTAGAAGGGCTACTGGAGCAGATGAAGAGTGAATTAAATAAGATAATTTTGAATGCGAAACGTTGTATTTATCAGTGACTGAGCGCATAACAGTTCCACGGAATAGACAGCTAAACGCATCATCAAACCATGTAAAAAATCCAAGGAATATAGTTGCCATTTGAGATTGGGCCCTTGTCTTTGCTACTTTTGTTCCCCATTGCGAGAATGCATTTATCCCACCTGAAAGATATAATAGAGAAGAAAGGATTCCTATTAGAAGAACAAAAATTAAAATCTTGCCATCACCGACTAATACTTCTACACCAATGTTAAAAATATTTGAAACACTGTCAAATACATGCCATTGATTATAAAGAAGTGCACCTAATACAATTCCTACACCTAAAGATAAAAATAACCGTTTCGTGATAATAATAAGGGCAATGGTAACAATTGGGGGAATTAGGGAGAAAATAGTACCTTCCATTTTAGACCTCCTCAATAAATTTCCAAGCTTAAAATGCAAAACAAATTATTTTTGTAAGCGTTTACGTTTTGTTGAGAAAAGAAGATCATTCGTGAATGAAGGTACTGATAAAGTGAAGTGGTGTGGATACAAGTTAACACGAATGATCTTTGATTAAGTTCTTCATAGTGAAATTTGTGTATCTAATGGTAGACTAAAACATTATGCGAGGCGATTAACTAAACTTCCTATTCCTTCAACCTCACAAACGATTTCATCACCTGCTTTCAACCAAATTTTTTCTTCTCGACCTAAGATGACACCCTCAGGAGTACCGGTAAAGAGAACATCACCAGGTTCTAATGTCATAATCTTCGATAAATCACTAATCATCTCTGCGATTGGGAAAATCATATGCTGCGTGTTTGAACTTTGTCGCAACTCTCCATTAACCCAGCATTTTAAATCAAGGTCTTGAGGATCTGCAATCTCATCGGCAGTTAAAAGATATGGTCCAATGGGTGCGAATTTATCAATTGCTTTACCAAACATCCACTGAGGACCGCGGAATTGTAGCTCTCGAGCTGATAAATCATTTCCAACCGTATAGCCAAAAACATAATCAAGTGCATCTTCTTGAGAAATATTTTTTGCTTGCTTCCCAATGACAGCGACCAATTCCACTTCGTAATCAACCTGTTCTGTTATAGAAGGGGGAACAATGTCTTCGTTGTGAGCAGCTAAACTGCTTTGATACTTAGGAAAATATATAGGAAACTCAGGAATATTCAAATTTGCTTCAGCAACATGCGCACGATAATTTGCTCCAGAACATATAATTTTTCCAGGGCAATGTATAGCAGGAGCGTATGTAATCGTCGCTTCCTCTATAACATCTTCTGCTAAGGAGAGCACTTGCTGAAGTTGATATAATCCATCATCACCTGCTGCAATAACTTCCTCTATTGTAATAGGTGCATTAATGCTGTTTTTTTCAGCAACTGTTCGTACATCAACAATCCCATTTTCTGTTACAATACCTAATCTAATACCATCTACCGATTGAAAAGAAACAAATTTCATACAAGCACCATCCTTATTAAAATTAATTATTAAGACAAATAAAAGTGTACTAAATGGAAGAGAATTATTATGGTAATAAAATATACATAGAGTCCTTTGTCGTGTTGTAATGCATTATATATTTGTAAATTGTTATTTAGAACATAGTAATAGGAATTTTTAAAAAGCTTTGAGATAAGCTTCTTTTTAGTTGAGTAAAGTGCTAAAAAGTAAACAGATCAACATACACATTCAATGAGACTAAAGCTTAATGCAGAAGGGATGACTATTTGAACAATATTGGTTTTAGAATTATACAAAATGAGAATACGTTAAACGAAGAGCTAATTGAAAGGTTTAGACCACTTGCAACTTCATTACTTAGTGATTCTATGAATCGATTGCATGCTATAGGGCACAACTTACGCCCTTACCATAAAGAGGGGAAGCTTATCGGATGTGCATTTACAGTTAAAACGCGAGTAGGTGATAATTTAATGGTACATAAGGCGATAGATATAGCTAAACCAGGAGATGTAATTGTAGTTGAGGCTAGTGGAGATTTAACGAATGCAATTATAGGTGAAATCATGGTAAGCATTGCCAGAAAAAATGGTATTGCTGGCTTTGTAATCGATGGGGCTATAAGAGACTCTGGTACCGTTAGCAAAGGAACGTTTCCAGTTTATGCAAGAGGTGTAACTCATCTTGGCCCGTATAAAGATGGACCAGGAGAAATTAACGTTCCTGTTTCAATTGACGGGATGGTCATTAATCCGGGAGATATCATAGTTGGGGATGAAGATGGGCTAGTAGCTATACCGTCACAAAATGCCGAACAAATTATTAAATTAGCACAACAGCAACAAGAGCAAGAAAAGATAGTTTTACAATCCATAGAGGACGGTTCAATTGATAGACGGTGGATTGATGAAACATTAAGGCAAAAAGGCTGTGATGGTCTATAATGAATGGTAGAAAAAATAAGTTAAAGAATATATGTGTAACAGGGCACGGGGAGTATTAATCTAATAAAGGATTAATGCTCTTTTTTGTCGAATGAATTATTAAAATAATAATTGAGGTGACTTTCATATGAAGAAAATCGTTGTAATTGAACAAATAAACTCTGTCGAAAATCATATAGATGAGCTATCAGAGCTTCTCGTTCAGGTAGTGGAGGACGGGGCATCTGTTGGCTTTTTACCGCCAATGCAAGCTTCGGATGCAAGAGCTTACTGGGAAAATCTTTTAAGCTCGGAGGTACTATTATTTATCGCTAAAATCAATAATCAAATTGTTGGTACTATCCAATTACATTTATGTACAAAGCAAAATGGTAGTCATCGAGCCGAAATTGCAAAATTAATGACCCATCCTGAGTTTCGACGTAATGGCATAGGTCGTGCCCTGATGGAAAAAGCAGAAGAATTCGCAAGAAAGCAAGGCATGACTTTAATAGTTCTTGATACGAGAGAAGGAGATCCATCTAATCTTCTTTATTCTTCAATGGACTATATTGAGGCTGGGAGAATTCCTCTTTACGCAAAGTCTTCTGATGGACAACTACATTCAACTGTTTTCTATTATAAAATCATGTCTGTATAAAATGGAACTTTTACCCAAAAATACCGTCCCTTATTAAAATTGAATCCAACGTATCAACCCTTGCATTGGTTAATTATGGTAAAATGGTGAATGGGGGGATTTGATTGATATTAAATTTGATTACAGCGTGTTTTATAGTTCTAATATTGTATCTTCTAATAGAAAAGAAGTTTAAGGGAAAGGAAAGGTTTTTAGGATATTTTATAATTGCCACATTACTTTTTGTCCTTATTCAGCATTAAAACTATCATAACGAATCCAAACCATTGCTCTATCAATTGGAGGTAAGTAGCTTGGGTGAATCGTCTATTATTTATTGGCTAGTGTGCTATTTAGCAGGAAATTTTATGACGGCATATATGATTGGAAAATGGAATAAAGTGGACTTGCGAAAGCAGCATAGTAAAAATCTAGGGGCAACAAATGCGGGGCGTGTCCTTGGACGATCGGCATTTGTATTTACCTTTTTAGGGGATGCCCTTAAAGGCGCACTTATAATTCTGTTTGGTCAATTGTTGAATTATGACGAGTGGATTTTAGCTGTCGGGATGCTTTTTGTCATTTTGGGTCACTTATATCCATTTTGGCTAAAGTTTCATGGTGGTAAAGGTGTGGCTACATTTATTGGTGCTGGTATTGCCTTAGAGCCTTTGTTATTTATTTGGATGATTCTAGGAACGTTAGTACTTTACTTATTCGAACGAAGCTTAACGGTAGCGATGCTTGGGGGATTTAGTCTTTATATAGCCTCTATCGGTTGGTCAGGAAATTTCGGTAAATATAGCGTAGTTATACTAGTCATATTTCTTATAATTTGGAAACACCGAAGTAATTTTTCTCGCAAACATAGGCCCGAATAACGGTAGAGGCTATACCGTATGGTTTAACTTTAAATAGAGGAATGGGGGTTTAATATGTATTGGTGTAAAATAGCGACAACTGAAAAGGAATTTGATGACATTGCTGCACTAAATTATGAAACCTTTATAGAAGAAATTCCACAATATAAACCAAATGATACGAGAAGGAAAGTAGACCGTTTTCATAGTGAAAATCAATACATAGTCGTATACAAAGAAACAGAAATCGTAGGAATGCTGGCTTTTCGAGATAATCGACCATTTTCTTTAGATGAGAAAATTGGAAAAGTAGAGCAATATTTGGATGAATCCGATTGTGGGAAGTTAGCTGAAATACGACTTCTAGCAGTAAGAAAGACAAATCGTACAGGACGAGTATTATTTCGTTTAATACAAGCAGTTTATGCATTTGCGTACCATCAGGGATATTCCGCTGCTGTCATATCAGGAACCACTCGTGAACAAAAATTATATAAGCAAATGGGCTTTGAAGCCTTTGCACCAGCAGTCGGATCCGAAGAGGCGAAATTTGTGCCGATGATTTTAACTAGAAGCAAATTTGAACAGGAGCTAGAAAAAAGAATTTCGAAGGGGAACCAATATACATTCTATCCTGGTCCAGTTAAACAAAACAGCACTTTATCTCATACAAATTTATCGCATCGCTCTGATGAATTTAATAATTTATTTTCGAGCATGAAAAAACAGCTTTTAGAGCTTTCTGGAGCAAATTATATAGCAACCGTTGTTGGAAGTGGAACCTTAGCGAATGACGTGATGCTGGTCCAGTTAAAAGTAAGTAGCAAGAAAAAAGGCCTAATCCTGGTCAATGGTGAGTTTGGGGAAAGATTAGCAGATCAAGCCAATAATTGGGGGCTCAATTTTGAAATGCTAGCTTCAGATTGGGGGATGGCTCATAATCTCTCAGACTTAAATCTACATTTAAAATCGGAGGCGTATGAATGGGTATTAATGGTCCATGGCGAGACGTCAACTGGAACATTAAATTCAATTGAGCCAATTCTAGAAATAACAAAACGTTATAATGTTAAGCTCTGTGTTGATTGCATCAGTTCCTTTGGCGCTCTACCCTTTTCAATGAGCGAGTTGCATTTAGCTACATCTGTTAGTGGGAAGGCAATTGGTGCAGTGAGCGGTCTTGCTTTTATCTTCTCAGAGCAGCTTGTTGAAGAAGGAAAAATGCCGTCCTATTTGAACTTAGCAAAATATCAAAAGTCGAAGCCACCATTTACTATTCCTGCTATGCTAGTGGCTAATGTATTGGAAGCGTTAAAGAATTATCCAGATCGCTATCGATTACTCGAACAAAGGTTTATGAAAATACGAGACTTAAAAATTGTCGAGAAATATGGGGTTAACACAAATCATTACCCGATGATTATAACCCTGCAACTATCAGATGAATTAATAGGTATTATAGAAGATTTGAAATTAAACGGAATTCATCTGCATGGGGATAGTGCTTATTTACGCAATCGAAATTTCGTGCAGCTCTCAACAATTCAACCCGATTTTGAGGAGGCGTTCACACAGCTTAAATGGATTGAAGGTTATTATATATCCGTTATTGAAAAAGCGAAGTTAATTTTATAGCCTGCTATGTAAGCTTCTAGGAGTTCCAGTCAGGTGTATGTAATATTAAACAATTCCTAAAAACATTAATCTTTCAGAGGATTGATGTTTTTTAGATTTCAAAACTACGGAGGAGAATTTACAGGATAACTAGAAAAAGTTATTTAGTCTAAAAATGGAGGGATACTTTTGACAGATTTGCAGGTTGTTGAGCTTGATTCGGAGCTACTTGAAGGGATTGGTAGCTATTGTCTTAGAAGTAAGAAAAAGTCGCTCGGATACATAAATAAAAGTAAATGGTTGAACGAAAGATTTGAGGATGGCTTAAGGTATGTTCAACTGATAGAAAATAAAAAGCAGGTTGGATTTATAGAATTTACGGATGCTGAAAATTCTTCTAGAGTTGTTCATGCAGATAATTATTTGGTAATCCACTGTCTTTGGGTAGGGGATACCGGTAAGGGCTATGGAGCGAAACTTATTGATCATTGTATTGGGCATGCAAAAAGTAATGGGAAGCATGGAGTTGTTGTGGTGACGAACCCTGACACTGCCTGGACTCCGAGTAAAGAAATCTTTTTAAAAAATAATTTTCAGATGATTGACACAGCACCTTTTAACTTTGAGTTACTTGTGTATCAGTTTGAAAAATGCGACGTTTTGCCGAGCTTTCCAACGAATTGGGACGAGAGAGTTGCACGCTTTGATGACTTAACAATAATTCGTTCCTTTCAGTGCCCATATGTAGAGGTAGCTACAGAAAATATACTAGCAGGGGCAACTAAATTAGGGATTGAGGCTAATATCATTGACATAGAAAATAGAGATGCGTTAATGGAGCTATCACCTACACCCTATGGAATATTTTCAGTTGTTTATAAAGGTAGCCTAATAACATTCCATCGATTAACGATTCATTCGGTGATGAAGCGTTTAAAAGAGCTTATGTAAGGAGAGCGGTTATGAAATTAATTGACCCAACGACTTTAGCGGGATGGCTTATGCCGCATACATTGGAGTGGTATAAGCAGCTAAGTGTCCTAGAAGGGAAATACGTATATCCTTGGAATTCCACACATACAGAGCCTAATGGCGAGTCGATTTTTGATAGAGAAGTAACAAATATGATTCTAGGTAAGAAAGTATTAGATGTGGGGTGTGGCCACGGAGAATTTACACTACAGTGTAGTGAAATAGCTAATGAAATCGTGGGCTTTGATGTAACTGATCGTTTTGTACAAGAAGGATCATCGAGTAAAAAATCTAATGTTACCTTTGTAAGGGGTAATAGTAAAGAGAGGCTACCTTTTAAGGAAGATGAAATTGATTGTGCCTATATAAGAAAGGGACAAACCTCTGCTTATCCAGATTTAAAAAGAGTTGTAAAAGAGAGTGGAGTTATTCTGGGACTGCATCCTGGTGACGAGTCGTCTTTGGAGCTGCCATTTCTATTTCCTAATCTTTTTCAAGTCACAAAAGATACGCCGATTTTGGATACTATTCATGAAAGAATGGTAAATAGTGAGTTTGCTTATAAGAGTTTAGAAAAAATAAATAGCATTGAATATATCAATTCACCGATAGACATTTTAAAATTGTGCTGCTTTGGTCAGCATCCCTCAATTTTAGAAATAATAAAAGAAAAAAATCTACCAGAGGTAACTAGGATTTTTGAGAAGAATGCTTCTGAAAAAGGTTTAGCCATCACATTTTCACGTTATTTGATTCGTGTGAAAGTATAATGGCCATTTGACTCATGGAGCTGCATATCAAGTTTATGGTTTTTCGGCTCTAATGATAAAGCTTGTATATGGTTCTTCGTTAATCGAGACAGAAATCTTCCATAAGCCTTCATCTTCAAAACCAAATTTAGCTGAGGCAATGCTAGAAGTAATAAGATTATAGAGTTCTATTGTTTTACCGGTATTTTGATGTGTGGCAGTAATTACAGCTTGCTCACCATAGAATTCTTTTGAAGCATCGAAAAAGTGAATGTTGTAAAGTCTGCCTTGGGTTGCAGGGAAGTCTGGTTCATTTTCTTCACCATTAAGTCGCTCTAATCCAATTTCACCTTTAACACCGTACATTTTTTTATCATCGATATAAAAAGTTGGTGACTCCTTCCAAGAATCTTCATCAGTGTCATCTGCTTTACAGCCGACTAAAAATAATACACAAACAATACACATTATCCCAATGAACCGTATCTGAATGATCATGTGTAAACTCCTTTCGTTCTTGTTATTTATATTTGATTTAAATTGGAGAAATTCCTTTAATTAGATATTCGTCAGAAGGAAGGGATATTAGGAGAAATATATCATTCTGTACTATAAAAGAAGGAGAGGATAAAATGTCAAAATCACTTTTAAAGGGGATAGAAGGCGTTTTTATTCCAGTGAAGAACCCTGAAATTTCTGCTAAATGGTATGAAGAAATACTTGGCTTCAGGTTGATTTATATTGAAGAAGAGGCTGCTGTTATGAAAATCCATGTACAAGCTCAAACGGTTGTATGTCTAGTTCGAACAAAAGATCACCAGCCGATGGAGTTTCCTAATAATGATTTCGGTGTAGGGAAGTATTATAATTTTATCTCAGATGATATCGAAGAAACATACAGATCACTAATCGAAAAGAATGTAAGGGTTAACCAAATTGGAGGGGAAGGTACCAGCAGATTTTTCACCTTTTATGATCCTGACAATAATCCACTTGGTGTTTGTCAGTAGAGTATATCCTTTAAATATAACACGATAAAAATAAAACATTTATTAAGTATTTCTTTTTGGGAGAGATGCTTATTTCTTTGCCAGAAGAAAATATTAACAATAAATTAACATCTAAAATTAATAAAATTTTATTGCGAAACGATAAAAAAGATGTTAAATTCAATAAGACAATAAATAAGTGAGGTGCTTTTTAAATGAAAAAAGGGTCAACGCTCTTTTTAAAAATCGCTGTTATTTTCATCGGACTCCCTGTACTTGCTATGGCATTGTTTTTATTGCCTCAAATAGCGGGAGAAGCAAATGAAGCAGCACAAAGAGGTTCAGATGTAGCTTATGTAGTTTATGGAATTTTACTGGTAATGTATATATCGGTAGTTCCGTTTTACTTTGCCTTATACCAATCATTTAACCTTTTAAGCTATATTGACAAGAACCAAGCTTTCTCGGATTTTTCAGTACAGGCATTAAAAAAAATAAAAATCTGTGCAATTATTATTAGTGGTCTGTATGTTCTAGCAGTACCATTAGTCTTTATTCTAGCGGAGATAGATGATGCTCCAGGACTTGGAATTATAGCATTGCTCTTTGTTTTTGCTCCACTAGTAATTGCAGTCTTTGCTGCTGTTCTCCAAAGACTTCTGCAGGAAGCTATTAATATAAAATCAGAAAATGATTTAACGGTCTGAGGTGAAAACAATGGCAATTATTATCAATATTGATGTGATGCTGGCAAAAAGGAAGATGAGTGTAACGGAATTATCTGAAAAAGTAGGAATTACAATGGCGAACCTTTCGATTCTAAAAAATGGAAAGGCTAAAGCTATTCGATTATCAACATTAGAGGCGATTTGTAAAGCATTGGAATGTCAGCCTGGTGATATTTTAGAATATAAAAGTGATGAAGCTAGTCAGGAATAAGCACTCATGACAGAAGAGAAAAAAACAGTTTATATTTTATTAACTGATACCGGTACAGTTTTAACGAAAATTATCAAATGGTATACGAATGCGCCTTATAATCATGTTTCAATTGGCTTTGACGATAAGCTTAACGAAATATATAGCTTTGGTCGAAAAAATCCAAAGAATCCACTAATTGCAGGTTTTGTGAAGGAAGACGTCTATTTTGGTACCTATCGTTATTTTGATGATACATGCTGTGTTTTGTTGAAAATTGAAGTTTCAGCAACTGAGTATTGTTCTATTCGAAAGGTAATTCAGAGCTTTAATAACCATAAGGAACGTTATTCGTATAATTTGCTGGGTCTTGTAGGTGTGGCTGTCCGCTATCCGATTAATCAAAAGAATAAATACTTTTGCTCTCAGTTTGTTGCCGAGGTCCTTGAAAATAGTGGATTGAATTTATGGGATCTTCCTGCTGCTTTAATTTCACCAAATGATTTTTTAATGCATCCACGCTTTGAATTAGTTTACGAGGGAAGCTTGTACGAGTATCCACTGCTGGATCATGGCTTATTAGCTGAATTAGTGCCTAGCTTTGACTACTATGTACTGCCAAAAAAGAAATTAACTATATAATTTTGAAGGCTGATCTCAATTTTAGAGGTCAGCTTTTTGATTTATTATAGCTGTTCGTGTCTACCCTAAGGAAAGGATTAAATATAGGGGAGGGTAAAATGAATGTTTGATTGTGTCATTATCGGAGGAGGTCCTTCAGGCTTAAATGCAGCACTCATTCTTGCAAGGGGAAGGAAAAATATCATGCTTTTTGATGATGATAACCCCAGAAATGCTGTTACGCATGAATCCCATGGGTTTATAACTAGAGATGGCGTTAAGCCTTCAGAATTTAAAAGGCAAGCGAAGGCTGATCTTATGAAATATCCAAATCTCACAATGTATAATGAGCGTGTCGTCGATTTGAAAAAAGAGACACAATGCTTTGTTATTTATACAGAAAGTAACAAAATATATGAATCGAGAAAAGTAATTTTAGCAACGGGTTTAAAGGATGTGCTCCCACCAATTGATGGAATACATAATTTCTATGGTACAAGCTTGTTTAGCTGTCCATTTTGTGATGGCTGGGAATTGAAGGATCAACCACTTGTACTAATAACTGAAAATCCAAGTGCATTCCATAAGGCAAAATTAATTTTTAATTGGAGTAGGGATCTGGTCGTTTGTACAAACGGTAAGGAAATTTTTTCAAAAGAGCAACAGGAATTATTATTGAAAAACAAAATTGAAGTATTGGAAGGGACAATATTATCTTTGGAGGGGATGAATGGAAATTTAAGTGCCATTCGATTCAAAAATGAACGTCAGCTTGAAAGAAAGGCAGGCTTTGTCACTACAAATTTAGTACAAGCATCACCATTAGCTAAGTCATTGGGCTGCATACTATCTAAAAATGGCGGGATTGAAACAGATAATTTCGGACGCACCAATATTGAAGGAGTTTATGCATGTGGGGACATATCTAAATCAACCCCTATGCAAGTAATTGTTGCAGCTGGTGAAGGAACGAAGGCGGCCATGGGAGTCATTAATGATTTGGTGAATGAAGAATTTTAAAATAGTAGGTTTTCATAGAATGTACCTTTTTCAAGGTAACGAAAAAGAGCATGGTTATTCCATGCTCTTTATAGTTTAACTATCCCAAGTTTAAGCAGGTGGGATAACCCCTTGAATAAGTAAGATAAAGAGTACAAGGCCGATAATTAATAGAAGGATGGAAGCCATAAAAATCGGACCTCTTTTAAAAATAAAGGGCTCGTTTTTTTGCATGATTCCTGTTCGAGCACTTATTTCAGCTGAGCTCATATTTGAGATGATACCGCCGCTACTAGTAAAGAAAAATATAATAACAGATAGAACAACACCTATGAAAAACATTATTTCAATCATTCTGACTGAAAATAATAGGGCAACTAGGTATGTAATGAATAATTCTATGATAAAGGCAGCTGTCATAATTAGAAAATATCTTTTTCTCAAAAAATCCCCTCCTTTTAGTTTTACTTACTATATTTACGGAATTGGATGATTATAGTTTCGAATTTTTTGAAAATACAAGACCCATACTTTAGGTCGTTTAACTAACCCCCTCATACACATTTCCTGGGCTTGTTGCATATTGTAATAAAAGTCTAGGGTGAGGGGAAGAAATACATGAATCCAGATTTGTTTCCTGCTCTTTTAGCTGGTCCAATGATACGGCGGCTCGAGTCATCGCAAGTATGTATTTGGGTGGCGACAAGTAAAGAGTACGCGATAACCGCCGAGGTGTGTGAAATTACTTCAATCGCTGAAACTGATAATTATGCCAAAATAGCTTCAGCTACTGACACAAATACAATTCAATTTGGAGAAAACCTTTTTATTCACCTAATCAAAATAACCCCCGATTCAAACAAATTTCCTACTAATCAATTAATAGGCTATAATCTTCACTTCAAAAATAAGAAAGAATACTTTGATCTAGAAAAGCTCGGTCTATTGACCAGCAACAATCCCCAAAGTATTGTCTATGATTCTTTAAAATATCCTACCTTCTTTATCCCTAAAAAAAGCTCGGAGTTATCTGCTAAATTTTTATTTGGCTCATGTCGAAAGCTACATGGTGAAGGGGAGGATATGTTAGCAAAAGGTGATCAGCTTTTAGTAGACAACAGTCGTGATATAAGCAATCGTCCAGATGCACTCTTTTTGATGGGGGATCAGATTTATGCAGATGATGTAGCAGACCCGATATTTTACCTCATTAGCCAGTTTGGTAAGGCATTAATGGGAGTAAAAGAGGATTTGGTTACAGTTGATAAACGTCTGGCGAATTATCAATCAGCCCTGCATAAAATTAATGCGAGAAAAGATATTATCAAGGACATGGCAAGCTTATCAACAAGAAAAGGATCTAATCATCTTATCGAGTTTGGAGAGTTTGCCGCAATGTATTTATTGGCTTGGAGTCCGATATTATGGGAAATAGCTAGAGAAGAAAATCTCCACGAATCCTTTGATAATGCGTTTGAGAAGGGCCATTTTCATTTGAAGCTAACAAGAGCGACCGATAAGCTTAAGAAGCTGGAAAAAACACAATTACAAAATCGATTTACCGAACAGGAAAAGCTCATTAATGGTTGCCCCACAGATACCTATAAAATTAGAAGGCTATTGGCCAATATTCCAACGTATATAATTTTTGACGACCATGATATAACAGACGATTTGAATATAAATGCCGATTGGAAAGATAAAGTGACACAATCACCATTAGGTAAACATATTGTTGCTAATGGATTATCGGCATATTTTGCATTTCAAGGATGGGGGAATGAGCCACAGATTTTCAAGGATGCTTTCATTTCAGGGGTTAAAAGGTATTTTAAAGATTTACGTGGCAGGAATACGGAGGCAAGCTATAAGGAATGGATAGCTTTGATATTGGAGCACCAGCCATGGCACTTTGTAGCACCAACCAACCCTAAAGCGGTATTTCTTGATACAAGAACATTGAGAGAATATGATGATAAGCCAAATACAACAATTATCGAACAGTTAGTTATAGAAAGGGCTTATCCACCTCAGCTAGTGAATGAAAAAGAATACAAGTTAATTACCAAGCAGCTACAGTTAAGTGGATGGGTGGAGAAAGATCCATTAATCATCATCTCACCAACGCCAGTGATAGGATTTGATTTAATCGAAAAGGCCATTCTTCAATTTCTCCCAACTATTGAAATATTAGGAGCCCATGTCCAGACAATTTTTGATGTAGAAGCATGGAGATACAATGGTAAAGGACTCACTAATTTCCTGAATCAGTTGTCAGAGTGGAATCCAAGTAACACGGTTGTGCTTTCGGGTGATGTACACTACAGTTTTTCGGCTACCGCAAATTTCACCTTTTCAGACGAGAAAGAAATAAGTGTTAAACAAATAACGGCAAGTCCTTTGAAAAATATGAGCTTTAAAAACTTTGGTACCCTCATGAAAATTACGACAGCTCTTAGGCAAGTACTCCAACAAAAAGAAATTATTTATCGTTATTGTGATTTATCATACTTGATTCAGGATGCTGATAAAAAATCCGTCCGAATGGAAGATTTTCTATGGAAAGAGCAATTACATTATGACCAAATTGAAGGCAAATCTATTATTGAAACAGACAATACGCTAGGGTTTATAACATTCTTTGAAGATACTGTTGAGAATCGGTTTATTAAATAGATTAGGAGACAGGTCAGAGGTAAAATATTGCTAGACGCTAGAGTTTAAGAATTATCTATACTGGAGATTTGGTCTTTTACGGGATCGAATCTCCAGTTTTTTTACATAGTCGCATAAAGATAGTAATATATTAATTTCACTTGTCTTATTCTAGCCATAAACATAGAGGAAACGAGAGAGAGAAGATTGAATTAATAACCATGGGGGATGAGTTATGAAAAAGAGAATAATCATTATATTAGGTGCTTTATTAGTAGTGTTGGGTGTTACATATTTTGGGGTTGGGAACTATTTTTATAATTTTGCTTTAAAGGCAAATGATGAAAAAGAGTTTATGGAGGACAATCCAAACCTTGAAGAGAGCATTGCCGTAATGGCAGCAGTATCTGAAGCAGCCGAGTTAGCAGATAATCAATTTAAAAACGAAACAGATGCTTTAACTATGTCGATTGTATCAAAGGACAGTCTGCAGCTAAACCTGAAAGCTAATTTTTATGAAAACGGAAAAAATAATCATAAATACGCAATAGCTGTTCACGGTTACACATCAAGTGCAGATGGAATGACAAGATATATTCGTAACTTTTACGAAAAAGGCTTTCATGTATTAGCTCCGGATTTAAGAGGGCATGGAGAAAGTGATGGGGAATACATTGGAATGGGCTGGCATGATCGCTTAGACATTTTGCAATGGATTGAAGAAGTGATTGAGTTAGACCCGTACGCGGAAATTGTATTGTTCGGAGTATCAATGGGTGGTGCAACGGTAATGATGACTTCTGGAGAGGACCTACCTCCTAATGTAAAAGTAATTGTAGAAGACTGTGGCTACTCATCTGTCAGTGATGTGTTTGTTTATCAGCTAGATGATTTATTTGGATTACCAGAATTCCCAGTAATGAATGCAGCCAATACGATAACGAATATTCGTGCAGGGTTTGACCTATATGAGGCTTCAGCAGTAGAACAGGTTGCAAAAAGTGTGAAACCGATTTTATTTATCCATGGAGATCAGGATACTTTTGTACCCTATGAAATGCTAGAAGAAGTTTATGCTGCGGCAGCAGTTGAAAAAGAGAAGTTAATTATCAAAGGTGCTGGTCATGGTGAAGCAGAAAAGGTAGACCCTGAAACTTATTGGCGTACAGTATGGGAGTTTGTTGGGAGATTTATTTAGTAAAGAAAAAAATCGCAGTATGGAACAGGAGAAAATAATGGACACAAATCGAAAATTAGTAGTATTCATTGCTTCAACCTTAGATGGCTATATTGCCACAAAAGAGGATTCCCTTGAATGGTTATTTAATGTAGAAGGTGAAGGGGATAACGGATACTCAGAGTTCTATGAAACTGTAGATACAGTAGTTATGGGAAAAAGAACTTACGATTGGCTGATAGACCAAAAGCTGGAGGAGTTCCCATATAAAAATAAAGAATGCTATGTATTCACAAGAACAAGCCATGAAGACACAGAAGATGTGAAATTTGTAAATGAGGATATACGCCAATTTGTTGAAAAGTTACAAAAGAAAGAAGGCAAAAGTATTTGGATAGTTGGGGGAGGAGAACTGTTATTTTACTTCATCAAGGAAAAGCTTGTAGATGAATTTATAATTACACTTGCCCCTACTATCTTGGGAGAAGGAATTCCACTATTCAAAAATGGTGATTATCAGTTAGACCTTAACTTTACAGGTATGAGAAGCTTCAACCAATTTGTTGAGCTGCGTTATGAAGTCAAAGATAAATAGCTGTCAAAAATAGAACAAGCTTTGTATTAAGGCTGCTCTTTAAAGTCAAACTCTTAGGCTTTAGAGGGTAGTCTTTTTTGTAATGAAGAACTTTTTAAAAAGTGCGAATAGAATAATATCAAATAAATATTAAAATCTATATTTTCTGAATTTTTATTTATTATAGCGATTTCTATGTAAACGCTTAATAATACTAATAATTTATACAAGACAAAACTTTATCTATTTTTAGAATATTAGTTCTTCGGTCTATTATTCTAATAACTATTTGACTATAGGTAACTAGTGGTATAAAATTTTCCGATATACATTAATTATTTTTCATTTATTACAGGAAGTTTAAAAAGATTTCTAAACAGCAGTAATTGGAAATTAATAGATGAATAGTGATTAAACTACGTAGTGTATTGAGGCACTGAATCTAAAACAATCGAGGTAGAGTAATAATGTCAATTATAATCGGGATTTTAGGATTAGTTGTAGTTCTTGGGTTAGCATACATAATGAGTAATGACAAGAAGGCTATCGACTATAAAGCAGTTGGAATTATGTTAGTTATGCAAGTTGTACTAACATTAATTATGTTCAAAACATCAATTGGGTTAACAGTAATTGAGGCAATAGGCAATGGCTTTTCTAAAGTAATTGAAATTGGCCGTGAAGGTGTTACCTTTGTAATTGGGGGCTGGGTGCCAGAAGGTAATTCAGTATTCTTTGTAAATGTTTTACTTATTATTATTTTCACTTCTATGTTGCTTTCGGTTTTAACTTACTTACGAATTTTACCTCTTATTATTAAATATTTAGGTGGATTCCTTTCTAAGATAACTGGCTTATCAAGTGTTACAACTTTCCACGCAGTTAATAATATTTTCTTTGGTCAATCAGAAGGACTTTTAGCGATTAAAACTCATATTCATAATATGAGCAACAATAAATTATTCGTTATTTCAGTTTCTTCAATGGCATCAGTTTCTGCTTCAATTATGGCTTCGTACATAACGATGTTACCTGCAAAGTATGTATTAGGTGCGATGACATTAAATGCTTTATCGGCATTAATCATAGGGATTATTATGGCACCAGAACGAAATGCTGCTAAAAATGAATCGATCGATACTGAAAACGCTTCACCAGCAAAATCTATATTTGAATCAATTTCAGTAGGTGCTTTAGATGGCGGGAAGGTAGCGTTAATTGTTGCAGCAATGTTAATCGCTTACGTTGGCTTAATGGCTGTAATCGATGCAGGCTTTAATGCAATAATTGGGTTATCATTTACTGAAATTCTAGGATATGTTTTTGCACCAATTGCATGGTTGATGGGTATCCCTGCTAGTGACATTTTAGTAGCGGGTCAAACGATGGGAACAAAATTAGCAACGAATGAGTTTGTTGCAATGCTACAATTTATCGAGCATATTCCAGATCTATCAGAAAAAACGGTTGGGATTGTTTCAGTATTCTTAATCAGCTTTGCCAACTTTAGCTCAATCGGTATTATTAGTGGGTCTATGCAAGCAATTAATGGAGAAAAAGCTGCAATAATTTCTAAGTTCGGTCTTAAAATGTTATTAGCAGCTACGATGGTATCAATGCTTACGGCAACTTTAGTTGGTATTTTTATTTAATAGTGAATCTATGGCTACAAATCTTTTTATTATTAAAGAGATTTGTAGCTTTTTTTGAAAAATCCAATCTTCCATATTTCAAAGTATCAAATTTTTCCTTCAAATTTTTTACACTTTGTCTAATGTATAGCTAATTTTGCTAGATATATAATTATGTAAGTAATCTTTACATGAAGAGTGATAAAAGTTGACTTAAATTATCTAAAAATTCAAATTTTACTTTGATTGGGGAGATTTTATGACATTAACTAAAATTGATACACCAGAAATTACGATAGACCATGTCAGTATGTCTTATCAAACTGATGCTACACAGGTTTTAGCTTTAAAGGATATTACTTTTGATATTCAAAAGGGAGAGTTCATTTCATTGCTGGGACCATCTGGATGCGGAAAAACTACGTTGCTTCGTATTATGGCAGACTTAATACAGCCAACTAGTGGTAGTGTTACAGTTTCAGGTGGAACTACAAAGGAAGCCAGATTAGCAAGGAAGTATGGCATCGTATTCCAAAGCCCTGTTTTGTACGATTGGCGAAAAGTGAAAAAGAATATCACGCTTCCTTTAGAGATGATGGGGCTAAGTAAGGAGGAACAGGAAGAACGAGCCAATACTTTGTTGGATTTAGTTGGGTTATCGAAATTTATAGAAAAATACCCATGGCAGTTGAGTGGGGGTATGCAACAACGTGTAGCTATTGCAAGAGCATTGGCAATTGAGCCAGAAATCTTATTGATGGACGAGCCGTTTTCAGCATTAGATGAATTTTCTCGAGAACGTTTAAACGAAGAACTTTTATCCATTTGGAATAAGGTAGGAAATACAGTTGTTTTTGTTACGCACAGCATTCCAGAGGCGATATTTTTATCTGATCGAGTGTTTGTTTTATCTCCACACCCTGGTCGACTCTCAAAAATAGTTGAAATTAACCTTCCAAGACCAAGAAGAGAAGAAATGAGAAATAGCCCAGAATTTTATCAATTAATCTCTGATATTCGAAATAGCTTTGAAGGAGTGTAGCCATATGAAATGGCAAATTTCATTTGGTCGTTTTACTCCAACCGTTGTTGTTGTCCTAGCATTATTGCTCATTTGGCAAATCCTTTCTTGGTTCTTGGTCATATTAGAGGTTCCGCTTGCGCAATCAAAAATTCCGTATCTGCATGAATTAGCTTTTACCTTTTCTAGCTATTCTGGCACCCTTTTTTCAGAAGGCTCGGTTACTTTAACAAATGCGGTAATGGGTTTTGCTTTAGGTGCTCTTGGTGGGGTTTTTCTAGCAGTATTAATGAGTATTTCTAAATGGGTAGAACAGCTCGCATTTCCCTATGCGGTTGCTTCTCAGATGATTCCTATTCTTGGATTGGCACCAATCGTATATGGTATTTTTCGAGATGAACAAATTTCCAGAGTTTTAATAGCAGCTTATATGACATTTTTCCCTGTTGCTTTAAATTGTTTGAGAGGCTTACGCAGTGCAGATCCACATGCTCTTGAACTTATGTATTCTTATGCAGCAAAGCCCTGGTCGATTTATTGGAGGCTACGGTTTCCCCAAAGTCTGCCGAGTCTCTTTAGTGGGTTGAAAATAGCGGCTCCGTTAGCTGTAACAGGTGCTATTTTAGTAGAGCTAATGGGTGCGACACGAGGACTTGGTGTAATCATGCTACGAAACCTGTACTATGGCCCTTCTCACAATTATATGTTTTGGCTGACGGTTATTTTTGGTGCAGCACTTGGGATTTTAAGTTATCTAATTGTAAGTTTAATAGAAAGATTGGTAACGCCCTGGCAACCTGAATTTCGTAAGTCTGGAGGCGATGAGTAATTGGAGGAAAAAACAGCTGAACACAAAAGCGCCTGGGTTGCACCGTCGAAGAATCTAGAGAATGCCAACCAACCATTACAGCTTGAAGGCGCTAAAGTGAAAAAGAATAAAAACCTTCATAGTCCAAGTAAGGTAATAATTCCTTTAACAGCAGGAGTAGTCTTCCTTCTATTATGGGAATTCCAAATCTTTCATGCAATTTTTCAATTGAAAACTTATCAATTACCTATTCCTTCGGCAATAATAGCAGCGTTTATAGAGAACTTTAGCACTCTTTTTTCATATACAGGCTATACCTTCACTGAAGCGGTATTAGGAATGCTATTAGGTTCTGCTATAGGCTTTATTCTGGCATTAGTTGCATCAGCCTTCCCAAAATGGGGGAGAAGTGGGCTGATGATAGTTGTAGCGTTAAACGCTGTCCCGATTGTTGCCTTAGCTCCTATTATGAATTTATGGTTTGGGAATGGTATGGGTTCAAGAATTGCAATCGTAACTATCACGACAATGGCCGCTATGGCTATCAATGCTCACAAAGGACTATCTAATGTAAATCCACTTGCCTTGGATCTTATGCATAGCTATGCTGCAAAGAAATTAGAGGTTTTTAAGTATTTAAAAATCGCAAATAGCCTGCCATACGTGTTCACTGCTTTAAAAATAAATACAACGGCTAGTATGATTGGGGCGATAGTTGGGGAGTTCTTCTATTCCTCCAAGGGATTAGGCTATTTGCTTTCAAACTCTATTAAAATTGCACAAATGCCACTAGGCTGGTCCTGTATTATTATAGCTTCTATTGCCGGGGTGATATTCTATTTAGCTGTTGAGGGTTTGGAAAAAATGTTTATAGGCTGGCATGAATCTGAAAGAAAATAACAGTGAAATTCGTTTTAATGCAACTTAAGCAGAAAATATCAAGAAGAAAATATTACCAATCAAGTAATTTGAAGGGGGAATTTTATGAGAGTAAAAGTATGTAATGTGAATTATATCTTTTTAATTGTTATTTTAGCCTTATTCACGGTATTAGCAGCATGTAGCTCTAATGAAGAGAAAGTGGCGACATCTTCTAGTGGAGATTTAACGCCTGTGACTTTACAGCTGAAATGGGTACCACAAGCCCAGTTTGCAGGATATTATGTAGCGCTTGAAAAGGGCTATTATAAAGAAGAAGGATTAGATGTGACAATTGCTCCTGGTGGTCCTGATATTGTTCCAGAGCAACAGGTAGCTAATGGTGCAGCCCAAATCGGAGTAGACTGGGTTGCAAGCTTACTACCTCATATTGAACAAGGGATGCCGTTAATTCAAATTGCTCAAATTTATCAAGAAAGTGGATTATTGCTAATTTCGAAAAAGGATTCAGGAATTACCTCACCTAAGGATTTAGCTGGTAAGAATGTCGGGAACTGGATGGGAGGAAACGAATTCGAGGCTTTAGCGTTATTTGATAAATATGGTCTTGACCCAAATAGTGATCTTTCCTTTGTGAAACAAGCCTTTACGATGGATCAGTTTATAGCGGGTGATTTAGATGCTGCTTCTGCAATGACATATAACGAATACCATGTCGTGTTAGAATCAGGCGTTCCAGCAAGTGACCTAAATGTTATCGATATGAACGATGAGGGCGTTGCTATGCTTGAAGATAATCTATTTGCCAACAAAGAATGGCTAGAAGAAAACAAAGAAACAGCGGCAAAATTCCTTCGTGCCTCTATTAAAGGATGGAAAGCTGCAATTGAAGATCCAGAAGGGGCAGTCGATATCATAATGGCAGAATCAGAAGAGGGAAGCAGTACAAGAGAGCATCAGCTAACGATGATGGAAGAAGTAGCAAAGTTAGTTCTACCTGAAGACTTTAATGTCGAGGAACTAGGGAAAACTGATCCGAAGATGTTCCAGCAGACAGCAGATATTGCGCATCAGTTTGGAGTTATTAAAGAAGAAGCCAATCTGGATGAAGCATTTACAAATGAAATTTTCGAAATGGCTACAGAATAATAATCTCTTGTTATTTGAGCTTCAAAAGGCTAAATCCCTTTTGAAGCTCTTTTTTTACTAAAAATGAAAAGAATGGTACTTACAAAAGATAGGTTAAACTAATGAGGGAAAGACTTTCAATAATGGAAACGTCAGAGTATAATGAAGATTCGTAACTATCGAATAATAAAATGCATTGAAGTCTTTTTACAGGGGAACAAAGAATGTATAAATTAAGTGAAAAAATTAAATTAAAATATTTAATCATCGGGTTAATAACATTAGCCTTTTTTTATCAGTAGCAAGTAGTCTTTTTAGTATTTATCAAAGAAGTATTTATTTGCTAGAAGAACAATCCTTGGATAAAAATCGGGTTTATGCTCAAAAGCTATCTCAAATTGTTGACTTGTATTTAGATGAAACTATACAAGTGCTTGGCTATAGCGCTTCTAAAATTGCGGACAAGATGGAAGATGAGGAATTGTTGAATGAAGAAGTAATCCGTCTACAAAAACAGCAGGGTTCATTTAATTCTGTAATTATAGCAGATCCTAATGGACTAATGTTAGAAGGAGCCCCTGAAAAATATGCTCTTAAAGGGAAGAGAATTACTTCAAAAGAAGGTCTTTTACAGCTGGAAAATCAAAAGATTTCAATTTCCGATCCTTTTAGAGCATCTACTGGAAAGTTACTTATTACTGTTTCATATCCGATTTTTTCGAGTGATGGACAATATAAGGGAGCTATTAATGGTAGTGTATACATCCATGAATCGAACTTTTTTGAAAAGGTTTTAGGTGAGCATCAATATCAGGACGGTACCTATGTATATGTGGTCGATTCAAAAGGAAGAGTTATTTATCATTATGACAAATCCCGTTTAGGTTTGGATGTTTCAGAAAATAAGGTAGTACAAAGAATTGAGAAGGGTGAGAGTGGGGCACAGTTTGTTATAAATACATTTGACGAGAAAATGCTTGCCGGCTTCAGCCCATTAGAGAAAACAAAATGGGGAGTAATTGTTCAAACTCCTCGAAAAGCTGCAATCAATTCGGTTGGAAAACAAGTATTAACCACTTTTTATTTTGAATTGCCTTTACTTTTAATCTCCATAATCGTCGTATTAGCATTAGCTGCAAAGATTACAAAGCCTTTACAGCAGATTGCTGTTATTACTGAAAATAGTGTTAATGAAAGCGAAATGGGGAATTTAAACAGCTTAAACGCATGGTATTATGAAGCCTCTAAAATCAAGAAGGCCTTAATACAAAGTCTTTCTTTTTTACATGGTCAAGTTAGTACATTAAAGGATGAAAATTCAATTGATTCACTTACAAACTTAACTAATCGCCGTGCAATGGATGCAGTTTTACAAGCATGGACAGTTCAGGGCAAAATGTACTCTGTAATTATGTTGGATATCGATCGTTTTAAATCGATCAATGATAATTATGGTCATGCAGCGGGTGATGAAGTGTTAAGATTTCTAGCCCGCCAAATGCGAAATGCTGTGAGGGAGCAAGACCTATGTTGTCGATATGGTGGAGAAGAATTTATCATATTATTGCCTGAGACAGGTGTAGGTGAAGCGTATGACATAGCGGAAGAATTACGTCTTAATGTCGAAGGCACAATTAGTCCGATAGGGAAATCGGTGACATTCTCTGCAGGAATTGCAGTATTCCCTAAACAAGCTTCCAATCCAAATAAATTAATTGAACTTGCAGATTCAGCGCTTTATGAAGCGAAGAATTTAGGGCGCAATCGTGTAGTTATTGCAAAAGAAGAGCTTCAGAAATCAGAGGATGAATAATGAAAGATTTCATGAGGTATTGATAATAAAAATGCAATTTGCGAGGCTGCAAATTGCATTTTTATTTTGACGGTTTTTAGATTTATGAGATAACAACTTTTATGTCTTCAATAAGCTCTTCACAAACTTCTTTTGTTGTAGCCCATGAAGTAACAAAACGTATTGCAATTTTGTCTTCAACTGGCTCCCAAATTTCAAAGGCATAATTTTTTTGTAATTCGTCTACTTGTTCCTTTGTGAAGATAGGGAAGATTTGATTCGTTGGTGATTCACTTAATAGAGGAATCCCTAACTCCTTTAACTCATTGCTCAGAAAGTGTGCTAATTCATTCTCATGCTGCCCCATTTCAAAGTAAAGATTATCGTTAAAAGCGGCTTCAAATTGAATGCCTAATACATAGCCTTTGGCAAGCATTGCACCTTTATTTTTAATATGATATCTAAAATAAGATTTTAACTGATCGTTAAAGATTACAATTGCTTCACCACTTAGCATACCGATTTTTGTACCACCGATATACATTACATCACAAAGCTCCTTCAATTGATTGAATTCCACATCACTTGCTGCAAGACCACTTGAAAGGCGTGCACCATCTATGTACAGGTATAGTTGTTTCTCTTTGCACAATTCATATAATGCTTTTAGTTCAGCAAAGCTATAAACTGTACCAATCTCTGTGGATTGTGAAATGTAAACCATTCCAATCTTCACCATATGTTCATCTTGATGATATGCTAATGCAGCTTCAATATCTGCTGTAGTTAGCTTTCCATCAATACCTTCAGCAGTGTAAACCTTATGTCCTGTTGCTTCGATTGCACCAGTTTCATGTACATTAATATGCCCAGAGCTACAAGCTAAAACCGCTTCGTATGGTCGCAAAATATGGGAAATTACTGAAGCATTAGCTTGGGTTCCTCCAGTTACGAAGTGGATATCACAATTATCGCTTTCTAGCTTATCTTTTATTAAGTACTTTGCATTTTCTGTATGCTTATCCAAGCCATAGCCGGTATTTTGTTCAGTGCTTGCTTTTAGTAGCGCCTCTAAAAGTGCAGGATGGCAAAGCTCACTATAATCATTTTTAAAACTGTATTTCATATTCTACTAACCTTCTTTACTATTTTTTTAATAGTATAACATTAATTGTATATTCAAGAAGTTTAGAATATTTGATTAAGGAAGAAGGGTGAAAAGTGAGAGAAGAAAACGGATTATTTAAGTAAGTTAGGCATGAATACGCAAAGGTAAGTGAGTGTTCATGCCTCAAATAATTTAGAAGAAAAAATTCTTCATATTAATAGCATTTGAAAATAACCTAGCATCTTTTCCTAGATTATTGTTCATGTAAGTATACTGATTTAAGCATTGCTGAAATAAATTGTCGCAATAGCCTCTTCTACTACCTCTATCTCTATTGTACATATAGCACTCATCATGGAATTTGCAGCAGGCGTCTACAGGATTTGTAGGGGCACCAGGACCTGAACAGCCAGGACCGCAATATCGATATCCGGGATAGCAGAAGCCAAATCTCCCATTTCTCATAGATAGAACCTCTCCTCTAATTCTAGTTGTTCTAGCATATGTGTTTACAACTCTTTTAGTAAGGGCTATCCAACTAGTTTCAAGGGGATGTATTTTGAATATAAAAAACACCTAAAATTCCAATAGTTAAGGAGTTTTAGGTGCTAACGTGAAAAGTGGGGGCGGCTGGACAGCTTAATCACCGCCGCCTCCACCACCTCCATCGCTACCGCAGTCTGATCCTCCGCTTCCTCCAGAGTCAAATGTCCACCATCCATTTGCCCCGTTTGAGCCGGAGTATCTTTGTCGTATTCGTTTTTCATAGGCCCGTTCTGCAGGTGTCCACTTACGCCATTTGAAGAAATAATTGATACTTGAAATAATTTTATAAATGACAAACAGTACAAAGTAAACGGCGAAACACATCACAGCTATTAAAACCAAAATACCAAAAATATCACCTAGCATATTCTCACCAGCCTTCTATCAGATTGGTCAATACCTTCATTGCTAACTTGCTACTGCTTCAAGAAAGCTTCTAATTCAGCTACCGTCAAGTTGTTATAGCTTTGATAAAGAAGCTGATATTGACCAGCTGTTTCTTTTAAAATTTGATAGGACGGTATATTCTTTTGTAAATAGTTATGTGTAGGTTCTGGCCATTCGTTAAACGGAACATCAATATACTCTGTATAATCAAAATAATCTCCTGTATCCATACTGTATTGGAGAGCTTTAAATTCAGTGCTTTGGATTTTTATGAAATACAAATCATCAGATAGCTTCACTATTTTTTCAGTCGTCGGCAGGTTAATATCCATATAATATTCAGATGCTACTAAATAAAATACACCATCCTTATACTCCAACCAATGAAAATCTGTTGAATCGGGATTTCTTGCTTCAAGGTCATCGGGCTTAAAATCAACCGAATAATATTTTTTCATAGCATCCTTGATTAATTGTTCTGAAAAGCCAGCACCATAATTCTCGATTGGGTCTTGATCGCTTTCTATTTTTTGATTAAAGATTAAAGCCTCAATCATACTCTCGTACATAGTAGAATCCAAGGAGTTGATATCTCCAAAGTTAATAAATTGTCTAATAGCTGTGTCTATTTCAGGTGTTAAAGCTTCTGTTTCAGCATCGAAAGCAGTGTTCATATATTTGGATAACTCATTCATGACTATTTGTATAGATGAAATTGGTTCGCTTAAATCTATGGCAAATTGTTTTTGGCCATTTTCTTTATTTATGATTGGTGTCTCCTCGCCGTTTAACTCACTATCTGAAACTGTAAATTGTTGGTTTTGCATAGTGGAAAATTGTATTTTTTGAGAATCATAGCGCTTAATAGCAGTCGATCCATCAGTTAACGCTACAAATGACATATCGGGAGCGTCCTCGTAATAGGAATAGAAATTATTAGCAATCAATTTAGCTTCTTGATCTGTGATGCCCCAAATTTCCTCAACATATCCGGCTTCGTTGCGATGCTCTAATTCTTCGTTCATATACTGACTGCTTTTCATAAGAATGTATAGTTCCTCTTGACCATCATTGTCAAAATCGATTAATTGACTATAGACAATTCCAACGTAAAGGTCTCCAAGTTTTTCTTCATATTTATGGTTCGGATGGATTACTCCATACTTTCGATATAAATTAGTTAGTGTTTCAGATAGTTTTTTGTTTGCTTGTTGCTGTTCTTTATTAGCAGGAACCGGTTCTGTCTGTTCGTCATCTCGACCAACTTGCTCCACTTCCTCAATGTTGTCTTGCTGTTGTTCTGTTTTTTCTTCATTTTCTAATTTATCTGTACAGCCTACTAATATTAACAGCATAAAGGATGATGCAAATAGTAACTTTTTCATTAAAATCCCCCTAACAAGTCTCCTTATTATTACTATACATGAGAGAAAGTGTTCAAAATAGGGGGTTCTTGTAAAATATGGTAAAAAGGTCTTTTCTGCCTAAGTATATAGGGCTAGAGGGAAAAAATAAAAGGAAAATTCCGCCTAATTAGATAAATACCTATATTTTCTTAATAATAAAGGAAGTTTTTCCTGTTATAGTGGGAAAATCTTTGAATTTTGTCTAATTTAATGCAATTAAAGGGAAATCTTTCGCTTATATTTGCTTCTTAAGTTACCTATATCTACATTAGCGGGAATTTCTCCTGTTATGAGATTGCAATACCTATACGAAAGTTTTGCAATTTCCATAATAATGAAAAAAGAGCACGTTATGTGCTCCTTTAAATCTTACTAACGACGATGCTCGACTAGGTCAATTGCACCTAAGACAATGTGCGCCAATCCGAACCCGAAAAGGGTGTTCGCCAACATTTGGTTAGAACCTTTTTGTTTCATGGCATACCCTGCAGCGGTTACAGCTGACCCAAGTACAGTTGGAATTAAGCCTTCACGAATATTGTTCATAAAAGTTCCCTCCACATCGATTGTTAGTAGGTGTAAACTCACCATCCCTATTATGACTTACAAATACAGTTGATATTCGGTAAATTGACTATAAACTTTGATTAGCGATAAATCTTAGGACACATAATAAGGGAAAATACTTTGTTCGATTTTTAAAGAAGGAATTTTGCAGGTTTTCTTGAAGTTTAAAAATATTAAAGAAAAGCGTAGTTTTATGAGCGTTTAGAAACTTTACATAATAATAGCTTGAAAAAGGAGTGTACATATGAGGAAAAAAGCTCGTGATTTAGGTATTAAAATAGGCAAGCTTCCAACAGGAAAGAAAAACTGTATTACTGATGTAAAGGGTGTCAAGGTAGGGCATGTCACATTAGACTATGAGCTAGGAAAGGAAGGGGATTATGCGTGTACAGGGGTAACTGCCATTTTGCCTCACGACGGTAATCTATTTCAAAATAAGGTGACAGCAGCAAGCTATGTCATAAATGGTTTTGGTAAATCTGCGGGGCTAATTCAGGTAAATGAACTAGGTGTGATTGAATCACCTATTATGCTGACAAATACGTTTAGTGTGCCTCAAGTGACACAAGGTACCCTTGAATATATGTTGGAAACCAATGAAGATATCGGAATCAAGACCGGAACCATTAATATCGTCGTTGGTGAATGTAATGATAGTCACTTAAATTCAATCAGAGCATGTCCTGTAAAACCCGAGCATGCTAAAAAAGCCATTGAAGAAGCTTCAAACGAGGTTGCAAAAGAAGGAGCAGTTGGTGCTGGCAAAGGCATGATTTGCTTTGGATACAAAGGTGGAATAGGTTCATCCTCTCGTATAGTGAAAGTAGAAAATACAGATATGTCATTTACTATTGGGTGTATGGTATTAACTAATTTCGGGAAAAGCTCAGAGTTTTTAAAAGAAAATTATATAATCTCAAATGCACAGCCCAAGTCGACTATTTCACCAACAGACGGTTCAATTATGATAGTACTTGCTACAGATGCACCGCTAAGTAGCAGACAATTAACCCGTGTTATTAAACGCTGTAGCGTAGGATTAGGCAGAACAGGAAGCTACTTTGCACATGGAAGTGGTGATGTTGTAATTGGCTTCACAACAGCACACGATATTCCGCATTCAACCAATAAGGTAATAGAAAGTCATACACAGCTACGTGAGGATCATCCTGTTATGAATGAATTGTTTGCAGCCACAGCAGAGGCAACCGAGGAAGCCATTATTAACTCGCTTTCTCAAGCAGAGACGACTTCTGGACGGGATGGGAATGTAGTTCAAGCGTACGAATTCATAAAATAAATTTGAAATAAGTTAAGTTATTTAAGGAATCAAAAATCCTTAGATAACTTTTTTTAAATAGAAATAGAAATTTAAGTAATGTAGTAAATCGTTTAGATAGAGGAGTTTAAGGTAATTAAATAGTGAGGATATGTTATTACATAATAATGTTAAATAGATAATTAATTTCCATTAATATTATTTACTGCCTAGTAAAAAAATGTAAAGTATGATAGATTTGTTTTTAAATACGAAATAATCAAAATATTCATATACTTTAAATAATTATACATGGTGTGAGGTGATTTCTATACAAGTGGATATTTATAAACCAATTTCAAAGCTTGAGTTTTCCTCTATCAAGAACAAACCTAAAGTGAACGAAAATCGTGAACCACTAGTAAAAGTTAATGCACATCCCAAAATTTTTATAAAACCTATGTATTTTGAGCAAGGAATCCCCAATAGTTTACAAACAATCTATTTACGTAAAAGCACCTGTGAAAAATTGATAGAAGCTTTGACTCTATTACCTATGCATTATAGCTTCATTTTATATGATGGCTACCGTCCTCTTCAGGTACAAGAGCATTTATTTCAGCTGTTTTCTCAAGAGGTTAAAAACAAAAATCCAGATTATTCGGATGCAGCAGTTTTAGAGGAAACACTAAAATTTGTAGCATTTCCCAGTGTAGAGCCAAATAAAACGTCGCCGCATATAACAGGAGGGGCCATTGATTTAACCTTAGGAGATTTAGCAGGCAACCCCCTAAATCTTGGGGGTGCATTTGATGAGATGAGCGAAAAGTCAGCAACCCGTTATTATGAGCAGCATCTTGAGGAAAATGATGAAGCATTAAAAAATAGGCGTCTTTTGTATAATGCGATGACAGCTGTCGGATTCACAAACTATTCAGAGGAATGGTGGCATTATGACTACGGGAATGTGACATGGGCAAGGCGAGTCAATGCACAAAAGGCAATGTATAGAGCTGTAGAAGCAATAATAGAGACACATCAAATAAAGGAGTTTCGATATTTATGAAGGTATATATTAGTGCAGATATTGAAGGCATTACTGGTACAACAGCTTGGATTGAAACGGAGCTTAATACACAGGATATTCAACCCTTTTTAAAGCAAATGACGAAGGAAGTAGAGGCAGCGATTGAGGGCGCTATAGCAGGTGGAGCTACAGAAATATTGCTTAAGGATGCGCATGATTCGGCTCGTAACATTGATATCTCGAACTTGCCAGTAAATTGTAAAGTTATTCGCGGCTGGACGGGAGATCCAATGTGTATGGTAACTGGGCTTGACGAAAGCTTTGACCGAGCAATTTTCATAGGCTATCACAGTAAAGGGGGAAGTCACCGCAACCCGTTAGCGCACACTTTAGTAGTCAATGCTGATGTGAAAATTAATGGAGAATATGCTAGTGAATTTTTAATAAATACCTATGCTGCTAGATTGCATGGTGTCCCGGTTGCCTTTGTTAGTGGTGATGAAGGTCTTATAGAAGAAATTCATGAATTGAATGAAAATATTCTTACCTTTGCTACGAAGGAAGGTATCGGAAGTGCAACGGTAAGTGTTAGTCCGAACTTAACGCTTAAAGAAACTAGAATATTAGTTGAAGAAGCAATGAGTTTAGATAGAGAGAGTTTGCAGGTAGATTTACCAGAAAAGTTCACGGTAGAAATAGTTTACCGAGACCATGCTCGTGCATTTCGTAATTCATTTTATCCAGGTGCAACATTTAAACCACATAATACGGTTGAATATGTTACGGAGGATTATTATGAAGTATTACGTATTTTACAATTTTTAACGTAGATAGAAGCTGGATTAAAAATATTAAATCTTTTAGTAGGCGTAGTTGAAGTACCCCTGTTTACACCATTAAAACTACGCTGCTATTTACGTAGAATATTCGAAATATTGCTATTTGTCTATGGGCGATTCAGATTTGCCTTTGCTATGAATGGATATGAATGGATGATCCTATATCAGGTAAACCGACATTTAATACACAATTCATGACAATGTCAGCCAAGCCTGAACTAGGATTTTCATTATAAAAAAAGAGATAGTAAAGAAACAGGAGGGGTTTTATGAGAAAGTTGTGGTTATTGCTTTTAGCTACAGTGTCTGTGCTAGTTCTAGCAGCATGTAGCGACAAGGGAGACGAGTCTTCTGAAAAAGAAGTATCAGAATACCGTACAGTATATTCAGGGGAGATTAAAACACTTAATTACTTAAAAACTTCTGAAACAAATGAATTTGCCGTTGCGGCGAATTTAGTAGATGGCTTGATCGAGTATGATCAGTATGGAATTGTACAACCTGGCCTAGCTGAAGAATGGTCGTCAAATGATGATGCAACCGTATGGACTTTCAAGCTTCGCGAAGGTGTAAAATGGGTTACTCATGATGGTGAAGAATATGCAGATGTTGTTGCACAGGACTTTGTAGATGGCTTGAATTACGTGCTAGATGCAAAAAATGAATCCTCGACAGCTTGGATTGCAACTGTGGTGAAAAACGGTGATGCCTTCTATAACGGGGAGGTTACTGATTTTACAGAGGTTGGTGTGAAGGCGCTAGATGACCATACAGTGGAATACACATTAGAGAATCCAACACCATATTTCCTTTCGATGCTCAACTATGTATGCTTCTTCCCTGTAAACGGCGAGTTCTTAGCTGAAAAGGGCGAAAGTTTTGGAACAACTAACGAAAATTTCCTTTACAATGGATCTTACATTTTAGACAAATTTGAACCTCAAAATGAGCGTGTACTTGTAAAAAATGACACATATTGGGATAAAGAAAATGTGTTAATTGACCGTATCCGCTATAAATACAATAAAGAAGCTGGAACTGTTGCACCAGAGCTATTCTTGCGTGGTGAAGTCGATGCCGCTTCAATTCCGACATCCGTAATTGACGAATGGTTCAATGACGAAGAGAAAAAATCACAAGTACGTCAAAGTCAAAATAACTTCTATACGTATTTCTATGCTTTAAACTTTGACCCACAATTCGATGCAGAGTATGAGCCAGAGAATTGGAAGGTGGTTGTGAACAACAAAAACTTCCGTAAATCGCTTTACCATGGACTTGACCGAGTATCTGCGATGTTAACAACAGAGCCATACAATCCAAATGATATGCTGAGTAATACAATTACACCGAAGAACTTTGTCGATGTGGAAGGTGTGGACTATACACAATTAGCACCTCTGGCTGATGTTACAAATACTGATTCCTTTAATAGCGATTTAGCGAAGGAATTTAAAGAAACTGCAATGGCTGAACTTGATGGAAAAGCAACATTCCCAGTTAAAGTATTAATGCCGTATAACTCAGGTTCTCCTGATTGGGCTAACCGTGCGCAAGTTGTAGAACAACAGCTTGAAGGACTACTAGGTACAGACTATATTGATGTGATCGTGGAAGCTGGACCTTCTACTGGATTCTTAGGTGAAGTTCGTCGTCCAGGTAAATTTGCATTATTAGAAGTGAACTGGGGACCTGACTATGCAGATCCTGCATCCTACACAGATCCATTTACTGAAGGTGGTTCGTATAACAAGCCTGAATTTGCTGAAGGCTACAAAGATTCAAACGGTAAATCAACATATCAAAACATGGTGGACGCTGCAAAATCAGAAATGGATTTAGCTAAACGCTATGAACTATTTGCAAAAGCAGAGAGCTTCCTAATCGAAGAAGCATTTGTTATTCCTTATGCAGTAGGTGGAACTGGCTATATTGCTTCAAAATTAAATCCGTTTGAAGCACAATACTCACCATTTGGTGTGACGGCTGAGAAGTTTAAAGGCCAAAATCTTTTAGACAAACCAATGAGTAACGATGAATTTAAAGAAGCTCAAGCAGCATGGGAACAAGAGCGTGCCGAAGCGTTAGCGAATGCAGAAAAATAAATTTTAACTAATAAGAAGAAGGAGATGACCAAGCCAGTTTTGGTGTCTCCTTCCTTCATTATTTGGCGTAAATTGTTGGGGGGTTAGAATATGCTGTGGTATATAGGAAAACGATTACTGCAATCCGTATTAACGCTTTTTATCATTATTACTATTGTTTTCTCGTTACTGCGACTGATGCCTGAAGAAGGCTACTTAGGAGCAGCAGCTGAAAAAATGTCGCCTGAACAGCAGGAAGTATATTTAACAAATTTAGGACTTCGTGACCCACTGATTGTACAGTTAGGGAATTTCTATTCAGACTTATTAATGGGTGATTTAGGAACTTCTGTTACATATCGTACGGATGTCGCAGTAACGACAATCATATCTGAAAAGATTATATATTCGTTACTATTTGGGCTTGGTGCTGTTGCACTGTCTCTTATTGTTGGGGTACCTTTAGGAATTTTGATGGCCCATATGAAAGGAAGATGGCTTGATCGATTAGGAACAGGTTATATTGTATTCGTTGTTGCTGTTCCAGCAGCGGTCTATTATATATTCATTCAAATGTATGTAACGGATATTTTAAATTTACCAATGCTGTTTGATGAATATAATTCAGCAAGCTGGATTCTGCCGCTAACGTCCATGGCTTTAGCTCCAACAGCCTCTTATGCAATGTGGATGCGTCGTTACATGGTGGATGAGCTCAATAAAGATTATATAAAACTAGCTCGGGCTAAGGGAGTTAAAGAGAAAACGTTAATGTTTAAGCATGTGATGCGAAATGCTTTTATCCCTATGGCACAGTATTTACCTGCTACAATTTTATTTACAATTACAGGCTCGATATACATTGAATCCTTATATTCGATTCCTGGGATGGGCGGTTTACTAGTTGATGTCATCCAACGTCAGGATAATTCTGTCGTGCAAGGATTAGTATTAATCTTCTCGTCTCTAGGAATTATTGGGCTGTTTTTAGGAGATTTAGCGATGGCAATTGTCGATCCTCGAATCAAGCTCGGTAAAGGGGGGAGTGTTCGATAATGGGAATCTTTTCTGAGGAAATTTCGAATATTTCAAAAAAGTCAAACGAAAATTTATTTGACTTCGCTGTTGTAGATGACCAAAAGGCGGAGCAAACAGGTTATTCAAATTATTCATATTGGCGCTCTACCTGGCAATCCTTTCTAAAAAATCGAATAGCTGTTTTTCTATTAGTAGTGGTAGGACTAATAATTGCTTTTGTTATTGTTCAACCATATCTACCTTATCAAAAATCTCCAACAGAAATTTATATCGATGAACAAACTGGTTCTCAGGCACGAAACATTACGCCAGGAGAAGATTTCTGGTTTGGAACAAATTCAATTGGACAGGATTTATGGTCGAGGATTTGGGCAGGAACAAGGACCTCGCTGTTTATAGGATTTGTCGTTGCATTCGCAGAGGTTTTGGTAGGAATTTCAGTAGGGGCACTTTGGGGCTTTTCAAGAAAGCTTGAAGCACCGATTACTCAGGTGTATAACATTTTTGAAAATATACCGACTACGATTGTTCTAATTTTAATGTCCTATATTTTACGACCGAGTATTTCTACGATCATCATTGCGATGTGTATAACGGGCTGGGTGGAGATGGCAAGGTTTATAAGAAATCAGATTGTGATTTTAAGAGATAGAGAGTATAACCTGGCATCAAAATGCTTGGGGACTCCAAGCTATCGAATTATATTAAAAAATTTATTACCTTATTTAATTTCCGTTATTATGCTACGAATGAGCTTAGCAATTCCGTTTGCGATTGGGGCAGAGGTATTTTTAACGTATATTGGCTTAGGCTTGCCAATTAGTGAACCCTCATTAGGAAATTTAATCAATGAAGGGCGTGTACTAATGATGTCGCCAGATCTTCGCTATCAATTAATCTTCCCAAGTGTTGTTTTAAGTATTATTACAATTGCTTTTTATATTATTGGAAACGCATTTGCAGATGCTGCAGATCCAAAGAATCATGTATAGAGGGGGGATGACGATGGTAGACAGCAACGGAAAGTCTCGCATTTTATCGATTCAAAATATAATCATTAAGTTTAAACTACGTGGCCAAGTACTTACAGCAATTCGTGATATTTCTCTTGATCTTTATAAAGGTGAAAGTCTGGCAATAGTAGGTGAGTCGGGCTCGGGTAAGTCTGTCCTCGTGAAATCTATAATGGGTTTACTAGATAAGAATGGCTTTATAGATCAAGGGGAAATCCTTTATAAAGATTATGACTTAGCGAAATTTAGTACTGAGAAGGATTGGCTGAAAATTCGAGGTAAGGAAATTGCGATGGTTACACAAGACCCAATGACTTCTCTTAATCCTTTAAAAACAGTTGGAAAACAGATTGAAGAGTGTGTTGTCCTACATCAAGGGTTAAAGGGTAAGTCTGCATATGACCAAACCTTAAAGCTACTTACAGATGTAGGGATTCATGATGTGGAAAAACGCTATAAGCAATATCCCCATGAGTTCTCTGGCGGGATGAGACAAAGGATTGTTATTGCCATAGCCATAGCGTGTAATCCCAAAATACTTATCTGTGATGAGCCTACAACTGCCTTGGATGTAACGATTCAAGCACAAATTTTGCAGCTATTAAAAAATCTACAAGAAAAGTATGGACTAACAACTATCTATATTACCCATGATTTAGGGGTTGTTGCAAAGGTAGCTGATCGTATTGCTGTAATGTATGCAGGAGAGATTATCGAAGTTGGCAAAACCCATGAAGTATTCTTCGATGGAAAACACCCTTATACATGGGCTCTCCTATCATCCTTGCCGCAATTAGGGGCTAAGGGGGAAGAATTATATTCGATTAAAGGAACACCGCCTAATCTTTTTAAGGAAATCAAGGGAGATGCCTTTGCACCTCGTAATCCATTTGCATTAAACATCGATTTTGTTGAACGTCCGCCTTTCTTTAAGGTCACAGATACGCACTTTGCTAAAACGTGGCTCTTACATTCAGATGCACCAAAGGTAGAGCCTCCGCTAAGTCTGCAGGAATTCTTTGAAGAGGGGAGACGATACGCTCATGATTAATAGAGAAGTATTGCTAGAAGTAAAGAATTTAAATGTTACCTTTGGAAAAGGGAAAAATAGATATCAGGCGATAAGTGATGTAAGCTTCAATATTTATAAGGGTGAAACATTTGGTCTTGTGGGAGAGTCGGGTTCTGGTAAAACAACAATCGGTCGTGCCATAATGCGTATCAATGAAGTAACAGGCGGAGAAATTCTATTTAAGGGCAAGCCAATTAGCGGGAAGATTTCGAAGGATTGGGATAGAGAAATTACGCAAAAAATCCAAATGATTTTTCAGGATCCAATGGCCTCCTTAAATGAACGGGCAAAGGTTGACTATATTATTTCAGAAGGCTTAGTAAATACGAAAAAATACAAAAATGAGGCGGATCGTTTGGAAAAGGTTCGAAATGCCTTGTTAGAGGTAGGGTTACTTCCGGAGTTTGCAAGTCGTTTTCCTCATGAATTCTCAGGTGGTCAACGGCAAAGAATTGGTATTGCCCGCGCTTTAGTCTTGGAGCCGGAATTTGTTATTGCGGATGAGCCGATTTCAGCCCTGGATGTATCGATTCGGGCACAGGTGCTGAATCTATTATCGAATTTACAAAAACAAAATGATTTAACGTATTTATTTATCGCACATGATTTATCGATAGTTCGTTTCATTACAGATCGCACAGCGGTTATTTATAAGGGAGAAATTGTTGAACTGGCTGATACAGAAAAGATATTTTCAAATCCTATCCATCCTTATACAAGAGCGCTTATTTCTGCTGTGCCTGAGCCAAATCCTTATAAAGAACGTGCCAAAACGATTGAAGTTTACGACCCCAAGCTTCATGACTATATGAAGAATCCTCCATCTTTTGTAGAAATCGAGGAGGGGCATTTTGTACTTGCCAATGAAGAAGAAATTGCGGTGTACCGTAAGCGAACTACAATAGGAGTGTGACAGAATGAAAATTCCAAAAGCGTTAAAAAAGGGAGATACTATCGGTCTGATTGGCGCTTCTAGTGCCACTCCGCGGGAAAGTTTGCCTCAGGCTATTGAAGCTGTAGAAAAGCTTGGATTTAATGTGGTTGTAGGAGATTCATGTTACAAAAGGCATGGTTATTTAGCGGGGACTGACGAGCTTCGAGCAAATGACGTGAATCGAATGTTCCGTGATGCTTCTATTGATGGAATCTTTAGCATTCGAGGAGGCTATGGAGCTACAAAAATCTTACCTTTACTAGATTATGAGATGATTAGAGATAATCCCAAGGTATTCGCTGGATATAGTGATGTGACTGCACTGCATATTGCCTTTAATCAGTTATGTGATTTAGTAACCTACCATACACCAATGCCATCTACAGAATTCATTAAACCAGAAATGGATGAATACACATGGTCCTCCTTTCTGGAAAGTATTACTCTGACAAAAGAATCTAATTATTATTTAGCCAATCCAACAAATAAAGAGATGTCTTCACTTGTACCTGGAAAAGCAACAGGTCAGCTTATAGGTGGAAACCTAACTTTAGTAACAGCTTCCCTTGGAACACCATACGAGATTGATACAAAGGGGAAAATTCTATTCTTAGAGGATATTGATGAGTATGAACGTAGCATAGACCGTATGCTTACTCAGCTTAAGTTATCAGGTAAGTTAGATGATGTGGCGGGCATTTTACTTGGTGCATGGACAAATTGCGGTCCACAAAATCCAAAACGTCCAGAGCATAGCTTGAGACTACAAACGATTTTTGAAGAGATTTTGGTCCCATTAAATAAGCCGATTTTAATGGATGTTGCCTGTGGACATTGCTTACCAACGATGTCACTGCCTCTAGGTAGAACAATTGCCTTTGATACTGAAACAAAAACAATTGAAGTTATTGAATAGTCATATAATGGAAAAGAATCTTCAGGATTTAATCGAACAGGTACCCTACAAGGTTAAGCTGGTTGTGAAGGATTGTGCGGAACCTAATCAATTTCTATTTACAAAGGATATTGATGATGTATTCTCCAGCGCAAGCTTGATAAAGGTTCCTATTCTAGTAGCGGTGCTGGAATTCCTTGAAAATAAAAATGAATCAATACATCAAATTGTTAAAATTGCTGAAGAAAATCGAGTTGATTTTAGCGTACTATCAGAACTGGAAGTAAGCGAAGCGTCCTTGTATGAATTATTAGTATGGATGATTATTACAAGCGACAACACGGCGACAAATGTTCTTATTGATTTTTGGGGTATGGAAAATTTAAATCATTATTTTAAAAAGATTGGATTGAAAAATACGACAATTCAACGAAAAATGATGGATTTTGAACAGCTAGAAAAGGGCTTTGATAATTTAACAACTGCTAGAGAAATGGCCTTTCTCTTTGAGGCTATTTATCGTCAGGACCTACTGTCAAAAAAATCTAGCGAGTTAGCGAGTGATATATTAAGTCGACAACGCATTCAAGATTCATTAAAAAGGTATATTGCTGACGATGTGAAAGTAGCTCACAAAACAGGCAGCCTTGAGACAGTGGAGCACGATATAGGTATCTTTTTTTCTAAGAAGAGGCCTTATATAATTGGTGTTTTTGTCACTGATCACACAAATACTGAAGAAGCGAAGAGTTTTATAGGGAAGCTTTCTAAGATTGTATATGATCATTTCAGTAAGGAGGCTTAGTTTTTTTATGAAAGCTATTATTAAATCGAAGGTTGCTAATTTACATGCAGAGCCTAACTCAAAATCGGAACTGATTGATGAAGGATTATATGGCATGGTTGTAGAAATAGTAAAGCAACGAGAAAATGATTGGGTCTATGTGAAAACACCATATCAATATGAAGGCTTTTGTAGAATAGAGGATTTATTATTTGATCCTCAAAAGGTAGATACTTGGCAGAAGGAAGCAGCAAGTATCATTTACCAAGGCTTTGCAGATATACTACTGAAGCCGAAAATACAAAGTAGTAAGCTAGCAACACTTGTACGTGGCTCAATTATCAAAGTGTTGCCAAATGAAAAAATAAATAAAGAATGGTCCATGATTCAATTAGCAACTGGTGAAGTAGGATATACACGTAGTCAATGGATTGGGGAAAAGCTTGAATTTAATGGCGTTTTGGAGGAGGATTTTCGAAACAGAGTCGTACAAACGGCTTTAAGCTATCTTACTACACCTTACCGATGGGGTGGGAAATCTCCTTTAGGCATTGATTGTTCAGGGCTCTGTTCGATGGCGTATATGCTAAATGGTGTTGTGATTTATCGAGATGCCAAAATTGTCGATCGCTTCCCAATTAAAGAAATCAACATCGAGCATATTCAAAAAGGTGATCTTCTCTACTTCCCGGGGCATATTGCTATGTATATGGGCGATGATTTATATGTCCATTCGTCTCTTGGCGGAAATGAAGTAAGTATTAATAGTTTAAATAAAAATCATATAAATTATAGGGAAGATTTAGCCACAACAATTACAGCGGTTGGAAGTTTATTTCCTGCAAAATAATGACAGCTAGAAGCACATCATCAAAGTGAAAAAAGATGGTGTGCTTTTTTATAAATTTGCTCCTCAAATCTGAAGTTATAGGAGATATTTTTGTGAGAATTTCTAAAGCGAAACTGATAACAGAAGATGATATTAAGCTGATTCCAATTGGACAAATGACAAAGAAGAAATATATTGCTGCTTTTAAGGGGAAGTTATTTTGTCCTACGGAGCATTGTTCTGCAAAATTATCTTATAGTAGTGGAAAGAAAGGGCATTATAAAACGTGGAGATATAGTAATCATTCTCCAACCTGCCCATATAATTTAGAGCGTGATGGTATACAGCAAATTGGAAGCAAGGACATAAAATTAGAGGTTAATATTAGCAAGAGGCATAAACAGAGTGCGTTAATGAGAGCCTACAAATCTATGATGATAGATGAAATCAATGGGCCAATACTTGAACGGAATTCTGAAGAGATTAAAAATAATAGTCACCGTAAAGTAAAAACGAATGCATCAGAAACAGCGCAAATGACACTTTTTGGTGGAGCGATTGATGAAGACTTTACGAAAACGAAAGGAAAAAAGTTGCTTTCAAGATTTGTTCATGAGATTAGTCCTTCCGATATCGGTAAAAACCGAATTATAAAAGGCTTTATAAAGGATATTGAATTGCTTGAATCTACCGCTGAGCTTATTGTGGGCTATCAAAACGAGGAAATCGCGATTGTCTTTATGGAGCATTTTAAAACAGATCCTTTAAATAAAAGCTATGTGAATAAATTTTGGGCGATTAAAGAATGGATGAGTCATTTGAAAGCCGTTACTTTTATTGGAGTTGGAGAAGTTCAGTTTACGAAGGATGGTAAATACGAGTTATATGTTTCGATGGGCACAGACTTTAAAGTGGATGGGGAAGATATGTACAATTTGGCTAGAAAGCTTAAAGCAGTAGCTTTAAGTTAGTATATCTATTCTGCTAGTGACTTCAATTTGTATAGTTTTCGTTTGTTTTAAAAAATTATGGGTACTATGAAGTAATGACAATATTGGAGGACAATTATGATTAAGCATTATCAAAAAATTGCCGTAGCAATTGATTTCTCAAAGCAGTCAATGAAAGCACTAGATCGAGCAATACTTGTGGCGAAGGACAATGATGCGACCGTTCAATTAATAAATGTCATTGATACGGAATCATTTGGCTCAATTGCAGCCTATGACTTAAATTACGCTGAACAGCTTAAGGAAGAGAGTATGACCAAGATGGATCAGCTTAAAAATCAGGTTGCTGCTGCGGGAATTCCTGTAGTTGAGGTAGTCATTAAAGAAGGCTCTCCAAAGGAAATTTTAACAGAGCTTCCAGGAGTTGAATTACTTATTTGCGGAGCAACAGGTAATACAAACCTAGAAAAAATGCTCATCGGCTCCGTTGCAGAAAAAATAGTCCGTTCTGCAACATGTGACATACAACTTGTACGATAATTTATACTAAATCGTTTAAGCTAATTTTAAAAAAACATCCATTTATTCTGAAAATGGATGTTTTTTTTGTTTAATCAATGAAAGAAGTACGCTATATTTTTAAATCTAAATTTAAAATTTTCTCTTTTATGTATGTAAATTCTAAATAATAACGAAATAATATTATTTTGTGAAATTTTAACATGTAAAGTTATTCTGATATAGTAAATAACTATTATGTAATAGGAGTAAAGGGTAGAGCTACTAAATTTATTTAAAGTTTCAAATTTCAACTTTGTATATAATGTTTATTCTACAAAATGTATACAATTTTCTTTTTAAAGCAATTAAATACTTTTTACTCGCTGTATCAAATGCTCTGTAAATAGCATAATACCTTAATATCTTGCTGTTTTATAACAAGAATCATGTTACAGTCATTCAATTATAGGGTAAAAGCAATTGTAAGTAATTTCTTCTACAATAAATAAGATAGAAATTTGCGTTTAACTTCAAATTTTCTACGAAATGCAGAAATAATCTCTTTTACACAAATAATTTTTTTCAAAAAACTATTGCATTTCATATTTTGTAAATGTTATCTTGAGATAAAGAGTTGTTCACAACTTTATCACATTTACAAAGAAAGGGGCTAAAAGAGAATTATGAAGAAAAATCGATGGTTAATCGCTCTTTCTGCCATTGCAATTCATTTATCAATCGGAGGAGCTTATGCTTATAGTGTTTATAAGCTTCCAATCGTAACGGAAATGGGATGGAGTGAAACAAACGTAACTGTAGCCTTTACAATAATGATGGGGCTTGCTGGTTTTGCAGCAGCACTATTTGGTAGTTTAGTAGAAAAATTAGGTCCAAGAAAATCAGCGATGGTTGCTGCCGTATTATTCGGAGCAGGACAAGCAGGTGCTGGTTTAGCGATACAAATGGACTCAGTTATACTATATTGGTTAACTTATGGAGTTTTAAGTGGTCTAGGTATGGGTATCGGGTATATTGCTCCGGTATCGACTTTAGTAAAATGGTTCCCTGATCGTCGTGGATTAGCAACAGGGATGGCTGTATTAGGATTTGGTTCTGGTGCTTTAATTACTGCTCCAGTAGCAGCAAACTTAATGGAGGGTGTAGGTATTTCATCTACATACTTTATTTTAGGAATAAGCTATTTCATCTTAATGATTTTAGGTGCTTCTTATATTGCTCCTCCAGCTAAAGGATATATGCCTGAAGGAATGAAGAAGGCAACGGAATCTGGCGAGAAGAAAATTAAGCAGGATTTAGCTCAAATGTCAGCAAAAGAAGCTGTTAAAACAAGACGGTTCTGGATGCTTTGGTCTATGCACTTAGTAAACGTAACAGCTGGTATTATGATGATTTCTGTTGCATCACCAATGGCTCAAGAGATTGTAGGGCTATCTGTAGCAGCAGCTGCAACAATGGTTGGTGTAATGGGACTATTCAATGGTGGTGGCCGATTACTATGGGCAGCACTTTCTGACTATATTGGACGTACAAATATTTTCGTTATATTCTTTACAATCCAATTAATCACTTTTGCTGTATTACCATTTACAACAAATGTTATCATCTTCCAAGTATTTATCTTCTTAGTAGTTAGCTGTTATGGAGGAGGTTTCTCAAACCTACCTGCATATGCAAGTGATTTATTTGGAACAAAGCAACTTGGTGTAATTCACGGTTACTTATTAACAACTTGGTCTCTAGGTGGGGTTTTTGGTCCGATTATCGTAAGTACTGTTAAAAATATGTACGATAGCTATATTCCAGTATTTTACCTGTTTACAGCATTAATCGCGATTTCTCTACTTATTTCACTATTCCTACGAGCAGATGTAAATAAACAGAAAAGAATTCTGGAACAAACTAAAAAAGAATCAGTTGGAGATCTTTCAACAACAACAACAACTCCATAAATTTGAAGTAAATTAAACTGCCGAATATGAGACATTCTCGCAAATGTCCTTATTCGGTATTTTTTTTATTTAAGCTTATAGTGATTTTAATGAACTGTAATATAATTTCCAATTCGCGTCAACTTGACTTGCTATATCTTTGAAATTTTTTGACTAAAAGGAGCAATTTATTGCATTATTTCTCATGTATGTTTCATTATAAAAATAACGATTCGTCACATTCTATGACAAATATCATTTGATATTTATTACAACTAACTCTCCCTAATTTGAATCATTATGGAATAATATTAGCAAGAGGTGAAGAAAATGGCACAATTAACAGCTGTTCAAAGTGGGTATAGTAAAAAGGAAGAATTTTTGAATTCCTTAAGTCATGGAATTGGAGCGCTGCTCGCAATACCGGCTACTTTACTTTTAGTTCAAAAAGCTCGGTTAGAAGGATCGACGATTGAACTTGTTAGCTACATTATTTTTGGAATTTCTATGTTCTGCCTATATGCTGCCTCAACTATTTATCACGCCTGGCCAACTCATAAAAGCTTGTTAAAAAAGCTGGATCATAGCTCGATTTTTCTTATGATTGCTGGGACATATACACCTGTTGCTTTAATCGCAATTGGCGGTAAGATAGGGTGGACAATCTTTTTCGTTGAATGGGGATTAGCGTTCTTTGGAATTCTCTTTAAAATGTACTTTGTGCATCGCTTTGAGAGATTATCATTATTTGTTTATTTAGGGATGGGCTGGTTAGCCATAATCTTTTATAAACCAATGCTTGAATTTATCACAATGGATGGATTACTGCTGCTAGTGGCAGGAGGATTAAGCTATACAATAGGAACTTACTTTTATAAAAATAAAAAAATCCCGTACAATCATGCGATTTGGCATGTGTTTGTTATGGGTGGTAGTCTATTTATGTATCTTACTATTTACTTGTATATGTAAAACAAACCTGTACAACTCTACTTGAGAACTGTACAGGTTTTTATTGTTGTATTTCAAAGCCGTTAATCTGAGTTATATCCACCACAAGAGTATGATTATCTGGTGTTAAAAAGGTTACTGAGTTTTTCCTTTCGTGGAAATCAAGAACTGCACTTACTTCAATGGGTGAGCCATTTACATAGATTTTTTTAATGTTTTTAGAGGGCACCGTTTTTCTCATGAGTTTTAGGAATTCTTCATTTTGAATGGGCTTATTCATCAGTTCAATCATTGTGTTTTGAAGCATCTTTAAATGACTGCTTAAAAGATTTGTTGAGTGTTTTGTATTTAACATAAGATTATTGATCACTTGATGGAATTTGATAAGAGATTGTTCGAGTACTGCTTGTTTTTCTAAGATTAGATTTAAATCTGAACGGATTTTTTCATCTAGATAAGAAATGTTATAGGAGTTTTGATTTCCTCTGTTATCTTGCTGTGGGTTGAGATAGATTTTTGGTTTTGAATAATTAGTTTTGGAAGGATTCATGTTCGTTAACTCCTTTCCCGTAATAAGCTATTTGTAATATATGCGCTTAAGTAATTTGTTGCTATTGAAAAATATAGAAACGAAAAAAAACGACTAACCTTGGGCATCCTAGTTAGTCGTTTTTTTACTTATTCTTCATATATCATTTTCTTTGTCATCCCACCATCAACAGTCAAATTGATTCCAGTAACAAAATCATTTTTTTCGTCAGTTAAATAAAAGCATGCTCGTGCAATATCCTCAGGTTTGCCGACACGACCTGAAAAATGCTGAAGATGGTCAACTTCTCGTAAAGAAGCGTAATCACTAGTTTCAATCCATCCAGGGGAAATGCAATTCACTCGTATTGAGTCTGGTCCAAGCGAGCTTGCCAGTGCGTGTGTAAGAGCTACGATGCCACCTTTTGTTGCTGCATAGGATTCTGAGTTGGCTTCGGACATGAAAGCACGCGTTGAAGCCATTGATACTATTGCTCCACCTTTTGCATTTAATCTCATAAACTTTGCAGCTTCTCTTGAGCACATAAATACACTTCTTAAATTTGTATTGATGATATCATCAAAGATATCCATTGAAAGATCATAAGGCGAAATTGGTTTATAGATTCCTGCATTATTAATAAGAATATCAATTGTTTTATATTGTTCGATAGTACTGGTCATTAGTTGGATGACATCTTGCTCTTTACGTACATCTGTTGGAACAAATAAAACGTTTAGACCTTCTTTAGCTAACTCGGAGGCAACGGAGTAACCTGATTGTTCGTTAATGTCTGCTAGAACGACGGATGCCCCAGCACGGGCGTATTGGGTGGCAACTTCTTTTCCGATGCCCTGAGAAGCTCCAGTTACAATGACTGTTTTGTTTTCAAACATCTAAACCCCTCCATTTTTGTTTTCTAATCGTTTACCCTATGTAATAAATAAAATAACATAAAATCATTTAACAAAGTAAAGTGGTTGACTGCATAAGGCAACCACTATTTTTGAAAGTTATCTTTCGTCATGTGGAGCAAGGTGAAGAGGTGGAGGAACTAACCATCCCTTTGCTTTATTTAATCGTAATAACCTAGCGCCAAGCTGAGCTTTAGCAATATGGAATTGACCATACATCATGGCGATATCTTCACGAGTGCATGTCCCCATCGCCTTACTGCATGCCACTAGACCTGCGGCAACGTTCCCAGAGATAATTGCGCTTATTTCAGGGTCATTATATCGTGCCCCTACTGGGATATCTTCAAGTCTTGCGTTAGGGCGCTCAGGTGGTGCTGGAGGAAGCCCGATTCCATTTAATTTTAGCGTTTCTTTTAATTGCTTGTTTTCTTCTTCCATCCCATTGATTGATTCTTCAACTATCTTGGCAAGTTCGCGGTCACCAGTATGATTATATAAAGTTTGATACATAGCGATCATGCCGTTATTAGTTAGAACGTTCGACCATATTGTGAATATTTCTCCGTAATGTAGTGGCTCTTCTTTAGGGTTTCTACTTAAAATACCCAAAAAAACACTCCCTTAATTAAATAGTAATGGTGTTACAAAAACTAGAGTAGTCAAGAAAGTGATTATTATTCAGATTCTCATAAATATTATTCGAAATTTAGTGATGAAGCTAAAGGGAGGTAGTAAATTAGTTAATTTATATTATTCAGTACCTTGCAATGAGTAATACCGTTATGATACACTACTGTACAATGAATAGTAGTGGAGGAGGTGGTTAACTTGAACGTCCAATTTAAAAAGGGTGTATTAAATTTGTGTGTCCTTGCTCTAGTCGACCAACAAGATATGTATGGCTATGAGCTCGTTCAAGCTATTTCTAATCAGATTGAGATTTCGGAAGGCTCTGTTTATCCACTATTAAGAAGGCTCACGTCGGAAGGTTATTTTACAACATACTTAAAAGAATCAACTGAAGGACCACCACGTAAATATTATCAAATCACTGCTTTAGGTAAAGAAAATTTAAAGGAACTTCGTGAAGAATGGCAGAACTTTAGTAAAGGTGTAAACGAATTAATTCAGGGGGAGGAAATTTAAATGTCTGAGGAGAAATTTCTAAAAGAACTTGAAAAGGAATTGTTTTTATTAAAGGAAGACGAACGAAAAGATATTTTGCGTGACTTTAAAGAGTATTTTGCAAATGGTAGAGCTGAAGGTAAAAAGGAAGAAGAAATAGTTGAATCGTTTGGTACTATTCATGACTTAGCGATGGAGCTGCTAGCTGCTTATTCAGAGGAAGAGTTTGTTTCTCATGTTGAAATGACTCCTGCTATTGAAACAGGCTTTGATAATGTAGACATTAAGGCTGACAAAGCGAATATTTCTATTGTTCCTTCGGAGGGTGACAAACCAATTATTAATGTAAAGGATCAGGATGGAAAAACAAAGGCTACTATGGAAGTGGTTAATAACACGCTGAAAATTCGAGTTAAACGTGAGGATAGCATCATGTCATTTTTCTTCATTCACCTAAGCATGGGGTTGAAAACAATCGATGTATCGATACAGCTGCCTCAAAAATTATATGACCAAATGAAGGTTGAGAGTGATAACGGGAAAATTGAAATAGAATCTCAACAAGCGAAGCACATGAAGTTCAAAACAGATCACGGGAAAATTCACTTAAAATCCTTATTGGCTAGCACATTAAAGGCAAAAACAGATAATGGAAGAATTGTCTTGGATCATTCAAATTTCACGAACGTTATTGCAACAACGGATAATGGTAGAATTTGTGTGGATCATTCAAGATCGGAAAAATTTGAGCTTTCAACAGATAATGGCCGAATCGAGCTTAACGAAGTAAGCGGTGAAATTTGGGCAACTACTGATAATGGTAGAATTGAAGGGTATATTCCTCAAGTGACAAAACCGTTACAATGGAAAACAGATAATGGCAGCATTGTTTTAAAAACTGATGAGGTATTAAATAATGTCACCTTATCCGTTAAGTCAGATTTCGGTCGAATCAGTGTTTATGGGGAAAAAGGGAAGAAGTTTCAATTTGGTGATGGCACGATTCCAATTCGTTTTAAAACGGATAATGGCCGTATAACAGTTGAAACCGCAGTACTTCAAGAAGTATAGGGATAGGGGGATTAGCGGTATGAAAAAGATATTGGTATTTGGCGGTACAAGATTTTTTGGGAAAAAGCTTGTTGAAACACTTCTGGAAGAGGGGCATGACGTGACAATTGCAACTCGTGGTAAAACTGCACATTCTTTTGGGGAAAAAGTCAATCAGCAAATCGTAGATCGCACGAATAAGAGTGATTTGGCATCAGCTTTTGCCGATACTCAATGGGATATTATTTACGATAATATTTGCTACTCACCTGATGATGCCTTGGCTGCGTGTGAGATCTTTGCAGGTAAAACCCAAAAATATGTATTTACTTCAACTATGTCTACCTACTCAGATTTAGGGGCTGAGCTTTCTGAGGGAGAGTTTGATCCCTACCATTATGAAATTCGTTACGGAGGTTTAAATGATTTTTCATATGGTGAAGGTAAGCGACTGGCAGAGGCGGTCTTCTTCCAAAAGGCGAATTTTCAAGTGGTGGCAGTTCGCTTTCCAATCGTTTTAGGAGAAGATGATTATACAAGACGATTACATTTCCATATCGAAAGAACTGCAGAAGGTAAGGCTATTAGCTTCTTAAATATGGATGCTCGAATGTCTTATATCTTGTCTGATGATGCAAGTGAATTTTTAAAATTTGCAGGTTTCTCGGAAATTGTAGGAGCATATAACGCAACCTCTTCGGGCACTTATTCATTAAAGGAATTAATGGAGATGATTGAAGGAAGTGTTGGGAAGAAAGCGAAAATTGCACTAGTTGGGGATGATGAGTCCCGTTCTCCTTTTGCTGTTCCAAAAGACTGGTATATGACTCAAGCCAAATCTATTGAAGCTGGTTTTACATGTCAGCCATTAGAATCGTGGCTACCAGACCTTATAAAAACTTTGTCTTCCCAAGTAAAATAAAAATTGAATGAGCTTAGTGCTACTTTTGTAAAGAGTTACTCTTTATTAAAAAGTAGCTTTTTTAATTATTAACTCATAATTTATGTACATTGAGGACTTGAAATATGAGACTTTAGTCCCTTCTATACCTTAGATTAAAAACGGGACAATACGGTTAATACTTGTATAAGTTAAAATAGATTGTTCGCATAGAAAATAAAATGATAAAATAACATGGATTGACTGGTAATATTTTCATTTGTGGATGTGTGGAGGTTTAAAGCTTCCTATCCACTAAAGTGCAACTAAGGCATATCGCTGTTCGTCCTATTGATATGCCAAGGTTTCTAATTGACATCCGGGAGTGAGACGTTTGAAGAGGAAACAAAAAAAGTATACAGCATTTAAAAATGTCGTAATATTTCCTGGTACAGTTGAAACATTAATTGCTCGTGCCCATGAATATGTTGAAAACTACCAATATGATTTAGCAAATAGCAGCTTTGAAGAAGCGTTGAAATATACTGAAGGCGATGAAGTGACATTAAGTGTTTATGCTTATTCACTATATGAAACAAAGTCATTTGAAAAAGCTAAAAAGGTTTGTGAAGAACTATTAAGTATTGGACCAACGATGTATTTGGAAGTTATGGAATTATATTTAACGATTTGTATGCAGCTCAAGCAATACAAACAAGTAGAAAGTATCATTTCATCTTTACTTGAGGAAGGGGCTATTCCTCAGGAGCAAATTGATAAATTCGAGCGACTGAAAGATATAAACTCAAATATTGCAGACAATGTTAAAAAACAGGAAGATATAATTGCTAGCGTGAACGAAATTGACGAGGACTTATTCCAGCTTGAAAAATTTCTGTCTCTTCCACCGAACAGACAGCTTACGTTAGTTCATGAATTAACTACTATGAATATTCGACCGATCGTACAGCAGCTAAAGGCTATCATAGAAAATGAAGAAACACATCCTTTTATTAAAAGTATTGTCTTAATATTACTTGTGGAGCAGCAGGTAGACGTTAATATAAAGATAAGTAAGTTTGAACAAGAAAAGTATGTGAACCCTACTGTATTGGAATTACCAACAAAAATGCCACAGTTTATCGCTGTATCAAAGATTATAATAGAGAAATTAGAAAAAGAGCCATCAACGTTGGAAATGGTAGAATACTTACTTTCTAAGCATGCAATAGTTACTTATCCATTTGAGTGGCTGCATTATGAAACTGAAGATGTAGCAATTAGTTATATTGATTTAGTAAGAGCGATGTTTGGTAGTGTGCAGGAAATGGATTATGAACTAGTAGAGTTTTTACAGATTCTCGAAAAGTTAACAGAACTACAAGAAGTATGAAAAAAGTTGAAACTACCAGTATCTATGTTATACTAAAATGGTTGTCAAAATCGTAGATACGAGTGGTTTGTCTAACAATTGTAAACTAATTTTGGAGGTATTATATATGTCAGCGAAATGGGAAAAACAAGAAGGTAACATTGGTACATTAACAATCGACGTACCAGCTGAAGAAGTAAACAAAGCGATCGATAAAGCTTTTGCTAAAGTAGTAAAAGAAATCAACGTGCCTGGATTCCGTAAAGGTAAAATGCCACGCCCAATGTTCGAAAAACGCTTTGGTGTAGAAGCTCTATACCAAGATGCTTTAGAAATTCTAGTTCCAGATGCATACTCAAATGCAATTGACGAAACTGGTATCACTCCAGTAGATTACCCAGAAATCGACGGAACTGAAAACTTCGCTAAAGGTGAAGGCTTCACTTTCACAGCAAAAGTTACTGTTAAACCTGAACCAAAACTTGGTGATTACAAAGGTTTAGAAGTGAAAAAAGCTGAAACAGTAGTAACTGATGAAGAAGTAGAAGCTCAAATTGAAGAGCAATTAGCTCGTAAAGCTGAGTTAGAAATTAAAGAAGACGCAGCAATCGTTACTGGCGACACTACTACAATCGATTTCGAAGGTTTCTTAGGTGAAGAAGCATTCGAAGGCGGTAAAGGCGAAGACTACGCATTAGAAATCGGTTCTGGTTCATTTATTCCAGGATTTGAAGAGCAATTAGTAGGCTTAAAAGCTGGTGAATCTAAGGATGTAGTAGTAACATTCCCAGAAGAATACCATGCTGAAGAGTTAGCTGGTAAAGAAGCTACATTCAAAGTAACTGTTAAAGAAGTTAAAACAAAGGTTCTTCCAGAGTTAAACGACGAATTCGCTAAAGAAATCGACCCAGAAGTTGAATCTTTAGAAGCGTTACGCGCGAAAATCAAAGAACAAACTGTTGAACAAAAGAAAACAGATGCTGAAAGTGCATTACGTGATGAATTAGTGGAAAAAGCTGCTGGAAATGCTGAAATCGAAATTCCTGAAAGCATGACTCACAACGAAATTCACCGTATGATCGACGAATTCGGTCAACGCTTACAAATGCAAGGTATGACTTTAGACCTTTACTACCAATTCTCTGGTCAAGATGAGCATGCTTTACATGAGCAAATGCGTCCTGAAGCTGAAAACCGTGTACGCGTTTCATTAGTTTTAGAAGCTATTGCAAAAGCAGAAAATATCGAAGTAACTGAAGATGATATTAAAGCTGAATTAGAAAAAATGTCTGGTCAATTCGGTATGACAGCTGACCAAATTTTAGCTGCATTAGGTGGAACTACTGAAATTTTAGAGAACGATATCCGTACTCAAAAAACTGTAGAATTCTTAGTTGAGAATGCAAAAATTACTGAATAATTTTCATTTTTTCGACAAGCAATTGCTTGTAAAAGTGTAAATTATTAGTTTAATATTAAGTTATGGACAAGGTACGGCATATTACCGTACCTTGTTTTCAAACTAGGAAATTTCAGATAGTTAATAATTTTTACATTAAAGCAATGGTTCTTAGTGGAGTTAATGTTTTAATTCTGACATACTGAATAATACATAGACAAAAAATGCTTATAATATATCTATTATGAGCTTATACAAACAACTTATTTGATAATGATTCTAGAATCTTGTAAGATTGTTGCTTGAATAGGGGTGAAGCACATTGTTCAAATTTAATGATGAAAAAGGCAATTTAAAGTGCTCGTTCTGTGGTAAGCCACAAGAACAAGTGCGCAAACTAGTAGCTGGACCAGGCGTATACATTTGTGATGAGTGTATCGAGCTGTGTTCTGAAATCGTTGTAGAGGAATTAGGGGTCGAAGAAGAAATCGATTTCCAAGAAATTCCGAAACCAAAAGAAATTTTATCGATTTTAGATGAATATGTTATTGGACAAGAGCGCGCCAAAAAAGCATTAGCTGTAGCAGTGTACAATCACTATAAACGTATTAATTCGAACAGCAAAATTGATGATGTTGAATTATCAAAATCGAACATCGTTTTAATTGGACCAACAGGTAGTGGGAAAACACTTCTTGCCCAAACTTTAGCTCGAATTTTAAATGTGCCATTTGCCATTGCAGATGCAACTTCACTAACAGAGGCGGGTTATGTTGGGGAGGATGTTGAGAATATCCTTCTGAAATTAATACAAGCAGCTGACTATGATATTGAACGTGCAGAAAAAGGAATTATCTATATAGATGAAATCGATAAAGTAGCTCGTAAATCAGAGAATCCTTCCATTACGCGTGATGTATCAGGCGAAGGTGTTCAACAAGCATTGCTTAAAATTCTTGAAGGTACTACAGCAAGTGTGCCTCCACAAGGTGGAAGAAAGCATCCTCACCAAGAATTTTTACAAATAGATACAACGAATATTCTATTTATCGTTGGTGGAGCGTTTGATGGAATTGAACAAATCATTAAACGTCGCCAAGGACGTAAGGTAATTGGATTTGGTTCTGATCTTAAGAAGATGGAAGAAGAAAAAACTTCACTTCTTTCGCAGCTAATTCCTGAGGATTTACTGAAATTTGGTTTGATTCCTGAATTTATCGGGCGATTACCAGTTTTAGCTTCATTAGAGCAGCTTGATGAAGATGCTTTAGTACAAATTTTAACTGAACCTAAAAATGCCCTAGTTAAGCAATATCAAAAAATGCTTGAGCTAGATAAAATTGAGTTAGAATTTAATGATGAAGCATTACTAGCAATTGCTAAAGAAGCAATTGAGCGAAAAACGGGTGCCCGTGGATTACGTTCAATTATTGAAGCAACACTGTTAGATATCATGTTTGAGCTTCCTTCACGTGAAGACATTGTAAAATGTGTTGTAACGAAGGAAACAATCACTGACAAAGAAACACCAAAATTAATTCTTGCTGATGGTACAGAATTAAAAAAGAACGATGAAAAAACTTCAGCTTAAGTAGCTTGAGTTCAGCATAGTTTATGATGATAAGAGCTGACTTCGAACTAGCGTCAACAACGCTTGTCGTAAGTCAGCTCTTTCTTCCAAAATAAACTTTATACATATAGAGTCTAATTTGAGCATTTATTTACATAATAAGTAGTAGGTAGGATAAAATGAATAAATGGAATTTATAATCCTGATTACAAAAATTTCTATGATTATGTAAGTGAAATGTAGATTTTTTAAGACATACTAACAAAGCGGGTTGTTTCGGAAAACGTGGATGGAGGTGAATACCCGCATGAGTAAAACAATCGAAAGTATACCACTCTTACCTTTACGTGGTTTATTAGTTTACCCTTCAATGGTTTTACATATCGATGTAGGGAGAGCAAGATCTGTAGCGGCTTTAGAGCATGCAATGTTAAATGACAATCAAATTTTCTTGGCAACACAACAAGATTTACGTGTTGAACAACCAAAGGAAGATGAGCTTTATTCAATTGGAACTTTAGTTAATGTAAAACAAATGTTGAAGCTTCCAAATGGTACACTTCGCATTTTAGTGGAGGGTATTAGTCGTGCAAAGATGACTAACTATCAGGAAGAGAAAGACTTTACGACAGTTGATTTAGAAGTGCATGAGGATGAAAAGGAAAAGGATCCTGAAATTGAGGCTTTAATGCGCACTCTTGTGAGCTATTTTGAAAAGTACGCTAAATCCTCAAATAAGATTACGACTGAAACGATTGATTCTATCACAGATATCGAAGAGCCAGGACGTCTAGCAGATATTGTGGCTTCTCATTTACCTTTCAAAGTTGCAGAAAAACAAGAGGTTCTGGGCATATTTAATGTCAAAAAGCGTCTTGATCATTTAATTATTCGCCTGCATGATGAGCAAGAAGTATTAAATCTTGAGAAAAAGATTAATTCTAAAGTGAAGCAAGCGATGGAACGAACGCAAAAAGAATATTATTTGCGTGAACAAATGAAAGCAATTCAAGCTGAGCTTGGTGATAGAGAGGGTAAAACTGGTGAAGTAGCAGAGCTGCGTAAGCGTGTTGAAAATGCTGGTATGCCTGAATCAACTCAAAAGGTTGCTATAAAAGAATTAGATCGTTATGAAAAGCTTCCTGCAGCTAGTGCAGAAAGTGGCGTTATTCGAAATTATATCGAGTGGCTAGTAACAATTCCGTGGAAAGAAAGTACAGAAGATCGCCTTGATATTCAGCATGCTGAAGAAATTTTAGATCGTGACCATGATGGTTTAGAAAAAGTAAAAGAGCGTATTTTAGAGTACTTATCTGTTCGTCAGCTGATGAACTCTGTGCGTGGACCAATTTTATGTTTAGCAGGACCTCCAGGGGTTGGTAAAACTTCTTTAGCAAGATCGGTTGCAGAAAGCTTAAACCGTAACTTTGTCCGTGCTTCACTTGGTGGGGTTCGAGATGAATCTGAAATCCGAGGACACCGTCGAACTTATGTTGGCGCGATGCCAGGTCGAATCATTCAAGGTATGAAAAAAGCAGGAACAGTGAATCCAGTCTTTTTACTTGATGAAATTGATAAGATGTCAAATGATTTCAGAGGCGACCCATCCGCAGCTATGCTAGAAGTACTCGATCCAGAGCAAAACGGTACATTTAGTGATCATTACATCGAAGAGCCATATGATTTATCACAGGTCATGTTCATCGCAACTGCAAATGATTTAAGTACTATCCCTGGACCATTACTAGATCGTATGGAAGTTATTTCGATTGCTGGATATACTGAAATTGAAAAAACGATGATTACAAAAAACCATTTAATTCCAAAACAGATTGGTGAAAATGGTTTGAAAAAGAATCAGTTAGTTATTAAAGATGAAGCAATTATTGATTTGATTCGTTACTATACACGTGAAGCAGGTGTACGTAATCTTCAAAGACAAATTGCGGCGTTGTGTCGTAAGGCTGCTAAAATAATCGTGTCAGGTGAGAAAAAACGTGTAACCGTAAATTCTAAGGTTTTAGAAGAAATGCTTGGTAAACACAGATATCACTATGGTCAAGCAGAAGAGGAAAACCAAGTTGGTGTATCTACGGGGCTAGCTTATACAACTGTTGGTGGAGATACACTTCAAATTGAAGTTTCCCTAACACCTGGTAAGGGTAAGTTAATTTTAACAGGTAAACTTGGGGACGTTATGAAGGAATCAGCTCAAACAGCGCTATCCTATGTACGTTCACTTTCCGAAAAACTGCAAATTGATAACGATTATTTTGATCAGAATGATATTCATATTCATGTTCCAGAAGGTGCGGTACCAAAGGATGGTCCTTCTGCAGGGATTACAATGGCAACAGCTTTAGTTTCAGCTATTTCTAACAAACCGATCAAACGTGAAGTTGGTATGACAGGTGAGATTACCTTGCGTGGCCGTGTTCTTCCTATTGGTGGACTAAAAGAAAAATCATTAGGTGCTCACCGTGCAGGGTTAACAACAATCATTATTCCAAAGGATAATGAAAAAGATATTGATGATATTCCAGAGAGTATTCGTGAGCAACTTACGTTTAAGCCTGTATCATCTGCAGAAGAAGTGCTGAATATAGCACTTGTTGGAGGTTTTTAAACAATGAAAGTCCATAATGTAGAAATGGTCATCAGTGCCGTAAAGCCAGAACAGTATCCAGAGGATGGACTTCCTGAATTTGCATTAGCTGGTCGATCAAACGTTGGTAAATCATCATTTATCAACAAAATGATTGGAAGAAAAGCATTAGCTCGTATTTCATCAAAACCGGGTAAAACTCAGACCCTAAACTTTTATAGAATCGAAGAGCAACTGTTCTTTGTAGACGTACCTGGTTATGGCTACGCAAAAGTTTCGAAAACTGAGCGTGAAGCATGGGGAAAAATGATTGAAAGATATATAACAGCGCGTAGTGTATTGCGTGCTGTTGTATTAATCATTGATTTACGTCATCCGCCTACTAATGATGATATAATGATGTATGATTTCTTAAAGTATTACAACATCCCTGCGATTATTATAGCTACTAAAGCTGATAAAATTAAAAAAGGGAAATGGGATCAGCATAAGAAAGTCGTTAGAGATGCGTTAGAAATGGACAAGAATGATCCATTAATTGTTTTCTCTTCAGAAACAGGACTTGGATTTGAAGAAGCTTGGCAAGAAATTGAAAAACGAATGTAAGTAATGCCTACATACTTTAATGCACTAGTGAAATTTCGCTAGTGCATTTTGTCTAATTTCGTCCTTTTATGCTAATAGAATATTCGCAATAGTTCTTTATAAGGCATCATTATTGAAACCCCATATAATATTTGGTACACTTACTTTAGAATAATTCTAATTTAAAATGATAAATAATTTCATAGCATGTTCACAAAATGAGTGTGGATAACGCTTTCTTTATGTTAGAATAGAATTTATGAAATAGATCGTGTGAGGTGTAAAGTTCATGCATACACTTGTAGTAGGCTTGAATTATAGAACTGCGCCAGTCGAAATTCGTGAGAAATTGTCGTTTATTGAGAGTGAACTACCGAATGCGATGGCTGCATTGAAAAAAGAAAAAAGCATATTAGAAGACGTAATTGTTTCAACTTGTAACCGAACTGAAATATATGCAGTTGTAGACCAATTGCATACAGGTCGTTATTATATTAAACAATTTTTAGCTAAATGGTTCGATATTTCTGTTGAGCAATTTGATGAGCATCTTTACATCCGTGAAGATGACGATTCACTGCATCATCTTTTCCGCGTTACGTCTGGAATCGACTCAATGGTATTAGGGGAGACGCAAATTCTTGGACAAGTGAAGAAAAGCTTTTTAGATGCACAAGAAGTAGGTACAACAGGTACTATTTATAATCAGCTATTTAAACAAGCTGTTACATTTGCAAAACGTGCACATAACGAAACAACGATAAATGAAAATGCAGTTTCTGTTTCTTATGCAGCTGTTGAGCTTGCAAAGAAGATTTTTGGATCATTAAAAAATAAGCATGTAGCTATTTTAGGCGCTGGAAAAATGGGCGAGCTAGCAATTCAAAATCTTTATGGCAACGGTGTAGGTAAGGTTACAGTTGTTAATCGAACTTTTGAGAAAGCAGAAAAGCTTGCATCTAAATTTAATGGTGATGCAAAATCGATGCAAGAGTTGCAATGTATGCTATTAGAAGCTGATATTTTAATTAGCTCTACTGGTGCTACTGACTATGTGATTGACTTTGAACTAATGCAATTTGTTGAACGTTTACGTAAAGGAAAACCATTATTTATGGTAGATATTGCTGTGCCACGTGATATTGATCCACGTATTAGCGATTTACCAAATGTTTTCTTATATGATATTGATGACTTACAGGGTATTGTAGAAGCAAATTTAGCAGAACGTGAACAAGCAGCAAAAGAAATCACTGATATGATTGGACAAGAGGTTCTTCAATTTAAGGATTGGTTTGCTACTCTTGGTGTTGTTCCTGTCATTTCTGCATTACGTAAAAAGGCGAATCGTATTCAAGAGGAAACGATGTCAAGTATTGAAAATAAATTGCCGGATTTAACTGAACGTGAAATCAAAATTTTAAATAAGCATACAAAATCCATCATTAATCAATTATTGAAGGATCCGATTTTACAGGCGAAGGAATTGGCAAATTCTCCTAAGGCAAATCAACAGCTTCAGCTATTCCAACAAATTTTTGGGATCGAAGAAGATGTAGTAGAAGAAGTGAACGCACAACAACTAAAAGACAAAGCGTTTATCGATAATTCACAGAACAAGTCTGTTTTAGATGGGAAATTGTCATTCTAATTTTATTCAACCTAGACGTTAGATTTGTTCTTAAAATCACAAATTTTTGTACAAGTCTCAAGTAAATTAACACTAACCAAATAAGAATAGTGTCAATTTAGTCAAGGCGTAATAATGATTATGAAATTGAGGCGTTTTCGTATCTGTATGTTAAAATTAGATACGAGGACGCCTATTTTTACAAAAATTTCATGCTTGCTACAAATTTAGACTTTAAAGTTCAGGACCATGTAGCTTGCAGAGGGATTTTATACATATGTATTACGCAAAAATTGTAAAAATGGTATTAGACTTCATAAAAGTTGTAAAAGATGAAGAAGGGTAGCGAAATGACACAATTAGCAATGGCTAGGCTTTATGAAATAATGGTTGTCTTATATGCAATTGGTATCGTTTTTTATTTCATTGATTTTTTCTATAAGCGTGTAAAAATTCGTCGATTTGGGTTTTGGTTAATCTCGATAGTTTGGGTATTACAAACAATATTCTTTTTACTGTATATTGTTGAAACAAAAAGATTTCCGATTCTTTCGTTAACAGAAGGAATTTATTTTTATGCTTGGTTACTTGTGACGCTTTCAATACTTTTACATTGTATAGCCCGTGTAGATTTACCTGTGTTTTTTATAAATGTACTAGGGTTTATTTTTGTCACAATCCATTTATTTGCTCCAACTCAAGTAGAAAATCCGCTAGTGAAATCACTTGAATCAGAGATGTTGTTCATTCATATTTCCTTTGCGATTCTTGCCTATGCAGCATTTTCACTTTCATTTGTTTTCTCTGTTTTATATTTGATTTTATATAGATTATTAAAACAGAAGAAATATACAAAATTATGGTCAAGACTGCCAGATTTGCATCAAACAAGTAGGTGGATGCTTTATTCGATTTTAGTCGGGGTGCCGATTATTTTTATAAGTCTGCTTTTAGGACTTGAATGGGCGTTTTTAAAACTTGATGCATTATCTATTTTTGATGTGAAAATTTTAGGTTCATTTGTTATTACGATTATCTATTTATTAATATTAGTGCTTCACCATAGTGGAAGGTTAACAGGGTTGAATTTCGCTTGGGCACAAATTTACACATTCTTGCTTGTAGTAATTAATTTCTTTTTAGGCAGTAAATTATCAAATTTTCATATTTGGTATTAACATAAAGGGTAAATATTGGGGTGAATCCTCCATTAGGTGCCAAAGAATTTAAATGTAACGCATGCTTGCGACATTAATATTTCCTTAGTCGCATTTGAAATAGAAAGGTAGGCTCATCATTATGAGAAAAATTATAGTAGGTTCTAGAAGAAGTAAGTTAGCTCTAACACAAACAAACTGGTTTATTAACGAGCTAAAAAATGCTGGAGTTCCTTTTGAATTTGAGGTTAAGGAAATTGTGACAAAGGGAGATCGAATCCTGGATGTTCAATTGTCTAAAGTTGGTGGTAAAGGCTTATTTGTAAAAGAAATCGAACAAGCTCTATATGACAAAGAAATTGATTTTGCGGTTCATTCTATGAAGGATATGCCAGCAGTTTTACCAGAAGGCTTAGTAATTGGTTGTATTCCTCCTCGTGAAGACGCAAGAGATGCATTTATCTCTAATGGACATGTTAAATTTGCTGACCTTCCAAAGGGAGCTATCGTTGGGACAAGCTCATTACGTCGTGGCGCACAGCTACTGCAAGAAAGACCAGACCTAGAAATCAAATGGATTCGCGGTAACGTAGAAACGCGTTTAGCTAAATTAGAAAACGAAGGCTTTGATGCAATAATCCTAGCAGCTGCTGGACTAAAGCGTCTTGGCTGGAGTGATGACGTAGTAACGGAATATTTAGATACAGATATTTGTTTACCAGCTGTGGCACAAGGGACATTAGGCATTGAATGCCGTGCGGATGACCAAGAGCTTTTAGCTGAATTAGCAAAATTAACGGACAAAATCACTTGGGACGAAGCACATACAGAAAGAGCATTTTTAGCTGCTATGGATGGCGGCTGTCAAGTGCCGATTGCAGGATATGCAACTACTGAAGGTAATTCAATTACTTTCACAGGATTAGTTGCGGCACCTGACTCGTCTGTTATTTTTAAAGAGACATTAACAGGAACAAACCCTGAGGTACTAGGTAAAGAAGTAGCAAAAATTTTAACTGAGCAAGGAGCCTATGATTTAATTCAAAAAGTAAAGGCTGAGTTAGATGCATAAGCCACTTAGTGGAAAAACAGTCGTTGTGACAGGGTCTTCTAAAACAACGGCTGTCCTTTTTGAAATTGCGGAATTAGGTGGGGAAGCAGTATTTTTTCCGCTTATAGCAACAAAGGAATTAAATAGTCCGGATGATAAGCTGAAATTAGAGAAAACGCAAAATTTTGATTGGCTGATTTTTACTAGTCAAAATGCTGTAGAGGCTTTTTGTGCAAAATTAAAGCGTCATCAGTTGAATCCTTCAGATTTTAATGGGAAAATTGCTGCAGTCGGCTCTAAAACGGCACAGTTACTGAAGGAAAATCATTTTGAGGTAAGCTTTACACCAACTGTCTTTAGTGCAGATGTATTTGTCAATGAGTTTCCTCGAGTAGCAGGGGACCATCCGAGCTGTCTATTTTTAAGAGGTAGTAAGGCTAAGGATACATTACGGACAGGACTGCCGTTTAAATTACTTGAATGGACAGTCTATGATACACAGGATAATTTGACTTCAATCTTACCGTTTATTCAGCTTATCAAATCTGGGAAGCAACCTATTATTATTTTTGCTAGTCCTTCAGCAGTAGATATGTTTGCAAAGCATATTGCTCCAGAGGTTGGATGGGGAAATGCTGTATATGCAAGCATTGGGCATATTACAGCTGCTCGTCTCGAGCATTATGGAGCTCAAGTTACATATAAACCGACTGATTATACAATGGTAGCGGTTATAGAAGAAATACGAAAGAGAGAGGAAATTAGACATGACAGAACTTAATTTTAGAAGACATCGACGTCTCCGTTCATCCCAAGCAATGCGTTCAATGGTGAAAGAAACTTATTTACACAAAGAAGACTTAATCTATCCGATTTTTGTGATGGAAGGTGAAAACGTTAAGAACCCGGTAAGCTCGATGCCTGGTGTTTTCCAATTTTCTTTAGATACATTAAACGCAGAAGTAGATGAAGTAGTAGAGTTAGGGATTCCAGCAGTGATTCTATTTGGCTTACCTGCTGAAAAAGATGCTGTAGGTACAGGAGCTTTCCATGATCACGGTATCGTTCAAGAAGCAACTCGACAAATTAAAGAACGTCATCCTGAGCTAATTGTAATCGCTGATACTTGCTTATGTGAATTCACTGACCATGGGCATTGTGGAGTAGTTGAAGGCGAGAAAATTTTAAACGATGCTTCTCTTGATGTATTAGGTCGTACAGCTGTATCTCAAGCAAAAGCAGGGGCAGATATTATTGCGCCATCTAACATGATGGATGGGTTTGTAGCAGCAATTCGTGTTGCTTTAGACGAAGCTGGCTTTGAAGATGTACCGATTATGTCATATGCAGTTAAATATGCCTCAGCTTATTACGGACCATTCCGTGAAGCGGCTGATGGTGCTCCTCAGTTTGGAGACCGCAAAACATATCAAATGGATCCAGCAAATCGTTTAGAAGCTTTCCGTGAGGCAGAGTCTGATATTGAAGAAGGTGCAGATTTCTTGATTATTAAACCTGCTCTATCTTATTTAGATATCATTCGTGATGTGCGAAATAACTATACTTTACCAATCGTTGCTTATAATGTATCAGGTGAGTATGCAATGATTAAAGCAGCGGCACAAAATGGCTGGATTGAAGAAAAACCAGTTGTAATGGAAACTTTACTTGGAATGAAGCGTGCAGGAGCAGACATGATTTTAACATATCATGCAAAAGATGTTGCTCGCTGGTTGGAGGGTAAATAATTATGTCATATGAAAAATCAATTCAAGCTTTCTCTGAAGCTGTAGATTTAATGCCTGGTGGAGTAAATAGTCCAGTTCGTGCATTTAAATCAGTAAATACAGATCCAATTTTCATGGAGTCTGGTAAAGGAGCCATCATTAAAGATATCGATGGCAATGAATATATCGACTACGTATTAAGCTGGGGGCCACTAATTTTAGGTCATACACATCCAGAAGTAGTAGCTGCAATTCAAGAACAGGTTGCAAAGGGTGCTTCATTTGGTGCTCCAACTCTATTAGAAAATAAATTAGCTCAAATCGTAATCGACCGTGTTCCATCTGTTGAAATGGTGCGTTTTGTTTCTTCAGGTACGGAAGCTACTATGGCAGCGTTACGTCTTGCACGTGGGTTTACTGGAAGAGACATCATCCTAAAATTTGAGGGCTCTTACCATGGTCATGGAGATTCATTACTGATTAAAGCTGGTTCAGGTGTTGCGACACTTGGATTACCAGATAGCCCTGGGGTACCTGCTGATATCGCTAAAAATACTTTAACTGTTGCTTATAATGATATAGAAGCAGTTCAAGTTGTATTTGAAAAGTTTGGCCAACAAATTGCTGGTGTAATTGTTGAACCTGTAGCTGGTAATATGGGGGTTGTTCCACCTAAACCAGGTTTCTTAGAAGGATTGCGTAAAGTAACTGAAGAAAATGGGGCACTTTTAATTTTTGACGAAGTAATGACTGGCTTCCGTGTAGATTACAATTGTGCACAAGGTTACTTTGGCGTTAACCCTGATTTAACATGCTTAGGTAAAGTAGTAGGTGGCGGCCTTCCTGTAGGTGCTTTTGCTGGTAAACGTGAAATTATGGAGCATATCGCACCAGCTGGTTCAGTTTATCAAGCAGGTACGTTATCTGGTAACCCGCTAGCTATGACTGCTGGAATTGAAACCTTATCACGTTTAACGCCTGAGTCTTATGAGCATTTCAAAAAGCTTGGAGATCAATTAGAGGCAGGTATTCGTGAGGCTGCAACGAAGTACAATATTCCGCATACCGTGAACCGTGCTGGATCAATGATTGGCCTATTCTTAACGAATGAAGAGGTAGTAGATTTTGAATCTGCGAAAACTTCGGATTTAGCGATGTTTGCTGAATACTTCAAGTTAATGGCTGAAGAAGGAATTTACTTACCGCCTTCACAATTTGAAGGGTTATTTATCTCAACAGCTCATACTGAAGAGCATATTGCTAAAACAGTACAAGCCTTCCATAACGTATTTGCTAAGCTAGCAAAATAAAATATTTAAACTCAAGAGCCCCCTTTTTCTTAAATGAAAGAGGGGGCTCTTATTTCTATGACATTCTTAAAGTGATATTTCATATGTGCTTTAGCATACTTAAAATCTTCTAGCATATGGTAGTTACGGGAGGGATGCGAGATGCAAAAATTTAATTGGGATATGATGACGCAATTTGTTTTTCCAGAGCAGCTAGGTGTTGTTGAAGAAGTGGTTTCTGTAGATATTAAACCAATTTGGCAGCAAATTGACACGGAAGACTCTGTACGATTAGTTGGTATCTATCATATTGCTGCGATTGCTCGTTTTAATCCAGCTGAAATTCCGGATTCTTGCGATGGGACGTTAATCGAGGAGCTAGAATTTGAAGGTAATAATGGTTATTTTGAATATGCTTTACCTTTGGAGGTAGATTTACCTCGCGATAAGGTTGCTTTTGAGTGCACACCACAGGTTTGTGTTAATGATGTTTCCTCTTTTGTTTATGATGGTTCAAATTGTACGTTTAAATGGGATGTCGATTGTCAATTTGACGAATCTGTAGAAGGTGGACTATTTCAATTTGACCAACAGGCTCCTATTGATCTTCAACAAGTTCCATTACCAGAAAAGCCAGTAATTCAAGAGGTTGCACCAATCACTGAAGTAATACCGGAGCCTCCAGTGTTTGAACAGCCTGAAGTGCCTTTAATTGAAGTTGCGCCTTCCTATGAAGATTTTCTACCTAAAGAACAATCACCGATTACGGAAGAAATTCGCTTTGGTGGAGCTGATGGAATTTTCCCTGAAGAAGCATCAGTAGCTGATGGACAACCACCAGCTGGAGCGATTGACAATATTGAAGTGCCAAAGGCTGATGAAAGTCCGAGCTTGAAGGTTAAGCCAAGTGTTGAAGTAAGTGATGGTTCGGTTATAGAAGATATTGATAAGAAAAAAATTGAAGAACCACAAGCAGAGAATGATGAAAAGGAAAAGGTTGTAGAGGCTAAAAACCAATATTTCCCGACAGATGCGGATGATTTTTATAATGACCTTTCAGAGTCATATACTTTACTAAATGTTTCTAATAAAGCTTATCGTGAATAACTATCTGAACTCAAAAACAATGCTTGTTTTTAAAAAAATTTCTTCCTTTTATTAAAATTGTTGTCACTTGAAAACTGTTGGTGGTATATTATACATTAAGAACAGTCATACTTCGTTTATAAGAACCCTATATAGGGAGACATAAGGGAAGTACAAGTGAATAATGTGAGATGCGTTGAAAAGGAAGAGTAAAATGTTCTTGCTTGCTATAGAGAGGAAACGGTAGCTGAAAAGTTTCTGCTAGCAATCATTTGAAGGTAGCCTTGGAGCAGCTTTTGTGAAATAGTAGTAGCAAAATGCCGGGTAAAACCCGTTAGCTAATTGAGAGCCGAGCCTGGTGGAAAATCGTTTTTAATCTATATGAATGAAACTAACTCGGAACTAAAGGTGGTACCGCGAATTCAAAACTCCTTCGTCCTTTTATTAGGGCGAAAGGAGTTTTTTTATTTGGTAAGAAATTTCCCCTAAAAATGAGCTGTTATTACATTAATAAAATTTATAAGGAGGAGTCAATATGACAGAACAACAAAACTTATCGATGCCAACAAAATATGATCCACAAAGTATTGAAACTGGACGTTATGAATGGTGGTTACAAGGCAAATTTTTCGAAGCACAACCAGAAAGCGGGAAGCAGCCATATTCCATCGTAATTCCGCCTCCAAACGTTACAGGTAAATTACACTTAGGCCATGCTTGGGATACGACTTTACAAGATATCTTAATTCGCATGAAGCGCATGCAGGGGTATGACGCTCTTTGGTTACCAGGTATGGACCATGCCGGGATTGCTACACAAGCAAAGGTAGAAGAAAAACTACGAGCAGATGGTATTACGAGATATGATCTTGGCCGTGAAAAATTCCTTGAAAAAACATGGGAATGGAAGGAAGAGTATGCAAGCCATATCCGTTCACAATGGGCAAAGCTTGGTTTAGCATTAGACTATTCACGTGAGCGCTTTACTTTAGACGAGGGCTTATCTGATGCGGTTAAGGAAGTATTCGTTAAATTATATGAAAAAGCTTTAATTTACCGTGGAGAACGCATTATTAACTGGGATCCAGCAGCAAAAACAGCGTTGTCTGACATTGAAGTAATTCATAAAGAAGTAGAAGGTGCCTTCTATCATATGGAATATCCATTAGCAGATGGTTCTGGTAAATTACGTGTAGCAACAACTCGCCCTGAGACAATGTTAGGGGATTCTGGCGTAGCTGTACACCCAGAAGACGAACGCTATAAGCATTTAATCGGCAAAACAGTAATTCTTCCAATCGTTGGTCGTGAAATTCCAATTGTTGCTGATACTTATGTTGATATGGAATTTGGAACTGGCGTTGTGAAAATGACACCAGCACATGATCCGAACGACTTTGAGGTTGGTAACCGCCATAATCTAGAACGTATTCTTGTTATGAACGAAGACGGAACGATGAATGAGCTTGCTGGTAAATACTCAGGCATGGACCGCTTCGAATGTCGTAAACAAATTGTTGCCGATTTACAGGAAGCAGGCGTTTTAGTTGAGATTGAGCCTCATGTTCACCAAGTTGGTCACTCAGAGCGTTCTGGCGCTGTAGTAGAGCCATATCTTTCAGCCCAATGGTTTGTTAAAATGGGACCACTTGCAGAAGAAGCGTTAAATATGCAAAAACAAGAAGACGAAAAAGTAAACTTCGTACCAAATCGTTTCGAAAATACGTATAACCGTTGGATGGAAAATATCCATGACTGGTGTATTTCTCGCCAGCTATGGTGGGGTCACCAAATTCCGGCTTGGTATCATAACGAAACTGGTGAAATCTATGTAGGGAAAGACGCACCAACAGACGTAAGCAATTGGACACAAGATGAAGACGTATTAGATACTTGGTTCTCTTCTGCATTATGGCCGTTTTCAACAATGGGCTGGCCTGATCTTGAAAATGAAGAATTCAAACGCTACTATCCAACAAGCACATTGGTAACAGGCTATGATATTATCTTCTTCTGGGTATCTCGCATGATTTTCCAAGGAAAAGAGTTCACAGGTGAACGTCCATTTAAAGATGTATTAATTCATGGTTTAGTACGTGATGGTGAAGGACGTAAAATGAGTAAATCTCTTGGGAATGGTGTTGACCCAATGGATGTAATCGACCAATATGGTGCAGATGCACTGCGCTACTTCTTAGCAACAGGCTCATCACCTGGTCAAGATTTACGTTATACAACTGAAAAAGTTGAATCTGTTTGGAACTTTGCCAACAAAATCTGGAATGCATCACGTTTTGCCCTTATGAACATGGAAGGTATGACTTATGAAGAAATCGATTTAACTGGTGATTTAAATGTTGCTGATAAATGGATTCTAACACGTTTAAATGAAACAATTGAACGTGTAACAGCTCTATCTGATAAGTATGAGTTTGGAGAAGTTGGGCGTGAGCTTTATAACTTTATCTGGGATGATTTCTGTTCTTGGTATATTGAAATGGCGAAGCTTCCACTTTACGGTGAAGATGAGGCTGCTAAGAAAACTACTCGCTCTGTATTAGCATATGTTTTAGATAACACAATGCGACTTCTACACCCAATGATGCCGTTCATTACAGAAGAAATTTGGCAGCACCTACCTCATGAAGGAGACTCTATTACAGTTGCTGCATGGCCAACAGTTAAAGAAGAATTCAACTTTGCACAGGATGCAGAAAGCATGAAGCTTCTTACTGAAATCATTCGTTCGGTACGTAACATCCGTGCAGAAGTTAATACGCCAATGAGCAAAAAAGTACCATTAACAATTTCAGCAAATGATGAAACAATTGCTAGCATCCTTGAAACAAACAAAGCATATATTGAAAAATTCTGTAACCCTGAAACGCTATCTATCGGTGTAGCTATGGAAGCACCAGCTCAATCGATGACTGCTGTTGTAACAGGAGCAGAAATTTACTTACCGCTTGCAGGCTTAATTAATCTAGAGGAAGAAATTTCTCGTCTAGAAAAAGAGCTTGAAAAATGGGCTAAAGAAGTGAAGCTTGTAAATGGAAAGCTAAATAACGAAAAGTTTGTATCTAAAGCACCTGAGAGTTTAGTTGCAAAAGAACGTGAAAAACTAGCTGAGTACCAGGAAAAACACGAAGCGGTTGAAAAACGCTTAGCAGAGCTTAAAAGAATGTAATCAATCAGTGATTTTATTGACTGTAGCTACCTTGAAATTTCAAGGATAGCTGCAGTCTTTTTTCATATACATTCGCAATTTTGATATTTTACAAATGGAGTTGAGTATGCGAAAGTTTATTATATAACTATTATGAATGCTTAGGAGAATTTGACATGTTTCATTCTATTGATGAATGCACCGAATTTATATTTAACTTAAGAGCTAGTACATATAAGGGCGAACCGTTAGAGGCAATGCGTAAAATATTATTTGAATTAGATAATCCTCATGAAAGAGTAAAATTCATTCATTTTGCAGGCTCAAATGGAAAGGGCTCAACATTAAATGCTACACGAGAGATTCTATTGCAGCATGGCTTACGTGTTGGAGCATTTATTTCTCCGCATCTAGAACGGGTCAATGAACGTATAACCATTAACCATGACCAGATTACAGATGAGCAATTTTTAAGCTACTCAAACCAGGTAATGGATGTCATACAACGAAAATTAGATAGTCAGTACCCAAGCTTTTTTGAAATAATGACCGTAATCGCTTGTTTACACTTTGCGAATGAGCAAATTGATGTCGCTTTAATGGAAACAGGCATTGGTGGAAGAATCGACTCTACTAACGTGATTATTCCTGAGGTGTCAGTCATTACGACAATATCACTGGAGCATACTGAAATTTTAGGAAATACGATTGAAAAGATCGCTTATGAAAAAGCTGGAATTATTAAAAGGGGAAAACCGGTTGTCGTAGGTGTGAAGCAACCAGAAGCTAGTGAGGTTATTAAACTAAAAGCAGTAGAATGTGAATCAGATGCCTTTTTCTTAAACGAGGAAATTGAGATTGGTAATATTGAAAAGGGCTTTCCACAGCATTTCGACTTTTCCTTTGAAGGTTATCAATTTAAGAGCATTCCTTTAGCAATGCAGGGTGAGCATCAGGTTAACAATGCTGCACTTGCTATAGCAGCTACTTTATTATTTGATAAGTCCATAAAGGAGACGACGATTCATGAAGCATTACAAAAAGCTAAATGGGAGGGGCGTTTCGAGCGTTTAAGTGAACAAATTATTATAGATGGTGCACATAATTCAGAAGGTACCAGTGCCTTAATTCGTACTTTACAGCAAGTCTTTCCGACTAAAAAATATAAGTTTGTTTACGCAGCTCTACAGGACAAGGATCATGACGTAAGTATTCAAATGATGGACGAGATTGCTGCTACTATGTGCTTTACGCAAATCGATTTGCCAAGAGCTGCGAAAGCAGTAGATCTTGCATCAAAATCGAACCATCCCAATATCCACATCAATGAAAATTGGCAGCAGTTAATAGAAGATGAAAGACAGTCCCTGAAAACAGATGAGCTACTGATTATTACTGGGTCTTTATATTTCATAGCCGATGTGCGAAAAAAATTAGTAGAGAAGGTAGAAGCATATGATTCCTAGATTAGATGACTATAAGAAAAAATGGGCTGTGGATAGTGATCTATCTATTAAACCGGGATTAGATGCAATACTAGAGGCCTTGGAAATGCTGCAGAACCCTGAACAAAAGTGCTCTTATGTGCATGTTGCAGGGACGAATGGAAAAGGCTCAACAATAGCGTTTCTAGAGCAAATTGCGAGAAATCACGGATTAAAAGTTGGAAAATTTATGTCGCCGTGTATTGTAGATGTGCATGATCAGCTACAAATAAACGGAAAATCCATTACTGAAAATGAAATGGATGAGCTTTTTATTCAACTAAAGAATGCAGGACTTAGCGGGAAGCTAACAGATTTCGAGCTTTTAACCTGTGCAGCATTTCTTTATTTCTCTCAGCAAGAGGTAGATCTAGTATTATTGGAAACTGGAATGGGCGGACGTGAAGACAGTACAAATGTCATCACTCCCATTGTATCAATCATCACCAGTATTGCATTAGAGCATACGAGGTTTCTTGGTTCAACCATTGAAAGTATTGCAAAGCATAAAGCAGGAATTATAAAAGAAAATATCCCCGCTGTTATTGGAAGATTACCACAAGAAGCTTTTCAGGTAATTGAAGCTGAAGCCTTTGCAAAACATGCACCAATAATAGCTCTTGGTGATCATTTTGATGTCACTGTAGATGATACTGATGTTTATACAAATGATGGAAAAGGTTTGGAAATTAATAAGCTTGTACGTGTATTGCCTGGTGCTCATCAAGCTGACAATATGGCGTTAGCAATCACTGCATTTTTTGAGGTAGCCGACTATTTAAAAATCCCTATAGAGATAGATGAAATTCGAAATGCTGTTCGCATGACGAGCTTACCTGGTCGCTTTGAAGAGGTTTTAGCAAATGTTTATTTTGATGGTGCTCATAATCCTGCAAGTGCTGAAAAACTAATGGAAACTATTAAACGGCAATTTCCTAATGAGCCAATACGTTTTGTCATAGGTATGTTAGCAGATAAAGATGTTAAAACAGTTTTACAGCTATTGGAGCAGGTTAGTGATGAGTTTTACTTTGTTGATTTTGAAAATGAGCGGGCGATGACTTCAGAAAAAATGATGGCCCTATCAGCGGCTTCGAATGTGGCGGTATTGACGGATTACATTTCATTTCTCGAGAATGTAAGTACCAAAGAAGGTAAAACCTTTGTTACAGGTTCACTATATTTATTAACCGAAATTAGAGAGCAATTATTAAAATAAAAATATATAAGTATTGATTTAAAAATTCACTAAATGTAAATAGTAGTAATAGATATTGTTTAGAAAGAGCGTTTAATGACGATTTTTGCGATATATTTTTTAAGTGAGACGACATCTGTCTCGCTTTTTTTTAATCTAGATTTGTTACCGTTAATATATGAGGTGATGCGTATGAAATTTCCAAATGTAATAGGAAGACGAGAATTGAGAAACGCAGCAGTAATTGGTTCCGTTGCGGGGCTGGCTGGTGTTGTATTTTTTATCCTTTTACTCAGTTCTATGAATTCATCAACAAACCAAGAGCAGCAGCAAGCAAGTTCAGGGAAGGGTGAAGAAGAAGTAATCCCTGTACAATCATCTAACGAGGCCATTGAAGATACTTCTTCAGTAGAATTTTATGCAAACCAATATGGAGTTTTTCAGAGTGAAGAATCTGCATCGGATTTTATCTCTGAACATCCAGTTTTAAATACAAGTGCAACGGTAGAAGTAGATGGGAAATACTATGTCTGGTCTTCAGTAACGCCGATTAGAGAAGAGCTCATCTTATCGGAAACGCCAACTTCTTTTGCTAAGGCATTTAAATTTTCTGGTGCTGCTTGCACAGAAGAAACGTTAAAGGGCTTGCCGACTGTTTTAGAAAACAATGACCCCTCAAAATTTTATTTTCAAGAGGGTGCTGTACCAGACAATATTCCAGATGATTGGCAAACAATAACATCAGCGTTATCAAGCTTTTCACAGGATTTAGGTATAGCTCGTTTGCATCTAGTTGCCCATTATTTTGACAAAAATGATTGTATGAAAATCGAGTTTTAATCATTAAAATTACGTCAAAATCTAGTTTTGTAAATTATGAAGGATTTTTCAAAATTCCATTCCTCGGCTATCATAGAAGTAGGAGGAATGGATATGAATTTTGATACGAATCATCAGCTTGTTTTAGCATCTGCATCACCTAGAAGGAAGGAACTCTTTTCAAAATTAGGTGTCCCCTTTGAAGTCATCACAAGTAATGTAGAGGAAACGTCTGTACAAGCTGAAACAATGAAAGAATATGTACGTGAAGTTGCGTTGTTAAAGGCACGTGATGTAGCAAAAAAGGGGAAGGGCAAAACAATCATTGGTGCAGATACAGTAGTTGTCTTTGAAGACACATTACTACATAAGCCCAAAAATGAAGAAGAAGCAATAGCTCACTTAACAAGACTATCTGAGAATGTTCATCAAGTAATGACGGCGGTTGTCATTATTCAAGCAGATGGCACAGAGGAAGTCATTGTTGAAGAAACAAAAGTCTATTTTAAAAAACTATCGAAAGAGCTAATTGAAAGCTATGTAGAAACTGGTGATCCTTTTGACAAAGCAGGGGGCTACGGGATTCAAACTGATGGCGTACTCTTTGTGGATCATATTGTTGGAGATTATAACAATGTAGTAGGTTTACCATTAGCTAGCTTGTTCGAAAAGCTCATAGCACTAAACATTCTAAAACTGTAGGAAGTGATAAATGAATGACGATTGCCCCATTTCCCGAGCTTATGATACGTGATGTACATGTAGAGGACCGGCCAAGGGAGAGGTTAATTCGACAAGGCGCCCAAAGTTTATCTAACCAGGAATTAATAGCTATTTTATTACGTACAGGTTCAAAGCAGGAGTCTGTGTTAACTCTTGCTAATCGTGTATTAACTTATTTTGAAAAGTTACATGAGTTAAAGCACGCGACAATTGAAGAAATCATGTCGATCAAAGGAATTGGTGAAGCGAAGGCAGTCCAGCTGCTAGCTGCAGTTGAGCTAGGTAGACGATTATCTCAAAAACAAGTCGATGACCGGTTTACCATTCGTTCTCCGCAGGATGCAGCAACGTATTTGATGCCTGAAATGTCTTCTCTTCAACAAGAGCATTTCGTGGTTTTATTTTTAAATGTGAAAAATCAAGTAATGCACAAGCAAACAATTTTCATAGGAAGCTTAAATTCCAGTATTGTTCATCCTCGCGAGATTTTCCGAGAAGCAGTCAAACGTTCGGCAGCATCTATTATTTGTAGCCATAATCATCCATCAGGTAATGCAACACCGAGTCCAGAAGATATTGAGGTAACGAAACGGCTGCAAGAAGCAGGATATATTATTGGCATTGAATTGATTGACCACGTAATTATCGGTGATCATCAATTCATTAGCTTAAAGGAAAAAGGATATATGTAACTTTCATAAAGAGTTTTAGTCGAATGTCCGTTTTTATGGATATTCGACTTTTTTGGGGGTAAATTAAAATAAAATAGCTTAACAAACAAATGACATTGTTGTTACAAAAGAATTAAAGAAGAGCTCGTAATTTGTAATTTTATACTTTTAATATTTCATTTTGATATCAGAGAACCTATTTCGTGGATTTTCGTCATTTCTATGGAGTACTTGTTACATGAATGTAAAAACTTACATAATTATTTTATTTGTTTCAAGGGCAAAATCGAAATAAAATGAAAAATGTCGATTAGAAATCACGATTTATCGCCGGAATAGCGAAAATTGATGAGTTTTCTTATGCGGATAACTACGAAATATAAATTCGCGTATCCGTGTAAAATTAAATCATTAGAGAAATATGGTAGAACAGTACATGTGACACTATAAATTTTCGAGCTTATCAGCTATAATAATTCTTATGATTTTAAGCGCTTTAATAGTTTGCTTAAAAAAGAAAGGGAGTACTAAATTTGTTTGGATTAGGAAATAAAGATGTCGGGATTGATCTTGGCACAGCGAATACATTAGTTTTCATTAAAGGAAAAGGGATTGTATTACGTGAACCTTCAGTAGTAGCGAAAAATACGAAAACAGGAGACATTGTTGCTGTTGGTAATGATGCGAAAAATATGATTGGACGTACACCTGGGTCAATTGTAGCCATTAGACCGATGAAGGATGGCGTAATTGCTGATTTTGATATTACAACTTCAATGATTCAGTACTATTTAAAACAAGCTTTAAAAAATTCTGGCTCTAATTGGAAAAAGCCAAATGTTATGATTTGTGTACCTTATGGTATTACATCAGTAGAACAACGTGCAGTAATCGATGCTTCTAGACAAGCTGGTGCAAAGGAAGCCTTTACAATTGAAGAACCATTCGCAGCTGCGATTGGTGCAGATTTACCTGTATGGGATCCAACTGGTTCAATGGTAGTTGATATCGGTGGTGGTACAACAGAGGTAGCCGTAATCTCATTGGGTGGTATTGTGACAAGCGAGTCAGTTCGTATCGGTGGCGATGCAATGGATCATTCCATTATCAGCTATATCCGTAAAACTTATAACCTAACAATCGGTGAAAGAACTGCCGAAAAGATTAAGATCGAAATCGGTACTGCTCGAGTTGATGACAGTAACGAAAAAATGGATATCCGTGGACGTGATTTGCTAACAGGATTACCAAAAACAATTGAAATTACTGCAGAGGAAATTTCAGATTCTTTAAAAGAAGCAATATCAGCTATTATAGATGGCGTGAAGAAAACATTAGAACAAACGCCTCCAGAGCTTTCCGCGGACGTTATGGAAAGAGGAATCGTTCTAACTGGCGGTGGGGCACTTCTTCGTAACCTCGACAAAGTCATCAGTGACGAAACAAATATGCCTGTATTTATCGCAGAAAATCCACTGGATTGTGTAGCGATTGGTACTGGTAAAGCGTTAGACCATATCGATTTAGTTCGTTCCCAACAGATGAAAGGGTAAGGAGGATTCGCAATGCCACATTTTACGAACAAGAAATTAATACTGCTACTAGTTGGCACAATTTTCCTTGTGGCATTGATTAGCTTCTCTTTACGAGATCGACAAAACGCAAGCGTTCCCGAACAGTTTATTAAAGACACAGTTGGCTTTGCTCAATTCCTTGTTGCAAAGCCTGCTAATTACATAACAGGTATTTTTAATGATATTAATTCTTTACTAAATACGTACGAAGAAAATAAACGTTTAAAAATGCGTTTGGAAGATTTTGCTGTACTTCAAGCAGAAGTTAATACATTGCAATCTGAAAATGAATCTTTAAAAGAACTGGTAGACAAAAAGGATAGTTTAAAAGACTTCGACCCACTAAAAGCAACGGTGATTGCTCGAAACCCAGACCAATGGGAAGAGAAAATTATTTTAAACAGAGGTTCATCTCATGGTGTTCAACTAAATATGGCTGTCATGACTGCGAACGGCTTAATCGGTAAAATTAGTTTAGTGACGCCATTTACTTCAGAAGTTGAGTTGTTATACTCAAATAATCCGAATTATCGAGTATCTGCGATGGTTCAAGGAGAAAATTCGGATGTTTTTGGTTTAATAGAAGGATATGACGCTGAACGTAATGAATTAATACTAAAGAGAATCGATTCTAGCTTTAAGGTAAAAGAGGGCGAGCAAGTGGTGACGTCTGGTTTAGGTGGGATATATCCAAAAGGAATCTTAATTGGTGAAGTAACAGAAGTAACAACAGATGATTATGGCCTGACTAAAATGGCTTATGTTAAACCAGCTGCAAACTTCTCTATGCTAGAGGATGTAATCATTGCCAAAAGAACGTCCGTTTCCGTAAACGGCTCTGATGGTACGGGTACGAATGCAGATTTAACAAATGGTACTGAAAGTGAAACTACTGATACTATTGAAGGTGAAGAATAAATGATACGATTCTTGATACCTTTTGTAGCAGTTGTTTTATTTTTGTTAGAGCCAGAGTTTGCATTGTTTTCACCAATCAGTTGGGGAGACCAAACACTGATATTAGTACCGCGCTTTGTTATTCTCTATCTTATTTTTATTTCCATCTACTACAGCAAAAAAAGAGCCTGTTTATACGGATTAATTTTTGGGCTCTTGTATGATGTGTTTTACATTGATATTATTGGATTATATTCCTTTTTATATCCACTTGTTTGCTTTGTTGCTGGGTCAACTGTAAAATTTATCCACCAGCATCTAAGTGTAACAACAATATTATCCGTTGTATTAGTAGCTTTGATGGAAGCTTTTTTGTATTACTTCTTTTCTTTTATTCAGTTTACAACAATACCGGTGAGCGATTTTTTAAGCAACCGATTACTTCCAACTATAATCGCGAACCTATTATTCTTAATAATGCTTGGTTGGGCATTTAAATATTTAATCAATGCGCGTTTGTTACAGCGTGCCCGAGATAATTCTTAAATTGACTTGGCGTGAGGTGTCGCTTTTTTATGAATAAACAGCTTGTCCATATAAAGGGGACTAAAGCGGGGTTGGTACTTCGGCTTGATGATCAGTGCGCCTACGCAGAACTAGTGGAAGAACTTGAACGTAAGGTATTAGAAGGTGGAATCGATGGAAAAGTTGATGTACAACTACATCTTGGAAATCGCTACCTACTGAGTGCGCAGCAAAAAGAACTCATCGCAATTGTAGAAGGCCCTGGTAATATGCACGTTTCAAAAGTGCACAGTGATGTTATAACAATTGAAGAAAGTAATGAGAAAGTACTTACGGATCAGAGTGAAACCTATATAGGGATTATTCGCTCTGGTCAAATAGTAAAAACTGATGGAAATATTGTTGTTATTGGTGATGTAAATCCAAATGGTAAAATTGAAGCTGGTGGAAGTATTTATGTTCTAGGGAATTTAAAAGGAATTGCCCATGCAGGTGTAAATGGAAACAAAGAGGCGATAGTCGTTGCATCACATTTTGAACCTACTCACGTTTTAATTGATGATCAGATCGAAGTTATGTCCAACGAAAAACCCTTTGTTAAAGAAAATGCTGACCAAATCTTTGCATATATTAATAGAGATGGCATAATTTCATATGAACGAGTACAAGAAGTAAGAAAAATACGTCCATTATTAAGTACGATTAAAGGAGGAAGCTAATGTGGGTGTAGCAATCGTAATAACTTCAGGTAAAGGCGGAGTAGGTAAAACAACAACAACTGCCAATCTGGGAACTGCATTGGCTCTTCAAGGGAAAAAAGTATGTTTAGTAGATACAGATATTGGTTTACGTAACTTAGACTTAGTGTTAGGTTTAGATAATCGAATTATCTATGACTTAGTCGATGTCGTAGAAGGTCGCTGTAAGATTCATCAAGCGTTAGTTAAGGACAAACGAGTTGATGAGAAACTATTTTTATTGCCTGCTGCTCAGACAACGGACAAAAATGCCGTAAATCCAGAGCAAATGAAGAGTTTAGTAGACGAGTTAAAGCGTGAATATGATTATGTTTTAATTGACTGTCCTGCGGGTATTGAACAAGGTTATAAAAATGCAGTAGCAGGTGCTGATCGTGCTATTGTCGTAACAACTCCTGAAATTTCTGCTGTTCGAGATGCAGACCGTATCATCGGACTACTTGAACAGGAAAATATTGAACCACCAAAATTGATTATTAACCGTATTCGTAAAGATTTAATGAAAACCGGAGATGCATTGGATATTAATGAAATTACAACGCATTTATCTGTTGATTTATTAGGGATTGTGATTGATAGTGAGGATGTTATCAGTTCATCTAACAAAGGTGAACCTATCGTCATGGATCCAAATAGTAAGGCTTCTTTGGGATATCGAAATATCGCAAGAAGAATACTAGGGGAATCGGTTCCTTTAATGTCTATCGAAGATAATTCTAAGGGCATGTTTAAAAAATTTATTTCTATCTTCTCAAAATAGAGCTAAGTGTATTGCAAACTGTAGATGGACTCGAAAAATTTCGAGTATGTCTGCAGTTTTTTGTTTTTATATTTAGGTGTTCTTTTAAATACGTGGCTTGGAAATAATTTTATTGACTGTTTCGACTTAATCGGACAGTATCTTTTCATTTCCACTAGAATCGTATTTTTATATTTTTCATATACTATGAAAAAGAGAATGGATGAGGTAGTGAACAAGAAATGGAAATGGATAGCGGCTATTGTTCTCTGCGGGGTCGTCATATTAGGTACGCAACTCCAGGAGAGAGGAGAATTAGCAGTAGATGTGAAAAAAATTGTCTATAGCTCTGAAGATCTAACGATTATGCGAAATGTGTTACGAGAAGTATTTGGTCAGGATGCAGCTGAGAAAATCACGGTCTCATCAGAAACGGTAAACAAAGAGCTGTTGTCCTTTGTTTCTGTAAAAGCGTATGACCATGGTTACTTGTTAACATTTGAAGAAGCAATTCCGATTCTTGCTATCGAAAATGGTCTTGTTGTATATACAGGTCATACAAAACACACGGGCAAAACAATATCCGTTTACTATGAGAATGATACTACTGTCACATATGGAAATGTGGATTCGTTTTCATTATTGCCCTATACATCAATAGAACGAGGGGGGACCCTTGCAAATAAGGAACCTGGGGATTTATATATAAAAATAGAAGAAGGCGGCAAGGTATTAAACCTAGAGGAAACTTTAGAATGGATGAAAGAGCATACGCAATCATGATGCGTATGACCATTCATCCATTATTTTTGCCGATTCTGTTTACCATTGTGTTATATGGGAATGTTTCTTTTTATGCTCTAATATTATCATCTTTAATTATTCATGAAGTTGGACATATCCTTGCTGCCTTCTTTTGTAAGGTTAAGGTAGAGCGATGTGTTATAATGCCATACGGAGGAGAAATTGAACTAAAGGGTGGTAATACAATTGCTCCTAAAAAGCAACTGATTATTGCACTTGGTGGACCGATTGCCACACTTTGTTGTATTGCGGTAACACCGTTTCTCGATCCTTTGTTAGCCGATTTGGTATTGAAAATTCAAATTGTTTTACTTGGAATTAATCTCATTCCCATTTGGCCGTTGGATGGTGGTCGTATTATTATGGCACTTATTCATATTTTTTGCCCACGCATTCGAATGGTCGAATTATATTTAACGATTTCACTCATATTAATTACGTTTACTGTTATTATTACGTTTATTTTATTACCAAAAACTTTATTTTTACTCGTACTGAGTATCTTTTTATTTATACAAATCGTGAATGCTTGGCGATTTAGAAAATACCGTTTTGCATTTGAGAAACATGTTATTAAACGGTTGACTTGAAACTCTATCCTATGATAGTATTGTAATGTTATTGTTTGTAGCACCCGTGCTACAACCGCTCTGGGAAGGTTTTAAAGTGTCGATTTTCGAACACCTTTCGTTACAGGCGAGTCTGAGTCTAAGAGGAGGTGCATTTTAATGTACGCAATTATCGAAACTGGTGGAAAACAAATCAAAGTAGAAGCTGGACAAGAGATCTATGTTGAAAAACTAGGTGTTGAAGCTGACGAAGTAGTTACTTTTGATAAAGTTTTATTCGTAGGTGGAGAAACAGTAAAAGTTGGAGCTCCAACTGTTGCAGGTGCTACTGTTACAGCGAAAGTTGTAAAAGAAGGACGCGCGAAAAAAATTACTGTATTCAAACTAAAAGCGAAGAAAAACTACCGTCGTAAACAAGGTCATCGTCAACCTTACACTAAATTAGTAGTTGAAACTATCAACGCTTAAGAGTCGAGGTGAATGAAATGATAACTGTTACAATTCATCACGATGAAAATAGACATGTTTCTGCATTCGAATTTTCAGGTCATGCCGAGTACGATCAAACAGGTAAGGATTTAGTATGTGCAGGTGCATCTACAATTGCCATTGGTACTGTAAATGCCATTTATGCATTATTACAAATCGAGCCGAAAATCGACCAGGCAACAGAAGGTGGAGGCTATCTTCGTGTAGATCTTCCTACTGATATTGACGCAGAAGTCGATGCAAAATTACAACTTATTGTCCAAGTTATGACAGCTCAAGTTTACTCGATGGTTCAAACTTATGGACAATATATCAAAATTAACTACAACCAAGTAGCCTAGTAGGAGGTGGAACGATATGAAATTGTTACTTTCTTTAGACCTTCAATTTTTCGCTTCGAAAAAAGGGGTAGGTTCTACAAAGAACGGACGTGACTCTGAGTCAAAACGCCTTGGTGCTAAACGTGCTGATGGTCAATTCGTAACTGGTGGTTCAATTCTTTACCGTCAACGCGGTACAAAAATTTACCCAGGTACAAACGTAGGCCGCGGTGGAGATGACACACTTTATGCTAAAGTTGACGGTGTTGTTAAATTCGAACGTTTAGGTCGCGACAAGAAAAAAGTTAGTGTATACCCTGCAGCTCAAGAAGCTTAATAGTATATATTATCAAAAAGGACTGCTAGCCAGCAGTCCTTTTTCATTTATTGGAGGAGTTATGCTAATATAATTCCTTTTGATTTATACAATTTACTGGTACATATCTATGGATATCTGAAATTTTCTTATAGTATTACTACACGCTTTAGAGCAAACAAAAGCGAAAAATAGAAAAACTTGTTATACTAATAAACATATTGGTAGAATTTTTCTATTTAAGTTTGGAGGTTAACTATGAAAACTTCAACACTTTCGGTTAATGATGTTTTAAGATTTGCTAATCATGATTATATGAATCAAATTCAATTATTAAAAATGAATTTAGATCTGGGTAGAATTGAAGAAGCAAAATCGCTGATTGAAAAATTTTCAGAGCAAAGTAAGACTCTTTCAAATATCAATAAACTAAAATTACCTAAAACTGGGGAATGGCTACAAACTATACAATGGAGATTTCAAGCATTTGAAACTACCATAAATAGTAATATATCTTTTCCAATTGATATGAAAAATGATGAGCAAATTGTAGAATACTTAGAAAAGACAGTTATTCATGTATACGATACTCTAGATCCTTTTTCAGAACAACAGCTAGAGATCTCAATCGAATCAAATGAGAACGAATTCACTTTGCTTTTTGACCTGAAAGGGAAGTGGGAAGCTCAAATTTTCGATCATGAAGAGAATAACAATTTAAAGGTTCAAACATATGAGCAAACTACTAATGAGTGGAAATATGCTTTGAGCATAGAACAGGAGTGAATGTAATGTTTGTCGATCACGTCAAGATTTTTGTCAAAGGTGGAGACGGCGGGGACGGTATGGTTGCCTTTCGTCGTGAAAAATATGTACCAAATGGTGGACCAGCAGGTGGCGATGGAGGAAATGGAGGAAATGTCGTTTTCCTAGTAGAGGAAGGACTAAGAACTCTAATGGATTTCCGTTATCAACGTCATTTTAAAGCTGACCGTGGTGAGCATGGAATGAGCAAGGGGATGCACGGAAGAAACTCTGGTGACCTAGTGGTAAAAGTTCCACCAGGTACAGTAGTTATGAATGAAGAAACTGGAGCTGTTATTGCTGATCTAGTTGAGCATGGACAAACTGCCATTATCGCACGTGGCGGGCGTGGCGGACGTGGGAATAGCCGCTTTGCAACACCTTCAAACCCAGCTCCTGAACTTGCTGAAAAAGGTGAGCCAGGACAAGACTTAAATGTTATATTAGAATTAAAAGTACTAGCTGATGTAGGGTTAGTTGGGTACCCAAGTGTAGGTAAATCAACATTACTATCTGTAGTGTCTGCTGCTAAACCAAAAATTGGTGCTTATCACTTTACAACAATTGTTCCTAATCTTGGGATGGTTGAAACTGAAGATGGACGAAGCTTTGCAATGGCAGATTTACCTGGATTGATTGAAGGAGCACATCAGGGTGTTGGATTAGGGATGCAATTCCTTCGTCATATCGAAAGAACAAGAGTAATTGTTCATGTTATCGATATGTCTGGTATGGAAGGCCGTGAACCATATGATGACTTTTTAACAATCAACGAAGAACTAAAACAATACAACCTACGTTTAACAGAACGACCACAAATTGTTGTAGCAAACAAAATGGACATGCCAGATGCTGAAGAAAACCTAAAAGGATTTAAAGAAAAAATTGGAGATTCTGTTAAGGTTTACCCAGTTTCTGCTGTATCACGACAAGGCTTAAAACCTGTATTATTTGAAATCGCAGACTTACTTGAAGTTACACCTCACTTCGAATTAAATGATGTGGTTGCGGAGGATAGTGATGCAACTGTACTTTATAAATATGAGAAAAAAGGTGACGACTTCGAAATTACTCGTGATGATGACGGGGCTTATGTACTGTCAGGCTACTCAATCGAACGTCTATTCAAAATGACTGATTTCAGTCGTGAAGATGGTATTCGTCGATTTGCAAGACAATTACGTGGTATGGGTGTAGACGATGCTTTACGTGAGCGTGGAGCAAAAGATGGAGATATCGTCCGCCTAATGGAATTCGAATTTGAATTTATAGAATAACCTTATAGATTTTGGATCGTAGAAGATTTTGGGGGGAGAGCATGAAAAACGTTGCCAATCAACGGTATTATTTAGTTCGGGAAGATGTGCTAACAGATGCTATGCAAAAAACTTTAGAAGCGAAGCATCTATTACAAAGTGGAGCAGTTTCTTCAATCTGGGATGCGGTAAAAGAAGTGGATTTATCGCGAAGCGCATTTTATAAATATCGAGATGCCGTTTTTCCTTTTCACTCCATTGTACGCGAACGAATCCTAACGATTTTTATACAATTGCAAGATGAAAAAGGAACACTCGCAAGTCTGTTAGAGATTATTACGGTAGCACAGTGCAATATTTTAACGATACATCAAACTATCCCTATTCAGGGCAGAGCGAATGTAACGCTATCCTTAGACGTAACGAGCATGGTATACGAACTTGATGAACTCATTCAACAACTAAAAAAATTAGAATTTGTTGAATCAGCAGAAGTAATCAGTTCTGGTGCACTTTAACTTAAAAGTAGTACAATAAAGAAGAGAGCAAAGACTTAATATTGCTCTCTCTTTTTCAATATAGAAAAGATTGAAAAATGACACTTGTTAGAATTTGGGGGAGAAAAGATTGAGGAATGGAGAGAGACATCAAAGGATTGCGTATTTAGGGCCTGAAGCTTCTTTTACATACTTGGCGACAAAGAGTTTATTTCCTAATGAGGAGCTTGAGGCTTTTTCAACGATACCTGAGTGCATCGAGGCGGTATCTGAGGAAAAAGTAGACCTAGCAGTAGTACCGCTGGAAAACACAATAGAAGGTACGGTAACCTTGACGATAGATTATTTATATCATGAAGCCGATTTATATATTGTTGGCGATTGCTTATCGAAAATTCAACAGCATTTAATGGTACACAAAAATCAAAAAGACAATTGGCAAAGCATTGAAGAAATTTATTCTCATCCTCACGCTCTCGCGCAATGTCATAAATACTTGTATTATCGTTTTAGCTCAGTTCCTTTGCAGCGTTATTCTTCAACATCTGCAGCCGCAAAGCTGGTATCAGAAAATCCAGACCGTTGTATTGCTGCAATCGGTAATGTCTCTTCCGCAGAGAAATATGATTTAGAGATTGTACAAAAAAATATTCATGATTTTCAGTTTAACCATACGCGATTCCTAGTTCTATCAAAAAGTAATACCCGTCTTCCAGTCGATCACTCAGAGGGAAAAGCGAAAACGACGTTGATGATTACATTGCCAGTAAACGTTTCAGGGGCATTGCATCAAGTACTTTCTGTATTTGCTTGGCGTAAACTGGACTTGAGTAAAATTGAATCCCGACCTTTAAAAACTGGTTTAGGGGAGTATTTTTTCATCATGGATGTACATGCAGATGAAAATGGAGCGATGATGAAAGGAGCAATGGAAGAGCTAGCTGCACTTGGCTGTAATGTGAAATCTCTTGGTACATATTATACATTTTTAACACGAGAGTAAAAGAGGGGTAGATATGAATATCATACTTTTTGATGGGGAATGCCACTTTTGTAATACTAGTGTTCAATTTATTATAAAACGAGATCAAAAAAAATATTTTAAATTTGCTTCTCTTCAAAGTGAAATTGGGCAAAAGCTGTTAGAAGAATTTCAAATACCGAAAACAACTGACAGTCTAATATTCATTGAAGGAAATAGTAGCTATGTAAAATCTACAGCAGCTTTAAAAATTTGTAGAAGGTTAGATGGTATGTGGAAATTGTTGTACCCATTTCTAATCATTCCAAAATTTTTAAGAAATACTGTCTATGATGTTGTGGCAAAAAATCGCCATAAGCTAATGAAGCAAACCGAATGTCGGATTCCAACCAAAGAAGAGCTAGAAAGGTTTTTACATTAAAAGAGTGGGCTTCTCAAATTTTCAAGCCCACTCTTTTTGTTTAGTTAAAGCCTGGGCCTTCATTCTTCAACTAAGTAGCCTTTTTCTCTTAGCATTTGCTCTGTGCGATCTAAAAGTTCTATAGATGAAGCAGAAATCTCATGCAAATGAGTACCGTCAGTTAAGACCGATAAATAATTTGCTTTTGTATCATTTACCCGTTGAAGAAAGCTTTTTACATCGTGTCGATTTGATAACATCATGGATGCGGTAATTTCACCGTATACGGGATGATCTATGATCACGTTTTTTAGAGTGACACCACAGTCTACAATTGTTAACATTTCATCTTCAGCTTGCTCTGCTGTATGTAGACAAACGATTTTCCGCTCGAAAACCTCAGATTTATCTTCACGCTTTAAATACACATAACCTTGACTTGTTGCAACAATTGGTTCGTTTCGTGCTTTTAGTAAATTCATATCGTTAACTATGACTTGTCTAGAGACATTCGCGTGTTTTGCCAAGTCTGTTCCAGTGATTGGCTCATTTTTAGTTTTTAAAATATGGAGTAGCTCATGTCGACGATCCTCGCCTAACATTTTTTTCATTATAATACCTCTTTCATATGGAATTTCATGTATATACATCACTCTATCATTCATAGTTTATCACGAGGAACTACACAAAGCGTTTTAATTTTTTGTGTCCTTTTCATATGAATCACATATTATAAAACGAGAAAAGGAGGATGTTTGTGCGAATTCATATTGTTCAAAAAGGTGAGACTCTTTGGCGTATTGCTAAACAGTATGGGATTGGGCTTGATGAACTTAAACGTTTAAATGCGCATTTGGCTAACCCTGATTATATTGTTCCCGGTATGGAGATTATTTTACCTGAAGGTGGTACAGCAGCACTGAAGTCTACAATGACAAAAGCTCAGCAAACTGCACCGATGTCGAAAGAAATGGCTACTGCACCAAAAGTACAGCAAACAAAACCTGTCGAAAAAGCTCAACCTGTTAAAGAAGCGCCAAAGGCTAAGGAAACTGCACCAATTCCTGAGCCAGTACCAATGCCTATGCCTCAACCGGCGCCGCAAGTAGAACTGACGCCGCAATTTCAATTTGATTTTGCGCCACAAATGCATTTCCAGCAGCCACAACCTTTACCGGCGCCAGTACCAGCACCACAACCGACGCCACAGCCGCAGCCGATTTATATTCAAGTACCGCAAACACAAGTTGAAACAAATGTCGAAACAACAGTAGAAAAAGAAGTAGAGTATGTTCAAATACCAGTACAGCCGCAGATTATTTACGTATACTGTCAACCACCACAACCATGTGTAGGTCATGAGCCAGTATATTACCATAACCCATGCGGTTGCCAAGAACAGCAATTTCATCAACCACACCCATGCGGTTGCCAAGAACAGCAATTCCATCAACCACACCCATGTGGATGTCAAGAACAGCAATTCCATCAACCACACCCATGTGGATGTCAAGAACAACCACATTTTCAGCAAGCAGCATTTGACTTCCAGCAAATGCCTCAGCAGCAACATGACTGTGGCTGTGGAGGAGGATATCCTGCACAAGAAATGATGCCTTATGGAATGCCGTATTTCGAGCCAAATTATGATATGGCGCCAATGACAGATGTAGCTCCTGCGATGGAAGGTCCCTATGAGGAACATCATGATGGATTACCAGAGTGGTTACTAGATTCTTCAGAGATGAAAGCAAATATGGTTGAACAGGATTGTGAACCAGAGGTAGGACCACAAGCTTTTGATGAGTATAACCCATACGACCAAATGGCTGACCATGGGCAAGTAGCTAACTACTATCAAGATGGATACAACTATGGAAACAGCGCTTATCCTTATCCTCAAAACCCTTATGGATCATATAATATGCAACAAGGTTTGCCACAACAAATGATGCAGCCTAACTGCCAAGGATATCCTTATAACCCTTATTTAACACAAAACAAACCTTGGAATTATTAAAATGCAAATCAAGAGCAATATATGGAAGAAAGAGACATCTCAAGGGACGTTGTTTATAAAAAAATACGATCATATCAATGTTGCAGAAAAGGTCAAAACAATTCACAGTCAACTTGAGGATATAAAGTTTCCATATGTTATTCCATTAGTTAAAAGTAAGGATGAAGATTTAGTTGTGCAATATTGGCAGCATGGAAGCTTTAGTGCAGATTTTTCAAACGAATCGCATCGAAAACAAAGCTTCAAAATCCTAAAAGCATTACATGACACAGGAGATAAAATTGATTGGACCAACCAGGTCATTTTACCGAGACAACAGCTATATCAAAAATGGAATGCTCGATTGGAACGTTTTTTAATCAATGAAAAAGAGCTGCTGCCGATACTGCAGCATGCTTATTATGATATAACGTTGTATGCAAGTAGGGTACTAAAACAAATGCGTAAGCAAAAGCATAAAATAAATGGGAAGCTAACATTGTTGCATGGCGATGTTGTGCATCACAATTTTTTAATTTGCAAAGACAAAAAGATGAAATTAATCGATTTTGATTTGGCGGTTGTAGGTGATTCGGCGGAAGAAATGCTTCTTTGGATGCATCGCGTATTACCTACAATTAATTATGACCTAGAAAAATTATTAAATGAAAATCCATTTTTATATCATCTTTGCTTGCCGAAAATCAATTACTTGCAGTATCCCAATGAGCTGCTAAGAGAATGGCTTTATGTACTGCAATTAGGCAAATATGAAAGAGAAGCCTTCTTAGACTATCTAATGCCATTTACAGAAAAAGCTTTAAGGCATTGGCCTGAATTAATGATACAAACTGAAAAATTATATTCGAACCGTCACTAATAACGGATTTTATGATAAAATGAAAGAATCATTTATAAACTATAAAGTCAACTCGGCCGTCTAAAAGGACGGTCTTTCTTTTGGCGAAAAACCATTGCAAGAAGAAAAAACATCAACTCGATCTAATAGGGTCGAGTTGTGTTCTTCTATCGAATTTTTAAACTAGTTTTAAAGAGTAGGCAGTTGAATTTGTTCGGGGTATGACCGAACAATATGCTATAATTTATAGCAGTGAATGTGGGGGAACGAAGATGTATGATTATATAATTGGACAAATAAAACGTATTACACCAGAGTATGTAGTTTTAGAGCAGCAAGGCTTAGGCTGGCAGATATTCACACCAAATCCTTTTGCCTTTCGTATAAAAGAAGAGCTTCAACAAATTTTTATACATATGCATGTACGGGAAGATGCCCAGATGCTATTTGGCTTTAGATCTCTTGATGAAAGAGAGCTATTCCGCAAACTTATTCAAGTTTCAGGAATAGGTCCAAAGGGAGCGTTAGCTATTTTAGCTAGTGGAAATCCTTCACAAGTAATTTCAGCTATTGAAATGGAAGATGAAGCATTTTTAGTTAAATTTCCTGGCGTAGGAAAAAAGACTGCAAGACAGATGATTCTCGATTTAAAAGGAAAGCTTGGTTCATTACTCGAGCAGGTAGAATTGCCGAGTTCAGAGGATGAATTACCGTTATTTGGCGTGAATCCGAACAAGCAAGAACTAGAGGAAGCTATCTTAGCATTACTTGCACTTGGGTACTCTGATAAGGAGCTAACGAAAATTAGACCTAGCTTAGAGGATAATGGCGAGCTTACGACAACTGAAAGCTATATGAAACAAGCATTGCAGCTGTTGCTAAAAATGAAGTAAGGAGGAGGAATCATGTCCGAACGAATTATTTCAAGTGAATCAAATGATTTTGATGAGCAATATGAGCTATCACTTAGACCACAAAAGCTTTCTCAATATATTGGGCAGCATAAGGTAAAAGAAAGTTTAAGTATTTTCATAGAAGCTGCAAAGCTCCGTCAAGAGAGTTTAGATCATGTATTATTATATGGACCTCCTGGATTAGGGAAAACCACGTTAGCAACAGTCATTTCAAATGAAATGGATGTAAATATTCGTTTAACAAGTGGACCTGCGATTGAACGACCTGGAGATTTAGCAGCCATTGTTAGCTCGCTGCAACCGGGAGATGTTTTATTTATAGATGAAATACACAGACTCCCAAGAGCGATAGAAGAGGTTCTCTATCCTGCTATGGAGGACTTTTGCTTAGATATTGTAGTAGGGAAGGGACCAGAGGCAAGGTCGATACGTTTGGATTTACCGCCATTTACTTTAGTTGGTGCTACAACAAGAGCTGGTGCCTTATCAGCCCCATTAAGAGACCGATTTGGTGTTTTATTGAGACTTGATTTTTATGATGAAGAGGCACTAGTAGAAATTGTTTTACGTAGTAGTCAATTATTTAATGTGGAAATCGATCGACTGGCTGCACGAGAAATAGCGCGTCGTTCCAGAGGGACTCCACGTATTGCCAATCGCTTATTAAAACGGGTTCGTGATTATGCTCAGGTGTTAGGGGATGGATCTATCTCACATCCATTAGCCAACCAAGCACTCGAATTACTGCAAGTTGATCCTCAAGGACTTGATCATATCGATCATAAGCTGATGGTTAGCATGATTGAGCGCTTCCGAGGCGGTCCAGTTGGCCTTGATACAATTGCTGCTTCTATCGGTGAGGAAAGCCAGACAATTGAGGACGTATATGAACCATATTTAATGCAAATTGGGTTTATTCAAAGAACACCAAGAGGTCGAGAAGCAACGAAATTAGCCTATGACCATTTTGGTTATACTTATCCAGAACAATCATAATGAAAGAAGTTGTAAAAATGAAAGTAGAAGATTTTGATTTCCATTTACCTGAAGAGCTAATTGCTCAAACGCCATTAGAAGACCGAACAGCAAGTCGGTTAATGATTGTAGATCGTAAAACAGGTGAGGTTGAACATAGTCACTTCCCACAAATTGTAGATGAATTACAAAAAGGGGATTGTCTTGTTTTAAATGATACAAGAGTTATGCCTGCCAGACTTTTTGGTGTCAAGGAAGAAACAGGTGCACATATCGAGGTTCTTTTGCTGAAGCAAGGAAATGATGATGAATGGGAAACTCTAGTTAAACCAGCCAAGCGTGTCAAAGTTGGGACAGAAGTTACATTTGGTGACGGGCTACTAAAAGCAATCTGTACAGGAGAGCTAGATCATGGTGGTCGTCTATTTAAATTTAGTTATGACGGTATCTTTTATGAGATTTTAGATCAGCTAGGTGAAATGCCACTTCCTCCATATATCCATGAGAAATTGGAAAATCGCGAACGCTATCAAACCGTTTACTCTAAAGAAATTGGTTCTGCAGCTGCTCCAACAGCCGGGTTACATTTTACCAATGAAATTTTGGAGCAGATTAAAGAAAAAGGCGTCGAAATTGTCTTTATTACCTTACATGTAGGACTTGGTACATTCCGTCCTGTAAGTGTAGAATCCATTGAAAGCCATGATATGCATTCTGAGTTTTATAGTGTAACAGAAGAAGCAGCAAAAACGATTAATCGAACTAAAGCAAATGGTGGTAAGGTTGTTGCAGTTGGTACTACTTCTACACGAACTTTAGAGACTATTGCACAAAAATACGAGGGCGAGATTCGTGCTGAGCAAGGGTGGACAAATATCTTTATCTATCCAGGCTTTGAATATAAAGCTATTGATGGGCTAATTACGAACTTCCATCTACCTAAATCTACTTTAGTAATGCTAGTAAGTGCGTTAACTTCTAGAGATATTATTTTAAATGCGTATAATAGAGCAGTGGAAGAAAAATATCGATTCTTTAGCTTTGGTGACGCAATGTTTATTCGACCTGCTCGCTCGTAATTTATTTTCGAAAACTTGATTAACTAATCGGGGAAACCTAAAGACTAATTGGTGTACTGTTTTTACACCACAAGAAGGAGAAATTTTTAATGACTAAACCAGCAGTAACTTATGAATTGATTAAAACATGTAAACAAACAGGAGCTCGACTTGGGATTGTACATACTCCCCATGGTTCCTTTGAAACACCGGCATTTATGCCAGTAGGAACACAAGCAACGGTAAAAACAATGTCACCAGAAGATTTAAAAGAGATGGAAGCAGGAATTATTCTATCTAACACATATCACTTATGGCTGCGTCCAGGTAATGATATTGTAAAAGAAGCTGGTGGTCTTCATAAATTCATGAACTGGGATCGTCCAATTTTAACAGATTCAGGCGGTTTTCAAGTATTTTCATTAAGCGACTTCCGTAAAATCGAGGAAGAGGGTGTTCATTTCCGTAATCATTTAAACGGGGACAAGCTTTTCTTAAGTCCGGAAAAAGCAATGGAAATTCAAAATGATCTAGGGTCTGACATTATGATGGCATTTGATGAATGTCCACCATTCCCTGCAACTTATGAATATATGTTAGATTCCGTTGACCGTACAACACGTTGGGCAAAACGCTGTAAAGAAGCTCATGCACGTCCAGAAGACCAAGGTCTATTTGGAATTGTACAAGGTGGAGAGTTTGAGGATTTACGTAAACGTTCAGCAGAAGCCTTAGTGGAGCTTGACTTGCCAGGTTACGCAGTTGGTGGCCTTTCTGTTGGTGAGCCAAAGGACATTATGAATCGTGTGTTAGAATTTACAACACCATTATTACCAGAGAACAAACCACGTTACTTAATGGGAGTTGGTTCACCGGATTCATTAATCGATGGGTCGATTCGCGGAATTGATATGTTTGACTGTGTATTACCAACTCGTATTGCTCGAAATGGTACACTAATGACATCAGAAGGCCGTTTAGTCGTGAAAAATGCAAAATATGCGCGCGACTTCAGCCCAATTGATCCAAACTGTGACTGCTACACATGTAAAAACTATACTCGTGCATATGTGCGTCACTTAATTCGAACAGAAGAAACTTTTGGTATTCGTTTAACAACATATCATAATCTTCATTTCTTATTAAAATTAATGGAACAAGTTCGACAAGCAATTCGTGAGGATCGTCTTGGTGATTTCCGTGAAGAATTCTTCGAAAAATACGGATTTAACAAGCCAAATGCTAAAAATTTCTAAAAATAAGCTTATTAATATGGCGGAAATTTGAAGAATATGAAAAAGTGTGATTATTTTCATAAAAATAATAGTTTCAAATCGCTTTTTCTATTCGAAATATACTATACTTAAGAAGTGAGATTTAGAAAGGAGGACATATAACTATGGATACAATCGTTGGTTTACTTCCAATTCTTATTATGTTCGTTGCGATGTGGTTCATTTTAATCCGTCCAGCACAAAAGAAACAAAAACAAACTGCTCAAATGCAAAACAGCATTAAACGTGGAGACCAAGTGGTAACAATTGGTGGACTACATGGTGAAGTTGATGCTATTGAGGATGCTGCAGTTTACATTCTTGTTGATGGTAAAACTCGTTTAAAATTCGAGCGCCAAGCAATCGGTCGAGTACTTACTGAAAAATAATATCAAAAATAAAAGCTTACTAAATCGGACAAGCTCCGAGCTTAGTAAGCTTTTTTGCTGTTAGGACAAATTGCAGAAATTCTTTTTCAATGCATACTTCTTTCCTCTAGTGCTCAAAATGAGTAGTGGAGGGTGAGGATATATGGAAACTTATATTGAGATTCTTATTAGAACAGTATTTCTGTATATTTTTATACTAGTTGTATTTCGTCTTATGGGCAAAAGGGAAGTTGGCGAACTAAGTATCATGGACTTAGTAGTCTTTGTATTAATCGCTGAATGTGTTGCGTTTGCTTTAGAGGATGTGGATAAACCCGTCTTTCAAAATATCTTCCCCATTATTATTTTACTGATCATTCAATTTATCAATTCTTTATTAACTTTAAAGAGTAAAAAAATGCGTGATGTCATTGATGGAGATCCGTCTCTAATTATAAGAGATGGTGTTATTGACCAAGAGCAAATGCGAAAACAGAGATATAATTTAGATGACTTATTTCAACAAATGCGTGAAGAAAGGGTTCCATCAGTGCAGCAAATTGACTATGCCTTTTTAGAACCCTCAGGGAAACTATCTATATTTTTAAAAAGTGATGATCCACTGATACTGCCACTAATTGTGGATGGTTATATCGTTGAAAAGCATTTAAAGCTTATGAACAAAGAAAAAGAATGGCTACTAAGTGAACTTAAAAAACAGGGCTATGAAAAAAGGATAAAGGATATCTTCTATTGCTGCTTTGAAGACAACGAGCTTCATGTTCAACTAAGAACGACGTGAAACGACTGAGCGTAAAACTTTAAAGTCACTCCATTTGATTTGATTTGTAAGGATTAATAATAGAGTTAAGATAATCAAGGTCAACGCACTGTTTGTCCAAAAATTAAATGATACCTTAGGGATAAGATAGGTTTGTAAAAAGCAAGTTAATATGAAAATCCCATACGGAATAGCAAAAAATCTAAATCCAGCTGCAATCATTTTGTGTCCACGTAGTGTTGCCATATGCAAGAATGAAGTAACTAATACACCAAAGCCAATCGCAATAATGGCACCGTATTCTTGTATAAACGGTTGAGAGGCTAGTACAAACATAACAAATAGCTTTCCTAAACCACCGTAAATAGAATTCATCATAGCAGGACGAGCTTCATCCATTGCCTGTAAAATAGAGTGAAGCGGACTTTGAATATAATAGAAATAAAATATAGGTGCTAAAATCTTCATAAAACCACGATTCTCTTCTAAGTCGAAGAGCTTCATTGCAAGCTCATCACCATGGATGAAGAAATAAGTGGCAGCATAACAGCCTACTAAAGAAGAAAGTCGTAAAGAAATACCAATCCGTTCATTTAATAATTGAGTATTACTTCTTGCAACAGCATCACTGACAGCTGGGATAAGAACAATTGCTAGAGCGTTTGGAATGAAGGAAGGGAATAAAAGCAATGGTACATGTACACCTGAAATAATTCCGTACAAGGTAGTTGCTCCTACTGCAGTAAGCCCTGAAACGGTCAAGGCTTTTAGGAAAACGATAGGCTCTAAAAACCAAGTAAATGTCCCAAATAATCGGCTTCCTGCTGATGGCACAGCAATTCTTAATAGTGGCATCGCAGGATAGGCCTTATCTGCTTCTGATTTCTTTGTTTTCTTTTTCTTATATTGATAGTGAATGTATAGATATATGAATGAGAAAACCTCTCCAAATGCTGTGATACCCATTGCATAACCCGCTGTTAAAGCAGGGTTATCTGCTGTAACAAGTAAAGGTAGAAGTAAAGTGATTAACCCGATACGAATAACCTGTTCTAGCATCTGTGACCAAGCAGTTGCAGAAATAACAGCAATACCCTGTAAATACCCTCTTATTAGCGCTGAAAAAACTACAATCGGAACAGCCCCTAAACCAATATAAAGCGTTAGTCTTGTTGCATCGTTATGTAAAAGTGTCCCAGCTAAGTATGGTATAAACAAAAACAGTAACGGTGTAAAAATGATAATCGAAATAATTGCCCATCTAGTGGCTGTTGTCATAACTGATTTTAATAGGTGATCTCTTCGTTTAGCATGGAGCTCAGCTATTACTTTTGCAACAGCAATAGGTATACCTAATTGTAATAGTGACACGAAGAAGATAAATGCAGGATAGGCAGTCATGTAAATACCTACAGCTTCTGCTCCGGCCACCCGCATGAACTGCATCCTATATATGAAGCCGAACAATTTAGATAAAAAAATTACAAACGTTAGAAAAACAGTTCCTTTAACAAATGAACTCATTCATTCAATCCCTTCTCATTTCAAGAAATTTCAGATACAATATTTGTATGCTTGAATGTAGTAAGTTAAAACTATTGGTTGGGGGGATTGTCATGATTCAGTTCGAACAGCTATACAAAGAGGTTTTACCAGTATTACAAAGCAAAATGGATGAAATAAATTACTATGAATATGATGGAATCACTTTAGAGGATATCTGGAATTTTTGCATCAAGAAAAGATGGAGACGAAAAAAAGTAGAGGAACTGCGATTATATGAAATAGTCGAGACTATTTATTCAGTGAAGCCGTCAGAAATTGTTAGCTATTTCCAAATCCAGCAATTCCGTTCAGAAAATTGGTTTGAGGACATAAGTAACCACGAATTACAAGAGTTATTAAAGTCCAAAACTGTAGAAAGTGATAAATAAAACCATGTACATTGGTTTGACAGCTAGCGAATCGTGTTTCATAATTAGTTTTGTACATAAACTAGTCCTATTTAGTTTAGTTGTTTAAACTAATAGAAAATGAAAAGCGATAGTAATTGCTAGTTGTTAAAGTCTAATATGATATCTATTTTCTATAGCTATTCTATTAGAACACGCAACATTCTATTTACTGCCTAAATGCAGTGAAATAGTGTTTTTCTAATGTGTATACATCAAGCTGTATACACTAATTTGAGGAGGATTTACATATGAAGCTTAAAAGCCGTATTTTTACTTTTGTACTAATAGCAGTTGTACTATTTGCTGCAATGGGTGCAACAGTACAAGGAGTTTTGAAGGATGTAAAACTCGGGCTTGATTTACAAGGTGGGTTTGAGGTTTTATACAAGGTAGAAACACTGCACGATGATCAGGAAATTACAAAGGCTATAATGACTGATACAACGACTGCACTTTCTAATCGTATAAACCAATTCGGTGTAAGTGAACCGAGTATACAAGTTGAAGGTGAAGATCGAATTCGTGTACAGCTTGCAGGAATCGATGATCAATCTTCAGCACGTGAATTGTTATCAAGTACGGCGAACTTAACATTCCGAGATGTCAATGACAATATTTTGTTAGATGGGACGGATTTAAAAGAAGGTGGAGCAGCTGCTACATTTGACCAACAAAACAGTCCAATCGTAACACTTACATTAAAAGATGCTGCTAAATTTGCGGAAGTAACAAAACAAGTTTCTCAAATGGGAATTGGTCAAAATCTATTGGTAGTATGGCTAGATTTTGAAGAGGGCGTTGATTCGTATGCTGCTGAAGCCCAAAAGGAAGATCCGAAATTTGTTTCTGCAGCAGCTGTTGATCAGGTTTTAAATACAACTGACGTAATGATTAGCGGTAATTTTACTGTTCAGGAGACAAAAGATTTTGCCAGTGTTTTAAACGCAGGGGCATTACCAGTTAAGTTAACTGAAATTTATTCAACCTCAGTTGGTGCTCAATTCGGGGAACAAGCATTAAATAGCACAGTATTTGCGAGTGTAATAGGGGTACTAGTCATTTTCATTTTCATGCTATTCTACTACCGCTTACCAGGTTTTGTATCAATAATTACATTATCGGTATTTACTTACTTAGTATTAGTTGTATTTAATGCAATCAATGCTGTATTGACATTACCAGGTATTGCTGCACTTGTTCTTGGTATCGGGATGGCAGTTGATGCTAACATTCTAACTGCTGAGCGTATTCGAGAAGAACTACGTGTAGGCAAGAGTGTCAAAGAGGCATATCAGCATGGCTCAAAACAATCGTTATCAGCAATTATTGATGCACAGGTAACAACTTTACTTGCAGCAGCAGTACTATTCTTCTTTGGTACAAGCTCGGTAAAAGGGTTTGCTACTACTTTAATGATTTCTATCGTGCTAAGCTTTATTACAGCTGTATGGTTATCACGAATCTTAATAGGCTTACTTATTAATAGCGGCTATTTTAATAGTCCAGCCCTATACGGCGTTCGTAAATCCAAAATTCATGATGCATCTGAAGGTTTAGCAACATTAGATTTAACGACGAATTTCGATCGCTTAGACTTTGTAAGAAATCGTAAAAAATATTATAGCTTCTCAATCGGTATTCTAATAGTTGGAGCCATACTTATTGGTATCTTCAAGCTAAATCTGGGTATTGATTTCTCTAGCGGTACTCGAGTAGAAATACTTGCAGATCAACAGTTAACACAAGAGGAAGTAACAGAATATGTTGAGGAAATCGGCTTCCCGGCAGAAAAAATAGTTATTTCAGGTGAAGAGCAAAATACGGCTGTTATTACGTATAATGAAGATTTAACACAACAAGAAATATTAGACTATAAGTCCACAGTGCTTGAAGACTATGGTCATGAACCTAGCGTAAGTACAGTTTCACCAACTGTTGGACAAGAGCTAGTGAAAAATGCGATGTATGCCTTAGCTATTGCAGCATTGGGCATTATTATCTACGTGGCATTCAGATTTGAATGGCGTATGGGTATTGGCGCCATTGCTTCATTAGTACATGACGTATTCTTTATGGTTGCAATATTCAGTGTGCTGCGTTTAGAGATAGACATTACATTCATCGCAGCGATTTTAACAATCGTTGGTTACTCTATTAACGATACAATCGTTACGTTTGACCGTATCCGTGAAAATGTGGATCGAAAAGGTAAAATTACAACAAAAGAAGAGCTGGCTGAGATTGTCAATAAATCTCTTCGCCAAACAATGGGACGTTCTGTAAATACAGTGCTAACAGTAATCATCGTAGTAGTTGCACTATTACTATTTGGTGCACCAGCAATTCAAAATTTCTCTATCGCCTTACTTATTGGTTTAATAACAGGTATGTATTCATCAATTTGTATCGCAGCACAAATTTGGTACTCTTTAAAAGCCCGTGAAATGGACAAAAAAGGTACTGCTGTTGAAAGAAAAGAAAAGAAACAATGGGGTTCAGATGAGCCAGTTGTTTAATAAACATTTAATTTAGAACATTAAAGACAAAGTACTTTTTAACTTCTGCACTTTGTCTTTTTTTATATGAAATATTATTGCTTTGTAAATATGGGCACAAGATTTATCTATTAACTTCTCCTAACAGTAAAAATTACTCAATTAATCTATTTTTATAGATTAGAAGTTCACATGGATTTTCGGTATAATGAGAACTTGAGGAAGTGAGTAAATGATACAATCAACTAAAAAATGGGTTGTCGAGCAACCGAACGAAGATTTAATCAAACAACTACAAAAAGAATTAAATATATCATCGCTAGCAGCGAAAATCTTAGCAGCAAGAGGCTACACAACTGTTGAAAAAGCTCAAAAAATCATCAATATGGATAGTTCAAATCTTCATGACCCATATCTATTAAACGGTATGAAAGAAGCTGTAGAACGTATTGAAGAAGCTTTGAACAATGGCGAGAAAATACTTGTTTACGGGGACTATGATGCCGACGGAATTACTAGTACCACAGTGATGATGAATGTATTACTGGATCTAGGAGCCGATGTAGAATTTTGTATTCCTAATCGTTTTTCACATGGCTATGGACCAAATGAAGAGTTATTTAGAAAAGCATACAATGATGGTGTCCAATTAATTATTACAGTTGATAATGGAATTAGTGGAATTGAACCTGTCCGAGTGGCTAAAGAGCTTGGAATGGACGTTATCATTACCGATCACCATGAAGCGGGGGAAGTATTGCCACCAGCTGATGTAATCATCCATCCTAGAGTACCTGAAGGACACTATCCTTTCGGAGAACTAGCCGGGGTAGGGGTTGCCTTTAAATTAGCCCATGCACTATACGGAGAAGTCCCAGATCATTTGTACGAGTTTGCAGCTATTGGGACTGTGGCGGACTTAGTACCACTTGAAGGGGAAAATCGATATATTGTACAGCAGGGAATAAAGCAATTAAAAACAACTAATAACCCTTGGGTACGTGCTTTGTGTGAGGTAACGAGCGTAAAACAGCAAGAGATTGATGAAGATGCAATTGGCTTCTATTTTGCACCACGACTAAATGCTATTGGTAGATTAGGAGATGCAGATCCTGGTGTTGCCTTTTTAATGAGTGATAATGATTTAGACGCTACAACAGGAGCAAAACTATTAAATCAAAAAAATGTTGAACGAAAAGAAATTGTAAATACTATTACTGAACAAGCTATAGAAATGATTGAAAATGATTCTACAATTTCAAATTCCCTTGTTTTAGTCATCGCTAAAGAAGGCTGGAATCCGGGTGTTATCGGGATTGTTGCTTCGCGCTTAGTGGAAAAGTATTATCGACCTACAATAGTACTATCACTGGACCCGGAAAAAGGAACGGCAAAGGGGTCTGGTCGTAGTATCGAAGGCTTCCACTTATACCGAGAGCTTTCGAAAAACCGAGAAATACTCACCTCTTTTGGGGGGCATCCAATGGCAGCTGGTATGACCTTTGCATTGGAGAATGTCGATGAAATACGCAGCTGTCTTCATCAGCAAGCATTGGAATGTCTAACAGATGAGATGCTTACACCAAAGCTTTCTATAGATGTACCAGTAGATATAAGTGAAGTCACTGTGGATGCAATTGAGGAAATAAAAAAGCTTGGTCCATTTGGAACTGGTTTTGCAAAGCCTGTTTACGCCTTACAGGATGTGCAGGTACGTTCTATGCGAAAAATTGGAGCCGGTGAAAACCATTTAAAGCTAGAGCTAGAAGATGCACATGGCTTTATCGATGCAATCGGTTTTAGTAAAGGACACTTGTATGACGAAATTACCTATGGAGTGAACCTCTCGTTTGTTGGAGATTTGCAAATTAATGAATGGCAAGGAAAGAAAAAGCCTCAATTAATGATTACAGATGTTCAAACAAATGAGTGGCAGCTATATGATTACAGAGGGAAAAATCAAGCTCAAAAATGGAGTAACAATCTGCCTCAGAAGGATTGCGACTTGATTGCCTTCCAACAATCAACTTTACAGGCATTTGAGGAGCAATTTACAAATCCAATCCATCTAGTAACGAATGAAGAAGATATGAAAAATCTTTCTTCTAATATTGTGCTATTAGATTTGCCTAAAAGTGCACAAACTTTAGAGAAATTGATTGAACAAGCTAAGCCGCAACGAATATATGCAGTCTTTTATACACCAGAGTCTAAATATTTCAATGGTATGCCGACTAGGGAGCATTTTAGTTGGTATTACGGCTTTTTGAAAAAACGTCCTAATTTTAACCTGCAGATGCATATCGAAAAATTGGCTAAGCATATCGGTTTAAATGTTGAAATAATAAAATTTATGACAAACGTGTTTTTTGAGCTAGGTTTTGTTACAATAGAAAATGGTCTGACAACAGTAAATAGTAATGTGCCAAAACGATCTCTAACTGAAGCTAGAGTTTATAAACAAAGAGTGGAACAGATTGAATTGGAACAACAACTTTTGTATGCACCATATATAGAACTAAAACAATGGTTTAATGAACGAATGAGGGAATATAACTATTCCTAAGGAGGACAAATTAGTAATGGATTTAACACAATATGTAACAACTGTAGAAAACTGGCCAAAAGAAGGTATTAGCTTCAAGGATATCACAACAATTATGGATAATGGGCCAGCATTTAAATATGCTACAGACAAAATCGTGGAATTCGCAAAAGAAGTAGGGGCAGAGATTATCGTAGGTCCTGAAGCTCGCGGTTTCATCATTGGCTGCCCAGTAGCTTATGCACTTGAGATTGGTTTTGCACCTGTTCGTAAAGAGGGAAAATTACCTCGTGAGGTTGTACGTGTAGAATACGGTCTAGAATATGGACAAGACGTGTTAACAATGCATATGGATGCTATCAAGCCAGGACAAAAAGTTTTAATCGTGGATGACTTATTAGCAACTGGTGGTACAGTTGACGCTACAATCCAGTTAATTGAAAAATTAGGCGGAGAAGTAGCGGGTTGTGCATTTATCATTGAATTAAATGAATTAAATGGTCGCGAAAAAATTGGGAATTATCCAGTAAAAACTTTAATCCAATACTAATTCTAAGTAAGAGCTGTTTAAAAGTGTAAAAACTTTTAAGCAGCTTTTTTATTTTGGATTTCGACTTTTGCCTGGGATTTTAATTACAATTATTTTACGCTAGATTAATATTGGCTTTATCTAATATTAGTAAAAGTGGTATATAATAACAATTTGAATGGGAATAATATTAGAAGTATAAAATTGATGTCATGGAGGTTGCACCTTGGATTCTTTTGTATCATCGTTTCTGCAGCATTTTAATATGGTCACATTTCTAGTTTTTTTATTGCTTTACTCATATCAGTTTATCTATATGCTTGTGGCTTTTAAGAGTAAAAGAGATAAAAAATACTTGCCAAAAGATGCACGGTTAAACAAATATGCAGTAATCATTGCAGCAAGAAATGAAGAGCTTGTAATAGGAGAATTGATCAAAAGTATTCGAAAACAAAATTATCCTCAAGAATATGTTGATATTTTTGTTATTGCTGATAATTGTACAGATAAAACGGCTGATGTAGCAAAACGAGTAGGCGCAATCGTACGAGAACGATTTAATAACCATAAAATTGGCAAAGGCTATGCACTTGATTTTATGTTCAAGATTATAAATAACGAATTTTCTTCAAAAAAATATGATGGGTATTTTATTTTTGATGCAGATAATTTACTAGATGAAAACTATATTCTTAATATGAATCAAACCTTCAATCAAGGCTATCAGGTTGTAACAAGCTATCGGAATTCTAAAAACTTCGATCAAAATTGGATTACTGCTGGCTATGCTCTTTGGTTTTTACATGAAGCAGAATATTTGAACCTGCCGAGGATGAAGTTAAATGCTAGCTGTGCAGTTTCTGGAACTGGATTTTTAGTACATTCCGACATAATAAAAAAGAATGGTGGGTGGATTCATCATCTACTAACAGAGGATATAGAATTTTCTATTTTTCAAATTCTGAATGGAGTTAAAATAGGGTATTGTTCAGAGGCAGTTTTTTATGATGAACAACCAGTAACATTTAAACACTCCTGGCACCAAAGATTACGTTGGGCAAAAGGATTTTATCAAGTTTTATCGAATTATGGTAAAGATTTAATGCGATGTATTTTTAATCGAAAGCATAACAGTTTTTCGTGCTTTGATATGACGATGACAATAATGCCAGCTATGATACTTACTAATTTCTCAATATTAGTTAATGGATTGTTTTATATAGCAGTCTTGATAGGTATTTTTGAGAAAGAAAGTATTGGTGATACTACTCTCCTCATGCTGCAATCTATAGGGATGTATTATAGTATTATGCTATTTATGGCTTTAATGACTACCATTACTGAATGGAATAGAATTCATTGTGCGGGGTGGAAGAAAATTGTCTATTCCTTTACATTCCCTTTCTTCATGATGACCTATATTCCAATTTCAATTGTAGCCTTATTTAAGGAAGTTGAATGGAAACAAATTCCTCATACTGTTGTTAAGTCTATCGATGAGGTTCAATAAGAAAAAAGAGTTGTCTCAAAATCCATGAGACAGCTTCTTTTTCGTACATGAATATTAAGTTTTTACCAGTTTTTCTACAAAAAAAAATAAAAATAGCCATATTTTATAAAGTAATTGCCGACGTGCCTTTACAGCATGTACAAATATTTTATACAATTGTAACTATATATCCTAATCGAAAAATTTTTAGCAAGGTGGACAACAAATGGCGAAAGAGCAAATATTGACGCCCGAAGACGTATTCGCGCTAGTCAAAGCATATATGAATGATGAACATGTTGCCTTTGTAAAGAAAGCTTACGAAGTAGCAAATGAAGCACATAAAGAACAATTACGTAGTTCAGGGGAACCCTATATCATACATCCTATACAAGTTGCTGGGATATTAGCGGAACTTCAAATGGATCCAGATACCGTTGCTGCTGGTTTTCTTCATGATGTCGTAGAAGATACAACAGTCACTCGAGAAGATTTAGTGAATGAATTTAGTGAAGAAGTTGCAATGCTAGTGGACGGGGTAACAAAGCTTGAGAAAATTAAATATCTTTCTAAAAAAGAACAACAAGCCGAAACCCATCGAAAAATGTTTGTTGCCATGGCACAGGATATCCGTGTTATTTTAATCAAACTTGCTGACCGTCTCCATAATATGCGTACGCTTAAGCATCTTTCTGCAGAGAAGCAAAGACGTATTTCAAATGAAACCTTAGAAATTTTCGCACCACTTGCTCATCGCCTTGGAATTTCAAAAGTAAAATGGGAGTTAGAAGATACTGCCTTAAGATATTTAAATCCTCAACAATATTACCGCATTGTTAGTTTAATGAAAAGAAAACGTGTCGAACGCGAAGCCTATTTAGATAATGTTATGCGTGAAGTAAAGTCACAATTAGGAGATGTCGAGATTGAAGCAGATATCTCAGGTCGTCCTAAGCACATCTATAGCATCTATCGAAAAATGGTTTTACAAAATAAACAATTCAACGAAATCTATGATCTATTAGCTGTACGTGTGCTAGTAGGCAGCATTAAAGACTGTTACGCTGTACTTGGAATTGTACATACTCTATGGAAGCCAATGCCTGGTCGCTTTAAGGATTATATAGCAATGCCAAAACAAAACCTATATCAATCACTTCACACTACAGTCATTGGACCATTTGGGGATCCTTTGGAGGTACAAATTAGAACGCGTGATATGCATCAGATTGCTGAGTACGGAATTGCAGCACACTGGGCATACAAGGAAGGTAAATCGATTCACGGTGAAAAAGAAACGATCGATCAAAAACTAACTTGGTTCCGTGAAATTTTAGAGTTCCAAAATGAGTCTTCGAATGCAGAGGAATTTATGGAATCCTTAAAATTCGATTTATTTTCTGATATGGTTTACGTGTTTACACCAAAAGGGGAAGTTATTGAATTACCATCAGGCTCAGTACCAATTGACTTTGCATATCGTGTCCATTCAGAAGTAGGGAATCGAACAATTGGTGCAAAAGTGAATGGGAAAATGGTTCCGTTAGATACACCTTTAAAAACAGGGGATATCATCGAGATTTTAACGTCGAAGCAATCCTTTGGGCCAAGTCGAGATTGGTTGAAATTAGCACAAAGCTCTCAAGCAAAAAACAAAATCAAACAATTCTTCAAGAAGCATTTACGTGAAGATAATATCCTAAAAGGTAAGGATTTAATCGAAAAAGAAATTAAGTCTCAGGATTTCGATGCAAAAGAAGTCCTTTCCTCAGAAAATATTAAACGAGTTCTCGATAAGCTTAACTATACAAATGAAGAAGACTTATACGCGGCAGTTGGCGTAGGTGGTATAACCGCTCAACAAATTGTTAACCGCTTGGCAGAGAAGAAACGAAAAGAACGTGAAAAGGAAGAAGCCTTAGAGAAGATTGTTAAGGAAATGCAAAACAATCAAGCGAAAAAACGTCGTACGGAATCAGGCGTAATCGTAAAAGGCATTGATAATCTACTTATCCGTTTATCACGCTGCTGTACACCAGTTCCTGGAGATGAAATTGTTGGGTTTATAACAAAAGGACGCGGAGTATCTGTGCATCGCGCGGATTGTCCAAACATTCAAGAAGGTGAAAATACCGATCGCTTAATCGAAGTAGAGTGGGAGCATGGTGAAACACCGATTCGAAAAGAGTATCCAGTTGATATTGAAATTTCTGCGTTTGATCGTCCAGGAATATTAAATGATGTTATGCACGCTGTAAGTGAGGCTAAAACAAATATTTTAGCAGTAACAGGACGTGCAGATCACGATAAAATTGCTACAATTCATTTAACGATTTCGATTTCAAATATATCCGGTTTACACAAAGTGGTAGAAAGAATAAAGCAGCTGCCAGATATATATTCGGTACAACGCGTAATAAATTAAGAAGCACGAGGTAAATTTATGCGAGTAGTTATACAAAGAAGTAAGCAAGCATCTGTAACTGTTGATGGACAAGTAACAGGTGCAATTGATTCAGGCTATGTCTTATTAGTTGGACTAACTCATGAAGACACACTTGAAGATGTACGATATGTTGCAAAAAAAGTTGCAGAGCTTAGACTGTGGGAAGACGAAGAAGGAAAGATGAACCGTTCTATCGTAGAGCATGGTGGAGAAATCCTTTCTGTATCGCAATTCACTTTATATGCCGATACAAGAAAAGGAAGAAGACCAAGTTTTATTGAAGCTGCAAGACCTGAAAAGGCTCTTCCATTATGGGAAGCGTTTAATGAGGAGTTAAAATCTACTTATGGTCTAAAGGTAGAGACAGGTGTTTTTGGAGCAATGATGGACGTCTCTTTAGTTAATGATGGCCCGGTGACGATAATAGTAGAATCAAAAGCAAAAGAGTAAATAAAAAAGGGCTTTCTAAACAAACTTGATGTTTAGGGAGCCTCTTTTTGTATTAGTTCAATTGTGCATCAAAGTAATTTAAAATTCCTTGATAGATACCTAGTGTTGCTTGCTCACGATAAAAATCAGTTGTGACTACACTTTCCTCACTAGGATTGCTTAAATAACCTAACTCGATCAGGATGGCTGCTTGTTTGTTTTCGCGAGTTACTAAATAATTTCCTGGTTGGACACCACGATCTCGTATCGTTACTTTTTTAGAAAGACCGTTATGAACGTATTCGGCTAGCTCACGTTGGTAGCTATTTGTGTAATATGTTGTAAATCCGGATATGGAGCTATCATCCGTTGCATCATAATGGATACTTATAAATGCATCAGCTGCATATTGATGGGAGATAGATACCCTTTTTCGAAGGTCAACATATTCATCTGACTCTCGTGTCAAAATAACTTCAGCACCAGCTGAGCGTAATTTAGATTTCAACAGCTCAACTGTTTTCAAGTTAATATCCTTTTCATTAGTACCGCGAACACCAGTTGTTCCTTTGTCATTGCCCCCATGACCGGGGTCGATAACAAGAGTTACGCCTTTTAAAGTTCCTTTCTTACGGTCTTCGGTCTTCGGTTGTTCTTGTTCATCATCCAAAATAGATTGAATGTCAAAATCTACAGAAACAACCCAGTTTGCCACATAAGCAATCGTGTTTTTATCAACCTCTACCTTGTACCATTCACCTTCAGTTGCAAGTACTTTATATTTTTCACCTGCATTAACATGAACAACACCATTTGAAGAAGTTGATGGCTCTTCTCGAAGATTTGTCCCATTATAAATGATAGTTACATAGGGGCTAGTAGTTTCATCTGTTTCTTTTGCTTCTTTTGGAGCAGCAGTTGCTGTGATTTTTTCATTTACATGAAATGTTCCGTAAAAGCTATAAACCCAACCTACTTTTTTACCATACTGGATTTTTACCCAATTATTTTCTCTTCCAAGAACCTCATATTGTTCACCTTTTTTAGCTGTACCAATTTTTTTGGAGGATAAATCGGCCTTTTTTCGAATATTCAAGGCATCTACAGCAATAGTAAATAGCTTCGGGTCAATTTTAACATTTGCTTTTTCCGTGTAGCTGCTAACTTCATTGTCGTCATCAGTAGCTGAATTACTTTTATTGCTCGAATCACTTTCTTCTTTTGTTTCATTCTTTTTAATCGTTACATAGTCTGTAGAAACCCATCCTATTTGTCCGTTAAATGAAATTTGAACCCAATTAGCTTCACTGTTTAGTACCCGTGCCTCGTCACCTGTGTTCAATTGACTTAAGACAGGGGATGATACAGATGGTTCTGCACGTAAATTTAAATGAGCTACTTGTGAAATAATAGAACTAGATTCAAGAGAGTTGTCATCTGATGAGGCAGTATCATTAGTCTTTGTAGCAGATGTAAGCCAGGAAGCTACCCAGCCCTCCATATCCTTTGCTTTTACATGATACCAATCATCTTGCTTTTCAATAAATGTAAGGCCTTGTCCCTTTTTTAAGGTTGTTAGAACTGGATAAGATAACCCTGGTCCTTCTCTTAAATAAAGTATATCCGCAGATACGACTAAATCTGACTCCTCGCTAGATGCAAAAGCGGTATTTGTTACATATGTATAGGGAGACAGTAACGAACAAAGTAATATAAGACTGATTAAATATTTCAATGGTTTATGATGCATCCTATATCTCCTTTCTTTGGAACTTTAGTAAAGGGAAGTAACCCGATATATACTCTTCCATTTTAAAGTGTAATATGCAATAAAATCTACACTTTTTTGAAAATAGTTGACAAATCTGCCATAGCACAATTAAGATAGGATATATTATATAAAGCAATGAATGCCATTGACCAAGAAAGTAGAAATTACCTCTGTAGACAAGAGAGGGAAAGACTTAGGCTGAAATCTTTCCTACTACAAGTAGTAACGAACAACACTTGAGAGGCTCTTTTTCGAAAAACAATACTGTTTAGTAGGGAAAGACGGAAAACGGCCGTTATCCGTTTACGAGAGGATGTACTTTTTGTACATCAACTAGGGTGGAACCGCGGAAGTAACTACAAGCTTTCGTCCCTTGCTATATGCAAGGGGCGAAGGCTTTTTTATTTTCCCTAAAAAAATACCACGAAGTAATAGATGAAAGAGAGGAGTTTTTTTTATGTCTTTTAAAGTACCAAGAGGAACACAAGATATACTGCCTGAACAAACACCTAAATGGCAAAAAGTTGAGTCAATCCTAAGAGAACTAACTCATGTTTATCGTTATAAAGAAATCCGTACACCAATTTTTGAACAAACAGAACTTTTCCAACGCGGTGTTGGCGATACAACTGATATCGTTCAAAAAGAAATGTATACGTTTGAGGATCGTGGAGGACGTTCGTTAACGCTTCGTCCTGAGGGAACTGCATCAAGTGTTCGCGCCTATGTAGAACATAAAATGTTCGGATATCCAGATCAACCTGTAAAGCTTTCATATATGGGGCCGATGTTCCGTTATGAGCGTCAGCAAGCAGGGCGTTATCGCCAATTTGTACAATTCGGTGTAGAAGCCATTGGTAGTAGCGACCCAGCAATCGATGCTGAAGTAATCTCACTTGCAATGGACATTTACCAAACAGTTGGTTTAAAAGATTTAAAATTGGTCATAAATTCTCTTGGAGACAAAGAAACGAGAGAGGCACACAGAACAGCCTTAATTCAACATTTTGAACCGAGTATTGGGGAATTCTGTATGGATTGCCAAAATCGTTTAGCAAAAAACCCTTTACGGATTTTAGATTGTAAAAAGGATCATGATCACCCACTAATGCAGTCAGCTCCAGCCCTAACTGACTACCTAACAGAAGCATCGGCAAAATATTTTGACCAAGTGAAGCAATATCTAGATGTATTAGGGATTACGTATGTAGTGGATCCAAACTTAGTTCGTGGTCTTGACTACTATAATCATACTGCATTTGAAATTATGAGTACTTCTGATGGTTTTGGTGCTATTACAACTCTTTGCGGTGGTGGTCGTTACAATGGATTAGTAGAAGATATTGGTGGACCAGATATGCCGGGTATCGGATTTGCAATGTCGATTGAACGTCTACTTTTAGCACTTGAAGCTGAAGGCGTAGAGCTAGATGTGGAAGATAGCCTAGATATCTATCTAGTAGCAATGGGCGACGAAGCAAAATTGAAGTCTGCTGAACTAATGAGCTCTTTCCGTGCAAAAGGAATTTCTGCTGATATGGACTATATCGATCGGAAAATGAAAGCACAAATGAAGTCAGCGGACAGACTGAGTGCCAAATTTGTCCTTGTAATGGGTGAATCAGAGCTTGAAGAAATGGCTGTTAACGTAAAAGAGATGGCTACAGGAAATCAAGAGAAGGTTCCATTCGCTGAACTTGTTACTTACTTATTAGAACATAAATAATGATTTGTTAAAAAATGGAGGAAAGAAAATGGCTCATAGAACACATGCATGTGCACAAATTACCGAACAACAGCAAGGTGAGAAAGTAGTATTAAAAGGATGGGTACAAAAACGTCGTGACTTAGGTGGGTTAATCTTTGTAGATGTCCGTGACCGTAGTGGAGTCGTACAGGTAGTATTTGGCGACGAAGCAAAGGACGCACTAGCTGTTGCTGAAAAAATTCGTAACGAATATGTCGTTGAAATTGAGGGGACAGTTGTACTTCGCGACGAAAGTCAAATCAACCCGAACATTAAATCAGGTAAAATTGAAGTAATTGCTTCTTCTATTATCATTATAAACGAAGCAAAAACTCCTCCATTTGCAATTGATGATAAAGTAGAAGTTTCTGAAGACTTACGTTTAAAATATCGCTATTTAGATCTAAGACGTCCAGCAATGTTTAACACATTTAAATTACGTTCAGATATTACACGCTCGATTCGTAATTTCTTACAAAATGAAGGCTTCCTAGAAGTAGAAACACCAATTTTAACAAAATCAACTCCAGAGGGTGCGCGAGACTATTTAGTGCCATCCCGTGTACATGAAGGTGAATTCTATGCATTACCACAATCACCACAGTTATTTAAACAATTATTGATGGTGTCAGGCTTTGAGAAGTACTTCCAAATCGCACGCTGCTTCCGTGACGAGGATTTGCGCGCAGACCGTCAGCCAGAATTTACACAAGTAGATATTGAAACTTCATTCATGTCAATGGATGAGATTATCGGCATGAACGAGCGTTTAATCCAAACGGTTATGAAAGAAGCAAAAGGTGTGGACGTACAACTGCCATTCCAACGTATGTCATATAAAGAAGCGATGGAACGCTATGGCTCAGATAAACCAGACGTTCGCTTTGGCTTAGAGCTAGTTCAGCTTTCAGAAATCGTTCGTGATTCTTCGTTTAAAGTATTTGCTCAAGCTGTAGAATCGGGTGGCGAAGTAAAAGCGATCAATGTAAAAGGCAATGCAGACAAATATTCTCGTAAGGATATCGATGCTTTAACAGAGTTTGTTAAAATCTACGGTGCAAAAGGCTTAGCTTGGTTAAAAGTCACGGACGAAGGATTAAACGGACCTATCGCAAAATTCTTTGAAGGTGAAGTTGCAGAGAGCCTGATGTCAGCAACAAATGCAGAAAGCGGGGACCTTTTATTATTCGTAGCTGACGCATCACCTATTGTAGCAGCGAGCTTAGGAGCTTTACGTAACAAATTAGGTAAAGAGCTAGGCTTAATCGATGAGTCTGTTTATGCGTTCTTATGGGTTACAGACTGGCCATTACTTGAGTATGATGAAGAAGCAGGGCGTTACTCAGCTGCTCACCATCCATTTACTCGTCCGTTCGAGGAAGATATCGAAAAAATGGAAACAAATCCTGCTGATGTACGGGCACAAGCGTACGATATCGTATTAAATGGTTATGAACTAGGTGGAGGTTCATTACGTATTTACGAACGTGACCTTCAAGAAAAAATGTTTAAATTGCTAGGCTTTACACAAGAGGAAGCTCAGGAACAATTTGGTTTCCTATTAGAAGCATTTGAATATGGTGTTCCACCGCACGGAGGACTTGCATTCGGTTTAGATCGCTTAGTAATGCTATTAGCTGGTAGATCGAACTTGCGTGATACAATCGCATTCCCGAAAACTGCTACAGCAAGCTGTCTATTAACTTCTGCTCCAAGTGAAGTTTCAGATGCACAATTGCAAGAGCTTAGCTTAGCTGTAACTAAGAAAAAAGAAGACTAATTACATTAGAATAAAGTTAACGCAAATGGCTATGGAATATTCAGCTGTTTGCGTTATTTTTTGGTCAGATTGATTACCTATTAAAATTTACAATCTATACTCACGTGTAAATAATACATTGCTTGAAAAAACTTTTCTAATATATAAAAAATCCCTACTATGGATTTAGTATTCTGCCAATCAATATGATGATAAATAAGACAAATCTACTAATCGCGAATAAAATATAGTAATAAAGAAAGAAAATTAATATTTTCACTTTTTATTATTGAAAATTCAGATAATGAGTGTTATTATATTTTTAATACGAATCCTAAAGTGTTTGATAAGCTTTTTATACTGTTTTGACCGAACAACAAATCGTCGGGAATTCATATTTTGCTTTGACGAACAAGCCCTGCAAATGGACGAGGGAAGTTTAAAGAAGTGAAGAGAGTACCCACCTGTGAATAATGCGGGTTCAAAACGATGCTTTCCATGCTTGCGGCATATTTGGGATTCGTCATGCCAAAACTCTCCTACTAGTTAGGGGAGTTTTTATTTTCTTTAGAGATTCAGTTTTGGTTTAGGATTCAAATTTACAGTAAGGACTTTAGTATGTTATAATTCCGAGTAGTAAAATACAGATTGAGAGGCATACAATTATGTTACATCAGTTTTCAAGAAACGAACTAGCTATCGGAAAAGAAGGCCTTGAGAAGTTAAAAAATACGACTGTAGCCATTTTAGGAATTGGTGGAGTAGGATCTTTTGCTGCAGAAGCTTGCGCACGCAGTGGTGTTGGTCGAATTATTTTAGTAGACAAGGACAATGTTGATATTACAAATGTGAATCGTCAATTAGTTGCGTATCTTTCAACAGTTGGAAAGTCGAAATCAGCTGTTATGAAAGAACGAATTGCAGATATAAATCCTGAGTGTGAAGTCATTGATATGCATATGTTCTATACAGAAGAAACTTATGAAAATTTCTTTGCACAGAATATCGATTTTGTTATTGATGCATCTGATACCGTGATGTACAAAATCCATCTGATGAAGGAATGCTTAAAAAGAGGGATTCCGATCATTTCAAGTATGGGTGCCGCGAACAAAATGGATCCAACGAAGTTCCAAATTGCTGATATTTCAAAAACACATACAGATCCACTAGCAAAAGTAATTCGTACAAAGCTTCGTAAAGAGGGGATTACAAAAGGAGTTACTGTAGTATTTTCAGATGAATCACCAATTGTTGTTCGTCCAGATGTAGTGGAAGAGGTAGGGAATCCGAATGCTCAAATTCGAAAGGCCAAAATGCCTCCTTCGTCAAATGCATTTGTCCCTTCTGTTGCAGGTTTAATAGCAGCAAGCTGGGTAATCAATCAAATTTTAAAAGATGTGCAAATTACAAGAGTAAATCACTAATACAAAAGGAGGTGTCCAGTGAAATGGGGCACCTCCTTTTTGTTATTGACGGATATTTAATGTTTCTTGATACGTTTCTTCAACATGCTTTGAAACCTGCTGCTGTTCTTGATTCACACTAGTCAGGATAGAGCTTAATTGGTCAACAGCTGCAGTGGATTCTTCAATGATTGCAGCGAAATCTGTTGTACTTTCTTGAATCGCTTTACTATTCATTTCAATCATCTCAACGGCTTTAACAAAATGATTAAGATCAGTTTTTAGTGAGTTCATCGACTCGAATAATTCAGTAAAGGTTTGATTTGATCGTTCTGCAGTCTCGATTTGGTTTGTCATATGCTTTAAACCGTTTTCTAGCTTTGATAAAGCATCCTGATTATAAGCATTTACTTCAGAAAGATTCTGATCAATTTTGATGAGGGTTTCATCGGTAGTACCAGCTAATTTACGAATCTCTTCTGCTACTACTGCAAACCCTTTTCCATGCTCACCAGCTCGTGCAGCCTCTATAGAAGCATTAAGAGCAAGTAAATTTGTTTGGTTTGTAATACCTTGAATTGCTAACGCAAATTGATTTGTTTCATTAATCTTTTTCGAAAGAATATGGAATGTGTCATTTAATTGAGTAAAGAAGGTTTTGAATGAATCTATTTCTGATGAAAGTTCATTCATTGCGTCCGCACCCGAAAAGGCACTTTTACTCGCCACTTCTGCATTATTTACAATGGTATTCAATTGCTCTTGAATTCGTGAAATTTCAGCTGTAGTAGCCTCGGTACTATGTACAATTTCAAAAACATGATCAGCTTGGCGTTGTGAGCCAGCACTTACTTCCTGGATAGATGTAATCATGTCATTTTGAGCAAGAGAAGCGTTCATCATACTGTTTGTAATCGTTTCTAATTTAGAAGTAATATTTTGCACAGCTAAGTCTAAGTGACCATTTAAGTTTTGCTCGTGTATGGCTTTTTCATTTGCTACGCTTATTAAGCCTTCAATGTTATGAACCATTTTTTTGTTTTGACGAACTTGAAGAAACACGCCTAAAGCCATTAATGTATGAACAACGAACACGTTCGCTGGATCAATTGCAAACCCTTGCGTATCTAAAACAAAATTTAAAATTAGGCAAATCAAAGAACCGATATAGCCAAGAATAAAGACTTTATAATGGTTGTGTATACTACCAATTATTAAAGTAAAGAAGCTTAATACAATTGTTGCTAAAGTTACTTTGTTAGATATGATCGTTCCATAAACAGTAAATACAACCGCAATAATTGTTAGATATGGAAATGCAGAGCGAAGTATTTCTATTTTTCTTTGGATTAGAAAATAGAAAAATACAATGATTACTGGAAGTAGGACAGATAAAGCAATGCCGATTGGTCGTCCAATTATAAATTGAGCAATTCCTCCAAGTAATCCGGCAATACCGTAAACTAACATTAAAATTGTATTTTTTTCAAATAGGTCTTCCTTTTTTAATTGTTCCAAATTCATGATGTAACCCCCTTTAGTACTATCTATTAACGATGAAAAATTAAGTATATTTGATTAATTTATACATTAATTTCTTTCTTTTGTCACTATATTAATAGAAAAAAAGGTAAACTTGTTTAAATATATAAGAGAATATAATTAGACAGGAAATGAGGGGATAATTTTGAGTGGAATTTTCGAGCTAGAATATAGAGGTTTAAATCTATTAGATGAAATTAGTTCTGTAGAAATAGCTATTGATAGTCTTCAAAAAGTGATTCATATTTATGATATCAACCAAGTTGTAGAGCCTGAATTTAACTTTTCTACAAAACAATATCAAATGTGTGAGGGCTTTTATAAAATGGCGAAAGTATTAGCCGATAAGAATTTTTTTCAGTCAGAAAATCATAAACAGGCTCATTGGATAGACGAAGTAACATGGATATTCTACGGTTCTAGAAATTCTATTTTGAAAATTGTAAAGGACACAATAATTGAGATTCCCAAAGAAGGGCTTTCAAGTGAAAAATATAATTTAGTTCATGGGCTATATCCCAAATATGTATTAAGGGTATTATAGAAAATATTATTTTACTTATATAATGATTTTCGACATATTTTGCAGTGGAAAAATCGAAGGATAACAGTGGAAAGAAAGCTAAAAAAAGAAACTTTTTTACATTTATATCACATTTTTTGCGTGAATTTTTAACTTCCTTAAAATTATGCTAGTAATATTGTTATAGTATTCTTACCTTTATAAAGGGGAGTAACGGGGAGGGGGATATAAGTGTCAACAAAAGTACCTTTGAAGAATGCTGTGTATTTACTTCAAATTAAAGAGCAATTGGATGAGATTGTGTTTAATTATATAGATACATCTCAAAAATGGGAAGTAGCCTACGATAAGTTAGACGAACTACTTGAAAAGGCTACAATCTATTACAATGGCTTTATGGAGGCTAATGGGGATAAGCCTAAGGAGAATACGTCTGCCATTTTATTTTTAAACATTTCATTCAGATTAATCTATTTCCATACGATTTCTTATTATCATTTAAAAGTAACAAATAAAGAAGCGGTAAAAAATCAAGTTTTAGAGTTGATTACGCTAGCTGCTAACTGTATTCCGGATGTACAAAAGGAAGGACATGCGGAATACTTAAACGAGATTGCTAAAAGCTATGAGGAAATTTCACAAGTTAAGGGAAAACAAGTGGAATTTGAACAATCCATTATAGAGCAAGATAATAGAATAGTTGATTGCTTTAATTATTATTCAAAAGCATCGAGTTTATTCTTAAAATAACTGTTTAAAAGGTAGAGTCGCATTATTGCAACTTTACCTTTTTTTACATGAAAACATAATTCCTTTTCCTCATTTTACTGTTTAAAGTTATAAAAGGTTGTTATTTTAGGGAAAGATTGTCCTTTATAAGATACATAAATGCTAACTTGATTATTTCAACATACCACAATTCTATTTAAAAAAATCCTAAGTTCTCCAGTCTAAAACGAATAACTATCGTTTCAAAATTAGTCGAAATTATAGGCTATTTTATTAAAAAATACTTCAATAATTTGGTATATGTACTCTTTTAAGTATTTTTAGGTTTAACTATAATGAAACAAATGTTCTTTTAAGGGGGTATGAGGATGGAGGAAACTCAATTTAAGAACCCATTATTAAAAGCGTTTTTAAGAGAACTGGAGCATTGGGAGCTTTATAAGCAATACTGTGAGTCGCCTAGTGAATGGTTGAAGAAATTACTTGATGAACGATTTGTACAATTTTATATTCGTATTCGTGCTATTGCTTATTTTTCTAAAATAATCTATTTTACTGCTCGCCACTTTGATATGGAAAGAAGAAAATACGAAAAACGTTATGTATTAACGCTAGATAGCTCTAGTAACGATGGTAACGGGAGTAAAAATGAAGGCTACAACTCTTTCAAGGAAATGATTGTGGATGAATCGGCTACTACACGTTTTCAAGAAAAGCTGAGTCATGAGTTAAATCAGTATATTCAGCATCCGAGGTTGTTCAAAGCTATACAGTCGTTAAATGAGCGGCAACAGCAAATTTTATATCTGGCCTATGTTATTAATATTTCAGACACAGAAATAAGTAAAAAGTTAAATGTGACGCAACAAGCTATATCAAAATCCAAAAATAACGCTTTAGCGAAGGTGAGGCGATTGATAAATGCTTGAAGATCAATTAGTTAACTTAATTAGTAACAATGGTTTTCCTATTGTCATCTCGATGTACCTATTATTCAGGTTCGAAAAGAAAATTGAATGTCTTGAACAATCGATTCAGGCACTAAGAATTGAAATGGATTATAGAAGAGACAAGGAGTGATTCCTATAAAAGAGCATATCTCGCCCTTAGAGCTGATTGAGCTGCTTAAGCCGAAAATTAAGAAAGAGTTAACACAAACAGATCCAAAAAATCGTGACGATTTAGAACATGAGATAATTCTAAAGATTTTGGAAGGGTTAAAGACAAGGACATTCCAAAGAATCCCAACATTTTTTGAATTACTCGAAAAAGAACAACAGAAAGAATAGGTTAAATAATCGAACTGATTTAATACACATTTATTAAAAGGGGGTTGGAAAGTTCAAATAACAACCTTTTTATTAAAATTTTAAATATGTTTAATTATTAGATGAAAAAGAGGTTATCCGATGACCGTGGATAACTTCTTTTACTTTGTTATTTTTTATTTTTGAACGTTTTTAATTTTTCATAAATGGCAGCAGTACGCTTTTCTTCCCCTGCTAAAACTGGTTTGTAAAATTCTATATTTGTTAGGCTTTCAGGCAGGTATTCTTGATTTACCCAGCCTCCAAATGTACCTATTGGATAGTCATGGGGATATTGATATCCAACATGTCCTAGAACCTTGGCCCCTGCATAATGGCTATCTCGAAGATGGGATGGAATATCTCCGGTTTTACCTTCGTGGATAGCTGCTGTAGCTGCATCTAATGCAGAGTATGCAGAATTTGATTTAGGAGATAAGCACATTTCAATGACTGCGTTTGCTAATGGAATTCGTGCTTCGGGTAGCCCCAAGGTTTTAGCTGCTTCCGTTGCTGCATAGACGTGTGCACCCACAGCGGGATTCGCAAGACCAATATCCTCGTATGCCATCACTAGTAGTCTTCTACATACAGCGATTAAATCTCCATTTTCAAGAAGATGGGCTAAATAATATACCGCTGCATTTGTATCACTGCCTCGCACTGATTTTTGTAGCGCCGAGAGTAAGTTGTAATAATGTGAGCCGCCTTTATCTCCATAGACACCAATTCTTTGCGATAGGTGCTCAATGATATGATCCTCAACAATAGCCTTGCCATCTACTTCATCAGAAGCATAGAAAATCGATTCTAAAAGTGTTAAAGCTTTTCTGGCATCCCCATTTGAAGCTAAGGCAATTCTGTCTATTTGCTCTTCAGTAATTTCGATAACCTCTTTACCAAGCCCTCTGTCCGCGTCAGATAGAGCAGCTGAAACTAACTGTGCAATATCCTCCTGGCTATGTCGTTTAAGCTGAAGAATTTCACCACATCTTGAACGGATAGCTGGATTCACATCATGAAAGGGGTTTTCAGTTGTAGCTCCGATTAAAACAATTGACCCGTTTTCTACATGTGGTAAAAGTGTATCTTGCTGTAATTTATTGAAACGATGGATTTCATCTAGAAATAATATGACCTTCCCCGCAATTCTTGCTTCTGAAACGATTTGTTCCACATCTTTTTTTCCTGCATTTGTTGCATTTAGAGCGAAAAAGGGAAGCTTTGAGCTGCCGGCAATAGCGTAGGCAATTGAAGTCTTGCCGATTCCTGGCTCACCATATAAAAGCATTGAAGGGACATGACCGTTATAGATCATTTTGTACAGTGCTGTATCTTTTCCAACTATATGCTGCTGCCCGATAACCTCGTTTAGATTTCGTGGGCGCATTCGATATGCTAAAGGTTCGTTGTGCATGTCTTCCTCCTCCATATGACTTTACTACTTCTATATTAGTGCTTTTCCAAGTGGAATTAAAGGATTTATGATATACTTGAGCTAAAGAATGGACAAGAAAAATAGAGGTGTTATAATGAAAATTTCTACAAAGGGTAGATACGGATTAACAATTATGATTGAATTAGCAAAACATTATGGAGATGGACCCATTCCATTGCGACAAATTGCAGCAGAAAAAGGATTATCAGAAGCCTATTTAGAGCAGCTTGTTTCACCATTGCGTATTGCTGGTTTAGTTAAAAGTGTCCGTGGAGCATATGGTGGTTATTTATTGGCATTACCTCCAAATCAAATCTCAGCAGCTGATGTGATTAAAGTGTTAGAGGGACCAATTCAACCAGTCGAAGGAATTGAAAACGAGGAGGTACCACAGCAGCAGCTATGGATGAGAATTCGTGACGCTGTGAAAAACGTACTCGATACAACTTCGATTGAAGACCTTGCAAATTACAATGATGAAACCGATGTAGATGGTTACATGTTCTATATTTAATAGAGGCTAACCCGTAACTAATAATTACTTTTATATACTAATAACTGTTTATACAGTTCTTAAAGGAGCTTTTGATTTACGATGGAAACAATATATCTAGACCATGCCGCGACATCACCAATGCATCCTGAGGTAATTGAAGTGATGAGCCAAGCTTTTAGAGAAACTTTCGGCAATCCTTCTAGCATTCATACAGCAGGTAGAAAAGCGCGAAAGGTTTTAGATGATGCTCGTACTAGTTTAGCCCGTGCAATTGGTGCAAAGGATACGGAAATTATCATGACAAGCGGTGGAACTGAAGCAGATAATACGGCGATTTTTGGTGTAGTCAATGCTCTTCAATCTAAAGGAAACCATATTATCACAACTCAAATCGAGCATCACGCAGTACTAAATGCATGTGAAAAGCTTGAAAAAGAAGGATATGCGGTTACTTATTTACCGGTAGACAAGAGCGGTCGAATCTTGATTGAAGACTTTAAAAAGGCACTACGTGAGGATACTATTCTTGTAACAATTATGTACGGTAATAATGAAGTAGGGACAGTTCAGCCAATTGCAGAGATTGGTGAGGTTTTGAAGGCGCATCAAGCTATTTTTCATACAGATGCAGTTCAGGCATTTGGAATTGAAAAGTTAAATGTGGATGAGCTTCAGGTTGATTTACTAAGTGTCTCTAGTCATAAGTTAAATGGACCAAAGGGAATTGGTTTTTTATATCAACGTTCAGGTACTCCATTAAGTGCAACGTTTTTTGGTGGCTCGCAAGAAAAGAAAAGAAGAGCAGGTACAGAAAATGTACCAGCAGCAGTTGGTTTTGCAAAGGCTGTAGAGATCGCTCAAAACGAGATGAAAGTAAAACAAGCACAATATAAACATTTTAGAGATATTTTCCTAAATGTATTAGATAGTGAAAAGATTGATTACAAGGTTAATGGAAATGCTGAGCATGCATTGCCACATGTATTAAATATTAGCTTTAAAGGGATGGAAGTAGAATCCTTCTTAGTTAATTTGGATATGTCAGGTGTTTATGCTTCGAGTGGCTCTGCGTGTACTGCTGGTTCAATTGATCCGTCTCACGTACTAGTAGCAATGTTTGGCAATGATACAGAAGAACTCCGTAACTCAATTCGGTTTAGTTTTGGACTCGAAATAACAGAAGAAATGATTAAGCAAGCAGCCGAACGTACAGCGAAGATTGTAAAAAGGCTAGCGAATTAATATAGAAAAGGTGAAACGACAATGGTAGAAACAAGAGACCCATCACAAATCCGTGTTGTTGTTGGAATGTCTGGTGGGGTCGATTCGTCAGTTGCAGCCTACTTATTAAAAAAACAAGGCTATGATGTAATCGGAATATTTATGAAAAACTGGGATGATACAGACGAATTTGGAGTATGTACAGCAACAGAGGATTATGATGATGTTATTAAAGTGTGTAACCAAATTGGTATCCCATATTATGCAGTAAACTTTGAAAAACAATATTGGGACAAAGTATTTTCTTATTTCCTTGAAGAATATAAAGCAGGTCGTACACCAAATCCGGATGTTATGTGTAATAAAGAAATCAAGTTTAAAGCGTTTCTTGACCACGCTATGAAGCTGGGTGCAGATTATTTAGCAACAGGTCACTATGCTCGTGTAGAAGAACGTGATGGTGAGGTAGCTATGCTGCGCGGTGTGGATAATAATAAGGACCAAACCTACTTCCTAAATCAATTATCTCAGGACCAATTAAAGCATGTTATGTTCCCGATTGGGGATATCGCAAAGCCAGAGGTTCGTAAAATTGCTGAAGAAGCAGGCCTTGCAACAGCAAAGAAAAAAGACTCTACAGGTATTTGCTTTATCGGTGAGCGTAATTTCAAAGAATTTTTAAGTCAATACCTACCTGCACAGCCTGGTAAAATGGAAACGTTTGATGGACGTGTTATGGGTACCCATGATGGTTTAATGTACTATACAATTGGTCAACGTCACGGCTTAGGAATTGGTGGAGACGGTGATCCTTGGTTTGTTATTGGGAAGGATTTAGAACGCAATGTACTATATGTTGAACAAGGCTTCCACCATGATGCGCTTTACTCGACTTCTTTAAAAGCTGTAAAAATGAGCTTTACATCGAATAAGGACAAATCTTCTAAATTTAGCTGTACAGCAAAATTCCGTTACCGCCAAGAGGATACTCCTGTTGAAGTAGAGCTTTTAGAGGACGGGACAGCACTGATTACTTTCCAAGAGCCTGTACGTGCTATTACACCTGGTCAAGCGGTCGTATTATACGATGGCGATGAATGTCTAGGTGGCGGGACTATTGATGAAGTATTCAAAAATAGTGAAAAATTAACGTATGTAGGATAAGGACACTCAACTTTGTCCTTTACTTAAAAAGTTCTACATAATTCAAACGAAGGCTTAGTGTTATAAAAATGGCAGTATGCCCTTAGTTTAGAGGTGAAGATAATGGATTATAACGAAATAGGAATTATTGCATTCCAGGAAAAACGATATGAAGATGCAGCAAAAGCATTTACTGAAGCAATTGAAAATAATCCCGATGAAGCTATAGGTTATGTTAATTTTGGTAATTTATTAGCAGCGATGAATGATAGTGAACGAGCGGAGCGTTTTTTCCAAAAAGCAATAACGGTTGATGAAAAAACTGCTACTGCATACTATGGCTTAGCTAACTTATACTACGATGCAGAACGTTACATTGAAGCAGCAAAGCTGTATCAAAAAGCGATCGAGCATGGGATTCAAGGTGCAGATGCTTACTATATGCTTGCCAAATCCTTCGAAAGAGATGAAAAAGTAAAGCTTGCACTTCCATATATGCAAAGAGCTGCAGAGCTTGCCCCGAACGATTTGCAAATTCGATTATCATATGGGATTTTACTCTGTACATTAGAAATGTTTGATGTAGCAAAGGATGAGCTTGAATTTGTGTTAGTCAAGAATCCGAAAAGTGCAGATGCTCATTATAATTTAGGCGTTCTTTACGCAGTATCTACTGAAGATACAGCATTAGCTATGGAGCATTTGAAGGAAGCCTATACAATCGATTCAAATTTTGACCAAGCAAAATATATTTACGATATGATTAGTCAAAGACATAACTAATTCATAAAAGGATATAAGGAGTTGTTCTCGAGTGATTGAGACACAACTCCTTTTTTGCTTTGCAAATTTAATTAGAATGATTTTGCCAAGAAGCAGGATACTAAGAAAAGAAATTTAGTTTCTTTCAATGGACTTAGGGAATGAAATGAGTAGTAAAATGCGCTTCTTATTTGTCCCTTGTTTTAGTGAATTCAAGTTTTTTAAATTTGTAAAGCAGGTGTTTATATGAATATTTTATGGGGTATTTTAGGGATTTTCGTTGTGTTATTAATTGCATATGTCTTTTCTAGTAATAGGAAAGACATTAATTGGCGTACAATCGGCGGAGGTTTAGCAATTCAGTTGATCTTCGCATTTATCGTTTTGAAGTGGGAATTTGGCAGAAATATTTTAGTTGAAATATCAAATGCTGTACAAAAACTAATAAGCTATGCCAATGAAGGGATTTCATTTTTATTTGGTCCTTTAGCTGATCCCGAATTTACTGGTGGGATGGTTTTTGCATTAAGTGTTTTAACCATCATTATTTTCTTTTCAGCATTAATCTCTGTTTTGTACTACCTGCAAATTATGCAACTAATCATCAAGTTTTTAGGTGGAGGATTGTCCAAATTACTTGGAACGAGTAAAGCAGAATCTGTGAATGCAGCGGCCAATATCTTTGTTGGTCAAACTGAAGCACCACTAGTTATTAGACCGTTTCTAGGGAAGATGACAAAGTCAGAGCTCTTTGCTGTTATGACAGGTGGGTTGGCATCTGTATCGGGTTCAGTGCTTGTGGGCTATTCATTACTAGGTGTTCCATTAGAATATCTAATAGCTGCAAGCTTTATGGCTGCTCCGGCAGGGTTGGTGATGGCAAAGCTAATGTTGCCAGAAACGGAAGAAGTCAATGAATCGAACTTTAAGCTAGATAAAGACACTGAATCGGCAAATGTCATAGATGCTGCTGCGCGTGGAGCAGGAGACGGATTAAAGCTTGCGGTGAATGTAGGAGCGATGCTGCTCGCTTTCATTGCCTTAATAGCATTAATCAATGGGATATTAGGTGGCATTGGTGGGCTATTTGGTTTTGGAGGCTTAACACTTGAAGGAATTTTAGGTTATGTGTTTTCTCCATTGGCATTTGCAATCGGAGTACCATGGAGTGAGGCAATAGAAGCCGGTTCATTTATAGGGCAGAAGCTTGTTTTAAATGAGTTTGTTGCTTACTCAAACTTTGGACCAGTTATACCGGAGCTTACCGAAAAAACTGTCATGATTATTAGCTTTGCGTTATGTGGATTTGCAAATCTTAGCTCAATGGCAATATTGATAGGTGGTTTAGGTTCAATGGCACCAAGCAGAAGGCCAATTATTGCAAAGCTAGCCGTAAGAGCTGTAATCGCTGGTACCTTAGCATCGCTAGTCAATGCTGCTATAGCGGGTATGTTTTTATAAAAATAAGCGTACAAATCGAAAAGTGATTTGTACGCTTTTAATTGTTGGATATTAAAAGGAGATGTCTACTATTATTCCATTTTACAAAAAGAAACAACATCGTGATAACTCAAATCTCCTCCGAAAATATCTAGTGCACTTCCGATTGTTACATGTAATTTTCCGTTAGAAAGGTCTTTAAATTTTTGCAGGTCTTCTAGTGAGCGTACACCACCTGCATATGTAGTAGGGATGGATGTCCAAAGGGCTAAGTCTTTTACCAATTCTTCTTGCATCCCACTTCTTTTTCCTTCCACATCCACCGCATGGATTAACAGCTCGTCACAAAACTGTTCGATATAGCTGATGGATGCTTCATTTACCTCAAAATCACTAAATTTTGTCCATTTATCAGTTACAACAAACCATTTGCCATCGCGTTTTCTACAGCTTAAATCAATTACTATATGTTCTTTGCCAACAGCTTCTACGAGCTTTTCTAATCGAGCTAAGTCTAATTTCCCGTCGTGAAAAATATAGGAGGTTACAATAATATGAGATGCACCGGCTTCGATATATTTTTTTGCATTCTCGGAGGTAATGCCCCCCCCGATTTGTAAACCGCTTGAATAGCTTTGCAGTGCAAGCAGTGCTGCTTCCTCGTTACCGGAACCGAGCATAATGACATGCCCTCCAGTTAAGCCATCTTCTTTAAACATTGTCGCAAAATAAGCTGAATCATTTTCTGATATAAAGTTTTCAACTACACTTTTGTCTTGATGGCCTAACGTGCTTCCGACGATTTGTTTAACTTTTCCATCATGCAAATCAATACAAGGTCTAAATTCCACTTCTTTCACAAATCCCTTCTCAATTAAAAAGTTGCTGTATTTAAATACGAATAGTTACATAATTATCATAGCATTCAAAATCAAAAAATTCGAGGTAGCCAATCTTTTTCATTATAAGACAGTTATCCTTTCATATGGTAAAATTATAAGTATTATGGCAAGAGAAGAGGTAGTAAGGATGGCAGAAAATCTTAATTTATTTGAAGTGAATAAATTGTTTATTCTTGGCCGTCCAATTGTGTCCATTTTTCATAATGCGACGAATATGTATTCAATTGTTCGAGTAAAAATACAAGAAACAAATTTACAATATGACGACAAGGAAATTATCGTAGTAGGCTATTTTCCAAAGCTAAACGAAGAAGAGTTATATCGATTTACGGGCGTTTTAAAAACTCATCCGAAATATGGGCAACAATTTCAAGTGGAAACCTTCGTCAAAGAGGTGCCAGCTACGGAACAGGGGATTATCCATTATTTATCGAGTGACTTATTTTCAGGTATAGGACGAAAAACTGCTGAAATAATTGTGGAAAAATTAGGTGTTGATGCAATCCGTATTATTATGGAGGATCCCTATGCGCTAGATAGCGTCCCACGTTTAAATGACGAGAAAAAGTCCAAAATTCGTGAGACCTTAGAACAAAATCTCGGTCTAGAGAAGGTAATGATTAAGCTCAACGAATGGGGTTTTGGTCCGCAACTTGGGATGAAAATCTATCAAACGTACCGTGAAGAAACCATAACACTTCTTACCGAAAATCCGTTTCGACTTATAGAGGATGTTGAGGGTGTCGGATTTGGGCGGGCAGATGAGCTGGGAAGTAAGCTAGGAATCACTGGAGCACATCCAGATCGCATAAAAGCGGCGGTATTACATGTGTTAACCAACGCATCGCTTTCGGATGGACATGTGTATTTAGACGCAGAGCATGTTTTACCAGAAGTAAAATCGATGCTTGAACAACGCCAACCCCAACAAATTCCTTACGAGACAATCTCGAAAGCCATTATTGAAATGAGAGAGGAAAGTAAAATTTGCGGTGAAGAAACGCGACTTTATTTACCTTCTCTATTCTATAGTGAGGTTGGGATCGCCTCTAAAATTTTGGAGCTGTTAAATCAAAACGGAAAACCACGATTTTCAAAGGATGAAATTCGGAAAGCTATTGGGGAAGTTGAAGAACGGTTAGAGGTTTCTTATGCTGAAACACAAGCGAAGGCCATCGAGTGTGCACTTAATTCCTCTCTTATGATTTTAACTGGTGGACCTGGGACAGGGAAAACAACTGTAATTCGAGGGTTTGTAGAGGTATATGCAGAGCTTCATGGCCTGTCATTAAATCCAAAGGAATATGCACAAAAAGAAGAGCCGTTTCCAATTGTATTAGCTGCACCTACAGGAAGAGCTGCGAAAAGATTAGCAGAGTCGACGGATCTTCCTGCAATGACGATTCATCGTTTGCTCGGATTTAACGGGCAAGAAAAAGAAGAAGAAACAGAACGTGAAATCGAGGGACGTCTTATCATTATTGATGAGATGTCGATGGTCGATACTTGGCTAGCACATCAACTTCTAAAAAGTATAAGTGAGGATGTACAGGTTGTTTTTGTAGGAGACCAAGACCAATTGCCGCCAGTTGGACCTGGACAAGTATTAAAGGATTTGTTGGCATCTAAAAAAGTGCCCACAGTAGAATTAATCGATGTTTACCGTCAAGCTGAGGGCTCTACGATTATTGAATTAGCCCATCAGATTAAAAAAGGAAATATCCCAAGCTCTGTAGAAAATAAAACAAGTGATCGTTCTTTCATTAAAGCATCAGCAGATCAAGTTGCAAGTGTAGTTACACAGGTAGTTAAAAGTGCTGTTGCAAAAGGTCAATCGATTCGTGATATTCAAGTATTAGCTCCAATGTACAAGGGACCAGCTGGAATCGATATGTTAAACAAAAAAATTCAGGAATTAGTTAATCCTAATAATGATGGGAAACGAAAAGAGCTTGTCTTTGGAGATGTAACCTATCGAATTGGTGATAAAGTATTACAGCTTGTCAATCAACCAGAAAGTAATATCTTTAATGGTGACATGGGGGAAGTTATTGCAATCCTTCGAGCAAAGGAGAACATCGAAAAGCAGGATTTACTTGTTGTTTCCTATGATGGTAATGAAGTTACATACCAACGGGGAGATTTGAATCAAATTACCCTTGCCTATTGTTGTTCCATTCATAAGTCACAGGGGAGCGAATTCCCAACGGTCATTATGCCGATTGTGCGAGGCTATTCAAAAATGCTTCGGCGTAATCTCCTCTATACAGGAATTACGAGAGCTAAAAACTTTTTAATTTTATGTGGAGAACCAGATGTCTTTACTGCCGGTCTGTCCAAAACAGATGATTTGTTGCGTTTAACAAGCTTAAAGGCAAGATTGAATCCAATGGAAATCGATGAAATTGAAAAGGTTGAGCAAGGTGTTACGAAGGAAGCTTCAAAGGCCTTGAATCAATCGACAGAAGTAAACGAGCAACAAGAAGCGGTGCAAGTTAATGGAGAGGTAATCGCGCCAGTCTTAAATGTGGAAACCGCTCCTTATATTCATCCTTTAATAGGGATGAAAGGTTTATCGCCGTATGATTTTTTAGAGGATGAAAAGGAGAGTGTAAAATGACAAAGTTAACCCCGTTTTTAATGTTTCAAGGTCAAGCTGAAGAAGCTATCCAGTTCTACGCTTCTGTTTTTAAAGATTTAGAAATCGTTTCGATGGTGAAGTATGGACCAGAAGCTCCTGAGATTGAGGGAAAAATAGCAAATGCAGTAGTTAAGCTACATGGCCAAGAATTCTACTTTAATGATAGTAATATCAAGCATGAATTTACCTTTACCCCGTCAATTTCGATGTTTTTAGATTTCGATACAGAACAAGAGCTAGATGAGGCTTTTACGAGGTTTGCTGAAAATGGGCTGGTTTTAATGCCTCTTGCTAGCTATGGGTTTAGCAAAAAGTTTGGCTGGGTTCAAGATACCTTTGGTGTATCATGGCAGTTAAATCTTCACTAACTAACTGAAAAACGTGGCAAATTTCTACTTTTCAAGCATATAGTAGTTCTATGAAAAGGAAAGGGGATATTGATGGATTATCAAAATTTAATTCAACATCCTTCTCACAAGCCTCGTATAATTTCAGTAGTAGGGAATAGTAAAATTGAAGTGAAGCCTGATTATGCAGAATTGCAAATTGAGGTCGTAACCCAATCAAGTGACTTATCTACAGCTCAAAGAGAAAATGCTCAAAGAATGAATCAGGTCATACAAGCTTTATTGGCATTGAATATTAATCGGAATGATATTCAAACTGCTTTTTTTAATGTTTTTCCACGCTATGATTTTGTAGAAGGAAAGCAAGTATTTCGAGAATACGAGGTTTCAAACGGACTAACAGTAAATGTGCATGATGTAAATAGTGTAGGCATAGTTATTGATACAGCTATAAAAAATGGTGCCAACCGCATTTCTCAGTTAGAGTTTAAGTTAGCAAACGATTCTCTCCACTATCAGAAAGCGTTACAATTGGCACTTCAGAATGCGCATGAAAAAGCGGATGCTATTGCATCATCCCTTAGACTTACTTACAAGCCGCTACCAGTTGAGATTATAGAAGAAACTTCCGGTGGTCCGATTCTTTTAAGAACGGTTGCTGTAACGCAAAGCTCCTTTGAAACCCCAATTGAACAGGGCATGATTACTGTAGAAGCAACTTTAAATGTAAAATATCAATTTTAAATGCTGGAGAACTTATATTTTGTAGGTTCTCTTTTTTTATGAAGAGGAAAAGTAACAGTAAATGAAGAAGTTAGAGTGGATAAAATATATTTACCTTGCAGCAATACTGACAAGAAGGAGAGGGTGCATTATGGCGGAATATGAACAAAAAACAAAAGAAACAGATCAAAGCGTAATTGAATTTATAGAATCTGTTGATAGCGCCAAAAAAAGAGAAGATGCATATAAGCTTTTAAAAATATTTGAAGAGACTTCGGGTTTCGAAGCTAAAATGTGGGGGCCGAGTATTATTGGCTTCGGTTCTTACCATTATAAGTATGAATCTGGGCATGAAGGGGATGCACCACTTGTTGGGTATTCTCCTAGAAAAGCAAAAATCAGTTTATATTTTGCAACAGGTGATAGCGCTAGGGAAAAACTATTAGAGCGTTTCGGAAAGCACACATCTGGTAAAGCCTGTGTCTATATAAATAAGTTAGCTGATGTAAATGAAGACGTGTTAAAGGAATTAATAACAGACTCGATATTTTTTTTACAAAAAATGTATCCATAAGTTGAAACCTTCAGTACCTTATATCCGTATTAAAAAACATTATAACTTTGATGGGAGTTTTTGAAATGGCATTTTTTAAAAAATTTGGTGCAAGTATCGGCATTGGATCGGCAAAGGTCGATACAAAATTAGAGAAATCTGCTTATGAAGCAGGGGAGGAAATCAAAGGTGAAGTTGAAATCTATGGTGGTAATGTAGAACAACAAATTAATACGATTTATTTAACTTTATATACGACATATATTAAAGAAGCGGATGATAAGAAGTATACTGCTAATGCAGCAATCCAAAAGTTTAAAGTAAGTGATCCGTTTATTATTAATGCGAACGAAACGAAAATCATTCCTATTTCATTTAATATCCCTCTTGATGTTCCGATTACAGTTGGTAAAACAAAGGTATGGGTTGCTACCGAGTTAGATATTAAAAATGGATTGGATTCAGGGGATCGAGATTATATAGATATCCGTCCATCAAAAATTGCTTCAAGAATATTAGATGAAGTACAGCAATTAGGTTTTAGACTGCGAGAGGTAGAATGTAAACAAGCCTCTCATAAACTAAGAGGGAACTATCCATTTAGTCAGGAATTTGAATTTGTTCCGACAAGTGGTGCTTTTCGAGGGAAACTAGACGAGTTAGAAATTGTTTTTCTTTCTCAATCTGATAACCAAGTTGAAATACTTATGCAGGTAGATCGAAAAGCAAGAGGGCTAGGTGGGTTCTTTGCTGAAGCACTTGATACCGATGAAACTCATGTCAGAATGACAATCACTCAACAGGACTTACATTTATTAGGTCGACAATTAGGACAAATTATTTCAAAATACTCATAAGAAAAAAAGAAGTCGCTAAAAGTAAAATTGCTTTTAGTGACTTTTTACATTTTTTATCAATTTCTCATTTTAAATATGCTATTATTCAACTATATGGGAGGTTGAATGACGATTATGAACGATCAGCGATGGTTGTCCCAAAATTTCTTTATTTTTTTCTTTACTTGGGGCGTATATTTACAGTATTGGGCAGGTTGGTTGAGTGAGGCAAAAGGATTATCTGTCTCTGAGGTTAGTCTTATTATGGGATTTGGTTTAGTAGCGCGTGCTATATCAACAATGTTTATTTTCCCGTTTGCATCAAAATATTTAAGTGATAAAAAGTTAACACAATTTTTAGTGATAAGTGCATTGATTGCTGCAATTTTATATATTCCTTTTAATCATTTCATTACTTTGTTTATTGTAACGATGATTTTTAGTTTGTTTTATCCTTCGTTATTACCGGCAATCGAAAGTAGTGCATCAACCCTTGTTCAGCAAGGGAAAGTACATTATGGAAAAAGTCGTTCCTATGGCTCAATAAGTTTTGTGATTTCTGTTTTCATTCTTAGTATTATTATTGGCTACCTAGGTGAGGATGCAATTTTATGGAGTATGATCGCTTATTTAATCATTATGCTGGGCTTACAAGCTATGCCTGCACCAGAAGTATTATATGTGAAGCCAACAGTAGAAGACCGTTCTCAAAAATTTTCTATGAGAAGCTTGTGGAAAATAAAAGGGTTCCCAATTATCATGATACTAGCAATTTTACTACAGGGCTCACTAGCGTCCTATTATAACTATAGTTATATCTATTTACAGCAATATTTACAGGTCAATACCTTTTATATTGGGTTAATCTTAAATGTAGCTGTGATTTTTGAGATTTTATTCTTTTTAAAGGTGGATCACCTTTTTGTTAAGTGGAAAACATCATCCTTATTCCTTCTAGCAGCAGCAGGTTCAACCTTAAGATGGATTATGATTTTCCTATTCCCGAATGTATGGGTGTTTGTCTTATCACAGTCCTTACATGCCCTAGCATTTGCAATGGCTCATTATGCATTTGTTCAATACATAACGCGCAATTTACCTAAACAACAATTATCTAATGCACAGGGTCTATATTCTGCGTTAGCTATGAGCTTAAGTGCAGCAGTATTAACCTTATTTGGAGGGTTTTTATATGAGATTACTCCCGGCCTAGCCTTTTTAGGTATGATTGTTTTTACAGTGCCGGCTATCTTCATCATTCTATTCACAAAAAAAGTCTATCAATATTAAAAGAAAAAGTCGTCCCTAGCTAGGGACGACTTCTCTACGTCTAAACAGATATTTTACAGATAATCCAATGATCAGTACCACGCCTACAACGATAATTTCAAATGTATAAATATCCTTTTGCGTTGTGAAAAAAGGTGAAATATAGCTGTCCTTTACAATCATTTTCGCAGCTGTCCATGTTAAAAGTGCTGACCCTAGCACAATGATAAGTGGGAATTTCTCCATCAGTTTGGTAACAAAGGCACTACCCCAAACTACGATAGGGATTGAAACGATTAGACCAATAATCACCAGTAAGGTACTGCCATGAGCTGCCCCAGCAACTGCAATAATATTGTCTACCCCCATTAAAACATCTGCAAGCAGAATTGTGCCGATTGCTCCCCAAAAATTCTTTTTACTTGGCTTCACATGCATATCTTCTTCTGTCAATAGAAGCTTATAGGATATGTACAGAAGTAATACGCCACCAACTAATAGGAGACCGTCAAATTGAAGTAGTTTGACTGCGACCAATGTCAGAAGGATACGAACAAAAATGGCACAGAAGGTTCCCCAAAAAATGACTCGCTTTTGCTGATTCTTAGGTAAATTTTTAGCAACCAGTCCAATCAGTAAAGCATTATCCCCTGCAAGTACTAAATCAATCATGATAATAGTAACTAAAGCAGTTAAAAATTCACCGGATAATATTTCCATTACATACTCTCTCCCGTCTTTTCTAAGCAATGTTCGTCCACTTTACCATCAATATATGAAAAGAGAGTTCTATTAAGAAGAGAGATTATGGTTAAACCTTACTTGAATTATGTAGAAAAATATGGTAATTTCTTAATAATTTTATAGTCGATATGGGGGGATAGATATGATAAAAAAACTTACAGAAGCAAATCGTAAGCAGCTTATGGAATTTATAGGGAAAAAACCTGCAGAGAATTTATTTATAATCGGGGATGTTGAGGCCTTTGGGTTTGAAAGTGATTTCCAAACACTTTGGGGTCAATTCAATGAGGCTAATGAGCTCGTTGCAGTACTATTAAGATATGAAAGTAATTATATTCCTTATGCAGAGGGAGTCTATGATGTAGAAGGCTTTGCTGAAATTATAAACAGTGATCCAAATATGCGCGAGTTATCAGGACTAAAAGAAGTAGTAGAAAAACTTGAGCCCTTGATTCCAAAGAAAAAGAAAACAAATAGCTCCTTTTACTATGCAAAATGCCAGAAGCTACTAGAAACAAAGAGTGATGATGAGTTAGCTCGTGTTGAAAGGTTAAGCTTAAATGAGCTTGTAGAAAATGTTGAGCTGTTAAAGGGTGTACCAGAGTTTCAAGCAAGTAATATTACTGTAGAATCCAAGAAGCGTATGATTGAAAATAACACTGGCCGTACATACTTTATTCGAGTAGATAAAGAGATGGCGACAACTGCTTCAACAACGGCAGAAAATAGTTCCTCAGCAATGGTTATTGCAGTTGCGACAAAGGAAAAATTCAAACGCAGGGGTCTTGCTTCAGATTGTATGATTAAATTATGTAAAGATCTTTTAGAAGAGGGAAAAGAGCTTTGTCTGTTTTACGATAATCCGGAGGCAGGAAAAATATATAAGCGTCTTGGATTTGAAGATATTGGCTTTTGGAATATGTATCGTTTTGAATAATCGAAAAAAGTAAATTAGTTATAATTGACACAATCAAATCCATTTCATATAATTTATTAGAAAATACGAATTTACCTATTATTGGTTTCGTATACTAATTTCTCATACTTTTAAAACAATGATGGAAAAAGTACGTTTATGCGTTTCGAACAGAAAGAGATTCCTAAGGCTGAAAGAATCTTACGTAAACCTTTAACGGAAAAGCTACTCCTGAGTGCAGCTAATCCCTGACGTTCACTTACGTTACAGTGCTTGAGATATAAGTTTGGTTTCGTGAAAATGATTGATTTTAACTTTTAAATAGAGGTTAAAAAGAAATCGTTTCTCAGTTGAGTCGTAAAGGTGAAAACCTTTGACTTTAACCGACTTATAAATTAGGGTGGTACCGCGAATACAGTCTTCGTCCCTTCACTGGGATGAGGGCTTTTTATTTTGTTTAAAAATTGGCGGAATTAGCTATTGTTTTTGCGACACTTTGAACAAGCATCGCATATTTTCATGACTTAACCGGATTTTTATCCAAATCTGGTGAAAACTATCTACTATCATTGAATTTTGACACCATCATGTAAAAACAAATTAAATTAATTTTGGAGGTATTTTTAAGATGAAGGCATCAGATATTCGTAACAAATATTTAGAATTTTTTATTGAAAAAGGACATGCACAAGAACCCTCAGCACCATTAGTACCAATTAATGACGCATCATTGCTTTGGATTAACTCAGGTGTGGCAACATTAAAAAAATATTTTGATGGTCGTGTAATCCCGGATAATCCACGAATTACAAATGCTCAAAAATCAATTCGAACAAATGATATTGAAAATGTGGGGAAAACAGCTAGACACCATACATTCTTTGAAATGCTAGGAAACTTCTCCATCGGTGATTACTTTAAAAAAGAAGCTATTCACTTTGCATGGGAATTTTTAACGGATCCAAAATGGATGGGCTTCAATCCAGAACTTTTATCTATCACGATTCATCCAGAGGACCAAGAAGCATATGATATTTGGAGAAACGAAATTGGCATACCAGAGGATCGTTTAATTCGTATTGAGGGGAACTTCTGGGATATCGGTGAGGGTCCATCAGGTCCAAACTCAGAAATTTTCTACGATCGTGGATTAGAGTATGGGAATGATGAAAATGATCCTGAGCTATATCCAGGTGGAGAAAACGAACGCTATCTTGAGATTTGGAATTTAGTATTCTCACAATTCAACCATAATCCTGATGGCACATACACACCACTTCCAAAGCAAAATATCGATACGGGTATGGGTCTTGAGCGTATGGCATCTGTTGTTCAAAATGTACCAACAAACTTTGATACAGATTTGTTTATGCCAATTATCAAGAAAATTGAAGATTTTTCAAACCGCGGCTACAAACGTCCTGGTGAAATTGACTTAAAAGAAATCTTCGGTAGTGAAGAAGATGTGAATACACCGTTTAAAGTAATCGCAGACCATATTCGTACGGTTGCTTTTGCAATTGGAGATGGAGCACTACCATCAAATGAAGGACGCGGTTATGTATTACGCCGTTTATTACGTCGTGCGGTTCGTTATGCTAAACAAATTGGAATTGAAAAGCCATTTATGTTTGAGCTAGTTCCAACTGTTGGAGAAATTATGAAGGACTTCTACCCAGAGGTAAAAGAAAAAACAGAATTTATCCAACGTGTTATTAAAAATGAGGAAAATCGATTCCATGAAACACTTGATGGTGGATTGGCGATTCTTTCAGAGGTTATTAAAAAAGAACAAGCTGCTGGATTAAATGTGATTCCAGGTAGTGATGCCTTCCGTCTATATGACACATATGGTTTCCCTGTTGAGCTTACAGAGGAATATGCACAAGAAGCTGGTATGACAGTTGACCATAAAGGCTTTGAATCAGCAATGGAGGAGCAACGTGAACGTGCTCGTGCAGCTCGTGCTGATGTGGATTCAATGCAGGTTCAATCAGAAGTTCTTGCTAACTTAAAGCAAGAATCGAATTTTGTTGGCTATGATACATTACAAACGGAAACCAAAGTAGTCGCATTGGTTGCAAATGGTCAAATCGTTGAGACTGCTTCTGAAGGTGAAGAGATTCTTGTTATTTTAGCAGAAACACCTTTCTATGCTGAAATGGGTGGTCAGGTTGCTGACCATGGAACAATTGAAAACGACACATTTAAGGCTTTTGTAAAAGATGTACAAAAAGCGCCAAATGGTCAATCACTTCATACGGTTGTAATTGAATCTGGTGAAATGAACTTAAATGACAATGTAGTGGCAAGGGTTGATCGTGATGTGCGAAACCTAGTTGTGAAAAACCACACAGCTACACATATTATGCAACGTGCATTAAAAGATGTATTAGGTGACCATGTTAACCAAGCAGGTTCTTATGTGGGTCCAGATCGTCTACGCTTTGACTTCTCTCACTTTGGTCCAGCAACAAAAGAAGAGATTGAAAAAATTGAACGTATTGTTAATGAAAAAATTTGGGATGATATTGAAGTAGTTATCGAAGAAATGCCAATCTCAGAAGCGAAAGCAATGGGAGCTATGGCATTATTCGGCGAGAAATATGGTGATCTTGTTCGTGTTGTTCAAGTAAGTGACTACTCTGTTGAGCTTTGCGGTGGTATCCATGTTAAACGTTCATCAGAAATTGGTTTATTCAAAATCGTTTCTGAGGCAGGTATTGGGGCAGGAACGCGACGTATTGAAGCTGTTACTGGAAAAGCTGCTTACGAGGCTGTTAAAGAAGAACAACGTATTTTAGAAGAGTCTGCTGGACTTTTAAAGGCAAATCCAAAAGATTTAGTGGCACGTGTTGAAAATCTACAGCAAGAGTTAAAGGAACAGCAACGCGAAAATGATGCTCTATCCCAAAAAATTGCTAATTCTCAAGCAAGCGCAGTACTTGATGCTGCTCAAAAATTGGGAGATGTAACAGTTTTATCGACAAAAGTTGATGCGAAGGATAATAATCAACTACGTCAAATGATGGATGATTTAAAAGGGAAATTAGATAAAGCTGTCATTGTACTTGGAGCTGTTGATGGTGACAAAGTAATGATTTGTGCTGGAGTATCGAAGGACCTAGTTGGAGGAAACTATCACGCAGGCAATATCGTGAAAATAGTGGCTGAAGCTTGTGGTGGTAAAGGTGGCGGTCGTCCAGATATGGCGATGGCTGGTGCGAAGGATGCTTCCAAACTTGAAGAAGCATTAGTTTCTGTGTATGATTACGTTAAATCATTCTAATTTCACCTCAATAGAAGAGTGAAATTTTCATATTGCAAATTTACTTCATGTAAAAAATGGTAAGAATACCATTCCAATATTTGATTGCAAACAATAATAAGTTATAATAAAGAAAACGGGGATGTAGTACGTCGTTGCATTTCCTAATTTCTGAAAGCGAGGTGCTGGTCTTGAGTTCGTTTGATAAAACAATGAAATTTAGTTTCCCAGAAGAATCAATGGAACAAGAAGTAAAGCAAGTGATGCTGAAGGTGTACTCTTCACTAGAGGAGAAGGGGTATAATCCTACAAATCAAATCGTAGGGTATCTTTTATCTGGTGATCCGGCATATATCCCTCGCCATCAGGATGCAAGAAATCTAATACGTAAGCTTGAGCGAGATGAAATTCTTGAAGAGCTAGTAAAGTTTTATATTAAGATGAATAACGAGGCATAAAAGTAACTATGAGAATCATGGGTTTAGACGTAGGTTCAAAAACAGTCGGCGTTGCAATTAGTGATGCGTTAGGCTGGACAGCACAAGGAATTGAGACTGTAAAAATTAACGAAGAATCAGGCGATTTTGGTATTGACCGTATAAAAGAGCTTGTGAAGGAATATGCTGTTACCGAATTTGTGGTAGGTTTTCCAAAGAATATGAATAATACAGTCGGCCCTCGTGGAGAAGCCTCTAATAATTATAAAGCATTATTAGAAGAAACCTTCCAATTACCTGTTAAACTGTGGGATGAGCGATTAACAACTATGGCTGCAGAGCGTATGCTTATCGAAGCTGATGTTAGCCGTAAAAAGCGCAAACTAGTAATCGACAAGATGGCGGCTGTAATGATCCTACAAGGATATCTAGATAGTAAGAACTAAGTTTCAATTTCTTGAAAGTTAATTCTTTTGCTCCTCGAGTTTGAGGCATGGGCAAATGCCAATGACCGAAGTTTATCGTACAAGGCAATTATTATATCCTTGAGCAAGTTAACATCAAATTGTAACAAGCTCAAGGGTTATAGCTTGCTGCAAACGTGTATGACAGTGTAATATATTCACTGCTTGTTAACGAGTAACAAAGAGCAAATAAACTTTCGCACTAGAGATGTAGCAAAGTTAAAAATTAATGAAGAGGTGACCAATAATGGTACAAGAACACGATCACGAACAACGAAATATTACAATCGTAGACGAAAATGGTAACGAGCAGTTATGCGAAGTAATCCATACTTTCGACTCAGAAGATTTTGGTAAATCATATGTACTTTATTCTTTAGTTGGTGCAGAAGAAGATGATGAAGGCCAAATCGAAATCTTTGCTTCTGCGTTTACTCCATCAGAAAACGGTGAAGACGGAGAATTAGAACCGATCGAAACTGAAGCTGAATGGGATTTAATTGAAGAAGTTTTAAACCAACTTGAAGATCAATTAGACGAAGAAGAAGAATAATAACTAAATGAAAAGGTAGGCGTAAATTTGCCTACCTTTTTTAGCTTATAGAAGCATATGTTTTTAAAAAATACCTTGAAGTTGTAACAGGTGCTTTGCCTCTTTTTGGCCGAGCTGTTTTTCTCCTCTTGCTGATAAGAAGCAGCAAATTTAGGGGATTGATATAAAATAATACTGCTATTTGCAAAGATATTATTAATCAAAATATGGAGGTGCCTAATATGGATGAGCAAAATTTTAAAATTCAATTAGAGGATGGTACAGAACAAGAGTGTAGAGCGATTATTACATTTGATAGTGATGACCATTCTTATGTGTTATATTCAATAGTTGATGAGGCTGGAAATGATAGCGAGGAAGTGTCAGCACTTCGTTTTGAGTTAGATGAGAACGGTCAAATGACAGATTTCACATCTCTGGAAACAGAAGAAGAGTGGGAAATGGTAGATGAAGTCCTAAACACCCTAATCGCTGAATTTGGAGATGGCGAAGAAGATTTCTTTACCATTTCAGATGAAAACGGTAAAGAGGTTGTGTGTGAAGTAATCCATCGTTTTGAATTAGAAGAGTTTAATAAATCCTATATTCTTTATACTTTTGCAGACCAAGAAAATATGGAAATCGGCGAGATTTTTGCAGCCTGCTATATTGCGGGTGAAAAAGGTGAAGTTCAAGACCTATTACCGATCGAAACTGATGAAGAATGGGAAAAAGTTGAACAAGAGCTAGCATCGTTAAATCAAAAATAAAATGAATAAGGCTGGTCGAAAAAGTATTAGTAAAATACTTTTCGACCAGTTTTTTGTTTTCCGCGCGATTGGTTCTTGCTGAACATAGAGGATGGTTTTGAGGGAGTGTGTGCTTTGGAAAGGTGGGGCGAGTTTTTTGTTACCGCGTGGAGAGAGAAACTGTTTGAATCGTAGTAATAGAGTGTGCTTTGTTACCGTGTGGAGAGAGAAACTGCTGGGATCGTAGCAATAGAGAGTACTTTGCTACCGTGTAGAGAGAGAAATTGGTTGAACCGTAGCAATAGAAAGCACTTTGCCACCATGTGGAATGAATTACTGGTTGGAACGTCGCAATAGAGGAAGTTTTGCTACCATGTGGAGAGAGAAACTGCTTGGATCGTAGCAATGACACATGCATTGCTACCTGGTGAATCGAGAAACTGCAAGGAAAGTAGTAATAGAAAGTGTTTGGTGCAATAGGCTACATCTAAGTTTATTGCACCTGTCGCAAGCTTTCGGCGTAGGTAAAACCCGTCACATCTGAAGATGTGGCGGGTTTTGTTGTCACCATTTGTATTTTCTTGTATCATATTAGGGAGATGTTAGGGGGTACGTTGGTGGATAATAATAATGAATCTAAAAAACAAGAGATGATTGAAAAGATGACGATACGTAAAAAAGAAGGACGAGTTGTTCGTCGGATTGTAACGATAGTGACGTTGGTTATTTTATTGGTTGTTGGGATTGTAGGAGTTAGTGGTTATTTTTATGTGACTTCTGCACTTGAGCCGGTTAATCCGGAGGCTACTACTGAAATTCCATTAGAAATTCCGATGGGATCGGGAATCTCGACAATTTCGTCTATTTTAGAAGAAAACGGTATTATTAAAAATGCACGTATTTTTAAATACTATACAAAATTTAAGAATGAATCGAATTTCCAAGCCGGTGATTATATAATGACTCAGTCTATGACACTTGATGAAATTATCGAAAGCTTAAAAACTGGGAAAGTATACCGTGAGCCTGTATTTACAGTAACAGTTCCAGAAGGGTTAACGTTGGATCAGATTTCAGGGATTATCGAAAAAAATACGCAATACTCTGCTGAGGAGTTTTTGACATTAGTCAACAGTACTGAATTTATCCAAAATATGATGGGTACTTATCCTGACCTCATTACCGAGGAGATCTTAAATGGAAGTATTCGTAATGCATTAGAAGGTTACTTATATCCTTCAACTTATTCATTCTACGAAGAAAATCCATCATTACAGGAAATTGTGGAAACGATGATTTCATTAACCAATGATGTCGTTATGCAGTACGCAAGTATACTAGAAGAGAAAGAGATGACAGCACATCAACTTCTAACTTTTGCTTCATTACTTGAGGAAGAAGCTACAGCTCAGACAGACCGTGAAACAATTGCTAGTGTCTTTTATAATCGCCTAGATATTAATATGCCATTACAAACCGATCCAACTGTTTTGTATGCATTAGGCTCTCATAAAGATCGTGTACTTTATGAAGATTTAGAGGTGGATAATCCATATAACACTTACGTGATTCAAGGATTACCTCCAGGGCCGATAGCAAATGCCGGAAAAATTTCCATTGAAGCGACACTTAATCCGACCGATACGGATTATTTATACTTCCTAGCTGATGCTGAAGGAAATAATCATTTTGCCAAATCGTATGATGAACATTTACAAAATATCAATAAGTTTTTAAATCAATAAAAGATAAAACACTTTAGAAGGAAACGAGTATATTTATTATTTCACGAAAAGTTTAGAAAGCTAGCTTTTCATCCAGTGAATAATAAAGATTTATTCGCTTTCCTTCTATTTTCATGATATTATAAGTTGTGTTTTTTTAGGATGAAGTAGATTGTAAATCTCTATTTTTAATCTCCTACCATAAATAAAATATAAATTCTTCAATATAAAGGGGTTCACATGAATGGAAATTTCTAACACGTACATAGAATCCTTTATTCAGCCTCGTAATGAATTATTGATGGAAATGGAAACGTATGCAAAGGAGCATCATGTGCCGATTATGCAATTATCGGGTATTGATGTATTAAATCAGCTGCTACGTATTCAAAAACCATCTAGTATATTAGAAATAGGGACAGCCATTGGTTATTCTGCGCTACGCATGGCGATTACTTTACCAAACTGTACAATTGTTACTGTTGAAAGGGATTCAGAACGAGTTGATCTTGCAAAGCAATTTATTGCACGCTCAGAAGCAGCGAATCGTATTACAGTGATTGAAGGAGATGCATTAGAAGTAGATGTAGAAAGTATTCAATCTAGCTTTGATGCTGTTTTTATTGACGCAGCTAAGGGTCAATACATGCGCTTTTTTAAAAAGTATTCTCCTTTAGTACCCTCGGGCGGTATTTTATATATCGATAATATGTACATGCATGGATTATCTGATTTAGATATCAAAGAAGTCCCAAGGCGGAAAAGAACAATGATTCGCAATTTGAAAACCTTTGCTGATTGGATAATGGCACATCCAGATTATGATAGTACATTTTTCCCTGTCGGCGACGGCTTACTAATTTGTTTGAAGAGGTGACGAATTATGAAAAAACCTGAATTATTAGTGACACCAAAGTCTGTAGATCATATAAGTGCATTGATCGAGATGGGCGCAGACGCTTTTGTTATAGGTGAACACCAATTTGGTTTACGTCTAGCAGGTGAGTTCTCAGTAAGTGACGTGGAAAAAGCAACGAAGCTAATCCATGAGGCTGGAAAAAAAGTATACGTTGCAGTTAATGCTATTTTCCACAATGATCGTATTGATGCTCTTGATAATTATTTAAAAGAAATGCAACGAATTGGTGTTGATGCATTAATTTTCGGCGACCCAGCCGTGGTAGTAGCAGTTCGTGAATTAGAAATCACGATACCTCTACATTGGAATCCGGAAACAATTGCGACGAACTGGTTCCAAGCAAATTATTGGTATGAACGAGGAGCAAAACGTACAGTCCTTGCTCGTGAACTTTCATTAGATGAAGTAATTGAGATTAAAGAAAATGCACAGCCAGAAATTCAAGTTCAAATACATGGAATGACATGTATGTTCCAATCTAAGAGATCCTTATTAGGGAACTATTTCTTATACCGTGATGAAGTAATGGAAATAGAAAATCGTAAGGCAAATAAAAATATGTTCTTACATGACAAGGAACGTAAAAATAAATACCCGATTTTTGAAGATGTAAACGGAACACATATTTTTTCTCCAAATGATATGTGTCTAATCGATGAATTAACAGAGCTTTTCGAAGCGGGGATTGATTCCTTAAAATTCGATGGTGTTCTACATACTGAAGGTTACATCAACACGGTAACTAATTGTTATCGACAAGCTATTGACGCATATTTCGATACCGGTGAAGATGCTTATGATGATATTAAGGACGAGCTTTTAGAGAAAATTGAAGAAATTCAACCAGAATTACGTCCACTCGATACAGGCTTTATCTTCAAAGAAACAGTTTATTAGAAAGGAGAACCTTGCCTTGTTACAGCTAATAGAAAACGAAAAAATTCGTGAAACCGTAAATGGTAAACGTGTTATTACTAAAAAACCTGAGCTACTAGCACCTGCTGGAAGCTTAGAAAAGTTAAAAGTTGCTGTTCATTATGGTGCTGATGCTGTATTTATTGGTGGTCAAGAATTTGGCTTACGTTCAAATGCAGGCAACTTCTCCATCGAAGAAATGCGTGAAGGTGTTGAGTTTGCGAAAAAATATGGTGCTGTTATTTATGTAACAACTAATATTTTTGCACATAATGAAAATATGGCTGGCTTAGAGGAGTATTTACAAGCAATTGAAGGTGTCGGTGTAAGAGGTATTATTGTTGCAGACCCTTTAATTATTGAAACTTGTCGCAGCGTGGCACCGAAACTAGAAATCCATCTTTCAACACAGCAGTCATTATCGAATTGGAAAGCTGTGAAGTATTGGAAGCAGGAAGGACTGCATCGTGTTGTTTTAGCACGTGAGGTAGGTGCAGAAGAAATGTTCAAAATGAAGGAAGAGGTAGATATTGAAATCGAAGCCTTCGTTCATGGTGCGATGTGTATTGCTTATTCAGGTCGTTGTGTATTATCAAATCATATGACAGCTCGTGACTCAAACCGTGGCGGCTGCTGTCAATCATGCCGTTGGGATTATGATTTATATGAAGAGGTTGATGGTGGGGAAAAGGCTTTATTTAACGAAGATGACGCACCATTTGCAATGAGTCCAAAAGACTTGAAGCTGATTGAGTCTATACCACATATGATTGAGCTTGGGATTGATTCGTTAAAGGTTGAAGGTCGCATGAAATCAATTCACTATGTGGCAACTGTTATTTCTGTTTACCGTAAAGTAATTGATGCTTATTGTGCAGATCCGGATAATTTTAAAATTCAAAAAGAGTGGCTTGAAGAATTAGATCGTTGTGCAAACCGTCCAACGGCATCAAGCTTCTTTGAAGGTGAGCCAGGCTACGAGCAGCAAATGTTTGGTGACCATGCCTCTAAAATGAAATGGGATTTTGCAGGTCTAGTTCTTGACTATGACCAAGCTACACAGATGGTTACTCTACAGCAGCGTAATTACTTTAAAACTGGAGATACAGTTGAGTTCTTTGGTCCTGATATTGAATCCTTCAAATTAACGGTTGGTCAAATTTGGGATGAAAAAGGTAATGAGCTAGAAATTGCTAACCATCCATTACAAATTGTAAAATTTAAGTGTGAGCGTCCGTTGTTCAGCTACAACATGATGCGAAAGGAGAATATTTAAATGTCGAAAAAGCGCCCTTTAGTAATAGGGATTGCAGGCGGTTCATGTTCTGGAAAAACGAGCGTGACTCATGCCATCTATGATGTCTTTCGTGAGCATTCCGTGGTTGTAATTGAACAAGATTACTATTATAAAAATCAAAGTCATTTAACTTTTGAAGAACGTCTAAAAACAAACTATGATCATCCGCTAGCGTTTGATAACGATTTATTATTAGAGCATGTTAACAGCTTATTACAAAGACAAGCTATTGATAAGCCTGTTTATGACTATGTAAATCACACACGTGCAGATGAGGTCATCCATGTAGATCCAAAGGATGTTATTATCCTAGAGGGAATCCTTGTATTAGAAGATAAACGATTAAGAGATTTAATGGATATTAAATTATTTGTTGATACAGACTCAGATTTACGTATAATTCGTCGTATTGAGCGAGATATTAAGGAACGAGGCAGAACAATAGATTCTGTTATCGATCAATATTTAACGGCTGTTCGTCCAATGCACAATCTATTCATTGAACCAACTAAAAGATATGCAGATGTTATTATCCCTGAAGGTGGAGAAAATGAAGTTGCAATTGATTTAATGGTAACAAAAATTAAAACAATTCTTGAAACTACAACAATTGTGTAATATGATGAGTGAGTATTGGAATTAATTAGTATAAAAAAATATTGCGATTACAAGTTAAATTCGGTTATTAGTTAAGTAGGTTTAGGGATTCTATTTAGTCCTTTTACCTCATATGCTTAACTACTAACCGGGTTTTATTATTACATCTTAAAATGGAAAACGATTGCATTTCCTTTGTTAAGGTGTGTATAGTATTGTTTCAAGTAAAATTTCGTGATGATTTAAGGAGTGAGCTATTTTGGCAAATGAAAAACAATACCCAATGACTATAGCTGGGAAACAAAAACTAGAAGAAGAATTAGAACAATTAAAAACAGTTAAACGTAAAGAAGTAGTAGAGCGTATTAAAATTGCTCGTAGCTTCGGTGATTTATCTGAGAATTCTGAATATGATTCTGCTAAAGAAGAGCAAGGATTTGTTGAAGGACGTATCACAACAATCGAATCGATGCTGCGTAATGCAATAATCATAGAAGAATCTGGTGCAAGTGATGTTGTTACTTTAGGTAAAACGGTTTCTTTCGTTGAACTACCAGAAGGTGACGAGGAAGAATATACAATCGTAGGATCTGCTGAAGCCGATCCATTTGAAGGTCGTATTTCAAACGATTCTCCAATCGCGAGAGCTCTATTAGGACGCAAAGTGGATGATATCGTAAAATTAACTACTCCAGGTGGAGATATGGAAGTACGTATCGTAGCAATTAAAACAGCTAACTAATTTAAATTACTTAGATTCCTTTATTTTTGGCTTAATACATAGCCTCTAGTTTCGGAAATGGAATTTCCTTTAAGTAGGAAATTGGTTGTTTCTTAAGTGGTCTAAAGTTAATTTTAGATAATATTTGAATATCAAAGTCGGCAAAATCATATAAAGATTTTGTCGACTTTTTCATTTACTTTAAAATTTTAACAAGATTATTAAATCTAGAGTAAATAATGGTATTCAACTGGAATCTTGATACAATAAAGGTAATGAAGTAAAGGAGGATTCAATTATGTCTAAAGGAAAAGAATCTTTAACACGAACTGAACACAAGCGTAGTGAACAACGAAGCAAAAAAAGTAAAGTGGACAAAATCTTAAACATTCTGATTGCAATTGTTTCAATTCTTATAGTTTTAAATGTGGTAACAATTTTTAGTGATGATGATAAAGAAAAGGAACAGGCAGATGAACTAGTCGAAAAACAAGATGACAATAAAAATGACGAGATAGAGGATACTAAAAATACAGAATCTAATTCTGGTAAAAATGTTGCTTCAGCAGAAGAACTTGAGTCAGATGAAACAGAAACACAAGAAGGTGTTAATTCAGACGCAACTACTGATTCGAAGATTATTGTGCAAGCATCAAATGATCCGACTGTTGAGGAAGTGATTGTTAATCCTGAGTGGAAAGTAACGCCTACTAAACAAGTAGGCGAGCATGTTTCGGCATACGAAAAAGGGCATCCAGATTACGAGGAAAAGTTAACAACATTCCGTCAGGCTGTTGGATTAGGTGAAAATGATATCATTTTTTGGTCTGTTAAAAACGGTGGAAGTGCTGATAGCTCTATAGCAGTTGTTTCGACAGGGGACAAAACTGAAAATTATCGCATCCACATCCAATGGTTAGAAAACGAAGGTTGGAAACCGGTAAAGGTTGAAAAGCTGAATCAATCAGTAGGGGCAAGATAGCCAATCTATTGACGTTAAGGCATATATTCTTTAATATATGTGTGTCAAGAATTGGAGGAATTATAAAATGAAAATTGCAGTAATTGGAGCTATGGAAGAAGAAGTTGAATTATTAAGAAATTCACTTACAAATACGGAAGTAACTACTATTGCCAATAGTGAATATACAACAGGTACTTATCACGATAAAGAGGTTGTTTTACTTAAAAGTGGAATTGGGAAAGTGAATGCTGCTATGACCACTACAGCATTGCTATACGAATTTAAACCTGATGTAGTTATTAATACCGGTTCAGCTGGGGGATATGATCCTTCGCTAGAAGTGGGTGCCATCGTTATTTCTGATGAAGTACGTCATCATGATGTTGATGTAACGATTTTCAATTACGAGATGGGGCAAGTTCCTCAATTACCAGCAGCCTTTAAATCAGATGAACGTTTAATGAAATTAGCTGAGGAAGCTGTTTCAGAGATTGGCGAGCACCAATATGGTGTAGGGTTAATTTGTTCGGGAGACTCCTTTATGAATGATCCTGAGCGTGTTAGTAAGGTGAGAGAATATTTCCCTCAAATGAAAGCTGTTGAGATGGAAGCTGCTGCAGTCGCTCAGGTTTGCTATCAATTTAAAACTCCTTTTGTTGTAATCCGTGCATTATCGGATATAGCTGGAAAAGAATCAAACATTAGCTTTGAAGAATTCTTACCAGTTGCTGCAAAGCATTCGACAGAAATTGTCCTTAAAACAATCGAAAAACTCTAATCGTCACCTATTGTTCACAAACGAACTTGATGAAGAGAAAAAATCAAAGTAATATAGAAGTATGAATGTTAGGGGGGAACGCTATGTTAATGCTTATGGCAGGCTCTGTAGCTATCACAGCAATTTTAGGAATTCTTATTTATTCTGGAGCAAAAGAAAACACTTATCATTAAGAAAAAAGCTCATTAAGGTTCTAGAACCCTAATGAGCTTTTTCTAATTGTTTAAATGAGAGGACTCAATTTCAGCTTTTCGACTTTCTTTCTCGGCTTGATTATGCTTAAACTGTTGATAGAGCTTTACGAGTGCACGCTTTTCAATCCGTGATACATAGCTTCTTGAAATTTTTAGCTTCTTTGCAATTTCCTTTTGAGTTAATGGGTCATTATTGTTTAATCCATATCGATACACTATTATTTCTAGCTCTCGCGGATCTAGGGTACCTAAGTAAGCGTAAAGCTGTTCAAAACTTTCCTTTTGCTCGATTTTATCTATGGCAGGTTGTTCCTCAAATTGTAGTAAATCTCGGATTTGTAATGATTGTCCTTCTTTATCTACTCCAATAGGTTCAAATAGAGATACGTCTTTTTGTACCTTCTTTTGTGCGCGTAAATGCATTAAGATTTCATTCTCAATACAACGTGCAGCATAAGTGGCTAAACGGGTTTTTTTATCTGGTGTATAGCTACTAACCGCTTTCATCAACCCGATTGTACCAATGGATATATAATCGTCTAGCTGCTCGTGCTGAGGATGGAATTTCTTGACGACATGTGCGACAAGCCTCATATTTCTTTCGATCAAATCGAGACGTGCTTGTTCATCGCCAGCCATAAAGCGTTCAATCGCTTTTGCTTCTTCCTCTTTAGAGAAAGGTCGATGAAAAGCCTGCCCCTTTAAATACCCAAGTAATGACGGAATGTCTAACCAAAGCTGCATTAGTGATGCCAAAATTCCGCTCAATCACGTCATCCTTTCTGCCTTTTTCGACATTATATGATAAACTTTTCAAGAACATGAAAATTAAAGCAGATAAAATTAGAAAACCGATATAAACCAGACTTTTATAGGTTCTGCAGAATGGTGTAAACTCTAATTATTAGCGTTTTGATCATCACATTTACCACAAGCAATACATAACGAGTTGGGCACTGAAAAATTACCATCAACCTATTTATACGCAATACAAACGTTGTTGGTGATTCGACATGTAGCAGGACATAAAAAAACGATGCCATCAAAAATGATGCATCGTGTGGTTTAGACCTTTTTTAATGTTAATGTACATACCATTAGAATAGATAAAGTTGGGAATAGGAAAAGGTAAAATTGTGGACCAACTACTGGAATTAGAAAGTAAGAAAAAGTTATAACGGTTCCGGCAGCAGTGATTGGCAGCCCGATGAAATAGCCCGTAGCATTTGAAATATTGAAGCGAGCCAAACGGAAGGCTCCACAAGCCATATAAAGAATCGTTAATATTATTCCAATCATTCCAAATTCACGGAGAATACATTCGTACATTAATAGAGCAGGAGCTACACCGAATGATATAATATCACCCATGGAGTCCAATTGTTTACCGAGTTCTGATTCTTGATTAAATTTTCGTGCTACCTTACCATCATATCGATCAAGAAAAGCGGCAATAAATATAAATAGAACACTGTAACTGTATGCTTCATTTATTGTTGCCATTATCGAAGCACCACCGAAGGACAAATTACATAGTGTAATTAGGTTAGCAGCGTGCGATTTAATTTTTTTAATCGTGGAATCCACCATATGGATTATAAACATGGGGAAACACTCCTTTGCGCTAAATATATTTATATATTATACTTCGAAACAGCGTAAATTGTAAGTCAATAAAAAATCCTTAAATTTACATTTAAAAATTAGACTTTGTTGGGGGTTCCTATGAAAGAAAAAATATATCAATCACTTATTGAACTTACGAATGGAAAATACAGCTCTTTCATGCTTAAAAAACTTGTTACATCGCCAATAAGTAAAAATCTTATTGGGCGCTATAGTAAAGTATACGGAATAGATGTCAATGAGGTTTCAGGTGATTTAAAAAGTTTTGCAAGTTTACAAGATTTCTTCACTAGACAGTTAAAAGAAGAAGTTAGACCTGTAAATCTATCAAAGGATTTGTTTGTAAGTCCAGTTGATGCAAAAGTTGAATCCTTTGGTCAAATTGGTGAGGATGCTATCTTTACTGTAAAAGGAAAGCCATATACCCTTATGGATCTGTTAGGGAATGAACAGGTAATAGATAAATATAAAAATGGACAGTATATTGTATTTTATTTAAGTCCTGCTAATTATCATCGTATTCACAGTCCTCTCGATGGGACAGTGATTCGGCAATATACACTTGGAAATAAATCCTACCCGGTAAATCAGTTGGGTTTGACGTACGGCAAGAAGCCGATTAGCAAAAACTATCGTATGGTTAGTGAAGTACAATTTCAAAATAATAAACATGTCACGCTAATTAAAGTGGGTGCTATGTTTGTAAATTCCATTACTTTAACGAATGTATCGACAGCCTGGAAAAAAGGTGAAGAGATAGGGTTTTTTGGTTTTGGTTCAACGGTAGTTATGTTGTTTGAGAAAGACTCGATTAGCTTTACTGAAAATATAAATAAAGGGCATAATGTGAAGATGGGTGAACCTATCGCAATTATGTTATAATTGTCCAATGAGAATCTTTACAAACAGAGGAACCATCCTCCATTGATTAAAAGGAATCATATAATATTTTGAAGGAGTCAAGGCTTTGTATAATTTTTTGTTGCCGAGAGAGTTTGTAACTACAGTATTTGAAATTACGCCTGAAAAATTAGCTGCCTTAGGAATTAAAGGGATTATTACTGATTTAGATAATACTTTAATCGAATGGGACAGGCCAGATGCGACGGAAGAAATAGCTACGTGGATGAAGCTAATGCAGGATGCGGGCATTCGTGTAATTATCGCATCAAACAATAACCAAGAACGTGTAAAGCGATTTGCAGAACCACTTGGAATTCCGTTTATTTATCGTGCAAAAAAGCCATTAGGAGCAGCCTATTATGCAGCAATGAAAGAAATTCGTTTGAAAAGCAATGAAGTTGCAATGGTTGGCGATCAATTACTAACGGATATTATGGGTGCTAATCGTTTGAAATTATATACATTTTTAGTCCGACCTGTAGCGGAGTCGGATGGTTTTGTTACGCTTTTTAACCGTTTTGTTGAACGTCGTGTATTTAATATGTTAAAGCGTAAAGGAATTAAAACTTGGGAGGAAAAGTAATGAATGAAAATCATAGCTGTATTGGCTGTGGAGCGGATATACAAACAGAGAATCCAAAGGAATTAGGCTATGCACCGCCATCTTCATTGGAAAAAGAGGCGATTATCTGTCAAAGATGTTTTCGTTTAAAAAATTATAATGAAATACAGCCGGTTAGTTTAACAGATGATGACTTTTTAAGAATCTTGAATGGTCTTGGAGAGCAGCAAGGCTTAATCGTTAAAATTGTTGATATTTTTGACTTTAACGGAAGCTGGTTGCCTGGTCTCCACCGATTCGTTGGAAAAAATCCAGTATTATTAGTGGCCAATAAAGCAGATTTGTTACCAAAATCAGTAAAGCCTAAAAAGGTGATTAACTGGCTTAAACGTGAAGCAAAAAGCTTAGGACTGCAACCAATTGATGTAGTTCTAGTAAGCGCCCATAAAGGAATGGGTATGGGTGAGGTAGTAGATGCGATTGAAATGCATCGAAAAGGCAAGGATGTATTCGTTGTGGGTTGTACGAATGTAGGAAAATCTACTTTTATCAACCGAATTATTAAGCAGGCAACTGGGGAAGGTAATGTTATTACAACTTCTCATTTCCCTGGTACAACTCTTGATATGATTGAAATACCTCTTGATGATGGTGCAGCTATTTATGATACACCAGGTATTATTAATCATCACCAAATGGCTCATCATATTGATTCAAGTGAGTTAAAATACATTACACCAAAGAAAGAAATCAAACCGAAAGTCTATCAGCAAAATGAAGGACAAACTTTATTTATCGGTGCACTTGCTCGCTTTGATTTTATAAAGGGTGAACGCTCTGCCTTTACAATCTATGCAGCTAATGATTTGCCGATACATCGTACAAAGCTTGAAAAGGCCGATACATTGTATGAAGAACATAAAGGGGAACTTCTTGCACCTCCAACAAAGGAGCATATACATCTGCTCCCTGAGCTTGTACGTCATGAATTTGCCATTAAAGAGGGGAAAACTGATGTAGTAATTTCAGGTCTTGGTTGGGTTACAGTCCAGCATCCCAATGTAGTAGTTGCAGCACATGCTCCTAAAGGGGTAGAGGTATTCATTCGTCCGTCTTTAATATAATCTTAAGGTTTTATGAAGAGTCAAGACTTGGAAAAAGAGGTTTTTAGAAATGAAAAAATGGTTTGCAGTAATTGGGGATCCGATAGCTCATTCAAAATCTCCTAATATGCATAATGCTTGGTTTGAAGAAATGAATATTGATGCTGCTTATATTCCACTTCATGTAAAAAGTGAAAATCTGGAGAGTGCTATTTCATCATTAAAAACATTAGGAGCTAGTGGATGGAACGTCACGATTCCACATAAACAAACCATCATTCCGTTTTTAGATGAACTCGATCCGCTAGCTGATAAAATGGGTGCTGTTAATACAGTCGTTCGCCTTCAGGATGGACGACTTAAAGGATATAACACGGACGGAGCGGGATTTGTCCATGCGCTTGAAGAAGTGATAGGAAAAGATAACAAGGACCAGGAAGTGCTGTTAATAGGTGCTGGGGGTGCTGCGCGAGGTATTGCCTTTGCCCTGCAGCTGTTTGGCTATCGCAAACTAACAATAACGAATCGTACTGTTGAAAAAGCTGAGGACATTATTGTGGAGTTAGGTGAAGGGAAAGCTATGTCTATCAAAGAGGCAGAGCAATCACTGGGAAAATTTGGTATCGTCATCCAATCTACATCAGTTGGGCTTGCAAATGGTGAAGTTAAATTGCCACTATCCCTAGAAAAGTTACAAGAAGGAGCAATTGCTGCTGATATTGTGTATAATCCATTAATGACACCATTTTTATTAGAGGCACAGAAGAAAAACGTGACAATAGTAAATGGTTTAGGAATGTTTGTTCACCAAGGAGCTATTGCTTATAATTATTGGCTTGAACAGTATCCCAACACAAATAACATGATAAAAAGATTAACTGAGGAACTAGTGCAGTTAATTTAGGAGGACATTAAGTTTTATGCTTACAGGCAAACAAAAAAGATTTTTACGTGCAGAGGCACATCATTTAACACCAATTTTCCAAGTAGGAAAGGGTGGCGTAAATGATCAAATGATTAGTCAATTACGTGATGTATTAGAAGCTCGTGAATTAATAAAAGTACGTATTTTAGACAATTGTGAAGAAGATAAAGATGATGTAGCAAATGCTCTTGCAAAAGGAACAGGTGCAGAATTAGTTCAGCTAATCGGACTAACAGTTGTTTTATATAAAGAATCACGAAACAATAAAAAGATTGTCTTACCAAAAGTAGACAAGAAATAAGGTGTGTTAGCAATGAAAAAAGTTGGCATTATAGGTGGGACATTCAATCCTCCCCATATCGGACATTTAATAATGGCAAATGAGGCGTTTGATGCGCTATCTCTTGATGAAGTCCGATTTATGCCAAATGCTATTGCGCCACACAAACAATTAGCCGATGATGCATCCATGGAAAATCGTCTCGAAATGGTGAAAATCGCCATAAAGCCATATGAGCATTTTAAAATTGAAACAATCGAATTAGCGCTCGGCGGAGTTTCTTACACGTATAATACGATTGTAGAGCTTCTAAAGCGGGAACCAGATGTACAATTTTACTTTATCATTGGGGGCGATATGATTGATTCCCTTCATACATGGTATAAGATTGATGAATTAGTCAGATTAGTTCAGTTTGTTGGTCTAAAAAGACCTGGAACGAAATCGGCTACTACATATGATGTGAAAATTGTAGAGGCTCCTGAAATTGATCTGTCTTCAACCTTAATAAGAGGACGATTAAAAACAGGCAGCACACTCCAGTTTTTATTGCCCGATGGTGTGGAGAGTTATATTCGAAGGGAAGGTCTATATGGAACGCGATAATTATTTAGCGGCAATAAAACCACGTATGCCTGAAAAAAGATATATTCATACTATTGGTGTAATGGAAACAGCAATTCACCTTGCTAATAAGTATGGTGAGAAAAGTAAGTCTGCCGAGACAGCGGCAATCTTACATGATATTGCTAAATATGCTGATGAGGATTGGATGCGTAAAATTGTAAAAGATAATGGTCTCGACGCACGACTCGTTAATTGGGGCTCAGAAATTTTACATGGTCCAGTAGGGGCATGGATTGCAGAAACTGAATTTAATATTAATAATGAAGATATTTTAAATGCTATTCGTTTTCATACTACCGGTAGGGCGAGTATGTCAAAATTAGAGAAGATTATATATATAGCGGATATGATTGAACCAAATCGAAAATTTGCCGGGGTAGATAACCTGCGAAAAGTGGCAGAGGAAGATTTGAATTTAGCTATGAAAGCTTGTATTAGTCATTCAATTGGGTTTTTAGTTCAAACAGAGCAGCAAATTTATCCTGTATCGATTGAATGTTTTAATGATGTTATTTCAAAAAACGCTTAGGCGTTAAATAGAGAGGAAAAGTGAAGAATGACACAAACTTTACTAGAGATTGTTTATAAAGCAATAGATGATAAAAGAGGTGAGGATATCGTTGTACTAAATATGGAAAATATCTCATTACTAGCAGATTATTTTCTAATATGTAACGGTAATTCTGATCGTCAAGCACAAGCAATTGCTAAAGAAGTTCAAGACAAAGCACAAGAGCACGGCTATGATGTAAAACGTGTAGAGGGATTTGACTCGGCTCGTTGGATTTTAGTTGATATTGGAGATATTGTTGTACACATTTTCCATAAAGATGAGCGTGCATTTTATAATTTAGAACGTCTTTGGGGAGATGCTCCTCAGCTTGATGTACCAACTGCAGAATGATAAATTCTAGCTATGAAAGATTTGCGCTTGTGTACGATCAGTTAATGCAAGATATTCCGTATGACCAATATGTCAATTGGGTGAAAACATATGCTCCACAAGAGCAGTACCCCAAATTATTGGATATTGGCTGTGGTACAGGAACACTTTCCCTTCTCTTTCATCAACAGGACTATAATGTAAGCGGAATTGATTTATCTGAGGATATGCTAGCTGTTGCCTATGAACGATTACAGGCTCATGGAGCTTCAATTCCTTTATTTACAATGTCGATGGATGAATTGGAAGGCTTCTCTGATTTGGATGTTGTAACAATTCCGATTGATTCTATTAACTATGTACCACAAGTAGATGCGGTAATTGAAACACTAAAAAGAATTCACGGTGCCTTACGTGAGGGCGGTCAACTATTTTTTGATGTGCATTCACTGTTTAAAATGGATCATATTTTTATGGAAAGTCCTTTTACGTATGATGATGGAGACATCACTTATCTGTGGTATACAGAGCCAGGTGAGTTCGAGCATTCGGTTTATCATCAAATGACCTTCTTTTTGAAGGAGGAAAGTGGACTTTTCGAAAGATTTGATGAAGAGCACTTTCAAAGAACCTTTCCTGCAGACATGTACGTACAATGGTTAAAAGAGATTGGTTTTACTCAAGTTGAAGTAACAGCGGATTGGACAGATGAACCTCCAACTGAGGAAAGCGAAAGAATTTTTATCCGTGCAATTAAATAATACAATTTAGACACTTTTCATTTGAAGGTAAATTATGTATATTATAAATATACTCCATATGATTTACCTTCCTTGAGAGGTGTTTTTTATATTTCAGCAAGCTTTAAAAAAGTATGGAAAAATGGTGCTATTCCCCGGCATCGTTTGTTTAATTCTCCTTTATGTTTTCCTGCAACAAGATACTTCAAGTGAAGAAGAAACCTTTACGATTACAACAATTCCACAAGAGCAAAATGAAGAGGTAGTCGAGAATGAGGCTACAACAAATGCCACAATTGAGCAACCTAAAATTGAAGAGATTATGGTTGATGTAAAAGGTGCCGTAAAATCACCAGGAGTTTATATCTTAACTGCAGATGATCGAATTATAGATGCGATTGATAGAGCTGGTGGTTATACTGAAGAGGCTCAATCCACAGAGGTAAACCATGCACAAAAGCTTCAGGATGAGATGCTCATCTATATCCCTAAAATAGGCGAGGAAATAGACCAAGAGAATTCGATTGGACAAGTAGTAGTCAGCTCTACAGCCGCATCATCTAGTTCACAAGGTACAAAGATAGATTTGAATAGTGCCGATGAGGCAGCATTAACAACACTCCCTGGAATTGGTCCTTCAAAAGCACAAGCAATTCTAGCGTTTCGTGAGGAAAATGGCTCCTTCAAAACAATTGATGATTTGAAAAATGTGACTGGTATCGGAGAAAAAACCTTTGAAAAATTAAAAGAATTTATCGTAGTGAAATAAGAAATAGCAAATTAGACACATTTGCATAATAAGGCTTTTCCATCTAAACTATTGATAAGACAGTTTGGAGGTAATCATATGGAGCGAATAACATGGGATCAGTTTTTTATGGCACAAAGTCATCTATTGGCCCTAAGAAGTACATGTACTAGATTAGCAGTTGGTGCGACAATTGTCCGAGAGAAAAGAATTATTGCAGGTGGCTACAATGGTTCGATTTCAGGCGACGAGCATTGTATTGAGGATGGCTGCTATGTTGTAGATAATCATTGTGTTCGAACAGTTCATGCTGAAACAAACGCATTACTGCAATGTGCGAAATATGGTACACCAGCTAATGGTGCGGATATATATGTAACACATTTTCCTTGTTTGCCTTGCTCAAAAACTATTATTCAAGCAGGCATAAAAAACTTATATTATGCAAATGATTATAAAAATAATGCGTATGCATTAGAATTATTTAAAAAAGCGAATGTAAATGTTGTACAAATTCCTTTTGACGAATCTAAAATTGATTTTTTAAAGGATGAAAAACTTGAGCTCGCCGTAGGGATGCTAGATAAGCTAAGAAATCTGGGTGCTTCTAAAGAGGAGCTACAGCCTTTTGAAGAGAAGGTGAAAGAACTATTTGATCTCGTTCAAGCATAAATGGATTTTCTATGCCTTATCGGTTCTCATTGCGTCAATTGCGGCTCATGAATCGGTGAGGCTATTGTTTTTATTGGTGCCAATTACACTATTACTCTACATGAAAAAATTTAGTATTATTCATATATTAAGTATCACTATTACGGCTGTATTCAGTTTTACTTACTTTACGCAGGCTCTCCATGCAATCGAAAAACCACTCCAATTTCCAACCGATTTAACATGGACAGACGAATATAAAATAAATGGTGATTCTTTGCGCGGTTTTATGAAGGACTCCCAAGAAACGAAGGTTTACGTCGTTTATCAATTTGAATCTGAAAAGGAAAAGCATTCTTTCCAGCAGTATTCGTTGGCAGGGCGTAAATATTTAGTGAACGGAGATCAGGTTGAACCCGCACAACCAAATCATGAATTTGCTTTTGATATGGGGAGCTATTTAAAGAGTAAGGGTGCTATCGGAGTTGTGGAAATATCTGATTGGCAATACATCGAAACCCGTAACAGTATCTCCCAAAGGATAGCAAAGCAACGATTTAAAGTGAAAAAGCACATTGAAGAAGTATTCCCACCATCACTTGTAGCAGAAGCACAGGCCTTAATTATTGGCTTGAAGGAAAATATGGACGATGAAATGACCAGGGCTTATCAAAAACTAGGCATTACTCATCTGTTTGCCATATCTGGACTTCATGTGGGCATAGTGGCATTCATATTTTATCAAGGACTTTTAAGGCTTGGTGTTAGGCGAGAACTTGCCTCTATCGTTCTTTTAGTTATTTTACCGATTTATGCTTTACTAGCAGGTGGAGCACCATCAGTGTGGCGTGCTGTTACCGTTGTTGAGCTAATTATGATTAGCCGTCTTAAAGGCAAACTGGCAGCAGCTGATGCCCTCTCCATTAGTTTTATATTTTTTGTCTACTTAGAGCCTTGGTCTATTTATCAGATCGGCTTCCAATTATCCTATTTGGCAACAATTAGTCTAATTTACTCGGGTCAATTTATTAATCGGTATTCCTTATGGATTGTTCAATCCTTTCTCATTACCTTCGTTTCTCAGTTACTCGTTTATCCATTACTTCTATTGCATTTTTATGAACTTAGCCTCTCATCTTTATTAGTAAATATATTCTTTGTGCCACTATTCTCTTTCATTATTTTACCCGTAAATATCATTCTATTAGCCACCTCTTATGTTGTTGAACCACTCGCAGCCTTAATGTTTTTTATCTATGAGCCACTAAGAAGTATGCTAACAACAATTATCACCTGGTTACAGGCAATCCCCCATCAAATGTGGAATCCTGGAAGGCCAACTCTTATTACAATAACTATTGCCTATTTTAGTGTTTTTGCAACATTTTATTTAATTGATGTAAAAGTGAAACTATCGAAAGTCCTTGCTGTCCTTCTTCTTCCTGCATTACTCATCCATATTAGTGGGAAAATGACGAATGATTTAATTATTACATTTGTCAATGTTGGACAAGGGGATTGCGTTGTCATCGAATTACCCTTTAAGGACGAGGTTTATTTGATTGATACAGGTGGAATTTTGAGATTTAACCAGGAGGAATGGAAAAAGACTAAAAGTCCATATGAAATTGGAAGAGATACTGTTGTACCCTTTTTAAAGGGGAAGGGTATTTCTAAAATTAATAAATTGATTTTGACTCATGCAGATAGTGATCATGTTGAAGGAGCAGAGGAAATATTGCAGGAAATACAAGTTGAAGAAATACACATCTCACCAAGCTCCTACTCCAAAGAAGTAATGACAGATTTGCTAGTAGAGGCAAAGCAACAGAAAATTCCCGTAGTAGAGCAAATTGCAAATGTAAGCTGGGTGAAAAGAGGGGTATCATTTTCTTATCTATGGCCAGTTGACACAACTTATGAAGGGAACAATGATTCACTTGTGTTGTACCTTACAAAAGGAAATTTCGAGGCTTTATTCATGGGCGATGTAGAGGAAGCAGGGGAGGAATCAATCCTGCAAAAATATCCTGAATTAGCTCAGGTAGAGCTTTTGAAGGCAGGGCATCATGGGAGTAAAACGTCGAGTAGTGAAGCGTTTGTGAAAAGATTCATGCCAGCAATAACAGTCTTTAGTGCTGGAGAAAATAATCGTTATGGTCATCCTCATTTGGAAGTGGTTGAACGTTTTCAAAATTTAGGTTTAACAACTTTAGCAACTGGAGAGGTTGGAACAATTGAAGTAAGGCTGGATGGTGAATCGGTTAAAGTAAAATCGAGTAAACAAAATAAGCATTAAAAAAGAGGAATCTCAAGTTTATCTTGAAATTCCTCTTTTCGCGTAACACCGATTATGCTGCTACTTCAACAATGATTGCGATAATAAACATAATTGCAAAAAATACGAATGAAACGCCAAATCCTATACCAGCATCGATTGCTTGGTTACGCATAGATGCGCCATTTTTTCCTTCAAAAGGATTGTGTGTTACAACGTTTTCATCATGTGATGACATACCTATCCCTCCTACTCAACATCAATTATAAGTGAATATATTATAAAAAGCTATATCCAATAAATCAATTTCTACTAACTAACTTTTGTCTTATTGAAAATTTTTATACATGGATGATAGAAAACGAAAAACGTGTATACTTATATATACGAAAAGTTAGGAGGAAGCAATATGTTTACAAAAGCTTGGAAAGAGATTAAAAATGGGCAAATTGCTCCTGTATATTGTATTTATGGAGAAGAATCTTATTTTATCGACGAAACAATCAAACGAATAAAAGAAGCGTTAAATACAGCTGAAGAAGCAGAGGTTATGACCTTTGATATGGACGAGCAGCCTGTTGATTTAGTGATTGATGAGGCAGATACGTTTCCATTCTTTTCTGAAAGAAAATTAGTCATTGCCAAAAATGCTTCATTTTTAAAAGCAAGTGAAAAAGGGAAAGAGAAAATAGAGCATGATTTAAAGCGGCTTGAAAACTGGCTAGCCCACCCATCCGATTTTTGTGTCACGTTATTTATAGCACCTTACGAAAAATTAGATGAACGAAAAAAAATAACGAAAGCCGTGAAAGAAAAAAGTATACTGCTTCATGCTGAAACACCAAAAGAAAATGATTTAGCTACTTGGATTCGAAGTGAGGTCAAAGGCTTTGAGAAAAGTATAACTGATGATGCAGTAGATAAGTTAGTGGAAATGGTTGGAGCCAATATGCTGCAGCTCCAAATAGAAATTGAAAAAATGGCTTTATATCTAGGTGAGGAAGGACAAATTACCGTACATCTGGTTGAAGAATTAGTAGCTAAAACATTAGAGCATGATGCTTTTAAAATGTTAAATGCTTATTTATCTCGCAATGTCTCTGAAGCACTTCAGATTTATCATGATTTGCTAAGACAAAAGGAAGAACCAATCATGTTAGTGGGCCTTTTAGCTTCAAATATTCGTACAATGAGTAATGTTTATTATTTGCAGAAAAAAGGGTATCATCCTAATCAGATTTCAAAGCAGCTAAAGCTTCACCCATATCGAGTGAAGCTGATGCTGGAAAATAGACAACGCCCTAATGAGGAACGATTATTAAAAGCACTAAAAAATTTGTCAGAAGTTGATTTGAAATTAAAGTCCATTAGTGGGAATAGAGAAAGGTATTTAGAAATGTTTCTTTTAAAAGCTTTATAAACCTATTGGAGTATTTTGGGGGTTGTGCATTTAAATCTATTTACATTATCTGTTATATTAGTAAAAACATATATTTCTAAGAAAAGAAAGGACTACACATGGACTATCAATTTAGATTTTGGCAATCATTATTAAATCCTAGTAAATTAGCCTTTGCATTAGATAATCAAGAACAAAATCATCGATTAAAAGGTTATCATAGTCGATTCTTTATACTTCTGGGCTTAACGATTTTCTTTTTCGTTATTAGAAGTGTCTGGGGAATGGGTTCTGAAAATTTGACTCATCTTATGGCTGAAAACTTAGAAGAGGAGTATATTGTAGGTCGATATTTAGCGGTGTTAGGTGCCGCAATCAAAGGGTTGTTATTTTTTGCTTTTCATTACTATTTTGTCGCAATTTGTTTAGCGATATTGACTGATTATTCCTTTAAAGCGATTTCGAAGATACAAATCTTTGTTATTGCGAGTATTCTACTAGAAAAAGCTATACTTTTTATTGTTTTCGCCATGTCCGGATTTACGACGGCAATATCATTTTTGTCATTAGGTCCGATAAGTACATATTTAACAGATGAAAGCTTTGTCATTTACTTTTTTAATCAGCTTTCTATTGCTACAGCTGTTGCTATTTTTATTCAATATAGTTTTCTGTCGCAATGGGAGGATGAGAGTAAGGGCTTATTATTAACAAAAATAATTGGCATACATATTTTCTTTGCTCTTGTAACAGCTGGAATTAGTGTCTTACCTCTCTATGATTATGTTACTAAGGTGGTAGGTTTATGAAAAGTAATAGGAAACATTGGATTGGTTTAGGTAGTGTTTTATTATTAGTATTTTTAACAGTAAATTGTGTAATTATTTTTAAAGAGGATAGCAAAATTGCACGCTCATACTATATTACCGATTATGAAAGAGTAGCATTAGAGCAACAAAGGGCTTATATAGAAAAAGAGGCAATGCTTATCCCACATGAAGAGATTCGAATTACAGCTGATGCAAATGCATTATCACAGATTTCTGTCCGTCCCGGTCAAAAAATTAGTGCCAACGAAGAGATTGCCGCCTATAAAACGGAAGAAGCTACACAGGAGCAGTCTAAGATCCAATCTGAGGTGAATGCCTACGAAAGTGAGTTGACGACCTTAGAGGGCATTCTGAGACGATTAGAGGCACAGGATATAAATGATCCAGTTACGACGATTGATTCAGAACAAATTGATGATGAACTATCTATTACAGTAGAAACAGAGATAATGCAGGGAACTCCTGTAGAAGCGATTGCATCAATTGAAAAGCAAATCGCTGAGGTAGAAAGAAATATTGCTATATTAGAAGACCGAATTTCTGACCTTAGCTTTTCAAATGTTCTCTCAAGTCCGATTGATGGGGTAATTGGAGAGGTTATTGATGAAAGTGGAGCTATTACATTTATAATTTATACAGACCAAAAAAACCTCATCACCTACGTTTCAGAGCAAGAGTGGGAAAAGGTTGCAGAAAATCAATCTGTTGAGCTGGATCAATCCATTTTCGACACGGTAGCTGAACATGAAGGATTAACAAATGCTGAAGATACTAGTAGCTCAGTAGAACCGCAAGTCGAAATACTAGGAACTATTGTAGAAAAGCAAACTATTCCAGCTACTAGCTCCCTTTGGTATAGAGAAATGGAAAAGGTAGTAAAATTACCTGAACCACTTTCCTTTGAGGTAAGAGTGGATTTGAATGAGGAAGTCGTTAATAAACCATATGCTAGTCTAACTAAGGCAAAAGTTATTATTAACGAAACACCAAGTGCCTTTAGAGTAGATAAGAACTGGGTACTAAAGAAAAAAATAGCGGATGACAAAGAAACAAAAGAAGCTACCTTCGTGTATGCAATAGACGTAGATGGGAAAATTCGAAGTTCGATAGTGGATGTTGCCTTCGAAGACAGAGGAGAAGCGATTTTGAGTGGTATTTCAAATGGTAGTATTGTGTTATATGACCAAATTAAAAACGAACCTTCAAATGCATTTTTCCCAATGCCATTCGAAACACCAAGTAAAAGCACTTTAAATGAGCTTAATTGGAAGCAATACGCTAAATATATTATTTTCTAAAAGGAAGCTACCTAGAGGAATTAAAGTGTACCCTTTGTAAAGGACATTTTGAAAAAGAGCCTAGGCAACTTGTTGAAGCTGCTGTCTGTATTTTGCAGGCGGCAGCTTTTTTAAATTCCATTGCCCACGATAATGATTGTAATAGGTCATGTAACTTTTGATTTCACGTTTTACTTCTTCAAGCGTTTCACAATTGCTAAAGTTTGTTTCATCTTTTAAATGCCCAAAGAATGATTCTTGAGGCGCATTATCCCAACAGTTTCCTCGCCGTGACATAGACTGACCTAAACCCATTTTCTTCACCAATGCCTGGTAAATCGGGCTTGTATAATGGAAACCCTGATCGGAATGGATAAAGGCATCTTCTGCTAAATGCGAATGTTTTTTTAATTTCTTCAACGTATTCAGAGCGATGTCCAAGTGTAAAGAAGATGACACTTCATAAGCTAGAATTTCGTTCGTTTCAGCGTCCTTAATCGTTGATAAATATGCACGTTTGCCGTTTCGATATGGCAAATATGTGATGTCTGTCAATAACACTTTACCCACTATACCTTGTTTAAATTTGCGTTTTAATTCGTTCGCATAAATGCGGTGTTCTTTCGTCGCTTTGACCATTCTTCGATAAGGATTTGCCTTGCGAATTGGACAGATGATGTTAAATTTCTTCATAATGCGGCGAATCCGCTTTAAGTTATAGGTGATGCTATATTGGCTTTGAAGCGTCATTTTAATTTGGCGTGCTCCCTTTTTACGTCCTCGGAAATGATACGCCTTTAAAATGATGTCTTTCACCACTTCATCTGCTTCATCTTGTTTGGCGCGATTTTGCGCTGATTTTTCATCAAAATGATGATAGAACCCTGAACGAGACACACCCATTACCTTACATAGATAGCTCACCATACGCTTTAGTTTATACTTTTGAAGCGTCTGGTGGATTAATTCAAATTTTAGTTTCGTTTCGATTGTAATTTCTTCTTCAACATCTGCCTTTCGAGTAGATCGAGCTTTTTTAGTAGTTCATTTTCTGCACGTAATAACTGGTTTTTCGCTTCTAAACGGGCGATTTTTTCTTCTGGGGTTAATTTCCGTTCAGAAGGTCGGCCGGAATTCATTTTACGAGTATCTTGTAAACCTACAATGCCAGAATTACGATAGGCTGCACGCCAGCGTTTCCCCGCTGTTTTAATACGATCCATTCCAATTAAGTCCACACTTAAGCCAGCTTCCTCGAAGATATCTCTAGGTAGCTTCCCCTGTTCATTTTCTGCAATAAAATGACGTTTGAATTCGTCGGTATAGGTAATCGCTTTCTCGCTGACTGACTTTACATAAGGGTTTCTTTTTAGCAGTTCTTGTTCTTTTTTCGTTAATAATCTTTTCGTCATTCTAATTCCGCTCCAACATCTTTTTTCTCATTATAAACAAAAGTACCCTACAAGAAGGACTTTTTTTAAAGTGTCCATCTTATAGGGTACATTTTAAATCTCTAGGTAGTTTTTTTTCTGTTTGAAGGGAAATTATCAAACGAAAAAGAGGTTTTCCAAATCATAAAAGTTATGATTTAGGAAAACCTCTTAATGTATTAGTTAGCTTTTTTAGCTAAACGTGATTTTTTACGAGCTGCTGCGTTTTTATGGATAAGACCTTTAGAAGCTGCAGAATCAAGAGCTTTGCTAGCTGCTACTACTAATTCTTTAGCGCCCTCAGCATTGTTTGCAAGTGCTTGTTCAGCTTTTTTCACAGTTGTACGCATAGCTGATTTCGCTTGAGCGTTAGCTGCGTTAGCTTTCTCAGCAACTTTAACACGTTTAATTGCAGATTTAATGTTTGGCATATCTTTCACCTCCTAAATAAGGTACGAGATGAGTTATCTTCTCACTATTTTCGTTTGTCAATACAACAAAAATCATTCTACCAAACCCTAGAGTTAATTGCAATAGTTAAATGCAAAGAATATTTACTTGACAGTTTGTCTAACATATAAACGAGGTGATTATTAATGATAGAAGTTAATTGGAGCAGAACCGATTTAATTGATGAATCAGCCGAAGTAGTTGAGCATCAGACCAAGCATCAAAAGAATAGATTAGAGCAAACAAGTGGAGTTGCAATCGATGAATTTACGGAAGGTCGAGTAAAAGTCACAAAAGTAGTGGTTGATGATCACGGTCAAGAGCAAATCGGAAAAAAGGAAGGGACTTATATTACACTATCTGTTCCGACCTTAACTATAGACGATTCAAACGGGTTTGAGCAGCTTGAAAAGGCTTTTACAAAATATCTTGATGATATTCACAAAGATGTAAAGATTACAAAGGATAGTAAGGTTCTTGTAATAGGTCTAGGAAATAAAACAATAACGCCTGATGCAATAGGTCCTTTTGCAATAGATGCAATGCAAAATGAGCAATCTGAAAATCCTAGTGATCATTTTATAATGTATGCACCAGGTGTAACGGGGCAAACAGGTTTTGAAACTAGTGATTTCATCCGTGCCCTTACAGAAAAAGTTAAACCTTCCTTAGTTTTAGTAATTGATGCATTAGCAACAAGAGGAAGCTCGCGTTTATGTAAAACAATTCAAATTACAAACACAGGGATTCATCCAGGCTCCGGGGTAGGTAATCAACGTACTGAAGTTTCGAAAGAAGTGATGGGGGTTCCTGTTACGGCGATTGGGGTTCCTACAGTTGTGGATGCAACAGTAATCATTGCAGATGCGATTGATAATGTGTTCCGTTCGATCGCTGCAAAAATTGAGGAAAAAGGGAAGCCGTCTGGTAAGCTCTCTGTCTCTTCTTGGACACCAGATTCCAATCAAAGAGTCGATATGAATTTAATCAAGCCGATTTTCGGTGAATGGTCGACTTGGTCAAATGAAGATCGACTTCAGTTATTTGAAGAGGTTTTTGCATCACATCCTGAAAGACTGATTGTAACGCCAAAAGAAGTTGATGTTTGGATTACAAAATATTCAATCTTGGTAAGCAAATGTCTATTTAAGTGGATGGAACATAAAGTGAATTAGTTCTAAAAAGTCCTCTTCCTCCATATCGTAGTGGAAGGAGAGGATGCCATGTTAAAAAAATTAAAAATTCTATCTGTTTTTCTAGTCTTCTTTTTTATGTTACCAATCATCACAGGACTATTGCCTTTTCCGAACAATCAAAAATATGAGCCTCCTATGGCCGAAGAAAAGCAAGTAGTCTATGCTTCTTCCAATGTTCAATCAGACAAAACTGCAGAAGATGTAACAGCAACAGAAGTGACAGCAACAGGAGATAGTAGCGCAAGTGATGTTACACCGACAATGGATTCATTTGACGTATTATTTGTTTTTACGCATTCTCAAGAAACCTATAAACCGTTTGTAAAAAGTCAAACAGGTACCGTTGCTGTATATGATGACCAAGCAAATTTACTATCTATGTCTAAGGCAATGGAAGATTACTTTAAACTAAACGGTTTAAACGCAACGACTCTTGATGTTGATATTATGGCTGAAACAGTAAAACAGGGGAAGACAATGGCGTCTTCTTATTCAACTGCGCGCACTTTTTTAAGTCAGGAGTTGAAGGAAAATAAGTATGACCTTATTCTTGATATTCATAGGGATGCAACAGGTCATAAGCAGTCGACTGTCACACATAAAGATGTTGGCTATGCTAAAACCGCATTTGTTATCGGTGCAGAAAATCCAAACTATAAGACGAATTTAAGTCAAGCCAACGCTCTAAATCAGGCTTTAAATCAAATTGTCCCGGATATATCTAGAGGCATTATTGAGAAGTCTGGAGATGGAGTTGATGGAGTTTATAATCAAGACTTATCAAATAATCTGTTACTAATTGAAATCGGTGGAATTGAAAATACTGAGGATGAGGTTTATCGAACAATCGCTGTACTTGCACAAGCGATTGCGAAAACCTATGTAAATTAAAGTGAAAATCTTAAGTTCATTGTCTACATTGATTTTATAAGTGAATAATAATATTTTGCGTTTTTTCTCACTACATCATTGCTAAAGTTGTTGTGTCACTGCTATAATTCAAGTTAGTTTAGCCTTTTTTTGTAGGAAATGTAAAAGAAAATATAACAGGTTACCAAAGAATCAGTAAGAATGCATACTGATAAGGGTTAATGCCTCCAGCGTATTCTAAAGAAGTTAGAGCCTTAAAACTCTATCTTCTTTGGTTGTTTTTCGCATGATGAGCGAAAAATTAATGCGTAGGAGGCGTATTTGATTAGGAGTGGACACGACATGAATCGAGAAGAACGTTTAAAACGACAAGAAAACATACGAAATTTTTCTATTATTGCCCATATCGATCACGGTAAATCTACATTAGCAGACCGGATTTTAGAAAAAACAAAATCAATTACAGCACGTGAAATGAAAGCTCAATTGTTAGACTCTATGGATTTAGAGCGCGAACGTGGAATAACAATTAAGTTAAATGCTGTACAGTTAAAATATGTAGCTAAAAACGGTGAAACTTACACATTCCATTTAATTGACACACCTGGCCACGTCGATTTTACATATGAGGTATCTCGTAGTTTGGCAGCTTGTGAAGGCGCAATTTTAGTAGTTGATGCTGCACAAGGGATAGAAGCACAAACATTAGCTAATGTATATTTAGCTCTTGATAATGACCTTGAAATTTTACCAGTAATAAACAAAATCGATCTACCTGCTGCTGATCCAGAACGTGTACGTGGAGAAGTAGAGGATGTTATAGGACTTGATGCTTCAGAGGCAGTGCTAGCTTCTGCTAAAGCTGGTATTGGTATTGAAGATATTTTAGAGCAAATTGTAGAGAAGGTACCTGCTCCAACGGGTGATCCAGAAGCTCCATTGCAAGCGCTAATTTTTGACTCTGTTTATGATGCCTATAAAGGTGTAATCATTTCAATTCGTATTGTAAATGGAACAGTAAAACCTGGTGATAAAATTCGCATGATGGCAACAGGAGCCGAGTTTGAAGTTATTGAAGTTGGAGTGCATACACCGAAATCAGTACCTCAAGCTGAGCTTACTGTAGGGGATGTAGGTTATTTAACTGCCTCTATCAAAAATGTTGGAGATACACGAGTAGGGGATACAGTAACATTTGCTAGCCGACCTGCCGAAACTCCGCTAGAAGGGTATCGTAAGTTAAACCCTATGGTATATTGCGGTCTTTATCCAATTGATACTGCTCGCTATAACGATTTACGCGAAGCATTAGAGAAATTGGAGCTTAATGACTCTGCATTGCAATATGAACCAGAAACGTCTCAAGCACTAGGCTTCGGTTTCCGTTGTGGATTCTTAGGACTTCTGCATATGGAAATCATTCAAGAGCGTATTGAGCGAGAATTTAATATTGACCTAATTACAACTGCTCCCTCTGTTATTTATGATGTTCACTTAACAGATGGAGAGATTATTAAAGTGGACAACCCTTCAATGATGCCAGATCCACAAAAAATTGACCGCATTGAAGAGCCTTATGTAAAAGCAACGATTATGGTGCCAAATGATTACGTAGGGGCGGTAATGGAGCTTTGCCAAATGAAACGTGGTAACTTCATGACAATGGATTATATTGATACAAGTCGTGTAAGTATTATTTATGAAATGCCACTTTCGGAAATTGTTTACGATTTCTTCGACTACTTAAAATCAAATACAAAGGGCTATGCTTCATTTGATTATGAGTTAATCGGCTATAAACCATCTAAGCTAGTGAAGATGGACATTCTATTAAATGCAGAGCAAGTAGATGCATTAAGCTTTATCGTACACCGTGACTTTGCATATGAGCGTGGTAAAGTAATCGTTGAGAAGTTAAAGGAGTTAATTCCTCGTCAACAATTCGAGGTACCAATTCAAGCTGCAATCGGTCAAAAAATCGTGGCACGTTCAACGATTAAAGCGATGCGTAAAAATGTACTTGCGAAATGTTACGGCGGTGACATCTCACGTAAGCGTAAACTTCTTGATAAGCAAAAAGAAGGTAAAAAGCGTATGAAGCAAGTAGGTTCTGTAGAGGTTCCTCAAGAAGCCTTCATGGCCGTATTGAAAATGGATGATAATAACAACAACAAGAAATAACTGATAGTGAAAAGATGAGTTGCAACTAATTACAGTGCAACTCGTTTTTTTTTACATATTAGAAGTTGGAAGTTGCGACTCTAAAGGACGTGAAAAATATATACAATAATTGTATGTTATATGTTAATATGGGTTAAAATAACAATATTTAAATTAATTTACAAAGGTAAAAAGTTGTATAAAAGTTAAATATTACCAACTTTACAGATTATCTTCTTTTTTAGAGGATAATCTGTTTTTTATTGCAACAATATTTCATATATTGCAAAGAAACTGAAAAAAACGTTTAATTATTGCTCTTTGAGAATCGTAAAACCCATAGTAGAATTTATCTAATAAATCTAATCGAGCCACCTTTATTTGTTAATTATTGGTATTTATATCAAGGGTTTAAGCTTCATATGAAAAACAGCGAAGGAGATGTATTTTAAATGAACAATATAGTAGAGGTAGCAATTCCTGAATGGTTTGAGTATGATGAATTAGTTGCACTGTCAACCATTATTAATGAACAAGATGCAACCGTTGGGGTATTATTAGCAGGAGATAATTTGGATATGCAAAGACCGTATAGTCCGGTTGTAAGAGTTTACTTAATAACATTACAAAACGGAAAATATGAGTTTGCAAAGGAAATGAGTGCACTATCGTTCCATTCGAAGGAAGAAGCTATTAGCTTTACTACGAAGTTTTCAAATTACTCAGCAATTGAACTATTTGTAGATTTATATAAACAACAAATAAATATTGCCATTTAAAAAAAATTTTTGAGGTCTGGTCTAAATCAGGTCTCTTTTTTTGTTCCTAATATTCAGGAAGTCTCTTATTTCTCATAATTAGTACCCTAAAATTGAATTTTTACTATGAAAGGGTACAATAGAGAGATACGATATTTCTTAAGAAAGAAGGGATTTTAATGGCTCGAGGTGTCTACATACATATTCCTTTCTGTCATCAAATTTGTAATTATTGTGATTTCAATAAAGTTTATTTTAAAAATCAACCAGTAGATGAATATATAGAAGCAGTTGGCAGGGAAATTGAAATGGCTGTTAGAAAAACGCCTGAACAATTCCAAAACCTTGAAACCATCTTTTTAGGTGGTGGGACACCAACTGCACTTACTGCAAATCAGATAACAAGGCTTTTACATCACATAAATACCCTATTACCAACGAAGCAGCTTGTGGAATTTAGCTCTGAAGCTAACCCTGATGAATTATCAGTAGATAAACTAGAGGCTTTGAGGAGCGGCGGAGTCAATCGTTTAAGCATGGGTGTCCAATCTTTTGACCAGAAGCTTCTAGAAAAAATAGGACGAACTCATACAAATGAACATGTTTTCCAAACCATTCAACAAGCAAAAAGAGTTGGCTTTGACAATATTAGCATTGACCTGATGTACGGGCTGCCAGGTCAAACGATGGAACAATGGGAAGACACTTTAGAAAAAGCTTTAGAGTTAGATCTTCCTCACTATTCAGCTTACTCTCTTATTGTTGAACCAAAAACTATTTTTTACATTCAGTATGCAAAGGGAAAACTAAACTTACCTACTGAAGATCTTGAAGCGGATATGTACGATCTTTTGATGCGCCGAATGAAAGAAAAAGAAAAGATACAATATGAAATAAGTAATTTTGCGATAGATGGCCACAACTCAACACATAATAAAATTTATTGGGATAATGATGAGTACGCGGGCTTTGGAGCGGGTGCACATGGTTACATGTCAGGGATACGTTATTCAAATCATGCACCTATTAAAAAATACATTGAAACGATTAATAATAATGATCAGCCTATCCTTCATAAACACGAGGTAACAAACGAAGAAAAATGTGAAGAGCAAATGTTTTTGGGCTTACGAAAAAATGAAGGGGTATCCTTTGAAACGTTTGAAACAAAGTTTGGAGTCTCTATGAAAGAGCTTTATGGGAAAGAAATAGCTAAGCTTGCTTTAGAAGGTCTGATTATCGAGGATGAAAAAGGTGTAAGACTAAGTCGCAAGGGTCGCTTTGTTGGCAATGAAATATTTCAACAATTTTTATTAGGATAATAGAGCGATTCCGTTGACATCATATTTGAGATTTGATAATTTATTAATAGTATTAGCACTCCCTCTTAATGAGTGCTAACAGAGGTGATGACAATGTTAACGAATCGACAGTTACAAATATTGCAAGTAATCGTTGATGATTTTGTTACTTCAGCTCAACCAGTAGGATCACGCCAAATTTCAAAAAAGGAATGGATAACAACTAGTCCAGCTACAATCCGAAATGAGATGGCTGATTTAGAGGAGCTTGGTTTTATAGAAAAAACACATACCTCTTCAGGGCGTGTCCCATCTGAGAAGGGATATCGATTTTATGTGGATCATTTACTACAACCGATCTCTATGTCTGCCCGAGAAATTGGCTTATTTCAATCTGTTTTTAAAAATCAAATTGTAGAAATGGAACAAGTAATACGTGAATCTGCTAACATTTTGTCTGACTTAACTTCTTATACAACGATTTTACTTGGACCAAATGTAAGTAAACATCGCGTTAAAAGATTTCAAATTGTTCCTCTATCTGAACAAACAGCAGTAGCAATTATTGTTACGGATAATGGACATGTAGAGAATCGAACAATTACACTCCCACAAGGCTTTGTTCCATCGGATATTGAAAAAACAATAAATATTTTAAACGAACGTTTAGTGGGTGTTTCATTATTAGAGCTACAAAGTAGGCTAGAATTAGAAACGTTTAACGTTTTAAGGCAGCATGTAAACACAGCAGATTCTTTTATCCAATCCTTGAGAAATGTTGCTACCTTCCAAAATGAAGGGAAAATTTATTTTGGTGGAAAAACAAATATGTTCAACCAACCAGAATTCCATGATTTAAATAAAGTTCGTGCACTTATGGAAATGATGGAAAAGGAAAGCCAAGTAATTTCTTTGTTCCAGCATGAAGACGCAGGGATTCATATTCGAATTGGTTCAGAAAATAACCATTTAGTAATGGATGATTTAAGTGTAATTACAGCGTCCTACTCTATTGGGAATGATCAAGAGGGATCAATTGCAATTATTGGTCCTAAAAGAATGGATTATCAGCGTGTTGTGTCGCTTATTGATGTGATGCGAAGTGGGCTTTCAGGTGCACTTTCAAATAAAGTAAATGATGGGTTATAAGGAGGAAACAAACGTGTCTGAAACTACAGAAAACAAAGAGCAACTAGAAGAAGTAAATGAGCAAGCAAATGAAGCAGAAACGAACGGCACAGAAACAAACGAGCAGGTAGAGCTTTCCGTAGAAGAGCAGTTAAATGTGAAGGTTTCGGAGCTTGAAGCAAAGTTGCAAGAAGAAGAGAGTCGTTACTTACGTCTACGTGCAGACTTCGATAATATGCGACGTCGCGCCCAATTAGATCGTGAAGCGGCTGAAAAATATCGAGCTCAAAAGCTTCTAACAGAACTTTTACCTGTTATCGACAATTTAGACCGTGCACTACAGGTTGAAGTAAATTCAGATGATGCTGTTTCTCTATATAAAGGTATTGAAATGGTTTACAAAACGCTGATTGAGGCAACAAAACAAGAGGGCTTAGAACTAATCCCTGCAGAAGGGGAAGTATTCGACCCGAATGTACATCAAGCTGTAATGCAAGAAGCGGATTCTGAAAAAGAAACTGGAATTGTGTTAAGAGAGCTTCAAAAAGGCTATAAATTAAAAGATCGCGTATTACGACCATCAATGGTTTCAGTAAACGAATAAAACAAAAAATTAATTAGTGAAAAACACCCTTTACGTGTTTTAAATAATTAGGAGGCAAAATTTAAAATGAGCAAAATTATTGGTATTGACTTAGGTACAACAAACTCTTGTGTAGCAGTCCTAGAAGGCGGCGAACCAAAAGTAATTCCAAATCCTGAAGGTAACCGTACAACTCCTTCAGTGGTTTCATTTAAAAATGGTGAAAAACAAGTAGGGGAAGTGGCAAAACGCCAATCAATTACTAACCCTAATACTATTTTATCTATTAAATCTAAAATGGGTACTTCAGAAAAAGTAACTGTTGAAGGTAAAGATTACACACCTCAAGAAGTATCGGCGATGATTTTACAATACTTAAAGGGATATGCAGAAGATTACTTAGGAGAAACAGTAACTAAGGCTGTAATTACAGTTCCAGCTTACTTTAACGATGCTCAACGTCAAGCAACAAAAGACGCTGGTAAAATTGCTGGTCTAGAGGTTGAACGTATTATTAACGAACCAACAGCTGCTGCTCTTGCTTATGGTTTAGACAAACAAGACCAAGACCAAAAAATTCTAGTATTTGACCTTGGTGGTGGTACTTTCGACGTTTCGATCCTTGAATTAGGTGATGGAGTATTTGAAGTACTTGCAACTGCTGGTGATAACAAGCTTGGTGGAGATGACTTCGACCAAAAGGTTATCGATTTCTTAGTAGAAGAGTTCAGAAAAGAAAACGGTGTTGATTTATCAAAAGATAAAATGGCAATGCAACGTTTAAAAGATGCAGCTGAGAAAGCGAAAAAAGATTTATCGGGTGTTACATCAACTCAAATTTCATTACCATTCATTACTGCAGGAGCAGATGGTCCTCTTCACTTAGAGGTTAACTTGTCTCGTGCAAAATTCGATGAAATCACACGTGATTTAGTAGAACGTACGATTATCCCAACTCGTCAAGCTCTTAAGGATGCTGGTCTAAGTGCATCTGAATTAGATAAAGTAATTCTTGTTGGTGGTTCAACTCGTATTCCAGCAGTACAAGATGCTGTGAAAAAAGAAACAAACCAAGATCCACACCGTGGAGTTAACCCTGATGAAGTAGTAGCTATGGGTGCTGCAGTTCAAGGTGGTGTATTAACAGGTGATGTGAAAGATATCGTATTACTTGATGTAACACCTCTATCACTTGGTATTGAAACAATGGGTAGCGTGTTTACAAAACTTATCGAACGTAACACAACAATTCCAACTTCAAAATCACAAGTGTTCTCAACTGCTGCAGATAACCAACCTGCTGTAGACATTCACGTTTTACAAGGTGAGCGTCCAATGGCTGCAGATAACAAAACTTTAGGTCGTTTCCAATTAGCAGATATTCCACCAGCACCACGTGGTGTACCTCAAATCGAAGTAACATTCGATATTGATAAAAATGGTATCGTATCTGTTAAAGCAAAAGACTTAGGAACTCAAAAAGAACAAACAATCGTAATCCAATCTGACTCTGGGTTAACAGATGAAGATATCGATCGTATGGTTAAAGAGGCAGAAGCAAATGCTGAGGCCGATGCTAAACGTAAAGAAGAAGCAGAACTTCGTAATGAAGCAGACCAATTAGTTTTCCAAGTCGATAAAACAATCACTGATCTTGGTGAGCAAATCAGTGAAGATGAGAAAAAATCAGTAGAAGATGCTAAAGAAGAATTGAAAAAGGCATTAGAAGCTGGTGAAATCGAAGGAATTAAAACTTCTAAAGAAAAACTAGAAGGTGTTTTACAGCCTTTAGTTATGAAAGTATATGAGCAAGCTGCAGCTGCTGCACAAGCTGCTCAAGGTGAAGCAGAAGCAGGTCCAGATAAAAAAGATGACGGCGTTGTAGATGCTGACTTTGAAGAAGTAAAAGACGATAAATAAGATTTAACAATCGTTTATAAAAGAAACATGAAAAAGTCAAAGCCGAACATTACGGACTTTGACTTTTTCAGCGAATAGGAATATAAGTTCTAAATATATTCATCAAAAGATATACATCAACTCGACCTATTTGAGTCGGGTTGTGTTTTTCTAACAACGACAATTGTAAAAGTCAGTTAAATAATTAAACTTCATATACAGTATTATGCGAACATGCTAAAATATACGTTATGAAAAAGAGCGGAGTGTGACCGATGAGTAAACGCGATTACTATGAAGTGCTTGGCGTAAGTAAAAGCGCAAGCAAAGATGAAATAAAGAAAGCCTATCGCAAACTTTCTAAGCAGTATCATCCGGATATTAATAAAGAAGCTGGGGCGGATGATAAATTTAAAGAGATTGCAGAGGCCTATGAAGTCCTTAGCGATGATTCAAAACGTTCACAATACGATCAATTCGGTCATGAAGGACCAAACCAAGGTGGATTTGGTGGCTTCGGCGGATCTGGTTTTGGCGGCTTTGAAGATATTTTCAGCTCATTCTTTGGAGGCGGTGGACGTCGTTCTGATCCGAATGCACCAAGAAAAGGTGATGATCTTCAGTACAGAATGAATATCTCTTTTGAGGATGCTGTTTTTGGTAAGCAAACAGAAATTGAAATACCAAAGGACGAAACTTGTGATACTTGTAGCGGATCAGGGGCTAAGCCTGGCACAAGCTCAAAAACATGTACTACATGTAATGGTGTAGGTGAAGTCAATCAAGCTGTAGAAACACCATTTGGGCGTATGGTAAACCGTCGTACATGTAACACTTGTCGCGGTACTGGTAAAATCATTCCAGAAAAATGTAATACATGTCACGGAACTGGTACGGTACAAAAACGCAAGAAAATTAAAGTAACGATACCAGCAGGTGTTGACGATGGTCAGCAATTACGTGTGACAGGTCAAGGTGAACCAGGCATCAATGGGGGTCCAGCAGGGGATTTATATATCGTCTTTAATGTAAAAAATCATGAATACTTCGAACGTGATGGCGATGATATTTACTATGAGCTTAAGTTAACATTCCCGCAGGCAGCTCTTGGTGATGATATTGAAGTCCCGACAATTCATGGAAAAGTTAAGCTGAAAATTCCGGCAGGTACACAATCAGGTGCTCAATTCCGTATTAAAGACAAAGGTGTTAAGAATGTTCATGGTTACGGTACAGGTCATCAATATGTCATTGTTAAAGTAATGACACCTTCTAAGCTAACAGAGAAACAAAAGCAACTATTACGTGATTTTGCAGAAATTAGTGGCGATATTCCAGAAGAACAAAGTAGTTCATTATTTGATAAAATCAAAAAGACATTAAAAGGTGAGTAATTTAACAATAGAGTCCGCATTTATGGACACTAACACTAATATTATTTGAACCTTGGTAACAAAATTTTAGAGGAGCTGATTGCAAGTGAAATGGACAGAATTGTCGGTTTTAACAACAAACGAAGCGGTTGAAGCGATTTCAAATATTTATCACGAAGCTGGCGCAAGTGGTGTTGTCATAGAAGATTCAACAGAAATGGAGAAAGAAAGAGTAGATCAATTTGGTGAAATTTATGATTTGAACCCAAATGATTTTCCGAAAAGTGGGGTAATCGTAAAAGCATATTTACCGGTATCTAGTTTTTTAGCAGAAACTGTTGAAGAAATTAAACTTGCAATCGCGAATCTAGAAAATTTTGATATTAATGTTGGTGAAAATGTATTCACAATGTCTGAGGTGCACGAGGAAGACTGGGCAACTGCTTGGAAGCAATACTATCATCCGGTGAAAATTTCGGAAAGATTTACAATTGTTCCTACTTGGGAAGAATACACTCCGGTAAACACTGACGAGCTGATTATTGAGCTAGATCCAGGTATGGCATTCGGTACTGGTACACATCCTACAACTGTCATGTGTTTACAAGCATTAGAAAAGGTTGTCAAAGAAGGTAATTCAGTCGTGGATGTTGGAACCGGCTCTGGTGTACTAGCTATTGCTGCTGCAATGCTAGGCGCTGAGAAAGTACATGCTCTTGATTTAGATGCAGTTGCAGTGAAATCTGCATTTGAAAACATTGTACATAACAAAGTACAAGATATCGCAACGGTACATCAAGGGAATCTACTCGACACAGTTTCAGAACCAGCGGATGTAGTCGTAGCGAATATTTTAGCAGAGATTATTATGACCTTTACAGATGATGCCTTTTCAATCGTTAAACCCGGAGGACTTTATGTAACTTCTGGTATAATTAATGCGAAAAAAGAGGATGTAAAAAAAGCGCTAGTGGGTTCAGGCTTTATTATTGAAGAAGTATTAATGATGGAGGATTGGGTTGCCATCATTGCACGACGACCATAAACAAGAAGGAGTTGTCCCAATAATCAGGGGCAACTCCTTGTCTTTTATAAAAATTTGGAGGTACATTATGCAACGATATTTTGTACATGAACCCTTTAATGAATTAAGTGAATTAACAATTTCAGGAGAAAACGCACGTCATATTTCTAAAGTAATGCGCATGGACAGTGGTGATCAAATTGTCGTTGTTCATGCTGATACAGCCTTTATATGTCAAATCGTTTCAGTTGGACAAGAGGTAATTGTCAAACAAACTGGAGAAACAATTCCATCTTCTGAAATGCCTATCAAAGTAGACATTGCTTGCGGATTACCGAAAGGGGATAAGCTGGAGTTAATCTCCCAAAAAGGAACCGAGCTAGGTATGCACGCACTGATTCCATTTACTGCAGAACGTTCGATTGTCAAATGGGACGAAAAAAAGGGTGAAAAAAAGACGGAGCGATTACAAAAAATTGCACAAGAGGCCGCAGAACAATCGCATAGAACTCATGTTCCTGAAATTTCTAATCCTAAAAGCTTTAAACAGTTACTTTCAATTGTTTCAAACTACGATGCTGTATATATTGCTGATGAAGAAGATGCAAAGCAAGAAAATCGCACAAGATTTGCAGATAAATTAAAAAAAGTGTATGATAATGAATCGAAGTCGATTTTATTAATTTTCGGTCCTGAGGGCGGTATTTCAAGGAACGAAGCTCAAAGCCTACTCGAGGCTGGAGCAGAAACAATGTCTCTTGGACCAAGAATATTACGAGCAGAAACAGCGCCATTATATGCGTTAGCTGCTATATCATATGAATTTGAATGAAAGAGGTGTTAGCCAGTGTCAACGGTGGCTTTTCATACTTTAGGCTGTAAAGTAAACCATTATGAAACTGAAAGTATTTGGCAGCTTTTTAAAGAACAAGGATATGAACGTACTGAATTTGAAAAACAAGCAGATGTTTATGTAATAAATACATGTACAGTAACGAACACAGGTGATAAGAAATCTCGCCAGGTGATTCGTCGTGCAGTTCGTCAAAATCCAGATGCAGTAATTTGTGTTACAGGATGCTATGCACAAACATCGCCAGCTGAAATAATGGCGATTCCAGGTGTTGATATTGTTGTAGGAACACAAGATCGTCAAAAAATGTTGGGATACATCGAACAATATAAAGTGGAGCGACAGCCGATTAATGCGGTAGGAAACATTATGAAAAATCGTGTTTACGAGGAATTAGATGTTCCTTACTTCACAGATCGTACGCGTGCTTCCTTAAAAATTCAAGAAGGCTGTAATAACTTCTGTACCTTCTGTATTATTCCTTGGGCTCGTGGTTTAATGCGTTCACGTGATCCACAAGAGGTTATTCGTCAAGCTCAAAAACTAGTAGATGCTGGGTATCTAGAAATTGTGTTAACTGGTATTCATACAGGTGGATATGGACAAGATTTCAAAGATTACAATTTAGCACAGTTACTGCGTGACCTTGAAGCCAATGTAAAAGGGTTAAAGAGATTACGTATTTCTTCAATTGAAGCTTCACAATTAACTGATGAAGTAATTGAAGTTCTAAAAAACTCGAATATAGTGGTACGTCATTTACATATTCCGATTCAATCTGGGTCAGATACAGTGTTAAAGCGTATGCGCCGTAAATATACTATGGACTTCTTTGCAGAACGTCTAGAACGTTTAAACGAGGCACTTCCTGACCTAGCGATTACATCAGATGTAATTGTAGGGTTCCCAGGTGAAACAGAAGAAGAATTCATGGAAACTTATAACTTTATTGCAAAACATAAATTTGCAGAGCTACATGTTTTCCCATATTCGAAACGTACTGGTACACCAGCAGCAAGAATGGAAGATCAGGTTGATGAAGACGTTAAAAACGAACGTGTACATCGATTAATTACTTTAAACGACCAACTAGCTAAAGAATATGCTTCTCGTTTTGAAGGAGAAGTACTAGAGGTTATCCCAGAAGAACACTACAGAGAAGAATCAGAAAAGGAAAATCTGATTGTAGGATACAGTGATAATTATTTACGTGTTGTGTTTGAAGGTACTGAAGAAATGATCGGTAAACTTGTAAAAGTAAAAGTACAAAAAGTGGGCTATCCATATAATGAGGGCCAATTTGTACGTGTATTAGAAGAACAAGTTCAATAATGGAAAAAACGGCAGAATCTTTGATGGTTTTGTCGTTTTTTTATATTTTAAATTACTAGAAAAAGTTGAGAACGTTAATATGTGAATAAAAAGTATAAAGCAAGGAAAAGTAATGTGTAATGCTTGTTAGTTGATAGTTTGTTGAAATTATCTGTCATTTCACAATATTTTACTTTAATGGTATTATGGAAGAGGTACGTACAACTAAAGAAGAAGAAGGAGTAATTTTCATGACTCAAAATTACGCTGCAATGATTGATCATACTTTATTAAAAGCTGAAACAACAAAAGCTCAAATTGAAAAAATTTGTGAGGAAGCACTAAAGTACGAATTCGCTTCTGTTTGTGTTAATCCAACCTGGGTTAAAAATGCAAGTGAATTATTAACTGGTTCTAAAGTTAAAGTTTGTACAGTTATTGGTTTCCCATTAGGCGCAACTACTCCACAAGTTAAAGCATTCGAAACAACAAATGCTATTGAAAACGGCGCTGGAGAAATCGATATGGTTATCAATATTGGTGCATTAAAGGATGCTAATTATGATTTAGTTCTAGAAGATATTAAAGCAGTTGTAACAGCTGCAAATGGTACTTTAGTAAAAGTAATTATTGAAGCTTCTCTTTTAACTGATGAGGAAAAAGTAAAAGCTTGTGAATTATCTGTACAAGCTGGAGCTGACTTCGTTAAAACTTCAACTGGATTTTCAACAGGTGGCGCAACTGCCGAGGATATAGCATTAATGAGAAAAACAGTAGGGCCAGAAATTGGTGTAAAAGCTTCTGGTGGTGTTAGAAGTCTTGAGGATATGCAACAAATGGTTGAAGCAGGAGCAACGCGTATTGGTGCAAGTTCTGGTGTAGCAATTATGAATGGATTAATTTCAGATTCCAATTATTAATTTTAATAAATTCTATTGACTGTACTTGTACAATACGATATAATTCTTTAGTACACAACTAACATATGTTGATTGTGTATTGACGTGTGTTCGGAGGGAGGGAAAGAGAGATGTCAAAAACTGTCGTTAGAAAAAACGAATCGCTTGAAGATGCTCTTCGCCGCTTCAAACGTACTGTATCTAAAAGTGGTACTATTCAGGAAGTAAGAAAACGCGAATTTTACGAAAAACCAAGCGTAAAACGTAAAAAGAAATCAGAAGCTGCACGTAAACGTAAGTGGTAATTTCCTAACAAATCCCTACGTTCATAACACGCAATTTTATGATTCATCAAGGTAAAAACTGATATACCCTAGTATTTGCTTAGCAAATACTAGGGTATTTTGCATTTCATCCTAAAAACAATCTAGAGATATTATGGACAATAAGTACGTTTTTATTAATAGAATTTTCAGGAGTATTTTTTTATACGGGTATGTTGTTCTTCATGAGCTTAAGTAGCTTAATTGAAAATGTATTACTGCATCAGTCCTATTTAATGTGAATTTTGTGTAAAATAAAAATATGTAAAAATTATCGTTTTTTTGAAACTTTATCATTACTCATCCGTAAATTAATTAGAACTTTATTCAGGTAAGGTTTATACCTAAAATCAATTGCCACAAAAAGGAGGATAGAGATGAGAAAAACGAAAACATTCAGCTGGATCCTTTTATGTTTGATTTCCTTTTTGTTGCTTTTGCCGAGTCTTTCAGCAGTAGCAAGTGGAAAGGTGTATCATATTCCACTTGAAAATGAAGTGGAGGATGGGTTAAAGGCGTTTATTGAAAGAGCTTTTGAGGAGGCTACGGAAGAAGGCGCTAAGACCATTATTTTAGAAATACATACACCAGGCGGTTATGTTACATCAGCACAAGAAATTGGTAAAATAATTGCTAATTCGCCAATTGAAGTTATTGCCTTCGTAAATTCGAAAGCGTTATCAGCTGGAGCCTACTTAGCTTTAAACGCGAACAAAATTTATATGGTACCAAGTGCTACAATAGGAGCAGCAGCGATTATTGATAGTACTGGGAATGCAGCAGATGAAAAAAGTAATAGTTACTGGATTGCTGCTATGGAAGCTGCAGCAGAATCTCATGGAAAAAATCCCAAATACGCAAGAGCTATGGCTGATAAAACAGTCGATTTGCCAGAATATCGAGCGCCAGAAGGGAAATTGCTTACATTATCTGCACAAGAAGCATTAGAAGTTAAATATTCAAATGGGACTGTTTCGAATTTGAATGAACTGCTCGAAGAACTTCAGCTATCAAATAACGAAGTTGTTTCAATGGAACCGACAATTGCAGAAAAGCTTGCACGTTTTATCACCAATCCAATGGTGGTAACGCTACTTTTATCAATTGGTTTATTTGGATTAGTATTGGAATTGTTTTCTCCTGGATTTGGAATACCGGGGCTCATTGGACTATCTTCATTTGGATTATTTTTCTTTGGTCATACAGTAGCTGGCTTTGCCGGATATGAATCTGTATTGTTCTTTATAATTGGTTTGGCTTTACTTATTGCTGAATTGTTTGTGCCGGGAGGAATAGTAGGTATAATTGGTGGTGCGCTAATGATAATCGGTTTATTATTTGCTGGGGAAAGTGTGGTGCATATGGCTTATTCCATTTTAATCGCTGTATTTATTGCAATAATAGGAATGGTGATCTTGATGAAATTCTTTGGAAAAAATCTTCACGTCTTTAATAAGCTGATTTTACGAGATGCTACGACAACTGAAGAAGGCTACGTTTCAAATGTGAATCGTATTGAGTTATTAGGTAAAATAGGCGATACTATTACGCCACTACGCCCATCAGGAACAATTATTGTGGGTAATGAAAGAATTGATGCAGTTTCAGAGGGAAGCTACATTGAGGCTAATAAGAAAGTAGAAGTAATTCAAGTAGAAGGATCACGAATCATTGTGAGAGAAACGAAAAAAGGAGTGGAACAAATATGATTTTTGATGCAGCAGCTATTAGTTTAATCGTAACAATTGTTTTAATCATTATCGTATTATCGGTAATTTTAACAATTGTACCAGTAGCGCTATGGATTAGTGCTATTGCAGCAGGTGTACGCGTTAGTATCTTCACGTTAATTGGGATGAGATTACGTCGAGTTATACCTGCTCGAATTGTGAATCCTTTAATAAAGGCGCACAAAGCAGGTTTAGATGTTTCAATCAATCAGCTAGAGTCTCACTATTTAGCTGGCGGTAATGTTGACCGAGTTGTAAATGCATTAATCGCGGCTCAGCGTGCAAATATCGAGTTATCATTTGAACGCGCAGCAGCAATTGATTTAGCAGGACGTGACGTTTTAGAGGCAGTACAAATGTCTGTAAATCCAAAGGTAATCGAAACACCATTTATCGCTGGTGTTGCCATTAACGGTATTGAAGTAAAAGCGAAAGCTAGAATTACAGTACGTGCTAACCTAGATCGTTTAGTTGGTGGTGCTGGTGAAGATACGATTATTGCTCGTGTAGGTGAGGGGATTGTATCTACAATCGGTTCTTCTGAGAGCCATTCTAAAGTATTAGAAAACCCAGATCTTATTTCTCAAACAGTTCTTTCAAAAGGATTAGACTCAGGTACTGCCTTTGAAATCCTATCGATTGATATCGCGGATGTAGATGTGGGTAAAAACATTGGGGCTGAATTACAAATTGAACAGGCACAGGCCGATAAAAATATTGCGCAAGCAAAAGCTGAAGAACGCCGCGCAATGGCCGTAGCCAATGAGCAAGAAATGGTTGCAAAAGTCCAAGAGATGAAAGCGAAAGTTGTAGAGGCTGAGGCTGAAGTACCTTTAGCGATGGCTGAAGCACTACGTAACGGAAACTTCGGTATTATGGACTATATGAACTATAATAACCTTAAAGCTGATACTTCAATGAGAGATTCAATCGCAAAGGTTACAACTGATAAACCAGATTCAAACCAAAAATAATTGCGGGGTACACACCTGAAGAAGGGAGTGTGAAGCTGGGATGGAAGGTATAATCATGATGGCGGTTTTGTTTATCATTAGTTCCATTTTAAATGGTGCTAAAAAGAAACAACAAAATTCAAAAGAAATGCCGCCATTTAATAATCAACCAACAAAGCAAAAATTTGAGTTGCCAAAACAAACTGAAATTAGAAAATCACTTGAGGACTTTGCGAGTGAAGTGTTTCAGCAATTAAATGATAAAGCTCAACCCATTCAAACAACTCCTCCTAAAGATCCGGAGCCTAAAAAGGTAGCCGAACATATCAAAGAGGAAGTTGTAGCCGAACGAGCAACACTGAATACGAGACCAATCTTTGATGGTAATCGATCTTCTAATCGTGGTTCAGCTATCAAAACTAAGTCTTCAAAACCATCCGATGAAATCACGCAAGGTGAAATCGGAAGTATCGTACCGACAACTAGAAGTGCATTAGTGCAGGCAATTATAACAACTGAAATACTAGGTCCTCCAAAAGCAAAGCAAAGGTAAACGACCTAGTGAAAATAGTTTTATAAAAACTGCATTGAAATTTATACATGCCCTCCTTTCTCAAAGCATATACTTTGGCGAAAGGGGGGCATTTTTAATTGAAAAAATTATTCCAAGCAGATCCATTAATTGAAATAGTAAATAGCAGTCAGCTAAGATTAATTGGAACATATAAATTTTTAGAAGCGTCAGAACAACATTGTTCCTTTATATATGAAGACTTTTCAATTTTAATAAAAGCAAATCGTGTACATATAGATGTATTGAAAGAGGTAGAATTTATAATACATGTAGAAACTTTGTTATCAATTGAAATGAAAAGACAGGTGAATGATCGATAATGAAAAATTTTGATAATCGCCCTGTTGAAATTCATATAAGCCGAACTAGTGGAGCCCATGCCTTTATACAAAGCCTGCATTCAAAAGGTGTGAAGATTAAAAACCTTAAACACCTCGAAAATGAAATTCGATTTGAAATGGTAAGAAAAGATTTAAAAGTATTAAGAGAGATTCGAAAAAAATACCGCGTAAAAGTAAAAATTCGTTACCTGCAGGTGTCTCGAATCTTTCAGAAGAACAGTTGGACAGCTATTGGACTACTGTTACTTATTTTAATCCCTGTTATCTCCTCGCAATTTGTTTGGGATATAGATGTAGAAGCAGAAACTCCTGAACTAAGGGTTGCGGTTGAAAAAGTAATCAAGGAAAAACTTTCCTTAGATAAACCTACGATGAAAGGGCGTGTGCAATCTGATTTTGAGATACGACAATCAATAATGGAGGAGTTAAGAGATTTATCTTGGGTGCATATACTAAAAACAGGTAGTAGTATGACAATTGTACCTCAGCTTGCCCCGATTACCGATAACAAGGATAATACGACAGATGCAAAGAATCATTTAATTGCCACAAAGAGCGGAGTAATTACCAATTTCGAAATTTCTAGTGGGGAACGTCGTGTTTTACCGAATACAACAGTATATAAAGGGGATACACTTGTATCAGGAGTAATCACAGTTGGCGAACGGTCGGTTGTGGTAGGTGCTGCTGGAGAAGTGTTTGCTGACTACTGGCTCGAAACAGAATTTTCTATTCCAAAGAAAATTCAATTGGTTTCAGCAAGTAGTAGGGAATGGACATTTGATTTCAAAATAAATGATGAAAAGGAGCAAGGAAAATCGTTTCAAAAGGTCGATTTACCGGAGTGGCTTTCAAGATTTATCGAAATCAAAAAGACTCAAAAGTACATCACGGTTACGGAAGAGATCTCAGAAGAACAAATCGAGTCGTTTATCTTGCCTCTATTGCACGAAAAAATCTTAAAATCTTTGCCTCCCAAAACCATTATAAAAAAGGAAAACATTTTGCACGTTTCATTCGATGATGATAAAGTGAAAGGGAAAGTCCTATTTTTGGTAAATGAAAATATTGCAAAAAACTACCCAATTGACCAAGGAGACTGATTTATGTCAGAACAATTATCAGAATTACAAGTTGAAAATCCAAATGAAGCAGTAATGCTACTTGGAATGAGCGATGCTAATTTAAAGCTAATTGAAGAAACATTTAACGTTCAAATTATCACTCGTGGTGAAGTGATTCAAATTGCAGGTAGCGAACCACAAAAACAACATGCAAAAGATTTAGTGCATGCTCTTTTAAAAGTGATACGTAAAGGTGTTAATATCGATTTGCGTGATGTAGCTACAGCAATTGAAATGGTGAATAAAGGGACTATTGAATATTTTGCAGAGTTATATGAAGAAGAAATAGCAAGAAATTATAAAGGTAAGCCGATTCGCGCAAAAACGATTGGACAACGAGAGTACATAAGAGCCATTCGTCATCAAGATCTCGTGTTCGGTATCGGTCCTGCAGGGACAGGGAAAACGTATATTGCGGTTGTCATGGCAACACAAGCATTAAAGAATGGTCATGTAAAACGAATCATTTTAACAAGACCAGCTGTAGAGGCTGGAGAATCTTTAGGATTTTTACCGGGAGATTTAAAGGAAAAGGTTGACCCTTACCTAAGACCGCTTTATGATGCGTTGCATGATATTTACGGACAAGAACAAACGCAAAGACTCATCGAGCGTGGAACAATTGAAATTGCGCCTCTTGCATACATGCGTGGGCGAACGTTAGATGATGCTTTTGTCATTTTAGACGAAGCTCAAAATACAACGCATATGCAGATGAAAATGTTCTTAACTCGTTTAGGCTTTGGTTCTAAAATGGTTATCACAGGTGACAAAACTCAAATAGATTTACCAAAAAATACGGAATCAGGGTTAATTATTGCTGAACGTAGCTTGAAATATTTAAAAGATATTCATTTCCAAATTCTTGAGGCTGGTGACGTTGTTCGTCATCCACTTGTTGCTAAAATTATTCAGTCTTATACTGATCAAGAACTATAAGTTTTCGCTTGGAAATTCTATTTATAGTGTGAAAATATGTAAATGTGTACGTTTAACGTGCACATTTTTTATTTTTTAGTAAGATTTCATGAAATAATATTCATAAATTGGTAAACTAGTACATATAGACATTTGGGGGTGCGCAAGTGGAAAAGCACTTTAATAATTTACTTAACATGATTAGTTTTCGAACTTTATTAATAGTTGTTTTATTAATTACTGGTTTTCTGCAATTCTTTTTAATGCTTGGAAACATACGAAGTACTACATATGATATTCAAGCTTTCCAACTCGCTCCAGAAACAATTCGTGCAGTGAAGACAATTGAGGATACCGTGAAAACTGAACAGGAACGGGATCAGGCAGAAAATGCCGTTGAATCTGTTTATTTGTTCAATGAAGAAACCGCGGAGCATCGTTCTGCACTGGTAACATCGATTTTTGATATTATTCGGGACGTTCGGAAGGAAGTAAAGCTTAATGAAGAACAAACGCCTGTAACTATCGAGAATCATATCAGTCAATTACGAGAAAAACTAAAAGATATAATGGAAAGTCAAACACTGCTAATTTTTACAAATAGCCAGCTACAATCCATGCTAGTAGCAACTGATGCAGAATTAAAGGCGGCTGAAAGCTTTCTAGTTAAAGAAATAAAAACTATGCTAGAGGAGCCTATCCGAACAGAAAATGTAGCTATAAAGCGTGCTGAGATTGAAACGCAAATTCGTCAGCAAAGTTCCATTGATGAAGAAATTTTAAGTGCAATTATTATAATTGGACGAGCTGCTATAATAGAAACGGAAGTTTTAGACGAGATTCGTACAAGAGAGCAGGTTCTAAAAGCTCGTGAAGAGGTAGATCCTACTCGTATTTTACAAGGTCAAATTATTGTTCAAGAAGGAGAGCTTATTGACCGTGAAGTATTTAGACAATTAGAGCTCCTTGGATTATTAAATAACCAGACATCGACTAAGCCTGTAATAGGGCTAACAATTCTAGTGATTCTACAAATGGCCTTTATGTACATTCTTTTTAATTTTTCGGAGATGGAGCTGCAAAATAAGCGCAAGGCTCTATTTGTAACAGCTATTGTTTATTCCTTTGCAATTATACTCATGAAGGTCATCAGCTTGCTTTCAGATCAGTTTGATGCAACTATTGCTTTTTTATATCCGACTGCACTAGCAACGATGCTAGTACGTCTTTTAGCAAATGAAAAAGCGGCAGTTTTAGTTACGATTTTAACAGCAGCTTCAGCGGGAGTGATTTTCCATGAAGGCTATTCAGCTGTGCTGCAAATGGATATTGTGCTGTATATAATCTTTGGTGGACTTTCTAGTGTCTTCTTTATGAGAAGCATGGAAAAAAGATCCCATCTGCTTAAAGCTTGTGGTATAGTGTCCATTTTCAACTTATTATTTATCGCGTTTTATTTATTAATGTCACAAACGAATTATGACCTATTTGAATTGTTATTTTATGCTGTAGCTGGAATTGCGTCTGGTATTTTATCGGGTGCTTTAACAATGGGATTATTGCCATTCTTTGAATCAGCATTTGGATTATTGTCGACAATGAGACTAATCGAATTATCAAATCCCAACCATCCATTATTGAAGAAATTATTAACCGAGACACCGGGTACTTATCATCATAGTGTTATGGTAGCAAATCTAGCAGAAGCTGGCTGTGAAGCAATCGGCGCAGATGGTTTACTAGCGAGAGTTGCTTGTTATTATCACGATATTGGGAAAACACGAAGACCAGCCTTTTTCATAGAAAACCAAATGTCTGGCATCAACCCACATGATTCCTTACCCCCTGAAAGAAGTGCGGAAATTATCATCGCACATACTACCGATGGGGCTCAGTTATTAGAGAAACACAAAATGCCAAAGGAAATTGTGGACATCACTTTACAGCATCACGGTACAAGCACTTTGAAATTCTTTCTTCATAAGGCAAAGGAAGATGGGAAAGAAGTGGATGAGAAGGTATTTAGTTACCCAGGGCCGAAGCCGCAAACTAAAGAGGCAGCTGTAATAAGTATTGCAGATAGTGTAGAAGCAGCTGTTCGTTCAATGAAGCAGCCGAACTCGGAAAAAATTCAACAGTTGGTACACTCTATCATTCAAAGCCGTGTACAAGAACATCAATTTGATGAGTGTGACGTCTCGATTAAAGAGTTGAAAATTATTGAAAAGGTTCTTTGTGAGACTTTAAACGGAATCTTTCATTCAAGAATTGAATATCCAAAAGAAGGATAAATATAGGAGGCACTAATGCTTAATATTGATTTTTTAGACGAAACAAACGAAGTGAAGGATACACATCTTGAATTAGTTGAAAAGCTACTACAACATGCTGCTAGCCATCTTGAAATTGAGGACAGTAGTGAAGTATCCATTACCTTTGTAACAAATGAAAAAATTCACGAAATCAATCGAGAATATCGAGATAAAGACCAACCTACGGACGTAATTTCCTTTGCTCTTGAGGAATTGGGAGAAGGAGAGATTGAAATTGTGGGAGAAGGAATCCCTAGAATTTTAGGAGATATCATCATTTCAACTGATCGTACTAAAGAACAAGCTGCTGATTTTGGGCACTCCTTTGAAAGAGAATTAGGATTTTTAGCTGTTCATGGATTTTTACACTTATTAGGCTACGATCATATGACAGAAGAGGATGAGAAAGTCATGTTTGGAAAACAAGACGACATTCTAACTTCTTTTGGCTTAGGTCGTGATTCAAATGGACGTCCATAGATTACTCAAATCCTTTGGGTATGCTTTTTATGGAATATGGACTGCATTAAGAGAGCAAAATATGCGCATCCATTTTATAAGTGCACTGATTGTCATTATTGCAGCCCTGCTTACAGGTCTCACATTAGGTGAATGGTTAATAATAATAATGGCCATTACGCTTGTTATTGGGACCGAAATGATTAACACTGCGATTGAAACTTTAGTTGATCTAGCTTCTCCAGATATTCATCCTCTTGCTAAGCAAGCGAAGGATGTAGCAGCAGGTGCAGTACTTGTATTTGCGATAGCAAGTGTTATAATCGGATTACTTATTTTTCTACCAAAATGGTTCTAGATTATCTAGTAAATCTTAAATTACTATGATGTAATCATGATTTAGACATAAACAGCCATACATGAAGGTTGAAATCATTAAGGGATTTTTTGAAGGAGTGAAGTATTTTATGACAGTGAATATGAAGGATTTAATTGAACAATCAAAGGTTGCAAGAGAGACTGCTTATGTACCGTATTCTAAATTTCAAGTAGGTGCAGCTTTACTTACTGAGGATGGTAAAGTCTATCATGGTTGCAACATTGAAAATTCTAGCTTTGGACTAACGAACTGTGCAGAAAGAACGGCTATTTTTAAAGCGGTTTCTGAAGGCAATAAGAAGTTCAAAGCCATTGCTGTGGTTGCTGATACGGTAGGTCCTTGTTCACCTTGTGGAGCATGCAGACAGGTTATTTCAGAATTCTGTGCACCAGATATGCCAGTATACCTAACAAACCTAAATGGAGATGTACAACAAACGACAGTGCGCGAGCTTTTACCAGGCGCCTTTACACCGGAGGATTTAGATAATGCAGGAAAACAAAAGCTTTAAATCAGGATTTATCTCAATTATTGGACGACCTAATGTAGGAAAGTCAACTTTCTTGAACCGTGTGATTGGTCAAAAAATAGCAATTATGTCAGATAAACCACAAACAACACGTAATAAAATACAGGGCGTTTTAACTCGTGATGCCTCTCAAATGGTTTTCATCGATACTCCAGGTATTCATAAGCCGAAGCATAAATTAGGCGAATTCATGATTAAAGTATCTAAAAACACATTACGTGAAGTGGATATCATAATGTTCATGGTAAATGCTGAACAAGGAATAGGGAAGGGTGACGAGTTCATTTTAGAGCTTTTAGAGGGTACGAAAACACCTGTATTCCTAGTTGTTAATAAGATTGATCAAATTCATCCTGATGAATTAATTCAAACAATTGATTCATATAAAGGGAAATTCCCGTTTGCTGAAATTGTTCCAATTTCTGCTCTGCAAGGAAATAACGTTGACCAGCTGCTAGAAACAATTGATAAATATTTACCAGAAGGTCCACAATATTATCCAGCTGATCAGGTAACGGATCATCCAGAGCGATTTATCATCTCTGAAATGATTCGTGAAAAAGTACTTCACCTAACAAGAGAAGAAATTCCTCATTCAATTGCGGTAGTAATCGATAAGATTAAACGTGATGAAGAAAACGAAAATATGATTCGCGTACAAGCAACGATTATGGTAGAGCGTGATTCACAAAAAGGTATCGTTATCGGCAAGCGTGGCGCCCTACTAAAAGAAGTAGGTACACAGGCGCGTAAGGATATCGAAATGCTTCTTGGCTCTAAAGTATTCTTAGAGCTTTGGGTAAAGGTACAAAAGGATTGGCGCAACAAATCTGCTCACCTACGTGACTTTGGCTATCGTGAAGATGAATATTAAATAAGTGAAAAGACAAGCTGTTTGAGTGCAGTTTGTCTTTTTTTTAGAAGTGTTAAAATCCCGAGTGGTCTTCATGACGATTAAATACTATTTTATTTCTGTTAAAGCGATCAATAGCGTAAATCTTAAACGGGTAATGTATAATAGAACCATAGTAAAAAGTTGAAGGAAGTGCAGTGCCAAATGTTAAATAAATGGGAAGGCATTGTTTTAAAGTCTCGGGCCTACGGGGAGTCAAATAAAATTGTTACCCTTATGACGAGAGAAGCCGGGAAGGTAACTGTAATGGCTAGGGGGGCGAAAAAGCCAACAAGTCGTTTAGCGGGAGTTACTCAAACCTTTATGCATGGTATGTACATGGTGCAAAGATCGTCTGGCATGGGGACGCTCCAGCAAGGGGAGCATTTAGCCTCGATGCGCCATATTCAAACAGATATAATTGCGACAGCTTATGCAAGCTATATAGTAGAGCTTGTTGATAGACTAGTAGATGAGGGACCAGAACCATTCGCATTTGAGGTGCTTTTACAAGCGCTTAATGCTATTGAGGAAGAACATGATCCAGAAGCCATTAGCTTATTTGTGGACTGGAAGCTGCTACCTTATGCAGGAGTTCAACCAATTTTAAATGCTTGTTCATCATGCGGTTCCTTTGATGGGGAGTTTGCATTTTCCTTTTCGCAGGGTGGTTTCTTATGCCATCGTTGCTTCCACCAGGATCCGTATATCATCCGATTATCACCTACACAGTTAAAGCTAATTCGAATGTTTTATACAGTGCCGATTGACCAAATCGGTAAGCTGGATTTAAAAAAGGGGACAAAACAGTTTATTAAAAAGATAGTGACCACTATTTATGAAGAGCAAACAGGTATCCGTTTAAAATCCCGCTCTTTTATTGAACAATTGGAAAGAACCCCGTTATTGACGAGAAGAACAAATAGTGATGAACCTACAGATTAAGGCTATAAAATTTTTCGGATAATACTCAACACGTCTTCTTTAACGGCCTGCCAAAATAATTGGGAGGATTGATTGGAAAATCGTCCTTCCTTAAATAATACATAGTTTTCGTGGATATAATGGATTTCTTCATAATGAAAGTGAAGTCGGTGGTTCATTTGAGTCATATCGATATTTAACTCCATATAGCCATCTACAAGAGCTTGCAGGTCGCTTGCTTGTTTACGCAACTGGTCGTGAGTTTGTGAGTGAAATTGGCCCAGCTTTAACTGTAGGTTTCCCTGAGTTCTATGCCATTCTAGGGCGCTATTAAGGGATTCGAGTTTAGTGTTTGCTGTATATAAAATATGGTGTTGTGAGTAGTGTGCGGGCAATTCTTTATTCAATAATTCACGTACGAGGATTAACAGCTTTTCTGCAGGGCAAATTTCTAGCTTTTCCTTCTTGGGTTGTTTAAATAAAACCTGAAAGAACATCAATCCCACCTCGATTTTTCCTTTAATTATAATCTAAATTTTCTAATAAATCATCTGTGGAATGACCGAAATGAACAAAAAAGACAAAAATATACTTATACATCTCTTAAATACGCTCGCACTTTTATTTGTGTGGGTTTTTTTATATTTCGAACTATAGTTAAATAGCTAAGAAAGATTTTGCGTAGGTGCATGCAGAAAATTAGCTTTTTTGATTGAAAATTAATAATGTTTTTTTTAGTTTTTTTGAAGTGGCTAGATTATTGAAGAAAGTGGCTAGATTCTTAAAACAAACATAAAAAGGGGATACTCCAAAAATCAGTAAAACTGCTTTTGGAGTATCCCTTTGTATTTTTTGCTTTGAAGTTGCTTTTCGATATATTGCTATTACGCCAGTCTAAAGACTTGCACCTGACGCAAGCTTTCGGCACAGAGCCCGTATATTTTCTTGATTAATTTAATTTAGAATTGTAAGTGCTTTTCGATATAAGCTTTTACGTCAGTGATAGGCATACGGACTTGCACCTGTCGCAAGCTTTCGGCACAGAGTCCGTATATTTTCTTGATTAATTTAATTTAGAATTGAATGTGTTTTTCGATATAAGATTTTACGTCTGCGATAGGCATACGGACTTGCACCTGTCGCAAGCTTTCGGTGCAGAACTCGCATATCTTTTGAAAAGTATACTTTCTTAGAACTGTAGATGTTTTTCAATATAAGCTTTAACTTCTGCGATAGGCATGCGAGTTTGCTCCATGCTGTCGCGGTGGCGTACTGTTACTTGGCCGTCTTCTTTTGAATCGAAATCGTATGTGATGCAGAATGGTGTACCGATTTCGTCTTGGCGGCGGTAGCGTTTACCGATTGATTGCGACTCATCATAATCAACAGGGAAGGATTTGCGTAATTCAGCCCATACTTCGCCTGCATCGTCTGCCAATTTTTTAGATAATGGTAATACTGCTGCTTTAAATGGTGCTAGAGCAGGGTGGAAGCGTAATACTGTACGAGAGTCGCCACCTTCAAGCTCTTCTTCATCATAAGCATCACATAAGAATGCTAATGTTACTCGGTCAGCTCCTAGTGATGGTTCGATACAATATGGTACATAACGTTCGTTAGTAAGTGGATCGATGTATGTGAAGTCTTCACCAGAGTGTTCCATATGCTGTTTTAAATCAAAATCTGTACGGTCTGCAATACCCCATAGCTCACCCCAGCCGAATGGGAAGCGGAATTCGATATCAGAAGTTGCATTAGAATAGTGTGATAACTCATCATCTTCGTGGTCGCGTAGACGCATGCTATCTTCTTTCATGCCTAAGTTTAATAACCAATTTTTACAGAATTCTTTCCAATATTGATGCCATTCTAAATCTTCACCTGGCTTACAGAAGAATTCTAATTCCATTTGCTCGAATTCACGAGTACGAAATGTAAAGTTACCTGGTGTAATTTCGTTACGGAATGATTTCCCGATTTGTGCTATACCAAATGGAGTACGTTTACGCATTGAACGTTGTACATTTTTAAAGTTAACGAAAATACCCTGTGCTGTTTCTGGACGAAGGAAAATTTCATTTGTTGAGCTTTCTGTTACACCTTGGAATGTTTTAAACATAAGGTTGAATTGACGGATATCTGTAAAGTCGTTTTTACCACATTCTGGACAAGTTACAGATAGTTCCTCCATTTTAGCTTTCATTTGATCGAAGCTCATACCATCGACGATAATTTCTTTACCTGTTTTTTCTAATGAAGCATCTTCAATTAGTTTATCTGCACGGTGGCGTGCTTTACATGATTTACAGTCAATCATAGGATCGTTGAAGTTTCCAACGTGTCCAGAAGCTACCCATGCACGAGGATTCATAAGGATTGCTGCGTCAAGACCAACATTGTGTTCAGATTCTTGAACGAATTTTAACCACCATGCTTTTTTTACGTTGTTTTTTAGTTCCACACCAAGGGGACCATAATCCCAAGTGTTTGCAAGTCCTCCGTAGATTTCAGAGCCAGGGAAGACAAATCCGCGGTGTTTTGCTAAGCTTACGATTGTTTCCATAGATTTTTCTGCCATATAAATTCCTCCTAATGTAAATAAAAATATAAAAGCACCCGTCTCCGGGCTTTGTGCCCGGGGACGAGTGCGTATGTATACACCCGCGGTTCCACCCCGCTTGATTGTCGGCTAAAGTAAAGCGCATCATTTTGCGTCGCTAACTGTTAACTAACAATCCTCTTTTAGAAAATTGGCTCAAGGGTGCCGTTTCTCTTTTCGTGTAGGCTTTCACCATTTCCTACTCGCTTTTTTGAAAAGATACTTATTTTTCCTCTCATTGCCTATATGAACTTCTATCGATATTTTATGCTATTCACTCGAACTGTGTCAATATTGTAGCTTTTCATTCATTTCTTCGCAAATGTTCTGAAATTAGTATATAATATTTAAAGAAAAGTATAACACTATTTGAAGCGGGTGAGTCCAATCGAACTCAATAAACGTCAAGACACGATTCTGCAAATCGTAAAAGAAAATGGCCCAATCACAGGTGAACAAATTGCAGAGCGTTTAAATTTGACTCGGGCTACTCTACGTCCAGATTTAGCAATCTTAACGATGGCTGGATTTTTAGATGCTAGGCCACGTGTTGGATACTTCTATTCAGGGAAAAAAACAATGACTACGGCAAGTGAATCTATGATGAACTTGAAGGTAGGGGATTTCCAATCACTGCCTGTAGTAGTAGCAGAAAATATGACGGTATATGATGCCATTGTCCAATTGTTCTTAGAGGATGTTGGAACTTTATTTGTTGTTGATGAAAAGTCGCATCTCCAGGGAGTTTTATCTAGAAAAGATTTGTTAAGAACAAGTATTGGTACACAAGAACTGACAAAAATACCAGTGCATATTATAATGTCAAGAATGCCTAACATAGTATATTGTAAAAAATCAGATTCACTAATCGGGGCTGCAAAGAAATTAATTGACCGTCAAGTTGATTCTCTCCCAGTTGTAAATGAGACAGAGAATGGTTTAGAGATAGTTGGGCGTTTAACAAAAACAAGCGTAACGAAAGCGTTTATTTCATTAGCTGAGACCCATGATTTATAAGGAGTGCTATTTTGAAAAATTTAAAAGTATTCGTTGTATCTGATTCAGTAGGGGAAACAGGTGAACAGGTTGTTAAAGCAGCAGTTTCTCAATTTCGTCCAAACTTTGATAATACTGTAATTCGAAAGTTTCCTAATATTGAAAATAACGATCATATTGAAAAAATTGTTGAAATTGCTAAAGAACAAGATGCAATTATTGTTTTTACGTTAGTTGAAGAAAAAATGAGAAATTTTATGATGGATAGCTGTAAACAAGTTGGGGTCCAATGGATTGATTTGTTAGGTCCGATTATTAATCTTTTTGAAGAAAAGATTGGTGAACAGCCGAGGGAAGAACCAGGGTTAGTTCATAAGCTTGATGCGGATTATTTTAAAAAAATTGAGGCTGTAGAATTTGCAGTGAAGTATGATGATGGACGAGATCCTCGAGGATTACTATTAGCTGATGTAGTATTAGTAGGTGTATCCCGAACATCAAAAACACCTCTTTCACAATACTTAGCCCATAAACGTTATAAAGTGGCAAATGTTCCTCTAGTGCCAGAAATTAATCCACCTGAGGAATTATTCTTGGTTGATCCCAAAAAATGCTTTGGTTTAGTAATCTCTACAGATAAACTAAATGTTATTCGAAAGGAAAGACTTATAGCATTAGGCTTAAATGATGATGCGATTTATGCCAAGCCTTCTCGAATTGAACAGGAGATCGAACATTTTAATAAAGTGGTCGAAAGAATAGGATGTTCAGTAGTTGATGTAACAAATAAAGCTGTTGAAGAAACAGCAAATGTTATTATGGAAAAAATTGAACAAAACAAGAACTAATAAAGAGCCACCTCTGCTAAAAATTATGTAGAGGAGGTTTTTTTTCGTGGTCTTTGTGAATACATATTAGAGGTTAGTAAATTTTTTGTGAAAAAACACCGTATTCTTAAAGGGAAGTCTCCTAAAATGGATAATAAAGCATTTTTTTTTAATAAAAAAGTGGAAATTTTCGTCTATTTGTTTTATAATGAGAAAATTGTGGTAAAAATATTAACAAGAGAAATCTTTGAGCAAAAAAACAATTTTTTTGTCGGAAAATAGAGGATTTTTTAAATTTATCTCGAATTGTGTTATTTAGCAACTGAAGTTGGTGATTTATATGACCGGGAAAATACCTGAAGAGATGATAGAACAAATTCGTTCTCAATCCGATATAGTCGATGTAATTAGCGATTATATGCAGCTAACAAAAAGAGGACGTAACTGGTTTGGATTATGTCCATTTCACGGTGAAAATACTCCTTCGTTTTCAGTGTCTCAGGATAAGCAAATTTTTCATTGTTTTGGGTGTAAAGCAGGTGGTAATGCAATTACCTTTGTAATGGATATAGAAAACATTACATTTCCTGATGCTGTAGTTAAACTTGGAAACCGCGTTGGAATCAATTTAGATTTCCAAAGCAACAGTATATCCAAGGAAAACCAAGCTTATTCCAAAAAAGAAGAAAAAATGCTTGAGGCGCACGAATTTACTGCCGATTATTTCCATCATGTATTGATGAATACAGAAGAAGGGGAAGAGGCATTAAATTACTTGCTAAAAAGAGGATTTACAAAGGAACATATCGAAACGAATGGTATAGGATGGTCTTTACCAGGGTGGGATACTTTGTCAGTTTTGCTAAAAAGAAAAGGGTTTGATTTAGAGGAAATGGCTGAATGCGGACTCATCATAAAGCGCGAAAATGACCATACTTATTTTGATCGTTTTCGAGGAAGAGTCATGTTTCCAATACGGGACGAAAATGGAAAGGTAATTGCATTTTCAGGACGTATTATTGATTCGGTAGATGAAGCGAAGTATTTAAACAGTCCAGAATCACCTATTTTTCACAAAAGCCAAATACTTTTTAATTTGGACAAGGCAAGAACCGTTATCCGAAAAAAACGTCAAGTAATTTTGATGGAAGGATTTATGGATGTACTTGCAGCAAATCAAGCTGGTGTATTCAACGCAGTTGCGACAATGGGAACTTCCTTAACCCCACAGCACATCACAAAGCTAAAGCGCTTAAGTGATCAAATTATTTTATGTTATGACGGTGATAATGCTGGGTGGGAAGCTGCTAAACGTGCCTCTGAAATGTTGTATGCCGAAAATTTGAAAGTTGAAATTGCTGTATTACCAGAAAAATTAGATCCAGATGAGTATATAAAAAAATATGGTTCGGATTCCTTTGTGCAGCAAATTTTAGAAAAGCCACATGCATACATTGCTTTTATGATGATGCATGCGAGGAAAAACAAAAACTTTCAATTTGAGAATGACGTGTTGCAATATACCCAGGAAGTACTTGAGCAACTTGTTGGTCGATCTTCACCTATCGAAAGAGACCTTTATATAAAACAGATTGCAAGTGAAACAAATATTTCTGAGGAAGCAATTTATGCTCAATATCGAAAATTAGAAGCTGATAATGCTAAGAATTTTAACCGAGCAGACAACATAAAGCAAACGAAAAAAGTTGAATTACAGTCAAAAAAACCTTTATCTGCAACCGAACGAGCAGAGCGGTTACTTTTATCGCATATGCTAACCAATGTTGATGTTGTAGATAGGATATTAAAAGGCGAGGAACCTGAGCCCTTCGTAAGAGATGAATATAGTGCGGTTTTCGTACGATTAATAGGGTTTTATGAGGAGCATGGTTCCGCGGATTATCAAAGGTTTTTAGAAATACTCGAGGATTCAGAGCTAAGGAAAATTGTAATGGAGGCAGCCCTTCTAGAGCATGATCCTGAACAGGCTGAAGCTGAGATTACAGATTGTTTAAGGCAGTTAAAAAAACATCGGATTGAATTAGAGATAAAAAAATTACTTCATGAGTCACAAGAAGCGGAGAAAATGCATGAACACAAACGTGCTTTGGAAATCGCAATGAACATCATTCAATTGAGGAAATCACTATCAACAATTTAGCCCGATTTGCGTTGTTAGAAGGAGGAAGGTTTATGGCGGACAAGTCAGAACAATCAAAAGAAGTTGTCAATGGACAGACGATTGACGAAGTTAAAGCACTTTTACAAGAGAAAGCAAAAAAATCTAATGAAATTTCAATGCAGGAAATTTCAAGCAAACTCACTCCATTTGAATTAGAAAATGAAGAAATCTTCCATTTTGCAGAGGACATTGAAAAAAGCTTTGGCATTGAGGTAGATGGAAAAGAAGAGTTTGAAGAAGAAGTTTTAGCAAAACAAGAAGAGAGCGAAGAAGCGTTTGATTTAAATGACTTGAGTGTTCCTCCTGGCGTAAAAATTAATGACCCTGTTCGAATGTATCTAAAAGAAATTGGCCGTGTAGATCTGCTTTCTGCAGCAGAGGAAATTAAACTTGCAGAAAGAATCGAACAAGGTGATGAAGAGGCTCGTAAACGTTTAGCTGAAGCCAACTTACGTTTAGTAGTATCGATTGCAAAACGTTATGTGGGCCGCGGAATGTTGTTCCTTGATTTAATTCAAGAAGGAAATATGGGGCTTATAAAAGCAGTTGAAAAATTTGATTATCGTAAAGGATTTAAGTTTTCAACATACGCAACTTGGTGGATTCGTCAGGCAATTACACGTGCTATTGCCGACCAGGCGCGTACAATACGTATTCCTGTTCATATGGTTGAAACAATTAATAAACTAATTCGTGTACAGAGACAATTATTGCAAGACCTAGGACGCGAACCATCTCCAGAAGAAATCGGAGAAGAAATGGATTTAACTCCAGAAAAAGTTCGTGAAATTTTAAAGATTGCTCAAGAGCCAGTTTCTTTAGAGACGCCGATTGGTGAAGAGGATGATTCACATTTAGGTGATTTCATCGAAGACCATGAAGCACAATCACCTTCTGATCATGCTGCATATGAGTTATTAAAAGAACAGCTAGAGGATGTACTTGATACATTAACAGATCGTGAAGAAAATGTTCTACGTTTGCGCTTTGGATTGGATGACGGCCGTACTCGTACTTTAGAGGAAGTAGGTAAGGTCTTCGGAGTAACGCGTGAGCGTATTCGTCAAATCGAGGCAAAAGCCTTGAGAAAGCTGCGCCACCCATCTAGAAGTAAACGTTTAAAAGACTTCTTAGAATAGTAAATAGCATTTCAAATATTTAAGTTGGTTTTGTTAATAGTGATTGTTAACTTTCCTTCTTCGTAAAAAGGCATCCTAATAAGGGGTGCTTTTTTATTTGGTACATATCATTTTCTTTTTTCCATGTCATCTAACGAAAAAATAAGATAGAATAATTACATACAATAATCAGTAAGCTTGGAGATATCATCTATGGCAAATTCAAAAAAAACCATTATTATGAATGAAATTTTGTTTTGGAAACAAAATAAATTATTACCTGATCACTATTGTGACTTCCTCATGACCCTATACTCAGAAGGCAATGAAATCGAGCTAGAAGAAGAGGTTGGTCATAAAAATTCTGTCATAGCTCGAGAAAAACGAAAGAAAATTCTTTTGTTTTCAATCATTTCCATAATTTCCATATGCTTATTAGTGGCCTTATTTATGGTATCTGAATTAGTTTGGCTTATTGGGCTTGCAGTTGGAATTGTAGCAATACTATTTATGGTATTAGCATATCGATTCGCCAAGAAAAATGAAATATTGGTACCTATTTTACATATAGGCTCTGCTTTAATGCTTTTTGGTTTATCCGTTAAAATTAGTGTGGAATACTTTCCGACAAACCAATTCGTATTATACGGTTTACTTATTATAAATTGCTTTATGTGGCTGTTTACCGGCTTTAAATTTAAATTAATGTACTTTACTGTATCTGGTGCTCTCGGGATTATAGTTTTAATAGGCTATCAAATCATGAATTTTTAACATTTTTTGCAATTCAATTTAAGCTTGCTGACATGGCTGTGAAAATTAAGTTAGCCCGAAATATGGTATACAAAGCAGCTTGGTTAAAGGACCACAGCAAACCCTTCAGCAAAGAGGCGTCGATAGCTAAAGATTGAGCATTAGAAATAGCAGTTGAAGTTTGTGAAGAAGCAAAACAAATTCATGGCGGTTATGGGTATATGAAAGAGTATGAAGTGGAAAGATATCTAATAGATGCAAAATTATTAGAAATCAAAAGAGGGGACGTCAGCAATACAGAAGCTAAACATAGCCAGACACATCTTTCAGCAGTAAGTTATTATTGTCGAATTTGTGTCTACCCTATCAAAAGTTGACGTTTAGGTCTTTTCGTTTTTCAAATAATGCAGTACAATAATTAGTGTTGACTAGATTCTATATTAATAGATGTAGAAAAATTAAACTAAAGGGAGGTTATCCTAATGAAAAACAATCCTATTATTCCTTATATTCTAATTATGGCATTCGGTATTGGACTTATTTTCTTTATGTCATTAGAAGGTGCAGGAAATAAAGAAGAAATCGCTGCAGGTCATGGCGAAGAAGAAGCAGCTGAAGAAGGTGCAACAGCTTCTGAAGGTGCTGGTGGTGAAGAATTAGTAAGCTCTTGTATCGGTTGTCACGGTGGTGACTTAACTGGTGGTATGGGTCCTAAAATTGCTGGTTTAGATGCTGAACATATCGTAGACGTGTTAGCTAACGGTATCGAAGGTTCTCCAATGACACCTGGTTTAAAAACTGGATCAGAAGCAGAAGCAATTGCTGAGTACATTTCTTCATTAGAATAATAATGAAAACGAGAGGCTACCTTATAAGGATTCTTATAAGGTAGCCCTTTTATTTTAGCAAGCAACGATTCATTAATGACCTAGAAGGACAAGCCCTTCAAATTTATATATAATAATACATAGAAATTAGAAAAAGGCGGTTTACTTACATGAACGCACAAAAATTATCCAAACGATTAGAAACTGTAGCATCCTTTGTGCCAACTGGAGCGGTTGTAGCAGATATAGGAAGTGACCATGCATATCTACCTTGCTATTTGGTATATAACGGTGTCGTGACTAGAGCGATTGCAGGAGAGGTAGTGAAGGGTCCGTTTGACTCTGCTTTAAAACAGGTTAAATTAGAAGGATTAGAAGATAATATTACTGTTCGCCTTGCCGATGGATTAAAGGCAATCGAGGAAAGTGATAACGTAGATACAATTACCATTGCAGGTATGGGTGGTCCTTTAATCGTCTCAATTTTAGAAAAGAATCCACATGCCTTAAAAACAGTAACACGACTTATTTTACAGCCCAATATCCATGCGAAAGTGATTAGACAATGGGCGATTCGAAATCAATGGGCTATTTTAGAGGAAGTAATTTTAAAAGAGGATGAAAAAATATACGAGGTTTTAGTTTTACAGCGCGGGGAAATGGAGCTTACAGAGCAAGAAATACTATTAGGTAAACATTTAATGGCTAGTAAAACGGATGTCTTCATCGAAAAATGGTCAAAAGAAATCGATAACTGGAAACGGATTTTAGAATCGATTGAACGTGCTGAAGACACAAGTGATATAGTGAAGAAACGTGAAGACGTGACACATAAAATTCAGCTTGTTGAGGAGGCATTAAACCATGAAGAACGCTAATGGTCATGAAATCATCCAACTATTTGAGAGCTGGTCACCAAAAAAACTGGCTTGTATGGATAATGATCCGATTGGGTTAGCGATTGGTACTTTAAACAAAGAGGTTACAAAGGTATTAGTGACACTTGATGTCAATGATAAAGTTGCAGATGAGGCGATTGCAAAGGGGTGCCAATTAATTATTGCACACCATCCACCGATTTTTCGAAAGCTATCAAATTTAAGAACAGATACACCAGCTGGCAAGCTCTATGAAAAGTTAATCAAGAATGACATTGCTGTCTATGCCGCGCACACCAATTTAGATGTGGCTGATGGTGGGGTAAATGATTTATTAGCAGAGGCATTACTGCTTGAAAATATTGAAATACTTGAAAAAACATATCATGAAAATCTGATGAAGCTTGCTTTATTTGTACCGGATGAATATGCAGAAAAAGTACGTCATGCACTAGCAAAGGCTGGAGCAGGAAGCATCGGAAATTATGACAGCTGTAGCTTTTCAACAAATGGACAAGGGCGTTTTAGAGCATTAGAGGGTGCGAACCCATTCATTGGGGATATCGGTGAAATGGAAAAGACAGATGAAGAAAAAATTGAGGTTGTATTTACTCAATCCATCAAAAATAAAGTACTTAAGGCGATGTTAAATGCTCACCCATATGAGGAACCAGCGTATGATTTATATACATTAGCTGTAGAAACGAATGAAATGGGCTTAGGACGTGTTGGAAAACTAAAAGAGCCAATGACATTAGAAAGCTTTGCAGAGCACGTTAAAAGCCAATTAGACGTTCCTAGAGTTCGTGTTGTTGGAGATACAAGCACACTTATTTCAAAAGTAGCAGTAGTAGGTGGGGACGGCAATAAATATATTCACACTGCTAAACGTTCAGGTGCTGATGTCTTCGTTACTGGCGATATCGGGTTTCATATCGCTCAGGACGCTGAAAGTATTGGTTTAAATATAGTAGATCCTGGACACCACGTAGAAAAAGTAATGATTAAGGGTGTAGCAGAGAAAATGGATGGTTTATGCTCGCAAGCTAAGCTATCTGTAGAATTTGTTCAATCGGAAATCGATACTGAACCATTTACATTTATATAGGGCACCATTATAGAAAGTAGGCAGTAAATTATGGGGAATAGTGCCCGCGTATGGGTAATCATTGGTGCCATCATGGTTTTAATCGGGATAGTTTTTGCAGGGTTAACCTCGTATTTTTTAGAAAACAAAATCGATCAACTAGTTGCTACGTGTGAGAAGGAAGGCGGTAAAGCTATAGTCGACAGAGGTGGCTTTATCGTCACGACATCCTTTGAATACGAGTGTAAACAATAAGATAGATGAAAGGCATTCAGAAATAACTTGATTCTGAATGCTTTTTTATTTGCTGGAGGGTTCTTCATTACCCCGAAAGGTATCAAAGTGGTGGAACCGGGAAGAGAGTAAGCATCTCATTGCCCCGAACAGGATGATAATTGTGGAACGGGGAAGAGAGGAAGCATCTCATTACTCCGAAAAGAACAAAAGTAGTGGAACCGGGAAGAGAGGAAGCATCTCATTACTCCGAAAAGAACAAAAGTAGTGGAACCGGGAAGAGAGGGAGCTTCTCATTACCCCGAAAAGTAAGAAAATAGTGGAACGGGGAAGAGAGGAAGCATCTCATTACTCCGAAAAGAACAAAAGCTTCAAGACCGAGAAGAGAGAAACCTTCTCATTACCCCGAAAAGAACAAAAGTAGTGGAACCGGAAAGAGAGGGAGCTCCTCATTGCCCCAAAAAGCACAAACGCTCCACAATCGGGAAGAGAGAAAGCATCTCATTACCCCAAAAAGCACAACGCCCCATAACCGGAAAGAGAGCCCCGACAATCCCCAATAACAAAAAAACTGTAGCAAGCTCAAATTCTTGAGCTTACTACAGCGTAAAAGTGCAAATTATTTAAGCACGTGCTTGTGCTTGTTTTAACTCTGCATTCATAGCTTCGTCAAATTCTTTTTCTGATTTAGAAACCACTACAGTTGCAACACCGTTACCAATTAAGTTCGTTACGGCACGAGCTTCTGACATGAAACGGTCAACCCCGATTAGTAACGCGATTCCTTCAACTGGAATCATTGGGAAGGCAGCTAAAGTAGCAGCTAAAGTGATAAATCCAGATCCAGTTACACCAGCAGCACCTTTAGAGGTAATCATTAATATACCTAGTAAAGTAAGAATTTGAATCCAAGTCAAATCTACACCATAAGCCTGTGCGATGAATAATGCAGCCATTGATAAGTAGATTGCAGTACCATCTAAGTTGAATGAGTAGCCAGTTGGCACAACTAATCCAACTACTTGTTTTGAACATCCAAATTTTTCTAGCTTGCGCATCATGGATGGTAGGGCAGATTCAGATGAAGATGTACCAATAACTAAGAAAATTTCGTCCTTAATGTAAGCGATAAATTTGAAAATATTAAAGCCGTAGAATTTCGCGATAGATCCTAAAATTAAAATAAGGAATAGCGCCATCGTAATATATACTGCAGCCATTAATAATCCTAAGTTTCCAAGAGATGCTAAACCAAAGTTACCGATTGTATAAGCCATTGCACCGAATGCACCAATAGGAGAGAACTTCATAACCATACCAACAATTTTAAAGAAAATCTCTGAAACCTGTTCAAAGAAAGTAATAACTGGTCTTGATCTTTCGCCAAGTGAAGCAGCAGCCATACCGAATAATACAGCAGCAAATAATGTAGGTAATAATTCACCATTAGCAAGAGCACCAACAAAGTTAGATGGAATAATACTAGCGATGAAAGCTCCAATTCCGTGTTCCTGATTTGCAGCAGCTTCAGTGTATTGTGAAACGTCAGCACCAGAAGCTGAATTTGTATTGATACCTTCACCAGCATTAACTAGTAGGGCAACAGCGATACCGATTGCAAGTGCGATCGTTGAAACGATTTCAAAGTAAATTAACGCCTTACCACCGATTTTACCAACCTTTTTCATATCTCCCATTGCACCGATACCGATTGCGACTGTTAAGAAGATAATTGGAGTAATTAACATTTTAATTAATTTGATAAATAAATCCGCTAAAATTTTTAAGCTTGCCCCAAACTCTGGCCAGATTGCCCCAACAATAACACCTAAAATGATTGCAATAATAACTTGAACTGTTAGGTTCTTAAGGAATTTCATTTCTCTTACATCCTCCTTATAAATTAAGAAACTTAAATGACATCGCTTTCAATATCTGAAACTATAATAACGTATAGTTTTCTAAAAAAACTGTTTAGTTTTTAATGGTTATATCGTTCATTTTGTTCAAGACTTTGTGAAATCACTCACAAATAGCTATATATCAACGTTTTTACTGTTATAATACTATCTTCAGTTTTCGTTTTATTGTTATAGTACAAAGTTTGGGAAAATAAAAAAAGCTACCTATTTTGCAAGGTAGCGGTATATTGTTCATTTTGTTCATTATTAATCTATCTGTTTTATTTCATTTATAAGATCATCTAGATAATGACCATTAATGTTTTTCTCGTAATGTGAATAGATAGGAGACAATTTTTCTTTCCATTCGATTTTGTTTTGCACATTTAATTCATAAATCTCGACACTTGGTATTGCTTTTAAATAATTTAAGTTTTCATCATTAAATTGCTCTGCACGGTCAAATTGCCAGCTCTGCATTTGGGTAAGGGAATCGGTAATGATCTTTTGAATATCCTCATCAAGGCTATTCCAAAAATCTTCATTCATCATGACTGCATAGGCTAAAATTCCATGATTTGAAAGGGTAATATGGCTTTCCATCGTATGAAATTGTTTCGAATATATATTTGAAATGGTATTTTCTTGTGCATCTACAATGTTTTGCTGTAAGCCGGAATATACATCGCCAAATGAAGTAGCAATTGGTTTTGCTCCTAGTAGCTCAAATTGTTCGTGAAGTATATCACTAGTCATCATACGAACACGTTTATCCTTAAAGTCCATGACTTCAATTATCGGTGTTGTAGCTGCTATTTGTTTAAAGCCATTATTCCAAAATGTTAACCCTTTAACATTAATGCTATCAAGCTCCAGTAAGAGGGATTTACTAGTCTCGCCCTTTAAAACCTTCTTTAACTGATTATTATCTTCTATAATGAAGGGAAGATCTAGAACCTGCCAGTTTGATAATGTCTTTGTCACCTTAGAAATTGTCGGAGCAATCATCTGTATTTTGTTTTCTCTCAGCGCATCTAATTCATTTTCATCATTATAGAGCATGCCGTTCGGGTAAAGCTGGACTACTACTTTACCATTGCTTTTTTCTTCTACGAGCTCTTTAAATTTTTCAGCTGCAATTCCTTTTGGTGTGTTTTCTGCAACGACATGGCTAAAATGAATCGTTATTTGTTCATTTAACCCCTGCTGCTCGTCATCAAGAGGAAGGCTGGTAGTAGAAAAAATATTTTGACGATAGCTAAATAGTGCGATTAATATAATGATAGTAATCAAAGAACCGGTTAGAAAGTATTTCATTTTTTTCACCACAATTACACATTTTTATAGATAATTATAAGCGTTAAAAATGTAATGTAACAGTTTTATTTGAAGGAGAGACAATAATGTTTTTCAGAAAATTATCGATGAATAAAAAACTAATGATGTTAACCTTTTTCATTATTGTCTTTTCTTTTTTAATCGCCGGTACCTTTGTAATGGGGAGCCTATTAAAAGAAAGAGAAGAGGATATCGGGCAAGAAGCAATGCTTGTAGCACGTACTGTGGCCAATTTACCTGAGATTAAATCACTGCTACAGAGCACCGATTTCGATACAGCTTCAGATACAATCAACGAAACGGTAGAAGAAATTCGTTTTATTAATCAAGCGGACTATATTGTCATCATGAATACTGATCGTGTTAAATACTCTCATCCCTCCATCAAAGAAATCGGTCAAGTGAGCAAGTCAACGGATATGGATGCTGCTTTTGCAGAGCATTATTATTTATCGAAGGCAAATGGTGAACAAGGAGCTACTATACGGGCGTTTGTACCGATTATGAATGAGTTCAACAATCAGATTGGGGTAGCCCTAGTTGGCTTCTTGCTGCCATCACCATTTCAAATTTTTATGGACTATCAAAATGAAATTTTAATTACAATCGCTATCTCTGTACTATTTAGTATGTGGGGAGCTCATACCTTGGGGAGACATATAAAGCTGCAAATGTTTGGACTGGAGCCCCATGAAATCTCGAAAATGTATGTTGAAAGAACGGAAACCTTTAACTCGATGCATGAGGGTATTATTGCTGTTGACAAGGATTTAAATATTACCATTTTCAATAAGAAGGCAAGTGAAATTTTAGGTGTAGAGAAGGAGCCGTTCTATTATTTAGGAAAGAATATCTATGAAGTGTTACCTGATACGAGATTACCGGAAATTGTGCTAACGGGTAAGCCTGTATATGACCAAGAAATTTATGTAAACGAACGCAGTATTTTAAGTAATCGAATTCCAATACTTGTGAATGGAAACAAGGTGGGAGCAGTTGCTGTCTTTAAGGATTTAACTGCATTTAAACAGCTGGCTGAAGAGCTAACAGGTGTTAAGGCGTTTGTACAGGCTTTAAGAGTGCAGACCCACGAATATAAAAATAAGCTACATACCATTTCAGGGCTTATACATTTAGGGCACATCAAACAGGCATTAGAATATTTATCGCAAGTTCAAGATGAACATGACAATGTAACAAAATTTCTCAATGAACGTATTTACAATGAAAATATATCAGGCTTATTATTAAGTAAAATAAGCCGAGGAAAAGAGCTTGGTATAACTGTTACTATTGATAAGGAAAGTAGATTTACAAAATTCCCTGAAAAAATAGATCATCATGATTTTGTAGTCTTATTTGGGAATTTAATTGAAAATGCCTTTGATTCATTTGTGGGGATGGACCAAGCAGAAAAAGAAATTAATATTTCCATTGATGATAATGATGGTATGCTAGCTATTTTGGTAAGCGATAACGGAATGGGAATGTCAGAGGATATTCAAGCTCGTATATATGATAGTGGGTTCTCCACAAAAGACAATGAAGGCCGTGGAATTGGTTTATATTTAGTAAATGAAATTGTTCAAAAAGGTAATGGTACAATGGAAGTAACGAGTGAAGTTAATAAAGGGACAACATTTATAATTACTTTTGAAATTTAAAGGGGGAATCATCGTTGGATACGATCAATGTGTTACTCGTAGAAGATGACCCAATGGTAAGGGAAGTAAACAGGCAATTTATCGAACGTGTGAATGGATTTAAAGTAGTTGGTATGTGTAGTAATGGGATACAGGGCTATAACCAAATTGTCGAGCTTAAGCCACATCTAGTGATTATGGATATTTTTATGCCAGAACAAGATGGTCTAATCACCCTTCGAAAAATTCGTAATGCCAATTTACCTGTCGATGTGATCACTGTCACTGCGGCAAATGATATGCAAACAATTCAGCAAATCCTGCATTTGGGTGTTTACGATTACATCATGAAGCCATTTACTTTTGAAAGAATCCAGCAAACTTTATTAAATTATTTTAACTTTAAGTTGAAGACATTTGGACTTCAAGATATTACACAAAACGAATTGGATGAGATGATTCATCCCTATCGTGAGCTAGAAGAAGTAGCTGGAAATGAATCGCCGATCTTGACAGAGCTGCCAAAGGGCTTTAACCGTACTACCTTGGACAAGGTACTTCATTTTGTAAAACTTTCAAAAGAGGGCGTCTCTGCCGATGAAGTTGCTGCTGCTATTGGAGTTGCTCGTGTAACAGCAAGAAGGTATTTAGACTTTTTGGAAAAACAAAGCTTTATTCATGTCGATGTGCATTATGGCGGTGTAGGAAGACCGATAAATCATTATTTTGTAAAGTAATTAGTAGTCATTTCCGTATAGAGGAAATGGCTATTTTTTTTATGGAAAGGAAAATTTTTAAATGAAATTTTCTTAAGAAAACATCAACTCGCACCTTTTAATCAATTTGTGTTTTTCTAAAGTATTTCTATTCTATTAAACAGTACACTTAAATGCCTAACTGCATATGATACCTTTAGAACAACTTCGTCTAAGTATGAAGAAAGGAGATTTTTATGCGCCCTCAAAGTTTTCATAACCAAATGCCACCAGGTCGCCCTTTTAACCAGTTCCAAGGACCAAGAGGCAACTTTGGAGGTAGACCACCTCGGTTTCCACAACCTGGAATGATGCCGCCACCTGGTAGAGGACCAGCTCCGGGACCTGGAATGGGACCTGGAATTGGCCCAGGAGGAGGTTCACCAAAATTACAATCGTTTATGGATACTGCCAATAGATTTTTAGCAACTGCTCAAGGTTTTCAGCCATTAATACAACAAGCAACACCTATGTTCCGTAATTTACCTGCACTTTGGAGATTATATAAGGGCTTCCAGGGCTTACCAAAAACAGATGGTCCAACTGAACATGGTCATGGAGAACCCTTTAGTCTAGAGGATAGCTCAGAAATTCCAGAGAACTTTGGAAGACCAGATGGACACGAGAGAGCTGATTTTCATGAAAGACCAGAAGGACCAGTAAGACATGAAAGACATGAAGCACCAGTAAGGCAAGGAATGTTTGCAAGACCTTCCAGACCAGGAAGAAGAGAAAGCTTGGAAGAATATAATATTTCTGAATCACCTACTTATACCGAAAAAGTAAAGCCGAAAAAAGTGTCTACACGTCCTTCAGTTCCGAGAATTTTCCAGCCACCATATTATTTTGATGAATAGATTTTGAAAAGCTAGAAGGAAGTTTTGAATTAAGCGTGTCGCTCCGTTATAATAGGTCTATGTACCACAAAAGGAGTTGACATGATGCAAGTCATTAAAATAAATCCAAGAGGCTATTGCTATGGTGTAGTGGATGCAATGGTTATTGCACGAAATGCCTCATTAGATAAATCATTACCGAGACCGATTTATATATTAGGTATGATTGTTCACAATAAACATGTAACAGATGCTTTTGAAAAAGATGGGATCATTACATTAGATGGTGAAAACCGTAAAGAAATTATTGAAAAGGTTGATAAAGGAACAGTAATCTTTACAGCTCACGGTGTTTCACCTGAAATTCGAGAGATTGCTAGAAAAAAAGGACTTGTTTCAATTGATGCAACATGTCCTGATGTAACGGTGACACATGATCTAATCCGTGAGAAATCAGCAGAAGGCTATGATATTATTTACATCGGTAAAAAGGGACATCCAGAACCAGAAGGAGCAATTGGTGTTGCACCTGACCATGTCCATTTAGTACAAAGTGCAGAGGATATCGATGAATTACAACTGGATAACGATAAATTGCTTGTAACAAACCAAACGACAATGAGTCAATGGGATGTTAAAATAGCAATGGATTATTTAAAAGAAAAATATCCACATATTCAAATTCATGAAGAAATTTGTCTTGCTACTCAGGTTCGCCAAGAAGCAGTTGCTGAGCAAGCAGGCAAAGCGCAATTACTAATTGTAGTAGGAGATCCGAAATCGAATAACTCTAATCGCTTAACACAGGTGTCTGAGGAAATTGCTAATACACCTTCACACCGTATTGCAGATATATCAGAGTTAAAGATTGAGTGGTTAGATGGCATTCAAAATGTTGCTGTAACAGCTGGTGCTTCTACACCAACACCAATCGTTAAAGAGGTCATTACATTCTTGGAGAAATTTGACCCTCAAGATCCGGCTACACATGTTATAAATCGAACAGTTACAATCGATAAAATTTTACCAAAAATTAAAGAACCAAAACCGGTAGAAAAAATCATGCCATATTAAATTACCGGGTAAAATAAAAAATCAGGAGCATCTCCTGGTTTTTTTATTTTGGCATCAAGTGGGCGTATTCATTTGTAAAAGTTTCGACTTAAATTCGGTATCAACGAACAATTTAAATCAATAATTGTTTTTTAAGGGGATTATTTCATTTGATGGAATAGACTTAATATTCTAAAAGCCTTGATATGCCTTGATTTTGACACTTGTTTAGTTGTTCTTTGTTCACGATAGATGGTACAATATAAAAACATATTAGGAGGTACGAAAAATGTCGAAGTACTCAGATTACGATTTAAAGCCATTTTTAAAAGATGCTATTGCAAAACTAGGCTTTGAAGAACCAACACCGATTCAAAAAGAAATGATTCCACTTATATTAAAAGGGAAAAGTGCGATTGGACAAGCGCATACAGGGACAGGGAAAACACATAGTTTTCTATTGCCGATTGTTCAACGTATTAACGAAGAAAAGCAAGAAGTTCAAGCAGTTATCACGTCTCCAACGAGAGAGCTTGCACAACAAATTTTCGATGCACTTGGCCAATTACTTGAAGAAACAGAAATTCAAGCAAAATTGTTCATTGGTGGAACTGATAAACAAAGAACAATTGATAAGCTTAAAACTCAACCACAAATTGTAGTAGGAACACCTGGACGAATTCGTGATTTAGTAAAAGAAGGTGCATTGCTTGTTCACACTGCACAAATTTTAGTAGTTGACGAAGCTGATCTTGCTTTTGATATGGGATTCATCGAAGAAATCGATGGTTTTGCCTCTCATATGCCAGAAAAGCTTGAGATGTTTGTCTTCTCTGCAACAATTCCGGAGAAATTACAACCATTCTTAAAAAAATATATGGATGCTCCAGTCCATATCCATATGAATGATAAAAAACCAGTGGCAGAAGGAATCGATTTCGTTTTAGTGCCGGTACGCTCTAAATCAAGAAATCGCCGACTGGTTGAAGTAATGGAAGCTATTAATCCATTTTTAGCTGTTATTTTCTGTAATACAAGAAAAAATGCTGAAGCAGTAGCAGGCTACTTAGCAGAGCAAGGTATTCGTGTAGGACAAATTCATGGGGATTTAAGTCCTCGTGACCGTAAAAAAATGATGAAGCAGGTTCGAGATCTAGAATTCCAATATATCGTGGCGACTGATTTAGCAGCGCGTGGTATTGACATTCAAGGGATTTCTCATGTTATTAACTACGAGATTCCAGAAGATCTAGAATTCTTTATTCACCGTGTAGGCCGTACTGCACGTGCTGGTAACAAAGGGACAGCTATTACATTATTTGAGCCAGAAGATGAAGATGCAGTGGTTCGTGTAGAAAAAATGGGTATTCCATTTGTTCAAAAAGATGTGAAAAACGGTGAATGGATTGAGTTAAAGGAACGTCACTCAAGACAAAATCGTGCAAAGCATGAAAATGAAATTGACGTGATTGCAAAATCAAAGGTACGTAAACCGAAAAAGGTTAAGCCAGGGTATAAGCGTAATATGCGCTGGGAAATGGAAAAGATTAAAAAGAAAGAAAGACGAAAGAAAAATCGTCAAAAATAAATTCAAATTGAGTTAAGAATAAGTTACGGATAAGAGGGCTCAAAACTTTCTTATCCGCATTTGTGTTATTAAGGCTAATCTAAAAGGCTTGGCAATAAGCCTAGTTTTCTAATAGGAGGACTTGAAAATGTTGTTAGGTTCACATGTTTCCATGAGTGGAAAAGAAATGCTTCTAGGCTCAAGTAAAGAAGCCGCTTCATATGGAGCATCCACGTTTATGATTTATACTGGCGCACCGCAAAATACGCGTCGTAAACCAATTGAAGAGTTAAATATCGCAGCAGGGTTATTACATATGAAAGAAAATGGTCTTTCGAATATTGTAGTTCATGCTCCTTATATAATTAATATTGCAAATACCACAAAACCCGAAACCTTTGCTCTAGGAGTCGACTTCCTTCAAAAGGAAATCGAACGTACTGCTGCAATCGGAGCAACCCAAATTGTACTACATCCAGGTGCGCATGTAGGTGCAGGAGTTGAGGCTGGTATTGCGAAAATTATTGAAGGCTTAAACGAAGTATTATCTACCGATTATCCTGTCCAAATTGCTCTTGAGACAATGGCAGGAAAGGGCTCAGAGGTTGGTAGATCCTTTGAAGAGCTGGCTCAAATCTTTGACGGCGTAAAAAATAATGACCGTCTATCAGTATGCTTTGATACATGCCATACCCATGACGCTGGTTACGACATTATCAACGATTTTGACGGCGTCCTAGCGAAATTCGATCAGCTAATTGGTATCGACCGAATCAAGGTAGTTCATGTAAATGATAGTAAAAATGTTTGTGGAGCTGGAAAGGACCGCCATGAAAACATTGGCTTTGGACATATCGGCTTTGAAGCACTTAAATCAATTGTTCACCATGAGGCTTTCGTAAATGTACCAAAAATCCTTGAAACACCATGGGTAGGCACTGACGCCAAAAACAAAAAAGCACCATACAAATTCGAAATAGAAATGCTGAAAACTGGTGACTACAAGCCATCAGAAATCGAAGCATTGCTAGTTTAATATAAGCTGCGAGACACCAAGCAAATTATAATTGCGTGGTGTTTTTTTGTTTATGGAAATTATGAAGTCAAGATTGTTGGTACCTCTCTGATAGAGTAAATTATATGTTTTCTAATTTTGATAGCTCTGATTTTTCGTCGTATTGGGCGATCTCATAAGAGGAGAAATTCCCGCTAATGTAGAGATAGAGCCTTAAAAAGCAAATATAAGCGAAAGATTTCCCGTTAACTGCCTTTAATTAGAGGAATTTCTTGGATTTTACCACTATAACAGGAAAATCTTTCTTTATTTTTAAGGAAATATAGAGATTTATCAAATTAAGCGGAATTTTTCCTTTTATTTATAATAAGCAAATCTAATTCTCCGCTTTGTGGATAGCTTTCTATAAAAGTTAAAGCCCTTGAACATTTTTGTTCAAAGCTTTTGAGTAGAGTGGAGAACCCGATAAAACTCTTGTTCTACCTTCATGCTCCAAGCAAAATATCTAGTCTTCGCATTTTCCCTGTATATAAACCTCCTTAAATTTACCCTACATACCAGATATATGGAATTTATCCCATAGAGTAACATAGTATAAACTGATCAGACAGTTTTCGTAGTATTTTAGTGCTTATTTTTAAGATTGAAAATTGACTAGCTTAAGGAACTAAAAAGTGGTAAATACTATACTCATCTTAAATCTCTTGGAGGAATTAATGAAAACGAGGCTAATTCTTTCTATTGTTATATTGTTTTTGATCGCTGGCCCGTTGCAAATTGTACAAGCTACAACGGATATAGAAAATACTATTCAGACACAGTTGGGAAATCAAAATATTAGCGTGTCATTACGTGATGTGGACAGTGGCGAGTTGATCTATATGAAAAACGGTGATGTGGCTATGAAGCCGGCTTCTACTTTAAAGCTATTAACAGCTTCTGCTGCACTCGAAATGCTTGGACCGGACTATCGCTTCCAAACCAAGCTCTATATCGATGGAGAAGTTGAAGGGAAAGTGCTAAACGGTGATATCTATGTTAAAGGTGGGGGCGATCCAACTTTACAAAAGAAGGATTTCACTTTTATGGCCGATATTTTAATGTTCTATGGAATTCAGCAAATTAATGGAAATCTATATGGGGATGAGTCTTTATTTTTAGGAGAGCAGCTTACACCAGGAATTGCAAAGGATGACGAAAGCTATTATTTTGCAGCAAGAACATCAGCTTTATCGATGTCACCAGATAATGATTACGATGCAGGGACCATTATTATAAATGTAAACGCTGCTTCCAATGTTGGTGGTCGACCAACCTTCAGTGCTGAACCGAGTTTGAGCGGAATGATTATAAATAATCTTGCGGTAACTGTTAACAAAGGCCAAAAAAATAGCATTGAAATATTACGTGAGCATCGAACAAATCGAATTACAATCACTGGAAATATCCCTTTAAACACAAGCTTTAAGGATTGGGTCACTTTAAATGACCCTACCATCAATACTTTGCATGCTATTAGAGAGTCCTTTGAGGCGTCTGGACTAGCCTTTGCAGATACTATGAAAATCGACAGAGGTATCGTTCCAAAGGGCGCAAATTCAATTTATACAAAGTATTCCCTGCCTTTAAAGTCATTAATGTATCCATTTTTAAAGCTTAGCAACAATAGTATGGCGGATATCTTCATCAAAACAATGGGAAGGGAATTCAATGGGAAAGGGGATACGATTGAAGGACTAGCAGCCTTAAAGGAGCATGGCATTTCTATCGGTTTAAATATGGAAAACTGGAGCTTTGAGGATGGCTCAGGTATGTCCCACGCTAACAAAGTGACTGCTAATGAACTCTCTCTGCTATTGACCAAAATAGATGAAAGTCCTTCATTTAAATTCCTTCACTCAAGCTTACCAATTGGTGGACAAACCGATCGAATTATTGGGGGATCATTAAAAAATCGTTTTACTCAAGAAAATTACAAAAATCGAGTGATTGCAAAAACAGGTCATATTTCAGGAGTCTATACATTAGCAGGCTATGTAAAGGCAAACAGCGGAAGGACTTTTGCTTTTACTATTATGACTCAAAACCAGACATCTGTTCGATTGAACGCTATTGATGAAGTCGTGAAAAAAATAATTTTACAATATTAAAAAGAGGTTTCTTCTCAAAGAAGCCTCTTTTTTGCAGCTAAGTATAATGGTTAAGGTCTTAATGAAAGTCCGAGTTTTCTAGTGAATCTCATTTTTAATAGCTCTCTAAATATTTTAGTAGCTTTTTTAGTTTCTTTTTTCCAATAATCGTTTCTACATCTCTTAAAAATGAATTGGGTATGCCAGTAAATAACCAAGTGATGGAGGCACGCTGAGATAAGGGTCTTAAACGTTGTACCTCTTCAATCGTTAAATCAATCCCATATTCTCTTGAAAACTTCACAATTTCTCGATCTGATTTAGAAAGAAATTGTTCAATAAACTCGATCTGTTTCAAAAATATAACATCCTTTCAAGGCGCTTTACAAAAATCTTCAAGCTTTACATAAAAACTAAGTAAACTTACTTTACTTTTGGCTAGGAATGAACTATACTAACAAGTTGTAAATCGTAATGATTATGAATTAGAAAGAAGAGAAAATATGAGTCAAACATTAATTGATATGAAGAACGTTTCCTTTCAATATGAATATACACAAGTTTTAAAAAACATTTCGTTAAAGGTCGAGGAAGGAGATTTCCTTGCCATCCTTGGTCCAAATGGTTCAGGTAAGTCGACTTTGTTAAAGCTATTACTAGGATTATTAAAGCCGATGACAGGAGAAGTTCAGCTTTTTGGCCAAACAAATGAAACATTCCATAATAGAGAGTGGATTGGCTATGTTTCTCAAAAATCCAATGCATTCAACTCAGGCTTTCCAGCAACTGTTGAAGAGGTTGTTAAAAGTGGTTTAACAAAAAAAATTGGCCTATTTAAAAGAATGCCAAAGGATGTTAATAGTAAAGTGATAGCGGCGCTAAGCTCAGTTGGTATGGAGCAATTCCTAACTCGTAATATTGGTCAGCTATCAGGTGGACAGCAGCAAAGGGTGTTTATCGCGCGTGCTCTTATTTCAGATCCTAAGGTATTGATTTTAGATGAGCCAACTGTAGGAATCGATCACGAAAATGTCCAATCATTTTATGATATGCTTGCAAAGCTTAACGAGGAACAAAATAAGACAATTATTTTAGTTACTCATGATGTTGATACGGTATCCAACCGAATCAGTCATGTTGCCTGCTTAAATCAAACGATTCATTTCCATGGCTTTAAAAAGGAGTTTGATACAATTTCTCAAACTCAATTAGACAATTGGTATGGACATTCCGTTAGAAAGATTCATTAATGAGGAGAAGGCAAAATGATTGAAGCAATTTTAAACTATGAATTTTTACAAAATGCCTTTATCTCTGGGCTAATTATTGGAGTTATTGCACCGTTACTAGGTGTATTTATAGTAGTAAGAAGAATGTCACTAATCGCAGACGCGTTATCTCATGTTACGTTAGCAGGGATAGCGGGAAGCTTATACTTAAGTCAGAGCTTCTCAGCATTAATACTTTTAAATCCAATTTATTTAGGAATTGTTGCTGCAGTTAGCGGCTCTATATTAATCGAGCGATTGCGTCGACTTTACAAGCATTATGAAGAGCTCGCGATTCCGATTATTATGTCGGCAGGGATTGGTTTGACTGCGATTTTTGTTTCATTGGCAAGCGGCTTTAACACGGATTTAATGAGCTATTTATTTGGTTCGGTTTCAGCTGTCTCGAGGCAAGACCTATGGGTTGTAGTAAGTATTGCCATTGTGGTCATTATATTTATCTTTTTATTCTTTAAAGAAATGTTTGTCTTAGCCTTTGATGAAGAATATGCCCATGCAAGTGGGCTACCAGCAAAATGGATTCATTTCTTATTCATGCTTGTAGTGGCATTAGTGATTGCTGCAAGTATGCGAATTGTTGGGATTTTATTGGTTTCATCATTAATCACTTTACCTGTTGCAGCGAGTATGCGAATTGCAAAAGGATTTAAACAAACGATTATCTATTCGATTCTTTTCGGGGAAGCGGCTGTTATAATAGGGTTAATAAGTGCGTATTATTTGAACCTCGCACCGGGGGGAACAATCGTAGTAACATCAATTATAATTTTATTGATTGTGATCCTCGTTAAAAAGCTTTTACTTAAAACAAATGCAAAAGAAAGGGGAGCAGTTAAGTGAATTTAACAAAAGCATGGGAAATATTAAAGGATAATGGTTATAAAAAAACAGATAAACGAGAGTTAATATTGAATATGTTCGAAGAAACTGAAAAATATTTAACTGCAAAGGATCTCTTATCTGTTTTGAAAAAAGATTTTCCTGGCATGAGCTTTGATACAATATATCGTAATTTATCTACATTTGTTGATCTTGGTATTTTAGAAGAAACAGAGTTGAATGGTGAAAGAAATTTCCGTATGCAATGTGAATCTGATCACCACCATCATCACTTTATTTGCATGGAATGCGGGAATGTAAAGGAAATTTCAATTTGTCCAATGGAAATGCTAAATGAAAAGCTTCCAGGATATACAATTGAAGCCCATAAATTCGAAATCTATGGAAAATGCACAAGCTGCAATTAGTCATAAGTAATGTTTAGTTATAAATTTAAATACTATTATTTTGAAAAATATGTTATATTGCTTTTAAGTGAATATTGTTTGCAGGAAAAAGATGCGTATTAACGCTTAATTGGGAATTCGGTTAAATGCCGAAGCTGTATCCGCAACTGTATGTGTTAGTTTTGAAGAATAAGCCACTGTCTCAGGATGGGAAGGCTCTTTGAAATGCTATGCACAAGCCAGGAGACCTATCCTTTTCTGATCGTAACAAACCTCTTCGGAAATAAAGGGAATGTACGGCATAATTGAATGAATCTATTTGTATAAGTTTGTTCTGTAATCTTTTGCCATCCGTTATTTGGGTGGCTTTTTATATTCTCTGAAATCTGAATTGGTCATTCACTAATCAAAATTTCATGGAGGTGAGGATAATTCGAAAGGATATTCGCTATAGCTGCTATCCGTTTATGCGTGAAAAAGGAAGTTTGGTTGATTATGAAATTCGAACAGATTCACTTACAACTAGAGTCGGAGCGATTTTGCCAATGTTAAATACAGATGAAGCATGCAAAGATGTGTATGAGGATTTACAAGTCATCCAGCCACTATGCTATCATTTGAACGGCTCTGTACGTGGGAAATTGGCGATTTCACAGGAAGATTTACAATGGTTGAGTAGTCGCTATGATTATTATGTTGAAGAGGTAGGAGAAGTGATTAAGCAATTTTTATTGCCTCAAGGTAGTGAAGTGGGTTCCTTGCTTCATATCTGTCGTAGCGAAGCAAAAAAATCCTACCGTGCGCTACATAAAGTAAGCGAAGAACGTGATGTACCTGAAATATTGTTCGATTACTTGGGGTTACTTGCAAACGTATTTTTTGTAATGGCTGTCTATTCAAATCAAAAGCATGAAGTAAAGGAAATTCCATTTATAAGTAAATCTTACCCAACAAAGAAAAAAAGAAAAGAGGAAATACGATGAAAGCTATAAACAAAAAATGGCTAGCACCTCTAGCTATTTCATTATTATTAGTTGGTTGTTCAACTTCAGTTGAGCCAGCCAAAAAAGATGATGCGAGCACTACAGAAGAATCTGGTGCTTATACAGTGATTGATGATCGTGGAGTGGAAGTGACGTTTGAGGAAGTACCAAAAACAATCGTATCCTTACAACCAAGTAATACTGAAATTTTATTTGAATTAGGGGTAGGCGAGCAAATAATCGGTGCAACGGAATTTGATACATACCCTGAAGAAGCACTTGAAATTGAACGTATTTCAGATTCTATGACTATTAATACCGAAAGAGTAGTTGAATTGCAGCCTGACGTAATATTTGCATATACAGTTGGGGAAGAAACACATATCGAACAATTAGATAATGCTGGGCTGAAGGTATTTGTTATTCAAACTGCTTCAACTATCGAAGATGTTTATGGAGATATTGAGCAAATTGCAGAAGTATTAAAAGTTGAAGAAAAAGCAGATGAAATTGTTACTGGAATCGAAAATCAAATTGAAGCGGTTCAAGAAAAAACGGTCTCTCTAGATAAAAAGGAAAAAGTTTACTTTGAAATCTCGCCATCGCCTGATATTTGGTCAGTTGGCTCTGGTACTTTCCAGCAAGAGCTAATTGAAGCTGCTGGAGTTGAAAACATTTATGCCGATCAGCAAAGCTGGTTTGCAGTATCAGAAGAAGATTTAATTATTCGTAATCCAGAAGCGATTATAACTACTGTAAATTATAGTGAGGATCCAAAAGGCGAAATTTTAGCACGTGAAGGATGGTCAAATATTACGGCTGTTCAAAATGAAGAGGTTTATGAACTGAACGCTGATATCTTAGATCGTCCAGGACCACGAATCGGGGAAGCGATTGAACTAATTGCTTCAACCATTTATCCGGAAATTTTTAACTAAGTGAAATGTAAGGAGCAAATTCTTAAGTTGAATTTGCTCTTTTCGAATTTTAAGGAGAAGGTACAAATGAGTAAACTCATCTTTATAACTGGTGGCGTTCGAAGTGGTAAAAGTGCTTTCGCTGAGGATTATGCCAAGGAGCTCTATCAGAAATTTGAACGCAAAAATTTATATTATATAGCGTCAGGTGTTGCTTTTGATAGAGAAATGACTGAGCGTATCAAACGGCATCAGGCTGATCGTAAAAAGGCGGCTATCCAGTGGAAAACAATAGAAATTCAAGATGAAGTGGTGTTTAGTGAAGTAATTTATCCAGCTAATTCTGTAATTCTATGGGAGTGTATAACAACCTGGTTAAGTAATGTGTTATACAAAACAGAGCAGCTTGACAGTATCGAACGCATAATTGAAATCGAAAAGTATATTAAAACTTTAAAAAAACAGCTACTTCAATGGACCAAGGATGGCGCAATTGTAATACTTGTATCCAACGAAATTTTTGATGAGCAGAGTTCAACCTACTCAGAAGTGAATTACTATCGTTCTCTTTTAGGCATACTTCATCAATGGATTGTACATCACAGTGACGAGGCCTATGAAATGGATTATAGTAAGATTAAACGTTGGAAATAGAGGTGCTTATTTTGAAAAATAGCTTTATTGGATTCCTTTTATCCTTTCAGTTTTTCTCTTCATTGCCCATTCGAAAGCAATTGCCTATGAATCAGAAAACTGTAAGTGCAATGTATGCAATGCTACCAGCTTTAGGGATTTTAATGGGTGGTACGATTAGTGTCCTTTATTTAGTAAATGAACAATATCTACAACTTACGAATTTATTATTTGCTATATTAGTTGTTATTGCCGGTATTGTTATGACCGGGGGCTTACACTTAGATGGATGGATTGATATGGGAGATGCTTATTTCTCATATCAGGACAAAGCGCGTCGTCTTGAAATTTTGGAGGATCCTCGAGTGGGTGCCTTTGGTGCTATTAGTTTAGTAGTGTTGGTGTTATTAAAAATAGGCTTTGTTTTTGAACTACTACATAATGATTCAGAAGGGATCATTATATTTTTCATAGCTGTTCCTCTATTAAGTCGATTAGGACTACTAGTCTACTTTGTTACTACGCATACGATTAAAGAAAAAGGGTTAGCTGCTTACTTTAAATCGCAGGTTAACCCGCAGAAGATATGGACTGCATTCACTATATATACGCTTTTATTTGCTATAATTACATATTTCTACATAGGTATAGTTAGTTACGTATTAGTTACATGCCTACTAGTGTTTGTTACTTTATATCGTAAGTGGACAATTAAGAATTTTGGCGGGATGACTGGAGATTTAGCAGGAGCACTTAACGAAGTGCTGGAGGTGTTCCTATGGGGAATAATTGTATTGTTCATTTAATAAGGCATGAACAAACGGCTGCCAATATAAAAAGAAAATACATTGGCTGGACAGATGAATCAATACTTTCAAAAGAAAATTACTTTGACGTTCCGATAAGAGCAAATGTGGTTTATGGGAGTGATTTAAAGAGGTGTAAAGAAACAGCAGAGCTTTACTTTCCAGCTGCGACTTATTCAGCGAATTCACAACTGCGAGAATTGAATTTTGGAGATTTTGAAATGAAAACCTATGAGGAGCTTCAAGATATTTCGCAGTATCGGCAATGGATTGAGGATCCACAAAATAATACTCCTCCTAATGGCGAAGCCTATCAAGTATTTGTAAAGAGAGTACTTTCTTGTTTTCATCAAATTATTTCAGAGAATAAGGAATATACATTTATCGTTCACGGTGGTGTTATAAGAGCAATACTAGCAAGCTTTGCTCCTGTTGAAGAAGAGTTTCGAAAAATAAAAGCTTCTCACAGAATGATTTATACACTTAAGTGGTGTGATTTTTCATATGTAAGGGAGGGGAAACGATGCAGGTTATTATTGGAGGAGCCAATAATGGCAAAAGAAAATTTGTAAAACAACAATTAATGCAGCACCCATCTGGGAAAATTCATTTCTTCGAGGGTGAATTGCCAAAAAAAGATTCGTTCTCAACAGAGGACATCTTAGTCATAGGGAACTTTAAAAATATAATTCTTCCAAAAGTTCATTTAGATGAAGTGGTGATAGCAGAGGAAATTTTTAATAGACTTATTGAGTTGAATAAACAAGCACGTGTTATTTGTATTTGTACGGATATTGGCAGAGGTGTTGTACCCATGGAAAAGGAAGAAAGAAAATTGCGTGATGCCTGTGGTCGATTATATCAAAATCTCATTAGTGAAAGTGAAGATGTAATTCGAATTTGGTATGGGCTACCGGAAGTATTAAAGGGTGAGGGATTGTAGATGAGCACTTCAAAATTAAGGTTAATGATATTGACAGCTTTAGTTGCTGCGATTTGTGTGATAGGTAGCTTTATAAAGGTACCGGGAATCCTGACAACGGCCGCCCTGGATTCAGCACCAGCATTTATAAGCGTTGCTTTTTTACCTCCACTTTTTTCAGGTATCGCTGGAGCATTAGGACATTTAGCGACTGCCTTAACGTCAGGCTTTCCATCAGGACCATTCCATATCTTAATTGCCTTTGAAATGCTGATTGTCACAGCTGTATTTAATATTTTACATAAAAAAGGCTATAAAATTTTGAAGTGGATTTTTCTAATACTTGGTAATGGTGTCCTCGCAGCCATACCTTTTTATTTTCTTATCTCGCCAGCGTTTTTTATAGCTGCAGTTCCGAGCTTACTAATTGCAACAATCATTAATGCGCTAATTACGGCTATTGTGCTTCCTATAATGGGAAAAGTATTTAGTGAGGGGAAAGTGTCGAATCTATGAGAAATGCCGTTAAAATAGATGCTAGTACGGTTATAACAGTAGATAATTCAGGCTGTATTGGTGAAAAGGCTTTAGATGCTGTACATGTACCAAATGAATTAACAGCATACTATTCTGCGCGAGTTGTTTTGTTAGAGCAATGGTGTGCGGGTGCGGAGCCAACTAATATCTTCTTATCGAACTTTACTGGGGAGGTTGCCTGGAAGGATTATATTAAGGGAATTGAAAAGGCATTTGACGAGATTGGTTTAGCTGTACCGCCAATTAACGGATCAACTGAATCAAATTTTAATTCATTGCAATCGGGTATAAGTTTAGTAGTGGTTGGAAAAGTGCAATATGAGATATCTAAAGAAAACCTTCAATGGTTTGTAATTGGGAAGCCATTAGTCGGTCAAGAGGTAATTGAAGAAACTCAACATGTTGCAAAGCTAAATGAACTTTATAATTTAGTAAAATTAAAAATCGTAAAACAAATTTGGCCAGTTGGCTCGAAAGGGATATTAGCAGAACTGGAAAGAATCCTACCAGGAGGTAAATTTGAATGCTCATTAGATTTGGAGAAAACAAGTGGTCCAGCAACCGCAGTTATTGTAGGTATACCACAGATGGATCTAGGGGAGTTTGAAAAGCAAATTTCGACTTGCTATGAGCCGGTCAGAGTATTTATATAGACTTTATATAGAAGACAAACAAAGCCCAGTAGCCATTGCTACTGGGCTTGAAATCGTTATGGATTATCTATTTTTTGTCCTGACCGATTGAGGACAGGTATTGATCTACATATAAAAAATACGCCTTGTCACAATATTTTTTTATCATTTGTGAAAAAGACCCCTCACGTATTTCAAGAACAGCTGCTTTTACAAACTGTGATTGATCCTCAAGAAACGTTTGAATTTGCTCCTTTGTACCATCCAATGCATTGAAATATCTTTGATACCTTGCTCGCTGGATGATGTCCTGTAATTGGTACTTTTCCAGCACATTTAAAATCCATTCGTTTAAGCCAGTCGCTAAATATAATGAGGATAGATAAAATAATTCTGGTGTGGAATCATTTCTTTCTTTTAAATTTTGGAAATGGCTATCTTCCTTAAAGGCATTATGAATCAAAATATTCGCAGTATAATACAGTGAAGACTCGTCTGTTTTAATAATTAGGTCGTCATCATCCGGCAATAATAAAAGCCAAATATTAAAGGCCATAATCCAGCTATCCATTTTACTTAGAGCACCATTTTTTACAAGGTGGGAATAGTTGTCCATTTTAGCTGCCCATTGTTTAAAAGTGTCAACATGATGCGGTTCAATGTATAAAATACTGTTTTCTATAGTAATCTTCTCATACATCAATAAACACCTCTTATATTAGGATATCAGATTATGTATACAAATACCGATTATTTTAAGTTTAAGGAAATTATCTAATAATAACAATTGGAAAGTAAAGAAAGTCGATAAAATAAGTAAAAGATACCAGGAAAAGTATATAGACTAGATATTTATACGTAAACAGGTATAAAAATACTCCTTCTAATTCGTAAATTAGAAGGAGTGAGTATTACGATTCACCTAGTTCTTTCATTGTCGGATTATTATAGATAGTTTTATCTAGGTCACCTGTAATTCTTGCTGTCGTTACACCAGCTGTCATAGAACCACTTACATTTAAAGCGGTACGTCCCATATCAATTAATGGTTCAACAGAGATTAAAACACCTGCAAGGGCAACTGGTAAATCAAGTGCAGATAATACAATGATGGCAGCGAATGTGGCACCACCACCTACGCCTGCAACTCCAAAGGAACTAATTGCAACGATTACGATGACAGTAGCGATAAATCTAATATCTAGTGGATTAATACCAACAGTTGGTGCAATCATAACTGCTAACATGGCTGGGTAAACACCAGCACATCCATTCTGACCAATTGAAAGACCAAAGGAACCAGCGAAGTTTGCGATTCCATCAGGAACACCTAGTCGCTCTTCCTGTGTTTTAAGGTTTAATGGAAGTGTACCCGCACTAGATCTAGATGTGAATGCGAATAGTAATGTTTCACTTGCCTTTTTAACATACATTAACGGACTTAATCCTGTCAGAGAGATAATGATTAAGTGAATTAGGAAAACAGCGATTAACGCTACATAAGAAGCGATGACGAATTTCCCTAAGTTATAAATTGCTGCAAAATCACTTGTTGCAACAGTACGAGCCATGATTGCTAAAATTCCGTAAGGTGTAAGTCTTAATACGATTGTTACAACACCCATTACTAAGGAATAAATAGCATCAATACCTTTGTTAATCATTTTTGCAGTGTCTTCATTTTTACGTACAATTCTCAAGTATGAGAAGCCTAAAAAGGCTGCAAAAATTACAACTGCAATTGTTGAAGTAGAACGGGCTCCAGTTAAATCTAAGAATGGATTTGCTGGGAACAGCTCAATAATTTGTTCTGGTAACGATTTTACTTCAGCCGTTTTTTCTTCTAAAGAAGCACCTCGTTCAATCTCTGCATCGCCTTGCACTAATTGAGTGGCATCAAGGTCAAAGATAGTAGCGGATAGGATTCCTACTCCTGCAGAAACTGCTGTAGTACCAACAAGAATGAGTAGAATAAGACCGGCAATTTTCCCTAGATTATTACCAAGCTTCATTTTTGTAAAGGCTGCAAGTATTGATATGAATACCAACGGCATCGCAATCATTTGAAGAAGCTTTACATAGCCTGACCCAATAATGTTATACCACGGGACAGTATTTGTTACTACATCCGAAGTAGCTCCAAAAATTAATTGAAGAGCTAAACCTAAAAGAATACCTAAGCCTAATCCTGCAAAAACACGGTTGGAAAACTTAACATGCTTTTTATTTAAGAAGCGTAAGAATGCCATTAGTGCGATTAATACGGCGACATTAATTATAGTTATTATTGTCATATAGTTTCACCTCGAAAAGTAGTATACCAGATTTATAAAATATATTGGAGTAAAATGTTTATTTTTTTGATAGGAATTGTATGTTTTAAAAGTTATTAAAGAAAAAGCTGCACTTTTCTCTCGACCTATTTTGCTCTAGTTATGTGTTTCTAATGCATTTAAGAAGAAAATCCATCTAGAAGGACTACAATTGTAAACATTTTCTTTAAATTTTGTTACAATACAAGTTATTCAAGGCTTGAAGCATTAGAAAGGAATTAAAAACATGAAATCACCTTATACGTTTAAGCATATCCCACCAACAAATATTAGCGGTGAACTTCAAGGAGCTATTTTTTTATTTCATGGCTTAGGAAGTAATGAAGAGGATTTACTGCAGTTGGTAGAGGAATTTAAAGGACAATGTCATATCTTTAGTTTAAGAGGACCAATCACACACGCACCTGGTTTTGCTTTTTATACCTTTGAAGAAGAAGGAAAACCTACAAGAGAAGTTTTTGACAAAGTAATTACCTTCAGCCAAAGCTTCATATTAGAAGCAATCGAGGAATTCAATATAGATATCAATAAAATCTTTTTAGTTGGATTTAATCAAGGGGCGGCAGTTGTAGAAACGCTTACTTTAACTCTCGGGAATCTGATTACAGCTACTGTTGCACTTAGTGGTTATTTACCGGAATTCGTTATGAATGAATACAAAAAAGCACCTGTAGATCGAACAAAAATCTTTATTTCCCATGGTGAATATGACTATGACTTCCCAATTCAGTGGGGAGAAGCTAGTAAAAATTATTTTGAAGAGCTGGAAGTACAAGTTACATTTAAAACATATCCAGACGGACATGGCGTTACTCCAGAAAATTTAAAGGATATGGTTGCTTTCATAGCTGAAAATCTAGTAGATAAAGTAAATTAGAAAAACGCCTATACAGAGGTTTCTGTGTAGGCGTTCTTATTTTTCACTTATCGAATCAAGCAAATTTTGTGCTTCTTCAAGTGGCATTGGTTTATGGAAGTAAAATCCTTGTCCAGATTTACAGCCGATTTTCTGTAGTATTGAATATTGCTCAGAGGTCTCTATACCTTCAGCTACAACATGCATTCTTAACTTGTCTGCGAGCTGTACAATCGTTTGCACAACTGCATGCATATCACTATTCTCGATATCGTTTATAAAGCTACGGTCTATTTTAATCTCAGAGAAAGGCAGCTGCTGTAAATAGCTTAAGCTTGAGAAGCCTACACCAAAATCATCAATCGAGCTTTCGTAGCCCAATTTTTTTAACTCCAATAGAATTTCCTTAGCCTTAACAAAGTCAAATAACTCCACACTTTCAGTTACTTCAATTTTAATATAATGCGGTGAAATATGATATTCCGCCACAAGAGAGAGGAAATCATTTATAAAGGATTCACTATAAAAATGGACAGGTGAAATATTGACAGCAATCGGTATCATCTTTAAGCCGTTAGTTTGCCGATGGTTTTGGAAAATTAAAACCTTGCGTAAAATTAAATTGTCTATCTCATTTATTTTGCCGCTTTTTTCGGCTATAGGAATAAATTCGGCAGGGGAGACATTGCCCAATACTGGTGAATTCCATCTAGCCAAAGCCTCAAAGCCTTCGATTTCATTTGTCAAAAGATTGATTTTAGGCTGCAGGTAAACTGTCAATTCCTTATTTTTAATGCCAAATTGTAATTGATTCAAGATATTGAGCTCTCTTTGAATCATTTCATCTGTTCCCATTTCAAAATAAGAAAATGGCGTATTCTGAAGACGAGACTTCGTTAATGCAGTATCTGCTCGGCGAATACTTTCATCGATTGTTAAAAACTCATTAAAGTGTGAGACACCTATTTTCAAGGTGATGAAAATTTCTCTTTCTGCAATTGTAAATGGAACGGCTGTTATTTGTAAGATTTGCTTTATGAATTGTGTCAAATGATCTTTATGCGATTGTTTTACACCAATCATAAAGGAAGAAGTAGAAAATCTGCCGTACACAAATTCTTCCTTTAAATCTTTTATGGAGAGGAAGCGATCAACCATTTGACCGATTAATTCATCCCCAAATTTTCTACCATATAAATCAACAATGCTAGAATATTCATTTGGTTGAATTAGAAGAAGCGAGCCAGTCACTTTTTCATCCATCCACGTAACTAAGCTCGTGTAGAAGCTATTGTAGTTTGGCATTCCTGTGCTCATATCAAAGAAGGCTAACTTTTTTAGCTCCTGTTTTTGTTTCACGTATTTCATTGAGAGAGCAACAATTGGAGAAAGCTTTTTTAAGAAATCTATATCTGCCTGTCTAAGCTGCATTTCTCCTTTTATGTATATTGAGAAATAGCCAAGTAATACTTTTTCGTTTGTGAATATCGGCTTTGACCAACAAGAATTTAAATTATACTTTTTAATAAGCTTGCTTGATTTGTTGTTTTTAATAGTTAAATCATTGATGTAAACAACGCTTTCGTTATATCCAGTTGTGGAGCCACCGATTTCAAGGTGATTCATCGCCTTTATCAAGGAAAGCGGAAGGGAGCCACTAGCAATCGCTTCTAAATTCTGCTCTTGATTTACAACATGGATGCCGCAGAAAATATCACGTATATAATATTTTTCTACTTTTTCTGTTATTAACTGCAAGATATTTTTAAAATCGCCATTTTCTTCTAAATCTATATATACCTCGTGCTCGAGCTTCGAAAGCATTTTACTTAACATTTGCTCGGTAATATCCTTGCAATGAACTAATGCGTATGAGGCTATGCCATCACGATCTTTTATGGGTTGGCAGGTTACATGATTCCAAAAGGCGCTACCATCCTTTTGATAATGTAAGATATTTTTTTCGAAGGGGCTTTTTTTCTTAATACTACAAAACAGCTCCCCAATATGATCCATACTCGTTTTTATACCAGTTAATGAGTTGAAATTTTTTCCAATCAATTCATCTTGTAAATAACCAGTTAACGCTGTAAATGCCTGATTAATATAGACAAAGGGAAAATCACTTTTTTCTAAGCTGATAATGCCGATACCAATATGAAATTGCTCACTAATATTACAAAGAAATGGGAATAACTCATCCTTTGTGAGGGGCATTTTCGTATTATACATGCTAGTTCCCCCGATACAATAAATTGTTTAAAAAAAGTATAACAAAATAAAGAACATTATAGCAGTGTTATTTTTGAATAGTTCTAAAAATTTCGTGTATTGAATAGCGGAAGGATTATTTTATTGCATTGAAAGGGTGATAAACGCTGTTTAAAGCACGATCATAGTTATTTACTGACCTTGAAAGGTATTCTAATTGAAAAGGGATTTATATGGTAATTTTATGTAATTTCTCTAATTTTTCATATTCTAACCTTTATTTACGTAAAATAGTTTCAAGTATTAATCGTTGAAAAATACCAACCAATTTAACTACCATACTGATTTTATTTCAAGCAGGAATATTTTATATGTAAGTTTGATCGCAAAATTTTAACTGAATATTTGCGAGAAGCTACTGTTGTCCAAAAAGAAACGAAGGGAAGTATGGATGAATATTGAGGATACTGTGTTAGAGAAATTAGGGGTCTATTTTGTATATCATGATATTTATAATCGTTATGGGATTCATTTTGAAACATTCGTAGATAGGTGGAAGCGGGGGATTTTAGAATTATAAAAGCAGGCAACAATGTCATTACATGTTGCCTGCTCTACTAGAAGTTTTTTGAAATCCAGAGATTTGCTTCTGTCCAGTTATTAATTCGTATGACATTTTTTGGAATCGATTTTCGATTATATGGCGTATCAAATAATAATACTGGAATATTCAATTCCTCTGCAAGTATTACTGCATTATCGTGTTTGTCCTCAAAGAAGACGTCTACTTTGTGCTTTTTTGCCACAGCTAGCTTATCGTGGCTTCCGATTAACTCAATATGATGGAAGGGGACTTTGTTATTCTTAAACCATTCCTGAGTGATTTCGAATACACTTGTATCACGGGCAGATATATAAATGAGTTCAAAGGTATGCTGCCATGCTTCTAAAATGGTCTGTGCATCCTGTGCGATGGCACTAACTGAATACATATAAGCTTCGTTTTCCTTAAACCATTTTGCAAACTCATTGCGGTCTACTGGATGGGGAAAAGCACTTAAAAAATCATATTCTATGACATCATTTAATACAATGTTGGTTTTGTAGCGTTCATTAATATGAGGGATCAGTGTGTCAGGTGTTGTCACTGTTCCATCTATATCAATCCCGAAACGCGGTTTTTGCTTGGACGTCATAAAATACCTCCTAGCTTCTATTGGACTTGTGCTTCGTTCTTTTCTCGTTCTGCAACCATTTCGGCAGCTAATTTATCAATTTCTTTTTTCAGTTCCTCTACCATTGTTGCCTCAGGTACTTTACGAACTGTTTTACCTTTCATAAATAGAAGGCCTTCTCCACGAGCACCAGCAATACCGATATCTGCTTCACGCGCTTCTCCAGGACCATTTACTGCACATCCAAGTACAGCAACCTTTAAAGGTACATTTAACTTTGAAATATATTCTTCTACTTCGTTTGCAATCGAAATAAGGTCAATCTCTATGCGGCCACATGTCGGGCAAGAGATTAGAGTAGCCATATTGGAAGCTAGACCAAAGGATTTAAGTAATTCACGAGCAACCTTAACTTCTTCAACTGGATCGGCAGATAAAGAAATACGTAAAGTGTTCCCGATACCTTTTGATAGAATTGCTCCAAGACCTGCAGCTGATTTAACTGTCCCTGCAAAAAGAGTTCCTGATTCAGTAATCCCTAAGTGTAATGGGTAGTCAAATGCTTGAGCTGCTTTTTCGTATGCTTCAATCGCAAGGTTTACATCAGAAGCCTTCATCGAAACGATAATATCGTGGAAATCTAAGTCTTCTAAGATTTTAATATGATGTAATGCAGATTCAACCATACCTTCTGCAGTAGGGTAGCCGTATTTTTCTAAAATATGACGTTCCAACGAACCAGCGTTTACTCCAATACGGATTGGGATACCTTTAGCTTTTGCTGCATTAACTACAGCTTCTACTTTTTCACGACGACCGATATTTCCTGGGTTGATACGTACTTTATCAATTCCATTTTCAATCGCCTTTAGAGCAAGCTTATAATCAAAATGAATATCCGCTACTAACGGTATATTAATACGTTTTTTAATATCAGCAATTGCATTAGCAGCACGCTCGTCTGGAACTGCTACACGTACAATCTGACAACCTGCTTCTTCTAAGCGTAGAATTTCTGCGACTGTCGCTTCTACGTCATGTGTTTTTGTTGTACACATACTTTGGATGAATAGTTCATTACTACCACCAATCGTTAAATTACCTACACGTACAGGACGTGTTTTTGAACGGTGAATAAGTTCACTCATGAAGATTCTCTCCTTTTAGAGGTACGTATCTTAATCTGCTCGCACCACACTTCTATTATTTTATCAGTGTAGTGAACGATGGACAAGGAAGAAACGTTACTTTTTAATTATCAGCAATTATTTTCTATTTTATCATAGATTGGTATTTTAATAAGCTCACCTGTTACCATAGCTTGTTTTTGTAAATGGGGATTCAATTTATAGAATTGTGCCATTTTTTCTGGATATGAAATTTCAACCTCAGATGGATAAGCGGCAAGCAAGCTCTGAACCGTATCACCAGCAGTAGTTACTACCGAAAGTGTTTTAATGGAAATTTGTTGCTCACAGGCTTCGACAACATTTTCTTTGTCGAATGCTGCAAGAGGCACAGTACCTTCAGTTAAATCTATTTTAATCACAGCTGCTATAATAAAAAATACAACCGTAAAAATAAGAAATCTCATAAAAAATCCCTCCTTTCTTCCACTATATGAAGAGAAGGAGGATTCATGACTATTTTTTTCTTGGTATTTTTGGATATTTAGTTGAAGCTAAGATTAATATAGAAATAGTAATTAGTATCCCTGGTAAATTAGAGAAGATGCTAGTTATATTTAGTATGGAAAAAAGTACAGTTAATAGTGTAGACCATGTGATTGCCAATGCGGCAGTACGCCACATATGTCTGTATTCTCCTCTACGGTGCATGAGCTTTAGTAGAACCACACCAACATAAGCATAGACACTAATTATTAGAAATAGAAGAATCGTTGAACTTAATGTTAATAGAACTAAAGCAAATGGATAAAGAAGCCATTGTATATCTTTCACATATTCTGTTAAACCTTGAATATTGAATGAAGTCTCTGTAACCCCTGTTAAAAATTGAATATAAGGGTAGATTGTTAAAATAGCGATTAATAGGAATACATATTGAATCGTCTTTCCAATCGTTAATAATCTATAGGCTGCCAATTTTTTAGGATGAATAAGACTATCTATAAAAATTTGTTTGTGTTTAACCATAATTTCTCCTCCAACAGAGAGTTTAACATGAATTTTATAGTTCTATAAAGCTAGAAGTTACAAATTTAATAGAATCAAATATATTTTCAACAATTGAAACCTTTTCGGTTTGGTCTTCGTAATTGAATTAATTAGGAATAGGAGTTGTTTTTTTGGACATAATTGCATGGGTACTAATAATTGCATGCTTCATCATTGCGTTTGTAGGTCTTGTTTATCCGATCATACCATCCGTAATTTTTATTGTATTGGGCTTTATCGTTTATGGATTATTTTATTCGTTTTCTGATTTGGGCTGGTTATTCTGGACGATCGAGATTTTATTTATCATCCTCTTGTTCGTCGCAGATTCGCTGGCAAACCTAATTGGCGTAAAAAAGTTTGGTGGTACAAAAGCGGGGATGTGGGGAAGTACAATTGGATTGCTTGTAGGGCCATTTATCATCCCGGTAGTTGGAATACTTGTAGGACCTTTTTTAGGTGCTGTGATAGGTGAACTTATAGTAACGAAAACAGATTACAAACAAGCATTGAAGGCTGGAGTTGGATCATTAGTAGGCTTTTTAACTTCTGTTGTAACAAAAGGTGCGATTCAAGTAGTAATGATTATTATCTTTATAATCGCTATATAATAATACGAGTTAAAGGTAAAAACATCCAAGCTTTCCGTCAAAAGACTGAAATGTAAATCTTGAGTGTTTATTTATTGAATCGCACAACTAATTTTGATAACCTAGAAAAGTAATCGAGATTACTTTTTAATTTGAGGGAGGAAATATCAAATGGCTTATGAATTACCACAATTAACTTATGCTTATGATGCACTAGAACCAAACATCGATGCGAAAACTATGGAAATCCACCATACTAAACATCACAACACATATGTAACAGGCTTAAACGCTGCAGTAGAAGGAACAGAATTTGCGGGTAAAGATGTATTAGAGCTTATCTCAAATATTGATGCTCTTCCAGCTGACAAACAAACACCAGTACGTAACCATGGTGGTGGACATGCTAACCATACATTATTCTGGGAAATCTTAGCTCCAGGTGGCGCAACTGCTCCAACTGGTGAATTAGCTTCAGCAATCGAAGCTAAGTTCGGTAGCTTCGAAAGCTTCAAAGAAGAATTCGCTAAAGCTGCAGCTACTCGTTTCGGTTCAGGTTGGGCTTGGTTAGTAGTAGATGGTGGCGAAATCGCTATCACTTCAACTCCAAACCAAGACTCTCCAGTAATGGAAGGTAAAACACCAATCCTTGGCTTAGACGTTTGGGAGCACGCTTACTACTTAAACTACCAAAACCGTCGTCCAGACTACATCTCTGCATTCTGGAATGTAGTAAACTGGGATGTTGTAGAAGCTAAATTCCAAGCTGCAAAATAAGCTGAAGCTTAGTTAATAACAAACTTAAAGAAAGGCGTTGTCTCACTAGATTTGTGAGGCAACGCTTTTTTGTATGTTCTTTTTTAAATGATAGAAGTGTCTTTTAGAAAATCAAGCAATCTATTAATAGAATAATAACTCCTATCATCGAATACATTAATCATGACATCATTATTTGTTTTTATTGGTTGATTTGTGATTTGCATAATGAATGGAGTGAATCAGTGGTAGCAATTGTGAGTTCTATTAGTATAGTATTACTTACTTTTGTTCTTGGCTCGGTATTTAGAAGGCAAACTAAAGAAGACCATCTTTCAAGCTGTTTATCGATGTTTGTTACAATGACGAAGAGTACTTTAATCGGTATATTGGTTGGGGTATGGATTTCTGATATAGTTTTTGCAACCGTAATCGCAATTCTTATCAGCTTTTTACTTGTAAGTATAATGACTCATCAGCTTTCACTAAAAATTGTTCTTGAGAGCCTTGGATCACTTTTCATGGGAGCTATGATGGGAGCAATGCTTAGTATTATGGCAACAGATAATCAGCTTCTGAGCATCGTATTCTTTACTATTTTATATTTACTTAGCAGCATAGTAGCAGCTGGACTTTGGAATAGACAAACCTATCCAAATTTCATAAAAGGAATTCCATCTAAAGTAAAAATTAGCTTTGCCGTAATTATTTTATTTTTGGGAGTAACTACTTATTTTGATTTTATGGCTGTTTCTACTAATGGAGAGGAAACAGAACAGCATCATCACCAACATTAATGGAAATGGCATGAAGTTTAAATAGCTTCATGCCATTTCCATTTATAGATAGCATAATTACTGAAGAAAAGGTTCAAATTATGCTATATGGAGGTGAAGAAATTGAGTAAAGATAAGAAGAATACACTTGATCGTGAAGAATATGGACATGGCTATGATTTAAGTCCTGATGATTTTGATGTCATCGGTCAGAATGATGAAGCGAAAAGACGACATCAAAATGAAAATAAAGATAAGCCAGATAATAAGCACAACCCATCTAGATTAAACCTATAAGATAGAAGTATTTGGTTTCGAAAACGAAATGTTTTTGAAGCCAAATACTTTTTTTTTTTTTAGCTTAATGTGCATTTCTAAAACTAAATTTCTCTCTATGTCGAATTATTTTCGACATAAGTTCTAAAATCTCTTCCATTTACTTAAATTGTAACGAGAACAAATAAAGGGGAGTGTACATGCTAATTGATGGAGTGTTCTCGGGTGGTGGAATCAAAGGTTTTGCTTATATTGGGGCAATGCAGGTGTTAGAAGAAAAGAATTACCGTTTTAAACGTGTGGCAGGAACGAGTGCTGGTGCCATAATGGCCTGTTTTATAGCAGCTGGATATACAGCCAAGGAAATTGAAAAAATATTAGATGAACTCCACTTAAAATCACTTCTTGATCCTCCAAAGCCAGCACGTACTCTTCCTTTCTTAAAATGGGTGAATTTATATTTTCGAATGGGGCTATATAAGGGAAAAGCATTAGAAAAATGGTTTTATAAAAAAATGGCAGCTAAAGGTATTATCACATTTAATGATTTGCCAAGAGGCTCTCTTAAGCTTATTGCTTCGGATTTAACAAATGGGCGAATGGTTGTTATACCTGATGATTTGGCATCTTATGGTATTGACTGGCGTACCTTTTCTGTCGCTAAAGCGCTTAGAATGAGCTGCGGTATTCCTTTTTTCTTTGAACCGATTAAATTGGAGGATCGTTCAGGGGAGTGCATATTTGTTGATGGAGGTATTCTTAGTAATTTTCCATTATGGATATTTGAAAATGGCAATAAACAGCGGCCAATTATTGGAATGAAGCTGAGTAATCCACGAGAGGATATGCCCCCACAAAAAATTAATAATGGTTTGAATTTATTTGAGGCGCTTTTTTCAACAATGAAAAATGCCCATGATGAAAGGTATATTTCTAGGAGACATGAACGAAATATTGTGTTCATTCCAGTAGAAAAATATAGTGCTACTCAATTTGATTTAGATGAAGAAACGAAGGATGCCTTAATTGAAATTGGACGAAAACGTACCGCAAAGTTTTTGGAAAAATGGAGACCAATATAAAAAGCTTATACTTAAGGTAGTTATCGATTAGAGGGTAACTGCCTTAATTTTTTGTTTTATAAATTTTATGAATAGATGTTGTCCTTGATAGGGCTATAATTGAGTTGTGATAAGAAAGTCGCAATTTGTGCGTAAAGACCAAAAATAATTAAAATTTGGTTCTATCTTGTCCAATTTTTCTTACACTGAAGTAAGAAGAAGAATTGAGGTGGAAAGCTTGTCAAAGAAATGGAGCATAGCTGCGCTTATATTGTACGTAGTCTACGCTATTGGAATGTATTTTTACATATTTCACGGGCCATCTGGAGGGGTACCAGCTACATTAAAGGGAACTGTAGCTGATCCACAAACCTTCATGACTGAACGTGAACTTTTGTTAAGTGATGATTTTTCAAAAATAAGAAATTATCTCTTTTTTATTATTACACCATTTGAATGGCTCGTTTATTTGCTGATAATGTTTATGGGACTTTCTCGTGTTTTTGAAAAATGGGCAAATTCAAGATGGAAACTAATTAAAAATGGTGCTTATTTATTCCTTCTCTATTTGTTTACAACAATTATCTTTTATCCAATTGATTTATATCGCTATAATTTAAGTAAGGAATATGGCATTAGTACACAGGAATTCTCCTCTTGGATGAAGGACTTTGTCATTGACTTTTGGGTTAATTTTGGGACAACATTACTGGTTGTATTAGTTCTCTATTGGTTAATACAAAAGAGTACAAAGAAATGGTGGTTCCATGCATGGTTACTGACGATTCCGTTTGCAATCTTTATGATGTATATCCAGCCTGTTGTCATCGATCCGTTATATAACGAATTTTATCCATTAAAGGATAAAGAGCTTGAAGCAAAAATTTTATCTCTTGCAGATCAAGCGGACATCCCTTCTGAGCATGTATTTGAAGTGAATATGTCTGAAAAGACGAATGCATTGAATGCATATGTTACCGGGATAGGCGAGAACTCTAGAATTGTTTTATGGGATACGACCTTAAATAGTTTAACTGATGAAGAAATCCTCTTTATAATGGCTCATGAAATGGGGCATTACGTAGAGAAGCATATTTATATTGGAATAGCCTCCTATCTAATTTCAATACTTGTTGGACTTTGGTTAATTGCTAAACTTATGCCGTGGATTATATCGAGGTTTGGATCAGTATTAAAAATAGACAAGGTTGGGGATATCCGTTCGCTTCCATTATTTTTCGTTTTAGTTTCATTTTTACTCTTTGTTTCAAGTCCTCTTTCGAATTATATCTCAAGATATCAGGAGACAAGGGCGGATGAATATGCAATGGAACTGACGGGAAGTGCAGAGGCGGCGGTAAGTACATTTCAAAACCTTGCAAAAGCAGGGTTGAGTGAAGTAAATCCATCATGGCTTGTGAAAATTTTTCGCTATACGCATCCACCGATGTTAGAGCGTATTAATACGATCGCTAGATATGCAGATACAAAAGAAGAGAAGCCAGAGCAAGAGAAAGACACTGACGATGAAACAGAAACTGAGAAAGAAAAACAAACAAAGCCTAAAACTGAATAATCCTTTGCAAAATAGCTGGCATTGTGCAAAACAGTGTTGGCTATTTTTTTAGCAGGGAAAGTTTACAAACAGAAGGAAATCATTCCGAGGACATTTATTGAATCCAAAATAGAGATTTTTGTAATAAAAGACCGATAATTATTGTCGGAATACTTAGTCTTATCTGACGCTTTTATGTTATATTAAGACTTAATAAAAAAGTTAAAAGTAAAGGGATAAGTTTGAAAAAATCTTTTGTCCCGTTAGGTTGCTTTTTATAAAAAGGAGTAAAAGAAATGACACAACAAACAGCACCATTTCGTTATGACCATGTAGGTAGCTTTTTACGACCTCAGTCGTTAAAGGAAGCACGTTCAAAATTCCAAAATAACGAAATTACATATGATCAACTAAAAGAAGTGGAAGATGCAGCGATTATTCGCTTAATAGAAAAACAAAAGGACATCGGTGTTTTATCGATTACTGATGGGGAATTCCGTCGTAGCTGGTGGCATTTTGATTTCTTGGGTGCCCTTGAAGGAATGGAGTATTACGAAAAAGAGCAGGGCTTAAATTTCCATAACTTAGAGACGCGTAAAGAAGGAATCCGAGTAGTTGGGAAAATCGATTTTGGAAATCATCCATTTATTAATCATTTTAAGTTTATTAAAGAGCATGCTGGCGATTCAACGGTCAAATTTACAATTCCAAGTCCTAATATGTTACATGCTCGTGCAGATTTAAACGCAGAAATCTATCCAGATTTAAAAGACTTGATCGAGGATACAATTAAAGCCTATCAAAAAGCAATTCAAGCATTTTATGATGCAGGCTGTCGTTACTTACAACTAGATGACACGTCTTGGGCAAGCTTATTTTCTGATGAAACTCGTGCGAAACTAGTAGCGGAAGGAAAAGACCCACAGCAATTTATGGATACTCTTCAATATGTTATCAATGAATCCATCAAGTATAAACCTAGCGACATGACTATTACTATGCATATTTGCCGTGGTAACTATAAATCAACCTTCCATTCAAGTGGCGGATATAATTTTGCTGCTGAGGTAATCTTTGGTGGGTTAAATGTGGATGGTTTATTTTTAGAGTTTGATGACGAGCGCTCTGGAAGCTTTGAACCATTACAATATGTAAACCGTCCAGATTTAAAGATTGTATTAGGCTTAGTCACATCAAAATTTGGTGAATTAGAGGATAAAGAAGAAATCAAGTCTCGCATTCAACAAGCAGCTAAATATGTTTCTTTAAATCAACTTTGCCTGAGTCCTCAATGTGGCTTCTCCTCAACAGAGGATGGAAATATACTAGAAGAAGAAAACCAATGGCAAAAGCTAACGCTTATTAAGGAAATATCTGAAGAAATTTGGGGATAAACTAATAAAACTTGTACCTGCATTATATTGTTGGTACAAGTTTTTTAATTGTTATTTTTTTATAGTATGTCTTTTTATTTGAAGTGCGAAAAATAATGAATTTATAAGGAACCATTTTCTATTTTTTTCGTCACAAATCTTGGACAATTGGACCTTCAATGCTTTTTAAACAAACGGTCAAATGATATACTAAAATGTATGGATTTAACCTTAAAAAGTTAATATTAAGAAAGGAGGAGTCAATTCAATTGCGAAAAAAAGTTAAAACTCAGCGTGCATCCAGTGTTAAAGCAAAATACAGAGCTAGTTTGTCCTTTCGTATGAACGTCCTTTTCTTTTCTATCTTCGTATTATTTTCCATGCTTATATTTAGACTGGGATATTTACAAATTGTAAAAGGTGAAGATTATGTAAGAGCTCTCGAAAGAACGGAAGAGGTCGCGGTGAATACAAGTGTTCCTCGAGGTAGAATATATGATCGTTACGGTAGAGTTTTAGTGGATAATGAGCCCGAAAATGCTATTACATATACGAAAATGCAAACAACTAAGATGACAGATATGCTTGAAATCGCAGAACAATTAGCGATGTTAATGGAACAACCGATTGATCGAGTGACATTACGCGATAAGCAAGATTTCTGGATTATGAAAAATAAAGATGCTGCATATGAAAAAGTAACGGAAGAAGAACAAAAAAAACTACAAGAAAATGAAGAGCTTGATGACAAAGCTGTTCAATTAGAAATCGACAAATTAGTTCGAGAACGTATTTCTGAGGAGGATTTAGCTCAGTTAACAGCCTTTGATTTAGAGGTGTTGGCGATTTATAGAGAAATGTCCTCAGGGTATAATTTATCGCCTCAAATTATTAAGAGTGAAAATGTGACAGACGAGGAATTTGCTCGTGTATCAGAAAGGTTATCTAACTTACCAGGAGTTAATACTACAACTGACTGGAAGCGAGTAAAGCTATCTTCTTTAGCTATTTTGGGAAGAACAACAATTCCAAGTAAAGGTATACCGAGGTCAATGCTAAATTATTATTTAGCAAGAGATTATTCAAGGAATGACCGTGTAGGTGAAAGTTATTTTGAAGCAAGCTATGAAGAGCTTCTACAAGGTCAAAAATCCGTTGTAAAAAACATTACAAATAAACAAGGTCAGGTAATTGATACAGTCACAACCTATGATGGAGAGCCAGGAAGTGATTTAGTAACAACAATCGATATTGAACTACAGGCAGAGGCTGAACGTATAGTAGAGCAAAAATTGTTGGAGTTAAAATCAATGAGTCAATCACATTTGCTTGATCGAGCATTCTTTGTGATGATGGATCCTAATACCGGAGAATTATTATCAGTAGTAGGGAAAAAGCTGGAAACAGATAAAGAGACAGGTAAACGATACGTTGTAGACTATTCCTATGGATCATTTACAACCGCTTATGAAGTGGGGTCAACTGTTAAAGCAGCAACCCTGTTAATGGGGTATTCAGAAGGGGCGATTGAGCCTGGTCAAGTTTTGATTGACCAACCAATTAAGCTTGCTGGTACAAATGTAAAAAGTTCTATCTTTAACCGAAATGGCCGTATTGCTATGAATGATCAAATGGCTTTAGAACGCTCTTCCAACTCATACATGTTCCAAACAGCTATTAGAATTGCAGGCTCAAACTATAGCTATAATATGCCCTTTAGAATTAAAGAAGGTACCCTGCAAACGATGCGGAATGGGTATGCACAATTTGGATTGGGCGTAAATACAGGTATTGATTTACCAAACGAATTTTCTGGTTTTGCAGGGGAATTAACCGATAATGGTAAAATTCTTAACCTTGCGATAGGGCAGTTTGATACGTATACACCATTACAGATGGTGCAATACATCTCAACTGTTGCAAATGGAGGGTATCGAATTCAACCTCGAATGCTAAAAGAAGTTCGTCAACCATCTGAGGATGGGGAAGTACTTGGTCCTGTTATAGAAGAAGTAACGCCCAAAATATTAAACCGCATTTCAAATCCAACTAATGAAGTTGACAACGTCAAGGAAGGTTTGAGAAGAGTTTATGCTGGAGCTAAAGGATCTGCGCGTTCATACTTCGGTGACGCACCATATACAGCTGCTGGGAAAACAGGTACAGCAGAGGTAGTTTATTATGGTCCTCTACGTGAGAATTGGGCAACGGAAACAATCAATATAGCGCATGTTGGCTTTGCTCCTTATGAAAATCCGGAAATTGCTTATGCGGTAATCTTCCCTTGGGCAACAACAAATTATAATATTTCTTTACCTCATGCGAGTCAAACTGCGAGAGAAATCGTAGATGTTTATTTTGATCTGAAAAAGAAATATGCAGAAGAAGGACGTACATCAAGCTCTGTAAAACAAGAGATTTTACCAGCTACAACTGGTGAAAAAATCGATGAAGATACAGAAGAAGAAACAGTAACTGAATAAGAAACGATACAAATCCCTTAGAAGTTAAACTTTCTAAGGGGTTTTTTTGTATAAAAGCACCTGCAAAAGAGTAACTCAGTACAATTTAATAGTTTTTAAACTATTAAATTTACAATTTTCGATACCGATTTACAATTTCTTTACAATGCATTTATATGGCATCAACAAAATAGATATATAGTTTTACTTGTAAGACAAACTTACTATGAATTTGATGGAGGAAATAAGAGATGAAAAAGTGGAAGTACTTAACAATGACAGCGGCACTAGGCGCAAGCTTAATGTTAGGAGCATGTGGTTCAGATGAAGCAGAAACAGATACACAAGACGATGCTTCAACTGGAAGTGAGACATCTGATACAACTGAATCAGGAACTGCTCAATTAACAGGAACAGTAGTAGGTGACGGTTCGTCAACTGTTGCACCAATCACAGAGGGTCTTGTTGAAGAATATGCAGGCGTACAACCTGATGTAAAAGTGTCTGCAGGTGTGTCGGGTACTGGTGGTGGTTTTGAGAAATTTATCGCTGGAGAAACTGACTTCTCTAACGCATCCCGTCCAATTAAAGAAGAAGAAGCAGCTGAATTAGAAAAAGCTGGTATTGACTATACAGAATTCTTACTTGCTTTTGATGGATTAACAGTTGTTATTAATCCAGAAAACGATTGGGCTACTGAATTAACAGTAGATCAATTAAAACAACTTTGGATTGAAGATGGAACAACTAAAAAATGGTCTGATATTGATCCTTCTTGGCCAGCAGAAGAAGTAGTATTCTACTCACCAGGTACTGACTCAGGTACTTATGACTATTTCGATGAAGTAATCTTAGATGGTTCTGACTTAGTAAAAGCAGCTACTTTATCTGAAGATGACAACGTTTTAGTACAAGGTGTTGCTGGTGACAAAAACGCAATCGGCTTCTTCGGTTATGCTTACTACTTAGAAAACCAAGATAAATTAGTTTCAGCATCAATTGATGGTGTATCTCCAACTAATGAAACAATTGAATCTGGCGAATATTCACCATTATCTCGTCCATTATTCGTTTATGCGAAAAACAGCGCTTTACAAGAAAATGAAGCATTCTATGACTTCATGAAATTCTCTCTAGAAAATGCAGCTGAAATGGCTGAAGCTGTTGGTTATGTAAAATTACCAGATGAAAAGTATGAAGAAGGTTTATCAGCATTAGAAGGCTTAAAATAATTAGCATTACAAAATAAATAAATGTGTGGGAGCCACGCCACTATGCAGGGCATCTCACACATTTTCTCACGTATTTTGAAGGGAGTTTTACAATGGCTTCTCATGGCTTAGGGAAAGAGCAATCGATTCAAGAGATGATTGCAAAATCCCGTAACAAAAAAGGGAAAAAGTTTATAGAAAAATTAATGCCCATTATTTTAGTTATTACTGCACTTATTTCTGTACTTACGACAATTGGTATCGTCTTTACATTAATTTTTGAAACGTTTGAATTTTTTCAGAGGGTATCAATTACTGATTACTTATTCGGTAAAGAGTGGTTACCTTTCTCAGGAAGTGAACCATTATACGGTATATTACCTTTAGTACTTGGTACATTAAAGGTTTCTGTGATTGCAGCAATGGTTGCTGTTCCATTAGGGATTGCTGCTGCGATTTACTTAAGTGAATATGCTTCAGATAAAACACGTCGAACAATTAAACCAATCCTGGAAGTATTAGCTGGTGTGCCGACGATTGTTTATGGTTTCTTTGCTTTATCATTTGTTACACCATTACTTCAACAATTGATACCGTCGCTGAAAATATTCAATGCGCTAAGCCCAGGTATTGTTGTTGGTATTATGATTTTGCCAATGATTGCTTCATTATCTGAGGATGCTATGAGCTCTGTGCCAAACTCCATTAGAGAAGGTGCGTTAGCCTTAGGTGCTACTAAGCTTGAGGTTGCTATAAAGGTTGTATTACCAGCGGCATTATCTGGAATTATTGCCTCAGTTGTACTAGCAGTTTCACGTGCTATTGGAGAAACGATGATCGTCTCACTTGCTGGTGGAGCAACACCAACATTCGATCTTGATGTAACTGGTTCTATCCAAACGATGACTGCCTATATTGTTCAGGTATCTTCTGGTGATGCAGGCTATGGGACTACAATTTATTACTCAATTTATGCTGTTGGCTTCACATTATTTGTATTTACTTTAATCATGAATTTACTCGCACAATACATTTCTAAACGCTTCAGGGAGGAGTATTAACATGAAATATATCGATGATACTGTTGTAATGAAGCGTATGAAATCGCGTTTAAAATATAATGTTGTTTGGAAAACTATATTCTTGCTTGCTACATTACTTGCTTTACTTACTTTAGTTATTTTACTTGTTCGTATCGTTTCACAAGGGTCTGGATATCTAAATTTAGATTTCTTCAATAATTTCGGCTCTCGTTTTGCAGAGAAGGCGGGGATAAAGGCGGCCTTAATTGGTTCGGTTTATTTGATGCTAATCATTGCACCGGTTTCTATGATTTTAGGTGTAGGAACTGCACTTTACCTAGAGGAATATGCGAAGAAAAATAAATTTACTGCGTTTATTCAAATGAATATTTCTAACTTAGCAGGAGTTCCATCTATTGTTTTTGGATTACTAGGCTTAACAATCTTTGTGCGTATGTTAATGCTAGGGAAAAGCTTACTTGCTGCAGGGTTTACAATGAGTTTATTAATATTGCCAGTCATTATCGTTGCTTCACAGGAAGCAATTCGTGCAGTACCAAAAGAGCAACGTGAAGCTTCATATGGTATGGGTGCTACGAAATGGCAAACAATAACTCGTGTAGTATTGCCAGCTGCTGTACCAGGTATTTTAACTGGAAGCATTTTAGCCTTATCTCGTGCTGTTGGTGAAACAGCTCCATTGGTTGTTTTAGGTATTCCTGTAATTTTACAATTCTTACCTGATGGCTTGTTAAGTCAATTTACTACCTTGCCATTGCAAATTTATGACTGGGCAAAACGTCCACAGGAAGCCTTCCAGTTTGTTGCTTCCGCGGGTATTATTGTTCTGATGATTCTCCTTGTGATTATGAACTCTATTGCGATCTTTATTCGTAATAAGTTCCAAAAACGATATTAAGGAAGTGTAAAAAGTGGTAGAGCTAAAAAATGTTAATAATAAAACTAATAATAAAGAAACAGTTAAAATAAAAACTCCGTCACAATTAGTCGTTGAGTCAACTAAAATTGTAGAAAAAAATTCTGTGTTTAATACTAAAAACTTTAATCTTTGGTATGGTGATCACCATGCTTTAAAGGATATTAACTTAGATATCAAAGAAAATGATGTAACAGCTATTATCGGACCATCTGGTTGCGGTAAATCCACATATATTAAAGCGTTAAATCGTATGGTAGAACTAGTACCAATCGTTAAAACAGCAGGTGAAATCAACTATCGTGGACGAAATATTTTAGATTCATCTTATGAAGTAGAAGAACTTCGTACACGTGTAGGTATGGTATTCCAAAAGCCGAATCCATTCCCAAAATCTATCTATGATAATATTGCTTATGGACCACGAATTCATGGCATCAAAAACAAAAAAATTCTTGATGAAATTGTAGAGAAATCTTTACGTGGTGCGGCAATTTGGGATGAGGTTAAGGACCGTTTAAATCAAAATGCATTTGGTTTATCAGGTGGACAGCAGCAACGAATTTGTATCGCGCGTTGTTTGGCAATTGAGCCAGATGTAATTTTAATGGATGAACCGACATCAGCTCTTGACCCAATTTCTACATTAAAAGTAGAAGAGCTTGTACAGGAATTAAAGGACAACTATTCAATTATTATTGTAACGCACAATATGCAGCAGGCAGCACGTATTTCGGATAAAACTGCGTTCTTCCTAAATGGAGAGGTTGTGGAATTTGATCAAACAGATAAAATTTTCTCAACTCCAAAGGATCAACGTACAGAAGATTATATTTCAGGTCGTTTCGGATAAAAGAAAGGATGGGTTTGTTCATGGCAGCTAGAGAGCGTTTTGATCATGAAATTCAGGCCATTCAATTAGAATTATTAAAGCTAAGTAATCTTAGTATTCAGGCTTTAGAAATTTCATTCAATGCATTTATCGAAAAAGATCTTGAAAAAGCACAGGAAATTATCGAACAAGATTCTATTATTAATCGTTTAGAGGAAACCATCAATGACCGAGTAATTCTTGTAATGACGCGTCAACAGCCAGTAGCAAAGGATTTACGTCGTTTAGTTGTATTACTCAAGGCGGCGGCAGATATGGAGCGAGTAGGTGACTATGCCGTAAATATCGCGAAGGAAACCTTGCGTATCGGCAAAGAACGTTTTATAACTTCCGTAGAACTACTTGAAGATATGTGTTATAAAACTACAGATATGCTACATCAAGTAGTCGACGCATTTGTGGAAGAGAATATGAGTAAGGCGAAAGAAATTGCAGAATATGACGACCAAATTGATGAAATGTACGGCAATATCATCACTCAGCTAATGCGTCTAAGCTCTGTTGCACCTGAAAACATCTCTCAAATTACTAATTTATCTTTTATTTGTCGCTATATAGAACGCTGTGCAGATCATGCAACAAATATCGCTGAATACTTACTTTACTTAAAAAAAGGTCAAAGATACGATTTAAACCAAAATAAGAACGGGACTTCATGAAAGCTGTGAAGTCTCTTTTTTTCTTGTCAGTAGGTTGTTGCTAATAAATTCTTAAAATTATTTGAATTGATTAACAATTTGTATTAAAATATTTGTAAGTAAATAATTAAAGCAATGATGAAAAAAAGTAGTATTATGAAGTGGCCTAGAGAGCTAGCGGTTGGTGGAAGCTAGAGCATGACATAGTACGAATGGGCTTTCTAGCTTCTAGTATTGAACCAATAGTAGGTACTAGCGTTATGTTACGTTAAAAACAGTTAAGTGGACTAAAATGTATTTTGCTTTAGTCAATTAAGGTGGCACCACGGCTCTTTTCCGTCCTTTTGTGATGGAAGGGCCTTTTTATATTGTTTAAATACATTTTATATGTGTTTGACAAGTGCAAAGTAGAGCTGAGTTGAGAATAGAAAGGAAGAGCTAGAGATGACTGTTGAAGTAAAGGATTATGTTTTAAAGGAAATACAAGGTGATATGATGACACCGATTTCTATTTTTGAAAGCTTAACAGGTACAAGAAAGGTGTTATTTGAATCCTCTGCAAAGCATGAGGAAAGTGGTAGATATTCCTTTATCGCCTTAAATCCTATAGCCGAATTAAAAGGAAGCAAAGAAAATTACACTTACCAAACGAACGATGAAGAGCCGCAATTTGAAGAGGGAGCTGTGTTAAGTAAATTACGTAATATACTCCCGCTTCAAAGTAAAGCCTATCCTTTTTCCTTTTTTGGAGGGGCAATTGGTTTCTTTGGTTATGATATCGCCTTCTATAATGAAGCGATAGGTGAAACACTTGAAGATGAACTAGCTATGCCGGATGTTCATGTTTATTTTTATGACACATTTATCGTTTTTGATCATCTATCTCAAAAGGTTTCCGTTGTATCAATTGATATATTTAATAGTGGTAAAGCAGAATCTGAAATGGAAAACCAAGTGAATATAATTATAGAAGAAATCAAGCGAGGGTCGACATTTGTTGAAGATTCAGCTGTATCTGTAAAATTCGAGCCAACTATTGAAAAACCTCAATTTATCAAAATGGTAAAAAAAGCAAAAAGCCGTATTGAACGAGGCGATATCTTTCAGGTCGTATTATCTCAAAGATTCAAAGCCGATTTTACAGGGGAGCCATTTTCTCTATATCGGAAATTACGCACGTCCAATCCTTCACCTTATATGTTTTATCTTGAATTTGAAGATTATACACTCCTAGGAACATCGCCAGAGAGCCTGGTAAAGGTAGTTAATCGTAAAGTTACGACAAACCCTATAGCGGGTACGAAGCCAAGAGGGAAGACAAAGGAAGAGGACCTCCATCTTGAGCATTTGCTTATTAATGATGAAAAAGAAATTGCTGAGCATAGAATGCTAGTCGACCTAGGAAGAAATGATATCGGCCGAGTGAGTAAAATTGGAACAGTACAAGTTACAAAATATATGGGTATTGAGAGATATAAGCATGTAATGCACATCGTCTCTGAAGTGACAGGTGTGCTAAATGAAGAGACCGATGTATTAGATGTTTTAACAGCATGCTTACCTGCAGGAACTGTGTCTGGTGCACCAAAAATTCGAGCGATGCAAATCATTAATGAATTAGAGCAATTCAAGCGTGGCGTATATTCCGGGGCAATTGGTTATATATCCTCAAGTGGAAATATGGATTTAGCATTAGCTATTCGCACGATGATTGTAAAGGATGATAAAGCATTTGTGCAGGCTGGTGCTGGAATTGTCTATGACTCGATTCCGGAATCTGAATATGAAGAGACGATAAACAAAGCGAAGGCTCTTTTGGAGGTGCACAGATGATTTTACTAATTGATAATTACGATTCATTTACCTATAATCTATATCAACAAATTTCGAAACTAAATCAGGAGGTAAAAGTAGTCCGAAACGATGCAATTACAATAGAAGAAATCAGGAATTTGAACCCCGAAGCGATTGTATTATCACCTGGTCCGGGAACACCCTCAGAGGCTGGGATTACAGTAGAGGTTGTAAGAGAATTATATAAAGAAATACCGATTTTAGGAATTTGTCTTGGGCACCAGTCAATTGGGGAAGCATTTGGTTGTAAGATTGTAAGAGCAAAGAACATAATGCATGGTAAACTGTCTATTTTAGACTATAAAAAATGTGGATTGTTTGAGTCCTTGGAGGGTGAAATAGAAGTCATGCGCTACCATTCATTAGTTATTGAGCCAAGTAATTTATCAGCAGATTTAGAGGTAATGGCAATTTCGAGGGATGATCGAGAAATCATGGCTATTCAACATAGAAACTTCCCAGTATTCGGCTTGCAATTTCACCCTGAGTCAATTGGTACAGAAGCAGGTACGAGAATGATTGAATCTTTTCTGAAACAAATTGATCTACTAAAAGTTTAATAGGTTACCTGGAGAGGAGCAGACTATTGGAAAAAACAGAAACTTACTTTTTAGGATTAACTAATGAACAACTGCAAAATGAAGTCCCACTAATAGTTCAATTGTTAAATGAAAATAAATTAGTGAAAACACAAGACTTGGCGAAGCTATTGATTAAATTTCCTAACGAGATTACTCCATTTATTTTTGAAGTGTTCGAATCAGCGGAAAAGGATATTAGTATGAAGGAATGGTGCCTGGATTTTCTTGTGCCACAGCTACCTTTTTTCGTGAAAATCGCTCTAGAGGAACAATTGCAAAGAATCGCACATGCTCCTACAATTGAAGAAAAGTCAGCTAATCTTGATGAAAAAGCTTTATCGGTTTTAAATAATTTTATCTAAATCATACTGCAGCACACATTTTATAAATTTGTGTGCTTTTTTTCGTCTAAAATTAATTTATCAACGTCTAATTAATGAGAGGAGGGGGGAACAGTTTGCAACAACATTTAAAAGAAATAATTGATCAATACGGCGATTATTTGCTCCGTATAGCTTATACATATGTTAGGGATGAACGAATTGCACAGGAAATCCTTCAGGATGTCCTTTTTTCATACTACAGGAAACAAAGTCAGTTTAGGGGAGATGCTTCTCTTAAAACCTACTTAACAAAAATGACGATTAACCGCAGTTATGATTATTTAAGGAGCTGGAAAAATAAAAGGGAGCTTGTATTAGAAAAAATTTTTATAAAAGAAAGAACAAAGAGTATAGAAAAAAGCGTAATTGAAGAGGAAGAGAAGACGGAAATAACGAGTGCAGTATTTACTTTAAAGGTAAAGCTTCGTGAGGCTATTTTCTTGTACTACTATGCTGAACATACTACAAAGAAAATTTCAGAGATTCTTGGTGTTCCCTAATCCACTATAAAATCCAGATTGCAGAAGGCTAGAGCTGAGCTAAGAGAGAAGCTTCAAAACTATGAATGGGAGGTGCTAGTCGATGAAAACTCAGAAAGATTTTAAGGGAAGCTGGAAAAGCGAGCTTGAATCAAGCATCAACCTATCTCCAAAAATGAAGGAAGATTTGCTGGATAAGGTAAGCTCTCAACGTGATGTATCAGAAGCGAAGAGGAATTGGATTTACCCAACGGTGCTTACATCATTTGTATTAGGTGCAGCTTTCTTCCTATTACTAATGATTCAATATAACCCGCTAGATCTAACAATGTCTTCTCCAGAAGAAATAAATAATGATATTAATATTTTTGAGCTACTGTCCTCTGAGAAGTTTTACTGGATAGTTGGGGCAATTATTTTAGAAATAATCGTGGTACTTCTATTTTTTGCCGTTATGAAGAAGACGAGGAGATGGGAAAAGACATTTGTTGCTAGGGTTTTGGCAAAACTATTACCAACTAGGCAAAACAGTATTCTAATCCAGAGTTTCTTGTGCGTTGTTATTGGAATGGGAATAGTTTTTTCATCATTGGCTAGTATCAAATATTTAACTGTGTTTTTTGTTTTTCTGTTAAATTATTTAGTTTTATTATGGTCCATTAGGGACTTAAACAGGTCCAGCTGTCCTCACTGTGGTCATCTCTTTTCACGTAAAGATCTTTACAAAATAACATGGGCTCCGTACCGTTTAAAATGCATTCACTGTGAAGAAAATATTTTTCAAACTAAAGCCTCTAGGAATAAAGCCATTATATTCGTTTGGATGCCTTTTGTTAGTCATTATGCATTAGGATTTTTAGGAATCCCTTTTCCAGTAATAGGATTTTCGTTTATCCTTGTTGGTTTATTTTTTAATTTTTATATTAATAATTTCACAACTCGTTATTCTAAAGAGGATGAACCAATGTGGTGAATGTCAGATGTGATACATTACATTTCATTGAACAAAAAATTTTTTATATGCTGCAAAAAAGGACGCTATACTGCTGCGTCCTTTTGCTTTCTATTATAGATACTTTGCTATTTCACTTTCGAATTTTGAAGGTTTGTCTGTTGGGGCGAAGCGTTTAACGACATTGCCATTGCGATCGACTAAAAATTTGGTGAAATTCCATTTTACTTTACTACCCAAAATACCTTTCGTTTCCTCCGTTAAATATTTAAATAAGGGATGGGCGTTTTCTCCATTTACCTTAACAAGCTCATGCATAGGGAAGGAGACTCCATATGTAAGTCGGCAGGCCTCAGCAGCTTCTGTACCAGAACTTAACTCTTGTTTAAACTGATCAGAAGGAAAGCCGAGTATTTCAAATCCTTTTTCATGATAATTTTTATAAAGCTCTTCCAATTCATTAAACTGACCAGCGAGTCCGCATTTAGTGGCAGTGTTTACAATAAGCAAGAGTTTGCCTTCGTATTTGTTTAGTGTATAGGGAATTCCTTCGTCGTTTGTTACTTCAAAGTTATAAATAGTCATTGAAATCCTTCTTTCTTTACAAGTTGGAAGCTGTTTTGACGCTTCTTTGCTTTTTCATTTAATAACACTAGTGTAACAGCAAGTGTGAAGGCTGTAACTAAACAAGCCCCTATAAATGCAATGACGCCATTCCATCCCCATCTAGACCAGAAGAATCCTCCTGTTGTTCCACCAATACTAGAGCCAAAATAATAGGCGAATAGATAAAGGGAAGAGGCTTGTGCTCTGTCCTTTGTAGCCCGGAAGCTGACCCATCCGCTTGCAATGGAATGTGAACCAAAAAAACCAAAAGTAAAGATGACAATCCCGGCAATTTTAATAACAAGGTTGATAGGTAACGTCAGTAGAGCTCCTGTAAACATGATAGCAATCCCAGTGAGCAATACTTTTGGACGTCCAAACTTGTCAGAAAGACTTCCAAACCATGTGGAGCTAAAAGTTCCCACAAGGTAAACGATAAATATCCAACCAACAACGGTACTGCTTAAATGATAAGGAGCGCCAAGTAATTTATAGCTTATATAATTATAAAGTGTGACAAATCCACCCATTAAGGTAAATGAAATTCCGAATAGACAAAGTAAACCTGGATCCTTTATATGATGAAAAAGAGATTTGGATAATGCTTTAAATTCGAGCTTTCGAGGGCTAAAATGCTTTGAGGCAGGTAAAGCCCAAACAAAATATAAACAAATAAGCAAGCTTAGTAATCCTGTAAACACCATGCCGATTTGCCAATTGAAGAAATCTGTCATGGTACCCATAATGATTCTTCCCGATAGCCCACCTATTGAATTACCGCTAATATAGAGACCCATTGCAACTCCAAGACTCTTTGGATCTACCTCTTCAGCCAAATATGCCATTGCTATTGCAGGTACGCCAGCAAAAACAAAGCCTTGAAGCATACGTAATAGTAAAAGTGCTTCAAAGGTGGGGGCAAAGGCTAGTAAGATGGTGAAAATTGAAGCGGCGAAAATGGAAATGGTCATTAACCGTTTACGTCCCCAGGCCTCTGATAATGAGCCAAATAAAATTAGAGTGACCGATAAGACGCCAGTAGAAAGAGAGAGCGATAGACTTGCAGTAGCTGGGGAGACACCAAAGGTTTTAGTGAATTGTGGAAATAAGGGCTGTGTAATATAAAGGTTGGCAAAGGTGATAAAACCCGCAGCAAATAAGGCTAAATTAGCTAAAGTAAATTCTTTCGTTCCTTTTTGTAAATAATTCATGCTGATACGCCTCTTTTTCAAAATTAACATATTTTTGAACTTTAATTTATTATAATGAAGATAGCTATATAATGATAATTCATTGTTTTTATGTGTCTTATAAATTTTAGTCATAAGGGAGAGGGGTAATATGGATTTTAATTCTCTTCAATATTTTGTCTTGGTTGCAAAATATGAAAATATGTCACGTGCTGCAGAAATTTTACATATAACGCAACCTGCCCTCAGTAAATCCATTTCATTATTAGAGGAAAGCTTGGGGGTTACTTTGTTTGAGAGAAATGGTCGCTCCATTAAATTGAATCGTTATGGACAATTTTTTTTAGAACGGTCTGAAAACCTGTTGAAGGATTATGAAATGGCAAAAGAAGACCTCCTAAATCTTGTTTCTCCTGGACAAGGTGTAGTCTCTATAGGATTTATGCATACACTTGGACTCGAAGTAATTCCTCAATTAATGGCTCGAGTACAAAAAGACTATCCACAGCTTAAAATTCAATTGACTCAAAGTAATTCAAGTACGATTTTGCAGAAGCTAGAGGTGGGGGAACTCGATTTATGTTTAATTTCTTCCCTAGATACACATAAGGATTTGGTTTGGGAGAAGCTTTGGGAGGAGGAATTATTTCTCATTGTGCCAAAAAGCCATCCTCTTGCGAGTGCTAATGAAGTTAGCCTTAAGGATTTTGCTGGTGAACCATTTATCTCGATTAAACAAGGAAATACATTACGTAAATCCGTTGACGATTTATATAAACAAGAAGGCTACCAGTTAAATGTAGCCTTTGAGGGTGAAGAGGTTCATACCATCACAGGCTTAGTGGAAAGTGGACTTGGTGTATCGCTTATTCCTTATATAAAGGGACTTGAGCAATATCAAATTCAGCTGCTAAAGGTTAATGCACCAAACTGTAGACGAGAGATTGGTTTAGCTTATATAAATAAGCATTTTAAGAGCGCGGCTACTAAGCTACTTGAAGACTATATACGAACATTTTTTCAAACAACAAAGTTAGGTAAGAGAGATTGAGCCTGCAATAGAAAAAGGGAAGTCCATATGTGAAATAGACTTCCCTTACAGCTCGCTTATCGTAATTTTCCTGTAATAATATTGGCGATTTCTTCTACAGACATAGAAGAATTTAACTCGAATTGTCCTTTTTGAATGGTTGTTGCGTATTCAGGCTGAGCCAAAAACAGCTCCATTTCAACACTATTTTTAATAATGTTCATGTCTTTTAATTTTTGAGCAACCTCTGCAGGAGTTAAGCCAGCATAAACGTAAAGCGTATCTGTCACTGTTTCGTCTTTTACCTCAGGATCACTAGCTACTGGCTTTTCTTCTGATTCAGTTTTTTGTTCTTCAGAAGGCTTGTCTTCTGCTACTGCCTCATTTGTCGGCTCTGTTTGTTCTAGTCCTGTAATTTGTTCGTTTGCATCCTGTAGCTGTTGTTCTAATTGTGAGATTTTACTTTTATACTGTTCTTCAGCTTTCGTTTCTGAAGAAGAAATGAAAGGAATATTAACTTTTTCTGAGAAAGTAATTAGCAAGCCGATTACGAAACAAGCAATGCCAAAGGAACGTAATGAAGATTTTTTCATCGGTTGCCTCCGTTATTTAAAATCGAAAGAATTTGTTCCTTTGACAATGTAGACATTTTACTTATTTCGTCAACAGGATATCCCTGTTTGTTTAACTGGATGACTTGACTTATAAGTATTTCGTTGATTTGTTGGGTGTTATTAGCTGGATTTACTTGTTTTGACTGTGCGACTTGTGCTGCTTGCTTATAGGCCTGTATTGAGCTTTTATTTGTTGCCTTTGGTTTAACAGTAAAATTAGATTCCAACAACAGCTCTTCTTCTATAATTTTTAATCGCTTTTTAAGCGAATTTGTTTCTTGATAGATACTAATCGAGAGGTCTTCGATATCCTGCTCTAATTTTTTTGAAGAATCTCTTAGGAAAAATGATACAACGATACAAAGGATTCCGATGATCATTAAAATTATTGAAAATTCCACTATATTTCCTCCGTTAATAATCGCATTTTAGGTTATTTTACCATAGTAAAAGTTAATTATAAATCATGCTAGATTTTTTTTCAGTTTATGTTATAATGATTTAGTCGTATAAATCATGCTCAAATGATACAAGTCTTGATATAGAGTGGGAGGGTTAATAATGCGCGTAAACATTACTTTAGCTTGCACAGATTGTGGCGAACGTAACTACATTTCTAAAAAGAACAAACGTAACAATCCAGAGCGTCTTGAACTTAAAAAATATTGCTCTCGCGAGAAGAAATACACTCTTCACCGTGAAACAAAGTAAGCATTATTGCCAAAACCACTTGTGGTTTTGGCTTTTTAATTATAGGAACAAATCAATGTCTAAAGGGATGATTTAAATTGGATAAAAAGCTACTAAGAACTCAAGTTAGACACTCCTTACAAAAAATGGACGCTGAGCAATATGAACTTTCATCTCTAAATATTAAAAAGCTTTTGTTTAGAGAGCCTTCTATTATAAAAGGAAAGACGATTGCTATCACGATATCCAATAAACAAGAGGTTGATACGAAAAAGATTATTGAATCTCTTTGGCAGCTTAAAAAAAAAGTAGTAGTGCCAAAGTGCAATTCGAAGGATCGCTCTATGAAATTCTATGAAATAGAGCATTTTAATCAGCTTGAAAACGTATATATGGATTTACAGGAACCGAACCCCGAATGTACACAGCTTGTACATCCAGAGGAAATAGACTGTATCATCGTGCCAGGAATCGTCTTTGATAAGAAAGGGTATCGAATAGGTTATGGCGGAGGCTATTATGACCGATATCTGAGTCGATTTGATGGAATGTTGATTTCACTAGCCTTCAATTTACAAGTGATTGATGATGTCCCTAAGGAAAGCTTTGATATACCAGTAGACTTATTAATTACTGAAACTGAAACAATCGATTGTCTGCAAAATCGAAAGGAGCTTAACTCATGAAATCAATGAAGGATATATATGACTTACTAAAACAATATGGAACATTTATTTATACAAGAGATCGCCAGGGAGATATCCTTTTGATGGAGGACGAGATACGAGAGCTATATAAAGCGAAAGTATTGGAACCGAGTGCTTTTCAAGCTGCGATGTTAATTTTGCGACAAGAAGCCTCGAGAATTGCAAAAGAGGAAAAAAGACTTCAATAGTCTCAATTTTAACTTGGAAATTTTTGATTATTTGGTAAAAATTTAATTTTTGTGATTGAAACAAGTCGTTTATGTTAATAAATGTTAATTATATGTCTAATAAATGAAATGAACCAGCAGTGGATTTTTTCCACTGTTTTCATTTGGGAACCTTTTTGTAAATAAAACGTAATTATTCTTAAGGTATTATAATATTTGACATCATAATCGTTGAATTTTGTAATATTCTGTCGAGCGGTTTTTCTCTACTGTCTATTGCTAAATAAAGTAAAAAAGATTAAGATAAATTTTGTTTATTATTATTAAAATGTTTTTTTATTGTAAATTTCATTTCACTAGAAATGTATTACATTTATATATTAATTTTGTAGAAGGGATGTTTTGGAATGAAATCATTTAAATGGCCTAAACATTCGATATTAGCGATAGCGATTTTCGCGACTTGGCTTAAAACAGTAATTGTGTACCATACAAGCTTCGAGCTGGATATTGAAAATGCGATGCAAGAGTTAATTTTGATTATTAATCCATTAAGCTTTATTCTTTTTGCTTATGGAATTTCTCTATTCTTCAAAACAGAGAAGCTACGAAATCGGTATTTGATTACCGTTAGTGCATTTTTAGCAATCGTACTTTTCGCAAATGTTGGTTTTTACAGATTCTATAATGATTTTATTACCTTCGCAGTGTTATTCCAAACAAGTAATTTCGGTGATTTGGGGAATTCAGTTGCAGATATTATTAGCTTCACAGATATTCTTTACTTTGCTGATTTAATTGTGCTACTTATTGCGATTAAATTTATTCCAAAAAGCGAAGGAATTACACCTGTAAGAATTGAAATGCGTCGTGCGTATTTTGTTCTTTCAATGGCGATTGTATTCTTAAATTTAGGATTATCCGAAACGGAGCGTCCACAGCTTCTAACACGTGCATTCGATCGTGAGCTACTTGTAAAAAACATCGGTACGTATAACTATCATTTATATGACATCTATGTACAGTCAAAGTCAAGTGCACAGCGAGCATTGGCTGATGGTAGTGAGTTGGTTGAAGTAGATAACTATGTGCAAGCAAATCAAGCAGCTGTGAACCCAGAGATGTTTGGGAAGTATAAGGGACGCAACGTGATACTGGTTTCACTAGAATCTCTTCAGAGTTTTGTGATAAACAATGAAATGAATGGGGAAGTAGTTACACCATTTTTAAATAGTCTAACAAACGATAAGGATACGTATTATTTTAATGATTTTTACCACCAAACAGGCTTAGGGAAAACAAGTGATTCTGAGTTTATCGTTGAAAATTCATTATTTGGATTGGGTCGTGGGGCTGTATTCTTTACTCATGGTGGAAATACGTATAATACGATGTCTGAAAAATTAGGTGAGAATGGATACTTTACAAATGTAATGCATTCTAATAATTCATCGTTTTGGAACCGAAATGAAATTTATGAGTCATTTAATATCGATAAATTTTACGATATTGAATCCTATGAAGTAACAGATGAGAATTCTGTAAACTGGGGACTGAAGGATATTCCGTACTTTGAGCAATCAGTGGATCTAATGAAAGAAATGGATCAACCATTTTATTCAAAAATGATAACTTTAACAAATCACTATCCCTTCACTTTGGAAGAAGAGGATATTATGATTCCTGAGTATAATTCAAATTCGGGGACGTTAAATCGTTATTTCCAAACAGTCCGTTATTTAGATGAATCGATTAAAACCTTCTTTGATAAGCTTAAAGAAGAGGGACTTTATGACAACTCAATAATTGTGATGTATGGAGATCACTATGGAATTTCAGAAAATCATAATAAAGCGATGTCGACGTATTTAGGTAAAGAAGAAATTACAGCTTATGATAGTGCTTTACTACAGTCAGTACCATTATTCATTCATGTTCCTGGATCAGGAGATGGGCAAGTAATGGATGAAGCGGCTGGCCAAATCGACCTTCGTCCTACAATCATGCACTTACTTGGAATTGAGACTTCGAATGACATGCAATTAGGGGCAGATTTATTCTCTGAAGAGCATGAGGACTTAGTTATTTTCCGTGACGGTCGATTCATAACAGATGACCTGGTTTACGCTGGTGAAGTATGTTATGACAGAACTACAGGTGAACAAACAGAAATTGAAGCGTGTCAGCCATATATTGAACGTTCTTCGATTGAGTTGGAATACTCTGATCAAATAATAAATGGCGACTTATTGCGTTTCTATGATGAAGCTACAGGTAATTTACTACAGGATGCACTAGAAGTAGAAGAAAAATAAAGAAAAGGGTTATCTCAAGTGCTGAGATAACCCTTTTCTTCTGCTTCGATTGTAGAAAGAGAAAAAACGAGGTATCTAGAAGATACCTCGTTTTTATCTTAGTGATGTAATGCTGGTGGGTAGCCTTGATTTAAAATAGTCATTACTACAAACCAACCAAAAATTGCTGCAGTAGCTAAGCTAAATACTAAAGAAAGAACATTCTTTTCTTTAATCGCTTGGAAAAAGTTCACTACTGCGAAGATTGCTACTAAAGCGAAAATAACCATTAATAAGTTCATTAAAAAAGACACTCCTTTCGACATGTGAAAAAGCATGTCGATAAACAATATTCCTTCTTTATTGTAAATCACCTTATCCCGTTTGTCGAGAAGAAATAATCCAGTTGTTTGACTAGAGAATGTAATTTTCTTCTAAGCGATGTATAATAATCGAGAGGTGAATACAATGTTAAACGTTAAAGCATATAGTCTAGGACCTGTTCAAACAAATTGTTATATCATTAGTAATAAGCAAAAAGAGTGCATACTATTCGACCCAGGGGAAGAATCTTCAAAAATAATGAAAGTAATTCAGTCCAATCAGCTAAAACCAAGAGCTATTTTTTTAACACACGCACATTTTGATCATATAGGTGCTGTAGAGGATTTAAGAGAAGTTTTTGAACTTCCTCTATATATTCATGAAAAAGAAGTGTCCTGGCTATCTGATCCCATGAAAAATGGTTCTGGTAGGTATGCTGAGCTTCCGAATTACATTGTTAACAAACCCGAACAAGAGTATATCATTCGAAAGGAACAGTCCTTTGATATCGCTGACATGAAATTTAAGGCAGTATTTACACCAGGTCATTCTCCTGGCAGTATCTCATATATTTTCGAAGAAGACGGATTTGCAATAGTAGGGGATACTTTATTTGAAGGCAGTATTGGAAGAACTGATTTACTTGGAGGATCGCATGAGGTGCTTCTTAAGTCAATTCATGACAAATTGTTAGTGTTGCCTGAGGATACAATTATTTACCCAGGACACGGTAGTTATACGACTCCAGCTCAGGAAATCGATAGTAATCCTTTTTTAAATGGATTCTAAATTCAAAGAAACGATTCAGTTAAAGTTGAATCGTTTCTTTTCTTTATTATTTTATAAATAAAAAACACCAACTGAAAAAACAGTTGGTGTCGTTTATTAGTGTCCTGCACCTGGTACATGGATAAACGTAGTGTAATACGTGAATCCTGCGAAGAATATTGTTAAATAAGCTCCGAAAATGTACATGTACATGCGTTCTGTTAGGTTTAAGAAGCCTAATAATAAGAATAAAATTGTATTACCAATGAATAATAGCGAAACCTCGTACATATCACCAAGGTAGAACATAACGGCAAAAATACCAGTCCAGAAAGCCATAACTTTATACATGTTACTCATGAAGTATCCCTCCTTTTGCCATACGACACAATAATATCATCTTTTATTATAAATGATTTGAAACTATAATGTAAACTCCTACTTACATTTTGTTTGTGACAATAGAGTAGAAAATGCTAGAGAGCATTATTGCCAATTTCTATTTCGTACTTGCAGTTTTCACAATCATGAACCATGCTTTCTACTTGCTCAAACTCATTTTGAGAAAAAAGAGCATCTATTTGCCCGTTTAAATAGGATTCATGTAATATACATACAATCTCATTATTTGTAGATAATTGTTTTTTAAACGGACAATTATAAATAGAGAAGATAATTTTTTTTCCATTCTCTGTTTCAGTAATTTCTGGTATGTATCCAATTAGTGCAGAAGCTGTTGTTAAGTGATCTATTTTAGCGTTAAAGTCACTAAGTACAATTCCTTTTCCATAGGCTATACTTTGTTTCATTTCTGAATAGCCATCTTCATAGCTTATTTTTTTTGCAACGTCAATTGCCTCTGGCCCCAATTGTTCGATTAGCTTCATAGCCCAATTAATCAAACGACTATCCTCTTTTTTAGGGAAGCTTAACTCAACTCCCTCTTCGGAAGCTTTATACTCTCGCCCAGGTCTGCCACCCTTACCGGATTTGACAAAGTGAGCTGAAATTAAATTGATTTCTGTTAGCTTTGTTAAATGAAGTCTAGCCACATTTGGATGAATATTAAATCGGTCGGCAATCGCTTGTACTGTAAATGATTTTTTTTGTTGAAGCATATATTCATAAATTTGGTAACGTGTTTCATCAGATAAAGTACTTGTTATTTTTAAAGGATGAACCATGAAATCACCTCTCTAGTATTATTTACTTTTTATTACAGTATTATTTTAACTTTTATAATATAGGATTGATATAGAATTTGTCGATGAATTATTACAATTAAAGCAAATTTCATATTTTGGGTTGATTTTACTAATCTAAATGTAGTAATAAGGGGTTGAAAAATGAGATTTGAAGGATAATTTATACTCAAAATTTTATCTTCGGAAAAAGGGTTTTCTAATTTGAAATCTCCAGATATACTGTCATTAATGATTTGCGGTCAGCAAGTATTTTAAAAACAAGGAGGTGTCATTTTGGAGGTAGAATCAGTTGTTGAAAGTAAGAGTATACAATTATTGTTAAAGGCCTTGCACTTTGGTGCTTCTGATATCCATATAGTTCCTGCACAAGACAGTTATTCTATCCATTTCAGGAAATACGGAAAGCTATTTCCAACGAGTAATTTGCCAAATGAGTTAGGCGATAGAATTATTTCTTATTTAAAGTTTTTATCATCTCTAGATATTAGTGAAAAGAGAAAGCCCCAAAGCGGTTCTTTTCAGAAGGAAATTTCTAGTCAATTATATGCATTTCGCGTTTCTACATTGCCCTCGATTTTCAAAAGAGAGAGTCTAGTTATTCGGATACTCGTTCAAAACTCTCGCCTTCCCATCTCGTCAATTTGTTTAAATCCAAGCTCAGCAAACAAATTAGTACAGCTTGTATCAAGTCGCCAAGGATTACTGTTGTTCTGTGGAGCGACCGGGTCAGGAAAAACTACCTCATTATATTCACTAATCAATTACACAAGTGAATCATTAGCTCGTCACGTCATTTCACTTGAGGACCCAGTTGAAAGTAATCAATCAAATTTATTGCAAATACAGGTAAATGAACGTGCAGGTGTTACTTATGCTGCTGGTTTAAAGGCAATTCTCCGCCATTCACCTGACGTTATAATGATAGGTGAGATAAGAGATAGGGAAACTGCTAAGATTGCCATAGAAGCGTCTTTAACAGGTCATTTGGTGTTGTCCACTATTCATGCAAAGGACACAGTAAACTGTATTTACCGGCTTTTAGATCTAAATATTTCTATAGAGGAAATTAGACAGGCTGTCATTGGGATTGTTGCGCAATGCTTAGTGCAGGTTGAGCCAGAAGAGAGAAAGGCGATATACGAAATATTAAGTGACCTGAATCTAATTGATGCAATTGCAACAACAATGCGCGGAGAACAGTATGAATTGCCTCATTCTGAAAAGTTGACAAGTCAGAAATCCTTATTTGAGGTGAGAAAAAGAAATGCTCCTACAACTTCGTAAGTTAAAAAACGTCACAATAAGCCTCGATAAAAAGAATAAGGTTCGGCAGCTGCCATCATTTCTTAACAGAGTTAGTACACTATTAAACGAAGGATACACCTTCTCAGATTCAATCGAAATGCTATTACCTTATCATGTAGATGACCCAAACGCTTGGCGTGTGATGATACTAGAAAAGCTGAAGAATGGGGAAGGTACTACAGAAATATTGGAGTGCTTTCAGATTCCCAAACATTTCCTGGTGGCCATTAAAATTTCTGAGGAAAGTGGAAAGCTTGCCGAAAGCCTACAAACGATTTCTAAGCAATTGGACTTCAACGAAAAAATGCGAAAAAAGCTGCTTAACCTTCTAAGCTATCCTGTGCTACTCAGTGTGTTACTTATAAGCATTTTCATAGCATTCCGCACTTACTTTCTTCCTAACATAACCCAAATTCTAAACACTCGATCTGATGGTGGGAATACAACAGTCTTAATTTCATCAATATTTCTTCGTCTTCCGGATGTCTTGTTTTTTACTTTAATAACAACTATTTGCCTCGTCACCACCGTTATTATCTACATCAAAAGATTAAACGTACAGCAACAATTACCTCTTCTGTTAAAGCTTCCGATTATTAATTACTTTTATAAAATGCATATTACAAATCACCTAGCTAAAACAATGGGGGATTTGTTGTTGGGAGGTTTTTCTCTTCAGCAGGCCTTAACAATCTTACAAGACCAACAATTAAATAAAATTCTGGCCTATGTGTCTAAGGAGATTGAGGGACAAGTCATATTCGGAGAGTCCCTTTCATCGGCTGTCTATAAACTAGGGTGGTTTTCTTCTAAATTTGAAGAGTTTATAAAGCATGGAGAAAATAGCGGTTATCTCGGGAGGCAGTTATTGATTTACAGTGAGTTAATCGATGAAAAAATACAGAACTTGATTAAAAAGGGTGTATCCATCATACAGCCACTTTTCTTTATCATAATCGCCTTAAGTATTATTGCGGCATATTTGAGTATTCTGCTGCCGATGTATGAGCTAATTGAAATAATTTAATAGGAGTGTGTTTTTCTTGAAAAGAATAAATGAAAAAGGATTTACCTTAATAGAGATGTTGATAGTCCTTCTGATCATCTCAGTTTTAGTACTGGTCACAGTACCAAATGTGACGAAGCACTTCGCAACCATTGATAACAAGGGGTGTGAAGCTTATTTGAAAATGGTTCAGGGACAAGTTGAGGCATATAAGCTTGACAATAATACACTACCATCAATAAGTGCTCTGCAAACAGGAGGGTACTTAAATGGAGATGAGGCAGCAAAATGTCCTAACGGTGACTTGATTGAGATTGAAAGTGATGGAAATGTCATTGCAGTGAAAAATACGAGTGGACAATAGTGGCATGGTAGACAAGCTGCATGGCAAAAGAGTAATGAACATGAGGGGCTTTACATTAATTGAAATGCTTCTTGTACTCTTTATTTTGCTACTTACAAGCTCCATAGTTTTTCAAATTACCCTCACACTTTCTGAAAAGTGGGTAGTAAATCAATTTTTTCAGCAGCTAATGCTAGATATTCAGGAGATTCAAGCGTTAGCTATAAAAAATGATGAGGCATTTTATATTCAATTTAATAGTTCGAATAATTATAAAGGGCATGGGATTTTCTCAGGAGAGATATTGTTTGAAAGAGAAATCCCACAAGGTATAAAGGTTGATATGACTAGTAATCTTAAACATTTCATGGTTTACCCGAGTGGTGATGTATCCAATTTTGGTACCATAAAATTTCATACGCCCTTTGGACAAACAAATTTGATTATTTATATAAAGGAAGGGCGGATGAGGTTAGTTGAATTGTAAAGGAATAGCATTTGTTGAAACTTTATTGACGGTAGCTATTATTTTAATCATAGCCGGCTCTTTGATTCCGTTAAGCTACCAGTTGAAGTCTTCTTTATATAACCAAAAATTAGAGCTGCATGCTTCAGAAACAGCATTGGATGCAGCAAAACAAATTAAAGCACAATCGAAAATTGCTGGCAGCAAAACCATAGAACTAAAAGAATTTCATTGGACATATGATGGGGAACAAATTTGTGTCCAATTTGAAAATTTAAGTGGAGAACAAGTTAAATGCATCAATCGAACCGGAGACTAATTGAAAGCAGCCAAGGCTATACACTTATTGAAGCACTCTTTTCCATTACAGTCTTTGTTCTTCTATCTCAAATCATGCTAGCCGTCCTAATTTGGATTGAGCAAATGAACACAACGGAGCTTTCAAATAATCAGGTAGCCTGGGAGCTTTTTGTAAATGACCTCCAGCAATTAGTGCTAAATGTGCGAGAGATAAAATTATCAAATGACACCAAATCCATGGAAATCTTCTACACAAATTCTAGTGGAGTAAAGAAAATAAACCGTAGTGGAGATGTCCTTAGGCTAATAGTTAATAATCAAGGAAATACTCCTTTATTAGTCGGTATTCAAAATGCTTGGTTTACTTGGGATGGCCAATATATGACGATATCAGTAATTTTTAATAATGGTATAGAAAAGGAGAGGAGGTTCTTTGTTCAAAATAGTACGTAATGAGAGTGGTGGAACCTTTATGCTTGCTATAATGTTACTATTCATAACAACTTCTTTTATTACTTTCTATTGTTTATCGTACCAATCGCAAAAATTGGTGTATAATTCATTGGAATTCGCCAATGTTCGTGCTACGATAAACCTACTGAAGGAAATTGGTAGTAAGTAGTAGAAAGATTTTGGAAAGTCAAAGAAGGTGATAGCATGCGAAAAATATATTTAGTAGGCTTCATGGGATGTGGTAAAAGCGCTATCGGACGAAGGCTAAGTTATTTTTTAAGACTACCATATTACGACATGGATCATGAGATTGTTCGTCAGCAAGGAATGTCAATACCTGAGATATTTGAAGTGTACGGGGAAGCTTATTTTAGAGCATTAGAAACAGAATTTCTTCTGAATTTCCGAGATGAAGCATGTATCATTGCAACAGGCGGTGGTGTAGCAATGAGCGAAGAAAATCGCAAAATCATGCGTCATTCCGGATTGGTACTTTTTTTAGATGCAACATTCGAAGACATTTATGTGCGTATCAAAAATGATAAGAATCGACCAATTGTGCAGCGTTCAACTAAAGAAGAGCTAGAGCAGCTGTATCAAACGAGAAGAAAATTCTATAGAGCTGCTAATCATATTCGAGTATTGACAGAGGGACGATCACTACGTCAAATTGTTGAATATATTGGGTTTCAGGTGAATCGTTTAAAAGGCGAATGATTTATATGTTTATTCTTTTGAATGTTCGTTTTTAAAGTTGGATTAAAAAAAGATTGCCTTTTCATAATGACCAATGTTAGGATATAGCCAAGAGATGTTATATTGTACATTGAATTTAGAATATTTGCGCGGATGATTGTGCGGGGAGAGAACGTGAAGAGCGTCGCCGAAGGAGCAAGTAGTGAAGAGCTATGAATCTCTCAGGCAAAAAGACTCGTACAGGACGCATCTCTGGAGAGTGCTGTTTCGATTTTATTTGATTCAGCCACCAAAGGGGAAAGCCAATTATCGATTCAAAAAGTGTATATCGATTTGGTGTAACTTTCAGGTGCAAGGACAGGGGATTCCTCAGGATTAAAGAGGATTCGTCTGTCCTTTTTTTGCGGATTGGAAGTGTTATAAAAGATATCCACGAATAATGTGACAGCAACTTGGCCGATTTGTGTTAAGTTGTGTTTTTCTATTGTGCAAATTATGGATAATACTAGGGGGACATGATGAATGGGAAATGAATTAAAGCGAACGCCATTATTTGATGAGTATGCAAAAAGCGGCGGGAAAACAATTGATTTTGGAGGTTGGGATTTACCAGTCCAATTCTCTTCCATTAAAGATGAGCATGACGCTGTTCGTCATCGCGCGGGCCTTTTCGATGTATCCCATATGGGTGAAATTATTGTAGAAGGTAAAGATGCACTGGCATATTTACAATTTTTACTAACTAATGATATTTCCAAAATTCAAATTGGTGGAGCACAGTATAATGCAATGTGCTATGAAAATGGTGGAGTTGTCGACGATTTATTAGTTTATCGACTTGAAGATGAGAAATTCTTATTGTGCGTGAATGCGGCTAACATTGAGAAAGATTTTGATTGGATGAAAGCTCAGGTTCAAGGTGAAGTAACGGTTACAAACAAATCCGAGGAATATGCACAAATTGCATTACAGGGTCCACTAGCTGAAGAAGTGCTTCAAACATTAACAGATGTAGACCTAAACTCTTTGAAATATTTTAAATTTATAGAAAACGCAGTGATTGCGGGTAACTCCGTATTACTTTCACGTACAGGTTATACAGGGGAAGATGGCTTTGAAATTTACGGTGAGCCTCAAGCAATCGTTGAGCTTTGGACAAAAATTCTAGAAGCTGGAAAAGACAAAGGTGTTGTACCTGCTGGGTTAGGTGCCCGTGATACCTTACGTTTTGAAGCGTGCCTGCCACTTTATGGTCAAGAGCTTTCAAAGGACATTTCACCTCTAGAGGCAGGAATTGGTTTTGCGGTAAAGCTTCAAAAAGAGAGCGACTTTATCGGAAAAGCGGCATTAGTAGCTCAAAAGGGAAATGGCTTAGCTAAAAAGCTTATTGGTGTTGAAATGATTGATAAAGGGATTCCTCGTCATGGCTATAAAGTATTTAAAGATGGCGTTGAAATCGGTGAGATTACTACGGGAACTCAATCGCCATTAACAAAAAGAAACATCGGTTTAGCCTTAATTGATGCAAAATTTGCTCAATTAGATACAGAGCTAGAAATAGAGATTCGCAACAAAAAATTGAAGGCGCACACATGTGCAACTCCTTTTTATAAACGCTCAAAATAAATTGTGAAAAGAGGCTTAATAAAATGGTACATCGTTATCTTCCTATGACAGAACAAGACAGAAAAGATATGCTAGCAACAATTGGTGTGGAAAGTGTTGACGAGTTATTTTCAGATATCCCTGAGAGTGTTAGATTCCAAGGGTTATACAATATTAGAGAAGCAAAATCAGAATCTGCCTTACTAAAAGAGTTAAAACAGCTTGCAGCTAAAAATGAAGACACTGATTCAAATGTTTCCTTCCTTGGTGCTGGTATTTACAATCACTATAAACCTGTTATTGTTGACCATGTTATTTCTCGTTCTGAATTTTATACTGCATACACACCATATCAGCCTGAAATTTCACAAGGGGAATTACAAGCAATTTTTGAATTCCAAACAATGATTGCGGAACTAACTGGAATGGATCTTGCAAACTCATCAATGTATGATGGAGGAACTTCTTTAGCAGAAGCAGGTATGCTGGCAGCAGGTCATACTCGTCGCAAAAAGCTATTAGTTTCTGAAGCAATCCACCCTGAATATCGTGATGTAGTGGCTACATATGCATATGGACAATCAATCGAAATTGTTCTAGTACCAACAAACAATGGAGTAACAGATATCGAGCAATTAAAAGAGCTAATTGACGATAATACAGCAGGCGTTATGGTGCAATATCCTAACTTCTTTGGTCAGGTTGAAGATCTTCAAACGCTGGGTGACATCACTCATGAAGCAAAAGGATTATTTATCGTTTCCGCAAATCCTCTTGCTTTAGGTATCCTTACACCTCCAGGTAAATTAGGAGCAGATATTACCGTTGGGGATGCACAGGTATTTGGAATTCCAGAAAGCTTTGGTGGTCCTTACTGTGGTTATTTCGCTACGACAACGAAACTGATGCGTAAGGTTCCAGGTCGTTTGGTAGGTGAGACGGTCGATCAGGAGGGGCGTCGAGGCTATGTATTAACCTTACAAGCGCGCGAGCAGCATATTCGTCGAGAAAAAGCTACTTCTAATATTTGTTCAAACCAAGCTCTATTAGCTCTTGCAGCATCAGTTGCAATGACAGCTCTTGGTAAAAAAGGTGTTCAAGAAATGGCAAAGCAAAATATTGTGAAAACACGTTATGCGAAAAACGCTTTCGAAGCAGCAGGTTTCACAGTACCTTTCCAGGGTGCCCATTTTAATGAAATTGTAGTGAAAACAAATAAGGCTGTATCGGATATCAATAAACAGCTTATTGAAGATGGAATTATTGGTGGATTTGACTTAGGCAGAACTTATCCTGAGCTGGAAAACCATGTGTTACTAGCAGTTACAGAACTACGTACAAAAGAAGAAATCGACGCATTAGTTGAGAAAATGGGGGCTTACAATGCATAACGAAAATCAATCACTCATTTTTGAATTATCCAAAGAAGGTCGAGTAGGCTATAGCTTACCAGAATTAGATGTGCAGGATTTTGATTTAACAGAACTATTACCAGAAGGTTTTGTCCGTGAAGAAGCTGCTGAATTACCAGAAGTGGCAGAGCTTGATATCATGCGTCACTATACGGCATTATCTCGTCGTAATCACGGTGTAGATTCTGGTTTCTACCCATTAGGCTCTTGTACGATGAAATATAATCCGAAAATAAATGAAAATGTAGCTAGATTATCAGGCTTTGCTAACATACATCCTTTACAAGATGAAGCAACTGTACAAGGTGCAATGGAATTACTCTATGAGCTTCAAACTTCTTTAGTAGAGATTACGGGAATGGATGAAGTGACATTACAGCCAGCAGCAGGAGCACATGGTGAATGGACAGCATTAATGATGATTCGTGCGTTCCATGAAGCAAATGGTGAAGGTCATCGTAATAAAGTAATCGTACCGGACTCTGCTCATGGTACAAATCCAGCTTCAGCTACTGTTGCAGGCTTTGAAACTATCACTGTTAAATCAAACGAAGATGGTTTAGTAGATTTAGACGATTTACGTCGTGTTGTTGGTGAAGATACAGCAGCTTTAATGCTGACAAACCCGAATACTTTAGGGTTATTCGAAGAAAATATTTTAGAAATGGCTGAAATCATTCATGGTGTTGGCGGTAAGGTTTATTATGATGGAGCTAATTTAAATGCTGTTATGAGTAAAGCACGTCCTGGGGATATGGGCTTTGACTGTGTGCATTTAAACCTTCATAAAACATTTACAGGACCTCATGGTGGTGGTGGACCAGGTTCAGGTCCAGTTGGTGTAAAAGCGGATTTAATTCCTTTCTTACCTAAACCAGTACTAGTGAAAAAAGAAGATGGATCATTCCATTTTGACTATGATCGACCTCAAACAATTGGTCGTGTAAAACCTTATTACGGGAATTTTGGTATTAATGTTCGTGCCTATACTTATATCCGTACAATGGGACCGGATGGTTTAAAAGCGGTAACTGAGTATGCTGTACTAAATGCAAACTATATGATGCGTCGTCTAGAGTCTTACTTTGACCTACCATATAATCGCCATTGTAAGCATGAATTCGTTCTTTCTGGCCGTCGTCAAAAGAAATTGGGCGTTCGTACGTTGGATATAGCTAAACGTTTACTAGATTTTGGATACCATCCACCAACAATCTATTTCCCATTGAATGTTGAAGAGGGAATGATGATTGAGCCGACAGAAACAGAATCTAAAGAGACTTTAGATGCTTTCTGTGATGCAATGATTCAAATCGCAAAAGAAACAGAAGAAAATCCTTCAATCGTTCAAGAAGCACCACATACAACAGTAATCAGCCGTTTAGATGAAACGCGTGCCGCTCGTACACCTATTCTTCGTTATACTAAAATCGAAGGCTAATAGAGTTAGACGTCTCGACTAACGAGGCGTCTTTTTCTTTGTTGCTGATAATTATCAAAAAAATGACAGTACACAACATATATTAAAATGCAAATAGTAGGTTTGTATGTTGATTTGAAACACTGGTAACTAATGTGACTATATAATAGGAAGAAACTCGTGTTTTATCTTTGGAGGATAACGCTCTTTTCATCTTTTTGTGGGATAGAAAAATGCTAAATGCGAAGTGAAAAATAAATATTTTGAATCATTTTTTAGGCGAGAAATCTCGCAATTTGAGTTTCCTCAGTTTTTAGAAGGTGAGAAGCAAATATAAAAAACACAACTCGATTATTTATAACCTGAGCTGTGTTTTTCAAATTTGCTTAAGCTTTTGATTTTACTTTACCTGACCAAGTTTTGAAACCGCCTTGTAATTGGAAAACCTGATTATAGCCTTTTTTCTTTAAGAAAAGTGCAGTACGTGCGCTACGACCTGCATTTTGGCAATATAAGTAGACTGGTAGATCTGGACGGACTTCTTTATAGCGTTGGCGAAGTTGAGTTGAAGGGATATTACGTGCACCTAAAATATGCCCCGCTTCAAATTCTTTCACTTCACGCACATCAATTAGCTGTGCTTTTCGATAGCCTTGTATAAATTGATCTTGATCTAAGTTTGTCACTGCTTTTTTAAGACGCAGTGTATTTACTAGAACGTATACGATGATAGCACCTAGTATGATAGCAATTGTATAAAGTACAGTCACTGCAATATTTCTCCTTTCTTTCTTCATATTCCATTATAAAAGAGAAAGTGGCGTTAGTCCAATCAGTTTGATAAAATGATATTTAGTGTCTAAGGGAGATGATGAAATGAAATCAAAATGGTATTTTATAAATTCAGGACCTTGTAGTCCATCATATAATATGGCTTTAGATGAAGCGTTGCTTGATTTACATAGTCAAGGTGAAACTCCTCCGGTAATCCGCTTCTATGAGTGGAATCCTGCAACTCTATCAATTGGTTATTTCCAGAGTGCAGAGAAGGATATCGATTTAGAGATTATAAAAGAACAGAAGCTAGGCTTTGTTAGACGCCCTACAGGTGGACGAGCGGTATTACATGAAAGTGAGTTAACCTACAGTATTATTGTGAATGAGCAATATCCTGATATGCCTGCTGGTGTGACAGAGGCTTATCGAGTACTAAGTGAAGGACTATTACTAGGCTTTCAAAATTTAGGCTTAGATGCTTATTTTAGTATTCCAGATACAGAAGAGAAGCAGCAAGACTTAAAGAAACCAAAAAGCGCGGTCTGCTTTGATGCACCGAGCTGGTACGAATTAGTTGTTGAAGGAAAAAAGGTAGCGGGAAGTGCTCAAACTCGCCAAAAAGGTGTTATTTTACAGCATGGAGCGATACTGCTAGATCTTGATGAAGAAAAGCTTTTATCTGTTTTTAAATTTTCGTCAGCAGAAGCAAAGGAAAAAATGCGTCAGAAGCTCCCAGAAAAGGCTGTTGCGATTAATAGACTGACTGATAAGGAAATTACAATTTCGCAATGTATTGAGGCATTTAAAGAAGGATTTGAGCAGGCATTGGATATTGAGCTAGTTCCATATCAATTAACTGAAGAACAAATGCAATACGTAAAAAATCTCGAAGCAACAAAATATTTAACTGATGAATGGAATTTTAAAAAATAAGAACGTACGTTTCTTGCATACCAGAAAATTTTTTATAGAGTTAAAAGTCTTTAATTTAAAGGAGTTTAACTAGTTTTAAAAAAATCAAGCCCTTGAAATGATATTTTTTATAAGGTAATCTTTTCTAGTGAATAAATTATCTACATCTAGTGTTAATCTATTTTCTCGAGCACTATATGTTGTGGCTCTGAGAAAAGTAGATTATACTAGATGTATTATCTATTAAGGGAGGCTGGCAGATGGTATTGGCAAAAGAAACGAAAACAACCATCCTCGTAAACCAATTAAACAAAGACATCGAGAAATTTCCTCAAGTACATCCGATTACACCGGATATGCAAATTACGCATAAAGGTGTATCAAGATTAGTAATGATTGACCGCTATTCATTTAAGGATACAGAAAAGAAAACATTAAAGCCTGGAGATTTTGTTGTATTAACAATTAAAGAAGATCCAAAATTTCCTGCTCGCGGATTAGGATTTATTCAATCAATTGATTTTGAAGCAAAGAAAGCTGAAATTTTAATCGAAGAAGAATACCGCCATGTTTTAGATAACGCAAAAGAACAAGAATCTGGTGTTATCGTACGTTCCTTAGATGTAATTGAAAAACCTCTTGAAGTTTTCTATGAACAAATTGCAAAACGTAATGCGTTTGGATTAGCTGCTGTTGAAGAGACAGAAGAAAATAGGGAAAAATGGTTTGCGAAGTTCTATGAACAACTCGTATCCTTAAAATTTATCCCTGCCGGCCGAGTGCTATATGGAGCAGGCTCTCAGACAGATGTGACATTCTTTAACTGTTATGTTATGCCTTTTGTAGCAGATAGTCGTGAAGGCATTAGTGATCACCGTAAACAAGTAATGGAAATTATGAGTCGCGGTGGTGGAGTTGGGACAAACGGTTCTACACTTCGTCCGCGTAACACATTGGCGCGCGGCGTAAATGGTAAATCAAGCGGTTCTGTATCTTGGCTTGATGACATTGCAAAGCTGACACATCTTGTTGAACAGGGTGGTAGTCGTCGTGGGGCTCAAATGATAATGCTGGCAGATTGGCATCCGGATATTGTAGAATTTATTATTTCTAAAATGCAAAATCCACGTATTCTTCGTTTCCTAATCGAAAATACGAATGATGAACTAATCTCACTTTTAGCGAATGAAAAACTGAAATTCAAACCTTTAACACAACAAGAAGAAGCAATGTATCAAGGCATTGTTAATTATAAAGCGATTCCTGGTTTAGGTGGGTTCAATGAATCTATCATTAAGGAAGCAGAAACGAAATTACGAGATGGTGGAACTTATAGTGTCCACAATCCAGAGTTCTTAACTGGAGCAAATATCTCTGTCACATTAACAAAAGACTTCATGGAAGCTGTTGAGAATGACGGTGACTATGAATTACGATTCCCGGACGTAGCAAACTACTCTCCAGAAGAAATGGCTATTTACAATGAAAAATGGCATGAAGTAGGGGATGTAAGAGAATGGGAAGCTCTTGGTTATGGAGTTCGCACATATCGAAAAATTAAAGCCCGTGAATTATGGAACTTAATTAATATCTGTGCAACTTATGCAGCAGAGCCAGGTATTTTCTTTATCGACAATGCAAATGACATGACAAACGCACGAAGCTACGGTCAAAAAGTTGTTGCAACAAACCCATGTGGTGAACAACCACTCGCACCGTTTTCTGTGTGTAACCTTGCAGCGGTGAACTTAGCACAGTTTGCTGAAAAAGAAACAAAAACAGTTAATTTCGATGCACTTCGTGAAACAGTTCGTATCGGAGTACGCATGCAAGATAACGTTATTAATGCAACGCCTTATTTCTTAGAAGAAAACCGTAAACAAGCATTAGGAGAACGACGTGTGGGTCTTGGTGTTATGGGACTTGCCGATCTACTTATTTACTGTGAAAAAGAATATGGTTCACCAGAAGGTAACGAGCTTGTTGATAAAATCTTTGAAACAATTGCAGTAGCTGCATACGAAACGTCGACTGAGCTTGGGAAAGAAAGAGGCTGTTTCCCATTCCTAGAAGGTGAAACAGAAGAAGAAACGAGCCGATTACGACAAGCCTTCATTAACACAGGCTATATGCAAAAAATGCCTGAACATGTGCGCCAAGGTATTCTGGAAAACGGTATTCGCAACTCGCATCTTCTAACAGTTGCTCCCACAGGTTCCACTGGGACAATGGTAGGAGTGGCAACAGGCCTTGAACCTTACTTCTCATTCGTTTATTATCGTTCAGGCCGTTTAGGTAAATTTATCGAAGTAAAGGCTGAGATCGTTCAAGAATATTTAGAAACACATCCAGAAGCAGATGAAAATAATCTGCCAGATTGGTTTGTTTCATCAATGGCATTATCAGCAGAAGCGCATGCGGATGTGCAATGTGTTATTCAACGTTGGGTAGATTCATCGATTTCTAAAACAGTAAACGCACCAAAAGGATACACGGTTGAACAGGTTCAAAAAGTGTATGAGCGCCTTTACAAGGGTGGAGCAAAAGGTGGTACAGTTTATGTCGATGGAAGTCGAGATTCACAAGTACTAACATTAAAAGCAGAATCCTCTCATGATGAGCAACTTGCATTTGACGAAGTTCTTGAAGAAGAAGCAAAAGGGAAACAAACAGTAGTATTGGTTGATACAATCGCACCGCTTGCAACTACAAACGTAACAATTGGATCTGAAGTAGGAAATACTTGTCCAGTTTGTCGTCAAGGCACAGTTGAAGAATTGGGTGGCTGTAACACATGTACAGGCTGTGGTGCCCAATTAAAATGTGGACTATAAAAAGCTAGTACAAAAGGCAATTGTGGATTTACAATAAAGTTTGATTTTTACAATAAAGTTCGATACAAAATAACCTCTTTGGTATTCTTTTTTACTAAAGAGGTTATTTTTTTGTCTTTTCAGAAAACGGAAAGGTGAGTAAATGAATGTCTAAAAGAAAACGTTCTTCATCAATTGAAAAGAAGTTGAAGGAAGGTCTTGGACAAATCACAGGTATCGATTATAAGCCGTGGATTAAAATTCAAGATATTCCATCACTAGGTAGTTCAACGCGATTAAAAGGTACTAAAGTACCGAGACAAAGACAATGAATTTCTTTCAGAGTTGGAACGAAACTATTTTTATTTGTTGGGATATTCAAATTTTATTATCGATAATAGAGAGCAGTTTCCGTTGTTCCAAAACGAAACCTGTTAGGAGGGGAGTCTTATATTTTCTTTTTTTCTATAAATTATGTTCTATGAACTTTTTCTTATTAAATGTTTTTCATTAAAGAGAAGTACTTACTTTTTTAGGTAGGACATAGTGAAATGGTATCTTATAAAAATGACTATAAAAACTGGATCAGAAATAAATGTATAAACGAAACATCAGTTTCTCCATAATGTAATCAAAAGTTGATATTAAATTTATATTCTACTAGTACGATCATATACGATAGATATTAAGGGAGGTTCATATTTTTGAGAAAACTGTTATTAACAATTACAGATTGGGTTTCAACCAAACGTGGGATGTGGATTACGATTATCGCTTGGCTAGTCGTGATGGTAGGATTAAGTGCGGGACCAAGGCTTGGAGATTATAAAGTAACTAATTTTCAATCGCTCCCAGATGAAGCACAATCTATATTAGCTGAGAAAAAGACAAAGGAGATATTTCCAAATGAGCAAGGGACACCAGGAATCCTTGTGTTCCATAATGAAAATGGCAACATCAGTACCGATGAGGTCACACAAATACTAAATAGAATAGTAGAAGAAGATATTAAAGGAATTGAGACTATCGTTGACATAGGTGCACTTCCACCTCAAGCGTTAAAGGGCTTTATTTCTCAGGATGGCTCAACGATGATTGTTCCGATGGAATTAGAGCAGGGTCTTGGCAATGGTGAGTATTCCGACATCAATGACAAGGTTTCAGAGATAGGGAATACGATTGCAGAGAAGTTTGAAAATATGTCTTTTTATATTACTGGACCAGCAGGAATTGCTGGGGACACACTCAAGTTATTTGAACAAGCAGACTTTGTATTATTACTTGCAACTATAGTAATTATATTAGTATTACTTATAGCGATTTACCGGTCACCGTTACTTGCATTTATACCTCTACTTGCAACAGTTATTGTCTATCAGGTTGTGAATCAAAGTGTCGCATTACTAGGGGTGGGTGGGTTAGAAATCAATAACTCAACAACCTCAATTATGAGTATTTTGCTTTTTGCTGCAGTGATTGATTATTCACTATTTGTATTCTCCCGTTACCGTGAGGAGCTTAACAAGGTTGAAAGTAAATATGAAGCAATGAAACTTGCAATGCGTGCAATTGGAGAACCTGTATTTTTTGCTGGTGGAACAGTGTTAGCATCAATGTTAGTCTTATTCTTTGCTAATTTCCGTGATTATCAAAACTTTGCCCCGATTTTCGGACTTGCTATGTTCTTTATCATTATAGCGTCGATCACATTGGTACCAGCTTTATTTACGCTATTTGGTCGTAAAGCATTTTGGCCGAAAGTTCCAAAGTACGGACAAGCCAAAGAAGTAAAACACGGAATTTGGGGACCAATTGCTAATTTTGTAGTGAAAAAACCAGTTTTTTCTGGAGGCATTGTTGGTATTTTCCTTCTCATTACTGCTTTTAATATGTTTAATCTGGATTTTGAATTTGATACCGTAAAAAAGTTTCCTGAGGATTTACCATCTCGAGTGGGTTATGAAATTGTAGAGGAAAAATATGACAAAGGGGAACTAGCACCTACCACACTGGTAATTGAAAGTGATGAGTCTTTTGACACAGAAAAGGTTACTGCTGTTACAGACAAACTTCAAGATTATGATGAAGAAATTGCGTCCGTACTTTTGACTGAACAATCTGAAGATTCTAAAGCTATAAAGCTGAATGTAGTTTTAGCAACGAGTCCATATTCCACGCAAGCGATGGATATAATTAAAGATTTACGTGAAGATACACAAGATCTATTAACTGATGCTTCTATCTCTGGAGAAGCATACTATAGCGGAGTGACTGCAAAGCTAGTAGATGAACGAGATGTGAATAGGAAGGATATCTTTACTATTGTGATACTTGAATCATTACTAATACTAATTCTCTTATTCACCCTTACTCGTTCGTTTAAAATGCCGATCTATATGATGGGGACCATTTTACTTTCTTATGTATCTGCTTTAGGGCTTGGGATTTTTCTAGTTGATTTCTTGTTTGGTTATGAAGCTTTAAGTACTCGTGTACCTGTCTATGCTTTCATTTTCTTAGTGGCCTTAGGTATAGATTATAATATTATCCTTGCCTCTAGATTCATTGAAGAGCGGAATACACATCGAGTTAAAGATGCTCTTGAAATTGCAATCCGAAATACCGGTGGTGTCATATCATCTGCGGGTATCATTCTTGCGGCAACTTTTGCAGCGTTGACTACAATACCAATTGCTGACCTTTTCGTCTTTGGATTTATCGTCGCAATTGGAATCTTAATTGATACGTTCCTAGTTCGAGGAATGCTTCTACCAGCTTTGATACTACTATTTGAAAAAGAAAAGCAAGTCTAGCATAATGAACAGTGATAAAAGAATACAAAGGACTTCCTTTGTATTCTCCCTTTTTAGGAGGCTCATATAATGAAGGTTCTTGTTGTAGATGATGATGTCTATATTCAACAACTTGTATCTATACACTTAAGTCGAGAAGGTTATCAAGTATCTAGAGCTAATCATGCGGAAGAAGCCTTGGATATACTGGAAGAAAAAAACTTTGATTTAGCGATTGTCGATGTGATGATGCCAGAGATGGATGGATTTGAATTGACAAAGATATTATCAACTGACTACGATATCCCCGTTATACTGCTGACTGCCAAAGGACAGATTGGTGATAAAGAACAAGGCTTCTTAGCGGGTTCGGATGACTATATCGTTAAGCCATTTGAGGTAAAGGAACTCCTATTTCGAGTTGCTGTTGTTTTACGGCGTGTTGAACGTGCCATGGAAATGGTCTTAAAGGTAGGAAATCTCACGATAGATCGGAAAAACTTTGAATTAATGATCAATCGAGAAACAGTCCTTCCACCACTAAAGGAATTTGAATTATTAAGTTTATTAGCCTCACGCGCAAATAAGATTATACCTAGAGCTTTTTTAGTTGAACAAGTATGGGGAGTTGATTATGAAGGCGGAGAACAAACTCTTAATACGCATATAAACCGAATTAGAGATCGTTTGAAAAAATATCATGCATCGGTGGAAATTCAAACAGTCCGAGGGATTGGCTACAAGCTTGAGGTTACCAAATGAGAACTCTGTATCGGAAATTCATTATTGCAACACTATCGATTTTAATCATAAGTGTCACGATTGGGATGATAGTAGCCAATTTTATTTACATGTCTTCTACAAAGCAGAAGATTGATCAGCAAAATGTAGAAATCGCCCAAACAATTACATTAAATCTTGAAAATATGCATTCGAATCATTCTTCCTTGGAGCCTTTCTTAGATTCGATTGGCAATCTTGGGTATCAAATATATGTGATAAACGAATCAGGGCAAGATGCTTATTTTGGCAATGCTTTTTCAAAGACAGAACTACCTAAAGAAGCCATGAGGGTAATCTTAGACAAAGAAATCTACCATGGCATGAGCCATTTTTCACATAAGTTTTTAATGATGGGACACTTCTCGAATGATGTGAAGAATACTGTCGGTGTGCCATTCACCATGAGTGGAGAGCAATACGGTTTATTCTTACGTCCCAATAATAAACTGCTCTTTTCTGATATTCATATGATTTTAGCATGGTTTTTTGTAGCGGTTACAGTTGTTAGCATTAGTGGGGTAATCCTGTTTGCAAAGCATCTCATTCAACCGATTACCAAATTAACGGAAGCGACCAGAGAGATTACACGTGAGAACTTCCTTTATCCGTTAAAGATTAATCGTAATGATGAGCTTGGACAATTAGCAGAAAGCTTTAACAACATGCAGAGGCAGTTACAGCATAATGATGAAGCTCGAAAATCCTTTATTAATAATGTGTCACATGACTTTCAATCTCCACTAATGAATATTCAAGGTTACGCGGAGCTTCTACTGTCACAAAGTGTAACTGAAACGGAATCAAAAGAGTACCTACAAATTATTGATCAAGAATCAAAGCGGCTTTCCAATCTAACGAAGCAACTGTTGTTATTAACTTCGCTTGATCAGAAAGCGTATCCGATGAAGATTTCAGAGGTTCAATTTGACAAACAAATAAAACAAACCATCCGTAGGTATCAATGGCGACTACAGGAAAAGGAAATTGAAGTTTCTTATAATCTGGCACCTATTCGCATGAAGGCTGATGCCGAACTAATGAGCAACGTCTGGGACAACTTGATAACAAATGCCATAAAATATAATGCTCATGGGGGGAGTATCTGGATAAGCTTATTTAAAAGTGAATCTGTAATCACTATCATGGTGAAAGATTCTGGAATTGGTATGTCTCAGGAAGCTATCACCCAAATCTTTGACCGTTTTTATCGAATAGATTCATCTAGAAAAAGTGACGGTACAGGGTTAGGCTTATCCATTGTTAAACAAATCATTGACTTGCATGGAGGAGAAATCAAAGTTGATAGCAAGGTTGACGAGGGAACAACCTTCACACTCTTATTCCCAAATATAAATTAATTGGAGGATTAAATAGATGGAACAAACTTGGAGTTTAAGGCTAATACGGTTTTCGGCGATTTTCGGAATAATCGGTACTTTTATTGGTTCTCAGATGTCAGGTAATATGGATTATTCAATGAGACCTATCCATGCTCATATTCTATTAGTAGGGTGGCTATCTGTATTTGCTTGGGGAATTTTTTATAAGGTGTATAAAATTAAATACAAAAGACTTGTACCTATTCACAGTATCCTAGGAATTCTTGGTGCTACAGGATTGACCGTTGGAATGTGGATGTATAATTTGAATCCATTAAATCTTGATGAAACCTTTGTAATGGTGTTATTTATTGTGGGTGGAAGCTTCCTTTTAATAGCATTCTTATTATTCGTGCTTATCACCTTTCTAGTTGATAACAGGGAAATTAAAATTTAAATAGTATTCCCAAAGAAATCGACTTAAAATGTCGTGAAGGCTTACAAATCGCCATTCCATTCAATATATCTTTCATAATTGGGAACTACAATACTATGGCTTTAGTGGACTTGAAGATTTTAGAAGGCTCTAGTTTGTTCTTGGAACAAGTGCTTGTGAAAGTGTCTTAATAGTAGTGTTTATATTCTGGATAATAAATTCCTAAAATGAGAACAATTAAGCTAACAGGTGGTTAGTTGAAGAGCGGATTACAGATAATTATCAAACTTTATTGTAAAATTGTATAATACTTCACAAATAATGAACCCGTTTTGATCAATCTTTTTCAAAACGGGTTCTTATTAAGTTACGTAAGACGTGGGTTTGTAAGATGTTTTTAATCAAACTTTATTTCAAACCTACAGCAATTTCCCGAAAAACGGAAATTGCCTTTTTCTTTTAAGCAAACCAATAATCATAAATATTTTTAATAATTAAAACCACAGTCATGATAATAAATAACATTCTCACGAAGCTGGTACCTTTACTTAGTGCAAATTTCGTACCAATGAAAGCTCCTGCAATCATTGAAACCCCCATTATTAAACCATAAGTAAAAACTACTTCTCCCAAAATTAAAAACATAATAAGAGCGGCAATATTACTTATAAAATTCAGTAGCTTAGCGTTTCCGGCTGCCTGCAAAAAATCAAAGCCTGCAATCAAGAAGATGAACATAATAAAGGATCCGGTACCAGGTCCGAAAAATCCGTCATAGAAACCTATCAGAACTATTCCCGCAACAAAAAGTGTACCTTGCTTCCAATCTAAAGGCTTTCTCTCCTCTAGCTGACCCCAATTTTTCTTTAATAATGTATAAACTAAAACAACAATTAGCATGACTATAATCAATGGTCTTAAGAGCTCTGAATCCATTAAATGAACTGTCCAAGCTCCTAGCATTGAAAAGATAAAGACAAAGGGAAGGATGGGTCCGAGCAGCTTAATATCAATTTTTCCTGCTTTAAAAAATGTTAAGGAGCTTGTTAAATTTCCCATTGAAGCTGCAAGTTTATTTGTAGCGATAGCTGCTGAAGGGGGAAGTCCAACTGATAATAAGGCAGGGAGTGTAATTAAACCACCACCGCCTACAGTTGCGTTAATAAAAGCTCCAACAAAACCAAAAAAGATAATAATGATTACTTTGTACAAATCCATTTCCATATTGCAAGACCCCTAATTATTTGTGTAATGGGGTAATCTTATCGAATCTGTCGGAAATTGTAAATAGTGCATTTTAAATAGCATTTAACAAAAAAACGCATTTGGTATGTCTACCAAATGCGGGATAATTAATCGTGATGTAATTGCATTGAAAGGTCAGGATTCTTTTCAACTTCATGTAATTTGTTAAATGAAGCAATAGCTACTTCAACCATCTCATCTTTAGGCTCTTTCGTTGTTAGTAATTGTAGCCATAAGCCTGGGTAACCTAAATACTTTAAGACAGGAATTTCTCGAACGGCATTCGTTGCCTGTAATACCTCAAAGGATATTCCAAGAACTACGGGAATCAAAAGAATACGAATGACTACGCGTAACCAAAGTGGGTCTGTAGGGAAAAAGAAATAGACAAACATACCAATCACTACAGTGAATAGTATAAAGCTTGACCCGCAACGATAGTGAAGTCTAGACTGCTTTTGGACATTTTCTACAGTTATATCCAAGCCGGCTTCATAACAATTGATAACCTTATGCTCGGCACCATGATATTGAAAAACTCGTTTTATTAAAGGTGTCATTGATATGATATATAAATAACTTAAGAGTAGTATAAGCTTGAAAAATGTTTCTAAGAAAATTTGGGGATACTTCCCTGAAATCCATGGGGAGAATAATTCCGCCAAGAATACTGGTACTAAGGTAAAGACAAATTTAGCAAATAAGAAGGAAATTACCCCGACAACTGCTACACCTAAAATCATTTGTAGCTTGGAAGCCTCTTCTTGATTGTCCTCTTCCTCACCTGGATCGATATCATAGCGTTCACTCGCGAATTGGAGATGCTTGGCACCAAGTCCGGATGACTCGATTAACGCAATAACACCTCGAAGAAAAGGGATTTTTTTCAGTTTTTGATAAATCGGTTTTTTCGTTTTCTTTGCATAAAAATATTCAATTGAATCGTCATTTCTACGTACTGCTGTTACGGTATGATCTTTCCCACCGAACATGACACCTTCTAGAAGTGCTTGTCCGCCGTATACAGGTGCTTCATTAGCCAAGGTCTACACCACTCTCTCAAAATATAAAACTTATAACTCGTCTATTGTACTAAATTTTCGACGAAACCTCTACGTTTACGCATACGAATTTTAAATATTGGAGAAACTTACAAAAAAAAAGAGGTGCTGTCTGTGATTTATTTAGCGGTTTTAACAAGTTTGTTTGCTTCTATTTTCTTAACGATTAGCTTAAAGCTCTTATCCCTGTTTAATTTTATCAAATGGAGTCCTGTAGGCTATGCCAAGCGATTAAATGTACTAGAAGCTAGCCATTGGTCAGTGAAATGGCTATTTTTACTGATAATCATTTTTTTAATAACCCTTCTATTATATTTTGCAATGCAATTCGTTGAAATGGTTCCTAGTTTTTTAACTTCACTAATAATTGGGGCAATTTTAGCCTTAATTTGTGAATGGGTCATTTTTGATTTACCAGCAGAGCTATCTTCGTTTAAAAAGCTTTCCATCCCGTTTATGGTGACGATTGTCATTACTGCGCGATTTGTATTTGAGACCGCTGTTTTCCATTATCGAGCTCATAGTGAACGAAATAAGTTGCCGTATAAGGACTCTGTGGTAAAATAAAAGTGGTAATTTCCGCTAGAAAATACAATTTATCTCCAAATGTGTGAAAATTCTATTCTTTCTTGCGAAAACTCCATAATAACTTATCTTTTCCTATCCGTTAAAAAGAGGAGAATGTTGATGAAGGTTTTAGTGTTAAATGGGCCAAATTTGAATCGTTTAGGAAAACGTGAGCCTGAAATTTATGGAAGTGAAACTTTGGATGATGTAAAAGAAAAATGCATCAGCCTAGCCTCACAATTTAATGCTACGATTGATTTTAAACAATCCAATCATGAAGGTGTACTAATCGATTGGATCCACGAAGCAGAAGATACGGATGTTAACGCAATTGTTTTTAACCCTGGCGCCTATACACATACCAGTATTGCGCTAAGGGATGCAATTGCAGCAGTAAATGTGCCGGTCATTGAAGTGCACATTTCTAACATACATAAAAGAGAATCGTTTCGTCATGAATCAAAGCTAGCTGCAGAATGTGTTGGACAAATATGCGGTCTAGGAACTTTTGGCTATGAATTAGCACTAAGAAAGTTTTTAGAACAGTAAACGGGGGAGCTCTAAATGATTAAATTAGAAAAATTACGTAAAGCATTAGTAGAACAAAATGTTGATGGATTACTGATTACAAACGGATTTAATCGTCGTTATATGACTGGTTTTACCGGAACTGCTGGAGTAGCGATTGTATCAAAGGATGATGCGGTCTTTATTACAGACTTCCGCTATACTGAGCAAGCAAATAAGCAAATTCAAAATTTCCGTATCGTTCAGCATGAAGGAAGCATCTTTACTGAGGTTGCTGAACTAGTTGGGAAAATGGGTATCAAAACTTTAGGTTTTGAGAAAGATACAATGACTTATTCGATGTATGAGACATATAAATCGCAGTTAACAGCTGAATTAGTACCGCTTTCTGGATTAATTGAAAAAATTCGCTTGATAAAGACGGAACAAGAGATTAATATTATTAAGGTTGCGTGTGAAATTGCAGATAATGCCTTTTCACATATTTTAGAATTTATTAAGCCAGGTTTAACTGAGCTTGAAGTATCGAATGAATTAGAGTTTTTCATGCGTAAACAAGGGGCAACAGCATCTTCCTTTGACACGATTGTTGCAAGTGGAGTGCGTAGTGCATTGCCACATGGTGTTGCAACAGACAAAGTGATTGAGAAAGGTGATTTTGTCACACTTGATTTCGGTGCATTATATAATGGTTATATTTCAGATATCACTCGTACAATTGCAGTTGGACAACCTTCCGATAAGCTTGTTGAAATGTACAATACGGTTTTAGAGTCACAATTACTTGCATTAGAAAAAGTAGGGCCGGGTATGACGGGGGTTGAAGCAGATAGCTTTGCTCGTGATTATTTAGCATCTAAAGGATATGGTGAAGCCTTTGGACATTCTACAGGACACGGAATTGGCTTAGAAGTACATGAAGGTCCAGCACTTTCATCAAGATCTAGCTCAGTTTTAGAACCTAATATGGTTGTGACAATTGAACCGGGTATTTACTTACCAGGAATTGGCGGAGTTCGTATTGAAGACGATATTTTAATCACAGAAACGGGTAATGAAAAATTAACTCATTCAACTAAAGACTTAATTATTTTATAATGGAGGAACACATCTATGATTTCAGTTAATGATTTCCGAACTGGCCTTACAATTTCAATCGATGGCCAATTATACCGCGTATTGGATTTCCAACACGTTAAACCAGGGAAAGGTGCAGCATTCGTTCGCTCTAAATTACGTAATTTACGTAATGGGAACGTAACAGAAAAGACTTTCCGTGCAGGTGAAAAAGTAGAAAAAGCTCAAATCGACAACCGTAAAATGCAATATTTATATGCACAAGGTGATGCTCACGTATTTATGGATATGGAGTCATACGAGCAAACAGAATTAGCAGGAGTACAAATTGAAGAAGAGTTAAAATATCTTCTTGAAAATATGGAAGTTCACATCCAAACTTACCAAGGTGAAATGTTAGGTGTAGAATTACCAAACACAGTTGTACTTGAAGTTGCTGAAACAGAGCCTGGTATTAAAGGTGATACAGCTTCAGGCGGTACAAAACCAGCAAAAATGCAAACTGGTTTAATGGTTAACGTACCATTCTTCGTAAACGAAGGCGATAAATTAATCATTAACACTACTGAGGGTTCATACGTTTCACGTGCGTAATTAGCAGATAGTTTGATATTTTGGAGTGCAGACAAGGGTCAATTTGACTTCGTTGTTTGCACTCTTTTTTGTTATGCCAACTAATATTTGAGCGAAGTTAATAATAAGTTATATGAAAAGGTCATCTTCCTACTAGATGACTTTTTTCTTTAGATACAGGTCTATTTTTTTGGAAAAGCTCATATATTGCCTTACACAAGGAGGCGTCGTGATGGAGTTACAGGACGTTTTGCGAGTAGCGGGGGTAGGGCTCGTCGTTGCCTTACTTCATGTTTTCTTCGAGCAAATCGGCAAAAAGGAATTTTCATTCTTTATATTTTTCATTGCATATCTGTATATTACAGCAGAACTAATTCGATTTTTACGGCTTTTCTTTGGCGATATTCTTACATTCTTCCAATGGCTTAATTTAAATTAGGTAAACTATGACATTTCTAATTTACGCCGTAATCCTAATGCTACTCTTAATATTTATTAAAGAAACCATCGGCAAACTACACGGAATAATAGTCGTCATCTTTTTTTTCGTACTACTCTATTTCCTATTGTCGACGCTCACTATTCCTTTTTTAGAGCAGCTCCTTTCATATGTTCAATCAGTGCCTTATGTACCTCAGCTTGTGTACTCTGCACTTTTTTATCAGCTTGGCTTGTTCTTTCAATCAATTTTTGAAGAAGAGGAATATGAAACATTTGGCGAACTCGTAATGTTCTCAATACGTATTGTGCTGTTATTTTATTGGACTAGCGAACTAGGAAAAATATTGTCAGATTTATCGTCAATTTTAGAAAAGCTTCAGTAAGGGGCTACACGCCAATGCATGACATACTAAATATCTTTTTAGATCCATTGAAAATTGCTGGACAATCCATCATTTTAATCGTAATCTATACGATTTTGTTTCTAATAGTGGAAGCATTTGTACCCAAATTTAAAAGCTTTGCAGATGCTTTATTTGTAATCATTCTCGTACTAACACTTGGACAAACTGTGATGGATGCTTTCTCCTTAATGGGGGACTTAGTCAACATTGCATCTGACTTCTTTTTAGCCATTACGCCAATATTAACATCACTATTAGTGGTGTTAAACGCAGTATTTTCATTTATTGCATGGAGCCCGGTTATTCTCTTTATCTTTGAGATATTGATTTTACTTTGTAAGAAAATTTTGATTCCAGCCATTACAGTGGCACTTATACTTGATTTTTGTACAAGGTTTCTACCGGAAATTTCCTTTTCAAAGGCTTCAGAATTGATAAGGGGAACAGTAATGACATTAATTACTGCCTCTTTAATAGCGATGGTCACTGTGCTTTCTTTTACAGGGGTTGCATTTTTTACAATTGACCAAGCCATCGCAAGTCCAGTAAAAAAAGTAATCGAGCAAACCGTACCAATAGTTGGCTCGCTTATTGTTGAAGGATTTTCTATTTTTCATAAATATCAATCTACTGCTACAACAGTAGTTGGTTTTGGAGCAATGAGTGCTTTTTGGGGGGCTTCCTTCTATCCGGCAGGCAGGCTGCTCATACATGCTCTAACCTTTAAGTTTGTTGCCGCGATAGTTGAACCTTTTACTGGGAGTACAATTAGCGGATTGTTGGATGATGTAGGAAAGTCATTGTTACTACTGTGTGCTGTTGCAATCCTTCTCGGAATTGCTTTTGTCTTTATTTGGTTAATATTGATGATCATTATGCAACTAGGGGTGGGAAAAAGTTTTTGATCAAACTAATTGCGATTATTTTAATAGGAAAATGTTTACTACTTCTGGCAGATGAAAAAGACATTCTTGTCTATGTAAAACTAGCAACCTTATTAATTTTTTTAACAACAATGTTAGATTTTCTGAAACTCTAAAGCATAGAGTTGGGACTAGCTTCATACAATGTGTTGAAACAGTAAACTTTGTTCAGTGAGAAAGCTTTAAACACCTAGAATGCTTGTTAATTTCATATAAAAAAATTAATAAAGCTGAACAAAGTTACGCCTAGGCTAACCGGGGCGTATTTGATGGAAAGGGGGCGCTAAGAAAACGTGAGGTGGAAAATAAATGGAAAAAACAAAAATTAATCTTTATTCCGATTGCAGTATTAGTGTTCATTGCGTACATTTCTGTTACGTGGAACGATTCAACCGGAAAAAAGCAATCGACAATCTCATCAACAGAAGAAGCTAGACTTGAACAAGCCCTCAGTCAAATTCAAGGAGTTGGACTAGTAAAAGTATATTTTCATTATGATAACCAACCCCCTAAAGGAAATGACACGGACAACTTATTAAATGGCTATTTAAGTTCAAGTGAAACAGAAAAATATGTAACAGGATTGCTCGTTGTATCAGAAGGGGCTTCTAACCCGACTATTAAAAGGCAACTGTTAGAAACTATTAGTAGAGTCATGGAAATGCCTACTCACAGAATTATGATTGTACCTATGGAGAATAAAGGAGATGAACAATGAAAGTAAAAAGAAGAACAGTATGGTTATTAACCCTACTAAGTTTAGCGGCAGTTATTTCAGTTTATTATGTATTTGAGCCAAATCGCAATGTGGATTTAGCAACAATTTTTACGGATGATACGTTACAAGAAACAACTTTGACAGGGGTATCTGAAGAAGAGATTACAACTACAAGCTCAGAAAGTTATTTATTCGAAGATATGCGCATGGAAGTTAGCAGCGAGCGTGATCAGCTAAGAACTCAATTAACAGACAAAATTGCATCTGATGATGTTACAGCAGAAGAAAAAAGTGCTGCATATAATGAAATGAATCAGTTAATCAAACTTGAATCCTCTGAGTCAATGCTAGAAATGCTAATCCAATCTCTTGGCTATTCAGATGCATTTGTTCGCATTAATGACGATAAAGCTCAAGTAACAGTTCTATCAGATGAAGTTTCTACTTCACAAGTAAATGAAATTGTTTTCACTGTACTTTCAGAGAACGAAAATATTAGCGATGTACAAGTTAAGGTTACATCGGATTACTATTAAAAAGCTATTCTATATATAATAATATTATCAAACAGAAATTACGCAGTGCGTTCGTTATAGCAACGAAAGCACTGTTTTTTCATGATTTTCTAGAAATATCTATTTATGTATTTCAAAAAGTATTAAAAAAATATAAAATGGTAAGTGTAGTTATTAAAACATTAGGGGTGTTTTCATGTTTAAAGTACAAGAATTAAGAGAAATTATTAAATTGGTAGACAATTCATCGATTGACGAATTTGTTTATGAAAACGATGGGGCGAAATTAAAATTAAAAAAAAATAATGGAGTTATTTCAGAAGTAGTATTACCAAAAGAAGCTACTCCTGTAGTACAAGCTCCACCTGTTGCAGCTGCTGTTGTAACAGAGCCAAAAACAGTAGAAGAAGTAAAAGTAGAAGAAAAGACAGCTCCAGCTAATGTAGAGGATTCAACTTTACATAAGATTACTTCACCAATGGTTGGAACTTTCTATCAAGCACCATCACCAGATGCTCCAGCTTATGTTAGTGTAGGGGACAAAGTTTCAGAAGAGTCAATTGTATGTATCGTTGAAGCTATGAAACTATTCAATGAAATTGAAGCTGAAATCAAAGGTGAAATTGTTGAAATCCTAGTAAAAGACGGGCAATTAGTTGAATATGGTCAACCACTATTCCTAGTGAAACCTGAGTAAGGGGTGCTTTCATCATGAAAAAAGTATTAATTGCAAACCGCGGTGAAATTGCCGTACGTATTATTCGTGCATGTAAAGAGCTAGGCATTGAGACAGTTGCTGTTTATTCAGAAGCAGATAGTAATGCACTTCATGTTAAACTAGCCGATGAGGCTTATTGTATAGGACCAAAATTATCCAAGGATTCATATCTTAGCTTCCCGGCAGTTTTAGGAGTTGCCCAAAAAACAGGAGTGGATGGTATTCACCCTGGATATGGCTTCTTAGCTGAGAATGCTGATTTTGCTGAAGCCTGTGAAAACGCAGGAATTAAATTTATTGGTCCCTCATCAGATTCCATTAAAATTATGGGTATTAAGGACGTGGCACGCAGTTCAATGGAAGAAGCCGGTGTACCGTTAGTGCCAGGTACTGGGATTGTTCCTGATATTGAAACAGGTAAGAAGTGGGCGAGTGAAATTGGCTACCCTGTCATCATTAAAGCAACTGCTGGTGGTGGCGGTAAGGGGATTCGTGTCGCTCGTACAGAAGAGGATCTAGTAAAGGGCATTGAAATTACACAAAAGGAAGCAGCTGCAGCCTTTGGTAATCCAGGTGTCTATCTAGAAAAATTCATCGAGTATTTCCGTCACTGTGAAATTCAAGTTTTAGCTGACTCATTTGGTAACGTTGTACATTTAGGAGAACGTGATTGTACCGTTCAGCGTCGTATGCAAAAGCTTGTTGAGGAAGCTCCATCTCCTGCACTTTCAGAAGAACGTCGCAAAGAAATGGGCGCAGCTGCTGTAAAAGCGGCAGAGGCTTGTAATTACGAAGGTGCTGGTACAATTGAATTTATCTATGACTACCAGGCTGACCAGTTCTACTTCATGGAAATGAATACGCGTATCCAGGTGGAGCATCCAGTAACAGAAATGATTACTGGTGTTGATTTAGTACAACAGCAGTTGAAGATCGCTGCTGGTGAAGCTCTTCCATTTACACAAGAGGAAATTAAAATAAATGGATGGGCAATTGAGTGCCGTATCAATGCCGAAAATGCATATAAAAACTTTATGCCTTCTGCAGGAACGGTTGAAACATATATAACGCCAGGTGGATATGGTGTTCGTATTGACTCTGCAGTATATGCAGGCTATACAATTCCTCCATATTATGATTCAATGGTTGCGAAATTGATTGTTCATGCAGATACTCGTGAAGAAGCAATTGCAAAAATGAATCGTGCGTTAAGTGAGTTCGAAGTAGACGGACCTGGGATTCACACAACAATTCCATTCCACGAAGCACTTATGAACAATGAAGTCTTCCAATCTGGGAATTTCAACACTAAATTCCTTGAAGAAAACGACATTCTTAACGTTTCAAAAAAGGAAGAAATAACTTCGAATTAATCGAATTGCTTAAAGTCCTTCATGCTTCAATGTGGGATTTTAGACTGTAGACAAACTCTTTTGAGTTATCTACAGTCTTTTCTATTAATGCTACCCAAGCCAAAATAAATGAATCCTCTTGAAGTTCGTTTTATACTGAATAGGTATGAGAGGGGGAGACATTTTGTTACCAAAATTATCAGTACTTGATTTAGCGCCTGTACTTGAAGGTAGTACACCAGCTGAGTCATTTCAAAATAGTAGAGAACTAATCCAAGCTGTTGAAAGCTATGGATACAATCGTTATTGGGTGGCTGAGCACCATAATATGCAAGGGATTGCTAGTTCAGCGACAGCAATTTTAATAGGATATCTAGCGGCTAGTACAAATTCAATCCGTGTTGGAGCAGGCGGTATTATGCTTCCAAATCACGCACCTTTAATGGTTGCAGAGCAATTTGGTACATTGGAATCAATGTATCCTGGACGAATTGATTTAGGATTGGGGCGAGCACCAGGCTCTGACATGTTAACTGCACGTGCATTGCGTCGAGATGATCGAGGGGCTTATGAATTTGACCGACTAGTCGATGAGCTTAGAGGCTATTTTGAGGATGTGGAGCGACCTGTGATTGCAGTACCTGGAAAAGGGATGTCTATTCCGATTTGGCTATTAGGCTCAAGTCTTTATAGTGCACAGCTAGCAGGTCAATTAGGGTTACCTTATTCCTTTGCAAGCCATTTTGCACCAGATTTAATGGATGACGCAATAGCTACTTATACTAGAAATTTCAAGCCATCAGATGTTCTCGAAAAGCCTTATGTAATGGTGGCTGTGAATGCAATTATAGCTGATACAGATGATGAAGCTGAGTTTTTAGCGAGTACCCTATTCCAGCAATTCCTAGGAATTATCCAAGGGAAAAGAGGGAAAACTCAACCACCACGTGATATGTCGAACCTGTGGACAGAAGATCAAAAGAAAGTCGTGCATCAACAGCTAAAATATACGTTCTATGGCTCAAGTGAAAAGGTCTATAAACAATTAGCAGAATTTATGAGCAATCGGGAAATTGATGAGCTAATGATTAATAGCCCGATCTACAATATAGATGATAGAAAAAAATCATATGAGCTGCTTTCTAAAGTCTGGAAGTAATAAATTTTAGAAATTATCAGAGTTCCTTTTAAGCGTATTGGTGAAAAATGGTGTATAATAAAATACAAATAGAAGCCTTTATAAATTGCTGTTTTTTCTAATGTAGACAGGTTTATGAAGTAAGAGAGGATGAAGAAGATGGCTGAGAAAGTAACAAAAGCTTTCATACAACCAACTCCTTCTGGAAAAGAAGAACTTGGTCAAATAGAGGTAGCACCTGAAGTAATTGAAGTAATTGCTGGCATTGCAACTACTGAAATTGATGGGGTTGCTGCAACACGTGGCAACTTTGCATCAGGCGTTGCTGAACGCTTTGGTAAAAAAGTACATTCTAAAGGGGTAAAAGCTACACTCACTGAGGATGGTCAAATCGTTATTGATGTATATTGTTCAGTAAAATATGGTTTTTCCATTCCAAAGGTAGCAAAAGAAGTCCAAACTGTCATTAGACAGGCAATCTTAAATATGACATCAATTGATACAAACGAAGTGAATGTTCATATTACGGCAATCCAATTTGAGAATGTAAAAGAAGAAGAGTAATTGTAACTGATTACACATATGAAATACTGCAAAAGTTGAATAGGCTTTTGTAGTATTTTTTTTATTCTAACTAAGTGGTAAAAAGAGCATGTTTAATGACATCATGCTCTATTTTAGGTTTATATTTTTTACTTTCGTGAATTTATTATTAATAATAGAATGTAAAGAAAGCCGTACTAGCCATTCTCTCTAATTACATAATCTGACTTGGAAGGGGAAAAGCAGATGGAACAATATATTTTATCCTTAGATCAAGGAACGACAAGCTCAAGAGCAATACTATTCAATAAGGAAGGTAAAGTTGAGCATATCTCCCAACGAGAATTTAAGCAATATTTTCCGCATGCAGGATGGGTGGAGCACAATGCAAACGAAATCTGGAGCTCGATTTTATCTGTAATAGCAACTGTATTAACAGAAAAAAATATAAGACCAGAACAAATTGCAGGTATAGGTATAACAAATCAACGAGAAACAACTGTTGTGTGGGATAAAACAACGGGTAAGCCCATTTATAATGCAATTGTTTGGCAATCGCGTCAAACAGCTGAAATCTGTAATGAATTAAATGATGCAGGCTTAGGGGATTTATTTCACGAGAAAACGGGCTTATTAATAGATGCTTATTTTTCAGGTACAAAGGTAAAGTGGATTTTAGATAATGTAGAAGGAGCAAAAGAAAAGAGCGAGAAGGGGGAATTGCTATTTGGCACAATTGATAGCTGGATAATTTGGAAGCTAACAGAAGGTAAGGTTCATGTCACGGATTACTCCAATGCTTCTAGAACACTCATGTATAATATTCATGAGCTTAAATGGGATGAAGAGCTATTAAACATACTGGGTATCCCGTTATCAATGCTTCCAGAGGTACGACCATCCTCTGAAGTCTATGGGCATGTTTCAAAAAAACATTTCTTTGGTGTAGAGGTACCTATCGCCGGGATTGCAGGCGACCAACAGGCAGCGTTATTTGGTCAAGCGTGCTTTGAATCAGGAATGGTGAAAAATACGTATGGCACCGGTTGCTTCATGTTGATGAATACAGGTGAAAAAGCAGTTCAATCAAATCAAGGATTACTAACAACCATTGCTTGGGGAATAGATGGCAAGGTGGAGTACGCATTAGAAGGAAGTATTTTTGTTGCTGGATCTGCTATTCAATGGCTACGTGATGGTTTGAGAATGCTTCGTGATTCCTCTGAAAGTGAGAGATATGCACAAAAAGTGACAAGTGCAGATGGAGTCTATGTTGTACCTGCTTTTGTCGGATTAGGTACGCCCTATTGGGATAGCGATGTACGTGGTGCCGTATTTGGTTTAACACGTGGTACAACAAAAGAGCATTTTATAAGAGCTACCTTAGAATCGTTGGCTTACCAAACAAAGGACGTGCTTAGTGCGATGGAGGCCGATTCGGAAATAACTCTAAAATCATTACGTGTTGATGGTGGGGTTGTTAGAAATAATTTCCTTATGCAATTCCAATCGGATCTTTTAAATGTCCCTGTTGAACGCCCGGCTATTAATGAAACGACAGCTTTGGGAGCTGCTTATTTAGCTGGTCTAGCAGTTGGTTTTTGGAAGAGCAAGGAAGAGATTAGCAAGTACTGGAACCAAGATAAGAAGTTCGAGCCTGAAATGGATGGCATTGAGAGGACAGAGCTATATGAAGGATGGAAAAAGGCTGTAAAAGCTGCCCAGACTTTTAAATAAGAAGCTTTAAAAAAAGTGCCAACCTAAAAGGTGTGGCACTTTACTTATGTAGAGCTAGAATTCCATTGCTTTAAAAGCATAGCTAAGACTTAGCCTCTGAATTCCTCTTGCTGCGGCTACTGCATTGGAAGAATGTAGCTCAAATGCTTGCTTATCCTTCATTTGCAGTGCGGTCATCGCTTTTATCGCTTCCTGCATCCACTGCTTCTCGAATTTATATGATTTTGCTTCTTCGATATGACCCATTTCAACTAGAATCATTGCTTTTGTATAGCTCATAAATGGTTCTTTTTGGATTTTATTCGCCTCATTGAGTGCATCATCTAACTTATTACATAGGAACAACTTGATGGCTAAATAGTATTGATGAATATGAGGCTGTTTATATTTCGATAGAATATTGTCAATGGCTAGTAGCTGATCGTGCATTGAACCAAATCCTTGACTATAAACATAAGCATATAAAGGCTCTTTTTTCTTTTTTATAATGAACTTCTCAACCTTGTTCATATTTTTTGAGCCATATACCATATACAGAAATTCACCAATAATCCAAAGGCATATAAGAAAAAGAAGAAAAAAGCCTATCCCTAATGGTAGATCAAAAATAGCAAATACTACTCCAACTAAAATCGCACATAAATACTGTTTCCACAAATTCAACACCTCATTTGATTTTAATGGTAATTAATTTACAGCACACCGTCAATAAAATTCAATTTATATTAGCTATTTGTTCATTTTTTCTTAAGTAAATGATTGAAGCAGTGTTTGAATAGCTAAAATATGTTATTATAAAAACTAATGTTACCAATGAAGGAGATTTATACATGAAACGACATGATGCGCGCGAAAAAGCAGTGCAAGTACTGTTTCAGTTAGATAATACAGATCTAACATTACAGGAAGCTATAGGCCACGTACTAAACGAAGAGGAATCAGATGCTTTTTTTGAAAAGCTAGTACATGGTGTAACCCAAAATTTAGAAGAAATCGATGAGCAACTTACTAATAACTTAGAAAACTGGTCATTAGGCCGTTTACCTAAAATAGAAAGAACAGTACTAAGAATCGCGTTATACGAATTGCAATATATGCAGGATACTCCAAGCCGTGTCGTTCTAAATGAAGCAATTGAGCTTTGTAAAACATTCGGTGATGAGAAATCAAGCAGATTCGTAAACGGTGTACTATCTAAATTCACACAACAATAGTCGTTTGAAAGGATGTAACAGAAGATGTCGAGTGCAATTATTATTAATGGAAATGAAATTGGGCAAGAAATTCGTAAATCTGTAGCTGATCGAGTAATGAAGTTAAAAGACCAAGGTGTAACACCGGGCTTAGCTGTTATTTTAGTTGGTGACAATCCAGCATCTCAAACTTATGTGCGAAATAAACAAAAGTCTTGTGAGGCAATTGGAATTTTTTCTGAGCTTATTAAATTACCTCAGGAGGTTTCAGAAGAAGAATTACTCAACCAAATTCGTTCGCTGAATAATAGCGAGAATATACATGGGATTTTGGTGCAGCTGCCATTACCATCACACATCAATGAAGACAAGGTGATTGCTACAATTTCACCCGAAAAAGATGTTGATGGGTTCTCTCCTATTAGTGTAGGGAAAATGATGTTAGGCCAAGAAACATACTTACCTTGTACTCCATTCGGCGTTATGAAATTACTAGAACACGCTGGTATTGATATTGCAGGAAAACATGCGGTTATTGTTGGAAGAAGCCACATCGTCGGGAAACCAATGGGACAACTGTTGCTTCAAAAAGACGCTACTGTTACATACACACATTCAAAAACACCGGAACTACCATCCATTACAAAACAAGCAGATATTATTGTAGCGGCTGTAGGTCGACCAAACTTCATTACAAAGGAGCATGTTAAATCAGGTGCTGTTGTAATTGATGTTGGGATTAATCGCGACGAGAATAATAAATTAATAGGTGATGTTCATTTTGCTGAAGTAGAGCAGGTTGCATCACATATTACACCTGTTCCTGGTGGAGTAGGGCCAATGACGATTACAATGTTATTATTTAACACTGTACAGTCTGCAGAAAAATCTCTCTCACAGGACAAATAGTATAAAAACAGGTAGAATATAAGCAGAAGCTGTTTTTCTAATGAGAAACAGCTTTTATATTGAAGAACATCGAATTTCGCTTCTATGTGAAATTCGTATTTTTCTAATGGAATGAATTTCTAATCTTCTATGAAGGAGCCGTACCTATGACAACGTCTTCTTATTTAACAGTTAAAGCCTTAACGAAATATATAAAAAGAAAATTTGATGCTGATCCACATTTACGTGAAGTATATGTAAAAGGTGAGCTTTCGAATGTGAAAATACATAGCTCGGGCCATATTTACTTTACTTTAAAGGATACGGGAGCAAGAATTAATGCTGCCATGTTTCGAACACAAGCAAGTAAATTGAAATTTAGACCCGAAGAAGGAATGCAGGTTTTTATCAGAGGTGAGGTCTCTGTCTATGAATCGACAGGAAACTACCAGTTGTATGCGCATTCAATGGAGCCTGATGGAGTAGGGGGATTGTTTGTTGCCTTCAATCAGCTTAAAGAACAGCTTCAAAAAGAAGGATTATTTAATCCTAATTTTAAGCAGCCAATTCCAAAATTCCCAAAAACAGTAGGTGTTCTTACAGCTACAACTGGTGCTGCCATCCGAGATATTTGTACAACGATTTCTAGACGTTATCCTTTAGCAGAAATAGTCATTTATTCTACCATTGTGCAAGGTGATAATGCTGCACCCAATATTGTTGAGAATATCCGCTTAGCGAACAAGCAACAGCTATGTGACGTCTTAATTGTAGGGCGTGGTGGTGGATCAATTGAGGATTTGTGGGCGTTTAATGAGGAAATTGTGGCCAGAGCAATCTTTGAAAGTCGTATCCCGATCATTAGTGCTGTTGGACACGAAACAGATACAACAATAGCTGATTATGTTGCAGATTTACGTGCACCAACACCTACAGCTGCTGCTGAATTAGCTGTACCAAATCAACAAGAGCTAGTTCAACAGCTATTGAGAGGTAGATCGCAGCTACATCAGATAACATCTCAGAGATTGCAGTATGAAAGGCATCGTTTAAATAAATTAAAAAATGCCTATCCATTAGCAACACCTGAGCGACTTTATCGTCCTTTTACAGAGAAGCTCATACAATTAGATATGCAATTAGGTAGAGCATCACAAATGTTTTTGATGAAAAAGTCTAATGAGCTTCAAAAACATGTAAACGCCATAAAGCTTCATTCACCGCATTATGCAATTCAATCGAACCAAAAGCAAATCGAACAAATGACGAGAATGCTAACAAGATCTATCTCATCGCTATTAGACAAAAAGAAAGATTTTTATATATCGAATATACGTACTTTAGAAGCATTGAATCCTTTAGCGATTATGACTAGAGGCTATAGCGTTGCTTATAAAGACGTACAAGTAGTAAATTCTATAACAAAGCTTACAAAAGACGATGAAATCATGATTCATTTCCATGATGGGAAAGCACAGGCGAAAATTATAAATACGCTGGAACAAAAAGGAGGCGAATAGTTCATGGAAAATAAACAAACCTTTGCAGAAAGTATGGCAGAGCTAGAAGAGATTGTTCGTAAACTAGAGCTTGGTGATGTACCCTTAGAAGAAGCGATTGATCTTTATAAAAAAGGCATGGAATTATCCCATTATTGCCATCAAAAGCTTTCAAATGCAGAAAATCAATTAATATCAATTGTGAATGATCAAGGTGAAAAGCAACCCTTTGAGCCTTTAAAGGGAGAGGACTAGTTATGACGAATCACTTAAAGCAATTTATTGATGAGAATCTACCTAAGATTGAAGCTGAGCTTTATGATTTAGTTGAACGTATCAAAGCTCCACAATCCTTAAAGGATTCTATGCTATATTCTTTGAAAGCAGGCGGAAAAAGAATTCGTCCACTTTTTGTAGTAGCTGTGTGCGATTTGTTTCATAATAAGCAACAAGAAGCTCTATCAGTCGGTGCTGCAGTTGAAATGGTTCATACATATTCTCTAATCCATGATGATTTACCAAGTATGGATGATGACGATATGAGACGTGGTAAACCTACAAATCATGTAGTGTATGGAGAGGCATTAGCAACTCTAGCGGGGGATGCTTTAAATACATTAAGCTTTGGTGTACTTGCAAGATTGGAAAACGTTGAACCACAAAAAAAGGTGGAATTGATAAATTTACTAAGCGTTGCTTCAGGTGCAGAGGGTATGGTCGGTGGTCAAGTATTAGATATTGATGGTGAAAGTCGCAGTTTAAATTTACCTGAACTTGAACATGTTCATATTAATAAGACAGGTGCAATATTAAGATTTAGTATTGAATCTGGTGCAGTTCTTTCAGATGCAACTAAAGAAGAGCGAGCAGCTCTAGTAGAATATGCACACCATATTGGCCTGGCTTTCCAAATTCAAGATGATATTTTAGATATTGTTGGAACGAGTGAAGAACTTGGAAAAACGGCAGGTAAAGATGTCCAGAGTGATAAAAGCACATATCCAGCCCTTTTAACATTAGAGGGAGCAAATGCAAAACTAGAAGAACATTATGATTTTGCTTTATCCGCATTAACAAAAATTGAGAAAAACACGTCGCTTTTAGAAGAATTTGCTAGCTATATTGTGAAAAGAAATAACTAATTATAGGAAGTTCTTTTGAATCTTTGTTTTCACTGCTATAATAGTAAATACGTTTTCTTAGTTGTTTTAATTACGGTGACGAACTCTTAATAAAAAAATCAGCTTCTTCAATTGTATGTAAGTATATACTCCGGAGGTTTCAAATTTTTTGTTAGAGTTGAGCGAGCTAATTTTGTTTTTCTTAGAAATTATGATGAAAAGGTGTGTGAGAGATGGATTTAACTAAAATTACTAGTCCATCCTTTTTAAAAAATATGACAAATAAAGAGCTTGAATCATTAAGTCGTGAAATTCGCTCTTTTCTAATTGAAAAATGCTCGATCACAGGGGGCCATATTGGTCCTAATCTTGGAGTTGTTGAGTTAACAATTGCTTTACATAAAGCATTTAACAGCCCAAAGGATAAATTTTTATGGGATGTAGGCCATCAAGCTTATGTTCATAAAATTTTAACAGGTCGTGCAGATCAATTTGATACATTACGTCAATATAAAGGTCTTAGTGGTTTTCCTAAACGATTAGAAAGTGAACATGATGAATGGGAAACAGGTCATAGTTCAACATCACTTTCAGCCGCTATGGGTATGGCAATTGCTCGTGATATTAAAAAGGAATCTAATTATGTTGTTCCGATAATCGGAGACGGTGCATTAACAGGTGGAATGGCCTTAGAAGCATTAAATCATATCGGACATGAGAAAAAGAATATGATCGTTATTTTAAATGATAACGAAATGTCTATTGCACCTAACGTAGGTGCTTTGCACAGTATTTTAGGCCGACTGCGTACAGCAAAGGAGTATTCAAAAGCAAAAGAAGAGCTAGAAGTGCTTATGAAGAAAATTCCTGTATTAGGCGGAAAAGTTGCTAGTACAGCTGAACGTGTTAAGGATAGCTTGAAATACTTAGTAGTTTCTGGTGTCTTCTTTGAAGAAATGGGCTTCAAATATTTAGGGCCAATCGATGGTCATGATTTTGAGGCATTAGAAAAAACCTTGGAATATGCAAAAAAAGTAAAAGGACCTGTAATTGTTCATGTGATTACGAAAAAAGGGAAGGGCTATAAACCTGCAGAGGAAGATACTGTAGGGACATGGCATGGAACTGGCCCGTATAAAATGGAAACAGGTGACTTTGTCAAAGCAAAGGCAAAAGGTCCAGGCTGGAGTAATTTAATCTCTGACTCAGTACGTAAGCTTATGGAAAATGAAGAGCGAATTGTAGCAATCACGCCTGCGATGCCTGTTGGTTCTAAGATGGAGGGTATACAACGAGACTTCCCAAATCGATTCTTTGATGTCGGCATTGCAGAACAGCATGCAACGACAATGGCAGCTGGAATTGCTACACAAGGAATGAAGCCTTATTTAGCTATTTATTCTACTTTCCTTCAAAGAGCTTATGACCAAGTATTACATGATATCGCTAGACCAAACTTAAATGTAGTTATTGGAATTGACCGTTCAGGTTTAGTTGGTGCTGATGGCGAAACTCACCAGGGTGTGTTTGATATTTCATTCCTGCGTCACTTACCAAACATGGTGTTAATGATGCCTAAGGATGAAAATGAAGGTCAGCATATGGTGAAAACGGCCTTTGAATATAACGATGGACCAATTGCATTGCGCTATCCTCGTGGTAATGGATTAGGCGTTGTGATGGATGAAGAAATGAAAACCATTCCAATTGGCAGCTGGGAAGTACTTAAAGAGGGGCAAGATGCTTGTATCTTAACCTTTGGTACTACAATCCCTATGGCAATGGAGGCATCATCAGAGCTTGCTGAACAAGGCATAGATGTGAAAATTGTAAATGCTCGTTTTATCAAGCCGCTTGATGAAAATATGTTACATGAATTGTTAGCAAAGAAAATGCCGATTTTAACGATTGAAGAAGCCATCCTACAAGGTGGATTCGGTAGTGCGGTACTAGAATTTGCAAGCGACAATCAGTATGTCGATGTAATGATTGATCGTATGGGTATTCCTGATTTGTTTATCGAACAAGGTAACGTCGATCAGTTATTAGAAGAAATTCATTTAACAAAAGAGGATGCAATTGCTCGTATAGAACAACTAGTAAAGAGCAACAAAGTAATAGGATCTAAATTAGTATGACAAAACAAATAAAAGAGCGAGTGGACATTTTGCTTGTTGAAAGAGGCTTATGTGAGACTCGTGAAAAAGCAAAACGTTCTATAATGGCAGGTCTTGTTTATTCAAACGAAACAAGAATTGATAAGGCTGGAGAAAAAATTTCTATTGAGGCACCACTTCAACTTAAAGGCTCACAGCTAAAATATGTGAGTCGTGGCGGCCTTAAATTAGAGAAAGCATTAGAAATCTTTGATATGTCAGTATCAGGAAAGTTAATGCTGGACATTGGCTCTTCTACAGGTGGATTTACGGATTGTGCTCTGCAAAATGGTGCAAAGCATTGCTATGCACTTGATGTAGGCTCAAATCAGTTAGCATGGAAAATTCGCTCAGATGAACGTGTAACTGTTATGGAAAAGACAAATTTTCGATATTCAAAGCCTGAGGATTTTACAGAAGGCTTGCCGGAATTTGCAACAATTGATGTATCCTTTATTTCGTTATCACTTATTTTACCTGTTTTAAAAACAATCTTAATTCCTGGTGGAGATGTCATGGCTTTAGTAAAGCCACAATTTGAGGCTGGAAGAGAGAATGTTGGGAAAAAGGGAATTGTCCGTGATCCCAAAGTGCATTTAGATGTACTTGAAGAAACAGCAAATATGGCAACGAAAATTGGTTTTGTTGTGAAGAATGCTTCTTATTCTCCTATAACAGGAGGAGAAGGGAATATCGAATTTTTATTCCATTTGGTCAATCCAAAAGAAGACCAAGTAGTTGAAGCCTTTACGAGCTTTAAAGAAGTAGTAGATTTTGCTCATAATGAATTAAAATAATGGTAGTGGGTGGCTCTGATTCTAGGGCTATCCACTTTTTCTTGTGGTTTTATTTATGAAATGTTAGTATAAATATACATAAATATTCATAAGAGGTGAATGCAATGAACAAAGGTCAACGTCATATGCGCATAAGAGAAATCGTAACAAATAACGAAATTGAGACACAAGATGATTTAGTAGATTGCTTAAAACAAGCTGGGTATAACGTCACGCAAGCGACAGTTTCACGTGATATAAAAGAATTGCATCTCGTAAAGGTACCATTACAGGATGGTCGTTATAAATACAGCTTACCTGCTGACCAACGCTTTAATCCTTTGCAAAAATTACAAAGAGCATTATCGGATTCGTTCGTTAGTATTGATGGTGTGGCGCACTTTTTAATGTTAAAATCTTTACCTGGTAATGGGAATGCAATCGCAGTTTTAATCGATCATTTAGAATGGCCGGAAATATTAGGTACGCTTTCTGGTGATGATACAATTTTGATTATTTGCCGTCGAGAAGAAGACCGTGAAGATATTAAAGAACGAATTATTGGGATGATTTAATTTATTATTTTATACAATGCGTAGAATTCCACGCTTCGTATGACTTTATTCATGTTTGGCTTTTTATTATTTAAGCAAACTTAAGAGGTGATGTATGTTTGTTAAAGGAACTTAGTATTCGTAACTTCGCAATTATAGATGATTTAACTGTGGATTTTTCAGAGGGACTAACGGTTTTAACAGGGGAGACAGGTGCAGGGAAGTCGATCATTATAGATGCTGTCCATTTACTCGCAGGTGGACGAGCTTCACTGGAATTTATAAGACATGGTGCGAAAAAGGCTGAGCTAACAGGGTTATTTATGGTTTTGAATGAAAGCCATCCTATTTATGAAAAACTTCAAGAATACGGAGTCGACATTGATGAGGGAATGATTATTCTTCGTCGAGACATCAACGAAAATGGAAAAAGTGTTTGCCGTGTTAATGGGAAATTAGTAACACTTTCTATTCTTCGAGAAATTGGTTCCACATTAATTGACATTCATGGACAGCATGAAAGCCAGGAGCTTATGGATGAAAAGAGACATATATATCTGCTTGACCATTTTGCCCATAATGAGTTAGCGCCAATCAAAGAAAAATATACAGAAAAATATCAAGCATATAGAGAATTTAAGCGTGAAATTGCATCCATTAATATCGATGAACAACGTCTTGCTCAAAGAATTGATTTATATCAATTCCAAATTGGTGAATTAGAAGAAGCAAGCTTGAAATTAGGAGAAGAAGAACAGCTAGTAGAAGAACGTAGACGCTTATCTAATTTCCACAAAATTTTTGAACGCGCCAATATTGCCTATGAATCCATTTCTGGAGAGTTGAAGGGCTTAGATAATATTGGGGATGCTATGAATGCTCTAGAGGATGTCGTCGAATTGGATGAGCAATTTAAAGAATCCACTGAAACGGTAAGCTCTGCTTTTTATGCACTGCAGGATGCTGCATATCAAATTAAAAATGTCCTAGATGATCTAGAATTCGACCCAGAACGTTTAAATGATGTAGAGCATCGATTGGCACAATATCAAACGATGAAAAGAAAATATGGAAATACAGTTGAAGAAATTTTAATTTATTTTGAGAAAATTCAAGATGAATTAATCCAACTTCAAAATCGAGATGAAACAATTCAAAATTACGAGAAAAAATTGAACAAGATGGAAGAAGAGCTTGAGCACTTAGCCCTTTCATTAACGAAGATTCGAAAGCAATGTGCAACAAAATTAAGTGAAGCCATTATGGAGCAATTGCGTGATTTACATATGGAAAAAGCGAAATTCATTGTTAATTTTGAAACCTTACATAGTTTCGATTTGAATGGGAAAGACTATGTATCATTCTATATATCAACAAATGTAGGTGAACCACCTAAATCATTACCAAAAATTGCATCCGGTGGAGAGTTATCTCGAATTATGCTAGCACTTAAAACAATGTTTTCCTCATCTAACGGTATTACTTCGATTATTTTTGATGAGGTTGACACAGGTGTTAGTGGCCGTGTTGCACAAGCGATTGCTGAAAAAATTGCAGCTATTTCGGTTTCTTCACAAGTATTATGTATTTCCCATTTACCACAAGTTGCAGCAATGGCAGATCAGCATTATTTAATTCGCAAACAGGTGGAACAAAATAGAACATATACAACGGTTTCTAATATTGATATTCAAAATCGAGTAGAAGAAATCAGTCGTATGATGAGTGGTTCAGAAATAACTGACCTTACATTACAGCACGCTTCTGAACTTTTAAAACTTGCCGAAGTTAGAAAACAAGAAATGAAAAACTTGTTTGTTTAACTGCAAAAAAGAATTTATTTTTCGCTTAAATATTTGTCAAATGTAGTTTTAGGAGTAGCAATCACAGGGCTACTCCTTTATTCCCCCTTTCTTTAGATTTCTCACGACAAATATTTACCTCTCATTATTGATGTACAAGTGACACATAGTAAATGTACAAATCTTAAAGGAGGTGGACTATGAAGTGCCATTTGCGTAATCTGTTGACTTTTCTATTACTCATGGTGTTCATTTTATCGCCAAATGCTGAAGCCTTTGCGAAAAAATTAATACCAATGGGCGAATCAATTGGGATACAGTTACAATTGCCATTTGTTTACGTTGCCCATGATGTACTTTTGCCAAATGGACAATGGCTAAAAAAAGGTGACGTAATTAAAGGAGTAAACGGCTCAGAAGTAACATCAGTTGATAAAATTAAACAACAGTTAGACTCCAAAGAGCTTACGTTATCCGTAAAACAAAAAGCACAAGAGCAACGTGATATTTCATTGACAAGCGAGCAGGCAAACAATATTTTGCCCTTTTTGAAAGATGAAACGGATGGCATCGGGACATTAACCTTTATAGATCCGGAATCAAAACAATACGGCGCGTTGGGTCATCAAATAATTGATGGTGTGTTAAATGAACCACCAGATTTTACAGATGGATCAATATTTTTAGCCTCCATTGAACAAATAAAGAAAAGCAGTCCGGGTAATCCTGGCTATAAAATCTCAGTAATTGAAAATAACAACATTCGTTTAGGGAATGTCAAATCGAATGATCTATATGGTATTTTTGGTAGCTGGGAAAGTGAAATAAAGAACAATTTGCGAAAACCGATTGAAATAATGAAAGATGAAGAAATTGCACTAGGTAAAGCTGAGATTTACACGGCTATAGAAGGATCAGAAGTAGAAGCGTTTGATATCGATATTGTAAAGATAGAGGATAATATCTTGCAATTCGTTGTAACGGATAAAGTGCTACTAGAAAAAACCGGAGGAATACTTCAGGGGATGAGTGGTAGCCCGGTTATTCAGAACGGAAAGTTTGTAGGAGCCGTGACCCATATGTTTGTCGAACAACCACAAAAGGGTGCCGCAATTACGGTAAATGAAATGTTAAAGAAAGAACCAAAATAAGGTGTATAAGGAATAAAGACTATATTTACTGAAAAGTATAGTCTTTTTCCTTTTTTTTTATTAAAATAAAACTAATGCATGGAGGAACATCGATTCTATAGTTGTATCTTTTTAGAAATATGTCGATTCAACAAGAAACATTCATACTACATAATTATTTTTCGCATAAAAGAAGGTTTTTACTTAAGATTGTCGAATGTAGTGTTGTCAAGTATAGTAAATATGTGGCATAAATTGAGATGGGATACTATTAAAGATGAATATGTGTTGTTTATAATCTAAGGGGGAATTTTTTTGGCGAAAGTAAGAGTGGCAATTGCTGACGATAACCGCGATTTAGTCAGAACGATGGAACAATTTTTTGAAAATCATCCTGATATTGAAGTAGTAGCAACTGCATCAAACGGTAAGCTTTGTATTAAAATGTTAGAAGAATTTCATCCAGACGTTTTACTTCTAGATATTATCATGCCACATCTAGACGGTCTTGGCGTTCTAGAAGCAATGTACAGTGATGACGCATTTGCTAAAACGCAAGTAATCATGCTTACGGCCTTTGGACAAGAAGATGTTATGAAACAAGCGGTTACATATGGTGCTTCATACTTTATGTTAAAGCCATTTGAATTTGAACAGCTTGTACAAAAAATTCTACACTGTGCTGGACAAAAAACAGAGAGTGTAAAAAGACAAAGCATCCTTCAACCAGAAGGACAAGCTAAAGTGAACCAACGTCAGTTAGATACAACAATTACAGCAATTATAAAAGAAATCGGTGTCCCAGCACATATTAAAGGTTACTCTTATTTAAGAGAAGCCATCCAAATGGTTTACTATGATATTGAATTATTAGGATCTGTAACAAAAATTCTATATCCAGAAATTGCGAAAAAATTCAGTACAACGCCTTCACGTGTAGAACGTGCTATCCGCCATGCAATCGAAGTAGCATGGAACCGAGGCAATTACGAATCCATTTCGCAAATGTTCGGCTACACAGTGCATCACTTAAAATCAAAACCAACAAATTCTGAGTTCATCGCCATGATTGCGGACAAGATTCGTATTGAATTGGTGGCTTCTTAAGAGATTATTTACTATAGCATATCTAATCCAGCTTAAAGCTGTGACTAGATATGCTTTTTATTTTAAAGGATAGGCAATTATGTAAGGTCTCTAGCAAGTTAGCAAATAGAATAGAAATAGAAACTATACTATTATCTAGCGATTGGAGATAAAATATGAAGATAAATTGGAAGGTTCGTATAAGGCATAGACAATTTTGGGTAGCAATTATTTCTGCATTCGTTCTGTTAGCAAATCAAGTGGCTTCTATATTTGATGTAGATATTACTCTAATGAGTGCGAAGATACAACAATCATTAGAATCGATTTTGCTAATTCTAGCTTTATTTGGAATTATCATCGACCCGACAACAGAAGGAGTTAAGGATAGCTCGCAAGCAATGGTTTATGTTAAGCCGAGATGTGATACTGATGACGTTCCTAAGTCGATTGAAAAAGTAGAGGAAAAGCAGCAGGAAATGAAAATTGAAGTTCAGCATGAAACAAAAATTGAAGTCATCCAGCAGCAGCAAGATGCATCAAAAGAAAAGATAGAGTAAATTGTCTTATAAATATTTAATTTTTTGAAAATATGAAATAATGATGCATCAAAAGTAATATTTTACTAATTTAGGGCATTTTGTCTAAACAAACTGGAAAATTTTATTTATACTGGTTTGTAGAGGTGTTTTGTATGATTATTTTTACTAACGATTTTATCGAAATTATCGAAGAAAATAATAAAGTGTTATTAAAAACAATTCAAGCTAACTTTCAATTAAAAGACTTTGACCAACTCGTACGTAAGTATCCAAGGATCAGATTGACCAATTTTGCTCTCCTCAAAAGTGCATTAGGTATGGTATCTACTCAACCGGTTGAAATTGGTCAATGGCTGCCAATTATTGAAATAGAAATTGCAAAGGATAATATGTCGGCAAATATCACTTTGAACGAAACGACTGAACAAATAAAAAATAATCAAAATAAAATCCTTCTCAATTTAGATGAACTATTAAGTAAACATCATATCACTCATGGTATTAAAGAGATTGATACTGAAAAAATAATTGCAGGTAAGACCTATTGCATCGCTGAAGGCACCGAACCTGTAAAAGGTGAAGATGCAAAGATTACCTATTTAGAAATTCCTGAAAGAAAACCCGTCATCCATGAAGATGGAAAGGCGGATTATTTTGAAATGAATTTCATTTTTGAAATCAAAGAAGGCGATTGGTTAGGTGAAAAGATTCCTGCTCAGCCAGGTATTGATGGAAAAAATATTTTTGGAGAAAGTGTACCAGCTCCATACGGTGATGATATACCGCTTAAATATGATTCCCAGGCTGCCTATGAAATAGAAAAGGATAATAAAATAATTCTTTATGCCTCAAAAACAGGTGCTGTTGAAAATCATCATGGACTTCTTACGGTGAGTAATCATTTAAAAATCGAAGGAGATGTGGGCCTGGGAACTGGCAACATCGACTTCGATGGTTCTGTTTCAGTCCAAGGCACCGTCTGTAGTGGCTATTCCGTGAAGGCTACAGGTGATATTTCCATTGAAAGTCCAGAAGGGATTACTGGAGCTAAGCTTATACAATCCCTAAATGGTGATATCTATATAAAGGGCGGTATTTTTGGTCTTAGTGAAACAGAGGTAGAAGCAGAGGGTAGCATTTTCGTAAAGCATGTGAATGATGCTAATTTGGTTGCCAAAAATGAAATTGTCATAGGATTTTATTCGCTAGGCTCTTATTTAGTGGCGAACATAATTTCTCTTGATGAAAACAAAGGGAAAATTATTGGTGGTAAAGCTGTAGCTAAAAATTCAATTATTACTGCATTCTCGGGAAATAGATTAGATAGAAGGACAGAGCTGGTAATCGAATGCTTAAGTAAACAGGAAGCTCTTGATAATATTCATGAAAGAGCAGCCCTTTTAAAAGGTATCCGTGAAGAAATTTTCGAGTTAACAGCAAAACTGCACGAAGCAAACCAACATAAGAGCAGACTTAACAGAATGCAACTGCAGGGCTTGCAGGTTTTACAAAAAGAATTAGAAAAAAAGAAAGTCAATTCTGAGCAGATTGATAATGAAATTCAGCAGCTGATGCAAGCTGTTAAAGTTAGTGGTAAAGAAGAGATTGTTGTGAAAAAAGAAGCTAATCCTGGTACACTCATTCAGATAGGTAAAAAATCCTCTTTACTAAATAAAAGTACACAGGGGAAGTTTTTAATAGAGTTTGGAGAGTTGAATGTATAAATGACAAAGCGAATCCCTATATTTGCCCACCGTGGGGCATCTGGCTATGCATTAGAAAATTCATTTAAAGCCTTTGAGAAAGCTCGGAAGCTTGGTGCTGATGGAATTGAGCTAGATGTACAGTGTACAAAGGATAATTGCCTAGTTGTGTTTCATGATATAGAGCTATTTCGATTGACGGGTGTAAAAAAGAAAATTAATGAATGCACCTACGAGGAATTAAGAAGGTATTCATTAGGTAAGCATATTTTGAGAAGGTTTTCAAAAGACAAAATCCCTACCTTAACGGAAGTTGTAGAATGGGCAAATCTTCATAACCTGCCTTTAAATATTGAATTGAAGGAATCATTACTTGAAAATCGTAACGCTGTTATTGACGGATTGAGGGGATTAGAGTTACCAAAGGGTAGTCATTTTTCCTCATTTCATGACGAATTATTACGTATTGTTAAAATGCAAAGACCAGAATTCCAAACGGCTATTATTATAACTAAGAAATACAACTGGCAGGAATTATCTAAACAATCACATATAGATGCTGTTCATGCACATAAAAGATATTATAAACGTGAATATTTTAGAGCTTGTATTGATACAGGTAAGGGCTTACGATACTACTCCATTACTGGTAAGGAATCATTTTTAGCTTACCCTGATCCATCAGTAATCGGTTGGATTACGGACTTCCCGGATATAGTAGCTAAGGCAGAACGAAGTAAAAATAATAAAATAGACGTTCAATTTTAAGGGATTTGGGTACCCTAAAATCGAACGTCTATTTTTATGTCAAAATAAATTGTTTACTGAACCTTTGGTGGGATTTTTCCATTTTTACGATCTCTATGGTATAAAAACCCAGCAAAAAAGCCAAGCCCAACAACTAAGAAAATAATACCGATGATAAATTGTAGCCATAACCAAGGGAATGGTGATATTAATTTACTAAATAATGTATCACGCATAAATTTGATTCCAGCACCAGCCATTAAAGCAGGAATCAACATAACAATAAAAGCTAACATCCTTGCCATTTTTAATAACACCTCACTATTACTTTTATTTTACAATGGTCAATTTGAAAGTCAAGGAACACTAAACCTTTACATAAAATGAATAATATTTTTGGATAGTTCAAAAAATTCCCAATATAACAATTTCGGGATTAATGGTTGCCTATTTCCAGAATAAAAAGTATGTTTAATATAGGTAAGAAATTTGTTAGCAATACTAGTATGATTTAAGTTCAATTAAGTAATATTCGAGAAAGAAAACGCTTACTTCTTGGAGGGATTGTAATGGAAATCTTTAAATACTTAGAAAAATACGATTATGAGCAGGTAGTTTTTTGCCAAGATAAAACTTCTGGATTGAAAGCAATTATTGCTATTCATGACACAACACTTGGCCCAGCATTAGGTGGATGTAGAATGTGGACGTATGCAACAGAAGAGCAAGCAATTGAAGATGCACTTCGTCTAGCTCGTGGTATGACTTATAAAAATGCGGCTGCAGGTCTAAACCTTGGTGGAGGTAAAACTGTTATCATCGGAGATCCCTTTAAAGACAAAAATGAAGAGATGTTTCGTGCATTAGGTCGTTTTATTCAAGGCTTAAATGGTCGATACATTACAGCGGAAGATGTTGGAACAACAGTATCTGACATGGACTTAATTCATGAGGAAACGAATTATGTAACTGGTATTTCTCCAACATTTGGTTCTTCAGGAAATCCATCTCCAATTACTGCTTATGGTGTATATCTTGGCATGAAGGCTGCTGCAAAAGAAGCCTTTGGTTCAGATAGCTTACAAGGTAGAACGGTTTCAGTTCAGGGTCTTGGAAATGTTGCCTATACATTATGTGAATATTTATATAAAGAAGGCGCAAAATTAGTTGTTACTGACATCAATCAAAAAGCAATCGATCGAGTTGTTAATGACTTTAACGCTATCGCGGTAGCACCAGATGAAATTTATCAGCAAGAGGTGGATATCTTCGCACCTTGTGCACTTGGGGCAATCATCAATGATGAAACAATTCCTCAATTAAAAGCAAAGGTAATTGCAGGTTCTGCCAATAACCAATTAAAAGATTCAAAACACGGCGATATCATTCATGAAATGGGTATTGTTTACGCACCTGATTACGTAATTAACGCAGGTGGAGTAATCAATGTTGCAGATGAATTATATGGTTATAATAGAGAAAGAGCTATGAAGCGTGTAGAAACAATCTACGATAGCATTGCTAAAATATTTGAAATCTCAAAACGTGATAATATTCCAACATATCTAGCGGCAAATCGTCTTGCAGAAGAACGAATTGAACGTATGGCGAAATCCCGCTCACAATTTTTACAGAACGGGAAAAATATATTAAATGGAAGATAATCTTTTGATGATTTGAAAGTCAATGAGGGAAGTGAAGTAGAAAATCTTTGCTTCCCAATTTGGTTAGGAGGGAATTTATTTGTCTCAAGAATATGATTTAGTCATTCTGGGTGGTGGAACAGGAGGCTATGTAGCTGCAATAAGAGCCGCTCAGCTTGGACTTAAAACAGCGATCGTTGAAAAAGAACAATTAGGTGGTACTTGTCTTCATAAGGGCTGTATCCCAAGTAAAGCCTTATTAAGAAGTGCGGAGGTTTACCGTCAAACAGTTAATGCAAAAAGCTTTGGAGTAGAAGCTCCTGAGGTAAAGCTGAATTTCTCGCAAGTTCAAGATAGAAAGACATCCATCGTAGAGCAGCTCCATAATGGTGTTAAAGCATTGGTTAAAAAGGGGAAAATCGATGTTTATTATGGAATGGGTAGAATTTTAGGGCCATCTATTTTTTCACCGATGCCAGGAACAATATCGGTAGAAATGGCAGGGCAAGAAAATGAAATGCTGCTACCAAAAAATGTGATTATAGCAACGGGGTCAAGCCCTCGAAATTTAAATGGGATAAATGTTGACGGTCAAACGATTCTTTCATCAGATCACGCTTTAGAATTAGAAGTATTACCAACTTCCATTATTGTAGTTGGTGGGGGAGTCATCGGTATTGAATGGGCTTCTATGTTAGTTGACTTTGGGGTGAAAGTTACAGTCATAGAGTATGGTGAACGAATATTGCCAACAGAAGATGTAGAAGTATCAAATGAAATGGAAAAACACCTTGAAAAAAGAGGCGTAGAAATCGTAAAAAACGCAAATATTCTAGCCGAATCCATAGAGCTGGAGAATGGCATTAAGATTTCTGCCAGCATAAATGGAGAGAATCAATCCTTTGTGGCGGAAAAACTATTAGTAGCTGTTGGGCGGATTGGGAATATTGACGGAATCGGTTTGGATAATACAGAAATTGAATGTGAAGGTAATTTCATAAAAGTAAATGAAGTATATCAAACGAAAGAAAAGCATATTTACGCCATTGGAGATGTCATCGGGGGTATGCAATTGGCTCATATTGCTTCACATGAAGGAATTGCAGCGGTTGAACATATTGCTAATGGTGAAAAGAAACAAATTGATTATACAAATATTGCCCGCTGTATCTACAGTTATCCAGAGGCTGCAAGTATCGGTTTAACTGAAGAGCAAGCTAGGGGTAAGGGGATCAATATCAAAGTAGGAAAGTTTCCGTTTAAAGGCATTGGAAAAGCTTTAGTTTATGGCGATGCTGAAGGGTTCGTCAAGATTATTGCAGATAAAGAAACGAATGATTTAATAGGTGTTCATATGATTGGACCACATGTAACTGATTTAATTTCAGAAACAGCATTGGGCATGCTATTAGATGCAACACCTTGGGAGATCGGTCAAACCATTCACCCTCATCCATCACTTAGTGAAATTATTGGTGAAGCAGCACTTGCTGTTGAAGGAAAAGCGATTCATTTTTAAACAATAGATTAATAGAATTTTTATTAACAAATATTGATTCCTAAACTATTTTAAGGGATAGGGTAAATTATTGAAGCTTTCCACTTTAGCGAAAGGGGATGTTTTTGTGGGAGAAGAAAAGATTAAACATCAGCAATTAGGGCTATCTGATGAAGCAGTACTAAAAATGTATGAGACGATGTTAACAGCAAGACGACTTGACGAAAGAATGTGGCTACTTAACCGAGCAGGTAAAATTCCATTTGTTATTTCTTGTCAAGGTCAAGAAGCAGCACAGGTTGGAGCGGCTTTTGCATTAGATGAAACAAAGGATTATATCGCACCGTATTATCGTGATATGGGTGTCGTTTTACATTTTGGTATGACACCAAAAGATTTAATGCTTTCTGCCTTTGCAAAAGCAGAGGACCCAAATTCTGGCGGACGTCAGATGCCTGGCCACTTTGGACAGAAGAAAAATCGGATAATTACAGGGTCATCTCCTGTGGCGACACAAATACCACATGCGGTTGGTGTAGCACTTGCAGGGAAGATGAGAAATGAAGACTACTTAGCGTTTGTGACCCTCGGGGAAGGCTCTACAAATCAAGGAGATTTTCACGAAGGAGCTAATTTTGCTGGTGTTCATAAGCTACCTGTTATTATTTTAGTTGAAAATAACCAATATGCGATTTCTGTACCAATTGAAAAGCAATTGGGGTGTGCAAAGGTTTCTGATCGAGCTATCGGCTATGGAATGCCAGGTGTAACTGTTGATGGCAAAGATCCATTAGCAGTTTATGAAGTTGTTAAAGAGGCGGCAGATCGTGCGAGACGTGGGGAAGGGCCGAGCTTAATCGAAACGGTCACTTACCGTTTGACAGCGCATTCGTCAGATGACGACGACCGTCAATATCGCACTGCTGAGGATATTGCAGAAGGTAAAGCAAATGACCCAATCAAATTATTTGAGAACTATTTAATTGAGTCAAAGACAGCAACAGAAAATGATCTTGCACAATTGAATGAAAAAATAATGAATATCGTCAATGAAGCTACAAATTATGCGGAAAATGCTCCGTATGCACCTCCAGAGCATGCACTGAAATACGTGTACGAGGAAGGAGAAGAGAGCTAATGGCAGTGATTTCTTATATTGAAGCAATTCAAATGGCTATGAAGGAAGAAATGCAACGTGATGAGCGTGTTTTTATATTAGGTGAGGATGTTGGTCTTAAAGGTGGGGTATTTAAGGCGACAGCTGGCTTATATGATGAATTTGGTGAATATCGAGTATTAGATACTCCTTTAGCAGAAAGTGCGATTGCTGGTGTGGCAATTGGTGCCGCTATGGTTGGTATGCGTCCGATTGCTGAGATGCAATTTGCTGACTTCATCATGCCGGCGGTGAACCAAATCGTTTCAGAGGCGGCTAAAATCCGTTATCGTACAAATAATGATTGGAACTGTCCTATCGTAGTTCGTGCACCATTTGGTGGTGGAATTCATGGGGCGCTCTATCACTCTCAATCAGTAGAAGCCTTATTTGCAGGTACACCAGGATTGAAAATTGTTATTCCTTCCACTCCATATGATGCGAAGGGCTTGCTAAAGGCAGCAATACGAGACGAAGACCCAGTATTATTTTTCGAGCACAAGCGTGCATATCGTTTAATAAAAGGGGAAGTACCTTCTGAGGACTATGTACTGCCTATTGGTAAGGCCGACGTAAAACGTGAAGGCGATGACATCACGGTAATAACATATGGTTTAGCTGTAAATTTCGCTATTCAAGCCGCAGAACGACTTGCAGCAGATGGTATAGAAGCCCATATTTTAGACTTACGAACTGTTTATCCATTAGATAAGGAAGCAATCATTGAAGCAGCAAGTAAGACTGGAAAAGTATTATTAGTGACAGAGGATAACAAAGAAGGTAGCATTATGAGTGAGGTTGCTGCAATTATTGCAGAGCACTGTTTATTTGATTTAGATGCACCTATTAAGCGATTAGCTGGACCAGATGTTCCTGCTATGCCATATGCACCAACAATGGAAAAATATTTCATGATTAATCCTGAAAAAATAGAACAGGCAATGCGCAGCTTAGCCGCGTTCTAAAAGGGGGATATTATATGTCTATTGAAAATATTTTAATGCCACAGCTTGGAGAAAGTGTGACCGAGGGTACAATTGAAAAATGGTTGGTTAAGCCCGGTGATCAGGTCAACAAATACGATCCAATAGCGGAAGTGGTAACTGATAAAGTAAATGCAGAAATTCCTTCTTCTTTTACTGGAACGATTAAAGAGCTCATTGCAAAAGAAGGTGAGGCACTAGAGGTTGGTACGATAATTTGTTCGGTGGAAGTAACAGATGCTGCAACTGAAAAAGTAACTGTTCAACCTAAGAATCCAAATGTCAGCTCAGCAATCTTAAATGCCAATCAGCCTCAGCAAAAGGACGAATCCAAAGCCCTGAAAAAGGAATCAAATTCTTTAGGAGCTTCAAAAAAACGTTATTCGCCAGCTGTTTTACGAATTGCCGAGGAGCATAATATTGATTTACAGCTAGTGGAGGGCACAGGTTTAGAAGGACGTATTACAAGAAAAGATCTACAAAAGCTAATAGAAGACGGTCAAATACCGCAAGCAGATACTTCAGCCAAGATTGAAATGGAAACAATAGCACAACAGGTAGAAGAAAAACCTGTATCTATACCAACCAAGGAATCTTCAGTACAAAGTGTAAATGGGGACATAGAAATACCTGTTTCATCTGTGCGAAGAGCAATTGCAAAAAATATGGTTCGAAGTACGCAAGAGGTTCCACATGCCTGGATGATGATGGAAGTGGATGTTACGAATCTTGTAAGCTATCGAGATTCTATCAAAAATGAATTCAAAGCAAAGGAAGGCTTTAATTTAACTTATTTTGCTTTCTTTATAAAAGCAATAGCAAGAGCGTTAAAAGAGTTCCCGATGATGAATTCTGTTTGGGCGGATGATAAAATTATACAAAAGAAGGATATTCACATTTCCATCGCAGTTGCAACAGAGGATGCCCTTTTTGTACCTGTCATCAAACATGCAGACGAAAAGTCTATTAAAGGTATTGCTAAGGAAATTTCTGAACTGTCCACACTTGTTAGAAACGGAAAGCTTCGTTCAGAGCATATTCAAGGTGGGACATTTACTGTCAATAATACTGGCTCATTTGGCTCAGTTCAGTCTATGGGGATTATCAATTACCCACAAGCTGCTATTGTACAGGTCGAGTCGATTGTTAAAAGGCCAGTAATCATGGAAGGTGGCATGTTTGCTGCCCGTGATATGGTGAATTTATGTCTATCCCTAGACCATCGTATTTTAGATGGACTAATTTGCGGCAAATTCCTGAATCGAGTAAAAGAGATTCTGGAAAATGTAAACAAAGATACAATGTCGGTCTATTAAAAGCTTTAAAGAATATAGGTAAAAGAAAACACAACTCGCCATTGGTGTGGAGTTGTGTTTTTTATACTTTATTGGAAAGCTTTTCTAATGTAGAATTAATATATACTTTAATCTTTAACTAGATGAGTTGTGTTATGCATGAACTAGTTAAAAATGTACTATATGATTTTAAAATAGTGTCTTAGAAATCAAAGCGGATATAGTTAAAGGGGGAAGCTTTTAAGCGAGAATATGTCAATTCAAATGAAGGATATTCAATTTCCAGCTGTTAGTTATGATGAGTGGAAAGAACAAGCAATAAAAGCATTAAAGGGGAAACCGTTTGAAACATTATTTACAAATACTATTGAAGGTGTAACATTACAGCCTCTTTATACAAAAGAAATGCTAGTGGATAAATTAGACGAGCAATTAGAACAACAAATTTCAACTATCCGCTCATTAAAAGCAAGTGATACTTTTAATATTGCACAGCAAATTTATGGGGAAACGTCTGAGCAATTTTTTAGCTCTTTACAAGCTAGTATTGAAAAAGGGAATGACTGTATAACGATCAATAGTCTTGTTTCATTTTCCTGGAACGATGAAAATTTAACTAAATTAGCTCGATTTTTATCTGAAAATTCATTTAAAATTTTTGTAGAAAATGAAAATGACCCAATTTTAAATGTTTTCAGTATAATAGATAATCCGAATATAGAAGGGTTTATTCTTAGTAACGAACCAATTAGCTCGATTAATTTTGAAAAGGTTAAAACAGCTGCAGCAAATCTTGTGCCTTATCATAATGATGGTGCAAATGCTGTCCAAGAGTTGGCTATTGCTCTTGCTTTAGCCAACAAATATGCTCAATCTGTAGGTGATTTCGAAAAGTTCACAGCCCAATTTTTTGTAAACTTTGCTATTGATACAGATTTCTTTTCGGAAATCGCAAAGCTACGAGCATTTAAAGTGATGTGGAAAGCGTTTTCACAAGCCTATGGAATGGAAGAGGCTACAAAAATTTCGGTACTAGCAGAAAGCTCATTACGCAGTTATACAAAAGCCGATGAATTTGTGAATCTATTACGTGCGGGTAATGAAGCCTTTGCTGCACTAATTGGAGGAGCAGACTATTTTACAGTCCATCCACATGATTGCTTAACAAAGCCTAATGATAAATCAATGCGAATTGCTCGCAATGTTGCGTTAGTTTTAAAAGAAGAGTCCTATGTTGAAAATGTTTTAGATGCTTCTGGAGGCTCGTACTTTATTGAAACATTAACTGCTGAATATGTAGAAAAAGCCTGGGCACTTTTTTTAGATATCGAGAAAGCTGGGGGAATTGAAGCTTACACACATTCTGGTGAATTACAGTCTGATATCGATAAGGTATACAAAAATAGAGTTAAAGCTGTTGCTACGAGAAATCACTCACTAATTGGGACTAATATTTATGCTAATCCAAATGATGAAGTACCTGCGGATACACATGCTCAATTTGCAGATATTAAAAGGTTAGCGATTCCCTTTGAAAACCTGCGTGTGAACTACAAAAACCTTCAACCGAAAATTGCGATTTTAACCTATGGAAAATTAAAAGATTTTAAACCACGTGCAGATTTTGTGGAGGGCTTTATTGCTACTGCCGGGATCGTACCCGAGAAGTCAGGAGAACTACAAAGTGTTGAAGAAGCTATAGCTTGGTTAGAAAATGCAAATTATGATTATGTAGTGATTGCCGCAAAGGACGAAGATACAAGACTACTTGTCCCTTCAATTCTAGAGTCAAAACTGGAAGGCTTGCTATTAGATGCTGCAGGCAAATTTAAAGAAGAGCAAGAGGAATGGCTTGGAAAAGGTTTAAATGGCTTTATATTTGCTGGTCAAAATATTGTCGATAAGCTATCTGAGATTCTAGAAAGCTTGAAGGAGGTACAATGATGAGTAAGCCAAATTTCGAATCGATTCAAATTAAAGATGTTTTAGTAACTGAGAAGCTACGTTCTAGTCGCAGCTTTATGACAAACGAAGGCATTGAAGTAAATGAATTTTATAATAAGAAAGATATTGAAAATGCAGCTCATCTTAATGACGTTTCTGGAGTGGCACCAAATACACGTGGACCCTATCCAACGATGTATGTAGCTCGTCCATGGACAGTTCGTCAATATGCAGGGTTTTCTACAGCAGAAGAATCGAATGCATTTTATCGTCGTAATTTAGCAATGGGTCAAAAAGGGTTATCAGTTGCATTTGACTTAGCCACTCACCGTGGCTATGACTCTACACATCCAAGGGTAAAAGGGGATGTAGGGAAAGCCGGGGTTGCCATTGATTCAATTGAGGACATGAAAATACTATTTGATGGTATTCCATTAGACCAAATGTCGGTTTCAATGACAATGAATGGTGCTGTATTACCAATTATGGCCTTCTATATTGTAGCAGCAGAAGAGCAAGGGGTGACACCTGAGCAGCTTGCGGGTACAATCCAAAATGATATTTTAAAGGAATATATGGTGCGTAATACGTACATTTATCCACCTGAGATGTCTATGAAAATTATTGCTGATATCTTTGAATACACTAGTAAGTTCATGCCAAAATTTAATTCTATTTCTATTTCCGGCTACCATATTCAAGAGGCCGGAGCTACGAATGATATTGAATTAGCTTATACATTAGCTGATGGGCTGGAATATGTTCGTACCGGCTTGAAGGCAGGAATTGATATTGATTCATTTGCTCCTAGGCTGTCATTCTTCTGGGCAATTGGGATGAACTATTACATGGAAGTAGCCAAAATGCGTGCTGCTCGACGGATTTGGGCCCAAATGATGAGCACGTTTAATCCGAAAAATCCAAAGTCTCTTGCTTTACGTACTCATTCACAAACCTCGGGCTGGTCTTTAACTGAACAGGATCCGTTTAATAATGTGACGCGAACTCTTATCGAGGCAAATGCTGCTTCAATGGGACATACACAATCTCTTCACACAAATGCATTAGATGAAGCCATTGCCTTACCAACAGACTTCTCAGCTAGAATTGCTCGTAATACTCAGCTATTTCTTCAAGAGGAAACTGGAATGACAAAGGTAATTGATCCATGGGGCGGCTCCTATTATGTAGAGAAGTTAACTGAGGAGCTTACTCGAAAAGCATGGGAATTAATCAATGAAATAGAAGAGCTAGGTGGAATGGCAAAAGCAATCGAAACAGGCTTGCCTAAAATGAAAGTAGAGGAATCTGCTGCAAAACGCCAAGCGAAAATTGATTCTAAAGCAGAAACCATTGTTGGGGTAAATAAATATCTATTAGATAAAGAGGAACCGATCGATATTCTGGATATTGATAATACTATTGTTCGTCAAAAACAAATCGAGCGTTTAGAGAGATTAAAAGCAGAGCGTGATGAAGACGAAGTACAAAAACAATTAGATCGTTTAACGAATGCTGCACAAACTGGTGAGGAAAACTTATTGGCTGTTGCTGTGGATGCTGCCCGTGCTCGAGCGTCCTTAGGAGAAATCTCTGATGCAATCGAAAAAGTTTCGGGTCGACATAAAGCAGTCATCCGTTCAATTTCTGGTGTGTACTCTTCCAATTTCTCAGATGATGAGCTGATTAAAGAAGTAAAGCAAATGACAGAAGAATTTTTAGAAAATGAAGGGCGCCGTCCTCGTATCCTTGTAGCAAAAATGGGACAGGATGGGCATGATCGTGGAGCAAAGGTAGTAGCAACAGGCTATGCAGATCTTGGCTTCGATGTAGATATATCGCCATTGTTCATGACCCCAGAAGAAGCAGCACAAATGGCTGTTGAAAATGATGTTCATTGTGTAGGTGTATCTTCGCTTGCTGCTGGACACAAAACACTGGTGCCAGAACTAATTGAAGAACTACAAAAGCTTGGTCGCGAGGATATTATTGTTATTGTTGGTGGGGTAATACCGGCTCAGGATTATCAATATATATATGATGCCGGTGCAGTGGCTATCTTTGGACCTGGTACAGTAATCCCGGTTTCTGCTATAAAAATCATCGAAGAAATTTACCGACGTTTGGGATACGAGGAAGTGTCTGAATAATGGAACGTAAGGAAAACCTTCAGCAGGATAAGGGTGCATTAAATGTTAGATCTGGTGTAGAAGGTGGTCATGATGGACTAACCATTAAACCTAAAAAGTTTAAGAAGAAAAGTCCGGATCCTGTTAATATAAATCAGCTAGTAGAAGAAATTCGATTCGGACATCGAACGTCCCTTTCAAAGGCCATCACCCTTATTGAAAGCTCGCATCATGAGCATAAGGAACAGGCTCAAAGGCTTTTACAGGAGCTCCTACCCTATACGGGGAAAAGTATTCGGATAGGGATTACGGGGGTGCCTGGTGCAGGAAAGAGTTCTTTTATAGAAGCCTTTGGAACAATGCTATGTAATATGGGGAAAAAGGTAGCAGTTTTAGCAATCGATCCTAGTTCTACACTATCTGGTGGAAGTATTTTAGGAGATAAAACACGCATGGAGGAGCTGAGCCGGAACAAGAGTGCATTTGTACGGCCATCTCCAAGTGCAGGTACTCTAGGTGGCGTTCATAAAAAATCGAGAGAAACGATGCTTTTATGTGAGGCTGCGGGATACGATGTTATTCTAATAGAAACCGTTGGAGTCGGTCAGAGTGAGACATATGTGCGCGGAATGGTAGACTTTTTCCTTCTATTAGTGCTAACAGGTGCTGGGGATGAATTACAAGGCATGAAAAAAGGGATTATGGAGCTAGCGGATGGAATAGTTGTTCATAAAAGTGATGGTGATAATGTTCAGAAGGCTCGCAGGACAGTTCGTGAGTATATGCAAATTTTGCACTTTCTACAGCCAGCAACACCTGGGTGGATGAGTAGGGCTCTCCCTGCTTCCTCGATAGAAAAAACAGGCTTATCAGATATATGGGAGATGATTTGCGAATTTGAGCAAACCATTAAAAGAACAGATATTTGGGAATCTAGGCGTCTTGAGCAAACGAAAGAGTGGTTTCATACGATGATACGAGATTCACTGATCGATTCTTTTTTCCAAAATTCTAATCGTAAAATTCAAGTAAAGTCAATAGAAGAGGCCATACTACGAGGAGAAATTACTGTTACACAGGGTGTTTCAAAATTATTTCCTTAAAAGCAAGAATGTCTGCAATTTCACAGCTTTATGTTAAAATGAATAGTTGAGAGGAGCGATAAATCATGAATATGGATTACGATTTATTTATGGAAGAAATTAAAAGAACAGCACGTGCTGAAATTGAAGGTGCGGGCTATGAACAACTACGTACACCAGAAGAGGTTGAGGAAGCATTTGCTCGTCCTGGTACAACTCTTGTAATGGTTAACTCAGTATGTGGCTGTGCAGGTGGTATTGCACGTCCAGCAGCAGCGAACGCTATTCATTATGATAAACGTCCAGATCACCTAGTAACTGTGTTTGCTGGTCAAGATAAAGAAGCGACTGCTGCTGCGCGTCATTTCTTTGGAGATGAGCATATTCCATCATCACCAGCATTTGTTTTATTAAAAGATGGTAAAGTGGTTGCAGATGTTGGAAGACATGAAATTGAAGGTCATGATCCTATGTCAGTAGTTACAAACCTGCAAGGTAACTTTGAAGAGTACTGCGAAGAACTGTAATAGTTGTTTCTATTAAGAAAACCTAGTCTTAATTCATTTTGGGACAGGCTTTATGGATAAGATAGCAAATGGCTTCTTATTGCAAAATCGAAAACGAGGGCTGGTTGCTAAAAGCTTGGCAATCAGCCTAGTTTTCTAACATTTTATTTTGTCGCAATTTTCAGTATGGATGTTTAAAGGAGGAAGTCGATATTAAAAAATATAAAATCGGCTATCGAACTATTAAAACAGCAGTAGGTGCCACAATTGCTATCGCAATCGCGAGCTATTTCAATTTAGACTTTGCATCCTCAGCAGCTATTCTAACAATACTATGCATTCAGACAACAAAAAGAAAGTCTGTACATGCAGTCTATACAAGGTTGGTAGCGAGTTTTATAGGCATGGCATTTGCCTATCTTTTGTTTGAAAGCTTTGCTTATAACCCTATTGTGCTTGGGATTATGATTCTTTTATTTATACCTACAATTGTTTCAATAAATGTATCTGCTGGATTTATATCAAGTGTAGTAATTATTATGCACATATACTCAGAAGCTAACTTCACTCTTGAATTATTTCTAAATGAGCTTACCTTGATGGCAATAGGCTTTGGTACAGGTCTAGCGGTAAATATGTATATGGGCGATTACCAGAAGGACTTAGAACGATATATTGACGAGTTAGAGACCATTTACCGTTCGATCTTCTCTGAAATCGTGAAATACCTACGTAATGGTGATACCTCTTGGGATGGGAAAGAACTCATTGAGGCGGAAAATCTTTTAAATAGAGCAAAATCTTTAGCCTTCAAGGATGTTGAAAACCATTTAACCCGAAAACAGAATGAATTCTATCTTTATTTTGATATGCGTGAGAGACAATTTGAAATTATTGAACGCGTATTACCAAAAATTACAACATTGCCTGTTATGGTACAGCAAGCGGAGTTAGTGGCGGATTTTATGGAGGATTTGGCTGAAAATGTACACTCCGGCAACACAGCGAAAAGATTTAGAGAGAAATTAGAAATTGTGAAAAAAGAATTTGCAAAAATGCCTTCGCCAGAAACTCACGAAAAATTTCTTGCAATGGCATCACTCTATCAATTTATCGAAGAGATGGATGAGTACTTAGTTATTAAACAGTCTTACAAAGGAATAAAGAAAAAGGGAAGAAAAAAGGCGATTACAGAAGAATTGTAATCGCAAGGTTTTGATTTTAGAAGAATGATAGACCAAATGCTAAAGTAGAGATTACCATAATTGCTATCATACAATATACAACTATCTTCTGAAATTTTTTATTACTCATATTCGTTCTCTCCTTTGTTTCTTATTTTTAGTTTATCAAATTTAGAAAATAACACAAGTACGTAGCCAATTGTTTTCAAATTAGTTAAAATATAAATGTACTATAACAGAGGGGTGTTAGGATGGAGAGAGTGGACCATATTGGTATTGCTGTCAAAAGCTTGGATGAGAGAATTACATATTACACGGAGACGCTTGGGCTTAAATTACTGAAAATTGAAGAAGTTCCGTCTCAGCAAGTACGTGTCGCATTTATAGATGCGGGTAATGTGAAGTTTGAATTATTAGAGCCAACAAGTGAAGATAGTGCAATCTATAAACATATTGAAAAACGTGGTGAGGGTATTCAACATATAGCTTTTGGAGTTTCTGATATTCGTGAGAGAATGCAAGAATTAAGAGAAAAAGGGGTAAGGATTCTCTCGGATGAACCAAAACCAGGTGCAGGAGGAGCTGAGGTAGCCTTCTTACACCCAAAGGATTCTTTTGGTGTTTTATATGAGCTGTGTGACAAAAGTGGAAAAGGGGATAAATAAGCTATGGATATGTTTGATAAAATAAATGAAATGTATGACCGTAAGCGTGAAATCGAGCTTGGTGGGGGAGACAAAAGAATTGAAAAGCAGCATGAAAAAGGCAAGCTAACTGCTCGTGAGCGTATTGATTTATTGCTGGATAAAGGTACCTTCGTAGAAATCAATCCTTTTATTACCCATAGAACTTCAGACTTTGGGATGGACAAGCAGGTTGGACCTGGAGATGGTGTAGTGACAGGCTTTGGTAAAGTAAATGGGCGAAATGTCTATTTATTTGCACAAGACTTTACTGTTTTTGGTGGTGCCCTTGGTGAAATGCATGCCATGAAAATTGCAGCCGTTATGGATTTAGCAGCCAAAAATGGTACACCATTTATCGGCATTAATGATTCAGGTGGTGCGCGTATTCAAGAAGGCGTATTGTCTTTAGATGGTTATGGTCATATTTTCTATCGTAATTCAATCTATTCAGGCGTAATTCCACAAATCTCAGTAATTATGGGCCCATGTGCGGGTGGTGCAGTTTACTCGCCTGCAATTACTGATTTTATTTTAATGGTTGATAAAACCTCGCAAATGTTCATTACTGGACCAAAAGTAATCGAAACGGTAACTGGAGAAAAAATTTCTTCCGAAGATTTAGGTGGTTCAAAGGTGCATAACTCCATTAGTGGAAATGCTCATTTCCGTGCACCGTCTGAAGAGGAATCTATTGATCAAATTCGTAGATTACTAAGCTACTTACCTCAAAGCTATAAAGAAAAGGCACCAAAGCAACCAAGACCTGAAACAGATGATTATCGTCCAGATATCATTGACTATGTACCTATTGAACCGACAAAGCCCTACGATGTTCGAAGAGTAGTAGAGCAAGTTGTGGATGAAGGTTCATTTATGGAAGTGCATTCTGAATTTGCAAAAAATATTGTAGTAGGCTTTGCTCGTATTGCAGGGGAATCTGTAGGGTTAGTTTGTAATCAACCGAAAGCACTTGCTGGTGGTCTAGATATTGATTCATCTGACAAAGCATCACGCTTTATAAGAACTTGTGATTCCTTCAATATTCCGATTATCACTTTTGAGGATGTTTCAGGCTTCTTCCCGGGAGTTAAACAAGAGCATGGCGGAATCATCCGACACGGTGCGAAAATCCTATATGCATATTCTGAAGCAACTGTTCCTAAAATAACAGTTATTTTACGCAAAGCATATGGTGGAGCATATGTAGCACTAAATTCTAAAGCCATCGGAGCAGACTTAGTATTTGCATGGCCGAATGCAGAAATTGCAGTAATGGGTGCAGCAGGAGCAGCAAATATTATCTTTGCTAATGAAATTGCTAAATCGCAAGATCCTGATGCTACGCGTGCTGCTAAAATTGAAGAATATAAGGAGAAATTTGCAAACCCTTATGTAGCTGCATCACGTGGGATGGTAGATGATGTTATCGATCCTAGAGAAACACGTATTAAACTGATACAGGCTCTAGATATGCTGTCCAACAAAGAAGAAACACGCCCATCCAAAAAACACGGAAATATCCCATTATAAGAAAAACGCCTAAAAAGAGTTGTTCCTATTGTTAAAGGAACAACTCTTTTATCTATAGTTTTTCTTCTTTTTTGATGTCATCGTCATCTAAAACACCTTTAGTTGACTCTTTGAAGTTTTTCATGGACTCACCAATAGAACGACCTAATTTAGGGAGTTTGGAAGGTCCAAATATTAATAAGATAATCACTAAAATAATGACTAAACCTGGAATTCCAATTGTGCTTAGCATTCAAATTTCCCTCCAATACAAACACTATTTTTTCGAGCTGTCTTCTTTTTTAAGATCCACTAAGGTGAATTCTTCCTTCACTTCTTTAAACTCTCCTGTCACGTCATCAACAATCTCTTTTGTAGAATTTTTAAATTCCTTTAAGGTCTGTCCGACAGCTTTACCTAGTTGTGGCAATTTTGAAGGACCAAATAATATTAATGCGATGACAAGTATAATAACTAATCCTGGAACGCCAATGGACTGTAGCATGAAAACTCCTCCTTTTTGTGTTAGTATGTAGCTTGTCCATTTTTTTCTTTTTAACTTGTTTTTTATTAGTTTGCTCCAAAATGATGATACTTATTAAAATTAAACACTGATAATACTGCAGTGAAGTACATCATAACTGCTATCTTTATTAATAAATTAAATTTTTATCATTTAATTAGGAGTAACAATACGTAACTTAGTTAAAAATAAATTATCAACTTCTAAATTTAGAGTGTCCTACAAATTGCTTTTGTAGGTAGAAATGGAAAGTATCTAGGAGGAATCACATGACACAATATAACCGTGAAGAGCTATCATTGATTTTTCAAGTGTTAGCTGGAATATTAATAACTATGGGTGCTGCGTATGCCTTATCTGTATATTATGGGGCAATATCAGGACTTGCTTTAATAATTGGTGCTGTTGGCTTAGCGATTATTATAGGCTGTTGGGTTGGCATCAAGCATTTAGGATTTATGGTAACCATTATTATAGGGGCAATTATTTTTGCCTTTTGTTTTAATTTTGGAGCGTTGTTTCATTAAAAATGAAACAAGATTATATAAAAGCTGGTCATCTCTATAAAGAGGTGGCCATTTTTTAATACGATCGAAACTATTTACCAAATTAAACCGTATTTATTTTAAGGGGGGATGTTCAGGTGACATGGAATCAGCTTCATAAAGAACAAGAAGAAGTTTTCATACAGTTAAAAAGAATTGAGAAACTAAATAAACAAAAGGAAAACTTAACAGAACAGCTTACACATATCAAAAGAGAAATTGATAATTATAATTTAGAGCTTAAAGAAATAAGAAAGAAGCTTCAGCATTTGGATAGTTTTTCATTCATTAATTTAATTCAAAGCTGGACAGGTAAACAAGAAGAATTACGTGCACAAAAAATTGACAAGGCTGCAATACTTGAATTGAAAATGAATGAAGCAGAAAAAATGAAAGAAGATTTAACAAATGATTTAGTATTAACAACTTCTGAGCTTCAAAAAAGCGATCAACAAAAACTAAATAATAAATTAGAGCTGCTCATAGCAAAAAAACAAATATGGCTTAAAGAATTTGAGCCGGATAAAGCATTAAAATTACAGCAATTAGAAGAAGAAGAGCTCAATTGCAGCAAATTAAAAATAGAAATAGAAGAAGCAAGAGCGACAGGAAAAGATGCAATTCGGATATTGTCTAGTACATTAAAGGTGTTGGATAGTGCAAGTAATTACTCAACCTGGGATACGTTTTTGGGTGGGGGACTACTCGCTACCCATTTAAAGCATGAAAAAATAGATGAATCGAAAAATAAAATGCATCAGGCACAAATAGCGCTCCAACGCTTTAAAAATGAGTTGCTCGATATTCAAGAAATGTCGACCAGACATTTAACTATCAATACAGATGGATTTGTGAAATTTGCTGATTATTTTTTTGATGATATATTTTCAGCTTGGTCGACTCATACGAAGATTACTTCATCAAAGGAACATATATCAAGAGTCCTTTCTGATGTTCGAAATACAATACTTAAAATTGAACAAAAATTACAACTAGTCGAGCAAAAACAAATTGAACTTATAAAGCAGAAAAATAGTATATTAATGCTAAACAAGTAATGTTTGGTTGTCTTCAAACTTTTTGAGGCGTAAAATAGAAGAATAATGAAGTATAAGGGAGTTTTATAACATGAACAGCCGTTTAGTAAATGAATTTTTAGAGCTAGTGCAAATTGATTCAGAAACAAAGCATGAAGAAATCATTGCACCAATCCTAGTAAAAAAGCTGGAAGAAATGGGATTCGATGTTTTTCAAGATGATGCCCATACTCGTAATGGTCATGGTGCAGGTAATATTATTGCCACTTTAAAGGGATCACTTGATGTAGAGCCTATTTATTTCACTGTTCATATGGATACAGTTGTTCCAGGTATCGGCATTAAGCCTGAGATTCGCGAGGATGGCTATATCTATTCTGATGGAACTACGATATTAGGAGCGGATGATAAGGCCGGAATGGCTGCATTATTCGAAATGGCTCGCCGATTAAAAGAGCAAGAAATAGAGCATGGTACAATCCAATTTATCATTACTGCTGGTGAGGAAAGTGGCTTGGTAGGAGCGAAAGAGTTAGATCCTTCTCTAATCCAGGCAAAATTAGGCTTTGCTGTAGATAGTGACGGAAAAGTTGGGGGAATTGTAACGGCTGCTCCGTTCCAAGTGAAATTAGAAACGAAAATTTTCGGTAAAACAGCTCATGCTGGTGTAGCTCCAGAAAAAGGAATTTCAGCGATTACTTTAGCTGCAAAAGCGGTAGCGAAAATGAATCTTGGAAGAATTGATGAAGAAACGACAGCTAATATTGGTCGTTTTGAGGGTGGCAAGGCGACAAATATAGTATGTGATGAGGTCTATATATTAGCTGAAGCTCGTTCAATTAATAAAGATAAATTAGATGCTCAAGTGAATCATATGAAAGAAACCTTTGAAACTGTAGCTGAAGGTTTAGGTGGCCGTGCAGAGGTTGATGTAAAATTAATGTACCCAGGCTTCTCAGTTACTGAATCTGATCGTGTTGTTCAAATAGCAATGCAGGCAGTAGAAACTATTGGAAGAAAGCCTCAGCTTGGTATTTCAGGCGGAGGAAGCGATGCGAATGTTATTGCAGGCTTTGGTATTCCTACTGTGAATTTATCGGTTGGATACGAAGAAATTCATACAACAAATGAACGTATGCCTATTGAAGAATTAGAGAAATTAGCCGATTTATTAGTAGAAGTAGTAAAATGTTCTTCAAAATAGCATTTTAGTTGAGGTGAAATAATGTCATTTGAAAAAGTTGTTATTTTTAATTGTGGTAAAGAGGAATATGCAGTTCCGGTAGGCCAGGTTGTTTCTATTGAAAAATTGAGCCATATTACACCGATTCCGCATTTGCCGAAATATTTACTCGGATTTGCAAGAGTACGTGGGGAACTAATCCCTGTAATTGACTTTAACCGTATTCTTTATAATCAGACTAGCCAAGGTGATTTAAGCAGAATGGTTGTACTAAACACCGATATTGTGAATTATGGGCTAGTTGTTGATGAGGCAAAGGAAATTTTAAATCTTACAGAAAACGAGATTAAACAAGTCGGGCTTGTAAATTATTCAAAAACTCGTTATTTTACAGCAGTGGCAAACCTAGAAGATCGTATGATAGCATGTGTAGATCCGAAAATTCTAGTAAACTCACTAGATGGAATTCGCGAAATTATTGAATATCTACATAAACTACTTGAGGATGAAAATAATCAGGTGAATTCTTAAAAGTAAGCTAGTATGGTGAAAAAGTTATTGCACCTACTAGCTTCTTTATTTGAATAATTAGTTGTGGTTTTCTGATTGGGATTCACTATTATTAGTTATCGTTGAATTTTTCTTATAAAAATGAGTTGTAAATCCATAAATACTAGGAATGAACATGATTACTGTTATTAAAACTAAGGTAAATAGCAGGTTTTCTTCAACCCATGGTATATTTCCTAGGGCAAATCCTGTACCTAACCATACAAAGGTCCAAATCAACGCACCAAGTACATTATAACGGACAAAGTTAATATAAGAATGGCCAGTAAAGCCGGCAATGAAAGGAATCATTGTACGCATTAAAGGAATAAAGCGAGAGAAGGTAATAGCAACTTTTTCATATTCATTTAAGAAGTCACTAGCTTTATCAATACTTGACATAGGTATAATTTTAGTGAGACGATTTTTTTCAGCAGGTATTCTTTTAAAAGCATGTCCGATAAGAAAATTATTACTATCAGCTAAAGAAGTTGCAACAAAGAGTAGGAAAAATAAAACAAAGATATTTAATTCACCTACTGCAGCAATTGCACCACTTGCAAACAAAAGAGAATCTCCAGGTAAAAAAGATAAGATAACAAAACCTGTTTTACCAAAGACAATTAGAAAGAGCAGTAAATATATATAGATTCCAAACCTGTCTATGTAGAAGTAAAGTTCAGAATCAAGCCTCCGTAACACTTCAAAGATTTCAGACATATCCAATGTAGCAAACTCCATTCTGTTATTTCTAAATATATATCTTATTAAATTATATTCTTAAAATAAAATAATTAACCTGCATTTATCCTTAATTTAACTTTTTTTCATCAAATTTTTATCTGAATTATAATTCAGATGACTTCTAGCGTACAGTCGCTGATAGATTTGAAACTTTTCAGGCTATTTAATCGTAGATATATCTAAAGCTTAATGTGACGTGAGGTGTAATAAATGAAAAAGTATTTGCCATATAGACCAGTTCTTTATTTACCTAAAACGAAGAGTGAAAGAATAATGGATATTATAGGGATTACCCTTTTTCTAGGAGCCATACTCTTTGTAGGAGTAAACTGGGGCAATATTCCGGAAAGTATACCTGCCCATTTCAATATTGAAGGGGAGATAGATCGTTGGGGTTCCAAATACGAGTTTATATTCCTCCCAATCATAGCAGTGTTCCTATTTGTGATTATGAGCCTTTTAGAGAAAGCTCCTCATATGCATAATTATCCAGATCGAATCAATGAAGAAAATGTAGAACAATTTTATTTGCATAGTCGCAAATTACTAAATATCGTAAAAAATTTTTGTTTGATTTTGTTTGCTTATTTAATTGTTCAGATTGGTCGTGTTGCAATAGGGGGAATAGAAAGGTTCTCGATTGGATTAGTCCCAATTATCTTGATTATCTTATTTGGTACAATCGGAATTGGAATATATAGGCAATCAAAAATAAAGTGAATTACGAGCAATTACAATTTAATTCGTGGTGGGAAGAATGGAATATCTATATTATAATATAGATAAAAATGGTAATTGAACGAGACTAGATACGGGTTGTTTTTTAAAGCTTTTGTAAAAGCATATTCAGTAAAAAATATATTATTAAAATATAATTAGTGATTCGTTCCTGATTGGGGAGAGCTTTTTGCAAAATCTGATTCAAGTATTTTTAGGTGGTATGTTAGGTAGTGCACTGCGCTATTTAGTTCAATTATATACAAATACCTCCATCATGCTTTGGATTGTAAATATTTTAGGTAGCCTTATCCTTGGTAGCTTAAATGGATACTTTTTAAAAAATGAGAAGCCGTCAAATTTATTTTTAACGACAGGAATGCTTGGTGCTTTTACTACATTCTCTACCTTTACGGGTAACTGGTTCAGCCTGCTGCAAGAGAACCTGCTTTCCGGAATTGTGTATGGTTTAGTCATGACTTTGCTATGTTTTATAGCGGCTTTATTAGGGTACATTTTGAATCGAGGTAAGCAAGCATGGAATGGATAATGGTGTCGTTCGGAGGAGGTGTAGGGGCTGCACTACGGTATTTGGTTCAACTATGGATTGTTAAAATTAAAATTTCTTCCTATTGGGCTACCGCTTCTGTGAATGTGTTAGGGTCAATTTTTCTTGGGATTGCAAGTCATGGCGTAATTGAATCAAGTACCATCCTTGCGTTTTTAACAGTTGGGATTTTAGGGGCTTTTACAACCTTTTCAACCTTTGCATTTGATATCGTAAAATTGATTGAAGCAAAAAAATGGAGAACAGTATTTTTATTTATAAGCGTGAATTTAATTGGTGGTATTCTTGGATTTTTAATAGGTTGGGCGCTTAAGTAATAATTGATATAGTAAAATACATACATTAAAGGCGGTACTGACATGAAGGCATATTTAGCAAATGGATTATTTTCAATAGGGGACAGATTGGTAAATGAAATGCTTGCCAAGGAAATTCGTAAAGAATTACCTGAAATTGATCTCTATGTTCCACAAGAAAATGATGCAATTAACGACAAACAAGCATTTGCCAATAGTATAGCAATTGCAGAGGCAGATATGGAAAAATTACAAAATAGTGATGTATTAATTGCTGTTTTAGATGGCATTGAGGTTGACTCTGGTGTAGCAGCGGAAATCGGCGCATTTTCTACCTACAACCGACCAATCATTGCGTTATTTTCGGATGTACGCCAATTAGGACGAGAAAATCAACAAAAAATTAATGCCCTTGTTGAAGATGGCACAGAAAATCAATTCATATATCGAAATTTATTTGTAATCGGCATAATTAAAAGAAATGGTGTCATCGTAAGTACAGTGGATGCTGTTGTTGAAAATGTGAAAAGGTATTTAAAGGAGGAAAAACAGTGAAAAGAACGGGTGAAAAGGTTTTAAGTATTATTGCACATGTACTTAATGTGTTAGCGGTAGGTTTATTGATTGTAATGCTATTTGGCAGCAGGATGTTTATGGATATGACCATGAGCGACCCTGTTTTACAGAGTGAATTTGAAAGTCAAATGTCTGCAAGTGGATTAACGCAAGCTGAGATGGATGATCTGCTATTATATATGGATGATTTTATTGGCTTTATAAGCGGAGTAGGCTGGGTGTTTGTAGTTTTAGGTCTCATTGCATTAGTACTTGGAATTATTGGTACATTCAGAGTCGACAAAAATGCAAAATTAGCGGGAATCTTATTTAGTATTTCAGCGGTTTTATCGGGGATTATTTCACTACAAGGTATTTTGTTGATCATTGCTGCTATAATGTGCTTTGTACGAAAACCAAAATCAGACATCTCTCTTCAAAAGACAGATGAAAATGGGTATGTTATTGATTAATTAGATTGGATTTAAAGTTCGGAAAACAGCTCTATATTGAGAGAAAGTTAAGCCTGTCTCAGTTGGCGATTATGTTATTTGGATTCGACAATTAATTGAATGATTTTAAAAAAAGTATGGCAATTCATAATGGAATGTGCCATGCTTTTTTAATTTTTAAAATTTAACTCTAATTTTCATAAAGGTAATTAAAAGGAGGAAAATTCCGGTTTACTGCTTAAAAAATGCCCAAATGAATGAATTTGGGCAATATAGACGGAAAAAATTCCTTTATTTTAAGTGAAATATGGGTTTTTTTAAATTTAAAAGGAAATTTTCCGCTTATCCCCAAACCCAAATTCCTTTAACCAACTGAATGGGAAATCACCATTTTAAATGCAAGTGTAAAATCGTCCCTAAATTACTTCAAGCCTTGTAAGCAATTTTCTCTAGTGCTAATAGCTTTTCTTTTACATCCAAGCCGCCGCTAAAGCCAGTCAGTGTTCCACTTTTACCTAATACACGATGGCAAGGGATGACGATGGCAACAGGATTAGAGCCGATTGCTGTTCCCACTGCTCTCACAGCTTTAGGGTTTCCTATCTGATTTGCAATGTCAGAGTAGCAAAAAGATTTACCATACGGAATTGCACTCAGTGCCTTCCAAACATTCATCTGAAAATTGGTACCATGAACGTCAAAAGGGAAGGTGAATTGCTTTCTTGCTCCATCAAAATACTCTTTTAATTGGTCTGTATAAGTAGTTAATTTATCTTCTGCCTCGATTAAACGACAGTCTGGAAATTGTTTTATGCTGCTTTTAGCCAAATCGTCTATTGAGGAGTGCTCTGTCCCTAGATAACATAGTCCTTTTTCAGTTGCTGCAATATAGACTTGCCATTCTTTATGTAATAGTAATTGATAATAAATAATCGTTTCTCCTGCCATAAAAAACACCTCCAATAATCTATAATCTATCATGAATATTTTAACCTATTTAAAGCCAGTGAACAGGCATTATTTAAATGATGCAAGTTTAAAAATAAAATACTTGGAAAAAGTAATAATGTTTAGTATTTCTGCCAAGAAAAATTCTTCAACTTACTTTAGAGGATAAAATGGTGACTTTTTCATCATAATTATTTGGTAGATATGAATGAAATTACTTAACAAGTTGGAGGGAAAGTTAATGTTGAAAATTGGTATAGTTTTAGGAAGTACTCGTGAAGGTCGAGTTAGTCCACAAGTTGGAGAATGGGTAAAAGGGATTGCGGATAGTCGTGGAGATGCCACATATGAAATCCTTGATATTGCAAATTACAAATTACCGTTATTAGGAGAACCAGGTGGAGATGCTTCGGGTGTCGGTGATTGGTCAGCAAGTGTTTCTAGCTGTGATGGATTTGTTTTCATCGTTCAGGAATATAATCATTCACTCTCAGGCGCTCTGAAAAATGCTTTAGACTTCTTGCGTGATGAATGGCATAACAAAGCTGCTGGTATTGTTAGTTATGGCTCTGTTGGTGGAGCCCGTGCTGCCGAGCATCTACGTGGCATATTAGGGGAATTACTTGTTGCAGACGTTCGTGTACATCCAGCACTATCATTATTTACTGATTTTGAAAATGGTACAGTATTCAAACCAAAGGATGTACAAAATCAATCTGTAAATGATATGTTAGATCAGCTAATTTCATGGAGTACAGCTCTTAAAACAATCCGTAAATAATTTATTATTAGCCCACTCATTTTTTATGAGTGGGCTTTTTTCTGAAATCAGCTCGATTATTCAAGCAATTTTCTATACAGTTTCCATACTAAGGTTTAAAATAAAGTAAATAGTTTGAAAATTACAGCTGAAAAAATCATATTTATATAGTATAGAAGATTTTCACTTTGTATGGATGGGATTAGGGGGATTCTGTTGTGAGGATTCAAATAAGTAATGTAACAGTCACTAAGAACAAAAAGGATATTTTAAAAAATGTTGAGTGGAAGGTGGAAAAAGGGCAACACTGGTCAATTTTAGGTTTAAATGGTTCCGGCAAAACGACTTTATTAAATATAATAAATGGTTATCTACACCCTACTGTTGGTCAGGTAGAAGTACTAGGGGAATTGTTTGGAAAAACGTATATACCGGATTTGCGAAAACAAATGGGACTAATTAGTTCTTCTATACAACAGCAAATACAGGAAATTGAAAGTGTTTTAAGTATTGTTTTAAGTGGGAAATTTGCCTCGATTGGTCTATGGGAGGCTGTGGACCAGGCAGATGTAGAGCAAGCGAAAGCTTATATGAGTTTACTGAAATGTGAGCATTTGCAAGATCGGGAGTACAGAACTTTGTCACAGGGGGAACGCCAGAGAATATTAATCGCAAGAGCGTTAATGGCTAGCCCTAAATTACTAATATTAGACGAGCCCTGTAACGGATTAGATATTATAGCTCGAGAAGAATTACTGAAAATCATTGAAACTGTATCAAAAACCAATGAATGTCCTACACTTATTTATGTAACACATCATGTTGAAGAAATACTTCCATGCTTTACTCACACTTTATTATTAAAAAATGGGGAAGTATTTAAACAAGGCAGATCTAACGAAATTTTAACTGAGAAAACTTTATCGGACTTTTATGACCGTCCTATTTCGGTTCAAATTGAGCAAAATCGAACATGGCTTGCTTTAAAGGAAATTGTAGAACAAAAATAGACATTAAAAACAAGGATTATACATTATTATTCATGTTAAAAGATGCTGAACATATAATTTATTGAAAATGATGAAGACTATAGGGAAATAGTAAGATATCAAAAGGGGGATAATTATGACAGAACAAACTAAACCAAAAAGCGAATTTATGTCTTGGTTAGTTGCTATTTTTTTTGGAATTGTCATTTCATTTGTATGTCGTGAATTCATTTTTTCCCCACTTATTGTTAAAGGTGCTTCCATGGTGCCTACATATGAGAATCAGGATGTAATAATTGTTAGTAAAATAAGTGAAATCAATCGTTTTGATCAGATTGTATTTGAAGCACCTTACGAAAAAGAGTATTATATCAAAAGAGTTATAGGGTTGCCCGGTGATACCGTTGAAATGAAGGACGATATCCTAATCATAAATAATACAGAATATGAAGAAGCCTATGTGAATCGAGATGATAGTAATCCATTTCAAAAACGGGTAACTGAAAACTTTACATTAGAAGAAATTACCGGATATAAAACGGTACCTAAAGGCTATTTATTTGTTTTAGGGGATAATCGGTTAAGAAGCTCTGATAGTAGACATTTTGGCTTAATACCAATTGAATCTGTATTAGGTGAATCGAAATTCCGAATCTATCCGTTAAGTAACATCAAGTTATTTAACACAAGTAAAGAATAGCAAAGTGGGACTGACATCTGTTAGTCTCACTTTTTTACAGAGGGTATACAATTGGGCTGAGAACAACTTGGCCTGATTACACATTACCGGCTTATAACAAATTTTAACTCAATAAGATGCTACATTACATTGGGTTTATATGCTGTTATTTAATATGATGGTAGAGACAACTATTCATTGGAGGGTATCTTACATGCTAGCTAAAATTTATAAGAGTGGTACAAGTTATACAGCAGAATATGAACGAGTATATGATGAACCAAGTGAAAAAGTTTGGACGTCATTAATAAGCAATGAAAAGTTTAAGTTTTGGATGGAACATCTTGAAATAACAGACCTAAGAAAAGGTGGAAATATTAATTTTCATTATAATGATGGGTCAGGTAATCTGGAGAAAATACTGATAACAGACTATGTTGAGGGGAAAGTCCTCCAGTTTGAATGGGGAGAAGATACTGTTAGATTTGAAATCACTCCTGCTGACACAGGTTCACAATTAATCATGAAACAAATTCTCACAACTATTACAGACCACACGCCGAAAGATTTAGCAGGCTGGCATGTTTGCTTGTTAGGATTCAGTGATATTGTAACAGGTGAAACAAATCTACTTCCAAACGATGAATGGGAAAAATGGTATGTAGAGTATAAGTTGTTGGTTGAGCATTTATAAAACCTTAGGGGAGTGTAGACAGGTAATAATCGTCTACACTCTTTTTTAACCACAAATAAGAACTTTCTTTTACCCCCAAAAAAAGAGAAACGAGTACGAAGTTTGAAATCTACTCGCTTCTCTATCTGTTTTAAATAATATTGGAGGTTTCTTTCTTTTCAAAGCGAACAGTCCATAGCTTAAGGCAAAATTGCAATAAGAAGATATCATCAGGATCATTTAAAGAACGATTAGTAAGAGATTCGATTTTTCGTAATCGATACAATAAGGATTGTCGATGCAAATTTAAGGCTCGTGCGGTCTGACTCACATTCCCTTGATGAATTATATACGAGGATAGTGTATGTAATAAATCAAGACCGTTATTTTTATCATAAGCTGCAATGACACCTATAGTATCGTGCATCAATTCTGTAGAAAATGTATTATTCGTTAGCGAAATTAACAGCTGATAAATCCCTGTGCTCGCAAAGGTGCTTCTCGAGCCGGCTCCTTTTTGACTTCTTCCAATTTCTAATGCAGTCCTCGCATTTTTATAGCTCAAATGAAATGTCAGTGACCCGGCATGATTTTCGCCAATTCCCCATGAAATGGAGGGTATTCTGTTTTCTTTAACATGTTCATCTAGTAAGTTTAATAGGCAATTAACATCTTGGCTGGCATCTTGCACCTTACATTCCAGAAAGACGATGAGTAAGTCCTTTTGAAAAGTATATATAACCTTTTTGTTTATTTTTTTGGCTGATGTCTCAACTAATTCTGAAAATGCCCGTATAAAGTCCTTCTCTGACTCTTTACTTTTATCCTTCTTATATAGATGGTAGAATTCTTCAACTTTTTCAGGAATACCGACCACACAAACATAAGGAACCTCAACGTCTATGCCGATTTTATGACCTTGTTTAATAAATTCCTCTTTTTCGCTCCAGTTTCCATTTAGTAACAGTTTGATATAGTCATTAATCTCCTTCTCTTTATTTTGATAAAAAGTTCTTTCTTTTTGAATCCATAGAGTTAGAATTGTCACAATTTGATTTAGTACTAACCAAGAGAGGGGAGAGGCATTAAGCTTTTTGGATTTAAACAGGATAAAACAATATTGTTGATTTAAAAGATGAATAGGGATTATTTGCATGAACATACCGCTATTAAGATGTACAATGGATGGCTCCTCTTTCTTTAAAATAAAGGATTCCTTCTGATCATGCCGCTCACATATTTCAAAAACATCATTATAAGTTAATGTTACATCCATTTGAAAGTCCTTGGAGAGATAGCGTAAAACTGTATCAATAGATTCATTGTCTAAGTAAAGCTTTAATAGCTCTCTTTGAATGTCGTCAGCTTTTATAGTTGAGGTTTGTTCCCAATTATTTAACTGCTCTAATATGATTTTAATAATATCTGAGAATCGAATCTCCCAGGGCAGCTCAATTATAGGAAAGTTATTTATATTACAAAAATCTATTACTTCCTGGGGGATATAGTGGACATGTCTTCCGATTGCAACTGCAAGTGCACTTGCTCCAGAAAGAAAAACTTCCTTCACATAAGAAACAAAAACCTCGGTGTTATTCCCACATCCAATTGCAGTAGTTAGAACTAATTCATTATTTCTGACAAAATCTTCTACAGGCAGCTCCATTACCGAAACAGAATCTACTACTTGTGTAGCGATTCTTTCCTCTCCTGATAATAGCTTAGCACTAGAAAGTAAAGGAATTGTTAGTACATCTTGTAAAGTATATTGCAATTTCGAATCCCCCCATTAATATAATTGATGTCTTTTATATATACTGTTGGATCGCGTTTGCATGAACGTCTAGGTCAACGTTGCAGCCAGTAATGATGATAACCAATTTTGTATGCGGCTGCACATGTAAGATATTGTCCAGAACTGCACCAATTCCAATTGCTGCTGCACCTTCAACAATAATTTGATGTTCTTTATATAAATAAGCCATTCCTTTTTTTATCGATTCTTCAGGAACTAAATAAGACTTATCAATAAAGCTTTTTATCATATTAAAAGTATAGTTATTGTTTACTCCAATGCCTCCGAGCAAACTATCTGCTAATGTAGGAAATTCACTGACTTCAACCGGTTTATCGGCCTTTAAGCTCTCATACATTGCAGCACCATTTTCCATCGAAACGCCAATTACCTGAATATCCGGGTTGGTTGACTTCATAACAAGACCAATACCTGAAAGTAAACCTCCTCCTGATAGGCCTCCAATGACACCGTTGACAGTGGGGAGATCCTCTAAAATTTCTAAAGATATCGTTCCTTGTCCTGCTATAACATGGGGGTGATCAAAGGGTGGAATCAAGGTTAGTCCTTGCTCTTTCATTAATTGATAGCACCTTTGTTCTGCGCTATCCTGACTTTCTCCATAAATCTCTAACTCAGCACCTAGGCTTTGTATTTTTTCGATTTTTGCTTTTGGAACATGCGTAGAGACACAAATAACCGCTCGAATACCTAATTTTTTAGCAGCTAATGCAACAGAATAGCCATGGTTTCCTGTTGAAAAAGTAATGACACCCTTGGATTTTTGAGCTTCAGATAGGCAATGAATTGCATTTACTGCTCCACGCATTTTAAAAGCGCCACTTTCATGAAGCTGCTCGAATTTTAAAAAAATCTCAGCATCTTTTAATTTTGAAATGGTAGGGGAGTACACTAAGGGACTCTTCTTGATTAATGATGAAATATTAGATTTTGCCTTCCAAACATCTTGTAAGGTAATACTCTTGTTTTCTATTAAAAGCCCATTAGAAGTTTCATGCATATTAAAACATCTCCTCTCGACAATATCTATGTAAAGTATTTTAACATAAAATAAAATGAAAATTTAGATAATATTTTAAATATTTCAGAATAATTAAAAAAGTGTCTAATAATTTCATACAAATTGTCTGATTGTTTTGGAGAAGGCTATGAATTTATAATTCAATGTAACAAATCATTACATCGTTAGTGATTTATGACAACGAAGGAGGATTCATATGGCAGTATTTGAGATTTCAGAATACAAAGAAAGACTACAAAAAACAAAAGAAAAAATGGCTTCTAAAGGAATGGATGTCCTATTAGTAACGGATCCTGCTAATTTAAATTATCTGACTGGGTATGATGGATGGTCGTTTTACGTGCATCAATGTCTAATTGTACTGTTAGATGAAGAAGAACCTTTCTGGATTGGTCGAAATCAAGATGCGAACGGTGCTAAGGTTACGACTTATCTAAACGAAAATAATATTATTCCATACCCAGATTATTATGTTCAATCTACAGAAAGACACCCAATGGATTTTGTTTGCAACATCCTAAAGGAGATTGGTAAAACAAATTGCACTATAGGTCTTGAAATGGATACGTATTACTTTACTGCTAAATGCTTCACTCAATTACAGCTTGGTCTTCCACAAGCTACCTTCACAGATGCCACATCACTCGTAAACTATGTAAGAATTATTAAATCAGATACAGAAATTGAATATATGAGAAAAGCTGCAAGAATTGTAGAAAATGCTATGCAGGTTGGAATTGATGCTATTGATGAAGGTGTCCGTGAATGTGATGTTGTTGCTAAAATTATGCATGCACAAATAAGTGGAACTGTTGAATTTGGCGGTGATTATCCAGCAATCATGCCACTATTGCCATCAGGTGAAAGAACATCTACACCTCATTTAACATGGACTGATGAAAAATATAAATCTGGTATTCCGGTTATTTTGGAGCTTGCAGGCTGTTATAATCGCTACCATTCTCCACTATCTAGAACAGTTTTCATCGGTGAACCTGATCCGAAAATTAAATATTTGGCTGATGTTGTAACAGAAGGGCTAAATATTACACTAGATTCTATTAAACCAGGTGTTACATGTGAGGAAGTAGAAGAAGTTTGGCGCAAAACAATCGCAAAGAGTGGTTTTGAAAAGGAATCTCGTATTGGTTATTCAATGGGGTTAAATTATCCACCAGATTGGGGCGAGCATACTGCAAGCTTACGTCCTGGGGACAATACAATTTTACAGCCTAATATGACTTTCCACTGTATCCCTGGCATTTGGCTGGATGAATATGGGGTGGAGTTAAGTGAATCCTTCCGTGTAACCGAAAGTGGAATTGAAGTTTTTGCAAACTTCCCAAGACAGCTATTTGTAAAAAATACAACAAAAGTATTTTAAGGTGTGAAAACTATGAACCTTTTTAAGGAAGAAGAGATTAGAAAGTATGTGGCAGTAAATGAGAAGGCTATTGAAATTGTAGAAGAGGGCTTCATGGCTCTAGCTAATGGAAAAGTGACACTGCCGCCGATTATGAGAATTGATATCCCTGAAAATAATGGGGAAATTGATGTGAAAACTGCTTATATCAAAGGTTTAGACACTTTTGCTATTAAAATTTCATCAGGTTTTTTTAATAATTCAAGTCTTGGACTGCCAAGTTTAAGTGGCATGATGATTCTCTTTAACACTACAACAGGCAAAACAGAATCTATATTACTTGATAATGGCTATTTGACAGATGTTCGAACGGCTGCTGCTGGTGCTGTTTCTGCAAAATATTTAGCAAAAGATAACATACAGCATGTTGGTGTAATCGGCACTGGAACACAGGCAAGATACCAAATTGAAGCACTTTCTAAAGTTCGTGAATTTGATACAATTCATATCTTTGGTCGTAATGAAGAGGCTGCAAAAAAATACGCAGTCGAAATGGAAGCAAAATTAGGCAAAAAAGTAATTATAGCTAAAAGCCCGGAGCAAGTAGTAAAGGAAAGTGAAATTGTAGTCACAACAACGCCTTCAACTACTCCCTTAATTCAAGCAGAGTGGTTGCATCCAGGTCTTCATATTACAGCAATTGGGTCTGATGCAGAGCATAAACAAGACCTAGATGAGAAAATCTTCAGTCAGGTAGATATGATTGTGTGTGATGTGAAATCCCAAGTGTTCCGTCTAGGGGAACTGCATCACGCTAAGAAGCAAAATATCATTCAGGATGATTCAACAATTATAGAACTTGGTGAAATCACGGCTGGATTTAAAAAAGGTCGAGAAAATGACGGACAAATTACGGTGTGTGATTTAACAGGGACAGGAGTTCAAGATACTGTGATTGCACGATTTGCCTATGAGCAATTACACACTAAAATCAAAGAGTTTCAATTATAAATTGGAGGGATTTAAATGACAGAAAAAATTAATGTAGGAACAAAAGCTGTTTGGTCAGGAGAAAAAGAAGTGCTTGTACACGGGGCAACTCAAGTACCTGTTATTGTAAGTGTAGCCTACAACTATGATGATATGGACGAATGGTACGATGTTGCTGTTGGAAAAAAACAAGGACATATCTATGGACGTAATACAAATCCAACTGTTCAAGCCTTCGAGGATAAGGTGAAAATTCTAGAAGGTGCAGAGGCCGCAACAAGCTTTTCAACTGGAATGGCTGCAATTAGTAATACACTATATACATTCTTAAAGCCTGGTGATCGAATCGTTTCAATTAAGGATACTTATGGTGGGACGAATAAAATTTTCACTGAATTTTTACCGAAAATGAATATAGAAGTAGCTTTATGTGATACAGGTGATCATGAAGCGATTGAAGAAGAACTTGAAAAAGGATGTACTATTCTGTATTTAGAAACGCCAACAAATCCAACAGTAAAAATAACAGATATCGAAAGAATGGCTAAGAAGGGGAAAGAAGCAGGTGCCATAGTTGTTGTGGATAATACTTTCGCAACACCTATTAATCAAAATCCACTTGAGCTTGGGGCAGATCTTGTTTTACACAGTGCAACGAAATTTTTAGGTGGGCATGCAGATGCTCTTGGTGGTGTGGTTTGCGGTGCGAAGGAATTAATCGAGCCAATCTATCATTATCGTGAAATTAACGGGGCTACATTAGATCCGTGGGCAGCGTACTTATTATTACGTGGAATGAAAACATTAAAATTAAGAGTTGTTCAGCAAGAAAAGAACGCCTTAGCCATTGCTCAGTATCTACAGCAGCAGGAGCTTGTGGAAGACGTTTTCTATCCTGGGCTCGCAACACATACAAACCATGACATTGCTAAAAAACAAATGAAAGGGTTTGGCGGAATGCTAAGCTTCTCATTAAAGGGCGGTATGGATGCAGTAAAAATTCTATTACCGGCATTAAAATACGCAAATAGAGCAGCGAATTTAGGTGCTGTCGAAACTACTTATGGTCCAGCTAGAACTACAAGCCACGTTGAATGTACACCTGAAGAAAGAGCAGCAATGGGCATTCCAGAGGGCTTAGTAAGAATTTCAGCAGGAATTGAGGATACGGAAGACTTAATCCAAGATTTAGAGCAAGCATTTGCATTATTAAAAGAAAACACTGTAACAGTTTAAAGGTAGAAGGTGAAACAAATGGAAATGAATACCCTTTTATATGTTCATAAATTATCTGATGAAATTATTAGACTACGAAGATATCTTCATCAGCATCCTGAATTAAGCTTTGAAGAATATGAAACATCGAAATTTGTATACCAACAGCTATCAAATATTGAGGGGATGCAAGTAGAAAAGGGTATTGGGGTGGAAACATCTGTAGTTGGAACTTTAACAAGAGGGAATGGTCCAACTGTAGCGATAAGAGCTGATATGGATGCTCTTCCAATCTTAGAAACTACTGAGCATTCATTTCCTTCAGCGAATAGTGGCGTCATGCATGCATGTGGACATGACGCCCATACTGCTATTGCATTGTCAGTGGCAACTATTATGGGTGAAATTTGGAGAAATAGTGACATTCAAGGAACTGTGAAATTTATTTTTCAACCAGCTGAAGAAAATACTGATGAATCAGGAAAAACAGGTTCTCCTTATTTGATTGAGGCTGGAGTTCTCAAAGATATAGATTGCATTATCGCACTACATATGGATCCAGAGCATGAAGTTGGAACGACACGAATACATGACGGATATAGCATGGCCAACGTAGATGTATTCCAAGCTAAAATCTTTGGAACTGGTGGACATGGTGCATATCCTCATCTTGGAACAGATCCTATTTGGATGCTCGGACCGGTACTACAGGCGCTACACGGGATTGTTGCAAGAAATATATCTCCATTAGATGCAGCAGTTGTAAGTATTGGTGAAATAAAAGCAGGCTCCGCGAGTAATATCATTCCAACTGAAGTCTATTTACAGGGGACACTTCGAAGCTATACACCTGAGGTTCGTATAGAATTGGAGCAACGTTTAGAAAAAGCATTTTCAATTGTAGAAGCATTCGGTGGGTCTTATGAATTAGAGGTTTTACATGGGGAGCCCGCTTTATATAACAGCCCACTAGTAAATACCACATTAAAAGAAGTAGTATCAGAGCTTTACCCAACAATGAACATTATTGATATCCCCTTTGGTTTAGGGGGGGAGGATTTCTCTTATATGACAAAAGTTGTTCCTGGCTCAATGATTTTCTTGGGTTGTTCGATTCCAGATGGTATGAAGCGGGATCTCCATACACCTATTTTTGATATTGATGAAAGATGCTTACCGATAGGGACTGCAATATTAACTCAAACATTATTAAATTATTTGCTTGGAAGAGCACAGCTTCCGCAGAATTATCTGAATAGTGAAAATGAAGCGATGTGAATGGAAGGAGGAAGATTTATGAAGCATCATATTGCAATACTTGGATTTGGAGTGGTCGGCCAAGGATTCGCCGAAATTATTCAAAACAAGAAGCGACAACTAAAAGAGCAATTTGGACTTGATGCAGTCATAGTAGCGGTTAGTGACGTGATGAAGGGCTCACTCTATCATCCTGAGGGACTTTCAATAGAAAATTTATTAAAAGTCGTAAAAGAAACAGGAAAGCTAGATGCATATCCAGATCAAAAGGGGTTAGTTCGCGGGTTAAATAGTTTTGAAACAATTCGAAATTCTAACGCAAACACAATTGTTGAGGTTACTTTTACTGATGTAAAAACGGGCCAACCAGCAATCGATCATTGTAAATGTGCCTTTGAACATAGAAGAAATGTCATCATGAGCAATAAGGGACCAGTTGCTTTAGCTTATCCCCAATTGCATGCCTTAGCACAGAAAATGCAGGTACAATGGGGCTATGAGGGCTCTGTAATGAGTGGTACACCTGCTCTACGTATGCCAATAACTTCATTGGCAGGAAATGATATTTCAGAAATACAAGGTATTTTAAATGGTACTACAAATTATATGCTGACACGCATGGAACAAGGCTTCTCTTATGAAGAGGCTTTGAAGGAAGCGCAAGCTCTTGGCTACGCAGAGGCAGATCCAACAAGTGATGTTGAAGGATTTGATGCTCTATATAAAATTGTCATTCTATCGAATGTTATTTTAAACTATCCATTAAAAATTACTGATGTACAGTGTCAGGGTATCTCTCACTTAACTAAAAACCAAATTGAACAGGCAAAGGCAGAGGGGAAAACCTGGAAGCTAATTGCCAAATTGAAAAAAGAGGAAGATAACATTATCGCCTCTGTAAAACCAGAAATGATAGCTTTAGATCATCCTCTAGCTAATATTACTGGCGCAACAAATGCTATTACTTACACTTGCGATCTTGCAGGACCAATTACTTTAATAGGGGCTGGAGCAGGAAAGGTAGAAACAGGTTTTTCTATATTAATCGATTTGATAAATATTCATCGAACGAGAAAGTCTGTGGAGGAGGGAGCTTGTGGAAAGGACATTATTACAGAAGAGAATGTTGTTAGCAGGTGAGTGGGTAATCGGTACAAATTTAATAGATGTTGAAAATCCACAGGATGGAGAGATTATTGCTCAAGTGCCTGCTGCAACTAAGGAAGAAGTGCTTTTTGCTATTCAAGAAGGGGTACAGGGTGCAGAGATTGCAAGTCGTTTATCAACCTTTGAAAGAATGGGCATTTTGAAAAGGGCAGCGGATTGGATTGATGAAAAGCAATCACTTTTTGCAGAAACCATAGCTACAGAAGGCAGTAAAACAATTCGTGAAGCTAGAAAAGAAGTTATGCGCTGTATTGAAACTATCCGAATTTCTGCCGAGGAAGCAAGACGAATCCATGGTGAAACAATCCCCTTTGACCAAACGGCAGGAAACGAGAATCGAGTGGGCTATTACCAGCGGTTCCCGATTGGATTAATCGTTGCAATTACGCCCTTTAATGACCCTTTGAATTTGGTTGCCCATAAATTAGGACCAGCAATTGCAGCTGGTAATTCAATCATCATCAAACCATCCTCAGTAACGCCAATTAGTGCTTTGTTGCTTGCAGAAGCATTCACACAGGCAGGCCTACCTAAAAAGATTTTGTCAGTTATTACAGGTCATTCAAGTGAAATTGGAGATGTTCTTGTTTCACATCCAGACGTTCGTATGATTTCCTTTACTGGCGGCTATGAAGCAGGAAAAATAATTTCATCTAAGGCAGGCATTAAAAAACTAAGTATGGAGCTTGGATCTAATTCTCCTTGTATCGTGCTAAAGGATGCAGACATTCTTGAGGCGGTTAAAGCAATTGCTTCAGGTGCATTTTGGGCAGCGGGACAAAACTGCCTGGGTGTCCAAAGAGTTTATATTGAAAAGGAAGTTTACAAGATTTTTGAAGAATTAGTAGCAGAAGCAACGAAGCAACTTTCAGTAGGAGATAAGTTAAGCGAAGAGACGGAAATGGGTCCTTTGATTACAGAAAGAGAAGCTATTCGAATTGAAAAACTAGTACAGGAAGCGCTAAGAAATGGGGCATCACTTCTTTGTGGGGGTACGAGAAAAGGTGCTTTCTATTCACCTACCGTCCTAACTAATGTCGATTCAAATAGTAAAATCGCTCAGGAGGAAATCTTTGGTCCGGTTTTAATCCTTGAAAAAGTTAATGATTTAGAAGAAGCAATACAAAAATCAAATAATGTCTCCTATGGTCTTCAGGCAGGTATCTTTACACAAAACCTTGATAATGCCTTTAAAGCCATTCGCGAATTGGAATGCGGTGGCGTTATTGTAAATGATAGCAGTGATTTCCGAATTGACGCAATGCCATTTGGTGGTGTTAAACAGTCAGGGATTGGAAGAGAAGGGGTAGCATTTTCTATACAGGAGATGACCGAGCAAAAGGTAGTATGCTTTAAACTTAACTCTAATTTCTAATCTAATAGATTGTTCATTTAAAAAACTAGGAGGTTGGTTTTCGATGAAAAAAATTGCACTAATGTTTTTAGCAGCATTAACCATGCTTGTATTGGCAGCGTGTGGTGGAGAGGGTGAAGCATCAACTGATGGTGCCGGAAAACTTGCACAGCTACAAGACGCAGGTAAAGTTAAAATCGGTTTTGCAAATGAAGTACCTTATGCATATGAAGAAAATGGTGAGATAAAAGGAGCCAATGTAGATATTGCAAAAGCTGTATTTAAAGAGCTTGGAATTGAAGAGGTTGAAGCACAATTAGCGGACTTTAGTCAGCTTATTCCTGGAGTACAAGCGAATCAGTTTGATGTTATCACAGCAGGAATGGCCATCAAGGCAGATCGTTGTGAACGTGTTTTATTTAGCGAACCTGAGATGAAATACGGTGAAGGATTAATCGTTGCAGCTGGTAACCCAAAAAATATTCAAAGCTATAAAGATATTGCAGCAAATTCAGATTTAAAAGTGGTAGTAATGGAAGGCACAACTGAAATTGAATTTTTAAAACAAGAAGGGGTAAGCCCAGAGCAAATTATTACAGCTCCTGATATTCCTGCAACCTTCTCTGCTGTTCAAGCAGGTCGTGCAGATGCAACAACAGGTACTGAAATGACGGTGAAGATGGCATTGGAATCGGCAGGTACTGACAAATTAGAATTTGTTGAAACATTTGAGCAACCAGCAGTTGATGGAGTACCGAGCTATGGTGCAGCAGCTTTCAACTTAAATAACGAGGAATTACGTACTGCCTATAATGAGAAGCTAGAAGAGCTAAAAGAAAACGGAACAATTGCAAAAATACTAGAGGAAAATGGCTTTAGTGAAATTAGTAACATGGTTGAAGTTGGATCAGTTACAACTGAGCAGCTTTGCGGTGGAGAAGGTTAAGCTGAAATTAAATACTAGTAAAAGAAATGGTTTCTTAATAGGGACAAGCTTCTTTCGTGAGGAAGTCCCTTTTTTTTCATAACCATTTATAGTTTTCTAATTATTCAATAAGAAAGGGATGATCAATATGAATGCCATTATTGAAATACTTCCACAACTACTGCGAGGCTTACAGATAACTGTTTCAGTTTTACTAGCTTCAGCAATTATTGCCTACATAGTAGCGTTTATTGCAGGTCTTGCAAGAGCATCTAAAAATACAATTTTAAATAAAATTGCAGGTGTCTATATTGAAATCTTTCGAGGCACTTCTTTGATCGTTCAATTGTTCTGGCTGTATTACGCTATTCCTATGCTCTTTGGCATTCAATTGGGTTCAAATTGGTGGACGGGTGTAATTGCGATTGGACTTAACTATGGTGCTTATTTAGCTGAAGTTGTTCGTGGTTCTATTTTAGCTGTAGACAAAGGACAGACAGAAGCATCAATTGCTTTAAATATGTCGAGTTATCAAAGAATGCGTTTGATTATCTTGCCACAAGCAGTCAGGATGATGCTCCCGGAGGTTGGAAATTATACGATTCAAATGATGAAAGCAACCTCACTCGTATCGCTTATCGGAATGAGAGATATTTTATACTACGGAGATATCATGCGTAGCACTAATTTAGCTCAGGCTCCTTTAGTGTATGTTGTTGTTTTACTAATGTATTTCATTCTTGCACTTCCATTCATCTGGTTAACTAGAAAAGGAGAAACACTATCGAAGAAAGGGGTGGCTAGCCAATGAGTTCAAACTTTAGATGGGAAACATTTGTAGAAGCATTTCCACTTGTATTGCAAGGGTTAGGTTTGACTGTCGGATTGACCTTCGCATGTTTTGGATTTGCATTACTCTTCGGTTTTGTATGGATATTCTTAAGACGGATACCTAATAAGCCAATCGTTTGGATTTGTACATGGGTAATGGAGTTTATCCGGTCGACCCCACCATTAGTTCAGCTATTCTTTCTTTACTATGCTTGGCCAGTGGTACCAGTTGTGGGTGTTACATTAGAGCCTTTTACATGTGCTGTTTTAGGTATTGGTATACATTACAGTACGTATATTGGTGAAATTTATCGTTCAGGGATTGAAGGTGTTGACAAAGGACAATGGGAGGCTTCGACTGCACTAAACTTTTCAAATGCAGATAAATGGAAAAAGATTATATTGCCTCAAGCCATACCGCCAACAATCCCAATGCTAGGAAACTATTTCATTATTATGTTCAAAGAAGTTCCATTAGCATCGGTAATAGGTGTGGGAGGAATCCTATTTATGGCAAATTCCTATGGAGCTTCACATTTTGCATATCTAGAACCACTAACAATTGTTGGAATAATTTTCTTAGCATTAAGCTACCCATCATCCATTTTAATTAGGAAATTAGAAGTGAAAATGAATACACGCTTTGACAAGAATGCAGTTTTATCAAAATCGAAAATGAAAACAATCCAAGGAATGAATCTTGAGGGGAGCGATCGTATTGTCTGAGACATTAGTGAAAGATAAAAAGAGTAGTATTTTATTAAATTCTGAGCCAATTGTTAAATATCGTGATGTCACGAAATCTTTTGGTGACGTACATGTACTCAAGGGCATCAATCTTGATATCCATCCAGGTGAGAAAATTGCGGTAATTGGACCAAGTGGTTCAGGTAAAACAACAATTATTCGCATGCTAATGACTCTAGAGGAACCGAGCTCAGGGGACATAATTGTCAATGGAACAAATTTATGGAAGATGGACAAAAAGGGTTTAAGTATTCGTGCAAATGAAAAACATCTACGTGATGTTCGCGGAGACATTGGAATGGTCTTTCAGCATTTTAATTTATTCCCCCATATGACGATTTTAGAAAATTGTATGTCTGCACCAATACATGTCAAAAAAGAAAATAAGGAAGAGGTCCGAGAAAGATCTATAAAAATGCTGGACCGTGTAGGACTGGGCGATAAATTAGAATTCTATCCATCACAGCTTTCTGGAGGACAAAAGCAACGTGTAGCAATGGCTCGCGCTTTAGTCATGAGACCGAAAATCATGCTGTTCGATGAAGTTACATCAGCGCTTGATCCTGAATTAGTAGGTGAAGTATTAGAGGTAATCCGTGATATCGCAAAAAATGACGATATGGCAATGGTATTAGTTACACATGAAATGGACTTCGCTCTTGATGTGGCAGATAAAGTATTATTTCTAGATCAAGGGGTAATTGCAGAACAGGGGGCAGCTAGGGATGTACTCGAACATACAGAAAATGAACGAGTACAAGCATTCTTAAAAAGATTTAGAAGGGGATAAGCAAAAAAACGAGTAGAATTTCACTTAACTGAAATTCTACTCGTTTATTGATATTAATATACTTTATCTCCATTGAAGATAGAATTTTTTACTACTACATAGTCGACTGTACGGATTGAGTCTAGTTTACTTCCACCAGCATAAGAAATAGATGATTGTAAATCCTGTTCCATTTCTACTAAAGTATCCATTAAAGATCCTTTATGTTCCACGTACATTTTTTTACCTTCAACGTTTTTCTTTTCGCCCTTTTGGAACTCAGAAGCAGAACCAAAGTATTCTTTAAACATTTTACCGTCTTTAACAACTGTTTGGCCTGGAGATTCCTCATGACCAGCAAATAGAGAACCGATCATTACCATTGAAGCGCCGAATCGAACTGATTTTGCGATGTCACCATTTGTACGAATACCACCGTCAGCAATAATTGGTTTAGTTGCTGCCTTTGAACACCAACGAAGTGCTGCTAATTGCCAACCACCAGTACCAAATCCTGTTTTAATCTTCGTGATACATACTTTACCTGGTCCAATACCAACTTTAGTTGCATCGGCTCCTGCATTTTCAAGCTCGCGAACTGCTTCAGGAGTACCTACATTGCCAGCGATAACAAAGCTTTGTGGTAAATGATGCTTAATATGCTTAATCATATTAATAACAGCGTTCGAATGTCCATGAGCAATATCGATTGTTATGAATTCAGGAATTAACTCTTCTACAGCTAATTGCTCAATGAATGCATACTCTTCTTCTTTAACACCAACAGAAATAGAAGCAATCAATTTGCGAGAGTGCATATTTTTTATGAATTCTGAACGAGTTTCCGGGTTAAATCGATGCATGATATAAAAGTAACCATTTTCAGCTAGGTTAATGGCAATCGTTTCATCAATAATAGTTTGCATGTTTGCAGGTACTACTGGCAATTTAAATTTATGACCCCCAAACATAATGGAAGTATCACATTCTGATCGACTATTTACTATACATTTATTTGGGATTAATTGAATATCTTCATAATCAAATACGTTTTCCATTTAAGAACACCTCTAAATCACGAATATTTTTTAGTAATAGGCATTAATTGTTCGCCCTTTGGTAATTTACCTTATTTTTGAGACTATGTCAAAGTATTTCTAAATAAAGCGCGTATTTTTTAGCTTGTCCGAAAGAAGTGAGTATATAAACCAAAATAGATGAAACTTTTAATAATATATATTATGTAAGAATTATTGACATAAAGTTAAATATATTTGAATAAAAGTAGGGCATTGTAATCATATTAAATTTCGAAGGAGATGATATGATGCCAAGAAGATCAGAAAATCAACATGTAGAAGCAACACCACATTTTGATGGCAAAGAGACGTTAAATAATCCACCAGGTACTGCAAACGAAAAGCTAACAGTCATACAATCAAACACTCGAGAAGAATTTGGAATTGAAAAAAATCCTTTTAAATTTAAACCTAGAATCGATCCTGTGATGCAACGATTTGAAAAACTGATGCGAGGAACAAAAAGAGACTAAAAAATACATCTCGTTCAATTTGAACGGGATTATTTTATCGTTTGGGGGGAGTTTTGTATAAGTAATTATTTTGAATCAAAAATAACACGAAACTAAAAATCAATTTTACATATAAGGCTAACGCACAATAGGCTTACATCTCTCCTCATAAACTAGAGGAAGGAGGGAGCTAATCGATGCTTGATAAAATCAAACTTTTAATTGGTCAGCCGATTGGCGTTGCGTTTAAAAATGGACTTAGCGTCTCGGGTGTCTTATGTGATGCAGATGAAGACGAAATTTGTTTATTAGAATACTTATATCAACAAAAATTTGTACAAAAATATTATGATTATGAGCTAATACAAGGTATTTATATATTCCCTAGCTGTGATAATGATTTACTAAATTAATAAAAACTTGAATAATATACAATGAGGTATCTTAATAGTAGGGTACCTTATTTTTTTTAAAACCACTCTAAAAAGGCAAAATGTGCGGACAAGTATTTAATTTTGTCCGCACATTGTCTCATTCTTTAAGTTTTCTCCATAATGTAGCTCTGTTTATGCCAAGCCGCTCAGCTGTTTTCGACTGATTAAAGTTTTCTTCTTTTAATACAAGCTCAATGATTTCCTTTTCGATATCCTTTAATGTTCCCTTAAAGGATAGAGCCTTTAAAGCAAGTTTTTCTACATTTAAAACATTTTCAACTGTCTCATGTTGAATGACAATATAATTTTCTTTTAAAGCAATTTGTTTCATGACAAATCGTAAATCATCAATATTGAAGGGATAGGTAGTTTCCTTTAACAAAGACAACGATTCGTCTTTGATCTTAACAGCAACAGTTCCATATTTTTCATGGAAGGAGGATAAAAAATATTGTACAAAGCCTTCAATATCCTCTTTTCGTTCATTCAAAGGTGGAAGTTCAACTATATTAGAAATTTTACTTGTAAAAGGTTCAAATTGAATGATGTTTTCTAATAGTACAAACACATGTATTTTTAAGTTAAGGCACATTTCGATAAAAGCTGACAACTTATCATGATTATCTTTGATTCGTGATAAATTTTGAAATTTAATTGTACGGACACTGTTTAAGGGAATCTTATCCAATTGGTTGATATTATATTTTTCAAAATTAATTGTTAAAAGTAAGCCTTCATTACACTGGTCATGTATATAAGTAGAAATAAAATCCTTACCGGTTCCTTTTTCACCGATTAAAAGGATAGGCTCGTTTATTTGATAAAGAGTTTTGATTTGCTGCAATATAAACTGGATTCTATCTGAATTAGCAATTAATGGCGCATATAAATTTTCTGTATGTACCTTTAAGCCTTCTTGATTTAAAAGCTGGTCATGTTTATTGAAGATATATATTTTATATGAAAAGGTGGGCGAATAGTGTCCCTTGATTTCGATTATACAATCTTCTACAACATAATTTTTTGTAGCTTTTTCATTATTTAGATTAATGTCCGTATTTAATATGTACATCTCACTCTTTAAATCATTAGTAAATTGTATTGTGGTAAAATGCTCATAGACGATATTGTTTTGATTATCGAGAAGAACAAAATTTTTATAATTTTTCTTCGTGATAATCTCGAATATTTTACTAGGTATATTTACTTTATTTATGTAATGAAATAACTCTGTTGCTTGTTCTAATGATCTAATAATCGTTACCTTGCTAGCGTGAATTAGAAATCCTTTTAGACCGTATGCTTCACTTGTTTTTAAGGTAATTGTATCTCCAATAATTTGCTTATAGCCTTTATTTTTCAGCTCTACAATTAAAGGGGGAACTTCATCAGTATGTTCAATTGTGAATACTGAAATAGGAAGATCCATTAAATCGATTGTCGACTTCGCAAATGTGGTTATATCAGGAAAACTAATAAGTGCAGATTTATCGCTTAAATTTGAAGCTAGCGTAAGCGAACGAATCATATCGTAGCCTGTAATATTCATATCAATAACGGGCGTTTTCACTGCCTCTTTAATGAGCCTGGCTGTAGTGCCTCTACTAATGAATATATTTGTTTCATATTCTTTTGATAATGCAATATCAACACCCGCTTGTAATTCTCCTATAGATACACAGATCTTCATATCGGGAAAAAGTGGAGTACATTCTTTTATTATAGGTAACATTGCTTCATAGGGTGCAATTATATGTACATTTATCTTCATACTTTGAGCCACCTTTCTACATTTAAGTATAGCTTTACGAGGTCTATGTAGTATCAAATCAGATTTTAATATTTATTGTATCATGAAGTTTAACTAGTAGAAATGAATAGGTGTAAAATCAAGGGAAAGTCGGTTTATTTTGAAGTTTTCCCTCTATTATTCAAGTTACAAAAAACCATTTTCATAACTGATTTAGAAGTTTGTTTCTTCTAAATCAGTTATTTTTTTTGCTTTAAAAAATGGGAGAAAACGCTATTACATAAGTGTTTCAGGTGGAATATAAAAATATTTCATTTATTACAAATATTACAATTTATTTCTATTTTTATATCAATATGTATATTTCTGTAAGTCCGTGGACAGAACTTATTTCGTAATTCAATTACAAATTTCGAGATTAATTGTCAGGAGGACGAAGAAATGAAAACTAAATTAACCTTAATGATGCTACTTATCGTATTTTCGATATCTACAACAAATGTATATGGGATGGAAATTGATCGAGCTGCTATGCATACCGATGATGAAGAGGAGAGCTTAATAATCACAGATCCATTAGGTGACGGATTATTCGATGATGCGTTAGATCGTGATGTTGCATTTTACAAGATGCTACAACCAGAAGTTTACAAGGTAAAAGAAGGGGATAACCTATTCCGAATTGCTATAAATAACCAAGTTGAATTGAAGGACTTAATGGAGTGGAATGAACTATCAGATTATACAATACATCCGGGTATGGATTTAATTCTTTATGATGATGGAAGTGAAAAGGAAGAAGTAACGATAGTAGCGAATGCTTCCGTAAATACAACGCAAAATGTAGAAAAGAATGTGGCGAAAAAACAGCCAAGTAAAACGGAATCTAGTCAACCTAAAGTAACTCAGAGTTCGTCTGAAGAACCCGCTTCTGGAAAAGAGCTATTAGTAACTGCAACGGCTTATACGGCTTATTGCGAAGGCTGCTCTGGGACAACAGCAATTGGAATTGATTTACGTTCTAATCCAAATCAAAAGGTAATTGCAGTAGACCCAAATGTCATTCCATTAGGCTCAAGAGTGTGGGTTGAAGGATATGGAGAAGCGATTGCTGGTGATACTGGTGGAGCTATCAAAGGGAATAAAATTGATGTTTTTATCCCAACTCGTAACGAAGCACTTCAATGGGGCCGCAAACAAGTTAGAATAAAAATTATTAATTAATAACAAAAGCTCTAGGGATTATAAATCTCTAGAGCTTTGCTTTGTTTCGGTTAATTATTAATAATAACTAATATTTATACATAAAAGAAATTAAGCTGTAAACCAAATTTACATGTGAGTATCTTTTTATCTCAAAAGTTTGACATTTATGAATCGGAACTTTTTTCCCATGGTATAGTTTGAAAAATGTACATCTACGTAAGGTATAGCCTATGAATTTTATGAAATCGCATACATGTGGTATTGCTAGTTGTCTTAGTTTAAAGACAAAAAGCTTATCAGATAAGTGTTTATATAGTTATGTTAACTTTTCTGACATTGATGAAAATAATTTATGAAAATTGTATTGACATAAGGGGAATATAATGTAAAATTAAGTTAAATAAAGCGTGTTACATTTCCTAACATCATAGAATAATATAACGTAACATGAAGAATCTTTTTTTAAGAAGGGAGAATGAATTTTATGGAAGCTGTTGTAGTGCTAATGGATAACCTGTGGGTAGCGATTGGTGCAATTTTAGTATTCTTTATGTTAGGCGGATTTATTTTACTCGAAGCAGGTTCAACAAGAATGAAAAATGCTGGTCATGTAGCTGGCAAAACAATATTCACTGCTGGTCTTGGTACTTTAGTATTTTGGGCTGTAGGTTACGGGTTTATCTATGGAGATGGAAATGCATTTATCGGATTATCGAATTTCTTCTATGGAGATACAACAACCGCAGCAGATGCAGGTGGGCTAACACCAGCAGTCGATTTCTCTTTCCAAGTGATGTTCGCTTTAGTTGCACTGACAATTGCGTTTGGTGGATTTGCTGAGCGTGCAAAACTATCTGTCTACGTAATCTTTGCTATTCTTTTCTCTGCTTTAATTTATCCGGTAGTTGCACACTGGATTTGGGGTGGTGGCTGGTTAGCTGAACACGGTAAACAAGACTTTGCTGGCTCTACAGTAGTTCACTTAACTGGTGCAATGGCTGCTTTAGCTGCAACGATAATTTTAAAGCCTCGTATTGGTAAATATAACAAGGATGGCTCTTCAAATGTCCTTGCTGGGCATAACCAAGTATATACTACTTTAGGTGTTTTAATTCTTTGGGTAGGTTGGTTTGGTTTTAACGGAGCAAGTACTTTCGGTGTTGCTGATGGCTTCTTAGGATATGTTATCCTAAACACTCAATTAGCTGCTGGTGCTGGTGCAGTTGCCGCAATGTTTACAGCTTGGGTTAAAACTGGTAAAGCAGATGTACCAACAACATTAAATGGTGCACTTGCTGGTTTGGTTGCCATTACAGCTTCTTGTGGATTTGTAGCTCCTTGGGCTGCTGTAATCATCGGTTTAGTCGGTGGTGTAATGGTAGTATTCAGCATGCAATTATTTGAAAAACTTAAAATTGACGATCCAATCGCTGCTTTATCTGTTCATGGTACTGTAGGGGTATGGGGTACACTTTCTAACGGTTTATTCGCTTTACCTGCATTATCAACTGACATCGGTTGGGGTCAAGCTGGATTGTTCTATGGCGGTGGCTGGGAACAATTAGGCGTTCAAGCTTTAGGTGTTGTTGCTTCTGGTGCTTACGCATTTGTAGTTGCATTTGTTCTTCTTAAAATTATGGATAAAGTTATGGGTGGTCTTCGAGTTACAGAAGAAGAAGAAATCATGGGCTTGGATATTTCAGAGCATGGTAGCTATGGATACCCAGAGCAAATGGCTTTAGAAGAAGTAAAATTAACTACTGCTGCAACAAAAGATAAATTCTAGTAAACTACTAATCAAAAAAACCTTATACTTAAACAAAAAGCCTCTGACATTCAGAGGCTTTTTCTATAAAGGAAGTGATCTCTATGGAAACGTATGAGTCTATAAAGGAATGGAAGGATGCCCATATACCCTCCTACCTATCAAATAACGTTGAGCTCAATACATTTCATGATCAGGTAATGCTAAAAGTACTGGAAATTGCAATAGAAAGAACAACATTAAAGAAATCACCGTGTAAATTTACTTGGTTTATAACGGGTAGTGGGGGGCGCCTTGAACAAGGGTTAATCAGTGATCAGGATCATGGGATTGTTTATGAAAAATACACTACCGAAAATGACTTGTATTTTAAGAAGCTTGGTGAAGAATTATCAAAAGGATTAAATATTGTTGGATATCCATATTGTTCTGGCAATATAATGAGCTCAAACCCGATTTGGTGTAAATCATATAAGGAATGGAAAGTCCAGTTGTATAAGTGGATGGAAGAAAAAAGCTGGGAATCCATTCGATACTTGCAAATTTTTTATGATGCTAGAGCTTTGTATGGTGATACAGAATATATAAATCAATTAAAAACGATGATTTATGAACAGCAGAAAGACTATCCAACATTGTTGAAGCGTTTAATGGAAAACGTAAAGCTACTTAAAAATGCCATTGGTCCAATGGGTCAGATCTTAGTGGAGCAACACGGGGTTTACCAGGGGCATATTAATTTGAAATATGCTGCATTTCTACCTTACGTCAACTCGGTTCGACTTCTATCTATTAAAGAAGGTCTTATAGAGACCTCCACGTTAGAGCGGATTGAAGTGCTGCGAGAAAAGAAGGAATATGAAGAATTGCTTAAAGACAGCTATAGAAATTTCGAATTACTCATGAACTATCGTTTAACTTTATTTCAAGTAAAAGAGTATGATGATACGCACTATTTAAATTTAAAAAATCTAACGAAGGACCAAAGAAAAGAGATTAAACGAATTCTTAAATATGGGAAAAAACTCCATGATGCTGTAATTGAATTAGTGAACGTGAAAGAAATTTAAGGAGTGCAAATGAAAAGGGTGTTGATATGGCATTTGAACCATTTATGCAATTACTAAGAGGGATTCAAGGAAAGCGTGTACATGGTGGTATTGGTGGTATTCAGAATTCTCAGCAAATGGCTTATTTGAGACATTTACAAAAAGAGATTAATAAAGATGATGCATTGAATACACCATTAGATAAGTTGAAAGTGGTGGTTTTTGATATTGAGACTACTGGATTTTCTCCTGAAAGAGGAGATGCAATTTTATCCATCGGGGCAATAAAGATGAATGGGTTAACAATATTGGAGGAGCAACAATTTTATTCTCTAATTCATTATGAGGACGAAATTCCACAAGAAATCGTTCAACTTACCGGAATTACAAATGATTCCGTACGTGAAGCGCCGCCAATTTCAAATGTCTTAATGAACTTCTTCGAATTTGTACAGGATTCTACTCTTGTTGCCCATCATGCAACTCATGAAAGAAGTTTCATGCAATATGTAAGCTCAAAGCATTTTAAAACACTGTTTAAGCATCGAATTGTAGATACATCCTTTCTTTATAAATTAATAGATCGAGATTTTGATAATGTTTCATTGGAAAAACTTTGTATAGAAAATAATATACCGATTGTTGAGCGTCACCACGCATTAGGAGATGCAAAAATGACCGCTCAAATTTGGCGTATTTATGTAGAGAAAGTTATCGAATTAGGTTGCGAAACATTAAATGATGTATACAATCAATTTGCAAGAATATAATAATAGATTTTTATTTAGAGTGTAAACAAAGTCTTTTTCTTTGTTTACACTTTTTATGTGTGGATGAACTGCTTTTAATTTCCTTTTAAACATAAGCTATATTTATAGTAAAAAATCTTATATCATATTAATATAGTAAGGATTGAATAGTAATAGATTAACTTATTGACTTGATATAATAAATAAAATTCAATTTATAAGTTGGTTATTCTCATAAATGTAAAGAAAAGATAGGTGATAGAAAGATGGATAATATATCAAATGTTAATAATATTTTAAAAGATAAAATGAAGATTGTTCCTTTCAATGATGTGGAGAATTTATGTCTAGTTGGTCCAGTAAAGCTACCGGTAAAGCAAGAGGGTTTTGAAACAACTTTTCAATGGTACACATGGGTAACAACAGAGAAACAACATGATACAAAGGACTCTATACTTAATTCGATTGTCAAAGCAGAATTGGCATCAAAGCAGCAGTCTTCAGTATTGGTGTTTGGTGATTTTACAAACGCAGACGACGCAATTATTCGTATGCATAGTATTTGTCATACGGGCGATATTTTTGGGAGTCAGCGTTGTGATTGTGGCTATCAGCTTCATGAGTCTATGAAAATGATTGTTGAGCATGGCTGTGGTGCTATCTTTTATTTAGCGAACCATGAAGGTCGTGGAATTGGATTGTTCTCTAAGTCCTTGGCATATATTTTACAGGAAGAGGGCTATGATACGGTAGAAGCCAATCATGCACTAGGATTTGAAGATGATTCAAGAAATTATGAAGAAGCGATTCGTGTACTTGAGGCATTAAGATCTAAACCAGTTACATTGATTACAAATAATCCTCAAAAATTAGCTGCCTTAAAATCTCATGGTCTTCTTGCACATAATCATATTCCCTTATGGGGCGGTTTAACTGAAACAAATCGTCATTACCTTGAAACCAAGGTGAAAAAGTCTGGACATATTTCAGAAGAACAACTAACTGTTTAAGGAGTGTGTATGTGTAGTGATGAAGACAGACAGTGATTACATGCAATTAGCTTTAGAGTTAGCTGCTTCAGCCAAGGGAAACACAAATCCCAATCCATGTGTTGGAGCAGTTCTTGTAAAAGATGGTGTCATAGTTGGTACCGGCTTACATAGAAAAGCAGGTGAACCACATGCAGAGGTACATGCTTTTAATATGGCAGGGGAACACGCAAAGGGAGCAACCTTATATGTTACGTTAGAGCCTTGCTCACATTACGGCAAAACACCGCCTTGTGCAAATCTGGTCAAAGAATCAGGAGTTAGTCGTGTTGTAGTCGCTACTATGGACCCAAACCCATCAGTTGCTGGAAGAGGTATTAGTTTATTAAGAGCTGCAGGTATTGAGGTTGAGGTCGGCTTATTAGAACAAGAGGCACGTAAATTAAATGAACGCTTCATTCATAATATGGTAGCTAATAGACCGTTTGTTATTTCGAAATTTGCGATGACAATGGATGGGAAAATAGCGACTCATAATGGCCATTCTAAATGGATTACGAGTGAAGAGGCACGATTACAAGTACACAAGCTTCGTCATGAAATGGATGGAATACTGGTTGGAGTAGGGACCGTTTTAGCGGATAATCCATCCCTTACGACAAGGCTCCCACACCGTGAAGGGGAAAATCCTATTCGTATCATTTTAGATAGTGAATTAAAAACGCCGTTAAATGCTAATGTTGTCAATACGGCTGTAGCACAAACGATAATTGTTACGAGTGATGAGGTTGATGAGGCAAAGGTGAACCGGCTAACTGAAAAAGGAGTTCAAATCCTAACTGTTTCAAAAACGGAACAAGGGTTAAACTTGGAAGAAATGCTTGACGAATTATATGAAATCGGTATTACGGATATTTTAGTAGAAGGTGGAGCAGAGGTAAATGGCTCCTTTTTAAGAGCAGGATTAATTAATAAGGTTCTTGTTTTTATGGCACCTAAATTAATAGGTGGGCGTAATTCGAAAACGCCTTTTGCAGGTATGAATATTGATAGTATTGAGGATGGACTTCAGCTAGAATTCGATTCGATTGAACAAGTTGGTCCAGATTTATGTATTACAGCATATCCTGCGGTAGAAATTGTTTAAGCCGGTTGGTATTTACACAAGATAACCGATAGTAATTATCAAAAGAGAGATTTAGAAAGTAGGAGCTTTTTGTGAGATTTGGTTTTGATATTGATGATACACTCATTAATTTAAGAGAGCATGCATTTCATATTTATAATCGAAAGCTCAATCAAAGTATTGGGCTTGAAATATTTCGTGAATTAAAAACAGTAGAAATCCATGAAGCATTTGGATTAGATAGCGTAGCTGGCGGCAAGATGTGGAACAGCTTATTAGAGGAAATCTACTTCACGGATTGTCCAGCTTTTGTTGGAGCAATAGAGCTGTTAAACCAACTTGAACGTGAGGGACATGAAATCTTTTATATTACATCTCGTCCCAAAGGATACTGTCAAAAAACACGACAATGGGTGAAGGACAAAGGATTTCCCGTACATGATGAGCGTTTTTTCTGTGGTATGCAGGACCAAGAAAAAATCGATATTATAAAACAATTAAATTTAGATTACTACTTTGATGACAAGCCTGCAGTTCTTGATACATTAAAGGAGATTACAACAAGTATTTATGTGAAGGACCAATCCTATAATCAACAAGTGAGTATACCGAGAGTAAAGGAATGGACGGATTTTTCATATTAAAATATTCGAGATATCTTAGTTGCGATGGAATAAATCATATTTTTATGATATATTGATATCCTGATGTATTGAAATCGAAAGTTTTCTTGCATCGTCTGGCAGTGTGGTATATAATTATATCCGCTGTTTTTATTTGGTTTTATTGTTTAAGATAGGGCCATTCAATGACAAAAGATATACTATCAATATATCTTGCAAATATAAATGATAGGTGGAATATAAATGAATTACAGAGTTTTACTTTATTATCATTATACGACAATTGAAGATCCAGCTGCTTTCTCAGCCGAACATTTAAAGGTATGTAAAGAGATGAATCTAAAAGGTCGTATTCTAGCAGCAAATGAAGGTATCAATGGTACTGTTTCAGGTACGATTGAAGATACAAATGCTTACATGGAAATGATGAAGAATCATCCATTATTTAAAGGAATTGTCTTCAAAATTGATGAAGCTGACAATCATGCTTTCAAAAAAATGCATGTTCGTCCACGTCCAGAGCTTGTAAACCTAAGCTTAGAGGATGATGTGAATCCACATGAAATTACTGGTCGATATTTATCTCCAGAAGAATTCTTAAATGAAATGCAAGATGATAATACAGTAGTACTAGACGTTCGTAATACTTATGAATATGATGTGGGTCACTTCCGTGGTGCGATTCGTCCGGAAGTAGAAACATTCCGAGATACACCACAATGGGTACGTGATAACCGTGAATTATTTGAAGGAAAACGAGTGTTAACATATTGCACAGGTGGTATCCGCTGTGAAAAATTCTCTGGCTGGTTAAAGCGTGAGGGAATCGGTGAAGATGTTGGTCAATTGCATGGTGGAGTTGCTACTTACGGTAAAGACCCTGTTGCAAAAGGTCAGCTTTGGGATGGTCAAATGTACGTATTTGACGAGCGCTTAACAGTGCCTATTAACCAAGTAGAGCATGTAATCGTCGGAAGAGATCATTTTGATGGTACACCTTGTGAGCGTTATATTAACTGTGGAAACCCAGATTGTAACAAACAAATTATTAGTTCAGAAGAAAATGAATTAAAACATTTAGGCGGTTGCACAATTGAATGTTCAAAACATGAACGCAATCGTTTCATTGAAAGACATAATTTGACTGAAGAATTCGTTCAACAACAGTTAAAATGGCTTGAGGAGCAAGAAGTAAACGCATAATAGATAGCATGAATGGTGGGGAGATTTTTTCCTCACCATTTTTTACATACTATTGTTAAAATGCATCTACAACTAGAAATATGATAATATTTAAGATAATTAACGAGATAATGTGAGGTGAAGGGCATGACGAAGGCGCGTATTATATTACATGTCATATGAATAGTGAAGAAAGTGTCTTTAATTCTATTAATCTATGTATATGAAATATTTTTTGAATTTAATTGTGAATTATTATGGTGAGTGAAAATATGTCTAAATAATTTTTAAATATTTATTATGAAATAACACCCTTTCAAAATGAATAGGGTGTCTTGTATGTCAATCTATAAATAAGTGCAATAATATTTGTTATTTATATTTTTTTCTAATCAATAAAATCATTTATATCTATATTAAAACGTTTTACAAAAACGTCATCCTCTAGTCCAAATTTACTTAAATGGTTATTTCTCCCTATATGGCAATCTGAACATAATGTTATTGAATTTTCAATTGTTGATTCTCCTCCTAAAGAGAAAGGTATTATATTTGCTACTATCAATTGAGTTGAAGGGGCAGATAATCCACAAGCCTGACAAATAAAATTATCCCTAACAAAAACTTCATAGCGTCTTATGGATATAGATTTTATTTTATTTTTCAAATTAATATCTTTCGTTTCAATAATTAAAGAATCCGGATTATTTAGTAATAAGAGCTCCTCAACCTTTAGTTCAAGTTCATCTGCTATTTTTTTTAATAAACTATTCGAAGGATTACTTACGCCTCTCTCTACTCTACTTAATTGTGAGTGACTCATACCTATTCGATTTCCTAATTCCCTTAAACTAAGACCTTTCACTTTTCTAGAAATCATAATTTTTTCCCCTAAAGCATTCATCTAAAGCCTCCTGTAACGCTAATAGATAAATTATAAAATAGAAAGATTAAATTAGACAGTTTTTCAATCTAAAATATTATTGACTAAATATACATTTATAAATAAAATAATTTAAAACACCAATATGCACCGAAATGCACCAAAAAGAACCGGTGCGAACACATTTTTTTAGAAAATTATGATTTTTAAGTATAAAAAATTTTTAGACTTGAAATTCACTCTTCATAATTTGTAAAAATAATCAAGGTAAGAAAGGAAAGATTCGGTGGGCTTAATAAAAAAAATAGAAACAGCAGTAGGTACAATTTACGAAAGATATGATAGCGATAGTAAGATGATTCAAAGGACTGGCGCTGTTGGATTTGTAAAAGAATATAAAGGGAAAGTGTATTACATAATTACGGATATAAATGGGGTTAGTATTAAGGAAGCAAATAAATTTCTTAATTTTTCATTAGAGGATTCCAGTATTAAAAAGCGTGAGCAAGCTTTTTCAGCATTAAAAATATTTTATTCGTATATTAGTTTATTCCAGTTAAATAATTATAGGGACGGAATCGATAATGAGAACCTTAATAAGCTACTCAAATTCTTAAAAGGAGGGAAACAAAATGGTAATATCTTAGATTTTGATTTTAAATTGGAGAGGAAACATTCTACTTTACGACCTTATTTGTCAGTCTACAGAGAATTTTATGATGTAATTTTTAATATTAGAGAAGGTCCTTTGTTTAAAAAAACATTAGTTCAAAACTATCAACATGATACAAGTGTATATAAAACCGAAAAATATAGTGTAAATCCTAAAGCTTTAAAAATTACAGTTTTACCTAAATATATTAGAGAAAATGAATATCAAAAAATATTAGAAATTATTGATGATAAATTCTCGATAAGAGATAGGATCATTGTTATGTTGATGTACCAATATGGTCTTAGAATTGGTGAAGTTTTAGGTTTAACAATTGAAGATATCGATTTTGATAAGAATGATCTTGGTTACTTTGTCCTTAAATTAAGAAATAGAATAACTGATAAAAGTTTCCAACATGCTAAAAGATTGATGGTCCCTCAAAAAAGTGAAGATTATACAAAAGAGTATTACAGCTGGGAAGGTATTGGATTATGGACAATCCTTATAGAAGATGAAGAACTTATAGATTTAATTGAAGAGTATTATGAAGAATCTAGAGATGAAATTATTTTCAATAAATCCAAAAAAAAACTAGAGAACCTTAAAAATAAATCTAAAGCCGACAAAGTTTCTGAAAACAATAATGTTAGGGAAAATCAATATTTGTTTTTAAATCAACAAAATTACACTCCCTTAACTGCTTCTGGTTGGGGTTATAGGATAAAGCAAATCTTTGAACTAGTAGGAATAAAAACTGATAAAGAAACGAAAAAAAATAATTTAAGTCATCGTTTTAGGCATGGATTTGCAATGAAAAAAATTTCCGAAGGTTATGATGAAATGAGATTATACAAGGCATTACGGCATTCTGGACCGCATAGCGTAAAAATTTATTATAATCCGACTCCTGAAGATCAAGCGAGTATTTTAAAAAATCAAAAAGTAAACTTAGAAAATCGAGGTTTGAAATGACAAATTATTTTTATAAACAAATTCTTTATGAAGAGATTAATACCTTACGGGATAAAGATGAAAATCTTATTCTCCTTTTAAAAGGTTATATCGAAGGTTATTTCCCATTATTAGAGAGTGTAGGATCAGGTAAGGAAAGAGAGAAGTACATGTTTGCTAGTAAAAAGTTAATACAATTAGTTAATGAATATATAGAAAATGGAATGTCAACACTAAACTGGACAATCTTTATAAGGACCTGTTCTTGAATTCCACTGGCGATAAATAACCTAGTGTTCCGTGAATTCGAATGTTATTGAACCAATGAACATAATCATTAAGTTCAAGAGCGAGCTGTTCAAGAGAAGCGAAGTGTGCTCCGTTTGCGAATTCGGTTTTAAATACTTTGAACATCGCTTCGGCCACGGCGTTATCATAGGGACAACCCTTCATACTTAATGATCTTTGAATCCCAAATGTTTCTAGTGCCTCTGAAATTAGTTTGTTATCAAACTCTTTTCCACGGTCTGTATGGAACATCTTGATGTTATGTAAATTCCCTTTAATGCTGGCTAATGCTTGATACACAAGGGCTGCTGTCTTATTAGGACCGGCACTGTGACCAATAATTTCACGGTTGAAAAGGTCGACAAATAAGCATACATAGTGCCATTTTTTCTCAACACGGACGTATGTTAAATCACTTACAACTACAGCTAATTGCTCTTCTTGTTTAAACTGACGATGTAACTCATTTTTGATGGGTGCTTCATTACAGGTTTGTTTATACGGCTTGTATTGTGCCACGGTATACTTTGATACCAGTCCTAATTGTTTCATGATTCGACCGATTCGACGTCTAGAAACTACCATCTTCTGCTTCTTTAATTCTACTTTTAGTTTACGAGTACCATAGTTACTACGGCTTTCTTTAAAGAGTCGTTCAATCTCGTTGGAAAGTTCTACTTCCTCTGTGTTATGTGCTTCTTTTTCACTCAAATTGGCATGATAATAGTATGTGCTTTTGGCGATGTTGAGGACGTTACACATTGCTGATATTGAATATTTGTGAGCGTTATTTCGAATCACATCTATTTTCGTCCCATGATCAGCGCTGCTTGCTTTAAAATGTCATTCTCCATCATTAAACGTTGATTTTCTTTACGTAATTTTATTAACTCATTTTCTTCATCAGTACGGTTCTCTTTCGCAGTGAAGGCCCCAGTTTCTTGATGGTTTTTAATCCAGCGATCTAATGCAGATGGCGTGATTTCATATTCTCTACAGATATCTGCACGAGACTTTCCATTTTCATAAAGCTTGACTAATTGAAGTTTAAATTCTGGTGTAAAAGTTCGACGTTGACGTGACATAGTAGCACGCTCCCTTAGGTTAGTATGTTAAGTCTACTAGCCCTTATAGTATCTGTCCAACTTAGTGTAGCCGATTCAAAACACTAGCGAAATAAATTGGTATAAATTCTGTGATATGATGCAACGGTTAAATGAAATGATTGAAATTAAAGATAATACCAATAATTTTTCAAAAGTAATAAGAAATATGATAATAAATTTCTACCTTTATGTTGCTAATAATTTTTTATTAGAAGAAGAAAATATAAATAAAATTAAACATTTACTTATTAATAGAGAAGTCCGCTATGTAATACCGTATTCAAAGATTAGAGAAGGTGCTTTTTTTTATACTAATTACCCTAAATGTAGTAACCCTGAAAATATTTATCAATTACTGATTGATGATAAAAAAAGTGTAGCCTCACGGTTGGTAAATATAAATTTTAACACTAATAACACCTTCTTGTTTAAATTATTTGAACAATTCACCTTACATTGTATTAGTAATTTAGTCTATGAGGACTCTTTTACAACACCAAAAGAAAGAATAAATCACGTCTGTTCACGAGCTTTTTTTTACTTTTTTGAGGAGAGTTTAAAAGGAGATGTATTTATAAAGGAAGATATATCGGAAAAAGTTGATGATATTCAGCAATTAAATACACTGGCATATTTTAATCCTTCTAAGTTTATAAAACAATATAAATTTTTTAAGAAACTAGATAGAGAAGTGAATGCTAAGTCGTTTAATTCTGGTGCTTACTTAATTAAATTTTATTTATACATAGATGAAATATCTATAAAAAAAAATGGTGTCAGTATACTTGATAAAGGTATATTCCGTAGGGATTTCTTATTCTATAATAAAATGCTAACTCATATAGAATTAGGTTATGAAATATTAGTTCTTTCACCGTTTGAACCAATTCCTTTAAGTAATAAATGGTGTGTAGTACCAAACAATAAAGAGAAATTTACTTCTGAATTAAGTAGGAGTAATTATTATATTAATTTCACAGAAGTTAAAAACAAGTATCTAAGAGATGAATTGAAAACATATATCTGGAATTATAAAAATAGCCATTCTGTATTAAAAGGGGTCGTGCCAAGGTTAATTAATTTCCTAAATGAATTTGATAAATATCGAAAGGAGTTTGAGAAACTCACAACTTTCTACAATAATAAACTATCCTTACTTGACGATTTTCTTTTACTTTATTGTGTAACACTTAAAAATCGCAAAACAAATAAGGGAGAAACATTAAAGGAAAGTACTTATTTACAAACAATTAATCAGATTAAACAGTATCTACGATTTTATCAAGAAAAATATAATATTCCAGAACTAACAATTCAAAATTTGAAAGTGAAAACTAGTCGTTTAGATGGTGGAAACCCATTTGAAGCGGATGATTTTAAAGAAATAAAAAATGAATTTATAAAGCTTAAAGAAAATTCAAAAACTGTTGATGAACAAATTGATTCGGAACTTATTAACATTATTTTTTCCTTGTCATGTCAAACTAAACTCCGTTTAGGAGAGATTTGCAATTTAAAAAGAGACTGCATAAAGTCAATTAGTGAATCAATGGGCATAGGTGAGATTAGCTATATATCAAAAACATCCAACGGTGAAAGTGTTCCCACCTATCTATTAGTAGAAGATATCCAATTAATTCAAAAAGCTATAGACCTTACTGAGGAATATAATGATGAAGCAACATTAGACAATAAAGGATACGTATTTCTAACAATGTTCCCTACTAAAAGAATGTCAAATAGAAGGATAGGTAGAGTCTACGCGAAATATAGGTTGAATTTTAAAAATATCATTAAATCGCTTCACAAAGCCGGCAGAATAAGAACTCGATACGAACCCAATGATGCTAGAGATACTTTTATAGATAGTGCATGGAAGCAAGTTGAGTCTGGTAATATTACCCCAGCTATAGCTGCTCAGATTTCAGGTAATACAGCAAGGGTTGCAGCTAATTCCTATAGAAAACAACTCGACAAGGATTATTTAGAAGCTACTTATATGATTACTATAGGCGGTAGAGAAGTAGATGGAAGTATTGTTGATAATGAAATGGAAATAGAAAAATTACAACAAGTAGTGTCAGGGGCAGGAGCTTGCAATAGCAAGAACTGCATTAAGCAAAATGAGGTATATGAAGGGTCAGTAGATAGTGAATATTTATGTTTGACATGTAGGAAATTTGTAACTTCCTCAGATAGAGTGGATATATTTGAAAGGTATATGAATTTTTATCATGAAAAAGAAGAAGAAGCTGAGACTATAAATGAAAAAAGGTATTATAATTCGTTAGTTGAATTATATGGTTCTTATTTAACAGAAATTTTGCATTTTCAAAAGGAGAATATTCTTTAATGAATCTAACAAAACTAACGACAAGTTTGAAAAATGAAAGTTTTAACGAAGCAATAGATTTGAATACAAGTGATTATTTAGATATATCATATGAGATTGTAGAAGGAATTAATTTTAGAGACGATTATTGGGATTTTTCAAACCTGATGAAAAAAGAGACTATTAAAAAAACACATACTATATACAAATTTAATGATTTAAAATCTAATATCTTTAAGTATTATTTAAAAAAATTAATAATAAGACTATTATATAGTGGGGAAATACGGGCTAGTACCATTTATGGTAAATATTGTAGAATTAAGAATTTTATTAAATACTTAGAAAATGAAGTGCATATTACAGTTCCAACTGCAATCTATGATCAAATTATTCAAAACTACCTTAAAAAATATGAATATGAAAGGTATAGATATCATATACAATTTAGCATTAAAGAATATCTTATAGAGATTGAACATAAAGATAATGCATTTAATTTAAATGATCTCAGAAGCTTATTTACTCCTAGAGACATGCATAAGGTACAATATGAAATTGAAAATGGGAAAACTCCAAATATACCAGATAGAGTGTTTAAAGCGATACTTCAACAAGCAATTAGAGATTTAGAAAATGAAGATATTAATTTGGTTGATAGAATGACAGCTGGATTAATTATTCTTCTTTCACAAATAGGTTTAAGAATAGGTGAAGCTCTCTTGCTTGAAATTGGAAGGTTAAAAGAGGAAGAGATATTTAATGGAAAGAAAAAGTCAGTTAAACTTGAATTTTGGACTTATAAAACTACTGGTACTGAAGATGGTAAATGGACTATTACTTTTATGACATCATTAGCTATTAAGGCATATAAAAAATTGGAGGAATTGGGTGAGATTCGTAGAAAAAATGGTAGTAAATATTTATACCCTAACCCTGAAGGTGGTGCGTACAGTAGTACTGCTTGGGGTACTAATTCACTTAGATTTTTTATAAGGAACCAGGAAATAATTGGAATGGATACACTTTCAGAAATTGAAATGAATCAAGTTGCTAAAATAGAAGTAACAGATAATCTGGTAAATAATATGAGAAATTTCACCTCAGAAGATATTGGGAAAGTTTTTTTAAAAGTTAATGCCCACCAGTATAGAGTAGCAGTCTGCAATTATTTAAGAAAAAAACCAGGGATAAATCTACAATGGATAAAAAAACACATGAATCATTTAGAAGAAGAAATGACCATGCATTATTTTAGAGATGATAATAAAATTATAGAAGAAACAATTTTGAAGAGAAGTTCGAAACAAAGTGATTTATTAGAAACTGAAAAAACAAGAATATTTGATGATGAAATTCGAAAAGAACTAGATGATCCATATTATATTGAAGCATATAATACTATAAATAAGTTTTTAAAGAGAAACAAATTAAAAATTTATAAAGATTTGAATCATATTATAAGTGTGTTTCAAAATACACCTATTTTAGATAGTGAAATTGGCTTTTGTACAAGTGCTATGGCGAAGTTATGTGAAAGACAGGAAAAGCTTAATCAATTAGAAAGATGGTTTTATTTAAGACCACATGTACCTGATATTATAAACTTCAATTTAACTAATAGGAGACTTATAACAAAACTCGAACTTGTAAAACATAATAAGAAAGTATCAGATAATGACACCCGATATCTACGGGAATTTGAAATACAATCAAAAGCTTTCAGCTATTTTTTTAATGAAAAGTTTATTCCAGAATATGAACTATTAAAAAAACAAATAGAAATTAACGGAACAACCAATCTAGTTAAAGATAATCCTCATTTAGAACCTATATTAAAACAATTGAAAGAGGTAGATGAACTTGTACTGGAATGTAGTGAATGGTTGAAAAAAATATAGTCGAGATAGTTATAAGTGAAGTGAAAAAGTTAGAAATAAATAACGGTGATTATGAAGGATTAAGTCCTAAATTAAAGGAACAACTGTTTAAAGCAGAATATTACATTCAACAAAATATTGAAAAACAAAAAGAGATATATAAAGAGATTAAAAATAACAAGTTAAATATACTTAATATAGCTGAAAAAGCAGGAATTCCACGAAGTAGTGTATACAAGTCGAAAGATACCCTTGAAAAATACATCAATGGTCGTATTGTTGAGGTTGATAAGGAGGATATATTATCTTTACATAGATTAACAAGGCAAAAAAAATCACTAGTTGAGCTAAATGAATTTATTGAAAAAATACAAAATCATTTAATAGAAACAGAAATATTAGAGTATAGAATATTTGAACTTGAACAACAAATAAAGAGCTTAATTATTTCAAATCAAGATTTGATTTCAAGAGAGTATAAAGCTCAACAGGAAAATGAGTCGTTGAAAATTCTATTAAGAAAAGCTGGAATATCTAATGTATTAAATTTTAATAATAATTAACATTTTTCTAATTTAGATAGTAATATATATAAATTACTAATATAGCCTTATTCTGTTTTGCAGAAGGGCTATTTTTTATGCTTAATGCTATTCTTTATTAATTGATAAAAATATTTGTTATTATGAAAAGTAAATACAATCAGTTTGGAAATAGGATTTTTCTTAAGGAGTAGGTAACGCGTTATGCCTAAAAGAACAATTCTCCTAGTGGATATGAACTCCTTTTTTGCTAGTGTTCATCAAGCAGAAGATCCCTCATTATTAAATAAGCCAATTATTGTTGGAGGAACTCCAAATAATAAGTATAAGGGTAAGGTAATTGCTGCTAGTTATGAGGCTAAAGATAAGGGTGTATATACTACGATGAGTATGTATGAAGCACTTAAAAAATGTCCGAATGCAATTATTGTAGAACGTGACCATACCCTTTATAGTAGATATTCGAAAATAATTATGGATTTTTTACGTGTAATAGGGCCCATTGAAATAGCTAGTATTGATGAGGCGTATGTAGATATAACAGAAAGAGTTGCAAATGGAACAGCGCCTATCAAAATAGCTAAGTATATACAAGAAATATTGTGGGCTAAGTTAACTCTGGGATGTAGTATTGGTTGTAGTAGTACTAAAACATCAGCTAAAATGGCAGCGGATATAAAAAAGCCCTTTGGGTATGTTCATCTAGAACAATTACAGTTTTGTTCATTCTTTCACCCACAAAAGTTAAGTAAATTACACGGATGCGGTAAAAAAACAGAGGAGAAATTAAATAAACATAATATATACACAATTGGAGATTTAGCTAAAGCCGATCCACTTCACTTAAAATTAATACTTGGTGTTCGAGGAGAGTGGCTTCAGAAAGTAGCTCTAGGTAAAGGTTCTGATAACCTAAATACCATAAGAGAAAAAGGAGATAAGACAATAGGAAAAGAAAAAACCTTCTCCCAGCCAACTTCTGATTCAGAAGAAATTCTGGATTTAGCAAAAAAAATGATTGAATTATTGTGTAGTAGATTAACTAATAAAAATTTAAGAGCTGGAACAATTGCAATTGTCTATAAAAAACACTGGGAAGAAGGTAGACATTCTAAAAGTATTACCTTAAAACATGGTACTTCAAATCCTGAGGATTTATATAGCATGGTAGAAAAGCTTTACGAGGAAAATTTGAGCGAAATACCTATTGTGTTATTTGGTATACGTTTGAGTAATTTTAGGGAAAATAGCTTTATCCAGTTAACTTTATTTTGAATTTACTAAAGGTAGTCGGGAAATATTAAATTTTATAATATTCCTCGACTTTTATTATGAAAACAAATGAAATTTTAATTAATTTTGTAAAATGGCGCTAAAGAGCAAAATTTGATTATAAGATTGAGAACAAACTACACTAAGTATGCATATAATGTATCAATTCAACTTTACATACCACACCGGGGTATGGTATTATCTTTTCGAGATAGGAGGTTTTATAATGGACGAATTAGTAAATGATGTAAATTGCGATACATGGAATGATTCGTCTTGTCGAAAGAGTCATCATCCAGAACGTGTTAAAAAGGACTTAACAACTCGCTTAAATCGTATAGAGGGGCAAATCAGAGGGATTAAAGGAATGATTGAAAAGGATGTATACTGTGATGACATAATTACACAACTATCTGCAACTCAATCAGCATTAAATAGTGTAGCGAAAATCCTTTTAGAAGGTCATATAAAAGGTTGTGTAGTAGATCGCCTGTCAGCAGGGGAAGAGGAAGTTTTAGATGAATTAGTATTAACAATTCAAAAACTCATGAAAAAATAATTTTTTCAGCTCTATATACCCCTATAGTGTATAATTGAAATTTTATTCTAAAAAAGGAGAGAAAAATATGAAAAATGTAACTATAAATGTTCAAGGAATGTCTTGTGGTCATTGTGTTAAAGCTGTTGAAGGAAGTGTTGGAAAATTAGAGGGTGTTAACAAAGTAATTGTAAATTTAAATGAAGCTAAAGTAGATATTCAGTATAATGAATCACAAGTTTCTTTAGATAAAATCAAGGAGACGATTGAAGATCAAGGATATGAGGTAGAATAAGAGTGCTTTTAAGCACTCTCTAATTTTCAAAAATATATACCCCTATGAGGTATCGAATGGGTGTGAATAACATGACTAATAATTTTAAAGAAGCAAGTATACAAATTGAAGGAATGACTTGTGCTGCATGTGCAAATCGTATTGAAAAAGGGATCAACAAAATGGATGGAGTAGAAAAAGCAACGGTCAATTTAGCTCTTGAAAAATCATCTATTAAATATGATCCTTCAAAACTTTCTGAAGAAGATTTCGAAAAGAAAATTAAGTCTCTTGGATATAGTGTTGTAAAACAAAAAGTAGAATTTGATATAACTGGTATGACATGTGCTGCTTGTGCAACTCGAATCGAAAAAGGTTTGAACAAAATCACAGGTGTGTCAACGGCAAATGTCAATTTAGCACTTGAAAAAGCAACACTTGAATTTAATCCAATAGAAGTAACAATTTCTGACATTATTGCAAAGGTAGAGAACTTAGGGTATGGTGCACACCAAAAGAAAGATGACAAACAAGATGTGGACTATCGAGAAAAACACATTAAAGATCAACAGCGTAAATTTATTATTTCAGCTATTTTATCTTTACCGTTATTGTGGACTATGGTAGGACACTTTTCATTTACATCATTTTTATATGTTCCAGAATTATTAATGAATCCATGGGTACAATTGATTTTAGCAACACCAGTTCAATTTATCATCGGAAAACAGTTTTATGTGGGTTCTTATAAAGCTCTTCGAAATGGTAGTGCAAATATGGATGTACTTGTTGCTATGGGTACTTCAGCTGCTTATTTCTATAGTTTATACCAAACTATCGTAAGAAGTGATACACATCATGGTCCCCAACTATATTTTGAAACAAGTGCTGTATTAATTACGCTTATCTTATTAGGTAAATTATTTGAAGCAAAAGCAAAAGGACGTTCATCTGAGGCAATAAAAAAATTAATGGGACTTCAAGCTAAAAATGCAATTGTACTTCGTGATGGTATTGAAAAGGAGATACCGTTAGAAGAAGTAGTCACTGGTGACATCATCTTAGTAAAACCGGGTGAAAAAATTCCTGTGGATGGTGAAGTATTAGAAGGAACTTCAGCAGTTGATGAATCGATGTTAACTGGTGAGAGTCTACCCGTTGATAAAAATACTGGCGATATTTTATACGGTTCGACTATAAATAAAAATGGATTTATTAAAATGACTGCGACTAAAGTTGGCCGAGATACTGCTTTAGCACAAATTATTAAAGTAGTAGAAGATGCGCAAGGTTCTAAGGCGCCAATTCAACGTTTAGCAGATAAAATATCAGGGATTTTTGTTCCTATTGTAATAGCTATTGCTATTCTTACTTTCTTAGTATGGATCATCTTGATAAATCCAGGTAATTTTACGCAAGCACTAGAAGTATTAATTGCGATTCTAGTAATTGCTTGTCCATGTGCACTTGGTTTAGCAACGCCTACTTCAATTATGGCTGGATCAGGACGTGCAGCTGAATTAGGAATTCTTTTTAAAGGTGGAGAGCATCTAGAACAAACACAAGGTATTGATACAGTGGTAGTTGATAAAACAGGTACAGTAACTCATGGTAAACCTGTATTAACAGATATTCTTTTAAATACCAATCTCGATGAAAATAAATTTTTATCGTTAGTTGGTGCTGCAGAAAAACAATCTGAGCATCCATTGGCTCAAGCAATTGTTCAAGGTATACAAGATAAAGGAATCGAACTAGGTCATGTCCAATACTTTGAGGCAATCCCTGGTTATGGTATACAGGCAACAGTTTCAGGTCAAGGTGTTGTAATTGGTACACGCAAATTGATGCAACAATACGGTATTGATATCCAAAAAGTTCAACCAACTATGGCGGAGCTAGAGAGTAACGGAAAAACAGCTATGTTAGTTGCGATAAATGGACAGTATGCTGGTTTAGTAGCCGTTGCAGATACTATTAAAGAAACATCTAAAGATGCTATATCTCGCCTACAAAACATGGGTATTAAAGTCATAATGATGACTGGAGATAATCAACGTACTGCTCATGCTATTGGAAAAGAGGTTGGCGTTGACTCGGTTATTGCAGAAGTACTTCCTGAAGGTAAAGCAGAAGAAATTAATAAGTTGCAGCATCAAGGTAAAAGGGTAGCAATGGTAGGTGATGGTATTAACGATGCGCCGGCACTCGCAACAGCGGACATTGGCATGGCAATTGGTACAGGTACTGACGTTGCAATGGAGGCTGCGGATATTACATTAATTCGTGGCGATTTAAATAGTATTGCAGATGCAATTTTAATGAGCCGTAAAACAATGAGAAATATCAAGCAAAACTTATTTTGGGCATTTGCCTATAATACAATTGGGATTCCAATTGCAGCAATAGGTTTACTAGCTCCCTGGGTAGCTGGAGCTGCAATGGCATTTAGTTCAGTATCAGTTGTACTCAATGCTTTACGTTTGCAAAGAGTAAAATTGGGAAATACGCTACAAAAATAACTTCTGTACTATACTTTGATTACCGTGTACTAAAAAAAGTGGGTTAATTTCCATTTATGAAATTAAAGATTACACATAGATACCATTAACTTTTAAAAAAAGACTAAGAAAGAATGCCCTTTTATAAGGGCATTCTTTCAGACTGTAGACAAACTCGAAATTTCGAGTTTGCCTACAGTCTTTTTTATTTTAAAATATAATTATTAATTACAGTGAAATTTACTAGAGGTGATAGATATGATGACGAAAAACAATAATCATGAACGTGATCAAATTGAAATGATAACTATTGATCAACTTGTGCCACAGAATCATCTTGTTAGAAAGCTTGAAGCGGCGATTGATTTTTCTTTCATCTATCCACTAGTAGAACCATTATATTCTACTTTAGGTCGACCAAGTGTCGACCCAGTTGTATTAATCAAAATGACTTTTGTTCAATATGTATTTGGCATTCGTTCAATGCGACAAACAATAAAAGAAATCGAGACAAATATGGCTTATCGATGGTTTTTAGGTTTCGGTTTTCATTCGGAAGTACCTCACTTTTCTACCTTCGGTAAAAATTATGAACGTCGTTTCCAAGATACCGACATCTTTGAACAGATTTTCTATAGAATTCTTAAAGAAATCGCAGATAAAGGATTACTTAGTGCCGATCATATTTTTATAGATTCAACTCATGTTAAAGCCAGTGCGAATAAACGCAAATTTGAAAAGAAGATGGTACGAAAAGAAACTCGTGCATATGAAGCAAAACTTCAAGAAGAGTTAAACCAAGATCGAGTTGATCATGGGAAGAAACCATTTCCTCCAGACAAATTTGATAAGGAGGAAATGAAGGAAATTAAAGAGAGTACGACAGACCCTGAAAGTGGCTACTATGTAAAAGATGAACGGACGAAGCAGTTTGCCTATTCATTCCATGCGGCAGCTGATCGCTATGGATTTATACTTGGATCTATTGTCACACCTGGGAATATTCATGATAGTCATATGCTTCAACCCCTTGTTGAAAAGGTAATGGAAAAAGTGAAAAAGCCACTTGCGGTTGCTGCCGATGCTGCTTATAAAACACCTGCGATTACGAAATTCCTATTTGACCAAGATATTCAACCGGCACTACCTTATACACGTCCAAAAACGAAGGATGGATTTTTGCGCAAACACGATTATGTATATGATGAGTACTATGATTGCTACCTTTGTCCGGAAGGGCAAGTCCTTAAATACTCGACTACCACTAAGGAAGGTAAACGCCAATATAAATCGAACCCAACTCAATGTGCAACCTGTCCTTTACTTGCTCAATGTACAAATAGTAAGGATCATCGAAAAATTATTGAACGTCATATTTGGGCAGAGTATGTTGAAGAAGCGGACCACCTTCGTCATCAAAGTGATATCAAACAAATATATGCGAGACGTAAAGAAACAATTGAACGTGTCTTTGCAGATGCGAAAGAAAAGCATGGTATGCGATGGACAACCCTACGTGGGATTAAAAAATTGTCCATGCAAGCGATGCTTACTTTTGCTGCCATGAATTTAAAGAAGCTTGCTAATTGGACATGGCAAGCTCCAGAAATGATCTAAATTAGAATACTCGAAGAGTACTTTTACTTAGAATAAGTCTGTAAAATACCCAAAAAACTTTCAAAAATACAAAAGGCCTTCAGAATGTGACCATTCTGAAGGCCTTTTGTCGACAATCTGGAATGCCCTTTTATAAGGGCATTCTTTTTTTTGAACAAAAACTCTTTAAAAAGTAGTTACGAATATTTAACTCGTATTTTGAATCCATAGCTGCTCCGTCTCATTTTCCCCCTAAAACCTGCGTTATATTTCGTGTACTTGCTCCGAATCTACACAATTTAACATATCTGATTCAAAATGGTTATTAAAAAAATTATCAAATATATCAAATTTAATTCAATACTAATGACCCCTAATAAAAAATTGGAATTGTCCTTTTGATTTAAACAGGGATGTTAATTGGATAAAATTTAAGATTTACTCACTTATTACAATTATATATCTAAATTTAAAGTAATGTTACAGCTTTAAAACTGCACATTTTCTCCATATTTTTATTTTAAAATTAACGAATCGCTAAATAAAAGATAAATAGTTATGGAGATTTGGTATATATGAGAAAAACAATCCTTTTAATTATTGTGTTAATTGCATTTTATTCATTAAATGCAACGTATGTCTTTGGTGCTACCACTTCAGGAACTCCAAATATTGTGAGTGAATCTGCAATAGTAATGGAAGCAAATACAGGAAAAATACTATTTGAAAAAAATGCTAATAAGCAAATGTATCCTGCAAGTTTAACCAAAATTGCTACAGCCATATATGCGATAGAAAATGGTCACTTAGACGATGAAGTTATTGTAAGTAGTAGTGTTAGAAGTGTAGAAGGAACAAGAGTGTATTTAGAAGTAGGAGAGAAAGTGACATTAAAAAAGTTGATTCAAGGGTTATTGATAAATTCCGGAAATGATGCTGGGGTTGCAATAGCAGAGCATTTAGACGGTAATGTTGAACAATTTTCTAACAATTTAAGTACATATCTGAAAGATGTAATTGGAGTCCAAAATACTAATTTTGAAAATCCACACGGATTATATAATAAGGACCATTTTACAACTGCTAAAGATCTTGCGAAAATAACCAAATATGCTTTGCAAAATGACACTTTTAAAGAAATATTCAGTACAAAACAACTGGATTGGATAGGTGATTCATGGGATACGACTCTTATTACTCATCATAAAATTCTTAAAGGCGAAATTCCTTATGAAGAAGTTACTGGTGGAAAGACAGGGTATATTAATCAGTCAGGTTTTACATTAGCAACAACAGCCGAAAATGAAAATCTAAGTTTAATTGTTATTACTTTAAATAATCCTACTGAGGAAACATCTTACCATGACACAATAGAACTCTTAAATTATGGATTCGAAAATTATATAACTGAAAGTATCGAAAAAGGTATTATTTTTACAGTTGGGGATAAAAAATTTAAATCAGCTAAAAATCTTTATTATACTTCTTTACTAAATGAACAAATTAGTAAAAAAGCAACTAAAGATGGGACTTTAAATTTTACAACAAAAGAAGGAAATTTAGTTGATACTTTTCAATTAGAAAGTGTAAAGACCACAATTCAGAAAGAACAAAATAAAAAAATTGATGAGGTAAAATCTTTCTCAAAAAATAGTATGGAAATTTTACTTTATCTAGGTATTCTTTTCTCAATTATAGTATTTTACTTTTGGTTTAAAGCTTCAATCATAATTAATAGGAGTAAACATCAATGAGATTAAAACAATTAATTAAAACTCTTGATATAAAATCTGTACTAGAACCAAAAGTAGAAAACCTCTCAATATTAGGAATAGCTGATAATTCTGTAGATGTTTTTAAAGGATATCTATTTGTTGCTATTGAAGGCTTCACTGCAGATGGTCATAATTATATTCCACAAGCAATTGAAAATGGGGCATGCGCAATAATTGGTGAAAAAAGTATGGATTCTTTACCAATACCATATATCCAAGTTTCTAACAGCAGAAAAGCGTTGGGTATAATTGCAAATAGTTTCTATAAAAATCCTTCTAGTAAAAAAGTAATGGTAGGAATTACAGGTACTAATGGTAAAACAACAACAAGTCAAATGCTAAAACATATTATGGAAAGTAACGGTCATTCTTGTTCTTTAATTGGAACAATCCATAATGAAATTAATGGACAAGTCCTTAAAAGTAATAATACAACTCCAGGTACTTTAGCTTTACATAAACTACTATCTGAAAGCAAAGATGAGGTAGTCATTATGGAAGTATCATCACATGGTTTATCTCAGTATAGAGTTGAGGGGATAAAGTTTGATTTCTGTTTATTTACAAATCTTGAGCATGAACATTTAGATTATCATAAGACAATGGAGGACTATTTTCAGGCAAAGTTATTATTGTTTGATTATTTAAAGGATAGTGGTCAGGCTATTGTGAATAGAGATAATGAATGGGGCGAGAAATTAATAGGTATTTTGAACGAAAGAGGAAAAAACGTCTATTCCATAGGCTATTCAGATAAAAATACTTTACAAATAATAGATCTTATTATTGAAAAATCAATAATTAAATTCACTGAAAAAAAGAACACTAATTGTCTTTCATCTCCGATAATGGGTGTTCATAATATGTATAATACTGTTATGTCATACAGTGTAGCTAAATTATTAGGAATTGAATATAAGAATATAATTAATTCGTTAAGAGGTTTTCAAGGAGTCAAGGGTAGGTTTCAAATCATCAAATTACGGAATGGTGTAAATGTGGTAGTGGACTATGCACATACAGCAGAAGCAATTTCTAATTGTATAACAACAGCCAAAAAATATGGAGCTAATAAAGTTACTCAAATTTTTGGTTTCAGAGGAAATAGAGATAAAAGTAAACGAGAAGGAATGATTTTTGTAGCTAAGGAGTTAAGTGATCAATTTGTACTAACTTTGGATGATTTAAATTCAGTTCCAGAAGATGAAATGATTGAGTCATTAAATATTATAAATTCCCACTGTGGTAACGATCAAGGAATCGTAATACCTGATAGAACTAGTGCAATAAAATGGGCGATTGAAAATAGTGCTCATAATGATTGGATAATAATCACGGGAAAGGGACATGAAAATTATAACCAAAAATTTCATTTACCTACAAAATCTGACGAAGAAACTGTTTTATATATTGAAGATAATCTCTATCAGTAATTTTTCAACTGTACATGAGCAATAAAAATGAAATAAAAAACCTCGTTTGTTGAAGTGACCCCTAAAAGTTAGACACGGTTATTTCATTAGGCAGCTTGGGTAAAATGAGTTCGGTATTGTACCGGACTCATTTTTAATTTTGCCTTTATCCGTTTCATGTTGTAGTATTCGATATATTTTTCTAATTCTTTTTTAAAATGCTCTACACTCTCAAACTCCTTTAGATAAAGGAGTTCTGATTTCATAATTCCAAAGAAATTCTCCATCACCGAGTTATCGTAACAGTTCCCTTTACGTGACATGCTTTGTACAATTCCTCTTGTCTCAAGAGCGTGTCGATATTGTTTCATTTGATAGTGCCAGCCTTGATCGGAATGTAATAGTAGCTGGTGGTCTTCTGGTAAGCGCTCGAAAGCTTGGTCTAACATTTCTGAAACAAGAGAATAAGTTGGCCTAGAGCTAATTTTATACGTAATAATTTCTCCGTTAAACAAGTCTAATACAGGTGATAAAGCTTCTCGCCGTATAACTTAAATTCAGTAATATCCGTGACCCATTTTTCATTTGGGGCATCTTCAGTGAATTTACGATCCAAAATATTTGGCGCAATTTTACCAACTGTCCCTTTATAAGATTTATATTTCTTCATGCGAACAACACACTTTAAACCAAGTTCTTTCATGATGCGTTGAACTTTTTTATGATTCACTTTTTGACCACGGTCCGCCAATTCATCCCGGATGCGACGGTAACCGTAACGGCCTTCATGTTCGTCGTAAATTGCCTGGATTTCAGCTTTTAAATCGGCATCTGGATCAGGACGATTCATCTTCTTTACTAAATCGTAGTACGTGCTACGTGTAATTTGTGCGAATGCCACAAGCGCCTTCACCGAGTATTTATGCCTTAATTCATAGATGACCTTTACTTTGTCTTCTTTGGTGATTTTTCCTTGTTTTGAACTAAGGCGTTCAACTTTTTTAAATACTCATTTTCCATACGTAAACGTTCGATTTCTGCTCGAAGTGCTTCTGTAGAGCCTTCAACTGGTGTTCGTTTATGTTGTTTATTGGATTCTTTTTTCATGGATGGACGCCCCTTTTTCTTTGATTGAAGGGCATCAAATCCTTGTTTTTCAAATTGTTTTCTCCAAACACTAATCGTTGAAGGAGCAGCTATGTTAAAGACCGCAGCTGTTTCGTTTAAGGACATACCGTTTTCAATCATATAAGTTAGTACGTCTAGTTTAAACTGTTGTGTGTAGTTTGTATATTGTTTGACGAAGGCTTTTTCACCATTGTGTTCAAATTGTGTAACCCATTTTAGAATCGCTTTATTATCAGTTCCTAAGGATTTAGCTATTTCATGAGAACTTTCGTTTCCATTTAAATAACGCTCAACTGCTTGTAATTTCTCTTCTGCCTTAAATTTAGCCATAAAAAACTGCACCTCCAATTGTTAGATGTGTCTAACAATTGGGGTGCAGTTCATTGTAAACGAGGTTTTTTCTATTTATAATCATAAAGTAACTTCTATGCTACCAATCATACCGGATTCTGCATGTCCAGGGATAGTGCAAACATATTTATATTCTCCTGGAGTAACAGGAATAAATGAGATAGCTTGTTTCTCACCAGGAAGGCTATGAATATGAATCTGATTATTTCCTTTATTATGATGATGCTGGGAAGATTGTGTTTCGATACTCGTAGCTTCAATATTAACAATCTCAAAATCATGCTCACTCTTCCCAATGTTGTCTAATGTAATTTTCAATTTCTCTCCAGCTTTTACTTTTATTTTATCTGGTAAGAAAATATTATCATTTGCAGTTACAACTAGGTTTCGAATTGAACCATCTACTTGATTGGATTTTGAGGTTGGAACAAAGGATCCAGATTGATTATATGTAACTATTGTTATCAAAAATAGAAAAGTCAAAACAATAGGATTGCTTAATAAAGATTGTTTTTTGATAATTTGCTTTTGCATGATTCTGTACAATAGCAACATGATTGCTACGTAGAGTATAAGCGTCAATTTTATTAATTGGTCGTGATATTCGGAATCCATCATCGCCCCTATCATTGCACCCATTGTTCCACCCATTAAACCTGCTAAGATACCGTCGAAAATCGCCAACCAACCAATTGGGACCCCTACTATAAAACCAGTAGCTATACCGACAAAAGCTGAAATAATCGTAGAATAAAAGAAGGCATCAGTTAGTAATATTCCAGTGATTATGCCTGTAGTGAACCCAACCATCATACCCAACACCATAGAAATCATCATTCCAGCCATAATTGTTATTTTTTTTCTGTAGAGTACTGTATCGATTATCAATTTTGATGTGAAAATAAGAATAAGTAAAAAGGTCAAAAGTACAGTAAATGTCAACTGGTTCTCTCCTTTAAAATAAATCTATTTTCAATATATGTTTCAATTTTTTTAGTATTCTTTTTTGATTATCATTAAAGATTTTATTGGTTTAGAAATCTGCATAATTTTTTCATATTTTTAACTTATAATTAAGCTTTCTGAGAGGGTGGTGTCTATTTTGAATAAAATTTCAACAAAGTTGGCGTTATACTTTTTTGCTGCTGTACTTATATTGGAGTTATTTCTGATGTTTTATCTTCACCGAAACATTATACACAGTAGAGTGGATGAAGAATTTTCTAGATTGTTAGCTAATGGGGAAAATCATAGAGATGTATTAATTGAAAATTATTCTGAATCTACAATAAAACATATCGTATTGATGGAAAATAATAATGATAGAGAAGTAATGATCATTAATAATGAAGGTGTGGTAATTAGCAGTTCTGATGAGAATAATCCAACCTTAGAGAAATATGTCCCGTTAGTTATGAAAAGTAAGTCTAAAACAGATAGAATTTTAGTTTCAGACTATAAGGATTCACCCTATATCGTAAGTTTACATCCTTATCAAAATGGTGAGCATTCCGGTTATGTACTAATGTATCAAAGTACAAATTCAATTAATCGAATGGTGAATGAGTTAACTATGCACTTTGGACTAGCAGGTGCAACGAGTGTAGTAATTATTCTCATTATTTACGGATTACTATCAAAAGTCCTTACACGACCTTTAATCATTATGAAAGAGGCTACTGAGAAATTAAGTAAGGGAGATTTTAAAGTTACACTTCCATATGCAAGTAAGGATGAACTTGGAGAATTGGCAGTTGCGATTCAAAAGCTTGCAAAGGATTTAGAACGCTTAAAGAAAGAAAGAAATGAATTCTTAGCCTCAATTTCACATGAGTTAAGTACGCCTCTAACTTATTTAATTGGTTATGCAAAAGTGGCGATGAGAAAAGATCTAAATGAAAAAGAGCGAGATCGTTACCTTTCTATTATTGCTGAAGAAGCTGACGGTATGAAGGATTTAGTAAAAGATTTACTTGATTTAGCAAGGATTGATGAAAATTCATTTACAGTAAATAAAGAATATTTTTGGTCTCAGCCTTTCCTAGATAATATATATAAACTCGTAGAGCCGTCATTTTTGAATAAAGAACTAAAATTAAAAACCGAAAGCAAAAAGAACTTTCAAATTTACGCTGATCCATTACGTTTACAACAAATTGTTATTAATCTTTTGGATAATGCAATGAAATATTCCGACTATGGTAAAGAAGTACGATTAGAGGCCTATAGTTTGAATGGTAGAGCAGTTATTTCAGTAAGTGATGAAGGTATCGGTATCCCTTCAGATGAAATTGAGTTTATTTTCGATAGATTGTATCGGGTTGAAAAGTCACGTTCTCGTACATATGGTGGCTCAGGGATTGGACTATCAGTTGTTAAAGAGTTAGTTGAGGCGCATGGAGGTACGATAGAAGTAGAAAGTAAACTGGGGAAAGGAAGCACATTTAAAATAATGATTTAATTAGGAGGCTCAAATAATAATGCAAACAGCTCTTTTAGTAGATGATGAACAAAGAATGTTAGATTTAGTTGAATTATTTCTGAACCCTCAAGGAATCAAGTGTATCAAGGAAACGAATGGGAAAAATGCTATTGAAATACTAAAAAAAGAAAAAATACACTTTGTGTTATTAGATGTAATGATGCCAGGAATGGATGGCTGGGAAGTATGTAATGCAATTCGGGAATTCTCAAATGTGCCAGTTATTATGTTGACAGCGAGAACAGATAAAACAGAATTAGTAAAAGGTTTAAACAGTGGTGCTGATGATTACATTACGAAACCTTTTGATGAAAGAGAATTAGTTGCAAGAGTTAATGCAGTTTTAAGACGATCTCCAGATGAAGAAAGAGAGTCAAATATCCATTACAATGATTTTACGTTAGATATTGAAAGGTATTCTTTACAATACCTTGATTTAAAAGTTCAGCTAACGTTAAAAGAGTTTTTTATTTTAAAGGCGTTATTATCTAGACCCAATAAAACATATACGCGTGAAGAATTGTTGAATTTAGCTTGGGAATACGAAAGTGAAACAGATATCAGAACAGTTGATTCTCATATTCGTAATTTAAGGGACAAACTAAAAAAGGCTGGATTTCCTACTGGTAATTTTCTAAAAACAGCATGGGGTATCGGTTATAAATGGAGTTAAGGAGAAAATGACAATGAAAAAGATAAAAACCTTATTTGGACTACTATTGTTATCTAGTATCTTAGTAGCTTGTAATTCTGAACAAAAATATTCTTTTGATAATGTAAAAAACGAACAAATTGACCATGTTCATGGTTTAGGGTATGCAAATGGAGGAAATGAGTTCTTAGTTGCAACCCATAATGGACTCTATCAATTTGACGAAAAGACATGGAAAGTAGCGAATAGTCAAAAACACGATTATATGGGATTTGCAGCTGTAAGAGACGGCTTCTATTCAAGTGGACATCCAGAGGAAGGTTCAAATCTAAAAAACCCATTAGGTCTTATTAAAAGTACAGATAAAGGTGCTAATATGGAACAATTAGCCTTTTATGGGGAACTAGATTTCCACTATCTTGCAGTGGGTTATGATAGTAATATAATTTATGTCTTTAATGAAACACCTACGGATAATTTAGAGGGCGGTTTACATTATTCAACTGATGAAGGTAAGACATGGACTAAAGTAGCCCTAAATGGATTCAATTCATCTTATATATCTAATTTTTCAGCACATCCATCAAAAGAAGGACTTCTTGTAATCGGTAGTAAAGAAGGAATTTATTTGTCAGAGGACTATGGACAGAATTTTTCTGAATTAATTTCTAATGAAATGGTAACCTATGTAACTTTGAATGAAGAGGGAGGAATTTATTCCAGTATTGATGAGAGTCAACAAGTATATTTAAAATTATTTACATTAGAGAATAAGAAAGTAAAGGATATTAAACTTCCGAAGGAAACAAAGAATGATCCAATCATTTATCTTGCAGTGAATCCAAATGAGCAACAAGAAATAACAATAGTTACAAATAATTTGTCAATTTATCAAACAAATGATCAAGGAAATTCATGGAATAGCCTTGCTAAAAATGGAAACTTAGCTATTGAATAAGGTAGTGAATAATAGAAATGTATAACTTTTTATCACAAATCAGTCAAGTCATCAGTCAGCCTATTTCTGTATATTTAAATTCATATGAACATTCTCCAATTGTTATTGCACTTCTACTTGGATTAATCGGTGCCTTTGCTCCATGCCAACTAACAGGGAATATCAGTGCAATTACTTTGTACGGAAATCGTACAATTCAAGTTGATAAAAACTGGGGAGAGATTCTTACCTTTATAAGTGGAAAAGTTTTAGTTTATTTTTCAATTGGATTATTAGCTTGGATCTTTGGCCAATCCTTGGAGTCTAAAATAACAGAATACTTTCCAATATTTCGAAAAGCGATTGGTCCACTTTTAATCTTAACTGGATTTGTACTTCTTGGAATTATAAGGTTGGGAATTTTGAACAAACTTTCTAATTATGTCCCAGCGAATATTAAGACTGGAAAGTTTGGCTCTTTCTTGTTAGGGGCTAGTTTTGCAATTGCTTTCTGTCCAACGATGTTTGTACTCTTTTTTGTATGGTTAATGCCAACAGTTGTTTCTACATCCTATGGAATTGTACTACCAGTAATATTTGGTATTGCAACATCCATCCCACTAATGATTATATTAGGTTTAGTTTGGTACTTTGATGTGAAAAGTTTAATTATGAAAAAAAGTATGAAACTTGGAAGAATAATTCAAAAATTTGCAGGGGGTGTCCTAGTAATAATTGGTCTCTTTGATTTAATTACTTATTGGGGTCTATAAAATATAAAAGTATTAAATAAAAACTAGGGTAAATACTTAACAGTAATAATTATAGCTATTATTGGAGGTATTTTTAAATGCAAATGAATTTTGAAGAGTGTATTAGAGCATGTATTGAGTGCATGGAGTCTTGTAACAAATGTTTTGACGCATGTCTAAAAGAGGATAACGTAAAAATGCTAGCAGAATGTATTAGAACATTAAGAGAGTGTGCTGACATTTGTGCATTAGCAACAAAATCAATGCAAACAAATAGTCCATTTATTAATCAAATTTGTCAATTGTGTAGTGAGATATGTCAAGCATGTGGTGACACATGTAATAAACATGAACATCATCAACATTGTAAGGAATGTGCAGAAGTATGTTATAGATGTGCTGAATCTTGTAGAAAAATGGCTGTATAGTTGTAGTTTTATAAAAACAATTGATAATTTAGAATAAATTTTGATTAAAAATCCTGTGTTGATATACAGGATTTTTCTTATTCCAGAATCTGGTCAGTTTGTAGAGCAACTCCTTTAATGAAAATTAAATCTAATTGTTAATTTTAAAGGAACTTATGAAATTGTATACTTAACGTTACGGGGCAGTTTAGTAAAATAAGTCCTTATATGGGAGGCTAGTAGTGTGACATATTGTATTGGTTTTAAATCTAAAACTGCAGTATTTTTGATAGCTGATAGTATGACTTCAAGTGGACGAAATCAAGAAATTGATGAAGCATTTGGTGAATATACTACTTTTGGTGAATTTGTTAAGGAAGAAAATAAAACTATGCAAGATAGAAGGTATAAAGTCTTTAAATTGCCTGGTAATGTTTTAGTTACATTTGCAGGTGATGTTGAAGATGCACTCGAGGTACTGGAAATGTATAGAAAAGAACTCGAAAAGGGATTAAAACCAATAACCGCTTTCGAAAAAGTGTTATCAGCCGGTCCATTCTCTCGTGTAGAATTACTTATGGGTTTTATGGAACAAGATATGCCTAAGTTGTATTCATATAATTACATGGGTAACGGTCAGTTCAAAGAAGAACATTCTTCAATACACCTAGGTTCGGGAAGAGAACACCAATATTTAAGTGATAAAAGCTCACAGTTTGTAGATTTCATAACAAATGATAATTTTGGAGATGGAATATGTTTAGTTTATACGCTTGCATTTTTACAAAATTTCGCCATTAAAAATCCTTTAAAGTTGTTTGATGTAGGTGGCTTTTTCTTTGGGGGATATGTACATACAGGAGGAGTACAAAGAATGTGGAATACCACTTATTTAATGTACGCTGTAACTCAAAGTAATGGGGAAAGAAATCTTCATTTAAATTATCAAGTATCATTAACTCGAAAAGAAGATCTATTGTTAGTTTCTTCTAGCTTCTTAGATCATGAAAGGGTTTATTTGCAAGAAATTAATTTGGAAGAAGAACCAAATCTTATCGATTTGGAAAACCGAGTAAATGAATTACGTGATGATTATTGGGAAGGAAAATTTACATTTATAGTTTTATTAAATCAATTAAATTACGGGTTTACTGTATGTTATATGGAAAATCCAAATAAAAAATCTGAAATAAATATTGTAACTGATAAAGCTAAAGGGGAAGTACGCTACATTTTGTCGTCTGATTTAGTAAAATATCTATTATATTCCCCTATTGTAAAAGAAGAGGATATTGATCCAACATGGGATAGGAATAATCCAGCACACCTTGAGATTCCTATGAGATGGTTTCGGTAAAATTTTATCAGGACAGTTGGAGCAACATACGATACAAACATTTAGTTGCCAAATTAGAGTATATTTTTATTTAAAAAGACAGGGCAGTAAGATTGGTTAAACGAAATTAATGAAATCAATTTAAAATCCTCGAAAAGTGTATCTTATTTTTAATATAGGTAGTGAAAGTAAATGTATCTAATTAGAGGTGAATTAAAATGAAAATAAATAATGAGGAATTCATAAATGGGGGGAGACCTTTCACTGATTCAGACGATGTTTTAAGAGGTAAAAGAGGGGTATTTCATAATATAACCAGAATTGGAAGGGTTATTATGGAGAAGAGGCTTATAACAGATTAGTGAAAGAGAAAATTGAAAAACGGTGAAAAGCAGTTATAAAACTCTGTTGCATTTCCTGGTTATCTTAACTCAATGGGGTGAAAAAATGAGAGATGGAAATAAAATCTGCTTTCCTGATAAAAATATTTACATAATGGACAATCATAAGTGGGCTTTCTATATATGGGAACTTGCGAGAGAAAAATCAATTATTAATCCTAATGCTACATTAATCCATGTAGATGCACATCTGGATGACTGTCCATTCGTATTACAAGACAATCCAGAATATTTAGAAATTGAAGAATTGTCCTCTTTAAAAAGATTTACAGAAAACCATATAACCTATGACACATTTATTTGGCCAGCATTCGGTAGAGGTACAATCGATAATATTATTTATGTTTCTGACTTTAGCAGCGAACCGTTTGAGGATTGGGCAACTAATTATGTTAAGGGGAGAACATATACAGGATTAAGAGTACGAACTATGTCTAAATTACAAGAAATTATTGAAAATGGATTAGTAGAATCATTTGTAAATGACAAATCATTAATACTTAACTTAGACTTAGACTTTTTTAATGAAGAGAACTTTCATGGGAGAAACCCTAGATTGAAACCTGATGAAGAAGTATACAATTCCTTAACTTATCTTAAGAATGTTTATAATTGGGATCTGATTACAGTTGCTATTTCTCCTGAATGTTGTGGTGGTGAAGAGCCAGCACAACATCTATTAGATATATTTATCGATGTATTTGAGATTGATATTGCCAAATTAATTTCATGGGACATTGTTTAGTTCAAAAATTTAGGATGATTTTACATCATTTTAAATAAAATCTATTCACCAAATGTAGATTTATAATACAGATTGATAATTCATAAAATCCTGTGTGATATGCAGGATTGTAAGCGTCAAGTAGAATTGGACACATTTTGCTAATTAATTTTGAACAATTTCGTTGATTCTTCTCCCACTCCTTTGTAGAAGTAGGAGAAAGAATTATTAAAATGGCATCTTGCCAAGTTCTAGTTCTAATTCATGCTTTTCATCTTGAAGTTTGGATACTTTCGCCTTTAAAGAGGCAATTTCCTCAAGTAATCTATCGATCTTCGTTTCATTATTGATTCCTCTTTCATATGGTGAACCAATCCACAAAGTGTCGAATATGAAATCTTCGATATCATGCTCAATAATCTTGTAAAGATTGCCATCCTGGATATTTTTTATAGAGCCATCCGATAACCAGCTCTCAACTTTTTGATGGTCACAAGATTAAACCTAATTCTAATATGATTTCTCTTACTTCATTTATATTTAAAATCTTCATTTAAATGAAATCTCCTTATACCCATTTGCTAATGTTAAAACATACCTTGACGATGCTTCATTCGATAGCTATCATCATTCATCTGTACAACTTCTACTCTGTGTAAAATGCGATCTAAAATAGCTGTAGTTATACCTTCATCTCCCAATAATTCGCCCCATTGATCAGGACTCTTGTTAGAAGTCAAAATAATTGAGCTACGCTCATAAAGATGATTTATCAGATGAAAGAATAGATTTGCTTCACGTGAATCCATTGCCATGTACATTAAGTCATCAATAATTACTAAATCAGAAGATTCAATTCGGTTTAATTGCACCTGTGATTTCCGTGTAAATTCTCTGGTTTTTAAAAGATTGATTAATTCACCCATAGTCACAAACATGACGTTAAATCCTTTTTGAATTGCTTCAATTCCTAATCCTATGGCCAAATGGGTTTTACCAACACCAGGCGGTCCTAATAGAATTAAGTTATATTGTTGCTCTAGCCAATTTAGCTCTTTTAGTTGGTTTAATTGCCTTTCGTTTAAAGAGGTTTGATCAGATAAATCAAATAGTTCCAGCGTTTTCATATAAGGAAACTTCGCCCAACGCATTCGTTTTTCAATACTCTTTTCTTCACGTTTAGTTAATTCGAATTCAACGATTTCTTTAATAAATTCCCGATAAGTCCATGTGGACTGTTCCGCTTTTCTTAATATATTAGGCAGCTCAGTGGCTGTTTCTGTTAATCTTAGTTGTTTAAAATAGTTTTGTAGATTTTCTAAGCCATCATTCATGAGATGACACCCCCTAAAATATCTGTGTATGTGCTGATAGAACGTGTTTCTACTTTGATATTCCTTGTTTTTAACCTACTCGATTCGAGAGGTGGAACTGGTAGTTCTTTGCTTTGAATCTTGCTTATATACTTTGCAATATCATGAAAATCATTGGCACTTGTGAAATGCTCGTCAACACATTTTATTAGGGTTTCATCGATATAATCTGGATAATCATTGGTTGTTTTATGGATGATGGCCAGCTGGTCCCTTTTATATCGAGGATACTCAGCTAGGACCTGATTAATATATGTAGTCGCTAGTTCAGTATTATTAAACTGGCGAATCACTGTTTCTTTATAGGCTTGGATACCTTTTGAACGATCACGTTCATGATTTCGATTTTTGACTAATTTTCCTTTGGCTAATTCAAGACGATGCTTCGCTAGAACTTCACCATCAGGACTTCGTTTAATCACCAGTTGCTGCTGATTGCTTTCATCTACAGCCATTTCAATTGAAACAAGGTTTAGACCTCTTGGTCTATATGTTCCCAGTGGGACAGAGTAACGATTAGATTTATAGTGTATGGTGTTGTCCTTATTAACGGTTCTTGTTATACTAATTGTATTGTTACTCTCTATTGAGAGTGGGTTAGAGACTGGCTTTAAGTGTTGCTTTTCGAGGAGAAACACTTCTGTCGGTCTCTTTTTTGTACCGTTATGTACTTTGTAATTACCCGTACGTTTCAGCCACTCTATACATCGTTCATTCCAATTATCTATAGTAGTGAAAATACGGCTATCTGCGAAATTTCCTTTCACATACTTCACTACATTTTCAATTTTACCTTTCGATTCTGGATCTGCTTTACGACATAAATATATTCTGAACTTACGTTGTTGTTTATAGGATTGAAATTCACCTGTTAAAATAATATCCCCGGCATTTTCACTGACTGTTATTAAATGATCTTGGTCGTAGACAATCTCTTCTGGCATCCCTCCAAAATACTGAAAAGCATTTTCGTGGCTTCTTATCGTATCGCGTGTTGTAAATGGTCGATCTTGCCATTCTACATATTTGTACCGAGAGTGCGATAATACAAAACAAATACAGTACAGTTTCACTTCAGTATTTTCTTTCGTTTTTTGACGAGTTTCTCCCCAGTCAACTTGCATTTGTTTTCCCATTGGCTGTTCGATTATGGCCTCATATTGCCTAACTTTTTTGGTTTTCTCAATTTGATATTCTTCTCGTAACTCACTGACATACATGCGCATCGTACTTTCTCCAACAACCAATTTAGGATGACGTTCTAGTAACCAATCATGCAGTTGTGCAGCACTTAAATGAGGATGTTCTTTGAGCCAAGCGACTAACCAATCTTTATAAGGGTCTAATTTTTTCTTTCTGGATTTTAATGTATTCGCCCACTCATAAGCCTGTTCAGGCGACATTTCCAAATAGCTATAAACCGTCGTTCGAGATATTTTAAGCTGTTCTGCAATCTGTGTTACAGTAAATCTTTGTTCTTTCATTTGTTGGATTGCTAAATATAACATCAATTTCTTTTTCACCTTTCATCATGCCCCCGATTACCAATCTACTACCAATTTAGTATAAAGGATAAGGGTTATTTTTGGCGAAAGTGTTCAATCTTATTTAGCGATATCTGTCCATTTTATTTTAGCGTTTACAAGGATTTTATCTTATTCCAAAATCGGACGTAATTCTTGCAAAAGAATTGTGTCTTTTTCTGTTTAAGGGCCATTTAATTGAATAGCTTAGTAGATTCTTACGATATTCTCGTTCTGAATAACTAAAAAACGATAAAAAAGAAACCAAAATTAATAATCTAAATAAGTTTGGCTTCTTTTAAGATGAGCTGATATTTATGTTTTTTTATTAAGAGCATTCTGTTTTTTTCTTTGTTTTCCAAAATAAAATTACAATCAAAAGTATACTAATGATAATTTTCCATTTCGTTTCAAAAAACATCAAACCATATAATGCACTAGCTTCAATTATTAGTGAAGGGATTTTTCCAAGGGTACTTGCAATAGTGAAAGTTCGTAAAGAAACCTTAGACAAAGCACTTCCTAGTGTCACTCCTCCTGAGGGGATAAAAGGTAAAAGTCGAAAACATAAAATTAACCAAAATGCATTCATTCCTTCGGTTTTTTCCAATTGTTTTAATTGAGGATGTTGTAGCCTTTTTTTATTTTTCCATTTATTAAGCCATTTTCTATAAAGGATAAAGCTAATAATTGAACCAAGTGCTTCTCCCAAAATAGAAATAAGTAATCCATTCATATAACCAAAAAATAATACATTTGCAGCTGTAATAAAAACACTTGGTAACAAACCCAAGATACTTATTAGAATATTACTTATTAAACTAAGCCAAATAGCAAAAGGTCCAACTTGTTCAAATAGTTGTATTAATGACTCTTCCATAAAACCTCTCAATCTTTTGAAACTTATTATTCATATTTACTCTATAATACACCACACATATGCGTATAATAAAACCCTTATAAATTCAGAAAGTCACATTTTTTTATAAAATTTAAACATCAACTTACATTTTTTTACATAATACATATTTACTTCAAATTTAATGGATAAATTATAATTAACCCCAAAGTAATTAATCTTAAAACAAAATATTTTTTCATTTATGAGGTATTAATAATATAGATATCAAAAATATTGGTAATAGGTATGAATCAAATTTGAGGGGTTGTTAACATATGAAATCAATTCTAATTGTTGAAGATGAACAATATATGTTGGACTTACTAAATATTCATTTGAGAAATGATTATATTGTTTCAATGGCAAAAGACGGAGCAGAAGCATTACAAGTAATAAGCCAAATTGAATTTGACCTTATCATTTTAGATATTATGCTCCCATACGTAGATGGGTGGACAATTTGTCAAAAAATTAGAGAGAAAAATGATACACCAATTCTAATGTTAACAGCAAGAACGGAGTTAACTGATAAAGTTCGTGGTTTGGAGATTGGTGCAGACGATTACTTAGTAAAACCTTTTGAGTTTGATGAACTAAAGGCACGAATGAAAGCGTTATTACGTAGAACCGACCAAATGAAGAGCAGAGAGGTGTTGAACGAAAATATTCTTTCATTCTCAAACGGTCTTTTCAGAATGGATTTAAATAGTCGTGAGCTTTATATAAATAAGCATTTAATTGAGTTAACCACGAAAGAATTTAATTTACTTTCACTCTTAGCAAATTCGCCAACTCGGATATTTACAAGAGATATTCTATTAAATCAAATCTGGGAAGAGTACGAAGATAGGGACTTAAGAATTGTTGATACTCATATAAAAAATATACGAACAAAGGTAAAAAACATTATGAACGGAGAAAAGTTCATTAAAACAGTTTGGGGTATTGGTTATCAGTTCATTGTACCAGGAGAGCAAAAGTGAAGATAAGAGGTATCGTTGTAAAGTTTGGTCTAATCATTATGCTTCTGTTTTTAAGTATCCTAATCCCCTTTGCAATATTAATTGATCGTATTTTTCTTAATGTTTATTCGCTACATGTTAATGAAAATGTAAATGAATTGGCAGATAAACTCGAAATAGCGGTAAGTCATTCGATGAAAAATGAACCCGAATTTTATGAATATCTAAGTGCAATTACAGATGAGGAGATTGTAGTCTTTAACGAAAAAGGTGTAATCATTTCCAATCATGTTTTTGAATTTCATACGGGTACATCCATTCCGAAAGAATGGCTGAAAACAATGCAAAAAGGTGAAGAATTTGAAAGGGAACGTTTTGATCCAATAACTTTTGAGAAGTATTTTTTTGTTGGACAACCAATTATGGTAAGCGATGAGTTTAAGGGAGGCGTCCTTGTTTTTTCTTCAATTGACGAGATTCATCAAAAAATGCATGCGGTAAGAGATTGGATTATTATTTCAATTTTTGCAGCTATTATTTTGGCTTTAGGTTATGCAATATTTCTTGCCAAAAGACTCTCTAAACCGCTACTAAAGATGGAGACGGCCACTAGAGAAATCGCAAGAGGAAATCTAAGTACAAAAGTACAAATTAATTCAAACGATGAAATTGGTTCTTTAGCTAGTGCCATTAACGATTTAAGTATCGAATTAAATAATTATCGGACGAATAGAAGTGAATTGCTTGCTAACATATCGCACGAATTACGCACTCCTATTTCTTATTTAAAGGGGTATGCACAGGTAATTAAAGATGGTCAGTATAAAGATGAAGAAGAATTAAAGGTATACTCGGGGATTATAGAAAAAGAATCAGAACGACTAGCTAAACTTATTGAAGAATTATTCGAATTGTCAAAAATGGAAGAAGGTATTATCAACTTATATGTTCAATCTATTGAAGTTGAAGAAGTCATCGAATCCGCACTTCAAAAAGTAGAATTAAAAGCAAAGAAAAAAAATATCTCACTACTTTATGAAACAGAGAAAGGAATATCATCCATTCTTACTGACGGACTTAGATTAGAACAAATACTATTAAATCTTTTAGAAAATGCGATTAATTATACAGAAAAAGGAAGTATCTCGGTGGAAACAAAAAAATGTAAATCAGGAATTTGTATCACGGTTGAGGATACTGGCTTGGGCATTCCAGAAGTCGATATTCCTTTTATTTTTGATCGTTTCCATCGTGTTGAGAAATCACGTTCAAGACATATGGGAGGAACTGGTTTAGGTCTAGCAATTGTCTTTGAACTTGTAAAGCAATTAGAAGGAACAATTACTGTTGAAAGCGAGTTAGGTAAAGGTTCTAAATTTCAGTTAACGCTTCCTGATGAACTCCAAAAAAAATCATACAAAAATAAAAATTAATATAAAATTTGCTTTTAGTTATAAGTAAAACATCAATGTAAATATACAAAATAGGAGATAGGTTATGTGCGGATTTACAGGATTTATCGGAGAAGTAAATAATCCGGAAGAAGTATTAGGTGAAATGATGAATCAGATTATCCATCGGGGACCCGATTCAAGAGGGACATTTGTAGAAGGAGTAGCAGCACTTGGTTTTCGTCGATTAAGTATTATTGATTTAGAGCATGGAAACCAACCGCTTTATAATGAGGATAATTCACTTGTACTTATATTTAATGGTGAAATATATAACTTTGAAGAAATACGCGACGATTTAATTGCTAAAGGACACATTTTTACAACGCAAACAGATAGCGAAGTGTTAATTCATGGTTATGAAGAATACGGTGAACAGCTTGTTCAAAAACTTCGTGGAATGTTTGCCTTCGTTATCTGGGACAAAAATAAAAAGAAATTATTTGCAGCTCGAGATCAGTTTGGTATTAAGCCATTTTATTTTGCTTATATGAATCGAACATTGATGTTTGGATCAGAAATTAAAAGCTTTCTACCGCATCCAAATTTCATAAAAAGATTAAATCAACAAGCTTTGAAGCCTTATTTAACTTTTCAGTTTCCTGTTTTAAATGAAACATTCTTCAAAGGAGTATATAAACTGCCGTCAGCGCATTATATGACTTTTGAAAACGGTGAAATTAAAACAACACGTTACTGGGAGCCTACTTTTGAGCCTGTAGAACGTTCTATAGGAGAAATAGTCGAAGAAATCGATGAAGTAGTCTATGAGTCTATAAAATCCCATCAAATTTCAGATGTTAAGGTGGGTTCATTCCTCTCAAGTGGGGTAGATTCCAGTTACGTAGCATCCGTGCTAAGACCAGATAAAACGTTCACAGTAGGTTTTAGTGACCAAAATTTTTCGGAAATTGATAATGCTGTCGATCTTTCAAAAGAATTAGGGATAGAGAATATAAATAAAGTTTTAGATCCTGATTTGTGCTTTGAACAATTAGATGAAATTCAGTATATGATGGATGAACCACATTCCAATCCATCAATAGTACCCCTTTATTTCTTAGCAGAATTAGCCCGTAAACATGTTACTGTTGTACTTTCGGGTGAGGGAGCAGATGAACTCTTTGGGGGATATGCTGAATATGATGAAACCACTAATATGCGAAAATATAAAAAGTTTCCTAGTTTTATCCGTAGACCATTAGGTGAATTAGCTAAACAACTACCCGAAATACGTGGTAAGAATTTTCTTATGAAGGGTGGATTACCGATTGAGGATACATTTATAGGACAAGCAACAATTTTTGAGGAAAAAGAAGCAATTAAAATTTTAAATGAAGAATTCAAAAAAGCCCCATCGGTTAAGTCAATTGTGAAACCAATTTATGATAAAGTGAAGAACCAAGATGATGTTACTAAAAAGCAAATACTAGATTTAAATTTATGGTTAGTCGATGACATCTTATTGAAAGCGGACAAAATGAGTATGGCTCATTCTATTGAACTACGAGTGCCTTTTTTGGATAAAGAAGTAATGAGAGTTGCATCTACAATTCCTACTCGTTATCGTGTTAATGAAAAAAATACTAAATATTCTTTAAGACTTGCGGCTAATAAAACTCTTCCAGAAGCATGGGCAAAGAGAAAGAAATTAGGGTTTCCTGTACCGATTCGACTTTGGCTTCAAGAAGAAAAATATTATAAAGAAATAAAAAAGACATTTGAAAGTAAAACAGCTAGTCATTTCTTTAACCAGTATGAAATTTTAAAATTATTAAACGACCATTATGAAGGTCGTGCAAAAAATCAACGTAAAATTTGGACTATATACATGTTCCTAATATGGTATAGTCGATACTTTGAATAGTATACTAAGTTCGTATTTAAGTTAGGTAGCAGAGGATGTGAATCAATGTCTACAAAATTAAAGGGTACAATTAGTCTACTAACGTTCGCCTGCCTATTAGCGGCTTGTTCATTAGAAAGTGAAATTAAGACAAATACTTTGAATACAACCACAGATACTTCAATTACCAATCAAAATGAAAATGTATTAACAGTCTTAACAGTTGAATCTAGTAGTCGTGAGCCAGTTCCAAATTTGAAAATCACATTATCAGATGTTTTAACCGGAAAAGAAATTCATTCAGTAGTTAGCTCAAATGAAGGTGAAGCACAGCTGAATGGATTGGAAGAAGGAAAAACATACTTAATAACTGCATCAATATCAGAAAGTAACTATCCGTCTGTGGAAAAGTTAACTTTTAAGAATTCTAATCCTTATCATGTTATTATTATGAATTCTAATTCAAATCAAAATATCGAAGTTCCGACAGTAATGCAAAATCCGGAGTTACCGAATGGCTGTGAAATTACATCACTAACAGCGGTCTTAAATTATTATGGTTTACAAGTAACTAAAACAGATATGGCAGATAATTATTTACCACAACAAAATTTTCGCTTTGAGGAAGGTATACAATTTGGAGCTGATCCAAACGTTGCTTATACGGGAAGTCCTTATGAAAAAAGAGCTACATCATATGTTTTTGCGGCACCTATTGTGAAAGCTGCAAAAAGTGTAATTTCAGATAATAATTTGTCTTTGCAAGTAACAAATGCAAGCGGACAATCACCCCATGAAATATTAAATCTAGTTAAACAAGGTGTACCTGTTGTAATGTGGGTAACTCTTGATTTATCAGAACCAAGGAAAAATAGCGGATGGATAATAGATGGTACAGATCAATACCATGAAATGTATCAGAATTTACATGCGGTTGTATTAATGGGGTACTCAGAGAATAAAGTGACAATTATGGATCCACTAAAAGGTAAGGTGGAACATGATAAACAAGATTTCCTGACAAGTTATGAAGAGTTAGGAAAACAAGCAGTTGCTATTCACAAATGAAAATAGGGTTTGAATTTTTATGAACCAAGCTTTTCTTAACTGCTGATGGTTTTTCGATAAAGTACAAACCATAAGGTTTGTACTTTTTATATAAAGGAATTTCTTAATGAGATTAATAGTTACGGAGGTGTAGTATAGGAAAAATAAACCTTATAATTATTATCTTTTAGCATTCTTTTTAGTGGCCAATATTATTTGTTGCAAATAAATTCATCCTCACTAATTGTGAGTTAATCTGCTTTTTTAAAAAAATAGTATGAGATTTAACAAGGGGAACTACTATGTATATTGTAAGTTTGCTTGATAATGAGAGTGAAAATAGAAAAGAATATATACTAAATAATTTCTACATTCCAATTAATTTAATTGAATTTAAAATAGATGTTACAGATATCAAACGAGCATTTGAGGTAGCAAAAAATCGATTATCTAGAATTATTAATTCTATTGAGGAAATTGAAATCAAAGTGATTACTGTGAATAATTGGATTTTTTCTTTTAGAAATAATGAGGATGGAATGAAAGTGGTTTATCGCATCTCTACAAATAATGAAGAGAAATAAAGAATGAAAATAATAGTGAATTTTAATTAAAAATCCTGTGTATGCAGGATTTTTTCTTGTGATAAATTTCTAATTATGTGAATCGGCTACACTAAGTTGGACAGATACTATAAGGGCTAGTAGACTTAACATACTAACCTAAGGGAGCGTGCTACTATGTCACGTCAACGTCGAACTTTTACACCAGAATTTAAACTTCAATTAGTCAAGCTTTATGAAAATGGAAAGTCTCGTGCAGATATCTGTAGAGAATATGAAATCACGCCATCTGCATTAGATCGCTGGATTAAAAACCATCAAGAAACTGGGGCCTTCACTGCGAAAGAGAACCGTACTGATGAAGAAAATGAGTTAATAAAATTACGTAAAGAAAATCAACGTTTAATGATGGAGAATGACATTTTAAAGCAAGCAGCGCTGATCATGGGACGAAAATAGATGTGATTCGAAATAACGCTCACAAATATTCAATATCAGCAATGTGTAACGTCCTCAACATCGCCAAAAGCACATACTATTATCATGCCAATTTGAGTGAAAAAGAAGCACATAACACAGAGGAAGTAGAACTTTCCAACGAGATTGAACGACTCTTTAAAGAAAGCCGTAGTAACTATGGTACTCGTAAACTAAAAGTAGAATTAAAGAAGCAGAAGATGGTAGTTTCTAGACGTCGAATCGGTCGAATCATGAAACAATTAGGACTGGTATCAAAGTATACCGTGGCACAATACAAGCCGTATAAACAAACCTGTAATGAAGCACCCATCAAAAATGAGTTACATCGTCAGTTTAAACAAGAAGAGCAATTAGCTGTAGTTGTAAGTGATTTAACATACGTCCGTGTTGAGAAAAAATGGCACTATGTATGCTTATTTGTCGACCTTTTCAACCGTGAAATTATTGGTCACAGTGCCGGTCCTAATAAGACAGCAGCCCTTGTGTATCAAGCATTAGCCAGCATTAAAGGGAATTTACATAACATCAAGATGTTCCATACAGACCGTGGAAAAGAGTTTGATAACAAACTAATTTCAGAGGCACTAGAAACATTTGGGATTCAAAGATCATTAAGTATGAAGGGTTGTCCCTATGATAACGCCGTGGCCGAAGCGATGTTCAAAGTATTTAAAACCGAATTCGCAAACGGAGCACACTTCGCTTCTCTTGAACAGCTCGCTCTTGAACTTAATGATTATGTTCATTGGTTCAATAACATTCGAATTCACGGAACACTAGGTTATTTATCGCCAGTGGAATTCAAGAACAGGTCCTTATAAAGATTGTCCAGTTTAGTGTTGACATTCCAATGAGAAACCATGTTGAGTTAGAGCCTAATACTGTAAGAAGAGAAGTAACTATATTGGAACTCACTTGATCTATACACTTTCGAAAATCTCTTCAACTAAATCAGAAAATGGAAGTTATTATTTAATTATAGTGGCTTATCTTAAATAAAATAGCGCTTATTTTTAATAATTAAATTTTTTACTTCTATTAGTAAACTATTTTATCTTTTATTGATGTCTTTATTTTTGCCTATGAATGCCTCACATATTCTTCATAAACTATAGTAGTAAATATAGTAAGGAGGAATAAATATGTCAACTTGTCAAAATCTTGCGGATATTATCGGTGGTGAAGTTATTCAATCTACTCTTGTTTGTGTAGTGATGCGTCTTCGAGATATTGGAGCAACCATTTTAGGTCGTCGCACTCTTTCTCCATTAGTACTACCATTTATGTTATCTTTTGAAAAAAATGGTCTTAACCTAGGAGAAACTGTGCTCCTTGAAAAAGAAGTTAATCCAATGCTCGATGCTTTACAAAAAAGAGGGCTTAAAGTAACTGCATTCCATAACCACTGGTTGTTTGAAGAACCAAGGTTAATGTATATGCATTGGGAGAATGCTGGAATGGATCCGGAAGAGTTCGCTAGAAGAAGTTTTGAGGCAGCAAAAGAAGCACGTCTTAGATTTGTTTGACATTTAAAAGTAATATTCGACAATCGGGTTCGATTTGTGGAGTACATAGATAGAATAATCAAACTTCTTTATTGTAAATAGTAATTCATTTTAGTACATTAAAACCTTAAAATCAAGTCGCAGAAAAATGATACAAAAATTAATATGGGCTTCAGGTTATAATATTATAGCCATTCGATTTGCTGTAGGTGTTCCTGTGCATAGATTGTTATTACTCCTGAAATTGGAGAGGCAATCATGTCACTAAGTACAATTATGGGTGTTGTATAAGCACAATTGTTTAAAGATCGATTAATTAGTGAAAGTAATTAATTCGCCTACATACTTTAGGTGGATTTTTTATTATTAAAGTATTATAAGAAGTATTAGAATTAAAGAATACACTATATAAAATGAAATGAATCTAAAAAGTTATTGAGGTGAGAGAGTTGTGTGTTAATAATGATTTTATTGAACAGTTTGCATATAAAATGTATGAGGAAATAAATAAAAGTTCATTGTTTAGAGTCGTTCGAGTAGAAGGAATAGAGGGGACATATTTAAATTCTGAAAGTTCAAAGAAACAATGGGATAGTAAGAATCTTATTACAAAGCTCGTGCTCAAAGATAAAAATAATAACTCTTTTGTTGTAAACCCAGATTCTATTGGTTTAAAATTTGCCACTGGAGAAATTAGTTATAAAGAATATAAAAGAATGCAAAAACTGGACGATTTTAAATGGATAAGTTTTTCGCTTTTAGGAATTAGTTTTTTATGTCTAATGATTTATTTTCTATTAAAATTTTTTAACTAAGAATAGCTATGAATAACTTAGATTTAGATAAAAAACAAAGCTAATCTACAATTTGATTAACTTTGTTTTTAATTTGTCATTTCAACTAAAGTAATCATTAAAAAAGTTTTTCTGCATAATTTTTGCAAATTTAAAGTTTATACTACGAGAAGTAGGATAAATTAAAATGAAGAAAATTTTAGGAGGACTATATAATGACAAGTAAAATTATGATAAGTATTATTTCATTGACTGCAGCTTTAGTGCTTTCCGCATGCTCAGGAGATAATAATGAAGAGGCAAATCAAAATGAAACAGCTCAAAAAGAAACAAATGAAATGTCCGGGCATGACATGGAGGGAATGGAAGAGACTGATGAATCTGAAGGAATGGAGGACATGGATCATTCCTCAATGAATCACTCAGGAGATGGTGAAATTCCAGAAGGATTAGAAGAATCAGCTGCTCCTGCATTTCCTGTTGGTAGTAAAGCGACAATTCAAGCAGATCATATGGAAGGCATGAATGGTGCTGAAGCTACAATCGTAGGCGCTTATGATACTACTGTTTATACTGTTTCCTACACTCCTACAAATGGTGGAGAGCCAGTAACAAATCATAAGTGGGTAATCCATGAAGAGTTAGAAGGAGCAGGAGATGAACCATTTAAACAAGGTGATGAAGTAACGATTAATGCAGATCACATGGAAGGGATGCAAGGAGCTACAGCAACAATTGATACTGCAGAAGAAACAACAGTCTATATAGTAGATTATACTTCTACAACAGGCGTTGAAGTAACAAATCATAAGTGGTTAACAGAAAGTGAACTTTCTGCTACTGAATAATTGTAATTAAAGTACACCTTGAACTTTCAAGGTGTACTTTATAATTTTAGGGTGTTAATTAACATTTTCTGTTGGGAGTGTTTCTTGAAGAATAGTTGAAATGGCTTTTGAAAGAACTGATAGAGTGCGATTGAAATTTCCTCTTCAGTATTATCAATGCCACCTAGCTCAATCAATACCATATTTTCTGCGAGATCTTGATTATAGACGCCATCAACATGATCTCCTTTTTTACTAATTACACCACGCGAAATACCAGGGATCAATTCATTTAATTGCGTTGACATCTTTTGAGCATAAGATTTATTCGCAAGGTAATTTGAATGTTCTTCGCCGACAACAAAGTATAGTTTTCCATAAGTCTCATTCTGGTAATTAAGGGTTGTAATTTCCCGGTTTGCAGAGTCCCTGTGCAAGTCTATTATTATGTCATATTTTTTGTTATTAATCTGAGATTCTAAGGCAGGTCTAACTATATTGTAAGCCTCAGAAAACTTTCGATTAGTTTTTGCCATTTCATCCATTGTATTGAATTCCAAAAAATCTGCAGTTATTGAATTAAGTGTAAAGTAATTTTTAATTGTCTCGTTAAATGACATAATATTAGATGTGGAATCATAAACAGCTGTTTTCCCATCTTTACTTTTAACTATCGGTTTAAAGGCTTCGTGTGAGTGAGTAAACAGTATTAATGCATTCCTTGGTACTATTTCTTTAGTATTATCTAAGGGGGTATCGCGGGTATCACTGTTAGTAGAATATACAAGCTGGTTACTTTCTATTTTTTCAGCAATAGCTAAGTCCTCTTGTTGTGTTGTGGGTACTAGTTCTTGTTCAGTACTTGTATTTGTACTTGCAAGGAGTGTAGCATTACTATCCAAAGTTGCAACAACTATTGGAGATATAAATAATAGTAATATAAATCCAAAGAATATTAGTATCCTATTTTGCACATCTTTTCACCTCACAACACTATATGTCAGAGGTGAAATTATTATTTAATAAAAAAATTAAAGTTTTAATATGAAATTTTAACTTTTAAATTTTATAAGGGGTTAGTTTTAGCCATGTTTTTTTAATAGCAAATAAAAGAGAACAATATATCAATCTTATTAATAAGGTAAGTCAATGAATTTATGAAAATGAGTTGGTGCTATGATGAAAATTTTAGGTCCAGCTGGGATGTTTTCGATTTTTGAGAAACGAAATTTAGGCTATAATAAGTAGTTAACAAAAAATAAATTTGTAATTGTTCGTACTTTTATAAATTTTTTACTACAAAAATAAGTTTTTATTATTCGCATTGGATACAAACGAAATGAGAGTCAGGAAAGGATAGAAGTAACTGAATGTCTCCAAGATTAAAACAGAATAAAAAGGCTAGTCCCAAAAAAAGAACTTTACTAGTACTTCTTTTAAATTTTGCATTAATATTATTTTTCCTTTGGTTTCTGAGTTTCCTATGGTTTATGTTTTTTAATGAACCTAATAAAAATGAAAACAGTGAAACTTTTGATAAAACTACTTTACCTGCTAAAAGAAATGTAGGCGATGGTTCGAGTAATTCAAAGAAACCTAATGATACATTTGGTGAAAATACAGAAATAGAAAAAGAAAATAACTTAGGTCCACCAGAGCGTGATGAATATCAACCTTCAATGAAGTCTCTTTTTGAGAAAAGAGAACTTAAATTTGAAAACATAGAAGCTATTTTCGAAAATATGAAATCACCCAAAAGACCTGAAATGCATTCTACTTTTGGAAAAGATGTAGTTTTCGTCTATCATACCCATAGTAGAGAATCTTTTTTGCCCTATCTTAAAAATACATTTAGACCAGAAGAAGCTTATCATTCAGTAGTAAACATTACTTTAGTTGGGAAAATGCTTGCTAGAGCTTTAGAAAGTAATGGTGTAGGGACAAAAGTTGATACATCAGATATAGTACAACTATTAGAGACAAATAATTTAGATTATGTTAGTTCATATGATTTATCAGGAGAAATAGTAAGTGCTGCACAAAGCGAAAATAAGGATTTGGCCTATTTTATTGATGTACATCGTGACTCTTTAAGAAAAGAAAATACTTCAATTGAAATAAACGGTTTAAAGTATGCTAGGTTACTTTTTGTGGTGGGTACTGGACATCCAGATTATGAGAAGAATCTTGCGTTTGCAAATGAATTACAAACAATGTTAGATACTTTATATCCAGGACTATCGAAAGGAATTTTACAAAAAAGTAGTAGTCAAGGAAATGGGGTCTATAATCAAGATCTTTCGCCAAATTCCATTATATTAGAAATTGGCGGTGTAGATAATACAGTTGAAGAACTTAACCGTTCTACTGAAGCTTTTGCTGAAGTGTTAAGTGAATTCTATTGGCATGGCGAAGAGTAATGGAAGGCCAAAATTTTTGCAAATATTAATTTTTGAAAGATGTCCGAAAAAGATGGGCATCTTTTTTTATAAGCTCTTTTAAAAGTAAATGTTGATAGGGATACCTGTTTATTAAACTAAGGGCTACAGTTTAAATAATTTTGGATTTTTCAAAGTAAGAACCGAATTATTAAAACCATCTACTAAATTCTGAATAATAGATGGTTTTGTGCAGTTTAATTTATTTCACAAGTTGGCAACATAAACTGCCTTTACCTTTTTCAAGAGCAGACTTTAAGCTACTTAAAACACCTGACCATGCCATTTGATGCCATTCAAATGCTTCTTTCCAAATATCATCTTCTTTGAATCCTGTATGTTCAATAGTAACTTTAGTAGTGTTGGTATCAACTGGTTCAAAACTAACATTTACAGTAGTTAATTCATTTTCATTATTCATTATAGATTCAAATTGATCTGGGCCTTTCCAAGTAAATCGTAATTCATTCTCGTCAACAAGTTTAACAATCTTGCAACCTTTGGTATTCATTCCAGTTTTATTCCCAGGAATAAAAATAAAGTTCATAAGCCCAACCTTCTATAGCTTCTACGACTGTTTCAGGTGGGAACCATTCTGAAACCCGTTCAGATATTGTCCAAGCGAACCAAACTAAATGCAAAGGGGCGTTAATTGTAACTTCATTACTAATGGTTCTATCATTTGTAGTGGTTCTTAAAACAAATCCTCCTTTTGTAAATAATTTCATTTGTAGAATAGCATTAATAGTAAGTTGAATAAAGAATTTTCTGATTTATCTATCGAAAAAGACTGTGAAGGTTAGTACTTAAAGTAACTGGTAATGTTAGTTGAATAAGTATTAAGGAAACCCAGTTTATTAGGGTTTCTTCTTGCTTTCTCGCCTTTATTAATATTAACGTTTAACAGAGTCTTTATTTAATTTTACGATAAAAAGCCATGGTGCTTTAAAAATGCATATTTTTTTCATATTTATTTGTTACATTACAAGTGTGATATATATAAGGGGGAGATAATATGAATTCAAAAGTTTTATTTACTTCATTATTACTTGGTATTGTAATCATTGGGGGATGTAGTGGAAATAATTTTGAATCCAATGGAAATGCGTCTATGGATCATTCGAATATGTCAGAAGAAGAAATGATGGATATGGAAGGAATGGAAATGGAGGGCGATCCAGAACCTGTTGAATTAAAAAATTCTACAGGAGAGAACGAACTTGTACTCCCACCATTACTTGAGCCTGAAAATGAAAAAGGAATTGTTTATAATATTACAGCTCAAAAAGGAACAACTGAAATCTTTGATGGTGTTCAAACTGCCACATATGGATACAATGGTTCTTTTTTAGGTCCAGTCATTCGACTAACTGAAGGTGATACAATAAAACTTCGCACAAACAATGCTTTGTCAGAAGCAACGACATTCCACTGGCATGGTTTAGATGTACAAGGAGCAGGAGATGGAGGACCTCATCAATTGTTACAACCAGGGGAAACTAAAGAGGTAGAGTTTACAGTAAATCAACAAGCCTCTACATTATGGTTCCACCCACATCCGGAGGGTGCTACAGCTGAGCAAGTGTACAATGGGTTAGCGGGGTTAATTTATGTGGAAGATGAAAATTCTAAAAATCTAGCTTTACCAAATGAATATGGAGTAAATGACTTTCCGTTAGTATTCCAAGACAGAGAATTTTCTAATGATAAACAATTAGATTACCAAGCTGTTTTAAATGAAGATGGGACTCTGGGTGATACGTTATTAATTAACGGAACACTTAATCCAAAACTGACAGTTAGAAAAGAAAAAATCCGACTACGCTTATTAAATGGATCTAATGCCAGAGAATATACATTTAAGTTAAATACAGGTGATAAGTTCCAACAAATTGGAACAGACGGTGGCCTATTAAATAAACCAACGAAACTTACTGAAATAATTTTAACAACTGGAGAACGAGCTGAGATTGTTGTTGATTTTTCAAAGTACAAACCATCAGAAGATATTGCAATAATCAATGAAAATGGTGCAGTTTTGTTACCCTTTAAAATAGATGAACAAAAGTCAAATTCGGTTGATCTACCAGAAACATTAAATAATTATGCAGTTACTGAAGAAGAGCGTAATTTACCTGTTACGAAAAAAATTGAACTTTTCGGAATGGGAGATATGGTAACTATTAACGGTAAAAAATTTGATATGAACCGAATTGACTTTACCCAACAACAAGGTGAAACAGAGATTTGGGAACTCTATAATAAACCAGATATGATGGGGGGAATGACGCATCCATTTCACATTCATGGAACTCAATTTAAAATTGTCTCAATTGATGGAAAAGAACCACCTGCAAGTCTCCAAGGGTGGAAAGATACTGTTGCCATTCAACCGAAGCAAACAATTAAACTAGCTGTGAAATTCAATAATAAAGGAGTATATATGTTCCACTGTCATATACTTGAACACGAAGAAAACGGGATGATGGGACAAGTTGAAGTGAAGTAGAGATAATTTATAAAGCATCTTAAAGATAAATTATGTTTTTTGTAGTTATATTAATATTTTCAATTACTAGCTGAAATTGTTTTGAACAAAATGAAAGAGGTTAGAAGTAGTTATAAAAAAGCAAACCACTAATTACTTAATAAACCTCTATAGAGTCATATTATCATGTATCTTAATAAATATGGGGGAGTTAGATTATATTGTAAGTTTACTTGGTAACGAGAGTGAAACAAGAAAAGAATATATACTTAATAATTTCTATATTCCAATAAATTTAATTGAATTTAAAATAGAAGAGAGAGATATCAAAAGTGCTTTTGAAATTGCAAGAGTCGATTTATTAATATTATTAATTCGATTGAGGAAATTGATATCAAAGTATTAAATAAAGATTCTTTGATATTCACGTTTAAAATATTGAAGATGGAATGAAAGTGGTATGTCGAATTTATTCAAATATTGAACAAAGAGATAAATTGCATATAATATCTAATTAAATTAGTAATAGTAAAAATGCTAATTAGGATTCTAGGAAATTAAAGATTAGAACAGCTTGTGGATACAAATATCTACAAGCTGTTTTTTATTTCACTTTATAAGTACTAAAAATTTCATTTGCAATTTTTATAATCATTGTAATTTCTTCTTCGTTTTTATTTTCAATAAGATTTAATAAAAGAGTTATTAATTCTTTTCTCTTAAAAAATTGATCATTAAGGTTTAAATTTTCGAAATTAAAGATGTTTGCGGGAACTTCATCAAGACCTGTTATTATTTTTTCTAATGTTTGTAGAGTGATATTTCTATCTCCTCTTTCAACATTTGCTATATATGGTGTTTGTAGACCACATTTTTCAGCAAGTTCATCTTGTGTCATTTTTTTTGATTTTCTAATCTCTTTTATATTCAACCCTACTAATTTAACTAAATTATCCACATAATCACCTCACTTTAAGATTATGTGAGGTAATCAAATGATTACAGATACATATATGATAACTTTTATTGAAAATTTAACTTATAAGTTATATAATTTCAAAGTGTCAAATTTTTAATAAGGAGAAATTATTTATATGAGTAATGACTTACTTTCAAATATAGCAATAGAAAACGTAATACAATCAAAGATGCGTGGTCGTGTAACATATCAAGGTTTTGTATCATCTCAAGTGGCAGTTAATTTTTCATATTCAAAACTATTTAATGATCCTTCAGGTAAAGGATATCAACGTCCTATAGATAAAAAACGTTGTAAGGATTTTGCTAATTATCTATCTAAAGGGGAAGAGGCTCTCTATACACCAATATTATTGAATGCAGCTGGGCATTGGGAATTCCATTCATACGATAATCTGCGTCCAAATTATGGGAGGCTAATTTGTAAAAAGAAAGCAACTTTAATGGATGGTCAACATAGACTAGGTGGAATTGAAGCGTATATAAAGGAAACTGATACAACCTTAAATGTTCCGTTTCTAGCATTTCATTTTTTAGATGAAGATGAAGAGATTAAATTATTCGATGTTATAAATACCAAAGCAAAAGGTATAGGTACTTCATTAAGCCGTTATCTCAATAGAGGAAATGATGAAATTAGTTGGATAGCAACAAATTTAATTCTTAAGCCGGAGAGTCCGTTCTTCAGTAAAGGAACACTAATAGGAAAAAGAACAAAAGAGAAAAATATTACTCTTCAAAACTTATATAATATTGTTAAATATTTAACTAAGAAGTCAGAATTAGAGGGATTATCTAAAGAAAAAAAACTTAATATCGCATTGTTTTATTTTAACTTAATCAAAGAATTATTTCCTGAAGAGTGGGAAGATAGCAAAGATTATAAAATCACACATATAACTTGCTTGTATGGCTTAGCAATAGCGGGAAATAAAATATTAAATGATAATTATTTAGCTAAACCACAACAAGTAGATTCAGTAAAAATAGCAAATATATTAGTAAATTTAAAAGAGATCGATTGGTCTTCAAATGGAGATTTAAAGTATATAAAAGGTTTACCTGGAGCAAATATGTTAGCAAGTGATATTTTAAATTGCTTAAGGAACTAAGTGATTGAAAAATCTCAAAATTTATCACAGTATTGATCCCTACTTTCAATAATATAGTAGGGATCTTATTTGTGTTTCAAAAACTTGTGTTTGCAGGAATTTATCTTATTCCACAATAGGCGTGTTTCTGTAACAAGGAACAGCGCTTATTTTTTCATTATAGGGCCATATTATTGAATATAAGCTTTTATGAAAGTTACCAAACGACACTTTTGGGGCATTTTAAAGGATTCTTATAGCCCTGTCTAGAAGTAGTATGTTATTAAAATGAAATTAAATTGGAGGTATTTTATATGAGACATTCTATATATTATATATTTCAATTTGTTTAATGCAATTATGTATATTAACAAACATAACTTTATTAGAAGGTGAATGGAATCACTATGTGGTTAAGTACTGGTAACTTTTCTTTGCATCTACAATTTTTGGATTAAGCCGAAAAAGATTACTCTAAGAAAACAATTGATTTTAAGTGATTTTATCTAAGGTAGTTTCCAAACAACGCTTTGGTACCTTTTGTAACGCAAAAAATAAGCAGGTTAGCTAGACTGAATATCATTTTGGAACTTCAAATTTTTAATTGAGTGGGGGATAAAAAATAAGGATAACAATACAGTATACGATATAAATTCGACTGATTACCAATAATGATTTTTATTTAATGATTACATGGTTAAATCACCCGAAGGTATTAGAGTTCTATGAAGAACAACCTTCAAATAGAGAGAGTGATAAATAAATGTGGTCCCAAAATTTAAGGAAAACACTATATTACACCTTTTTTTATAGAGTACAAAAATGAACCAATAGGTTATAAACAACAATATAAAATTCAAGAAACTTATTATATAGAATAATAAATCCATTTCTGTATAATAAGTATAATTATAATTTTCAATATTGTGAATAAGGATGTGGATTTTGCTTGGTAGAACAAAAGCATGGAAATGAGAAGAAAATTTATGTCGGTGAGGGAAATGTACCTCGAGAAAATAATAGACAATACATAAAACCCGTACAAAGTGCCAATGTACTTTTTAAATTTATGAAGGACATAGAATATTTAAAGACAATTTTATTACATAAAGCCATATTACCTCGATATTGTGAAGAAGATATTAATTACTTAAATATCAATGGGATAAATAAAATTGCTTTTCCTATGTCTTGTTTTTGTGATATTCATTTTAATAAATTGAAATTTCATGTTCATAAATATGGGGCGTATGGAATTGGTCTTAATAAAACATGGGGAATTGAACAAGGAATTCAACCTATTCATTATATAAATATGGATTCGAGATTACGCAAAGATTTTAGTGATGCGTTTAATATTGCATTAGAAAATACTTTTGAGAATAAAGAGTCTGTGAAATACCTTAAGAACTATGTTCTACATCATTTGTTATATATGAAACCAATAGATGGGCAGATGAAAATTGGAAAGGATGAAATTGAAGACCGCAATTTCCATGATGAGAAAGAATGGAGATTTATCCCCGACTTTAATAAGGTTGAAACCCAACTTCCGCAAATCGTGATTCCCCCTCATATAAATTATGGAAGCCTAAACAGTTATTCGGAAGGAATAATTAAAAAACCAGATTTATGGTTACATTACAAACTTGAAAATATAAAATATATCATAGTTAATTCAGAACAAGATAGAACAGAACTAATACGCTTTATCATCAGCAACAAAGTAGCCACTGACGAAGAACAGTATATATTATTTAGTAAAATTTTGGTTTTCAAAGAGTTAGGAGAGGATATTTAATATGTTTATTAATTTTGATAAGGTTTTTTTTAACGAAAATAATTCAAATCAGGTTCCTAAAGAAGTAATAGAAGCATTAACAGATAAATTGCCAAATGGATTTAAGTATGAAACTTTAGAGGGTGGAGCATTAGTTTTAAATCCAACAACTCAAGGAATAAAAATAGGTGGGCTTAAGATTGATTATACTGATCCTATATTTGAAGATTTTGTTCCTAAAGATAATGCAGAAGCTTTAGAGTATTTATACCGCGCCCAAAGAAATTTGCAAATAAAATTGAATGATGAAGATGGATTGTTTATTAATGATAAATTTTTCAGTATGAGTGATGTGATTAAATTACCATTAGTAGAAAGTATTAAAGGGGAACATCAAATTTCAATTATTCCGGAACCATTTCAACCGCCATTTGAATTAAAGTTAGAAACAGAGGACATAAATGAAAAATTTATGGTTCAACGTATGCCCTTAGCCGACATGAATAAATTAAAATTTGAAAGTATTGATGAAGGTAGCTTTAAAATTTCATATATTATAGATGAGAAAAAGAAGACATTTAATTTTAATTTTAAAATTCAGTTCGATAAGATAATAAGCACTTTGGATATGCTTAATGCTTTGAAATTATACTATGGATGTCTCACAAACAATTTTATAATAAATGGACATGAAATAAATAATAATAGATTTAATGAAGAAGAAGCCAAATCTGTATCAAAAAATATAGAAATATGGAAAAAAATTCTATCATTAGAAAGTAAATTAAATGTAAATTTTATTCCGGAAATTGGGCTGGACAAAGAGGATGTAATAATTATTGAGAAATTATATAGAAGTTTAATTGAAAATATGCCTTATAAAGAGTTTATAACACTTAATAATTTTTCAATGAACAGAGTTGGAAGCATTGAAAAATTACACGAGGTCTTGGGCAAAGAGGGAATAATGTTTAGTTTAACAAATGAGGTTGAAATTAATTTGCTAGGTATTCAATTGAAGCTTTATCAGCTGGCTTACTTATTTGATTTAATTGTGATTGATCTTGAAGAAGAGAATGATAATATAAAACTTATAACAGTTGCACCCAAAGGGAAGAAGACATACCAATCTGTGAAATTTTACTTAAATGAATCAGAAATAGAAATTTTTGATAAAGAGACAACGGAATTTCATTATGCCAAGGAAATTATGATATAAGTGGTTGGCATCAGATTTTTAAACGGTCTTCTTGTGTTATCGGGTATTATAATAAGGAGCCATATAATTTAAAAATTCCTAAAAATAAGCTATTGTTTTGAACAATCTTTAATTAAACAACAGGTTTTTATTTGCGATGAAATTAAGATTTAATTGTAATTTTTAATCAAACTTACTATAAAGCTACAACAATCAGACTTTCTAGATATTGCAAAAAACGCTGTAGGTGTATTATCTGAATTAAACGGGTATATACCGAAATTTATCTTGGTATATCTGAATTTCTTAATCTGTACCTCAAAGTCAATAACAAGGGCATTTCTTGAGATGAGCTTGAGCAATCGGGCGCTAAAATTTCTTAAAATATAATTCATCAGAAAAATAAAAAAGAAGCGTAATATACAAATTGTATATTACGCTTCAGACTGTAGACAAACTCGAAATTTCGAGTTTGCCTACAGTCTTTTTTCTTTTAAAATAGTATTAAGAGCTTTTGAAATATAGGTTGAGGTGAATGGATATGATGTCGAAAAATCAAATAAATGAACGTGATCAAATTGAGATGATTACAATTGAACAACTTGTACCACGGGATCATCTTGTCAGAAAGCTTGAATCAGCTATTGATTTTTCTTTCATTTATCCACTAGTAGAACCACTTTATTCAACACTAGGTCGGCCTAGTGTTGACCCTGTAGTATTAATTAAAATGACATTTGTGCAATATGTATTTGGGATTCGTTCAATGCGTCAAACAATAAAAGAAATTGAAACGAATATGGCATATCGATGGTTTATAGGGTTTGGTTTTCATTCTGAAGTACCTCACTTTTCTACCTTCGGTAAAAACTATGAACGTCGTTTCAAAGATACCGATATCTTTGAACAGATTTTCTATCGTATTCTTAAAGAAATCGCAGATAAGGGATTACTTAGTGCTGATCATGTTTTCATCGATTCAACTCATGTTAAAGCGAGTGCGAATAAACGTAAATTCGAAAAGAAGATTGTCCGTAAAGAGACTCGTGCATATGAAGCTAAACTTCAAGAAGAATTGAATCAAGATCGTATCGATCACGGGAAGAAGCCATTTCCACCTGATAAATTTGAAAAAGAAGAAGTGAAGGAAATTAAGCAAAGTACGACAGATCCTGAAAGTGGATACTATGTAAAAGATGAAAGAACGAAACAGTTTGCTTATTCATTTCATGCTGCAGCTGATCGGTATGGATTTATACTTGGATCGATTGTGACACCTGGGAATGTTCATGATAGTCATATTCTTCAGCCGCTTGTTGAAAAGATTATGGAAAAAGTGAAGAAGCCACTTGCTGTTGCTGCCGATGCTGCTTATAAAACTCCTGCGATAACTAAATTCTTATTTGACCAAGAGATTCAACCTGCACTCCCTTATACACGTCCAAAAACGAAGGATGGATTTTTACGGAAACACGATTATGTATATGACGAGTACTTTGATTGCTACCTTTGTCCGGAAGGGCAAGTTCTTAAATATTCGACTACCACTAAAGAAGGTAAACGCCAATACAAATCGAACCCTTCTCAATGTGCAACCTGTCCTTTGCTTACTCAATGTACGAATAGTAAAGATCACCGAAAAATCATCGAGCGTCATATTTGGGCAGAATATGTAGAGGAAGCGGATCATCTTCGTCATCATAACGAGATCAAACAAATATATTCGAGACGTAAAGAGACGATTGAACGTGTCTTTGCGGATGCGAAAGAAAAGCATGGTATGCGCTGGACAACCCTACGAGGGATTAAAAAATTGTCCATGCAAGCGATGCTTACTTTTGCTGCCATGAACCTAAAGAAGCTTGCCAATTGGACATGGCAAGCTCCAGAAATGGTCTAAATTATAATACTCGAAGAGTACTTTTGACTAAAATCAGACTATAAAATACCCAAAAGAATCTCAAAAAGACAAAAGGCCTTCAGAATGTGACCATTCTGAAGGCCTTTTGTCGACAATCTGAAGCGTAATATACAAATTGTATATTACGCTTTTTTCATAATTTAATTTGATTACAAGAAAAATTTTTATATGTTTCACTTTTAAATAAATCTCAAAAAAATTTAAAAAGTGTCTAATAAAACCATATAAAATATTATCAAGTAGATAACAATTAATGAATTTAAAGGTAATCTACTGTTTTATTTGTGTCTAAAAGGTTTATTATGTTAAATATAGCTATAGAGCCTAGTGTATCAATAAATGATAACGATTAGACATTTTTCCCACTAATCATAAATGATTGATATGAATAGCTTTTATGCTTCAGTTGAACAAGCACATAATCCTGATTTGAAGGGGAAAGCAATCGCGATAGCTGGTAATCCAAAGGAACGTCGGGGAATTATTGTTACGAGCTCATATGAAGCGCGGCACAAAGGTATTTATACGACCATGAATGTAGGAGAGGCCCTTCGCAAATGTCCAGAATTAATCTTATTACCTCCTGATTTTCAGAAATATCGTGTTGCCTCCAAGGCAATGTTTACAATCTTAAGGAGCTACACGCAATTAATAGAACCTGTTTCTATCGATGAAGGCTACTTAGATATTACTCAAATAGCATCTACAAGACATCCAATCGAGATAGCGAAAGAGATTCAAATGAGAATTTTTCATGAATTAGACCTTCCATGTTCGATAGGGATAGCACCGAACAAATTTCTTGCAAAAACTGCTTCAGATATGAAAAAACCAATGGGCATATCAATTCTAAGAAAACGTGATGTACCAGAAAAGCTTTGGCCATTACCTGTCATCGAGATGCATGGAGTAGGGGAAAGCACTGCAAAAAAGCTTGCTACACATAAGATTAATACAATTGGTGAACTAGCGAATATAGAAGAATATATAATTCGACAGGCTTTAGGGAAAAATGGGATTCGGTTAAGAATGCGTGCGAATGGTGAGGATTCTCGTGAAGTAGATCCTAATTCTATATATGAAACAAAAAGCGTTGGCAATTCTACCACGCTGCCAATAGATGAAACAGAGCTAGAAGAGTTGGAAAAGACATTTCTAAAATTAGCAGGAAAAGTTGCCGAACGATTGGATGCAAAAAAACTTAGTGGTTCAACAATAAGTATTCAAATACGAGATGCAGATTGGCACAACCATTCTAAGAGTAAAACATTCCAAAATCCGGTTTACAATAAGGATGTAATTTATGAAGAAGCTGTAAAACTATTTCATAAATCATGGGATGGGGCTCCAATTCGGCTATTGGGTATTACGGTTTCAAATGTGATGGACCGAAAACAATCCGTGGAGCAGCTATCAATTTTTAATTTTGAAGATTTCGCAAAACAAGAGCCGATTTATGAAGTGATCGATGAAATAGAGAAGAAATTTGGCAAAGGAGCCATACAAAGGGGAATTGAGATTTCCAAGTCAAGTTATGCGTCAAAAACAAGCTTTAGCAAAGATTTCCTGGAGGACTTAAAGGATAACTAAGTAAGGGCTATTAGGATCTATGAAGGAAAACTAAATTAAATTAAATAGAGTATTACGAACGGGAGAATTAAAATGCAGCTACAATTTTTAGGAACAGGTGCTGGAATGCCCTCAAAGGAAAGGAATACGAGTGCTCTTGCTCTAAAACTATTAGAAGAACGTGGAACGGTTTGGCTTTTTGATTGTGGGGAAGCAACTCAGCATCAAATTTTACATACGACAATAAGACCGCGTAAGGTGGAGAAAATTTTTATTACTCATCTTCATGGGGACCATATTTTTGGGTTACCAGGATTCCTTAGTTCAAGGTCCTTTTTGGGTGGGGAAGATATATTAACAATTTATGGGCCTAAAGGGTTAAAAGAGTGGGTTACGGCTAGTTTTAATGTTTCTAAGACACATTTAACCTATCCTATCGAATATGTCGAAGTCCAAGAAGGCGTAGTTTTTGAGGATGAGCAATTTATTGTTAATGCTCAGTTACTTGAACATGTAATTCCGTGTTATGGCTATCGAGTTGAGCAGAAACCATTACAAGGGGAGCTCTTAATTGAAAAAGCTAAAGAACTCGGTGTGCCCAAAGGTCCTTTGTTAGGGAAATTAAAAAATGGGGAAGATATAACGTTAGAAGACGGAAGGACTGTGTATAGTAGAGACGTAACAGCTCCGCCGAAAAAAGGGTATACAATTACCGTATTAGGGGATACGAAATACTGTGATTCAGCAATAAAATTAAGTGAAAATGCAAATGTTGTCGTACATGAAGCAACCTTTGATCATAAAACGGAGCATTTAGCAGCGAGCTATGGTCATTCTACAAATGTTGAAGCCGCACGCGTCGCAAAGGAAGCCAATGCTGGGTTTTTAATTTTAAATCATATAAGTTCGCGCTTCCTACCTCATGATCTTGAAGACTTACTATTAGAAGCAAAAGAAATTTTTCCAAATAGTTTTTTTGCTAATGATTTTTCACACTTCGAATGGAAAAATAGCGAATTATTAGAAGATAAATAAAGCATCTTAAGCAGGCTTGTTGTAAGCTTGCTTTTAATTTGTCGAAAAATACGATTATATTAAGAAAATAATAGATTATTCGAGCGAAATTTTATATGATAGTGCTTGGGGAGGGATTATGAATGAATCAACCAAAAATAAGTCCCGCAGTTCTGCGTTTACTTGTTATTTTTCCAAATGTTATAAGTTATATTTTATTGATTGGGGTCTTAATATATATCGCTACAAATTTTTCTGGTTTAAGAGCTGCTGAAGCACTTAACTTTTGGCTTATCTTAGTGGCAATACTTGGTCCAATGGCTGTATTTACAACATATTCTATCGTTAAGCGTATACGGGCTGGCGTATTATAATCGAAAATAATTAAAAACGCGTGTGCAAATTTCTACATTTGCACACGCGTTTTTATGTGAAAAAAAGAGATATTTGTAAAATGGTGAAATAAATTACTAGGAAAAAGTACACCTTTCGACAGATGAAAATAGTAAAAAACGACATTTCCTAGGAAATATTATGATTAAAAGTGGAATATTCAACAAAAATCTATTAGGAGTTGCCATTAGTAACATGATTGATGTTTAGTTAATTTGATAGTCTTCACAAAAAACAGTACTAATCTATTGTCCGTTCGCCAGTTCTCTTGATCTTGCTTCAGCGCTTTTTACACAAGCATAAATAGCTTCATTAAATCGATTACTTTCTAGTGCGTGAATTCCAGCTTCAGTGGTACCGCCTGGACTTGTTACTTTCCTTCGCAATACATTCGGTTCCTCATTCCCAGATTGAAGCATGGCAGCAGAGCCGGCAATTGTTTGTACCATTAACTCTCGCACAATTTCTTTAGTCAGTCCGAATTCAGCGCCAACAGCCTCCCAAGCCTCCATTAAGTAGTAGAGATAGGCAGGACCACTACCTGAAAGAGCGGTTACAGCATGCAATTTATCTTCTTCTACTTCAATCACAATGCCAATAGCTTTAAGTAATTGCAGGTAAAGGACTTTTTGATAATCATCTACCTGTGCATTGAATGCTATGCCGCTAGCAGACATTCCGATTGTTGCTGAAGTATTTGGCATTACACGAGCAATTGGTCGCTTTCCTATTCCTTCTTCAATAGTGTTAATTGGAATACCAGCCAAAACAGATAGAACAGCTGTATTTGGACTAATAAATGGTTGAATTCTTTCCATCGCATGAAAGATATCCTTTGGCTTTGTAGCTAAAATAATCAAATCCATTTCACTGATAAATGCATTATCTTCTAGGATATTTACGGAGTAACTCTCATTCAATTTGACTAGTCTTTCGTGATTCGAACGATTTGTTATATAAATGTTTTGGCTTGGTATTACCTTTTGTTCAACCCAACCATGGATTAATGCCTCTGCCATAGAACCAGCACCAACAAAAAGTATTTTTTGCATAAATTATCCCTCCATATAATGTATTTATCCCCCATAAACTTCCATTAGAACCGCTTAAGTAAAATCGATTAAATCTTATTCAAAGGACGAAAATGTATTTAAATAGCAATATAAAAAGCGTTCCCATCCTTATACTAAGGACGAAAACGCTTGAAAGCTTTTCAGCGGTACCACCTTTATTTGCCTAATTTAGGCACAACTCGAATCCTCCTTATCGCAGAGGGGACGGTCATGTTTACATGACAGCTCCGAAGTAGGTTCAATGAAAATAGTGGGTTATGCTACTTGCAGCAAATGTAGCACTCTCTAAAAACCTTAGATTCATTTACTTGTCTTCATCATCGCTTTAATATTTTTTGAATTATGAAAATTATATGCACACTTTTTAATTCTGTCAATTACATACGTGACGAAACACAAAAAAAGAGATAAAATGAATGAATAACAATTCATTATAGGAGTAAAATAGTTTCACTTTCAAGATGAGGGGGATTGTTCATGAATATACATAAGATTATCATACCTACACCATACCCAATAGGGGATGTTAATGCTTTTTTAGTAAAGGGAGATCAGCTTTCGCTTTTTGATGTTGGACCAAAAACAGAGGTAGCTTTAGATGCTTTAAATAAAGGAATCAATGAGGCAGGTTATAAGCTAGAGGATATTGAGCAGGTTGTGTTAACACATCATCATCCAGATCATGCCGGGTGGGTAGATGCATTTCCTAAAGCAGATATTTTAGGTCATGAATACAATGATCATTTCCTTCGCAGAGAACCAGAATTTATGTCTTATCGTACGAACTTTTATCGCAATCAGTTAAGCTTGCAAGCAGTTCCAGAAAAGTATCTTGAGAAAATTGTTGAATCCAAAGAAGCGCTTAAACTATATGGTTCAACGCCTTTAACTAAATTTATAGGTGATGGAGATGTGGTTCCAGGGCATCCAGGCTTGAGAGCAATTTATACACCTGGTCATGCACAAAGTCACCTTATTTTTCTTGATGAATCAACAAATGAGGTAATTGGTGGAGATCTTTTGTTAGATAAAGTTGCGGCCAATCCATTAGTAGAGCCCCCGACGGATCTTTCAAATCGTCGTCCTAAGGCATTAATCCAACAACAAGAATCCTTAAAGCTTTTACGTGAGTTAAACGTTTCCAAGGTATATGCAGGGCACGGAGAAGAGATAGTTGAAGTAAACGACTTAATCGACAAGCGTTTAGAGAAAGATCAACTGCGTTTAAAACAATTAATAAAACATGTTGTTAATACTCCTAAAACAGTTATTGAGCTAACGATGGACTTATATCCAGCACATTATAGGGCTGAATTAGGCTTAACATTGTCTAAAACCTTAGGCTATCTAGATTGTTTAGTTAGAGATGGGCTTGTGTCTGAAGAAATTGTAAATGATGTAATTGTCTATACACGTAACTAAAAAAATCCACAGCTAGAGTGAAATTCTCTGTCTGTGGATTTTTTCGTCGTTAAATATAGATACAACAAAATTAGTTAGCGTTTGATTGTGCTTCTAATGACATTGCAGGACCGAAGAATTCAAAATGAATATTTTCTCCTGAAATGCCAAGCTCTCGAGCAATGGAAATAACTGTCTCCATAAATGGAGCTGGCCCACAAATGTATACTTCTGTATACTCTTTAACAAATGGTGTTAAATCTTCTTTAGTTACATAGCCATTTTCATCTGAAAATAAAACACGATAAGAACCATTTAGATCATTTACCTTTTTCTCAATTTGCTCTCTAAATGCTACTGCTTTTTTATCACGTACACATTGAACAAATGCCACCTGTCTGCCAAGGTCCATTGTTTGCAGCATTGTATTTAAAGGTGTAACACCAATCCCGCCACTAACAAATAGAATCGGGTTGTTATTTTCCTCTAATGTGAATAACCCAGCAGGTGCACTTACCTGAATTGAATCGCCTTCTTTTACTTGTTCGTGAAGATAATTTGAAACAACACCTATTGGATTAACTGCATCTTCACGTTTCACTGTTATACGGAACTCATTTTTATTTGACGGCTGTGATAAAGTATAGTGACGATTTGAAGTGTATTCATCTCCTGGTACTTTCACACGAACTGTAATATATTGACCTGCTTTATATTCAGGTAATTTTACACCATCTTCAGGTACTAAATAAAATGACGAAACTAAATCATTCTCTTCAACTTTTTTTGCTACTTTGAACGATTTAAATAATCTCCAGCCGCCATTTTGCTCAGCTTCCTTGTATAGATCTTCTTCTATAGAAATAAATACATCTGCGATAACTCCATATGCTTCTGCCCATGCATTAATTATGTCATCAGTAGCTGCATCTCCAAGTACTTCTTTAATAGCAGCCAATAAGTTTTCACCAACGATAGGGTAGTGCTCAGGTAAAATTCCTAGGCCACGATGTTTGTGTGCAATCTGCATAACAGGTGGAATAATGGCCTGTAAATTATCGATATATTTTGCTGCAGCCAGAACTGTATTTGCTAATGCAGTTTGTTGGCGACCTCTTGCTTGGTTTGCGCGGTTAAAATAATTTAATAGTTCAGGATGTTTGTTTAACATATTACTGTAAAAGGTTTTTGTAATAGTAACTCCGTGTTGCTCTAATACTGGTACGGTTGATTTGATAATGTCGATTGTTTGCTGTGATAACATACGATCACGTCCTTTCAAGGTCATCTTACGCCTGGCAAATATTAAAAGCAATATCCTAAATGCATCTTTAACAAATCTGACACAAAGTAGTGCGGAGAATACATCTTTAACATTTTAGACAAATATATGTATTGAAAATACATGTTTAAATCAAAGTATTACAATTTATTTTTATAAAAATAAAGAAATCAAGTGATATAATAGTGATATAGAAAGAGTGGTGTTCTAAGATGCGCTTAACTTTATATACCGACTATTCCTTAAGAGTATTATTATATCTTGGTGTAAAAGGGAATGATCGTTTATCAACTATACAAGAAATTGCAGATAGCTATCATATATCAAAAAACCATCTTATGAAGGTTACCTATGACCTTGGACAGCTTGGTTTAATTGAAACAATCCGTGGTCGAGGCGGTGGAATTCGTTTAAATCTCCAGCCAGAGGAAATTAATATTGGACAAGTTGTAAGGCATACTGAGGAAGATTTTCATCTGGTTGAATGCTTTGATGAAGAAAATAACCTTTGTAAATTATCGCCTGCCTGTAAGCTTAAGTTTGCTCTTAATGAAGCTTTAAATGCTTATTTACAAGTATTAGATCAATATAGTTTAGCTGACTTTCTAATGTCGAAGGATGAAATGTTTAGATTGCTTGGAATTGAACAGTATTAGAAGGGTATAGATTAATTCTATACTCTTTTTTGCTTTTCGAGCATAAAGAGCCAGAAATAGTATCCACTAAAGTGAAAGGAGTATACATAATTTATGAATAAAAAGGCAATTTTTATAACAGGAGCAACAAGCGGAATCGGGAGAATTATTACAGAGCTTTGTATAGAGAAAGGTTATACCGTTTATGCAACAGGTAGAAATGAATCTTCGCTAGTAACCTTATCCAGAATGGGGGCTATCGTGTTCCAGGCAGATTTATCAGAGCTTGAAGATATCGATCGAGTTTGTGAGCAGCTTCCTTCTATAGATATAGCTATTATTAATGCAGGTGTCGGTATCTTTAATAATGCTTTTGATTTAGATGATGAAGATATCGAAAATATGATTAATGTTAACGTAAAAGCGCCCATTTATCTATCAAATCGATTGGCGAAGAAGATGATTATTCAGAAGTCCGGACATTTTATATTTATAGGCTCCCAGGCAGGAAAAGTTCCAACAAAAAAAGCGAGTGTTTACGCAGCATCAAAGCATGCAATAACGGGCTTTGCAAATGGCTTAAGAATGGAACTAGCTTCGTATAATATTCAAGTAACAGCCATCTATCCTGGCCCAATTGATACGCCATTTTTACAAAAAGCTGATACAACGAATAATTACAGAGAGACCATGAAGCCTTTTTTATTAAAGCCTGAGAAAGTGGCGTCAGAAGTATTAAAAGTAATTGAAAAAACCGTAAGAGAAGTGAATCTTCCAAGGATAATGTCTATCACAAGCAAGCTTTATGCTGTAGCACCTTCACTTGTTGAAAAGCTGGGAAGCGGTTTCTTTAATAAAAAATGATACATTAGTAAGTATTATTATACGCCTTTAACTTAGGCGTATTTTTATTTGTTTTAAAAATCTAATATTTTATAAAAATACACTTGAATTAATTTTTATTAAATGATAACATTCATGTATAAACAATTATTCGAATGTATAAAAATACATATTTGAAATTGGAGGAGCGGGAACATGGCAAATAAAAAAGTGATTTTAGCTTATTCAGGTGGACTTGACACATCAGTTGCAATCCCATGGTTAAAGGAACAAGGCTGGGACGTAATTGCAGTATGTCTAGATGTGGGTGAAGGTAAAGATCTTGAGTTTATCAAAAATAAAGCACTTCAAGTAGGGGCAATTGAATCTTACATGGTAGATGCAAAAGATGAATTCGCTGAAGAATATGCTCTTATCTCTTTACAGGGTCATACTTGGTACGAGCAAAAGTATCCATTAGTTTCTGCGCTTTCTCGTCCACTTATATCAAAAAAATTAGTTGAAATAGCTAACGAAACAAAAGCTGATGCTGTAGCTCATGGCTGTACTGGAAAAGGAAATGATCAGGTACGTTTTGAGATTTCTATTAAAGCACTAAATCCTAATCTTGAGGTTCTTGCACCAGTACGTGAATGGGGATGGAGCCGTGATGAAGAAATTGAATATGCAGAAAAGCACGGTGTACCAGTACCTGCAACGATTGACTCGCCATTCTCAATCGATCAAAACCTTTGGGGGCGTGCAAACGAAGCGGGAGTTATGGAGGATCCGTGGGTAGCTCCTCCAGAAGAGGCTTATGGATTAACAGTTTCTCTCGAAAATACGCCTGATACACCGGAATTCGTTGAGATTGAATTCGTTGAAGGAAAGCCGATTTCTTTAAATGGTGAGGAGATGAAGCTTGCCGATCTAATTCAAGAGTTAAACAAAGTAGCAGGTGCGCATGGAATCGGACGTATTGACCATGTAGAAAATCGCTTGGTGGGTATTAAATCGCGTGAGGTTTATGAAATTCCAGGTGCTAAAGTGCTTTTAACCGCTCACAAAGAATTAGAAGATATCACTTTAGTGAAAGAATTAGCTCATTTTAAACCAATTATTGAGCAAAAGCTTTCTGAAATCATTTATGAAGGTCTATGGTTTAACCCGATTCGCTTAGCTTTAGAGGGTTTCCTAAAAGAAACACAGAAATATGTGAACGGTACAGTTCGTGTGAAGCTATTTAAAGGTCATGCCATTGTTGAAGGTCGTAAATCGCCAAATTCTTTATATAGCGAAGAGCTTGCAACATACTCAAAGGCAGATCAATTCAATCATGCTTCAGCTGTAGGTTTTATTGAATTATGGGGGTTACCGACAGTAGTAGCTTCACAGGTTAATAAGAAAATAGAAGAAGTAGTTAATAACTAATATAATCGAAATCGATTCAAGCTCTCGAAGGCTACATGAGGGTATTGATAGAAGTAGGTGTAGGGGATGACAAAATTATGGGGAGGTCGCTTCCAAAAGTCCGCTGAAAGCTGGGTAGACGAATTTGGAGCTTCCATTGGCTTTGACCAACAGTTAGTTATGGAGGATATTGAAGGCAGTGTTGCACACGTAACAATGCTAGGTGCTCAAGGGATTTTAGACTCTAAGGATGTAGAGCAAATTCTGGGAGGTTTGGCTGAGTTAAAGCATTCAGCAGAGGCTGGAGAACTCGAGTTTAGTGTTGCAAACGAAGATATCCATTTAAATTTAGAAAAGCTATTAACGGATATAATCGGACCTGTTGGAGGAAAACTTCATACAGGCCGTAGCCGTAACGATCAGGTTGCGACAGATATGCATCTGTTTTTGAAAAAACGTGTTGTTGAGATTGTAGACTTAATCGAAGCTTTCCAAAATACGATTTTACAAAAGGCAGAGCAACACGTTGAAACAATTGCACCTGGTTATACACATTTACAGCGAGCACAGCCAATAAGCTTTGCACATCATTTGATGGCCTATTTCTGGATGCTCGAGCGTGATAAAGAACGCTTTAATGAGTCAATGAAGCGTATAGACATTTTACCATTGGGTGCAGGTGCTATGGCGGGAACTACTTTCCCAATTGATCGGGAAAAATCTGCAGAGCTACTTGGATTCAGTACTGTCTATGCAAATTCTATGGATGCGGTTAGTGATCGTGATTTTATAGTAGAGTTTCTTTCAAATTCATCACTGGTCATGACACATTTATCTCGTTTTGCTGAGGAAATTATTATTTGGTCAACGGATGAATTTAAATTTATCGAACTAGATGATGCATTTTCAACAGGCTCATCCATCATGCCACAAAAGAAAAATCCAGATATGGCAGAGCTTATTCGCGGCAAGACTGGTCGTGTATATGGAAATCTTATTGGATTGTTAACAGTATTAAAAGGAACACCTTTAACTTATAACAAAGATATGCAGGAAGACAAAGAGGGGATGTTTGATACAGTTCATACCATCCTTGGTGCATTGAAAATCTTTGAAGGTATGGTTCGTACAATGACTGTTAAAACTGAAAGGCTTCATCAAGCAGTGCATAGTGATTTTTCGAATGCTACTGAGCTTGCAGATTACCTTGCAACTAAGGGGATGCCATTCCGTGAAGCTCATGAAATTACAGGTAAACTTGTGTTCACTTGTATTCAAAGAGGGATATTCTTATTAGATTTACCTCTTGAGGATATGAAAAATGAAAGTGATTTAATCGATGCTGATGTTTATGACGTTTTAGCTCCTGAAGCTGCTGTTAGACGTCGTAACTCACTTGGGGGCACAGGCTTTGAACAAGTGCGCTTGCAGCTTGAGAAAGCAAAAGCTTGTCTTTAACTATTTGTTACAAACCTAAATTTTAGGATTTGTTATATAGGCCGCTATTAATGATGTACAGAGATGCACAATAGTTTGCCGACTTTTATCAACAAGCCAGAGGGTAACTTGATAAAAGAAAAACTTTATAAGCAGCCATTACTTTTTTAAGTACAGGTGACCATATAAAGTTACATAAACCGTTCTCGGGGTCGCGAGGCGGTTTTTTTGTTTTTGGTGAGAAAATTCTTGAAGTTTTTAATTATTGTTAAGAATTACCCAAGCATGATTATTTAAAAATGGACAATACTTATTTAGATTGCACATTAACTTATTAATTATGAATTGAATCTGTTGTTAATTAATACATAAGATAATTAAGAATATCCTCTTTAGATTAGAAAACACTAATCAAAAGGAGGATTGAGGTCAGTTGAAAACTAAAGTTGCTATTTCTGTGCTGTTGGTTTTAAGTACGATTGCGGTTGGAAAGATATTGACGGTACCTCCAGAGGATCAAACAACGAATGCTGAAGAAATTGCACCTGCTTATGCAAAATGGGGAAGGATGGCCATGCAAAATGTTATGGCCAAATATCCAACATCTGATGTAATCGATTATTTGCATATTGGACGAGAAGTAGGTAGTGTGACTTCAGTTGAAAAGTTCAAGCTTTGGTTAAAGGCAGAGGATAATAGTGAATTTGGAGTTTTCGTCGATATCACTTTTAATAACCAAACCGAAGAAGTTGTCGATATTAAATATACAGAAACAAAACAATAGTATGATGAAAAGAGGTGCGGTATTTTCGCACCTCTTTTATAATATATTTTGAACGTTTTTCATTATTTTGGACAGAGCATTTATAGATTTACTCGTATCAAATTCTACAATATCCAATGAATGGTTCGCATCTTGGACTACTTCAATTTTCAAGTTAGTTTCTTTCGTTAATCGATTAATATTCTCTGCATTATAATGAGGGTCCCTGTCACCTATGACTAATAGCCCTTTATGTTGGCTTATTAATACAGGATCAAATATCTTACCAAAATTTAAAAGTGGGGTGAATAAGATCATTTTAGAATTTAGATATTCTTCTCTTTTCATTAAAGAATTGGCAATAGGAATAGTTCCAAGAGATTTGCCCAAAAAAATAGTCTCTTTATAATCTCCATTAAAAAGAACAGTCGAAATAACTTGGTCAATATCCTCCAACATTATTTTAGACAATTCCTCAATTGATTTTTTCAATGTTTGTTCATCATAGGAATAATGAATATGTACGATATCGATATTATTCTCAATCATCTTCATTGTTGAATAATAAAACAATGGTTTGTCATAATTGTAACCAGAGCCAGAAAACATGAAGCATATCGTTTTAGAACCTAATTTGATATGGGTAAATTTAATTACTTTACCTTTGTGATATATTTCCCTGTTAGATACCTGCATCGTTTCCTCCTAAATTCGTTTATATTTATTTTAACATTTATTTCCAGTTATTTCACCTCAATTTTGAATACATAAGAGCTGTCACCACTTGTTCCCGAGTCATTTTTCTCCCATATTGCATAATAGTTTATGATGTATACCCCCTTCGTAGCAGGAGCTTTAAATTTATGATTTTTAGTTAGGGATATTTCTTCTATTTGATTAGATTCAACGTCACTGATTGTTAGAGTTTGCTCTGTCGGGCGGCGTTTTGTGAGTAGGGTAACCGTTGCCTTTTTTTTAATAGGCAAAGCCTTTTCATATTCAAGAATTTCTATCGGAGTAGGAAGGCTAAGGCATTCTGCTGATTCTTCATCTCGCCAACAGTAATCTCCTTGTTCCATATTGTAAACAGTGTCCTCGAGTTCAAGCTGAACTACTGGAGGTAGAAGCTTCTTAGAACCTTTTTTTACTTGTTCCTCACTACTATCATAAGAACATCCAGCAATTAAAAATAAAAGACTCACAACAGTTAATAATTTGTACAAACAGTAAGCTCCTTCCTATCTTTCACTAACCATTTACGTAAAAATCAGTCCATTTATGCTTTTAATGAAGATTTATTTTCAAAAATATTCGTTTTAGGGGCATTGGGAGTATTATTATTGATAGTAATAATAATAATAGAATCGATAAATAGAATTTTAATAATAAAACTACCAATCTTTTGGAAATTTGAGGTGATTCCATGGTTAATGGGAATTGGTTTCTGGATTTTCCTTATATTCCTTTTTCCAGCAAGAATAGGCACTTTAAACAGCGTTGTAGTTTAAAGTGCCTTAGTTTTATTCTCTTATTTGTCCATTCCCGTAAATAAAGTACTTTGTCGAGGTTAATGCCGGTAAGCCCATTGGACCTCGGGCATGTAGCTTTTGAGTACTAATTCCAATTTCTGCTCCATAGCCGTATTCAAAACCGTCTGTAAAGCGAGTAGAAGCATTATGATACACTGCAGCCGCATCGACACTAGCTAAGAATAGTTGGGCTGCGATTGGATCTTCTGTAACTATGGCTTCAGAATGATTAGTGCCAAATCGGTTTATATGTTCAATTGCTTCATAGACATTTTCAACAACCTTCACGCTTAGCGTTAAACTTAAAAACTCTGTAGCATAATCTTCTTCTGTGGCAAGTGAGATAGAAGGGAGCAATTCACAAACCTGTTCGTCTCCGATGAGATGGATATTGGTAGCTTGTAATTTCTCCAATAACAGTTTTCCATGCTTTGTAAACCAACTACTTTCAATAAGTAAGCTTTCTGCAGCATTACATACAGAAGGTCGCTGAGTTTTAGCATTTAAAATAATTTCTGTGGCCATTTGATAGTTTGCATTTCCATCAACATATACATGACAATTTCCAGCGCCTGTTTCTAATACAGGAACAGAGGCTTCATTTACAACTAGATCAATTAATGCTTTGCCACCACGAGGAATTAACACATCTAAGTATTCTTTTAGATGAAATAATTCCTTTGCGGTTTCATGGCTCGTATCCTCGATTAACTGAACAGATTCTTTAGGTAGGGCTGTGTGCTCTAATGCGCGGTGAACCGTTTCAATAAGTACTTGGTTTGAGAATTTAGCTGAAGAACTTCCGCGTAATATAACAGCATTTCCAGTTTTTAAACTAAGTGTTGCCGCATCAATTGTTACATTTGGCCGAGCTTCATAAATCATGCCAATAACACCGATTGGTACCCGACGTTTCTCAATAAGTAGCCCATTTTCTTTTGTTATGGTTTCAAGAAGTTCACCGACCGGGTCTTTTAAATTGATAAGCTGTTGGATTGCATCAGCCATTGCTTGAATACGTGCTTCATTTAACATGAGTCGATCAAGGGTAGATTCAGAGAGGCCTTTTTCTTTGCCAGCAAGTAAATCCTTTTTATTTTCTTCTATAATACTGTTTTGGTCGAGGAGTAATTGATATGCTATTTTTGCTAACGCATCATTTTTTTCAGTGGTAGTTTTTAAGTTCAGCAGATAGCTCGCTTGTTTTGCTTGTTTTCCTTTTGTTTTCACTTCACTTTTAGTTACAATATCCGTCATATATGAAACCTCCTTTAGATTCTGACCCATTTATCCCGATGGATGACTTCGATTGATGTAGAGGTTATTTCATTAGTCCGTTTACCTAGTGCACGACCAAGTTCATCACTGGAATAAAGCACCTCTCCACGTCCTAATAATTCTGTTTCACTATATACCTCTACTACATCGCCCTGCCTAAATACACCTTCTAGCTTATATATCCCGGCAGGCAGGAGACTTTTTCCTTTTAATAAAATGGCTTCTGCAGCGCCTTTATCTATAAACAACTTCCCGCAAACCTCTGTAAATGAAATCCATTGTTTAGGATTCGGTAGGGGAGTGTGCAAATCATTTCCAATATACGTACCGTCCCCGAGTCCATCAAGAATGTCAATTAACTTATTTTGTCCATTGCCATTGCCTATAAAAACTTTGACCCCTGATTGAAGGGCAGTACGAGCTGCTAATAATTTTGATTGCATTCCGCCAGTACCAACCTTAGAGCCACTACCAGTCGGGATTTTGAGTAAATCGTCTGAGATAGTAGATAAATAGTCTATTTGTTTAGCGTTAGGATTTTTTGGATTCTGGTCATAGAGGCCGTTAATATCCGTTAAGATAATGAGATAATCAGCGTGGATTAGTCCACTAACCAAAGCTGAGAGCATGTCGTTGTCACCGAATGTTAATTCTGAAACTGAAACTGTGTCATTCTCATTAATAATTGGAAGTATGTTTCGCTCCAGTAATTCAGTAAAGGTTGCATAAGCATTTCTATAGCGATCCTTTTTAGAAAAATCAGTACGTGTTAAAAGAATCTGAGCTGTGCTAATATGATGCTCACTAAAGAGCTCTGAGTAATATTGAATGAGTAAACTTTGACCAACTGCAGCAGCAGCCTGTTTACCTTTTAATGTAACAGGACGGGAAGGGTAACCTAATTTACGAAAGCCAGCTGCAACTGCTCCTGACGAAACAAGTAAAACATCATGACCATCTTGCTTTAATGCTACAAGTGCTGAAATATGATCTTGAAGCCTGATGTGGTCAATTTCTCCCTTGGCATTAGTGAGAGAGCTGCTCCCGATTTTAACGACAATACGTTTTTTTTTCACCTAATTTCCTCCTAGATACCTTTAACTTGATTTAAAAGAGAGGGAAAACCCTGCTTTGAGTAAAAATAAAAAGCCTTCTTCACCCTAAAAATTAGGGCGAAAAAGGCTTCTTTTCCGTGGTACCACCTAGTTTGGAATGCAAAAGCAATTCCCACTTATGCTCGATAACGCTTGAGTCTGCGTCTAGTTTTGCTAGAGGCTAGCGAAGTAGGTTCCGTAATCCTTTTTGTACGATGTCTCGCAGCCATGTACATCGCTCTCTTACCAACAGGGTTTTACGTACTATTCTTCGATAAGCTGATAGATATTGACTCTAATATGCAACAAACTTTTTAAATTGTCAATATATTTCGTGGAATATTCAGATTATTGTAAAATTGAAAAAGAGACATCAATTCATCGATGTCTCCGGAAATATTAAGCTATTAAAGTTAAATTTGTGTATGAAAGAATTGCTGGTATTTCGATTTTTTTTAATGCAGTAGTGGCTTCTTCTTTTGTGTCGAACTCAAAAATACGATAAGTTTTTTCCTCAAAAATTGTTACTACCCACATGTCGGGTCGCCTCCTAATGTTTTGAATTTATTTATCATAAAAGACCGCTGCAATTTTAAAAGTAATTCTTTATCAAAGGACTAAGGTTATTTGGTAAACGATAAAATGGCGGAGCCTTTTAATCCTATGAGGGCTTGACGTGCTTCCATTTTGTTTTCAAACTCGAACATACGATACGTATTTCTTTCAAATACAGTGATAACCCACATAACAGGATCTCCTCCATTTAATATTATTAATTGTTATATAACAATGCGTTTTGTATGGGTGATGATTGGTTGTTGTTATATATCAACTTAAATCTATTGTACCCCTAAAATAGTAAAAATAAAATAGCTAGTGAAACATTTCACATATTGTTCATATTGATGACGTTTTCATAAAAATTTCCAGCCTATCCAAACTAAATTCGGTTATATTTCATGAAATAAAACGATTAAATAGGAGTCATTTTTGTGTAAATAAAAGAGTGAGGAAATCAATTTTGATTGGAGAGGGGAGTGGTGGTAATATATAGGATTAATAATATTATTATGTTAACTAGATGGGGTGAGCTGGACTTGGGTTATTGGAATGAACAGCATGGAGCTGGCTTTTGACTTCGTGGTGCAGTTCATCCGCCATATGAACGGCATGGCGAAGCCTTTCTAACTTCGTGATGCAGTTCATCAGACATATATACTCCATCAAGCGACATTTCTAGCACCGTTCTGAAGTTCTCCCGCTATCATGAACTCCATCCATCCAGCCGTCTTTCTTGCCACAGCATGAAATTTATCCTCATCTCAAACCGCATCCCACCGTATTTCTAGCTCCTAAGCATAAAAAAAGAGCTAGTCTAAAAAGACCAACTCTCCTTCGAATTTTTATTTTATTTTCTCCCATTCTTCACGTAATAGTCCCATGCGAATGGAATCGTAATACTCGCCATTGTATAATCGAACCTTACGAATTCTTGCCTCTAGGGTCATGCCGAGTTTTTCACCAACTCGAATCATACGATCATTCCCAGACCAGGTTGTATAGCCAACTCTTATAAGTGGCATTGTAGAGAATAGATGATCAATCCACAACTTCATGGCTCGTGTACCAAGACCCTTGCCCCAGGAAGTGGGCTCATGAAAAACAATTCCCATCTCCAGCCACTTTGATGGCTCGTGCTCCCAATAATATGAAACAATCCCTCGTATTTCATTATGAACCTCAATTACCCAAAAATCTTTACTATCAACTAATGATGCTCCCGTAGGTAAAAAATCTTCTAAGGTCATGGCCGTATGTGGATAGTAGGGGGCGTCCCATTTTTTCCATTCTGGCTGCTCTTCTTTATAAATAAGCTCCCAAAGCCTATTTAGATCACTTGTCTTAACTGGTCGTATTGTTAATTCGTTATCTGTATACATAATTAGCCTCTTTTCAAAAATAATAGGTTGGTAGATTAGATTGAAAAGAGAGTACAAGACTTTTACTTTTCAATCACATTTTCATTTATAGTCATTTTCATCACACCTTTCGTTACATTACTATCATTATAAACTAGAATTATTTAAATTTTCTACATTTTTACAAAACATAACTATAAATAAGACTTATTCGTTTTATTTGCTTTTGAAATAAAAAGAGATTATATTATTGAGGGCTCAATGATTGATAGCTCAAATAATCAATAACTAACTTTGTAGTTTTTGACTGGAGGGAGAGGCTTGAACATTAAAATTTCAGAGCAGGAAGAGCTGTTATTTTTACTTAAAACACTTAGTAATCAGCTAGGACCTAAATTTGAGAGAAGTACAAACCTTAGCTTATCGCGCTTTGAGCTTTTGTATCAGCTTATTCAATATAGTGAAATTTCTCAATCCAATTTACAAAAAATTGTTAATATCGATCATGCCGCAATTACTCGTCATTTAAAGCAATTGGAGTCGGATGGCCTTGTATCTAGAAGACGTAATCCAGCTGATAATCGGGAAACGATTGTACAATTAACAGAAGAAGGCTACAAGCAAATCATGAGTTGTCAAAAGGATAAGTTAAGCTTTGCTAATCAAATGTTTCAACAATTCAGTGATGTAGAATTACAGAGTTTAATGGTTATGCTAAAACGTATCCAAGAAAATATAAAGTAAGCATTCAATCAAGGGTTTATCTTTTAGTATTGAAAGAAAAAATAATTATTTACGTTAGGAGCTTCTATAGATGAAAGATTATTTAGTAAGAGCAGTAGGTTATAATGGACAAATTCGTGCATTTGCAGCACGTACGACAGAAACAGTTGGAGAAGCACAAAGAAGGCACAGTACGTGGCCAGTTGTTTCAGCAGCACTTGGTCGCTCAATGACAGCAAGTGTGATGATGGGTGCGATGCTTAAAGGGGAAGACAAGATTACTGTAAAGGTAGAAGGAAACGGTCCAATTGGTGCAATGGTCCTTGATGCAGATGCAAAAGGAAATGTCCGCGGTTTTGTAACACATGGACAAGTTCACTTTGACCTAAATGAGCAAGGTAAATTAGACGTGCGTGCAGGTGTTGGCACAGAAGGATTTTTATCTGTTGTGAAGGATTTAGGAATGAAGGAAATGTTCTCAAGTCAGGTTCCGATTGTATCAGGGGAAATCGCTGAAGACTTTACTTATTACTTCGCTACAAGTGAACAGTTACCTTCATCAGTTGGTTTAGGGGTTCTAGTAAATCCTGATAACACAATTCTAGCCGCAGGGGGCTTCATCATTCAGTTAATGCCTGGCTGTGAAGAGGAAACAATTGCGGCATTAGAAAAGCATTTAGCTACAATTGAGCCTGTTTCAAAAATGATTGAAAAGGGATTGACACCAGAGGAAATTCTAGAAGCTGTTTTAGGTGAAGCAGGCAATGTACAAGTTTTAAGCCATATGCCAGTACAATTCGAATGTAATTGCTCAAAAGAACGATATAGTCGTGCAATCATCGGATTAGGTGTTCAAGAATTAGAAGAAATGATTAAAGAAGAAGGCAATATTGAAACACAATGCCACTTCTGTTTAGAAACATATGATTTCTCTGAGGCTGAATTACAAGCATTAGTAAATGAAATCAAAACCCAATTAAATTAATGGAAAAGCCTATTTTGAACGCTGAACGTTTTAAATAGGCTTTTATAATATTTAATTCTATTTATAATCTAACTCTTAAGTTAAATATATGCACAAATATAAAAACTACTGACAGTAGATGAGTAATTTAAGTAGTTTTTTGTTTGTATTAATTTAAATCATACTAAAGTTTAAGAAAATGATTAACTTTACTAACGTATTCATTGACAGGATAACTGAGATAAAGATCACTAGATAAACGGATTGGATCACCAAAAAAATATCTTTCATACTGTGTTTGTCTAGTTCCAAAAGCACTCATAGATAAGTCCCATGCTAATCGGAAAATTTTAACCCTATCATAAGCAGGTTTTGTTGCGGATTGAAGATATTGATCTAAATCTTTACGAATAGGAGAGTGAAAAGATTGTTCTGTAGGTAAGGTAATCATCCCACTAGCTCCGATTAATTGCATAATTTCAATAAAACGTGGATAAATTTTAGAAAATAGATTTCCAGCTACCTTTAAAGGAAGCACATCAGGTCTCATGTTGCCCCATTCATCTAAAGAAGCATGGTTCTCTGATTTTTCTAACAAGGCTCTTAAGGTTTCAAGACCGATAATGATTTCTGACATTTTTTCTTGAATATGTTGATATTCTCTAACATTAATAGTTTTTATTAGTAATTCTGTAAGTCCTAATATAAATTCGGTTTTCACGATTTGTCGAATTAAAACTTGATGTTTGGCAAATGCATGGAAGGAACATTTCTCTAAAAATTCTTCTGCTACATCTCCATTATTATAAAAAAATACTCTTTCCCAAGGAACTAAAACATTATCAAAAACAACAATTGAGTCCATTTCTTCGTAACTGGAACTTAAAGGATGGTCAAAATCTGACTCTCCCCCAATAAATGAATCTCTACAAATAAATTTTAACCCTTTTGTATTCGAGGGTATGGAGAAGGCAAATGCTTCTTCTTCATTAAAAATGAATTTTCCAATACTAAAAACCAATACTTCATCAGTTAGTCCTCCTTGAGTGGCAAGAAGGCGAGCCCCTTTAATAACAATTCCTTGCTCATTTTCCGCTATTACCCTCGCTGCAATTGGTGATTCGCCATTTTCAAGGTGAAGTTGAGAACGATTTACTTGTGGTGTAATAAAGGTATGTGTAAAAGTTAAATCTTTTTCTCTTGCAGTTTCATATAGTCTAATAAGATTTTCAGGAAAGCTTTTCTCTTTTCCCTTTAAGTAATCAGCAGAAGATGCAAAGCTCATTAACACCGTATTTAAATAGTCTGGACTTCGCCCCATAATACCGTGAGTATGTGTTGCCCAGTGCTCAATCATTTTTCTTCTTTTTAGTAAGTCCTCTTTAGTTTTCGGTGCTAGGAAGGAAAGACCAACAGCATCTCCTGATATAGGAGAGGGAAAGGTCAGTTCATCTTTAATTTTTGGATTATGCTGTAAATCATAAAGTGCTGCTTTTGATAGTATTAACCCTTTAAATAGGGGATGTTCTGAAAGTAGCCCGCTAATTCGTTTTCCATCAGCCCAAATTTCAGGGTTCAATTGGTTTATCCTATCAATATATTGTTGCCCACTAATAGCCCCCATATTTTACACTCCCTAAAATTAAATTCTAAGGTTAAGTATATTCAGTAGTTGTTGAACAATTTGGGTAATACAATTTATTTTATTTAAAAATTACTAATTTGTTCCTTTCCTGGTTAGTATAATTGGATTGGGACAAAAAATTTTAATGTTCTTTGGATAAGTCAAAACAATGTCTCTTATAAATTGAAATAATAAAATAGAAGTTCGGGATGCAACGGGAGCAAATATTACACCTGAAAATAGCAAAATTTTTATTATTGCGATTTATAAATAATTAAACGTTTGCTAACAACAAAATTACCTAAAAAAATCTTTTAAAAATATGATTAAATAAGAGCTTTGAACTAATTTATATAAAAATAAAAGTTTAGCATTTAGAGTGGTCTGTAAGTATCTTTTTTGAATATAATATGAAACAGTTAAATGGAAATAAAAACTCTATAACACAAAATACAATGTGACAAATACAAAATAACCTGGAAATTAAAAATGAACATCTGTATAATAAAACCATCACGTGATGGTTTGGAGGGAAGTAAATTGGGATCGAGAAACTGAAAATTGGCGAATTAGCTGAAACCACTGGAATCACAAAACGCACAATTGACTATTATACAAATCTTGGCTTACTCAAAGCTGAACGTTCTACTTCAAATTATCGTTTCTATACTTCTGAAGCAATCGAACGTATTAAAATAATCGAAGAGATGAAAGCACAAGGCATGTGCTTAAGTGATATAAAACTTTCCTTTGAAAATTTAAATGTGCAAAAAGAAGAAATTGATATACAAGATATTTGTAATCAAATGACTTCATTGAAAAATGAAATTTCAACACTTGTACAAAAAATGCAACAGCAGGAACAATCAAAAAATGAATCCATTAAAGATAAAGTTTCATCAGAAAGTGTTGCATTAATGCAATCCTTATTATTACTTATAACCTAGGAGGTGAAGTCTTACTTTTTTAAGTAAGACGATGATTGACCGCACTGAATTTAACAATATTTGCAATTTTATTAGCTTTAACTGCATTTTTCGTGGCAACTGAGTTTGCCATTGTAAAAGTAAGACATTCAAGGATCGACCAATTAGTTGCTGAAGAGAGAAAAGGTGCTTTAGCTGCCAAGCATGTAACTACCCACTTGGATGAGTATTTATCTGCCTGTCAATTAGGAATTACTGTAACGGCATTAGGTATTGGTATGGTAGGAGAATCAACCTTTGAGTTTATCTTAGAGCCATTGTTTGGAATGTTTGGGATTGCATCAGAGCATATTCATTATTTCACTATTGCTGCTGCTTTTGTAATCGCTACATTCTTACACGTAGTTGTTGGGGAATTAGCACCCAAAACAGCTGCTATTCAAAAAGCTGAAACAATTACTCTTTCATTTGCAAAGCCAATTATGATTTTCTATAAAATACTTTATCCTTTCATTTGGTTCTTAAATGGTGCAGCTCGTATTTTAGTTGGAATTTTCGGCATGAAGCCAGCTTCTGAGCATGAGCTTTCACATACCGAAGAAGAACTCCGTTTGTTAATGACAGAGAGCTTTAAAAATGGTGAAATCAATCAAAACGAATTAAACTATGTAAATAATGTTTTTGAATTTGATGCTCGTATTGCTCGTGAGATAATGGTTCCAAGAACTGATATTATTGCTTTCGATAAAAAGGCAACTTATGATGAGGTTTTAACGACTATTCAAGAAGAGCGTTATACTCGTTACCCTGTTTATGAAGAGGATCGAGATAATATTATTGGGTTCATTAATATTAAGGATTTTTTAACACAGGGAATGACCAATCGCATTACGGTAGAAAACTTTAATATCGAAAATTTCATTAATCCAGTGATTTATACAACTGAGGTTACACCGATTCAAGTACTTTTAACCAGGATGCAAAAAGAACGAACACATATCGCTATTTTGTTAGATGAATATGGAGGTACCTCTGGACTTGTTACAGTAGAGGATATATTAGAGGTATTAGTTGGTGAAATTCGAGATGAATTTGACGATGATGAGATTCCTGAAATTCGTAAGGTAAATGATGGTCATTTTATTGTCTATTCAAAAATACTATTAGAAGAAGTAGCACGATTCCTGAACATTGAAATGGATAATTCAGATGTCGATACACTCGGTGGGTGGTATTACTCGCAAGATATGGAGCTAAAGCAAGATTACATCATTGAACATGCTGGTTATACATTCTCTATACACGAGATAGATGGACTTCAGTTACGCTATATCGAAATTAAACAAAATTCAAACTTAACAGTATAAACCTTTATTCGACCTCTTTTGTCTTATTGAGACTAAAGAGGTTTTATCTTTAGGCTTTTTTATTATTATTTGGACGCGGATGGGACTGTGTATATTATCTAGAGGGGGAATATTTTGAAGAAGCTCTTTAATCTTTTGTTCCTATGTTTGCTGGGAACGATGCTTGTGGCATGCTCAAATGATGAAAATTTCTTGATAAGAATAGATGTCCAACGCGTAGCAAGTGATGATTCTTTAGAGGATGAGGATATGATTCTTGATCTTATTACGTTAGATTCTATTAAAAGTCTACTAGAAGAAGTTAAATGGGAGCCAGAAGAAGAACCAGAGGATGCTGGTTCTGAGGATTTAATTGCCACTTTGTTTTATGCAGATGAAAAGGATAAGCCAGACGAGCTTTATCTATATAGAATTTGGTATAACTTTGACGATACAATCACTATAATCAGTAACAATGAAGAAGAGGGCTACGGCAAATTGGATGAGGAATATGCAGACAAATTAAAAAGTCTATTGGAAAGTGAATTGTGAAGTTCACTTTAAAAGAGGTGTTTCCTAAATGGGACACCTCTTTTAATTTAGGTTGAATAATTCGTTACCTTTATTTGGTTCTTTAATGCAATTTATCCCCATCATTTTCATAAACTTATTTTGGCCATTTTAACCCACCTATTAGGTACTTTATGGATATGGACTAGCATATATTGGGGCAAATATAGTTGGAAAATTGAATTATAGATTTTCTAACTTATTATATAGGTAGGTGGCTGAATGAAAAAATTATCCATCAATGAAGGATTATTGTTAACGGATATGGAAATCCAATACAAAGGGAGAAATTTACATTTAACTCGTGTGTTGATTGATACTGGTTCATCGAGCTCTATAATTTCATCAGAGATAGCTGAAATGATTGGGATTTTTCCAGAAGCAGAGGATCCAATTTATCGAGTGTATGGAATTGGCGGCTCTGAAATTGTCTATTCTAAAATACTTGATTCCATTCATATCGGCCAAATGAAGGCAGAGCAAATTGAGATGGAAATTGGTGAGATGGATTATGATTTTCAGTTAGACGGGATAATAGGTTTAAATTTGCTAATGCGTATGAAAGCATTGATCAATATTGAAAAACTTTTAATACAAAGTGAGAGTTAGATTCTTCCTTACCAAATAAACCCTTGGAGTAGTGATGAAAATGTGGACTCAAAAAATTATTGAAACAAAAAGAGGATCATTTGAATACTTTGAAAAAGGTGAAGGGGAGCCTTTAGCTGTTACACATTTATATAGTGAATATAGCCAATTAGGTAATACCTTCGCGAATCCTTTCACTAAGCACTACAAAGTCTATTTAATCAATCTTCGCGGGGCAGGTAATTCAGCCGCTGCAGCTAGTGAGAATCAATTCAGTATGGGAGAAGCTGTACTAGATTTAGAGGCAATTAGAGAAGCGTTAAATTATGATGAGTGGGGTTTTGCAGGCCATTCTGCTGGAGGGATGCTTGCTTTAAAATATGTAATTAGCTTTCCACAAGCTTTAACTAAAATAATAGCTGGTGGGGCGGCAGCTAGTTACGAGTATGCGAATGACCCGGATAGTATTTATTGCTCTCTAAATCCTAATTTTACTCGTATTCTAGAAATTATGGATGCCCTAAATAACCCGAATACACCGATAGAGGAACGTCGGAAATTAGGCTATGAGTGGGCATTAATGTCTTATGTTAGTGAAGAAAAGCTACAGGAATCCTTAAAGGTTCCAAATAGTGGTAAAACGGTTGGTCCGCGTTTAGATTATTTTAGAAAGATTGAATACTCGAATTTTGACGTACGGGAGCAATTAAAATCCGTTTCAATACCAAGCTACATATATGCGGGGAAGTTTGATGCACAATGCCCTATGAAATTCGGTGAAGAGATTGCAAGTTTAATACCGAATGCACACTTTACTTTATTCGAGGAAAGCAATCACTCACCGTATTCTGAGGAAGAAGATAGGTTTGAGGAATTCGTAAACAGTACCATGACAGTAGCAAGTCCATCTTAGGATGGGCTTTCTTTTTTGACGTGATGAAAAAGGATTTTTAAAATAAGATGTCGAATAAAGTATTATTACTATCTATACACTAAAGGAGTGGCATTCACTATGGAATTTATTCGGATTACTAACATAAATGACCCTTTATTTGCAAAATTGCATACGCTTTTAGGAGAGATCTTCCCTCCAGAAGAAGTATTAGAATTTGACCTATGGAAGGAACCGTTAGAGGATCCAAGTATCCGTGTTTTTGTTGCGGTTCACGAAGGAGAAGTTGTGGGTGCTACAGAATACCGCTATTACCCAGGTTGGTCAATTGCCATGACTGATTTTACGATTATTGGTAAGCCTGGTCAATCTATCGGGCGTTTTTTAGCACAGGAGCGACAAAAGGATTTAAACCGATTAGCTGAGGAAAATGGCGAAGTTTTAAAGGGTGGATTTGCCGAAATTTATAATCCTTATATGATGAAGGAGGAATTTGATTTTGGTGGCGTGATGCCAATGAATCCTTATGTTCGTCGTGAGGTTTTATCGCATCTAGGCTACAAAAAAATCGATTTCTCATATGTTCACCCATCGTGGAAAAATGATGGAGAAGCTGTATCGGGATTAGATTTTTGCTTTATGCCAACAGATGGAGCTTTAAGTGAAATTCAAGCTTCATTAGTTATTGATTTTTTGAAAAATTACTACTCAGTTTTATCAAATAAACCAAAGCAATGGTTGGAGATGATTGAGAATTTAGAGGCACAAGAGACATTGAGGCTCTTACCTCTATAGGCTTTAACTTCTTATAAAGTTTAATAGTGCAGTGGGGAATTCTATGCATAATAGAAATCCCCCACTTTTTTTATGAAAAAATATTTTACTTTCCCCTGAAAATATAAAAGCCTCAATTCCCTTTTATGAAGCGGACAGAGCGATTTAGCAGCATACGAACAAAATTCCTTAATAATTTGTCAGAATTTATCGATATTTAAGACTAGTATGTTAATGAAAAAAGTGTAATATTAATCTATAGAAAGTTTATTAGAAAAATTTTTTAATTTTTAAGTTTAATGGGGGCTATAAACAATGTTTGACATCAAAACAGAACTAACAACAAATCCAAAAGAAAAACCAGCTCCGGAAGAGTTAGGTTTCGGTCATTTTTTCTCTGACCATATGTTTATCCTTGACTACACTGATGGAGTGGGGTGGCATGATCCTCGTATCGTACCCTATCAACCGATTTCTCTAGATCCTTCTGCAATGATTTTCCATTATGGTCAATCTGTTTTCGAGGGCTTAAAGGCTTATGTTACTGTGGATAATGACGCTTTATTATTCCGTGCAGACCAAAACTTTAAACGTTTAAATAGATCTAATGAACGTCTTTGTATACCAGCAATTGATGAAGAGCTAGCATTAGAGGGCTTAAAGCAATTAGTTACAGTAGATCGTGATTGGATTCCAAATAATCCAGGGACTTCACTGTATATTCGACCTTTCATTATTGCTACAGAACCAAACTTAGGTGTACATCCTTCTAAAAAATATCATTTTATAATTATAATGTCTCCATCTGGTTCATACTATAAGGAAGGTATTAATCCGGTGAAAATTTTGGTTGAAGAACAATTTGTCCGTGCCGTAAAGGGAGGAACTGGAGAGGCGAAAACTGGCGGAAACTATGCCAGCGCCTTAAAGGGACAAGAAATTGCGAGTCGTGAAGGTTATGCTCAAACTTTATGGTTAGACGGTAAGGAAAATAAATATATTGAAGAAGTTGGAAGTATGAATATCTTCTTTAAAATTAATGGTATTGTGATCACACCGGCTTTAAATGGCAGTATTTTGCCTGGCATAACTCGTGATTCCATGATTCAGGTGTTGAAATTCAAGGGTATTCCAGTTGAAGAAAGACAAATTTCGATCGATGAAGTGGTAGAAGCTCATCAAAATGGAACACTTGAAGAAGTGTTCGGTACTGGGACAGCTGCAGTAATTTCTCCAGTTGGAGAGTTAAAATATTTAGATGACAAAATGAGTATTAACAAAGGTGAAATCGGTGAAATTTCACAAATGCTTTATGACACATTAACAGGTCTTCAATACGGTTCCATTGACGATACCTTTGGGTGGACAATTAGATTATAGATATTTGCTAAAACGCGGTCAGCTCTTTTGCTGGTTGCGTTTTTTATTGTTGCTGAATACGTTTTTAACTTCTTTTTAAACAATTACAGAATATGAATTCTGACAACGGTCAAACTAACAAAGATTAAATTAGGAGAGGAGTGTTATACCATGAAGGAGCATAAGCAGCCACATGAGCAGTTAACAGTACAAGACAATCAACTAACTGCAACACAAGAAGTTCTATACCATGATGAATTTAAACGTGCAGATAGTGCAACAAAACGAGATAATCAAAATAAACAAAAAAAGAATATGTAACAAATCGCCCCAAGGCAGGTAGCTGCTTTGGGGTTTATAATTTCCCTTTACTTTTATACATATTAACCTTCACATACGAGACAGTAATAGATTGCAAGTAATAATGTCTAATAGAAATCCATATAATAGTATTAGCTTTTTAACATGAATTATTAGTTTGTAAAATTAGGCATAAATAGAAAAAATATTTCTAGGGGGAGTAGGAATGGATTTACAAAGCAAAATAGCTATCGTTACTGGTGGTGCATCTGGATTAGGTCTTGCTACAGTGCGCAATCTTCATCAAAAGGGTGTTAAGGTTACTATTTTTGATATTAATGAGGTAAGAGCGAAAGAAATTGTGGAAGAGCTAGGAGATAATGTTGCTTTCGCCTCTGTAAATGTAGCTGATGAGGCATCGGTAAAGGCTGGAATCGAGCAAACAGTGCAGCAATTTGGAGGTCTTCATATTTGTGTGAATTGCGCGGGGATTGCTCCTCCTGCTAAAACAATTGGTAAAAAAGGGATTCACTCATTAGAGCATTTTAAAAAAGTAATAGATATTAACTTAATCGGTACCTTTAATGTAATTCGATTAGCTGCTGAACAAATGGCAAAGAATGAGTCAATTACAGAAGATGGAGAAAGAGGAAGTATAGTGAATACAGCTTCCGTTGCTGCTTTTGATGGGCAAATGGGTCAAGCAGCATATGGTGCAAGTAAAGCTGGAGTAGCAGGAATGACTTTGCCAATAGCTAGAGATTTATCTGAATTTGGCATTCGCATCAATACTATTGCTCCTGGGCTTTTCCATACACCAATGGCGGCGGGTCTATCTGAAAAAATAGTAGAAAAATTAGGCAGTATGGTAGAGTTCCCCAAACGGCTTGGAAAAGCGGAGGAATATGCTGAGTTAGTTCAATTTTTATTAGAAAATAATTATATTAATGGGGAAGTGATTCGATTAGATGGCGGGATTCGAATGGCTCCACGTTGATTGAAAATTGGAGGGGTGTCACCAATATACAATATAAGGCAAGAACCAAAGGGGGATTTTTAGGGAAATGAGAGAGGTCGTAATTGTAGAGGGTGTCAGAACAGCTGTGGGTAGACGAAAGGGAGCGCTCTCGGGCATTCGTGCAGATGAGCTGGCTGCAGTGGTTCTAGATGAAGTCGTAAAACGTGCGGGTGTAAATAAAGGGGATGTCGAAGATGTAATTTTAGGCTGTGTGACTCAAATTGGGGAGCAAGGTTTAAATATTGCAAGAGCTTCTTTGTTAATAGCAGGCTTCCCAATACATGTACCTGGTGTAACGATTGATCGACAATGTGGTTCCAGTCAGCAAGCAGTACACTTCGCAGCACAGGCCATAGCGTCAGGGGATATGGAAATTGTAATAGCTGGTGGAGTTGAAAGTATGACACGTGTACCTATGTTTTCAAATAGCTTAGGTGTAGAACCAAGCTCAAAGCTAACTGACAAGTATTTGATTGTAAATCAAGGAATCTCATCAGAGTTGATGGTCAAAGATTATGGATTTAAGCGAGAACAGCTTGACGAATATTCTGCAAATAGTCATTTAAAAGCACTAGCTGCCATTAAAGAGGGAAGATTTGAGAAGGAAATAGTTCCTGTACAAATACAACAGGAGGACGGAACAACAAAGCATTTTTCAGTAGATGAAGGACCTCGTGAAGGTTCCACTGTTGAAGTACTTAGTCAGCTAAAAACAGTATTTTATGAAGATGGTGTCATTACTGCAGGTAATGCTAGCCAAATTAGTGATGGAGCATCAGCTGTTCTTTTAATGTCACGTGAAAAGGCGGACCAATTAGGAATTAAACCAAAGGCACGTATAATTGCTCGTAGTGTTGTTGGTTCTGATCCGACTTTAATGTTAACAGGTCCAGTTGAAGCCTCGAGAAGAGTTTTGGAAAAAGCGAATTTATCTATTAATGATATGGACACATATGAGATTAATGAAGCGTTTGCTCAAGTACCTCTAGCTTGGTTAGAGGAGTTAGAAGCTAATCCTGAAAAACTAAATCCAGACGGAGGGGCAATCGCACTTGGTCATCCATTAGGCGCAACTGGAACGAAACTTTTGGTTACTCTTATGAATCGACTAGAGCGTACAAACCAACGTTATGGTTTATTAGCAATTTGTGAGGGGATGGGGATGGCAAACGCAACCATTATCGAGAGGCTGACATAAAAATTCATATCCAATTGTAACTATTTCAATTCCATTAACTACCAATCTGGTACTTGATGTTCTATAATGAACTAACAAGTAAAAATGAAAGCGAGAACTATTAAATTGAGTAATCACGATAAATACCTACTGAAAAACTTTTCAATTGGGTTACCGAAAATCATGACTTATGAAAATGAAAAACAAGTAGAAACGGCCATTTGTAAGGAAGCAGTTATTGAAGCATTTCTAACAAAGAATGGTTTTGTTGGGGATGGTGTTGCGGATTTAAAGAACCATGGGGGACCTGACCGTGCTGTTTGTGTCTATCCATTTGAACATTACGCACTATGGGAAAAGGAATTTGGTATTACATTGCCAAAATCAACCTTTGGAGAGAATATTACAGTGACAAATATGCTTGAGGCAGATGTATGTATTGGAGATATATACAAGCTTGGAGATGCAGTAATTCAAATTACACAAGGTCGTGTTCCCTGCAGCACGATCAATAAAAGAGTCGGGCTTCCATTAATAATGAAAAGGATGGTGGAGACTGGTTTTACAGGGTACCTTTGTCGTGTATTAGAAGAAGGAAATGTGTGTGCGGATTCAAAAATTACCTTAATAGAAAAACATCCAAAAGCTATTTCAGTTCTTTTTGGCAACGAAGTTTATTTCAGAAGAGCAAAGGATGCTGAAGCTATGAAAACTCTTCTATCCGTGGAAGAGCTTGCAGGAGAATGGAAGGGGTATATGACGAATAGATTAGCAAAACTAGCCTCATCCTAAAAAAATGCGTACTCAGTTCAGCTAATTGAACTGAGTATTATAATGTGCTGATTAGTAAAAAAGTAATATTTTTACAAACTCCAATAAAAAATTCGGAAAATCTGTAACTTTCTTGTCGTTTTTATAGTCTATATTATGAGAGCAATTTACATAAAAATTTTGGACATATGAAAAGTTAGCTAAAACGTTTTGAGGTGATAAAATGGATAGGGATTTTATAATCCGAATTATTTCAGAAAATTTCAAGAATTTGAGAAGAGAAAGTCACTATACACAGGATAAGATGGCAGAAATAGTAGGGGTCTCCAAAAAAACAATCATCCAAATTGAAAAAGGAAGAGGGCTAGCAGATTGGACAACATGCATTGCAATTTGCGCTATATTCCGTGAAAGTGACATACTACATAAAATTTTCGGTGGGGATCCTTTAGAGGTAATTGAAATTACTGTTCAAGATGTGAATATCAGACCGCAGGAAAAAACGATGGGCGGACATATCATGTGGAAGAACATAACTGAATATAAAGGCTTTAAGCTTCAAAGAAATGTAATAAGTAAGCATTTTCGAATTTTAGATGAAGAAAATTATCGCTTAATCAGTACTTTTAATGAAGATGTGGCACATGAGATGTGGCAAGATATTCAAAAGACAATTTAATGATTAAGCTAATGCTTATAGATTGAAGAAGTTTTGCAAGATTGGTTACAAAACTTCTTTGTATATCTATTAAATCAAATCATCAGGGAATATTATAATATTTTATATAAATAATATTCATTTGTTGGTGCTCCATCAATCATTAGTGAGTGTACCTTTTCACCTTCTAATACAAAGCCCATTTTTCTATATAAATTAAAAGCTCTATCGTTTTCCTTGATCACTGTTAGTTCAAGACGAGTGATTCCGTTTTGTTTAGCCCAAATAAATAATTGCTCAAATAATGACTTTCCAATGCCTTTTCCTCGGAATTCTTCTAGTAAGCCAATAACGATATACGCCCGATGCTGTGTTCGCTTAAGGTTATTCCCAATAGCAGCGATAAACCCGGCAAGTTCTTCTTCAACTTCTGCTACTAACATAATCGAACGGTTATCTGCCAGGATTTTTTCTATGAATTTCTCTTGCTGTTCTAGAGTAATCTGTTTTTCACCTGGTTCATAAAGCATAAAACCAGACTCATCAATTTTCTTATTTAAATTAAGATAATTTTTTGTATCCTTTAATTCAATCGTACGTATTTTCATGGAAACTACCTCCCTTTATTTAGATAGTTTACCATATTTATCAAATGAGTCGCTGCTAAATTTTAATGTAGAATTCCTCACTAATATAGTCATACTAATTAGTAATTGATTTAAGGGAGAGAACTACTATGCGAATTGAATTAGGCTTCGGGTTGGACATTATAGGTGATATTCATGCTTGTTTTGAAGAGTTTATGACATTACTTGATAAATTAGGCTATCAAAAAAATAGAGAAGGTCTATATATACATCCAGAAGGACGGAAAATACTATCTTTGGGCGATGTTATGAGTAGAGGACCACAGTCAATTGAATGTATGCTGTTCTTCTTAAGACATGTGGAAGCAGGCCAAGCTTATATGATTGATAGTAATCATGGATGGAAGATTGCCCGCTGGTTAGAGGGAAGAAAGGTTCAATTGAAGCATGGTGATGAAAATGTTCAAAAGGAATTTAAGAATTATGAGTTAAAGCACGGTAAAAAAGAAACTTTAAATTTAAAGGCAAGGCTGAAAACATTACTTATGGATGCACCCTCTCACTATATCGTCTCTAATGAAGGTGAAGATCTAGTTGTTTGTGCACATGCAGGTATTAAAGATGAATATATAGGTAATGAAAATTCAAGAATAAAAGACTTTTGCCGCTATGGAGATGTAGCAGGGATGGATGAAAAGGGAAAGCCAATAAGAAGAGACTGGTTTAAAGAGCATAAAGGAGACCTACTAATTTTATGGGGACATGATCCAAAACCTGAGCCACTTTTAATTAACAATACTCTTAATATTGATCAAGGTGTTGTATTTGGAGGCAAGCTTACATGTTTTCGTTTCCCAGAAAGAGAGTTTGTGTTTGTAGAAGCATTGGAAAACTACTCAGGTAAAACTGGAGCAGATAATCCGATTGGAAAATAGCTTCTTTATGAAAATGTGGTCATTGTTGCATAGCACGATGACCCATTATGAACTAATAAAGGAAGGAAGAAATATTAAATTTCTTAAATTTGTAGATATTTAATGTAAAATTTTATAAAATATGTGTAACTTTTAATCTATAATTATGTCAGATTATTATGAAAAGTATATATGTGATACATAGAATAGGGGACTGGGTATGTTAAAGGATCTATCAAAAGAGCAGTATCAATTCATACTAAAAGAAATACAGCAGTTTTTTTTGAATGAAAGGCAAGAAGAGTTATCTGAATATGAAGTCGAAAAAATGCTTAAGTTTTTTAATGAAACAATATCACCGATTATTTTCAATACAATTATAAATGATGTATTTAATGCAATTGATAAACAATGCCAAAATTTAGAGGAAGAGCTATTAAAGCTAAAGCTACCCGGCTTGAGTAAATCATTAAACTAAATTAAAAATGTCCTACTAGTATGCAGCTTAACAACTAGTGGGACATTTTTAATTTAATAGTTTTTAGTCAAAGAAGAATGCTCCGACATAACCAAGCAGAAGAACAAACCCAAAAATTACGAAACTAACCAATGAATTAGTATGCAGCATTAATTGTGAGGCAAGCATTGGACCGAAGCTTGCACCAATAAAAAGTATAAAAGCATTAAAAAGAATGGCTGTTCCTCTTTGTGCGGCACTATTTTTATTTATCAGTGAAATATTTACTGGTACTAGTAATGCTATACAAGCAATGAAAAATAAGCTGAATAGTATAGACAAAATCGGATTAGGGCTAATCGCCATTAAGAATAATGAAAGCGAAGCCACTAACAAGCTGCACTTAACAGACTGTACTACACCAAATTTTCTCGTTATGTTATTAGCGAAAAGACTTGTTGTAACAGCAATTAGACCCGTTGCTCGTACAATAAGTATCTGTTCGTCAGTGAAGTATAAGGGTTTAGCTGCTAGGTATGTCCCCAAAATTGTATACATACCTATTAAAGAGAATAGCAGCATAAAAGATATAAGGAACGAAATACAAAGAGAACGATTTATAAATAAGTTTTTAATATTTATAAAGTTTGTTAAGATGCTATTTTCATGTTTAACTCTCGTGTCTTTGGGTAAGTAGACGATAGTAAGGATGGAGGTAACAATATAAAATAGCCCCAGTAGTAAAAATATGTAGTGCCAGCCAAAAGTCTCTTGGACAAGTGTGGAGAAAACCTGGGCGACTACACTAGCAATCAAAAAAGAAGAAGAAACAAAACCTAAAGCTTTAAGTCTTTTTTCAGCAGGTAAAACGTCTGCTATATAGACTAACGAAATGGGAACAAAAGCAGAAGCACCCATAGCTTGTAGGATACGAAGTATGAGAAGTAGCTCATAATTTTCGACAAATCCGCATAAAATGGTGATGATTGTAAGAAAGGTAATTCCATATACTAAAAACACCTTTCTACCAAATCGATCTGAAAGCGGTCCATAGATTAAGCTTGAAAAGGCATAGCAAAGGGAAAAGGCACTGCTTAACCAAATAGCTTTCGTTTCATTGATAGAAAACTCAGATATCCAGGTTGCTGTAAGAGGGATTGTAATATACATGGACATTAAGATAGTAAGTCCAGCAAAAGTTAATATAAATGTAATTAAAGGGTAGTTAACGGTTTTGAGATTATCATCATTCATAAAAAAACTCCTTTTAGAAAGAATTTAAACCCAGTTAGACAGATTAACTCTTGTCTAACTGGGCTCATAATCGGATAGATATTGTATTGTATTATTAATAAAAATTCCTCCTTAACCCTTAAGCTACTTTATGACTGTATATATTAAGCAATGCATCGAGTTCCTGACTACAGGTTACAGTTTCTGGATGTGTGAAACCTAAATTATTAGCTTTCTTATACATATCTTTTCTTTTCATCTCAATTAGTAGCTTTAAAATTTGTCTGTAAAATTTACTTCTCATTCAAGTAATCCCCCATGGTTTAGTATTATATTAATTGCTTAATATAATTTGTTAACTTTAGTAATTGTATATTACTTCTTTTGAAAATTATGTCGGTTCGTGGTTGATAAATGAAAATTCACATTTTTGTCACATTTAGCATTAATATTCTATAATCGTTTTCTTCAACTCTGATGTGTTTAAGCTTTTAATTCTGCGTAAATCTAGTAACCACCTGATAGATAGTGATGAATTAAATATTCAAGACTTGTTTTTTATGGAAGTAGAAAGTCAATTTATTTTGTCAAAAAGACTCTTTTTAAAGTCGACAAAAACTCGAAAAATGACGATTTTTTTAGAAAAGAATGGGTTGAAATTTGAAAAATAAGCGCGAGTTAAATAGTTTGAAAATTTAAAATTTTTAAAGCTGTTAATTATATTGATATACCTATTTTGTACGCAAAATTAAGCTTTTCATTTACTTTTTCCTATTGTTAGAAGAAATTAGTTTATATTTATTAAATAAATTTAAAGAGATTATAGAAAATGTATAAAATAGTATACAAAGACTGTACTAAAATATTTTAATTGATAGGAAATTAATTTACAATATTTTTCTTTTTTAATATACTTATGGAGATTTTAATGAGAGAAGGTTGAACTATAGTGCAAACAATTCGAGTAATTACACAAGAACAATTAGACCAAGCATTCGAAATTCGTAAAGAGGTATTTGTTATAGAGCAAGAAGTTCCTTTAGAGGATGAATTTGATCAATTTGATCAGCTAGATAGTAATTGTAAGCATATTCTTATAATGGATACAGACAAGTGTGTAGGAACAGCGAGGCTTAGAGAGGTAGACGGAACTGGAAAGCTCGAAAGAATCTGTGTTTTAGAGCCATTTCGTAAGCTGGGGCTTGGAAAAGTAATTGTTCGTGAATTAGAGGAAATTGCAAAAGAAAAAGGATTAAATAGAGTGAAATTACATGGACAAACACATGCAGAAGCTTTTTATAAAAATCTAGGTTATGAAACTTCATCGGACGTCTTTATGGAGGATGGTATCCCACATGTTCTAATGACTAAAAAGATATAATTCTTTTGACATTTGAAATAGCGGAGGATATATATGAAATCTTGGACGAAGGATATTGTGATTGAAGTTCCTATTGAACAGGTATGGAATTTGTTAAATGGAAGCTTAGAAGATATGCAAAAAATAATGCCTGCTGTTGTAGCGCATGAGCCTGTTAAATTGACAGATGAAAAAATAGGAAGTATTTACCTTCAGAGGTACCGTGAAGGTAATCGCGAACAAGAATATGAAGTACAAACATTAGATTATATTAATGACGATTTTTTTAAAAAACTAAAGGTTGGCTTTACTTTAGCCAAGTTGTTCAAAATTACAGCAGAATATGAGTTAAAGAGTATTGAAACCAACAAAACAAATTTTAGATATACAACGACAAATACCCCTTTAAAATGGTTTTTAAAGCCACTAGTGAAATTTGCTTCTGACAAGGTAGTCGTTCAATTTGTTGAACGTGTAAAAAAGGAAGCAGAGCAACAAGCATTACAATCAAGCGGACAGCTTTAAAAACTGTCCGCTCTTTTTCATTTTAGGAGCATTACCTTACCAATAGTTTCTCCAATTTCTCCGTTAAAACAAATATTTCCTCAATTCGTAAAAAGAATTTTAAAAGTTTAAATCTCATTTTAATAAAAAATAATAATTTTAAATTCATATGTTTGTTAGTTTTGGACAAACTAAAGGGTACAACAAGAGAGGTGTTGTTATGATTATTGAAAGGTCTTCAAATTGGCGAGAGGACTTTATTGAACGCTTTGAGCAAGATGGTCCATGGGATAGCTGGACACTTTATAACATGAGCTATGAGATAGAAAAGATGAACTTAATACCTGAATTTTCAGGCCTACAGGCACCAAAATTTTTAACAAATATACAATTGCTCCCACATCAGGTAGAGGCTGCGCAAACCGTAATTGAAAAAATGAATGGAAAAGCAATTTTGGCTGATGAAGTAGGGTTAGGTAAAACGATAGAAGCAGGGCTAATTATGAAGGAGTATATGATTCGCGGAATCGTAAAAAAAGTCCTCATATTAGTGCCGGCATCCTTACAAAATCAATGGGTAACAGAGTTAAATATACGATTTTTTATACCAGCCATAGCTTATAGAAAGAACACGCCTATTGAGAGCTACGATGTAGTTGTAATGAGTATGGATACGGCCAAAAAGAGCCCGCATCGAGAGAAAATCTATGAACAAGACTATGACATGATTATTATTGACGAGGCTCATAAACTGAAAAACCATAAAACACAAATTTATGAGTTCGTACAAAGCTTAAAAAAGAAGTTTTGCTTATTATTAACGGCTACACCGATACAAAACGATATATTTGAAATTTTTTATCTTGTGTCATTATTAAAGCCGGGCCACCTAGGTAATTACGAGACATTCCAGGCTTCATTTGCAGCTACTAAAAACTCCATTGATGGGGAAAGGTATTTAAAGGAACTCGTAAATCAAGTGATGGTAAGGAATCGAAGACAGGATACCGGCATTGAATGGACAACGCGTAAGGTTGAAACTATTCCGATTCAATACACTCCTGAAGAGAGAGAGGTGTATGACATGATTAGTGAATTGAAAAACGTGTCATCCGTCTTTTCTAGCTCCTTTACTATGGTAACTCTACTTAAGGAGATGTGTAGCAGTAAGGAAGCAACATTCTTAACGTTAAATAAAATGCTGCAAAAAAGTATCACAAAAGAAGAACATGATTATATAGAAGAAATACTAGCAAAGCTCATAAAGCTAGAAATCAATTCGAAGGCTGAAAAAGTCATTGAAATTATAGAAAAGGCAAATGATAAGGTGATTATTTTTACCGAGTACCGCGCTACACAGGCATACCTCCAATGGTATCTCTATACTAAAGGCATTACGAGTGTATTATTTAACGGGAAGTTTAGTAAAAGTAAAAGAGATTGGGTAAAGCAATTATTCCGTCAACGAGACCAAGTCCTAATTGCAACTGAATCTGGTGGTGAAGGGATCAACCTTCAATTTTGTCATCATGTTATCAATTATGACTTACCATGGAATCCTATGAAGCTTGAACAACGAATTGGACGTGTGCATCGTTTAGGACAAGAAGAAGATGTGCATGTATATAATTTAGCCATTGAAAATACCATTGAGCAAAAGATATTGGATTTACTAGAAAGTAAAATTGACGTCTTTGAGAAAGTTGTAGGAGAATTGGATGATATTTTAACTAGGAAAGCTTAATTTTTGTAAATTCGAAATGAAATAAAGTTGATAGTGTAATGAACAAAAGGAGGAAGCATAAGGATGTATGCAGAACAAGTTCATGACTATTTAAAAACGTTTTTTAAAGAAACCGATTGTGAGATTGTATCAGACGAGGGACATATGCTTTCAGTACAATTAACAATTGATATGGACAAAAGAATTATGAATCGTCCATTTTATTGGCAGTATATCGAAGCAACGAATAGTCCAGCAAATCCAGCTCGGTTGAATTTAATAACAGATCGTACAAAAATCCAAAATCAGTTTTTAGGAGAAATTATCCACTTTGGATCTGGTAGACTACATCAAATATTTAAATCCACGAAAGAATTAGGTTCCTTTGTACGTATGTATCAGCATGGAAATGAAGGAAGTAAAATGCTAACTCCATACTTCTGTGTTAATTACAAGGTATCCTATTATTGCGACCAAACTAAGGAAGTGCTTTACTCTTTAGGAATTAACTTAATCAATGGTGAAATAGAAGATAATTTCCATGAATTTGTTACTAAGCTTGCGCTTAAGCCAACTATTCCAGAAAAAAGTTTTTGTCTGCAATATATTATAAAACCCAAAAGAGCCCTTGAACGTCTGGATTCCATGATTCAAAATATTATTCAAAATGATGACCATTCATGGGCGGAAGAAGCAAAAAAACGATGGGATAAAGAGCTGGAGGTCCTCGACTATTTCTATGAGGGAGTAGAAGAAAAACCAGAAAGCTATGAAATCGAAAAAAAGGGACTAGAAGAAAGATTTAACCCCCGCATAAAAGTAGAAATCATTAATGGTGGTTTGTTTTTCTTACAATAAAGGGAAATTAAACTTCTTAAATGCTCAAGTATTTTTTGAGCATTTTATTATGTGAAAAAACGATATTTAATTGTGCTTAAAGTGAATAGAAATCAGTCTGAATGGGATAACTTGATAGAAAAGAGCATCTTAGAAGGAGAAAACTTATCATGCGTAAAAATTACATCTATGCCATATTATCTATTGCATTAGTTATAGGTATTGTCGGATATTTTGCAATTGATACGACAGAACAAGCGCCTGTTGAGGACAAAGAACAATTAACAGCAACTGGTGTCTATTGGTCGTATACAGGTGAAACAGGACCTGAACAATGGATGAATGTGAATTCAAATTATGAAGCATGTGGGAGAGGTGAGCTTCAATCTCCTATTAATATTGAAATAAAAGAAACTGCAGATCAACAAGAGGCTGTAAAATTAGCAGAACAAATTTCACTTAACTATGACCAGGCGATTTTTGCAGTAGAAAATAATGGTCATACAATTGAAGCTAATTCGACAACCCTTGAAAACTCGTTATTAATAAATGATAAAGAATACAAGCTTACAGGTATTCATTTCCATTCACCAAGTGAGCATCAGTTAAATGGACAATATTTTGATATGGAGGCTCATCTGTACCATGAGTCAGAGGAAGGAAAATTAGCTGTTATTGGATTATTCATTCAAAGTGGGGAAGAAAATCAAATATTAGCAGAAATGTGGGACGAAATACCAACAGACGGTAAAGAAGCAGCGAAAATATTAAAAAATCCTGTTGATTTACAGCTACTATTACCAGAACAGAAAAGTGTTTACCAATATGTTGGTTCTTTAACAGCTCCTCCTTGTACAGAAGGTGTAAATTGGTTTATTTTAGAGCAGCCTATAGAGATGTCAGACAAGCAAATCAACCGATTCAGCTCCATATTCCTACAAAACAACCGACCAATCCAAGAGTTAAATGGACGAGATGTTTATAAATTTAATCTAAACTAAATAAAAACGCGATTGGGCTAAAATTCCTAATCGCGTTTTTAAAATTATTTTTTGTTTTTGTCTTTATTAAATGTTTCGACATCGATTAAACGGGCACCAACCTTATGCAGGATATCTTCAATTTCCTTGATTGCTGCCTCGTGAGCATCTTTACCAAGAGTTAGAATGACTCTTCTTAAGTACCAATTATCATCATCAAGTGTAAAAACACTATGAACAGAAGTTTTTTTCTTTACAAGGGTTAGGACTTTTGCCAATATTCCTTCTGTATCGGGCAATGCAATGGTTAATGCGTAGCTTCCCGTTTTGTAGCCCCATGCCTCTTCAAGTAATTCAAATACCTTTGAATGTGTAAGAATACCTGTAAAATTTTCTTCCTCATCGACAACAGCAAGATAAGGAAGCCTTTTGATTGAAAAAAAGCTTTCAAAAAATGAGCTTTCTTCAGAGATTGTTCCATCCTGATCACGTGCCAGCTCAATGATCGGAATTTCTTCCTTTTCATGCTCTAGCATATGCTCAAGAATTGATACTTTATAAGCGTTTCCGATAAATTTTTGTCCGCTATTATCCAATATTGGAATACAGCGGTAACCTGATTCTTTGAGCTTTTTAAGTACCTGTGCTGTTGTTTCGGACTCTTTACACCAAACAACGTCATTTTTCTTCAATAATCTTTGTTTAATAATCATTTTGTTCGTCCCTTCTAATTACAAAACTCAATACAAGCAAGCAAGATAGAGATTTGGGCAAATGAGTTTCATTATATTTTATAATATGAATAGCCTTTTGGAGATATACATAAACAAGGTATAAATAAATAAGAATTGTAAAAGATAAATGGACACAATATTGAAGGTTGTGTACAAAAAAATATTTATAGGAGGGGAACATGGGAATAGTATATCGACTTGCATTAGTTCTTGTTATTGTAGGTGCAATCAATTGGGGGTTAATTGGGCTATTCCAGTTCGACCTTGTGGCAACACTTTTTGGTGGCCAGGACACGGCTTTATCAAGAATTGTTTATAGTTTAGTCGGATTAGCTGGATTACTGAGTATCCCATTACTATTTAAGGCATATGAAGAAGACGATGTAGAGCTTACAAATAATAACCATAGTAATGCCTACACTAATATGAATTATCAAACTGAGTTTGGTGAGGAAGCTGATTTAAATGAAGTGCAAAGAAACCGTACTACTGACGTAGATCAAGCTACACGTTTTCCTAAAGTTGAAAACAAACGAGCATTAGAGTTATATGAAAATGATGGTAAAGGGAAAGACAAAGGGGATAAGGATAGCATGGTTTAGGTCATTTATGAGTGGGTAATTAAACATTACCCGCTTTTTTTATTGGAAAATTTTAAGCGGTACTCTCATAGAAGAGAATACCGCTTTTGTTCTTACTCTGCAAAAAATTCGAATTTTTTAGGAAGGGTTATTCCTAATTCTTGAAGGTCTAACTTCGCCTGCTCTACACGTTCTTTTACTTTTATTTTCGATGCATTGTCAAGCTTCTCAAAGCTTTCATGCATTGGATGCTTAGGTATTTCAACACCCAACTCTGCTAGTTTTTTATGTGCTTCTTCTTTTGTAATTTTACCTAATTTTTTATCATTGAAGATTGCTTTTGCTTTTTTCTTAGTTGCTTCGTCTAGGTTTTCAAATACTTTGCATTTTTTATGCTCTGGTGGCTCTACTCCAAGCTCTGTCAGCTTTTTATGTGCTTCTTCTTTTGTAATTTTACCTGATTTTTTATCTTTAAAAATGGCTTTAACTATTTCTTTTGTTTCATCATCTAACTTTTCCATTTGTTCATGGAACTTATTTTGAGGAATTTCAATGCCCATCCCTTTTAAATCTGCCTTTAATGAGCTTAAGACTTCATCGACCTTTGCTTTTGTCTCATCATCTAATTGATCATACTCATCATGGAAATCGTGTGTATGAGCGTATGCAGGTGCAATCGTTGTACCAAATAAGCCTATAGAAATAACGGCAGTAAGGAAATAAATCCAAAGATTGTTTTGTTTTTTCAATGTACTCACTCCTAAGTGTTTTATTTATTTTAAATAGGTAGGGAAGTGAAAAGAATCTAAAATCTCACCACCTTGATATCTTCTCTATCTGTTTCAATTCCCAATATAAAAAGTGACAAAATGAGTCACTTATCACATTTCATATTTTGTGTCACCACAACTAGAATAATGTAACTAAATTGAAATTCTTTTTCCAAATAAGTTATAAAGTAATTCCAACTTTTGAATGGTAACCCATATTTTGGGTAATAATATTTATAATTGGAAGAAAGAGGTGTTATAATGAGTTATGCACATTTATTGCTTGTATGTTTGTTAATGATAGGATCTATTGCACTGGTTATGTATTATTTAGGAACCAAAATTTCATATAATTACATACTGTATAATGGCTCAGTCAGCATCGGATCTGGGGTGGTTTTCTTTGTATTTAAAATCCTACTAACAATGGGAAAAGTCGGTCCAATTGAACAAGTATTAGATGTCGTTATTACTTTATTGCTTCTAACAGTTTGGCTTGTAATCCTTATTGAAACTTTTACTGTAGAAGTAATGGAAAATGGTCGTGAAATAAAAGCAAGCATAATTTCAATGGTGAAGTGGATAAAAATGGTAGAAATAAAAACCTTGCCACAGCAAATTATTCAGAAAATAAATATAATTTCTGTAAAAACAAAAAACTACATGGTTAAAAATAAGCTGACTATAAAAATTCAAAAATTAATTGGCGAGCAGATTAAGCAAAGAGAATTAAATAAAAGGGTGTGATCAATATTGAAGAAGGCTGTTTTTTTAGATCGCGATGGTGTAATCAATGAGGTATTAACAAGCCGAGTAAAATTTGTAAACAAACCAAGGGATTTTTATTTTTTGCCTGGTGTGCCCGAAGCTGTAAAAAAGCTAAATGAATTTTTTGATTATGTATTTGTGGTAACTAATCAAGGTGGCGTCGGGTTAGGTTTTATGAAGGAAGCTCAACTTATTAAAATTCATGAACATATGATTAGTGAATTAAAGAAATCAGGTGCAATAGTACATGATGTAGCCTATTGTGCGCATAAACCAAAAGCGGGTTGTGAATGTAGAAAGCCTGGCAGTAAAATGATTATAGATTTGGGGAAAAGGTATGAAATCGACTTATCAAAATCATTTATGGTAGGGGACACCGATACAGACATCCAAGCAGGGAAAAAAGCTGGAACAAAAACAGTATTTTTAGGCGAAATCGATCCAATTGCAGATGCTATTTTTCCAGATTTAGCTACTGCTGCTGATTGGATAATAGAGAATTCCAGAAATTAAAAATAACCACTTTTGATGTAGCCAAAAGTGGTTATGAAATGCCTCTATTATTTTCTTTTCTTTTTATCAAGAGCACTAACTAGAGGGACCTTCTTAATAGCTTCTAATTCTATTTGTACATGGTATTTGTTTTCTTGGACTTCACTTACTTGTGTAACAATTCCTTTTCGACCCTTTAATTTAATTTCAGAGCCCTCTGTCGGAACCTCATTTAATAATTTACTTATAAATAGTGTGTTTCTTTCATAAAAATGAACTGCGTACATAATCTATCTCCCTTCAACTAAATATACTTACATTCTATGAAGCTAAATTAATTGTAGAAGGGAGAAATATGTAAATAGAGAAATTTTTCAACCCAGTATCTCTTTTTAGTAAATAAAAAACTAATTCGTAGGGAGTACACGAATTAGTCTTGTAATTAAGATTCTCATTCTATTTTGTAACAGTTTCTTTATAATACTTATTTAATGTCATCAGAGCACTACCAATTCTCTCGTCCTCAGGGATAATCATTCTTGTAACACCGCGCTCCTGTAGTGCCTTTCCAGTAACTTTTCCAACAGGTAGGGCTAGCACATGATTCTCGAAAGCGTGCAGAAGCTCGCCATCCTGGTTGTTTTCTACTGCATAATTAAATAAGAAACGAACCTGTTGAATACTTGTAAATCCTACTGCATCTACTTTGCTTGTAAGTATTTCATTCATTATTTGATCCAAAACCTCTTTTTGAGGTGGAATATGCTCATAAGGGATTATTTCTTTAAAATCAGCCTGCTGACCTTTTAACCAATTGATGAGCTCTACTGCAGGATCGCCATAAAGTTGTACAGCAACAGTTTTATCTTTTAAATCATGGTCGTGCATTTCACGGAGTAAGCCTGAAATACTACCATCATCATCTCTCACAATAGGAACCAATCCTCTCTTTTTCAAAGCGTTTGCTGATTTATAACCTCGTATAGCAATATTCATCTTTTCAAGAGCTGCTTGCAAAGCTGCTTCTAACCCCATTTCAGCAGCGACTTCAAATAATTTTTCAAAGCCGATACCTGTTGTGAAAATGGCCCATTCAAAGTGACCGTTTATAATTTCTTTTACTTCAGAGCCAATAAAACTTGAATCAAAAAATACAGTTCCCTGTGCAGGGCGATGGACAGCACTTCCACCAAGCTGTCTAATAATATTTATTTGTTCATCTATTTTTCTTGTCCCTAATAACGCGATGCACTTGTGATTTAATCCACTCATCCAACATTCTCCTCATTAATTAATAATTCTATCTTAACAAAAAAATGAAAAAAAAAGAGAGTGTGTTAGGGAATAATACATTAAAGTACGAAATTAAAGCGAATTTTTTAACAAAGTGTGGAGTGCTTCATATTATAAATCATTAAGAGTGGATACATGTGGTATGCAGGAAGCTATTTAGCTGTATTAAGCGTGGGTATATTAATAAGTCAAAGACAAAAGATTATGGCTTATTGTTCCTTAAGGGTCTCTTTTAGCTCAAGTTTTTCATATTTATATAAATAGAATGGTGATTTTCTCATTCTAACAGTATGAAATTTTCAGCATATACTATTTCCAAGGGTGATGGAGAATGATAAAAGTTGGATATGATGCGGGACATGGTTATAATACGCCTGGTAAACGTACGCCAGATGGGGAAAGAGAATGGTCTTTTAATGACAAAGTAGCTCGTGCCTTTGCTAATGAATTAGCCCTGTATAAAGGAGTTATGACAAGAAGATTCGACGACCCTACTGGTCAAAGAGACGTCCCTTTAAATGAGAGAACAAATGGGGCAAATAATTGGGCAGCCAATTATTATATTTCCTTTCACCATAATGCTCTTGGAGGGCGATGGGGAAATCATACAGGCATTGAAACCTTCGTTTATACAACTCCGCAGCCTCGCAGTGTTGAATTAGCCGAAGCGATTCATCCGGCTGTGGTTAAAGCTTATGGTCTTAGTGATCGAGGCATTAAACGAGGGAATCTTCACATAGTTCGCGAAACAGCAATGCCAGCAATCTTAATCGAGGGTGGCTTTATGGATAGTTTGGTTGATATAACTAAGCTTCGTAATGATACAGTTCTTGCCAATGCAGGAAGGGCTGTCGCTCAAAGCTTTGCGAGGTTTGCTGGGTTATCTAGAGTAACAAGTCCAGAGGAGGAGTTAACTATGGCACAGTACGAGGAATTAAAACGATTAATCGAAGCTCAGGCTAATAGAATACAGGTTTTAGAAGCAATGGCTGGAGTTAGAGAACGTGCAGTTGCACCTGATCATAGAGTGGCATGGGAATGGGCTATAGATCAAGGCTTAGTTAATGGCTCTAATCCGAATAGACCATTAACTCGTGAGCAATTTGCTACAATCGAATATAGAAAAGCAACTCAAGGAATGTAATAGATAAAAAGATACAAAGATCAGCGCAATTTGTGTTGGTCTTTTTTATTTGTGCATGTAATTTCGTTTAAAACACATAATTAATATATTCTTTTAAAATAGGTGGTTACATGAAAAGTAAAATAATTAGTTATTTATTCATATTTGTCATTCTATTGGCAGTTGCTGGCGTTTCGATTTCAATGACCCCAACTAAAAACTTAGATGAAGTAGATATACACACATCTAATAAGCCAGTCATCTTGCTCACAGTAGATTCTCTTATGAGTGAGCCACTACAGAAGATTATTGAGGAAGGTGATGCTCCAGCCTTATCTTTTTTAATGAATAATGGTCATTATCTATCGGATGTTATAAGCTCTTATCCAACGATGTCTGTGACAATTGATAGCACAATCCTAACAGGAACCTATGCAGATCAACATAATGTCCCAGGGTTAATTTGGTTCAACAATGAGGGAAATCAAATGATCAGCTATGGAAGTGGGATGCGGGAAATATGGCATAATGGTGTGAAAAACGTAGTCAGGGATAGTATTATCAATTTGAATAATGAACATTTGAACCCAAAAATTAAAACGATTTACGAAGAGCTTGCGGACTCAGATATAAAAGCTGCATCTATAAATGGTTTAATTTTTAGAGGAGATACAACCCACCATTTGAATGTTCCCAGAATGCTATCATTCGTGAACCTCCTTCCAAAGAATATTGAGGTAGATGGACCGCAGCTTTTTTCTCTAGGGGCTTTATCACAATATAATTCGGCTAATGATAAGCATAAATTTATATGGAACCGTATGGGTCTTAATAATAATTTTACCGTAAGCGAATTAAAGTATCTAATAGAACAAAATAAATTGCCTCCCTTTACTCTTGCATATCTACCAGATCTCGATATGAAGGTGCATAAAAATGGACCAGAAGAGCTAAAGGCAATAAAGGACGTAGATCTTTCCATTCAAGAGCTTCTAAATCAATTTCCATCATGGGAAGAGGCGGTTAAAGAAGTAGTATGGGTTGTAATGGGCGATAGTGCACAATCGCTTGTTGAGAAGGACAAGAAAGAGGGACTAATTGATTTAAACGAATTACTGAATGATTTTTCATTTTGGAATAAGAAAAATCCAGAAGGGCAGTTAGCTATCGCAATAAATGAACGTATGGCCTATATTAACCTAATAGATGAGAATATGGATATTGACTCAATAATCGAGATACTAAAAGAGGACAAGCGAATTGGCTTTATTTCATGGGCTGATAATAATGGCAATTATGTTGCTAGTCCTGAAAAGGAAACCGTTCTATCGTTTTCAACAAAGGGAGACCAAAAAGATTTATTTAATCAAAACTGGCATCTAGAAGGTGATCTATCAATTTTGGATATTTCAATTTCAGAGGATGAAACTATTCAATATAGTAGCTATCCAGATGCCCTAGCGAGACTAAATGGAGCGCTGCATTCCCATGAGGGGCGATTTATAATAGTAGATGCCAAGCCTTCCTATGAATTTATTGAAGAGCATAGTCGTGATCATGCAGGGGGAGGGGCACACGGCTCGCTTCATGAGGTTGACTCAATTGTACCCCTAATAATTGCCGGAAGTGATGTGAAACCGAAATACAATCGCCTAGTTGATTTTAAAAATTGGTTAATAGAAATTGTTGGTCCATCAATATAAGTTTGGTGGGCTTTTCTTTTTCATATTTTTAAATTTTTATAATTGAATAATTGTGGTAATGGATTTTCATACTACTCTTTGATGGATGAGAACAGATAAATTTTTATCCTGATTACTAAGGAGAATGGCTAGAAGCTTTTGTAGGACAAGTTTTCTAGTAAGAATAAAATTTGGAGGTATATGAAATTGACTAAAGAACCGATTACAGTGGCTGCGATTATAAACGGTGAGAAAATACACACAGAAAAGAAAATACAGCGAGAAAATCCAACCCATCCAAATGAAATTGTAGGTTACGCGCCAAATAATACAAGAGAAGAAACAATTCAAGCTATTGATGCAGCTTTTAATGCTTTTAAAACTTGGGCATGGACTGATGTGGATGATCGTATTAATAGAATGAGAACGGCTATTCAAAAAATCAAGGATGCAACTCCTGAAATTGCTGAATTATTATCCCGTGAGCACGGTAAAGCACTTTACGATTCTCAGGGTGAAATCGCCATTTCTCTTATGTGGATGGAGTTTGCCTGTGATCATGTTAAAAAAGTGACAGCACCGGAAACGATGGAGCATGAAAATGGCAAGACAATAATAACGCATGATCCAATCGGAGTAGTTTCTGCAATCACCCCCTGGAACTACCCACTATCCCTTTCTACTATCAAAATTGCACCTGCTTTGTTAACTGGGAATACGATGGTTTTAAAGCCAAGCCCATTAGCACCTTTAGCGGTAAGTCGAGTTACAGAAATTATTGCTGATGAGTTTCCTCCTGGTGTGTTAAATCTTGTAAATGGAGATGCCGAAGTTGGTGTGGAGTTAACTTCAAATGAAAAGGTAGCAAAAATCGCCTTTACAGGTGGAACAAAGACTGCTAAGCATATTATGAAAGCTGCATCTGATACTATTAAGAAAATGACATTAGAGCTTGGTGGTAATGATGCAGCAATCGTCTTAGAGGATTTTGATGTAAACGATGAACGCGCTTTAAGAAGAATGGTCATTTCAAACTTTTTAACAGCCGGACAAATTTGTATGATTGCTAAACGAGTATATGTTCATCGTTCGATTTATGATGCTTTTGTAGAGAAATATATCGAAGCAGCCAATAAGTGGATACGAGTAGGGGACCCGTTTAACCCGGATGTTACTGTTGGTCCTGTTAATAATAAGAACCAAGTAGACTATGTGAAGAGCCTAATTGAAGATGCAAAAAGCAAAGGGGCAAAGGTTATTCCATTAGGTACAATTTTAAATCCAGAATTGATGGAAAACGGTTACTTCCTGCAACCGACTCTAGTATTAGATGCGGACTATCAGGATCCAATTGTAGTGGAGGAGCAATTCGGCCCTACTGTACCAATCCTACCATTTGACGATGAAGAGCAAGTAATTGAACTGCACAACGAAAGCATTTATGGTTTAACGAGCTCTGTTTGGGGGGAACAGGAGCATGCGATTAGTGTAGCCCGCCGTATTGAAGCAGGAACAACAATGATTAACACAGCTGCTGTTCAAGGGCTAGATGTTCGTTTCCCATTTGGTGGAGTTAAACAGTCAGGGGTTGGACGTGAATATGGTGAAGATGGTATTAAATCCTACACTGAAACACACGTCATTAACTTACCAAACAACTTAGAATTGCCGTATATTCCAGAATAAACATATCAAAGCATCTGTAAATTTTTGTAGATGCCTTTTAATATTAAGCGGAAAAGGGTGAGGAGAAAGTACAAGGAACGCTTTGCTACATTGTGGAGCTTAGAGTTATGTTGGAATGTCGTAAACGAGTGCGGATTGCTACAGTGTGGAGTGAGAATTCAGTTATATCGTAGCAATGGTGAATGGATTGCTACAGTGTGGAGTGAAAATTGAGTTGTATCGTAGCAATCATGGATATATTGCTACCATCCGAAGTGAGAATTCAGTTATATCGTAGCAATCAGGAATGTTTTGCTACCATGCGGAGTGAGAATTGAGTTGTATCGTAGCAATCAGGCTAGCTTTGCTACCATGCGGAGTGAGAATTGAGTTGTATCGTAGCAATCATGGATATATTGCTACCATCCGAAGTGAGAATTCAGTTATATCGTAGCAATCAGTCAAGCTTTGCTACCGTGCGGAGCGAGAATCCAGTTGTATCGTAGCAATCAGGCAAGCTTTGCTACCATGCGGAGCGAGAATTCAGTTGTATCGTAGCAATCAGGAATGTTTTGCTACCATGTGGAGTGAAAATTTAGTTGTATCGTAGCAATCAAACAAGCTTTGCTACCATGCGGAGTGATATTCTACTCGAGTCGTCGCTATCTCATCACAAGCATTAATATCATCCCTTCAATTGAATATATATTCAGTATAAAATAGTATATTTCCCTTAAATTCACACAGAATAAGTAATAGTTATTAAAATTTTATTTGTTTTGTAGCTCACCTGTGTTTCGAAAGGAAGTTGGATTTTTGAACCTGTTTCGAGGCGATGCGCATAAAATTTATTGTCATCTAAAAAAGAATTCCGCTAGTATAGCTAGTTCAAAGTATTTAAAGGAAATGAAGGAAGTACGAGATTTTTATCAATCCATTACGAGTGACATATTAAAGCTAATATTTTATCGGCTGATTAAGGAGAAAAATGGGTCGGGCATGATCCCGGTATATGTTTCTTCGATTCCATTTTTATTTCTTATCTTTTCTAATAGCTTACAAAAACATTTATTTGCGCAGGGGAGCAAGTATTGGTTAATTTTTATTGTGATTTATCTTGGGGGGATTACCTTCAGTTTATTCTTGCATTTTCGAGAGAAGGCTTGGGCTGCATCTCATATTGAAATCATTCAGGATATATTAACCGAACGTAAAGATAATTAGAGCCTTTCTCTTAAAGAGAAAGGCTCCATTTTTTATTGAATCGCTTTTTGTAAAGTTGCAAAGTAGGGAGCTTGTCCGATGCGGAAGTAAGTGAGTAAATAGCCATCAAGAGCAATAACCTGTCCGTTTTGGAAGGCATTATAATCAATCGTAAATGGAATGATAAGTGAATGTTTAAAGAATTCCTTTTCACTTAAGTCTAATTGAGCAAATTCTTCACCTGCAAGAGATGGTGTTTCTTTTAATAAGCTATAGATTTCTTTTTGTACGTCACGAGAAACGCGCTCGTCCCACCAAAGCTTTCGAGGCTGGAATTGCTGTCTTGAAAGATAGTCAAGCTGCATCAGGCTTCGTACAATTTTCAAGTTAACATTAGGCTGAGTAGCTAAAAATTCCTCCAAACGTTTAAATAAATCCTCAAGCTGATGTCCGATTCGAGACCAGCCCTTATGCTCCCAGTAAGTTCCGAAGTTTTGGAAGAAATCAAATGGTGTTTCAAACACTTCCGTTACCAGATATTCAATCGTATTATCCATGCGATGGTCATTCCAATATTTCTCTAGTACATCTTCTGCGTGCTTGATGCGAATAATTTCATCAAATGTCAGGACATTGTTTGAAAAGATCTCGTATGGTGCCAAATCCACATATGTGTAGCCGTATTGCTCAGCCTGTACGCGAAGCCCTGTTCCGCGCAATAGCTTTAAGAAGCCAAGCTGAAGTTCCTCTGGGCGCATTGCAAACACATCATTAAAGGTTTGTCTGAAGCTATCATAATCTTCTTCTGGAAGACCAGCGATCAAATCAAGATGCTGATCGATTTTACCGCCTTCTTTTACCATTGTTACAGTACGTTTCAGCTTTTCGAAGTTTTGACGACGTTTTACTAATTCATTTGTTAAATCATTAGTAGATTGTACCCCGATTTCAAAGCGGAACAGGCCATGGGGAGCGTTGTCATTCAAGAATTGAATTACTTCTGGGCGCATAATATCAGCTGTAATCTCAAATTGGAACACAACACCTGGTTTATGCTCATCAATTAAAAATTGGAACATTTCCATTGCATAGCTACGGCTAATATTAAAAGTACGATCGACAAATTTAATCGTTTTTGCGCCATTGTCCATTAAATAACGAATTTCTTCTTTGATTTTATCTCGGTTAAAGTAACGAACGCCGACTTCGATAGAGGAAAGACAGAATTGACATGAAAATGGACACCCACGACTTGTTTCGATATATTGAATTCGCTTTCCTAAAGAGGCACGATCCTCCTCAAAACGATAAGGGCTTGGAAGCTCACGTAAATCGACCTTCTTTGGCTGAGCATGGATTTTCATCTTGCCATCCAGTAAATAACAAATCCCTGGTACATCTTCTAATGGTACCTCTCCATTAATATGCTGCAGTAATATTTTGAAGGAAAGCTCACCTTCACCCATTACAATATAATCTACTTCAGGAATTCTTCGTAACCAATCGTGAACATCATAAGAAACTTCAGGACCCCCTAAAATGATTTTCGTATTTGGCGAAACTGTTTTGAGCATTCGGATGACACCGATTGTTTCTTCAATGTTCCATATATAGCAACTGAATCCAACAACATCTGGTTTATGCTGATATAAATCAGAAACAATATTAAATGCGGGATCTTTAATTGTATATTCAATAATTTTTGGGTCAAATTCAGGCTGCGCAGAACCTTTTAAATAACGTAACGCCAAGTTCGTATGTATATATTTGGCGTTCAATGTTGTAAGAACTATCTTCATGAATGAATCTCCTTTTTTGACACTTATCAAGATATAACTATACGATTTTTAATGGGTAACGTCTAGGGATTATGTATTTTCAGGAGGGAAGGGGGAGTATCTCCAAAAAAATAATGCTGCATTTTATGAGCTATTTGCTTGAATAATTGATTAGTTGTAATACAATTGACTAGTCAACTATTGTTTGGTCATTGGTTAGGAGGGAAGTAATGCAACAATCATGCGAGGAGATAAAACATATTTTTTTAATGCTTAAAAATATTGATAGACAAGTCACCCAAAACTTTGAAAAGCGAACTGGGATTAGTTTGACTAGATATGAAATGTTGCACACATTACTAACTAAAGGACAGCTTTCTCAAATTGAGTTGCAGCAATTCTTAAAGATTGACCAAGCTGCAATTACGAGGCACTTAAAAATACTTGAAGAGAAGAGTTTTGTAATTCGTACTCGGAATAAGCAAAATAACCGTGAAGTGATAGTACAAATCACGGATACTGGTAAAAGTGTATTGGGGGACTGTGATTTAGATAGAAAGCAATTTTTTGATGAAATGTTTAACAATTTTACCGATCAAGACATAAAGCATCTTCAACTATTAGTTAGAAAACTTAAGGATAACACTGAACTAAAATTTATATAAAAGAACACTGAAAGAGGTTTGAAAAATGACAACTACACTAAAAACAATTGAACAATTAATGCATGAAAGAAACTCTGTTCGTAAATATAAAGAGGGTGTTGTTATTCCACATGAAAAACTACATACTCTATTACAAAATGCAATATCAGCGCCTTCATCGAGCAACATGCAACCTTGGCGATTTATAGTTATTGAAGATCAACAGGTAAAAAAAGAATTACGTGAAATCGCAAATAATCAGGAGCAAGTTGAGACTTCTTCAGCAATTATTGCAGTGCTGGGAGATCTTGAAATGTACAAAAAAGCAGAACAAATTTATGATGCAAATTTTGAGCATGGTTTTATGTCAAGAGAAATTGCGGATTTAATGATTAAAAATTCACTGGCGTTATATGGAGGCTTACCTGAAGAGGTATTATCAAGACTTATTCATTTTGATACTGGCCTGGTATCCATGCAAATTATGTTGTTAGCTAAAGATATGGGATATGATACAGTACCAATGGGTGGTTTTGACAAAGTTAAATTTGCAGAGAAGTTTAACTTACCTAAAAATGAAATTCCGATTTTGTTAATCGCAATTGGCGAGGCTGATGCTCCTGCATATGGGTCATCACGTTTACCTCTCGAACAAATAATAAGATACATATAGGAATCTCATCTATAAAATCTAATATTATTTATTACAGAGCCACAATCCATTACCAAATGGATTTGTGGCTTTTGTTATTCATTTATTTACTATTTAAAGGTTGAAAAGCAACAACTTACATATGACTCACGATATGTGTAGTTAATTATCAATTTTAAGTTTATGTTACATTACAATTTTTGGAATTCTTCTAAAAATGCTGAATATATATGAGGTAGAGAGGGGGATTTTCTATCACAAAGAAAATACTTTTGTTTTGTGACCCTGGAATTGACGATTCCTTGGCAATTATGTATGCAATACTTGATCCGGAAATTGAATTGGTTGGAATTGTTGCAAGTTATGGAAATGTCACAAAGGATCAAGCTACAGCGAATGCTGCCTATTTGCTAGAATTGGCGGGCAGAAGTGATATTCCTGTTATTCCGGGTGCATCGATGCCTGTTACAGAAGAAGAAACTGTATTTTACCCTGAAATTCATGGGCAAGAGGGTATAGGACCGATTCAACCACCTGAAAATTTTCAATATCGGATTTATCCATTTGATATGATTCGTCACATTATAGAAAAATATAAAGATGAAGTAATAATTGTCGATACCGGTCGTTCCACAACACTTGCTACTGCCTTTATTCTATTTCCGGAATATATAGAAATGGTAAATTCCTTTTATGTTATGGGTGGTGCATTTTTTGTGCCGGGGAATGCAACAGCACTCGCAGAAGCAAACTTTTACGGGGATCCTACTTCATCCAATTTTGTGTTGAAGTATGCTCATAATCTTACTATTACTCCTTTAAATGTAACGCAGCAAGCAGTACTTACAGAAGAAATGGTACGTGCCATTTCCAATAACGATAAAAATATGTATGCCAATTTATTAGAGCCTATATTCCAATATTATTTTGATTTTTATAAGAAATCTGTGCCAGGAATTCAAGGTGCTCCAATCCATGATTTACTAACTGTTATGGTTGTAAAGAATCCTAGTATTGTTGAGTACATATATTATGACGCAACAGTAATCGAAGCAACAGAGGCAAAGGGAATGTCTTATATCGATTATCGACCAACAGCGGAAAAAGGAAAGACTAGGATAGCAGTTAAGCTTCATTATGAGGCATTTATAGAAGAGCTGAGAAAGGTTATGGTGCAGGATTAATAGCCGCTTTTAAGCTTAGATTGAAAATAAGGAGCAAACCAGTTGACTTCAACTATGTTTGCTCCTTATTTGAAATAAGATTGTTCTGATCGAATAAACTTAAAAACACTTCTACAAGCTCTGGATCAAATTGCTTTCCTTTGTTTTTTCGTATTTCATTGATCGCATATTCCAAATCAAGCTCGTCTCTATATACACGTTTCGTAGTCATTGCATCAAAACTATCAGCTATAGCTACTATCCGAGCAAAAAGGGGGATTTGTTTGCCCTTTAATCCCATTGGATATCCATTTCCATCGTATCTTTCGTGATGGTATAAAACGATATCTAATACACCGTTTTTATGAAAATTAACTATATGCTTAATCATATTGTGTCCAAGTATTGGATGGTTTTTAATGATTTCATATTCTTCATCTGTCAATTTATCTTGCTTAGTCAATATATTTTCTGGTATTCCTATTTTTCCAATATCGTGAAGCAAGGCACCTTTACGAATAATCTCGCAACTCAAATTTGGCAAATTCAATTTCCTTGCGATTTGAACAGAGTATTTTGCAACGTTTTCAGAATGATGCAGAGTGTAGTGGTCTCTGGAATCTAATGCATTGGCGAGCGCGATTGTTAACTCTAAGTTATCCTCCTCCACCTTTTGTACATATTTCATTAAACCGGTTGATATGAGCATTATTATTAAATAGGTAAGAAAATGAATAAGAAAAACCCCAAAGGTAGATGTAGAATCTGTTATCAAAAAAAACCTGCAAGTTACTATGATAAATGTAAGCAATATTAAAAACCAAAGAGGCTTATCATAGAAGCCAATACCTAAAAATATCACAGAAAATATATATAATATGTAGAAATTACTTCCTCCATGAATAATAATGCTGTTTAAAATTACAGCAAGAGAAAATACAAAATAAAAACAATATCGAAAATAGAGAGGGTTATATAAATGACTACTAAAAAAATTTTTTTTACTCATAAATCCTCCATCAAAGCTATAACTTTAAACCAACCTAAGCTAATTATGTCCCAACTCATTTAATACTATGTACCAGGTACACAAACAATTTAGGAACAATTCTGAATATTCACATTTGTTTGTGTACCTGGCACACAAACAGCACACAAACATTTTTGACTAATTAGTGGATAAAATGTGACGAAATTGTTAATAAAATGTGGCTAAATTGTGAAGGAGGTTGTATACTATATATAAATAGTCCAAGAAGGAGTGATTTTCAATGTTCAATTTATACACAAAACTTTCTGGGATGCTTGTGGCTCTAGGTATAATTCTTGTTATTGCTAGCTTTTATATAAACTTCTCAATATGGTACGGAATTGAAATCGCAAAATGTGGTGGAGCATTATTTATCATGTTCTTATTTTTACAATTACTGTCTGAACATGAATCAGAAAAATCTAATCGAAGTATAGCTAAATAGAAGAAAAATTATCAAAAGAATCGCTATAAAAGCATACCGATATTAGGCATGGTCATTCAGAAATAAGAATGACTCATGCCTCTTTTCATTTTCAGCCAAATACCACCAAAAGATTTATTTCCAAATACTGGATAAATAGTATAATGAGGATATTAATAAAAAGGGGCTTACTATGTATAGGTTTATTTCACTATTATTGGCTTTTATTTTCGTCATTACAGGCTGCGAAAACAATTCTATATCTATGGTATCGGGGGAGACCGAGGAGCAAGAAGCACAGCTAGAATCTGAACAATCACCAAATCCACAAGAAACGGAAATTATTGAAGAACCACAAACACCTGTAAAGCTTTTCGAATTATCTGGAGCTGAGGATTTGGCATACAGCAATTTTCAAAAGAATTTTGACTTATCCCATTTAAAGCAGTTAGAGCCACTATCAATTGCAAAGATCTATGTTCAGGCTGGAATCGATGAAAAGTACAATCTGCAATATGCTCTATACACTGATAGAGAAGAGCTTATTTCATGGAGCAAAGAAGAAGATGAGGCCATTCCAAAAGCTGATAGAGGAACGAAGGAGCAGCAACTGAAAACCTTTAACAACATTGACAATGGAAATTTCATTCAAACGAGTGAGTACGAAGGCTATATCGAGTATAATCCAAATCCTAAAGAGGGAAATGGTAAATCAGGATTTCAATTAGTCATGAATAAAGATGGGATATGGCAAGTGAGCTTTATGCCAATACAATAAATGATACGAAAACAAAGAAAAAGCAAGAGCAGCCTGTTATGAGGTGCTCTTGCTTTTTTAATTACAGTATTACATATCCCAAAGAAGAATTAGCAGCGTACCAAATACGGTAACGAGTGCAATTACTACAGCATAAAGGATATTTGTATAGATGGCTTTTCCATCCTTAGACTCTCCAGCATGCATGAATACAACAATTTGTAGAAAGGCTTGGATAAAGGCCGTTGCTAATAAAATCGTCATACCAACTGTGAAGGTCATATCAGTAAAGTAAACTAATAATGCAATAGCAGTTAAGACTAATGATGCAACAAAGCCTATAACCTGTTTTGCAGGGAATAATTCTTTCATATTACATCATTCCTTTCAGATAGATGAAGCTGAAGATAAAGATCCAAACAACATCTAAGAAATGCCAGTAAAGAGAGAAAATAAATGATTTATTTGCTGTTTCTGGTGTTAAACCACGTTTTTTAACTTGAAGAATAATAAATGTTCCCCAGAATAAACCTAAAGTAACGTGAGCACCATGTGTTCCTAAAGTTGTTAAAAGTGCTGCAGTGAAGGCACTTGTTTGATAAGTTGCACCAATATGGTAGTAATGCATAAATTCATAAATCTCTACGCCCAAGAAGCAAAGACCAAGGAGTAGGGTAATTGTAAAGAATGTTAGCATTGCATTTTTGCGACCAAGTCTCATTGCATGAATACCAAGTCCGATTGTAAAACTACTTGTTAATAAAACAAGTGTTTCAATTAGAACAGGCGTGATTTCAAAAATTTCAGCAGGAGCTGGGCCAGAACCAGTACGGCCTTCAAGCGTGAAGTATGCTGTGAACAGGGTAGCAAACAGCATAATTTCAGCACCTAAGAAAATCCAGAATCCTAATATATTTAACTGATTTTGTTGAGTACTATACTCAAGAGGCTGCGAATTATCGATATGCATTATTTTGCACCTCCAAGTTTTTCTTCAGTTTCAATGATTTCCTTCACCGAAATATGGCGTCCATGATCTTTCTCGAAGGAACGCATTGCCATACAAATGAAGATACCGATAAGTGAAATCACTGCTGGAACCCATAATGCGAAGATGAATGAGAATCCGGCAACGAAGAAGATCATACCCATAACGAATGGAATTCCACTATTATTAGGCATATGAATTTCTTCTATTTCACCCTTAAACAATTCGTGACCATTTTTCTTTGAGTCCCAGAATGTTTCACTTGAACTGATTTGAGGTGTTCGAGCAAAGTTGTATTCTGGAACTGGAGTGTGAGTAGCCCATTCTAAAGAGCGAGCATCCCATGGGTCACTACCGATATCTCTTGACGAGTTTTTAAAGCTATAGTAAATGTTATACACTATTGTCACAAATCCGATTGCCATTAAAGCAGCACCAGCGAATGACAGCATATTTAATGCACCAAAGCCAGTTGCTTCAGAGTAAGTGTACATACGACGTGCTTGACCGTCTAAACCTGTGATATACATAGGGAAGAAGGCAAGTACGAAACCAACTGTTAATAACCAGAACGTAACTTTACCGATTTTTTCATTTAAAATGAATCCAAAGAATTTTGGCCAGTAGAAAGTTAAACCTGCTAGCATAGCGAATACTACACCAGGAATAATTGTATTATGGAAATGGGCTACTAAGAACATTGTATTATGATATTGATAGTCAGCCGCTGACATCGCTAGCATTACACCTGTAACCCCACCAATAGTAAATAATGGAATAAAGGCTACTGAGTATAGCATAGGGACTGTAAAGCGAATTTTCCCTTTCCACATTGTAAATAACCAGTTAAAGATTTTAACCCCTGTCGGAACAGCAATCGCCATTGTAGTAATAGAGAATATGCTGTTTGTTAATGCGCCTTGACCCATCGTGAAGAAATGGTGAGTCCAAACTAAGAACGACAGAAGTGAAATCAGTACCATTGACCAAACCATAGATGAATAGCCATATAGGTTACGTTTTGAGAAGGTTGAGATGATTTCACTGTAAAGACCAAATGCCGGTAAGATTAAGATATAAACCTCAGGATGTCCCCAAATCCAGAAGAAGTTGGCCCAAAGCATATCCATACCACCGTTATCTGTAGTAAAGAAATTTGTTGCAAATAAGCGATCTGTTGTCCCCATTAATAGTGCAACTGTTAATACAGGGAATGCGAAAACGATAATTACGTTAGCAATAAATGCCGACCAAGTAAACATTGGCATTTTCATTAGTGTCATACCAGGTGCACGCATTTTTAAAATCGTAGTACACATGTTAATACCAGTCATTAAAGACCCAATCCCTGAAATTTGGATCGCTAGCATATAATAATTCGTCCCTACAGATTCACTAAAATCGTTACCTGCAAGAGGGAAGTAGGAAGTCCAACCAGCGTCTGGTGAACCACCAATGACGAATGAGATATTAAATAACATTGCTCCGGCAAAGAATAACCAGAAGCTTAAAGCGTTTAAGCGTGGGAATGCAACATCTCGTGCACCGATTTGTAATGGTACGATTAGGTTCATAAATGCAAAGATAAATGGCATAGCCATAAAGATAATCATAACAACACCATGAGTTGTGAAAATTTCGTTATAGTGTTGTGCATCTAATAATTTCATATCCGGTGCAGACAGCTGAGCACGCATCATAATGGCATCAGCACCACCGCGGAATAACATAAGTAGGGCAGAGACTAAGTACATAATCCCGATTTTTTTATGGTCAACAGTTGTTAACCATTCGCGCCATAAATAGCCCCATTTTTTGAAATATGTTAAGCCTGCAAGAATACCAATACTAACTAAAGCAATGGCAACCATTGAGGCATAGATCGCTGGACTTGGATGAGGTATGGCAAATCGTTCTAAGAATTCCATCCTTTTTTCTCCTTTCAAGCTAAAATACTAGTCTTTGAAACTCATCTTTAGCTTTTCAAATTAATGACCGCTGTGGTCTGTTTCATCTTCAGTGTGATCTTCGTGATTTGTATGTTCATGACTTTCATTATTGTCTTCATCAGAAACTTCGTTATGTGCGTGTTCTGGAGCTGGACTAAATTCTAAATGAGTACCCGTAAAGGTCATTTGTCCAAGGTGACCTGGTTCTATTAATTTTTCAAATTCACTTTCAGTAATTGGTTTGGCAGTTTCGTGCACTTCCTTAACCCAATCATCGAAATCTGCTTGAGGCATTGCTGTTACGTTGAACGTATTTTCAGCGAAGCCTTTACCACTAAAGTTCGCATTTCGTCCCATAAATTCTCCAGCAGCATCTGCAGCTAAATGTAAAGTAGTTACCATGTCAGACATTGCATATTTCTGTCCACCAAGCTGTGGAATCCAGAAGCTTGTGATTGGACCGTGAGAATAAAGCTTGAATTCTAACGGACGATCTGTCGGAATATATAGGTAGTTTACTGTTTCAATACCTTCTTCTGGATAACTAAAGTGCCATTTCCAGTCAGAAGAGGAAGCATAGATTACTAAAGGTTCTTGATTTTCATAACCTTCTGGTGCTGATTCAACGATATAATTACTTTTTACAGAGACAAATGATAAATAAGCTACTATTAAAATTGGTACACCTACACAAACAATTTCAACCCATTTATTGCCGTGGATATGTGGTGGTTCGTAATCGTCAGGCAGTTTTGATTCACGATACTTAAATAGAATAAATGTTAAGATGACCATGACAACGATTACTATTACAGACATGATGCCGATTGATAACATAATATCATTCGCTTGTCTTTGGGCTTGTGGACCTTTTGGATCTAAAACTAAAAGTGGTTCACAACCAGCTAATATAAAGACAAATGCCATCATTGACGTTAATAATGTCCATTTTTTTCTCATAAAGATATTCACCTTCCCTTATTAGTCAAAAGAAAATCACCTGTTGACTTCCTCCAACACTATAACTCTATTTTAAGCATTGGAATAGTAAAAACATCGAGAAAAAAGGGAATTCACAAAAGGTTCACCATCTATTCAAAAGTTATTCACATAAAGTTCACGTTTTATCAATATGTAGTGATATTTGTAAGAAAATGGAATGAAAACGCGTTCATTTTCCTTTATTTGTATTAAATGAGGAGGTTTGAGTTGAATTAATTAAGGAGATATTATATCTAAATAAAAAGATCTCTATAAAAAGAGATCTTTTGGTAAGGGTTAATCGTTAATCTTATTATCTTGGTATTCAATTTTCTTTAAAGCTTTTTCAAAATTTTGCTCCTGTGAAATTTCTTCACGGTTATTGATTTTCTTTGGTTTTTTCATTTTTCTAAATGTATTACGTTGCCATTTTGACATTTCTTCACCTCCCCTATGTATTTTGCGCTTATTTCAAATTGTAATTCCTCAGCAAGTTAAACAATAAAAATGAATTTTGTTACAGATTTTCTTTAATTTTTAATTGATTAGCCCTTCCAATTCACTTTACACAGCATTAACTAGTAAAGAGAAGGAGGGCTGAGAATGGGTTTGGACTGGAATTCCAATAAAGATACAAATGATGATCGTGGGAACAATCGGATAGAAAGTGAAGTGATTTTTGAGAGGAATTCGCTCATCATCGGTCAAAATTTTTGTGTGAATGCCACGATAGGTGGAGAGCAAAAGCTGATTATAGAAGAAGATTCAATAACTGAAAATAATCAAGAGGATACAACCATTGATGATTCCTCTAATTTTTTTCCTGAAACTGACACGGTAGAGGAACCTCCAAAAAATCAAGATTACACACTCATATATGCAGCCCCAGCATCACCCATGCGTGCGCCACTTCTTATAACAGTAATAGCGCGTAATTTGTCTGACAATGATGTCTTAATAAGTATGGAAGATGATGATGAGGTGCTAGTCGAAGAAATTGTTCCTGCCAATTCAGAATTAGCATTAACTGCTCAAAATGCATTATTTATAAGAGCGCTAGCACTTGAAGAAAGTCATGTGCAATTTTTTATTAGTGTTTATCATCCAACAAATCCATATTAATCTAACAGTTTGTTTTATTTGATTTTTCATATTAGTCAGCTCACCAATAATCTCAGGACTTACATCTAAAAGCCGAGAATATATCTTCTACATATTTAGAAGGTTGCAAAAGAAAATTATCAGAATTCCTAATATAAACTTTTATAGGGCAAGTTAATATATAGTAAAAAGGTTGGTAAAAAATCCAACCTTTTAATTTTTCAATTGGAAAATATAAAAAAGGCAATCGCCCATGACGAATGCCTAAAGATAATTATTGATTAGTTACTTTCATAATTTCTACATAGAATTTAATCGCATTAATATAGTTTTCACTACTTATGTGTTCATTGGTGCCATGCATTCTGTTTAAATCTTCAGATGTAATTTGAACTGGCAAGAAGCGGTAGGTATTGTCAGAGATAATATCATAATGCTTAGCGTCTGAACCAGCGAACATTAAATATGGTGCAATGATGGCATCATTATAGACATTTCGTGCTGCTTGTTGAATTGCTTTAAATTGAGGACCGTCTGTTGATGATACACTAGAACTTTCTGAACCAGTGACTGTAACTGTAATCCCATCATCATCTATAGTTTTAACAATAAATTCTTTCACATCCTCTAACGAATCTCCTGGCATTAATCGTAAATTTATTATTGCGGTTGCTTCTTCAGGCAACGCATTATATTGTTCACCAGCATGGAAGATAGTAGGGGCGATGGTTGTACGAATTAGTGCTGCTGTAGCTGGCTCCTTAAGCAAAATCTGCTCAATTATGGACTTGAATATAATTTTATTTGAAAAGACATATTTCATGCCAAAGCTCATTTCTGGTGCAACAAATTCAAATAAGTCATTGCCGGGACCTCGTAATTTCCCTTCAAATTGAGTTTCTTCTAGTGCTGCAATAGCGCTTGCAATACGCCCGATATTTGTTCGATCTTTAGGCTGGGAGGAATGTCCACCACTACCTTTTATCGTCAATTCAGCAGTAGCAGAGCCTTTTTCAGATATTCCAACAACCCCAACTGGTTGGTCAACTCCCGGCACCATATTTTCAACTATAGCACCGCCTTCATCTAGAACAAAGTCAAATTGTATTCCTCGTTGTTTTAGACTATCTGCAATGGCTTTTGCTCCTAGCTCGCCACCGATTTCTTCATCAAACCCAAACATAAAATAGATATCTCTCGAAGGTGTAAAGCCTTCTTTAAGTAAGTATTCAGCGGCCTCTAATATTCCGATAACACCGATTTTATCATCTAACGTTCCACGCCCCCAGATTAACCCGTCTTGTACGGCTCCACTAAATGGGTCTTTTTCCCAATTACCTTCTGTTCCACTAAGGACTGGTACGACATCATAATGGCTGGTTAGACCAATGGGTTTAGTATTAGGGTTTGTGCCTTCCCATTTGTATACAAGAGCGTAATCATTGATGGTCTCTAACTCTAGATTTTCGTGAACGGTTGGATAACTATCCATTAAAAAAGAGATGAATTTGTCAAACTCCTGTAAATCAAATTTTTCACGTTCTTGATAGGAAATAGTTTTATACGTAAGCGCTTTCGAAAACTTCTCTATAGCTGCATTTTCATCAAGTTCCACGGAGCTAGGAACAATAGGTGGTTGTTTTGAGGCTGTTAAAAATGTATTCGTTAATGTAAAACCGATAAATACAACTAATAGTGCAAGCAGGATAAATAGAAATTTCTTAAATTTCATGACTAATTTCTCCATTCAAAAGTATTAAATTAATATTCTATTAATTATACGATTAATCCTGCAAATATATGAGATATGACCAAAAGATAAGTAATCATCAAAGAGGATACCTAGCTGACATTACCATCTTTGGTAGGAACTTTTTTATGATTAAATCCAGAAAAATAATAATTAGTTTCTTAATGAAAACGCTTTATTTTTTTCGCATAAGTGATTTGAAATTTACATACCGTGTTGTAACTGAGTATTCCGAAAAATTGTGAACATTGTTTAACAATTTTCTACTCAAATAATTTGACTTTAAGGAGATGGATTTGAATGGATTTTACATTAACAGATGAGCAAAAAATGATTCAAAAAACAGTTCGTGACTTTGTAAATAAAGAACTTAAACCATTAGAGCAAGAGGTATTAAAAAACGAAAGAGAAGGTAGACCTGGAATCTCACGTGAAAAGGTAAAGGAATTACGAGAAAAAGCAAAAGAGATTGGCTTCTGGGGCATCAATACACCTGAGGAATATGGTGGTGCGAATTTAGGTCCGATTATGTCGGTATTAATAGCTATGGAGTTAGGTAGAACTTTTGTGCCGTTTAACTTTGGTGGTACAGCTGACAACATTCTATATTTATGTAACGAAGAACAAAAAAAGAAATATTTATTACCTACCATCAATGGGGAAAGACGTTCATGCTTTGCATTAACTGAACCAGGTGCAGGATCTGATGCTAGAAGTATTACAATGCAGGCTGTAAAAGATGGGGATCATTGGGTTTTAAATGGAGAAAAGGTATTTATAACAAACGGAAATGAAGCAGATTTTGCGATGGTTTTTGCTGTTACTGATAAAGAAAAGGGTGCAAACGGCGGTGTAACTTGCTTCTTAGTTGATAGAGAAATGGGCTGGACATCTGAATATATTTATACAATGGGTGAATGGGGCCCAGCTACTCTTGTATTTGATAATGTACGTGTTCCAGAAGAAAATATTTTAGGCGAAATAGGGCAAGGGTTTAACCTGGGGATGCAATGGATTGGTCAAGGGCGATATATGATTCCAGCTGGGGCAATTGGTGCATCAGAGAGATTATTACAAATGGCCATCGATTATTCAAAAACTCGTGTTACTTTCGGGAAGCCGATTGCTGAACGTCAAGCAGTACAATGGATGATTGCAGATTCAGCTGTTGAAATTGAAGCAGCAAAATGGATTGTCTTTAGAGCTGCATGGATGGCTGAAAATGGAATGGATGCACGTCATCAGTCTTCAATGGCCAAATTAAATGGTGCAATTATGGCAAACGAGGTTGTCGATCGTGTTCTTCAAATTCATGGTGGAATGGGTTATACGAAGGAATTACCAATCGAACGTTGGTATAGAGAGCTTAGACTGTATCGAATCTTTGAAGGTACTGATGAAATTCAACGTCGAACAATTGCACGTAACCTATTAAAAGGGCATGCAAAAGTGGGAGAGTTATTATAAAAAAACAAGAATTGCAAAGAACTCGTTATCAACATACTATCTGGTCAGTTATTATACCCTAATAATACTAACCGGTTAGTTATACTAAGTATTCTTGAATGAATATACCGTAAGACAAAAAGTTCTTCCATATTTTTGAGTTATTTAGTGCTTGTATTAAGGGGCATGCACTAAATAAAAGTGACAAAAACGGAAGAATGCTTCATCTTCCGTTTCTGTTCTACCATAGTGAAAGAAGATGAGAAGTTATGATGGATAGGAAGGCATTCTTTTTACTAGGATTCATAATGTTTTTGACGATGACAGGTTATGGAATAGTGCTTCCTACTTTACCTTTTTTAGCAGATGATTTAAACCTAACTTCAGTCCAAATGTCATCATTGATCATTATCTGGGCTATTGCACAGCTGATAACTGCACCAATTTGGGGACGTTTGGCAGATAAGATAGGAAGAAAACCCGTATTAATAATGGGTGTTTTTGGCTTTGGAATCGCCTTTTTACTATTAATTTTTGCTCAAAATTATTGGCAATTGCTGTTAGTAAGGCTAATTGGTGCCGCGATTTCATCAGGTGCACACCCTGCCGCTTTTTCAATGGTGGCAGATCAAACTAAAAAAGAGTATAGGAATCAGGCTATTGCTAAAATGGGTGCTGTAAATGGGCTCGGTTTCCTTTGTGGTCCGGCTATTGGGGGACTCTTTTCTCCGCTTGGTGTAGTGGTACCATTTATGATTGCTGGAGTGTTGGCATTAATCACACTTCCATTTGCACATTTCTATATCCAAGATACAAAAATTAGTAATGATGAAAAGGAAAGCGACGGTGAGGATTCTACTTCAACAGAGGATATAACTTTTTGGCAATCGCTTTTAATGGTAACTAAAGCTGGATATTGGAATCACTATACGATTATTTTGGGTTTATCGATCGCTGCTTCTAGTTTCTTTGGTTTACTTGGGTATTTTATGATTGAACGCTTCGATGCTACTCCAATATTTGTAAGTTTAGCCTTTAGTGCGCAGGCAGGTACATCTGTTATCGTGCAATTCTTTCTACTTAAGAAATGCTACGATCTTTGGGATGAAGAAACCATTACAAAATTCGGCTTAGTCATTGCAACAATCGGTTATTGCTTTATCAGTTTTGCGCCATTTATATGGGTTGCCCTAATAGGGTGTATCTTCACCGGTTTTGGTCAGTCATTAGTTCGTCCAACAACAATCGCGTTGCTATCAAAACGAAATGAGATGGGGCAAGGCATTACGATGGGACTCCAACATTCTATGGATAGCTTAGGAAGAATATTAGGTCCGCTTTGGGGGGGATGGGTATTTGTATTCCTGGCATCAGCTCCATTTATAACTTCCGCAATTATTACAGCTCTTCTTCTTGGAATAACATTTCTTTCTGCTTCACAACGAAGAATTCATATTCCCTTACCATTTAAAAGACACTAGTAACTCATATTAGAGAATAGTTGGCTCCTTATAAATGAAAGTGTTTTATATATTTGAATATAAAATTTTACTATGAAAATAGTAAATAAATTTAGGAGGGTAACATGCTACTAACTGAATTATTAGGGGAAAATATTAAAAAGTTTGGTGAGTATAACCTTCTTTACTATAATGACAAATCTTACACAAATTGTGAGACAGAGATTATATGTAAAAAAGTCTCAAGTCTGATTCATTCACTTGGTGTGGAAAAAGGGGATCGAGTACTTATTTGCATGCCGAATTGTCCAGAGGTCATCTTTTCTTATCAGGGTGTATTAGGTGCAGGAGGCATCATCGTTCCAGTTATGTACCTCCTTCATGAAAATGAAATTAACTTTATACTGAAAAATTCTGAAGCAAAAGTGGTCATTACATCATCACTTCTCTTACAAAAAATTACGAATGCTGCAAATGGATTAAGTGAAAAACCTAAAGTTATTTGTATCGACCAACCAAATGAAAGTGATATGCAAAAAGGTACCGATATTATCGAATGGGATAAAGCACTGGTGAATATGCCTATCTATGAAAATGCTTCTTTAGATTTAAAAGAATCTGATGTAGCAGTTATCTTATATACATCTGGTACAACAGGAGTACCTAAGGGTGTTATGCTTACACATAAAAATCTATATGCCAATTCTATGTCAGGATTAGCTTTACGAGATGAAGAGGATACAAGAGGCACTACAATCGGTGTTCTTCCATTAGCACATATTTATGGGTTTGGAATTATGAACGGAATGTTCTTGCTTGGAAGCTCTGTTGTAATCTTCTCCAAATTTGAGGCAGAGGAAGTATTTAAAGTAATCGAAAAGTACAAGGTAAAATCCTTTGCGGCAGTTCCGGCTATGGTGCATGCAATGCTTTACCACCCCAATGCTGAGCAATATGACTTGTCTAGCTTAGAAACAGTAGGGTCTGGATCAGCTGCTTTAGCCATAAGTTTACGCCATAAATTTAAAGAAAGGTTTGGCGCAGAGGTAAGGGACGCTTATGGATTATCAGAGGCTTCGCCAGGAGTAGCATCTCAACGAAATGGGATGCCTATTAAAGAAGGCTCTGTGGGAGTTCCAATGCCAGGTGTACAAATAAAAATTGTCGACGAGCAAGGGCAAGAGCTACCAGTTGGTGAAGTGGGAGAATTATTGGTTTTAGGTGAAAATGTAACACCAGGTTATTTTAGAAATGAAGAAGCAACTAAAAAAGCGCTGCAAAACGGATGGCTTCATACAGGTGATATGGCAAAGGTTGATGATGAGGGCTATTTGTATATTGTCGATCGTAAAAAGGATTTAATTATTCGAGGTGGATTTAATGTATATCCGCGAGATTTAGAAGAATTATTAGTGAAGCACGACGCAGTGCTAGAAGCCGCAGTAATTGGTGTCCCTTCAGAGAGGATGGGAGAAGAAATCCTTGCCTGTATTGTGAAAAAACCTGGAGCGAATGTAAGTGAGGGTGAATTGATTGATTATTGCCAAAAAAACCTGGCAAAATATAAAACCCCACGCCATATTGAGTTTATCGAGGAGCTGCCAAGAAATGGAGTGGGTAAAATATTGAAAACAAAGCTAAGAGAGCATTTTGCTAGACTTACTTTAGATAACTAAAGCTATGAAACTAAAGATGAAAGGAGGAATTTTATTGGCCCAAAACGCGAATACACTCTTGAAAGTGGAAGACATGAAAACGGTATTTAAAACAAGAGAAGGACATCTAGAGGCAGTAGATGGGGTTTCCTTTAGTATTGCAAAGGGTGAGACTGTAGCCATTGTTGGCGAGTCAGGATCAGGTAAAAGTGTATCTGCTCTTTCCATATTAAGATTACTAGATAGTAATGGTGAAGTGATTTCAGGGAAAATATTATTCAATGATTTGAATTTGAAGGATTTGAGTAATGATGAGATCCGGAAAATTAGAGGAAACGAGATTGCTATGATTTTTCAGGATCCAATGACGTGCTTGGACCCAGTGTATACTATCGGAGATCAAATTATTGAGACCATCAAAATTCATGAAGACCTAAGTAGAACGGAATTGCGTCTAAGAGCTCTGGAATTATTGAAGCTAGTTGGGTTGCCTGATCCTGAAAGTAGAATCGATGCTTTTCCTCATCAATTATCCGGTGGACAGAGGCAACGGGTAATGATTGCTATTGCTCTTGCATGTAGACCAAATCTAATTATTGCAGATGAGCCAACTACCGCTCTAGATGTGACAGTCCAGGCACAAATCATGCAATTGTTAAAAGACTTACAAGATCAATTTGGAACAGCCATTATTCTAGTGACCCATGATTTAGGTGTTGTTGCAGAAATGGCTGATAAAGTAGTTGTTGTCTATGCAGGGCAGGTTGTCGAGCAATCAAATGTGAAGGATTTGTTTAACAAACCAGTGCATCCATATACAGAAGCACTATTAAAAAGTATTCCGAAAATAGATACAGATAAGAATCGGAGACTGCAAACGATAAAAGGGAATGTACCAAGCTTGAAGGATATGCCAACAGGCTGCCGTTTTCATCCTAGGTGTCCTCTTGCTACAGAAAAATGTAAAAATGAGGAGCCGCCATTATTCGATGTTGAGAATAATCGGGTAAGTAAGTGCTGGATTGCAGATCCTAATCTACAAGAAGCATGGGACATTCCAATTAGTACAGACCATAATGAGGCTGATTTTGCCATCAATGAGCATTTAGTTAGTAAAAATAACCTATTAGAAGTAATTAATTTGAAAAAATACTTCCCGATTACAAAAGGGGTTTTGTCTCGAACTATTGGTCACGTTAAGGCTGTTGATGGGGTATCGCTTGCTATAAATAAGGGAGAGGTACTGGGTTTAGTAGGCGAATCGGGTTGTGGTAAATCAACCGTAGGACGTTTAATAACAGGGCTTATAGATGCTACCGATGGTGATGTAAGCTTTGATGGAAAGCAATTAGCAAATGTAAATAGAAAAGATAAAAAAGGAATTAGGAAAAGAATACAGTTTGTTTTTCAGGATCCATATAGTTCCTTGAATCCGCGGATGACGATAATGGATATAATTGGTGAACCCTTGGAAGTTCATAATTTAGCAAAGGGTGCCAAGAAAAAAGAAAGAGTCGGAGAGTTACTTGAAATTGTAGGTTTATCCAAAAACGATATGTTTAAATTTCCTCATCAATTTTCTGGGGGACAAAGGCAAAGAATTGGGATTGCCAGAGCATTGGCAACTGAACCAGAGCTATTGATTTGCGATGAGGCAGTTTCAGCATTGGATGTCTCTGTTCAGGCACAAATACTCAACCTACTAAAAGATTTACAGCTTAAATTGGGATTATCCTATTTGTTTATCTCTCACGATTTAAATGTAGTTAAGTATATTTCGGATCGAATTGCGGTGATGTATTTGGGAGAGATTGTTGAGGTATCAGATTCGGAAGAGTTATTTAAGGAACCACTGCATCCATATGCAAAGGCCCTTATATCCGCAGTCCCAGTACCAAATCCTGATATAGAACCTGATAGAATCATTTTAAAAGGGGAAGTGCCAAGTCCCTCTAACCCTCCTGAAGGGTGCAAATTCCATACGAGATGCCCATATGCGATGGATATTTGCAAGAAACAAAAACCAGTAATGAAGGCTCAATCGGAAGGTCATATTGTTTCATGTCATCTCTATGGGGAGGAGCATAGGACATGATTGAATATATTGTCAGGCGCTTAATATTCGGAATATTCGTTCTATTTATTATGACTACTTTTATTTTTATCATCATGAGGGCAGTCCCTGGTGATGTTGTAACTCTCCAGTTAGCGAATTCAGGTGCTTCAGCAGAACAAATGGAGGCATTAAAGGTTGAAATGGGGCTAGATAAGAGTGTATTAGGACAGCTGGTTGACTGGGGAACAAATGCTATACAAGGCGATTTAGGAAAATCCCTTTGGTCAGGACATCAGGTGTCACAAATTATTCTAGAAAGACTTCCGGTCACTATTCAATTGGCGATTATGTCAATAATTTTAGCCATTATTATTGGAATACCGATAGGGGTAATATCAGCTGTAAAACAAAATACATTTATCGACCACTTTTTAAAAGTCATTTCTATAGGTGGTTTATCCATACCTAATTTTTGGTTGGGGCTAATATTGCTAACAGTATTATCCTTAGCTTTAAATTGGATACCACCACTAGGCTATCAATCATTTGCTGAAAATCCCATTGTAAATCTACAGCAAATGTTTTTACCGGCAATCTGTCTGGCGATTACACTCAGTGCAAGTATCGTCCGTATGACTAGGTCGGCCGTTCTTGAAGTATTGCATTCTGAATTTATAAGAACTGTGCGAGCAAAGGGTGCTAAAGAAGGGATTGTAATATTCAAGCACGCGCTTAGAAATTCTTTAGTTTCTGTTATTACACTAATCGGTTTACAGGTGGGTTATTTACTGGGTGGAACTGTCGTTCTTGAATCGATATTTGCACTTCCAGGTTTGGGCAGTCTAATTTTTGAATCGGTTTTGGTAAGAGATTATCCGATTGTTCAATCGACAGTGTTGGTGTTTGGTGCGATGTTTTTACTAGTGAATCTGATTGTAGATGTTATGTATGGATGGGTAGATCCACGAATTAGAGCTAAATAATATAGTCATTATTCTTGTTTCAAGAAAAGGAAGTGATTCACATGTCCCAAGTTCAATTAGACTCTGAGTTGCCGAAAGAGAGGATTTCAGCAGGCAAGAATTTGCATCTAAAAAAATTTAAAGAGGACTGCAAACGATTTATCTACACACAAAAAATCGGCTTTGTATCGCTCTTAATCATCCTAATAGTGGTCGCAGTTGCAATTATTGCTCCAATCATCGCACCCTTTGACCCAATAAGCCAGGATCGTGCAGCTTTTTTGGCAGCTCCAAGTGCTGATCATATTATGGGAACTGATGATTTAGGTCGAGATGTGTTTAGTCGCCTTGTTTATGGTTCTCGTATCTCCTTACTTGTTGGAATTGCAACAGTTGTCATTTCAATTTTTTTAGGAACAATGATAGGAATGATTTCAGGTTACTTCGGTGGAATTGTAGATATGATTATTCAACGGATAATGGATGCCATCATGTCAATTCCTGCATTGATTCTAGCTTTGTTTATCGCGGCGCTGCTTGGACCTGCTATACAAAATGTGATTATTGCACTGGTGATTATAGAAGTACCCCGATTTGCCAGGATTGTACGAGGGGAAATGCTGAGAATTCGAGAATCAAATTATGTTGAAGCTTCCCGTTCCGTAGGGGCAGGTTCGTTTAGAATCATCTTGAAGCATGGATTACCGAATATGATGGCACCTATTATTGTTATGGCAAGTCTTGCCTTTGGTCAAACGATTATAGCAGAGGCATCGCTTAGTTTTCTTGGAATAGGAACACCACCCCCCAATCCTTCTTGGGGACTAATGCTGAGTGATGCGAGCAGATATATGGAAAGTGCGCCATGGCTTGTACTTTTCCCAGGCTTAGCATTAAGTATCTTGGTATTGGCATTTAACTTATTTGGGGATGCACTTCGAGATTTCCTAGATCCAAAAATGTCTTAGCTCGTTAAAAAGAATTCCATGGGAGGAAATGATATGGAGAAAAGGTTGAAATCGATAGTAAGTTTATTGATTTTCGGGATATTGATAGTGGTCTTGAGTGCATGCTCCTCTAATAATTCAACTAATGAACCAGGTACTGATAATACTGAGGAAGCAGCATCCTCAGAGCCTAAAAGTGGTGGAACATATACAATATTATCTGCCGCGGATCCAGATATGCTAGATCCTCATCGTCAGTCATCCATCTACACTCATATGATGGCAGGTCTAGTTTATAACAAGCTAGTATCCTATGAAACAGGACCAGGTGTTGACTATACAGATTATAATGTTGTACCAGATTTAGCTGAGGATTGGACTATCTCTGAAGATGGAAAAGTTTATACTTTCTTCCTTCGCGAGGCGTACTGGCATGATAAGGAACCGGTAAATGGTAGACAGGTTACAGCAGAGGATGTTGTAGCCACAATGGAAAGAATTATTTCTCTACCTGGACATCAAGCGGCCCTGCTTTCGGAGGTAGAAAGTATTGTAGCTCAAGATCCTCAAACTGTAGTTTTCACTTTGAAACAACCATTTGCGCCTTTCTTAAACTTTATGGCTAACCATTTTATGTGGATATTACCGAAAGAGGCTATGGAGGGGAAAGTAGATTTAGCAACAGATGCAATTGGAACAGGTCCTTTTGTATTAGAAAAATGGGAGGATAATGTGCAAGCAACATATAAAAAAAATCCGAACTACTATGAGGAAGGTAAACCTTATCTTGATGAAGTAATTTATAAAGTGGTGCCAGATCAAGGATCTAGAATCGCAGCGTTTAGAACAGGGCAGGCAGATGGAATTGGTCAATTATCACCTGAACAGCTCACTCAGCTCCAGAAAACGAATCCAGATATCACTATTTTTGATGCATTATTCCCTACACAAGAACAGCTTTATATGAACATGGAGCGCAAGCCTTTTGACGATATACGAATTCGCAAAGCGATAAGCATGGCTGTCGACCGTCAATCTATGGTAAATGCAATCTATGGAGGCGGGGAAACGAGCGGACCTGTTAACCCTTCTTTAGGAGATTGGGCATTACCTTTGGAGGAACGTGAAGCCTTACAACCATACAATCCGGAAGAAGCGAAAAAGCTTTTAGCAGAAGCAGGATATCCAAATGGTTTTGATACAACAATGATTGTTACAAATGGTTACGGAGAACAATTAGTACGTGTTGCTCAATGGGTTGCAGAGGATTTAAGAAATATCGGAATAAATGTAGAAATCGAAATTGTCGAATATGCTGCCTACTTCTCAGAAAGATGGCCAAAAGTAGATTACGATATGGGGATAGGCTATCAAACCTACTTCCAAGAGCCAGACGAGTGGCTTCGAACACAGCTTCATACAAATGGTTCACGAAATTGGTACAACATAAGTGATCCAGAATTAGACAAAATGCTTGACGAGCAACGACTTATCTTAGATGTAAACGAAAGAAAAGAATATGTACATGAAATTCAGCGTTATGTATTAGAAAACTTGGTGAATCCAGTAACATTAACTACTTACTATACAACTACTCCAAGACATGCTTATGTAAAGGATCTATATCCACACGCTTCTTATGGGTATGGCTATTTGAAGGATGTTTGGATCGATAAATAGAATCTATTTATAAATTACTAGCTTTCATGAAAGGTATGTGAGAACACATTCTTATAAAAGAAGGATTGAGTACATTGCAAAGAGTAGAAAGATTGGAGTTAACAACCAACTTTCCAATTGGTCCAGTATATTCATATGTTGTTTTTGGAGAGAAATTAACCCTTATCGATGCAGGGCTAAAAAATAAGCAAGGCTGGGATGAGTTAAATAAGGGGCTCCATCTGTTAGGCTTAGGGCTAACAGATATCGAGCAAATTGTGATAACTCATCATCATAATGATCATACCGGCATGGTGGATTGGATTCTAGAAAAAAATCCATCAGTCTCTATCTACGCACATAAGGATACTGAAATGATTTTAAAAGATGAGAGCTATCTAGCATGGAGCTCGGAATTTTTTGAGAGACTATTCCTAGAATTTGGTTTAACAAAGGAATTGGCCATTAAATGGGCATATCGTAAGGGACACCGTGATTACTTCCAGCTTGCTACGGTTGATGAAGTGCTTCAAGATGGCGATTCTGTGCCAGGTTTGCCTGGTTGGAAAGTAATTGAAACACTAGGACATTCTCAGGATCATATTTCTCTTTATTGCGGAGATACTCAGCAGTTTATTTGTGGTGATAACATCATAAAAGGCGTACATGGCGGGATATTTTTAGATGCGCCTAAACAAGGAGAAGAGCGAGCTAAGCCCTTGCTGCAATACCTAAATAATTTGGAAATATGCAGAAAGCTTCCAGCAAAAGTAACTTATTCAGGACATGGCCCTATCATTGATAATTTAAATGGGGCAATTGATGGACACATCAATAATATTGAAAACCGAGCAAATCGTGTCATCAATACCTTGAAGAAATTAGATAATAGTGCAACAGGACTTGAAATCATCCAAGACATGTACCGAGGTAGATATGAAAAGGCTGTGATCACCTTTGTTTTTGAGATTGTTAGTGTTCTTGATATGCTCCAAGAGCGAAATATTGTATTTGCAGAAAAACTAAATGGTGTCTATCAGTACCGATTGATAAATGGAGATTAAATCTATTAAAAAGTCCTAAGTGAGAAGTGCTTCATTCAAGGAATAATTTTCAATTTGGATGCAGTCTACAAATACTCAATCTCATTTTGAAGAAAAAACGCTGCCCTCAGAATATTTCTATAAAACTATTAATAGAATATTAGGACATAATTTTAGTATATAAATAGGAGGAATTTAATTTGACACAGAGGTTTGATAATAGAGTTGCTTTTATTACAGGTGGTAGCCGTGGAATTGGCAAAGGAATTGCAGAGACTTTTGCTGAAGAAGGGGCTAAGATTGCCATTATTGATATCAATGAAGAAGCCTTACAGGAAGTTGAAGCAGAGTTTAAGGAAAAGGGCATCAACATTTTGGCAATTCAAGCAAATGTTGTGAAAGCAGCAGAAGTAGAAGCTGCAATGGAGCAGGTAGTGAAAGAGTTTGGTTCTATTGATATATTAGTCAACAATGCAGGAATCATCCGAGACAACTTACTTTTCAAAATGACAGATAGTGACTGGGATCAAGTAATTGATGTTCACTTGAAGGGTGCATTTAATACAACGCGTGCTGCACAAAAGTATATGGTGCAGCAAAAGTACGGGAGAATCATTAATATTTCTTCAACTTCAGCATTAGGAAATCCAGGGCAAGCCAATTACTCCGCTGTAAAAGCTGGTTTACAGGGGCTAACAAAAACGCTTGCCAAGGAGCTTGGAAAGTTTGGAATTACTTCAAACTCAGTTGCTCCAGGATTCATAGAAACTGATATGACAAAGGCAACAGCAGAAAGAATAGGTGTGTCCTTTGAAGATTTCTTAAAGGGAGTAGCGAGTAAAATACCAGTTGGGCGAGCTGGAAAACCAAGTGATATTGCCAATGCAGTAGCCTTCTTTGCAGACGAAAAATCTTCTTTTGTTAACGGTCAGGTAATCTATGTGGCAGGTGGGCCAACAAATTAATAAAAAGGAGTGTGACGCATGTATACAGATTATATCGGTCTAACTTCAACCAAGGTTAAGAATGTAGTTGAACGAGAGCTTGTTAGACGCTTTGCCGATTCGATTGGAGATAATCATCCAATTTATATAGATGAAGAAACGGGGAAACAATCTAGGTTTGGTACCAATATTGCACCTCCTACCTTCCCTCGAGTTTTAAGATCTGGGACAATTGATGGTCTAAAATTACCCTTGAATGGCCTGATTCACGGAGAGCAAATTTATCATTATGAAAGACCGCTATTGATAGGAGAAGAAGTCTACTGTTATTCAAAAATAGAAGATTACTATGAAAAAGAAGGTAGTACAGGGAAAATGGGCTTTCTAAAAATGAGAAGATATGGTGAGGATTCGAACGGACACTTAATCTTCACCGAGGAATCAATCACCATCATCACTGAAACCGTTAGGAGGTCATTGAACGTATGACAGTTTTAAAGGAAATCAGTATTGGTGAATCACTTGAAACAATCCTTAAACCTGTAAGTAGAATGGATTTAATCAAGTATTCAGGGTCTTCCGGAGATTTTAACCCAATCCATACAATAGACGAGGAAGCTAAGAAAGCGGGTTTGCCAGGGATAATTGCTCACGGTATGTGGACAATGGGGAATCTTTCAAAACTTTTTACTCCTTACTATGAAGACGGGTATATTACAGATTATAATATCCGCTTTTCTGGAATGGTGTTTTTAAATGATGTACTTACATTAAAGGCGGAATTAGTGGAGAAAATTGACCAATCACTACTCTTTGATGTAAAAGCCGTAAACCAGCATGAAAAAGATGTCGTTAAGGGAAAAATAAAATTTGAACTTTGCTAATGTTAGAGGGTTTGTCTCTATTAAAATAAACTAAAAGAGGCAGCCCTCCTTTTAATTCAAAGTAAATATATGAGAGGAAGGGTCTATGAAAAGAGACGCTGTAATTGTATCAGCAGTGCGTACTGCAATTGGGAAACAAGGTGGGACTTTGGCGAGTATTCCTGCCCACTATTATGGTGGGGAAGTCATTAAAGAAGCGGTTAAGCGTGCAAATATAAATCCTGAACTAATCGATGATGTTATTTTAGGAAATGTTCTTAGTGGTGGTGGCAATATTGCTAGATTGACAGCATTACAAGGTGGTCTATCTGTGAACATACCGGGGTTAACAATTGACCGACAATGCGGCTCTGGAATCAATGCTGTTGCGTTAGCTGCGCAAGCTATTGAATCTGGTGCGGGTGATATCTATGTTGCTGGTGGTATTGAAAGTATGAGTCGTGCACCCTATCAATATGAACGTCCTGAAAAAGCCTATAGCTCTATCCCTCCAAAACATCGAAAATCCCTGCTTGCACCTGAGGAAATCGGTAATCCTGCAATGGGAACTACTGCAGAAAATCTAGCGAAAAAATATGAGATAACTAGAAAAGAGCAGGATGAGTATTCATTAAGAAGTCAGCAAAGAATGGCAAGAGCCATCGAGGAAGGACGTTTTGATGAACAAATCGTGCCGATAAGTATTCCTGTACGTAAAGGAGAGCCTGTACTCTTCAACAAAGACGAACATCCACGTCCCAATTCAACTTTAGCTGCTTTAGCTAAATTACCTCCTGCCTTCGAAAGAGATGGTACGGTAACAGCAGGTAGCAGTTCAGGCCTAAATGATGCGGCATCAGCGCTAGTCGTCATGTCTCGTGAGAAAGCTGAAGAATTAGGAATTCAGCCACTTGCGACAATTAAAGGTGCAACAGTAGCAGGAGTTGACCCAAACATTATGGGAATTGGACCTGTGCCAGCAACGAAAAAATTAATGGAAAAGCTTGGTCTATCTTTAGCCGATATGGACATTGTTGAACTAAACGAGGCTTTCGCTGCTCAAGTGATTGCCTGTGACCGAGAATTAGAAATAGACCCAGAAAAGCTGAATGTAAATGGGGGAGCAATTGCTCATGGGCACCCATTAGGAGCAACAGGTGCAATTTTAATAACAAAGGCAGTTTATGAGTTAAAGCGATCTGCTGGTAAGTATGCCCTCATAACGGCATGTATTGGTGGAGGGCAAGGAATCTCTTTAGTAATTGAAAGGGAGCCAAACTAAAAATGTAACAAAATCTATTTTTTGAAGGGAACAATATTATGCGAGGAAGAATTATTAAAGAAAGTATAGACCTTTTTGATAAGAAGGGCTTCAGTAAAACTTCCATACAAGATATTGTTGATACGATAGGTGTAACAAAGGGGACCTTTTATTACTATTTTAAAAGTAAACAAGAGCTTTTAATGGATATTCATCAAAACTATATAAAAGAGCTTTTAAAGGAGCAGGAAGTAATTCTTAATGATGAATATATTAGCTGTAAAGAGAAGATGAATAGGCTAATTCATTTAATTATCAAAAATATAAAAGTGCATGGAAAGAGTGCAAGGGTTTTTAATAGAGAAGTTCGCCATTTAGATGAAACACAGGTGCTATTGGTCAATAAATATAGAAAAGACTTTCGCTTTAATCTGGAAAAGCTAATGGAAGAAGGTATTGAAAGGGGAGAATTCAGAAATCATTTAAGAAGTGATATCGTGATTTTTGGAATTCTTGGTATGGTTAACCGTTCTTACAATTGGTATAACCCGGACGGAAAGGTATCTGAAGAGGAGCTTGTATCAATATATATGGATTTAATCTTAAATGGAATAAAAGCAGATACAAATAGTCAATGATATAGTGGAACAAAAATAATTTAATCCCAAGAATCACAGTAGGAGAGCTATGAAAATTATACAAAAAAACCTTCACTTTTTAGAACCCTTTGAATCACTAGAAAAAGTACAACATATCATTGTTCACCATACTTCAAGAAAACATATGACAGCCGAGGAATGCCATGATTTTCACCAGAAAGAACGAGGCTGGAGTGGGATAGGCTATAATTATTTTATAGAAAAAGATGGATCCATTATTGAAGGTAGAGGACAACATGTAGGAGCTCATGCCTATGGACATAATCGCACCTCCATTGGAATTTGCATGACAGGAGATTTTGATAGTGAGTCACCAACAAACCAACAGTGGACATCCTTTCTATGGCTATGTGGTTATATGTTGAAATTATATAATTTAACCCCCTTACAAGTACTTGGCCATCGAGAGCTTGAAGGAGTGCAAAAAAGCTGTCCAGGTAAACTCATCAATATGGCTGAGGTTCGTAGTCAGGTAACAGAATACATTTAGATTTAGTCTCGTCAGTTGAAAAACTGTCGAGATTTTTTTGAATTGTTAAAAAATAGATGTTAATTTTAGTATCTCATTGTTATGATGAAATTAATGGGGATGTATCTCAAAAATTGTTCATGGGGGCGAGTTAATGTCGTTAGCAATAATTAAAAAACTATTCGAAAAAATTGAAAAAGATGGATGTGGAATCAACGGATATGAAAAGATTATTCAATTTGAATTTACTGATTTGAAGGAGTCTTACAATGTAAAGTTTCTTGGAGAACGTGCTGAACTGATTGATATAAGCGAAACTCCTTCGGCTACAGTTCAGATTACAAGTGAAAATTTTGAAAAACTAACAAACGGCCAGTTGAATCCAAATACAGCCTTTCTATTCGGTAAAATAAAAGTATTTGGTGATATGAGTCAATTACTTAAGCTTAGTAAGATTCTTGAATACTATAGCTAATTATAATGGAGTTATAGCTTGTACTTAAGCTTTAACTCTTTTTTTGTTGAAATAAAAGGAATTATTGCGAATTATATAGAATTATGTAATATGCAAAAAATATAGAGGAGATGATGTTTTGAAAAAACGAAATCTAGTTGCCTTTATTTTATTTTTTCTCCTAATGTTAGTTGGTTATTTTTATTCAAACCATCCGATAATAGAAAAAGGAGCTTTAATTGATCATTTTAATATTGAATATTTCAATTAATTTTATTTTTACATACATTAAGTAAAAATGCGTTGAAACATTTAATGGATACTTTTAATGAATACTTTTAATGAATAATAAAACTGAAATCACACATAATAACTCCAAATCAAATTGGAGGTTATTTCATTGAAAAAACTTTGGTACGTACCATTCTTATTAATGCTCTCTTTATCTTTAGTCGGCTGTAATACTGACAATGCAACAGATACTGAGACAAGTGATAATGTTAATGAAACAACGGAAATTATTGAGGAGGATTTAGAAGAGGTTCAGGAGAAATCCCTTCGAGAAAATAATGATGCAAATATGGATACAGAATTAGAAAATGAACCAGAAGACACGAATACAGGTGGAAATTCTGAGCAGCACCCTCCTGTAAGTAACGATGTTGGTGGTCAAGGTGTGGAAGACGAAGGTCAAAATACCGATGCAAATACAGTAGCTGACTAAATAAAGAATAGAATCAATAAAAAAATCGGTCCTCTTAATGGGGGCCGATTTTTTTTATTAATAAAAGTTGGATAATTAATAAAAATTTTGGATTTAAAAGTATTAAAAAGTAAATTTGATACAAAATACTGGTGAACTATATTATTTTTATTACTTATTAAAAGTAAATAGAATGGTTTATTAATTTCAAAGTTAAATTAGGAGGTTGCTTTATGGCAGAACAAGATAAAAAGGATCCACTACTAGAGAAACGTACATCCAGACGTTCATTTCTTAAAAATTCTGGTTTAACAGTCGGAGGATTAATTGTCGGTGGTGCAGTTGGAACATTAATTGGTAAAGAAACAAATGAAACAACGACAACGGAAGATCCAAAACAAACACCATCCCCACAAGGGACAGGGAATGCAAATGCCAATGCTGCATTAATGTTCTTTACACCTAATCAATTCGATATAACAAATGCAGCCGTTGAAAGAATCTACCCTGCCGATGATAACGGACCAGGTGCAGAAGAACTATTAGTAGCTTATTTTATAGACCATCAATTAGCTAGCGGCTGGGGAACAAACGCAAAGGAATATATGTCAGGTCCATTCTATCCAGGCGAAGAAACTCAAGGTTATCAAAGTAGTTTAAATCGTCAAGAAATCTTTACTATAGGCCTAGAAACAATTGAAAAACATAGTGCTGAGAAATATAAAAAATCCTTCCTTGAATTATCAGGAGAAGAGCAAGATGCAGTTCTAACAGATTTCCAAGATGGAAATGTTGAGATGAAAGGAGTTTCTTCAAATTACTTCTTCAATTTACTTCGTTCTACAACAATTGAGGGAGTATATGCTGACCCGTTGTATGGAGGGAATGCAAGTATGGCTGGCTGGGAAATGAAGAAATACCCAGGGCACCAAATGAGTTACTTTAACATGATCGAGCAAGACGAGTTTGAGGAAATTGCGCCAAAATCTTTATCCTCACAACACAATCATTAATCTTAAATTTTAAATTAATTAACAAATTACAGGAGTGATAGAGAATGGCTACGACATTACCTAAAACGGATGTTGTGTTAATAGGCGTTGGTTGGACAGGCGGAATTTTAGCAGCTGAGCTTACAAAAAAAGGGTATCAGGTAGTTGGTCTTGAACGTGGAAAAGGCCGTAAGACATCCGATTTTTTAATGGTTCATGATGAACTTCGTTATGCACTACGTTACGATTTAATGCAGGATTTATCCAAAGAAACGGTTACATTTAGAAATAACGAAAAAATGCGAGCTCTTCCAATGCGTCAATACGGTTCTTTCTTATTAGGAACGGATGTGGGTGGCTCTGGAGTCCACTGGAACGGTCAAACATGGAGATTCCTTCCATATGATTTCCAAATTCGAACAATGACCGAAGAACGCTATGGAAAAAATAAAATTCCAGCTGATATGACTCTTCAAGACTGGGGAATTACTTACGATGAGATTGAACCATATTTTGACCAATTTGAGCAAATGGCAGGTATATCAGGTGAAGAAAATCCCCATGGTGGACCTCGTTCAAATCCATATCCAACGGGTCCAATGAAACAAACGCCAGCAATGAATTTATTTAAAGAAGCTTGCGAGAATCTAGGTTACAAACCATTTATACAACCATCTGCAAATTTATCCGAAGCGTATACAAATCCTGATGGTATTTCTCGTGCAGCATGTCAATATTGTGGTTTTTGTGAGAGATTTGGTTGTGAATACGGGGCTAAAGCTGATCCAACTGTGACAGTTCTACCAGTAGCAGAAAGTACAGGAAAGTTCGATCTACGCACACATGCAAATGTAGTTGAAATTCTGCATGAAGGAAATCGAGCAACCGGGGTACGATTTGTTGACACACAATCAGGTGAAGAGTTTATTCAGCCTGCTGAAGTTGTAGCTGTAACAAGTTATGTGTTAAATAATGTTCGTTTATTATTGCAATCAGGGATAGGGAAGCCATATGACCCTAAAACAGGAACTGGTGTAATAGGTAAAAACTATGCATATCAAAATATGTGTGCTTCTACTACAGGCTTCTTTGAAGAACGCGAATTTAACGTTTACGCTGGTGCAGGTTCACTAGGTATGACTCTTGATGAATTTAATGGAGATAATTTTGACCATTCTGATTTAAATTTCCTCCATGGTGCCAATATTTTCTTAGGACAACTTGGAAAGCGCCCAATTCAAAATAATGCTGTAAAACCTGATACACCAAGTTGGGGAGCGAAATTCAAAGAAGAATCAGTTAAATATTATAACCGTTCTATATCATTTAACGCACAAGGTGCTTCTATGCCATTCCGTTATCATTATTTAGATTTAGACCCAACCTATAAGGATGCATATGGAAATCCATTACTACGAATGACGTATGACTTTAAAGAGCAAGATAACGAGATGTCCAAATTTATGGCATCAAAAACTGAAGAAATCATGAAGGAAATGGGTGCATCTGAAATAATTGTAGCGAAAGAAAAAGGTCCATATAATATCGTTCCTTATCAATCTACACATAATACTGGTGGCGTAATTATGGGAGATAACCCAGACACAAGTGCTTTAAATAGTTATTTACAAATGTGGGATTATGAAAATGTTTTCGTTCCAGGTGCAAGTGCATTCCCGCATAACTCAGGCTATAACCCAACTGGCACAGTAGGAGCCTTATCCTACCGTTGTGCAGAAGGTATTGATTTATATCTAAAGAATGGTGGTTCTTTAGTATAATTACACAAAAAGAGAATGTAATCTCGAAAGAAGACATTCTCTTTTTTTACATAGTTATATAATTTTAACCTTTATCCATTTTCGTACACTGTTGATAAACCAAATTTCAGAACAATTTTCTAAATCAGTTAGCTTCAGAACTTTTTCTTCGATTTCACCCTCGCTCAGCAATTTTTCACGGAAGGTCCCAGCTAAAAGTCCGCTATGAATCGGTGGGGTATAAAGAATTCCCTCCATGTTCACGACAATATTTCCGTTTGTAAATTCAGTAATTTCATGATCTTCGTTCCAAAGTAAAACATCATATACATCAGTTTGTTGGAGTTGTGTATATATATCGCGATTGGTTGTTTTATGATATAAAAACAATTCTTTTTTATTGATAGGGTATGCTGCTAATTTGACAGTCTTTTCAACGGCTCTTTCAACTAAAGGGTGTGCTTCAATATTCAGCTGCCCGGATTTTGTCATGAGCAATCGAAGTTTAAACTCCCCAACTGGATACTCTTTTGCAACATCTTTGAGAGCAGATCTGACTTCCTGCCGATTAAACGGAAATTTAAAGTATTTCGATGATTCCTGAATACGATCAAGATGTTCTTCAAGTAAAAACAATTCTCCATTAACTAGTAGAATGCTTTCAAGCAAATCAAAAATAGGCTTCTTTTGTTCAAGTAGGCTAGCTTTTGTTAAAACCTCCTCATATTCACCAGAAGCTGTCGAATCCCATGTAATACCGCCTCCTACACCATAGGTAGCTTGTTCAGTATTTTGGTTGAGAACTACTGTACGAATTGGTACATTAAAAATTGCTTCCTTCTTTGGTGTGATATAACCAATAGCCCCACAATAGACATCTCGTGCAGCTATTTCAAGCTTCGAGATAATATCCATCGTACTAATTTTTGGAGCACCAGTAATTGAACCACATGGGAAAAGGGCCTTAAACAAGTCGAAATAGGTAGTATTAGGTCTTACCTTTGCAGTAATTGTAGAGGTCATTTGGTGAACAGTAGGGTAATGTTCAATTTCAAAAAGTTTTGGTACCTGGACAGTCCCTTGCTGTGCAATGACACTTAAGTCATTTCGCAGTAAATCCACAATCATTACATTTTCAGCTCGATTTTTTTCTGACTCATAAAGCCATTTTGCATTCTCTTCATCCTCTGCTACTGTTCTGCCTCTAGCGATCGTTCCTTTCATCGGTCGAGTAGTAATATGATGATCCTTCAAATGAAAGAAAAGCTCAGGTGAGGCAGACAAAATACTAAATTCTCCTGTATTGATATATGCACAATAATTAGAAGATTGAGCTTGTTTTAATTTAGTGAAAAAGGCGATGTCGTCCCCTTTAAATTGTGACTGCAGTCGAATTGTATAATTAGTTTGATAGGTATCACCATTTTCGATAGAGGACTTAATGGATTCGATTGAAGCATTATAATTCTCTCTTGAAACATCTGGTGACCATTTTGAATTTTCATAGCTTCCATTACTAGTAATACCTTCTTCAATGGGTTCTGAAAAGATTCCGAACCAGAGTAAAGGCATATTCGGATTTTCACTTACCTGAAAGGCAGAGTCAAATGCAGGAGCACTTTCATAAGAAACATATCCAGCCGCATAAAAGCCTTGCTCCACGGCTTCTTGGATTTGCTCAAAGCATGGAAAAATATCCTCTATTTTATTTGCCACAATCGTTTTAATCGGATTTATAAAGGTTACTGGCTTGACTTCACCAGTGGAAGTTGCAAATTCAAATGATAAAAGTGGTTGTTTATTATTCGTTTTCATTATGTAATCCTTTGTGTTTTAGTAAAGAAATTTTGAATCATTTTAAGTCCATTTTCTGTAAGTATTGCTTCGGGATGGAATTGTACACCTTCAACATGGAAATGCTTGTGTCGAATGGCCATGATTTCTCCGCCTTCTGTTTTAGCACTGATTTCAATCATGCTTGGTAAGGTTGCCTCATCTACTATTAATGAATGATATCTTGTAACAGGTGCAGGGGAGGGGATATCATTAAAAATCTGTTTTCCATCGTGAATGATTATATCCACTTTTCCGTGCATAGGCTGGTTAGCTTTATGTACTTTTCCTCCAAATGCCTGTGCAATTATTTGATGCCCTAGACAAACTCCTAATATAGGTATTTCTTGATGAAGCTCTTTCACAATTTCCAAGCAAATACCAGCAGTATCTGGGTTTCCAGGACCAGGCGAGAGAAGGATAGAATTAGGCTGCATTTTTCTAATGTCATCCAACGTAAGCTCATCATTTCGAACAACTACGACTTCCTCACCAATGGATTGAATATATTGGACTAAATTATAAGTAAATGAATCATAATTATCGATGACTAGTATCAATTTAATAGTCTTCCTTTCAAGGTGAGTAATATGAGACCTATTATAGAAGAATTGGACAAGAAATGCGAAGAATTTGAAAATTATTAAGTGCAGAGGGAATAATAAAAACAAGAAAATCCCTCGATGTAAAAATCGAGGGATTAGTTAGGGTTATTTATTGTCATCTAAGAATTTCTCAACTTTTTTCATAATTGAGCTATTCTTAATTTTGTTCAAAAGTGGGTTTTTCTCCATCCCATATTCCTCATTTGACTTAGTCGAGTTTTGATGAGAATTATTTGATTTGTAGGCACTGCTTTTACTTTGTAAATTACGGTCATCAAAGTTTGAGTATTCGTCAAAATCCTTCTTTTCGCTCATTATCTCATCTCCTTTCAACCTTAATATGCGAAATTTTGTGTAAATTATGTAAACAAAACGCCAAACTGTTGCTCATTATTTGAAAATGATAGATAATAAAAAAATTAATGATAAGTAGGAGTGTACATAAGATGCAAGTAGAGCAAGTTAAGAGAGAGAACAAACAATTAGGTTCAAGAGCAGAGAATAGAGCGAGGCTATTAGTTAAATGCCCTGACAAACCAGGTATTGTTTCAGTCCTATCAAGTTTTTTGTGGAAACATAAAGCCAATATTATTGAATCCAGTCAATATTCAAGTGATCCAGAAAACGGAACTTTTTTTATTCGAATAGAATATACTTGTGACAAGCTGCTGTCTAAGGTTCAAGAGATGGAGCAGGAATTTAAGCAAATTGCTGACAATTATGAGATGACCTATCATTTTCATTATTTAAGTAACCGTCAACGATCAGCTATATACGTTTCAAAGGAATTACACTGCTTATTAGAATTACTTTGGGAATGGCAAAACGGAGATTTAGAAACGGATATTGCAGTTGTTATAAGTAATCATGAGGATGCACGTCAGATTGTCGAGTCTTACGGAATCTCATTTCATTACTTACCGGCAAATAAGGATATTCGCAAAGAAGTAGAGGCAAAACAAATTTCCCTAATGGAAGAATATAATGTAGATTTACTAATTTTAGCTCGTTATATGCAGATTCTAACGCCGGAATTTGTAAATCATTTTGAAAATAGAATTATTAATATTCACCATTCCTTCCTACCAGCGTTTATAGGTGCTAACCCTTATGACCGTGCCTATAAAAGAGGGGTGAAGCTGATTGGTGCTACTTCACATTATGTAACAAACGATTTAGATGAGGGACCAATCATTGAACAGGATGTGGAACGTGTGGACCACCGAGATGATGTTGCAACTCTAAAGAAAATCGGTCGTAAAATTGAGCGTCGTGTATTAGCTAAAGCAGTGAAATGGCATTTAGAAAATCGAATCATTGTAGAAGGAAATAAAACAATCGTATTCCATTAAAATATAACGACCATTCAAAAAGCTGGAAATCTGTATCGTAGGATTTCCAGCTTTTTTATAATTTGAAATAAAATCAAGCTATTCTATTGTAGGATTTTTCACTTTTTCTAGCTCATGTAGCTTTTCATAAATTCGTCTTTTTCGATACAACATTTTACCTGCTTCAGAGACATCGTCCATCATGCCTTTGTTGATGATTGCACCAAAAACCATGCCGGCAATTGGGACCATTTGAAATAGCTTTTTCCAACCGAAGTTATCGCGGTATGTGAAGAATACCTCCTGCCAACCCTTTAGCTGACTTATCATGCTCTCTGCAGTATCTTTTTTCTTATTCAGCATGGAAAGCTCGTTTAAGATTGCTTCTTTTCCTACAATGTCTGCTGAAGCGAACTGCAAGCATTTTACTATGAAAACCCGTTCTTGTTTCTCATTTGGGTTATAGCCATGAATAATCGCAATCTCCTGTAGGGTTTTTAAAGCCATTCCTAAAATAACAGGAATATCAATTACTAGTGTGAAAACGCCCCCAAAACCAGTGGATGCCCCTTGCACTGTGGCTAATTTACTTCGTTCACTTTGTAATTTTTCGCTTAATTGAATCATATCCTCAATAGGCATTTTTCCAATATCCTCGAAGGTATCAATGGAATATGAAGTGTTTTTTTGAATTTTTTTCAGCATTAGCTTTTCACTTATTAAATATTTGCCGCCTGTATGAATATAGCTTCCTAATTCATTAACCAAAATCCCAATTTTCGCTTGTATAAATTTAGGTGTGAGCTTATCGATTACTTTAAAGGGAAGTCGACCAATCTTCTCCCAAAAAAATAACCCTTTTTGGTCATCCTCCCATTTTTCGATTTCCACTAAATAATGTTCCAATTGTTCTTTTGATTCCAATATCATTGCTCCTATCTATATTTTACGTAGGGTATAGTTTCTTTACGTTAGTAGGTGACAGAATGTTTCATTTTTTAGTATGTACATTTTTGTCAAAGTCTTTCTTAAACTAAATTAATTTGAAATGAATGACATATAAAATTAAATCGTATATATAACTGATATGTATTTAAAATTCTAGAGGAAATGGTAACAATAGGGGAGGGATGAAATGGAAGATGGTACTCAAACTGAGCTTAAGCAAATCCATGAGCATTTTAGAGACTCATTATTAATCGATAAATTTGACCCACAGCTTGAATTTTGGCAAAAAAGAAGGTTAGAGAAGACCCAAAGTGAAACGAGTGAAGATTCAATTGTATGGAATGTTTTTCGTTCATTTAACCAGATTGATCGGAAGCTTTGGATTGAACAGTTATTTTATAAAGCATTTCAAAAAGAGTTTTCTCATTCAACTGAACAGATAGAAATTAAACTTTGGAAAAAAATCCGCCAGCCCCAAAGTCTTGCTGTTAGTGAAGGGAAAACTGATATTGATATCATCATCGAGTCGGATACGTTTGTATGGTTTATAGAGGCAAAATACAAGTCGGATATTAGCCTAGGTCATAATGATAATGCGAAAAGAGATGAGCTAATAAGGATGATTGATGGTGGTACGAATTATGCAAAAAAGAGAGACTTTTACTTTTCACTATTGATATTAGATAAATATAATAGTCCAATGGGATTTAGAATGGTAAATGAATACAAAGACTCGACTGAAAAGGTCATAGGCTTACTGCCACATCGTCAAGAGCTTCCAATGCTAAAAGGTGTAAGTGTCTTTTATTGGAAGGATATTCAAACCTTATTTAAAACTGTGTATTTATATAGTAAGAACAAATATGAAAGATATATAGCTGATCAGGCAAGCTATTGGTTATACGATAAAATCAGAGAAGATAATTAGTTATATTGAAATAGGGATTTTTCTGCCGACATATTAATAAAATTGTCGGTTTTTTTGTTTTGGTTTTATTCTACATAAAGTAGCTTAAAATTATGGTTAAATTTATCATTTTTAGGCCATTCTGTAGGTAAAACATTTAGATTAAAGGTTGTGAGGGAATTGAATATTCTCGTATTTGGAGCCAATGGTCCATTAGGAAGACAATTAATTCAATACATACTTAACAATGCAAAACACACGGCTATTGCTTTACTAGAAAATAGAGCTCAGTCGGCTTATTTTACTGAAAAAGGTATTGAGAATTATTTATATAGCACAGGTGATTCTCTAGAAGTCATTCTGTCGACAGCTCCTAATGTTGATGCCATCGTAATTGCTGAGCACATTATGGATGATCTCGTGTCAGAAACGATAGTCGAAATTGATGAAACCATTAAATTATTAGAAGCACTGAAGAATACTCCTCTCAAACGAATGGTTCATATTAGTTCATTTGAAACTCGTAAAGAAGAATGGATTCATTTACCTGTATACTTTCGACCGATAATGATTAAGAATTATTATGTTGATCAGTGGTTAAGGCAGTCATCACTTGATTATACAATTATCCATCCTGGAAATTTAAATGATAAAAAAGGGACAGGATTTGTAAAAGTGGATGATAGAGATATTAGTATTGGTGATATTTCTCGTGAGGATGTTGCGAAAATAGTCCTTGCATGCTTAGAGAATCAGTCAACCATTCGAAAGGAATTCAAGGTAGTATCAGGAAAACAACCTATTGAGGACGCCATAAATATGGTAATTTAATATTTGGATTTTTAAAGTCTTTAAATTAAAGATTCCGTGATTTACTAGCCTTTGTGGATAGAATGCTATTTATTTCACCTTTTATAAACTAAAAATTTATTATATAATAGTAGATATTTTAATCTAAGAAAAAATGTATTATAATGTTATACGGTTATAATTAATACAGAGAAGGTGGGTTCTTAGGTTTACGCCTAGAAAGAATCACCTACATCTTTGCAAATATAGGGGAGATAAGGAAGGTAATTATGAGTACTAGATATGAAAAAACAGACGTTATCTTAATTGGTGCTGGCGTAATGAGTGCGACTTTAGGGACAATGCTTAAAGAATTAGCACCTGATTGGGAAATTAAGGTTTTTGAATCACTTGACAAACCAGGTGAGGAAAGTTCTAACGAATGGAATAATGCTGGTACAGGGCACGCTGCACTTTGTGAGCTAAACTACACACCACAAAAACCAGATGGTACAGTTGAAATAATAAAAGCAATTGATGTAAATGAACAGTTCCAGCTTTCAAGACAATTCTGGTCATACCTTGTAAAGAGTAACTTAATCAGTAATCCAGAAGATTTCATTAAAGCAATCCCACATATGAGCTTAGTTATGGGAGAAGATGATGTAAACTTCTTAAGAAAACGTTTTGAAGCGCTTTCAGCTAGTCCATTATTTAAAGGTATGGAATACACTGAGGACGCAGCAAAACTAAAAGAGTGGATGCCACTAGTAATGGATGGACGTGAAGGAAACGAACCTCTTGCGGCTACTAAAATCGACAGTGGTACTGATGTAAACTTTGGTGCTTTAACACGTATGCTTTTCGAACACTTAGTGAAACAAAACGTTGAAGTTAACTACAAGCATTCAGTTGCTGATATTAAACGTTCAAACGATGGCATGTGGGAAGTAAAAGTGCATGACTTAGATGGCTGTAAAATGGAGTACCATAAAGCAAAATTTGTCTTTATCGGTGCTGGTGGCGCAAGTCTTCCATTATTACAAGCAACTGGTATTCCTGAATCAAAACATATCGGTGGTTTCCCTGTAAGTGGTTTATTCATGGTATGTAATAATCAAGAAATCGTAGAACAACATCATGGTAAGGTTTATGGAAAAGCTAAAGTTGGTGCACCACCGATGTCTGTACCTCACTTAGATACACGCTTTATCGATGGTAAGAAATCATTATTATTTGGACCATTTGCAGGTTTCTCACCTAAATTCCTAAAAACTGGTTCTAATATGGATTTAGTTGCTTCAGTTAAACCTAATAATCTGTTAACAATGTTATCTGCTGGTGTTAAGGAAATGTCATTGACTAAGTACTTAATTCAACAAGTAATGTTATCAAACGAACAACGCTTAGAAGAGCTACAAGAATTTGTTCCAAACGCTAAACTAGAAGATTGGGAAATTATCGTAGCTGGACAACGTGTTCAGGTTATTAAAGATACAGATGCTGGAAAAGGAACACTTCAATTTGGTACTGAAGTAGTAACTGCTGCTGATGGTTCAGTAGCTGCATTACTTGGAGCATCTCCAGGTGCATCTACAGCTGTAAAAGTAATGTTAGACGTTATGAACAAATGCTTCCCAGATCGCATCAAAGAATGGGAGCCAAAAATTAAAGAAATGATTCCGTCATACGGTCTAAATTTATCAGATAACGAAAAATTATTTGATGAAATCTCTACTTCAACTTCAGAAGTTCTTGGACTAAATGAAAAAGAAGTAGTTCACAACTAATTTTCGATAGATATAGAACCATCAATCTGTGAATAATATTGCAGATTGATGGTTTTTTTTAGGTCTAAACAAAACAATTGAATTGATTTTAATATATAAGTAAATTATTATATAAGAGGTTAATTATATATTGTTTATAACTTGATATATTTACGGTTTAGGAGGAATTCTGCATTGTTTACAGCTGTTTTAGCAACACTTATTTTTTTAGTTACACTTATTTTCGTTATTTGGCAACCCAGAGGACTTAATATTGGTTGGACTGCGTGTGCAGGAGCAATTGTTGCACTGGTCGCAGGTGTTGTAGATTTTGGTGATGTGGGGGAAGTAGTAGGAATCACATGGAACGCTACAATCACATTCGTAGCCATTATCCTTATTTCATTGATTTTAGATGAAATCGGGTTATTTGAATGGGCGGCATTACATATGGTTAGAGCTGCAAAGGGCAATGGCATTAAAATGTTTGTATATGTCAGTATTTTAGGGGCAATTGTGGCTGCATTATTTGCAAATGATGGAGCGGCATTAATCTTAACACCAATAGTATTGGCGATGGTTCGTAATTTGAACTTCCAGGAAAAAATGATTTTCCCATTTATTATGGCAAGTGGGTTTATCGCAGATACTACATCTTTACCGTTTGTAGTTAGTAATTTAGTAAACATCGTATCTGCAGATTTCTTTAATATTGGATTTTTAGAATATGCAGCAAGAATGCTTCTACCAAATCTCTTTTCACTCGTAGCAACTATTACAGTGCTTTTAATTTACTTCAGAAAAAGTATTCCAAAAAATTATGAGCTTTCTAAATTAAGACAGCCTAAAGAAGCTATTAAGGATTTAAAAATGTTTCAGCTATCTTGGTATGTCATGGCATTGTTATTAATAGGTTACTTTTCGAGCGAGTTTATGGGAATCCCAGTTTCCTTTGTAGCGGGAATCATTGCAATATTCTTCTTATTGATGGCTAGAAAAAGCAAAGCTGTAAATACAGCAGAAGTTGTAAAGGGTGCACCATGGAATGTTGTATTTTTCTCAATAGGAATGTATGTAGTTGTGTATGGTCTTGGCAATGCTTGGTTAACACATTCCTTAGCAGGAGTTATAGAATATTTTGCTGAACAAGGATTGTTTGTAGCAACGCTTGCAATGGGCTTTATAGCTGCAATTCTTTCCTCTGTCATGAATAATATGCCAACTGTTATGATTGACGCACTAGCAATTGCTGAAACGAACACAACTGGAATTGTAAGAGAAGCTCTAATTTACGCCAATGTTATCGGCTCTGACTTAGGACCAAAAATTACACCGATAGGTTCTTTAGCTACACTTGTGTGGTTACATGTTCTTTCACAAAAGGGTGTTAAAATTTCATGGGGTACTTATTTTAAAACGGGAATCATTCTTACAATACCAATTCTATTTATCACATTAGTTGGTCTGTATATAACGCTAATTCTATTCTAAAAGGAGCTTTTATCATGTCGAAAAAAACACTATATTTCTTATGTACAGGGAACTCTTGCAGAAGCCAAATGGCAGAAGGCTGGGCAAAAAAGTTACTACCAGCTGACGAGTGGGAAGTGAAAAGTGCTGGAATTGAGGCACATGGAGTAAATCCAAATGCAGTGAAAGCAATGAGAGAAATAGAAGTAGATATTTCTTCACAGACTTCAGATATTATTGACCTAGCAACATTAAATAACGCAGATTTAGTAGTTACCTTATGTGGGGATGCCAACGATAAATGTCCGGTTACACCACCTCATGTAAAACGTGAGCATTGGGGATTTGACGACCCTGCAAAAGCACAAGGCTCAGAAGAAGAAAAATGGGCTTTCTTTGAGCGAGTTCGTGATGAAATAGGCGAGAGAATCGAACGTTTTTCAAAAACAGGAAAATGATTTATATGTAGTTAAAGAATATAAAACGGGGTGAACGTATGGACCTTCAATTACTGGAAAAACAACTTAAGGCAGTATCAGATACCAATCGTTTAACTCTTCTAAGCTGCTTAAAATCTGGAGAGGTTTGTGTATGCGATTTTGTAGATGTGTTAGGAATTTCTCAGCCAGCAGTCAGTCAGCACCTAAAGAAATTAGAGGAAGCCGGCATTATTACTGCACGCAAGCTTGGAACCTGGAAGCATTATAGAATTGTTGAAAATCCATCTCCAATTATCAAAACTGTATTAGATCAATTAGAAGAACGCGAACTATGTAATTGTAGACCAAGTTCTTCGTGTTAGGTAAATATATAATTATAGCCGATTTTGTATCGACAAGAGTTGATACAAAATCGGCTTTTTTAATTGTAGGGGAGAGTTAATTGCTTTTATGTGTTATTTTGGGATTTAATTGCTTAAACTAGCCACTTTTTGTCGAATTCCAGCCACTTTCTTCAATAATCTAGCTACTTCAAAAAATCTATACCTGCTAACACATTTTTAAGCTTCTTCCTCAAAATATATCTTATAATATTTACGATTCGTCGCCTCGTCGTAGCCAATTTCGATTAACTCATCAACCTGTTCGATGTTTTGGACATTTACTTGGATTTCGATATTGGAATCTAGCTTGATTTTACGTTTATAAGTTTTTTCAGCCTTTTCAATAGCAAATTCAGAGATTACCGTTTCATATGGCTTTACCGAATTGACGATGATATCCTTTTGTGTTGAGTCAGCCTTTTTGAAAACCGAATCTATATAATTGTCGACGTGGAATTCTTCTTCGTTTCTAAAATAATCGAGAGTTTTATTTAATAGGCCTAGTTTTTCAGTGTTTGTAAAGCTTTCTTCCTTTAAAATATACTTCTTGCACTCTGTCAAAGCTAAATTAGTTTTATGATAATCCTCATCTGCTACTTTAATCTTTAAGAAGCGTTCTTGCCAGTAGACAACATCTTCTTTTCTTTTTGTTTTAATAAATACAGCTGGCTTCTCGTCAGGGCCCATGTCAACTATGACAGCTACATTATTAATTTTCTTTACGTTAATCCCATCAATACCATTAACAACCATTTTATTTTCATCGTTTTTAACGTCTAAAAAGATTTCCTTTTCATCGATTTTAACAATCGATAGGGCGTTTTTTGTTTCGTTGTTCCAAATGCAATTGTTGAACAAGCCGATAAACAATTCACCGTTTTTAATATTTGGATGCTGGGATGCACTATGTAAATGCTTTGCGATATTATTAGATTGTTCTAGGAAGCTAGTATTATCATTAAATATCTTTTTTGCGTAAGTATAGATTTCGTTTAAATTGACATCTGTTTCATGGAAAAATTCGTATTGCTGGTCTAAGTCGATTTTGTTAAATGCTAGTTGTGTAAAGGCTGCTTCCAGCAAGACTTCTGGCTGGGGAAAGGCTTCTTCACCCAAAATTAATGTATCACTTACATAATGTAGGATGTACTGCGTTAACTTACTTTCACTTACTTCTAACACTCTTATTCACCTTCTAAATTAAAATCTCTAGAGAATATACCATAACATATACCTTTAATATTTTCATAGCTTTTCATAAAGCTAATAATTGCCAACGATAAATCAGCATTTTAAACTATACGTTCATTTTAAAATACTATATAATTATTTATAGAATACAAGTGATTCAAAATAAAAAACCGTTTTCCGTTAGGTGTTTGGCTACACTTAACATAGGAAAACGGTTTTTTATTTTTTACGCTAGAGATAAACGATAGATTAAAAATCTTTCGTAAGTGTTTTTGCCATAAAGCTTTGGAAGCGGCACTTCTTTTATCAATTCAAATGAGGTATGCTGCTCTAAATAATATCTGTAATCATCAGAAGCATAATAAAAGATTAAATCAATTTCTCGTTTATTGATCTCAACCGATAATAAAATATTGTTTAAGACCTTCATAAAAATTTGTACAGAGAAGGGATTAAAGAAATAAAATCGATTATCGGCATTTTGGATTTTATAATCTTCTGCTAAGCAATTGTGGAATTGAATTGTTTCTGGATTCCTATTTGTTATTTTTAAGTAGCTATCTCGATTTTTTATAGCTTCATCAAGAAAGGCTTTGTTCATTTCAATTCCTACTATAGGAACTTTGAATTTGTAATTTAGATAAATGTTCAACCGTCCTTTGCCACAGCCAAAATCAACAATATAATCACTTGACTGAACCTCATAGTGCTTAAATAGCTCATCTAAAGCAGCATAAGGAGTAGGCTCATAAGGATGGTAGTGGAGTGAATGATTGACCTCTCCTTTAGTTCCTTTAGTATTTATATTTAATAATTTTTCATAATAGTCTTCCTTCACAGCTGTATATCTCCAATCAGTGCCTCTATTATTAACTAATAACCTAAAATTTCTTCTGCTAAAAGTTTATAGGATTCCATACGTTCATTTGGGGAGTGAGTGATTGTAAGAATCATAAATTCCTCAACATTATATTTAGCTTGTAATTCAGCTAAATTATTTTTAACCTCTTGTGGGTTACCAATAATCATTTTTTGCTTTACAGTGTTAAAATGGTCTTTTTCTTTATCGGTTAATTCGATTGCCTTTGCTTCTTCAATGGAAGGAACTCTTTGACCTTTTCCTCGGTTCTGAAGTATTTGCCAAATAATTGAGCTCCAGGCGATTTCCTCAGCTCTTTCACCAGTAGCTGCACATATTACAGGGACTGTTAGTAAAACTTTAGGAGCCTCTCCAAATTGATTGGACTTAAAGGTTTTACAATACTCTTCAATTATCAAATTAGCATCTACATCACTCATAAATTGTCCAAAGGCATAGGGTAAGCCATTTTTAGCAGCGAGTTGAGCACTTTTTGCACTAGTCCCCAGCATCCAAGGGATAGGTGTTTTTTGTGGGACAGGAGAAGCTTTAATTTTAGAGAATTGATGATCTTCAGGAAAGTCGTTCTTGAGAAAATGCAGTAATTCATCAACTAGGTCTGCCATCTTAAATACCTGCTGCAAAAAGTTATCCGACAAAGCATTTGTTGCTTCAGCAGAGCCACCTGGTGAACGTCCAATTCCTATATCAACTCGATCTGGAAAAAGGGTAGCTAACATATTATAAGTTTCAGCAATCTTATAGGGTTTGTAATGGGGGAGTAAAACAGCACCACAACCTATACGAATATTTTTCGTTTTTCCTCCCTCTATAAATGTTGATGTACCAACGGTTTAAGCCATTGGTAGTGCATCAAAAAAATATTTTTCGACAAAGTTTACTATAATATTTTCATATTATGTGAATCTATTCCAATACATGGGTACGCTACGCGGTCACTACTGGTAAATGTTAGTAAGTAGTGCTAGGAATTATGTGATGCACAATGGATCTCTGCGTAGCTTATGATGACGTACCCTCCCATGTCTCTGGGCATCTGTGTGCCTACATTCCTTCGTTCGGTCTAGTCATAAGGCAGAGGCTAGCGAAGCTCCTATAGGGACTCGAGGTCGAATGGAAAAAATAATGCCAGCTTCTCCGTGTCATCCTGTTGTCTAGGTCTATCAAGGGGATGTAGAACTTACATAGCCTCTGCGAGACTAGGAATATCCTTCATCATTCGCTGTGCGTCAAACGCTTTGTGCTTGGTGCTAATTCCGTGTAAAACTTTTAGTAACTTTCCGCATAGAACCACGATGGATTGCTTCTTACGTAACGGATTAACCTGACGGTTAGTGTAGTACTCATGTAGCTTTCTAAAGGCTTCATTGTGGCGAATCATTGGCATCATCACTCGGAAAAGGAGGGCGCGTAGTTTTCTTCTACCACGTTTAGATATACGTTTTTGACCTTTGTGCATACCGGATGAGTTTTCACGTAACGTTAATCCCGCAAGCTTAATAATTTGGCGTGGATCATCGTAGTGTGAGAAGCTTCCGATTTCAGCTAAAAGGTCGACAATTGTAGTATCGCCTAGTCCTGGGACCGTTGTGAGCCATTCGTATTCCACTGTTGTTTTAACAAGGTCAACTAACTGCTCTGTGATGCTTTCTATTTCTTGTTCTAACTGATTGTAACGGCGGACGAGTGTGGCAATTTCATAACGGGCCATCTCACATCCTTCTGTTACGCCGATAGAGGTAGCTGCGACTTCGATTAGACGCTTTGCTTTCGGTTTCTGAGGAGATTTCATCCCCTCTACTTTTTTGAATAATACAAGTAGCTCATCAACCTGTTTCTGATGTAGGTCGCTTGGGAATGGGGTGCAATCAAGTGCAGCCAGTGCCATTTTTCCGAACTTCGGAAATACTTGTGTAAATTCAGGAAAATAGCGGTCTAGCCAACGAATCATCATGTTCTTAACAGCACCGAATTCCTCAACTAACTTTTCTCGAAACGTGGATCCTACTCGGAGTTCAGCTTCCATGGCCTTCAAAATACGTGGGTAGCTGAAACGTCCATCCTTAACGAGTCTAGCGATTACAAGGGCATCCTTACGGTCGTGTTTGGTAGGTAGATTATCATCTAGCTCCTTTGAACGCTTGACATGCATAGGATTAGTCATGACAAGTGGAATCCCTCGTTCTTGAAGAAAATAGGCTAAATTGAGCCAATAATGGCCCGTAGGTTCGATTCCAACAATGACTTCCGTTTTCTCGGATTCTGTCATAGCTACCAAAATCCGTTTGTAGAAAAATTCAAAGCCATCTCTGGATTGTGAAACTGAGAAAGATTTTTGGAGCACTCGTCCTCGGTCATCTACAAAGCATGCGTAATGTGTACGTTTTGCAATATCGATACCGATTACAAGTGTTTTTTCGGTGACTTGATTAATTTTTTGATTTTGTATAAAATCCATTATGGAGTCCTCCTTGGTTACTAAATTAGGGGTCAATTTCTGCAGATTTTGACACCCCGTATCATACCAAGAGGGCTCTTTGTTGTTCAAGTCCCCGAAAATCCTTCTAACAGGAATGCTCCTATTAAGCCTAGCATTACTTCAGGGGCTGAGCATGCCAATCCTGGTAAATCGTGATGCTCGGCAATCCAGTATCTTGTATAGCCAAATTTGTCGCAAGCTTCGGCAAGCTTGAGTGATTCAGTTAATGCATCACCTGCAGTTTGGTTAGAAGAGATTGGGGACTGATCTAATATACTTAGCTTCATGTGAGTGCACCTCTTTCTTATTCCTTCACTTCTAGTAAAGACACATGATAATCTCCAACCTGCCCGTTTTCATAAAGATTTGTAATAGAAGTTGAGTATTCTTGAATTGCTCCTTTAAATGATAAGCCCTTTTCAGGAACACTAATATTAAAGATTCCTTCATATAAAAGGGTTGAGATGTCATGATAATCCTCACTTGTCACTTTAAAATCGATAATTATTTTATGTAAACCAGATATAGTTACTTCTTCATATTTCTCTATTCCGATAACCGTATCATTTAATGTAATTTTATTAACCAAAAAAATGCCTCCTTTAGAAAATAATATAGAGAATCATATCACTGTATGAAATGGTAGAGCAAATTAAAGGGATTGTTAGAAACTAGACTTCTGTCATAAAAATTAGAGATAAATGTCCTTATTGTAAACATTCAATATCAAATCTATAGCATTTGCCATATCCCGGTTAAATTACTCTAATAGCCTAGTGATTTACCTTACTATCCTTTGCTATTCAAAAAATAGGCTATTAAAAACTTTATAGAAAATTTTAATAATGATGATATTCAACTATACCAACTATTTAAATATCCATATTCTATTAATGTCAAGTTGATAATAGGTTACAGCTTGAATCTACCAGGAAAGGAGGAGACATAAATGGGACGTTGGAATTGTACAAAGTGTAATCAAAAAAATTCAAAGAGAAAAATGAATTGTAAGCACTGCTATACTCCTTGTGGATCAATGGAGGAGGAAAGTGTGATGGCTATGGAAACTGAATCTGTGATGGTAATGGAATCAGTAATGGCTATGGACAATAGACAGGTAAGGTATATGAGAGATAACAATAGTGAGGATGCTTTAGTTGACCAAGGGTATGATCAAATCTTTTTAATGGAACAAGAATCAGATGAATTAATTTGGATTAAAGATTCTTGCAATGTTAATGTAAGCACTACTGATACTCAGGGTGCTGTTTCTCTTCAAGTAGGATTACAGCTTGCTATTGCCTTAGTAATTAGCATTTCTCTTGGAGATTCAGAACAAGGCCGTGCAGTAGCTCAAGAAATCTTCCAAAAATTTGATGACGAGCAATCAAACAAACAAAGAATTTATATTGAAAACAGTAAAGATGTTGATATTCACACAACAGATACTGATTTATCACTGAACATTCAGGCTTTATTAGATGTACTACTTACATTAGTAGTGAGAATTGATGTACTTTAATTTCATATAAAAAGGAGGGGAATATAATGGCAGAAACTAAGTGGAGAGCTTTAGACCATTGTGACGACCACAAAAATGATGCAGATGTTGATCAAGAGAATACACAAAAACAAATAACAAAGCAAGAATCCAACGAATGGATTATTGTTAGGGATTCTGAAGGTGTTGAAGTAACAACTACAGATACGCAAGTTGCTTTAAATCTACAACTAGGTATTCAAGCAGCGATCGTCGCAGTTATCAGTATAACTATTGGTGATAACGATCAAGGGAATAACGTGGCTCAAGACTTAAAACAGTTTATGAAAACTAAACAGAGTAATAGGCAAAAAACAATTATTGAAGGCAGCAAACACGTCAAGGTAAAAACAACTGATACTGACATAGCTGTAAATATTCAAGCACTACTTCAAATCCTAGTTGCTATTGTAGCTAGATTAGATGTGTTATAGGAATTGAATATAATATTGTAGTTCTTTGAAACATTTTAAAAAAAGTATTCCACGCAACGTTAATGAAACCCATATGTTGCGTGGAATATTCTTTTACAGAACAATTTGTTTAATGTCATCATTCATTTCGAATTATTTATTAGGTGGTAAATTATTAGTTTTTTGTGTATAAGAATACAAAAATCCATCCGTTTCTATCTGGTTTGCATATACTGATAAAAAACGGGAAATTCGAAAAGGAGTGATCATATGAGTGAAAATCCAAAGGCTATCCCGAATAAGGTTGTTGACTTACTTGTAAGTGAAGTATTACGAAAAAACAACGTTAATATTGATAGTGCCAAGTCTAACTTAAATGACGAACAAAAAAAAGCAATTAAAGACTTAGTAGAGGAATTAAAAACGCAAGTAGACTCATTTGTAAATCAATCACCAGATAAAAAGGAATAAGGACTACTAAAACGCCTCGAGAATGAGGCGTTTTTTTTTTAGGAGTTCATCAAATAGAATAGTTTTCCTTCTATTATAAATACCTACAGGTTGAAATTATCTAAGTATGGGTCATAATATCAGTAAGTAGGATATTTTAGGAGGGTTTCCATGAAAATTACAATTGAATGGACATATAAAACAAAGAATGGTATTGAAACAGTATTCCGCTCCGATGAAATGCCGCCTGCCCATGCATTAAGTATTGGGGAAGATTTAGAGAAAACGGGAAGAGCAAAAAAGTTACAGTTTATAGACCAAAATGATAGTACATGGTTGGCGAAAGAACTCAAAAAATACATTAAAGAAATTGATACAGAACCACATAATGTTCGAGTATATTTTGATGGTGGCTATGATATTCAAACGAAAAATGCCGGATTAGGGATTGCTATATATTATGAACAAAATGGAAAATCGTATAGGTTAAGGCGCAATGCACCGGCTTCGGGGTTAAATTCTAATAATGAAGCAGAATACGCTGCACTCCATTTAGCTATTGTCGAGTTGGATTTGTTAGATGTACATCATCAAACTGTTCAATTTTTGGGAGATTCACAAGTTGTAATTAATCAGATGAACGGCGAGTGGCCAGCATACGAGAAAGATTTATCAAGCTGGGCAGATCGAATTGATGAAAAGCTAAATGAGCTCGGTATTACTCCAGAATTTGAGCTAGTGCCAAGAAAATTAAACTCTGAAGCAGATAGACTAGCTACTCAAAGCTTACAAGGAGTGGGTATTACAGGACAAATAGAGCTCCAATAACCACCGTGATTATAAGATAATATTATTATGTAAACTTCAGACGTTTTCCTATTTTTCTCCTCCTTTAGGTCTAATTTTACTTCTATTAGCATAAATAAAATGGGTGAGAGAATCTATTATATTTTTATTTTATGAGAATAGGGGGAGATGAAATGGAAGAAGCAGTTGTTAAAAGAATTGGAATAAGTAACTTAGTTAGTAAGGTTATGTCAGCAGAAGAAGCTGCTGCCTTTATTCAAAATGGTGCAATTGTTGGGATGAGCGGCTTTACACGAGCAGGGGATGCAAAGGTAGTTCCTTTAGCTTTAGCAGAACGTGCAAAAAATGAAAAGTTAAAAATTGATGTCTATACTGGTGCTTCTCTAGGTCCAGAAGTGGACCAAATTCTAGCACAGGCAGGAGGCATTCGAAAACGTGGCCCTTACCAAGGAGATTCTGTCATTCGAAATTTAGTTAATACTGGTGAAGTATTATATGTAGATGCTCATCTTTCACATAATGCAGAGCTAGTACGTCAAGGGATTATTGGTCCAATTGATTTTGCCATTATTGAAGCTACTGCAATTACAAGTGAAGGCTACCTGGTGCCAACCACATCAGTTGGAAACTCGCCAATTTTTGTAGAGCATGCGAAAAATATTATTGTGGAGTTAAATTTAGCTCATTCGGATTCATTGGTTGGGGTACATGATATATATGTTCCACAAATGCAAGGTGATAGAAAACCAATTCCAATTTTAAGCCCTACAGACCGAATTGGGGATATTGGCATTAAGTTTGATTCGGACAAAATAAAAGCCATTGTAATTTCTAATGAGCAGGATGCACCATCCCTAATTGTAGAGCCAGACGATGAAACGCAAGAGATGGCAAACCATCTGCTAGATTTCCTAAGAAGTGAAATCAAAGCCGGTCGTCTTACAAACAAATTAGCGCCATTGCAATCAGGGGTTGGTTCTGTTGCTAACGCTGTATTAGAAGGATTTAAAGATTCTGAATTTGAAGATTTAGTAATTTTCTCTGAAGTGTTGCAGGATGCAGTATTTAACTTAATAGATGCAGGTAAGGTTTCCTTTGCATCATGTACCTCTATAACGATATCCGAGGAACTGCAGAAAAAAGTCTATGGTAATATTAAAAATTATTCTGATAAGATTATCCTTCGGCCACAGGAAATTTCAAATCATCCAGAAGTCATCCGTCGTTTAGGATTAATCGCAATAAATGCTGCTTTAGAAGCTGATATTTATGGAAACGTAAACTCAACTCATGTTGGTGGAACTAAAATGATGAATGGTATTGGTGGATCTGGTGACTTTACCCGTAATTCTAGATTAAGTATTTTTGTTACGAAGTCCTATGCAAAGGGCGGGAAGCTGTCTTCAATCGTACCGATGGTTGCCCATCACGATCATACTGAGCATGATGTGCATGTTATAGTAACAGAACAGGGTGTTGCGGATTTACGCGGCTTGGCACCTAAAGAACGCGTTCCTTTAATTATTGAAAACTGTGTCCATCCAGATTTTAAACAACAGCTTTGGGATTATTATAACGAAGCAGTAGCTTTAACAGGTAATGCCCAAACACCACACAACCTAGAAAAAGCGCTTTCTTGGCACGTAAATGCAGCGAAAACAGGAACGATGAAGCTATAAGAATTATAAATCATAAACCCCTTTTTATTAATAAAAATTTAATAGAGGGGGTTTTTTATATCTAAATTTCAATTAAATGCATCTCCTTCATTAATATATGTATAAATAACTCAATCCCTAGGTAAGTATTCTAGATAAAATTCTATTTATTTAATCTACCATCAATTATTTGCTACAATCATGATATCGAACAACAGCTAGAAAGTGGGATTACATGTATAAAACTATTGGTGTACTTGCTCATGTGGATGCTGGAAAAACAACTTTTTCAGAGCAGCTGCTATATCATACAGAAAGCATTAAAGAAAGAGGCCGAGTGGATCATAAGGATGCATATTTAGATAATCATTCCATTGAACGCCAGCGTGGCATTACGATTTTCGCTGAACAGGGAAGGATTCACTACAAAGGCGATACATATACCTTGATCGATACACCTGGACATGTCGATTTTTCACCAGAAATGGAGAGAGCGATTAGTGTCATGGATTACGCTATATTAATCATTAGTGCTGTAGATGGAATAGAAGGGCACACTGAAACAGTATGGAATCTTTTGAGACAATATCATGTCCCTACCTTTATCTTTATTAATAAAATTGACCGTGAAGGTGCAGACATTGATGGTGTCATGGCGTCAATTCAAAAGGAATTATCAGAGGATGCCGTTTTACTTCAAGAGAAAATCACACTAGAGAATATGCCTGAATCTATTATTGAATGGATAGCAGAAAGAGATGAAGATTTATTAGAGCAATATATGGAGGGAGCGCTAGATGTCTCTGCATATTTCTCAGCATTCCTTTCAATGCTAAAAAAAGAACAAGCCTTTGTGTGTATGACAGGTTCTGCTCTTAAAGATATAGGAATAATGGAATTTTTTGAACAGCTGTCAATTCTAACTACAACTAATTTTGACAATAGCAAAACGTTCAAAGGACAAGTATTTAAAATTAGACATGATGAAAAAAATCAACGAATTACTTTCATTAAAGCTTTGCAGGGGACATTAAAGGTACGTGAAGAGTTTACATTTGGTGAGGAAACAGAAAAAGTGACTGAAATTAGATTGTATAACGGAACGCGTTATGAATCGGTACAAGAAGTAGAAGCCGGTGAACTCTTTGCGGTTAAGGGATTTACGAACCCTCAAATTGGAGACATAATCGGCTGTGAAAATTCTCCTCAAGGGGAGTTTGAGCTTGTGCCAACACTTCAAGCTAAGGTTGTATACAATTGCTCAGAGCATATCAAAGAGATTCTTCGCTATTTCCGTATATTAGAGGCAGAAGAACCTACTTTAAAGGTCGTATGGAATGAGAAGTTCCAAGAAATTAACGTACATGTAATGGGGATTATTCAATTAGAGGTACTTCTTGAAGTGACGAAAGAGCGTTTTGGAATTGATGTCCGTTTTGAAGAGCCCAAAATTTTATATATGGAAACAATTCAAAGTAGCTGTGTTGGTTATGGTCACTTTGAGCCGTTGAAGCATTATGCAGAAGTGCATTTGAAAATGGAGCCAGCTCCAAGAGGATCGGGAATTCAATTTAAAAATGAATGCCATGCAGATAATTTGTCTTTCGGGCATCAACGATTAATTGAAAAGCATTTATTTGAACAAGATCACCATGGTTTACTTACAGGGTATCCAATCACGGATATTTCCATTACCTTATTAACTGGCAGAGCACATAACAAGCATACAGAAGGTGGCGACTTTAGAGAAGCAACTTTCCGTGCACTGCGCCAAGGACTTGAACAAGCAGAGAATGTAGTATTAGAACCTTATTACCGTTATAAAATAAAAGCTTCCACAGAATTTATGGGGCGCATACTGACTGATATTCAACAAGCAAGCGGCACGTTTGAAACACCTACTATGACTGAAGAACAAGTTACTATCATTGGTAAAGCACCTGTATCGACTTTTATGAATTACAGTACAACTTTTGCAGCATATACGAATGGGAAAGGCGTATTATCACTTCAGTTTAACGGATTTGAAATATGTCATAACCAGGATGAAGTCATCGAAAAAATTGGCTATGAAAAAAACGCAGATCCCGAATATTCCTCCTCAAGTATTTTTTGCGCGAAAGGGAAGGGTTATTCTGTTCCATGGTATGAAGCTAAAGAAGCTATGCACTGTATTAAATGATGATACGTTGATTATTTTATCCAAAAGCTACAGTATTATTTAAATGAAGTATAAATGGAACAAAGAAAAACAAACTAATTTTGTAATTTAAAATTAGGAGGTTATTTCTATGAAACAAAACCCACAATCTGTCCCAGGAAGACCTAAAAAATTTGTTAGTAAAGAAGAAATGATTAACAATACAAAAGACAATATGCGCGAAGCAGAAATTAGCATGGAATTTGCTGGTGAAGAAGAGCTAGAGAACCTACAGGAAAAGAATGAACGTAGAAAGCATCAAATACAAAGAATGAAAAATGAACCACTAACTTAAAATTTCTAAGAGCAGTGTTAAATCACAATTAACGCTGCTTTTTAGTATTTAATTGATATAATTTCAATATCGACTAATTTGTTAAATATCAAAACTATGTTAAAATGGAATTAATTAGGAATGACTTTCGAGCTTTTCTATAGTTTTATTTTAATTAGCAATTTATTTCAATACACAAAAAACATTATAATTTAATTATTTTAGATAAAAAATAAAAAGTGGAATGTAAGTAAGTCACTATTTATGTTAAAATAATTGAATGGCATAACCACATTGTTTGGGTTGTTTTAATTGCTAATTGAATATAAGATATACTTTCATGGTCCTGTTATTTTCTTTGAAATAAGGACTCATCAGGAAGAGAAAGTTTTATTGGAGGCTTATGATGAACTATAAAATTATTAACAAACCAGTATTTGAACAAGCACAGGTTCGTTCAGTATCAGATGTTGAATTCACTGAAGAACAACAACAAGAAGGCATGAAATTAGCTGTATCTAAAGTAGACCCGACTCTTGCCCTTTATTTAATCGACTCTGAAGGGAAAAAGAAATTCGAAGTTCGTTGGGATGACTCTTCTGAACTGTTTAACGGCTGGTATTCTGCTTGGGATAACTTCACTTGGTGCTTAGGAATCGTAGAACCACCAAAAGAACAATCAAATTAATACTCGTATAAATGTAAAAGCTCCTACTTTCCAAAGTGGGGGCTTTTAATATGCTTTTTAATCTACCTCCTCTTGGTGTTTTCTATATAAAATTTCTCGTGCGTTTAATTTCTTATTAGAAAAGATTTGGAGTGTTCAAGGTTGGTTCTTATTTCGAAATAATAATTTTAAATTACCTATTAATTTTCTCTATAGGTGTTCGATAATACAAAGGTAGAAGTTTAGGTTTATTTATCTATAAAATTCAGATTATATGTTAATTAAATTTACCGATTCACATGTAATAGGTAGAAAAGAATGATGTTTTTTTGATTAATTAGTCAATTTAATGATGTGAATACTAAGGTTCTTAAAAGAGTTAGATTAAATTTTAAAACATGCTTTTAAGATACATCTTTTAGTAGTAAGATAGATTTTATTATTGAAGAAATAGAAGGTGTGAAAAAATGAAATTCAAAAATTCGTTAACATTCCAGCTTGGCATCATTATTGCAGGCATTCTCGTTGTAATGATTTTTATTACATCAGTTGCTACATACAAAACTGCTTACGATAAACTATACGATGCAGCAGGTGTGGAAGCATATGGCTGTGCAAATATCACGACGGGTCTTATTAATCCAGCGGAGCTAGTAAAAGCAATTTCTGGCGATGCTGCTGCAGAGACTAACATTAGTGAACAACTTAATTGGACAACAGCTCATAAAGAAATTTTTGAAAATCAATATATTATTGATTTAAATGGAAATTTAATAGCACTAGATGATAATTTAAGAGAACAAGGGTTTAAACCTGGCGATTCCTTCGAATATGACAAGAAAGCTGTTGAAATGCTTTTAGAAATGGGGCATCCTACATATTCTGACCCCTATAAATTTGCGGGTATTGAACGACTTACTGGTTATGCACCAATCTATGAAGATCATGATCCTTCAAAGGAAATTATCGCCATTAGTGCGATTGATTTTAATGCGGAAATTGTAACAGAACGTACATGGGGAGTTGTGAGTGGAGGAATTCTCTTAAGTCTAATTCCAATGCTTCTTGCAACAGTTGTAACCGCATTTTTAATTCGCCGTAAAACAAGACCAATTTCTCTATTAATCGCTCAGGCAAAAGAAATTACAGATGGCAACTTAACTGTTGAACCGACAACGGTTAAAAGTAAGGATGAGATTGGTGATTTAGCGAATACACTCAATGCAATGACTTCTAAGCTACAAGAAATGATTGCTACGATGAGCTCCACTTCTCATCAAATCACTGGAAATGCCAATGAAACTGCAAGCTCATTAACTGAAATTAATGATTCAATGCAGGTAGTAACGTCCAATATTGATGAAGTGTCGAGTGCAATGACGGATGGTATGCATCATGCGGATAATGCTTCCCATTCCTTAACTAGACTAGCTGAAGACCTACAAAGCATGAAGAGTAAAGCTGATAGTACAGTAGAAAACTCAAACAAAACAATGAAAATTGCAGCACAAGGTGAAGACCGCGCGAAGGAAATTCGTCTAGATATGGAAAAAATCCGCAACGGTTCTCAAGATGTTAGTAGTACAATTCAGCAGCTTGTTGAATCGGCGGAAAAAATTCAACATATTACAACAACGATTTCTGGAATCGCATCACAAACGAACTTACTTGCTTTAAATGCTTCAATTGAGGCAGCAAGAGCTGGTGAGCACGGGAAGGGATTTGCGGTAGTTGCCGAGGAAGTTCGTAAACTAGCAGAACAATCTAATACAGAAGTAAATGAAGTCGAGAAGCTAGTAAAAGATATTATGGTACGTATTGGCAATGTATTAGTTTCTTCTCAGGAAAACGAAAAATATATTGAAAAAGGTAGCCAGACTGTTCAATTAACAACAAATGCCTTACACAATATTTATACGGCCGTTTCTGAAACAGTTGAAGAGATTACTACAATATCTCGATTATTATCAACTGAAACTGCTAAGTCAGATGATATTGTTACAAGAATTCAAGAGTTAGCTCATTCAATTCATGAGATTGAAAATACGATGAATAATATTGCAGCAGCTTCTGAAGAAACATCTGCTAGCATTCAAGAAATATCGAATCGTTCTAATGAATCAACACATATGGCCGAAGAACTAGAGCGCTTTGTAAAAACTTTTAAAGTGAAATAGAAAAAATTAAGAAGTTTTCCAAAATTAGTAGTAGAATAATAGAATCAAGCATAAATAAAAGTGTACCGTCATGTAAATGATGCGTACACTTCTTTTAATATGAAAAAATACTAAGTCTTTTTACAAAAAAAATATAATGTAAAGCTAGTTTTTCAAATGGAAATTCTAGAAGATAATTAGAAGTATTAGGGGTGAAGCTATTTGATAAAATATCAAACTAATAATGTAACAGTTTTTCAAAGCGTACTATATAAAACCACATCCCTTGTTATTCGAACAGAAGATTGCATACTAGTAGTCGATCCAAATTTACTTCCAGATGAAGTGGTTGAAATTCGGCAGCATGTAGATAAATTCAAGGAAGATAAGCAAATTTATTTAATTTTTACTCATTCTGACTGGGATCATATTGTTGGTTACGGAGCTTTTGACGATGCAATCGTAATTGCTAGTGAAGAGTTTAATAAGAGAGAAGATAAAAATGAAATTGTAAATCAAATTTTTCAATTTGATGACCAATATTATTTAGATCGCAGTTATCCTTTACAATTTCCTTCTGTAGATATCCCAGTATTGGAGGATGGCCAAGAGCTCGTAATTAAAAATACGAAGCTTACTTTTTATAAAGCGGAAGGTCATACAAATGACGGAATTTTCGTAGTGGTAGAACCGTTAGGAGTCTGGATTGCAGGAGATTATTTATCGGACGTAGAATTTCCATTTATTTATGATAATAGTGAGAAATATGAACAAACGATTGGAAAAACGGATAAGATACTAAGCTCGCATAATATCAAACTGCTAGTTCCTGGTCATGGAACGGCTACTGATATAATGGAAGAAATCATCTTTAGAAAAGTACTTTCATACCGCTATATCCAAGAGCTTCGAAATACTATTAGTAACAATCTAGACCATGAGTTTTTAATTCACGGCTATAAATATAAGGAAGATCAGATAAAAAGTCATAACGATAATGTTGCATTAATTAAACAAGAGCTTCAACTAAAAGCAAAACAAACACATAAAGGATAGATGGATTTCTTTCTTTTGTACCCTCCCAGGCGAATGCCGCATAAACTATAGAGGTGTAAAAAGGGGGGTGTCCATTAAGTGGGAATTTACATCAACAAAGAGCACCCAGGAGTGTTTAGAAATACCCAACCAATTCCAGAACCAAATCAGGTTGAATTCCGGCGCGACTATTTGTCAGAGTTACTCGAGCAACAAATAGTTGAAAATCGAAAATTACAACATAGTTTTGTTCATATGCAGCTTTCACAAAATGATTGGAATCAACATCAGTCTATCCAATATAAGAAATTAGATAAACGAGTGAATGAGATTAAGGAGCATCAAGAGTATCAAGAAGCAATGGATCATCAAGTAATTGATTGGTTAGAAAAATTAGAAGACCAAAACAGCATCATGCAGCAAACCATTAATTACGACCAACGCATTCATAATGAGTTACTTCAGCAAGTAAACCAAATTGATCAAAATATTAAAAATGAAGTACTTCAGCAGGTAGCACAGATTGATCAACGAATTGAAAATGAGGTGCTTCAGCAGGTAAATCAGATTGATCAACGAATTGAAAATGAGGTACTTCAGCAGGTAGCACAGATTGATCAACGAATTGAAAATGAAGTGCTTCAGCAAGTAAGCCAAATTGATCAACGTATCCAAAATGACTTGCTCGAGGAAGTAAATAAAATAAGTCAATCTCAAAAGGAAATGGTTCAACAACTCAATGGTGTTGGTGATGAACATAAAGAAGTTGTGAAAATGATAGCAGATTTTACTGCGCTAAATGAAGCTTTAATTTTCCGAATAGAACAGGTTGTAGCTGCAAATGAAAAAATCGAACTTCACTTGGTAGATCAAAATGAGTTTAATCAGCAAATCGTAGCTCAAATGTCAAATATCGAAGAGACTCAAAAAGATGTATTAAACCGTGTCGATAATCATGAAGGTCTATTGGAGAAAATGCTACGACAGGTTGATCATCTACGAGCGGTTCTGTTTGAACGTACTAATTCCTTAGAAGAAAGAGTAGAAAAGGTTTTTCAAAGCTCCGCTGCCTATTTTCAAAAAATCAAAAACTAAACATAATTGAAACCACGAATGCTATCTTAAGCAGTCGTGGTTTTTATTTGAGCATATATAAATCGCGTAAACGCTCATAAATCCTCCTTATTCATATGAACCACCATTAAAAGAAAATATTTCACATAGATTGAATTATTTCCTTTAATTTGATACAGTATAAACAATATGGAATAATCTATGATGTGACCAAGTAGATAAGAAATGTGAGACAGAAAATATAGTAATTGCTGAGAGCTATATCACCGCTTCTTGTTGAAACCTATCACGGAGGTGCAAGCCAAACTTGCCGAGTCGTTTTCGTTACAAACGCTAGAGGGTAGTTGCGTGAAATGTCGCTAGCTAAGACTAAAAGCTTTGCAATTATCAAACTAAGGTGGTACCACGTCTATTTTGCACAAAGACGTCCTTGTCATAAGGACGCTTTGTGCTTTTTATTTGCTTAGAGCTAGGTATAATTACCTTAAGTCTATATACTATGAAGGTTTAACAATAGTAAATAAAACCAAAGCTTAGATAACTACCATAATTTGTGGCGAAATCACTGATAGCAAACATCAAAATTGTTTTTAGTGGATATGAAACTTTAAAGCTTTCATATCTGCACAGCACAAAACTAGGACAAATCGCACCTTAAAGGTATGTGAATTGCCAAGTTTTAATTTTAGGAGGAAAAAAGATGTCACAACAAACAAATGATTTTTCGAAATGGTACATTGACACAATTCAAAAAGCAGATTTAATGGATTACACACCAGTACGTGGGTGTATCGCCTTTAAACCAGATGGATATGAGATTTGGGAGCATATTCAAGGTGAAATGGATCGTCGTTTTAAAGAAACAGGTCACCGAAATGCTTATTTCCCAATGTTGATTCCAGAATCTTTCTTCCAAAAAGAAAAAGATCATATCGAAGGATTTTCACCAGAACTTCCTTGGGTTACAGAAGCAGCAGGGGAGCAATTAGAAGAGCGTTTAGCACTTCGCCCAACTTCTGAAACAATGATCGGTCACTTATATTCAGATTGGATTAAAAGCTACCGCGATCTACCAGTATTAATCAACCAATGGGCAAACGTATTCCGTTGGGAGAAGAAAACACTTCCGTTCATCCGTACTTCCGAGTTTTTATGGCAAGAAGGACATACTGCTCATATTGATGAGGAGGATGCACGTAAAGAAACAATGCAAATGTTAAATATCTATAAAGAAGTAGTAGAAAACTTCTTGGCTATTCCGGTATATGATGGTCAAAAAACTCCTTCAGAACGTTTTGCTGGTGCGGTTGATACGTATTCAATCGAAGCGATGATGAAGGATGGAAAAGCTGTTCAAGCTGGTACCTCTCACTATCTAGGTACAAAATTTGCTGAAGCCTTCGATATTAAATTCTTGAGCAAAGAAAACAAGCATGAATATGTTCATACAACTTCTTGGGGTACATCTACTCGTTTAATTGGTTCTGTAATCATGGTTCATGGGGACGAGCAAGGTCTTGTTTTACCTCCAACTATTGCACCAACTCAAGTAGTGTTAATTCCAGTAGGTCCATGGAAAAAGAACCCTGCAATTATAGAAAAGTTAGATGAAATTTATGCTAGCCTAAAAGCAAAAGGTATCCGTGTTCGTCTTGATGATTCAGATCAATCACCTGGCTACAAATTCAATGAATGGGAACTAAAAGGTGTACCAGTTCGCATTGAACTTGGACCTCGTGATTTAGAAAACAACCAAGTGTTATTAAAAGCCCGTGACGAAGCTGACAAACAATCAGTAGAATTAGGCTCTGTTGTAGAAAAAATCGAAAATGAATTAAAGGTAATGCAAACGCGTCTTTTCGAAAAAGCAAAAGCATTCCGTGATGCAAACTCTCATACACATATCGATTCTTTAGATCAATTAAAACAACACTTAGCTGATTCTGAGAAAAACGATACACTTCCAGGTTGGATTCTTGCTGGTTGGTGTGGAGATGATGCTTGTGAGTCAAATGTTAAAGATGAAACAAAATTCACAACACGTAATATTCCATTTAACCCTCCAACGGAAAAACATACATGCGTTAACTGTGGTAAAGACGCGAAACATACTGTTTGGTTTGGCCGCTCTTACTAAGGAATCTAGAAAACACTACTCAATTGGGTAGTGTTTTCTTCATATGCAAAAAAATATCCACCTATAATAGGCGGATATCTGAATTCATACTATAAGCTTTTTTCTTTTAACAAAGGGAATAAATTAGAGACATGATTAATGATTCTAATCTTTCTTGTGTCATTCATATCAACTCCCTTAAGATATATTTGAATTCTAGTTGCAGGAAAATTGAAAAGAATTACCAATAGTATGAATTACACTTATCAGTTTGCTTCGTGTTAGTAAATTGATACATTTGAAAATAAAAAACGTCCCATAAAAGGACGCTTTTTTTAAGTATATGAATTACATCGATGGTGCTCATAATCCTCAAGCTGTGCACTTACACGTTCTACTTGTATTGTGGCATGCTCAATATGGAACTCATCATGTAATATTTTAAGAGCATCCTTTATTACTTTATCATGCTCATTTCGAACAATTTCTAAGTGGCAGCTAACCGTTGGAAAGTCAGATGTAATACTCCATACATGAAAATCATGTATTCCTACAACACCTTGAATATTAAGCAGAGCATCTCGAATTTTTTTGACATCCATGTTCATCGGAATACCCTCCATTAAAATATGGAAGGAGATTGTTGTAATTTCTATACCGTTTCTTAAAATAATAATAGAAATAAGCAAGCTTGCTAGAGGATCTGCAATGGACCAGCCAAATAACAGGATAAGAATAGAAGCGATAATCGCACCAACTGAACCTAATAAATCCCCAATGACATGCATAAAAGCAGCTCGTAAGTTAATATTTTCGCTAGTATCGCCTCTAGTTAAAATAAAAGCAACAATAATATTAACAATCGCTCCGGTAATTGCTACAGCAAGCATACCAAGACTCGAAATCTCCTCAGGATTAGCAAACCTTTTAAAAGCTTCATAGATGATAACTAATGCAATACCAATTAGAAGAAGGCCGTTAAATAAAGCGGCTAAAATTTCTAATCTTTTATAGCCAAAGGTCATATTGCTATTCACAGCTTTTTCTCCCAATTTAAATGCAAGCAAGCCTATACCTAAAGATAATGCATCACTCAGCATATGGCCGGCATCTGAAAGAAGGGTTAAACTATTGGTTAATAGACCCCCTACAAAAACAACTACTACAAAGGATGCAATGATGAAAAAGCTTATAAGTAATGCTTTTTTATTTTTTGTATGATGATGATGGGTATGAGAATGAGAATGAGCCATAATTGTCCTCCATTATAGTTTATCGAAGAGAGGAAAGTAGCTAATGCTAGAATGAATTCATCCGCTCTTAAGAAACCTATTATTTTTGTTATTTATAAAAGGTATTCGGTTTATAAACTCTGTATGACTATTAATATAGAAAATGTGGTTAAAAAGATTTATTAAAACTCCATTCTAATAGATTGCTTCAGGATTAAACATTTGAGAGGGCTAGTTTTGTTTATAGGACATGTTCAATCGAACTCTATCATTTACTTAAATAAAAAAAGACCCAAAACTAATTGGGCCTTCTTCATAATTTAATTAAATTAATGATTTTTGTTTTGGAATGCGATCATAAAATCAGCTAAAGCCTTGCATGTTTCATAAGGCACAGCATTATAAGTTGAAGCTCGGCAACCACCTACTGAACGGTGACCATTTAATCCAACAAAGCCTGCTTCTTTTGCTTCTGCAAGGAATTGCTTTTCAAGCTCCTCATCTGCAACACGGAATGTAATGTTCATAAGTGAGCGTGACTCGTTGCTTGCATGACCAGTGTAGAAGCCATTGCTATTATCGATTACATCATAAATTAACTTCGCTTTTTCTTCATTATTTTTTTCGATGGCTTGTAATCCACCTTTTTCTTCCACCCATTTTAAAACCTCACCTAACATATAAATACCAAATGTTGGCGGCGTGTTATATAAAGAATTTGAATCTGCATGAGTAGAATATTTAAGTATTGTTGGAATGTCTGTTTTCGCATTTTCAAGTAAATCTTTTCGAATAATGACAATCGTTACACCAGAAGGTCCAAGATTCTTTTGTGCACCTGCATATATTATGCCGAAGCTGCTTACATCTATTGGTTTAGATAAAATATCACTCGACATATCTGCGACTAGTGGAACATTACCTGTTAGAGGGAAATCTTTCCACTGAGTACCAAATATAGTGTTATTCGAAGTTAAGTGTACATAAGCATCTGTATCACTAAATTGAATGTCATCCAATGCTGGGATATTGCGATAAGCATTGCCTTTAGTACTCGCAGCTTCTTTTGTAATTCCCAAAAGCTTTGCTTCCTTCCACGCTTTCTCAGACCAAGAGCCAGTTAAGATATAGCTAGCAGTTTGTCCTTCTTTTAAGAGGTTCATAGGCACCATTGTAAACTGAAGACTACCGCCACCCTGTAAGAAAAGGACCTCATAGTTATCTGGAATCGAATACAAGGATTTCAAACGTGCAATAGCATCATTATGTACAGCTTCATAATCCTTGCTTCTATGACTCATTTCCATAATTGACATGCCTGAGTTATTAAAATTTACTAGTTCTTTCTGTGCTTTTTCTAAAACTTCAAGTGGTAGAGCAGATGGACCCGCATTAAAATTGAAGGCACGCTTTGTTGTAATCAAATTGAACACTCCCTAGAAAATAATAAATTGATATATTGATTATATACCTTTTTTTGACTAATGGATTTGATTTTTTATAAAATGATGAATTTTTCGACATTTTAATTTTACTTGTGTTTATATCTAGTAAATTTGTTCATCAGTTTGGAAGGCTAACTTCTAATTTCCAGGTATATAAGTATCTAGTTTTACAAAGGAACGAAATAAATTCAAAAGCCATTTAAGATAGATTTATAACTTTTATGTTACAAATTACAAAATTATAGACATTTGTCCTGGCTTGACGGGTTGGTCATGGCATTTATTAATATAAGAAAATCTCATAAATTTTCTAGCTTGAAATGAAAATTCATTATTTTCAACAGAAACTAAACAGTTGTCCATATCCTATTTTTTATCGGCACATAAGATATAAATAGTTGAGCTGAAAGGAGGTTAAAACATGGGATACTCTAACGTAGGTGGAGCAGGCAGCTATTGCGGCGGTGGATCTGGAGCTGGTACTGGCGGATTCGGAAGCGGATTTGCATTATTAGTGGTACTATTCATCCTTTTAATTATCGTTGGTGCTTCATTTTTCAATGGTAGTGGTGGCTACTAATTATTAATGGAAATAAAGCAGGAAGTGGATTCTCATCTGTAGAATCCACTTTTTTCTTATAATTTTAATTTATTCCCTAAAAACTCAGCATTTGTCCCTGTCATAAAAAAGCCAATTACATAAATTGTAGGTATATCGAACAAAGGGGGAGAAAATGTATGCATTGCAACGGCGGTTTTTCTAAAAATAATAGCGAGTTCGTGTTAATCGTTGTGTTATTCATCCTTTTAATTATTGTTGGTGCTTACTACTTCGGCAACTAATCAAAGTAGGTGCCAAAAAATACGGATTTTAAAAAGAAATCCGTTATGTTGTAGGCAAAGTTGTTTTTAACGACTTTGTCTACTTTTTTTGTACGGTTTTATTCGTAGTAAGTCCACTGCTGGTTTCCTAATAAAGTTCTTTTTTAAAGTTCTTTGAATCCATTGTTTTGGATTAATTTGACACCATTCAGCAATTCTATTTGTCGTTAGTTTTTCATTAGGAAACAGACGTCTAAACTGTTTTACATTCCTTATAATTGCTTTTTCCACTAGCTCTTGGTAGCCACAATCCAAACATTGACATTTCAAATGAGTAATCTTAAAAAAAAATGAAGCACATTTCGCACAATTCAACCCTTTTTGTAAATTTTTATAATCATATACGGGTAGGTGTTGATAAGGATTCTCCTTTATATGTAGAGAAGCCAACATTTCACCAATTTTCTCATGATCTTCAGTCAACTTGGCTTGTTGAATATTAAGTTTTTTATAAAACGCTGAATTTGATTAGGGAAGAGAAAGGGCTTATCCATAGGGGCTTTATACATAAAAAATTCGGGATTTATGAAAATAACAGAAGCTTTAATGGGAATTGTATAATTCAATTTTTGTAGCAATTGACGAAGTAAGGATTCAGTTCTGGATAACTGAACAAAAGGCGCCATGCATTTCATAAAGCGGATGAACCCACAAGCTAGCTAAGAAACCTACAACTTGATGCATCCCAAACCCTCCACCTCAAAATGCAAGGCACCATTCACCAGGATTTTTAAGCCTAAAGCTTTAAAATCCATTTTTTTGTTCACATAGATTGGTCAGTAGCATAAGTTCAACTAGAGGTATCAATAATACTTTGTCTTAAAATCCAAAATTTGCCACACTATAACTTGAGTTCAGTTACAATGGAATAGCAATGAAAAATAAATAAAGGGGTACTTGAATGGAAAAAGAAACGGATAAGCGAATCGAGAGGTTAGAGGGAGAAGTTCGAGCGCTACGTCTAGAGCTAGATGAACTTAAAAGAGGGGGAAATGGTTTTAAAGAGGAAGTCATCAATACTCCTGATACTCCAAAACAAAACCCGCCGGAGGAAGAAGAAAATCATTTAATCAAATTAAATAAAGCAGCCTCCAAAAAAAACAAAAACCAAATTAATAAAAAAGATGTACCGCAACAAGTGCAATCTTCAAATCTAAAAAAACCTACACCACCTCCATCGAAGAAACAACGGAGCTTAGAAGAAATGATTCTATGGCTATTGCCGAAAATTTTTATGGTTATTTTGGTGCTGGGAGTATTATGGGGACTTAAAGTAATTAGTGACTTTGGATTACTGTCAAATGGATTGAAAATAGTGCTGGCATATTGTTTGTCTATTGGCTTGATCATAATCGGATTCATTTTGGATTTAAGAAAGCCGGATTCTTCCCAGATATTTACCGTCGTGCTGTATGGTGGAGGTTTTATCATCGGGATCTTAACCACTGCTGCTGGGGCCATACTGTATGACGTTTTAGGGTTGTATTTCGCTCTATTGTTAGCACTGGTTTATATTGGCTACGGGGTGACCATCTGCTATGTTAAGAAAAATCAAGTGCTTTCGATTTTCGTTATTTTTACATCCTTACTATTACCATACCTACTAGAATATATGGATTTCAATGGAATGATGATTTTACTTTATGTTCTAATAGTTTACGGCTTCATGCAATTCGTTGTTGTTAAATATAATCAATCGATTACTATGTATACGTCTTTTATCTTCTCTATGCTTGCTGTCCATATTATATGGGGCTTAAATGATGACAGTGCAGGCATGTACGTAATTAGCCTCATCCTTTTGAACATGATTTTGCTTCTTGTCTGGTGGGAATTATATAAACCTTTTAGCAAATGGAGAGCGATTCATGAAGGCTTCTTATTTAGTCTTAATGGGTTTACAATACTTTTGATTAATTTCATCGCGGATAATGCCACATTCCCATTACTGTTTTTAACGGCCATTTACTTTACCGTAGCTCTATTTGCTAATAAGCGGAATGAGTCGCGGATTGTTGATATTGCAGGAACTCTTTCCTTATTAAAAATCTTTAATATCATTATGGTGATTAATGCGATAGACCATTTAGAAATTGTACTTTTACCACTTAGTGCATTTTTGGGTTTAATGATTGGGCTAAAGCTTAATGCGAATCTCATGAAAATTTTGTATAGTATCTTATTTACTTTTTTTGTGATAGTCCATTTGATAGTAGATGATATTACGCCATTTTGGACAATGGAGCATTTAAATTACCTACTGATTTTCATTTACTTAATAGTTTTGTTCCTTTATTTAAAACGACTAACTATCTTGGAGTTTAATGAAGAAGGTAAAGCGAAATTAAATTTTTCAATTGATATATATCCGATTTTCATAGCACTATACTTCTTTATATACATGTATAATTTCGACACTACCTATATAGCTTATAATAATGCATATATCACAGCCATTGTACTGGCTGTTGTTATGCTTGCTTCATTATTTATTTCCGAAAAGCTTATTGGTAGAGTGCTTAAATATATTTTGATTTTCGCATTTCTAATAACCTCCATTAATCACATACCAACACATTTTGTAGAGGGAGTCGATATATGGTTAAATCTTTTAGTTCGTGTTGTATATGCATTAATCGTGATAGCGATTATTGTTGATATTTATATGAAGGGATATTTATATAAAACTTGGATTTCCCATTTGAAAATAGATATAGATGGTCTTTTAACGGTAGCTATGGTAGGAGCATTGCTGCTTTTATATTCTCTATTAAGTCAGCTGCAATTCGATAGTACTGTAAATTATTATCTCGTAGTCACAGGAAAAACAGTATTACTCTTTGTAACTGCAACGATGTCTCTGTGGATGAGTTCAACTAAGGAATTACGTAAAGTAAAAGCTTTGGGGTACACGCTTCTTGCCATTGCCATTTTAAAGCTTGTATTCTCAGATCTTGATTCTTTAAATCTAGTAATTAGAGCATTTTTATTTATGGTTATTGGCGGTATTGGGTTATTCCTATCAAGTAAATTAATATCTAAAAACACGAAAAATGAATGAAAGGTTCGAAAATTCACACAACATAGTCAATTTCTTATATAATTTAACTAGTATAGAAATTTAAAGGAGCTTTTGTATATGGATTTAGGACTAAGAGATAAGGTTGCGGTAATAACAGGAGCGAGCAAAGGAATTGGCTTATTTACAGCTTTACAGCTAGTAAAAGAAGGAGCTAAAGTTGCTATTGCAGCTCGAGGCGAAGAGTCGCTAAAAGAAGCGCAGGCATTTATCAAGGAGCAAACTGGCGAAGAGGTTTTGACTGTATCGGCAGATGTTTCTTCAGAAGCAGATTGTAAGAGTTTGATAGAAGAAGTAGTTGCTCATTTTGGTCAGTTAAATATAGTTATCAACAATGCGGGCACATCCTCCGCAAATTCGTTTGAGGACGTTGATACAGACTTATGGCATTCTGATTTAAATTTAAAGTTATTTGGAGCAATTCACTGCTCCAAATACGCTTTACCTTATCTAAAGGAACAAAACGGTGGTTCAATTATTAATTTAACTGCGGTTTTAGCAAAAACTCCGCCGGCAAATAGCTTACCTACAACTGTTAGTCGTTCAGCTGGCCTTGCATTAACAAAGGCGATGAGTAAAGATTTAGGAAAATATAATATCCGTGTAAACTCTGTTTGTATCGGCTTAATAAGAAGTCAGCAAATTGAAGACAAATGGCACAATGAAATGCCTAATGCTACTTGGGACGAGTATTCTAAGGAAGTGGGGAAAACCATTCCTTTAGGACGTATAGGTAATACTGAGGAGGCGGCAAAAGTTATTGCATTTTTAGCTTCAGATGCTGCTTCGTATGTTTCGGGCACTGCTGTTAATATTGATGGTGGTTCTGGTGCAGCCTTATAGTTGAAACTTTAATAATCCTGCTATTCATAAAAGCAGGATTATTAGTTACATAGCTGAATGTTGACGAATTTATTTAATTGAAACTTTTTCAATTCTATTTCGTATGTTTTTTATAAGCATTATTTGTACATCATTAATGTTAACTGTGTTTTATGTCTTTTATAGATATAACAATAAATGGAACGGGGGATTTCAATGTCAGAACTTAAAAACCCATTATTTGACGATTTGAACTCAAAAACAAATGTAGAAAATAATAGCCTTGCTGAAATACCACAGCAGCAGCTTGTGAGTAAGGAAGAATTATCTCAAATTAAAAAACGTCAGCTTGCTTTAAAGGAAGAGCCTCAAGTTCAGGCTCTAGCTGAGAAAATCGATGCTAAAAATCAAATTGCTGTATTGGAATTCGGTAAAGAAACCGCAACGGCAATCTCTAAGTTCTCAGATAAAATGCTTGCTTCTATTAAAACAAGTAAGCTTGAAAAATCCAGTGAGCTTATTAATAATTTAAATAAAATCATGGATCGTTTTGACCCTCAGGATTTTAAGGAAGAGAAAAAGGGTGGCTTTTTAAAACGTTTATTTAACAAAGGTAAAGAGCAGCTAGAAAAAATCCTGTCGAAATATGACACGATGAATAAAGAAATTGATGTTATATACAATGAAATCCAAAAATATGAGCTTGAGATGAAGCGAAATACAGTTGAGCTTGAGCAAATGTATGACCAAAATCTTAATTATTTCCAAAGTTTAAGCGAACACGTTGCAGCCATCGAAGTGAAACTGCAACAGCTTCAGCCGCTCATTCCATCACTTGAACAACGTGCAAATGAAGGCGATCAGCAAGCAATCATGGAGTTGGAAACGCTAAAAAGAAATATGGAACTCTTAGAGCAGCGCAGGTACGATTTAGAGATGGCACAGCAGGTATCCTTCCAGGCGGCACCTCAAATTCGTATGATCCAACAAGGAAACAATCATTTAATCGGGAAAATTAACTCTGCATTTGTAACGACAATTCCAATTTTTAAACAAGGATTAATACATGCAGTAACAATTCAGCGTCAAAAATTAGTGGCGGACTCTATGAATGAGCTTGATAAGCGTACAAACGAGATGCTTATTCGTAATGCGGAAAACATTCGTCAAAACAGTGTTGAAATTGCTAGATCTGCTGGTAATCCAAGTATTAAAATCGAAACAATTGAAACAACTTGGCAGACAATTATGTCTGGTATTGAAGAAACAAAACAAATTCAAGCTGAAACAGTTCGTAACCGTGAAGAGGGAAGAAAACGTATTGAACAATTACAGCTCGAGTATGAGAAACTAAAACGTATGTAATGAAAAATAGATTACCGTTCACATTTCAGTGAAGGTAATCTATTTTTTTCTTAGAATTCAAGTAAATAACAACACCCCGACCTATATTGGTCGAGGTGTGTATTTCTAGGTCCTTCTAAAACTAGATATTAGAAAAATCTTCTTCTCGGAACTGGGAAGCCTGTAAAACCAGTATTACCCATATTGCCCATAGTACCCATTGTTCCAGTAGTACCCATGTTACCCATGTTACCCATAGTACCTGTTGTACCCATGTTGCCAGTAGTACCAACTGTGTTCGTAGTTCCTAAATTACCTGCATTGAAAGGTGGAAAGAATTGCTGAGTTTCAGAAAACTCATTTACAGTTGATTGTGTTCGTGGGAAGAAATGCTGATTGTGCGTGTTGTGTCTGTTAACAGTTGTCGTATGAACTGGATGGTAATGTGGTACAACTGTGTTGAAAACGTTTGTTCTTACCACTTGTTGAGTTGGTGACACTCGTGCTGGTGCAACTTGTGTTGGAAACACATTTGGAGGACAGCAAATTGGATTATTACAACGACCTCCACAAGAATGACGATGATTCATGACCTTTTCCCTCCTCTTTTTAAATATTTAGTGCATTACTAATCTATTCAAAAGAGAGAAAGTGAACTAGATAAATTACCTATTAACGAAGAAGAAGTTGAGAAATTGATTTATCATTCTATAAATACAGTAATAATTTTCTTTTTGAGACTACATTACTTGTACAAGAACCTAAATTGAAAAACTACATATTATAATTGAGGATGAAGGCAGATTTAAGTCATATATATTGTTCGCAGTGTTTATTGCTACTTTGTATTCTGCTAGATTATAGGGGTTTGCTTTTTATTAATAATTCAACAAAGGAGAACGTACAGATGAGTTCATCAATTGATTTTTCTTCACCATCGATTCAATTTTCGTTTGACATAAACAAAAGCCAGCTATTTAAAAAGGATCAACATAATTTTATAAATGTTTTGGGTGTGAATGAATTAAACTCATTAAAAAATCTTTCAATGTTAGACACTTTTTTAAGTAAAGGAAATATTGTTGAGCCTCATTACCACCAAAATGCAGCAGAATTAGTATATTGTATTTCTGGTTGTGCCACAGTCTCTATCTTTAACCCATTTTTAAAGCAATTAATGCAATTTACAATTTACCCTGGCCAAGTAACAAATGTACCGCAAGGCTGGTGGCATTTTATTGAAGCACAGTCTGATCATACGCATTTTTTGGCTATTTTTGATTCGAATACCCCTGAAGTGATATTGGGGTCTGATCTTTTGAAATTTACTCCACCAAGTATCATGGCAAAAACATATTGTATAGATGAACAACAGTGGAAACAAGCAGTTGCACCAGTTAAGCCAGCAACGTTTATAGGATCATATAAGGATTGCCATCAAAATTACCACTATCAACAACCACATCAAACCCATACAACTCATTATTCAATGCCTATTAATCATCCACAAAAGAACTATCCGTTTTATTCATAGTAAAAAGGGCATGGGCGATCCATGTCTTTTATTTTTGTTTAAGAAATAATGGTTTAAGGGAAAGTTATCAGTAGAAGGTTTCATTTTTGGAAAATAAATTTGATAATTCCTATTATTTTACTTATAATTAATGCAAAGTAAATTGATAGGAATTGATTTTAAGTTTAAGGAGTGTGATTATAATGATGAATTTATTGGAGAATACAAGAAGATATTTGAAAATTGTCAACAAGCTTAGTCCCATACATACAAATACACCTGTTGAAGTTAGAAGATCCCGGGCAAAGACTAAGAAAACAAGGCTATGGAAAAAAGTATCGCTAGAAAAAATTGAAGATTTACAAATTGTTGTTCGGGATGGAGAACATATTCCATTAAGAATTTATAGTCCAGTTGGCAATGGACCGTTTCCAATCATTATTTATTATCATGGTGGAGGATGGGTTATAAACGATATTGAAACCTGTGATGCAACCTGCCAGCAGCTTTCAGCAGATACTAAATCAATTGTCGTTTCAGTTGGTTATCGATTGGCACCAGAAAATCCTTTTCCAATTCCAGTAAACGATGCATACGATGCTTTTCTATGGACAGCAGGTAATTCATCAGCACTAAATGGGATAGCAAATGAAATAAATGTGATGGGTGATAGTGCTGGAGCCAATCTAGCGACAGTTGTGACAATTATAAACAAAGAACTTGAAGGACCTGTAGCAATAAAATCACAGGTTTTACTTTATCCAGTAACTGACCTGTCATTTTCAACTGATTCGTATCACCTATATGCAGAAGGCTACGGGTTGCAGAAAAAGGATATGGAATGGTTTGCAAAATATTATTTGCAACAGCAAGAAGACAAAACCCATCCTTATGTAGCGCCGTTAAAGTCAGATAATCTAAAAGATTTACCTCCAGCCTTTATCATCGTTGCAGAAAATGATGTATTAAGAGATGAAGGAATAGCTTATGCACAAAAACTTAAAGATTTTGATAATCGTGCTCATTTACACATCGCAAAAGGTTTAGTACATAGCTATTTTACAAAAAATGATTATTTCAGTAAGGAAATTGAGGAAACAATGGAGAAGATAAAAGGATTTCTGGGAAGGTAAATTTGTTATATAGAAGAGAAGCAGATTCGCTTCTCTTTTTTTATGATAAAATCTGACAGTGCAAAATTAAATTTACATTTACTCCCATATTGACAACTGTATCGATTGCTGATATATTAACTATATCAACAGCCGATATATCGTTCGACAATATATAAGAAAGGAATTACAAAATGACACAAGAGCATCCTCCATTAACGGAAGGGGTTTATTATATTTTACTTTCCTTGTATGAGCCTAGACATGGCTATGGAATTATACAGCTTACAGAGGAACTGACAGCGGGGCGTGTGAAATTAGGGGCAGGTACGATTTATGGAGCGATAAAAACTTTGTTAGATCGCGGCTGGATTCAAACCTTTGAGGATGATGGACGTAAAAAAGAGTACATCATTACAGAGGAAGGAAAAAAAGTAATTGAATTAGAAATTTTAAGATTAAGGGAACTTTTTGAGAATGGTGTCCGTATAACAGGAGATGGCAAATTTTGAGAGAACGCAAATTGAAAATTCGTTTTTTTATTGATTACGAAAAAGAGGAAAAATGGGTAAATCTTATGGCTGTAAAGGGGTGGAATTTATACTCCTTTGGATTAGGCTATTATACTTTTGAAAAGGGCGATCCTGGTCAGTATATTTATAGGAATGAAATGATTCATAATCTGGGTGTGAAGGATGAGCGTGATGAGTACATAAATTTTTTGCAATCATCTGGAGTTGAACTCGTAAAGGTTTTCTTTAATTGGGCATATTTTCGGAAAAAAGCTTCGGAAGGTCCTTTCGAGCTATATAGTGACATCACTTCAAAGCTAGCTTATCAAAAACGAATCTGCAAGCTATTTTTAATTGCCTTTTTTATCAATGTAGTCGCTGGAATTAGCAATTTAATTCTTGAAGAAAAATTCAATCACTACACAGGGTTAGTGAATATTGGACTTGCCGTCATCTTATTAATCCCCTTGCTTAAAGTTCTAAGAAAGCAAAGAAATTTAAAACAACAGTTAACAATTTTTAATGATTAGGAAGGAGCTAGAAAATGACTTTAACTCTAGAGCATGTTGTGAAAAAGTATAAGGATTTCACAGCGGTAAATGGCCTGAATTTCACCATCGGAAGAGGTGAAATCTTTGGTCTTATTGGTCAAAATGGTGCTGGTAAAACTACTACGTTCCGAATGATTCTAGATTTACAGGATCAGACTTCAGGTACAATTACTTGGGATGGAACACCTATCAAAAAAATAAACCGTGATTATTTGGGCTATCTACCTGAGGAACGAGGTATTTTTCCTCAAATGAAGGTGGAGGAGCAATTACTTTTCTTTGGTGAATTGCGTGGTATGAAGCGTGATGAACTTAAAAAAGAAATTGATTTTTGGATTGCCCGTTTTGATTTAGAAGAAAAACGTCACGAAAAGGCAGAAACGTTATCAAAAGGAAATCAACAAAAAGTTCAATTGATAGCTAGTTTTATTCATAAACCTCAATTTTTAATTTTAGATGAACCGTTCAGTGGATTAGATCCGGTAAATAGAGACTTACTAAAAAATGCTATTCTATTATTAAAAGATAAAGGTGTCACAATTCTTTTTTCTAGTCACCAAATGGATAATGTTGAGGAATTATGTGATCATCTATGTCTACTTAAACGTGGTGTCTCTCTTTTCTCAGGAAGTCTGTTAGATTTAAAGAAGCAGTATGGAAAGACAAAATTAACGCTTCGCACAAATGTGCCGTTAAATGAATTAGAAAAATTGGCCGGTGTTAAAGGGGTTAAGGTTGATCGAGATGAGTATGTTTTAACCTTAGTTGACGAAACCTTTGCTGAATCTATCTTTGAGGTTGTCTCAAATGGACAATATATCGAAAAGTTTAGTCTTGATTATTTATCATTAGATGAGATTTTCAAAGATAAGGTAGGTGGTAATGTTGAGTAAATTAGGTATTTTGATAAAACAGCTATACAAACAAAAGGTTCGTGCAAAGTCATTTATGCTAATGACACTTTTATATGTTGCAATTATTGGTGTCATTATGTTCTGGTCAGATATTAAAGGAATCTTTGTAAATGAGGAAGCACTAGAAGTAGCATTGATAAATGAAACACCAGTTGAATTGGAATCGATCTTTTTAACTAATGAGGACATTGCATTCAGCTTCCCAGCAGATTCCAAGGAAAGCGTCTATAATCAATTGAAAGAGGAAAAATATGATGCTGTAGTAGTGGTTACAGAAGAAAACGAAACATTAACTGCTGATATCGCAACATATTCTCCTCTAAAGTTAAATGACCAATCAACTATTTCTTCTTTTGTTCAATATGCAGGGAAGATATACGGTATTCAGCAACTAAATCTAACAGCTAGTGAAGCTGACAAAATCTTAAATTCAGAAGCAATCATTACGACGACAAATTTAAATGAGGCTGTGGCTGACGGTAAAAGCGAAGACCAAAAGCAATCAGGAATTTGGGCTTCCTACTTTGTGGGGATTGTAATTTACTTCTTTATAATGGCATTCTTATCTATGATTACAACAGATGTGGCATCTGAAAAAGGTTCACGAGCTCTTGAAATGCTTTTAGTAAGTGTGAAGCCAAGCACGCATTTCCAATCCAAAATTATTGGGATTACATTGCTAGCCTTAACTCAGTTTACCATCATTTTTGGTTTCCTATTTGTCTTACTTCGCTTCTCAGATGGTGGAGAGAAATGGGATATGATTCAAACTATTTTAAATGAATTATCTTATAGCTACGTATTTTACGTTCTAGCCTTTTTATTCTTGACGATTATTTTATTCTTAATCATTGGTGCTTTATTTGGGTCACTTGTATCGAAGGTAGAAGAAGCCTCACAAGTAATGACTCCAGCAATCATGACGGCATTAGTCGGCTTTTACGTTATGATTTCAGGTGTAGCAAACCCAGATACGTTACTAATTAAAGTATTCTCGTATATTCCTTTAACTTCTGGAATGGTTATGCCAATGCGAATAGGCGCAACGGATATCTCTACAATAGAGCCGATTATTTCACTAGTACTATTAATCATCACAGTTATAGTATTTTATATAATCAGTTTATCGTTCTATAAACGTAGCGTATTAACTTATAGCTCTGGTGGAGTAATTCAAAAAATAAAAACAGTACTAAAAGTTACGACATAATTAAGTAAAACCATTTTATAAATTGCTTTAGACTAGACTGCAGTCGAATTCGAATTTTTCGGGTTTGAGCTGCAGTCTATTTTTATTTCTTCCTACTTTTGAATGAAAATGCTTCGAAATCTGAATTATTTTTAAAAATGCTCTTCACGTCTAATTTAATATTTGCTAAAATAGGTTGGGTTTGATAAGGACTGAATTTTTGAAAAATTAAGTACCTTTAAAGACAGAAGAAGGTGAATGAATGAAAGTATTTTTAAAATTGATTTGGTTTTTTAAGCTGAGGAAAAAGGAGTATTTAATCGGTCTGTCTATGCTTGGACTTGTGGCGATATTAAATCTTATTCCTCCAAAAGTAATTGGTTATGTCATTGATGAAATTGGAAATGGTGAGCTAACAACTCAATCTCTTGCAAAATGGGTCGGAATTATTATAGTTGTTGCTATTCTTATCTACATCATGCGTTATTATTGGCGACGTATGATATTTGGGTCTTCCACATATTTAGCCAAATTACTGCGTGAGAAGTTATTTCATCATTTTACAAAGATGAGTCCGTCCTTTTACCAGCAGCGACGAGTTGGAGATTTAATGGCTCATGCAACAAATGACATTTCTGCCGTTCAGCAAACAGCTGGAGGTGGCGTTTTAACTCTTTTCGACTCAGTTACTACAGGTGGATTTGTTATTTTAGCAATGGCTATAACTATTGATTGGCGTTTAACTTTAATTGCCTTAATCCCTATGCCATTGATGGCAATCTCAACGAGTTATTACGGAAAGCTTCTGCATTCTAGATTTAGAGAAGCTCAAGCCGCGTTCTCAGACTTAAATGACAAAACACAGGAGAGCATTTCTGGTATTAAGGTTATCAAAACCTTCGGACAGCAAGATGAGGATACAGCTGATTTCACTCGATTATCTAATGATGTTGTGGATAAAAATATGAAGGTTGCAAAAATCGATTCGTTGTTTGATCCAACAATCAGCTTAGTAATAGGCTTTAGCTTTATGCTGAGTCTAGGCTTTGGTGCGAAGTTTATATATGAAGGGTCTATGTCAATCGGTGATTTGGTTGCCTTTAATACTTACTTAGGACTGCTTGTATGGCCAATGTTAGCATTTGGTATGCTGTTTAACATCATGGAGCGCGGCTCTGCCTCATATGACCGAATTGAGCAGCTACTAGAAGTACCGGTAGAAATTGATGACAAAGAAAATGCATTGGATAGTAAACCAAATGGGGATATCGGATTTAAAATTGATGATTTCAAATTCCCTGGAGACCAAGCAAGTGCATTACACAGTGTACATTTTACCTTGAAGCGTGGGGAAACGTTAGGAATTGTAGGGAAAACCGGTTCAGGAAAGACAACGATCTTAAAGCTATTATTACGTGAATTCGAGGGCTATAATGGGGAAATTAGATTTGGAAACCACACCATTGATGATTATAAAAAGCAAAGGTTAAGAGAGGCAATTGGGTATGTACCTCAAGATCATTTTTTATTTTCAACGACAGTTTTTGAAAACATCGCATTTAACAACCCTCAAGAAAATCGAGAAGAGGTTGAGCAGATCGCGAAAATTGCCCATATACATGATGACATTTTACGATTTACAAATGGTTATGAAACAATTGTTGGTGAGCGGGGGGTTTCTTTATCAGGTGGACAAAAACAAAGGATTTCCATTGCACGTGCATTGATGATGAAACCGGAGCTTCTTATTTTAGATGATTCGTTATCGGCTGTTGATGCAAAAACGGAAGAAGCGATTCTTAAGTCTCTTAAGGAAGCACGAGAGGATTCGACAACAATTATTACATCTCACCGTTTAAGTGCAATTGAGCATGCCCATTTAATTATTGTAATGGATGATGGAACAATCGTAGAGCAAGGAACTCATGAGGAATTGATGGCATTACAGGGGAAATATTTCGAAATGTATCAATTGCAGCAGCTTGAAAGATTAGTAGAAAAGGGAGGAGAAGAAATTGAATAATAAGTCCGCCTTTTCTAGTAAAGAACAAACACAAATACTGTTCAGACTGTTATCTTATTTAAAACCCCATAAGAAAGCGGTTTTGCTAGCTTTATTTTTACTTATGCTAACGGTAATTGGAGATGTAACCGGCCCATATCTTATTAAGATATTTCTTGATGATCATGTAGCTACAAATAATTTTGAATTTGAGGCTATTATCTTATTAGCGGTTTCATATTTTATAATCCAAATACTGAATGTCATAATCTCTTATTTTCAGCTTGTAAAATTCCAAGAGATTGCGTTGAAAATCATTCAGCAACTACGTATAGATGTTTTTTCTAAAATCCATCAGCTTGGTATGCGTTATTTTGACGAAACTCCTGCAGGGTCAATTGTATCAAGAGCGACAAATGATACAGAGGCTATAAAGGAGCTATTCGTCTCGGTATTAAGCTCTTTTATACAAGCAGCATTTCTAATTGTAGGGGTATATATCGCTATGTTTTTATTAAATCCGATGCTAGCTTTGTATGCTCTCGTATTACTTCCGTTAATCTTTTTGGTTATCTACTTGTATAGAAAGTTTAGCTCAGTGGTATTTCTGACCATGCGTGAAAAGCTAAGCCAGTTAAATGCAAAATTAGCCGAAAGTTTATCGGGTATGGGAATTATCCAGACATTCCGTCAGGAACAGAGAATATCAGAGGACTTCGACAAAATAAATGATGAGCATTATGCTGCGATGATGAATAATATCAAACTAAATAGTCTTCTACTTAGACCTGTTATTGATTTAATATTCTTCACTGCTATTGTTCTGATCTTGACTTATTTTGGGATGGCTTCCTTTAACACGGCGATAGAGGTGGGAGTAGTCTATGTTTTCATTACGTATATTAACCGATTCTTTGAACCGATTAATAATGTAATGGAGCGTTTAGCATTCTATCAACAAGCTATTGTTGCAGCCTCACGAGTTTTCGCATTGCTTGATAATGAAGATATCGAGCCAAAACAAGAAGAAAGAGAACAAGTTATCTCGAGTGGATTAATTGAGTTTAAAAATGTTACTTTTAGCTACGATGGTAAAGCAAATGTTTTGAAAAACATCTCATTTACTGTGAAACCAGGAGAAACTGTGGCTTTAGTTGGCCATACTGGTAGTGGAAAAAGTTCAATTATTAATCTATTAATGCGTTTTTATGAGTTTGGTGATGGGGATATCTTAATAGATGGAAAATCTATTAAGAGCTATCGTAAAAAGGAGCTGAGAAACAAGCTCGGACTTGTACTTCAAGATCCATTCCTTTTTTATGGGACAATCGAAAGTAATATACGATTGTTTAACTCAAGCTTAACAAAAGAGCAGGTTATTGCTGCAGCGGAATTTGTGCAGGCTGATAAATTTATAGAGCAATTACCAAGTAAATATGACCAACGCGTATCCGAGCGAGGATCTACATTCTCAAGCGGACAAAGACAGCTAGTTGCATTCGCTCGTACAATTGCAACGAATCCTAAAATTTTAGTATTAGATGAAGCAACTGCATCGATTGATACTGAAACAGAGGTTGCGATTCAATCCTCTTTAGAAAAAATGAGAAAAGGGCGTACTACCATTGCTATTGCCCACCGTCTGTCGACAATTCAGGATGCGGAACTAATTTTAGTTTTACACCAAGGAGAAATTGTTGAAAGGGGAACTCACCAAGAGCTTCTTGCGCAAAATGGGTTATACCATAAAATGTATTTATTACAAAATGGGATAGTCGAATAATTTTCTTGAAGGGGTGTTGCTTTGAAGGTAACACTCTTTTCATTTATGTGTGTGTTAAATTAAACGATGAAAATACCATTTACTTCAAATTTCACGAGTACTATAATTGGCTTAGCTTAAAAAAGCAAAAAAATTAAGAAGGTGTCTAAATGAATATAGATCGTAAGGGGATTCTTTATGCAGTTGCTGCATATGGTATATGGGGTATTTTTCCGCTCTACTGGAAGCTACTGGCACATGTAGACAGTTTGGAAGTATTAGTTTCCAGAGTTATTTGGTCCTTTGTGTTTACGTATGTCTTTATAATTCTGATTAAACAAAGACAGTTATTATTAGAGGATTTAAAGTCACTTTGGAAAAATAAAAAATTATTCCTTTCCTTACTAGGTGCATCCTTTGTTATATCCTGCAATTGGTTTCTATATATATTTGCAGTAAATAATAATCACGTGGTTGATGCTAGTCTAGGCTATTATATTAATCCTTTAATAACGGTTGTGTTTGGTATGATTTTCTTTAAGGAGAAGCTTTCTAAATTACAAATAAGTGCCGTTATCGTAGCGTTTCTCGGTGTAGTATCGCTTACTATAGGTTATGGAGAGGTTCCTTGGATCGCATTGTTAATCGCATTTAGTTTTGCTAGCTACAGTGCTCTAAAAAAACAAATCACATTAAATGCAACTCGAGGCTTAGTACTTGAGACAATGCTTATGCTTCCCGTGGCAATAGTTTACTATATTTATATTATGTCTACTAATAAAATGTCCTTTCTACAAATTAATTGGGAGACGGATTTTATATTAGTCCTAGGAGGGATTGTGACAGCTTTTCCGTTAGTCTTATTTGCCAATGGAGCAAAATTACTCCCACAGTATGTAATCGGTTTTATTCAATATATGACGCCGACAATTGTTCTTATATTAGGTATTGTTTTATATCATGAACCATTTACAAAAACAGAATTAATATCATTCTCTTTTATATGGTTATCAATCATAATTTTTACTTTCTCAACGATATATGAATCAAAAAAAAGAATTCAAATTAAGCGAGAAACCGCTAATGTAGATATATAATAATTATTGAATTATTAGAATTTTGTATTGCTTTTTAAATGAATATGATATGATTTTATGTAATAAGTATTAACATCTATCATTTTCACATTTCTTACACATTTTAGACAAAAAATCTTCATACCCATTTCAAAGCATTTTCAGAGAAATTTTGATACTATGAAGACATTAATTGTAAGGAGAGTACACAATGAATACAGATGTAAATATCTTTTTGGCGTTTGGTGCGGGTTTTTTGAGCTTTATCTCACCCTGTACATTACCGCTCTATCCGGCTTTCTTATCCTATATAACAGGTATGAGCTATGATGAACTAAAAAATGAAAAGGGTATGTTGCAAAAACGTGCAATTTTACATACATTATTCTTTTTAATTGGATTTTCAATAATCTTTATTGCTATAGGATTCAGTGCTTCCTTAGCAAAAGAATTCTTCTTGAACTATCAGGTTTTAATGAGACAAATTGGGGCAATTCTCATTGTTGTGTTTGGCTTAATGATTGTAGGGTTACTTCAATTTGATTTTTTAATGAAGGACCGCAAATTTCAGTTTAAAAACAGACCATCAGGTTACTTTGGGTCATTATTAATCGGGTTAGCGTTTGCAGCGGGCTGGACTCCTTGTACAGGTCCAATACTCGCATCAATCATTGCGTTAGCTACTGCAAATCCAGAATCGGGTATTGGATATATGCTCGCTTATTACTTTGGTTTTGCTATTCCATTCTTTGTTTTATCGTTCTTTATCTCAAAACTTGGGTGGATTCGAAATCATAGTCAAAAAATCGTTAAAGTCGGCGGTTATATTATGATTGCTGTCGGGATTTTACTATTTTTTAATGGATTAGATTATATTATTCGCGTTCTATCTCCAATTTTTGGTGGATTTACTGGCTTCTAATCAAAATTATTTTACTTTTCCATTACTAATTAAAACAAAATAATAGATTGATTTATTAAAGAAGGGGAATGAAGGATGCCAACAGTATTAATAGTTGATGACGCACTTTTTATGAGAGTTGCTGTCGGTAATATGTTTAAAGAGTGGGACTTTGTAGTCGTAGGAGAGGCTGCTAATGGTAGAGAAGCGGTCGAACTATATGAAAAATATAAGCCAGATCTTGTTACGATGGATATAACAATGCCCGTAATGTCTGGATTGGATGCAGTTAAAGAAATTATCCCTGCACATCCAGATGCAAATATTATTATGATGACAGCTCTTGGGCAGCAAAGAATCATTGTAGAAGCTATAGAAGCTGGTGCAAAAGACTTTATCACAAAACCTTTCGAAAAAAATCAATTAAAAACGGTTGTCGATAATATTTTAGGCTATGACGAGCCTTAGTGTGAAAGTGTGAAAACCTGCTATAACTAATTAGCAGGTTTTTTTACGGAATTTGTTCTTTTGAGATGAAAATTCTAATTATGCTTTGTGTGGAAAAATATCTATAAATAAGGTATTATCAATACGATATTTATCTTGCCAACTATGATAGGATATAAAATAGAAATAAAGGTAATGATAATACTATTAGAGAGAGATTTACAGAGGAGGGAAGAGTTATGTTAGCAAATATACCTTCTCAATATTTCATTATTGGATCAACAGTTATGGCATTTTTAATGGGTCTATTTGTGATGTTTGTTCGTATTCGCTCCCAAAAGAAACCTGTTAACGCAAAAAAAATATTAATTCCTCCGATTGCCATGTCTTCAGGCGGGTTAATGTTTATTTTTGAAGAATTTCGCATTACACCTATTCAAATATTAGAAGCAGTTGCTGTAGGTGTTGTTTTTTCTACTGTTTTAATTGCAACCTCAAAATTTGAAGTGCGAAATGCAGAAGTTTTTATGAAACGATCAAAAGCATTTTTCTTTATATTAGCCGGTTTATTGATTCTTCGAGTTCTTATGAAAATATACTTATCAGATTCGTTTGATGTCGGTGAGCTAGCAGCAATGTTTTGGATTTTAGCCTTTTCTATGCTTTGGCCATGGAGAATTGCCATGTTATTCCGATATAAGAAAATTGAAAAAACGATAATAGCAGCGTAAAAAAACGGGACCTTCTTATTATAAGAGGGTCCCGTTTTAAAATTATGTAGTCTATATTACTCAAAATAATGTTCGTAGGGAGTAATGTCAATATTTAACTCATCTAGTTTTTTTCTTAAAAACTTATGGTCTCGCTTTGGAGTCGCAATAATATAGCCTCGGATTAATAAGTCATGAGTAATTGATTTAGCTTTTTCCTTTAAAGCAATTTCACCAATTTTGCCTGCAATTTTCTCCTTAGCAACCTGACGAAATAAATCAGGTACCGGACTTACTAGCTCATTTAGCAATTCCTTAGCGTCTTCTCCCCATAAATGTATGGTTTTATCTAGATAATAATTTTGCCAGTCTAAATCTGACCTGCCATCCTTTTTTGGCAACGCTTTTAAAAATTTGCGGAACATAAAGAATCCGCCTATTCCCATTAAGGTAATTAAGACGAAAACCCAAAATACAATAAACCACAAAAACCAACCTTCCAAATTCAAACCGTTCACCTCTTTTACTTCACTATTTCTTATTATAAAAGGAACTAGAAAAGTTTTCACTTTAAATGTCTCTTTTTTTGAAGAAAAAAGATATTTAATAAGTGAAAGGAGGTGATAGAAATGGCAGCATACAATTTTGAAAACGCAACTTTAAGACTTTCTTATGTAACTGGTGTTGATGAAAATGGAAAGGCAATCATTACTTCAAAGACGTACAGAAATTTACAAGAAAACGTTGAAGCAGCTGATGTTTTAGTAGTAGCGCAAGCTCTTTCTAGTCTTTCAAGCTATGATTTTTACTTAGCGAAAAAGATTTTAACAGAAGCGGTTGAAATGTAAAAATGACAAAAGGAAAAGGTGGCGAATTAGATGACACAGGTTTTAGAATTGAAATTTGATACGGCTAATGGCAAATCTATGACATTAACAGTTGATAACCCGAAGGAAAATTTAACGGGGGATGAAGTAGAAAATGCGATGCAAGAAATTATCAGCTCCAATATTTTTCACAATAATGGCGCTAGCTTAGTCGCTATTAACCAGGCACGCATAGTAGAAAGAACTGTATCTGAATTCGAATTTACTGAAGGGAATTAACTAGTTTGAATTTGCCGACAAAATCCATATTATGATTTTGTCGGCTTTTTTTTAAAGGAGGGAATGTTGATGGAGGAATGGGTTCGATTAATTCAAGAAATAGGTTTTCCAATAGTGGTTTCATTTTATTTGTTAAACCGTATTGAAACTAAGCTTGAAGCAATTCACACTGCACTCGTCACAATAAATCACCAATAATCAAATTAAACTATAGAGAATTAGAGTAAAACTTCACAAATTTGTTCGAAATGTGTGTAATTGATTGGTTGTACGATTTATAGTATTTCGATAAGATGGAGAAGGAAAGAGGAGTTGAATACTATTGAGAAAGAAATTAGCGGGTCTTATCGGAATACTTATTCTTTCAGTTGTCTTAAATGCATGCAGCAATTATAAATTTAAAGCAGACACAGAATATGTAATTGATGATTTTAATGTAACCAATCATAAAGGTGAAGAAGTATCCCTTGAAAGCTTGAAAGGGAAGCCGTGGTTAGCGATGTTTATCTTTACAAATTGTACGTCTATCTGTCAGCCGATGACATTTAATATGACAGAGATTCAAACAGAACTACAAGAACGTGGAGTAGAAGACTATAATATTGTAGGGTTTTCAGTAGATCCAGCAAACGACACTCCAGAAGTACTTTCTGAGTACTTAAGCCATTTTACTGTACCGGATGAATCGAAATGGAATTTATTAACTGGATATGACCAAACATGGATTGAGCAATTCTCTGTCAATTCTTTTAAATCCTTAGTTAAAATGCCAAAAGAAGGCGATCAGGTTTTACATGGTTCTAGCTTTTACTTAGTTGATGAAAAAGGGATTGCTGTAAAAAACTACCCGGGTACTGAAGAAGTCCCATATGATACGATTGCTATCGATATTGAAACTTTAATTGAAGAACGTTTAGGTAAATAATATTATTGAAATGGAGCTAGACTTTTAATAGTCTGGCTTTTTTTGCTCTTTTTTTAGAATAATTTAATGAAGATAACAGAAAATAAACAAGTCAAAATTTGATTGGAGGTAAAAAAATGAAAACTGTAAAAGAATTAATGTCTACTAATATCAAAGTGTGTGCACCACATGATTCAGTAACTGCAGCTGCGAAAATTATGCGTGATATTGAATGCGGATCTGTACCGGTTTGTGAAAACAAAAAGGTAGTAGGAATAATTACTGACCGAGATATCGTTATCAATGTAGTAGCAGATGGAAAAGATACAAACACTGTACATTGCCATGACTGCATGACAAGTGATGTTGTAACTTGTACGACAGATACTGATGTACATGAATGTGCACAAATGATGGCACAGCATCAGGTTCGCCGTCTTCCAGTTGTGGAAAATGGAGATATTGTCGGCATTATCGCTATTGGTGATTTAGCGAAAGAAAATATCTTTGCAAATGAGGCAGGAGATGCCCTTAGCGACATCTCAGAGCATTCTCGTTTAGACCATTAAGCACAATAAGTATGTCTATAAGTATCGCAGATTTGAAAATACATCAGGATAGTCTTCGTGCTTTCTGAAGGCAAATTTAAAATTAAAAGCGTGGTGCCCAGTTAGTGAGCACCACGCTTTAGTTTAATTAAAATTCTTTTCTTAACTGCTCGAACACCTGTTTTAGGTCAGCGATAATGTCTTCTGCTTCTTCCACACCAACAGAGAAGCGTAACAGACGATCATCTACACCTCGTGCCACTCGTTCTTCATACGGGATATCAGCATGTGTTTGTGTTGCAGGGTAGGTGATAAAGCTTTCAACACCGCCAAGACTTTCGGCAAAAGTGATTAATTGAATTTTTTGTAAGAATGGGTTCACCATTTCAGCATCCTTTACACGGAATGAAAGCATGCCGCCTTTGCCTGTATACAGCACATCGGTAACAAGTGGTTCTGTCTTTAAATAAGCAGCAACCTTTTTACCGTTAGCATCATGCTGCTTTAAACGCAGATGCATCGTTTTTAGTCCGCGGATGACTAACCAGCTATCCATTGGAGATAGTACCAATCCCATACCATTATGAGCAAAACCTAACTTCTCGCATAATTCTTGTCCTTTAGCAACAACTAATCCTGCTAAAACATCGTTATGACCAGCAATATATTTTGTTGCGCTATGTAACACAATATCTGCACCATGCTCGATAGGGCGCTGGAAATATGGAGTATAGAAAGTGTTGTCTACGATGAATAATAAATTATGCTTTTTACTGATGCTTGCAAATTTATCTAAATCAAATTCTATCATTAAAGGGTTTGTTGGAGTCTCTAAGAAAATTGCCTTTGTATTTTCATTAATAAGTCCTTCAACCTCTTCAATTGATGCAAAATAGACTGGGTTAATATTATAGGTTTCACCAAAGGTTTTTAATAATCGATAAGTACCACCGTAAATATCATCTGGAACGATGATTTCATCGCCTGGTTTGAATAGAGATAAGATTAGCTGGACTGCAGCCATTCCAGAGCTACATGCAAAACCTGCATCTGCATTTTCTAAATCGGCAATCCCTTTTTCGAGAATTTCTCGTGTTGGATTTTTTGTACGTGTATAGTCGTATCCTGTGGATTGACCAATTCCAGCATGCTTATAGGCTGTTGACATGTAAATCGGAGGATTAACGGCTCCTGTTTTAGGATCACTTAAGTTACCTAATTGAACTAGTTTTGTCTCAATTGAACGTTTTGTCACTTTGCTCACTCTTTCTTTTTGAAGATACATTCTACCAAATATTAAGATAAATCAATTTTTTTGATTATTATTCAATTTATCATGTTAAAGTGGCGAAAACAACACTATCAAGCTAGAAATAATTATATATACGGATAAATTCAATAATTTATAACAAAAAAGGTCAATAACCAGTAATAGTTAAACACCTTTTTATATTATGCTTGTTCTTTTTTTAGTAAGTCTCTAATCTCTTTTAATAGCTCTTCCTTAGCATCAAGCACAGGCGCTGCTTTTTCTTCGACAACCTCTTCTTTCTTTTTGCGGTTTATTTTATTAATGAAGCGTAGAGCCATAAAAATAGAAAAGGCGATGATTAAAAAGTCGATAATAGATTGTATAAACACACCTAATTTAATTTGTGCTTGACCTGGACCGAACATAAAGCTCTGTGTTAGATCTACTCCTCCGGTTAACATGCCGACAAGAGGCATAATAATATTCTCAACTAATGAAGTTACGATTTTGCCGAAAGCACCGCCAATAACGACCCCAATAGCTAAATCGAGTATATTTCCCTTCATGGCAAATTCTTTAAATTCTTTCCACATACATTTGCATCTCCTTGCATTTTCATATTTATTTAGTATAAAATGGTACTTCTTAATAATCTATTATTCTTTTGAAGAATTTATCGAAATATGTCTAAAGTAGTAAGTGGTTGAAGACAAATTTAAAGTGGATGTGGCCAAAGTGGTGAAAAATAATTACAAGAAGAAAAAGAAAAAATTAAAAAAGCCAATCCTAACACCAGGTGTGAAAATTTTCCTGATCGTTTTATTACTCCCCATCTCTATAACGGTTTATTCACTAGTCGTATTTGCTTGGGGTGGCATAAGCAATCTTCCTTTTATTCAAAACTTTTCACAAAGTGAAGTAGAAAAAATACAATCAGAATTCGATCTTCAAATCCCCGAAGAATATATTCCAATTTATATATCAGCAGCCAATACCTACAGTGTTCCTTGGACACTTTTAGCTGCACATCATCGTGTAGAAACTCGTTTTTCTACAATGAAATCGCTTGTTTCTCCAGTTGGGGCTGAAGGGCATATGCAGTTTATGCCATGTACTTTTGTTGGCTGGAGCCATCCGACCTGTTCTAATTTGGGTGAAGGAGATATACCAGAAAGTGAAAAAACGAATCCACAAACAATCAAAAAATATGGTGGCTATGGAGTAGATGCAAATGGTGATGGAGTAGCAGATCCATTTGACATTGAAGATGCAATTTATAGTGCGGCAAATTATCTCTCACGTGCAGGGGCATCTGAAGGGGAACTTAAAAAGGCAATTTTCAATTATAATCATAGTGATAAATACGTTGAGGATATTCTATTTTATTATCACCAATATGAAGAGGTTAGCGATGATCTTGTTCAGACTGTTTTTTATAGCAAATAAAGAAATCAACTGCAAAAGCGCAGTTGATTTCTTTATTAATTATTTAATTATGTTGCTTTTCTCATTGAACGCATAATCAAGCTTACGATAAAGATTAGTACGATTGCTCCGATTAAGGCAGGGAATACATAGAAGTCAGATACTTGCCAGCCCCAGTTACCTAATACGGCACTACCTATCCAAGAACCAACGATACCTGCAATAATATTACCAATAACTCCACCAGGAACATCTCTACCGATAATTACTCCTGCTAACCAACCTAATACTCCGCCAATAATTAAAAACCAAATGAAACTCATCATATGATTGTCAACTCCTTTTTCTTTATTAAAAGCGTGTACTAACTTATATCCTGAAAACTGCACTTCTAAACTTACTTTTCGAAAACGGACAGTCATTACACCTTTTCACTAAATAATATGCGCATTTTTTACTAAATGAATGCATTCAGATGTAATAAATGCATGAGATCATTTATTAATGTATTAAGAACGAATTCACAATTTGTTCAAAATATTTTGATTTTTTTAAACTTTGGGAGTATAATTTCTTCAAGCAGTACAAAAAATCTTATATAATGGGGTGTTTTAAATGAATATGAAAGTTATGAAAAAATTAAATCGCCAAGGATTTGTAATTGCCTTTCTTCACGCCGTCATATTGTTGAACCTCTCATTGGATATCTTTTACCTGAAATAATTATAAATTCCTCAGTCTAGCTATTTTTTAGCTAGACTTTTATTATTTTTAAATAAAATTCTTTTAAAAACTTCTTACATATTTATGATATTTCTAATACATATATCGAAATTTTTTTTGATTTGCAACTTTGAAAATTGTAATAAATTACTTGGTTAATAATAGAAAAATTAAAATTGTCAAATTTTCGAAAAAGTTTACTGAAACAGAAATTCTAAGTAATAGTAAGCATGTAAACGATTTCATATTTTAAAGTTTTTAGAATTGTCTAAATAATTCTAAATATTCTATTGACTGTAATGGCTTTTATGTACTATGATAGCAACAATTTAAGAAGTTCGTAATTTTAAAACGAACACAATCATGTGACTTAAGGGGAAGCTGATTGTAAATAATTAATTCTATCTATCTTTTGATAAAGTAATAGATATTCTGAGGGGCGTTTTAAATATGAGAAGTGACATGATTAAAGTAGGAGTTGATCGTGCTCCTCACCGTAGTCTTTTATATGCGACTGGAAAGGTGAAAGCAAAAGATCTTGGAAAACCATTTATCGGTGTATGTAATTCCTATATCGATATCATTCCAGGGCACGTTCACCTACGTGGATTTGCTGATGTGGTAAAGGAAGCTATTATAGAAGCAGGTGGGATACCGTTCGAATTTAATACTATCGGAGTCGATGACGGCATTGCCATGGGGCATATTGGTATGCGATATTCCTTACCAAGCCGTGAGTTAATTGCAGACTCTGCTGAAACGGTTATTAACGCACACTGGTTTGATGGTGTGTTTTACATACCAAACTGTGACAAAATTACACCAGGTATGTTAATGGCAGCTGTACGTACGAACGTACCATCAATTTTCGTATCAGGCGGACCAATGGAAGCAGGTACATCTGCTTCTGGTAAACAATTATCATTAACCTCTGTATTTGAGGGTGTTGGTGCGCATAAATCTGGTACGATGACTGCTGAAGAGCTATTAGATATTGAAAATAATGCTTGTCCTACATGTGGTTCATGTTCAGGGATGTTTACAGCAAACTCCATGAACTGTTTAATGGAGATGCTAGGTGTTGCTCTACCAGGAAACGGAACAATCGTTGCAACTAGTGAACAACGCTATGAACTCATTCGTGAAGCAGCTAAACAATTAGTTAGAATGGTAAAAGAGGATATTAAACCTCGAGATATTATTACGAAAGAAGCAATTGATGATGCCTTTGCTTTAGATATGGCAATGGGTGGGTCAACAAACACGGTACTTCATACATTAGCAATTGCTAACGAAGCAGAAATTGATTATAACCTTGAGGAGATTAATAAAGTAGCTGCTCGAGTTCCATATCTAGCAAAAATTATGCCAGCCTCTGATATCTCGATGGATGATATTAATAAGGCAGGCGGTGTTAGCTCGATCATCAATGAGCTAACTAAAATACCTGGTGCAATCCATCCGGATCGAATTACGGTTGCTGGACAGACAATGCGTGAGCTAGTAAAAGATCATGTCATTACAAATGATCAAGTAATTCGAACAAAAGATAATCCATTTAGTCCTGTAGGTGGTTTATCTGTTCTATACGGAAATATAGCTCCAGAGGGGTCTGTTATAAAAGTGGGTGCAGTTGACCCTTCAATACAAACCTTTGTAGGCGATGCAATTGTTTTTGATTCACAAGATGAAGCCCAAATGGCGATTGATAATGGCACAGTAAAAGCTGGCCATGTGGTAGTTATACGATACGAAGGTCCAAAGGGTGGACCAGGAATGCCTGAGATGCTAGCACCAACCTCTGCTATAATGGGGCGCGGATTAGGGACAAAGGTTGCCTTAATAACGGATGGTCGTTTTAGTGGGGCATCCCGTGGTATTTCAATTGGTCATATATCTCCAGAGGCTGCTGAAGGTGGTCCAATCGCACTTATAGAAAATGGCGATAAAATAATAATTGACTTACCAAATAGAACTATTAATTTGGATGTAGCAGATGAAGTGTTATCTGAGCGTCGTCAAAGCTTAAAACCATTTGAACCGAAAATTAAAAAAGGTTGGCTTGCGAGATATTCAAAACTTGTAACAAATGCTTCTAAAGGCGGCGTTATGAAAATATAATGCACACGTAGCAAATGTTTTAATGTACTAGTCAAACAAACTAAAACTAAAAATGTTGTAAGTGAATAGATAAATTCGATGATGAGGTAAAAGGATATAGAGCCTTGTATCTACCAGAGAGTCGGTATTGCTGGAAGCCGACGATACAACTATATCCGACATCCCCTCGGAGTGAGCTATTAAACGCTTTAAAGCCATTAGATAGCTCCGGGCATATTTCGAAATGCTCGTTATTAATGAATAGTGTACCTAATCTTGTTGCACAAAAGTGGTTTCTTACTATATAGTAGCCACTTTAGTAGATTGGTAATTCCCACTATTCGCGAGGTAGCTTATTTAGCTATGAACAAGGGTGGTACCATGAAAGTCTTTTTCATCCCTACGTAAAGGTTTTCTTTGCGTTGGAGAAAAAAGGCTTTTTTATTTTTTAAAATTAAGGGAGGAGTTAACAAATGGCTGCTAACGTATCCACAACGGATGAACAAAAAGATGCAATCGCAACAACTCAATTACAAACAGAAGTAACAAATAAACCAAGAAACGGTGCAGATGTTTTAATACAAGCTTTACATGACCAAAAGGTTGACATTGTTTTTGGCTACCCTGGAGGAGCTGTTCTACATGTATATGATGCATTGTATAGAAATCCGATTCGCCATATTTTAACCAGACATGAACAAGGAGCAATTCATGCAGCGGAAGGATATGCACGTGTATTAAATAAACCTGGTGTAGTAATAGCAACGAGTGGTCCGGGTGCAACTAACCTGGTAACTGGGATTGCAGATGCGATGATTGATTCAATACCATTAGTTGTTTTCACTGGTCAGGTAGCAACTAATGTAATAGGCTCAGATGCTTTCCAGGAAGCTGACATCATGGGCATTACAACACCTATTACTAAGCATAATTATCAGGTTCAGGATGTAAATGACATTCCACGTATTGTAAAAGAAGCATTCCATATTGCAAATACTGGTCGTAAAGGTCCTGTGTTAATCGACTTCCCTAAAAATATATCTGCTTCTGTTTTTGATGAAGCATTAGCTGAGTCTAGTAGAGAAGAAGAGTTGTATTTACCAGGCTACCAACCGAATACAAAACCTAATTTCTTGCAGATCCAAAAAGCAATTCAAGCGATAGGTGAGGCTAAGCAGCCATTAATTTTAGCTGGTGCGGGAGTTTTATTTGCTGATGCACGCCAAGAATTATCTGAATTTGCCGAAAAATATAAATTACCAGTTATTAATACCTTACTTGGTTTAGGAAGCATTCACGGTCAGCACGAACTAAACTTTGGTATGGCTGGTATGCATGGTGCGGGTGTAGCAAATGATGCAATCCAAAAAGCGGATTTACTTATTAATATTGGTGCTCGCTTTGATGATCGTCTAACAGGGGATACAAAGCTGTTTGCACCAAATGCAACTATCATTCATATTGATATCGATCCAGCAGAAATTGGAAAGAATATTCCAACTGCTATTCCGATTGTAGCAGATGCTAAGGAAGCTCTTACCGCTTTACTAAAGAAAGATTTTGAAGGGCCGGATACAACAGACTGGTTAGCATACTTATACGAAAAACAACATGATACACCATATTGGTATGTAGAAGATGAAAAGGAAATTTTACCACAGCAAATTATTGAGATGGTTCACACAATTACAAATGGAGATGCAGTAGTGACAACGGATGTAGGTCAGCATCAAATGTGGGCTGCACAATACTACAAACTAAATCATGATCATCAATGGGTGACTTCGGGCGGCCTTGGAACAATGGGCTTTGGCTTCCCAGCTGCTATTGGTGCACAATTTGCTAAACCAGATAAGAAGGTAATTACGTTTTGTGGGGATGCTGGTTTCCAAATGACATTACAAGAACTAGCCTTATTAAATGAGTTCAATCTACCTGTAAAGGTTGTTATCGTAAACAATGGGGCACTTGGTATGGTACGACAATGGCAGGAGTTATTCTACGATGGTCGCTATTCACAAAGTCTAATGCCAGTTCAACCGGATTTCGTGAAGCTAGCAGAAGCATATGGAGTAAAAGGATATCGCATTAACACGCTTGATGAAGCACACACAATTTTAGAAGAAGCATTAAATTCTGATGAGCCTGTAGTAATTGATGCAAGAGTTAAGCAATTAGAAAACGTATATCCAATGGTTCCTGCAGGAAAATCCTTGGATGATATTGTAGGGGTGAAGAAATTTTGAAGCGAGTAATAACAGTAACTGTACTTAACCAAAGTGGTGTTTTAAATCGGGTCACGGGTTTACTAATGAAACGTCAATTTAATATCGAATCTATTACAGTAGGTCACACAGAGCAAGCGAATGTCTCCAAAATGACATTTGTTGTACATGTGGCCGATGAAACAAAGCTTGAGCAATTAGTTAAGCAATTATCAAAGCAAATTGATGTTTTGAAGGTAAATGACATTACAGAAAAATCAATAGTTTTAAGAGAATTAGCTCTTATTAAAGTAGTTTCGCCAGCTAATCTCAGACATGAAATGAACTCGATTGTTGAACCTTTTAGACCTCAAATAATTGATACGTCTAAAAATGTTGTCACATATCAAGTGGTTGGTCAACCTGACAAAATCGATGCTTTTATCGAGCTGATTCGACCATATGGCATTAAAGAGTTAACGCGAACAGGTGTGACAGCATCTGTTCGTGAATCCCAGCCTATTGAAACACCGCAACTTTCTATTCTTAAGTAAGGTTACTTACAAGATAGTTGGTATATAAATCGATGATGCGTTTAAACGTGTTGTCTAGTATTAAAAAAATAGAAACCCATATTAGGAGGAAAAGAAAATGACAAAAATGTACTATCAAAACGAAATCAATGAGGCTCCATTAAAAGGAAAGAAAATCGCAATCATCGGCTACGGCTCTCAAGGTCATGCCCATGCACAAAACCTGAAGGATTCTGGATTCGATGTAGTAGTAGGGGTACGTCCTGGTAAATCCTTCGACCAAGCGCGTGAAGATGGATTAGAGGTTAAAACTGTTGCTGAAGCAGCAGCTGAAGCTGATATCATTCAAATCCTTCTTCCAGATGAGCGACAAAAACAAGTTTATGAGGCTGAAATTGCACCATACTTAGAACCAGGTAAAGCATTAATGTTCGCACATGGCTTTAATATTAACTTTGGTCAAATTGTGCCACCAGCTGACATTGACGTATTCTTAGTAGCACCAAAAGGTCCGGGTCACTTAGTACGTCGTACATTTGTTCAAGGTGCAGGTGTTCCGGCATTATTTGCAATCTATCAAAATGCTACTGGTGAAGCACGTGAACTAGCTTTAGCTTATGGTAAGGGTGTTGGTGCTGCTCGTGCTGGTATGTTAGAAACGACATTTAAAGAAGAAACTGAAACGGATCTTTTCGGTGAGCAAGCTGTACTTTGTGGAGGAACAACCGAATTAATCAAAGCTGGCTTCGAAACTCTGGTTGAGGCTGGATATCAGCCTGAGTTAGCTTATTTTGAAACTTTACATGAATTAAAGTTAATCGTTGACCTTATCTATGAAGGTGGTATGGAAACAATGCGTTATTCAGTTTCAGATACTGCTGAATGGGGAGATTATGTAACTGGACCTCGTATCATTGATGGGTCAGTAAAAGCTCGCATGAAGGAAGTATTAACTGATATCCAAGACGGTACTTTTGCGAAAGACTGGATTAAAGAAAACGAAACTGGCCGCCCTCGCTACAATGCATACAAAAAAGCTGGTGCAGAACACCAAATTGAAGAGGTTGGCTCTAAATTACGTGAAATGATGCCATTTATTAATGAAGGCAAGAAACAAGTGGTGATTAAGTAGTGCGCAAAATTGACATTTTCGATACAACACTTCGTGATGGAGAACAGTCCGCAGGTATTAATTTGAATACTGCAGAAAAAATCGAAATCGCTAAGCAGCTAGAACGTCTAGGAGTAAGCATTATTGAAGCAGGTTTTCCTGCTTCAAGTCCTGGCGATTTCGAGGCAGTAAACAAAATTGCAAGAACTGTTAAGAATTCAATTGTTACTGGTCTTGCTCGCTGTGTAAAAAGTGATATTGATACAACGTGGGAAGCTATTAAGGTTGCTGAACAGCCGCATATTCATGTTTTTCTAGCAACAAGTCCCATTCATATGGAATACAAATTAAAGAAGTCGCCAGATCAAGTTCTTGAACAAGCGGTAGAAACAGTTAAATATGCGAAAAAATTCTTCCCACTTGTTCAATGGTCTGCTGAAGATGGTTTCCGCTCAGACCGTGACTTCTTAGCTCGAATTATTGAAAAGGTAATCGAGGCTGGAGCTACGACTATTAATGTTCCAGATACAGTAGGCTATGCATCACCACAAGAGTATGGAGAGCTTTTCAAATTCTTGCGTGAAAACGTCCGCGGGGCTGATAATGTGAAATTTTCGGCTCATTGCCATGATGACCTTGGTATGGCTGTAGCTAACTCGATTGCAGCAATTCAAAATGGTGCTGACCAGGTGGAATGTACCATCAATGGTATTGGTGAACGTGCAGGTAATGCCTCACTTGAAGAGATCGGTGTTGCAATGCATATTCGAAACGACCTTTACCAGGTTGAAACAGGCTTGAACTTAAAGGAAATTAAACGAACTTCTCAATTGGTTAGTCGTTTAACTGGAGTTGTTATTCAGCCAAATAAAGCAGTAGTTGGTAAAAATGCCTTTGCACATGAATCAGGAATTCACCAGGATGGTGTATTGAAAAATAAAGAAACCTACGAGATCATCTCGCCAGAATTAGTTGGTGAGGGAGAGGTTCCTTTAGTTTTAGGTAAGCACTCTGGACGTGCTGCATTCCGTGATCGTGCGGAAAAAATGGGCTTTGACTTGTCAGATGATAAATTAAATAAAGCTTTCCAGGAGTTTAAAAAACTGGCTGACCGAAAAAAAGTAATTACAGAAGAAGACTTAATGACGCTCCTAACAGAACAGCAAGTATTAATAGAGGATGTTCCGTTATTTGAATTGAAATCAGTTCAGGTTTCTTATGGAACTGAAAACATTCCAACAGCTACTGCATCTGTCGTTACACCAGAAGGAGAGGTAAAAACTCTAGCTGCTACAGGGTCAGGTTCTGTGGAAGCGATATTTAATACACTGGAGCAATTAGTGAATGCTACGGTAAATATACTTGACTTCCGTGTGAAATCGGTAGGAAAAGGTAGAGATGCTTTAGGAGATGCACTTGTAAATTTACGATATAACGGCTATACATCAACTGGGCGCGATGCTTCTCAGGATGTTCTTGAAGCAACAGCAAAAGCCTATTTAAATGCTATTAATCGTCATTTAATCCAAGATAGTATTCGCAGCAAGGAAACTGCTGAGGTTTAAATTGTTCTATTACTAGATAACTGAACTTTCGATAAGATTATAGAGGCTTAATGTAATAGCATTTTCTTTTTTGTAATTCAAATCAACAAGAAAAAGCCATCAAAGACAAACTTTGATGGCATTTCTTTAAACGTACGCTTTAGCGTAAAACAGTATAGAAAGGTGTTTTTGCAGGTGGAAAAGAAAATTACAGTACTTCCTGGGGATGGCATTGGACCAGAAGTGGTTGCAGCGGCAATTAGAGTTTTACAAGTTATCGCAAAACGTTACAAGCATGATTTCCAGTTAGGATATGCTGCAATTGGTGGAGCGGCAATTGATCAGTTCCAGGACCCACTTCCTATTGAAACGATTGAGATGTGTAGGGAAAGTGATGCAGTTTTATTAGGCGCAGTTGGAGGACCCAAATGGGATAACAACCCTGCTGAGCTACGTCCAGAAAAAGGTTTGCTTCGAATTCGTAAAACCTTTGACTTATTTGCCAATCTCCGACCAGTTAAAGCATTCCCAAGCCTACTTGATGCCTCTCCGTTAAAACGCGAAGTAGCAGAAAATGTTGATTTGATGATTGTACGTGAACTAACAGGTGGAATCTATTTCGGAGAAAAGAATCGTTCAGAAGTAGAAGCAAGCGATTTAAATATCTATACTCGTGAAGAGATTGAACGCATCGTTGACAATGCTTTTATACTTGCAAAACTTCGTAAAGGCAAGCTTTGCTCTGTTGACAAAGCAAACGTGCTAGAGACGTCAAGACTATGGCGTCAAATTGTCGAGGAGAAGAAGGTGCAATATCCTGAGGTTATTGTAGAACATAATTTAGTAGACTCTGTTGCCATGAAGCTAATTACAAATCCAGCACACTATGATGTAGTAGTAACAGATAATATGTTTGGAGATATTTTAAGTGATGAGGCCTCTGTCATTACGGGTTCTCTTGGGGTATTACCATCAGCTTCTATACGTAGTGATAATTTCGGTTTATATGAGCCAGTTCATGGTTCTGCTCCTGAAATAGCAGGTGAAGGCATTGCAAATCCAGCGGCAACAATTCTTTCGGTTGCCATGATGCTTCGTTATTCCTTCAATCTTCAAGAGGAAGCCGCAGAAATTGAACGCGCAGTTAGTAGTGTATTTAACGATGGCTACTTCACGGCAGATTTAGTGAAGGATCAAAGTCGTGCGCTAACAACTGATGAATGGACAGATAAAGTTATCGCTGAGATCGATACTAGTTTTGTTGCAGATAGTATTATGGAATCATATATTTAAGGATTGGTGAAGATAATGGCAAAAAATATTGTAGAAAAAATTTGGGATTCACACGTTGTATATCAAGAGGCTGGAAAACCGGATTTACTTTATATCGATCTTCATTTAATTCATGAAGTCACATCTCCACAGGCGTTTGAAGGCTTACGTTTAGCTGGACGCAAAGTTCGTCGTCCTGATCTTTGTTTTGCAACAATGGATCATAATGTGCCTACAAAAAACCTGCCGACAATTAACGATCCGATTGCAAAAAAACAAATTATGACCCTAGCAGATAATGCCAAAGAATTTGGTATTCAGCTTGCTGATATTGGTCATCCAGATCAAGGTATTGTTCACGTAATTGGCCCTGAGCTAGGCTTGACACAGCCAGGAAAAACAATTGTTTGTGGAGACTCCCATACATCAACCCATGGTGCTTTTGGAGCGCTAGCATTTGGTATTGGAACTTCAGAGGTTGAGCACGTGTTATCTACTCAAACATTATGGCAATCCAAGCCACCGACAATGGAAATACGTGTAAATGGACAGTTAGGTATCGGTGTTGCAGCAAAAGACATAATCCTAGCAATTATTGCAAAATGGGGCATTGGGGTAGGTACAGGTCATATCGTTGAATATACAGGCGAGGCTATCCGTAACCTTTCGATGGAAGAACGTATGACGATTTGTAATATGTCTATTGAAGCTGGTGCAAAAGCTGGACTTATTTCTCCAGACCAAACAACAGTAGAATTCCTTCGTGAACGCCGTTTTGCTCCAAGTGCAGAAAGCTTTGATGAAGCAGCTAATTATTGGTTAAGCTTAGCTTCAGATACTGATTGTACTTATGATGTTGTTTTGGAAATTAATGCAGAAGAAATCGAGCCATTCGTAACATGGGGTACAAATCCTTCAATGGGAACAGGTGTATCCAAAACAGTACCCACATCTGCTGATTATACTTCGGAATCTGACAAATCCGCACTAAACAAAGCTCTTACTTATATGGGATTAGAAGAAGGTCAACCAATCTCCTCAATTGAAATACAGCATGTATTTATTGGCTCCTGTACAAATTCTCGTCTATCTGATTTACGTACAGCAGCAAATATCATAGAAGGTAAAAAAGTAGCCCCTGGTGTGAACGCTATTGTGGTACCGGGCTCTTATTCTACAAAAGCAGCTGCAGAAAAAGAGGGCTTACACAAAATCTTCCTCGACGCTGGCTTTGAATGGCGTGAATCAGGTTGCTCAGCCTGTTTAGGTATGAATGAGGATATCATTCCTTTTGGGGAACGCTGTGCTTCCACATCTAATCGTAACTTCGAGGGACGTCAAGGTGCAGGAGCTCGTACACATTTAGTTAGTCCTGCAATGGCAGCAGCTGCAGCAATTGAAGGTCACTTTGTTGACGTACGCAAATATGTAACGCAAGTAGTATAAGAGGTTAGGAGTGGGGAATATGGAACCTATTAATATCGTAAATAGTATCATTACACCGTTAGATCGAAAAAATGTCGATACAGACCAAATTATTTCAAAGGAATTTTTAAAACGAATTGAACGAACTGGCTTCGGGCGTTTTTTATTCCATCATTGGCGTTTTGATGCACAAGGAAATGAAAATTCAGATTTCGTTTTAAATAAACCTGAATATCAAGGCTCACAAATACTGGTTGCACAAGATAACTTTGGTTGTGGATCATCTCGTGAGCATGCACCGTGGGCAATTTTAGACTATGGATTCCGTGTAGTAATTGCACCAAGCTTTGCAGACATTTTCCATAACAACTGTTTCAAAAATGGCATTCTTCCTATTAGATTGACAGAAATAGAATGTGATGAAATTTTAGCCAAAGGTTTGGCAAGCCCTTATTCAGTAGAGGTTAATTTAGAGGCTCAGACGGTTGTGGGTTCAGATGGTAAGGTTTATAGCTTTAACATCGATCCTTACTACAAGCAAATGCTGCTAAATGGCTGGGATGAGATTTCATTAACATTCCAATATGAAGATTACATCAAAGCCTATGAAGACAAAAGAGTAGCTTTCTAAACATATAAAAGTCGATTCATTCTTTTTAGAGTGAATCGACTTTTTATATTAGTGGGGAAGGTTTAGCTATAGTCATTTAACGTATTTTAAGCCAATCTGGAATAGTGAAGTTGCTTGAAAGGAAGCAAAGTGGACCGGGTTAAGCCGATTCGGAGTCGCTACCTGGTTGAAAGGTGGCAAAGCGAATGGGATTAACCCAATCTAGAGCGGGTAGGAGTTTCAAAGGTAGCAAAACGGCTCGCATTACCCCAATCTGGAGTTGGTAGGAGTTTGAAAGGTAGCAAAACGGCTCGCATTACCCCAATCTGGAGTTGGTAGGAGTTTGAAAGGGAGCAAAGCGAACGAGATTACCCCAATCCGAAGTTGGTAGGAGCTTGAAAGCGAGCAAAGCGATCCGCATTACCCCAATCCAGAGCAGACAACTGTTCAACTGTAGCAAAGCCGCTCCCCGCCTATTCCCCCCACCCAAACACTCCACTTTCTAAAACCGGAGTGTTGTTGGATTGGATAGCTGTTTTTGTTTTTCGATATGATCGCGATATTCATTCATTAATTGCTTTTTTGCCAGCATCTCTAAATTTTTATCTGACGCAGGTTTTTCATAATTTTTATCTTCCTCTATTTCAGGATATGCCATTTTAATCAATGAATAAGGGAGTAAAGTTAATGTAATAATCACGAGTAAAATACTGCACGAAAGCAATATAATTTGTGCCGGGACAATATCATAAAGGATTCCGAAAACTAATGACCCAAGAGGCATTAAGCCCATAGCCATCATTTCAATAATTCCAAAGATTCTTCCTCGATAGTTTTCATCCACTTCCTTCTGTAGCATGACTCCAATTGGTGTATTCGTTAGAACGCTAAAGCAGCCGAAAAAGAACATATTAGCTAGAAAATAGACAAATAGCAATGTGCCTGAAAAGTTGAAAATAAGTGGGATGGACAATGTTCCTACAAGAACCGATAACCCTAAAATAGTACGTTTTGAAAATTGCAGGGGATACTTCACGTTTGACCTGCTCGCAAAGTAAATTGACATAAGCAGCATTCCAATCGCTGCAGCTGCTTCAACAAAGCCGATCAAAGAATACTCCATCTTCAATACTTCTACTAGTATGAAATTGCTTCCAACACTAACCGATGTGAAAAATAAATTTATCCAAAGAATAACGATAAGTAGACGTGAGATAACAGGCTTTGTTTTTAAATAAATGATTCCTTCCTTGAAGCTTTGTAGCATAGACTCTTCTTTTTTCGTGCTTTCATTTTTACTAGAATATAATTTGAAGTTCATCGTTGATTCCAATAGAAATGCAAGGGAATAGGAAATGATATTTATGAATAAAAACATTTCCATTGATACAAATCCAAACAGCATCCCTCCAACAATTGGTCCTCCAATGCCAGAAATGGACATGGACATTTGGTTAAAGGACATTGCTTTTTGAAGTCTTTCTTGATCGACTAAATTAGCGATTGATGCAGAGAAAGCAATCGATGAGAAAGTGCTGCTAATTGTATAGAAAACAGTTGTGATGTATATTGCAGTTATTGATAAATCAAATAACAGTGTATATGTGAGTAACCCGGTGATAGATAAAATTGAACCACCTTGACCTACGAGTACCACCAGCTTTTTAGGAAGACGGTCGACAAGGATCCCCGCAATCGGTGAAAGTAGAACACGCGGAATAATTGAAAAAATTAAATTTGCTGCAAAGCTCAGGGCAGACCCTGTTATTGATAAGATAAACATGCTCATTCCAAATCCATATACAGTGGAACCTAGTGAAGAAATCATTTTACTTATTAAGAAAGTATATAAATGATAGGTAGCCCGCCTTTGCTTTAATGCCTCTGACATAAAACCATCCCCTTTTAACGAATGTTTAATTTTATTAAACTCATAATATTCCACTCTTTGGAAAAAGGCAACACAAAAGTTTAATTTAATTTAACTTATTTGTAAAAAACAGAAATTTAGGTTACTATTTGTTTAACGAAACTTAAAACAGGCTGATTATTCTGATTTTTGTTGTGAAAAGGCGGGATAGTTATATGAATTCACTTGGGGAACGAATTAAACAATTAAGGAAACAAAAGAAGATGACATTAGCAGAGCTTGCTGGGGATCGTTTGACTAAAGGGATGCTCAGCTTGATAGAAAATGGCAAGGCACAGCCGTCTATGGAGAGTTTAAGATATATAGCCGAAAGAGTTGGAGTGGAGGTTTCTGCCTTACTTGATGATGGCAATATTGAAGAACTCCGAGAGCTACTTTTAGAAATCGAAACATTATTTAAATCTGTCTATTATCTACATCAAATAAAAGAAAACGAGAAGGTTGACGCTATTTACAAAAAGCTTTCTGCAAAAAAATCTGATTTGACAGGGAAGACATACGAAGAGATAAGATTGTTGGATTTCTATATTCGTTTGTCTGCTTTTTTAAATTATGAACAAGAAGAAGTAACAATGTTTGATGTGATTACTTATTATGAAAAAATTCATGCTTATAGTCGAATTATAGATTGCTATAGTTTTTTAGCAGGAGATGCCTTTCAGCAAAATGACTATAATATTGCGCTCGAATTCGTACTGGAGGCTGAACAAAGAATTGAGCCGTATAAACATTTAATCGATCATATTGCTTTGTTGGATCTGCATTATTTGTTAACGGTTCTTTATGCAGCGATTGATAATACAGCAAAAACACAGGAGCATCTTAACCTGGCATTAGAAATTGCCCATAAAAATAGAATATATTATCGATTAGATGATTTTTATCGATTTACTTTCATCCAGGCAATAGGTCAAGCAGATGAGGTAAAAAGTAAATATTACTTAACAAAATTAACGCAACATGCAGAATTTACCGAAGATAAAGTGGCTATCAGCGGTCTGGCATTTGCCTATGGGCATTATACGAACCTAATTGAAAAAGATTATAAAAAAGTGCCGAGCTTTAGCAAATATATAATAACGAAAAGATATGGTCCAGACGATGTTGAGGATGCACCGATTTTATATCAGATGGAAGAGACTTATTCATATTGGGCAATTGGCAACTACCAAAAAGCTTTAGAAACAAGTCAGTCAATTACTATTCCAGATTATATACATCATCCTGTTGATTTATCTATAATGTATCGCTGCTTTGCTGTACGTGCCCTTTGCTTCTATGAGCTTGGCGATAAGGAAGCTGCAAAGAGTGAAATCCTATTTGCCTATCATGGTGTAGCAGAATTTCCAAACTCGATATACAAAAAATTTATTCAAGAGGCTTATGAAAAAATACGATATGGTAAAAGGGGTAAGTAGGGAAAGACTTATTGTGGCGAATATATGATAGAGGGCAGAAGATAATTTGCAGTAACCACTATAGTAACTAAAGTTGCATGAACAAGAAAATGAAAAGGGTATCCAGATTTACTATACTGGACCCCCTTTTTTTATTGGCCGAGTTGTTTTTATTTAACTGAGCCACTTATAAACTCTGAATCCTTATAATACATATTTTTCACTAATACATTTGGTCCTAAGCATTTAACTGCAGGACAATGACAATTTAGTGATTTCGCTAAATCTGTTGCTAACCATTTGTCGAAAACATCTGGTAGTGAATCTTTTTGGATGTTACCAAGTGCGGGTGTATCACCAAAGTCTGTTACGATGACATCCCCATTAAAAATATTAACGTTCAGCCTTGAACGACCATCAGGATCATTTCGTAATGTGACATTTTTTGCGTTTTGTAAACGCGTTAATAATGCTTGATCTTCTTCACTTGGGCTACATGGGTAGAAGGGAAGTGTTCCAAACAGCATCCAAGTATTCTTATCGCGAATGTCTAGTAAATGATTAATTGCAGCTCGAGTTTCCTCCAAAGATAGGGAAGTAAGACTTGATGCAAAATCAGATGGATACATAGGATGCACTTCATGACGAGCACATTTCATTTCATGAACGATTTGGTGATGGATATGTTCGATATAAGGAATCGTTTTCTTATTCAACATCGTTTCAGCAGATACCATAACCCCTTGCTCTGAAAGCATACGAGAGTTTTCTATCATACGATCGAAAAGGGCAGCTCTTTGGTCGAATGTAGGCTTTCGTTCCATCATAGCAAAACCTGTTTCTACGAATTCTTCAATCGTTCCCCAGTTATGTGAAATGTGAAGTACATCAAGATAAGGTGCTATTTCAAAGTATCGTTCCCCGTCAACTGTTAAATTTGAATTCATTTGCGTTCGAACGCCACGTTCATGGGCATATTGCAAAATAGGTTTTACATAGTTTGCAACCGACTTTTTACTAAGCATCGGTTCGCCACCCGTGATACTTAATGTTCTTAAATTTGGAATTTCGTCTAATCGTTTTAAAATTAGCTCTATTGGAAGTGCAGTTGGATCTTTGGTTTGCAGTGTATACCCTACCGCACAATGTGCACATCTCATATTACATAAAGTTGTTGTTGTAAATTCAATATTTGAAAGTGTTAATTTCCCGAATTGCTCTACATCTAAATAAGCTTCCCAAGGATCGAACTTAGTCGTAATCTTTTCTAATGTTTTCATAGTTATTGATCTTCCTTTCCAAAACTACATTTTCTCATAACTCAGACCATTAGAAAACTAATTTCGCTATATTTAGAAGATTTAACTGTTAACGGGGATAATAGGTATTCTTTTCTAGCAGGAAAATTCAAGTATCTAATTGCTTTATAAAGCTATGATTTTCACTGTAATAGACATCTCCGTATATATTTTCAACTATAGTTTTACTAATTTCGATGTTAGAAAAATTAACTGCCTGCACATTAAAGCGAGATTTATTGTTTCTGATTACGCTATCTGAAACATAAACGGATGATTGATTTTGTGCAAAAATGTCGGAGAGTGTACCATCAGTTACCTGCACGCTCTTTAATTCAACAGTTGATTCAAAATCTATCCATAGCTGATGCTGGGCATGCTTTGAGATAAAACAATCCGTAAGAAATACTTCACTATGGTTTTGAATATAGAGGGCATTACGATTTCCATCAAATAATTCACTGTTTTTTAAAATGACCGAGCTATCATTTACCACCATTTGAGAAAGCTCATGATTGAAAATTTGACTATCAAATAAATACAAGCTTGAATTTCGTAATACTTTAACACCGTAGGACTTTCCGTTATAAATCTGACAGTTTTCAAATCGAGCATTGGATAGGTCGCAAATTTCGATTTGTACATTCAGGCTATCGTAAAATTGACAATCTATTGCAGTCAGTTCACATTCATTTACAATAAATAAGCTTTTTCCGTTAAAAAGCTTGCTTTGAATAATGTAGATTTCAACATTTGATTTACAAGCGATATGAGGCATCTCATTATCATAAAACTTACACATATCTACCTCTACCTTTGACTCGGACATTGCTAATATGCCATTTCCGACATTTTGGGTTAAAGTCGACTTGAAAATCGATAGCTCTGATTTAAATAAAGTGATTGCTGAATTTGCATTATGAGTAACTTCACATTCAACAATCGAACAATTACTATTGTCTTCAATACAAATCCCAACATGATAGCCGCCTGAAACCTCGCATTTTTTCATGGAACAAATCGATTTGTTTGCAATAGTTACTTGAGAGGAGCGATGTCCTTTTATCATGGTTTCGAAAACATTAACAATAGAGTTATCGCAAATTTGAATACCGATATTTTCTCCATTATGAATTTTACAAAACTCAATATTCATCTTTGAATCCTTTGTAACAACGACATTGGATTTCTTATTTTGAGCAATTTCACAATGGAAGGTTTGGGCTTCTGAATTTTGTGTAATCGATATTCCTGCATCCTTACCTTGTTGAATGGAACAGTATCGAGCTGTTAAAAGAGCTCTTTGTACGCAAATTTGTGTTTGAGTATTGTATTGAAGGACGGTAGATTGAATCGAAGCATCTCCTTCATGATAGATATGGATCCCCATACCATCGCCATGTTCAATTACGCTTTCGTGATCGATAAAGCGTGAATCCTCTACAACAATTTGCGCACTTGTATGATGATGGAAATGAACATTTCGCGATTGTACAAAGGAGCCATTTCTAATACATAATCCATGCTTTGCATAAGAGAACTCGCATTTTTCGATATAGACTTGAGATGATTCGGCTAGAATTTGAGTTTTACCGTTATGGTCAAAATTACAATTTTCGAAAATCACCTTACTATTATTAATGATGGAGAGTGCCATATCCCTTGCATGCTCAAAATTGCAATGATAGGCGTTGAGTTTTCCACCATCCACCGTTACATGAATATCATTTTTTCCGCCCTTGAAATGACAATTTTGAAGAACAGCTTCACCTTCAATATACATTTGTGCAGTAGGGGAAATCGTTAAGTTTTGCAATGTGACAGATACATTTTTTGGAATAATGATTAGTCCCTCTATAATCGTTTCATCATGTATATCTCCAGCAAGAACCATGTTTTTATCTAAATGAATCGATTCTTTATATAGCTTTGGTTTTAGTTGTATAAAGTTTCCTGCTTTTGAATGCTGTATAATCTTTTGAATTGTTTTTGCTTTAGTAAAAAGTCTTGAAAATAATCGATAAATAGTCACTAATGGGTACCTCCTCCATTTGAAAATCAATACTTCTATTCTCAGTAAAAAAGCGAAATCTTAATCGTATTTTTACAAATCTTTGAAAAAAATGGATAATATTTTTTCTGAAATCCTAATTTTCTTTTTTTGCTAAATGCCAAATAGAGGGTTACAATTAACTTTATTTGATTTTTTAGGAGGATATTTTGTTGAAAGCTACATTAACGAAGCTACTAAATATGAACGAGCTTGAAAGACAAGCATATATGAATGAAAATGCTGATCAACTGATTGCGGAAATGATCAAACATATTGGTTATCCAGAAGATGAAATGCGTGATAAATTAAATTACCGTTTATTCGTCGAGCTACTAGCTAGTCAATTATATTCACATGAACAAATGGCTCATATAGCATCATTACTAAAAGGGGAAGACTATCTATTTCTTTCCATCGGTGAACGTGATACTGATACTGTATTCACGCGTTCTTTTTCAGCCCTTTGGTTAAGTAACCTTCTCAATGTAGATAGACAGCTTCGATTTTTAAACGAAGAGGATGCTACATGCATTTTAGAGACAAGCTCACATTATTTAGGTAGGGAAAACGATGTGCGCGGTTTTGTTGGTGAAAAAGGTTGGGCACACAGTATTGCGCACGGAGCTGACCTGTCGAGTGCAATTATCTCGCATCCTTCTTTTAATGTTCGATTTGCTCCTGTAATTTTACAGGGAATAAAGAAAAGCTTTTGGAATGGAACCGTATTTGTTGATGACGAAGAAGAACGTCTAGTAACTGTTTTCGAAAATTTAATAGCAAAAGATTTCCCGGAAGAAGTTCTAATTGAATGGATTGAACAGGTATTTGATAAACTGCAGTTCTATTTAATGGAAGTTGGATATACACCAGAGTATTTTGCAGCAAGAACAAATACTCTTCATTTTATGAAAACTTTATACTTCACATTAAAGTTTTCTAAAAAATCACCAGAAATTATGGGGATAGTTTCACTATTTATAGCTAAATGGATGAAACAATAGATGAGTAGGGTGAAGAAAGCGGCAGGTGATAGTGTGAGAGGGAGATTCACTCGTGTATTAATTTTCACAGTTATCGTTATAGGCTTAGCTGTAGGCTATAATTTCGTTTCAGTTCACTTTTCAGGAGATGGAAAATCTTCTCCAGAAGAAGCACTACCTCAAGATAGTAATTATGAATGGATTGAAGGACCACGAAGTGAGAAGGAGGTAAGATATTTCTTCTTATATAATAGTGGGAATTTTGGGACGCAAGTAGTAACTAAAAATTTTAAAGGCTGGAGTTTAGGAAGTCGTACCTCATCACCATTACCAAAGGTATTAGACGAAAATAAAATAGCTACCGCTTATTCTGATAGTGAAGTATTATTTGGACTTATAAAGCCGGGTGGAGAAGTAGAAGTTACAGTTAATGGAAAGGGAACAAAACGAATACCATTAACTTCCTTATCAAAAGAAGTATTAGATAGATTAAATGTGGCAGGATATGAAATCTGGTACATAGATTTGTCAGAATTAACTGATTCCAAAAAATTTTTAATAAAGGTATTAGATGAAAATAATTCTTTACTTAATGAGTTATCAATCTGATACTAATTGTCCATAATTGATAAGGACGAATAGCAAGAAATCTTGAATAGATGGTTTTTTATTTTAGAAAAGTAAGCTATAATACTATTTGCATAGTAAATGGCTAGGTCATAAAAATAACTTATCACAAAAGATAATTTTAATGTAATTTACTTATGTATATAAATCGTTTATGATGATTTATGGAGAAAAGCTTTGCAAGCCTTTCAATATTAAATAGGGGGAGTACAATAATGGCAATTAACTTACACAATAGCCGTTCTTCATTTGAAGTGAATGGTAAAACATACAACTTTTACCGTCTTGCTGCAATTGAAGAAGCTGGCGTAGCAAACGTATCACGCCTACCTTACTCAATTAAAGTATTATTAGAATCAGTATTACGTCAATTTGATGACTATGTTATTAAAGAAGAGCACGTAAACAACTTAGCGAAATTTGGTGCTGGTGCTGACGCAGAAGGTGAAGTACCTTTCAAACCATCACGTGTAGTATTACAAGACTTCACAGGTGTGCCAGTAGTAGTAGACTTAGCTTCTTTACGTTCAGCTATGAAAGAATTAGGTGGAAATCCTGATAAAATCAACCCAGCAATTCCAGTTGACCTTGTAATTGACCACTCAGTACAGGTTGACAAATACGGTAATGCAGCTGCATTACAAGCTAACATGGACCTTGAGTTCGAGCGTAACGCAGAACGTTACAACTTCTTAAAATGGGCTCAAACTGCTTACGATAACTTCCGTGCTGTTCCTCCAGCAACTGGTATCGTACACCAAGTTAACTTAGAATATTTAGCGCCAGTAGTTCACGTTAAAGAAAACGTTGATGGCACTTTTGAAACATTCCCAGACTCAGTAGTAGGTACTGACTCACATACAACAATGATTAACGGTATCGGTGTACTTGGATGGGGTGTAGGTGGTATCGAAGCTGAAGCAGGTATGCTTGGTCAAGCGTCATACTTCCCAATTCCAGAAGTAATCGGTGTTAAATTAACTGGTGATCTTCCAAACGGTGCAACTGCGATGGACTTATCATTAAAAGTAACTCAAGTATTACGTCAACGCGGCGTAGTAGGTAAATTCGTTGAGTTCTTCGGTCCTGGTGTGTCTAAATTACCATTAGCTGACCGTGCAACAATTTCAAACATGGCTCCTGAATATGGTGCAACATGTGGTTACTTCGCTATTGACGAAGAATCTTTAAACTATATGCGTTTAACTGGTCGTGACGAAGAGCACATCGCAGTAGTTGAAGCTTACTTAAAAGCTAACAACTTATTCTTCGATCCATCATTAGAGCCTGTTTACACTGATGTATTAGAAATTAAATTAGAGGACATCCAACCAAACCTTTCTGGTCCAAAACGTCCACAAGATTTAATTCCTCTTACAGATATGAAAGCTCGCTACCATGAAGCAGTAACTGCTCCAATGGGCGTACAAGGCTTTGGTTTAACAGAAGATGAATTCGATAAAAAAGCTACAGTTAAATTTGCAGATGGCGATGTGGAAATGCCAACAGGTGCAGTAGCTATTGCTGCAATCACTTCTTGTACAAACACATCTAACCCATATGTTCTTTTAGCAGCTGGTTTAGTTGCGAAAAAAGCAGTTGAAAAAGGTATCCAACCACCATCATGGGTTAAAACTTCTTTAGCACCAGGTTCTAAAGTAGTAACTGGTTACTTAGAAGAGTCAGGTTTACAATCTTACCTTGACCAAATTGGCTTCAACACTGTAGGTTATGGTTGTACAACATGTATCGGTAACTCTGGTCCATTACTTCCAGAAATCGAAGATGCTATTAAAGAAAAAGACTTATTTGTAACTTCAGTACTTTCTGGTAACCGTAACTTCGAAGGTCGTGTACATCCACTTGTAAAAGCTAACTACTTAGCATCACCACCACTTGTTGTTGCTTATGCATTAGCTGGTACAGTTGATATCGACCTACAAAAAGATGCAATCGGTACTGACAAAGATGGTAACGAAGTATTCTTCGCGGACATCTGGCCTTCAACTGAAGAAGTAAATACTGTATTAAACAAAGTTGTAACTCGTGAATTATTCCAAAAAGAATATGAAACAGTATTCACAGCTAACGAAAAATGGAATGCAATTGAAACATCAACTGAGTCTTTATACACATTTGATGACAAATCAACTTACATTCAAAACCCACCATTCTTCACTGGTCTTTCTAAAGAGCCAGGCGCAATCCAAACTCTTGCAGGATTACGCGTAATCGCTAAATTTGGTGACTCTATTACTACTGACCATATTTCACCAGCAGGTGCGATTGGTAAAGATACACCAGCAGGTAAATACTTACAAGAAAATGGTGTAGCTATTCGTGATTTTAACTCTTATGGTTCTCGTCGTGGTAACCACGAAGTTATGATGCGCGGTACATTCGCTAACATCCGTATCCGTAACCAAGTTGCTCCTGGTACAGAAGGTGGATTCACTACTTACTGGCCAACAGGTGAAGTTGAGTACATTTACGATGCAGCTATGAAATATCAAGAACAAGGTACTGGCTTAGTAGTATTAGCTGGTAACGACTATGGTATGGGATCTTCTCGTGACTGGGCTGCAAAAGGTACATTCTTATTAGGAATTAAAACAGTTATCGCACAAAGCTACGAGCGTATTCACCGTTCAAACCTTGTAATGATGGGTGTATTACCACTTCAATACTTACCAGGTGAAAGTGCTGATACATTAGGATTAACTGGTAAAGAAGAAATCTCAGTAAACCTTACTGATAATGTAAAACCACGTGATATCTTAACTGTAACTGCTAAAGCTGAAGACGGTACTGTTAAAGAGTTCAAAGCTCTTGCTCGTTTCGACTCAGAAGTAGAAGTAGACTACTACCGTCATGGTGGTATCCTACAAATGGTACTTCGTCAAAAAGCTGCTGAATAATTATTTGTAAATAAATAACCGATAAGTTCATTTGAACTTATCGGTTTTTTTGTGTCTATTGGTCCTAGGTTAATTTTGCTAGTATTTTCTATTTTTAGGCTAGAACCGACTTCATTTTCAATAATTTTATAAATTCTTACATCAATTTACAGAAAATTAATAGATTTTTAGATTCAGATAGTTTAAACTATAATAAAATTATATCATTTCATAATTTTAAAAAAATATATTTTGTTGGAGGTTTTATTTAAATGAAATTTTCGAAAAGTAGCAAAATCTTTATCGCTTCAGCAACAACTGCAGCATTAGCTTCATCTGTTGTGATGGTTACACCATTACAAACTCAAGCTGCAGGTCCATTTACGGATGTAACATCTTCTGACTCCCACTATGAATCTATTTTAAAGTTAGCAGACTTAGGTATTATTAACGGCTATCCAGATGGTACATACAAATCACGAAGCCATGTTACTCGTGGACAAGTTGCAACAATTTTAGCTAATATTCTTAATTTAAAAACAGAAAACCCTAAAGATCCTGGGTTTACAGATGTTTCTAAATCACACGATCATTATGCTGCTATTGCTGCTTTAAAAGAAGCAAAATATATTAATGGTTATGAAGATAATACTTTTAAACCTAACGAAAAAATTTCGCGTGCGCATTTAGCAGTAATGATTGCATCTGCTCTAAAACTAGTTCCAAAAAATAGTGAAGCACTACCATTTAAAGATGTAACGTTATATGAAGAACAAATTAAAGCTTTATATGACTTTGGTATCACTGTCGGTACTACGGATACAACTTTCGATCCTGGTAACAATGTAACTCGTGGACAAGCTGCTTCATTCCTTTACCGTGCATTAGAAGTATATGATTCAACATTTAATTTATCAATTATGCATAGTAACGATACACATAGTGCTGTTGAAAAGGCGCCTAAGCGTGCAACAGCTGTTAAGGAATTCCGTACTAAAAATCCAGATGCATTATTACTGGATGCAGGAGATGCAAATACAGGAACTCTTTACTACAATGAACTTAAAGGTCAAGCAGATATCGCATTCATGAACTACATGAAATACGATGCAATGACATTTGGTAACCATGAGTTTGATGCTGGTTCTACACCTGAAGGACATCAAGCATTAGTAGACTTCATCAAAATAGCTGATTTCCCATTTGTTAGCTCAAACGTTGATTTCTCTGCAGATGCGAAATTCACTGGATTGTTCTCAGACTTAATCTCTAGTGAGCCTGAAAACGGTAAGATTTATAACGGTATTATTAAAGAAATAAACGGTGAGAAGGTAGGAATCTTTGGCTTAACGACTGCCGAAACTGCTGATATTTCTTCACCTGGAAGTATTGCTTTCAAAAACTACATTGAAGAAGCTGAAAAAGCTGTTAAAGCCTTCGAAGATAAAGGCGTAGATAAAATTATTGCGCTATCTCACTTAGGTTTTGATGATAATCCAGCAATTGATAACGATATTATCTTAGCTCAATCTGTTAATGGAATTGACGTAATTATCGGTGGTCACTCTCATACAGAATTGAAAGCGCCATATGTTGTAAATGCTAATACAACAGGTGTTGCTAAAGATACTACATTAATCGTTCAAGCTAAAAATGCAAGTGACTTCTTAGGAACACTTGATGTAACATTTAATGACAAAGGTGTCGTTGTAGCATATAAAGGTGGATTACTTGATTTAGGTAAATATGCTGATGATCAAGGTGCACTTGAACTGTTAAAGCCTTATAAGGAGCAAGTTACTAAGGTTGGGGGAGCTGAAATCAAAGCAACAGCATCTGAAGCTTTAGTAAGCCCTCGTATAACTGATGAAGGTAATACTGAACAACTAAGTGTTCGCAAAAATGAAACGGCTTTAGGTAACTTAATTACTGATGGAATGGTTACAAAAGCTCAGCAATTTACTGACAAAGAAGTAATCATGGCCGTGCAAAATGGTGGAGGTATCCGTGCTTCAATCGATGCTGGCGCTATCACAGTTGAGGAAGTTATCAAAGTACTTCCATTCATGAACACACTAGCGATTATGGATGTTACTGGAACTGAGTTAAAAGAGACGTTTGAAACAAGTGTTGGTGTATATCCAAACGAAAACGGTGGATTCTTACACGTATCTAAGGGAGTAAAAGTTCAATTTGACTCTTCTAAGCCCGCTGGAGAACGTGTTGTAAGTATTTCTTACACTGATGCATCTGGTAAAGAAGTACTGGTAGAAGATGCTAAAACGTATACAATCGCAACTAACGCATTCACTGGTAAAGGTGGAGACGGATTTAAAGCTCTTGAAAAAGCTTATGGAGAAGGGCGTATGACTGACTTAGGTCTTTCTGACTGGGAAAACTTCAAAGAGCATTTAGAATCAATCGGTACAATCACACCTACAGTTGAAGGGCGTATTGTAGACGTAGCAAAATAATTGGACGTAAAGGATCCGATATACAACTAGCTTAGTTGTATATTGGGTCTTTTTCATTGAGAATAACTCTATTTATAATAATCTTGTAAAAATTTATAAGTTTTAGTTGAAATAATTACTTACAATTAATAAAATAGTAATTATCATATAGGCTTAGTCTAAATACTTACAGGAGGAATTATGGATAATAATAGATATAGTATTTTAGCGAAGTTTCGTGAGGGGCATTATTTTTACTTAAACTTCAATAATCCTAGAATCTTAGATTGTTTAGAACAAGTTCCTCCACCACAGGGCCTATTAGCGCTTGCGCAGTGGCCAATCTATAAGCATGCAGAGATTGAGTTTTTTGTTGAACTGATCAATGGTAATATCAAATATTATCATTTGAAGGACCGACGTACAAAGGTTATGAAAACAATAAACCTCGACAAATCAGAATTATAAATTTAAACATAAAGAGAGGTACCACACTAGCTGTGATACCTCTTTTTTTACCATTCAATATTGGCAATAATTCCTGCATCATCATGAAGTTCAAGCATAATTCTAGCCGAAATGGAATCTCGATTTAATTTCTCATCAAGATAAAGTCGTATCGCAGTGATAAAGTTTACTGTGTTATAAAAGTCCATTTGACCATTCAAATAAGCTTCTGCAGTAAAACCTGCCATATCATCATACATTAACTCCACTTCAACATCGGTTGGCTGAACTTTTTTAAATTTTGCATGGAAATAACACAGTGCATTGATAACCTCTTGTTCAGATAATGTTATTTTTTCCAACTGTCCGTTACCTCTTTATTATTTTTACGTTTCATCATTTGATAAATTTTCATACAAATGAATACGATTAAAATAATGGCAGCTGCATTGATGGCAAAGCCTAAAATATTCCCGATAAGTCCCATATCAGAGAAAAGACTACCGAAGAGTAATCCAGCTAGACCCCCGATAAATAGGCCTTTCATCAGACCACCACTAGAAAATCCACCTTTAGATTGTGTAGCAGTTGATTTGTTATTTGTTGTTGTATTTGATTTATTAACAGTTGAATTTGTACCAGAATCATTATTTTGAACATTATTATTTGTTCCTGGGTTAGTGTTATAGCTTTTTTTACCTGATTTGTACGACTTTGCTTCGGCCGTTTCTACATGGTCTAAAAAAGGGATAACTGTACCAACACTTGAGAACGCTAAAGTGATGGCAATAAAAATTGCAGAAAGCTTTTTCATTTACTATATTTCCTCCATCCTTATAAACACAAATTCTGATTGTGCTTTTACTCTACAATTATATCAAAATATAAATAATATAAAAAATATTTGACATCGAATAGTAATCCGAGAAGTTTATTCGATATATTTTGAATCATCTGTACTTATTCTATACAAGGTCAATTATTCTAATATAGACCAACTAATAGTAATTCTTCCATTTTTGTAGATGAAAAAGTATGATAGAAAAGTAAATATATCTAGCATCAAATTATTGAAAGGAATGAATACATTGAAGGATGCACGTTTTAAAATTGCAAATCGAGAAGCCTTAATAGGCGTAGCTCTTGTTATCATAAATTTTGCTATTTGGTTTGGATTTGCTTACGGATTAGGTGAAGGCGACCCGAAAGAATATGATTTCATTTGGGGATTCCCGGCATGGTTTTTTTATAGCTGTATTGCCGGTACGATTTTTATGATTATTTTAATTTGGATAGCGATCAAAGTCCTTTTCAAGGACGTCTCATTCCATGACGAGGAGGATAAAGCATGATTCATTGGCAAGTTATAATTCCTCTTTTTGTCTTTTTAATCATTATTTTTGCAATAGGCTTTTGGGCAAACAAACAGGTGCGTAATTCAAGCTCGTTTCTACAGGAATACTTCTTAGGTGGCCGTGAAATGGGTGGCTTCCTGCTTGCTATGACAATGATGGCAACTTACGGAAGTGCATCAAGCTTTATAGGAGGTCCTGGTGTTTCCTATAATTTAGGGCTTGGGTGGGTGCTACTAGCCATGGCACAACTTCCAGCAGGTTACTTTGTACTAATGATTCTTGGTAAGAAATTCGCTATAATCTCACGTCGTTATGAAGCAATTACGCTTATCGACTTCTTAAAAAAACGCTATGACAGTAATATAGTGGTGTTTATTTCCGCCATCAGTATTATTGTGTTCCTATTTGCTTCGATGACCGCACAATGGGTTGGGGGAGCAAGGCTTATTGAGTCGCTAACAGGTTTAAATTACACGGTGGCTTTACTAATTTTTGCTGTAACTGTACTTGTTTATGTGGTTATTGGCGGCTTTAGAGCAGTCGCTTTAACAGATGCCTTACAAGGGACAATCATGATTATCGGAACAATCGTATTATTAATTGGAACAATTCTTGCAGGTGGGGGAATTGATAATATTATGGGCTCTCTTTTAAAAGAAAACCCTCAGATGCTATCACCTTTTGGTTCAGATGGCTCTCTTACACCTTTGTATGTATCTACCTTCTGGATTTTGATAGGGCTAGGTGTTATCGGTTTACCTCAAATTGCAGTTCGAGCTATGAGCTATAAGGATTCAAAAAGCTTACACCGAGCAATTCTTATTGGCACATTTGGTATAGGGACAATCATGTTTGGCATGCACTTAATTGGAGTACTGGCTCGTCCGGTAACACCGGGTATAGAAATTGCAGACAAAGTCATGCCGACACTGACTTTAGAGGTTCTACCACCTGTTCTTGCTGGGATAGTTCTAGCCGCTCCAATGGCAGCCATAATGTCAACGGTAAACGCTTTACTTATGCTTGTAAGTTCTACTGTCGTAAAAGACGTCTATCTTAATTTCATCAACCCTCAGGCGACAGACAAGCAAATTAAAAATAGAAGCTTTTGGGTTACAACAATTATTGGACTTGCAGTAGTGTTATTTTCATTGAATCCACCAGAGTTATTAATCATGCTCAATCTATTTGCCTTTGGTGGTTTAGAATCGGCATTTTTATGGGCAGTAGTATTTGGTCTTTATTGGAGCAAAGCGAATAAGTACGGTGCAATCTCATCGATGGTTGTCGGTTTAGTAATGTACATCGCCATTTATCGATTGGCTCCAAACGTTTTTGGGATGCACACAGTAACGCTTCCAATTATTGCATCCTTAATCACATTTGTTTTAGTGAGTTTAGGCACACAATCTAAATCTAGCTATAATCCAACTAAATTTTGATATAAATTAAATATTTTGTTTTCTTCTAAGGTATGTTAAGGTCTTAGTAATACAGATAGGACTTTCTTAGATGAAATGATCCGTAATGAATGATGGAGAAAGGGGTCGTTTCAAAAATGGCAAAGGATATTAAAGCTCAATATAATGGAATCATTTTACTGACAGGCTACTTACAGAGAGTGTTTGTTGCAGAAACGATATTAGAACGTGTAGGAGAACCATATAATCAAGAACGCTATGACATAGCCAAAGCTCTACTTGATGACGCCTACACAATCCTCCCAGTAGTGGAAGAAACAAAAACTGTATCTCAAGACCAAAAAAAGAAACTAGAGATAATTGCGAAGCACACAGGGGAGTTAATGAAAACATATTTCAAGCAAATGCCATTAACCTTTAACGAAAAACTAGCAATTGTGGGCTCATCTCTATATGCAGAGCAGCACGTTAATGCTGGGATTGTTAGACTTGGAGAACTATTTAACATTCAGGTAAATAAAGATTTCCACCAACGTGTTAAGTTTTATGAACAAAGAACGAAAATGATTGACTATCTTGTTTTTACGTTAAATCAAAAAGAAGAGTTAGAGGAACAATTCACCAAACCGATCGATCCATGGTTTGCGGATGTAATAAGAAATAAGGATTTAATTTTAGAGGACTTTAAACAAGTAGGGCAACTTTTAGAATTTTAAATAAAAAAGCTGATTGAAGGAGGTAGTAATAACTCCCAATCAGCTTTTTTTTATTCGAAAAATACTTTATCGACGTTATATTTAGCACGAAGGCTGTTAATCGCATATGTTTCGTAAATTTCACGTTCCATTGCATCATCAATTTCATAAACTTCAATTTTATAAATTTCGTTTCGATGGTTTTTCATTGGTGAAACGGTATCTTCGAAGTGTTTTTTGATGCGTTGACGAATTTTACGAGCCTTGCCTACAAATAGTACTTCATTTGCTTTGTTATAGAATAGGAAAAATCCACCTTTGTCACGAGTGATTTTATGGAAATCAATAAAACCATGGTAAGGTGTAATCGGAACATCTCCATCCTTTAACACTTGTTCACGCTGATAGATGATAACATCTGGTTTTGGTAATTCAATTTTAATCAAAATAGTTCACGTCCTTATTATGAATAGATTTCCATGCTACCACAAATACCAATGAATTGCTATAAAGGAAACAATAATCAATCGTTTTTACTCTCTATTTATTATTGACAACAAATAGAGCGGTTATAAATGAAAAATAGAGCTCCTACAGAAAGATGAGCAATCGACACTCAAAATTTTTTTGTAATGATTGTAATCTGGTTTTTCAGGGTAAGTAATTATTAAGGTAAACCTGGAGCTGGAAGGAATGAAGAAATTTTGAATACAAAATTAATCAGAACAACAACCAAAGAAGTACTACAAAAGAAAATTGCTGAGGAAAAATCAAAAGGTGCCATGATTTTAAAACAGGGCTACGAAAAGTGGCATAGATTACCTTATTTTCTTCGAGTTGTGAGATAAGGTAAAACGGTCGCGATTGTGTTTATATACGCAGTCGCTTCACCATTCTTCTTCACTTGTATTAGTTATTTTTAATCATTTAGGGTACGCAGTATTGTGTATCCTATTTTTGTTATACATAAGGATTGTGATGTTCATATTCATATTAAAAAGTAATGTACTTAAAAGTATAGTTGGTTTAAATTGAGACAAGCTCTAATTGAAACTTCGTATTCCTGTTCAAAGTATCTCTCTTCTTTTTATGACTTCTCTACTCAAAAGAACCTCTAATGGACTTCACTTTTATAAAATCGTTAATTTGATAATTTCCATGCCGGAATCAAAGAATGGAATTTAAAAATGAAGCTCATGAAAACGTGAATTATTGTATAAATAGCGAGTGTTATAAAGTAAGTTATAAGCCAGGTAAGAAGAGGTTCATCCAATAATAAGTAGAGCAATACCATTCCTACTGGGAAGGGTACTAGAATAATCAACCACATCGGGGCTCTTAGCGACTCGGTAATTGCGCCTAATGAGACTACAGAAATACCAATTATAAGTGCCAGAAAAACGGATAGGCCATTGCTGATTAGAAAGCTTCCAATGAAGTAAGATAGGGCAGTTAATAATATTGCCAAAAGAAAATCAAAATAATACCTCATCTGTACACACCTTTCTATTAAATGTTTTTGCACTATATATTTTATCATTATATTGATTGTAATAGGTATATGATTTGTGAATTTTCAGTCATTACACTACTTTCTTTGTTTATAAAAAACGCGCTGAATATGTTCTTAGCATGTTTATAATCCAACTTCATCAGGTTAATATACTACTATTCAAAAATTATTAAGTTATAATAAATACGAGGTGAGAGAAATGTTTGTTAGTGAAAAACAAATTGAGATTCGGTATGCAGAAACAGATCAGATGGGCGTAGTGTACCATTCGAATTACCTGGTGTGGATGGAGATTGGTCGAACACAGCTAGTGAAGGATGCTGGGTTTAACTATGCGGGGCTAGAGGAGCAAGGCTATATTTCACCAGTATTAGATTTGTCTATTCAATATAAAAAGGCCATGCGTTATGGGCAGGTGGCTACCGTGAAAACATGGGTAGAATCCCATACGAAATTAAAAACAGTTTACGGCTACGAAATTTTGCACGAGGATGGTTCCGTTGCAGCCACAGCAACTTCATTACATACTTTAGTTAAAAAAGATAACTTCCGCCCATATCCATTAGGCAAAGTAGATCCGGAATGGGATGCAAAATATCTAGAAATCGCACACAATAACGCATAAAAATTTTTCGCAAGGCTAGCATTTATTGCTAGTCTTTTTTATATGTGTTGGTCGGCTAGTTTTCATACATTGAAGTCGATGAACTGCATCGCGAGAGCATATTCGCTTGTGGATGCATTTCATGAGGTGGATGAACTGCATGGTGAGAGCAAATTGGATTAAGGATGCACTTCATAAGGTGGATGAACTGCATCGCGAGAGCAAATTGGATTAAGGATGCACTTCATAAGGTGGATGAACTGCATAACGAGAGTAAATTCGATACGGGATGCACTTCATAACAAGAATGAACTACATGGCGCATACAAATTCGCATCAAGATGCACTTCATAACAAAAATGAACTGTACCAAACGAGCAAATTCACACCAAGCTGCACTTCACAACATTAATAAACGCCAGCCCCCAGAAAACTCACTCCAAAATCTACTTCATATCCAGAATGCACCCCATTCCACCAGCAATCTCCACGCTATTGCCGCCTCATAACGCCACGCCATTCCCCAAACAGTTTTAACAACTTTCAAACATTTCGTGTCAAGCTACCAAGACGGAAAGAATCTTGTTATAATTAAGTTTATCTGTAAAATTCGAATCGAAAGGGAGGGGTGTAGTCATGGTGCAAAAAATGGAGACAATTGAGACGGTAAAATGCTTTATCGTCCTAACGAATACTGCTCGAGATGCCATTAAACAACACTTTCAGGATGAGCACTCCTTCTTTAAGCTACAAAACCCATTTGATATATATATAGAGAAGCAATCTGTCGAAGAGACTTCCTTATCCTTAACCCTTTACTTTGATAACCAACGAAATGAAAAGCTTAAAAAGAAATTTGACGAGCGGGTTGTCATTATGGACTGCGCTTTTGACCTTAAGAACGGTTTAGTTGCTAAAAGCTTCCGAACACGAGGGAAAAACACACCTGTTGCAACCAATCGCCGCCAACGAATGAAGATTCGACTTGTGCCATCGCGCATCAATGGCCATACATATCCAAAAGAATTTATTTCGACAATTGCGGAATTACCAGTTGCAAAGGAACGTTTTGACTTTATCAACAAACGTATTTCCAGCTGGGAGGGGTATTTAAAGGTTCAATACAAAAATGCTTCGATTGATGATATTGATGCGACCTTTAGCTCGATCCAATATAGCTCCGACTATTCCAAGGTCACTTTACGCTGCAACGGAATTGAAGAAAAGGAATGGAAGCAGTTAAAGGGTTTAAGTGCTTATGTTAAAGGCTTCCAGCGAGAAATTGGGGAGGTTGTTAAGGCTCATAAACAGGACCGAACAGTTGAAATTGAGCTAAATCCCAAAGTAGCAAAGCTTGCACGCTCTAATGACTTTGATTTCGCAACTGAACATATCACCTTTAGTAATGCTTCCACTAAATCACAGCTAAATCGTCTATTAAAGGGCTTTGAACGACTAAAAGAAGGCTTAGCGGCAAACCCGAATCTTGAAAATATTCTATTTGAGGATACGCCAAAGATCAGTGAACGAAAAACTGATGTAGAGATTGAATTCCACAACAATTTAAATGAATATCAAAGGGCTGCGGTTGCTGGTGCTATTTCAGCAGAAGATCTTTATGTTATACAGGGTCCCCCTGGTACAGGGAAAACTACTGTAATTTCAGAGATTTGCTATCAAAATGCCAAAGCGGGACTCAAAACTTTAATTGCGTCTCAATCGAACTTGGCCGTTGATAATGCATTAAGCCGTTTATTGAACAATAAAGATATTCGAATTCTTCGTTATGGACGTACTGAGAGTATCGAAGAAGAGGGTAAAAAATTCATAGAGGAAAATGTTTCAGAGTACTGGAAAAAGCAGACCTATGAAGCAATCACAAAGGAAATCGAGGGGCATAAATCAAAGGAACAGCAGTTAAAGGATGGAATCTCGAATGCTGAAACAGATATTGCTGACTTAAAAGAAATAGAAATTAAATTGCTAGAGGAAATCAAACTAAAAGAAGCTGCTAAGGAAAAATTAGCGGTCATCTCTGAAGAAATCACTCAGCTAAAAAAACAAATCATTCCACTAAAAAAAGAGCGTGAAAAAACGGAAGAAACGCTAGAAAAGCTTATAGAGTCACGCACTAAAATCTCTACACGAATTAATGAAATGAAGGAAAGCCTAAAAGCTATCGGTTCTGCTTCGACAATCGATGAACAGGTTCAAAAAGCAAAATCCAACATTCAAAAAAGTAATCGAATGCTGGAATATACTCAAGTAAAATCAGAGCTTGAAAAAATCGAAGCCCATTTAGAAGAAGCTAGAAAACAAAGTAAAAGCTTTGAAGACAGATCTAGCTCAATGGATTCAACAATTCAAGAGGTACAGGCCTTAAAAAAAGTACAAGATGTCGAGTCGTTTATAGAGAAGCATGAAATTCGTAGGGGATATGTCTTAAATCGCCTATTTTCTGACATGGAGAAAATTCATGAGCAGCTACTTGGCTACAAATCACTGAATGAAATATCAAGCCGCTTAGAAAAAGCCATTGATTTTAGCCAAACAACGCTCGCTATTCATGTACAAATGCCCGAGTTGCCGACAACTCATCATTATTCGCTCCAAGAGATTGATGAATTTTTAACAAAGTTAAGTCGTGCGTTTGCACAAAAGAAGATTAATAAAGACAATGGAGTACGTTCCATCCAAGGACTTTTCCTAAGAAAGCTTGCTATAAATCAAATCGCTCTTCGTTATCGTGCTTTAATCGATGAATCACTATTGGTATTCAACAAAATAAAAGAAGACATAGTGGATCAAATGATGCAGCAGGGCGGAATTGATGAGGGCTCGATGCTTTCATTAAAAACGAAGGAAGAAAATCTACTAGCTAGAAAATCTCAATATAAGGCTCAGCTACAAGCATTTGATTTTACAAAACAAGAACTTGAGTCCATTCCATCTGCTGCTGAGATACAAACTGTGCGTGAAGTTCTGGAAAAAGAAATAATAGAGCTTGAGCAAAACAAAGAAAAAATCGATGGTCTTAAAACTCAACTGTCGAAAAAGCAAGAAGAGCTACAAAGTGTGCAAGAACAAATTACAAATGGTGAAGCAGTTTTAAAGGAGTATATCGCCCAATTAAAGGAATACAATGCAAAAGGTATTCAGCTTGAAAAAGAAAGTGAGCTACTAGAAAAAATCACTAAGCAAAATCCAGAGCTTGAATTGGAAAAAACCAAGGAAAAATCCGAAGAAACAAAGCAACAAGTCCAAAAATTGCATAAAAAAATCGAAATGCTGCCAGTAGCACAGAACATGCAGCTTCAATGGAAGGCACTGCTTGAACAGGCAACAGAGCATGACTTGGACGAGATTCGTAAGCTTTATGTAAAACATGCAAATGTTATTGGGACAACCTGTGTCGCTTCAGCAAATAAAGAGTTTATGGAGAACTATCCGATATTCGATGTGGTTATTATCGATGAGGTATCAAAAGCAACGCCTCCTGAGCTTTTACTACCAATGCTTAAAGGAAAAAAAGTTGTACTTGTTGGGGACCATCATCAGCTTCCTCCATTAATAGGTGATGATACCTTCGAAGAAACACTGGAAACGGTTATTAAGGAAAGCGATACCTTTGAGGAGAAACGCGAATTAGAAAAGCTTCTTGAGGAATCTCTATTTGAACGCTTATACAAAAATCTTCCAGCTTCTAATAAGAAAATGCTGGCGATTCAATACCGTATGCATGAAAACATCATGAAAACAATTTCCCCATTCTATGAATATGAAAATGATTCATTACAATGTGGTCTTCCTGATTCAGATGCTTTACGCGATCACAAATTACAGAGTTCATTCATTAATCGAAATGAACACCTGCTATGGGTGGACATCCCGAACAAACAGGAATTCTTTGAGGAGCGCATGAAGGGTGGCTCTAGTTTACTAAATGAGTCCGAAATCAATGTTATTCGAAATATGTTACTTGATTTAAATGAGGCTACGGCAAAAGCTAAAGCTGAAGGACTAATCCTACAAGACGAATTAAAATCTGTTGGAGTGATTAGCTTCTATGCAGCACAGGTCAAACGCATTAACCGACTTATTGAACAGGAGCTAAGTCTGCCGCATCTACATATCCGAACTGGTTCAGTCGATAAATTCCAGGGGATGGAGATGGACGTGATATTGGTAAGCATGGTCCGGAATAATGACAACAAACACGGGGATATTGGGTTTGCCAAGGATTATCGTCGCTTAAACGTTGCCTTATCTCGTGCAAGAGAATTATTGGTATTAATCGGTAGTACAGAAATGTTCGTCAACCGTCCGAAAAAAGAAGAAACTCGTAAAATGTATAAAACGTTGTTAAATACAGTGAAATCTCAAGAGGGTTATCGAAATACAATTGAAAGCTTTATTTCATAAGGAGGAGCTATGGAAATACAATCCTTGCAACAATCACTTGAGTCAGAGCTTACAAAAAATTCAAAAGCATCCATCCTCCAAGCTGACACTTGGTGTGTTCCTGTTCATACTTTAAATGTTACGTATAAGCCCGTTGTTCGTACAAAAATGGATATTCTTATGAAGATGCTGTTTCTATCATTGAAGGATACTCAATTTGAAAGTGCCGAGCAAATCAGTGAAATTCTCCTTGTAGAGCAGCTTTTTGTAGAAGATTTATTATCTAAAATGCAAAAAACAGGATTGATTGCAAAAGTTGAATCCTTTTATCAGCTAACGGAGAAAGGGCAGAAGCAATTTGCCAATGGCGTCTTTGAAGAAGAACAGGATGAAACCGCAACGGAGCTTTTATACAGCCCGACACATAATAGTTTTTTAAATGGCGATCTTGAGGAGGTGCTTGAATTTGAGGACTTTCCGGAGCAAATTTTCCGATATCAGATTCAGCAAAATGAGCCTACATTAGAAGATAAATTAGTGATTCAAGAGCTACAAGCCATCAATGAAGATAATGATGACACTGAGGAAAACAAGCTCTTCATCACTTCGATTGATTCAGTCGAGGATGTTCAGGTAAATGACGTACCCTGTATCGAATTTTTGCTGTATGAGGTAGAGAAGGATTTGTTTACTTCACGTGTTTGGAATACATTATTGGATAAATGGGACGAGCAACTGGAGCAGCTCATTGGGGAAAATGAAAAATCAACCTGGCGTGATAAATTAGCTCAGAAATAGCAAGTGATTTCGATTATATATTTTAAATTCAAATTAATAGAAATATCGAATATTGCAAATATTTATAATCCATGTTAGTATTAGTTTAATTTCATCTATCTTATCAAGAGAAGCAGAGGGAAATGGCCCGATGAAGCTTCAGCAACCTCTAACATCGTTAGAAAGGTGCTAATTCCAGCAAGGCATATTTGTCTTGGGAGATAAGAGTGCGCGTATCGATTATACCCTCTCATTCTCACGCTGGAATGAGAGGTTTTTTATTGTCCAAAATAGAGTGAATTTGGCATGTAAAGAAATGGGGGAATATTAATGCCTATCAATATACAAAAGAATTTACCTGTAGGAGAAATATTACGTAAAGAGAAAATCTTCGTAATGGAAGAAGACCGTGCAAGCACGCAACAAATTCGACCTTTAAATATTTTGGTGTGTAACTTAATGCCTGAAAAAGAGAAAACGGAGCTACAGTTATTACGCTTATTAGGGAATACGCCATTACAAACCAATGTAACCTTTTTAAACACCGCTACATATGCATCAAGAAATGTATCAAAATCACATTTAGATACATTTTACAAGACATTTCATGAAATCAAGCATCGCCGTTTCGATGGAATGATTATTACAGGTGCTCCAGTGGAACGCATGGATTTTGAAGATGTAAGCTATTGGGAAGAGATTTCTGAAATTATGGACTGGGCTAAGCTGAATGTCACTTCATGTATGTATATTTGTTGGGGAGCACAGGCCGCTCTTTATAAACATTTCAATATTGGAAAGTTTGAGCTGCCAAAGAAATGCTCAGGTGTATACTCTCATGTTATTACGGATTTAACGGTAGACTTAGTGCGCGGATTTAGCGATGAGTATGTAGCACCACATTCACGTCACACTTCTGTTTCCTTAGAGGAAGTTCAAAATCATCCGGATTTACGATTACTAAGCTATTCTGAGGAAGCCGGTCCATTTATTGTCCAGTCCAAGGATACGAAGCATATTATGATTACTGGACATTTAGAGTATGACGCAACAACTTTGGCAGATGAATATATTCGAGACGTGGAAAAAGGCGACCCAGTAGATATCCCGGTCAACTACTTCCCGGATAATGATCCAAAGAAATCGCCTAAAAACACTTGGCGTGCCCATTCCTACCTGCTGTTCTACAATTGGTTAAACTACTACGTATACCAAGAAACACCATTCGAATGGCATTATATTGAGGATACAATTGAATTCCATATTTAATTTAGGGGAGCCATGTGAAAAGACACATGGCTTTTTAATTTGTAAATTTATATAAGCTGATAGACAGTTTAATCAAGTAAATGAAGAAAAGTGTCTTTCATAACAAAGCTGAAAGACACTTTTATTAAGTAAACAAAGACTAGTGTCTTTCATAAGCATGATGAAATACAGTTTTATCGAGTGAACAAGGATTAGTGTCTTTCATAAGCAAGATGAAAGACAGTTTTATTAAGTAAACAATGATAGTGGCTTTCATAAGCAAGATGAAAGACAGTTTTATCAAGTAAACGAATAATAGTGTCTTTCATAACGAAAATGAAATAAAGTTTTATCAAGTAATCGAAGGCTAGTGTCCTTCATAACCAAGACCAACATGAAAGACACTTCTTCAAGTCATCCAATCAATTTACTCTTATTTGACTGGAAACTCACAAATTTTTGGGTATTTCTTTATTAAGGATGAATAGCAAGTGTGATTAAAGAAAAAATACAATTGGAAGGAGGCAATATAAGATATGTCTGAACAGATGAATTATGGTGAAGATTACAAATATATTCCGATGACCTCGGTATCGAGTGGAAAGGGACAGGAAGTAAGACCGGATATATATTCCTTTACAACGCAGGTAGTTAATTTATGTATGATTGGTGAACCAAGCTCTCCGACAGGGTGGACATTGGTCGACGCAGGGATGCCAAAGTCTGTGAATACCATTATAAAAGAAGCTGAAAAACGTTTTGGCCCGGATGCACGTCCAAATGGTATTCTCTTAACTCACGGACATTTTGACCATGTTGGTGCAATAATCGAGTTGATTGAGCATTGGGGTGTGCCAGTCTATGCTCATGAATTAGAAATCCCTTATTTAACAGGACAGAAGAGTTATCCGGATGCGGACCCTACTGTTGAAGGTGGGCTTGTAGCAAGAATTTCTCCCTATTTTCCAAATGAGCCTATCAATTTAGGGCAGCATGTAAAACCTCTACCAAACGATGGTTCTGTGCCAATATTAAAGGAATGGCAATTGATACACACACCTGGGCATTCTCCTGGACACGTTTCATTTTTTAGAGAATCTGATGGAGCGTTAATTGCTGGGGATGCTTTTGTGACGGTAAAACAGGAATCCCTTTTTAAAGTACTTGTACAAGACCAGGAAATTAGTGGTCCACCTCGTTACTTTACAACGGATTGGAAGCAAGCCTGGTATTCCGTGAAAAAACTTAAGGACCTAAAGCCGAATGTTGCAATCACAGGACATGGTTTACCGATGGAGGGGCAGCAATTAGAAGATAATTTAGCTTTATTAGTAAATGATTTTGACAAAATTGCGATACCAAAGCACGGAAGGTATGTAGATGGCACTGAAAACTAATTTACTAAAAAGGATGTGAAAAACATCCTTTTTTCTATTTACTCGCCAAAATTTATCCCCCCTAATCTACGAATAACACCACTCCCTGGGTAATAGAATGATTTAAAAATACCCACACTCATCAAAAGTAATTTTATACCAATTTAATTCGTTTTTTTATTTCAAAATATCAATTACTTATACCTTTATCTTCTATGACTATCAAAGGGAGGGAGCCTCAACACAATTTAGCATTAAAAATAGATTTGAAAAGGAGTGAAGCAATGACAAATGAAGCGATTATAAAGTCTGCTACAAGAAAAAGAAATTTAAGAATCCTGCCATTTATCTTAATCTTGTATATCGTAGCTTATCTTGACCGTGTCAATATGGGCTATGCAGCACTTGAGATGAATGCAGAGATGGCTTTAACGGCGGAAGTGTTCGGTCTGCTTTCGGGAATATTCTTTATTGGCTACTTTTTCTTTGAAGTACCGAGTAACATGATTATGCATAAAGTCGGTGCACGTATCTGGATTGCCCGAATTATGCTGACATGGGGTATCGTTGTTGTTTTAACAGGATTTGTTGAGAGTGCGACACATTTATATATTTTAAGATTTCTATTAGGTGTGGCGGAAGCTGGTTTCTTCCCTGGAATTATACTTTACCTTACGTATTGGTTTTTAGAACGAGAACGCTCTAAAGCGACGGCAATCTTGATATTAGCATTGCCAATTGGCGGTTTAATTGGGGCACCACTTTCAACATGGATTATTGATACGATCTCATGGGCGAATATGTCAGGCTGGCGTTGGATGTTTATATTAGAAGGGATTCCTGCCTTAATTCTTGGGATTATCGTGCTATTTTACTTAACTAATCGTCCAAAAGATGCAAAATGGCTAACAGAAGAAGAGAAAAATTGGCTAGAAAAAGAATTAGAGGCTGAAAGAATTGCAAGCAGCAAGATTAATAAATCTACAAAACTATCAATGTTAAAAGACTTAACTGTATGGAAGCTATCTGCATTTTACTTTGCGGGTTATACGGGAATTTATGGGCTATCCTTCTGGGTTCCAACAATCATTAAATCATTATCAGAGGCAAATACTACGAATCTAGAAATCGGCTGGCTAGCAATGATTCCTAATATTGTGGCTATCCCAGCAGCTCTATTTGTTGGATGGAATGCCGATCGAACGGGTAGCCACAAAAAGCATTTATTAATCTGCCTAGTGATTGCATTAGTTGGATTTATCGGCTGTGCAAGCGTTTCATCGGTAGCGCCAATGGTTATCGTTTTATCCATTGCATCCTTTGGTCTTTATGGATTTGCAGGCTGCTTCTTCGCTTACTTAACATTCTTCTTTACAGAGTCTACAGCACCGGTGGGTATTGCATTAGTAAACTCCTTCGCTGCACTTGGAGGCTTTGTAGGACCGACGATTTTAGGTATGTTCACGTTAACTTCAGGAATGTTCTTGCTTGCAGGGATTATTGGTGTAGGACTATTAATCTTACTTACCATGAAACGGGAAAGTCCTTTATCCACTTAATGATTTGATAAGCAAATAAAAATGGGTAATCCGAATTTGTGGATTACCCATTTTTTATATTGAAGCATTAGTTCATTCAAACGTTAAATTGATAGGCTCCTCAGGTAATAGCTCATGGCCTGAATGAGTTGTAGTAGGTGTTTTTTCATCAACTACAGTAAATTGGAAATTATCTGCCCAAACTTTTCCTTTTCCAATTAAAAGAACTCCAAAATGAATGGACGTACTTTCTTCAGGTACATCTAGAACAATGGTATAGTGATTCCAATCAGAGGTCCCTGTTATAGACCGATTATGCATATTGTCAAAGGCAATTGAATCACCTGAACTGTTATCAATTCTCATCCAAGCACTTGCCTTTGTGACATCATCTGTCTTTAGAAAGCAGGATAGTTTGAGCCGTTTTCCCTGGTATTGTTTTGCTTGGAAGCCCTGCATCATTGTTGCAAATTGCTGATCGTTTACTTTTTTTATGGAATAAAGAACTCCTGATTTTGCGCCAGTGTGAAAGATGACAGGATCTACAGCCATTTCATAAGCCTCTGGATTACTTCCACTTAATGACCAGCCTTTTACATCTTCTTTTATACTCATTTCTTTTTCCTCCTTCATCATCTGAATTTCTCTCATTAGCTTTCGGAATTGTCCTGGTGGCAGTGAATAGACCTCTTTAAATGCTCTTGAAAAAGCTTCCTGTGATTGAAATTGCAAGGAGAATGCGATTGAGATAATCGATTCATTTGTTTTTATAAGAAGGGTAGCTGCTTTAGCTAAACGGCGCACTCGAACATATTCTCCAACGGTTAAACCCGTTTCCTTCTTAAAAATCCTTAATAAATGAAATTTTGAATACCCAACTGCTTTAGGGAGTCCATGTAAATTATCTAGTAAATGATTTTCAATAAATGAAATAGCCTGCTGAGTTAAATTGCTATAGTTCAACTACATCACCTCACTTCTGTATTAACTATAACTGATATTGAAATTAAATATTTGATTGAGATTGCTAAATTTTCCAATTATCAATTGTTTAATGTATCACTTTTTGATATATTATAATTAGATATATCAAAAAGTGATATAGTAGGTGGTGATTTTTTGAAGTCATTAGAACAACTAACAGATTCGGTATTTTACATCATGGCAGCACTTACTGAACCGAGGCACGGCTACGCAATCATGAATTTAATCGAGGACACAACTAAGGGGAGCTTTGTGATAGGACCTGCCTCTCTTTATACAATTATAAAAAAATTATTAAAAGAAGAACTAATCGTTTTGCATGATGACTCGGATTCAAGAAGGAAGGTATATGTCCTTACAGCTAAGGGCAGAGAAGTGTTAACGGAAGATATTAAGCGAAGAAAAGTAATGATTGAGCTTGCGGAAAAAGGACTAGAGGGGGACAAAACAATATGAAAAAAACAAAGTATATAATGTCTTGGGGTTTAGCCTTTGCAGAAAAGCAGGATTTAGAAAAGCTAAGCAAAAAAGCGAAACAAGGCTGGCGATTAAAAAGCCTTGCATTTGCAGGGTTTCGTTTAGAAAAAGGAGCACCTGAGCACGTTCAATATAGCGTGGATTATCGCTTATTAAAAGAAGGTGAAAAAGAGGAGTATTTAGAATTATTTTCACAAGCTGGCTGGGAGCATGTTTGTTCAAGCTATGATATCCATATTTTCAAGGCACCATATGGTACTACTCCTATTTACAGCGATACAGAATCAGCAGTCGATAAATTAGACCGACTTTTAAAGCCGGTTTCTTTAATTGGAAAGTTTATCCTTCCATTAACTATGATCTCTTATCTTTTAATGAATTTCTTAACAGGTCCAATTGAGCAATTTAGTAAAATCATCTTCTTAATATCAATGGTTTTTGCAGTGCCAACACTTATGATGGTTGTTGCGTTAATGCTGCGTAAAAAGAAATTAACGATAACAAAAAGCTACTAAAAAGAAATGTGGGCTATCCAGCTTAAGGATAACCCACATTTTTTATAGCAAGAACATCGCAACAATAGTCGTAACGACTAGACCGATTACTACAGGAATTAAATTTCGTCTAGCTAATTCGAATGGGCTGACATTACAAATGGCAGCAGCTGGAATCAATGCCCAAGGAACTAATGTACCTCCACCAACCCAGATTGCTGCAATCTGACCAAGTGCTGTAAGAGTTGCCGTACCTTCTCCAATTGCTGTACCAAACAGGTTAGCTATAGATCCAGCTAACGTAATTCCAGAAAAACCAGATCCATCTAATCCAGTAATTGCACCAACTGTTGTTAGAGTCATCGCAGCAACTTCACCTGTTAAAGGCACAATAGCAGCAAGTGCAACACCGAGGTCATTTACAATTCCTTGAGAGCCATTTGGTAAATATTCGCCAAGTACCGCTATAAAGCCCGAATCTCCTAAATAGAAGAAAGCCGCAATCGGGATTACAGGTCCAAATACTTTAAACCCAAATTGGAAGCCTTCGATTAAATAACTTGTCGTTTTCTCCAGTCCATCATTTTTATGAGCAAAGATAGCAAGCAGGATGAGAATAAAGACAGTCGTTCCACCAACTAGGGCAGTAGCATCTCCACCGGAAAGGTTAAAGACGGCCATTCCCACAACATCTAGCACAAATGCAACAGGTATAAGCACAGCAAAGAACTTACGTTGTCCTAAGCTTAATAATTTTGTATTAACAACCTCGTCTTTTTTCTCTTTATCAAATGTACCAAGCATTTCCATTTTTCCACGTTTCATATCACGTCTCAACATGAAAAAGGCAACAACCGTTGTAACAACACCCATTACAATAACAAGGGGAATGCTTGCAGTAATTACGTCAGATACAGGTATCCCAGCAGCATCTGCTGTTAACTTAGGAGCACCTTGGATAATGAAGTCAGAAGAAAGTGCAATTCCATGACCAAACAAGTTCATCGCCATAGCGACCCCCAGTGCCGGGAGCCCTGCACGAATCGCTACAGGAAGCAGAACTGCACCAAGTAAAGCAACTGCAGGAGATGGCCAGAAGAACCAAGAGATTATCATCATTAAAATCCCAATTGTCCAATAGGCAAGAGTTGGGTTTTTAATGATTTTAGTGAAAGGAGACACCATCACTTCATTGATTCCAGTCTTCATGAGAACCCTGCTCATGGCAACGATAATGGAGATAATGAGAATAGTAGATAATAGTTCATTGATGGCGTATATAAAGCTGTTAAATACCCCACTAATTGAAGCGGTAAAATCTCCCGTAGCCACAATAGCGATAACGAAAATCCCGATAATACAAATTAAAGACGTATCACGACGTCTGACCATAAACCCAATGATTAACACAATAAACGTCACATATATCCAATGTAACGCCGACAAATCAACACCCATAATTCATCCCCTCTGTTCGTTTACCCATAGAATATGAGGCGTATGACTAGATGGTGAGGAGGGGGATTAAGATAAATAAATTTTAAAATCAATAAAATATGTTATTAATTACCATCACTTCAAAGCAAATGTTAGGGTGAGAGTTAAAGGGCATTGTAATTCCATATTCGGAAGGAAAACGAGATATAAAAAGGGAACTATTTGATATACCAGATTAAATAAAGGAGAGAAGAGTATGAGTAAATCATATATTGAACAAGTACATTATATTAGAATTCCTGTAAAAGATTTAGAAATGTCTGCACAATGGTATAGAGATGTACTAGGGCTCCAGTTACTAAACAATACTGGGGAACTTGCAATTTTAAAAGTAAATGAAGGACCTTTTTTAATTATCCTAGTTCCTACCGAAGATGAAACATTTGCACATTTTACAATTGATAATAAACAAGAGTTTAGCATTGGCTTTACAAGTCCAGAATTATCTAAATTTCATCAACACTTAATTGATAATCAAGTTAAAGTCGAGGATATAAAAGAAGATAATGGTCATGCCTTTTTCCACTTTTATGACCCAAATGGTAATAGACTTCAAGTACACTGGTAAGCTTATAATAAATAAATTATCGTATTTCATTAACGGGTGCTTTAGAAATAAGAATGGGAACGTCCAAATCAGACGATCCCATTTTTTTTGCTAAAAAACAAGAATACTATTTAACAAAGCCTTGTATTAAAAAGTTTAAGTGGGAAAGTATTACTATATTGTTTGAACGAGTTTTACGAGTGGTAACCATTGACTTTTGTTGGAAAATTGGTTGACTGTCAACTGTTGCACGCCCTTAAAATATATCTAATCCAATATATGTTTCAAATTTTTTTGATATCTTTTTTATTATTAAAGATTATTTTAAAGATTATTTAATTTAAAATTCTGTATAATTTTTTCATTAAGCTTTCTGAGAGGGTGGTGTTGTTTAGTGCAAAATAGAAGTACAGAGTTTTGAAAAGGAAAAGTACATAACGTTGCAACTCAAGTTTCAACAAAAAAAGGCTTGCCAGCCTCACAATACTTCTCTACTGTAATTGGTGTCGAATCAATGCAGTGGAGGTTGAAAGGAATGCTGGCAATGCCTGAAATCAATTGTATCAAATTAATGAGGAATCAGAAATCCTTATCCATAAATAAAATATCAAAAACGCTAGGGATTAATTGGAGAACAGCAAAAAAGTATGCCGATGGAGATCAACTCCCCGAAGAAAGTAAAAAGAAAAAGTCTGGAATGATGTACGACGAGCAATGGGGAGAAATTGTAGGAGATTGGCTTTGGGAAGATCTTAAACTAAAGAAGAAAGATAGAAGGACAAACAAGGGGATATTTTCTGCACTTCAGAAGATGGGCTTCAAAGGGTCCTATCGGACCGTCTCTTATTTCATTAAAGAATGGCGAGAAGGAAGAGAAGACATTGAAGATGCAACAAAGGATAAAAACTATGAGCGTTTAATCCATCCTCCCTCGGAAGCACAATTGGATTTTGGATTAATGGGGGCCGTTAAAGATGGAATGTATGTAGATATTCATTGTTTAGTTATGACCCTTCCTTTTAGTAATAGCGCATTTGCAATTCCTTTACCAGGTGAAAATCAAGAATGTCTTTTGCATGGAATGAAGGTGATTTTCAAGCAGTTGGGCGGAGTTCCTAAGAAGATTCGTATCGACAATATGAAGACCGCTGTCGTCAAGCCAAGAAATAAGCATGAAGAGGCTGTCTTTACAAACGAATTCCTTCAATTTGCAAATCATTACGGATTTGAACCACAAGCGTGCAATCCCTATTCAGGAAATGAAAAAGGAAATGTGGAAAATAAAGTCGGCTACGTTCGCTACAATTTTATAACTCCTGCACCTGTCATAAAAGATTTAGATCACTTTAGCCAAATACTTGAACAGCAGCTAACGGAAGACCGACAACGCATTCATTATAAAAAACATGTTTCCTTACAGGAGTTATTGGAGGAAGAGCACCAGTATCTATTGGAGCTGCCCCAAGAAGAATATCCAGTTTTTAAACAAGAAGAAGCGAAGGCAAACAAGTATGGAGAAATCACTTTAGACAAAGCAAAGGTTTATGTTCCACGAGCCTATAATTATACAAAACTATCTGTCGTTAAGTATTGGGATCGTTTCAAGGTACTATCTCCTCATGGTGAAATCTTGTATGAGGATCATAGACCATATATGCACAAAAATCGTGAGATTCCATGGCAATCTATCATGAAGGCTTGGTTAGCTAAACCGCGTTCTGCAACCTATTCCCGCTTTTCAGCCTATCTCCCAGGCCGCATATATGAATACATCAATATCTCGAATCTTACGATTCGTAAGGAACGTTTGAAGTGGATCATCGGATTACTAGCTAATCATGATATGAATGAAATCAATGATCGATTTTATGATTTACTTGGCGGGCAATCAGACACATTAAAAGAGCCTGAGGACCATCCTTACGACATTGATTGGAGAAAGTATGATCAGCTTCAAAGCATCTCACAGACAGGAAACGAGGTGCAGCGATAATGAATCTAAAAGAGATGTGCAAAACGTTGAGGCTGGCGCATGTGAGTGATATTTATTCAGATATACCATGTGATGATCCAACCCAGTTTTTAGAAGCTCTGTTTCAAAAAGAACTACAGCTACGGGAGGAAGCAAAAGCTGAACGATTGGTTAAGAAGGCACGATTTTTACAGAAGAAGTCACTTTCGTCGTTTCAATGGAGTGAACATATTCACTTTCCAACACATATCGACTATAAAGAATTATGTACAATAAATTTTATCGCCCGTAAAGAGAATCTAATTTTAACAGGTGCCCCCGGCACCGGAAAGACTCATTTAGCTACGGGTATTGGATACGAGGCATGTAAACAGGGGCTTGAAGTTCGGTTTTATAGAGTTTCAGACTTAGCCGATGTATTGGAGAGAGCATGGAGCGAAGGCAAGCTATCACAGCTTCGGAATCGTTTTAAGAGTGTGGATCTAATCATATTGGATGAAATGGGGTACGTGCCTTTTAACAAGGAAGGGGCTGAGCTCCTCTTCCAACTCATCTCCGACTGGTATGAACAAAAAAGCTTGATCATCACGTCGAACTTGGAATTCAGTCAATGGAATCGCGTTTTCAGTGATTCTAGATTGACTGCAGCATTGGTGGATCGGGTTATACACCATGCCCATATTTTGAACTTTACAGGGGATAGTTTTAGGGTGACAAACGCATTATCAAGACAAAAATGAATACTCAGATGAAGGCTGGCAAGCTTGTGTATTTTTCTTTGCATTCTTCTGCACTTTTATCTTGCAAAACACAGGTGTTAAGCCTTTCTAAACAAATTGTTAATGAATTAGGCGGTAGTTTAACGGTAACCAGCATAAAGGATGTAGGAAGTACATTTAAAATTAAACTCAAAATTAACTAAGTTTTAATCATTTTTTTTTTATTCCCCAACATATACAATGCCTCTCATTTTAAGGGTAAATCTTGAATGCATCTTACGCATTTTAGATTTGTCCTTTTTTCTTATTCTTTTATGACATGCCGTGGAGACAAGCTATTCTATCTATAATCATTTATAAACTTAACATCGCTATTATGACAATAACATTCGCTGAACAATCCGCTGCTGGAACACAAAATGTTTCTGCAGCTGCAGAAGAACAATTAACCTCGATGGAGGAAATTCAGCCTCTTCTTTATCTCTATCTCAAATGGCAGAAGAATTACAAATCACAAATTGGAAGATTTAAAATATATAATTAGCCCCAAAAATTTATAGGTAAATTAATTAGCAATTTAGGGTTAGTATCTGAATAATAGGAACTGCTTCCTATTATTTAGATACATTACCTAGAAAAACTTAGGAAACATAGATAAGAAAATAGGAACGTATGGTGATGTTTATATGAAAATTGGTAAAGAGAGTACAGATATATTTAGCTACAATAGTCCACTAATCTAAAAGAGGGGAGGAATAGAATATATGGGGCAATCGATTACTTCTAAAGGGAAAAATACAAAAGAAGCATTAGACTTAGCGTTATCCCTGTTAGGTAAACAATTAACTGAAGTAGAAGTAGAAATCATTGAAAACGGGGAAAAAGGTTTTTTAGGTATTAAAACTAAGCCGGCTGTAGTAAAAGTTAAGGTGAAAGAATCAAATCTTCCAAATGAAGATGAGCCTAAATCAATCGAAGATTTTATTTCAACAATTGAAATTGATAATTATCAACAATCTACCCCTTTTAAAAATTCGCAAGAGCGTCTTAAACATGAAGATTTAAGTGGTAAAGCCTGGGTGAGGGATGGGAAAATTTTTTGTCAAGATGCTAAAGATAAGTATCCATTAATTAAACCATCAGAAGGAGTTCGAATTTATAAAAATGGAAAGTTAATTACCTCAACTGAAGTAATATGTGAAGCGGATGGAATTGAAGTTGAGCTTGTAAATGAAGATGTGTTACCTATATGGGAAGTTAAAATAAGTGCTGACAAATTGCAGGCATTTTTAGAAATAAAATCAGGTGTCTCAATTAGTCGTACATTAAAAGGTCAAGAACCTGAGCCACTAATTCACATTAAAACGATTGAAGTTCGTAAACCTCTCTATATTGAACCAAATGATGTGATTCGTAAATTAGAAGAACTAGGGATTGTTTATGGAATAGACTATTTGGCAATTAATTCCTCCTGTTCTTCTAGTGAGGATGGGACTTTCCTTATAGCAGAAGGTACTTCTCCAACAAAAGGAAAAGATGGTTACTTTCAACTTTATAATAATTTCGAAGTAAAAAAACAGTTGAAAGAAAGAAAAGATGGTTCAATAGATTTTAGAGATTTTAGAGAGTTTCCATCAGTTAATTTTGGCCAAATAATTGGTGAGGTCATTCCACCCGAAGAAGGGAAAGCTGGAATGAGTGTACTGGGTGAATTTATTGAACCTATGAAAGTAAATCCTCTTAAAATTAAGGCAGGAACAGGTGTCCTTCTTGTAGATGATTTAAAGGTGGTTTCAACAGAGTCCGGGTATCCAGAAGTCAAGATTAGTGGCCAATTAGCAACCGTTACTGTTATTCCAAAATTAGTACTCTATCAAGATGTAACTATTGAAACAGGTAATGTGAATTACTTAGGTGCAGTAGATATAAAGGCATCGGTTCAAGATGGTATGAAAGTAGAAGCAAAAGGAAATATCCTAATAGATGGAAATATTTATAGAGCGAAAGTATTGTCTGGTAAATCTGTTATTGCTAACAAGAATGTAATTGCAAGTCAATTAACAGCGGGTGATGGAAGTCTTATCAAACTAGAACTCTCAAATATATTAATGCGACTATCTGATGCACTATATAACATGAATGCAGCAATTACCCAATTAACTCAAGTATCAGCATTCAAAGTAAATTCACTTAAAGTGACCGGTCTTGCACCTCTAGTAAAGATTCTTTGTGATAGTAAATTTAAAGATATACCACTCCTTGTAAATGAGTATGTGAAAAAAGTTAGAGAACATGCAGAGCTAGATATCGAATGGAGAGAATTTGCAGAAAAGCTATATAGAGAGTTTACAAATCTTCATATTTCAACATTGAAAAGTGAAGAAGATATTGAAAATATCGCAAATCAAGCAAAAGATCTCTATTTATCCGTTGAAAGTGAAAACAAAGAGGATCTTCCTTTTATTAAGGCAGATTTTGTACAAAATAGTGAAATCTATTCAAACCGCGATATATTGATAACGGGTCAAGGAGTATATAGTTCAAATCTTTTTGCTAAAAGGAATATTATCGTAAAAGGATTTGTACGGGGTGGAGAAATCTACGGAAAAGATAGTGTAACGATAGGTGAAGTTGGTTACAAAACAGGATCCTATCTAAAAATTGCTGTTTCGAAAAAAGGATGTATTAAAATAAAAAATGCATCAGAAAATACTACAATTCAAGTTGGAGGACAATCTCATATTTTATTTAATAAAGCTAAAAATATCTATGCTAAATTAGATGAGCAAGGTATCTTGGTGGTATCAAAGGAGGAATTGAATGTTTAATTTTACTTTACAAAATGAGCCTGGTAGGTTGATTGTTAATTTAGAAGGAGATTTAGATATTGAAGCGACAGAAATAATTGAAGAAGAGCTAATAGTTAAAATACAGAATAGTTCTGGGAAGTAGAGCTAAACTTTCAAAATATAGACTTTGTGGATTCATCTGGAATTGGCTTACTTATTTCAATTATCACAAACTTAAAAGAAAATGATAGAAACCCTACTATTACGAATATAAGTGACGATGTAAAAACGGTATTTACATTATTGCAATTAGATGAAATCTTAGGTAAAGACGTTATTTCACTATAACAAAAATCTAAAGCATGGCTTTGCTATGCCTTTTTGAATTTATCTAAGAAGGATATTCATATTGAAATCGGTGATTAAGAGAAATATTCTTAAATCAATGAGTAATTAGTTATAATAAAAACTATTAAAAAGCCTTTTAAATGGTTTAATAATCACAAATGGGGAAATTAGTAAAATGGGTATTATGGAGGTGTGTAAATGAGGCTAAATATACAATTTCGTGAAATCGAAAATTTATTAATAGGTTATATTGAAGGTGAAATCGATATAAATACAGCGCCAATATTAAAAGATGAATTTGAATTGATTGTTTTGTCAGACGGCATGAAAATAGAACTAGATTTGTCGAAAGTAGCTTATATGGATAGTAGTGGTCTTGGAGTAATTGTTGCATTTTATAAGAAAGTAATTAGAGAGAAAGTTGATTTGAAGTTGTTACTATCTGAACGAATGATGAGAATATTTAAAATTACGGGTCTTTGTGAATTTATGGATATTGAAAAGAAAAGATCAAACTAATGTAAGGTTAGAATTATTAACGCAGATTAAAAACTGCCTCAACGTGATATTAAGTTGAGGTAGTTCTTTTTTCACCGCTAAAAACTTGTAAATAGCTTGTTAATTTATAAGTTTTAATTGAAAATCTTGATTAGACAATTAATTTCAAAGTTAGCTCGAAATAAAAAAATACGCGCACTTTACTTTCACTTATTATACCTGTGTGGGTATGTTATTGAGGTTAAAACCCTATTATTTTTTTAAAATTATATATACCTATATGGGTATTTGTTGTAGAATGTACAAGGAGGCTAAAGAATGAATAATGATAGATTATTAGATACAAAGTGACTTGCTTGCCCGATGCCAATCGTAAAAACAAAAATAAGCTATTTATGAATTACAATCAGGTAAAGTGTTAGAAGTTCATATAACAGATAAAGGGGCAAAAGCTAACTTGACAGCTTGGTCAAACTCTACTGGGAATGAGTTATTAAAATACGAAGAAGACAATAATGTTTTAAAATTTTGGATTAAAAAAAAGGTTAATAGATTAAAAAAACATACCCTTCTGGGTAATTTGAGAAGAAGGAGAGATTATATGTCTGAAAAGAAAAGAACAACAATCGTTTTATTTAGTGGAGACTATGACAAAGCAATGGCGGCTTATATTATTGCAAACGGAGCGGCGGCTTACGATCATGAAGTGACAATTTTCCATACCTTTTGGGGGTTAAATGCATTACGAAAAGAGGAGCCATTGACATTGAATAAAGGATTCCTTGAAAAAATGTTTGCAAAAATGATGCCACGTGGTGCAGATAAAATGGGCTTATCAAAAATGAACTTTGCTGGGATGGGGCCAAAGATGATTAAACAGGTAATGAAAAAGCACAATGCCATGACTTTGCCGCAATTAATTGAGATGGCTCAAGAACAGGAAGTAAAGCTTATTGCATGTACAATGACAATGGATCTTTTAGGTCTTCATCAAGAAGAACTATTAAATGGAGTTGAATATGCAGGTGTAGCCGCTTATCTAGCTGAAGCAGGAAACGGAAATGTGAATTTATTTATTTGAAAAAATTTTCCTAGACATCAATACGACTAATTAAATGCTTTTTTGGGGAAAGAGAATAGGCTTGGTCTTCATATATTTTTTAAACTTTTTAATACCCTGTGTGGTATAACGTGAAGAAATTTGATCATAAAATCAGATGAGCAATTAACTGCAAAAGCCAATTGTACGAACAAAAAACAATCAATACACCGGAATCAAAGAAAATTATAGATGTATAAGAAATAGATAAATGTAGGTTAGTAACAATAACTACTTAGTCAGCTATAGTAGTCCATATAGTGTTAGAATATAAGGACGAGGTAAAAGTGTTATAGTTCTTCATTAAAAAGTGTAAAAATGAGTTGCTATTCGACACATTTTTTTAACAAAACAACAGTTGGATTTTGAGTTTTGTTAAGTTAGAATTAATAAAAAAATCCACACAACTTAAATAAAGGGAGTAGAGGACTTCCAGATGAGTAGTGTATTAAAGGTATCTAAATTATAAGCTTGACCCAAAATTGTAGAACTTTTTAAAGAATTTTTGAGAAGAGAAATTAGAGTTATAATAATCTGTAGCTTATGAAATGTTAATTCAAGAAGGATTGATGTACTTCTTTTAGGGTATCTGAATCAAAGTACGTTACTTTCACAGCTTGCATAGAATATTTTGATAACTGTGAAGGGACTGAAGAAAATGTATTATCCTTATATGTATGTACATCAAAATCCTTACTATAGAAATATGCCGATGTATCATAATAGAATGATGTATCCGACTTATCCTAATATGGTTGAACCTACACATCATATTAACTCAAACTTTGCTTCCAATGGGAATGGGGGAAGAATGCTAAAAGATCAAGGGCCTAATCCATTTGTCATTAATATTAATGAAGCTACGAAACAAAATAATACGTATCGTACAGCTATATGGACTGGGCAACATTTACAGGTCACATTAATGAGTCTAAATCCTGGAGAAGATATCGGATTGGAAATGCATCCAGATGTGGATCAATTCTTACGGATTGAACAGGGGCAGGGAATTACTCAAATGGGTAGAGGTAGGGATAATTTGAGCTTTAAAAGAAATGTAGAAGATGATTCGGCAATCTTTATACCTGCTGGTACATGGCACAATTTAACAAATACAGGGAATATTCCATTAAGACTTTACTCTATTTATGCGCCACCTAACCATCCGTTTGGTACTGTTCATCCTACGAAAGCAGATGCAATGGCTGCCGAACGTGTAACTGTCCATTATAATGCAAATCCCGTTAAGTTTGGCAATATTCCTGGTGAATGGGTATAGGTTAACAAATATTTAGTGAATGAAGGATTAGAGAATATTATATAAGAATAGTTGAGGAACGCTTTGTGCAAGAATTTATACATTCTACGGATTGTGGCAGGTTATTCGCCAAAGAATGCATACGAAATCGTAGAGACAGGGGACGCATTGGTGAGTCTAAACTTTTCCATCTAAGTTAAAAGCATAAACATTCGAAAAAAATATTAGGGGTTTTGCCAAATGGGCAAAACCTTTTTTTATATTAGTTTATAAATAGAAGAATTTTAAGGATGAAGATAATAATTATAAAGTGTAATAAACATTTTTATCTATACTAATAGAGAGAGAAATATACATAATGGACTATTCTATGTCATTCGATATGTAGGACAAAAAATAATGCTCTCATTATGCAAGTTGTCACTTTTGTCACAAACTTCAAATCTCTCACAGAAAATAAACCTTTGGCTGATCTAATAGGCATCATTAGCGCTTGACAACATACCTTGCGGGGTATAATATGTTGTTATTAATAATCAATGTAAAGGGAGTTTGCAATTGAATTCATATGATGATAAAGTCAAAAATAGAGTGAAACGAATGGAAGGTCAACTTCGTGGAATATTGAAAATGATGGATGAAGGAAAAGATTGCAAAGCTGTCATCACTCAACTTTCAGCTGTTCGTTCAGGAGTAGATCGTGCAATAGGCTTAATCGTTAGCCAAAACTTACTTGAATGTATTCAAGAAGCAGACGGTGATGAACAAGTTTTAAATGAGTCAATTCAAGAAGCGGTGAATCTATTTGTAAAAAGTCGATAACTAGTTCGGCTTTTTATTTTCAGTAAATAAATACCCTATACCGTATATAAAGTGGAGAAAGAATAAAAATGTAGGGGAAAAATATGACAAAGAGAATTATCATTGTTAGCGGAGTGGCTGGTCGACGAACAGCTGCTGCTATTCTATGAAAGGATAAGTGAAAATGTAGCTATTATACTTGCGGAACCCGGGGGGGATTGAATGCCACAAGTTATTAGCAAAATGATTGATAATGCCACTTGTTATCATGAGGGTAAAAACCCAATTAACAGGGAAAAGAAAAGATGAATCTTATTGCATTTCCATTAGCTAACAGGGTCAATTTATTTCAAGGAAAGAGCAAGAATATATTTGTGAACGATTTTATCGAACGGAATCTACGAATATAACAATTGGTGAAGAATTAGGTTTAGCGATATCAAAAGAAATTTTAGAAAAGCATGATGGCACTATCCGTTAAATTTCAGGTGGATATATTTATACGTTCGTTGTAACAAGCATCCCCATTTCATCTAAATAAGTAAAGTATATTAATGCTATTTATATGGAGAATCTAAATTCGAAAAAATTTTTTTGTTTACTTGTTGACAATATACCTATATGGGTATATTGTGTGTATATCGGCAAGAGAAAAAGAACTTGAAGGAGGCGGCACAAGTGAATTCGTATGATGTTAAAATTGTAAATCGTATCAAACGAATTGAAGGTCAACTTCGAGGGATATTGAAAATGATGGACGAAGGAAAAGACTGCAAGGCCGTCGTCACTCAATTATCAGCTGTCCGTTCAGGTGTTGACCACACAATTGCTGTAATTGTAAGTCAAAACCTAAAAGAATGTATATTGGAAGCAAAAAGCAACGAGGCTGCCAATGATTCTGTACAAGAAGCAATGGAGTTATTAGTTAAAAGTCGTTAAAAAATTGACTTTTATTTTTCAATTAAAAAATACCTATGGTGGTATGTGAGGGGCGAGTAAATGGAAATTTGGTTGATTATTGCGATCGCACTTGTTTTTATCATTTGGCGTATGCTACCGGCTAAAGGAACAAAAACTATATCGACAGAAGCATTAAAAGGGACACTAAACGATAAAGATAAAGTATTTGTCGATGTACGAACACCTGGTGAATATAAAGCAAGAAATATTCGTCAGTTTAAAAATATCCCATTAGGATCAGATTTTTCAAAACTTCCAAAAGATAAAGAAATTGTGGTCATTTGTCAAAGTGGGATGCGTAGCGGACAAGCTTGCAAACAATTAAAAAAATTGGGATATGATAATGTCACAAATGTTCGTGGTGGCATGAGTGCCTGGAGAGGCTAAAAATTAATTTAGGAGGAAATTGAAAATGAAAGAAATGACAGCAAAAGAGGTTCAACAACGTATAGAAAATGGTGAAATGCTAAATCTAATAGATGTCCGTGAAGTGGATGAAGTGCAGGCTGGCCATATTCCTGGCATTACGAATATTCCACTTGGATTACTTGAATTCCGTTCACATGAACTTGATAAAAATAAACAGTATATTATGGTTTGTCGTTCTGGCGGACGCAGTGGTCAAGCGACACAGTATTTAGAAAGTCACGGCTTTGATGTAACAAATATGACGGGTGGCATGCTTTCTTGGGAAGGGAAAGTTGAATAATTTTTTTAAGAAAAATAATACCCTTATAGGTATGTGGAGGTTTTCGAAATGTCAATAAAAGCAGATGTAAACTTAGATTGTAAAGGACTTGCATGTCCAATGCCGATTGTTAAAACGAAAAAGGCAATGAATGATGTGAAGGATGGTCAAATCTTAGAAGTACAAGCGACAGACAAAGGTTCAGTTGCGGACCTAAAAGCGTGGTCAGAAGGTGTTGGCCACCAGTATCTTGGTACGAAAGAAGAGGATGGTGTATTACTCCATTACATCCGTAAAAGTGGAGATGACCATGAATCAGAAAAGAAATTTGAACAAACGATTACAAATGAAGAAGTAATCAATCGTACTGCGAACGGCGGTATTATTCTAGATGTTCGTGAAGAAGCTGAATATGCATTTGGTCATATCGAAGGTTCAAAATCAATTCCACTGGGCGAATTAGAAGACCGCTTAAATGAGTTAGATAAAGACCAAGAAATTTATGTGATTTGTCGTACAGGAACACGCAGTGATTTAGCGGCACAAAAATTAGCTGGAAAAGGTTTTACAAAAGTGGTAAACGTGCTACCAGGAATGAGTTCTTGGAACGGCGATTTATCAAAAAAACTTTAAATTTTAATTAAAATGGAGGAATATTATCATGTCTAACAAAGTAGCAATTATCGCAAGTAACGGTGGGTTGTTTGACGCTTATAAAGTATTTAACATCGCAACGGCAGCAGCTGCAACAGAAAAAGAGGTAGCCATTTTTTTCACATTTGAAGGACTTAATTTAATCCATAAACAAGCGATGCAACAACTACCGATGCCAGAAGGAAAAGAACATTTTGCGGAAGGATTTGCAAAAGCAAACGTACCGAGCATTCCGCAATTAGTTGAAATGGCGCAAGAAATGGGCGTAAAATTTATCGGTTGTCAAATGACAATGGATGTAATGAATTTAACAAAAGAAGACTTTATAGATGGTATTGAAGTAGGTGGAGCTGTAACATTCCTTGAATTTGCGAAAGATGCAGCACCAACTCTAACATTCTAATGGCAAAGTAGTTAATTCTGAAACACCAAATTTCAGATAATTAGGGAAAACTAGTGGAAGGGAAAGTCCTTCCACTTAAAAAAACGTAAATATAATACCTATGGGGGTAAGTAAATATGGCAGTTATGAAAATGACAGCAGCGCAAGTAGCTCGTAAAGTGATAGAAAATAAAGAGTTATTTATTTTAGATGTACGTAACAAAGATTCATTTGAAGATTGGAAAATTGAAGGACACAGCTTTGATTATTTAAATATCCCATATTTTGATTTATTAGATGGAGTAGACGAAATCTTACCGAAACTTCCAACAGACAAAGATGTATTAGTTGTTTGTGCAAAAGAAGGTTCCTCTCTTATGGTCGCTGAAATGGTATCAGAAGCCGGTCGTGATGTATTCTACCTTGAAGGTGGGATGAAATCTTGGAGTATGTATCTAGAACCAATTAAAGTTGGTGATTTAACAGGTGGTGGCGAATTGTATCAATTCGTTCGCCTTGGTAAAGGTTGTCTTTCTTATATGGTCATTTCGGAAGGGGAAGCAGCGATTATTGATGCTGTTCGTTTCACAGAAGTTTTCACAAACTTTGCAAAAGAGAAGAATGTAGATATTAAACACGTATTTGATACACACTTACATGCAGATCATATCTCAGGTGGTCGTCATATTGCAGAAGCAACTGGTGCTACTTACTACTTACCACCAAAAGATGCTGAAGAGGTCGTTTTCGATTACACACCTCTTGAAGATGGTTTAACAGTTAATATCGGTGCATCTCAAATTGAAGTAGGCGCTCTTTACTCACCGGGACACACAATTGGTTCGACATCATTCATTGTTGATAGCAAGTATTTATTAACAGGCGACATTTTATTCATCGATTCAATCGGTCGTCCAGACTTAGCAGGTCTTGCAGCGGACTGGGTAGGCGATCTTCGCGAAACCTTATATCATCGTTACCGTGAATTAGCAGAAGATTTAATCGTACTACCTGCTCACTTCATGATTATTGAAGAGTTAAATGAAGATGGGACTGTAGCAAGACGTTTAGGTGACTTATTTATAGAAAACCACGGTTTAAACATAGAAAGTGATGAGGAATTCCGTCACACAGTAACAGATAACTTACCACCTCAACCAAATGCCTATGAACAAATTCGTCAAGTCAACATGGGTAAAATTACGCCAGAGAATGACGAACAAACAGAAATGGAAATCGGTCCAAACCGTTGTGCAGTTCGTTAAAAAATTTAAAAATAATCGTAAAACAATACTTCGGCAAGGAACGAAGAGATTCTCTTTCTTGCAAAACTACAATTATGAATCAAAAGGAGAATGTTGAATGGATGTAAATCAAGTATTAGATGCAAAAGGATTAGCCTGTCCTATGCCGATTGTACGAACAAAAAAAGCAATGGACATATTGGAATCAGGTCAAGTTTTAGAAGTGCAAGCAACAGATAAAGGGGCGCTAGCCGACTTAACGGCTTGGTCTGCTGCAGCTGGCCATACTCTTTTAGAACATAAAGAGGAAGCGGATGTATTAACGTTCTATATTCAAAAAGGGTAAAAAATAGAAAGTGAGTTGTTCTGCGACTCACTTTTCTTATTAACTGAGAGACTAAAAAATTGCAAGGTTTAATTGAATAGAAAGAAGGAAACAACATGGATATAAGTTATGTGGTCCTCCTTTTCGTTATAGGGTTTATTAGCTCATTTCTTTCTGGGATGCTTGGCATTGGCGGTGCGATTGTTAAATACCCAATGTTATTAATGATTCCGCCAGTGTTTGGCTTCCAGACTTTAACAGCACATGAGGTTTCCGGTATAAGCGCACTTGATGTATTATTTGTATCGATTGCTGGTGTCATAGGATTTCGAAAGGGTAGTTATTTAAATAAATCGTTAATTACTGTTATGGGGATAACGGTGCTAATAGGGACATTTATCGGTAGTTTTGGATCAGAATATTTTACGGAAGCTCAAATAAACATTGTCTACGGAATATTAGCATTATTAGCAGCCGTTATGATGTTTATTCCAAAAAAGAAGATTGATGATATACCTTTAGAAGAAGTCACCTACAATAAACCTCTTGCCGGAATTCTCGCATTTATGGTCGGAATTGGTTCTGGTATTGTAGGTGCTGGTGGTGGATTCTTACTAATTCCAATTATGTTATTAGTATTACGGATTCCTACAAGAATGACGATAGCATCCAGCTTAGCGATTACGTTTATTTCATCCATTGCGGGTTCGATAGGTAAAATCTCAACAGGGCAAGTAGAATATGTAACTGCGGTTATTGTGATCATTGCCGGACTAATTGCCGCTCCGATTGGTGCTAAAATCAGTAAAAAAATGAATACTAAGATATTGCAAGGTATTTTAATGGTTTTAATTCTAGGAACTACGATTAAATTATGGATGGATATATTATAGAAAAAAGGCTTAAGGAATCTTAATTGCTTACAGAGAGAAAACAATAGGAGAATTGATTGTATAGATTTTCACTATATAGTTTTAACAACTTAAACGGTTGATTATGCAATTCTAGCTATTTTGTTGAACAATTAGTTGACTAAAACTCAGTGTATTTAATATTTAATTAATGAGTTAATGAAAAATAGACTAGCTACTTGTGAAGTTAGTCTATTTTTTATTAACTTTAAATTCCTAAAGTTCTAGATTTCCTAGAATCAATCTCCTGACCAACATTTGTATATTGTACACTTCATATGGATTAAGTTCTGAAACAAAATCGGTGGACATATGTCCAAAAATATAATTACGAATATAATTAGTATTTTGAATCAGTCCATAGATCTTTAATTACTTATCAAAAATAACTACATCGTCAAATTATATTGATTTTACCCCTAACCGGCTTTATAAGATTACCACGAATCACCCTTCTCAATGTATAAGATTCTAATATACCTATCTTGGTTAATTTTTCTAAAATAAGTTCAGAGAATGTCAACTTGTCCACTCCCTTAAAATAAATTTATTTTCAATCTATGTTTCATATTTTTTTCTTTTTAGTTATTATTAAAGATTATTTGCTTTAAAAATCTGCATAATTTTTTCATATTTTTAAATTATAATAAAGCTTTCTGAGAGAGTGGGTGTTTATATTGAATAAAATTTCAACAAAGTTGGCCCTTTACTTTTTTGCTGCCGTACTTATATTGGAGTTAATTCTAATGTTTTATCTTCACCGAAACATAATACATAGTAGAGTGGGTGAGGAATTTTCTAGATTGTTAGCAAATGGAGAAAATCATAGAGATGTATTAACTGAAAACTATTCTGAATCTACAATTAAACATATCGTATTGATGGAAAATAATAATAATAGAGAAGTAATGATTATTAATAGTGAAGGTGTTGTTATTAGCAGCTCTGATGAAAATAATCCAACATTAGAGAGCTATGTGCCATCAGTTATGAAGAAGAAGTCAAATTTAGATAGTATTTTAGTTTCAGACTATAAGAATTCACCCTATATCGTTAGTATACATCCTTATCAAAATGGTGAGCATTCTGGTTATGTACTAATGTATCAAAGTACAAATTCTATAAATCAAATGGTGAATGAGTTAACTATGCATTTTGGAATCGCAGGTGCAACGAGTGTTGTAATTATTCTAATTATTTACGCAGTCCTATCAAAAGTCCTTACAAGACCATTAATTAATATGAAAGAGGCTACAGAGAAATTAAGTAAGGGAGATTTCGAGGTAACACTTTCATATGCAAGTAAGGATGAACTTGGGGAATTGTCAGTTGCTATTCAGAAGCTTGCAAAGGATTTAGAACTCTTAAAAAAAGAAAGAAATGAATTTCTGGCATCGATTTCACATGAGTTAAGTACGCCTTTAACATATTTAATTGGTTATGCAAAAGTAGCTATGAGAAAAGAGCTAGATGAGAAAAAGCGAGATCATTATCTTTCTATTATTGCTGAAGAAGCTGACGGTATGAAGGATCTAGTTAAAGATTTACTTGATTTAGCAAAGATAGATGAAAATTCATTTACGGTTAATAAAGAAAACTTTTTGTCTCAGCCATTCCTAGATAATATATTTAAACTCGTAGGGCCTTCATTTTTGAATAAAGGCCTTAAATTAGATTTCGAAAGCAAAGAGAACTTTCAAATTTTCGCTGACCCTTTACGATTGCAACAAATCGTACTGAACCTTTTAGATAATGCATTGAAATATACCAACAATGGTAAAAAAGTACGGTTAGAGGCTTATAGTTTGAATGGTAGAGCAGTTATTTCAGTAAGTGATGAAGGTATTGGTATTCCCTCAGATGAAATTGAATTTATTTTCGATAGATTGTATCGGGTTGAAAAGTCTCGTTCTCGCATTTATGGTGGCTCAGGTATTGGACTATCGGTTGTTAAAGAGTTAGTTGAGGCACATGGAGGTACGATAGAAGTAGCAAGCAAACTAGGTGAAGGCAGCACATTTAAGTTAATGATTTAATTTGGAGGTTCTTACAATATGCAAACAGCTCTCTTAGTAGATGATGAACATAGAATGTTAGATTTGGTTGAATTATTTCTGATGCCACAAGGAATAAAGTGTATTAAGGAATCAAGTGGGAAAAATGCGATTGATATACTAAAAAAAGAGAAAGTACACATAGTTTTATTAGATGTAATGATGCCTGGAATGGATGGATGGGAAGTGTGTAATGCCATCCGAGAATTCTCCGATGTTCCAATTATTATGTTGACAGCGAGAACAGATAAAATTGATTTAGTAAAAGGTTTAAACAGTGGTGCAGATGATTACATTACAAAACCTTTTGATGAAAGAGAATTGGTTGCAAGAGTCCATGCAATTTTAAGGCGATCACCAGAAGAAGAAAAAGATCTCAGTATCCATTACAATGACTTTACTTTAGATACTGAAAGGTATTCCTTAAAATATTTTGATTTAAAAGTTCAGCTAACGTTAAAAGAGTTTTTTATTTTAAAGGCGTTAATATCTAGACCCAATAAAACATATACGCGTGAAGAATTGTTGGATTTAGCTTGGGAATACGAAACTGAAACTGATATCCGAACAGTTGATTCTCATATTCGGAATTTAAGGGACAAACTAAAAAAGGCAGGATTTCCTACTGATGAATTTCTAAAAACAGCATGGGGAATCGGTTATAAATGGAGTTAAGGGGAAAATGACAATGAAAATAATAAAAATCTTATTTGGACTATTATTGGTATCTATTTTCTTAGTAGCTTGTAATTCTGAACAAAAGTATTCATTCGAAAATGTGAAAAACGAAAAAATTGACCATGTTCATGGTTTAGGGTATGCAAATGGAGGAAATGAGTTCTTAGTTGCAACTCATAATGGCCTATATCAATTTGACAAAAAATCATGGAAGGTAGCTAATAGTCAAAAACATGATTATATGGGGTTTGCAGCAGTTAGAGACGGCTTCTATTCAAGTGGACATCCAGAGGAAGGTTCAAATCTAAAAAACCCCTTAGGACTTATTAAAAGTACAGGTAAAGGTGCTAATATGGAACAATTAGCCTTTTATGGGGAACTTGATTTCCATTATCTTGCAGTTGGTTATGATAATAATACAATTTATGTCTTTAATGAAACACCTACGGATAATTTAGAGGGTGGTTTACATTATTCAACTGATGAAGGAAAGACATGGACTAAAGTAGCCCTAAATGGATTTAATTCATCTTCTATTTCTAATTTTGCAGCACATCCATCAAAAGAAGGAATTCTTGTAATAGGTAGTAAAGATGGAATTTATTTATCAAAGGACTATGGAGAAAATTTTTCGGAATTAATTTTTAATGAAATGGTAACCTATGTAACTTTAATTGAAAATGGAGGAATTTATTCCACTATTGATGATATTCAACAAGTATATTTAAAATTATTTACATTAGAGAGTAAGGAAGTAAAGGATATTAAACTTCCGAAAGAAATAAAGAATGATCCAATCATTAATCTTGCAGTTAATCCAAATGAGCACCAAGAAATAACAATAGTGACAAATAATTTATCGATTTATCAAACAAAAGATCAAGGAGATTCATGGTATAGCCTTGCTGTACATGGAAACTTAGTACTTGAATAAGGTAGTGAATATTAGAAATGTATAGCTTTTTATCACAAATCAGTCAAGTCATCAGCCAGCCTATTTCTGTATATTTAAATTCATATGAACATCCCCCAATTATTATTGCGCTTCTATTAGGATTAATCGGTGCATTTGCTCCATGTCAACTTACAGGAAATATCAGTGCATTTACTCTGTACGGAAATCGTACAATACAAGTTGATAAAAATTGGGTAGAAATTTTTTCGTTTATAGGTGGAAAAGTTGTAGTTTATTTTTCAATCGGATTATTAGCTTGGATCTTTGGTCAATCCTTCGAGTCTAAAATAACAGAATACTTTCCTATATTTCGAAAAGCGAATGGTCCGCTTTTAATCTTAACTGGATTAGTACTTCTTGGAATTATAAGGTTGAGGTTTTTAAACAAACTTTTTAATTATGTCCCAGCGAATATTAAGACTGGAAAGTTTGGCTCTTTCTTGTTAGGGTCTAGTTTTGCAATAGCGTTCTGTCCAACGATGTTTGTACTTTTTTTTGTATGGTTAATGCCAACAGTTGTATCCACATCTTTTGGAATTATACTACCAGTCATATTTGGGTTTGCCACATCTATTCCATTAATTATTATATTGGGGTTAATTTGGTACTTTGATATAAAAGGTTTAATTATGAAAAAGAGTATTAAAATCGGAAAAATCATACAAAAGATAGCTGGTCTTCTGCTAATAATTATAGGAATCTTTGATACATTAACTTATTGGGGAATATAAAATAATAAAATCAAATAATGTAAAAGCTTAAAATGAAGGTGGAAAGAAAGTAGTCATGGTTGGAGACGGTGTGATTGATCCACCAGAATTAGCGGAAGCGGATCTAGTGATTGCTATTGGAACTCGAACAGAAGTTGCCATTGAAACTGCGGATGTTGTCTTAGTCAATAGTAATCCAATTTATATACTTAGTACCTTAAAACATTCCAAAGCTAGTCACAGAAAATGGTTCAAAATCTAGGCTGGACTGCTGGATATATTATCAATTCAATCCACTTGCTGTAGAAGTACCGTATAACGTTGTAGTCGTCATTACAACAGCAATTGGATTGGCCGTAATGTCTAAGTACTATTTTGCAATTAATGCACAACTTTTTAAGATTAATCATGATTAAGTATGAAATTGAAAAAAATTGCCTAAAAATTTTTAGGCAATTTTTTTAGTACCCTGTTAAGTTTTGGGTTACTCTCTTTTGATTAGCTAGCCATTGTTCTACAAACATCGGCGCATTTTCTGCAAGCTTCTGCACACTTCTTACAATGTTCATGGTGACTACTATGCTTTTCACATTCAATTGCACATGCTTCACAAATATCGGCACATAGTATACAGATCTCAGTAGCGAACTGACTTCCACGCGACATGGCAGACGCTGCATAACTGCAAATATCAGCACACTCTCGAGTAAGTCGGATACATTCAGCCAACATTTTGACATCTTTTTCTTTTAAACATGCATCATAACAATGATTACACTCAATCAAACAATCAAGACATTCTTCGATACATTCTTTAAATTGTTCATGCATTTTACCTACCTCCTTAATGTTTTGATACGATTGTAGGGTACCCCGCTAATGTATATTTAAACTTTACATTTTAAAATTGTTAATTCGAACACATTAGGATTAAATGAAGGCTTACTTATTTTTAACTGATATATCATTTACTAAACAATTCAAAGACATTATGCAGTAAAGTAATTAATTCGCATTGATACTTATGCGAATTTTTTATTATTAAAGTATTATAGTATCAAAGAATACAATATATAAAATGAATCCAAAAAAATAACGAGGTGAAGGTGTTGTGTGTTAATAATGATTTTATTGAACAGTATGCATATAAAATGTATGAGGAAATAAATAAAAGTTCATTATTTACAATCGTAAGAATAGAAGGAATAGAGGGAACATATTTAACTTCTCAAATATTAAAGAAACAATGGGATAGGAAGAATCTTATTACAAAGCTTATTCTCCAAGATAAATGTAATAACTGTTATGTTGTAAACCCCGATTCTTTTGGTTTAAAATTTGCCAATGGAGAAATTAGTTATAAAGAATATAAAAAATTACAAAAACGAGACGATTTTAAATGGATAAGTTTTTCGCTTTTAGGAATTAGTTTTCTATGTATAATGCTATATTTCCTATTAAAATTTTTTAACTAAGATGAACCATGCATAATCTAAGAATTTCGATAAAAACAAAGCTAATCTACAATATGTAGAATAACTTTGTTTTTATTTGTCATTTCAGCAAACGTAATTAATAAAAGAAGAAGTTATTCTGCATATTTTTTGCAAATTTAAAGTTTATACTACGAGAAGTAGGAAAAAATAAATAATGATAATTAATTGGGAGGAATTTATAATGACTAATAAAATTATGATAAGTGTTATTTCATTATCTGCAGCTTTAATGCTTTCAGCATGCTCAGGAAATAATAATGATGAGGCAAATCAAAATGAAACAGCTCAAGAAGAAACAAATGAGATGACAGGGCATGACATGGAGGGCATGGAAGATACTGATGAATCTGAAGGAATAGAGGACACAGATTATTCCTCAATGAATCACTCAGGAGATGCTGAAATACCAGAAGGATTAGAAGAATCAGCAGATCCTGCTTTTCCAGTTAGTAGTAAAGCGATAATTCAAGCTGATCACATGGAAGGCATGAATGGTGCTGAAGCTACAATCGTAGGGGCTTATGATACTACCGTTTATACTGTTTCCTATACTCCTACAAATGGTGGAGAGCCAGTAACAAATCATAAGTGGGTAATCCATGAAGAGTTAGAAGGAGCAGGAGAAGAACCATTTAAACAAGGTGAAGAAGTAACGATTAATGCAGATCACATGGAAGGGATGCAAGGAGCAACTGCAACAATTGATAGTGCAGAAGAAACAACAGTCTATATGGTAGATTATACTTCCACAACAGGCGTTGAAGTAACAAATCATAAATGGTTAACAGAAACTGAACTAGCCGTTGAATAATTCTCAACAAAGTACACCTTGAAAGTTTAAGGTGTACTTTATAATTTGAAATATTTAATTTATCTGAAATTAATTAATAGTTTCCGTTAAGATTGGTTCTTAAAGATAATTGAAATAGCTTTTGAAGGAACTGATTGAGTACGAATGATTTCCTCTTCATTATTATCTATGTCCCCTAGCTCAATCAGCACCTAATTTTCTGCGTGATCCTGATTATTGACGCCATCAACAAAAAAATTATGAAAATGAGTTGGTATTATGATGGGAATTTTAAGCCAAGCTGGCATTTTTTCTATCTTTGTAAGTATATTAATTAACATATTGATTAGTATTACTGGAGTTTTACCCAGTGCATTTATTACCTTTGCTAATCTTTCCTATTTTGGCCTGTATGGTGGATTTATAGTATCTATTATCGGAGAAGCATTAGGTGCAATTATAAGCTTTGTTTTATATAGAAAAGGATTAAAAAAATGGAGGTTAAAAAAAACTCAACAAGGTTAATTGAGAAAATAAAAAAACTTGAAGGAATAAATGCTTTTTGGATGATTCTATTTTTAAGAATTATGCCATTTATTCCATCAGGGGCAGTAACATTGGGAGCTGCATTTTCAAAAGTTTCCCTTAGCTTATTTGCAGTAGCAAGTACAATTGGAAAAGTACCCTCCATACTAATGGAAGCAACTGCAATTTATGGGTTAATGCTGATTGATTTAGAATTCCAAATTATTATTGTTATTCTAGTGTTTTGTTTTCTTATTTGGAAATTAAAACTCAAATAAAATAGGTAGGTAGTTAAAAATTTATTCGTAAATGCTCTTAATTTAATTTAATTGTTACTACTAAAATACGTATAATTATTAATATTTGAATCTAATAATTGTGAGTCAGGGAAGGATAGAAGTAACTGAATGTCTACAAAATTAAAACAGAATAAAAAGGCTAGTGCAAAAAAAAGAACTATACTAGTACTTCTATTATATTTTGCATTATTATTATTTTTCCTTTGGTTACTGGGTTTTCTATGGCTCATGTTTTTTAATGAATCTAATAAAAATGAAAACAGTGAAACTCTCGATGAAACTAATTTACCAGAAAAAAGTAATTCTAGTGAAGGTTCAAATTATTTTAAGAAACCTAATAATCCATTTGGTCAAAATACAGAAATAGAAATAGATAATAACTTAGGTTCACCAGAGCGAGATGAATATCAACCCTCAATGAAGACTCTATTTGAGAATAGAGAACTTAAATTTGAAAACATAGATGTTATTTTTGAAAATATGAAATCATCCAAAAGACCTGAAATGCAGGCTACTTTTGGAAAAGATGTCGTTTACATCTATCATACTCATAGTAGAGAATCATTTTTGCCCTATCTTAAAAATACATTTAAACCAGAAGAAGCTTATCATTCAATAGCCAATATTACTTTAGTTGGAAAAATGCTAGGTAGAGCATTGGAAAGTTATGGTGTAGGAACTAAAGTTGATACTTCAGATATAGTACAACTTTTAGAGACAAAAAATTTAATTTATGGAAATTCATATGATTTATCAGGAGAAATAGTAAAAGCTGCACAAAGTGAAAGTGGAGATTTGGACTATTTTATTGATGTACATCGTGACTCTTTAAGAAAAAGGGATACTTCAATTGAAATTAACGGTTTAAAGTATGCTAGATTATTATTTGTGGTGGGTACTGGACATGCAGATTATGAAAAGAATCTTGCGTTTGCAAATGAATTACAAACAATGTTAGATACTTTATATCCAGGATTATCAAAAGGAATTTTACAAAAAAGTAGTAGTCAAGGAAATGGAATATATAATCAAGATCTTTCTCCAAATTCCATCATTCTTGAAATTGGCGGTGTAGATAATACTGTTGAGGAACTTCATCGTTCTACTGAAGCTTTTGCTGAAGTGGTAAGTGAATTCTATTGGCGTGGTGAAGAGTAAGGTGACGCCAAAAGTTTTGCAAATATTAATTTTGAAGGATGTTCACAAAAGTTGGGCATCTTTTTTACCGATGTTACGAAAGATATAGAATCTTATGATGATTTTATTACTTACAGCATGTTTAACTTTTATCAATCAAGAAATATAGACACTGATAAAGAATGATAGTAAGAGAAAAAATTTAAAGGTTTTTTAAATTATCTAAGAAGGTGGAATTTAATGAAGTTATGGACGCTTTTTATTGTTTCGTTAATTATGTTGGTTGGCTGCTCTAATGTATCATCTGAAACAATAACAGATGAAAATTCAAAACCTGACATTGCAACAATTGAACATGTTACAGCTGAGATGATAACATACCACCACATGTACGATAATATGGACAGAGGAAATCATGATTATTCTGATAAGACTCTAGCGATTGAATCAAATGTGAATACAACTGACATCTCAAGAGGAGATGTTATTTCTTTTGAAAATGAAGAAAATGACCAAGACATATCTAGGGTGGTTGCTCTACCTGGGGAAAAAGTAAAGATCACTAAAGGACAGATTTATATTAATGGGCTTAAGTTAGACACTTTTTACGGTAAAGCCCATAGAACTGGTTTAGATAAAGAAAATTACTTTAAAAAGATGGACGAAGCTGGATCAGAATATAATGAGGAAGCGAAGAATGAAATATTTGAGCTTAATATGGAGGAAATAGAACTTTCTGATAATGAATATTATCTAATTGGGGATGATTGGTTTCGAGGTAAGAGGATCGTAGTAACAGAAGAACAAATTATTGGAAAAGTGATGGGATACACCAACCAACTGAATTAATAAATCGGCATCAATTTATTTTGATGCTTTTTTTATGGGTACTGATTGAGGTGGCTTAACAAAATCTGTAGATAAAGTGTTAGTTGTTCAATTATTTTAAAGAATTACTAATTGTATACTAGTTGTTATAATGTAAAATTAAGGAATAACCTAAGAAAGTAGATAATGATAAAAGGATGATAATAAATGAATAATAGAGTTCAAGATTTTTGGAATGAATTTTGTATAGCAACGAATCAATTTGAGATTAAATATAAAGATGCTTTTCAATTTGGCGCTTCCGCTGATTGGTTAGCGGAGTTGGTTGTACAAGGAAAGAAGACAGCAACGACTTCGGGTTATGTGTTTTATGAGCTAGAAAAGGCGCCTATTCCTGAAGCTGGGGAATATTATATTGTTTTAGATGGTCAGGAAGAGCCAGTCGCTGTTATTCAAATCCAATCTGTTGAAGTACTTCCGATGAATGAGGTTACTGAGGAATTCGCTTTAGCAGAAGGAGAAGGAGATTATCAATATTGGTGGCAAGCACATGAAAAATTCTTTACCGAATTATTAAAAGAGTATGATATAGAATTTTCACCAGATATGGTGGTGGTATGTGAGCGTTTTAAAAAAGTATATTCGAAATAAAAAAGTTAACTAATTTTAAATTCTAATAGGTTCTTTCACCATGTGGTGTCTGTCAAGAAAGGTTACGTTTTCGGGGTGTTGATGTCATGGTTGGCGTTACGACTCCAGATAATACTTTAAAATTTGTTAGTCTAAATGCGTTGCAACCCTATCATTGGGCGATTGCATATCCAGCAGAAGAATTGGAACATTATCAAAAATGATTATGTAAGAAGATTGGATAGGGAGAAAAGATTAAGAAAACTAGAATAAAAAACTATAAATCTTGTAACGAATAAGTAATTAAAGCTATATAAGTATCACACACTATAATTTTGGTGAAAGGAGGGCGGAAGGCTGCCTTAAACTAGTGGGAACGTTAGTTGAATAAAGTAACCAACTGTAGAATATTACATTATAAAGATAATCCATTTGAATGGGAGAGTTGTACTTGAGAATACTTGTAACTGGTTCAACCGGACAATTAGGTTCCGCTTTGTTAAAGCAATTAAAAGGTTTAGATTATAAAGTAAAAATAACTTCGAGAAGAAAACCTGAAGGAGTAGACTTCAAATGGGTTTATAGCGATTTATTATCTGGTGAAGGATTAGAAGAAGCAGTAAAAGATGTTGATGTAATTATTCATGCAGCTACTAGTCCGGTCAATAAATCTAAAGACATCGAGGTTATTGGATTTGAAAGATTTTTAAGTAAGTTGCATCATATAAAACTTTTTATTTATCCATCAATTGTAGGGATTGAGGAAATCCCCTTCAAGTATTATAGACTTAAATACAAAGCAGAAGAATTATTAAAGGATAGTTCTCTACCGTATACAATTGCTCGTGCAACTCAGTTTCATAGCTTCGTTGATAATTTACTTTTATCAAAACCTTTATTTGGAAGATATATAATCCCTGGAAGGATCAAATTTCAAAGCGTGGATGTAAATGAATTTGCCAGACATTTAATCGACTTAGTGAATAAAGGCCCACAAGGAAAATTAGATGATTTTTGTGGTCCGGATATAATGACATTAAGAGAAATGGCGGAGTTGAAAATTAAGATTACCAATGAAACCAATAATGTTTTAAGCATTCCTTTCTCAGGAAAACTATACAATTCTTTAATTGAAGGAAAAAATACAAACCCTATGCAAAAAAAGGGAATAATTTCCTACGAGGAGTATCTAAGGAATAAGCTGAATTAATGATGTTGTATTAAGTGGGATACTCTATTTAAGAATGGAATAATTACGAGCAAAAAGGCTTAGAGATAAACACTCTATGCCATTTTTTGGTTAATGGGTGCTTATTAAGTGAACTTAATCCCAAAATTATAGTGATGAATAAACCCTTTATGCTCTAATTATAATTACAGCAAGATGTGGAAAGTCTACATACTCTTTTGATGTTATTTTATATTTACAGTAATAAAAAATAATAGGACGGAGGAAAAAGCGACTTTAACATTCTAAATCAATCGGATGTTTTTTTATTGGTACGTAGAGATGATAGGATGAATCAAGCTGATGAACGTTCTCAAAAGCTTGAATCATTTCTATATCGGATTGTTCTGCTTCTAATTTGGAAATCTTTAAGAATCTAGCAAAGTCATTAGTAAGAACATCCCCTATATCCAGGATGTCACCAGAATATTGAAATTTAGCACAAAATATTGAAGGTATATCATTGGTAAAGTAATATGGTTTGTTAATCTGGATATCGTATGGAATACCGAACAAAACATTAAATTTTGTTGAATTCGGCTGACAATTTGAGTAAATAACATAGCAAGGGCCATTAATAGATTGATTAATATTATCTAATAGCATTCTCGAATGAGAACGAATTTTCAACTTATAATTTTCAGTTGCTAAATCAACTTCAAATGCTATCCCACAAACTCGAATTGCATTGAATTCTACTAGGGTAAAATCGGTGACTATATCACCATTTATGTTTTTAATCGGTTTCTTTACTACTAAAGGAATAGGAGATTCATTGATCGTCGTCGTGTTTTCTTTCAGTTTGCTAGGAGCTATCCCGTATTGTTTTTTAAAGGCGCGAGTGAAAGATGATGGAGTCCCAAAGTTAAGTAAATATGCAATGTCTGTTAACGATAACTTTTCGTTTTGAATTAGATTAACAGACTTATTTAATCTTCTAGAAAGTAAGTAGTTGTTAAATGAGTAACCAGTCATTGCGGAAAAAAGTCTATGAAAATAGAATTTCGAAATATTGAAGTGATTTGATACAGATTCTAATGATAAAGATTTTTCTATATTATCCTCAATATAGACTAATGCATTTTCAATTAATTCATAATGTTCCACAACGTCACTTCTTTCTATCTTTTTATATTATCTTTAGCTTAATATATGAAATCTAAAAAGTAATAATTCGGATTATCAAGGAGGAGAACAAATGGACAAATGGTTTGAAACGAGGGAGTTGAAATGAATTTAGTAGGAATGAATTTCAAGAAAATTGCAGGCTTATTTGCAATTTTGGCAGGAGTTTTATACACAGTCATTCAATTTATCCATCCACCTGAAAATTTAACTTTTGTTACTTCGAGTTCCTGGCAGATAGTTGCTTGTTTAAGCATTGCTATGTCCCTCTCCTTTATTATAGGAATTATTGGGATTTACATGAAACAACTTGAAGAGGTAGGCTGGATTGGTTTAATAGGATTTATATTATTCAACCTGTTTTGGTTAATTTCAATGACTTTTAGTTTCATTGAAGCATTTGTTTACCCGCTGATTATAAACGAGGCTCCCATGTTTGTAGAAGGAATGTTAGGACTATTTGACGAGAACAATAGTGAGGTTAATCTAGGTGTTTTCACAATATTGGCCCCTATTGCAGGAGTACTGTATATGCTTGGCGGCTTATTTCTAGGAATTGCAACATTTCGTGCTAATGTCTTTCCCCGCTTTGCTGGAATATTACTTTCGCTTGCTGCTGTAGTTACTTTGGCTACCGTAATCATTCCTCACCCTTATGATCGAATATTAGCATTACCGATGGGAGTAGTTTTCATTTGGCTAGGATATATCCTTTGGTATGAAACTAACATTGGGTTAAAAAAATTAAGACATAAAAATAAGTGAATCGATTTTTATTTAAACTTTTTCATTTGTATAGAAGAGGTGATGTTTAACAATCGGACGCTTTCCTTGAATAAGGAAAGCGTCTGTTTCCTTTTAAGGGCAATTTAACGGGATAATAGTTTTTAAATGAGTTTGGTGAGAAAATACAAGCTAAATTAAGTATTAGTATAACGAATAGAGAATTAACTGGAATGTCAACACTAAACTGGACAATCTTTATAAGGACCTGTTCTTGAATTCCACTGGCGATAAATAACCTAGTGTTCCGTGAATTCGAATGTTATTGAACCAATGAACATAATCATTAAGTTCAAGAGCGAGCTGTTCAAGAGAAGCGAAGTGTGCTCCGTTTGCGAATTCGGTTTTAAATACTTTGAACATCGCTTCGGCCACGGCGTTATCATAGGGACAACCCTTCATACTTAATGATCTTTGAATCCCAAATGTTTCTAGTGCCTCTGAAATTAGTTTGTTATCAAACTCTTTTCCACGGTCTGTATGGAACATCTTGATGTTATGTAAATTCCCTTTAATGCTGGCTAATGCTTGATACACAAGGGCTGCTGTCTTATTAGGACCGGCACTGTGACCAATAATTTCACGGTTGAAAAGGTCGACAAATAAGCATACATAGTGCCATTTTTTCTCAACACGGACGTATGTTAAATCACTTACAACTACAGCTAATTGCTCTTCTTGTTTAAACTGACGATGTAACTCATTTTTGATGGGTGCTTCATTACAGGTTTGTTTATACGGCTTGTATTGTGCCACGGTATACTTTGATACCAGTCCTAATTGTTTCATGATTCGACCGATTCGACGTCTAGAAACTACCATCTTCTGCTTCTTTAATTCTACTTTTAGTTTACGAGTACCATAGTTACTACGGCTTTCTTTAAAGAGTCGTTCAATCTCGTTGGAAAGTTCTACTTCCTCTGTGTTATGTGCTTCTTTTTCACTCAAATTGGCATGATAATAGTATGTGCTTTTGGCGATGTTGAGGACGTTACACATTGCTGATATTGAATATTTGTGAGCGTTATTTCGAATCACATCTATTTTCGTCCCATGATCAGCGCTGCTTGCTTTAAAATGTCATTCTCCATCATTAAACGTTGATTTTCTTTACGTAATTTTATTAACTCATTTTCTTCATCAGTACGGTTCTCTTTCGCAGTGAAGGCCCCAGTTTCTTGATGGTTTTTAATCCAGCGATCTAATGCAGATGGCGTGATTTCATATTCTCTACAGATATCTGCACGAGACTTTCCATTTTCATAAAGCTTGACTAATTGAAGTTTAAATTCTGGTGTAAAAGTTCGACGTTGACGTGACATAGTAGCACGCTCCCTTAGGTTAGTATGTTAAGTCTACTAGCCCTTATAGTATCTGTCCAACTTAGTGTAGCCGATTCAAACAAAATTTGAGTAAGGGAAGGGGGACTAATTCTACTTTAAGATTTTTGTAATAAGTAAGTAGTAAAATATAATTTTAATTTATAAATTAATAGAGGGTTTTAATTTGGAAATGAACTTTTTATATCCTTTTGAATTGATAGATAAATATATAAAAAATGCAGTCGTGTGGAAGTATTTGGCTCTCCATCATGAACTGACTATTCTTTCAAATAGGCGTAGTCAGCTCGCTCTTACTTTACTGGTAAAGTGAAAAGATTTCGATTAACTTCATGTATTGAAGTAGGAGGAATGTGTGAGGCACATATGTACAACGTAAGTGTAACTCACTGTTTGTGTGTTTTAAGGGATAATGAAAATAGTCCATTTAAGGTACTGTCGGCATGCGGTGTCTGTTAAGAAAGGCTTAGTTTTTGGGGTGTTGATGTCATGGTTGGCGTGACTACTCCGGATAATACTTTAAAATTTGCTAGTCTAAATGAGTTACAGCCCTATCATTGGATGAATGCATATCCAGCAGAAGAATTAGAACGATATCGAAAATGAGTGATATCTTTACATTTTAGAGAAAAAGAAAAGTCATTCACTCCACATATGGAATTGAATGACTTAACCCACCTATAGGAAAGGTGATTATTATAGTTTTGCCCAACGTTCCTCTAACCAGCTCATGAATTCCTCGCCTTTGTCACCTTCATAAGCATCATAGACATCTAGACGCATACGTTTTAGCTTATCTGCAAATTCTGCCACTGTATGGCCCTTTGGTAAGCTCTTTTTCACGCGAAGAAAAATCTTGTCCGTACCTTTGATAATATCAAAGCTTGCAGGTGTTGGTTTTTCTACATTCTCCCCAAACGCTACAAGAGTATCATATGCTGCTATTTGGACCTTGTAGACCGTATCATTGTGCATACGATTTTGTAATAGATCTATAATTTTGTCATGCTGATAAGCCGATAAAGTTTCGACTGCGGCTAAACGCTCGCGCCAGCTTGATGTATAATTGGCCTGTTTTTTTAAAGCTTCGTACTTCTCTGGTAGTACTGTTTCAAATTGTTTCAAGTAAGTGCACCTCTTTTTTTGACTAGAGGAAAAAATAAATTCTTCTTCTGCTTTCCTTATTATACGATGTCTGAGTGGAAAAAGCGAAGGATTGCTGAAATTGAATGTATCCATGTATCTGATTTATAAATTTTAATAAAATTATACATAAAAGTGTAAGAAATGATTTAGTTGCAGTATAAATGGCAATTCCTTTTATTATTTTAATTGACAAGATACACTATTCTGTATTACATTATACCAGTAATAAGTTTTACTTAATACCTGTATTACAGAGTACTGAAAAATTTAAAAATATAAATGGGTGAATAATTTGGAAAATATTACAGAAATGCTTAAGGGATTGCTTGAGGGATGTGTGCTTGAAATTATTAGTCGGGGCGAAACTTACGGCTATGAAATCACACAACAGCTTAGAGAGCTTGGCTTCACAGATGTAGTTGAAGGTACAGTCTATACGATTACCTTGCGTTTTGAGAAAAATAATCTGGTAAACATCGAGAAAAAACGATCTAATGTTGGTCCACCGAGAAAGTTTTATACCCTAAACGAAGCTGGCCAAGAGCAGCTTGAGAATTTTTGGAGAAAATGGAACTTTGTATCGAGCAAGCTAAACGAGTTAAGAGATAAAGGAGGAAAATGAGATGAACTTTTTTGAAAAAATAACTGGCAGCGATATGACGAAACAAATGAAAGAATTTGACGAACGAGCAAAAGTGTTACCAACTGATTATCAAACTGCTTGGAAAGAAATTATGAGCAATCTCTGGATTCATGGAGATTTCACCGGCCGCAAACTGATGCCGATTCTTGAGAGTGCCCTTGAATTACTTGAAGTTACTTCAGCAGACGGGCAGAGTGTTGAAGAAGTCCTAGGAGATGATATCAAGGGCTTCTGTGCAGCGCTCGTTGGAAGCGATGGAGCAAAAACGTATCGAGATAAATGGCGTGAGCAACTAAATAAGAATGTAGCCAGAAAATTAGGAGGACTACAATGAGTATAAAAAAAATCATCGAAGGCAGAAAAGAATGGAGAGCTCATGTTTCGCGTGTCAAAGCGCTTCCCCAAGACTATCAAATTGTCTATAAAGAGATTCAAAAATATCTTTTTAAAGTGGGACCAGTTGAGCTAAATGAAGGCATTGGCCCACTTTCGGAAATTATCAGCTTTTTCGAAGAAGGTGTCATTGCTGGGAAAAGGGTATTAGAAGTTACAGGGGCTGACGTCGCTGCTTTCTGCGATGCGCTAATTGAAGATTCAAAAACGTATGCTGATCTTTATCAGGATTCACTTAATAAAAAAAACCTAAGAGAATGAAAATGGGAAGATCTTTATTAAGAAAGAAGACCGATTTCTAAATTTAAATGAGAAATTGGTCTTCTTTACTGTTGTTTTTTTAAAAATTAATTAATTATCATGAATATGATTAAATTTTATGCATTTGTTCTATAGATGAGCCCCTTTTTCCAAGACAAAATTACAGTTATAGAAGCGATAAGTAAAAGTCCGGCCAAAACAGTAAAGCACAACATTATCAGACCAGAAGAAACTAAACCTGCAAATATAGCTAACAATATAATTCTCAAAAGTAGCCCAATCGTTCGGAATAGGCTATCAATTCTACCGATTATTTCATTCGGGATATTATCCATCAAGAAGGAGTTCCTGGCCACTCTTGCTCCACTATTACCTAAAGCTATAAAAAACATTAAAGATAAGTATGCTGGTATATTCGCGTAAATAATTAACGAGATTGCTAATGTGTATGTTAAGACACCGTAGACAATTGTCTTTTCGTCTCCTAATTTTCTAGCTACGATAGGAACCAATATACCTGCAAAAATGGCACCCAAACCGTAAATCATACCTTGAATTCCATATATATTTCCATCGGTCTTTAACACATCAGACAAATATACTGGGAACAAATAATTTGTAATCATTACGCCAATGTAGGGCATTAGCGAAGCGGATAAAAATATGAGCATTGAAGTTCTTTTAAGCATAAAGGTTAAACCCTCTGATGCTTTTATTGCCTTTTCATTTCCGATTTTTCGTTTAGTAGTTTTCGCATAAGGTAATTTTAAATAAAAATAGATTGCCAGCGCATAGGTGAATACATCAAGTAATAAGATAAATTGCAAATCCCACTTAATCAATAAGATACTTGCTGCTGCACCGGCAATCATGCTGGAAAGCTGTCCTTGTACCTCCATTGTTCCATTAAGAGCCTTATACTGTTCTCTATTAAAAATTTCCTGATTTAAAGCAAACATGGTTGGGTAAAAAAGGGTGTAATACAGATTTCCTATCAAATAAATGATTATATAATGCCATATTTCATAGTGATTAGCTATGAACCCAATGAAAGTGAAAATTAACAAAACAGATAGGCTAATTAATTTACTAAATATCAATAATCTTTTACGTGATATTTTATCTATTAGGGCTCCGATATAAGGTGTAATTAAAAAGCTTAGGATAGTCATGCCTATTGTGACGTATCCAAATAGTTTATTTCCATTTTCACTCGATACTAAGAGCCATGGGATAGCAATCATTGTTATACCTGAGCCAATAGATGAGGCAATATTTGCAAAGATGATCAATCGAAATCGAGAATCGTTATACAGTTTATTCATGCGTGTTCCCCCTAAAAATGCTTACATGTATTTGTTCAACTATTTCTAGTATAAAAATGAAAAAGGGGAACTACATCGTACAAATTGCTGAAATATTCAGCAATTTAAGCTACAATAAATTAAGAAATATAGATGATAAAGCAGAGGTGAAAAAAATGGGATTACATTTAAAACTACCAAACGTACAAATTTTCCAATTTGATGGTCACTCAAGTTGGAATGATCCCGCTCATTCACATCAGGACTGTTATCAGATTTCAATTCCATTTAACGGAAATACTATTGCTACCCTTAACCAAAAGGAAAAGGTTTTAAGCAGTGGAAATGCCATAGTTGCTAATCCAAATTCCACACACTCTCATGAATTCAATTCAGATAGTAGTTCATTAGTAATTTTAGGCTTAAATCGAGAGGGTTTTAATAATTGGTTATGTGATGAGAAAGCCCTGAAAGAAGAGGTTAATTTTTATGAGGATCAACAAATTTTTAGTAATGATGTAAAATTGCAAATGAAACAGTGGTTTACTCATTATATTTTGAAAGAAGATTATCAAAGTTCTTTTATGGATGACTTGGAGATTAGTATTTTTCAATATTTTTCTGCTCTTTTAAGAGGTAGTCATAATATCAAAGAACCTTTACAACTTGTCTCAGATAATCATTTTAATCACGTATTAGACTATATCCATTCACATTATTCAGATGATATTTCAGTAGAAACACTAGCCGGTATAGCACAACAAAGCAAATATCACTTTATCAGAAGCTTTAAGTTGGCAACTGGTTTTACTCCACATCAATACGTAATGATTATCAAAATCAAAAAGGCCAAAGAGCTATTAACTATTTCTAATAAAACGATAACTGAAATTAGTTATGAGGTTGGCTTTTCAAGCCCTAGTCAATTTTATAAAACTTTTGCTAATTTAGTTGGCTGTTCACCAAAGAAATTTAGAGAACACAAAGATTAAAATCAATAATAAATTCGCCCAATTCAGCTGCTCGAATTGGGCTTTTATAATTAATAAACATGTCTGTCCAAGTAAATATACGAACCAGCCCCTTTCCGATGAATGGGCTTTTTCTTTTTGAATGAGTATAGTTTCTTCAAAAAAAGAAGGATTTTAAAACATTCTATAGAAATTAAAATCTAAGAGAATCGTTATTTTACAGGTAAAAATACATAGATAATAGAGTTTTTTGGGGGGAGATTAGATGTTAATTAAACCAAAAAAGTTACAGCCTGGAGATAGTGTAGCAACCGTGAGTCCTTCTTGGGGAGGAGCAGGTGAACCAGAACTTAGATGGAGATATGAGCAAGGTGTAAAGAGATTGGAAGAGGTATTTGGGTTAAACGTTATCCCAATGCCAAATAGTTTAAAAGGTGGAGACTATCTATACAATAACCCACAGGCTCGTGCTGAGGATTTGATGACTGCATTTAAGGATGAAAATATAAAAGGGATTATTGCCAATATTGGTGGAGAAGATAGTATTCGTTTACTTCCATATATTGACTTTGAGGTGATACATAACAATCCGAAGATTTTTATGGGGTACTCTGATGTAACCATTTCTCATTTAATTTGCCATAAAGCAGGCATTTCTTCCTTTTACGGTCCAGCCATACTAACTGATTTTGCTGAAAATGTAGAGATGGATCCATATACAATTGAAATGGTGAACCGGACGCTCTTTTCTAATGAAATAATGGGAGAAATTCAACCAGCGAAAGAATGGACAAGTGAACGTTTAGAATGGATTGAATCCAATAAGAATAAGAGACGAACTTTGAAACTAAACGCTGGTAATGAGTTACTTCAAGGCTCTGATATCGTACAAGGACGCCTGATTGGCGGCTGTATGGAGGTTCTTGAGATGGCTAAAGGAACTGTACTTTGGCCAGAGAGCATACACTGGGAAAATAGTATCCTATTCTTTGAAACCTCTGAAGAAAAACCAGCACCAGATTATATTCGTTATTGGCTACGAAATTATGCGGCTCAAGGTATTCTTCAAAGAGCAAAGGGTATTATTTTTGGAAAGCCACAGGATGAGCAGTATTACGAGGAGTATAAAATCGAAATCCGAAAAGTCACGAAGGAATATAATTTAGAGCATTTACCAATTCTTTATAACCTAAATTTTGGCCATACAGAACCAAAGTTTATCTTACCTTATGGTGCTATGGCAGAGATCGATTGTGTCGATAGGACTTTCTCGATTCTTGAAAATGCAGCTGAATAACTAAACAGTATGTTATGTAAGGAGATGTATATCTCCTTTTTATTTTGTTTTTAAATGAACACCCTGTAATTCTTTTGATCATATATAAATTTCTGTAACCATTTATCAATCTCAAACGAATAATAAGTGACTACATACTAAAGGGGGGAAATGGTTGGTTGATTTACGAGACTTAGAAGGTAGCATAGTGGAAATTTATAATCAGCATTATCTAGATGTGTATCGATTTCTTGTTTGCTTTTCAGGAAATCAAAACGATGCAGAGGATTTAACACAAGAAGTATTCATTCGGGTGTTAAAAAGCTTACCAAACTTTAAAACTGATAGTAATTTTAAAACATGGATATTTTCTATCGCGAAGCATGTTGCTCTTGACCATTACAGAAAGAAGAAATTTTCAACGATTTTTAAGGAAGGTTTTTTCTCTAAGCTCGAGTCAAAGGAGAAAAAGCCTGATGAAGAGTACGAGAAAACTGAATTAGAGCACTATGTACATGAAGCTATCTCCAAGCTTAAACCGAATCACCGAGCAGCTGTTATTCTTCGCGGAATCAATGAGTTTTCAGTGAAAGAAACGGCAGAAATTCTGCAATGTAGTGAAGCCAAAGTGAAAGTCGATTATCACAGAGCTTTAAAGGATTTGAAAAGAAAACTAGATTTGGATGGAAAAGAGGTTTTGTCCAATGCAAAATGAAAAAGAAATTATTAACATGATAAAAGACAGTCACCCTCAAAATCCAAAAAAAGAATTTATAATATCAACAGAAAATTTGCTTAGACAAAAGGCTAGAAGTATGAGAAAAACTACAAGAGTTAGAAAACTCACTGTAGCAACAAGTGGTATTTTCCTATTTGCATTAGCTTTTTCTTGGCTTTTCCTTTTAAATGGCAAGGAAACCGTTATGAATCTTACAAATACAATTGGAGCAGAAGGTATTCCATCACTTGCCTTAGATGAAAAAGAACCGTTAGTGTTTATTTACCAAACACATAATGTTGAAGCATATTATCCAGAACTGCAGGGAGATGAGGATAGGGTACCCTTTAGTGATACAACGAATGTTACATTGGTGGGGAAGGAATTGAGTAATGCATTAGAAGAACGTAATATTAGCGCAATTCATGATGATACAGATTATAGTAAGATTTTGAGCGAAAGAGGATTAACTTTTAACGATGCCTATACAGTATCAGGAGAAGTCTTACAAAAAGCGTTAACTGAACATGATAGCATTGAAGTTGTATTGGACATACACAGGGAGTCAAATAAAAAAGATGACTCCACTACGACTATTGCAGGGACAGAATATGCAAAGATATGGATGTATGTATCGAAAACAGCTGATAATTATGAAATAAATAAAGCATTTGCATTGAAACTTCATGACAAACTAGAAGACCTATATCCGGGTTTATCCTTTGGTGTAATTGAAAGAGGAGTAAACCCAAGAAACACTTACAATCAAGATTTACAAGACAACTCTGTATTAGTCTCTATTGGTGGCATGGAAAATACATTCGAAGAGACATTTCGAACGGCAGATGCTTTAGCAGAGGCTATTAAAGAAGTATTGAGTAAATAATATATAGTAGCAAAAGCTTGATTTGGCGGTAATCTTCAAATCAAGCTTCAATCTTTATAGGAGCAGCTTTAATTTATTAATATAGCTTTATCATTAAATTCAACGTCAATTTCAAATAGCTGATTCATCAAAACAAGATTATCATGCCTCATTTTAAGAAAGTAATCTTGATAGTCCTCTGGAATAGGCTGTATATATGTTTTAGGTTGGCTTTGAACCTTCAACCATTCCTTCAAATTTAATAATTCAGCCGTAGTAAATCCATTATATGTAGTTGCCTCATTCAACTTTTTAATCTCTAAAGAGGGAACGACTGTTGTTACAAGTGGTTCTTTAGATTTATTGTTGATACCATATTTTTTTGGACGTATGTCTTTTGCCAGTTTTGATGAGAAGTGAATTTCATCAATCTCGCTCCATTTAAAATACTCGTTTTTGGTAAAATTGAAGCTTCTACGTTCAATACCTTCCTTATTCACTATCGTGAAAGTTTGTAGTAACAATGTGTTAGCGATGATTAAGATCGTTACACAGCTTATTAATAGTGCTTTCTTTTTCCTGAAAATCCAGCTGATTAGGATTAATATAATTGAGATGACCAATATTAAATCCGTAGGTGCTTCACGAAAGGAAACAATCAGATTGCCTTCTTTGTTTTCTAAAAACGCTTCAAGAATATGAGGCAGAGCTGCACAAATACCCATCAAAGCAATGACGATATAAACCTTATAATCCCAAAGAAAACCTTTATCTTTCCAACTATTCGTATCCATATTTTACCCTCCTTTCCTAATTTACCATATTCCAGCCTATTTTGAATAACCATTATTCAAAATTTTGGGAAGTAGGTTAAACTATGTAAATTTAAGGAGAGGTTATGGCTATTTTGCTATGTTAACAAATTAGAGTGCACTTAATTAGTCTATTTTAAACAACTTGAAAGCGAAAAATAGCATAATAACACGAATAAAGTTCACACTAAACCTAATTCCATAAAGGAGTGGGTTAAGTGAAAAGGTTAGTCTGGCATTTTTTCATTTTAGTTAGTGTTTTCTTGTTAATTAGTTGTCAACAATCTCCTTTAGAACAGTCTGGTGAACAATATAAAAAGTCTACGGAGCATAAAGTCAATAATCCTTTAGACTTTTTTAAGAATAAATTAATGGATAAGCCGATACATTTTCTTGTCGTAGGTGTAGATTCAAGAGATGAAGAAGAATCGCGAGCTGATAGTATTATGATTGTGCAATATTCTGCTGAGAATCGAACAATAAAGGTTGCCTCAGTGATGAGGGATTCTTATGTTGAAATCCCTGGATATAAACAAAAGTATGGAAAATTAAATCTTTCTCACTTTTTAGGTGGGGAAGAGCTTTTAAAAGAAACACTTCAAAATAATTTTGGTGTAAATATTGATTATACGATCACAGTCGACTTTCATGGATTTGCTACCATGATAGATACACTGGTTCCGGATGGTTTAAAAGTAAATGTTAGCTCAGAAATGATTAATGACATGAATTTTGACATGGAGGTTGGTGAGAATATTCTTCATGGGGAGGATCTTCTGAAATATGTCAGATTTCGTCATGATGATTTAAGTGATTTTGGTCGGGTCAATCGTCAGCAGGAGGTCTTACTCCAATTAAAGAACGAGATCAATGAAAAAATTAGCTCTTTAGACGGTGTTACACATATACCTGACTTTGTGGATATGGTCGTAAATAATGTGGAAACAGATTTAACCTTCAGCCAAATGTTTACATTATGTTCGAATATTTTTCTTCATCCAAGTGAAGAAATCGACACCCTTAGAATTCCCGTAACTGACGGATACACCAATAAAGAAACACCTCATGCTGGAGCGGTACTGGAATTAGATTTCCCTAAAAATCAAGAAGTACTATCAAAATTTTTCAATGAAACTTTAACAGTCAATGAATAAAGTGCTGAGTAATTACCGCGAAGTCCTAAGAGGATTTCGCGGTTTTATTTTATAAACTATCAAAAAATGTATAATATTTACAAATGATAATATGATAAGGAGCTGAGTTGAATTGATTCATGAACTAATTGCACGATGGAAAGAATTTTGTATACCTGAAAATTTTATTGGAATCGGTTCAACTCGAAAAGCCTATAAAGTAAATGATTATGTGATTAAAGTACATATACATCCAATTGGCTATAAACAATCAATAAGAGAAGTTGAAAAATATGTCCATATGAAAGAAAGAGGCTATAATCATTTATTTGCCCAGCCCTTTTATGTAAATAACTCAATTTCCATACAAAGGTTTTACCGCCCTTTAGAATTAGAAAATAACCAGAGCTACGAAATTGACACTCAAAAGCATGCAAATTACATTCCAGAAGCCTATCACAAAATCATACAACTATTAGATTCAGAGTTCGATAGCTTTGACTTGAAGGATAGTGGTAATTACGGATTGAATTCGAATGGAAAGCTAACATTCATCGACTATGGAATGAGTAAAAGCGTTTACGAAAAAGAATGGATACCACAAGCTGAAGCTGGAATTATACCTCAAATAGAATTTGACATATGTAGTAATTGTGGTGATGAGAAAGAGCTTCGAATGTATGGCGACCAGGATATGGATAAAAGATGCTATCACTGTGGGAAGGAGTAAAAGAACGAATTTATATTTGGAGAAGCTATATATATGGCTAGTAAAGTGATTGAATTGATTCCTTATTAAAAATGTTTCCTACTCATTTTGTTACGTTTACAAAATTGAGTAGGATTTTTATTTTAACTTTAAATTCCTTTTTTAAATTAAAATGGAATTATCATTATACATATTAAATTTTTTTATGAGAATAAAGTCTTCTTTAAGCGATGTATTAAGTGTAAAGGATTTACAGCTTAAGAAAGGGTGTTTGTATGATAATTACAAGTGAGAATTTTATAAAGCATTTAAAGAAAGGAAGAGAAGAGGCATTAGATTTTATTCTAGAAAATTATGCTGGCCTAGTAAAAGCCGTGATACATAATAGTCTGAAAAATTATAATGATCCTCAAATTATTGAAGAATGTATCAGTGATACTTTTATGGGAGCTTATGAAAATGCCAAGCAATTCAAGGGAAATGAAGAGGATTTTAGAAAGTGGATTTGTACAATAGCTAAATTTAAAGCAATTGACATACAAAGAAAATTACACAAGGTACCACAGCCATCTGAATTGGATGGTACGAGTAACCCTGTAAAATCTGCTGAGGAAGAATTTTTGATAAAGACTTCTACAAAAGAGCTGCTAATAATGATGAGTAAATTGGACCAATTAGATCGATATATCTTTACTATGAAATACTTTCTTAATATGAAGAATGATGAGATTGCATTGCATCTTGGAATGACTAAGGCTGCTATTGATAATCGGTTATATCGCGGAAAGAAACGGCTACATCAGATGTATTTAGGAGGGATTTTGACATGAAAAAGGTATATAAACAATTAAACCGCTTAAATATAGGATTTGAAATAGAACCCATGGAAGTCAGCGAAATTGAAAAAGAGCGAATTAAACGAAATATATTAAAGGAAAAAAAGAAAAATCATTATACAAGAGACTTTGTGGCAGCAGCTACTTTCTTGGTTGCCTCAACTATTACAATTGGTATGGGATTCCCAGCCTTTGCAGCAAACATTCCAATTATCGGGAATGTATTTGAACTATTTAATGATGACAATGATTCTATGTTTGAAAAATATAATGACCATTCTTCTACTATAGGTATAACGCGTGAAAGTAATGGAGTGGAAGTAACAGTCACAGATGCTGTATATGATGGAGAGAACATAACGATTGCTTACACCCTGAGAAGTGAAAAGGATTTGGGAGAAAGACCTGCACTTTCGATTAATCTAATTGCCGAAGAGCTTAAAAATACAATCAAAAATGGTTACTACTCCACCCACTATATAGTAGAAAAATTAAATGATAACGAATACGCTGTCATTTATATATATGAATTGTTACGGAACCCAAGACCAGAGGAGCTTCTTATAACATTAGAAGCAGGTGAAATTGTTGATTTAAATAATGCTAATAATTCAACATCAGGCGACTGGAATTTTAAATTTAAGATAACTGCACTTGAAAGCAAGAAACGAGAGCTAGCAAAAGAAGATCTAAAAACAGAAGTTAATGGTATAGAAATAAATGCAATACAAATGACGGAGACACCTATTTCTACAACAATTTATTTATCTGAAAAAGTCGACGTGAGAATGGTAGCTAAAGAGGACGAGAAATGGCGAAGTATTGGATTCGACTATCAGGTGACTGATAATTTGGGAAATTCCTATGATTTGGTTCAATATAATGGAGTGGGGCATAGTACAGATTTTGAAAGAATGAGAAGTGAACCTCGAATTACTATTAAAAATTTAGACAAGCAAGCAACAGCTTTAATAATAACTCCGACGGTAAATGTTTATAAAATGATAACAAGTGAGGGACAACTAGCTACTACATTTGACCCATATTCAATCGAACCGATTACGATTCCTATAAAATAGTAATCGTAATCTAAAGAAGAATTTACTAAAATAAGTTATAACCTACAGAGGGCTTAATTATCTAATTTTTGCTAAATTTACAAAAATTACGTTGACACTCAATTTTGAAGCGTTTACAATTAAATTAGTTAATAGACATTAGAGTATTCAGTTAGTTATTCTACTTGATTTTGAAAGATGAAATGAGTTGTTAATATGGCATTAAGTAAAGATCGTCGTATTGGTAAAAACGCTATCTTACTTTTGCTTTCTGAGAATCCAAAAGATCAACTGGATATGCTAGAGCAGTTGAATTGGAAGAGCTGTACAGGAAAAGTTGGATCGATGGATGCACATAAGGTAGTAGCAGCAATTGAAACGGCAGCCAAGAAAAATGGTGTTATAAATCCGGACCTTTACCGAGAATCCCACGCATTGTACCATGCGATAATAGAAGCCTTGAGCGGGATTACGAGAGGTCAGGTGCAAATAGGATCTGTATTAAGAACAGTCGGTTTATCTTTTGCGGTTTTACGTGGAAATCCATATGAAAATGAGCAAGAGGGAGAATGGGTTGCTGTATCCTTATACGGAACAATTGGAGCACCAGTAAAAGGATCTGAGCATGAAACAATTGGCTTAGGCATTAATCACATATAATAAGCCCATAGTATTTAGTAAATAGGGGGCTATATCAAGAAATCATTTTTAGTGATTTTTTTGATATAGCCCCTTTTCTATTGAGCTTTTATTTCACTGAAGGAATTTGAAGGGAGACACCTAGATGGTTACATTAAACGGTCAGTCACTTACTTTTACAGACGTACAAAAAGTTTTATTTGAAGAAGAAAAAGTAATTTATTCTGAGGACAGCATGAAAAAGGTCCAAGAAAGTCGGAAAGCTGTCGAAAAAATCGTTTCGGAAGAAAGAATAGTCTACGGTATTACAACAGGTTTTGGGAAATTTAGTGATGTGCTTATCGACAAAAATCACGTTGAAGCACTGCAGCTAAATTTAATTCGTTCACATGCTTGCGGTGTAGGAGAGCCTTTTCCAGAGGTCGTATCACGTGCGATGCTTCTCCTTCGGGCAAATGCCTTATTAAAGGGCTTTTCCGGGGTTCGTCCTATTGTGATTGAGAGATTGCTAGAGCTATTAAACGCTGGGATACATCCTATAATTCCTCAGCAGGGTTCACTTGGTGCAAGTGGAGATTTAGCCCCGCTTTCCCATTTGGCATTAGTGCTGATTGGTGAAGGAGAAGTCTTCTATAAAGGCGTGAAAACACCAGCAATACATGCATTAAAGAAAGAAGCAATCTCCCCAATAACATTAACAGCAAAAGAGGGCTTGGCTCTTATTAATGGTACCCAAGCGATGACGGCAATGGGAGTAGTTGCTTACATGGAGGCAGAAAAATTAGCATACCAATCCGAGCTAATTGCGTCCGTCACTATGGAAGGATTACGGGGGATTATTGATGCATTTGACGAAGATATTCATTTAGCACGCGGCTATAAAGAACAAGTAGAAGTGGCAGAACGTATTCGAGGCTACTTGTCAGATAGCACTTTAATAACTAGACAAGGAGAGCTTCGTGTACAGGATGCCTATTCAATTCGTTGTATTCCACAAGTACATGGTGCTACATGGCAGGCATTAAACTATGTAAAAGAAAAATTAGAAATCGAAATGAATGCAGCTACTGATAATCCATTAATTTTTGATAACGGTGAGAAAGTCTTATCAGGTGGTAATTTTCACGGTCAACCGATTGCATTTGCTATGGATTTTCTAGCTATTGCAATGAGCGAATTAGCAAATATATCAGAGCGCCGGATAGAACGACTTGTAAATCCGCAACTAAATGATTTGCCACCGTTCTTAAGTCCAGAACCAGGCTTACAATCAGGTGCAATGATAATGCAGTATGTTGCTGCATCACTTGTATCTGAAAATAAAACCTTGGCACATCCAGCAAGTGTTGACTCTATCCCTTCTTCAGCGAACCAAGAGGATCATGTCAGTATGGGGACGATTGGAGCAAGACACGCGTATTTAGTTATTACGAATACCCGTCGAGTGTTAGCAATTGAAGCCATTTGCGCTATACAGGCTGCAGAAATACGAGGGAAAGATAAGATGGCTAAAGCAACAAAGGAATTATTAGAGAATGCTAGAAAAATTGTTTCATATATTAATGCAGATCGTGTATTTTCCAAGGATATCGAGGCCATGAATGACTGGTTAAAGGTTGGTAGCTTTCAATTTAATAAATATAAAGCTTTAACTTAGAGATAAATTCATTGGCAAATAGATTCGTAAGGGAAACAAATATAAGGCGTCATCATTATAGGATTTAAGGATCCTAACTAGGAGGTTAATAACTATGCAAGCTGAAACAAACAATAAAATTACACGTTTAGAAGGTACAAAACTAAATACAAAGGGCTGGCAGCAAGAGGCCGTGCTCCGTATGCTGATGAATAATCTAGATCCAGATGTAGCTGAAAGACCAGAGGATTTAGTTGTTTATGGTGGAATTGGCAAAGCTGCGCGAAACTGGGAGTCTTTTGATGCGATTGTCAAATCACTTAAAGAGCTAGAAAGTGATGAAACGCTTCTTGTACAATCAGGGAAACCAGTTGCAATTTTTAGAACACATACTGATGCTCCACGTGTGCTACTAGCAAATTCTAATATTGTTCCTGCTTATGCAAACTGGGAAACCTTCCATGAGCTTGATAAAAAAGGCTTGATGATGTATGGACAAATGACAGCAGGGAGCTGGATCTATATTGGCTCACAAGGAATCGTCCAGGGTACTTATGAAACATTTGCGGAGTTAGCGAAGCAGCATTTCAACAATTCTCTTAAAGGTACAGTCACTGTTACTGCTGGTCTAGGTGGAATGGGTGGTGCTCAGCCACTTGCTGTAACAATGAATGGTGGCGTGTGTATTGCAATCGAGGTTGATGAAACAAGAATTGACCGCCGAATAGAAACTCGCTACACAGATGTAAAGGCTTATAAGTTAGATGAAGCGATTCAGTTGGCTGAAGAAGCGAAGAAGGATGGGAAGGCATTATCTATTGGTTTATTAGGAAATGCCTCCGATATTCTACCTGAAATGATTGCAAGAAACTTCATTCCGGATGTATTAACAGATCAAACCTCTGCCCATGATCCACTGAATGGTTATGTTCCTTCAGGGATGTCACTTGAAGTCGCAGCAGATTTACGAAGCTCGAACCCGCAACAATACGTAAAGCTTTCGAAAGCAGCTATGGCAACCCATGTAAAAGCAATGCTTGAAATGATGGATAAAGGAGCCATTACCTTTGACTATGGGAACAATATTCGCCAAGTAGCTAAAGATGAAGGCGTAGAAAATGCATTCGATTTCCCTGGATTTGTTCCAGCCTTTATTCGTCCACAATTTTGTGAAGGAAAAGGACCATTCCGTTGGGTAGCGTTGTCAGGTGATCCAGAGGATATTTATAAAACAGATGAAGCGATTTTACGTGAATTTAGTGACAACGAGCATTTATGTAACTGGATACGTATGGCACAAGAAAAAATACAATTCCAAGGCCTTCCTTCGCGCATTTGTTGGTTAGGATATGGCGAACGGGCTCGTTTTGGAAAAATTATAAATGATATGGTAGCAAGTGGTGAATTAAAAGCACCTATCGTAATCGGTCGGGACCATTTAGATTCTGGATCTGTAGCTTCACCTAATCGTGAAACAGAAGCGATGAAGGACGGGTCAGATGTTGTAGCAGATTGGCCAATCTTAAATGCCATGTTAAATGCAGTTGGTGGTGCTACATGGGTTTCAGTACATCACGGTGGCGGGGTAGGAATGGGCTACTCCTTACATGCCGGAGTAGTGATTGTTGCGGATGGTACGAAGGAAGCGGAGGTACGTATTGAGCGCGTATTAACAACAGATCCAGGAATGGGTGTGGTCCGTCATGCGGATGCAGGCTATGATCTCGCAAAGAAAACTGCTCGTGAAAAAGGGATCAAGATGCCAATGCTTGATAAAGGAGCCGATCACTAATGACTAAGCCTATTTGGATAAAGCATGCAAAACAATTGGCAACACTTGCTTCAGAAGTATCAGGACCACGAGCTAAAGAGGCGATGTCAGATTTAGGTTTAATAGAGGATGGTAGCTTATGGATAGAGGCTGGAATCATTCAAGCTGTCGGGACAACGGAGGAGCTTGAAAAACGCTATTCAGATAAGCTGCATTTAGCCGAGATTATTAATGCTACAGACCATTTAGTCACTCCCGGTTTAGTCGATCCTCATACACATGTCGTATATGGGGGAAGCCGGGAGCATGAATTTGAAATGCGGCTGCAGGGTGCTACCTATATGGACATTATGAATGCTGGTGGAGGAATTCATGCGACAGCTCGTTTCACAAGAGAAGCAACAGAAACTGAGCTTATCGAGCAAACAACACGGCGTCTCGATTCCTTTCTAGCACATGGTGTAACCACTATCGAAGGAAAAAGTGGGTATGGGATGAATCTTGAAACAGAGCTCAAGCAATTGCGAGTGATGAAAAAGCTACAGGAGCAGCATATGATAGACATCGTTCCGACTTTTATGGGAGCACATGCCGTTCCACCTGAATATAAGGGACGTGAAGATGAGTTTGTGAAACATTTGATTGAAGACATGCTACCGTTAATAGCTGAGGAAAATCTGGCAGAGTTTAACGATGTATTTTGTGAAAAGGGTGTTTATACACCAGAACAATCTGAGCAGATTTTAGAGGCAGGGAAACGATTAGGACTAATCCCGAAAATTCATGCAGATGAAATCGAGCCGTATGGAGGAGCAGAGTTAGCTGCAAAAATCGGAGCCATTTCTGCAGAGCATTTACTAAAAGCGTCAGAGGAAGGAATCAAAGCGATGGCCAAATCTGGAACAATCGCGTGTCTACTTCCAGCAACTGCCTTGTATTTACGAGAAGAAGCAGCCCAAGGAAGAAAAATGATCGACTTAGGTGTACCTGTAGCGATTTCGACAGATTGCAATCCAGGCTCATCACCAACAACATCCATGCCACTTGTTATGAACTTAGCTTGTATTTCTATGCGTCTTACTCCGGCCGAAAGCTTGACAGCAGCTACTTATAACGCGGCTTGTGCCATCAATCGGCAGAATCAAGTGGGCTCTTTAGAAGTCGGCAAACAAGCTGATTTCGTAATTTGGAATACGAAAAGCTATCAGGAGCTGCAATATTTATTTGGTGTAAATCATGTGAAAGCCGTATGGAAAAAAGGTGTAAAGGTCGTGTAATATGAGTGAGCATTGGCTGCAAGTACCAGAGTGGACTTGGAATTATTCTTCAGATGGAAGTGCCCCTGTTTATGTACATCAGTGGGTGCATCAGCTAAATAATATAAAAACTTTACCTGATATGATTCTTTACGGTGCCCCTATTTCTAGATCATCGATTAGTGTGTCAGGAGCTTCCTTATACCCATCAGAGTTTCGACGAGGCTGGAAAGGTTTCGCTACGTATAATTTGGACGAAACTGTTGACTTATCTCCATACAAAGTAGCTGATGCTGGAGACGTATTGATGCATACGACTGATATTCTTTTATCTCATCAAAGAATTCAAAAGTCAACTCAATATTTAGTAGAACACTTTCCTAACACAACAACCTGTATGATTGGCGGTGACCATTCAACAACAGCATGTGCAGTTCGCGGCATTAAAGAAGCTTTTAAAGAGGAAACCATAGGAATCCTTCAGCTTGATACACATCTTGATGTAAGAGATCCAAAAGAATTGGGTCCTGCAAATGGTACACCAATACGGCAATTAATTGATGGGAATATTGTTAAAGGGGAAAACGTCATCAATATCGGTTTACATGGCTACTTTAATGCAAAGCCGCTGATTGACTATGCGAACGAACATAATATTCAAATGGTTACTTTAAAGAATGCACGAAAAGCTGGGTTGATCAATACTATCCAAGAAGCACTCGTGCGTTTGTCCTCAAAGGTCGATCGCATCTACGTAACAATTGATATGGATGTGCTTGATATATCGGTAGCACCAGGTGTACCGGCATCCACTCCAGGCGGTATGACAACGATTGAACTGTTTGATAGTTTGCTAGAAATCGGAAAGCATCCGGATGTTTTGCATATTGATTTTGTATGTCTAGACCCTAGCAAGGACTCGGCGGTTGGTCAGACAGTTAAGAGCGGGGTATATGCATGGTTACAATTTGTGACTGGCCGTATCTTACAGATTAAATAGCTTAAGTGAGCGGACTATTGATTGGTTTCTAGTATTGAGCGTAGTCTTCGTGGAAGTTGCAAAAGAAATAAAAGGAAATATTTCGGTTATTTTAGATTACAGAGCTAAAAAGGTTGAAATATGGGGAAATATTCTGGCTAACTGCTCAAAATTAGGTAAAATAAAAGGATTTTGGCATTATAACAGAAAAAATTTCCTTTATTTTGAGTAAAATAAGGAGATTTTCAAATTTAACAGTAAATTTTCCTGTTATATTCCAAAGCACTGAAATAAGATTCAATTAGTAGCAAAGTCTAATTAGCTTACATGATAATACGCAATACAAAATTAAGAAGACATAACAATGGGTGGGTTCAAAAGCCACTCTGTTATGTCTTTCACTTTATTTATAAACTTTTTCGGAAAGAATAACAAAACTTTTCAAATGCAAATTTCCCCTCATAAAATCTATGTGCATCCAATCTCTGAAGACCTGACTCCAATGCAATATACACACAATTATTCTCTGAAGCATAATCAGATAAAAATAGCATCAACTCTTTACCATAGCCAGATGATCTAGATGCAGAGCTTGTTACTAAATCATATACCCATAGATGCTTTTTGTTATAGAAATTTGTTTTAATAGCAACTCCTGCTAATGCTTGAATTTCTCTATCATTATATAGTGCATATAGCTCGTAGCCCTCTTGCTCCATAACTTCATATAATTCAAGATACGATTCAAGTGTTAGATCTGTTCGTAATTCTTTCATAATCTCAAAGCTTTTAATCAAAGCAGCTCTTTCTGTGATTCTTATAATTGTAGTAGCTATCGACATTGTCTTCTCCTTCGTTATAAAAAAATAGATTGACAGAATTTTAAAAATCTAATATAAGTATAGGTTAATATAGAATTTATTTCCATCTGTTAAAATATATACAAATGAATTTAACGCTTAAAATTGTGATTAGAAACTATCTTATCATAATTAAGTTCTTATAAAGGGGTGATCTAATGAAAATCGTTATTGCTGGCGGCTCTGGTTTTATTGGCAATAAACTATCTAATCTTTTTATTAGTGAAGGACATGAAGTGAGTATCCTAACAAGAAAGGAAAAATCTACAGCAAAAGATGTTTCATATGTAAAATGGCTGAACAATGGGGCTACACCTGAGAAAGAGTTAGAAAATATAGATGTTTTTATCAACTTAGCTGGGGTCTCCATAAACGATGGCAGATGGTCAGAAAAGCACCAAAAGCAGATATATGATAGTCGGATGGAGGCTACGGACGAGTTACTCAGAATCATCAGCAAATTACCCAAAAAGCCAGCTGTTTTTATCAATGCTAGTGCCATCGGAATTTATCCAGTCTCATTAGATAATGAATATACTGAAGCTTCCATTTACACACCTAACGATTTTCTAGGTAGGACTGTAGATGATTGGGAGAAAAAAGCGAAACTAGTGGGTCAGTATGGGACGAGAACAGTCTTTATGCGTTTTGGGGTGGTACTCGGTGATGACGGTGGTGCACTTCCATTAATGGTTTTACCATATAAGCTATTTGCCGGGGGGACAGTTGGATCAGGTAAACAGTGGGTTTCTTGGATTCATGTAGCAGATGTAGTAAGAGCAATAGCGTTTGCTGTGAAAAACAATAACTTGAATGGACCTGTGAATATTACATCGCCAAACCCTGTAAATATGAGGGATTTCGGTAAAACAATTGGAGTAGTTTTAAGTCGTCCTCATTGGTTTCCAGCACCATCTTTACTTATGAAAGTGGCACTTGGACAAAAAAGTAAACTAGTCCTTGAGGGACAAAAAGTATTACCTAAAGTTCTGCTCAAAGAAGGATTTGAATTTAGTTTCCCAACCCTTGAAAAAGCTTTGAAAGATTTATTAGGTTAATTGTTTAGTTGGAGGTTGTTTTATTGACAAAAAAATCATTTATTCACTGTTTGTTGATTTTAATTATTGCAATCTTTGTATACTCCAATAAATTTTACTATCCACCACTCCCAATCGAAAATGTAAGTAAAAGAGAAGTGCTTAATATATTGAATAGCTCAAGTAGCCCCATTGTATCGCTAACCGCTGAAAAAGGTTATGAATGGTTCATTATTAACAGCCAGAATCAAATGGCAGTTGATGAAATTATCAAGGATAAGGTAAGTCAAAGTGGGTGGAAATTTACTAATAAAGATGGTAGCGGGCTCTTTTTTGAGAAACTAGGTGAAAGATTGATAGTTACTACTGAAAAATGGACAGGTAATTATTCAATAGCACAAATTCCCGATGATTTTAACCAGAAATAGGTTTGTTCTCTAGCTGAGGCAAATCTTTTTTTATGAACTTCTTTACTTCTTAAAATATAGTAGAAAATGGAAAAATGAGGTAAAATATGGTTAGACTATTCAAAATTGGAGGAACTAGGGTGAAGGAGACTATTCATAATTTTGAAGAATTACTGGAAATGCTCGATTCATTGTTACGTGATCCAACAGATTTTTGGGATAGCTTTTATTCAAAGCGTAATAAAAGCATCCCGTTTTTTGTTAATTTTCCAGATGAAAATTTAGTTGAATGCTTTGAAAAAGAGATATTTCAACAAGGAGATGTTCTGGAATTGGGTTGTGGTCCTGGGAGAAACGCAATTTATTTTGCTCATAAAGGTTGTCATGTTGATGCAGTTGATATATCAAAAGAATCTATAAAATGGGCTGAGGAACGTGCTTTTGAGCAGAATGTGAAGGTCAATTTTATACATGAAAATATATTCGATTTAGATATTGTTGAAAGCAGCTATGACATCGTATATGACTCAGGTTGCTTTCATCATATTGCACCACACAGAAGAATTGGTTATCTTGAGCTAGTAAAAAAAGCATTAAAACCAAATGGTTATTTTGCTATCAGCTGTTTTGAACAGGGTGGGGCAGTAGGAGGATCTGCTATCTCTGACTGGGAGGTTTATAGATTACGAAGTCTACAGGGGGGATTAGGATACACAGAAGAAAGATTAAGATCTATATTTCAGGATTTTAAAGAAATTGAAATTAGGAAAATGAAAATCGTGGAACAACCAGATAAAGTCTTTGGTATTTCAGGATTATTAGTTGGATTATTTCAATATCAGAAAAACAATTATTTTGAAATGAAAGGTGGATAATTTTGAATTGTAACCATTGTCAAAGTGAATTGATTAAAAATTGCGAAGTAAATGTCGAGGGTGGCTTGTATGGAGTGAAAATAATTAAAAAGAAAAAAGGATTGTTTAATAATGTTTCCGAAAAAACAAAGGCAGCAGTATGCCCAAGTTGTGGATATGTTGCATTCTATATCGATAATTATAAAGAATTCATTTAAAAGTCAGTCAATTAATTAAAAGATTTGATTTTGAACTGTTTCATAAAAGGCATGGAAATAGGAGGTACCACTATGGTCAATTCATTTGGAATAGCATTAGATCCCCCATATACGTTTAATTTTTTAATCTATATTCAAAATATTTACCTCAACCAAAAAAATACTGAAGAGGATTATTTTTATAAGCATCCCTATATACCATCGAAAATTTCATTTAAGAAAGATTTTGAATTGCAATTTAATGACTTATTTGATGAGATATCGCACAGGATTATGAAAAATGATCACGATTTGGTCATTTTTTATGAAGAAAACGAGTTGATCTATAATAGATTGTTTGAACAGACTCCAGAAAGCTTCAATAAATATAATGACATCTATAAAGCCTTTCAAGTTTGGTGGAGAAGTACTGCAGGACAAAGCTCTATCGAAATGCATGTATATGAAAGGACTAATAGCTTGTATGAGGCATTAAGTACTTACTTAAAGAAAAAGAAAATTATTCCTAGTAAAGGTTTGAAAATAAATCTAATCTTTGATAAGTGTATTTTGTCGAATAGTAACTTCCATCCTTATTTTGCAACTGTTTCTATTGAAGAAATTATATTTTATCAGGAAGAGCTAGCCTCTAATTTAAAGGGATGTTTATCATGAAGTTTCCTAAGAGCATCTTTGAAACAGATAGTAAAAAATGGTAAAATAGTGTTAAAAAGATGAGGGTTTAAGGGGGATATTGATGGGCAGCTCTTCACTAGATTTTGTAACTCCAGAAAATTTTGGGCATGTTTTTTTACATGGAAATCCAGAATTAATCTATAACCAATGCAGCATAGAGTTTAAGCAGCTAATTACACTATCAGACTTTAAAAAAATGGTTCAAAGCTTCAATAGAAAAGTAAGAAGCTATCAATTTCTGCAAAGCTCCTCTTTAGGCTTAATACAACAGTATTTGTGGCTAGATAATCATAGAAAAAAGGCTGTCTGTGTTGCTTTTGATTCATCAAATACTATTCACCGTTTATTAATAAAACCCTATTTAACCTTCCCTAAGAGTGATAAACGTTATACAAAAAACTTCTATAATATGCCTATCAACAAAGAATGGTTTGTTTTCTGGGGTGGAAATAACGAATTTCTCAATTATCACTACGCCTATAAATCGCAAAGATATGCTTATGATTTAGTCATCATGAAGGAACATCAAACCTACAAAGATAGTACATCGCAAAATGAAAATTTCTATGCATTCAATCAAGAGGTTGTTGCTCCTGATGCTGGTACAGTAGTGAAAGTGGTAAATCATGTCGCTGACAATATCCCAGGAGTGATGAATGCTTCAGAGCCAGCTGGAAATTATGTTATTTTAAAGCATTTAAATAACGAATATAGCTTATTAGCACATTTTAAACAGAATTCTATAAACGTAAAAAAGGGCGATAAATTGAAACAGGGACAGGTGATTGGATTATGTGGGAATTCAGGACATTCTTCTGAGCCACATATTCATTTTCAAGTAATGAATTCACCAAATCTAAAAAAATGTAAATCGATTAGTATCCGCTTTTCAAACGGTGTACAGCCAGTTCAAGGAGATTTTGTAGGAGAAGGTGCTCTCTTTCATAACACTGCCGATAAACGGACTCCATCCCTTGATAAAGCAGAGCTGTTTGTACTTATAGGAGAGGCGTTAATTACAATACCTCGTTTCTTTCTGTCATTTTTCAGATGATTCTAATGAATGGATTTTTCCACTGAGTATTTGTAAATTTATTTAATTGAAGGTGTGTTATGGACTATAAAAGTATTTTGCATCAAATCGAGATTGCGGTTAATACAATTGTACAAATGATAGAAAAGTTAGAAGACGTAGATTTGCAAAAGAGACCTACACCAAACAAACAATCTATTGGTGAACTCTTAACTCATTTAGCAGTCATTTGTGAAGCTGATTGGCGAAATTCCAATGAGGCAACAGAGTCACAAATGACGGCATTTTATTCAGAAAATGCTTACACAACTTTGCAGTCAATAAAGGATGTACTTCTTACAAGCTTTCAAGCATTAAAGGATAATTACTCGGGTTTGTCAGATGAAGAGCTTATTGAACAAACAACAGCCTACTGGGGGATAACTTACACAAGATATGAATGGCTATTAGAAATAATGGCACACATTTACCATCATAGAGGTCAGTTACATGCTATGCTTGTGCATTGCTATAGTAAAGATCCCAAGATAATGATGTTTGAATAACCGAGAAAAGATGAGGTATCTTCATGGAATTTAATATTCGAAAATCAAATGAATATGATATTCAAAACCTTTGCACAATTAGAAACAAGAAAGAGTAGCTCCAAAGCTAAGTGATCTATTTGTTCATTAAGAATTTCGTGGTCATGGTGTAGGTTCAGCATTAATAAAGTTTCGTGAAAAATTAGCGAGAGAAGAAGGGTTTTCTGAAATATTCGTAAATGTAGATCCCTTTGAAAATCCAAAGATGCTTCAGCTCATTACAACTTTTGAACGATTACTTTTTCCCTAGAAATAATTGTAAAAAGTATAATCTTTGATAAAATATGTATATTAAAAGAGAAGAAGCAGAAAAGGTGGTGAATGACGATTCTTAAGAAGTATTTTTTATTAATTGGTTTGTTGATACTGGTATCATGTGTTGATAAGAATTTCACGAATCAAAATCAAAATCAAAATCAAGTAGATAATGATGATACCTCTACTGTCAAAGAAGATAATATCTCCAAAGCTATAGAGGAAGCAGATAAACCTGAACCGAAAGAGCCTGAATATTATTCTGCTACCATCTCGGCAATTGGTGACATTTTAGCTCATAGTCCAGTTTACAAAGAAGCTTATATTGGAAATAATCAATACGATTTTTCTATAATGTTTACAAAAGTGAAACCATACATAGAAAGAGCTGATATTACAGTTGCAAATAGTGAAAGTATTGTTGGCGGACAGGAAATTGGCATCTCAAGCTATCCTCAATTTAACAGCCCTTACGAATTAGCGGATATTTTAAAAGCTGTTGGAGTTGATGTAGTGAATATGGCCAATAACCATACATTGGATAGAGGAGAACAAGCAATCCAAAACGCAACCAACTATTGGCGTGAGTTAGGTATCGAGTATGTCGGCGCAGCTACAAGTCAAGAGGAAGCAGAGCAAATTAAGACTTTAACTGTCAATAATATCACCTTTTCCTTTTTAGGCTACACTTATGGCACAAATGGTATACAGGTACCAGATGGAAAAGATTATCTGGTGAGCTATATTGAAGAAGAAAAAATGATTCAAGACATTCAACGGGCCAAAGAAATCTCTGATCTTGTTGTTTTAAATTTACATATTGGGGATGAATACAGTCGTTCCCAAAATGAGTATCAGGAGAAAATTGCCCAGCTGGCCGCTGATAATGGTGTTCATATTATTTTCGCCCATCATCCACATGTATTACAGCCAGCAAAGTGGTATACCGGTGTCGAAGGAAATCAAACCTTTGTCATTCATTCATTAGGAAATTTCCTTTCTTCGCAAGATAAGCTTTATCGACAAATTGGAGCAGTTCTCGAATTAGAAGTCAATAAAACCATCACTTATGATAAGGTAGGTAATGCAAATACCTTAATCGAGGTAAAAAATCCGAAGCTATTACCAACCTATGTGAAATTTTCCAATTGGAAGGATTTCGAAATTATTCCGATGTACCAACTAACAAATGACAGTTTACCCAATGCTACGGGTGTTTACGATGAAATTAAAAAGCATATGTCACAATACGTTCCAAATATAGAATTTATTGAAACATAATGATAAGCCAAGTTAGAAGGATTTATCCTTTTTAACTTGGTTTTTCTATTCATAGTGCCTCTTCACTTGGATATGTTAAGTAGTAAGAAACTTTAGGAGAAAAACGCATGCAAGAATTTAAAGTGACTTATTTTTTTGACGAGCAGCATTATGTAAGACGGTTTATTCATGTGGAATCTCAAGAAGTAGCAGAGGCGTTAATTCGAAAGGAAAGAGATCACTACATCGAATTTACCGATAGTAGAGGAATTTACCACGAATTAAATACTCGGAATGTACGGGTTACGCAAGTATCTGCATATCACCGGAAGAAGAAATAATATTATGAACTGATAGAAGGAAGCTATACATTTAAAAACGAAGGGAGTTAACCTATGCCATTACATCATTATATCGAGCAATTTTTTCAGCAAAATCTTGAAGCGCGAAGTAAAGGTATTTCTTTAGAAATTCCTCCATTAGAAAAACGACCAAAGGTGCTTAGTGTTGAGGACCTAACAGTAGATACACACACTCATCAAATCCCCATTAGAATCTACACACCGGATGATAAAATGGATTATTACCCCCTATTCGTTTTTTTTCATGGTGGTGGATTCATCGATGGCAGTATAGAAACGCATGATGTTTCTTGCCGCTTATTTTGCCAGCTTTCCGGCTATAAAGTGATTTCTGTTGATTACAGGTTAAGCTCAGAGTTTCCTGCACCTGCAGCATTTCAGGATTGCTACACTGCAACAAAATGGGTATTCGATAATGCCTCTGAGCTTGGTGGGCGCAAAGAGCATGTAGCTATAGGAGGACCTAGTGCTGGTGGGAATTTAGCAACCGTTGTTACTTTAAAGTCAATTGCGACAAAGGATTTTACTATAATGAAACAAGTTCTTCATTATCCAATACTTGATATAGATATCACAAAAAATGGAAGTGAATATCAGTCAAGAGCATTGTATAATGCAAAATATGGTGTAGACATAACAAAGAGTCAAGCTGATTTACTTCATACCGAACATGAAAATCAACCCTATAAATCACCACTTTTTCTTGACCAGCCAACCCTCTCACAAATGCCAAAAACATTACTGTTTACAGCAGAGTATGATCCTCTATGTGATGAAGGGGAGCTATATGTAGAAAAATTAAAAGAGGCTGGTGTTGATGTGAAGCTAGTACGATTTGATGGAGGAATTCATGGCTTTATGCAAAATTTCCCTGGGTCACCGGATTATATGCGAGGATATGACATTACCAGCGAATTCCTAATAGGTGAATAATAAGGAGTAGTACGATTTCCATATAGGATTCGTGCTGCTCCTTTTATTTGTAATTAATTTTACATAATAAGCTTTAGTTTCAACAAATTTTTCACTCCTTTAAAACGTATACATACAGTATCTATTAAGAAGGAGTGTGCTAACTATATTGGATATCCTCTTCAAGCTATTACTAATCATTCATATTCTCGGTGCGATTTGTGGGTTAGGAGCTACATTTGCTTCTCCTTATATTATGAATAGTGCCCGTAACGTCCGCACAGCCTTTACTGCACATATGATTAATGCCCAAGTGGAAAAACTGGCAAAGATAGGGAGTATTGCTTTATTGACATCTGGTCTCATTATGGGCTTTATTCATCCCTATTTATTCATAACAGGCTGGTACATAACTTCAATTGTTTTATACATCCTTACGCAACCAATTGTCGCCTACTTAATACCTAGATATGAGAGATCAATGCTTGAAATCCTTGAGCAATCAAAGAGTGAGGACCTGCCAAGTGAATACATTCAGATCGCTAAAAAGACCAAGCCCTTAACCCTCACAACATATGTCTTACTTGTCCTGCTTGTCTTCTTAATGGTCTTTAAGCCTTTTTAAGATTATGTCCCAAAGATAAAACTTTGGGGCATTTTTTCATTAAAAAAGAAGATAACTTATAACTGATATAAAGCAGAAGCATTATCTTACAAAAATAAATGTAATCGTTAAGTGAAAACGAATAGGAGTATAAAAATTACGAATACTTAAGAAAATAGGAATAGGTTCCTATCTAAATAAGAACTGTCGGTGATATGTAAATTTTCTCCAGAGGGATATCATGTATTTAATCGACTAGATATACTGCAAGATAATTATGAATTTATACAAGAATTTCTATTAAATCAAATACAAATACTATAAATATAAACAAACTGTAATCTATAGGTCTGATTCGTTCGGGGGTGACAGTTAAACATAATAATTAAAAGCTTGGAACTAGGAGGAATTTTTTGATGGGATTTTCACTATTACCTAATATGAAAAAAAATAAAAAACAACATACAGAATCAGATAGCTCATATTTTACAAATGAAAATATATTTCATTTATTGTTTGATCAGCATCCTGATGCTGTTTTCACATTAAACCTAGATGGTAAAGTTAATCTCTATAATCAATCATTACTATCTATTTTCGGATATTCCGATAAACAAATTGTGACTGATTTTAATGAATTGTTTTTTAATGAAAATATAAAAAAGAAATTCAAACTTGTAGCAAAAGGGAAAGCGCAAAGTTTCTTTGAAATCGTACAACATAAGGATGGGCATGAAGTGAATGTGGGTCTTACACTTGTCCCATATTTGAAACCAGATATGGAAGTGCTTTCGATTTATGGTATGGCAAAGGATATAACTCAATATATACAGCACGAACAGAAAATTCAAAATGTATTGGATAAATTAGAATTAGCTCAAAGCTGTGGAAATATTGGTTCGTGGGATTACGATATTGAAAAAGATGAAATTTTCTGGTCGAATCAGCTTTATATCATATGCGGTATGGAAATAGAAGAAAATTACACACTTAATATTGCTGAAGGTTTAACTTATGTACATCCAAGTGATCGTGAAAAATATTTAAAATATTTTAATCAGATAGTAGAAAGTGGTGAAGGAGATTCCTTAGAATATCGTTTACTACGAAGGGATAATACTATCCGTTTTGTATCTGAAAGAATCTCAGTGGTAAAAAATCTTAATGGTAAACCAGTTCGTTTAATTTGCAATACGCAAGACATTACAGATCGAAAACTAGCTGAAAATGAACTGCTCGAAACGGAAAAAAGATTCGAACATATCTATGATAATCTTTCTCTTGGCATAAGATCCTTCGATACAATAAAGAAAAAATATATTTTAGTAACTCCAGGTATTGAGTTAATGCTTGGTTATCCTACTGAGATGTTTTACGAAAAAGGAAGCTTGGAAAAAATAATTCATCTAGAAGATCGTTCATTTTATATGGATGCATTTCAAGGTGTTTTGAATGGGGAAGGCTTTGAAATCCAATATCGAATTTTTCATAAAAATGGTGAAATTGTATGGGTTCAAGATAAAACACTTCCAGTTTTAGATGATGCAGGAAAAGTCATCCGAATTGATGGGATTATTACCAATATTACTGATCAGAAAAACTATGAAGAAAAAATTAATCAATTAGCTTTCTATGATAATTTAACAAATTTACCAAATAGTCTCTTATTTAACCAAGAAATAGAGGCTCTTATCGAACAAGATAAGCGATTTACTGTCATGTTTTTAGATTTAGATCGTTTTAGAAATATCAATAACACATTGGGTCACACGATTGGAGATATTATTTTAAAGCAATTTTGTGAGCGAGTTGATAATTTACTGACGGGTTCCTATATGTTTTCAAGACTTGGTGGGGACGAGTTCGGGTTAATCTTATGGGGATATGAGGATAATTGTTATCCTGAAACTGTTGCTAAAAATATTATTAACCATTTAAGTATGCCTTTTGCAGCAAATGAATTTGAGCTATATCTATCAGCTAGTATTGGAATTAGTGAGTGTCCGACAAATGGTAATACAACGACGGAAATATTAAAGAATACTAGCTCAGCTGTACTACGTGCAAAACAAAACGGAAAAAACAACTACCATATCTATTCTTCGACTTTAAATATTTCGTCATTTAAAATATTTGAATTGGAAAGAGATTTAAGAAAATCGATTATTAACAATGAATTAGTACTACATTTCCAGCCTCGTGTAGATGCGAAAACAGGTAAATTGTTAAGTGCTGAAGCATTAATTCGTTGGCAGCATCCCGTTTGGGGGCTAGTCTCTCCAGGAGAGTTTATACCAATTGCAGAAGAAAGTGGCTTTATCAATGATATTAGTGACTGGGTATTTAAAGAGGTTTGCCGTACAATTGCAAAATGGAAAGAGAATCATTTAACTGTTGTACCTGTATCTATAAATGTCACTTCCCAAAGATTCCTTAGAAGTGATTGGGTTACTCTGATTCTTTCTGTTCTAAACGAGTATGAGATAGACGCTTCCTTGATTGAATTTGAAATCACTGAAACAACCTTGTTCGAGCATGAGAAGGAAGTAGAGTTTGCAATTCAATTTTTAAAAGAGCTTGGTATAAAAATTGCTTTAGATGACTTTGGGACAGGCTACTCATCCCTTGCTCATATTAATGATTTTTCGATTGATACAATTAAAATCGATAGATCCTTTATCCAAAAAATTAATAGGGATGAGAAAGTAGAAATGATTATAAAATCCCTTATTTTTATGGCAAAAGGAATGGATATGAATATTGTTGCAGAGGGTGTTGAAACAATCGAACAGCTTGAGTTTTTAAAGGAACAAGATTGTAAAGAAATACAAGGGTATCTCTTTAGTCAAGCTGTACCGGATGATAAATTTCAATCGTTTTTGAAACAAGCTTATCTGAAACCACAATATAGTGAGGATAATCACAAACAATTTGAAAGAAGGGCATTTTATCGAATTGAATTGCTGTTCCCTCTAAGTAGTAAAATGACTTTGACAACTTTCCAGGATAGAAAAGTAAACCTTGGTAAAACAGAAGTTATTATTGATAATATCAGTCCAGGTGGTCTAAAATTCACCTCTAATATGCAGCTTCCTGTTCGCTCGGATGTTTTCTATCAATTTGAAACAATGATTGTGAATTCTAAAATAGTAGTAAATGGCTACATTGTTTGGAAAAATGAATCGAAGGATGGATTTTTTGAATATGGTGTCAAATTTTCGATTGATGACAATGAAAGAGATGAATTACTAAAAATCCTAGAGAAATTTTCTAGGGAATTAAAGAAAGATCCTTTTGAAGCCAATAGTAATTTAATAAAAGAAGACAAATTTTATTATTTAAAGAAAATAACCGCTAGTGCAAGTTAATAATACAGCAGAAACATCTAATTACTTTTTATTTCATCAAATAATTAATGTAATTAGATTTTTTTATATGATAAATTTATCAAACTTTTAAAAACGTAGTCATAAAGTAATGTGAAAGTGGTTTTAACTAAAATTTATACGGGATTATATCTCCCATCCCATTAAATAGTATGGTATCCTAATTACTACCAAAGTATTATGATTCTGTATGTTTGGTTGGGGGGAAAAGGTATGAATCAAGAAAATAGAATAAATATTTTATTAGTTGATGATCGTCCAGAAAATCTATTAGCTTTGGAAGCGATTATTGAAAGAGATGAATATAATTTAATAAAAGCATATTCCGGAGAAGAAGCACTGAAGTACCTATTAAAATATGATTTTGCAGTTATCCTCCTTGATGTTCAAATGCCAGGGATGGATGGTTTTAGTACTGCCAAAATTATTAAAGCTCGTGAAAAAACGAAAAATATTCCAATCCTCTTTATAACGGCTAATAATTTAGATTCCGAGCACATATTCATGGGCTATTCTGTTGGTGCAATCGATTATCTTTTAAAGCCCTTTGACCCACTTATTCTTAAGTCAAAGTTAGAAAGATTTGTAGAGCTATATCTGTTAAATAAAAAAATAATAGAACAATCTAAGAGCTTAGAAGACAAAAACAAAACAATTGAATATATTGCTTATCACGATGGTTTAACAAGCTTACCAAATCGAAGAATGTTTCATGATGTAATGATTCAAAATCTTATGAATGCGAAAAACAAAAATGAAACTCTTGGATTAATGTATTTAGATTTAGACCGATTTAAGTCTGTAAATGATTCTCTTGGTCATTTAATGGGGGATAAGTTGCTTCAGCAAGTATCTAAAAGATTAGTTAACGCTGTAAGAGAGTATGATTTTGTTGCTCGTCTTGGCGGGGATGAATTTGTTATCGTGCTATCAAATAGTAATCGTGAGGAATGCTTGGAGGTTGCTGAAGAAATACTTAGTAGCTTTAAAGACCCTTTCTATATAGATAATTTTGAGTTTTATATCACTACATGTATCGGGCTTTCAATTTTCCCATATGACGGGGAGGATTCGAATACCTTAATGAAAAATGCAGATGCTGCACTTTATCGTGCAAAAGAACAAGGCAAAAACGAATATAAGGTATACCATTCTGGCATGAATATTGAATCCTATCGTAAATTCTTAATGCAAAACGAGCTAAGAAAAGCAATTGAGTTAGATCAATTTTCGATTGTGTATCAGCCCCGTATTGACGTAGAAACTGGTGAAGTAGTTAACGCTGAGGCACTTATTCGATGGAATCACCCAAGCTGGGGAGTTGTTAGACCCGATGTCTTCATTCCGATTGCCGAAGAATCTAATTTAATATTCGAGATTGATAAATGGGTACTAAAAAAGGTTTGTGAGCAAATGAGTAGGTGGAGCAATATTCCCTATCTATCTATAAAGGTCTCAGTAAATTTCAGTGCTCAGCATTTTTTACAGCGAGATTTAATAAAACAAATTAAACAAATCCTAAATGTTTCTAAGATGAATCCGAGCATGCTCGAAATTGAAATTACAGAATCAGCACTCTTACAAAATGAAGAGACTGTATTACAGGCCTTACAACAGATAAAAGATCTGAATATTCAAATTGCCCTTGATGATTATGGGACGGGTTATTCATCTATTAAATATTTAAGAGAGTTTCCATTTGATACGGTAAAAATCGATAAATCCTATATTCAAGATACTACAAATCCTGAGAAAAATAGCCGTGTCATTGTAGATTCAATTATCACACTAGTCAAAAATTTAGGGATCCATGTTGTAGCTGAAGGTGTTGAAACAATCGAACAGCTTAATGTGATAAGAAACCTACAATGTAACGAAGTACAGGGGTATTTCTATAGTCGACCTTTACCACCAGAGGATTTTGTCCTATACGTTGAAAAACTGAATATGGAGAACCGTCAATCAAAAACTTCTAAAAATATAAAAAGCGTAGATAACGTTATCATTTTAGAACCAAAAGAAGAAATAGGAATAAACAAAACACTTATTGAGATTTCCATTCAAATTATTAAAAGGGAAAACTCCCTTTCTACCCGTGAAGTGGATGTATTCTCTTTAATTGTTGAGGGATTAAGTAATAAAGAAATCTCTGAGAATTTATTCATAAGTGAGCACACTGTAAAAAATCATATTACGAATATCCTTTCAAAATTAAATGTTTCTGATCGCGTACAGGCAATCGCTTTAGTATATGAAACATGTATTAACGAGAAAAAAATAAAATAGAGTAATACATTTTATATGTGTTTATTGGAGCGTGTAGCCATGAAGGTACGGACAAAAATGCTATTAGCAATATCAACATTACCTATTTTAGTGCTATTAATTATCGGTAGTGGATGGTTACAAATCTCTCATTTGAATGCTACTAGCGAGCAAATCCATGGAAATTTTAATTCATCTGTACTGGCAGCTACTATTCGTGCAGATATTAAAGACCAGGGAATGTATTTAAGGAATCTAGCTATTTATTTTAACGAACAAGCCATCACGGAAGAACTGGCCAAAATTGAAGTAGAGAGCAAGAATGTACAACGAAATATACTTCTTTTAGAGGAAAATGTAAAAAGTAAGAACCATAAAGAATTAGTAACCCGTTTGAAAAACGTAAACGAGGATTTTGAAATTTATAAAAATCAAATGGTTTCACTAACCAGAGAGAATAGAAGAGAAGACGCGAGAAGGCTTATTAGTGAAAGCTCAGAACAACTGCATGAAAACTTTACAATCGTGTTAAGAGATATCGCTGCAGCCTACGATGAGGAGCTTGAAAACTCTTTAGTCGAAATGAGTAATAATACACAAAGGGAAACACTCCTAAGCTCAATCTTATTGGCTGTTGCCATTCTGATCATCATGACAATCATCCTAAAAAATGTTTTTTCGGTTTCCAATCGCATTATGAAGATGACGACCATCATGCGTAATATTTCAGCAGGTAAAATAAGCCTGACAACAAAAATTGATGTAATAGCTAATGATGAATTCGATAGAGTGGCTAAATCCTTTAACCAATTGGCCTTGATATTAGATCGACAAATTGAGTTAGAAAAAGAATTGACGTGGAGAAAGTCGAATTTAGCCGAGATTTCTTCTAGTATAACTGGGTCGCACAATCTTGAATATCTAGGTAAGACTTTGCTGTCAAAGGTTGTACCTTTAGTAGAGTCGAACCATGCCGTATTCTATGCAAAGGATTTTAATAATCGAAACAAAGATCAATTTAATCTCATTTCAACCTATGCACTAGAAGATGTGAAATCTATAAAGAAGACAATTCTCTTTGGAGAAGGGTTACTTGGACAAGCAATTGAAGAAAAACGAGCCGTTTTTCTTTCTGAACTTCCATCAGATTATATGAAGATATCTTCTAGTCTAGGTGCAACAACACCAGTAGATGTGGTAATTTTACCAATTCTATTTGAAGGTGAGGTTAATGCGGTTCTTGAAATTGCTGCTCTAAAGCCAATAGGCGAAGCCCATAAAGCATTCCTAGAAGAAATGATTGCAAATCTAGGAATTATTATTGAAAGTGTCGTAAGTCGTTTACAATTAGCTCAGCTTCTTGAGGAATCGCAAACTCTGATGGAGGAGGTTCAAGCTCAATCAGAAGAATTACAAAATCAACAGGAAGAGCTAAGAGCAACAAATGAAGAGCTTGAAGAACAAACTCAAAGCTTACGCCAATCAGAAATTAAGCTACAAATTCAGCAGGAGGAATTAGAGCAAACAAATGCAGAACTAGAGGAAAAAGCAAAGAGTCTGGAAAACCAAAACGTGAAGTATGAGGAAGCCAACCGTATTGTTGAACAGGCGAGAAAAGAGCTTGAAGTAAAAGCTGAACAACTAGCCCTAAGCTCTAAATATAAATCAGAATTCTTGGCTAACATGTCTCATGAATTGAGAACACCTTTAAATAGTTTAATCATCCTATCAAAATTATTAGCAGATAATTCAAATGAGAATTTGTCTGATAAACAGGTCGAGTATGCAAAAACGATTTATTCATCTGGGAATGATTTGTTGATTCTAATTAATAATATTCTAGATCTCGCAAAGATTGAATCAGGTAAAACAGACATTATTCCTAGTGAAGTTTCAATTCAGGATTTAGTGGAATTCGTCGAAAATAATTTCGCAGCTTTAGCGGATAATCAAAAAATCAACTTCGAGGTGAAGGTCCTAGAGGACATTAGACCAACGATTTTCAGTGATCAAATCCGAATACAACAAGTGTTGAAAAACCTGTTATCAAATGCGTTTAAATTCACGCCAGCCGGGGAAGTTTCCTTACAGATTTCAGAAGACACGTTGAAAACGAAAAAGTATGGGAAGCCTGTAATTGCGTTCTCGGTTGTTGATACTGGTATTGGACTTTCTAAAGATAAGTTACATATTATTTTTGAAGCTTTCCAGCAAGCGGATGGAACGACTAGTAGAAAATATGGTGGAACTGGCCTAGGTTTATCCATTAGTAGGGAAATTGCCTCCCTTTTAGGTGGGGAAATTGAAGTGGAAAGTGAAGAAGGAAAGGGAAGTCGATTTACCTTCTATCTTGCCGACTATGAAGAACAACTAGTAGAGAATCTGGTGACAAGTCCTCTAGAAGTAGCAGCTACTTCTTTAGATACGAGCGTTGAACCCGAAATACCGGCTATTAATGTAGCTTTACCAGATCAATTTACTGAAACTAGTCATATCAAACGGCTACTAATTGTTGATGATGACCTGAACCAAAGAAATAGCTTGATGGAGCTTATTGGGAATATGGACTTTATTATTAAAGCTGTGTCTTCAGGAGAAGAAGCCATTGAAACGTTAAAAGTTTCGGCAGTTGATTGTATCATTCTTGATTTAGGGCTATTAGATACAAATGGCTTCGAATTACTAAGTAAAATAAAAAATAATGTGGCCAATGAACATATAAAAGTGTTCATCTATACAGGTCGTGATTTAACACTTAAAGAAGAAATCGACTTAAACAAATATGCCCATGCAATTATTATCAAAAATGAGCATTCTCCTGAAAGATTAGTTGCAGAGCTTGAAGCTTATTTGGAAGATTCAAGCATGCTGCCTCATAATACAGATCTATTTATTCAGCGTGTTCAGTCAAAACAGGGGTTATTAGGAAAAAAAATTCTCCTTGTAGATGATGACATTCGAAATGTATTTGCTCTATCAAGTGTTCTTGAAATGGCAGGCATGAATGTCGTATTTGCCGAAAACGGATTAGAAAGCTTAAAAATGCTAGACGACCATCCAGATATTGACCTTGTGTTAATGGATATTATGATGCCTGAGATGGATGGCTACGAAGCGATTATTAAAATACGTGAAAATCCACTTTACGAAAATCTTCCACTTATTGCTCTTACAGCTAAGGCAATGAGGGAAGACAAAGAAAAATGCCTGGAAATCGGTGCCTCAGATTATATTGCAAAACCTGTAGAGCCCGATCAATTAATTTCTCTTATTAAAGTATGGCTATATTAATGAGATGAGGAATGCATAGCAATGGACCAGCTAACTCTAGAAAATAATCAGGGAGAGGATTTCGAAAAAATCGAGATTTACCTACTGCTTGAGGGTATTTATTTGAAATATGGCTATGATTATCGAGACTATGCCTATCCTTCTATTAAGAGACGAGTATGGCATCGAGTCCATGCTGAAAATTTAAATAGAATTTCCAGCTTATTGGATAAGGTTTTACATGATTCGTCCTGCTTTGAACGGTTAATCGCTGACTTTTCTATAAACGTAACCGAGATGTTTCGGGATCCTCTATTTTTCAGGACGTTTAAAGAGAAGGTCATTCCTGTATTAAAAACTTATCCTTCTATTCGAATCTGGCATGCTGGCTGTTCTACAGGTGAGGAAGTGTATTCGATGGCCATTCTCCTCCAAGAAGCGGGACTTTACGAAAAGACAAAAATTTACGCAACTGACATCAATACGGAAGTTTTAAAAACTGCAAAAAACGGATGCTTCTCCTTAGAGCATATGAAAAAATACACAAATAATTATATGCAGGCCGGTGGAGATGAGGCGTTCTCTGATTATTATAAAGTAACTGATGCAGGTGTAAAGTTTCATACGTTTTTAACGGAAAACGTAGTATTTGCACAGCATAACCTTGTTACTGATAGCTCCTTTAATGAGTTTCACGTCATCCTTTGTCGAAATGTCTTGATCTACTTTAACAAGGACCTACAAAATAAAGTACACACTCTTTTTTATAATAGCTTAGGGAAATTCGGCGTTCTCTGTCTAGGAAACAAAGAATCCATCAACTACACGAACTATAATAAGATGTACGAGGAGATAAGCCCTTCCCAAAAGATTTACAAAAAAATAAAGTGATCCCTACTACTATTCTCGAAAATGCTTCTGGACGCATTTTCGAGTTTTTTTATCGTAACTTATGCTGCTTTTAACGAGAGTCATATTCGCCCCTTATTGAATACACTAATTGTTGGAGAAGGATGTCGAATTAAGGGGGGCTTGCAAATGAAAGCTATTTTCATTTTCATGATGCTAGTATTGTTGACTGGATGTAGCGAAGAAAGCACTGAAGATGCTCCAATTCAACAAAGTGTTACAGAAGAAAGTAATCAACACGTAGACGTAGAAAATCCTCAACAAGAGGAGGCAACCTCAGAAGAACAATCAAAGACCACTGAACTTACCGGCGAAATAAATGTATTCGATCCTGTTACAAACTCTGTTATCGCTACATTTTCCACTACTGAATTAGGATATCATACAGATTATTATTCTTACGTAAACCAAATCAAACAGCTAGCAAAAGACTTAGCTCAAGGCACCGATTCAACAGAAGGCTATGATCAGCGAATGTTCCTTGATAAAGTAAATGAAAATGGGGAATTAATCAAAGGCCATCCTATGGTTATATTAAAAGAAAGTGAGCTTGTGGAACGAATTCTTGAAATCTCTCCAAATGGAGGCAATGTGGAATTGCCTATTTATATTACGGAAACAGGATATGACCGTAGTGAGTTTGACTCACTCGAAGAAGTGATTATTGCTTCATATACAACCTATTTTAAAGCTTCAGATGTGGGTCGTACGCACAATATCCGTCAGTCCTCTGATGCGATTTCAAAGGTGATTGTAGGGAATGGAGATTATTTTTCATTTAATACAATGGTCGGTCCAAGAACAAAGGAAACAGGCTATCAGGAGGCACTTGAAATCGTTAATGGTGAATTTGTATTGGGGATTGGTGGGGGGATTTGCCAAACTTCTTCAACTCTATTTAACGCAGTAGACCAACTATCAGTAGAATATGTTGAATGGCATCATCATTCAAGAGATATTGGTTATGTGCCAAAGGGTAGAGATGCTACTGTGTCATATGGGACCTTGGATTTTAGATTTCATAATACCACCGGTTTTCCATTTATGATTATTTCAACAACTACTGAAAACTCGATAACCATTGAGATTCGAACTTCCGAGCATTATACCTATCATTAACTTAAAACAAACGATATTGTCTAAAACAATATCAGGTTTCCCCTTTAAAATAGGCACTTTTATCGTGCCTATTTTTTAATATAAAAAAGATAAACTCTTAAAAAATTACTATATTATAAAATTTTACATACTTTTTAACTAGTTTATATTTTCCATTTAGTAGTAATGTTCTAAAATTATATTTAATTACCATTATTTTTAGTATATAATTAATTCTGAAAATAATATTTTTAAAGGGAGGATTTTACTGCATACACTTCATAATTCCTAAAATTGAATACTAGAACGGCACCAAGGGGGTTTCTTTATTGTTTAGCAAATATCTAAAGCCAAACAAGCTTAAAAAACAGAAAATTCAAAAGGATCCAACAGAATCTAAAAAGAGAAAAGCTCAGAAAGAACCGCGTAAGCAGAAGCCTCTCAAAGATTCAAAGAAAAAGAGCAGGATTAGTATCCGTACTAAATTTGTAGGGGCTATTTTACTCATCTCTATTATTCCTTTAATAGCAGTATCTTTCTTTATTCAAAATAACAATAGTAGTATTTTGATAGAAAAAGAACAAAATGCTATGCAGGATTTAGCAGTAAGTAAGTCCTTATCCATTGAACAATGGTTTAACACACAAATCTCTGAAATGCAGGTTGCTGCTGCAAGTGATGTTATGAAAACAATGGATACTGAGAGTGTGTTATCATACATCAATATGCTAGAAAATCGTTCAGATGTGTTTGATACTATGTTTGTTATTGATAAGAACCGAACAGTAGTAGCACATACCCTCAAAGGTGAGGTTGGTGCAGATTATAGTGATCAAAGCTATGTACCTACTGTGTTTGGTGGTAAATCTGTTATTTCAGAGGTTATCACACTAGATAATTCGGACAAGCGAGCTGTAGTTGCTGCTACACCAATTATGAATGACAAGGGTTTAATTGTAGGTATTTTAGCTGGTGCAGCTAATCTTGATGCCTTGATTAGTACATATTTAGCTGAGGATGAAAACTCATCAAATTCTATTACATTAGTCGATGAGCAAGGAATTATACAGGAGCATCCATCAGAAGAGTTAATTGGAACAAAATTTAACGAAGCAAATCTTGGTGAATTAGGGTCTTATTTAGAGAAAAGTGCTAAAGAATCAGGGATTTCTACATTTGACTTTAATCATGAAGAATACATCGTTTCTTATACACCTATTAGTTCAGTAGGTTATGGGCTAGCTATTTATACACCTAATGATGAAGTACTTTCCGAGTCAAATGCACTTCGTGATGCAACAGTCATAATGATTATCATTGCTGCAATAGCAATTATAATAGTAACCTTTGTGATTGTAAGAAGTATCACAAAACCAATTTTAGTTCTATCCTCGAAAATGGAGAAAATTGCAACAGGTGATCTGACGACATCCATTATTAAAACGAAGAGAAATGATGAAATTGGACAGCTCTCAAAAAATTTCAACCTGATGATTGACAATATTAAGCATCTTGTTTCAGAGATTAAGAAAGCCTCTGATAAAGTTCTTTCTTCTTCTGAAGAATTATCTGCAAGCTCAGATGAAACAGTGCAAGCAACGGAGCAAATTGCTGCATCGATACAAACGATTGCTTCGAATACTGAAACTCAAGTAAGCTTTACAGAGAACGCCAAAAATGTAGTTGTTAATATATCAAATGGTATTTCTACGATAGCTGATAATATCGAAAGAACGAATGAGCTTTCAAGCCAAGCAGTCGATGCATCGAATTCCGGTACAGAAGTAATTGGCAATACGATTAGCTACATGAAAACCGTTGAAGAAAAAACAAATGCAGCATCGGTAACAATCAACGGACTAGGGAAGAAATCTTCTGAAATTAATGACATCATTTCTGTTATTACTGATATTGCAAGTCAAACAAACTTACTTGCACTGAATGCGGCTATTGAAGCGGCTAGAGCGGGTGAGTATGGTAGAGGTTTTGCAGTAGTAGCTGATGAAGTTCGCAAGCTAGCTGAACAATCCAGTAAGGCATCTGGTCAAATTAGTGAGCTGATAAAAGATATTCAACATGAAATTTCCTTATCGATTCAAGCTATGGATGAAGGGAATACAGCTGTAAATGACGGAAAAGAGTTAGTCGTAAGAGCTGGCAGTGAATTTGAAAACATTGCAAAAGCCGTGGATAAGGTTTCAATTCATATGAGAGAAATTTTAGAGGAGAGTCAGCATATCAACAGCTCTTCCGAGAAAATGGTTGATGAAATTGACCATATTTCCAAAATCTCGATAGAAGCATCTCGAAATACACAAGAAATCGCTTCGGCATCAGAGCAACAAAATAGTTCTATGGAAGAAATCGCAGCCTCGGCAGATAATCTAGCTACTATGGCAGATAATCTAAAGGCCGCTGCACAAGCATTTAAAATGTAACTATCAGGCAATATTTTCGTGTAACAAGCGAAAATATTGCCTTTTTCATCTAAACAAAAAGTATAGATCTATGCTATTCAGACAATCCTATGAAAAGATAGGAAATGGAGAGAAATTTATGTTTGGAATGAAAAAGATTAGAAAAATAAATAAATCAAATGATTCTTCGGCGAAAACTGAAGCTAAACATATTAAAATTCCGTCGTCTAAGGTGGAATTCATTGAAAAACTAAAAGAGATTACACACTCACCAGCAGATTTAATGATAAAGGAAATTAGTGACACCATTACGATTATCTATGTTGACTTTTTAATTGATGTAAATACTTTAAATGAACAGATTTTACCAACACTTGAAAAAACAGATTGTGCAACACCCAGAATTATAAAAGAGAGCCTTTTAGTTGCTGAAGTTGACTTAGGTTCAGAGTTGAATAAATGTGTACTTGAAATGTTAATTGGTGCAGTATTAATTCATGTCGAGGGGAATTCTGAACTCGTCATTGCTAAGATATCAGCGTACCAGACGAGAAGTTTAACAACCCCTGAAAATGAATCCCAAGTTATCGGGTCACAAATAGGCTTCAATGAAAGTCTTGCAACGAACATTTCATTAATCCGTAGGTATATTACAAACCCTAACTTAAGTAATGAAAAATATGTTATAGGGAAAGAAACTAATACGTCATTATCCGTTTTATATATTAAAGGCATTGCCTCCGAAGAGTATGTGAATACTGTTCGCCAAAGAATTATAGATTTGGATGTTTCCGATATTTTAGATAGTGCAATTTTAACTGAATTAATAGATGATAATTCTTTAACCATTTTCCCTCAAATGCTTTTAACTGAAAGACCCGATAGATTTTGTGATGGACTATTAAGTGGAAAAGTTGGCATAGTGGTAAACGGAAGTTCTATGGCTATCCTATGTCCTTATACCTTTTTCGAATTTTTCCAGAGTAGAGAAGACCAAAACCTTCGTTGGCCAATAGCTACCTTTTTAAGGTTATTAAGGTTTAGCGCTATCTTAATATCAATCTTTTTTACACCTATATATGTTGCTACCTTAACATTTCACTATGAAGTGATTCCACAGCCTCTATTAGTACCTTTAAGTGAATCGAGAGCGATAGTTCCATTTCCACCAATTATCGAAGCTTTATTTTTGGAATTAATAATTGAACTATTACGCGAAGCTGGGGCACGTTTGCCTACCAAAGTAGGACAAACAATCGGGATTGTTGGAGGGATTGTCCTGGGAACAGCAGCTGTTCAAGCAGGGATTACAAGTAATATTTTAATCATTATTATTGCTTTATGTGCCTTATCTGCTTTTACTACTCCAAATTATGTGATGGGTAATGTAATTAGAATTTTACGTTTTCCAATCATTTTTTTAGCTGGATTTTGGGGCTTTTATGGCATTATGTTTGCTTTTTGTTTACTAATTATTCATTTATTAAGACAATCGAGCCTTGGTGCTCCTTATTTGCAACCATTCTATCCACCGAGATGGAAAGACATGGCTGATAGTGTGATAAGGTTACCTCTCCCGTTTATTAATCGTCAACCGATACTTACATCTAGAAAAGTAAACGATAAGGCGTCAAATAACAACTCTTCAAATGAGGAGAAGATGAAGCAATCATGAAATCCTTACTCCAAATAAGCAACGATCAAAAGTTTAATGCACCTCTCCTATTTTTTGTAGTGGTAACTAGTCAAATAGCGGTTGGAATTCAGGGATTTCAACGTCTTATCGTAAAGGATGCAACTCACGATGCATGGATTTCAATCTTATTGAGTTTTCTATTTTCTCACTTTATTGTATATGTCATGTTTAAAACACTGGAAATATATTCAACAAACGATTTGTTTGGCATTCAGCTAGATTTGTTTGGCAAATACCTTGGTCATTTAATAAACTTTTCATATGTTATTTACGTATCTTTCGCCTTTTTTGTGGTATTAAAAAATTACACTGAAATCATCACAACATGGGTTTTTCCAAATTTATCACAGGTATTTATCTCAGGAACTCTTTTGATACTTGTCATTTATTCATTTACAGGTGGGTTGCGGGTAATAATTGGAGTTTGCTTCATTAGCGTTGTTTCCACTATTTGGATGCTACTTCTACTCCTCTTCCCTTTAGAATATGCACATTATAATCACCTTCTACCCGTACTATCAAATGATCTTGTAAGTATCTTAAAAGGTGCATATTCAATGACGTTTACAATTGTTGGATTTGAAGTTGTCAATATCCTGTACCCATTTGTAAAAGATAAAAACAAAGCACAAAAATATGTTCACTTTGGTTTGTTTTTTACTTGCTTTGTATATGTATTTGTTATGATTGTTACCATAGTATATTTTAGCAATGAGCAATTGGAAAAGACAATTTGGGCATTGCTTACATTATTTAGCATTATAAAGCTTCCTTTTATTGAGAGAATTGAAATTATTGTTATCTGTTTTTGGTTAATTATTATATTACCTAATCTTTGTTTATTTTCTTGGTCTGCATACCGGGGCATTGTTCGGATAAAGAATATTAAAGGAACAACATTTATTTGGATTTTTACTATTTTAATTTTTTTTGTTTCATTACCAGTCCAATCACGACATGATATAAACCGGATAAATAATATATTTAGTAAAATTGCATTTTACGTCGTTTTTATCTATCCATTGTTTCTCTATATTATGGCATCAACTAAAAAGATTTTGAAAAAATGGGTGAAAAGTAGTTGAGAAAAATAAAATTAATTTTAATCTTGTTAATATGCTGCTCGTTAATCACTGGGTGTGCGGAAACTAAAATTCTAGAAAGAATAAGTTTAGTAACGTTAATTGGTTATGATAATGGAGATGAGGATAAGGTAACGGCCACTACAGTTGTTCGACAAATTAACCCGGAATTTGAAAGTAGAGTCGAAACTCAAACGGAAACCGAAGCAACGAGTAAAGGAACACGAATCAAAGTAGACATGAAAACTGCGAAGAAATTAGCAGCTGGTCAATTGCGGGTTGTACTATACGGTGAAGAGCTGGCGAAACAGGGGATAGAGGAATCCATTCAAACCCTGCTTTCAAATTCTGAAATTAGTACAAGTGTCTATTTAGCGGTAGTCAGAGGAGAGTCAAAAACCTTGATAGAACAGAACTATGAAGGAATATCTGACATTGGCCAACATCTGTATAATTTAATAGACCATAACATTGAGCAACAACAACTAATCTCTTCAACACTTCATGAAATAGGACGGGATAATCAATCAAAAGTACGGAATTTTGCATTACCAATCCTTAAAAAAGAGGGACAATTTATCGGAATTACTGGTACTGCTTTTTTTAATAAAGGAAAAATGGTTGGTGAACTACCATCAAGTGATATCTCCTATCTCGTGCTGATTTGTGATAGTTTTAAGTCCGGTACACTTGAACTTTCCTTGGATTCGGAATCAATAAGTCCCACAGTCGAGACGAAAGGTGACACCCTCAATTTGGCTGTTGACTCAATAAAATCAAAAAGTATTATAAAAGTAACCGATGCAAAAAAGAACGAATTTGATTTAAACATACTATTGAAATGTAGATTGTTGGAAACTTCTAATAAAATTGATATAAGTGATCCAAAAGTTAATAAGACAATAGAAAAAGCCATGAATGAAAAAATTGAAAGCGAAATCTCCAGGATTATTAAGTATACGAAAGAAATTGAATCGGACATCTTTGGTTTTGGGGAAGAATATAGATCGCAGGTTAGAGGCGCGAATCTAACAGAGGAGAAATGGATGGAAATGTATAAAAAAATGAAATTAAATATAAATGTGGATGTTGAGATTATAAGAAATGGCGTATATGAATAATAATTTATGATATTTCATCACGATTTGGGCAAGATAAACTCAACTACAGACAATAGTTAGGTTGGGTTTAGCGTGTTAATGAATAAAATTATACCGATTCTGATTATTCTTTTGCTTTCAGTCAATATCACAACGATTCAAGCTGAAAAAGAGGGAGACGAGTCAATCTCTTCTAGAACGATTAAAATTATAGATCCTTTTACAAAGGATCTTATTAAGACTTTTACACCGAGTGATTACGAGATCGCAATAGATATCACTCAATATAAGAAGCAAATTAAAGTGTGGGTGCGTGATTTTAGTGATGGCTATCGAAAGCCAATGATCTTAGATAAGATTGAAGAAAACGGCGAGCTCATCAAGGGAAGACCGCTAATAACTGTTAATGAGGAGGAGCTTGTTGAACAAATCGTTCAGCATTCGTTATCAGGTGGGGAAATTGAGCTTCCACTAAATTATAGTCAAAGTGATTATAGTGAGAAGGATCTCCCTTATTTTAATGAAGTAGTCCTTGCCTCTTACAGTACACGCTTTAGAGCATTTAACTCTGGACGCAGTAAAAATATCGAGCTTTCAGCAAATGCCATAAATAATGTAATAGTCGGTAACAACGATATATTTTCCTTTAATTCGGTCGTTGGGCCAAGAGATGTTGCATCCGGCTATCAAATGGCACCAGAAATAATAAAAGGAAAGATGGTCATGGGAATAGGTGGGGGCATATGCCAGACCTCTTCGACATTATTTAATGCGGTAGATCAGTTAGGCTTGAAAATTATTGAACGCCATAATCATTCAAGGGATGTTGGTTATGTACCAGAAGGCAGAGATGCAACAGTTTCCTTTGGAGGACTAGATTTTGTATTTCAAAACACAATTGGTGTTCCCTTTATTGTGAAAACCTATTATCAAAAAGGGGCTATTACTATACAGATTAAAACGTCAAAGGAATACGAACAGATTCTAAAAAATGAACTCAGTCATTTACAGTAAAGACACGTAAATCTCGTGTCTTTTTTCTTTTGGAAAAGAAAATCCCTTACTTGAGCTTTAAGCAGTAAAATAGCATAATGAGAATTAGTAGAATATACAGAAATTTTAGTTCGAAATATAAATGTAAATCCAAAAAATTTACGTAGAGAGGTTTGGTAAGATGAAAGATTTATGGCATGGCGGGACAATCTATACAATGACTGATGAGAATGATAGAGTAGAGGCTGTTTTAGTAGAGCATGGTAAGATTATAGAAGTAGGAGCATTCGAGAAACTAAAAGTACAAGCTGATACTTTTCATGATTTAAAAGGAGCTACAATGTATCCTGGATTTGTAGATAGTCATCTTCATATCATAGGCCACGGGGAGAAATTACTGCGTCTTGATCTATCAAATGCAACCTCAGTAGAGGAAGTACTTTCCTTAGTACGTGAAGCAGCAAAGAATACGCCGTCAGATAAATGGTTATTTGGAGAAGGATGGAATGAAAATAACTTTAAAGACAAGCGTATTCCTACTATTCAAGAGCTTGATGCCATCCGATCAGGTCCCATCCTTTTAACACGTGTATGTCATCATGTCCTTTTGGGTAACACAGCTGCACTGAATGCAGGAGAGATTCATGAAGACAGCATTTCTCCAGCAGGAGGTAAAATTGGCCGTGATTCCAATGGTAAATTAAACGGTCTCTTATATGAGCAAGCTACAAGTCTAGTTAATAATGCGATTGTTCGAGAAGGAGAAGCCTATGTTCAAAATTTAGTAGAAGCATTGAACTATTCGATTGATGACATGCTATCTAAAGGTTTAACAGGTGGTCACAGTGAGGATATGAGCTATTTTGGCAGTTATACGAATCCTCTAACCGCTTATGAAAGAGTAATAGGAGAAAAGCGTCATTTCCGTGTGAATTTACTTCGGCATCATGCTGTTTTTAAAGAGATGATGGAGGCAAATCCTTCCTATGATGAACCCTTTATTGAACCAGGTGCTATGAAAATCTTTGCTGATGGTTCGTTAGGTGGAGCAACTGCTGCATTAGTTGAACCATATTGTGATAATCCGGAGAATAAAGGATTATTTATTCACACTGATGAAGAACTAGAGGAGCTTGTAAAATTAGCACGTAAATATAATGAGGCAATTGCTGTTCACATGATTGGTGATGCTGCTACTGAGCAAGTTTTGAACGCTATTGAAAAATACCCTGTACCAGCAGACAAACGCGATCGATTAATACATTGCTGTGTTTTAAATGAGAATCTAATGGAACGAATAACAAGGTTATCGGCAGTTGTGGATATACAGCCAGCCTTTGTTTCTTCAGATTTCCCTTGGGTAATTGAAAGACTTGGTGAAAATCGCTTAGAGTATGCTTATGCTTGGAAAAAAATGCTGGATAGAGGCATTATGTGTTCTGCTGGAACAGATGCACCAATTGAAGATATCGATCCTCTTTTATCTATTTATGCTGCAGTTGAACGTAAAAAGCCTGGAGCACAGCATGAGGGATACATTCCTGAAGAGAAGCTAACTCGCTTTGAGGCAATCCGTGCTTATACGTATGGTAGTGCACAAGCCATTGGAAAAGAAGCTGTTCGTGGGTTCATCAAACCAGGCTATGATGCTGATTTTTCTATTTTTAATCGTGATTTATTTGAAGGGTCATCAGAGGATATGCTAGAAGCTATAGCTGTGAAAACAGTTGTAGCAGGTCGAGTTGTTTTTGAACGATAAAGTAGAAAAATAAAAACCAATCCCCTCCACAGTGCTTTTAGAGGGGATTGGTTTTAAAATTTATATGTGATGCCTGTAAGCTTTTCTGAAAGGATCCATAGATTACTGGATACATTTTCAACAAATTGCTGATCTAATATTTCTAGTTCAGTAGGGGAGCCTTTTATTCCTTTACGTCCATCTGGTCCGATATATTCTCCTCCACGAATCGAATAATCTGTTGCTGCATACAAAATTGGATTCGCAGCAGCCTCCGCACTTTGACCAATCATTTTTAATGAAGCCCGTGTAAGGCGCGTCTTAAGCTTACGAGAACCCTTCCCGAAGATGTAGGTTTGCGCAATTCCTGGATGACAAGCAACGCTTATTGAATCAATATTCCGCGCACGAAAACGATATTGAAGCTCTTTAGCAAAGTACATACAAGCAAGTTTACTTTGAGCATAGCGCTTCATGGCATTAGATTTCACCTTAGAGCCAAGAAACTCTTTAAATTCTGGCTTAATGGAATGCGCAGAAAGACTACCAAGTGAAATTACCCTAGAATCCGGTGTTTTAATGATTAAATCGAGCAATAATCCTGTTAAAGCAAAATGCCCTAAATAGTTGATGCCGAATTGTGATTCAAAACCGTCCTTTGTCTCTTTTTTGGGCGGCATCAGTACACCTGCATTATTAATCAGTATTGATAAGGAACGAAATTTTTTACGAAAATCCTCGGCGAATTCTTTAATACTTTCTAAATCATTTAAATCGAGCTTTAGTACATGTACATTTGCGTTAGGAAATTCTCTTTTAATCTTATCTACAGCTTCATGTCCTTTGTTCAGATTACGAACTGCCAGTATGACTGTAGCGTAATTTTCAGCTAATGCCAAGCTTGTTTCATAGCCGATTCCACTATTTCCCCCAGTAACAATTGCTACTTTTCCTGTAAGATCTCGTATGTCTTTTTTTGTCCATCCTTTACTCATACTTACACACTCCTTAAATTACTTCAAATCAATTGATGGAGTTGAAATTTTCTGCTCAAGTCTAGTAAATTATGTTTTATTATATGTTCAAAACCGCGAAACAGAAGAAACCTTGTAATGTTATTTAAGAAATGTGTTTTGAGTTAGGAGTTTATATATTTAATAAGGGAATTTTATATTAAAAAGCGACACACATTTATTTTGTGTGCCGCTGTATTCTAACTGTCTAAAAACCCTGGTTCTAAATAACTTGGGTTAGGATAGGAATAGAAGCCTAGTTTAGTTTCTGTACCCAATTTTCCCTTCTCAATATACTCAGATTTTAGGACATTAGCTAATTTTTTAAATTCTTCATTACCAGCTTCGCCCTTAGCGTTCGCTATGTTATAGGCTGTATTGATTCCTACAATGTCTAATATTGCAAATGGACCCTTTGGAGAACCAGTTGCAATCATCCACGTTTTATCAATTGTTTCTACATCAGCAATCTTCTTGACTAATAGCATTTGAGCAGCTTCTAGGAAGGGAACGAGTAAAGAATTTAAAATGTAGCCAGGTTGTTCTCTTTGAATAGGTAATGCTACCATTCCAATCGATTTGGCAAATTCGATAACCTCATCAAATACTGTTTTTTCAGTATTAGGATGTTTCATAATTTCGGCAGTATTGTTTAACCAGATTTCATTAGCAAAATGTAACGCAAGAAATTTATGAGGTCTACCTGTTATTTCTGCAAATTGACTTGGCAGCATCGTAGAGGAGTTGGTTGCAAAAATCGCCTTTTCGGGTGCTACTTGACGTAGCTGTTGATAGAAAGTCTTCTTAATCTCAACTACTTCTGGGACAGCTTCAATAACTAAATCTGCGTCTAGAACTGCTTCTCCTAAATCTGTATAGAAGGAAATACGATTATAAGCTAAATTTACAGCTTCTTCTGTCGCTTCAAGGTCTTGAGTATAGCGTACCTTTAGATTCATCATTCGATTTTTCCCACGATCTATTGCTTCATCATTAATATCATATACTGCAACATCATATCCTTTAAATGCAGTTTGAAACGCAATCTGACTTCCTAAAACACCACTACCAGCTACTACAATCTTTTTATAGTCCATATGAAAACCCCTTACTTAGTTTTAAACAAGCTATATTGTTCACTTTTCATGATAGACATGCTACTGTTTTTTATACTGATTTTAAATGTTCTAATGGGCTGTTGTGAGAAATACAGTTCTTTCATTCGTTTTAAATGAATATAATGGTAGGAAAGGAGCGAATCATTGCATGTCTATTGCTGTTATTTACGGAAGTACTCGCGAAAATGGGAATACGGAATGGCTAACTGAGCTAGCGATAAATGATTTGCCTGTCGAAAAAATATATCTAAGAGAATATAACATACTGCCCATTAAGGATGAGCGGCACACAAAGGCAGGGTTTCAGGAGGTGACAGATCAATATAACATTATTATTGATAAAGTTTTGAAGCATGACATACTTATTTTTGCTACTCCTATCTATTGGTATAGCATGAGCGGAACAATGAAGCTGTTTATTGATCGGTGGTCTCAAACTTTACGTGATAAAGATCGACCTGCCTTTAGAGAAGAATTAGCGAAGAAAAGTGCCTATGTGATTGCGGTAGGAGGAGATAAGCCGACGATTAAAGCACTTCCGATGATACAACAGTTTCAATACATTTGCGATTTCTTTAATATGGCTTTTGAAAGCTATATTATTGGCAAAGCGAGTAAGCCAGGGGAGATACCCAATGATTCAAAGGCTATTGCAGCAGCTAGGGAAATGAATGCGTCCTTAAAGAATAAGTTGAAATTGAATTAGATGGCTAAAAACGAGTTGAAGACATTGAATCTCAACTCGTTTTTAGTTTAATTTAAGCGAGGATTTCATCTATATAGGGTGTTATAAACCCAATGTATTCTGACTTCATATTATCTGGTAGTTGAAGTGGGGAATAGTACGTCAGCGCTTGTGACTCATGATTTATCCTTAGCTTGCCACTAACGTTTTTTGATAGAAAAACAGCTGTAACAGAATAAAATTCATCACCATTTTCAATTTTACTGAAGTAATCTTTGCCAGAAAATACGCCTAATAATTTTAAATCACGTACAGTTAAGCCAGTTTCCTCAAAAACCTCTCGGTATGCGACTTCCTCATAGCTTTCTCCTAGATCCATCAAGCCACCTGGCAAGCCCCAGCTCCCATTAGGTCGCTGTTGCAGGAGAATATCCTTTTTGTCATTTACAATAATTACTACTGAACCAGGTAATAGTAATGGTTTATTACCTACATATTTACGAATTGCTTTATAATATTCCACTTATTTTACCTCTCTTAATGCGTATTCTTTCCTTACTAGTTCAATGCCTATATTTAAAAACCTCTATTTAAATACAAAAAAGCGAGAAGTCATCTTCTAGAATCACTTCTCGCTCTAATTATTACGCTAAATATTCATATTTAAGTTCGTCTGCTTCTATATTTACATCAATTAGTAGATCATGCTCATTAAAAAACCAAAGGTCGTCTTTTTCAATGTAGAAATGAACTCCATCAATCGTTTGCTTTATGCCAACATCATGCCACTCCTCACGATTCATGCCAAGGGAAAACCCTTCATGAAACGGGGAAGAACCACCATAACGTGCGTAAAAACGAATCATATCGCCAGGAGATACTTCCATCTCTTCTTTAAACCACTGTAATGCTTCTTTGGTAACTTTTATGTTCATACATAAACATCCCTTCAGACCGATCTTTAAATCCATTTTACTTTTGGTTCTGTTCCTTCTTTTATACGCTTAAGATTTGCACGGTGACGATAGAATATAAAGACAGTTAATATTAAGATTAAAATCAATAAAGCGATATCTCCAGTCACAATCATATAAATAATGCTATAAATAACTGCTATAACTGAAATAATCATCGAAGATAAGCTTACAATTTTGGTAACCTTTAATGCTAAAAAGAATGCTACAATTAATAAGAGGAATAATGGCCATGCATAGCCTAACAGTACTCCGCCAGAGGTTGCGACAGCCTTTCCACCACGGAATCCAGCAAAGATAGGAAACATATGTCCAACAACTGCTATTGCTCCTAATAATAGCGGATGTATTGTTGTATCTGCAAAAAACGGAACAAGTGGCAGTAATGTAGCAGCTGTCCCTTTTAAAATGTCCAGGATCGTTACGACAAGTCCCGCTTTTTTACCTAAAACACGAAATGAATTTGTCCCACCTAAATTTCCACTACCATGCTCTCTAATATCTTTTTTGTAAAAGATTTTACCAACCCAAAGGCCAGAAGGAATGGAGCCAATTAAATAGGCAGCCAATATAAGTATAATTACATTAACCATAGAATGTTCCTTTCAAAAAATTAATAGTTGGTACTAATACTTGTAATAACAATATACCACCTTTTTAACCATTTGAGGAAGATGTATTTGTATTTAGTTCTTTTATCGATCAAACTAAATAGACCCCCAACAAGTGTGACGGGACGAGTAGTTTTTTATACTATTGCGAGTCTGTAGCTCAATCATAACAAAGTTTTTTTAAAGAAAATGAATGAACTTGAAGGAAAAAGTAAAAATTATCGTGAATAAATGTACAATATGTTTTTAGATTTACAGTTATAATAAAAATATGTAAACACTTTTACCTTTTTAAGTAGGTTATCCATTACTAGAAGAGATACGAGTAGTTTGATAAATATTTCAAAGAGCACGGGTATATATACAAGCCGAAATTGATTTGCCTATAATATAGTTCAATAAAGTTTCAAATACGCCAAGCCACACTTGATTTTATAAAGTTCTATTTGTGCAGAGTGACTTGAGTTTGATACAATAAAAAAGCTTATTTCTGGTAAAAGGAATATTGACAGAAATTACTATACTCATTACGATGGATATAGAAACAGAACGGATGTTTGTATTTTTGGAGGGGGATTTGATTTGGCAATAAATCAGCCAGGGATCGCATATGATGACGATGCCATTCAAGTATTAGAAGGATTAGAAGCGGTTCGAAAACGACCAGGAATGTATATTGGCTCCACAGACAGTCGAGGTCTTCATCACTTAGTTTATGAAATAGTTGATAATGCAGTGGATGAAGCTCTTGGTGGATTTGGATCACATATCATTGTAAGGATTCATGAGGATGGATCTGTGAGTGTTCGTGACTATGGTCGAGGCATGCCAACCGGAATGCATAAAATGGGGAAGCCGACACCTGAAGTTATTTTTACAATCCTTCATGCTGGAGGTAAATTTGGTCAGGGTGGCTATAAAACAAGTGGTGGTCTACACGGAGTAGGTTCGTCTGTAGTTAATGCACTTTCTAAATTTTTAGAAGTAACTATTTATCGTGATGGTCAAATTTTCCGTCAGCGATTTGAGCAAGGCGGAAAGCCGGTTACAACACTTGAAGTAATTGGAACAACAAAAGAAACGGGAACGAATGTCAGCTTCTTGCCGGACAAAGAAATATTCTCTGTGACAAAATTCAATTACGATATATTAGCTGAACGACTACGTGAATCAGCCTTTTTACTTAAAGGGTTAAAAATCGAGCTTATTGATGAGCGCGGCGAGGGACAAGCTGATGTTTTCCATTATGAAAACGGAATTGAAGCGTTTGTTACATACTTGAATGAGGAAAAAGATGTTCTTCATCCTGTTAAATATGTCGAAGGCTCTCAAGAAGGTATTGAGGTAGAATTCGCATTTCAATTTAACGATGGTTATTCAGAAACAATCCTTTCATTTGTTAATAACGTTCGTACACGAGATGGCGGAACACATGAAACTGGTGCAAAATCAGCCATGACAAAGGTATTTAATGAGTACGCACGAAAAGTTGGGCTTTTAAAGGAAAAGGATAAAAACCTAGAAGGTACTGATATTCGAGAAGGACTTTCGGCTATTGTATCTGTTCGTATTCCAGAGCATCTTTTACAATTTGAAGGGCAAACGAAAAGTAAGCTTGGTACAACTGAAGCTCGTTCTGCAGTAGAGAGTGTTGTACTTGAGCAAATGCTTTATGTACTAGAAGAGAACGCTGAATTGTCTGCTTCGCTTGTTCGTAAGGCTATACGTGCACAGCAAGCTCGAGAAGCAGCCCGTAAAGCTCGAGAGGATGCACGTAGTGGCAAAAAGAAAAAGTCCAGTACACTTCTTTCTGGTAAGCTGACACCTGCACAATCGAAAAACGCTGCTCGTAATGAGTTATATCTAGTAGAGGGTGATTCTGCCGGTGGTTCGGCTAAGCAAGGCCGTGACCGTACATTCCAGGCAATCTTGCCTTTGCGCGGAAAAGTAATTAATACGGAAAAAGCAAAGCTATCAGACATCATGAAAAATGAAGAAATTTCTACAATCATTCATACAATTGGTGCTGGAGTAGGAGCAGATTTTAATATTGATGATTCCGCTTACAATAAAGTCATCATTATGACCGATGCCGATACTGATGGCGCTCATATCCAGGTATTACTTTTAACTTTCTTCTATAAATATATGAGACCATTAATTGATGCTGGTAAGGTATACATTGCACTACCACCTCTTTACAAAGTTTCTCGTGGTACCGGCAAAAAAGAAGTAATCGAGTACGCTTGGACAGAAAAAGAATTGCAAGCTTCTATCCAAAAGGTTGGTAAAGGCTATATGCTCCAACGTTATAAAGGACTTGGTGAAATGAATGCCGATCAGTTATGGGATACAACAATGAACCCTGAAACACGAACTTTAATTCGTGTAACAATAGAAGATGGCGCACGTGCTGAACGTCGCGTTACAACATTAATGGGCGATAAGGTTGAACCTAGACGTAAATGGATTGAATCCAATGTAGATTTTGGTATGGAGGATGACTTAAATATTTTAGATAGCGATTTCATCCAACATGAGGAGGATTTAGAAGTATGACGACACCCGAACGATTTCAAGAATTACCGTTAGAAGAAGTGATGGGCGATCGGTTCGGTCGTTATAGTAAATACATCATTCAGGATCGCGCTTTACCTGATGCACGTGACGGTTTAAAGCCTGTACAACGACGAATTCTATATGCCATGTTCAATGAGGGGAATACGAACGAAAAACCTTTCCGTAAATCTGCAAAAACAGTCGGAAATGTAATCGGTAATTTCCATCCACATGGAGATACATCCGTGTATGATGCAATGGTTCGTTTAAGTCAGGATTGGAAAATGCGCCATATGCTTATAGAGATGCATGGGAACAACGGTTCGGTAGATGGTGATCCACCAGCAGCGATGCGTTATACAGAAGCAAGGCTTTCTTCAATTGCTGCTGAAATGCTTCGCGATATTAATAAGGGAACTGTAGATTTTGTTCCAAACTTTGATGACCAAGATTTAGAGCCAACCGTTTTACCTTCAAGATTTCCAAACTTGCTTGTAAACGGTTCTACAGGGATTTCTGCAGGTTATGCTACAGATATACCGCCTCATAATTTAACTGAATCGCTTGATGCAGTACTTTTGCGTTTAGATAACCCCCAATGTTCCGTTGATGAATTAATGACAGTTATCAAGGGGCCTGATTTTCCTACTGGTGGAATTATTCAGGGTGTCGAGGGGATTAAAAAGGCTTATGAAACAGGTAGAGGAAAAATAATCGTACGTTCTAAAACTACGATTGAAGCAGTAAAGGGTGGTAAAGAACAAATCATCATTACCGAACTTCCTTTTGAAGTGAATAAAGCTAACCTAGTAAAGAAAATAGACGAGCAAAGAGTAGATAAGCGATTAGAGGGTATCTCTGAAATTCGAGACGAATCGGATCGCACAGGTCTTCGTATCGTTATTGAACTTAAAAAGGATGTACAAGCAGTTGGTATACTAAACTACCTATATAAATCAACTGAACTACAAGTCAACTACAATTTTAATATGATTGCCATTCATAATCGTCGTCCAACAATGATGACATTACCTTTAATGCTGGATTCATATATCAAACACCAAAAGGATGTAGTGACAAAACGTTCTAAATTTGACCTTAAAAAGGCTAATGATCGTTTACATATCGTTGAAGGTTTAATCAAAGCTATTTCAATTTTGGATGAAGTAATTATAACTATTCGTGCTTCAAAAGATAAACGTGATGCGAAAAATAACTTAGAACTACAATTTGGTTTTACAGAAGCTCAATCTGAAGCAATTGTTAGCTTACAGCTGTATCGCTTAACTAATACAGATATTACTGAGCTGCGTGCCGAACAAGAAGAACTTGAGAAGTTAATCTCAAAGCTAATGGATATTTTGGGGAATGAAAAAGAATTGATTAATGTCATCAAATCAGAACTAGCAGAAATCCGTGCTAAGTTTGCTGAAGAGCGTCGTTCAGTCATTCAAGCGGAAATTGAAGAAATTAAGTTAACTCTAGATGTATTAGTTCCAAGTGAAGAAGTTGTAGTAACAGTAACAAAGGACGGATATGTGAAACGCACAAGCACACGTTCTCATTCAGCTTCTAATGGTCAGGATTTTGCAATGAAGGATTCTGATTATCTATTATTTGAAGAGACACTTAATACTCAGCATCATCTAATGCTCTTTACAAACAAAGGAAATTATATTTATCAGCCTGTTCATGAGCTACCTGATATTCGCTGGAAGGATCTTGGCCAGCATATTTCAAGTATTGTTCCTATCGAGCAAGATGAGGAGATCATAGATGTCATTGGTATTGATAAATTCGATCAAGAAAATGTTTATATCCTCACAGCAACAAAAGAAGGACAAATTAAACGCTCAGCATTAGCAGATTATGCAGTTACTCGATATTCTAAACCAATTAAGACTATGAACCTTAAAGGCGAAGATGAAATGATTTTTGTAAGTCTTATTTCAGCTGAAAAAGAAGTGTTGTTAACATCTTACTTAAGCTATAGTCTACGATTTGATATTGACGAAATACCTGTAACTGGTGTAAAAACTGGTGGCGTTAAAGGTATCAATTTAAAGGATGGCGATTTATTAATAGCCGTAAACCTGCTCAATTCTGAAGAAAAGCAAGAAGTAGCGATTGTTACACATCGCGGATCTGTCAAACGCATGAATGTAACAGAGGTTGAGAAAAGTACGCGTGCAAAACGAGGCGTAGTCACATTAAAAGAGTTAAAAACGAATCCACATCGAATTTTTGCTGTAAAAGTGGTTTCAGCAAACGATACTGTGTTATTAGAAACAGAAGAAAACGTACAAGAAACGATTGAAGTGAAGTCATTATCAAAAGCAGACCGCTATTCAAATGGATCTTTAAAAATTGATGTATCCAATGATGGTGAGCTAATGCGTGTTAAAGTTATTCCTTCAAGCAATTAAGATTTAATCTATTATCGATATGTAAAGGCGACTATCCGCTTTTACATATCTTTTTTGGTTTATATAGAATTTATAATCTTAAATTTATGTTGCTTTCAATAGATATAACGAATAAGATAGACTTGTTTCCTTTATTTTCTAGGAGGTCTAATATGAACTTACAGGGTAGAACAAAAGGGATTATTCTAGTATTAACTGCAGCGTTTTTCTGGGGTATCTCTGGGACAGTTTCTCAATATCTCTTTCAAGAATTACATATCAGTGCAGAATGGCTAACTACCGCTAGACTGTTGTCTGCAGGCTTCTTACTTACATTAATAGCCTATAAACAACATGGGAATCGGGTATTTGATGTATGGCGTCACAAAGCTGATATTTTGGGAATTGTAATTTTCGGAATTATAGGGATGATTGGGGTACAATATACATACTTAGCTGCGATTAAGCATGGAAACGCAGCAACTGCTACTGTTTTACAATACTTAGGTCCAGCTATTGTAACTGGATATTTTATATTAAAAGCTAAGAGACGACCAACTTCAAAAGAAATGATTGCGGTTTTCTTAGCGCTATTTGGTACATTTTTACTCGTAACTCATGGTAATATCCAAAACTTATCAATCTCAAAGCTAGGCTTTCTATGGGGGATTTTAGCTGCTTTTGGACTTGCATTTTATACTATTCAACCAATCGAGCTTCTAAAACGCTGGGGGTCTACTATCGTAGTTGGCTGGGGCATGATTATCGGTGGGGTTGTGTTCAGCTTTGTAACACCTCCCTGGAGCTTTGAAGGGGAATGGTATTTCTCTACAAGCTTAGCCTTTTTATTTGTAGTTGTTTGCGGTACAGTCCTTGCTTTTTATAGTTATCTTGAGAGTTTAAAATACTTATCTGCATCTGAAACCAGTCTATTGGCTTGTGCCGAGCCATTGTCGGCTGCTGTAACATCCGTTCTATTTCTAAATGTTGCTTTTGGATGGATCGATTGGCTTGGTACTGTACTGATTTTACTAACCATAGTCGTATTAACTAAAAAACAAAAGGCATCTCCAGAAGAATCATTGTGATTGTCCTGGAAATGCCTTTTATGCTTCTTATAAAATTTATTTAAGGATTCCTGCTTTGTCTTTGTCATTCGTTCATGCGTACTAAACTTTACATCTCCCCGTTGTATAGTTACATCTTTACCTTGCTCACGTAGTACACGCAACCTGTTTTTCTTAGCTCTTGAATTCGACATTTACCTTCACCTCTTGATATTATTTGATTTCTATATTATTCCATTATGAGTAAAAAGGGAAGTAATAAATATAAAAACCTCGAGCAACTAGTGCTCGAGGCCATTTTGTGTATTAGTGTGATACGTCTTGAACAGAAATACCAGTTTGAGCTTTAACTTCAACTTCGCGATATTTCGCTTCATCAGCTTCTTTAGAAAGTAGGGTACCAATCCATCCACCTAAGAATCCTAGTGGAACAGAGATGATAGCTGGATTTCCTAATGGGAATAAAGCTTCTCCAACGAAGATTGCTGCACCTTCTACTGGATTCCAAACGTTTGGTGAAAGCGCTACTAAAATTAATGCTGAAATTAAACCAGTTAACATTCCTGTAACTGCACCCGTTGTATTGAAACGCTTCCAGTAGATTGTGTAAATTATTACTGGTAGGTTAGCAGACGCTGCGATACAGAATGCTAAAGATACTAAGAACGCAACGTTTAGAGTTTGTGCTCCTAATGCTAATACGATAGAAATTACAGAAATAATAATTGAACCTGTACGAGCAGCAATTACTTGTTCTCTTTCAGTTACTTTACCTTTTTTAATGATTTGACCATAGATATCATGTGAAAGGGCAGATGCTCCAGAAAGTACAAGACCTGCTACTACTGCTAAGATTGTTGCAAAGGCAACAGCACATACGAAGGAGAATAGAATATCTCCACCTAAAGCTTGTGCAAGAAGTGGGGCAGCCATGTTACCAGCAGCGTTTGCAGCAACAATTGCATCTTTACCTACGAATGCAGCAGCACCAAATCCTAAGAAGATTGTTAACACATAGAATAAACCAACAATCCAAGTTGCCCAAATTACTGAAGAACGAGCTGTTTGAGCATCCTTTACTGTGAAGAAACGCATTAAAATATGTGGTAAACCTGCAGTTCCTAATACTAAAGCAATTAACATTGAAATCGTGTCAATTCCATTTGTATATTTTAGACCAGGGTTTAAGTATGCTTCACCAGCTTCTGTTGCAGTAGACATATGTGAGAACATAGTTAAGATATTAAAATCGAATTTAGCTAATACTAAGAATGAAATAATGACTGTACCTAACATTAAAAGACATGCTTTGATAATTTGTACCCAAGAAGTTGCAGTCATACCGCCAAATAATACATAGACTGTCATCATGAAACCTACAAGAAGTACTGCTACCCAATAATCAATTCCTAATAATAATTGAATAAGTGCACCTGCACCAACAAGCTGAGCGATCATATAGAATAAAACAATTACAATTGAACTTAAAGCAGCTGTTCCACGAACCTTTTTTGCATCAAAACGAGCAGAAATCATGTCCGCTAAAGTAAATTTACCAAGGTTACGTAATGGTTCAGCTACGATATATAAAACCACTAAGTAAGCTACTAAATAACCAAGTGAGAAGAAGAATCCATCAAATCCAGCTAAAGCGATAGATCCAGCAATACCAAGGAATGAAGCAGCAGATAAATAGTCACCTGAGATAGCTAGTCCATTTTGCCAACCTTTTAAACCTCCACCAGCAGTATAGAAATCGCTAGCAGTATTATTTTTTCTTGATGCCCACCATGTGATAGCTAATGTTAAGCCAACAATCCCGACGAACATTGCAATAGCAGTAATACTCATTAATTAACACCTCTCTCATACTCTTCGATAATCGCTTTTGCTTCCTTATCGAATGAATTCGCCTTTGATACGTATAGATGAGCTAGTCCCCATGTCATGATAAATAGCCCAGCAGAGTAGAACCATACCCACGTAATTTCTCCTACAGCTTTATGATGTAGAATTTCAGTAAATGAAGTTAAGATAGGTAATAACAAGTAAGCAACTAAAAAAATAACAGTAAGAGTCCATAAGAAGTTGTTTTTTCTTTTCGTTAACTTTTTGAATGATTCCATTTGTGCAATCTTGTCATAATTAATATTTTCTCTAATTTTCCCCGCCATAATTATCCCCCTTTTTTAGGTTATTATTTTCTACTTTGTGTTCGTAAAATTCTAGTTTAATAGTTTTTACATTTCTCATTTTATTTTGTCGTTCACAAAATTGCAATACTTTTTATTTAAATAATAAATATATTTTTGAAAATTTATTAGTTTTTTAGAGAATTTCTATACAAAAACGATTAAAAATAGGTATTACCATTAAAAAAACACAGATTTCATATATACACGAAAGAGAAAATATGAAAACTTTTGGTTATTGACAAAGCAAAATTTCGCAATTATTCCAGCCTGTAAATAGTGAAAATAGTTTATAATAGTATTCTGTAATAGGCTTTTTGCTAACTTAGTAGATGGTTTATTTGGAAAATTTCAATAAAATTTCACAGCATTTTTTGATTGAAAATTGTTACGATTAATAGGATGAATTCGATGTAAAATAATATAGCTTATGGAGGGGTTTTACGGTGTCTAAATTCAGTTTTGTAATTATAGTATTAGCCATTGTATTGAATTTATCTGCTTGTGGAGACAATGAAGATGCTGCTCATGATATGTCACAAGATGATAAAGAAGAAACTACACAAATTGACCATTCAACAATGAATCATTCAACTGATGGCAAGTTACCAGATGGTTTAAAAGAAGCTAGTTATCCAACATACTCAGTCGGTAGCACAGCTATAATACAAGCAAACCATATGGAAGGCATGAATAATGCTGAAGCTACAATTGTAGGTGCTTATGATACAACAGTTTATGCAGTATCTTATACACCATCAAATGGTGGAGAACCTGTTACAAATCATAAATGGGTGATTCATGAGGAACTAAAGGGAGCTGGTGAAGATCCTTTAAAGCCAGGTGATCAAGCAACCATTAATGCAGACCATATGCACGGAATGCAAGGAGCAACAGGAACAATTGATTCGGCAATAGAAACTACTGTATATATGGTAGATTACATTTCAACAACAGGAGAAAAAGTAACAAATCATAAATGGGTCACAGAAAGTGAATTATCAAAAACAAAAGAATAAGCTTGAAAATACAGCTTGGGAAGTCTAGGCTGTATTTTTTTGCCTAAAGCAACAGGTGTTAATTTATAAACACTATAAGATTAATGGTACTAGTTGAAGATTAAAAATTGGTTTCAGAGCTATTTTGGTTTCTGTCTCACTATTAAGAGTATACTTTTTAAATGATACTTAGCTTCCTATAATAGATATTACGACCACATCCCTATTTATAGAAGTATAAAAAGGAGTATCTAAATACTCCTTTGCTAACTTTCAATACGATATCTCCATTTACCATCTTTAACTTGCTCAATATCAATTAAGTTGCAACTTGCTTCAATAACATCATTTAAATTCAATTTATTATCCTTAGCAAATACTCTAAGATTTTCTAGTACTTCTTTATTACATGTTGTTCTGAATTCAACTCGATCCTTGGGTCTGTTTTTTTTATCGAAGTTTATATAATTTTCTTTTAAAATCTGCACAAATCCAGTTTCTAATAAATATCCTACATGTGTATTATGTTCGTCTGCTAGTTTTTTTAGCTCTGTTAGCAATGATTTACTTATACGTGTTTTATATTCAGCCCTAGTATCGTCAACCGTTTGAATTAATCTACCATTAACAGATTTCCACAAAATACTTCACCTCCGTTTCTTTAATCCATTGTGTAAGCCTCTCACGTTTTGTATATACATAATTTTCTTCACAATTATTATAAATAAGCCTAGATAGCTCTGAAATACTTTCTTTACCTTTTACCCAAACTCTATATACTTTTCGCCCTGAATTTGTCAATTGGTTTGTTATTTCAGTTTTCAAATTCCATTTTTTAAATATGTTATATAATCCTTCAGCGAAATTATAACTAGCTGTAGTAATATTCATTACATAACCACGGTCTTGTACCCACCCATCCCCGTCCACTACCCCTCGTACAAATGAGCCCATAAATTCTTCCGGCACGTCTGGAAAAGGTAAAGTTAAAGATTTATTGGAAGTAACTCCTAAATTAGCCAGATCATTTTTAATTTCTTTTGAGTTTATAACTAAGATGGGTACGGTTCTAGTGGTGCTGATTGGTCGTACTACGTAGGCTACTTCCATATATTTGGCCACTAGTTTAAGGATTCTTTCATCTTTTTGAGCGAAGTTTATGCTATGTGCATTTCCACTAACTGTTCCATCCGTAACAAATAATCCAAATACCCAAGCCATTTCATGGGACCAGATTTTAAAAAAGTCTTCATTGACCTTATGTTTTCTTGGTTGGCCACTGGATGGCTCACGATTAACGGTGACATTATGCTTAGCAATTACATTATAGATGGCTCGATTAGATAGCCCAATAATTGGAACCATCTCTTTATAAGGCATGCCACTTTTGTACATCTCTATAATCATATCATCAGTTATTCCTTTATTTCTCGGCATCTTAAACCCTCCAATATAATTAGGCTTTATGCTATAAACTAAAGGTGTTAATACAATTATACAAACATATGTTCTTGTTTTCAATAATTTACACTCAATTTAAATGAAATAATTTCCAGATGATTCAAATAAAAAGTTCAACCAATATTGGCTGAACTTTAGATATTTCTCTTACAATCTTATAAGCTTCTTCCACCTGCAATACCTGGATGCGTCATTTCATATGGATCTAATATTTTATCTAACTGTTCGGCAGTTAGGGCACCTGATTTAATACATAACTCACGAACAGAGTTCCCTGTTTCAATTGCCTCTTTTGCAATTTGAGCAGCAAGCTCATATCCAATATGAGGATTTACAGCAGTAATAATCCCTACACTTTGTTCGACATATTGTTTTAAATGCTCTACATTTGCTTTAATACCTAATACACATTTCTCTGTAAACACTTTAAATACATTATTCATAATCGAGATAGATTGAATTAAATTATAGAATAGGACAGGCTCCATTACGTTTAATTCAAATTGGCCAGCTTCAGAGGCTTGTGAAATCGTTAAATCATTCCCCATAACTTGAAAAGCAACTTGGTTTACTACTTCTGCCATCACGGGATTTACTTTACCAGGCATGATTGATGATCCAGGCTGACGAGCTGGTAACACAATTTCAAATAATCCATCGCGTGGTCCAGAGGCCATTAAACGAAAATCATTGGCAATTTTAGACATATTAATCATGCAAACCTTTAACATGGCAGATACTTCAGTATAACAATCCGTATTTTGAGTTGCATCCACTAAATGTTCTGCTCCACTTAATGGCAACCCACTTAAATCCCTAAGATTTTGTATAACTGCTTCAATATACTTCGGGTCTGCATTTAAGCCTGTACCAACAGCGGTTGCCCCCATATTCACTTCATATAAATGCTGAATAGATAGTGACATACGTGATATATCACGAGAAATCACTCTAGCATAAGCCTCGAACTCTTGACCAAGTAATATCGGTACAGCATCTTGTAAATGTGTACGGCCCATTTTTATAACACCGGCAAATTCTTTCGCCTTTGACCCAAACGCATCTTGCATAGTTTTAGTTGAATCGAGTAATTGATGCATTAAGCTTAAGACTGCAATATGAGTTGCTGTTGGAAATGCGTCATTTGTTGACTGAGACATATTGATATGGCTATTGGGACTAATGACTTTATAATTCCCCTTTTCCACTCCCATAAGTTCAAGTGCACGATTTGCAATTACTTCGTTTGAATTCATATTGATAGATGTCCCAGCACCACCCTGAATCGGGTCAACAATAAATTGGTCATTCCATTTTCCATCAATCACTTCATCACATGCTTGTATAATGAATTGTCCAATTTTATTGTCTAACATACCCACCTTCATATTGGCTAGTGCGGCAGCTTTTTTTACAATACCTAAAGATTTTATAAGCACTGGATGGATTCGGTATCCAGTAATTGGGAAATTCTCAATAGCCCTCATTGTTTGTACGCCATAATATGCGTTTTTTGGTATTTCCTTTTCACCTAAAAAATCTTTTTCAATACGAAATTCGCTCATTACCATAATACAAATCTCCATTTCTGATGTCTTCTAAATTAAAAGCAAATTATTTTATATAAGAATATTCCAAAACCTATCTCTAGATTAGCACAATTTAATCTAATTTTGAGATAGAAAATTAAATTTTTTAATGTTCGAATATTATGTGAATAAATCTTCGAAATCCAATATATGGAAACTAATTGATTTACAGTAATGAATTGATTATATATAATTATAGTAATATCGTTTAGAAAGTGAGGAGTTTCGGTGGGAAACAGTAAGGTGAAGGCTAAAATAACATCAAATTTAGTAGTACCAGCCTTTTTCGGAGCTGGTATTGGCGCATTTTTAGGTTTGTTAGCATATGTTAAGGATTGGCTCTCTTTTTTATAATTAAATAATGTAAATAGTTATCTGGTTAAATTTTAAAGGGTTTTTACACGACGCTATACGATCGTGTAAAAAACCCTTTAATAATGTTTATGGTGTTATTTAAAAGTGCCCTCAAAAATTGTTTCATTTAATGGGCGACGTGTAGATGGCTGTTCACGACCTTGTAAATCTTCTGGTAATGCCTCTTTCTCACCTTGGTAGCCAATGGCAATTACAATTTGAAGATCGAAGTTGTCAGGAATATTTAGAACTTCACGGGCCTTGTCCTTTTCATATCCACCCATCGCATGAGTTACTAAACCTTCTTTTGCAGCCTGTAGTGCTAAAAAGCCCCATGCCGTGCCACTGTCAAAAGCATGCACTGGATCTTCCTTATCTGAAATAAGTACAGCTAATACTGGAGCTTTTTCGCACCAGCGACGGTTCCCATCTAAGATGAAGGAATTGAATTTTGCTCGATCCTCTTCACTTCGTGCAATGATAAATCTCCAGGGCTGTAGATTGATTGCAGAAGGAGCCCAGCGTGCTGCTTCAAACACGCGCATTAGAACGTCCTCAGGCACCTCTTTCTCAGAAAAAGATCTAGGAGACCAACGATTTAAATAGATAGGATCCACATCATGCTCTGATTGGCGGAATTGTTTAATTTGTAGTTCATTCATTGTAATTACTCCTTAGAAATAGTTTAAATTTAATGGGCAGCATCGTATGTATTTTTACACTCTATTGCCATTCAAAAGTTTAAACCAGTTGCAGGGAATAATCCAAAGGAACGACTTATAGTGAAAGCGTTCGATTTTGTACATTTTCTATTTCTAGCTTTTTCAAACAATCCATCACTGTATCTCCAAATGACCTAACATCCTCTAAATAGTCATAGCCTTCTGGTGAACCATAGCTATTAAACATACGAACTGCAACTATGTCTTCATCTGGTATGACCAACAGTGTCACGCCTGTATATCCAAGGATTTGAAAGGCTCCTTTTGGGACACTCGCACCAATCTCTGTTTTTGTTGCAGGTAAAGCCTTAACAAACCATAAAAAACCGTTTTGAGGGAGATCTTTATCTATTGTTGAAGGACTTTGTAATGAAATAGCTAAATTTAGCAATTCTTTTGGTACTATCTGTTTCCCGTTAATATTTCCTTCTTTTAAATGTAAGTACCCCCAGAAAGCCAATTCCCTTGCAGAAACAAACATATTCATCCTGTCACCATCAGTACTTTTGTCGATGTTCCATTTCCTGTGCTGACCGTCCGTAAGAATAACATCTACAAGTTTTTCGTGTGAATTGCTATACCAACCAGTTTCTTTCAAACCTAATGGCTCAAAAACTTGTTCATGCAGGATATGAGAAACTGTTTTTTGGGTAGTCCGGTTGACCAGTTCGGTTAGGGTATTTATATTGACTTGCCTATATGTCCAATTTTCACCGACTGGATATTCGCGGAAAATTTGCCCGTCTAATTCATTTAGACCATGTGTATGGGTTAATAAATGTCTTATTGTGGTATTCTCCCAGATTTCAGTATCAAGCTCTGGTAAATATTGAAGGACGTGATCATCTATACTCTGAATTTTGCCGGTAAAAATTGCGTAAGCTACTGCAAAACCAATATAGCTTTTTCGAACAGATGCTACGTGAAATTGGGTGTTTGCTTGAACAGTCCGTGCATCATTCTTATTGGATTGTTTACCCCAATACTCTTCAATGACAACTGTATCCTTATGAATAACAAATGTAGCAGCTCCTGAACAAACGACTTGATTAGCGGTATTTTTTACATGCTCAACTATTGGAGTAAAATCATTATTACTTTTAAAATTTAGATTCATAGAATGCTCCTTTATTGATTTAACTGCATTTTAAACTAGATAAGAAGATAGCAGCTTTTCTCTAATTAATAACGTTTTTTTATCGTTCAGCTTATATTGCATGTATATTTTTACTGATGGTAGCTCGAATTCTGTAAACGGTATGACATTAAACCGACCCTCCATCATCTCTCTACGAATAATAAGCTTGGGTAAAAAGGATATTCCCAGGCCATCCTTTATGAACCTTTTCACAATATAAGATTGAGGAATGGAAATCGGTTTTACATAATGAAAATGATTTTTGACTAATAGATTGATGCTGGGAAAGATGCTGGATATATGATTTGTAAAGAAAGGATAAGTTCTAAAAAGCTCGTGGATATCAAAGTTGACACCTGTTTCATCATCATATTGATCTAGCGGCACCACGAACTCTAGCGGGCTAGTATGAATTAATTCATCCTGTATAAACTCACTATCACTTGGTGTCAACCCAATTCCGATATGCGCTTGTCCAGATTGCAATAAACTTCCTATTCTCTCAGATTCCACAACCATTAAGGTTACCTCATAGGATGGGTTTTCTATTATAAATTGATAGATTATCTGAGGTATAGTTGAATCAACCAGCATCGGTGAAATCACAATAGTAAGCTTGACGTTTTTCTTTTCTGAAAACAATTTCAGGTTCTGCTTCCCTTGCTCAATTTTATTTAGGATTTCCTCTGCCTCAGTTAAAAAGAATTTCCCCTCTTCTGTTAAAGCGACCTTTCCACTCTCCCTTTTAAATAATTGAATTTGTAGGTAATCTTCTAATTGATGAATATGTACTGTTATTGAAGGCTGAGAAATATAAAGAAGTTCAGCGGCTTCTCGAAAGTTTTCAGTTTTACCAGCAACTACAAAGGATTTCAAACATTTTGTTTCCATTTTCATCCCACCAATTAAAAATCTTAATCGTAATAATTAAAAAGTATTAATTTTCATAATTTTACCAAAAGTATACACTTAACTTAATCAATCAACAAGGGGATGATGAAATGGATGATTATAAAAAAAACTTTCAACAATTCGCCGACAAAGAAGCGAAAGGTAGTAGTGAGCTATATGCTTATTTGAGTATACGAGTTATCGAGGATTTGGAATTACTTGATATTATTGATAAAATTCCAGCTTCTCAGCCAAAACCAAATCTCTTTTTTGCATCTATTCAATATCTTCTAACGAAATCTGATGCTCCTTTGCGAAATTATTACCCGTCTTTAACTGAAAATCCCTTACCATTTGATGAGTGCTTTGAACCTTTTAAAGAATTCGTACTTACACATAAAGAACAGCTTCTTGACTTGTTTCATACAAAGCTAGTCCAAACAAATGAGGTGAGAAGAGCTGCCTATCTATACCCGACTTTTTTAGATATACAAAAGAATACGAACAAGCCTCTAACACTCATAGAAATCGGCACAAGTGCTGGGCTATTGCTTTGTTTAGATGCTTACAATTATGAATATAAAGAAGATAATCAATCATTTAGAGTAGATAATTTCGATAATTCGATAACAATTCAATCTGAAAACAAAGGAGGAAATTTACCAAATACTATAAATGTAGACTTGAAAATAGAAAAGCGCATTGGAATTGATTTAAATATTGTGGATTTAAGTAATAGAGAAGAATTCGAATGGATGCTTGCATTAATTTGGCCAGAGCACCAAGAAAGAAGGAAGCAGTTTGTGGCAGCCAGTAAAATTGCAAATGCAGTTGAAAAAGAAATGTATGAAGGAGACCTATTAGAACTATTACCGAATATTATTCAATCCAATTCACCTGAAAATCAAATTGTTTTGTTCCATACTCATGTTGCAAACCAATTTCCTGCACAGTTAAAAAATGACTTTAAAGCGTTATTAAATAAAATGAGTTACACACGCTCTATTTACCATGTCTATAACAATATGTACGATTTAAATCTTCATCAGGAGCACCTTGAAAATGGCAAAGTCGTTTCAAAAAAGACATTTCTCAAACCGGATGGGCATGGAAGATGGTTTTATTGGAATTAAATTGATTTTTTCGTAAATAAAAAGCGTATCACTAAATATAGAGATACGCTTTCCTACTATAAAACTAGCTACTTAAAGGAGAATTCTAATATTCTTTCGGTCTTACTTCTTGTTCTTAGTCAGGCATGAAAGTAATTATTCCACTAAAAATAAGAAATATAGTTACTATCACTATGGCAGCAATATTGCCCCACTTAAACAGAGTCATTTGTAAATCTGAAAACTCGGGCTCTTCGCTATAACGCCATCTATCCATAAAAAGAATCATATCTTGCGGATAATATAATCCGAAAATTGCAAAAGTATATATAGGTAATGAAAAAACGATTGCTAAATAAAGCATAATAAGTCAGCTCCAAATTTTTCTAGTACTAGTATTTACGAGCTATACATTTAAAAGTTTCAAATTTTTGTATATTTACAACAATAAAAATACAGATTATTTAGCTTTCTATTTTTTGAAAGGTCTAAAAAAAGTGTCAATTAGATGACACCTTTACTTTGCGACTTTCTGTTCAAAACGTTTCTTTAAATCTGCTAATTTATTTGTACCCTCTGTTCGTTCTTCATTTGCTTTACTATAAATATCTTTCACATCTTCAATCCCCTGGATAATCGTTCCCCAGGTCTTTTCAAGCGATTCTAATTGAATCAAGCTACCATTTGTTAATCGTGCCATCGCTTTTTCTTGCAAGGCGGCATTATTAGCGTTTTTTAACAATAATTCATTTGTTTGAGCATCTAAAGTCTGCTGAGCTTTTTCAATCACCTGCTGACGTTTCAGTGCTACCGTTTGAGCTAGAGCCTGCTTGAATAATGGCAGAGTAATTATAAATGAAGTATTGATCTTTTGAACTAATTCGTCATTCCCCGTTTGTGTAAGTTTAATCATGGGAAGACTTTGCAGTGCAACATTTTCAGCTAGCTGTAAGTCGTATACCCGGTGGTCCAACATTTCTTTAGCCTGGACTAAGGATTGTAATTTTAACTGGTCTAACTGATTGCCAGATACCTTCGCCTTTTCTTCCCACTCAGGTATAAGCTTTGTTGATAATTCCTGAATAGCAATTTCTCCAGCTGCAATATATTTTTGAAGCTCCTCGTAATAGGCAAGATTATGATGGAACATTGTTTCTAACTGATCGTTTTCCTTTAGAATTTCAGCCTCATATTTCTTTAGAGTTATGCCAACTTGTTCGACATCCATTTGCATTGTTTCATATTTCTTAAAAATCGTTTCCATCGAGTTTTTCGCTTTCTTGAACAGCTTTTGAAAGAAACTAGGCTTTCTTTCCTTATCAAAATCATTTAAATCAAATTGATCCATGATTCTGCTAAGTCGTAAAGTTAGATCCTTAGCTTCTTCAATTTTAGCTCGCCGAATAGAATTTAAAATCATATCCGAAAATCTTGATATCTCTACAGTCGTTTTACTACCAAATGTGACGAGGGAATTCAGATTTTCGATATTTAATTGACGACGAATAGCTTGTGTTTCAGGAGAGATTTTAACCTTTTTTAGAATCTCACTTGTTCTTTGCTCTAATTCATTTGGTAATTGAACCTTATAATTTTCTGCTTCCATCTTCCTTCCTACCTCCCTTTGAGTTAGAAATGAATTATCGTTTAAAGAATCTTTTTAAAAAGCCTGTTTTAGTTTTAGGAATATCATTTGGAATTTCCAAGTCAAATTGAACAGCTGGTAACTGATGGATATCAAAATAGTTTCGGTTAATCCAAGCTTCAATATTATTGTAGTTTGTGGGTGTATAAATAAGAATATCTGCCCCTATCAAATTGAAATAACATAATAAGATAATGTCTGTTTCAGAAAAATTATCTGGCTTATTATCATAAATAACAATTTTAGGAACCTTACCAGTAAAGTCGAATGACTCAACTAGCCTCAAAAAGTCTTTTTCCAATGTTATAACTGTCATTAGTATTTTGATTCTTAAATCATCATCCATCTCTTTCAAAAACATATCTGATTTAATTAACTCGTTCATCTTACTTACAACAAAGTCTTGTACAGTTTGATTTAAATATGCCAGCTTATATAACGGGTGCTTAAACAGCTTTTCCTTTTCAATCAATCCATTTGCATCGAAAACAAAGGAAGTAGAATACATTTCCTGCCTGCTATAAGTAATTGGTGTAAAATCTACTTTTTCTCTAAAAACAGTATTAACAGTTTCCTTCATTTCAAATAGTTCTTTCCAGTAGTCCTCTAATTGAGGATATGTTCCACTTACCTTGACAAACAAATTCGGAACATAGACAATTTCATTCTTCACTTGAAATTCAGGTCTTATTTTTGCATCCTCATGCCATAAGATTTTCATTTCGTCATGAGTAGTTCTTAAAGTGATAGGCTTTGTTAAACCTGTTTCAAATTGCCTTGTTTTAAAAATCCCTACCTCTTCTCCATATAAGAAGCTTTCAATTTCCTCTTTTGCTTCATAGGTAACAGTTTTCTTTCGTACTCGTTTTGCCTCTTGAGGGAACGGTTTAATTGGGAAGCTGTTGGAGTAAACCATTCTTTTGGAGAACATATCGTTTGAATCAATTTGGGAAAACCTCTGCTCTTTTGCTGGTTCTGTATGAATGTATAAAATATCAATGCCTAACAACGAAGCAAAGATTAAGAAATAAACCTCATGAGCTTTTATATCTCCATAGAAAATGATTTTGGGTATATCCTTGTCTGGCTGACTGGTTGGATATAATTTTTCAATAATTCGCTGCAGCCAAATCAATATTTTAACAACGAAAGTCTCTACTTTTGATGTATTGAGGAAGGATTCATTTTTTAGAAATAAATCAAGAACCTGTAAAAAGGCTTTATGAATAACAGCATAATGACTATGCCCATAGAAAATACGTGAATTAAAAAATAGAGATAAGCCTTGCTTCCTAAGAGCTGTAGGATCTTGTGTTAAGGATTTCCCAATAAAATTTTTAAAATAGCTCATTTCATTGTTTTGTGGTGTGAGAATTGAACCATCAAATCGAACATAACGCCCATATGCCGATAACTGTTCGTCTAATCGAAACAACTCATTTATATATATATTAAAATCGTTTTCTTCTTCGCCCTCTACCCCCAGTAAACGATAAAAATAAATTGGTATAACGGGTGTCTCTCCCCCGACATATCCAATCCTTTGTTCAACCGGGACTAATATATCCTCTAAGGGGTTTCTCGTCTCCTTCAAAGAAACAACAAAGTTTGAACTCATAAACTCACCATCTTTTGTATAGTTAACTTCAATTATACATCTTTTATCTATTGGAAGAGAGTGTTTATCCATATTTTCTCATTAATCTTTTATATGCTTGTTATAATTTGCAAACCATAGCATCAGTCATGTATTTTATAATACATTGTTTTTCTAAAAATTATTGAATTCAGTTCTAAAACTCATGCAAACACAATAAATTAGTAGAGTGGGCTTTCTATGTATTTTTATAAGTACAATTTTTCGTTCAATTGTTTTGAGTAGGAATAATTCATAAATTCTCAACACTTTTTGCTATTGTTTCATAAGCGAAAGAAATATAATAGAGGTAATGGAGGTACGGTATGCTTAAAATTAAACATATTGAATTTATAAAGACAGTTTATGATGAATCTCTTTCACATAACATATTCTCAATAGCTAATATTCAATTCTCCAACTATCCCCCAATCAACGGGGCTCTTTTGTATTGGAAGAAAAATACGTCTCGTTCAGATTTTACTCCTGAGGGTGATTTTAAATTTTTCTATGATATGTCCAATATTACATACTACGCTTCTGTAAAATTCCCTAAAAATATTAAGCTAACACGTGACCAAAGACAAGAATTAGCTTATATTTTGTTGGACGAGCGTGGATCAATTGGTACTTATAGCTTAAAAACTGATCCTAGCCGAAAAAGAAAATTCAGACCCCAAAAAGCATTGGAAAAGTTGAACTTCCCTATGGGCTTTGATTTAAAATCAATCCCCTCTTATGTGGGACCAATCATTGATGAGATAGACTTGTCCCAATTGATAAAAGACAACGGTAATATGTCAGAAAAGTTCGTCCATGATTATTGTTTTTGGCGATATAATTTAGTAAAGCTTCACCCGTCAGAGTTTGAGAAATTTTTGGACTATGTTGATTTTGCATATATTTGCTATGCTTGTGACCAGTTAACTGAAGAATATTTAATTGAACATATAGATAAAGTAGATGTTTCTACCCTGCAATATAATTACCCTGTATTATCAAGGCTTTCTGCTTCCTTTAAGAATTATATTGTCGACGAATTAAGACGTCAAAATCTGAAAATAAATGATCATTTTGAGGAAGAAGTCGAGTTGTTTATTGAAGATGAAACGTATTTCAGTGAATACAGTACAATTCACTTACTTGACGAATATGAGGTTGAAGAAGAGGAAGAAAAGCAAGAGTATCATTTTTTTGAGTTTGATCGTGGTCAATATAAATGGCCTGGAAGTGAACACATGGTAAAAGGAATTCCCTCATTAGCTAGTCAAATATATGACGATATGGGCTATAAAAAACGAACAAATAAGGAAATGGACGCTCACTTCGAGCAATATTCTGAACTACAAATTCAATTGATGAGTGCTGTATTAGAACCTCATTGGCTGCATCGCTACAGAAATAAAATCGATTGGCAAATTGTTTGTAAATATAACGAACATTTAACAGACGATTTCTTAGTCTCACATGCTCAATTTATTGATTTTGAAGCACTTGGCAATAATTTATGGTGTGAGTTATCCGTGGGATTCATAAAAAAGTATTTAAAACACTTTAATCATCACCAGCCTATACCAATCATAATTCGCCATTTAACAGAGGAATTGTATATGAGTTACAAGGATATGATTCAGGTTAATTCTGATTTATTATTCCAATATTATGATGCAGTTGGCAATTATGATGAATATGAACGTTTACTAGAGCTATTAAAAGAATAAAAGAGTATGCTGATTTCAAAATTCAACATACTCTTAACTAATCAGGAATAGTTTTAAGGCTATTCCTGATTTTCTATTCTGATAATTCACTTTGCATTTTCTTCGTTATATCAATAACATTTAAAGGTTTACTGAAATAATAACCTTGCACATACTCGCAATTATATTGTTTGAGGATTTCCATTTCCTCAATGGTTTCTACACCTTCTGCAACTACCTTTAACTTTAATGCATGGGCCAAGGCTATGATAGCTGCAACCATCGCTATACCTGATTCCCCTTCACTAATATTAACGATAAAAGTTCGGTCTATTTTAAGCGTATCTACTGGGAATTCTTTCAAATAACCTAAAGAACTATAGCCTGTACCAAAATCGTCAATCGCTACCGTTAGCCCTAATTCTTTTACTTCCTGAATTTTATTTATGAGATCATCATTATAATCCATCATGCTCATCTCAGTTATCTCTATTTCAAGATGCTCTGGCTTCACCTTTGTCTCTTCCAGAATCTCAACAAGTCGAGCTACAAAATTAGGTTCTTTAAAATGTAAAGGAGAAATATTAACTGCAACCCTCAAATTAAAATTAAATTGCTTTTCCCATTCTTTAATTTGTATGGCAGTTGTTTTTAAAACCCATTCTCCAATTTCATTGATTAACCCACACTCTTCAGCAAAGGGAATAAAATCATTTGGAGGAATATGACCTAATTCCTCATCATTCCAACGCAAAAGGGCTTCCATCCCAATAAGTAGTTCAGTCTTCACATCCATTTTCGGCTGATAATGAATTTCTAATAGGCTTTCTCTTATAGCGTTGCGGAGCTTAGATTCTAATATCAGAATGTGGTCATTTTTCCCTTTCATGACCTTCTTGAAAATCTCATATTGATTTCCTTTTCTATTTTTCGCTACATACATTGCCATATCAGCATTTACTAGTAAGCTATCAACGTCATTACCGTGTTTAGGGAAAATACTTATTCCAATGCTAATCGTCGAATAAAATTCATATTTGTTAAAGACATATGGCTGTTCAAACATTTTCATGAGCTTTGTCGCCATTTCTGACAAAATACTAATATCTTCAAGTAGAAATACAAATTCGTCTCCATTCAATCGATAAAAGGAATTGCCAGTCTTATCAATAGATTTAAAACGTTGTGCAACTTCAATTAAAAATAAATCCCCGACATTGTGCCCAAGTGCATCATTAATATGACGGAATCTATTAATATCTATGAAGAATAGGGCAAATTTTGATTGATTTTCTTTACTTTTTTCAATTAACATATTTAACTTTTGCGATAGATATCTACGGTTTGGTAAACCAGTTAACACATCATGATTTGCAAAATGGGTTAACATTTGTATGTTTTTTTGTTCAGTAATATCTGTTCGAATAGATATATATTGCTTTGGTTTCCCCATTTCATTTAAGAAAGGAACTATCGTTGTCTGAACCCAATAAAGTGAACCGTCTTTTGCGCGGTTACAGATCTCACCATTCCACGTTTGACCACTACCTATTGTTTTCCACATAGTTTTAAAGAATTCTTTTGTATGAAATTTAGAATTTAAAATGCGATGATTTTGACCAATTAATTCTTCTCGCCTATATTTTGAGATTTCACAGAACCGATCATTTACAGCAGTTATTATCCCCTTTGAATCTGTTACTGCCATAATAACGGCTTCATCAATTGCTGTCTTTATATCTTGTAATTCTTCATATGTATGCTCCATGAGTGAGGTTTCTGTTGACTGAATATCTTTATTTATCATGAATTCCCTCCGTTGCAACTTGTCTGAAATCTCGCAATATAATTATTTGTAAGTATTATAGAACTATTATACAGCTAAACCAGGTAAGATAATAGATAAAATGTCGAAAAATGTATAATTGTAGTTACAAATTGTTCGTTTTTATTTAGTAAAAAAGTCTTGATTTTTAAAACAAAACAACCTTACTTGACAAAAACTTCAAGTAAGGTTGTTAATTGGCGTATTCTAGATTTACATCAGTTATCAAAATTATTCCCCCTCTTTTGAGTAGTACGTTCATTGTAAGCCTCCAATTGCGCCTTGGATAAGCTCAATAAGTAGAATGCAAAATTAATAGGCTCTAGTCCATATCCCTGGCAAGCTTGCTTGTAGTAATCATATCCAAGATTATACTCAACCATCCTACTTACATCCTTTCATAAGCTTTGCTTGTTCATTATAAGAATTTAGCTGCTCCTGTGATAGCTGTTTAACAAAATAATAAAAGTTTATAGGCTCTAACCCAAAATCCTCACATCTCATTACATAATAGTCATAGCCTTCTTGATAAATTGACATTTTCATCATTTCCTTCCTTAGATGTTGTTATATAACAGCATATTATTATACACCATAATATAGAACAGAATTAATTTTAAGTCAATAAAATTTTCTGAATAAATAATTATTTATTTCGATTTTTACTACCTTTCTATGCCAAAATTAAAACCCACGTCCTTTAACGTGGGTTTTACATCAACTTACCTTATTAAATTAAACTTTTTACGGCTCTGGACATTGTTGCTCCGTCAGCTTTACCTGCAAGGACTGGTTTTGCAATTTTCATTGCATCCCCCATATTCATACCTTTACTAATGCCAGCTTCTGTTAAAACTGCCACAATTTCTTCTTCTGTTAACTGTTTTGGTAAGAAGCTTTTTAAAAGTGTCAACTTTGCTTCTTCCTTCTCAATAAGATCCTCTCGGTTTGCTTGTTTAGCACCATCTAGGGATTGGTTGGTTTGTTTTATTTCACGATTCACAATAGCAATCTCTTCTTCATTTGTAAGAGCAGCACCTTTTTCTTTTTCTGCTGTATCTAATGCGGATTTTAAAAGTGTCAATACTCCTTTTGCTAGGACATTTTTTTCCTTCATCGCAGTTTTTAATTGTTCAAATACTGTTTCTTTAAGCATTAATAATCTTCCTTCCCATATTAATCATTTAATAACCCAAATAAATATATTATTACTATATTAAATAAAGTGGATTTATGCCAATAATAGAGAACTCCGGTAAATAAATTAGGAATAGAAGAACATTTAATAAGAATCGATCAGAAAAATGATATATTTTTTATTAGTCTAATTTCTCTAAAAAAGCGTTTCCATTCTCTAAAACAACTATAAATTATCAAATCAATAAATAGTCAGAAAATTTCGTATTGAAATAATCTTCTAAACTAATATAATAATCCTTACATTACATGCTGATGTTATATAAGAAAAAAGACATCTTAGAGGGGATTTGTTGCATTATGAAAAATTTTTTTAGCAAGCTATTAACTGGGATGAGCTTAGGAATTGTTGTTTGTTTAATTCCGAATGCTCTAGTTGGAGAAATATTAAAATTAGTTATTCCATACTTCCCGTTTTTCGAAACTGTTTTAAACGCTTCTGTGATTGTAATGAGTTTACTTCCAGTGGTAATCGGGATTATGGCAGGAATTCAATTTAAGTTAACTCCTATTCAAACCTGCTCAGTTGGTTTAGCTGCTTTTATCGGTAGTGGTGTAACAACAATCACAGAAGATGGTACTATAACAATGGCGGGAATCGGGACAGTTATAAATATCGGTTTAACATCTGCCCTAGCAATTTTATTTGTTCAATTTCTAGGTACGAGACTAAAAGACTGGACATTGCTTGCAATGCCAGCATTGACAATTTTCATCCCAGGTTTAATAGGACTTGCTATTTTACCTTACATTAAAAACAGTTCACTTTTAATAGGTAATGGAATTATGTATTTAACAGATCTTCAACCGGTACTAATGGGTGCACTTATTGCTATGATTTTCTCAATTCTAATTATCTCTCCAATTTCAACAATTGGGGTTGCGACAGTAATCATGCTTTCTGGAATTGGTGCTGGAGCAGCAAATCTAGGCGTTTGTGCTTCAGGTGTTGGGATGTGTATCGCAAGCTATCGTTCAAATAATTTTGGTACAGCAATTGCTCACATTGCCTCAGCTAAAATCCAGATGCGTAATTTCCTCATGAAGCCTAAAATCGCTTTACCAATGATTTTAACTGCTACTATTTTAGGAGGCCTTGCAGGTGTATTCGAAATTGAAGGGACTCCTTATAGTGCCGGTTTTGGTTTAGCAGGATTTGTTGGCCCTCTTAAATACTTAGATATTGTAGGCTGGCAGATGGAAAGTATAATCATTTCATTAACATTATTTATTGGTTTACCGATTCTTTTAAATTTACTATTCATTAAAATGTTTGAAACAAAGTTAAAATGGGTTAAATCTGAAGATTATAAAGTTAATTACGAATAATAAAACCCCCTAATCTACGTTACAATTTAAGTAGATTAGGGGGTTTTTGTATCCGATCAAGTCGTTCTTGTAAAACACTTTTACGAGAATAACCATAACGAGCAAATAAATCCTCTAGCTGCTCACCATGCTCCTTTTTAATATCTGTATCAATCAGTGTATAACGAAGAGTAGTAGCTGTAACTTTAAATCCTAGATTATCAGTGAGCTTCTGGAAAATCCGTTCAATTGTTTTCACAGTTATAGGTTCATTTTGTTTATTTCCAAGGCCAAGCCAGACAAACTCTGCCTCTTTACTGTTGGGTAATAACATTTCTGTTTGTTTGCGATATACCCTGAGCCAAATAAGATTTGCTGTAGAAAGAAATAATTTTCTAATCCTTTTACCATGAATAATCGTGATTTCATTCTCTTCCATATGTCCCCACTTCATATTTACTACTTCAGAAGGCTTTAACCCGATTTCAAGCATTATGTTCACGATGCAAAAATTTCTTAATGCAATCCATTTATGGTCTAAACCTACAGTTGCTTCAAAGACTTCCATCCAATAATTAGAAACACTTTTGATCTGATTAGTGGATAAGGTATGAATGGTTAGCTTTTCTTTCTTAATCGGCTTTAATAAGTTATCTGGGAGCTCGTTTATTCTTTCTCTTTGCCTTAAAAATGTTAAAAAGTGATGCAATGAGGCCTTCTTTCGATTGATGCTTGCAACAGAAGAAAATGCTTCTGCTAAATAAAGATTATAGTTTTCAATTAATTTTACAATAGAATCATCAAATGTAAATAAGTGATCCTTCATAAAATTTATAAATTGCTGTGTATCTATACCGTATTGCTTTATAGTATTTTGTGATTTATTGATTGATTGCAGGTAAGCTTTATAATAAGTTACAATGTCATCCATTTAAGTATCTCCTTATAAGCTATTCGTAAATTATTTTGTTTTTCAGTAGATAATGGGCGTGAAATATAGATATTTATTATTGTAATTGAAGTGTCGGATAATATGCAATGAATTCAGTCTTAAGGTCTTGTGCATAAGGGTAAATTATAACAGAGTTTGAAATCTAGTAAACTTTTAACTTATGTATGACTACGTTAATAATTTGGAGTTTTTTTGTTGAATATTCAATTTATGATGCTAGTAAAAGTTATTGTAGTATATAATGTGAGTATTAATACAAAGGGGCTGTTTGAATGCAGGTAAGAACTACAAGACTACAGGAAGAGGATGCAAAAATTATTTATCAAGAAACTGCCGGACTCGCTATTATTACAATCCACCGACCCCAATTAAAAAATGCTTTAACAGCAAATATGTGGTCGCAGTTAGCGAAAATAGCATTACAGACTCTTGATAATCCGAAAAATAAGGTCTTAATTCTTCGAGGATCAGGGGAAAACTTTACAGCAGGCTCTGATATAAAGGAGTTTAACTCGATTTCATTAGAGCAGGCAGAAGAAGCATTTGTGCATATGGAGCAAACCATTTCTACAATTGAACGATTACCTATTCCCGTTATCGGTGTTATTAACGGACCAGCAATGGGAGCTGGCCTGGAATTGGCACTTGCCTGTGACATTCGAATAGGTTCAGAAAAAGCTCGTATGGGGATTCCTGTTGGAAAGCTAGGTATTACCCTAAATAATAAATTTGCCAAACGACTTGTTGATTTAGTTGGCCCATCAGCTACGAAGGATTTTGTTTTTACTGGCCGAATGTATAAAGCTGAAGAAGCATTTAATACTGGTATGTTAAATTATTTAGTAGCTGAAAAGGATTTAAATAAATTTGCTATTCGTATGGGTAAGCTGGTTGCTGGGATGTCCCCTTCATCATTGCTGGCAGTAAAGCGCTCAGTACAGGAATGTGTTGATTCCGCGCCTGTTTTATGGAAAACTTCCACGCCCTTTGTGGATCCTAATGATTTCCCAGAAGGTGTCCGCTCATTTGTTGAAAAACGTCAGCCGAAATTTAACCGAAAATAAATAATAGCCTACCTTGAAAGAAACTTCCTTCCAGGTAGGCTATTTTAAAATCCTCAAATGATTCCTTTTACGTTAATCTTTATCATCGAAGGCTCAAATTCAAATTGACGTATAAATTGCTCTAATATTACCTGCTGTAGACCGCGCATCTTTTCCATCACATCATAATTGACTGGTGAGGTTATATAAATTGTTATATATAAGTTTTGACTATAATCCTTCATAACAAAATGGACAGCATCAATTTTTGCAATTACTCGGTACTGACCGATTATATATTTCACGAATTCAACATATACATTTTTTGATATATAGATCATTTGCTGGTGAAAATCGGGCTGAACAATTGTCGTCTCTCCCAGCTTTTCACGATTTTTTGAAAAGATCGCAAAGCCTCTTTGAATAAATCGCTTAAAAAAATTTTGTTCAACCTGCCTATAAGGAATAGGCATAACATGTTTCCCTTGTGTATTCCTTATGAATTTTGCCATATGAATTTCTCTTTCTGACCGAATATCTTCAATTTGGTGAATATGGTCGATGGGCTCAAGCTTAAGACGTTTAGCAATTTTATTTGTCATTTTATCTGAAGTTCCAATAATGAGAACTGACTTAACCTTAAACTCTTTTATGGCGTTTAAAACCTGCTGTCGATGATCCTCATCCTGGAAAATTGCTCGACGTACTGCAGTAATCGTATTTTTTTCAAATTTAGCGGAAGTACCTGCGATTTTTTCTCCATTTAAAATCAAAAGCCCATCATCAATGATTGCTTCAATCTGGTTTTCATAGGCAAATTGAATGGCACTCGTACTTTTTCCAGTACCACTGGCTCCACTTAAAGCATGTACAATCATCAAATCCACCCCTACTTTTTTTATAGTATAAATGAAAGCCTACTACTATTCTATTCTTCTTTTTTACTCAATAACAATCAAGGCTTTTGCTATTAAGAACAAAATGTCTCTCTATATTATCTATTTATTTCATTTTTTCTGAATTTGAACAGAATTTCTATAGGCTCTATGATAAAATGTGATTTATATTTTGATAGAGTATAAGGAGTGTTCAACCTTGAAAATAATCCCCTCACAGAAAATGTCCCAATTTGAACCTGCGATATTTACAAGCTTAAAAGTCTTTGCCAAGCAGCAAGAGAAAATAAATGGCCTTAGTTTAATAGATTTAAGTTTAGGCAGCCCAGATATCCCTCCGCATGACATTTTACTTAAATCAATGTCGGACCTAAGCAAACAATCTTCTTCCTACGGCTACACATTAAATGGATCACCTGAATTTTATGAGGCTGTAGCGAGATATTATGCCCGTGTTAATAAGGTGGATCTAAATCCTGAAACTGAAATTGTTCAAACGATTGGTTCACAGGAAGGTTTAGTTCACTTACCTATTGCATTCTGTGACCCAGGAGATTACGTCTTAACAACGAACCCTGGATATGTAGCATATGCAGCAGGTATCACCTTAGCAGGAGCAATACCATATTACATACCACTTGAAGAAGAAAGAGGCTTCCTGCCAAATCTCAAAGCGATTCCAGAAGATGTCGCACATAAAGCAAAGCTATTAATCTTAAATATGCCGGGAAATCCTGTTCCAATGGCGCCATCTCTCAACTACTTTGATGAGGTAGTAGCATTTGCCAAAAAGTATAATATTATTGTTTTACATGATGCAGCATATTCGGAATTTTACTTTACTGGAGACGCTCCAATTAGCTTCTTAGCAGCACCTGGAGCAAAAGATGTAGGTTTAGAAATTAACTCCCTATCCAAAAGCTTTAGTTTAGCAGGTGCTCGGGTGGCTTATATTGCTGGCAATGCTGAAATGATAGCGATTATAAAGCAATTAAAATCAAATTTGGACTTCGGTATTTTTGATCCAATTCAATTAACAGCAGTTCTTGCATTAGATAATGCAGAAGTAATTACCTCTTCTTTAAGAGAAACATTTTCCAAACGCCATACAACACTCTTGACAGGTCTGAAGGAATTAGGCTGGACCGTAGCGCCATCAAAAGGAGGCATGTTTGTATGGGCAAAATATCCTTACAAATTAAATAGCGTAGACTTTGCATTTAAAACTATTGAGCAGTGTGGCATTCTAATGGTGCCAGGTACAGCATTCGGCTCTGAAGGTGAAGGGTATGTTCGTCTTGCACTTGTTCAAAATATAGAGACTTTAAAAGAAGCCATAAAACGACTAGAAAGCTTATCACTATAAAAATAAAGACTGTCTCTAATAATTGGAGACAGCCTCTTTTCATGCTAAATATCATATTTGTTTTCGATATCCCGTTCATATCGATTATATCTTCGCCTTACTAGCCCAAACAAATGACTAACTAACACTTTAAACAATGCATATGCCGGGATTCCCAGAATAACTCCTGCAACCCCAAACAATGAACCAAATGTCAAAAGGACAAAAATGATTGTAATCGGGTGAATAGAAAGGGATTTCCCCATAATGTTCGGGGTAATGAATTTCCCTTCTACCAACTGAACAACAGTCCAAACAATAATTAAATAGACGACCATTATTGGTGAAGTAACAATAGCGATAATGAGCGCTGGGGTAATTGCTATAACTGGTCCTAGGTACGGGACTACGCTTGTTACCATTGCTAAAATCCCTAACAAGAAGGCATAATCTAATTTGATAATTAAAAACCCGATCGTCATCATGACACCAATACAAATGGACACTAATATCTGGCCAAGTATGTACGAGCTTACTTGCTTGTCCATTTCTTTTAATACTTGCCCTACTTCATTGCGAGCGCGTGGCGGAAAAATTCGTAAAATGAATTTCGGTAATTTTTCTCCCTCATACAGCAGATAAAACAAGATAAAAGGAACTGTTACAAGGGATAAAAGAATTCCAGTTAATGTTGAAACGAAACCAGTAATTCCTGTAGCTACTGACGAAGCGATATTCGTTAGTGTATCTCTCATTGTGGTTACAAGATCGTCTGTCACATTTGTTAGCATCTTATCATAATCAAAATTAAATTTTGTAAATAATTCATCAAAGCTAGAATTGTTTAAAAATGTAACCGACGTCTCTACAAACTGCATAAAGTACATTGGAAACTCTTCCACTAAATTTGTAAATTGGTCACGTAAAAATGGATACACGAGAAGTGAAAGTAAGGTCATCAGCGCTGCTACAATTACATAAAGAATTAAGATTACAATGCTGCGCGGTACTTTTCCCTTTCCACTTTTATCTGCTAACCGTACGAACGGTCGTAATAGATAATAACCGATAATTGCTAACACACCTGGTAAAATTACTACCTCAAATAAAACCTGAAGTGGATAAAAGATAAAGTCGACTTGATTGAATACAAAGATAATGCATCCAGCAAGTAATAATGTAATAAGTAAAAATAACAGATTTTTCCCACCTAAAAAGCGGATAAATCTTGTTTGAAAAAAGGATGATCTTTCCCTGTTTAACCGATCCTCATAACTCTTTTCTCTTTCCAAAAAACCACCTCGTCAAACTATGAATTTAGTATTCATTCTATTCTATCATGTAAACTGATTTTCCATAAAGTGTTAGAACTGCCAACGATTAAAATTTGTGTAAAATGACATTCTTAAATTGGTAACAAAGAGGGAAATTACTCCCCCTCCAGCTGTAAAAATGAGTGTATTTCTTGTTTATTCTTTTCAATATCGATTTCTATAACTTCACCCGCGTGCGGATAGGATTGATAATCATAGCTTCCTTCCACTGGAATAGTCATTTTATCTATGTCTACTTTTCCCCCAACAGCTAAAGATAGTACTGTTTTTATCTCCTGAGCTGTCGATAAATCTGTCGTAATATACCCTTGTGACGCCCCAATTAGTTTTGGAAGGTTATTTATATTACTAGGAGATAACAATTCATCCTTAAGTGCATCAATGACCTTTTGCTGACGCTCTACACGACCAAAATCCCCCTCTGAATCATGACGGAATCTTGCATATCCTAATAGCTCTTGGCCATTTAAATTTTGTACCCCCTTAGATAGTGATACACCAATATATGCGGACATATCCTTTTCAACTTCCATTTCAATGCCATTAGGCGCAAGAATATCGATCAAGGATTCAAAGCTTTTAAAATCTATTAAAGCATAGTGATGTATTGGTACATCAAACATTGTTTTTAATGTATCCTTTAAAAGCTGTACCCCACCAAGATAATAGGCTGTATTTAATTTATATGATTTATAGCTTGGGATATCTGCATAGATATCTCGCATGAAGGATACAAGCTTTAAATCATTTGTCTCTTGGTTCCAGGATAATACCATCATCGTATCTGAACGGGATTCCTCTTCCCCGCGACTATCAACACCGAGGATTAAGTAGTTTTTAATAGTCTTATGCGCTTCATCTGCAACAAACTCTGCCTCAGGTAATTTTGTTTCAGAAGCGATTTCGAGTCCCTTTTGATATTGGAAATAAGAATAGATTCCAATAATCAGTAGCACTAGTATTAAAAAAGTAAAGAACAGTCTTCCTTTTCGCAGCTTCTTCTTTTTATGTCGGGTCTGTCTTTTTTCTTCGATTTGATTTTCTTCCATATTGCTTCTCCCCTTTGAAAATTCAATTACGAGACGTTCGAAAAGATAGAAAGGTTCATTTTTCCATTATTATACTACGGCTTGTGACAACAAGCTTGAAATATCCTATAAATAATTGTAATAATTTGTTTCCTTATCTATATCATGTTACAATACTATTTATTTTAAGCATTGGAGGCGTAAATAAATGGAAAAAGCGACATTTGCAGGTGGTTGTTTTTGGTGTATGGTTAAACCTTTTGTAGAGTGGGATGGTATACATAAAGTAACTTCTGGCTATATGGGTGGGGCTATAGAAAACCCTACTTATGAGCAAGTAAAAGAAGGAAATACTGGACATTTAGAAGTGGTGCAAATAGAATTTGATTCTTCTATTTTCCCTTATGAAAAATTACTAGAAATCTACTGGATGCAAATCGATCCTACTGATGACGGTGGACAATTCCACGATCGTGGTGAATCCTATAAAACAGCTATTTTCTATCATACAGAGGAGCAGCAAAAGCTTGCTGAGTTCTCTAAGCAACAATTGGCAGATAGCGGTCGCTTTAAAAAGCCTATAGTAACTCAAATTATAGAGGCAGCTACTTTCTGGGAAGCAGAAGATTATCATCAGGACTACTATAAAAATGAAGAAAAACATTACAAGGAAGACCGCGCAATTTCTGGTCGTGACCAATTTATCGATAGTCATTGGAAATAATAGAGAAATCAATCATTTCATGGGCAATAAGATGAAATAACAAAAGGCGACAAACTCCAAGTTGGAATTTGTCGCCTTTTATATTTTGTTGACTATATTCGCAAAAAAACTCGTATATTAAAGTGTACTAAATTCATTAATGGCATCAAGGAAGATGGCGCCATAGCGTTCTAGCTTGTTTTGTCCCACTCCACTCACCTCTAGGAACATTTGTTCGTCAGTCGGTTTTTTCTCACACATATCCTTTAACGTCTTATCTGAAAAGACAACAAATGGAGGTACTCCCTCTTTTTCAGCCAGTTCCTTACGAACAGCCCTCAAATGCTCGAACAAAGGATCATCCCGCTTGACTATTGTTTCTTCGGGCTTAGTCCGACGTAATACTTTCTTTTTCCCTAAAAGAACATCCTTTCCCTCATCCGAAATATAGATTGTTGGGAATTGACCTGGTTGAACTAATAATACCTTTTCCGAAATCAAAAATTCTATAAAGCTGGAAATCTCTTTTGCTGTCATCGATTTCAAAATGCCAAATGTTGATAAGTGTCTAAAGCCCTCTATTTTTTTATTGCGTGCGCCTGCAAGTACTTGGGCAGTAATCGTTTTACCAAATTTTTGACCCATTCGAAAAACACAGGATAATACCTTTTGAGTATCTTCCGTTACATCCATTTTTGGTCTTCCATCAATACAATTACTACATTGTCCGCACTCATTGTTTTGAGATTCACCGAAGTATTGTACTATGTAGGATTGCAAGCAATTCTCTGTATGGCAGTAATCGACCATACTTTGAAGCTTCTTAAGCTCTAACGGTATTCGAGAACGATCTTGAGCTTGATCTATAAGGAAACGCTGTGTTTGCTCATCCGACGAGCTATATAATAGTGTACACTCACTTGGTAATCCATCACGCCCCGCTCTTCCGGCTTCCTGATAATAGCTTTCCATATTACGAGGCATTTGATAATGAATAACAAAACGTACGTTCGTCTTATTGATACCCATTCCAAATGCATTTGTGGCTACCATCACCTGAACTTCATCCTGCAGGAAACGATTTTGTTCCTGTGTTCTATCGGTTTCTCCCATTCCACCATGGTATTTGGCAACCCGCACACCATTTTTTGATAGAAGCTCATAAACTGCTTCTACTGATTTTCTTGTAGCAGCATAAATAATCCCCACTTCATTTGGATTATTTTTTACATATCTTTTGATGTATTGATCCCTGTTTTCACCTATCAAAACCTTAAATGACAGATTTTCGCGAGCAAAGCCTGTTATGAAACTATCATGTTCACTGATATGTAATAAAGAACAAATATCATCGCTAACAGTAGGTGTTGCTGTAGCAGTTAAAGCGATGACAGTCGGTTTTTTATGCCATAGTGAAACGAGTGAGGAAATCGTGCGATAACTTGGTCTAAAATCATGTCCCCATTGGGAAATACAGTGGGCTTCATCAATTGCAACTAAAGGGACATTTAGCTGTGAAAGTTCATTTCGGAACATTTCGTTTTCTAATCGTTCAGGCGCAATATATAAAAGCTTTACTAATCCATTTCTTACATCTTCCATTGTTTCGTTTATTTGACTATAAGTTAATGAGCTATTAATATAAGCCGCTTGTATCCCATTGGAATGAAGTAGATCCACCTGGTCCTTCATTAATGAGATTAAAGGTGAAATTACAACGGTTGTGCCTTCAACACACAATGCAGGCACCTGATAACAAAGAGACTTCCCTCCACCAGTTGGCATAACGCAAAGTGTATCACGACCATTTAGCACATTCTCAATTACCTGTTGCTGCCCTATACGGAAACTATCATATCCAAAATATTGCTTTAAAACTTGCTGTGCTTTTTGTATCATAGATTACCTCTCTATTTCAGTGGTTCTCTTATTATACTAGAAATCCAGTAAAAGAAAAAATCGTGAATTTAACATTAATCTTAAAACTGCCAGGAAACTTAAGTAATACCAGTGATTTCTAGCTTTTGTAAGCATCCCATGCTATAATAGAAACATTGTGTACAAAAGAGATTTTTGAAGCAATTTAGCTGAATATAAAAAGGAGGAGCTTACATGATTCAAGTTAGCAATGTAGGTCTTCGCTATGGCGATCGTAAACTATTTGAAGACGTAAATATTAAATTCACACCGGGGAACTGTTATGGTCTTATCGGTGCGAATGGTGCAGGAAAATCTACTTTCCTTAAAATTCTATCTGGAGATATCGAGCCTCAAGAAGGTAATGTTTCAATGGGGAAAGACGAACGTTTATCCGTTTTAAAACAAAACCACTTTGAGTACGATGAGTATAATGTTCTTGATACTGTTGTTATGGGGAACAAGCGTCTTTGGGAAGTAAAAGCTGAAAAAGATGCGATTTATATGAAAGAAGAGTTCTCTGACGAAGACGGCATGCGTGCTGCAGAATTAGAGGGTGAATTCGCAGACTTAAATGGTTGGGAAGCTGAATCAGAGGCTGCAACATTACTTAACGGTCTAGGTATTGGCGATGAGCTTCACTATGTACAAATGGCTGACCTAGAAGGTTCAGATAAAGTCAAAGTATTATTAGCTCAAGCTTTATTCGGTAAACCAGATGTTCTATTACTGGATGAGCCTACCAATCACTTAGATTTAAAAGCGATTAAATGGCTGGAAGAGTTTTTAATTAACTTTGAAAATACAGTTATTGTTGTATCCCATGACCGTCACTTCTTAAACAAGGTTTGTACGCATATTGCCGATTTAGACTTCTCCAAAATCCAGATTTATGTTGGTAACTATGATTTCTGGTATGAGTCAAGCCAATTAGCACTTAAAATGGCTCAAGATCAAAACAAGAAAAAAGAAGAGAAAATTAAAGAGCTACAAGCATTCGTTGCACGTTTCTCTGCAAATGCTTCTAAATCAAGTCAAGCGACTTCGCGTAAAAAAATGCTGGATAAAATTGAACTAGATGATATCAAGCCTTCTAGCCGTAAGTATCCATTCATTAACTTCCAAATTGGCCGCGATATTGGAAATGACGTATTAACAGTAGATGGCTTATCAGCTACTCAGGAAGGCGAAGTATTATTTAAAGATGCTCGCTTTATGATGAACAAGGAAGATAAAATTATTTTACTTGGTAATCCAATCGCTAAAACAGCGTTGTTGGACATTTTAGCAGAACAACGCCAGGCTGATAGCGGTACATTTAAATGGGGTGTGACAACATCTCAAAGCTATTTTGAAAATGATCACGATAAATACTTCACAGGCTCTGAAAAATCATTAGTTGAATGGCTTCGTCAATATTCACCTGAGGATGAAACAGAAAGCTTCTTACGTGGCTTCTTGGGTCGTATGTTATTCTCTGGTGAAGAAGTGAAAAAATCCCCTTCTGTTCTTTCAGGAGGAGAAAAAGTTCGATGTATGCTATCTAAAATGATGCTTTCGAACTCAAACGTATTATTACTTGATGAGCCTACTAACCACTTAGACCTTGAGTCAATTCAAGCTCTAAACGAAGGTTTAACTCGCTTTAAGGGTGCGATGATTTTCACATCTCATGACCACCAATTTATCCAAACAATTGCAAACCGTGTGATTGAAATTCAGGAAGACGGTTCAATTCTAGATAAACAATTAACTTATGATGAATTCTTAGAGTGGAAAGAAGCTCAGGGAATTAAATAATTCGTTCTTTTATATGAAGCATTGATATTACTTGTGTGTTATACAAACTATATATTTACAACTCACCGTTATCACCCATTCTTCCCCAACTAATTTGGGGAGACTTTGGGGAAGTCCTTATAATATTTTATAAGAGCACGGGCAGGTACAATAAAACCAGGTAGCGTAATGCTATCTGGTTTTTTATTTTTTGAATTGTAACATTTGATCGGGAGGATAATGAAAAATAAACACTACATTCAAATGGCTTTAATTATTTCAAATTTAATAATGTATTTTAAATGTAGTAGAGAAATCGCATCCTATTCGATTAAACCTAATAATTGTTTTATTTCATTCTCACAATGATTTTTAAGCGCAATATTATTATATTTCACATTAAAATCACGTCTTTGTTCGGTAACGGTGTATATCGTGAAGCCATCTTCGGATTTACCTGGATGTACCTTTGCGCCGATTCTGCCTAATTCACCTTTAATGTTTATTAATTCCGTATGTAAATCTTATATTTTTCCATCGATCCACATCTCAAAAGCTCTTTGCATTTTCAACTTTTTTAAATGCTTGCTATCACGTTCAAGTGTTCGTATAGTTAGATCAAGTATAATCTGTCTATGGGCCAAATCACTAGCAGCCTGAGTAATCAAATAACTTCACGCTCTTTTATTATTACAGGCACGAGTGCAAGAACACTGTCGATTAGAAAGGTGCGTTTTCCCTGCCTAGTAAAACAAAATGCAGAAAATGATCCGTCTAAAACTTTAACAATCTTAATCCGCCTTTTACTAATTTCACCCGATTTTGAGACGTACATAATATCCACCAGTTGATTACGTTGCAAAGCTTTTAACACCCGACTCTTCATATTTAACCCTCCAACAATCGAACTAACGTTCTCATTCTATTCAATTATAGAACCAATGTTCTCGTATTACAATATGAAGAAGCCAGGTAATTATTACCTGGCTTTTTGACTTGTTCAACTTAAAGATGTTTTCCTATAACCCAAAATTTAGGTGCTCACGTTTGTTAATCTATTACATGAACTAAACGATTAACAGAGTATTAATATATCAGTGCAATTTAATTCCGATACTTCTGTAGAATTATTTTATTTTATATCCAATGTAAAGGATGATAAACCAAATAGGTGCTACATATAGCGCGATACACATGTCCGGTATAAATGCCATCAAGACAATGACAAATGCCAAAAAGGTTAAAGCTATATATGTAGTAATTGGATGTAGAGGTAATTTAAATTTTAGCTTTTCAACTTCCTCTTTTGTTTTGGTTTTTCTAAATTTCAATTGTGTAATTAAAATGATTGTCCAGCAGGTAATGACCGCAACCGTTGCAACAGCAGAAATATACAAAAACACTTTTTCAGGAACGATATAATTCAGGAATACTGCCACTAATAAAAAGAATGATGAAAACACAATTCCACGTCTTGGACTACCATTTTTGTGTAGTTTTCCGAAATACTTAGGACCGTTATTTTGAAGGGATAAATTGTACAGCATTCTTCCCGAACTGAACAAACCACTATTGAAAGCTGATAAGGCTGCTGTGATAACTACAAAGTTAATGATATGTGCAGCGCCAGGTATTCCAACATTCTCAAAGATTAATACAAATGGGCTACCATTAGTCCCAATATCATTCCAAGGGTATAAAATCATCATGATGCCTAGTGCACCAATATAAAAAATTAATATCCGAAAGACCACATTATTGATCGCTGATGGAATTGATTTTTGAGGGTTTTTTGCCTCACCAGCCGTAATTCCGACCAATTCTATTCCTCCAAATGAAAACATAACAAGCACCAATGACAATAAAATACCCTCTGTTCCATTTGGCATGAATCCACCATGAATCCACAAATTTTCAAATCCGATTGGCTGACCACTATTCCCAAACCCAAGGAAGATGATTCCTAACCCTAGCAAAATCATACCAATAATGGCTACTATTTTAATCATCGCAAACCAAAATTCAAACTCTCCAAATGCTTTGACATTTGCTAGATTAATGAATGTAATGAGAATCAAAACAACAAGCGCTGTCAGCCATTGTGGAATTTCTGGGTACCAATAATTCACATAGACTCCAGTAACTGTTATTTCCGCCATTCCAACAACAATCCACATAAACCAATACGTCCATCCAGTTAAATATCCTGCAAAAGGACCTAAATATCGATTGGCATATGTACTAAATGAACCCGACACCGGTTCTTCTACTGCCATTTCACCTAACGCCCTCATAATAGTGAAAATAACCAGTCCCCCAACTAAATAAGAAAATAAAATAGAGGGGCCAGCCATTTGAATGGTCGCACTGGAACCATAAAACAATCCTACTCCAATTGAACCACCCAGTGCTATAAACTGAATATGCCTATTATCTAAACCTCGTTGCAGTTTTTCGCTTTTATCCACCTTGTTCAATCAATTTACCTCCTCATAATCTATTTCAAATATTGCAAGTGTAATAAGAAAAAAATAAAAAAAACGCCCTTTTGGATTAACCAAAAGGACGATTCAACTCGTGTTACCACCTTAAATTCATAAGCAACTTTCATTACCTATCTTAGTAAGTACAGCCATAAGACGATACTTTAGCACATGATGACGGGTGCTTTGCCGGTGTAGCCTACTAAGAAATCCAATTCAGTACACAGCTCCAAGATGAATTCGCAATCCGTCAACACGCACCTCTCATCAACCGGTAACTTTCTGTAGTGTTTATGTGATTGCTACTATTTCTTTTCATAGCCTTTATTCTTATATTCCGAGATGCTTTACAACTCTTCAATCTGCAAATATTGATTGTTAATAATTTTACCTTTTATTATTTATTTGTCAATACAGAATATGACTTTTCTATTTTGGATTCTTACCTAGCCACAGTTACCCCCACATTTAGTGATATACATATTTACTTCTATGTATTTCCAGTCTATAATTTTACATTCAGATGTTTCTCCGCAATTTATTTCTTTCCAATTATGTTGCATTCTCACCTTATTCGTTCAACCCAAGCACTATGATTTCCCCCGCGAGTAGGATTTCGTCAGCCAGAGCGTTACGGTAAATTCATACAAAGTGGTTCTATAAATAACTATTTTACTATGTGTAATATTACAATAAACGTTCTCACAAAAAAATATTGAAACATATAATCCTCTTTCTAACCAACTATACAAAACAATTTTAGTCTACTCTCTAAACTATTAAAACAGTAAAAAACCCATTTTATTATTTAAACTATTACGCTAAAGATTATTCAAGATAATAGCCCTTAAATGAAAAATGAGCGCATTTCTTTTTCAAGAATTGGCCCCTTTTGTGGAATATCGTTTTTTCAACTAAAGACCACTTTAATTAATGAATGAATAGAGTTAAACTTTCTTCCGATAAAATTAGCAAGTACGGGATTGAGCTCTAATTCTCTTGACCAAATAGAGAGTTGACCAATGTGATGTATTTCGTGTGCAATTATATGATGTAATATTTCCACAACAGTATATTTATCTTAATCCCCAGGCACACATACAACTATCTCTTTTAATTCATCTAATTTATTTTTTAGAAATTCTGCTATTTCATTTCGGAGTCTATCAGAAAGAGATTTCAACTTTTCAGGCGTATCATATTCAGCAAATTCAACTACGATGTCTTCTTTGCCTTGAATACCACGAAGCCAACTATATACAACATCAATAACGTGAAATAAGTATATAAAATACTCCCTACTCCACCAGTTCGATCTTTTATCAATTCCTCATTTGATAGTTGGTAACACCATTCAAACCATTCGTCTCTTACCTGCCAATTATATTTAAAAAAATTTAACAATATGAACACGAACACTCCATTATAATTGTTTATAACTATTAGTGATACAATGTGTCTTATTAAAATATTTATATCAAAATAAAGAAGACCCTCTCGTTTGAGATGGATACCTCTTAATCATTATCCAACTAAAGCGCCCGATTGTTGAATATCATTTTTTAAGTTAAAGCAACTAACTGTTACTTCAATAATGCTTTTTAGCATATAAGAGTTCTATATATTTCTCCTATAATACCTTCCATCTGATGAACACCTAATTCAGTATTTGTCATGATGACTGCACCTTTTTCTAAATACGGAAACGCCACCATCATACATTGAAAACCTACTCCCCAACCGAGTGATTGAATTTCTATTTCTTTTTCAGAACCTGCTAGAAACACACCTAGTCCAACCCAATCTTTTCCTCTTTGCGAGCTTATCATGTCTTTTATTGCATTTGAAGAAATACCAACTTTACTTTCTCCTTTTATTGCATCCATTAATTCAATAACCAATTTTGCTAGATCCACCGAGGTTGTCCAAAGTCCAGAAGATGCTGGGTAGGGATATAAAGGATATTTTCCATCCACTAATTTACCATTTTTGTTATGACCACAAGAAAATTTTTCACTACTCATAACAGGTATTGACATATCCAATGTGCTATTTCCCATTTTTAATGGTTCAAATATAAGTTCTTTCATCATTTGATGAAACGGTTTTCCAGTCACATCTTCTAATAATAGCTGGATTATACAATAACCTGCATCAGAATAGTCGAATCCACTCTCTGGTTCGTAATTCACTTCAATAGGAACTTTACAATAAGGGGTTTTTCCATCTAATAATTCAACCAACGAAGGAAAGCTTGGAATTGTTTTAAGCTCACCAAAACTGTTTTCAGGGTCTTTTATTCCAGATTGATGGCTAAGTAAATTTCGTAATGTTACTCTTTTGTTTTTCGTTAAATCATTTTCAGGTATTTTCCACGAAACGAGTCTATTGTTTACATCCTCATCTAAATCAAGTAGTCCTTGGTTCGTTAGTTTCATAACAAGCATTCCCGTTAGAAACTTACTAATTGAACAAGCACTAAAAATCGAATTCTCATTTACGTACTTATTACTTTCTACCTCTAATAAGCCGTAATTTTCTGTATCACATATTTGTCCATGATTAATTAACGTAATACTTAAACCTTGCACATTATAATGTTTCATACGCTCTTGAATGTTGATGTTTTCCATACTCTCCCCCCAATTTAGCAGCCTCAGCTTCAATAGAATTATAACACGAACGTATTTTCTATTGTATGTATATGGAAAAAGCAATTTCAATTAATCTGTGAGAAGTTTAAGTGTAAACCTTCACATTTTTCACTTTAGATTAAAATTATTATTCAACAATATGGCCCTTTAATGAAAAATGACGCAATCCTCATTAAAGAAATGCGCCATATTCTAGAACAAGTATATATGGGTCTTAATTTATTACTGATTTATTACCGCGTAACCAATCCATCCGATTAGAATAATATTTGGTGCAATCAAGAGTGCTGATAGCCATCTAATATTTTTTCTTAGTGATAAAGCAGCACCGAGGTAAAAGAAAGGGAATATCAAACCCCACCATTCAAAACGTGGCGATGCAGCTAAGTAAAGCGATAATGGAATTATCAATAGACTGGAAATCACAAGAAACATTGGCTTTTTCATTACTAAAGAAATAAACGAAAGTACAATCGAAGCAATCATAAATGGCCAAAATAACAACCCCATAGAGAACCCCCTTAAAGTTTTCCTCTTATCCTGCGATGTTCTGAATACTCAATATAATTATCTCTAATTCCTATAATTCCCACAATGAGTTATTTAACAATCTGGCCCTATTGCTGAAAAAGACACAATTCCTCTTCAAGAATTGCGCCATTTAATCAAAGAAGGTTCAGCTAAAAATACAAGGGACAACATATTTCTTTTCTTTACTTTTTTCCCGTTTTTATCATTAAAAAATCCAAATACAACAGCCAATGAAATAATAATAGCAACTAATGAAATAATAATAGCAACTAATGGAATCCGTCCTTTATAAAGTAACAAGCGAAAGTAAAATATGTGGAGATTTTTCGGTTATATGCCAAATGAAGCTCTGTTTTGGGGTACATAAAGGGAAGAATTCCGAATATGTTAAAAAAATCCTCCACTTTCTCGTTCTTTGAGTCGATAGGCGATAAAGTCCATATAATTGTGTAAAAAGAAAAAGAGTCATTTTATTCTCTCTTGGATACAATGTTTTCAGCGACGATAAACATGAAAAGAGGGAATAATAATGACTCAATTACAGTTTAACTTAGATATGGACTTTTTAAAAGATTCTGTTCTAAATTCTGATTTAAATACTGTTGTAAAATCTGCTTTAGTACTAGTTCTAAATGAATTCATGGAAAAAGAAAGAGACGAATATTTAAATGCAGCGGCTTATGAACGTTCGAGCGATCGAATTGATTATCGAAATGGCTACTACGAGCGTGAAATTGTTATGAGTGTTGGAAAATTAACTTTAAAAGTTCCTAGAACTCGAAATGGCGAATTTTCTACCAGTGTGTTTGAAAAGTACGCTAGACATGATCAAGCATTGATTCTATCGATGATAGAAATGGTTGTAAATGGTGTCTCTACAAGAAAGGTAACTCAAATTGTGGAGCAGCTTTGTGGTGAAACTGTATCGAAATCACTGGTGTCTTCACTGACACAAAAACTAGATCCCATTATTAACACTTGGGCGAACAGACCTTTAAACACTACTTACTATCCTTATATTTTTCTGGATGCAATGTATATTAAAGTGCGTGAACATCACCAAGTTGTATCAAAAGCTGTCTATATTGCAACGGCTATTACCGAAGAGAATAAACGTGAGATTCTTGGTTTAAGCGTGGACCATGTAGAGAGTTATGAAAGTTGGAGTCGCTTTCTACAACACTTAAAATCGCGAGGAATTCAATCCCCAAAGTTAGTTATATCTGATGCTCACCAAGGTTTACGAAAGGCCATCCAACGGGAATTCATCGGAACTACATGGCAAAGATGTAACGTACACTTTAAACGTAATATTATTGAAAAGCTGCCGAAAAAGGATTCAGGAGATTTCCGTCTCATGATTAGACGCATCTTTGATGCAGTTACCCTTGAGGATATGCGCAAATTTAAAGATGAGTTAATGAATCAGTATGCAGAAGATCGCAGATATGAAAAAGCACTTACAGTACTAGATGAAGGTTTCGAAGATACCATTCAATATATGAATTTTCCCAAAGGAATACGTGTTAATATTCGAAGTACGAATTCTCTGGAACGATTAAATCAAGAAGTACGTAGAAGGGAGACCGTAATCCGTATCTTCCCTAATACCCAATCTGCCTTCAGATTAGTTGGTGCTGTGTTAATGCATTATCAAGAAAACGATTATTCAAAAAGAAAAGGACTTTCTAGATAGTACCTTGTTTTACATCTTCAACTCCCATTAATGGAGTATTCCACATTCAGTAAAGGCAGTCAAAGTGAAAAGAGCCTTTGACAGCCTTTACTGAATATGGAGTTAATAAGCCATGGGAGTTAAGGATGAAAAATGTAGTGGGGGTTGGTTTACATGCCCACAAAATATAGTTGAAAACATCTGTATTGAATTTACACAATAACTAGGACTTGACTCGATAGGCGGAATCTCTCCTTCTATTTAGGCTACTTTTTATCCTATTTCCTAATTAAGTGAAATTTTTCAGGCTATTATTCAGATTGGGCGTTCAACCTGAACGTTCAACCGATAAGAACGAACCCTTTTGATTCCAGATACGGGTATTAGCATCTTAACTAGTTCAAGTACTAAATGCTAACCATAAAAAACCATTCAGCAGCCTAAATAATAGCTGCTAAATGGCTTATATTGATTTGTTGAATCGAAGTTTAATCAACTTAATATTAAATAAACTTAAGATTTGATATCAGGAATGCCTCATATACGGCTATTTAGTAGAAGGTGTGTTATATGTGGCGCTTACAAGGCTTACTATTCTATACCGAAATTATTTAACTGAAATATTACTTTATATTTTTATAAAACCGGTGGATGAATTGGAATATACAGCGTTAATAATGCAACACTCACTAGTAAGATTGACAATCTAGCATTTTTTTTCATATTTATATTCTCCTTTAGATTCAGATAAATTGCATAGCTTTCTCAAACATTTTTTCTTGTCGATAATACTCTCCTAATAAATAAGAAAATTGTTGGTGCATTTCTTTTAATTCTTCATTATTTGCTGTATATGGAATTAACCTCCCTTCTAAAAAATCCATTGCTTTCTTTTTTTCTTCTCCCACCAAATATAAATAAAAAGTAGCGAATAAATTAAAACTTAACTTTTTCTTAAGTTTTGCTTCTGCCTTTAGAACACTAAAGGTATTAATACTCTTCTCCACTTGCTCTACGCGAAACTGTGTAATACCTAAGTTATATAAGCAAAGCAGATAATGATCTGAGTCCTTCGACATTAACGAGGCGCTTTTTTCAAAGTGAATCAATGCATTTTCATATTCCCCTTTCATTTGGTACAAATCCCCCAAATTGTGATATACGGCAGGTAAAAGCTGATGTTGCTGTAATAGTTCCACATTTCTCAATAGATGTTCATAGATTTCGATTGCTTCATGAAACACTTTTCCTCGAGAGTAATTGAGTGCCAGAGAAATTAATGTATAAACAATTCTTTTAAAATTAAACTGATCTTTATAGAATTGAAGAGCTTTTTTCCCATATATAATTGCCTGGCTTGGTTCTTCTAAACGTCCTTTTATTAAAGCGAAATGGTAGTAAAACTCTCCTTCTAGTGACCCTAGTTCTGGATGTATTTGAAGTATTTTATTAAGTTCTGTAGCTGCCTCCTCGTATTTACCCTTTGTTATTAAAACTAATGCGTAATAATATGAATGTAAATACCTTTCATGTTGGGAAAAATTCTTTCGGTGGGCATTTAGCCATCTTAATTGATTTTCTGCTAATTTATGCTCGTTAACAAACACATAGTAACGTAATTTATAAAGTTCATATAAATAAATAGATTCCGTAAAACAAATTATTTCTTCGTATTCTTTTAATTTATCTAGTGTCTCTTTTACTCTCTCATTCTCTAGGTAATTTATCTGTTTTTGTAAATCATTTAATAACCGCATAATATTTTGCTCACTATTTTCTACATCTTGAATATTAATATTTAATCTTTCGAGCAATAAACGTATTGTCTCACTATTTGCTTCTTTATTATTATTCTCAATTTTACTTAAATGAGGAATTGAGCAAATCCCCATTGCCACCGAATTCTGTGTCATTCCTAGCTTTGTTCGATAGTACTTAATTAATGAACCCATTTTCATTCTACTAACCTCCTTCCTAGAATTACCTTTTTTATATCTATTATACTTAAAATTTCCCAATAATCAAAAAATTAATAGTATGTTAGATTTAAATTGTAATACGATAACTTAATTTGAAAAGGGGTTAGGACAGATGAAAAAAATGAAAAGTACGTTACTTGGTCTATTGCTTGCCGGATCGATAATAAATCCGGCGTACGCGACAACTATGAATAACAGCGAAGATTACTCAGAAAATAACATTAATCAGGAAAAGTTCCGCGTCTACGTTGAGGCAAACAACAAATCAGCAAAATCAGTATTAAAAAGTCAATATTCTATTCGTTGGGAATTAACAGAGAATGGATTTTCAACTGATATGAATGAGAAACAATTCGAAGCATTACAGAAGAATAAAAATGTTACAGTTACAAAAGTTCCTGTTGTTACCTTAGATACGATAGACTTAGAAAAAGATAATATGATAGAAAGTAAAAAATCGGATTTTGCAATTACTGCGAGGGCCTCTCAACAAATCCCTTGGGGAATTAAAGCAATTTACAACAATAGCACTTTAACATCTACATCTGGAGGAAGTGGCATTAATATCGCAGTGCTCGATACGGGTGCAAACACTACTCATACTGACCTTGTCAATAACGTAGAACAATGTAAAGACTTTACAACTGCTACAACACCTACTAACAATAGCTGTACAGACAAAAACGGTCACGGTACACACGTTGCCGGTACAGCATTAGCTGATGGGGGAAGCGATAAAAGTGGCGTTTACGGTGTCGCTCCAGCTGCAGATCTTTGGGCTTACAAAGTGTTAAACGATAAAGGATCCGGCTACTCAGACGATATTGCTGCTGCTATCCGACACGCAGCAGATCAATCAACATCTACTGGTACCAAAACAATCATCAGTATGTCCCTAGGTTCTTCAGGCAATGACAGCCTAATATCAAGTGCTGTTAATTATGCTTACAGCAAAGGAGTTTTAGTAGTTGCAGCAGCTGGTAATTCCGGCTACTCGGAAGGTACAATTGGTTATCCAGGAGCATTAACAAATGCAATCGCCGTTGCAGCTTTAGAAAATGTACAACAAAATGGGACGTACCGTGTAGCTAATTACTCTTCACGTGGTTATGGCTCTACAGATGGAGATTATGTAATCCAGCAAGGAGATATTGAAATCTCAGCTCCTGGCTCATCAGTTTATTCTACATGGTATAATGGCGGTTATAATACAATTAGCGGCACATCAATGGCTACTCCTCATGTCTCTGGTTTAGCAGCAAAAATTTGGGCTGAAAATCCGTCATGGTCTCACACGCAGCTACGTTCCAACTTACAAACGAGAGCAAAAACAGTAGATATTAAAGGTGGTTATGGTGCTACTACAGGCGATGACTACGCTTCAGGATTTGGATTTGCCCGCGTTCAATAGTCATTAAAAGTAAGCATACTATCATTAGTATTACAGACCATGGACTTGGCATGTCTTCTTTTTAAAATTCCATGAAAACAATAGATTAAAGGCAGAAATCCCACTTGATTTCTGCCTTTATTTTTTAGAATCATCAATTACTTATGAAATGGCTCGCCTTCATTAATACTATACCAACAAATATTTACCCAACAATCTGGCCCTAAAATACAAAAAGAACCCAAATTCATCTTCTGAAAGGTACTGCGCCAGATTGTTGAAGAACGTTATTCAATTTAAATCACCTTTAATTACTTACAGGAATATCTAAAGGTTCATTATAAGGATTTATTTGATATTGCCATACTTTTCCGTCTTCCCCTAAATAAAAGTAAGAGTACATAAGTGCCTTTTCTTCCCTAAAATTTATGTATAATTGATATTCAAGATCGCCGGATAGAATCTCATCAAAAGCTACAACTTCAATTGTTCTATCGTACTTGAAATCGCTATATTGAGCGGAATCGTACAGCCAATTATCCATCCCTTCACCAAAAACAGAGAGCACCTCTGTTCCAAACCTCTCTCTTACTTCGTTAAAAGTTAAACCAATTTCTGCATTTTCTTCTATAAACGCTTTTGTAATATAAACATCGCTTGTTGAGTTGTCTTCCTGCTCATTTGAACAAGCAATAAGAATAAATAGAAGACTTAAGTAAACTAATATTCTTTTCATATATTACTCCCCATCTCCCTCTTCTTCTTTACATTTTTTTACTATCCATTATACATGAAACATGATTTCCTTATTCAAGGAAAGCGCCCGATTGTTGAAGATCAAAATTTATAAAATATAATGTTGTTTAACTTTAGAGAACTAACTTATATAGCCCTTATTTACATCTTTCACACACTACACTATCAGCAGTTCTTGCAATTGCATTATCTAAGCGTGATACTAACATATCTTTTTCAGAAGGCATTGTTAAGGTAGCAGTGAAACGTTGACCTTCTTCGATTTTTTTACTACAACTAGTACAAATTAATTCCTTTGATCGAATTGCATCTTTTAACCTATCCAACATTTTTATCCACTCCTATTCAATTATTTATACAAAGTTAATAACTCGATATCTATGAACTTTAACAAAATTATCCATTTATAGCAACCTAATTAACCGCACAATATGGCCCTATAACGCAAATACGCGATTTTCTTATTGAAGAATTGCGCCCGATTGTTGAATATCATTATTTAAGATATGGTTCAGTTCATTTGTGGTAAAACATATAGTATTGTAACATGTTGTGTTTGTATGAATATAATTCCTATTACTATGATATAATTTCTAAAATATTTCCATCCGGATCTACAACATGGAATACGGTATGCACAGAACTTCTTCTTACCTGAAAATTTTTCGTTTACAGTAGTCGATAAAAATAAAATATTTGCATTGGCTTAGATTTCTGTATTGCTTTTGAGAGAGTGCTATAATAATTTCATGATTAGGGGTAAGATATTCCAAATCTATATTACTATTTTTAAATTTTAGTTTCTTTCTAGAGCGATGAAGTGCAGTTTTAATAGATTCATTACTCACTCTTAACATTGACGCTATTTCTTTTGAAGTGTACCCAAATACATCTTTCAAGGTAATCAGCATAGCCTGTTTCAATGGTAAAGTTGTAAGTAAAATTTCAATTAAACTAGTTTTCTATTGAATCATTACTTCTCCATAAAAGTCCTCGTTAAAATGAATTACTTCTTTACTTTTTCTTTTTTCGTCAATAAAAAGATTTTTAGCCACAGTACATAGGAAAGAGAAGTTGAACTTTCTATTCGGATCTGTCTTTTTTAATCTATAAACCTTTATCATTGTTTCTTGAACTAGATCTTCGGCTGTCCAAGGTGACCCTGACAACTTTTGGCAATATTTATAAAGCTTCTTAATCTCAATCTCTAGATTTTCAAAAACCATATTTTTCATCTTTTTATTAAAATTCATATGTAAGTGTAACTTTTACACTATTATATTCGTTATAAGGAAGAATTTCATTTGCAGGAGGAAGATTATGTTTAAAGTAGGTAGTATTTTTATTCCGGTTACAGACATTGAAAAATCTACAGATTGGTATGTAAAGTTTCTTGGTGTAAAGATAATCGATAGTTGGGGAGATGGTGCCGGCTTTTATTTACCAACTGGAACAGCCCAATTAGCCTTGGTAAAAGTTGAATCCCCTCAACCTACTGAGTTTATTATCAAGGGGGACCAGAAGAATTCCTATTTTAATTTTGTCGTTGATGATATTGGAAATGCCCATCAACAATTTAAACAAAATGGCATAGTTACTACCGAAATAGATGATTTTGGTGGAATGAAATTTTTTGATTTCTTTGACTTGGACGGTAACCCATTTAGTGTGGTTAATGAAGTTAATAATTCCCCTTACCACTCAGATAATATTAGAAAAATGCAAGAAAGAGATAAAAAGAATAAATAAGATTATAAAAAAGAATTACCATTTAAATAAAATTGGTAATTCTTTTTTGTTTTTCTTTCCAACAGATAAATTTTATATTCATGTACACTTCTTTAAAGTGATTTTTTTAGAACTTTATCAAGCACAACCTCAACTTACTGTTGTACCACTACTTGTGGTACGATTCACTCACCTAATCCATAAGCCTTTTATCAAAAAATTCTTTGTAGTCTTATTCAATTAAATAGCCCTATAACTGCATTTAATATTCAGGTACTCAGCAAATTCATATAATTTTGTTTCAATAAATTTGATAACTCACCGGTTACATTATAACGAGCATTTAGGTTAATGTTTTGACAAAGCCTGTTGATTTTCCTTGAAACCCTCGTTTTAGATAAAATTGATGAGCATCTTTTCTTTCACTTCGATTTCCACTGTTTAACACTATTCCATTAGCTCCATGTTCCTTAGCCCATTCTTCTGCTTTTTCAATAAGTTTTTCACCAATTCCTTGTTTTCTAGAATTCGAATCAACTACTAAGGCAACAACTCGTACATAGTTATCATTTTTTTCATAAAGAAAACCTAATATCATACCAATCATACCAACAATAACACCACTTTCTTCAGCCACTAGCGTGTTATACATAGAATTAGAATTTATCTTTGAAAAGCGATGTTCCATTTCTTCAGTAGTTGTTGGATACCCTAATTCTCCCATTAAAACTGCTAATTGACTAACATCTGCTTTAGAAGCCTTTTGTAAACGCTAAAATAAAATGGACAGATATCGCTAAATAAGATTGAACACTTTCGCCAAAAATAACCCTTATCCTTTATACTAAATTGGTAGTAGATTGGTAATCGGGGGCATGATGAAAGGTGAAAAAGAAATTGATGTTATATTTAGCAATCCAACAAATGAAAGAACAAAGATTTACTGTAACACAGATTGCAGAACAGCTTAAAATATCTCGAACGACGGTTTATAGCTATTTGGAAATGTCGCCTGAACAGGCTTATGAGTGGGCGAATACATTAAAATCCAGAAAGAAAAAATTAGACCCTTATAAAGATTGGTTAGTCGCTTGGCTCAAAGAACATCCTCATTTAAGTGCTGCACAACTGCATGATTGGTTACTAGAACGTCATCCTAAATTGGTTGTTGGAGAAAGTACGATGCGCATGTATGTCAGTGAGTTACGAGAAGAATATCAAATTGAGAAAACCAAAAAAGTTAGGCAATATGAGGCCATAATCGAACAGCCAATGGGAAAACAAATGCAAGTTGACTGGGGAGAAACTCGTCAAAAAACGAAAGAAAATACTGAAGTGAAACTGTACTGTATTTGTTTTGTATTATCGCACTCTCGGTACAAATATGTAGAATGGCAAGATCGACCATTTACAACACGCGATACGATAAGAAGCCACGAAAATGCTTTTCAGTATTTTGGAGGGATGCCAGAAGAGATTGTCTACGACCAAGATCATTTAATAACAGTCAGTGAAAATGCCGGGGATATTATTTTAACAGGTGAATTTCAATCCTATAAACAACAACGTAAGTTCAGAATATATTTATGTCGTAAAGCAGATCCAGAATCGAAAGGTAAAATTGAAAATGTAGTGAAGTATGTGAAAGGAAATTTCGCAGATAGCCGTATTTTCACTACTATAGATAATTGGAATGAACGATGTATAGAGTGGCTGAAACGTACGGGTAATTACAAAGTACATAACGGTACAAAAAAGAGACCGACAGAAGTGTTTCTCCTCGAAAAGCAACACTTAAAGCCAGTCTCTAACCCACTCTCAATAGAGAGTAACAATACAATTAGTATAACAAGAACCGTTAATAAGGACAACACCATACACTATAAATCTAATCGTTACTCTGTCCCACTGGGAACATATAGACCAAGAGGTCTAAACCTTGTTTCAATTGAAATGGCTGTAGATGAAAGCAATCAGCAGCAACTGGTGATTAAACGAAGTCCTGATGGTGAAGTTCTAGCGAAGCATCGTCTTGAATTAGCCAAAGGAAAATTAGTCAAAAATCGAAATCATGAACGTGATCGTTCAAAAGGTATCCAAGCCTATAAAGAAACAGTGATTCGCCAGTTTAATAATACTGAACTAGCGACTACATATATTAATCAGGTCCTAGCTGAGTATCCTCGATATAAAAGGGACCAGCTGGCCATCATCCATAAAACAACCAATGATTATCCAGATTATATCGATGAAACCCTAATAAAATGTGTTGACGAGCATTTCACAAGTGCCAATGATTTTCATGATATTGCAAAGTATATAAGCAAGATTCAAAGCAAAGAACTACCAGTTCCACCTCTCGAATCGAGTAGGTTAAAAACAAGGAATATCAAAGTAGAAACACGTTCTATCAGCACATACACAGATATTTTAGGGGGTGTCATCTCATGAATGATGGCTTAGAAAATCTACAAAACTATTTTAAACAACTAAGATTAACAGAAACAGCCACTGAGCTGCCTAATATATTAAGAAAAGCGGAACAGTCCACATGGACTTATCGGGAATTTATTAAAGAAATCGTTGAATTCGAATTAACTAAACGTGAAGAAAAGAGTATTGAAAAACGAATGCGTTGGGCGAAGTTTCCTTATATGAAAACGCTGGAACTATTTGATTTATCTGATCAAACCTCTTTAAACGAAAGGCAATTAAACCAACTAAAAGAGCTAAATTGGCTAGAGCAACAATATAACTTAATTCTATTAGGACCGCCTGGTGTTGGTAAAACCCATTTGGCCATAGGATTAGGAATTGAAGCAATTCAAAAAGGATTTAACGTCATGTTTGTGACTATGGGTGAATTAATCAATCTTTTAAAAACCAGAGAATTTACACGGAAATCACAGGTGCAATTAAACCGAATTGAATCTTCTGATTTAGTAATTATTGATGACTTAATGTACATGGCAATGGATTCACGTGAAGCAAATCTATTCTTTCATCTGATAAATCATCTTTATGAGCGTAGCTCAATTATTTTGACTTCTAACAAGAGTCCTGATCAATGGGGCGAATTATTGGGAGATGAAGGTATAACTACAGCTATTTTAGATCGCATTTTACACAGAGTAGAAGTTGTACAGATGAATGATGATAGCTATCGAATGAAGCATCGTCAAGGTATGTTTTAACATTAGCAAATGGGTATAAGGAGATTTCATTTAAATGAAGATTTTAAATATAAATGAAGTAAGAGAAATCATATTAGAATTAGGTTTAATCTTGTGACCATCAAAAAGTTGAGAGCTGGTTATCGGATGGCTCTATAAAAAATATCCAGGATGGCAATCTTTACAAGATTATTGAGCATGATATCGAAGATTTCATATACGACACTTTGTGGATTGGTTCACCATATGAAAGAGGAATCAATAATGAAACGAAGATCGATAGATTACTTGAGGAAATTGCCTCTTTAAAGGCGAAAGTATCCAAACTTCAAGATGAAAAGCATGAATTAGAACTAGAACTTGGCAAGATGCCATTTTAATAATTCTTTCTCCTACTTCTACAAAGGAGTGGGAGAAGAATCAACGAAATTGTTCAAAATTAATTAGCAAAATGTGTCCAATTCTACTTGACGCTTACACCTTTCTAATCACTACAATCCCTCCAATTAAAAATGAATATTCAAATTAAATTATTCAATGCATTTACTCAAAATACTACCAGTATTTTAATATATTTATCCATTATATTTGGAGTTTTATTCAACAGTTGGCACGATTGTGGAATAACCAGTCTCTAGATAGATGGAATCTTTGCTATTCATAATAAGTTGTTAAATTACATAAATATCTTGAATTATATGTCATATATTTACACTGTTTTTAGATGAATAGATAAAAAAAAGACCGCCTTCATATTGAGAAGGCGGTGTTCATTCCACTTAACAACAACGTTTGAGTGGCAGTGGAATATAATATTATTACTACGACCATACCGAAGCACCAACAATAATTAACAAAATGAAGAGAACAACAAGCAATACAAATGAACTAGAGTTATTTCCATTTTCGTAACCTGACATTATCTCACCTCCTTCGATATACTAATATATTATATTAATTAGTATATTGACTGGAGTGTGTATACGTGGAATATAAAAAAATATAAATAAAAAAGGATTGCCCTCCACCTCCACAATGATGGAACGGTAGTAAATTAATTTCACTAATAATCCGAAATATGGAAACTGGTTAAGCGGTTCAGCAGCGATATATTCTGCACCATTTGGCAAAGGAAAATGTTATGTATTCGATGGTTAAATATTTTGATAATGAAAATGTTTTAAAAGAAGTTGGTTATAATTAGGAAAAATACGAATAGCTGAAGATGCAGTTTATCCTAAAGCTGAAAACCTTGATGATTTCCTTCTCTTGAAACCTTTTTAACTGGACCTATTAAACCTGGAACGATATTTTTAAATTAGATAATAGTTGAGACAGGTGTAGAGTTTGCTACTCCCTACCAAACCTTTAACAATGTACTAGTTTTAGAAGAATCAAGTGATGGGTTTACAAAATAAAAATTATCTCGCAGAGGACTACGGAAATATTAAGACAGAAGCAATAATGAAAACGATTCCTCTGAAGAGATAATTGTAACTTCTACATTAGAAAATATCAGTTTGCATTAAAAGAGACATCCCCCAAAAGGGATGTCTCTTAGTTAACGTTTATAGTTTTAATTAATACTAATTAAATTTTTGTTACGTTAGCAGCTTGAGGTCCGCGGTTTCCATCAACAACCTCGAATTCCACTTTTTGACCTTCGTCAAGTGTTTTGAAGCCTTCGCCTTGGATAGCTGAGAAGTGTACGAATACGTCGTTTTCCCCTTCAACCTCGATGAATCCAAAACCTTTTTCTGAGTTAAACCATTTTACTGTACCTTGTTTCATTTAAGAAAACCTCCAAAAAATAAAAATATTAACAATATGTGATTGATTTACCGTAATAAAAAATTCACATATTACAAAGAGTACCGACTTTACACCGATCACTCTTTGTAATATGTGAATCAATTTGTACCCGGTCATGCAATTTTATTGTTATTTAAATTATACCATCTTATCCCAATTTGTCAAAGTCTTTTTTTAATTTTCACTTATTTCAGTTAATTGAGGATTATTCGTTATTATGTTGAGTCAATTTATCGATTATTATTCCATGATAAATTTGGATATCATCCTCACATGCTTCACAGTATTCCCGTTCTTTATCTGTCCAAAACGCATAATACTTATTTTCTTTAGAAGCTTCATGCTCATACTGTTGTCGAAAAGACATTAAAGTCTCCAGAAGATGTTTATCGAACTCATGCTCAGACTGGAAAGTTGAGGTTGTTACAATATTCGATTGCCATCCCTCAAACATCCACCATGGTTCATAATCTGCTTTCATATAAATTATTTGGTACACTATAATTTTCGTTCCTTTCCTTCTGCTATTAGCATTTTAATGGAAAAGTTATAAATTTGTCCATTTTAAGACCTTAAACGACAATAACAATGCATTTAAAACTACATTTATTTTCCTGTAGAAAAAATGGTATCTGATTAGGCTATACTAATAAATATAAGCTTGTGGTTTTATAACTATTTCCTTTAAAGTAAAAAATAGAACATTTTAACATTTTAGATTAAAAATTTGAGAACAATTGAAACTTTTAGTAAGCTACTTTCGTAATAAAGATATAGAAATAAAGGAGGTACGGATATGCTTGGGGCTGCAAATTTCTTCATACGACATGCACTCAATTTTTTAATTAGTTTTACAGTATTTATTTTAACGGTTGTCCACTTTGATCTTGGCTTTATTTTCGTGCCGATTGTATCTATTGCTGTTTATTTAATAAGCAATAAAGTGATAAAAGCTTTTCAAAAATCTAAGCGAAGTAAAGAGCTCGGTCTATCCCGCTCTGAATTTAATCATATTGAATCACAGTTAAAACAAGCAAAGGGACATATTAACTCCCTTTCACAACAATACATTCGTGTTCGTTCAGTTCGTTCCTTTAAATTATTAAATGAGATGATGAAACTTTCAAAAAGAATTGTCAACATTGTACAGAAAAATCCACAAAAGTTTTATTCGGTAGAGGATTTCTTCTATTCGCATTTACCATCTGCAGTGCAATTAACAGGAACATATACCATGTTAAGCCAAACTCAGGTTAAAGATACAGAGGTTCACTTAGCTCTTGAAGATACGCGTAAAACATTAAAAGGGCTTCATATAACAATGGAAAATGATTTAAAAAGTGCGATTGAATCAGACCTAGAAAACTTAAGAATTGAATTAGATTTCGTAAAGCTTCAAAATGCTAGAAAGCTGCAGCAAATCGATCTTCGAGGTGGAAAATAATGACCAATAATAAGAGCTCAAATCATCCATTTGAAGAGTTTTCAAATAATGAGAGCTCTTTTTCTTGTACAAGCAATCACTATTCGACCGATACATTGGTATTCTCTTCTCTGTCTGAAGAAAATCAATCACATGCATTACTACTAGCCAGTAAATTAGATGCTTCACAATACGAAAATGTTTTACAGTTTGGATCTGAAATTCAGCATTCATTAAAAAACTTTACTCACAATATGCTTATTCGAGTTCAACGTAATGATACTTCCCCTATACGTGAAATTTTGCATAAGCTCATAGAGCATTTAAATAAAATTAACCCTGATGATTTAATTGAAAAAGAGAAAGGTTTTCTACAAAAGCTGTTTAACCGCTCAAAATCATCAATTCAGGAACACATCACTCAGTATAATCGATTAAGTAAACAAATCGATCGCTTAGGCATACAGCTGGAGCATTCTCAAAAAGGCTTACTTGGCGATGTGCGGATGTTAAATGAGTTGTACCAATTGAACGAAGATTATTATCATAATATAAATATGTATATTGCAGCTGCAGAAATGAAGAAAAAGGATTTAATTTTAAATCAATTACCTAAAATTGAACAAGCTTATGAATTGTCGAATAATCCGTTAGACAAACAACGATTAAACGATTTACAAGCTTCGATTGATTGGTTAGACAAACGTCAATATGACTTACAAATTTCACGAGAGATAGCAGTTCAAACTGCACCTCAAATCAGAATGATCCAGCAAACCAATCAAATGCTTATAGAAAAAATTCAAAGTTCCGTTATGACAACCATTCCATTATGGCAAACCCAAATTTCCATGCTTATTCATATGAATAATCAAAGAAGAGCAAACATAACAACTCGTCGCCTAATGGAAACTTCTGAGCAGATGCTACATAAAAACGCTAAAATACTTGAAACTACTGCTCAGGATACAAATAAGCAGAAGGCCATCACAAATAATGATGTCGATTTATTTAAACAAACCCAATTGGAGCTAATTCAGTTAATCGAAGAGACTCTACGGGTGCAAGCTATAAGTAATGAACAACAAGCCACAGTTGAAGCAAGTATTAAAGAAATCGAATAGTGTCCACTTTGTAAAAATAGTTTTTATTTTTTATATACAAAAACACCCTAGCTTCCTCATCTGAGAGGAACTAGGGTGCTGCATTTTAATCATTCGAAATAGTCTTTATAATAGCCGCCTACATTACCAGTATTATCAATGACAAAGATGAATTCTTCTGTCTCATTTTTCACTTCATATTCTTTGCCAACTGTTAACACATTAGAAACTAAATATTTCTCAGCATTCGTATGTGTGCATTTTACTTTACGTATCGTTGGTGCATCTTTCCATTTTAAATTTAACATCTTTTTAACCTCACTTTAAATCTTCTATATATTGCTTCTATTCTAGACCCTATTGTATCTCATTTCCACTCTTTTGTGGAAAGATTTCTATCTATATTGTGGGAAAATGTTATAAATGATACATTAGATTAGAGGTGATCAAATTGTTCTTTGGTGGTTTTAGCGGAGCTCCAATGTGGTTTTTCATCATAGCAATTGTTTTTGCTATTATATTTATAATCATATCTGAATGGAATTCGAGAAGTTAATTCCAATAATATTTAAATATTATTTACTACAGAATTCGGAGGTTTCAGATATGAAGGATTCTCCTGATTATAAGGTTGAACAGTTAATGAAGGTAGTTTTGTTACTTGAGACAACAAATGAGTGTGAAGCGTTTTTTGATGATTTGTGTACCCTAAACGAGTTAAAAGCCTTTTCACAAAGACTTGATGTCGCTAGAATGCTCTTAGATGGCCATACCTATGAGCACATCGAGGCATTTACTGGAGCTACCTATAATACCATTTCTCGAGTAAATAAGACACTCTCAAAAGAAAACTCCTTGAAAATCATATTAAATCGTATAGAAAACAAATTATGAAAGCTTGCTGAATGCGGCTTTTTTATTTTGACGTAAACTAAAATATTCTATACTTATCACGCTTTAACAGTTCACCGCGTTAAATGGGATGATTGCTCACATTAAAAAAATACTATAGAATCCATTATAGCTAAATAATTACATAGAATAATATTCTTAGTTAACTATTGAAGGGAGGATCATTCCATTGAAGTATGTACACCTTATGATTGCATGTCTCATTGTTAATATGGGGATATATATCTTGCATAGCGCAAATGTCGCTACTGGCGGAACAGTAGGCTTAGCATTAAGCATTAACTATTGGATAACTTTAGGCTTTGCAATAACCTATCTTTTAGTAAACATACCATTTATGATTCTCGCTTATAAAAAACTGGGTAAAGAATTTACAATTTCAACCGTTATATCAATTTGTATGCTTACTGGTATTTCCTTTTTAACAGGATTAATTCCTACTATTTCCATTCCTGCTTGGATAGGTGTAGTTTTAGGAAGTGCATTTGCAGGAATCGGTATGACATATTTATTCCTCAAAAATTCTTCCCTTGGTGGAACGAGTATATTAGCTGTTTTTCTACAAAAAAAGTACAATTGGGACCCAGGTAAAACTCTATTTGTTTTAGATATTTTCATCCTCCTTACAACGGTATATTCAATTGGCTGGTCTGGTTTATTATATTCAGCCTTATCTGCTTTTATTGTGTCGTCGATTGTATCCATTTCTAGAAAACAAATAAGCGCGAAGCTTACTGATAATCATGAGGATGATTCTATTCTTGAAGACGAATCTAGTGAAATGTTGATTATGCAATAAAAAAGATAAATTTCTGAGTCAATTCAGAAATTTATCTTTTTTATTATTGCTTGATAGTTCGTTTTAAAAATTCTTTTGTTCTTTCTTGTGTCGGGTTAACTAGCACTTGATCAGGTGAACCTTCCTCTACGATAACCCCTTTATCCATAAATACTACACGGTCAGATACTTCACGAGCAAATTCCATTTCATGCGTAACGATTAACATTGTATGTCCTTCATCAGCAAGCTGACGCATTACTTTTAGCACTTCTCCTACCATTTCAGGATCTAATGCGGAAGTTGGTTCATCGAATAGCATTACCTCTGGATCCATAGCCAGCGCACGTGCGATAGCTACACGTTGCTTTTGACCACCTGAAAGCTGGCGAGGCTTTGCATTCACATACTGATCCATACCTACGATTTGCAAATATTTTAATGCGTTTGATTTTGCTTCTTCCTTTGAACGTTTTAGAACCTTTTGCTGACCAACGACACAATTTTTCAACACATTGTGGTTGTTAAATAAATTAAACTGCTGGAAAACCATCCCTAAATGTGTACGATATTGTTTAATATCGTGTTTGTCGTCTAAGATGTTTTCGCCTTTATAAATAATTTCGCCGCCACTTGGTGTTTCAAGTAGATTAATGCAACGTAATAATGTTGATTTTCCGGAGCCTGAAGAACCAATTAAGCAAACAACCTCACCTTTTTTTACTGTGAAGTTTACATCTTTTAAAACTTCATGGCTGCCAAATGATTTATTTAGATGTTTAATATCAATTACTTTTTCCATCATACGATCTCCTTATGCCATTAATAAATTTACTCTTCCCTTTTAACTTGAACTTGATATGCATCTTGACCATCCATTCTTTTTTCGACAATACGTAATAGACGAGAAGCAACAAAAGTCATGATTAAGTAGATGACAACAGTAATGATAAAGGATTCTGCAAAACGGAAATTTGCACCAGCAATCGATTTTGTTGTAAAGAATAATTCCGTTACACTAATTACACTTAGTACGGCAGAGTCTTTTATATTCATAATTAATTGGTTCCCTGTTGCCGGTAGAATATTGCGGAATACCTGAGGTAAAACGACATGAATCATCGTTTGGAAATGTCCCATTCCAATAGCTGACGCAGCCTCATATTGTCCCTTATCAATCGATTCAATACCACCGCGCACATACTCAGCCATATAAGCACCCGTATTTAACCCAACAACAACGATCGCTGCAACAAAACGATCCATTTCTATTCCATAAGCATATAATCCATAGTATACGACCATTGCTTGTACAATCATTGGTGTACCACGGAAGATTTCAACATAAACTGTTAATATGAAATTAAAAATCTTTAAAATAACAGATTTAATAGATTTCTTACGAAGAGGAATCGTGTGCATTACACCGATAAATAATCCGATAAGAGCACCAATAATTGTACTAAAAACTGCAATTAATAACGTCATATATGCGCCACGTAAATAACTTGGCCAATTCTCTTTTAATATTGAGAGTATAATATCTAAACTCATAAATATCCTCCTAAATAATTTAGAAAACCTTTAACTCTACTAAACACTTACTCTAAAGATAAAATAAGTCTGGCTAAAAGATGGATACTGGCCACTAAAGTGTGACCAGTATTCACCGCTTTAACTATTGTGCTGCAGGTTGGTTTTCAATTGCTTGATCCATAATTTGTTGACGTTCTTCTTCAGAAATTGCATTTAACGTTTCATTGATTAAATCAATATTTTCATCGCCTTTTACAAGTCCGATTGCAATCGCTGTATCTGCTTCTTCTGTTTTAAAGCCTTTTTCTAACTCTACATATTTGAAATTTTGATTTGCTGTTGTAGCTGAGATTGCTTCTGGTCTTTCAGCCACATATCCATCAATTGCACCTGATTCTAGAGCAACACGCATATGTGAGAAGCTTTCCATTGCAACTTCTTTTTTAACATCCGGAATTTGATCAATTACATCATAATTTGTTGTATTTAGCTGTGAAGTGATTTTTGCTCCTGCGAAATCTTCAAGAGTTTTAGCATTTTCAAATGCTCCACCTGCTTTTGTTACAATAACAAATTGACTTGTATAATAATTATCTGAGAAATCAATTACTTCTTTACGTTTATCAGTTGGGCTCATCCCTGCAATAATTGCATCAATTACACCTGTTTGTAGTGCTGGTAGTAAACCATCCCATTCTGTTTTAACGATAACTAATTCTTTACCAAGTGCTTCTGCTACACGTTTAGCGATTTCTACGTCATAGCCACCCGCATATTCCTGGGAGCCTTCAATTTTAACCGCCCCATTTGAATCATCGTTCTGAGTCCAGTTAAACGGTGCATAGCCAGCTTCTAAACCTACTTTAAAAACATCGCTTTCTTTAGAATTTGAAGTTGATGTTGAAGTCCCTTCATCAGCTTTACCACAAGCTGCTAGTAATACAACTGCCAGCAATGTAGTCATTAAGATTTTAAGTGTTTTCGACATTTCTCTCTCTCCTTCTCTCTTTTTCGAGCTAAATAATGCAAAAAGCGACCTAAGATGAACTTAGGTCGCTAAAAATATAGCCCAAATCCTCTAACGTTCCCGACTGAGATAGCTCACCTCAGATGGTTGGGATATCCATCTGAGACAGTCCTGCAATTATTCACTGCAGACCCAGCATGAAGTAGAGAGCCTACATTCACACTTCGGCGATATTTCCTCATTTTTCATATCATGGTTTTGCTCTAAACTCCATGAAAAACTATTAAGTATCGCGCCTCTACCTCACTAGTAACGTGAGGTTTTAATATTTAATTTACTATTTGAATATTACTATACTAACAATATCATGTCAACATTCATTATTCTGAAAAATAGACTTTGTTGACCTAGTAATTATTGTTAATTTAACTTCCTTACAGTCACCTTCACATTTAAAGTATGGGCTCCACCATGATATACACCCTCAACTGGACTAACATCCTGATAATCTCTACCGACACACATAATAATATGATTATCGAGTACTTCAACATTATTGGTAGGATCAAGACCAATCCATCCAATTCCAGGTAACATTAGCTCTACCCAAGCGTGTGTTGCTGTATTCCCTACTAATTTATCATCTTCACCTACATATAGATAACCACTTATATAACGAGCAGGTATATTAAAGTGCCTTAAAACTCCTAACATAATATGGGTAAAGTCCTGACACACGCCGGCCTTTATAGCAAAAGCCTCGGCAGCTGTTGTATTTACATTAGTTGCCATCTGATCATAATTCAAATTCATGTACAGGTAGGTCATAAGATCGCAAGAAAATCGAATAGGGTTAATAGGCTCTCCAATAGTTTTTAAAATTTCTTCAAGTTGTCTTTTTTCTAGCCTCGTATAATTAGTTGTAGTGAGATATGGACGGTAGTGATCCTGAAAAAGTGGTGAATGGAAAATTTCCATCATTTCCTTAGAATATTCAATTTGATATAAATAAGGTGATCTTTGAACGCTTACAATTGATGATGAAATGATGCTTAGCTCTTCATGTTTTTCTGGTATATAAAAACTAGATGTTGAATTTTTCCATATATCGATATAATCCTTTGTCATTGAATTGGGGGAGATTTTAAGATGATAGGATAATAGGCGTTGACATTCATTATTTCTAGGCTTTAAACGAACCGTATTTAATGATTGTTCAACTGGTGTATCATATTTAAAAGTGCTAGTATGTTTAATGCGATATTTCATATTATCCTCCCTCCAAATTTTATTGGCATTTCACTTTAATATTTAATGGAATTTCCTTTCAAGGTACTAAAATTGGAGGAGTTAGGTAATACGTTTTTGAAAAGATCGGTCCAAAGCTCGTACATTGCTCTCTAATGTCCTTAACCCATTTCCTGCACTGTTCAGTTGATAATAATGTTGTATCAATTTGTAAACTATTTTCAAGCTCGGTCAGTGCCTCAAACATATCAGCAGTGTATACTTCGGTTTTCCCGTTTTCTACTTCTATAATAGCTTCTTTTATCTTCTGGACTGAAAAAGCAATGGAACGACTAGTTTTAAGATCACCTATCAAAAAGTTTAAAACTTTGCGGTTAGAACGATCTCTAGATCGTCTAGTATATTCTTCAAGAGCATGTGTTAATTGTAAGGAGAAGGTTGCTGTGAAATCACCTTTAAGCTGTCCTTCCTGTTCTAATAGCTCATTAAGAATTATAGCCGTCTTCTCGGCACGCTCTAGCCATTTACCAATCTTCAAAAATAAATAGCATTCGTCGCGTGTCATCAACGAATCTATGATACCACTAGCCGTTAAAGAGGCTTTCCGTATTGAATACAGAAACTCTTGTGTTGCTATAATCGAATAATCCTTGCGTTCTTTACTTTTAATCGACAGGTACAAATCGTTCCATTCCTCCCACAACTCATTCGGAAGGATATCTCTTGTATTTCTAGCATTCATTCGTATACTTTCAACCATGGAGTTCATCGAATTGTAATTTTCAACATCACATAATAGATACTGAATCATTTTTTGTAAGTCATATCCATTATACCTACTTGAATATTCATTATGATATCCGCAAATCTTAATAATTGTTTCCCACTCAATTTCGTAATTTTTATCTTCCGTAGAAAGCTCAATCATATGCTCTAATTGAGTAGAAAGAATATGAGCATTTGATTCTGTACGTTCACTATATCTACCAATCCAGTATAGAGAGTCCGCTACTCGACTAAGCATGTACCTTTGCCTCCTTTACAACCCATGTATCCTTACCGCCTCCACCTTGTGAGGAATTCACAACAAGAGAGCCCTCTTTAAGTGCAACTCGAGAAAGACCTCCTGGAAGAACGTGCGTTTCTTTTCCTCTCATCACAAAAACTCGCAAATCAACGTGGCATGGGTAGAATCTCCCCTCTTGAAAGGCAGGAGCTCTAGAAAGCTTTATAGTTGGTTGAGCTATATATTGGTGAGGAGCTTCTTCAATTTTTTGTCGGAAAATTTCACGTTCTTCTTCAGTAGAATGTGGTCCGATTAGCATGTCATAACCACCTGATGCACCAACATTTTTGATAACTAGCTTGTCCAGATTATCAAGCACCCAATTTTTCCTTGCCTCATTTGTTAAAAGATAAGTGTCAACATTCTTTATAATAGGCTCTTCATTTAAGTAAAAACGTATCATTTCAGGAACATACATATAAATTGCCTTATCATCAGCTACTCCGTTTCCAACAGCATTTAAAATTGCTACATTCCCTTCTTTATATGCCTCCATAATGCCTGGTACACCAAGCAATGAATCTTCTCTAAAGGTTAAGGGATCTAAAAAGTCGTCATCAATTCTTCTGTAAATAATATCAACTTGCTTTAGACCACGAATTGTTTTTAAATATACTTTTTTGTTTTTAACTACCATATCTCGACCTTCGACAAGTGGAATATTCATTTCTTTTGCTAGGAAAACATGATCGTAATATGCAGAATTATAGATTCCAGCTGTCAAGAGCACTGCACGAGGATCCTTACCTGGTTCTAAGTTTACAGGTCTGTGTGATAATAAAGCCTCCTGCATTTGAAGTAATTGTACCTCTAATGTTTCAATAGAATAATCTCTAAAAAATTCAGGGTACATTTTTCGCATTACATATCGATTTTGATAGACATAGGATATTCCAGAGGGATTCCTCAAATTATCCTCTAGCACACGATATTCTCCGCTTTCATCTCTTATCAAATCGATACCTGCTAAAAAGATATGGTTATGTAATGGCAGATTAGCGCCAATTACTTCTTTGTAATGATAGGGATTATTTTCGATTAAACTTTTTGGCACTACTCCTGCCTCTAATATCAGTTGGTCATGATATACATCATGTAAGAACAAATTTAACGCTTCGACTCTTTGCTTCATTCCCTTTTCAATATTACCCCATACCTGTTCAGGTATAATGATAGGAACAAAATCAAAAGGCATCGTCCTTTCTGTATCACCGTCCGCACCGTAAACTGTAAATGTTATACCCTGTCTTAGGAAGCTAGATTGGGCAGATGTATGCTTTGTTAATAATTCTTCGTCTGTAAACTTTAATAATTGCTCATAAAAAGGAATATAATGTTTTTTAGGTTTATTGCCCTCTAGCATTTCATCATAAAAGCTATAACAATCATATGGTTTGAACATTTACAATCGCCTCCAGTAATCATCCATGAAAGAAAAAGTTGAAATTTTATAATTCTCCTCATTTTTAATTTTAGAAAATTTTTAATATTTAAATTTTAATATAAATGGAAAAAAAAACCTAGCGAAATTTTTCTCCGCTAGGTAGTTTTTAAGGAAATTATGAATTTAATAGTAAATCTTCTGGATTTTCGATTAATTCTTTTACTGTTTTTAAGAAGCCAACAGAATCTTTTCCATCGATAATACGGTGGTCATATGATAATGCAACGTACATCATTGGACGGATTTCAACTTCTCCGTTTACTGCTACTGGACGTTGAACGATTGAGTGCATACCTAAAATACCAGCCTGTGTACCGTTCATGATCGGTGTTGACATTAATGATCCAAATACACCACCATTAGTGATTGTGAATGAACCACCAGCCATGTCATTTAAACCTAATTTTTTCTCACGTGCTTTTTTAGCTAAATCAGCAATATCTTTTTCGATTTCAGCAAAGTTTTTAGCATTTGCATCGCGAACAACTGGTACTACTAAGCCTTCTTCAGTAGATACAGCTACACCGATATCGAAGAAGTTGTTTAAGTGAATTTCATCACCATTGATTTGAGCGTTAACGTAAGGATATTTTTTAAGTGCAGCAACTACTGCTTTTGTGAAGAATGACATGAAACCAAGTTTAATGTCGTTAGCTTTCACGAACTCTTCTTGTTTACGCTTACGTAATGCCATGATGTTCGTCATATCGATTTCGTTGAAAGTAGTTAACATTGCTGTAGATTGTTTAACTTCAAGTAAACGTTTTGCGATAGTTTGACGACGACGTGACATTTTTTCAATTGTAACACGATCCGTTTCTGCTGCTGGAGCAAATACAACTGGACCATTAGTTGTAGAAATAGGTGTTGCTGGTGCTGCTTGAGCTGTTCCATGAGCTGCTACATCTTGAACACGTACGCGGCCTTGTGGATCTACAGGTGAGATTGCAGCAAGGTCAATTCCTTTTTCACGAGCTAATTTACGAGCAGCTGGTGATGCAACTACACGTTCATTAGAAGTTTCTTCTACCACTGGAGCTGGTGTTGGTGCTGCAACTGGTGCTGGTGCAGCTGCTGGAGCGCTTTCAGCTTTAGGAGCTTCTTGTGTTGCTGCTGGAGCCGGTGCAGCACCTTCTCCTGCTTCTACAACGGCGATTACTTGGCCAACTAAAACCGTATCGCCTTCTTCAGCTAATACTTGAGTTAAAACACCAGCTTCTTCTGAAATAATTTCTGCATTTACCTTATCAGTTTCTAATTCAACGATGAATTCGCCTTTTTCAACGCGATCTCCAACTTTTTTTACCCATTGTGCAATGGTACCTTCTGTAATTGATTCTGCTAATTCAGGGACTTTAATTTCAGCCACTTTAAATATCCTCCTTTAAATATCATATGTACCTTGTAAAAGGTACATATGGTATCGCTACTACTTATCATAGTGTAGCTGTTTTAATCAGTAAATTAAAATAGTAATTTATTTAGCAAGCGCCTCATCAATAACTTTTGCCTGCGCAATTTTATGTGAATCCATGTCACCTTCAGAAGTTGAAGACATTTCTGGACGTCCAACATATTTTACCTTTTTACCATCTGCTAGGTCTAGTAAATATTCTAATGCATATTTCCATGGACCTTGGTTTTTAGGTTCTTCTTGTACCCAATAGATTTCTTTTGCATTTGGATATTTTGCAATGATATCAGCAATTTTTTGTGATGGGAATGGGTAAAGCTGTTCAACACGAACAATATGAAGATTATCATATTCTTTCCCATCTTGCACACGGTCTGCTAAATCAATTGTTACTTTACCAGAAGCAAGAATGATGCGTTCCACTTTTTTAGCATTGCCACCTAAACCAGGTTGTTCAATTACTTCTTGGAAACCACCTTCAGAAAGCTGTTCCTGTGAGGCCGCAGCTAATGGATGGCGAAGTAAAGATTTTGGTGAAGGAATGATTAAAGGACGAATAGCTTCAGTTCCTAACATTTTCGCTTGACGGCGTAATAAGTGGAAGTAGTTTCCTGCATTTGAGCAGTTTGCAACAATCCAGTTATTTTCAGCCGACAATTGTAGATATCTTTCAATACGTGCTGAAGAGTGCTCTGGACCTTGACCTTCCATACCATTTGGCAGTAGGAATACTAAGCCAGACTTTTCTCCCCATTTAGAACGCGATGACGAGATAAAGTTATCAAACATAACTTGTGCCATATTAGCAAAGTCACCAAATTGGGCTTCCCAAATTGTTAAAGCATTATCATTTTCTAAATTATAACCGTACTCAAATCCAACAATAGCAGTTTCTGTTAATGGTGAATTGTGTACAGAGAATGATGCTTTAGAATCCGATACATTGTGTAATGGTACTAATTCAGCGCCTGAGTTTTTATCATGTAATACTAGGTGACGTTGAGAGAACGTACCACGTTGTGCATCTTGACCTGTAATACGGATTGGATTACCATCACGTAAAATTGCAGCGAATGCTAATGTTTCAGCATGACCCCAATCGATTTTATCAGTTTCAAGAGCTTCAACACGTTTATTTAAGATTTTAGCAAGCTTGTTTTGTGGCTCAAAGCCTTCTGGCCATGCTAATAAATCGTCATTAATTTGTTTTAGGTCTTCTTTACTTACACTTGTATCTACTACAGGATATTCATTTTTAACTGCTTCAGGCATTTCGATATCGAAATGTCCTTTTTCAGCACCCACTTGTTTAACATGATCGTAAGATGCTTGCATTTCTGCATAAACCTCTTCATCAAGCTTTTTCACTTGATCATGAGTTAGGATACCTTCGTTAGTTAATTTTTCTCCATAAAGTGCACGTACCGTTGGATGTTTTGTAACGATTTGATATGTTAACGGATTTGTAACGGTTGGGTCATCAGTTTCGTTGTGACCAAAGCGACGGTATCCGATTAAGTCTACTAAAATATCTTTGCCGAAAACTTTACGGTATTCGAATGCTAAACCAGCAACTTGTAATACCGCTTCTGGATCATCAGCATTAACATGAATTACAGGAATTCCATAACCTTTAGCTACATCAGAAGAATACTGAGTTGAACGTGAATCATAATGCTCAGTTGTGAATCCAATCATGTTATTAGAGATAATGTGAATGGAACCACCAGTTGAGAAACCACCAGTATTTGCATAGTTGAACACTTCTTGAACAATTCCTTCTCCCGCAAATGCAGCATCACCATGTACAAGTACAGCTACAGCTTTACTTGGATCGTGGCTAGGGTTTCCAGCGTTAGAAGTTACTTCTTGTGCAGCACGAGTAGAACCAGTAATAACTGGACTTACTACCTCTAAGTGTGATGGGTTGTAAGCTAATTTTACTTTCATGCCCGATTTTTTAGAATGAGTTGCACCCATATGGTATTTCACGTCACCAGTCCAACCTTTAGTAATTTCTAAAGATCCATCTGTTGGGAAGAAATAATCGTTTGGAACATGTGCAAAATCAGAAAACATCATATCATATGGTTTGTTTACAACGTGTGTTAGAACATTTAAACGACCACGGTGTGCCATGCCGATTTGTAAATATTTCATTTTTTCTTCGTCAGCTTTTCTAACGATTTCATCAAGTAATACTACTAATGTATCTAAACCTTCAATTGAGAATCGTTTTTGACCAACAAAAGTTTTATGAATAAATTTCTCGAAATCTTCAACACGAGTCAATCTTTCTAATAATGCTTTTTTGTTTTCAGCAGTTAGATTAAAAGCTGATGTACCAGACTCAATTTTGTCTTGAATCCATTGGCGTTCTGCTTCTTGAACATGAGTATATTCATAAGCGATTTTCCCAGTATATAGTGAACGTAAATAGTCGATTGCCTGTTTACCGTTGATAACGCTTCCAGGAGCATTATTAAAGAATAATGATGCTGGCATCTCTACTAAGTCAGATTCAGTTAAACCATAAGAAGCTAATTCAATACGTGAAGAATCTAATTTTCGGTCTTTTAATGGGTAAATATCAGCAGCTAAATGACCGTGAGCGCGAATTGCATCTGCTAATTGTACTGCAGCAAAGATTTTTTTAATATTGCCTGTATTGCCTGGTTGAGTTGTTACACTTTCAGTTACACCTTGTTCATTTCCAATAACTGGTGAGCCAAATTGCTGGAAAAGTGCAACTAGTTCTGGCTCTACTTGTTCAGGAGATTGTAAAAATAAATCGTATTGCTCCATCACGTATCCTAAGTTAGGACCAGAAAATGCTGACCAAGGGGAACCAGCAAATAATACATTGTTCGACATGAGATAACCTCCAAATTTCGCCCTAAGGCAGTTCCATTGTTGTAACTAAAATATTATTTCATATTTTACCATTCTTCTACAATAGAAATTATCTATTGAATTGATTAATATTTATTATTAATAAGATAATGAAGAACGTTTTTTTTCCATATCAATCTTACTACTCTCAATAAAAAAAACAACTATTTTTCACGAAATAAGCAATTTTTTTTGACTAATAACCCATTTTTTGTCTCAATATTAAAAATTATACTAGGAGACAGTAAATTTTAGTGTGAAAGTTGTACCTTTTCCTACTGTACTTGTTACGTCCATTTCGATTTGATATTTCTCTGAAAGCATTTTGGTGATACTTAATCCGAGACCGGTTCCACCGCCAATATTTTCTCTTGAGACATCTACTCGATAGAAGCGGTCAAAGATAAAGGGCAGATTGTCATTCGAAATTCCTATCCCATTATCTCTAATTGTTAAAAAGATGCTTTCCGTTAAGTAGTGTACGTCAATATCAATCACTGGTGATTTATCATTATATCGAATTCCATTTTCGATAATATTACGCAAAATCTGAGCCAACGCGTTTTCCGTAATATTAGGTTGTTTTTCTTCGCCATTTTCAGCAATATTAACAATCGCCTCAGGGTAAATGATTTGTAGCTCGTCCTTTACAGAGCTTAAAACGTTTCTCACATTTGCTTCAGCCTCTATATCCCGTTCTTCTTTTCTAGCCAAATTTAATAGCTCTTCAATCATTTTCTTCATGCGAATCACTTCTACAAGTGAAGTGTTCAAGGATTCCTCTAATACATCAGGATCATTTTTTCCCCATCGTTTGATTAATGATAAATGCCCTTCAATTGCCTGTATCGGAGTACGAAGCTCATGAGACGCATCTGATACAAATTGCTGCTGCTTTGCAAAAGAATTCTCTAAGTCCGCCATCATCGATACATAGAGCTTAAGCAAATCTCCAATTTCGTCATCTGCATCATAGGAGAAATTGATTTTTTCTTCAAAACCCTTTTTCTGAATGGATAACATGGAATCACGTAAATCCTGTAAAGGTCTAATCAAAATATTTGCTAAATAATAGCCTACAAATCCAGCTAATAATATAGCTCCAAAACCTGCGATAAGCATTGTGGTTAAAATATATTGCATCATCGAATGGAAGGTCGATAAGGGATGTATTAACTGCAGTATCCCTGTAAAGTCCTGAGTTTTGATAAGCTTATTAACAACATATACTTCCTCCTGATCCACTTCTTCTTTTGACACTATCATATTATCTAGCTGTGCATAGGAGGCTTCTAAAGGTACTGCCGAATTAACGTTATTAATTCTTATTATTTCATATCCATCAAAGTTAAAAATTCGAACCGTTTGACTTTGATTTAAAATTGCCTTTGATAAACCAGTGTTTTTTTGAATATCCTGTACTGATATCCAGTCGTCTTGTGAGTTAAAAAAAGAGGTTAAATCGTCGGCAGTTCGAATGGCGTTATTTTCTTCATTTTGAATTAGCCAGGAGTATAGTGCAATGTAGATTACACTACAGATAGCTGCATAGCTTATGAAAATGACGATTGCTGTTGAAATTGTCCATTTCTTTTTTAAGGATTGGTTATTTGGAAAAAGTTTAATAACTTTATTCATTCTCTCACCACATACCCAACGCCACGTACAGTTTCAATATATGGTGCAAGCTCTGTTTTCAGCTTAGCACGTAGGTGTCGAATGTAAACATCTACAACATTTGTCTCCACTTCAGTTTTATAGCCCCAAACAGATTGCAATATCATTTCTCTTTCGCAAACCCGATTTTTATTTTCACATAATAGCTTTAACAAATCATATTCAGTCTTAGTTAATTCTAGCTTTTTATTCTCAAAGCTTACTTCATAGGATTGGGGATTTATTATAATATCGCGCACCTTAATAAGATCGTAATCTTCCTCTACATTCGTATTAACCCTTCTTAAAACTGAACGAATTCTTGCGAGCAGCTCCTCAATGGCAAACGGTTTCACGATATAGTCATCTGCACCAGCATCTAATCCTGCCACACGATCCATTACAGCATCCCGCGCCGTAATTAAAAGAATAGGTACATCTGACTGTGTACGAACTCTACGACAGATTTCAATCCCATTTAAACCAGGAAGCATTACATCAAGTAATAGACAATCGAATGGTTGTTCTAATGCTATATTCAAGCCTTCCCTACCGTCGTGGGTTACAAACACATCAAATTGTTCATGCTTTAGTTCAAGCTCGATAAAACGGGCTATATTTTTTTCATCTTCTACTAATAGAATTTTCTTCTGCATCTTATCACCCTTTAAGCAAATAAATAGCCTCTTTTTAAGTTTAACTTAAAAGGAGGCTAGAACAAACTATAATAGTTCGGGACTATATATATTGTAATTATTTTTTGACGTCGTCTTTACACCATATAAGGCCTTATCTGAATGGGATAATAAATTCTCTAGGCTTACTCCATGGTCTGGATAAAATGAAATGCCGATAGATGCTGTTGGCGCAAACATTTGGTTAGATATCAACCAACCACGTTTTAAATTTTGATTGATTCTATCAACAATTTGCTTAACCTGTTGTTTCCGACTTATTTTCTCCTGATGTAATCCAGTTAAAATAATGGCAAATTCATCGCCACCCATTCGAACGACTAGGTCATTTCCACGAATGCTCCTAGATAAGGCCTTGCCGAATTGTATGATAAACTCATCGCCAACCTTGTGCCCAAACTGGTCATTTACCTTTTTGAAATTATCTCCATCAACATAAAGAACTGCCAAGGATTCTGAGTTCGAATTAGAGCTCTCTATGATGCTAGGAAACTCGTTTTGAAGATAACGTCTGTTTGGTAATTGAGTAAGAGAATCATGGTAGGCCAGAAATGATAGTTGATTTTCTATCGCCTTTCTATCATTAATTTCTCGCGCAACCATAATAATTTGAATCCCTTTGTTACGTAGAAAATCTTTAACTATTGTGTAATTGCACTCAGTCCAAAAATTCTCGCCTGACTTCGATTGATGGATCAATTCAATTTTCAAATCTTCCCCATCAGAATCAACTGAAAACTCTTCATTCCATTTAACCTTACTTTCAGGGGATAGAATATCAGTATAAAATTTACCGAGTAATTCCCCTTCATCAAACCCAAGCTTATTCGTATAGGCTTTGGAGACATATAATATGATGCCATCCTCATTAGTAATCACAATCATATCATTCGTATTTTCAGTGATAAGCTTGAACATATGCTCAATATTCTGAAGCTCTGTCAGCATTCTTTTCTTTTCAGAAATATCATAATAGACATTAATGTATTGTTTAATAGCACCATCTTCATCAAAAAATGGGATAATGGTTGTATCAGCCCAGTACGGAGCACCGTTCTTTGTTTGATTACAAATTTCCCCTCGCCAAACTTCACCTTTATGTAATATTGAAAAGATATTATCAAAAAACTCTTTGGAATGTGTACGAGAATTAATGATTTCAAGTGTATTACCTATTAACTCTTCTTTTACATACCCCATTTGCTGGATAAAACGATCATTTACATTTAAAATACGGCAATTTGGATCCATGATGATAATTTCTGCAACGCTATTAATGGCATACTGAAAATTAGAAAGCCCCATAGAGGTTGTGCGCAATTCTTTTTCTTGTTCAATTAGCTGTGTAACTTCCTGTAAGATGATGAAAACCGCTGCTACCTTCTCCAGCTGAATCAGGGGAGAAAAGGTAGCCGTAAAGCTTCTAGAATTCCCATTTTTGTCAATGAAGGTTAATAGCTTAGATGTTAAGTGTGTACCATCAAATGATTCATTTAAATACTGCTCTAGCTGCTCCTGATTAGAGATGAAGGGTAGATCAATAAGCTTCTTTAAACGAACCTCTTCAATATTCACATTAAAATCCTCTAAAAATTGGGGATTGGCTTCTAGTAGCTTCCCATCATTTGAGATTAAAACCGTTGATAAGAATGAATTAAAGAAAACTGAACGCATGAATAGATATTTATCCTCTAAATCTCGGTCGAAGGCAATTTCTTTTGTTATTGCTAACACATAAGTTCGATTGTTATCAAAAATAGGTATGACCGTTGTTTCATACTTTTTCACTTCAGAAAGGTAATAAATATAATCCTGGTAACTAACCTGACCTTTTTTAACTACGGCTTGATGATAATTTTGGGCGATTGTTTCAGAATCACTTGGCTTCATCACTTCAGCAATTGTTTTACCAACTACCTTTTGAGAAAGTATTTCAATAGATGATTTATTCAAATAGATGTAACGAAAATCCTCCCCGTCTTTTTCCATGAAATAAACCAGATCCCTGCTATTCTCAAAAAGCAAATCAAATTGAACCTTGGAAAAGCTTTGTAAAGACATTGAACACACCCTCCTACTCATCATTAAGAAGCAAAAGAAGCGGTCTCCTTCTTAACAAGTTCAAGACATTTTTCGTATAGTTTTTGTTCCCCAGTTTGTTGACTGCTTACAAATTTAAATTCGTTATCCATGATATCAACGACATAGGACGACGTAACTGTAGCATTACCGATAAGTGTTAACTTATAGCCATCCACGAGGATTTTAACTTCACATTTAACAAAGCCACCTGGATTAAATACAGTGACGACATCTGTATCTACAATGTTGTTTAACCTTGATACAAGTGCAGATGCGGTCATTGCTGTGCCACATGCATTCGTAAATCCGACACCTCGTTCAAAAGTACGAACGAAAATTGTGTCATTTTTCATTGGATAGACATAACTTACATTTACCCCGTCCTTAAAAAAGTTATTTTCACCATTTAAATGTTGAGATAACTCTTGCTGATGTGCATTATTTTGAATATCCTGCTGCTCTACAATTCCGATTAAATGTGGGTTTGGTACAGAAACAGCTGTATATGGAACCGTAGCTGAAAATTCTGGAATGATTTGATGCTGTATTTCAGTTTGTTGCTTATACTCCATAGGTAAACTCGTTAACGAAAATGATACTGGAGAAATTTCAACTGCATAAGTAGGAATTTCTGCTAATAATGATACTTCTTTTCGTACTTTTAAGTTTGCTTTCATTGTTTCAATAATTGCTTCTTGTTTATCTAAATTTTCACAGACAAATCTCGCCACACATCGGAGACCATTACCACACATTGAAGCTTCAGAACCATCTGCATTAATCACACGCATTTTTGCATCTGCTGATTTTGAAGGTAAAACGAGTAGTAACCCATCTGCACCATTATGGTTATCCTTTTGACATAACCACTTCGTTAGTTCAACCCAGTTAAACTCATTTTCGTCGCTAGTATTATATAAGTAAAATGTGTTACCTGACCCATGTACTTTTAAAAATGTTCTTTCCACGCATCAATCGCTCCCTATTTATCTTTACTTCTATCATAATTGTAAATGATTTATGAAGCAACTTAATAAATCTTTTAAAAATTTTATAATTTGTTCACAATTTTTAATGAGCAAAAATTGTATTTTTAGATTAAAATTATTGTATAAAATCGAAATTCTATAATATGATGTTAACAGAATTTAAATGTAAATATAGTATTTTTGATGCTATTTTTCTTAAACTAATAAACTTCAAAAATATTTGTTTGACGTCTAGTTCCTTTAGGTATATTATTTCAAATGTTGCCTTGTTATTAAGTAATTTTCAGTTTTGCAACTATCCTAAAAAAGGAGGCGTTTCATTTGTTAAAGTATAGAGATCTTTCAGAAACGAATGAGTTATACCAATTAATGATCCACCCAACAGTTTTCCCATACGTTCGTCATAAAGTAAACTCAGATGAAGAGTATCTATTTATCACGAAACAACTATTAGAAGAAGAACAACTAGGCAAGACTATCTCAAGAACGATAACCGATGACTGGGGTCAACCTATTGGTACGATCACTTTATATGATATTCAAGATGGAGCTGGCTTCCTTGGAACATGGATAGGTGTACCATTTCAAGGTAAAGGTTATAACCAAGCAGCAAAGCATGAATTTCTAAAAGAGCTCTTTTTTGAAAAAGACATTCATACAGTTTTCTTACGTATCCGTAAAGAAAATGAAAAGTCAAAACGTGCAGCACAAAAACTACCGTACGTAATTGATGCAACAGAAACAAACCCTGCTTTATATGAGGAAATCAACGCAGGCGAAACAAAATTTGACTTATATAAAATTCCAAAAGACTTATTCTACATTGTTTCTGCAAATGACCAATCAAACGAAGAAGAACAAGCGATGTAATTCTCGTATCTTCTTGCTATTATAAATATTTACATGAGTATGTTAAAAAACAGCCAGAAGCTTTTGCTTCTAGGCTGTTTTTGTTCTTGAAATCTAACCATAATCATCTAGTCAAATTATTTCTCGAATTTAAGGATTAATTTTACCATTTCATCTGGTGTTTTTGGGCTTTCCGCTTGTTCCATAGCTTGTTTATATTCATTACTTTTTTGTATTAATGTGTTGATGGCCTTCATAAAGGTACTCTTTGAAAGCATTTCCTCTTCTAAGACATGAGCAAAGCCTTGTTTTTCGAAAATATTCGCATTCAATATTTGGTCACCACGACTTTTACTTGCTGAAAGCGGAATAAGAAGCATTGGTTTTTTCAAAGCTAAAAATTCAAAAATTGAATTAGAGCCCGCACGAGAAACAACAAAGCTAGCTGCATGTAGCAAATCTGGAAGTTCAGTTGTTACATAATCAAATTGCTTATACCCTTTTAAGTTATCTAAAGAGGCATCCACATTCCCTTTTCCACATAGATGAATCACATTGAAGGATGCAAGAAGCTCTGGTAAATTACTTCTTAAAGAATCGTTAAGTACAACAGAACCTAAGCTTCCTCCCATAATGAGTAATACCTTTTTCTCGTCCGTAAACCCACAAAGGCTTTTCCCCTTTGCTGCATTCCCTTTAAATAATTGCTCACGCACAATTGAACCGGTGCAGGTTGCTTTATCAATCGGTAAGTATTTTAAAGTATCTTGGAAGATCGTAAACACATGAGATGCAAAGGGTAATGCGATTTTATTGGCAAGGCCAGGTGTAACATCTGATTCATGAATAACAACAGGGATTTTAGCTAATTTTGCAGCTATTACAACTGGTACTGAGACGAATCCCCCTTTAGAAAAAATCATTGTCGGCTTCACTTTCCTAATAACCGAAAAAGCCTGACCAACTCCAGCTAAAACTTTAAATGGATCGGTAAAGTTCTTCATTGAAAAATAACGTCGTAATTTCCCGCTAGAAATACTGTGATAAGGAACTTCAGGATAGCTTTGAGTGATTAACTCCTTTTCAATGCCATCATTAGACCCAATATAATGAACGTCATATCCTTCCTTTAGCAAAGATGGAATAATCGCCTGGTTTAAAGAAACATGCCCCGCCGTTCCGCCACCTGTTAAAATAATTGATTTTTGATTCACAAAAAAACCCCTATCTAAATACAGCTAAATTGTATTTCACTTAAATTTATATGATTACAAAACAATATAATGAAAATTTACCAATAAACTTTCCGTTTAAGTCAATATTGTACCATATATCATTTTACTAACAATCCAAATAAATAAAAAGATACTAAGTGATATACCTTGAGTACTTATTCAATAATTATTTTTCCGAGTCCTAAATCGTTTCAGTATCGATTAAACCGTTTCTATTTCTTCAGCAACCAACTTTCAAGAAGTTTTACTTATTGTTACACTAGTTTAAACTACTAACTACTAATTATATAAACTTCCCAGATTCAAGCTTCATTACAAGCAAATAAAAAATACCGAGGAAGAGTGTTAGCTAACTCTTCGCTCGGTATTAATCTCAACAATTATAGCTGAATAAATTGCTGTGTCCAATAGTTTCCGTTTTCAACATAGCCTATTCCAATATGTGTAAAGCTTGAATTTAAAATGTTGGCACGGTGACCTTCTGAATTCATCCATGCTTGTACAACTTCTTCAGGCGTTCTTTGACCCTGAGCAATGTTTTCACCTGCAGCACGATAAGTAATCCCGGCAGCCTTTATTTGATCGAATGGGCTACCGTAAGTTGGACTTGTATGTGAGAAATAGTTATTAGAAGCCATATCCTGTGATTTTGCACGAGCAACCTTCATTAGAGGATTATAGGCTTTAAGTGGTGCCAAGTCATATTTAGCACGTTCTGCATTTGTTAACTCCACAACTTGAGCTTCAAATCCAGCTACAGAATCAGCCTCTGCTACTGTTGAGGGTTTTGTTGCTTCCTCCACTTGTTCAGCTGGTTTTGACACTGCTGGTTGTTCCGTCACTGGAGCTTGAGGTTTAACCACCTCTTGCTCCTTACTAGATTCTTGCTTCTCCACTTTTTTTGGCTCTTGAACTTTTTGTTCATTAGCAGTTTCATTCTTAACAGGTTTTTGCGATGGCTGTTCCCCTACAGAAACCTTACAACCTTTTAATTGTACCGCGATTAATTTTTCTAAGTTAGCTTTTGAGATTTGCAGTTTATTTGATAAATCTTTAACACTATGAACATTCGTGAAAGACAACTCATTTTTAAATTGAGCTAGAATATCTTCATATTGTTTCATATTTATAACCTTCACTTCATGTTTTACAGACTTTTCTTGCCCTTCCTCCTGATTAGATGCAGCATCTGCTGCTTGAGCTTGTGTTGAGATTAAACCAAGTGCACAAAATGTGATAAACCATTTTTTCATTTTGTATTCCTCCTCTCGCAACTAATCATATACGAGAATAATTGAAAAGAAGGATCCATAACCTGGAAGCATTGCCAACTCAAGTTCAAAATCTGGCTACCTATATGTTTAGAAAGAGCAGAAATAGGAAGGCTTTTCCTGCAAACGAAAAACTTACAACTGAAATGCTATTGACAAATTTTATAGATTGCTATATAAGGCAAAAACTTATCTTATATGACATCCATATTACATTTATTTTTCGCCGATAATATCGATTTCCTGAATGTTCTCGCCAATCATGACAATCTTCGGAGGCATATTGATATATTCAGGTATCCATTGCACCAATCCATATGCATATTGGAAAAGCATGGGGTTGCGAATTCCTTCTATCGGAACATAGCCTTTAATTCGATATACAGAGGACGGCATAGAACGAACCCATTCCTCAAATTGCTCTTGAGAAAAACTTTGCTTAAGCTCTACAAGACGCGAACTTAAATGTAGATGTTTACCAATTTTGGCAGCTTGAATATCGTCCTTAGATGCTTGTGCAGTTGCCTGTAACCCTTCAAGTAGCTTCAATGGGACCTTTCCATTAGTCGTTTGCAGGATAAAAGCATTTGGATTGACACCCTGCATTTCAAACACAACCTTCGCTTGTTCTGCTTCAGTTAATAAGTCCATTTTATTGGCAAGTAAAAGATGTGCATGACGAATTTGTTCTATAAATAGACTTCTAACCTGAGGTGTTAACGAAGAACGATCAAGCCAGAGCTTACTGTCTGCAACAGTGACTATTCCCTTAATATTGAGGCTTTCTGCAAATAAAGGGGAATACACCGCATCCAATGCCTCTACAGGATGCGCTGCCCCCGTAGTTTCGATTATTAAGACATCAAATTCATTATCCGCTAAAAGTGATTGGATTTGAGCCTCCGTTTTTTCTGCCCCTGAACAACAAATACAGCCCTCAAGCATTTCCTTTAAAGGAATCTCTTCATCTACTGCTTGTGAGTCAAATGGAAGCTTTCCTAATTCATTCATAATGACAGCAGGCTTTAGCCCCTTTTCTTTAAATTGTTTAAGGACATTAGTAAGCATGGACGTTTTGCCACTACCTAAAAAACCGCTGAATAAATATACATCTTTCATCTACAGCACACCTTTCCTGAATTTAATTAACAAAAAGAGGGCCTTCAATTGCTCATAAGTTGAACAAAAGCAGCCCTCTCCTATAACTTTTAATCTAATAACAGCTCTAATTCGTAGCTGTTAATAATTCTTTTGCTTTTAGTATATGTGGATCGTCGTTATTGATTTTCTCACGGATTGCATCCATTAATGCATACGTCGTTTCACCAACAAGTACTCCACTTTGTTCTAATTGGTGAGCTTCTTGGAAGGATTCTACTGCAGCTTTAGTTGCTTCATCGAAGGTTTCATCAATTGTACCAGCTTCATAGCCTAATGCGTTTAGGATTTGTTCAGCAGAACGAACTGATGGAGAAACATTCCCAATTTTAAATTCAGTCTCTGGGTTAATATAAGTAGCAGTTGCGTATTCTGGATACTCAACCTTTTCATCTGGCTCTATACCCTTTTCATTAATCCAATTACCATTTGGAGTTAACCATTTACCTGTTGTATATTTTAGGTTTGCACCATCTTGTAAATAGCTAACTGTTTGAACTGTCCCTTTACCAAAGGAATTTAAACCAACAAGCTTAGCACCGGCTGATTCACTTAAAGCACCAGCTAAAATTTCAGATGCAGATGCACTACCATTATCGATTAAAACCACTATTGGTTGACTGTATTTCTTGCCACCTTCAGCTAACATTACTTCCGCATCGCCTTCTCGCCCTTGCACTTGTACAATTGGCTTTCCTTCATCAAGGAAAAGATTTGCGATATCAATTGCAGATGTTAGGAAGCCACCTGGATTTTGACGTACATCTAAAATAATACTTTTCATGCCATCTGCATTAAATTCCTCCATGAATTTAACTAATTCATCGAAAGTCTGTTCACTGAAGGAAGTGATTTGAATATGGGCGATCTTGTCTTCTCCCATTTCACCGTAAACTGTTTCAATTGGAATATCGTCACGAATGATTGTCATTTCGATTAATTCTTCTGATTGGCCACGTTGGATTGTTAGCTTAACTGGTGTACCTTTTTCACCACGAATTAATAATACCGCCTCAGAGGCACTCATACCTTGTATGCTTTGCCCATCGACTGTCAAGATTATATCTTCTGGTATCACCCCTGCTTTTTCGGCTGGTGAGTTTTTTATAGGCGACACAACGACAATGTTTCCATTACGTTCTTGAATTTCTGCCCCAATCCCCTGGAAGCTTGATGAAAGATCACTATTAAATTGTTCAGCTTGTACTACATCCATATAATCTGAATATGGGTCTTCTAAGGCATCAAACATCCCATTAATAGCACCTGTTATTACAGCCTCTTCATCAATTTCAACATAGTATTTATTTTTCAGCTCATCAAAGGCATCATATAACTCCGAAAATTCCTCTCGCTCTACAGGAACGGAAACCTCGACTACCTTCTTTTCACCAAAAGTCAGTGCAAAAATTGTTAAGCCCGCTGTCAATAAAATTGTTAAGAACATCAGCATGATGAAACTAAACGGTTTAATACGAATAAATTTTTTTGCAGGCTTCACCTGTTCTTCCTGTTGTCCATCATGTTCGGTTTTCTCAAATCCTTGTTGGTTTTGATCATCCATCTAATTCACCACTCTCATTTTTACACTCACGTAAAAGAATCTGCTTTACATCCTTTTTGGATTTTTTCTCTAGTATAACGAAAGATAACTTAGCTTGCATAAACTTTCCTGTTATTTACGAAAAGAAAGGCTGTCAATTATTAGACAGCCTTACGAAAAAAAATATGCAAAGCATTTGCTATACATTACTCTTGAATTGCAGCTTCTAACGCAACGACGATCATATCATTGAATGTTGTTTGACGTTCCTCAGAAGAAGTAGCTTCACCTGTAATAATGTGGTCAGAAACCGTTAAAACAGATAATGCTTGACGTCCAAATTTAGCAGCTAGTGTATATAGTGCTGCCGATTCCATCTCAACAGCTAAAACACCGTAGCGAGCTAATTTTTCGTTTTGATTTTCTTCTGAATAGAACATATCAGCTGTAAAGATATTACCTACTTTAATGTTTAACCCAGCAGCAACACCAGCGTTATATGCTTTTAGCAATAAATCAAAATCTGCTGTTGGTGCGAAATCGATACCATTAAAGATAATCTCATTCATTTTAGAATCAGTTGAAGCAGATTGTGCAATGATTACGTCACGCACTTTTACGTCTTTTTGGATTGCTCCACAAGTACCTACACGAATTAGCTTTTGTACTCCGTATTCTTGCATTAACTCTGTTGCGTAAATTGAAATTGATGGTACACCCATTCCTGAACCTTGAACAGAAACACGTTTTCCTTTATATGTACCAGTATATCCAAACATATTACGAACTTCATTATAACATGTTACATCTTCTAAGAACGTTTCAGCTATATATTTTGCACGTAATGGATCTCCAGGTAATAAAATAGTTTCTGCGATGTCACCTTGTTTAGCGTTAATATGGATACTCATTAGCAATCCCTCTTTCCAAAATTATCTCATCTTAAAATATACTTGCTTTTGCAGCATTGTGCAATGATTTACCTTATAATATACATTTTGCACTACTAAAAATCAAAGAAATAAAAGCACTTTAATATTTTATCTCATAAAGTTCCCAAAGTTCATCGAAAGTTTGCGTTGACATGTTATCATCAGCAATCATCTCGATATACCTTGATACTTCCTCAAAAGAGGTGCTGCTTTTAGGAAAACTATGATCTAAAAATGCAGTTTCGGCAAATCTAGTTTTAGGATCGTTTGCATTTCCTCCTCTAAAAGAAAGGATATATAAATAAAAACTCTGTTTCATTTCGGAGCCCCTTTGCTTCTCGATAAACTAATCTATCTATAGTTACTTTGTACTCATATAAAAACATTTTATTTTCTATTCTTATATTTTTAATTGTACTTGTCAAAGCTATCTAAAAAAAGTGTTAGAAGGAAAAACGATGCATAAAATCGGGAAAATTGGAATTTTACATGTCATTTTTTTAGTAATGACCTTTATCGGATTAAAAAATCACGTAACAATCTTACCACCTATTTTAGACCATGTAAAAAGAGATGGGTGGATGTCTGTTATTCTAGCAGCTGTCATTATGTTTCCGTGGTTATTTTTAGTGCTCTTTATCCATAATAAAACAGAGCAAAAACCATTAAAAGAATGGCTATATCAAAAAATAGGTAAAATACCTAGCTCAATTCTCTTATACAGTGTTGTAGTATTTATTTTTATACTTGCAGCTTTTACTATGTGTGAAACATTACTGTGGGTTAATGCGACTTTTTTACCCAATACACCCAAATTAGCTCTCTTAGCGATTTACATTATTCTTTGTTTTTTATTAATTTCAACCAATATGCTGACAATCGTAATTGTTAATACATTTGTATTATTCTTCGTTGTGGTCTTTGGCTTCTATGTAGCAATTGCTAATATTCAAGTCAAGGATTATAGCCTTATACAACCGTTCTTGGAGCATGGTGTTAACCCTGTAATACTAGGTGTTGTATACCCAGCCTCAGGATTTATAGAATTACTATTGCTCTTATTTATGCAACACCATTTTAAAAGTAAACTTCGATGGTACCATCTTGCAATTATGCTATTCATATTGACTGGTCTAACACTTGGCCCACTTTTAGGGGCAATAGTAGAATTTGGACCTGAAGAGGCAGCGAGACAAAGATACCCAGCTTATGAAGAATGGGGACTTGTAACAATCGGTCGTTTTATAGAGCATATGGATTTTCTATCGATTTATCAATGGCTAACGGGTACATTTATCCGAGTTAGTTTACTGTTATTTATAGCTTGCGATATTTTAAATTTGACAGGTCAAAGAAAAAAGATATGGAAGTTTATGTTTTTCCCCTTTTTCTTTTTCTGCTTAATAGTAATAGGATTGGATGATACTCTTTTTTTACATTTAAATGGAAATGAAATGCTGATTACTACCTTTGTTTGCTTTTTAGGTATTTCAATTCTATTAAGTACAATCGCTCTAATCTCAAGTAGAAAAAAAACTAAAATGGCAAAACATCCAGAGAATAATCAAAATTAAGAAAGTAGTGAATTTGGATGGATGTAAATGGACAGAAAGAAATAAATATCACTACATTAAGGAAGCTCTTTAACAAATCGGCCGATGTTATTTTCAATGAATTCACCTTTAACCAATCCCCTGTATTCTTTATTAAATGTGATTCAATGGTAGACGAAAAATTGCTTTACACAGTCGTCTTACCCAATATAGAGAGCTTATTTAAGGATAACAATTCCTGTCTAGTAAATGACCAAATGATTGAGCAATTGCCCATTCCCCAAATACAAAAGATAACAAATGAAAATGACATAATTTCTAAAGTATATAGTGGCAATATTTTAATTTACTTTAAGGATACAAAATTGCTCTATGCTTGTAATATATCTAGAAAGCCTAATCGAACACCTGAAGAAACTAATATGGAAGTACTGGTGAAGGGTCCCCGTGACAACTTTATTGAAGATTTATCTACCAATATTGCATTAATTCGAAAACGCTTACCTACTAATTCTCTTTGTGTCGAGAAATTTAACATAGGTAAACGGTCAAAAACTGAAGTAGCAATAATGTATATGGATGATATTGCGAATAGAGATATTTTGACAGAGTTAAAAAAACAATTTAATAAGATAGATACTGACATAATTGTTAGTGCACAAGCTTTAATGGAGTTTATTAATAAAAAAAACTGGGTTATGCCATCAACCAATTCAACCGGAAGGCCAGATTTTGCTATTCAATCATTAATCAGGGGCAGGTTTATAATTATCGTCGACGGTACACCTTATGCTGTTATTACACCTATCAATTTTTTCTCTTTACTTAAAACATCTGAGGATAACGAAAACCCGATTATTTTCAGCTCTTTCGAAAGGATTTTACGTTTGCTCGGTGTTTTTTTAGGTATCGCCCTACCTGCATTTTGGCTGGCACTGACTCTATTTCACCAAGATCAGCTACCCTTACAATTACTTGCAACAGTTGTAATTTCAAACAGGGGCTTACCTTTTCCCGCTGTTTTAGAAATGTTAATTTTATTAGTAATTTTCGAATTATTCCGTGAGGCTGGATTAAGGATGCCTTCAAAAATTGGTACAACAATAGGAGTAGTAGGTGGTTTAATTATTGGTGATGCCGCAATTCGTGCAGGTATTACTAGTCCTGCAATGGTAGTTGTTATTGCGCTATCAACTATAGCTTCCTATTCGATTGTGAACCAATCACTAGTAACAATGGTCGTTATTCTTAGAATCACCTTTATTTTCGTGACATCCATATTTGGCTTATTTGGATTTTTTGTTTGTATTTTTTTACTTTTAATATATCTCGCTAATATTCGTATTTTCGGAACTCCGTATTTGGATATTACAGCTGACTTAAGCTGGGAAAACATTAAAAAAGCAATTATCAGACAATCAAAACCAAAATATTCAGAACGACCAAATATGCTCGATCCCAAAGATGACACAAGAAACCAAAATGAGGGTACAAAATGAAAAAAACAATCAAGTTATTATACTTATTCCCCCTCGCCTTTCTTTTAACAGGTTGTTGGGATTTAAATGAAAATGAAAGAATGTATTATGCCTTAGGAGCAGCCATCGATTATAAAGAGGGATATTATGAGGTATATGTTCAAATTATCAGCTTCTCAAATGTAGCTAAATCGGAACAAGTAAATCAAGATGTCATTCAATCCGAAGTGAATTCTTTCAAAGGTGTAACCCTCAGTGAGGCTTTTTCAAATTTGTATAAAGCAATTGATGAAGAATTATATTGGGGGCATTTTTCATTTTTAATATTAAGTGAAAATGCTTTAAAGGATAATAGGTTGAATTCCGTAATCAATGATATTACGAGATTTATCGATACGAGATACAATACGTGGGTTTATTCAACCGATGAGCCTTTATCAGAGTTCCTTACGACTGTACCTTTATTAAGACGCTCAATTACGCTGACTAGATTGGCTGACCCTCTCAATTCATATAAACAACAATCCTTCATCGAACCAGTTACTGTTCGAACACTAATCATCTCGTTGAATGAGCCCCCAAAAACAATTAATATACCCTACGTTCGACTCAAAGATGATTGGAAAAACCAAAAGGATCCAAGTAAGAGCATTGAGACAGCTGGAATAGGAATCCTAACACCCACAGATTTTAAAGGGTTCGTAAAAGGTTCTGATGCCGAAGGTTTAAAATGGTTAAGCAACAAAACGATTTCAGCGAGAGTTACATCAACTTTAGAGAATAAAAACCACTTCTCCACAACAGTAAAAAACATAAAAGTGAAAATTGAACCAATTGTAAATGGTAATGATGTGCAATTTGATATTAACCTTTCTTTAACGGCTGGATTAGATAATTTCACAGGAAACTTAACACCAGAAGAAATAGAGAAGGCCATTGTTAAACAAATTAAAAAAGAAATAAAAGATAGTTTTAAGGTAGGGCTAGAAAAAGATGTTGATATATACCGACTAACAGAAACTTTATATCGAAAGCATGTAAAATTATATAAAAAGCTTGAGAAAGAAGAGAACTTAACGTTAAAAGAGGATTCAATTAGAAACATTAATATTAAAGTTCAAGAAATTGATACAGGTAGAAAATCCTTTGAGGATACTATTAACTAATCGATATTAGAAAAGTTGCAAAAAGGGACAACAAAAAAGGTGGAGTTTCTCCACCTTTTCCAGTATTTATTTAAATAATTGTAAATACTCTCCATAGCCTTCTTCTTCCAACTTATCCTTTGGAACAAAGCGAAGTGCAGCAGAGTTAATACAATAACGTAACCCTCCTAGTTCACTCGGGCCATCTGGGAAAACGTGCCCTAGATGTGAATCAGCAGCTTTACTTCGGACCTCCACTCTTCTCATACCATGTGAAGTATCAAAATGCTCTGTTACCTCTTCTGTTTCTACTGGTTTAGCAAAGCTTGGCCAGCCACATCCAGCATCAAATTTATCTTTTGAACTAAATAATGGCTTTCCTGATACGATATCCACATAGATGCCTTCTTCAAAATGCTGATCATATTCGTTTTGGTACGGTGGCTCTGTCCCTTGTTTTTGTGTTACGTAGTATTGCATTTCAGTTAATTGTTTTAATCTTTCTTCTTTATTCATGTTCATGCCCCCAATGTTTTTGAATAAATGCAGCACGTCCTGATCCAATTTGATAACGCTCATAATGCATCGGATTTTTTCTATAGTATTGCTGATGGTAATCCTCAGCAGCATAAAAAGGCTTAGCAGGAAGGATTTTTACGGAAATCGGTTTTTTAAATTTACCTGATTGTTCTAGACGTGCCTTCGATTCTTCTGCTATTCTTTTTTGTTCGTCATTATGGTAAAAGATAGCAGTCGTGTATGACTCGCCTCGGTCATAAAATTGACCGCCTGCATCAGTAGGGTCAATTAGAGTCCAATATAATTCAACCAATTTCTCATAAGAGTAAACCTTCGAATCGAAAGTAATTTGTACAGCCTCTAAATGACCGGTTGTTTCAGAGCACACCTGCCGATATGTAGGATTTTCAATATGACCGCCTGTGTAGCCTGAAAGTACTTCTTCAATGCCGGGTTGTTGGTCAAAGGGCTTCACCATACACCAAAAACAACCGCCAGCAAATGTCGCGATTTCTTTACTCATTCCTTATCCCCCTATTCGTTTGGTACAATTACCTCTAAAAGAACACGATTATTTTCTAAATCAACTTCCTTTGCTCTTACACGAGCACCATTCATCACCTTAATATCTGTTAGATCTACATAAACCTCTTCTTCATTTGGTCGAACAATTATCCAATCAGGAAATGCTACAGCATCATTCATAAGCTTTAAAACTGTTGATGGCTGTATATTTACTTTTCCTACATTAACGGAATCCTGCTTTAATTGTATATTCCCCTCTTCGGTAACTACTGGGTTAAATTTCATTGAAAACGGAACCGTTACACCAAATGCAGTTAGTTCGCTATTTAGGTTAATGGACTTATCAACTACAATATCGATTGGCAGTGGACTATTGGCTAACTCTTTTTGTAAATAATTCATTGCCATTTTTTCGATATCATCAGCTGTTGCTTCGACAAGTAATACACTGTCAGTAGGACTTACCGTAACACCTTTACTATTGATTTGAACATCTTCTGAAGGAGAAGTCGCCAAATAAAAAATGATGGTAATGAAAAGAATGATGGCACCTGTTAAAATAAAAAAGGCGACTTTCCACTTATTCATACTTACGTTCACTCCTTAAATCTTTCACCTTAAAAACTATGTACCCCACATATGACATCATCAATCTATCACAGGATAAGGGCTAACCTTACTTTCTCCATTTTAATTGGTAAAGATTAACCCGTTCGATGAATCTTCTATGTGACAGGCTTTCATCATGGAGAGAATTCGTTCTGTCATTATTGTATACCCATATCCATTTGGATGGAAGAAATCTGAATGATAAACTAAATTTGCGTTTTCATCGAACAAATCCTGGATGTCCACAAAGCATGAATTTTTATACTTACTAGATGTTCCTTCGATTGTATCATTCCATTCCGTGATAATCGATTCGAATTCAGTGATTTCATCTGTTATTACTGAGAAAGGATTATACAGTCCGATCACTATAATTGGAACCTCAGGGTTTACCGTTCGAATATTAGTCAAAATTTCGTTATAGCGATTTGTAAATTGAACTAATTCTTTATCAAAGTCTGCTCTTTTAAGCTCAAACAAATCTTTTTTAACTACTTTCATAATATCATTTCCACCAATAGTTAGTGTAATGAGTTCAGCATTTTTTAGTTCGTAATCATAATGGCCTTTTTTAATAAGGTTCAGTAATTGATCACTTCTACGGCCTCGTTTTCCTCTATTGTCTAAGATTACCTCAGCTACATCAGTAGATTGCACAAGCTTCTCCACTAATCTTTTAGTATACCCATTTTTTTGCTCTTCATCCCCAACACCTCGAGTTAATGAATCTCCAAGCGCCAAATAATATAATCTAGTTGAATCTTCTTTTATTTCTTCAGGTGGGACTAATTTTAATTCATTTAATAATTGCTCTTCAATCGATTCTTGGAATGCTGTCGTTAAGGTCAGTTCTTCAACGGATTCGTCTAAGCCTTCAACTGGATGCTTTTCTGCTTCTGCTTCCGTTTGTGCTTCTGTTTCTGTTTCATCCTCAACTTGTTGAGGTTGATCAGTTTCTGTTGCACCATTTGCATCTAAGGCGACTATTGTATTCGATAGATTTTTTTGTGAAGATTCGTTAGTTACTTGTTTATCACCAGCCACTTTCAAATAACCTAGAAGTAAGACAACACAGCATACGAAGAGAATAGTTATTCGTTTCAGAATGATTACCCCTTTCATATTTGTTTTCTTTTTAAATTTCAAATCGGAATTTGTTGTAAATTGTTTAGTTATATTTAGTTTAATTTGAGCAATTATTTCGTTTTGTATGTGAAATCTATTCTGAAAATAAAAAAGCTATCATTCTACTCATAATAGTATATGAGCGTATGATAGCAGATTTCTTATTATTCAGCGAAATAAATAAATCCAATTGCACCAGGGCCAGTGTGTGTGCTAATGATCGGAGAAGTAAATTTAATCTCTATGTCCTTGATGCCAGTTGATTCAACTAGTTCAATAAGCGGGTTACCCATAGTTGTTAATCCGTCCGCATGAGAAATTCCAACAGCTTTAACTGTTTTCCCTGCAACATCCTCTTGGAACTGCTTAAATAAGTAACTAACAACCTGTTTGTGACTTCTTACCTTCGCAACTGGTGTATAAGATCCATCATCGAGTGTAGCAATTGGCTTGATGTTTAATAAAGAACCAATCATTCCTGTTCCTTTACCAATACGGCCACCCTTAATAAGATTATCTAATTTGTCTACCACTACAAATAATCTTGTGTTTTTTCTTACCTCTTCAAGGCGGGCAATGATTTGCTCTACTGAGGCACCTGCATCACGTAGTTTAATGGCCTCACGAATTTGAATAGCAAGTCCCACCGCGATGTAGCGTGAATCGAAAACCGTTACGTCTGAATCACTCATTTCAGCTGCTTGTCGTGCCGAATCAAATGTTCCACTCATTCCACCAGTCATATGAATGGAGATAATTTGATCGCCCGTGCTTCCCAGTTCGTCATAAAGTTCTTTGAATTTCCCTGGTGCTGGCTGAGAGCTTTTTGGTAATTCCTTTGAGTTTTTCATTAGGTCTAAAAATGATTCAGGTTCTACATCCTGACCATCTATATAGGTTTTTCCATCAATTTGAATTGTTAAAGGTACGACTTTAATGTCATGTTCCATTAATTCTTCTTTTGTTAAATCACAAGTTGAATCTGTAACAATATGAATTCGTCCCAAAATGACACATCCTTTAATATAGTAGAAATATTATAATACAAATATTCACTCTGGAATAATGACAAATGTAATCGATTTCAAAAAATACCTATACTTTGTGTATTTATTGTTCACAATTGTAAAGAAATTTATATGACAAATGATAGTATCTGTCCATTTATTATTCAAGTATAGTGAAATCACAGGGAGTGAAAACGATGAAAAATAACGAAGCATTTGATTATAAAAATTGGAAAGAAGAATTATGGAATGCGATTACACATGGAATTGGCTTATTTATAAGTATTCCCGCTTGCGTCATTTTAATAATTCTCGCCGTTCAAAAAGGAAGCACGGTCCAAATTGTTTCTAATTCCGTTTTTGGAGCTTCACTTGTCCTTTTGTTTTTAATGTCAACTTTACTACACAGTATGCCCGAAAAATATAAAAGATTTTTCTCTATTTTAGATCATTCATCTATTTACATACTTATTGCAGGAAGCTATACACCATTTTTGTTAGTTGCCGTGGATGGAGTTTTTGGAATTGTTCTCCTTTGTACCATCTGGTCAATCGCTATTTTTGGCGTAGTATTTAAATGTCTATTTATCCATAAATTCGAAACTTTCTCATTAATACTTTACATTGTTATGGGCTGGCTAATTATCTTTGCCATTAAACCATTGTACCAGTTCCTGCAATTTGATGGATTCACTGTTTTACTAGCTGGAGGATTGCTATTTACTTTTGGCTCAATCTTCTACGCTTGGAGAAAAATCCCCTACAACCATGCAATTTGGCATCTGTTCGTTATTGCGGGCTGCGCTTGTTTAGTGATATGTGTGGCAGTATATCTTTAAACGAAGTTAGCAGGCTATTTACATTTAGCAATATACCCAACACGAATTATCTAAAAACCTAAAATAAAGGGAATCAATCATAAAATTTGATTGATTCCCTTTTTATAATGGTCTTATGCGAAACCTATTCTTTCAAAAATATTTTACTTATTACTTTTCCTTAGAAACCAATTTTTTTAAAGCTTCTGGTAAAGCGATTAACGCTGGGACAAACAGTGGAAGTAAAATAAAGCATAAAACAATCAGTCCCGTTATGACTGCAATCACTAATTCAGTTAACAGGACAATTCCTGCTGGCATTAATGTAGCGAATGTACCGCCAAGAATAATTACTGCTGAAATAATTACTCCACCTGTATGCTTAGATGCAAGCACAATTGCTTCTTTTGCAGTAAGCTCAGGGTATTCCTTAAAGCGCATCATTAAGAAGATGCTATAGTCTACTCCAAGTGCCACGATTATGATAAAGGAGAAGAAAGGAACAAATGAAGAAATTCCTGCATATCCCAAAATATCTAGGAAAATAAAGTTAATGATGAACATGGCAGTATAGTACGCGCCAATAAGCGACGCTGTGATAAATACTGGTGTCCAGAATGAACGAATCACCAGGAATAACACGAGTAATACACCAATAATCACAATTACTGTTGTACGATTTAAATCCCTTGATAATACATCGTTCATATCATTAGTTGTTGCACTTGTTCCAACAGTTCCGCTCTTTGCATCAGAAAGTTGTGTTCCTTTTAGCCCGTTGGAAAGCGCATCATTAATTTGACTTACTGTTGCCAATGCTGCATCTGAATATGGATCATCCTTTAAAACTACTGTCAATTTAGTGATTTGACGATCCTCAGACATAAATGCATCCAAGGATTTTTTAAATTCTTCGTTTGTTAAAGCTTCCTCAGGAATAAAAAATGTCTTATTCGTATTTAGCTGAGTTAAATAACCATTCGTTTGATCAAGCCCGCTTGATATTTCTTCCAACCCATCATTTACATCAGTTAATTTATCGCCAAATTCACCGAAACCATTAAGACCTGCAACTAACTGCTGTTGACCAGCCTTCATTTCACTCAGTCCGGTATTAACTGCATTCATATTGGTTACGATTGTGTCAATTCCTGAAGATGCTTGTCCAAGGCCATTCTTTAATTTTTTCAAACCATCTGCCATCTGCGATAAACCATCAGTCATACTTGCCAGACTTTTATTCGCAGTGGCAAAGCCTGCATTTGCTGTATTATAGTTTTCATTTAAAACAGCGATACTCTCAGGTGTGATTTGACTTAGAGAGGTTGAAAGCTGATCGATAGTTTGTTTTAGTGCTTGGAAGTTTGAATCTGTTTCAGATCCCTCGTAACTATTGCCTATTGCATCTGTCATAGATTGCATTTGAATAAGTGCACCTTTGACTGCTAATAGCGCGTTTGCTGCATCTTGATAATGTGTTCCCATTTCAGAGTAACCAGCCTGCAATTTCCCATAATTTTCTGCTAAAATCGCAACTCCATTACTCATAGCTGAAAGATTAGTTTCTATAGCTGCCAAGCCATTCTGAATCGTTTGTGGATTATTAGTCCCATCATCGATTCCAGCTTGAATTTGTTTAAGACCATTTGCTAAGGCTGTAACACCAGCCTGAAGTTTTTCTGTACCATCAACCATTTGGCTTGCTTTAGAAAAGTCGGCGGATTTTAAACCTTTTTGAGCTTCTGACAATCCGCTATATATTTGGTCGACTCCAACTTTTGTTTGGGAAATTCCATCTGTAACACTTCCCATTTGACTATCGACATAAAAGTCTTCAATTGGCTGTCCTTGAGGCTGAGTAACAGAAGAAACCATTTTCACACCATCAAGGGCCTTTAATCTCTCTGTAATATTATCAATAATAGCAAGAGATTCATTGTTATTAAGTGGCTGATCATTTTCAATTACAACAGTAGCCGGCATAGCTTGACCTTTTCCAAAATGCTCTGCTACTAGATTAATAGCTTTTGATGAAGGATAACTATCTCCTAGCTCTCCAACTGTATCGAAATTAAGTTTTTCGTCATGAAGCAAGATCATCGGTAAAATAAGCACGAGAATAATCACCGTAACAAGTATCGGATGCTTAGTACCGAAGGAAGAGGTTTTCTCCCAAAATTTATTCTCCTTATGTCCCCCTACATTTTTCGATGGCCAGAAAATTTTCTTGCCTAACACTTTCATGATAAATGGTGTTAATGTCAAAATTTCGATCAATAAAATGGTTACGCCAATCACAACAACTACACCAGATTGATAGATTGGAGATTCAGAGAATACGAGTGCAAGGAAAGCTATAAATACAGTAAGAATACTATAAGCAATTGTTTTTCCCGCTGTTTTATACGTATTAATTATTGAATCATCTACTGATTTACCATTAGCTAATTCTTCTTTAAATCGATTAAATAAAAGAATGTTATAATCTGTACCAATCCCGAACAAGATCAAAACTAAAAGCATTTGCGTAAGACTCGTAATTGGGAAGCCAGCTTTATCAATTAGCTGTGCAGCAATCCCCATTGACACAAGGTAGGAAAATGCTACTGCCACAAGAGAGATAAAAGGAGTAACAACTGATTTAAAGGCGATAACTAATACTACGAGTATGAAAATCACCGTCAGTGCAGCACTTTTTTCAACTCCTGCCTGTGAAGCTTTTAAATAGTCATTATTTATGAAATCTTCACCACTAAGATAAAATTCGACAGGGACACTATCAAGTTTGTTTTCAAACTGTGTCTTAATGTCATCGATTTCTCGTCCTTTTTTATCTAACTTATAGCTCACCATTAAGGTTGTACCATCTTCAGAGAATAAAGAGCTCTTGGCATCTGGTAAACTGAAAGGGTCAATCATTTCTGTAATACCAAGCTCTTTGCTACTACTGCGAATTGATTCAACCGCATCTCCTATTTTTTGCATTTCTTCCTCAGAAATTTTATCTTCATCGTAAAAAACAATTAAATTATCTGTTCCTTCAGTGGTATTCATTTTTGCCAAAATATCCCCTGCGATTACAGAAGGACTATCACTACTTGTACCTTCCTGTCCTTTTTGTCTTAATATCGCATTAATATCTGGCTGTATTATTGTTAACAATATTGTCGCAATAAGCCAAATTACAAAAATAGCCCAGCGTCTTTTTATGATGGTTTTCACCTTGTAGCCTCCATTTTTACTATATGTTATTTCCCACGTTTTTCTTTTTCAGAGAAGTATAATATGTCGATGAAATCATAGTTGTCAATTCCCTCAGCAAGCATTTTTTCTTTTGCGGCAGACACTAATAATTTCATCCCTTTCTCCACTATTTCTTGCTCTTCTTGAGTTAAAAGATTCATTACACCAATTAGTGACTGATTTGTGACCTCGGAAATACTTTCATCAATTTTTTCAACTAAACTAGGAGCTAACGAAATATCTACTAGTCGTTTATCTTTTTGATTTGGCCTTTTTACCAGCAATTCTTTTGCAATCAATCTATCCACAATATCTGAAACCGTACTTTGAGTCATTTTCAAATTTTGCGAGAGTTGCTTAATGCTAACAGTTTTATGGGCATATACATCGCCAATAACCCTTATTTGAGGAATAGTTACGCCATGCTCTTCTGCTGTTTTCTGTAAGCTTTTCATCGTATAGCGGTGTATAAAATCAATAGATTCACCAATAAACTCAGCTTTATTCACAGTTAGTATCCCCTTCCTTAGATAAATCGGATACGATACATCGTACACGATATATATTAAGAATAAAAAATTCCTTTGTCAATGTTTATTATTTTCATTCATAGATTTTATGGCCTATTTTTTAAGTTACTTATAGAGATAAAAGTCATATATTACTAAGTTGACTTTTGTTCCATTAAAAAATAGCCATCCAAAATGGACGACTATAAAAAGGGTGTTTTTTTATGATTGACGAATTATTCCTCCATTTACATGAAGTACTTGACCAGTTACGTACATCGACTCGTTAGCTGCGAGGTATACAAATGCAGGAGCGACTTCAAATGGCTGAGCTGCACGTCCCATTGGTATGTCAGTACCCAGTGTTGCTACATCATCTGCTGGATATGTGCTAACAGTAAGTGGTGTCCATGCCGGCCCTGGAGCAACACCATTTACCCTTATTCCCTTTTCTACAAGTGATAGTGCCAAGGACCGTGTAAATGATACAACTGCCCCCTTTGAAGCTGCGTAGTCAAGTACGTTCTTTTCTCCCTCATATGCAACTCTCGAAGCTGTATTAATAATTGAGCTACCCTTCTTTAAATATGGAAGAGCAGCTTTTGTCATATAAAATAATGGATATACATTTGTTCTGAAGGTGTCGTCAAGTTGGTCATTAGAAACATCCATAATATCCTTTGTGTAAGGCTGAACCGCTGCATTATTCACTACAATATTAATTCGCCCAAATTTCTCTATAGTATGAGTTATAGCATGCTCAGAAGTTGTTGGTTCACGCAAATCTCCTCGGATTAGAAGACAACTGATTCCGAATTTCTCTACATATTGCTTTGTCTCTTGTGCATCTCGATCCTCATTAAGATAGACGATCGTTAAGTTAGCCCCCTCTTTCGCATAAGCTACTGCCACTGCACGTCCAATACCACTATCGCCACCAGTAATAAGCGCAACCTTACCTTTAAGCTTTCCACTACCTTTATATCCAGCATAATCAAATATGGGTCTTGGATTCATTGCCCATTCCATGCCAGGTGCCTGATCTTGATGCTGAGGCGGAAAAGCAATTGGCTGTTGCACTCCCTTTTGTACTACACCTAGGTACGGGTAAACCGGATAATCTTGAGTCATTTTTTCAAGTATCCTTCCATATATAATTTTTATAAAATCTGTCTAAAGGCAACTTTAGAGGTATAGTATGTCGCATGCTTTAATATTGTGCAGTTCAATAATTATGAAAACCTATAAATGGACTCTTTACTTGTCCTTCAAATTTTAACTAATCATATTACGAACGAATTTCATATCTAAGACAATTAGCACTAGAATATCGAATCCGTAATATTAAGATAGATTAGCATTTTTCCGTACCCGTCACTTTTCACACAGTCCATAACATGAATAAATCTTGAAATACAAAACGAACATCAAATACTACTAGAGGTAGCATCCGATGTCCATTTAACTATCAATATATTATTTTCTTAATGTTAGTAAGGCGCCGCTCCAAGCAATAACTTGGTCAAGCATTGCATTTACATTTGTAAGGTGTAATTCAGCTGGTTTGAATGTTGTATAGTTTTCAAAATCTGTGAATAGAGATAATGTAGGGTGTACGCGTACATCTGCAATCATTAACTCTCCCATAATTCCGCGCAAATGCTCTGCTGCACGAGCACCACCAGTCGAACCGTAGCTCACAATACCAGCTGCTTTGTTATTCCATGCTTCACGAGCGAAATCAATTGCATTTTTTAAAGCTCCACTGATGCTGTGGTTATATTCTTGCGCAACAAATACAAAACCATCTAGGCTAAATAATTTTTCATTCCAAGCTGCGATTCCTGGCTCTGAACCATCCGTAGTTCCTAAGAATGGTAATTTATAATCTGCAATGTCAACGATTTCATAGTTTGCGTCTCCGCGGCTATCTGCAATTCCTTTAATCCATTCAGCCACTTGTGGACTAACACGTCCTTCTCTTGTGCTTCCAATTATGATACCAATGTTTAGCTTTGTCATGATTAATTTCCTCCATCACTTGTTTTTTAATTTATTTATCTAACCTTGTGCACCCATTCCAATTCTTTTTAGTAAATCAATTAGAAGTTCTTTTTCCTCATCCGAGATAAATGAAAAGTTTTCAGAAATAGTAGTAGCATGTTTAGGGAAAACCTGATCAAAAAGTGTTTTGCCTTCTTCAGTCAGTACAACATTGGATGCCCTTCTGTCGTTTGGGATAGGCTGTCTTTCAACAAGCCCCTTTTTCTCTAACTTATCCACAACGTAAGTGATACTTCCACTTGGGATTGACAATGTTTCACTTATTTTTTGCACTGGATGAGGCCCTTTACTATAAAGCAATTCAAGAATCATAAAATTTTCACTACTGATCTTATGATTGGCGATATCCTTTTGTATATTTTCAACAACTGCTTTCGTTGCTTTTAGCCAAACACGAAATAATTTTAAATCTAGATTATTTTGCTCTTCCATTACTCAATCTCCTAACTATAAGGCTTATCTTCGTCTACTATATAAAGGATAATCAACTTCAGTTGGATTCTCAATAAGCAGCACCCGAAGCATCTACCTTTAGGACTTGATGAGCAAGCTTAAATTAATGAACCAAAATTAATAACCAGTACGATTAATCCTAAAAATAACAGAATAATTGGCATCATCAAATCTTTTACAGCATCTTCAATTTTGATATGAGTGAAAATTGCACCAAGCATCGTCACAACGATTACTAAACCACCCCATGCTGCCAAAGCTGAATTCCAAATACCCGCAATAACTAATACAGCTGCAGCAAGTTCAACTACTCCTGTAAATACTCTAAACCAAGCAGGGTAACCATAATTCTTAAAGCCTTCAACCATTTGCTGAGACCCAAGCTTCATAAAACCAAACATTAGGAACCCTAAACCTAATAGAACCTGTAAAATTATTGATAAAATCGTCAATTACTTTCTCTCCCATTAGACTAACAATATTTAGCCTAAAATTATTTATCCTAAACTTAGGACTATTTTATCCTAACACTAGGCTATATTCAAGTCAATATGGGATTGAATACTTTTTTAACCTCTTAAAATAAAAAAAGAACAAATTTCCCGTGGGGTTATTTGCTCGATAATTTAAAAGCCCGAATACACAATCTGTATTCGGGCATGGGTACATTAAGTTGTTCTCGTACTCTGTCTAATAAGGACTCGATTCCCTTTTTCTAAAGGGGCATTTCTCATTAGTAAATAAGATATAAGAAGAAATGTAAAAGATAATCCAAACAAAATCACAATAAATAGCATATAGTTATCGAAAATCACATCTAAAATCTTACTTATCTCTGCAAATAGAGCTACAATTGTAACCGCAATTATTAGGAACGTGGCTAAAGAAAGAGTGAAAAGTGTGCCATAGTTAAACCATATTGTTTTTGCGATTATGCCGAGACTAAATACAAAGATAAGCCACGTAAAATCTATCCATAGCTCCATAAGCAAATTAGAATCATTCACAATATTGGCTAAGTGAAAAAATTCAATAGTATTATTAGCATTAATAATTTTACTCAAATAGTAAAATAAATTTAAAAGTAATATACTTATAGCACCATATATCAAGCTCGAAAGATAGAAAGCAAACACAAATTGCTTCCTAGTCCCGCAAAATGAAAGTATATATTGATAGCCTTTAAAATTTATAAATGGATATAACAGAAAGACAATAAAAAGTGGTCCGTGCAAGAAAAATATTCCTGATTTCGCTACATCAAATACACCTAACAGATTAAAGAAAATAAATAGCACAAAAGTAATTGTGGCATTTATATAAAAGGTCATGCTCATTTCCTTTATCATTAACCGGAATGGTCCAACAAATGAATTCATACATTATTCACCTCTTTTTGAGTAGTAAAGCTTATGAGATAATCCTGTAATGGTACTTTTTCTACGTTAATGCCAGCTTCCTTGGCCTTTAATTTCCAATCATTTGAAAATACATCATCAATCATCACACTAATCAGCTTTCCGAGCGTTCTTTTTTCTAGTACTCTTTCGCTAACAATTAAAGGTTCAATTGCCTCCCGTGATCCAGATAAATGTACACCTCGCATTTTTAACTCCTCAGTATCTTGATAGCGTACAATAGTATGCTCATTGATAATTGCAATTTTTTCACACAATGCTTCAATCTCTTCAATATGATGAGTAGATAAAATTATTAAACGAGGATCCTCCTCTAATGTACTCAGCAGCGCTTCTTTAAACTGCTTCCTCATGTATGCATCAAGTCCGTTTGTTGGTTCGTCCATTATCGTTATCGGAGATTTACTAGCAAGTCCAATAACAATTTGAATCATAGTTTGCATACCTTTAGAGAATTGTTTAATCTTCTTTTTTCTCGGTAATTCGAACAAAGTAACTAGATGCTCTGCCAGCTCACTATCCCAATTTTTGTTGAATAATGCCCCGAAACGTAAGGCATCCTCTACATTCCAAAGGTCTGAAAAAGGGTGATTTTCCTGCATGTATGTGATAGTATTCATCGCTTCATTGTTGTTATACGGTGTCATCCCGTTAACACTTATCGTTCCTGCATCTATATTTTCCAAACCAGATAAAAGCTTCATAAGAGTCGTTTTTCCAGCACCATTTCTGCCCCATAATCCTATGATAATCGGCTCTGTTTCTAATAAATTCACATTCTTTATCACTTGATTACTGCCATAAGAAAACGAAACATTTTCGAGTTTAATCATCCCTATAATCCTCCTCGATTAAATTTTGTAGCTCTTCTTTTTTAATATCAATCCGTTTAGCCTCTTCAAGCATTGGTTTTAAATACTCGTTGTAAAATTCCTCCTTACGTTTATCAAGCAATTTTTGTTTGGCTCCTGATGCAACAAACATACCAACCCCGCGTTGTTTATATACATAGCCAGCTTCAACTAATTCTGCAAGGCCTTTTTGAACCGTTGCACGATTAACTTGGTAAAACTTTGAAATTTCTGTAGTTGAAGGAATTTGGTCCCCTTCTAGCAACTCACCTTCGACAATATCATTTGCAATCATTTCTGATATTTGCTGAAATATCGGCTTCGAATCATCTAAAACAACTTTCAAGAATTTCTCACTTCCTCACACGTTGAACGGTTGATTAGTTATGTAATCAACTATACATCGAATCCCTCTATTTGTAAACTGCTTTCAAGCTCATTAATAAAATTACATTATTTAGGAAAATAAAAAGAAACCATTTTGATAAGCTACTTCAAAATTGGTTTCTTTCATTACATATAATCCTCTAAAATAGTTGTTTAATTATCTGCGTTTTTAAATCCAACCTGTCAAACCTGAAAATACTCGAGAAATTTTTGAATTAAACGAAATTGACTTCGATTTTTTGAGTAAATACCTCCAAATAGTAGGTTAAAATTAAGTGGAAATCCTGTTAAGGGGATTGAAATAATCCGTCCACTTTCCAAATAAGGATCATCTGTTAGCATTAGACTGGAAAACAAACTAATTCCTACACCCTCTGCCACCGACTTCTTAATTACTTCCGAATTTGTTGATTTAAAAATAATATTCAGTGCACCGTACTGTTTTTCAAAGTCTTCAATTAAATTGATGTAAAAATTCTTCCCATAAATTACAAAGGGGTGTTCTCTAATATCCATCAACTGCAGCTCCTTACTAAAAGCTAATGTGGAGTCCTTTGAAACAATCACATTAAATGTCGCTTGTGATTGAAATGAATGAAAGGAAATGTATTCAGGAAACTTGTGTTTTACAGAATTAGATATGGCGATTAACCCCAAATCGATTTTGTTTTGATTTACGTGTTCAATAACCTCTCTATTATCTAGCTCCATGAGCGTTACTTTTATTTGCGGGAAATCCTTTTTAAATTTTGCTAAGGCTTTAGGTAAATATGTCATAAATATGCTTGGCACTGTAGCAATCTTTAACTCCCCTATATAAGAGGAGGTTAAAGATTGGACTTCTTCCTTTAATTCATCCGCTTTTTTTAAAATTTCAAGTACTTTCGTAATGATAACCTTGCCTTCTTCTGTTGGAAGCGTTCCATTTCGAGAGCGTTTAAATAGTTCAACCCCAAACTCTTTTTCCAATAATGAAATCGATTGACTGATAGCAGATTGGGTCACGTGAAGGTTTTTTGCAGCAATCGACATTGATTTCGTTTCAACAACCTCTTTTATATATTCCAGCTGTTCAAAATTCATCGAACCTCTCCATTACATTAGTTTTGCTTATATTAACATTAATAAATATAATTATACATTAATGTTCTTTAACTATATAATCAATAAGGTTAAAATCCAATTTGAGTTATATAAGAAAGAAGAGAAGTAAATGAAAGAAAAGATATGGACAAAAGATTTTATCTTTGTATGTTTAAGTAATTTTTTTGTATCGCTGAATTTCTATATATTAGCCACAGCATTCCCTTTATATGTAAAAGATATCTTAAATGGCAATGAGCAACAGATGGGACTAGCTATCACTATCTATTCTCTTGGGATTGTACTAATTAGACCATTCTCTGGACAATGGGTAGACCGTTTCGGTAATAAGAAAATGGCTCTCCTCGGACTGGTAGTCTTTCTTATCGCATCCTTCTGTTACTTTGGTGCAATGGGAATAATTGTTTTCTTAATCATCCGCTTTCTTCACGGGATGGCCTATGCCCTTGCTTCCACGGCTACGACTACAATTGCTTCATCACTAATCCCAGTCTCAAGACAAGGTGAAGGGATAGGCTATTTTAGTATGTTCATGAGCCTGGCAATGGTTATTGGTCCAGCATTCGGACTATTTCTATGGAAAGACAAAAACATCACATTACTGTTAGTAGCTGCCTGCATCATTTCAGCATTGTCACTTCTATTTGCTTGTGCCATGCGTGTCTCATCGCCAAAACGTTCTAATACTGAAGTACAAATTACAGAGCCCATAAAGAAAAAGAAAATGCAATTCAGTGATTTTATTGAAATAAAAGCATTACCAATAGCATTACTCGCATTTTTACTAGCCTTTTCTTATAGCTCATTATCAGGTTTTTTAGCTTCATTTACCGCTGAAATCAATCAAACTCAAATAGCAAGCTTATTTTTTGTTGTGTTTGCTTTGATGATTGTTGTTTTTAGACCTATTGTCGGGAAGGCTTTCGATAAATATAAGGAGCATTATTTGTATTATCCAGCAATTTTATTGTTCGGGCTGGGACTAATCTTGCTTAGTCAATCTCATTCTGGAAAAATGGTCTTATTTTCTGCATTGATAATGGGGATAGGTTATGGAACATTATTTTCGTGTTATCAAGCACTTACCGTTAAGAACTCTCCTATTCATCGCAGAGGAATTGCAACAGCGACATTCTTATTATTTTTTGACCTTGGCTATGGCATAGGCTCATATTTTATGGGGTTAATCGCTTCAATCGTTAATTACAGCATGATGTATCAAGCAGCCGGTATCATCACATTATTATCCGTTTTCTTATATTACGTATTACATCATCGACCACAAGCCAAGGAATCTATAAAAAAACAAGATCAGCATGCTATATAATTAGTGGGGTACTCAAGAAAAGCCTATTACTTTTTGTAGTTATACAATAAGTAACAGGCTTTTTCCATATAAATGAAATGAGATTTTCAATCTTAGAGAACTATGAAAATACTAGGATCTTACGTGCAATTGATTCAGTTAAACGAGATGCAACTTTTGGAACTGCCCATTTAATTACTGGCGTTAACACTGCACCCGAAATGCCTCCTGCACTGACATCTACTGTACATGTCATTGTTGTTTTACCATTTATTTCTTCAGCAGTAAATTGACCACTTCCTGTAAAATTATCCGATAAACCCTTTAGTTCAAACTTTATATTTGAAGGTTCTTCCCATTCAGTAATATCAACTTGGGCTTGAATAGTTTTTTTAATTCCCTTGACACTGCCTTCAAATGTCCAAATGGATTGCTTATCATTGATTAATTCATGTTCTTTATAGGCCGGTACTGTAGGTGCCCAATTTTCCAAGTTACTTATATAATCCCAAACTACTTGTACTTCTACCGGAATTTCCACTGTATGTGTTCCTGTTGCCATTATGATTCCTACTTTCAATATGCGTTATTAGTAATATTTACATAAAAATATTATTACATAAAAGAAGTAAACTTACATCAACATTTTCGATAGGAATTTATGTTCAAAGGGAGAATAGATTTTACTTGGAAATTAGATAGTCTGTCATTCTTTTATCAATTATTTATTTGTAGTTCATTAACATAATTTAAGAATTCACTTGCTTTTACATATTCGTCTTTAACTTCGGTAGGAATCATATCGATTTCAGGAGTACTTGAAGTTCCTACAAGTGCCATTGTTGTTTCATAAGTGATTAATGCTTGAATATATTGTTCATACTCTTCATCTGTCAGTAAATCTCTACTGGATGGTAGACTATTTAACTTATCAAAAATTGGTTGGATATCATACATTACCCCCTCTATCTCCTCAGTCTCTCTCTTTGGAACTAAAGAAAAATTTATATTCCCATTTTTATCCCCATAATCAAGCTTTGCACTAATAATGATATTTAGTAGCTCTTTGAACTTTTCATACTCTTCTTCTCCTAAATTACCTTTTGCTTTATTTAATTTAGCATCAAATAATAGATAGTTTTCCATTGTAAAATTAGTCACATGTTTTTTCACATTGTCAAAAGAACCATATAAATCGTCAGCAAGCAACGATTGATAAGCAAATGTTCCTGTCGGGACTATTATACAAGAGGCTAAAACCGCAATTGCGATTTTTCTTTTCACAAATCGTTTAACACTCCCCGCCAACTCATTTTTTGCAGCTTGGATTCCCAATTTACTTCTTTCATTAATTTCGTCTGGAAGAACAATTTTTTTTATTTCTTCTTTAATTTGATTATCCATAATTGCCTACCTCCTTAGAATTTTCGCGCAGCTTTTCTAATGCCCTATATAAAATTGACTTTACTGTACCAAGGGGAATTTCTAATACCTCCGATATTTCCTTGAATGTTAAGTCGTCATAATATTTTAGTAATATAACGTTCTTTTCATCATCCTTTAAAATCTCCATTAAACTAAGAATCGATAATGATAGTGCGATATCTTCATCTTCATAAACTGGAGTATGTAACTCAAATTTCGGATTTAATGGGATCACCTTTTTATTCTTATTGATGAGATTTAAGGAACAATTTATTGTAATTTTCATTAACCAGGTCTTGAAGTATTCCGGTTTTTTTAATGTGCTTATTTTCTTAAATGACTGATAGGCTACTTCTTGAACTATATCCAATGCATCGTCCTTATTTTTCACATACACATAAGCCATTCTATAAATATCAGCTTCAAATTCCTGAAAAAGTACTAAGTAAGCACTATCATTCCCTTTTTGTGCCTTCCTTACTAGGCGTTTTATGTTCACTACCTTTTCCTCCTTCCGTTTGCAAATACAACTATTAGACAAACAGGAATCTAATTTGGCTCAGATTCTAAGATCTTTTGTGAAAATTATATATTTTACTTTGAGTACCAAAAGAGAAAACTCGAATACTAAAAGTATCCGAGCCTGATATATATTTTAATTATCTAGGAATGTATAAGCCTAATAGAGTATTATACGGACCAGTTATATGCATGTGTGACCCAATCCTCTAACTATCGAATATGTAAAATAAAAATGACAGAACAAGTAACAGCTAATTACTTCTTATTACCTTATTCATCACCTGAATAATATTTCCAAATTGCACCATATATTATTATAGATTGTTTAATCAAATTTCTTCAATAAAAAAACCGCATACAAAGAATGTACGCGAGTTAGAATATCAATATTAAAAGAAGATTAGTAGGAGTATTCCTACAAGAAAACAATAATAGGTAAAATATATTAATTTTCCATTCTTCATAATGCCCATAAACCATTTCATCGCCACATAGCTCATGATTAATGTAGAAAGAAATGCTGCTAGATATGGTATTGCTAAATCTGTTTTATTTGGCTCATTTATGAAATCAGATAGACCTAAAATTACCCCTCCGAGACTTACTGGGATATATAATAAGAACGAAAATCGAAGTGCTGTTTCTTGTTTCATGCCAACAGCAATGGATGTAATGATTGTTGCCCCTGAACGACTAATTCCTGGTGTTAAAGCTACAGCCTGTCCTAAACCAACTATTAATGCATCCTTAGTCGTAAGATGACGTTCATCTTTTACACCCTTCATATTGCGAATTAACCATAACGCGATTCCCGTGACAAAAAGCATTATTGCGATCATTGTCATACTAACATGTTCAGCTATATAATCATCCAGCAGTATCCCAAGTACCCCTGCTGGAATTGTACCAATTATGATAAAACTCACAAAACGGAAGTCACTCTTGTACCTGTGATTTTTTGTTCTAACATAATAAATGGAATTTGTAGCTATTCTACTAATATCATGTCTATAAATATAAAGTATCGCGCATAGTGAAGCTGTATTGGTTAAAATTGCGAAAGTAAAACCTTGTTCACCTAATCCTAAAAGCTCACTTGCTATCATTACATGGCCGCTTGATGACACAGGAATTGGTTCTGTAAAGCCTTGTACTAAACCAATAATTATCATTTTAATGATATAAAGAAAATAAGACTCTTCCATTATGCCCCCTTATTCTTCAAAGAATTTTATAGATACAGATAAAATATGAAATCCTTGAATAAATTTAATGTTTTTATAGTTCTATTAATCTTCTCCTAACATTATTACAACGACGTAATTAAAAAGAAGGTTCTACACTTTTTTCCTAAAATTATTAAAAGATCTAAATAATTCTCCATATGCTGCGCCTCCTAAGATTAATACAGCACCACCCATTTGAACTAGACTTAACTGTTCACCTAATATTAAGGCTGAAAAAATCAATGCTGAAAGCGGTTCTAAATAACCGAGGATGGAAACAGACTGTACAGGAAGCTTACCAATCGACGAAAAATATAAATAGCAACCAATTCCCGTATTCACAACACCTAATAATAGTATAGGAAACAAATTCCCATCTACTATATTGACCGAAAAACCTTGTTTAAATCCTATAAAAATAGCAACTGTTAAAAAGCTGATGACTAGCTGTCCCGTCGCATTTTCAAGGCCTGTTATGCTTCTAGCCTTTTTGTTAAAGACAACCATAATAACATACATGAATGCTGACAAAATCCCAAATATCAATCCTATAGAAACCGTCCCCTGCATAAATGCCTGAACGTTTACACACAGCATCCCGATCATAACTGCAATAAATCCGAGTATCTTAGCCCTTGTCATTTTTTCCTTAAATAGAAACGGTGATAGAATCATAACAATGACTGGTCCACAGTAATAGGCAAGTGTGGCAATACTAACACCAATTTGATTGAAGGCTTCAAATAAAAATATCCAGCTTGCACCCATCGCCACCCCGGAAATTAGCAAATACATAAAGTGTGCTTTATTTTTTAAAATGTGTAATTTTTGCTTTGTTAATATAAATATGGCGATCAAAAATATGCTACCAATTAAAGTTCTAAGATAAACAATCTCATAGCTGGTCAATAGTATGTAACTCGCAACAATTCCATTAGAGCCAAATAAGAGCAATGCGAATACATATTTAAAATAAGTATTTTTCACTTTAAGTTCCCCCAAGCCTCTTGTGAATGCCTAACCATTCTGTAAACCCATCCCTTTTAAACTTGATTTTTCAATAGCAATAGAATAGCATACCCATATATATAACAAAATTGAATGTTTCTCATGCTTTACATAACAAAACCGAATGTTAAGGAGGGAACTATGAATATCCAAAAATATATGGCGTTTGTAAAAGCTGTAGAATATGGGAGCTTCACAAGAGCTGCGGAAGCATTGAACTATACTCAATCAGGTATCAGCCGAATGATTAACGATTTAGAATTAGAATGGGACGTTTCACTTTTTGAAAGAGGACGTGCAGGAATAAGCTTGACCTCTGATGGTATCAAGCTGCTTCCTCAATTACAGCGAATATGCAATGAACATGAAATTTTAATGACACAAATCGAGGAATTACAAAATTTACAAACAGGAATAATCCGTATAGGCACTTTTTCAAGTGTGGCAACACATTGGCTACCAAATATCATTAAATACTTTAAAAAGGACTATCCCAATATCGATTTCGAATTGCTTTTAGGAGATTATACAGAGATAGAGAGCTGGATATTGGAAGGACGTGTTGACTTTGGTTTTTTAAGACTACCTACTAGTAACGCACAACTGGACACGATAGTTTTAGAAGAAGACAGATTGCTCGTAATAATACCTCAAGATCACTCATTTGCTGATGCTGATAATTTTCCAATAAGAGAATTATTAAGCAGTCCCTTTATGCTGTTGGAAAAAGGGGCCAAAGCAGAAATCTCTGAAATTTTCGAGAAGCATCAAATTACTCCACAAATTTCTTTTACAACCTGGGATGACTATGCGATTATGTCTATGGTTGAAAACGGTTTAGGCATCAGCATATTGCCAGAATTAATACTAAACCGTATTCCCTATCAGATATTTGCGAAGGAGCTTGAAATACCTGCATACCGAACTATCGGCATTGCAATGAGAGAGCGAAAATCCCTTTCTCTAGCAGCCAAAAGTTTTTTAGAGTATTTACATTATAGAAAGAAAATGTAAAAAGTTCTTACTGATATAGAGCTTGCAAATTATAGAAACCTAAAAAAGGAGCTTGATAGACTAAGCTCCCTTTTTTAACTATATACATTTGAATCCAACTATCATTTCACTAATTCTTTAATTCTGTAGATAATTCTTGAAGAGTTACCCAATCAACAACTTTTTCTTTTCCAACTCCGTCAATCTTATAGTTAATTTTCACTCTCCGATTACTATCTTCTTTTACATCCTCACCCAAAGTTAATTTAAAAACGATTTTACCTTCCTTTTGAATTTCTAGATTTTCGATACTTTTGAGATCTCCAATATCTGATTCTGGCCAAACACCTGATGTTTTTAATGGATCTGCACCATAAACTTCATATTTTATTCCATCTTCTTTATATGTAATTGTCTCTTCCTTGTTTTTTATTAATTCAATTGAATCGATTTCAACTGGTAAATCACCAGTCCACTCTGTTTTCGTCACGATAAAATAAGTTTCATTTGCTTTAAAGGGAAATCCAGTATTATATAAAAGAAAATCTCCATTTTCTTCGACCTGTCCACTGCATCCAATAATAAATAAGAAACTGACTATAAAGCTAACTATAATTAATAATTTTTGCATAATATCCCCTTCCGATAAGTCATGTTCTATCATCTTTACTTATTTTACCATAATATAAAAACGTATAATTTTCAGCAAAAAGTTTAGTAGATTTATATTTAATAGGTGTAAAAAACTCGAATACATTAGAGCGTATTCGAGTCTATAAGTACCATATATTACTTAGGATTTTAAACATTGCTTGTACGTATTAAGATTAGGCATAATATTTTTAATATCAGCACACTTCTACAATTCTCTGCAAAATAAATCTAATTTCAATCTAAAATTAAACCCTTAGTGAACCACGGAATCCCCTTGCAGCATAATAGGATTCTGCTCCATTGTGGTATAGAAAGACTGTGTCATAACGACAATCGCAAAACAGTGCCCCACCCAATTTTCTAATATTCTCAGGTGTTTTCACCCAGCTTGAAGTTTTATTATCGAATTTCCCTAACCTTTGAAGCTCACGATACTGTTCTTCAGTCAGTAATTTAATGCCCATTTCAGCAGCCAAATCTATAGCACTATTTTCTGGCTTGTGCTGCTTTCTTGATTCGAGTGCTTCTCGATCATAGCAGAGGCTCCGGCGACCTTTAGGACTCTCTTTTGAACAATCAAAAAATATAAATTCACCAGTTTCTTTATCCTGTGCAATGACATCTGGTTCACCGTTAGTCAATTCCATATAGTTAAGTGACCATAATTTTTCAGCATTTGTCTCAAGCCTAGCTCTTACTTCTGACCACTCCATCCCTTCATGTCGATTCATGTTCTTTTCGAATCGCTTTTTCAATAAATCAAGTATTTCTACACGTTGTTCAGGTGACAGCTCTACACCTTTTTTTGCCATGTGCTTTCCCCTTTATCATTAGTATTTTAACTAATTGTCTAACTAGAGTATCCCTATTAAGGATAATAATAACAAAGATAATCATTGGTAAGAAAGAAAATATATAATTATTCCTATTTCGAGTTTTATAAACCGTAATAATTACTATTTACGTTGACATTTGCAAATTAGCTACGTATAATCATAAAGCGTAACAATTACTATTTATAAAAGGAGAATGATGATGAAGGCAAAAATAAGTTGGTTAAGTATTTTGGCATTAAGCGCTATGTTAGTTGGCTGCGCTGAAGAGGAAACAAAGGATAACTCGGTTGAGCAAGCTACCACTCCATCCGAAGAAACAACGACAAGCGAAGAACAGGTACATAATCATGATCACGACCATAACCACAGTCATGACGAAGATTCAAAGGATATTTATGCAGGCTATTTTGACGATGAACAGGTAAAGGAACGTGAACTAAGTGATTGGGCTGGAGATTGGCAATCAGTCTACCCTTATTTACAGGATGGAACTTTAGATGAGGTATTTGAGCACAAGGCAGAGCATGATGATACGAAAACCGCAGAAGATTTTAAGGCCTACTATGAAATTGGCTACAAAACGTCAACTGATCGAATCGTTATCGAAGGAAATAATGTAACATTTTACGATAACGGACATGCCCACATGGGAGAATTCGTGTATGACGGTTATGAAATTTTAACTTACGAAAAAGGCAATCGAGGCGTTCGTTTTATTTACAAACACACAGGTAACGAAGAAGGCGTGCCTGGTTATATTCAATTTAGTGACCATATTATTTCACCACAAAAATCTGATCACTTCCATTTATATTGGGGAGATGATCGAGCAGCGCTATTAGATGAAGTAGAAAATTGGCCAACATACTACCCAGCTTCTATGGATGGACATACGATAGCACATGAGATGATGGCACACTAGTATTCTATTAAACAATCAAAGTCTACAATATAATGTTTTATTTAAGCTTCTAAAAAAGCTCGAATACATAGCGTATTCGAGCTTTAATCTATCATTTTCCTAACCTACTTTACGTTCTGTAAATAATAGATCCATAATAGGGTTTGAATTGCGACTGTTAGCTCTTGCAAAAATAGGATTTAGAATCATAAGTATCAGGATGTTTGCCATTAAACCCCAGAAACCTTCATAGATGCCATAAGTCATTCCTGTTGCAGAAACTGTAAACGTTACCACTAATCCTACAATTAACCCGATAATCGTTGCCTCTTTCGTTTGCTTTTTCCAGAACAAGCTAAAGACAATAGCAGGGAAAATTTGAACCATTCCAGATACCCCTAGAAGTTGAAGTGATACAAGGGCGGTTGGGAACAACATTCCAAATACCAGAGCTAATCCGATAACGACAAATACCATAGAACGTGTAATAAGCGTTAACTTTGCAGGAGCTACCTTCGGATTAATAAAGTCACGATAAATATTATTCGCAAACAAATTGGAAGCCCCAATCGCCATAATCGAACATGGAATAAGTGAAGCAAGAGCAATTGTAGCATATGCTAGACCTTGAACCACCCCGCCATAAGACATTTGTATTAAATTTAATAATGCAAAACGAGGATCACTTCCCTCTGGTAATACATGAAATGCAGCGAAGCCTAGAAACACAACCAGAATCAGCACTATATTATATAGTGGTAGATAGATTGCATTCTTACGAAGTGTATCCGCGTTTTTTGCCGTTAATACTCCTGTTGCACCATGCGCCCACATAAATAACGCTAAACCAGAAACAAGTGAAGCGGTTAGAAACCAAGGAATGCCCTTTGGACCAGTTGTTGGAATTGTGAGAAGCTCAGGAGACTCGACCACAATTTTATTAATCATAGAGCCCCAACCACCAAAATGAATCATTGGAATAGTTACTACAAGGAACAGCATAATAACCCAGATTAAAATATCTTTGATAATTGCTGTATAAGTTGGCCCTTTGATACCACTAAAGAATGTATATAGTGCGACTAATAAAAACGATATAATAACAACTACCTGAACATTAATATAACCTGTACCAGCTACACGTAAAGTATCTTGAATACCTGCTAACTGTAAATCAATATATGGAATAAGCATTAATACACCTACAATGGCTATTAGCAATGATAAAAACTTACTATCAAAACGGCCCTTTGCATAATCGGCAAGGGTAGTGTATTTAAACTCTTTTGCAACCTTCCAAAGCTTTGGTAAATAGAAATAAGAAATAAAGAATGCAATAATCGTGTAAGGAATAGCAAAGAACGCAAGACTACCACTTGAATAAGCAGTACTTGTTAAGCCAAGAAACGTATAAGCTGTATATAAATCAGCACCGACCAAAAGCCAAACAAGTAATGGTCCAAATTTCCTTCCGCCAACTGACCACTCCTCAACAGAGCTTCTACTAGACTTATCTCTTCCCGCTATAAAACCAATTAATACAACCGATAGTACTATAAAGCTTGTGACTAACAAAGCTGTTAAATTTCCTTGCATCATTCAATACTCCCTTCCGATTTTTGGATTCTATAAATGAGATAAGTACATACAGGCACAATGACCATGCTTAAAAATAGCCAGAAATGGAAGAAAGGCAGACCTAGAACAATTGGATGAATTCGGTTAACAAAAGGTATAGCCCCCAGCATTAAAATAAATGGTAAAACGATTAAAATCGCCATTATCAATCTTTTCAATATATATATCCCCCTTCAGTAATATTATAATAGTTTAATATATTGAAATTGTTAGAATTTACTAATAGTATCATAAAGACAGCTTAAAACAAGTGCTATTTTTTTAAAATAGTAAGAAATAATCTTAAATTAGCTACTCGTAGGATTTCATATAGTTCAAAAGTAATCCGATAGTATATTTCGATAAGATATTACTTGCTATAAAATATCGAGTAGGAGGGAGTGATTAACTCCCGACCTCTCACACCACCGTACGTACGGTTCCGTATACGGCGGTTCAATTAAGATGAATAACGCAAAGTTTCGTAACGAACTTGCAGACTTTTCAGCCCTTGGCTTTCCCAATAGGAATTGCCGAGGGTTCTGTGTAATATGGGGCTATTAGAAATGCGCCAGTACCCTTTCCGGGTGTTTCCCCACTCGTATGCTTTTCCAAAAGGAACTTTCAATCGAGTAAGATTTCTGACTCTTGTTCGAGGTTTCTTCCAATTCTTCCATAGACACATCCTTAATCTTCTTTTAATCCAGCTATCTAGTGATTTGAATGTGGAACTTGTATCTGCTAATGCAAAATAACCACACCACCCCATTAGATACTGGTTTAACTTCTCGATTCTGTATTCCATGGAATATGGCATCTTTCTTGAGGTAATCTCTCGTATTTTCATCTTCATTCGGACTAGACTTGTTTTCGCAAGACGAACTTTTGGTTCTTTGTGATTCGTGAAACTAAAACCTAAGAACTTTCGGTTCCAAGGACGATCTACTGCTGATTTCTTTTGGTTTACTTTTAAACGAAGTTTTCCCTCAATAAATCTTTGTACACTCGCCATTACTCTTAACCCCGCACGTTCCGTTTTCACATAAATATTGCAATCATCTGCGTATCGAACGAATTTATGTCCACGTTCCTCCAACTCTTTATCAAGTTCATCTAGAACTACGTTTGAAAGTAGAGGACTTAAAGGTCCACCTTGTGGTGTTCCTTCTTCTGTACTTGAAACCACTCCATTTATCATGACACCGGCTTGGAGGTATTTACGAATAAGTTTTAATAAAGGTTTATCTGAAATTCGTTTCGTTAATGTTGCCATTAGTCGGTCATGATTAACCTTATCGAAGAATTTCTCTAAATCCATGTCAATTACCCATCGATAACCTTCCTTTAAATAACCCTTTGCTTTCCGAACGGCGTCATGGGCGCTCCGATTTGGACGGAATCCATAACTGTGGTCCGAAAATGTTTCGTCATATTCCTTCGATAAAATCTGCGAGATAGCTTGTTGAATCAAACGGTCTGTCACGGTTGGGATACCTAGTAAACGCACACCACCATCTGGTTTCGGGATTTCGACTCGACGTACTGGTTGCGGTTCATAGGTTCCATTCAAAATCTGCGATTTAATGGTTTCCCAATTTTCGAGCATGTGCTGTCGTAAGGTTTGTACGGGCATCATGTCTACTCCATGGCTTCCTTTATTCGCTTCAACTCGCTTTAGCGCTTGTATCATATTTTGCCGTTCAAGAATTTGATTCAACATCACCATTTCGTTCCTTTCCGTGATTAGCTTATCTTCTTATGCCCATCTGAACTCCACCCTCCGCAAATACCCTCGTGGGATTCACCACTACTTTCTAAGCGTGAGGTTTCTCTGTTTTCTGTGCTCATTCATTCTAGATGGAAAGCCAAGGGCTAATCTCTCTTAATTGTTCAGTCCTTCCGACTGGTTCTAGACCCAATCGTACTATGACCTCTGCTGACTTCTGATGATTCAGCTACTTGTCACCAAGTAGGTTATGAAGGGTACTTCATGTTTCCATCAGACCTCCCCGGGTAAGCACATGCACTTTCACACCATCTATCCGCCTCATTTACTAGGTATGACCTTCGACAGAAAGGACTTTGTTTTGTCTTGCAAACTCATCCAGTCGTAACTAGCCTTGTATGAGATTCGTGTTCCTCGGACCGGTGTTTTGCCTCCAGCTTCCTTCAGATTCCGCGTCGCCACGGACACCCTTGCTCTTGGCTAACCTCTACTTCTGTCTTCGGGGTTCGGGACTTACACCCTATAGTTCATGCGCATGCCGGGCGCACAAGAAAAAGGCGATAAACCATATGGTTTATCGCCTTCTTACATGCATTGCTCTAATTTAATTTTTTATTATTTTTATCTCTAACTATTATTTTGTACGGTATTTCTTCTATCGAAAGCTCGTTTCTTTTCATTTCAATGATTTTCTCGACATATTCAGTTATTTGATTTACCTTTTCATCTGAATTCGAGAACCAGCTAGGTGAATCTAGCTCCGTCTTGATAATGATTTGTAAAGGGGCAGGATGAAAAGAATAGCCAAACCCTCTATATTCTTCAAATTTTTTATTTGTCTCATCAATTATCGCAGTAAAAATTGGTTGCCATTCTTGGTCTCTGATTGCGTTTTCACTTTGCCTTTTAAAATTTACAGTGAAATTCAAATCTGTTTTTGAAAGTATCCTCTCATCAATCAGCTTTTCGAGTGCTTCAATTTTCTCACTGTTCTCCAAATCAGCATTATTTCCCTGGAGCTCTATAATGATTTCATTATCCATATTCGTTGAAAGTGAATTATAATGATATCCCTTTTCCTCCAATAAAGCTGAAATCTCCTCATAAACTTTCATAGTAGATTTCCTTATCTGTTCTTCATCTTCACTTACTGCTAATACACGACTATCCAATGTCAGAAAATCAAGTTTAAAATCCTTAAAACCAGTCTCTTTTGACTTATTATGAATAATCTTTTCAATGCTGCTTCTATTTACATCTATATATGTCTGATCTTGAGCTTGTACAGTCAAGCTTCGTTCTTCAAACGAGAAGCTTAAACCAACTTGAAGTCCCTTATTATGTAGTTCATGGGCGGTCTCCGAAAAAAACTTGTCCAGCAATTCTTTTTCCTTTTCAGTTTCTTTCATACTTTTAGACAAAGCTTTTTCTAGTTCTTCCGCATTTACAGCTGTTGAATCATTTGAATTTTTGCTAAGTAACACAAAAGATATAGTAATTATGAGTAGCAACAAACTAAATCCGATTAGCACTTTTTTCACAATACCCCTCCCACTAAAAGGGTATGTCCACTTTTCTATATTATTCTTACTGGCGTTTCCTTCACATTTTGCAAATAGCTTCACCGTAAATTTGATCCTGTCTATTCTGAAGGACTAAACGCTAATGACTATCCAAAAATAAGAGGAAGAATTTCGCTTATTTATATAAATAGCCATATTTCCTTAAAAATAAAGGAAGTTTTTCCTTTTATAGGGGAAAAATCTTCGTAATTCACTTTGTTTAATGCAGTTAACGGAAAATCTTTCGCTTATTTTTGCTTCATAGGTGCTCTATATTACTATTAGAGGAAAATTCTCCTCTTATGAGTCTTCAAGGTCTATAGGAAATCAAAGTTATAAAATATAGATTTTGCTTTTTCAGAGTGTTATCTATAAATCGAAATAGTATACTTTCCATAACGATGAAAAGGCGCACTTCACTGAGAAATGCGCCAATGTCATTAAAGCTATATTACCATTTGAATTATTACCAAGTAAGCCAATGACATTAAACCTAGCAGGAAAACAAAGGATGCCAGTAGTAAAAGTCTCGTCTTTTTATTCGATACTATTCCAGTTTTAAATGAGGTAGATAATCCTAATAACAAACCTCCTAAAATCGCTAGTAAACCAAACAACGGATCAACCATGCTTCCCATCCATATCCCCATCATAAATAGCAATAAAGCAAAAGAAGGTATGATAATATTTACAGTCATAATGTTCTACCACCTTCAAAATTAAGTAATCCATAGAATAATTTCTCTGAATCATTCAATACTTTTCAAATTCTATCCCAAAAATATTTAAAATACCAAGCTGATAAGATATAAAAATACTCACTAAAAACATTCCAAAAAAGACACTAACAAATACCCAATCCCGTTTATTGATGGACATTTCATGATAATGTGTTCGGTCGCTTTCTCCAGTAAACCCTTTGGACTCCATAGCGAGTGCTACACGCTCCGCTTTTCGAATCGCATTCGCCAAAAGTGGAATGGCATAGCGCCGAAACTGATGCAAACGCTCTTTTACTCCTCTGGCTCTTCCAACACCTCGAATACGATGAGCTTGCTTTAACACCTGAAGCTCATAACGAAAGGTCGGCAAAAAACGATACCCTGCCAAAATCCCGAAGGTTAGCTTTGGTGGTAGCTTACATTGCTGCATTAAGCTTAACATAAATTTTGTAGAGTCTGTTGTTAAAATAAACAATAAGGATAATGCAGCGAAAGAAAGTGATCGTAGCCCCAATGAAATACCAGTCCAAAAGCTATCTGAAGTGACTTCTAACGACCAAAGTGAAAATATAACTTCCCCACCTGAAAATGTATCGCTAGGATGGAGCATCGTCATCCATGCGAAGCTTACTGCCAATAAAAGAAATGGTGAAAAAACTAAAAGCCAACGTTTAAACGAAATCTTGCCAAAGAGAAATGTTATAGCAATCGTAAATACTAAATAGATAAAAGGTGTTAGTGGGTCGAACGAAAATGCTAGAAGCAAAGCAGGAATCAATACTGCAAAGGCCTTCATCGTCGGATTAATGGATGTAAGCATGTGCCTGGTCATCCCCCTGTTCACCTTGATTGTTACATAGGCTTTCAAGCGCCCGATTTATCCTTATTCTGAAAGGGAGTCTAAGATTAGCTTCATAGATTAAATCTAGCTTCTCCCATAGTTCCTGAGGCTCGCCGTTGAACTTTAATTCACCTTCACTAACGACACAAACTCTATGACAATATTTGTCGACAAGATCCATATCATGAGTAACAAATACAATAGCAGTACCTTGTTTTTGCAGCGTCTGAATTATTTGCATTAACTCTTCTGTCGTTTTGGCATCTTGGCCAAATGTCGGTTCGTCAAACAGTAAAACACTCGGTGTCCCTTCTAGCATCGTTGCCACACTTAAACGTCTTTTTTGCCCACCACTTAATGCAAAGGGATTGCTCCATTTATGAGTTGTAAGATGAAAACGATTGAGCAGCTGGCTAACGTTTTGGTCTATCGCTTCCTGATTAACCTGGTTTAGCTTCATGCTGAACGCAACTTCATCATAAACAGTATCTGTTATAAATTGATGCTCAGGATTTTGAAATACATAGCCCAGTTCATTTCTCATTTCATTTTCTGACCACACTTCATATTTCTTGTTTAAAAGCAGACGACTACCTGTATTAGTCTTTAAAATTCCTGACATTAACTGTAATAGGGTCGACTTTCCTGCCCCATTTTTGCCAACAATAGCTATTATTTCACCCGATGATAGAGATAGATTAATATTTTGCAGGATGGACTTCTTTCCCCTTGAAAAGGAAACATTACTTAAGGATAAAACCTCACTCACCTTATCATCAAGTTGATAGGATGAATGCAGTTCCTTACGTAAAGGCAGCATTTCTTGGCCAATCGAATGCATCCATGAAACTAGACTCTTCTCGGAAAGGGGACGATTGCTTTCAAGAAGCTTACCCTCATAGGTATCGAGAGCTTCAACAATTCTTGGGATATGAATTCCTTCTTCTTTAACCTTTTTTGCTTCGTTATAAAATACATCCTCTGGAATCCCCTCTAGCAGCAGCTTCCCACAGCTATCAATGGCAATTACCCGATTCACTAGTGGAAGCCAATCATCTAATTGATGCTCGATTATAAACAGAGCAAACTCCCGCTCTTTCTTTAAAGATCTAATTAATTCAATAAACTCGAAACGGGAAGCTGGATCTAGATTTGCTGTCGGTTCATCCAAGATTAATAGTCTTGGTTCTAAAAGAAGAACAGAAGCAAGAGCTACCTTTTGCTTATTCCCACCTGATAATTCATGAATAGGCCGATGTTTTTCTTCAATAAGCCCTACAGCTTTTAAAATATCGTCTATCCTTCTAGACATCTCTTCTCTTGGTGTTTTGATATTTTCAAGTGTAAACGCTAATTCATTTTCCACCGTAACCATACAAAACTGACTTTCGGGATCCTGAAAAACAACTCCAATCTCTTGGTTGATTTCTCCCTTTTTAAAATGACTTAGAGGCTTTCCATTATATAATATTTGTCCATTTACCTTTCCTTCAACCGCTTCAGGGTAAAGGTTATTTAAACAAAGGGAAAGTGAGCTTTTACCAGAACCGCTTGGACCGATACAAAGAAGCGTTTCTTGTTCATGAATGGAGAATGTCAAATCTTTAAGCAGCTCCTCCTTGTCAGAATCATAACCAAACGAGAAATTCTCTACTGAGATGAGTGGCTTATGATGCTTTTTGCTCACGTTTTGTCTGCCACTCCTTTCCAAGTGTGTAGCTTCTTAGCACGCCAGTTTCTGCTAAACGTTCTGAAATCCACTTCCCTAGTAAACCAGCAATCAATGCCCCACTAATCACACGAACAATTAGCATCGAGCTAAGCAATGGCAGTGATAAGGCAATATATCCAGAATGATATAGGCCCCAGATGAAACTAAAGATAGCTGGACCAATTCCGGCAGCAATAAGAACACCCTTAGAATAATTACGATATTTAGTTGCAGCAAAAACCGACTCGGCACCAAGCCCTTGAATAAATGCTGAAACGATTAGCATAGGACCTGCTGGCGAGCCTAATAACACTTGAACACCACCCGCAATCGTTTCAGAGATTAATGCAGCACCTGGCTTACGAATGATATAAGCAGTAATAATTGAAACAATGAACCAAATACCAAAAATCACTTCATATCCAAATGGCCCTAAGCCAAATGGTGTTAAGATGTTGGTAATACCTGTCCCAACGGTGAAAAAGAAAAGGTAAATAACCGCAAACACGACGCCCAGAATTGCCATTAGGACAATTTCACGTAAATTCCATTTATTTAACATTTGCTGAACTCCTTAAAAAAATTCATATTTGTTTTCACATATCAAATCTGTGTTTCAATTAGCCTTTAAGTTATAGATGTTTTTTTGATGGGCTGTTCGCCGAAATTGCTGCAGTCATCGTCACATGACTTCTTTCATGTGTCTTGGATGCATTAACAAACGCTTCTTCAATTGTTTTAAACACAGCATTGGCATCCCCATCAAGACGGGATGCATAATGAACACCTTTCGTAAATGTTCCATGAGCCTTTGCAACTTCTACCTGATCGGCAATAACCTGCATATATTCGGGATTGTTCATAGGATAAAGAGCAAACTGAGTAGCCACCTCAACCTTTACTTTACTAGAGGCATATTCATTTAAACGCTCGTCATTCTCTGACATATAACTATCCCCTTCACTATCTCCAGGACAACCTACAGAAAACGTTCCATTAAAGACTACGTGTACATCCGTTTTGGCTGCATGTATGAAAATAGCCTTAGCCACATCAAATACGTGTTCACTTCGCCCTCTAATGCATGTACTAATGTCATCTGTTTCCATCCAAACCTTTCTCGCATCTACCTCTTTTAACGCTTTCATGATTACATCAATGAAATTGTCCGCCATAGGATAGATGGAAAAACGACACCCTACGATTCTACTTGTACCACAGCTTAAACCTTGCATTCTTTCTTCCTCCCATTTTGTAAATTGTTGTCCGTTTCGCCCACTATTTAAAAGGGAAGTATAGTCCATAAAAACACAAAAAAACTGCATCTCAAATAGAAGATGCAGTGAAATGTTATATAGAAAATACAAAATATAATGAAATCACTTGCACTTCCCCACGCTAGTATTACCTAGTTCTGGTCATGAGGGTCAGCAGGATTTTAACCCGCTTCTCAGCCTTACAGCACCCCTAGTGCGAAACGTATATTCAGTTGTCCCATTCATTGTACGACAAATCTTAACATTTAGAAATAATAATTTTCTATTTTTGGAAAATATATTCCTTAAAAGATACAATCTGCCTAACGGGAATCTCAATGTGAATGAAAATTACAATCGATTGTTTGGTTTTAAGGCGATTTTTATATGTGCTAAGTGATGCTCTTCGTGCCAAGCTAATTTTGCCATTTTATATGCAACCGTTATTTTACCATTCGTCTCGTGAGTAAAGACTCGATTTAATTGATCCTCAGTTAAACTATTGCCCAAAGAAACAACACGTTCATTTATACCTTCTAGCATTTTTATAGAAGGCTCGATTGGTAGCTCTGTATCTGGGAGAACTGCCCATTTTTCTTCATCAAAGGCTGGAATTGTTGGATTCTCGTCTGTTAAAGCAAGCTTCAAGCGTTGATACATATTCAGCTGCGAATCCGCAATGTGATGCACAAGCTGCCGAACTGTCCAGCTACCTTCACGATAAGTTCTACTTAAATCCTCTTTATTTATCGACTCGACAGTTTCTCTTAATCGAATTGTATAGGTTTCGATTTCTTTTAACCATTTTTGTACATGATGCAAAGTTACATTTTCAGGTACCTCTAGTTTCCCAATTGGGTTTCTTATATCCATTTTAAAATCCCCTTTTCATGATCTGGAAAAATTGAATTCCATAGCTTATGTATTATTTCGATGTGAATGTTGAAAATCCTTTTTATGATGGCTAGTGTTCTGATATAGATGGTGTAGAGGGAGCAACTTATTACATCATCAAGGTCATTAGCGACTACGGAAAAATAGACACTTAGAAATGAATAGAGCGATTGTAAATAAGCGAAGATTTTTCGGTTATTTACAAAAAGAGAGCTCATTTCAGGGTAAATAAGGGAAGATTTTCCTGCTATTATAAGAAAAATCGATCATTTCTTATTTTTCAAGTTATTAAGGGGAAATTCTTCGGTTATTCAGGCTATTTTCCACTTTATTTTCTAAATAAGCGGAATTTTTCCTGTTATTTAACAAGCCTAGCTCATGACCGGACCTCCAGCCATAACCGAGCCAAACCCTCCTTACTAAAATCCACATAGTCCTTAATTCACCGTTCCATAAAACTTTTCTCCCACAAAAAAACTCGAATACAAAAATCGTATCCGAGTCTCTAACATAAATAATCTATTATGCTTCAGTTTCTTCTAAAACCAATTCCGCAACACACTCTACGTGTGCGGAGTGTATGTCGCTAAACATATCCCCTAAAGGGATATGTTTAGCTCCCCAAATTTTGCCCGAAGCAACATCATTAGCCTCACGAATATCTATAATGTTTACCTTTTCTCCAGATTTCATTTCATCTCTAATTCTTTTGCTGTAATTTGTTTCATTAAAAAATCCTCCCTCTCGTTATTTTAATCCTTCTAGCAATGTACTTAGCTATTTGTTATTTTTACCGCCTATAGACCAAACCACAACTGGAATAAGTATCAGGGATAATATTCCACCTGCGAGTGATAACGTTTCATAACTTGAACCAGCAACAATCATTCCAGACAAGGCACCACCAGAAGCTCCAGCTAATGCAATTAAAACGTCCACTGTCCCTTGAGTTTTAGCGCGTGTGGAAATTTTAGTTGAATCAACAATAAGTGCAGTTCCACTTATCAAACCAAAATTCCATCCTAATCCAAGTAATGAAAGAGCGATTACTAGAAGTAACATCGAATCTGCAGGTGCAATCGCTGCTATCGTTCCAGCCAGAAGCAACGTAATTCCAGAAGCAATAGCCATCGCAGTTCGCCCTAGCTTATCAACAAGGATTCCTGTAACTAATGAAGGGAGATACATTGAACCAATATGAAAGCCTATTACAAGACCAACAGCATTCAAGCCATGTCCATGATGCTTCATATGGACTGGCGTCATTGTCATAATAGCTACCATTACAATTTGCGTTAGAACCATTATTGTTGCACCAAGAATTATGCCTCTTTTATTTTCTGTATGATGTGTTTTTGCTAAATGTTCATTTACACCAGTCTCTTGATTTGTTGTTTCTATCATTCTAGCAATGACAAATGGATCTGGACGAAGCATTATGAAAAGGACACCACCAGCTAAGATATAGGCGCCTGCAGCTAAAATAAATGGTCCTGCAAGTGATGGAATACCAATAGAAAGAGCAAAATTCCCCATTACCCCCACTAAGTTTGGACCCGCAACTGCACCAAATGTCGTGGAAACCATCGCTATACTTACTGCCGTCGCTCGCTGTTTGCTAGTTGCCAAGTCTGTACCAGCATAACGAGCTTGTAAATTCGTTGCAGTACCCGCACCATATACGAGCAGGGCAGCAAATAATAAAAGCACACTATTTAAGACAGCTGCAACTACAACTCCTATAGCTCCGAGACCACCTGTTATGAAGCCTGTCGCCAAACCAATTCTTCTTCCAAAACGGTTCGAAAGTCTTCCGACCGCTAAAGCAGCTCCTGCTGAACCTAACGTAAATAAAGCAGTTGGTAAACCTGCGAATGCATTTGTTCCAAGCATTTGTTCTGCAAGCAATGCTCCAACTGTGATTCCAGCAGCTAAACCTGCTCCACCAAACATTTGAGATAGAACGACTATGATTAATGTTCGGTTATATAATTTTTTTATTTTCTCTGGATTATCTATATATCCCTGTGCCAAATTATTAGTTTCACTGGCCATAGCAAACACCTACTTCCCCCAATTAAATTAAGAACATTACTTAACTAATTTCTATTTGCGAGTTAATTCAAATGTTCTTGAAATTCATTCCAATCTTGAACGCTTTGTTCTAAACGATAAGCATTAACACCATTACTCTTTAAAATTTCAACTGCCTCTACAGACATCAAGCAATATGGCCCTCTACAATATGCAACAACATCACAGTTCGTTGGTAAAGAAGTGAGTTTTTCCCCTAATTCTTCAATCGGTATAGAAATAGCACCTGGAATATGAGCATTTTCATATTCTTCTCTTGGTCGGACATCTAATAATAAAACTTCTCCTTTTTCCATCCGATCATTAAGTTCTTCAAGCGTAACTCCATTCATTCCTAAATTGGTATTTAAGAACTCTTGTTTTATTTGTTGGACTTGCACAAACTGCTTTTCCGACAAGGTATGCAAAGAATTTAAAAAGTCAGAAATAGCTTCGTCTGCTAACTCATAAATTACGAAATTACCTTTCTTCTGGAACTTTACCAATCTTGAATTAGCGAGAGTTTGTAAATGTTGAGATACATTCGCTACGGACATAGTAGTTGCTTTGGACAAAGATTCCACCGATTTAGGACCCTGAGATAAAATATCGAGAATTTCCAACCGTTTTGGACTTGAAAGGCTCTTACCAATTCTTGCGAACTCTTGATACAACAGATCCTTTAGATTTCTTTCATTGAACATTTTAAATCACCTTCTATTCAAGAATATTATTGAATAGTTGAATTGTAATTTTTTCAAAATTAAAAGTCAATTTTTTTTTACTTCACTTTAGTTAAACTGAGATTTGATTTGAAAATCTTCATTAATAAATTACCTATTACAAATATAAACTAACATTTACGGTACTCCATTCCATTGGATAGAAATCTGAAATAAAAGTACATGCCGCTCAAACTCAAAATAGCTTCTATTTCGATAAAATCTCTTTGTTTTAAATAAGTAACTAGTTAAAGGAAATAAGCGAAGATTTTTCGGTTATTTACAGAAGACAGCTCATTTCAGAGTAAATATGGGTAATCTTTCCTGTTATTTAACAAGCCTAGCTCATGACCGGACCTCCAGCCCAAACCGCTCCCCCTTTTTTTACTACAACGCAATTACCCTTAATTCACCGTTCCATAAAACTTTTCTCCCACAAAAAAACTCGAATACAAAAATCGTATCCGAGTCTCTAATCTCAATAATTTATTATGCTTCAGTTTCTTCTAAAACCAATTCCGCAACACACTCTACATGCACTGTATGTGGGAAAAGATCCACTGGTTGAACAATTTTTAGGACATAGCCGAATTGTTCTAGTTCTTTGATGTCTGTTGCGAATGTGTCTGGGTTACAAGAAACATAGACAACGCGTTCTGGTTTTGAACGGCCGATTTTTCGCATAACTTTGCCGCCTGCGCCTGAACGAGGTGGGTCAAGTAGTAGTAAATCTGGTGTTCCGAAAGTTTCTAGCACTTCGTCGATCCCTTTTCGCGCGTCTTTTGCTAGGAAATACGTATTGTCGATACCGTTATCTGCAGCGTTACGTTTTGCAGATTCGATCGATGATTCTACGATTTCAATACCTGCTAGCTCTCCTACTCGGCTTGCGAATGGTAAAGAGAATGTACCTACACCACAGAATAGATCAATCATTTTCTCAGTTTTCTTTGGCTTAGCCATTTCAACCGCTAAATCGACTAATTTTTGAGCTTGGACTGGGTTCGTTTGGAAGAAAGTATCGAACCAAAGGCGGAAACGGTAGCCATCCATTTCATCATAGATAAAGTCACGACCAGCTAGAGTGTGAGTTTTCTCTGATTGTGTACGGTCAGCCCAGTCTGTATTTTCTAGCCACATCAAGCTTTTCACTTGTGGGAACTTTTCAGTAATTCGGTTGATTAAATCAGCTGCCGCATCTTTAAGATGTGCTTCTGGTGCTTCAGTAGCAAATAAAGCAAGCATCATTTCACCCGTTACAAATGATTGTCTTACCATTAAATGACGTAATAATCCTTCATGCGCATCCTTGTTGTAGCCTGATAATTGATGAGATTTCACCCAATCAGCAACTTCCATAGCAGCTTGAACCATTTCTTTCCCTGCAATTAAGCATGATTCAAGAGAAATAATTTTTCTGAAGTTTCCTTGCTCATGAAGACCTAGAGAACCATCAATAGCAAATGTAAATTCCATTTTATTACGATAGTGCCATTGGTTTTCCATGCCGATTGTATCTTTAACAAGACTTGGATCAAATCCTTGTGATTCAACAGCCTCTTTTACATGGTTTGTCTTATGCTTTAATTGTCCTTGATAGTCCCAGTGCTGCCATACACATCCACCACATAAATCAAAATGTGGACATGGTGGCGCGATACGCTCTGGGTTCGTCTCTAAGATTTCGTCCAGCAATGCTTTTCTTCTTCTACGTTCAGGCTTATCAACTGTTACCTTCACTTTTTCACCTGGTAGAACTTGAGGGATAGTAAGGCGTAGCTTTTTTTGGTTCCCTAATTCATTTTCTCGCCAGATGATGGCACGTCCTGAACCTTTTTCATCTAACTTGCTAATATCTACAACTAATGATTCTCCTGTAGTAATTGTCAAATCTTTTTCCTCCTATTGAAGCATACTTATCTTTTAAGTTTATTGTTTTTATAAGATTAACGAATTCGCAACTTATTTTACACACATTATACTAGTATAAATGAGATAGCACCAAAATAGAAAGCATATATTTTTTGTAGATATTAACAGTGATAACAAAAGACCCTCCAAAATAAAAAACAAGCTGAGAAAGTAAATCACCTCTCACCTTGCTTTTAATTTTTTTGCTGAATATATTTTTGAATCGATAGTATTTCCTTTGCTAATTTTTCGAAGCGTAAATGAAGATTTCGATCATGTAAGTCATTTTCTTCATCAAAATAATCATTGTGTACAAACACATTATTGTTCGGGACTGTTGCTTTAAGGAATGTAAGGATTGATTTCAGATGATACTCCATAACAAGATAATGCTTATCTGTCCCGCCATTTGCGACCATTCCAACTGCTTTTCCCATCAACCCATCAACTGGAAGATGGTCTAGGAGGTTTTTTAGGACGCCAGATATTGAAGCTTGATAAATTGGCGTTCCAATAATGACACAATCTGCAGACAAAATAGTGTCAACTACTTTCACTGTATCTGCATTATAGAAGCTTAAAGGTGCCCCGTTCACAAATTCAACCTCGAAATCCTTTAGGTCTATTAACTCTGTCTCAAGCTTTGAATCGATTGCCTTAGCTGCCTGCAATACTTTAAAAACAGTCGTTAATGTTTTGTAGCCAACTAACGAACCTGAAATCCCGACAAGCTTCATATATCCACCTCAAAAGTTGAAAGCCTCAAATCCTTTCCCAAAGATTTGAGACTTCGTTTTATTTTATCATTCTTCAATAATTTGCAAATTTTTAAATGTGAAATCTGCACTTTCTTTTGATTTTGTAATAACCGAAGCATCTATCTGTGAGGAGGGACTTTCTAATGTAAAAGTCATTTCGTAGGCTGTCCAATCCTCGGTAAGTTCTACTTCCATTGTTTTTTCTTTTATATATTGCCCTCTAGCATTTGTTTCCTCCAGCTTAAGAATTACCCTGCCTTTACCCATTAAGGTAATTTGCATTTTAATGTTCTCACTCTTAAAGGCTTCCTGAGGAGTATAAACAAATCCTTCCTGCTCCTTTGCTCCTTCAGTTTGAACAAGATACTCCCCTTCCATTTTCTCCTGAACTGTCGCTCCAATACCAAAATAAGGGATTTCCGGTGTTTCTTCTGCAGCTAAGGTAAAAGGCTGAATTGATAAGAAAAGTACAATAGCTAATATTGGTGAAAGTATATTTTTCATTTGAAAATCCTCCTATTTGATAACGGAATCCATTTTACCCAAAGTTGCTGGACCGGCGATTCCATCTGCAGCGAGCTTGTATTTTTTCTGAAAAGCTATAACGGCATTTTTCGTTGCTGTATCATAAGTTCCAGTTGCTTTCCCCTTATAAATTCTAGCTTTTATTAATTTCGATTGCAAGTTGGTAACTGCTGTCCCCTTTGATCCTACTTTTAATACAGGGTAGCTTTTTGCAACGGCTTTGGTGGAAGTAGTTGCTTTAGTACTTGTTGCTGTAGCAATAACAGTATCAAGCTTAGACTGTGTAGCTGGACCAGCGATTCCATCTGCAGCAAGCTTGTATTTTTTCTGGAAGGCAACTACCGCACTTTTAGTCTTTGTATCATAAGTACCAGTTGCTTTTCCTGAGTAGCTGCCAGCTTTTATTAATTTATTTTGCAAGTTGGTAACTGCTGTCCCCTTTGATCCTACTTTTAATACAGGGTAGCTTTTTGCAACGGCTTTGGTGGAAGTAGTTGCTTTAGTACTTGTTGCTGTAGCAATAACAGTATCAAGCTTAGACTGTGTAGCTGGACCAGCGATTCCATCTGCAGCAAGCTTGTATTTTTTCTGGAAGGCAACTACCGCACTTTTAGTCTTTGTATCATAAGTACCAGTTGCTTTCCCTGTGTAACTACCTACTTTTATTAATTTATTTTGCAAGTTGGTAACCGCAGTTCCTTTTGAGCCTGCCTTTAATACAGTATAAGACTTTACGGCTGTTATAGTTTTTGCTGGAGTTGTTGATTTAGCCGCTACAGTCGTTGTTTTAGCAGGGGCTGGTGCCGGTTTTCCTACAGGCTTTGGTGCCACTGCTTCCTGTGCTGGCGCTGAAATCGCACCAGGGGTATTAGCTTTTGGCTGTGAAACAGTTTGTGTAATATTAGAAGTTGTAGAGGTAACTGAACTTTTCACCTTCAACACTTGTCCAATATTGATAACATCTGATGTTAAACCATTTAATGTCTTTAATTCAGTGACAGCCATATTATGATCCGTAGCAACTTTCCATAATGAATCCCCTGATTTTACCGTATATGTTGTTGTTTGAATTGTAGGCGCCTCAACTACTGGAGCAGTAGTTGGGGTCAAAACAGCATTACTTACTTTCAATACCTGCCCAATATTGATAGCGTCCGATGTTAGTCCGTTTAAAACTTTTAATTCATCGACTGTCAACTTATGCGCTGTTGCAATTTTCCATAAAGAATCGCCCGATTTTACCGTATACGTTATTTGTGTTGGTGAAATTTCACCGGTTTGTTCTTTAGGCTGGTCAGGATTGACAGGAATGACTTCCACTCCTTCATGGGACATCCAGGTTTTATAATATTGCCACATAGAAGTATTTTCCTGGCCTAAGCTCCAGCTTCCAGTCCCTTTGATTTCATACTTGTGAATAAGTCGTAATTTCTCTCTAATGGAATCATTATTTTCATACCAAATATGGTAGGTTCCTGGGGCTAATGTTTTTCCTGCAATTGTTGTAGTTGGATCTCCACTTTTAATGGTAATAGTAGCCTTTGGAGATTTTGAAGCCTCGTCAAATACTACATTCCCACCATATTTAACTAGCATTTCATCTACCTTTGTATTTGAAATTCCTTTTCCACCCTCACTTGCTGGAGCACCTTCTTTCCAAAAACGACCATAAAAAGGAACTCCTAAAACAACCTTGTCTGCTGGAACACCCTGCTTTAAAGCATATTGAATAGAACGGTCCACAAAGCCAATACTCGCAACCGGCCCCTCAGGACCCCCTTCATAGGACTCATCGTAGGCCATTATCATGAGATAACTTGCGTATTTTGCTAATTCCTTGTAATTGTAGGTACCATGCCAGCCTTTTGTCCAACCGTTTGGATTTGCCGCCACCGCAACAGATACTTCTTTATCTGCAGGTAATTTCTCTCGCAATAATCTCACTAGATCTGTATAAGCGTCTCGATCCACATCTGTTGTATTCTCAATATCAACCTGAACACCATCTAAATTGTTTTTAATAATCGCGTTTGCAATTTGAGTTGATAAAGCTTCACGGTTTGCTAAGGCTGCACGCCCAAGAGTACGATCCCAATGATTACTTAAAAAGGGCACAACCTTTATGCCACGATTATGCATTTCGTTTACAAATTTTGAATCAAACTGACTCGTCAATTTTAAGGACCCATCCGCATTTAAGTCAAAATAACTTGGGGATACAAGATTTAGATTCCCTTGCGTCTTGTCTACTTGTGAAATATAAGAGCTTGTATTCCCGAAATAAAGATAGCTCATATTAAAATCAGCTTCATGAGCCTCTGCTTTTTGCATGGGAATGGTTGTTAGGAGTAGCGTTCCTGCTACTACAACGATTGAAGCCACCTTAAGCTTCGGAAACTTCTTTTTTACGAAGTTAACTGCATTATGTCTTAATGAATCGTCTTTGTTGAAGTTAAATTCTGCACCAAACTCGGTATTTGTTGAATTCTTTGGAACCTTCATATGTAAAACAATTTGCAATTCACCATTCTCATGCTTAAGTTCGACTGATTCAAAGTTATACATCATAAATCATCCACCACCTTTTAAAATAGTATGATGGACTTCGAAGTAAATCATGTATCATTAGTAAGACAAAAAAGGGACTAAATGAAAATTAGCCCCTACTGACACTTATTTATATTGCCATTTATATGGATCTTCCAAGTTACCCCAGGAAGCATCAAATTCAGCTTGTGTTAATAAACAACGATCAAGCTCTTGAATTATTTCTTGTTTTTCAAGATTTGTTCCGATAATAACTAGCTTAGTCATTCGATCACCAAACTCCAATTCCCATTCCCTTTGAATTTCTGGATTATTTTCTAAAATTTGCTTTTGTTGGTACTCTGGTAAAGCAGCTACCCAGTATGAGATTGGCTCGATTTTAACTGATGGACCTGCCTGTGAGAAAAGAATGGCTACATCCTGATGGGAAGCACTCCATATAAGTCCCTTTGCCCTTAAAATGGAAAGTGGCATTTGTTCACTCCACTCGTTGAAACGAACAGCGTTAAATGGCATTTTTCTTGTATATGTAAAAGATGAAATGCCATATTCCTCAGTTTCTGGAGTATGATTTTCGTGACCTAGCTGCAGCTCTTTTAACCATCCAGCAGAATTTGCTACTTTCTCAAAGTCAAATCTTCCAGTATTTAAAATCTTACTTGGTTTAATATTTCCGTTTACTGTACGTATTAATTTCGCATCAGGTTGAAGCTTACGCAAGATATTCTCTAGCTTCTTCAATTCTTCCTCGGACACTAAATCACATTTATTTAATATTAATACATCACAAAATTCAATTTGGTCAATCAATAAATCAGCGACTTCTCGTTCATCTAATTCGCCTACTGCTTCTTTTCGATCTAATAGGCTTTCTCCAGATTGAAAGTCATGCCAAAAACGATTTGCATCCACAACGGTTACCATTGTATCTAGCTTGCATAGCTCTGGCAGGTTAATTCCTGAGTCTTCATCAATATAAGAGAAGGTTTGAGCAACGGGAATCGGTTCACCAATGCCCGTTGATTCAATTACGATATAATCAAAATCTCCTACTTGTACGAGCTGTTGTACTTCGATTAGCAGGTCTTCTCTTAAAGTACAGCAAATGCAGCCATTCGACATCTCAACAAGTTTTTCTTCAGTTCTTGAAAGCCCTCCTCCCTTTTTCACTAGCTCTGCATCAATATTAATTTCACTCATGTCATTTACAATAACAGCAACCTTCAAGCCTTCTTTATTTTGCAGGATATGGTTCAGTATTGTTGTCTTGCCTGAACCTAAGTAACCGCTTAGCACAGTCACTGGAATTTTTTTAGCCATCCTTTAACTCTCCTTCATTTAATTCAATCAAATGAATTATTCTTAATTTACCAGCTCGACTTTTTTACTCCTGGTATTTGGCCCTTGTGAGCATATTCTCTAAATTTAATTCGAGACATTTTGAATATTCGTAAATACCCTCTTGGTCTGCCAGAGATTTCACATCTATTTTTTAACCGAGTAGGTGATGAATCGCGAGGTAGCTTACGAAGTGCTTCATAATCTCCTTTTTCTTTTAATTCTTTTCTTATTTCAGCATACTTTTCGACCAATGCTTGCCTTTTCATCTCTTTAACGATTTTAGATTTTTTAGCCATAAAAAATCTCCTTTCACAAACCAGTTATTTAGTTTCCTGATGTAAAGTTCTTTTTTTAAGCCGTGGACTATACTTCATCAATTCAAGACGTTCAGGGTTATTTCGTTTGTTTTTTGTAGTGATATAATTTTTGTCTCCTGTTTCCGTACATGCTAAAGTAATTTTGGTTCTCATAGGTTCCTCCCAATAATTTAGTCGTAGTATTACAGTTGAATTCATCAATTAGTAACCATTACTATTTGATAAATAAAAAAATAATCCTGAATAATGAGGATTATGAGACTATTGTAAATCGTAACGATTACTATTTACAAGTTTTTTCTATTAAATATTTTTCGAAAAATTAAAGAAGCCCCGAAATTTATTCGAGACTTCTAGTTATATTACTTATTCTATTTTACCCTTAAGATTTTGGGTGCGGAAGGCTTATTGTTTACTTCTTTACGCAATTTATATCTCCTTGCCTTATCTTCTTTAATGATAGCTCTTCCCAAATTAACAAGTAATGCAAACATCAACCCGGTTCCAATGATTAAATAAAGTACTGTAAATAACTTCGTACCCGTTGTAGATGGCACTAAATCTGTATCTACTCCAGTTGGAATCAGACTTACAACCGCGAAATAGAAAGCATCTATTTTCGGCCAGCCTTCATACCGTGAATAGAACAATGTACCAGATAAGACAATTAAGGCAACTGTGGTTAAAATACTTAAAAATTGTGGCTCTTTTATTCCGTGGTATAATCCTTTTAATAGCCTTTTAAAGCTTAAGATGACTGATAGCATGTAATTTCTCCTTTATAAAACCTACATTGTATTACATCTATTAGTCATTATTGAATATTTGAGCCACAATATACAACTAAGAATGCACTATCAAGCTTTGGAAAGTACCAAATACTTCTTAAACTAAATGTTTTTCTTCTTCTCTTGTGTTAATTTCTTCAATTGTAGCTTGAATTGGTTGCTTTCCTACGAATGTCTCGATTAAATCCTTCATATCAATTCCTGAAGAAGCCTTTAATGTTTCTTGTAAGCTACCCATAAGATTAGTTGCATAGGAAGTGATACGATTTGCACCGCCGCCTTCCCCATTTCCTGTATCCACCACTGTAATTTTGTCGATATTCGATAATGGGCTTGCGATTTCTTTTGCGTATTCAGGCATCATACGAACAATCATATCCAAGACAGCCGCCTGACCAAATTGGTCGAATGCTTCGGCAATTTTACGTTTTGCCTCCGCTTCTGCTAAACCTTTTAGACGAATGATTTCTGCTTCTGTTTCCCCTTGTGCTCGTTCTGAATCGGCTTTTGCTAAACCGTCTAAACGTATTTTTTCAGCTTCTGCTTTTGCCAAGGACTCGATTCGATATTTCTCTGCATCAGCTTGCGCTAAATCCTTCATTTTTTGGGCAGAGGCATTTTGTTCAATTGCATAACGATCTGCATCAGCCTTTTTCTTCACCTCTGAGTCGTATTGCTTCTCACGACGTAAAATCTCTTTTTCCTCTAGTTCAATTTGCTTTTGACGTTCAATAATGCGAACCTGCATTTCCTGCTCTGTAACCTGTTGCTTAGCTCTTGCTGATTCTAGCTCATAGGCTTGGTCAGCACGTGCTTTTGCTTTATCTTGCTCAAGCTTATATTCGGCAATTTTGAGCTGGTTTTCCTTTTCTGCCTCTGCAATTTCTGTTGCTCTTTGAAGCTCGGCCTTTTGTGCTTCTTTTTCAGCTTCAGCACGTTTAATACGTGTTTCTTTTTCAGCTTCAGCTGTGGCAATATCTGCGTCACGCTTAATTTGTGCAATTCTTGGTTTACCAAGAGAATCTAAATAGCCATTCTTGTCGCGCACATCTTTAATCGTAAAGGATACAATCACTAATCCCATCTTTGCTAAATCCTGAGATGCTACTCTTTGAACTTCCTGCGAGAATTTATCACGATTTTTATAGATTTCTTCTACTGTCATAGAACCTAAAATCGAACGTAAATGCCCCTCTAAAACCTCTTTTGCTTCATTTTCACGATCTGCTTTGCTTTTTCCTAAAAATTGCTCAGCTGCTGTAGCAATTTCTGAGATAGATCCACCGATTTTAATAATAGCCGTACCATCTGCGGTAACAGGTACACCCTGCTCCGTATAAACCTCAGGTGTAGTTACTTCTAGCTTACTAGATAATAGACTTAATGGCTCTGACTGCTGGAACACTGGGAATACAAAGGTACCCCCTCCACGAATAATTTTTATGCGATTACCTGAATCGTCTGTATGCACATTTTTTGAGCCTAAAAAGCTCCCTGTAACAATCAACCCTTCATCTGGTCCCACCGTTTTGTATTTTGTAACATACACCACAATAATGGCTAAAAGTATAAATACTGCGATCCCGATAATAATTAATGTACTTGGCATTTTTCTTCCTCCTATAATTTAAATTGTAAGTGAGACTCATATTTCTTTACATAAACCGTACCTTCCTTTGCTTCTATGATTAGGACCTGCTGATCATAGTCAATCGGTTCGTTTTCAAAGCCCGTTGCTCGCTTAGATATAATTCCATTAACCGATTCGATTACAATCTCTCCGTAGCCATTGGTAGGTATCGGGACAATTACCTTTCCTACCTGCCCCTCTAGAGATTCCTCAGTATAAGCTAAGGACACTTCAGCACTTTTTAAAGGAACGAGAATAAAGAAATAAATTAAACCGCTAATAATTGCAGAAATAATACACGCAATTATGAAAATCAACGTATTGGATAGGGCTGTGAATTTTTCTAATAAGAAGCCGCCAGCTGAAGTAATTGTTATGAAGGCTAAAATAACTGCAGGATCTACAAAAGGAATCCCTTCAAACAAACCATCGAAAATTTCAGAGAAAAATAGGTACAGAATGGTAATACATCCAACGATAATGAGGGTAAATAAATAAACTGTATGAAGTTCAGCTCCAAATAGCAACAAATAACACCACCTTTACCAAATAAATCCTTACAGCTTATATACGAATCATTCGACACTTGGTTTCAAAAAATTATAATTTTCTTAATAAAACAAAAAATCCCTTTATCTTTTGGATAAAGAGAGAATTTCTTGATTTATTTATTTCTATCATAAATGCAATAGGTATAGCTATATCCATCGGGAGTTTCAATCGGTTCACTTTTTGATATTAGAGACCATCCATCACCATACGTCGGAAAGAACGTATCTCCATTAAACTCATGCTCGATATGAGTGATATAGAGACGATCAGCAATCGGGAGAACTATTTTAAAAATCTGCTCTCCACCAATAACCATTACTTCTGCTACATCACCAGCAAGTCGTAATGCTTCCTCCAAACTGGTAACAACCTCAATTCCTTCTGCTATATAGTTTTCATTTCTGGTAATTACGATATTTCTGCGGCCTGGCAATGGTCGTCCAATTGAATCAAAGGTTTTTCTTCCCATAATCATCGGTTTACCCATCGTTTGTTCCTTAAAATATTGTAATTCTCCAGGTAGATGCCAGGGCATTTTGTTTTCATAGCCAATTACTCGATTTTTGTCATGAGCAACTATTAGTGAAATCATTCTATCTCTCCTATCATCATTTCTTTTTCTATTTTATACTTTTTTATTCATATTTTTACAAAAATCTTAATATAAATAAATAATAGACTTTTATATATGCCAGTATACACAGCTTAAAACTTGTAAAGGAAGTGGAAAAATGCATACCCTTGTTAAACAAAAATTAGCAATTACTTTAGAAGGATACCCTATTCAAACAGAAATTAATGATGTGGTTTATGAGGATCTCATTGAAAGCAAAAGCAAGTATCTTCTATTAGATGAAGAGAAAAACACCCTTACATTGAAGCGTTCTTTTTTTAAAAAGAACAAGCAGGTACAAAATATAACTCGCTTTTTTGTCGAGCTCTCTGGCGATGAGATAACAATAGAAGCTCCTTCTGAGAAGAATGATTTGGTTTTAAATTCAATTTTTTGTGACGATATCATTGATACAAATTATAAAAATAAAACCATAGCTATTCTATTAGAATCCCCTCATATCGATGAGTATGAACAGAATACAGAAAAACTTATTCCTATTGGAGCAGCTCAAGGTCAAACCGGTAAAAAAATAGAAAAAAGTATAGAAAGTTTAATATTAGCTCTTAGGGAGCATCAGGCTATAGAGGAACAGCATAAATATCGCGTAATAATTATTAATGCGGTGAATTTCCAGACGTCACTTCATTTTATACATGAAAAACCAATGAACAACTATTATCGCGAGCTACGAGATAAAATGTGGCAAAAAATGTGGACAGAAATTCCACAAACAAAGAATGACTTTGTCAATCAGCTCGATTCACTTAAGAAGGACTCTATTCTTATAAACGCTTGCCCTAAGTCTTTAAAGCCGCTTATAAATCAGGAGTTAATTCAATTTGTTAATCGATTTTCACTCTTTGAGAGCAATCACCCGAGCTCCACAGAAATTTGGACAAAAAGTTTATTTAAGCTAAATTAGCTTAGAGAATAATTATCATTATTTATAAATTATGTTAAACTAAATGTTGAGTTAAGACAGTCCTTTGCTGACTGTCTATTTTTATTGGCATAAAGGTTATAATAAGGAAGAGAAATTTTGGAGGTTAGTAAAAATGACACTTAATTTATCAGAGGTTTATATTGAGCGTTGTGACAAAGATTCTGAAGAAGTAATTGCACAGGAACAGGCTGCATTTTTAAATACATCCTTAACACATTTAAAACAACATATGAATGAATTTGTTTACATTGAATCAAATTCTTTTGAACCAATCAAAACAGATAGCCTCTCTTTTGAAGTTGACGATGTTTTTAAAACGTATATGGTTTTACTTGGTTTGAAGGTACAAAAGAAGCATGCTCCCATTATTAAAGCTTATTTAGAAGAAAACCTACATGGTGAGGAAATCTACTCAAGTATGATGTTTTCTGGAGAAGACGGGCTTTGGGATATCAATATCCCCCTAGATAATATGGACGGCTTCCGTGAAGAAATGACAATACAAGACGCAACTTCACTAACTTATAGCTTCATCGGACAGTTAGTAAGTGCCATAGAACAGCAGTAGTTAAAGGATGATTACCAATTGAATAACAAACAACAGAAGGTAACTTATATTTACACATATGTACATCACAAAAATGAACACGACCTTTGTCGAATGGAGATGCGCTCATTTTTCGGCTTCGATACCGCTTTAAACTTTTTAATAAGTGATATAAAGGTGGATCCAAGTCGTAGTCCATTTATCGAAGAACGGTTGGAAGTGATGTTTGAGGCTGACAGCGTCTCTGACATGAAAATTTTAATTCAGGATATTAAGGTCAGTGCTTCGACATATAAAGTCTATTGTTTTAATAGAATGGATTTAGGCGAAACAAAGAAAATCCCTCACCCTGAGCGGAGACAGGTTGAACGCGAGCTCGGATTAGTTATCGATGGCGAACCAGATCTTGATAGTCCTGAGGTCGTGTTTGGCTTAGTGCTACTCAACAATCGTTGGTATTTTGGGAACTATACTAAAAGCAATTCAGTTTGGCATGAACATTTACATAAGCCTAATAGCTATTCCACAGCACTTAATACACGAGTGGCTCGAGCAATTTCCAATATAGCTGTACCACATGTGGACGGAATCCGTGCCATTGATCCGTGCTGTGGGATTGGTACTGTAGTAGTTGAAGCACTATCCATGGGAATTGATTTAATAGGACGTGATATTAACCCTACAGTGTGCCAGGGTGCTCGCGAAAATATCGCATATTTCAATTTAAAAGGCGAAATAACAAATGGGCCAATCTCTGAGGTCAGTGAGCATTATGATGTGTGTATTATTGATTTACCATATAATCTTTATACACATATTACACGCGAGGAACAGTTTGATATTATTAAACAAGCTCGAAGAATCGCAGATAAATGCGTCATCGTAACCATTGAAACCATCGACGATCTAGTGGAAGATGTCGGCTTCAAAATCATGGACCGCTGCATTACAAAAAAACATCTATTCGTCAGGGAAATATTATTATGTGAATAAAATTAGTACTCCCAAATGTTTGGTCCAAAACTTTGGGAGTACTATTATACTATCGTTTAACCCACTCCTCTGCTAGGATTGCATAAAAGTATTCATCCCACCATTCTTCTCCACAAGGTATGCACTTTTTAAAGTATCCTTCTCTACGCATACCAAGCTTTTCCATAATACGATAAGAAGGTATATTTTCAGGCTGACATGTTGCGATTATCCGATGCAGCTTCATATCAGTAAAGCCAAAATTTAATAGCACTTGCGCTGCTTCTGTTGCAAACCCTCTATTATAATAATCCGGGTTAAATACCCAACCAATTTCATATGTATGCTCTCCGAAATACCTGAAAAATTCCATATGGCCTATTAGGATATTTTTATTTTTTAATATAACTGCAAATTTCTTAGGATTCTCTCCCATATTTCCGAGCACAAGTTTCTTTGTTTCTTCTTCATTCATAACCCCTTCAGGCATGTATCTCATTACTACTGGAGATGAAGTATATTTACTTACCTCCTGCACATCATCCATAGAAAATTTGCGAATAAGTAATCTGTTACTTTCTAAATACATTTTGATAATCTCCAATTCAATATACTTTATTGCCTTAAAATAATTCGATTAGTATAAGCTGTATACCTTCATTAAAATAATATTAATTTTCCTCTATAAGTAGGAAACGATTGACATTTTACAAAAAAATGAATATACTGAAAATAATTATTTTGAACGGAGGTGAAGAGAATGAATACATTAGCTGTGACGACATGTGTAAATAATGACCGTTTCCTTTATTTTTCACGTGTCATTACTTTCGATTTTGCGACTAACGGGATTCGTATGCCCTTTTTTAGACAAATAAATCGAAAACACAGCTGATTAGCCATTCTTTTCACAAACTTTAGAAAAGACTGCTTGTTAATCGAGCAGTCTTTTTTATGTATAAAAATACATTTAAAGATTGGCTTCACTGTGTAAAAATTGGAGGAAAACACAGTGTCCATAAAAGCAGAGAATATTACGAAAATTTACGGTGGTACGGTTATCTTTGAAGGTTTAACAATAGATATTCATAAAGGAGAGCGTGTTGCAATAGTAGGACGCAATGGCTGTGGCAAAACAACTCTTCTCAAGCTTTTCTCTGGCATAGAAAAGCCAGATGCTGGGAGAATTATTAAAAGAAAAGGCACAACAATTGGGTATTTGCACCAAATTCCACCCTATGAGAATGTATCTGCTATCGATGTGCTTAAAGAGGCTTTTTCAAACATTTTATCTATGCAAACACAAATGCAAAGTTTAGAGCAACAAATGTCTTGTACAGCCCACCTTGATAAGCTACTTAAACAATATGGTGAAATACAGGAACAATTTATAGCTCTTGGTGGCTATGAAATAGAAGCTAAAATTCAAATGATTGCTAACGGATTAGGTATTACTCCCCTACTCCAGTCCCCATTCCAGCTTTTAAGTGGTGGCGAAAAAACAAAGGTCATGTTAGGTCAAATTTTATTACTCAATCCACAAATTTTATTATTAGATGAACCAACAAATCATCTGGATATGAATGCAATCGAATGGCTTGAAAATTATCTAAAAAGCTATGATGGGACATTAATTGTTGTCTCTCATGATCGACAATTTATGAATGAAGCAGTTACGAAAATTATTGAAATTGATAATGGCGAGCCCTTTTCTTACATCGGAAATTACGATACCTTTGTAAAAATGCGCGAGGCTAGAATTTTAAACGAATTTGCTCAATATGAAGAGCAGCAAAAGAAAATTACCAAGATGAAAGAAACTATCAAAAGGTTAAAAACATGGGCAAATGAAGCAAATCCACCCAATGCTGCCCTACATCGCCGCGCAAAAAGTATGGAAAAAGCCTTAGCTAGAATTGAATTAGTAAAGAAGCCGATTGTCTCAAAGAAAATGCAGTTAAAGCTTGAAGCAAATGAACGAAGTGGCAAGGATGTAGTCCTATTTGAAAAAGTAAAAAAGCAATATGACAAAGTTCTGTTCGAAGAGCTTTCCCTTCAATTACGCTGGCAGGATCGTCTCGCAATCGTTGGTTTAAATGGAACTGGAAAATCCACATTACTGAAAATGGTGACAGAAGAAGTTTTACCTGATGCCGGCAAAGTAATTGTCGGAAGTAATGTGAAAATCGGCTATTTATCGCAGAGCTTTGTTTACGAAGATGCCAATGCCCGGTTAATTGATGTTTTCCGGAAAGAAGTATCCATTACCGAAGGAGAAGCACGTCACGTTTTAGCGAAGTTTTTATTTTATGGCTATGATGTCTTTAAAAAAGTGAAGGATTTAAGTGGTGGCGAGAAAATGAGGCTCCGCTTAGCCCAGCTAATGTATGAAGATATTAATCTCCTAATACTTGATGAACCGACCAACCATCTAGATATTGAATCAAGAGAGGTCCTGGAGGAAACGGTGCAGCATTTTGATGGTACCGTATTAGCCGTTTCGCATGATCGCTACTTCTTAAACCAGCTCTTTTCCAGAATTGCATGGATAGAAAATCAAAAGCTCTATTTATATGAAGGCAATTATCAATGGGCTCGAGAGAAGCATGGACAGTATGAAGTCAATGTAAAGACAGAACTGCCACTAAAGCACAAAACTGATAGTATACCTATCGATCAGCAAATCGAAAAACTTGAACAAAAAATAATAGAGAAAAAAGCCAAGTTCAATAAGACAAATAATAATACTTACGAAAATGATCTTAAAAAACTAGAATCCCAGCTTGAAAATCTTTTGTCAATTTGGGTAAATGAATTTGAAAAATAGAATTCATTTATAAATAATTTTCTTTTAAACAAGAAAAGACTTAGTTCTATTTTCCAGAACTAAGTCTTTTTAAGTTGTTATTTAACTAAATATTCTACTTTTTCGCCCTCTAATACTTGAACAATATTTTTTGCTGTTTTTGTTCGAAGCTCTACAATCGCTTCTTCCGAATAAAATGCACTATGAGGTGTTAAATAGACATTCGGAAACTGAATTAACTCACTCGAAAGAGGAATTGGTTCAATTTCAGCAACATCAAGTGCTGCTCCTGCAATTTTGCCACTTTTCACCCCTTCAATTAATGCACATTCTTTAATGATTGGACCACGAGCGGTGTTAATGATTAAAACACCATCTTTCATATTAGCAATTCTGTCTTCGTTAATTAAATGATGTGTAGTTTCGGTAAGCGGAAGATGTAAAGACAAAATATCAGAAGTTTGAATAATTTCATCTAGTTCAACTTTTCTAACATTATATTTACTCATTTCTTCAGCAGTAACAAACGGGTCGTATGCAACTAATTGAAAACCGAATGGATTCACCTTTTCAATTACTCGTCTTGGGATTTTTCCAAAACCTAATACACCAAAAATTCGATTTTCAAATCTATGGATTGGAACTCCTACCTTAAAATCCCAAACACCATTTTTTACCGCTTCATTTAATTGAACGATTTTTCGTGATGAGGCCAATAGAAAAGCTACAGTATGGTTGGAAACTTCCTCAATTCCATAATCGGGGACATTTGTAACTGTTATACCTTTTTCAAGGGCAGTAGGCAAATGAATTGTGTCGACCCCTACTCCATATCGAGAAATCACCTTGCATTTTTCCAATTGAGATAATACTTCTGCATTTAACGGAGCATATTGATTAATAATACCATCCGCATCTTTACAGATATCAATAACTTCCTCAGGTGTTCGACATTGAGCAGCAACAAACTCAATGTCGAGATTTGACCCAGAAAGAACTTCTTCTTCAATCTTCAAATCATGATACTCATAATCTGTAACCACAATTTTATATGTCATGACTACACTCCTCTATCCGCCGTTACTTTCGAGATACCTAATCCTTCTGCACCTAGTTCAGACATGACTGCATCTGGACAGTATCGGTTGATAATCTCCATCCCTATTGAAGCTCTACGCACACGTTCACGAACTAAAGATATGTTCGTTGCTTCCCACTGCTTTCCAGAAGGATAAACATCTGGATGGTTTCGAAGACCAAATTTAATATAAACAGGAGCTAATACACGAATCAACTCTGGGATTTCATAATATCTTAAGAATCCACCGAAATTATCAGGAACTTCAACATAAAGATCGATTGGTATATCAATTGTTTGTCGTATCGCCGCTAATTTATGTAAAGTTAGCGATGATGGAACATTGTAAGTACCTGCTCCCAGCTCTTCCATTATTTTTACTGAAACAGGATTACATGCACCCATTTGTACAGAGACTTTCACAACAAAATCTTCTGGTAATAGGCCTTCTTCTTTCATTTTTTTTGTCATTAATAATAATCCTTCATCAGCTACTAAAGCACCTCGTAAACCAAGATCTGCGCCACGTTTCAAATCTTCCATTGCATACACAAGTTGATTAGCGCCTTCGTGACGTAATGCTTGTGATTTACCTGCAGATGTTAACGGACCTGCACTTATATCCCATGTTCCTCTTGGTCCAACAAATAGACTAAGCTCCATTCCGCGCTCAGCTGTTAATGCACACATTTCCTTTATTTCATCATCCGTCTGTAGCATAATGCCACTACCTTGAGAAACACGATGAATCGTCAGTCCGTATTCATCAATCGCCTTTAACGTTTCTTTTAGCGCAACTGGACCTTCGACACTTGGTATTTCAATACGATATTGTGCACCATCAGGGAATCTTTTTTTTGATGATGGTAAATCCGTATAATCTGTATGTGGATATCCTAATTTCTCTAATAGCTTTTGAGATTCATTCATTAATGAAACACCCCTTGTTCAATAATAGAATCAATTAATTTCCCAGCTTTTTTGCGTGTATCTTTGTCATACTTACTGAATGGCTTTCTCACACCTGTTTGTAGATCATTGAACCAACGATAATAAGCACCTTCTTTAAATGTCGAGAAGAGTGAATTATTAATATCATAAACTTCCATTAGGGAAGATATTTGAACTTGGTATTTTTGAATTTGGTCAAAATCCTTTGAATTTAAAGCTTTTAATAAATTGACTGTTACTTCCGGTAAAAAATTGGTGGTTCCGTTAATGCTGCCAGCAGCACCTATTAAGTAGCCATCAACTAGATGTTCATCAAATGCCGTAAAAACATCGAATTGTGGATGTTTTCCTTTAATCTCTTTCAATACTTTACGAATTCTTCCAAAATCCGATACTGTTTCTTTGATTCCACGGATATTAGGTTGATTTTCTACTAAGGTCGAAATAACTTCGATTGGGATTTCTTGCCCCGTTAATTGCGGAATATTATATAGATAAGTATTAATTGAAACCGCGTTAGCAATTTCACTGAAATACTCAACCATTTGGTCATTTGTTAATTTCCAATAATACGGGTTAACCGCCATTACCCCTTCTATCCCGACAGATTCTGCGTATTGTGCTAATTCAATAGATTCTTTCAAAACCGTATTACCTACACCAACTAAAATTGGTACACGACCATTTATATGCGGAACGATTTCTTTCAAATATTCCATCTTTTCTGATAGTTTTAGTGATGAAAATTCTGAAGAACTTCCTAATAACAAAACACCATCAATTCCTGAATCGATTAATTTATCAATATGTGTTTTATTCAATGAATAATCGATTTCACCATTTTGATCGAAAAAGATTACAACTGGTGGAATAATCCCTTTAAACATTACCGCACCCCCTTATTCTGCTTTTACAAATACCGTTTTAACAGCCGTATAAAATTCTTTCGCAGATTCTCCTTGCTCACGAGTTCCTGTACTTGACATTTTCATGCCTCCGAATGGAGCTTGAAGTTCTACCCCCGCACTCTCAGCATTCACACGAACTAAACCTGCTTCAATTTCTTCCATGAACGTTAGAGCTGAACCAATATTTGTTGTAAATATTGATGCACTTAGACCATATTGAGTGTCATTTGCAACTTCAATTGCTTCTTCAGTTGTATCCACTTGAATTAATGAGATAACAGGTCCAAATATCTCTTCTTGAGCTATACGCATATCCGAAGATACATTTTCAAAAATTGTCGGTTCTACGTAGAAACCATTTGTATTTGATTCTACAGGTTTTCCACCGTATATAATGTTAGCTCCTTCTTCCTGCCCAATTTGTATATACTCAAGAACCGTATTATATTGACTTTCATTCGCACAAGGGCCCATCCAAGTATCGTTTAACAAACCGTCACCAACCGTTATTTTACTCGCTTCCTCAAGTAACATAGATTTAAATTGATTGTAAATACCTGATTGAACGATAACACGGCTTGAAGCAGTACATTTTTGTCCAGTTGATTTAAAAGCACCACTTAGTACGGCATTTACTGCATTATTTACATTTGCATCATTTAATACAATGACAGGGTTTTTACCGCCCATTTCTAATTGATATTTCACACCATTTACCGAAGCAGCTTTTGCTACTAAATGCCCCGTATTTTCAGACCCAGTGAATGTAATCCCATTAATGTCCTTACTATTAATTAGTGCATTTCCCACTTGGGAACCACTGCCTGTAATGAAATTCAGTACCCCTTTTGGAAGACCTGCTTCTTCAAAGCATTTCACAACTTTTGCTGCAGTAACAGCTGCTTCTGAAGCTGGTTTAAAGACAATCGTGTTACCATAAACTAAAGCTGGAGCGATTTTCCAGATTGGAATAGCTACTGGGAAATTCCATGGTGTTATTATTCCTACAACTCCTAATGGTGCACGTTTTGTAAACATTAGCGCATCTTTATCTGATGCAGGAATAACATCTCCTTCTTTACGAGCGCCTTCTGAAGCATAGTATTTTAAGATTGCTATACCTCGTTGCGTTTCACCAATTGCTTCTGGGAGGGTTTTACCCATTTCTTTTGTTAATGTCTCCGCTACATCCTGTAGATTATTCTCAAGCGCTTCTGCTGCTTTATACAAAATTTGCCCTCGGTTGAATTGACCTAATTGGCGCCATTCTTTTTTAGCTAGTTTTGCAGCATCGATTGCTTCAGTAACTTCTTCAATTGTTGAAAATTGAACAGAGCCTACCACTTCGAGATTTGCCGGGTTAATGCTATCTATTAAATTGCCACTCTTACTTTCTCTCCATTCACCATTAATATAATTTGAATATACTTCTCCCATCATGCTTTCCCTCCTACTGGTTTTGATAGACTTTATTTTTCAACGTACCGATTTGTGTACTTGAAATAACAATTTCATCTCCAATTTCCAATGTGAAACTATTCGGTGGAACGATACAAGTACCTGTTAATAGAACTGTTCCTGGTATAACATCATTTTCATAAACTAAATAGTGAACAAGTTCTTCTAGTTTTCTTTTTAATTGACTAACAGAGGCACTTCCAGTAAATAGTTCTTTCCCGTCACGGTAAATTTTGCAATTGAGTTCAATAGAATAAGGATCATCAATCGCTTCAGGTAATAGAATCGCAGGACCAAGCGCACATGAGTTTTTCCAAACTTTCGCTTGTGGTAAATAAAGTGGATTTTCTCCTTCAATATCCCGGCAGCTCATATCGTTACCAAGTGTAAATCCGATAATCTCTTCGCCTTCCCCAATCACTAACCCTAACTCCGGTTCAGGTATTTGCCAGTTTGAATCTCTTCGAATATATACATTGTCGTTTGGACCTACAGTTCGACGTTTTGTGGATTTCATAAAAATTTCTGGACGAGGTGCATCATATACTTTGTCATAGAACGTTTCACTATTTAATTTCCCATCTGTCGCTTCGTAATTACGCGCATGTTTACTTTGTAAATACGTCACACCAGAAGCCCAAACTTCATCTGCTTCAATTGGTACGACTAAATCAAGTGAATAAATTTCAATATTGGATTGTCGTTCTAATTGATTTTCATCAATATAGATTTCTGCAGACCATTGATTTTCTTTAAGTAGCTTGTAAAAAGTTACATAATCAATGTCACCAATTTCCACAAATTCATTTTGACTTGTGATTAATGCAGATACTATACGTTCCCCTTGTTTGAAACGAATAAATTTCATCCTAATCCCTACCCCTTCACAAGACAATTTTTTTATAACCTAAATTGCTAGAAACTATTTCTACGCATTCTTTTAAATATTGATAATTTCTTTCGGCAACCTCATCATTAATGTGAGATTTCGGCGTTGAAACACTTATCGCAGCGATTACTTCCCCAGAAAAGTCATGTACTGGCATGGCAATACAAATGATTCCAGGTTCATTTTCTTCAAAATCCGCTGCATAACCTTTTTCTCTTACTCCTTCTAATTCCTCAACAAATGATTTATATGAATCTATTGTATTGACTGTAGTTTTCTCGAAAATATAGCCATCCATCAGAGATTTCAACTGACTCTCATCAAGAAATGCAGCTAACACTTTACCAACACCACTTGAATGCAAAGGTACTCGTTTTCCTATTCTTGAGTAAATCACTAATGCGGAATGTCCATTGATTTTATCAATATAGATTGCTTCTTTACCTAGCAAAGTAACTAGGTGGACAGTTTGATTTGTCTGTTCATTTAATTTTTCCAAATGAACCCTTGCAACATTTCGGATATCCAATTGACTTACCATTAAATGGCCTCTTTCATATAATTTCCAACCTAATGAGTAGTCCGTTGTTTCATTATTCTGAGAAATGTAGCCATATTCTTTCAATGTTTTTAATAAGGAATGTACGGTACTTTTATTTAAATCTAGTTTCACACTTATTTCTTTAATGGATAGCTCTCGATTTGTATCATCAAATAATTCCAATATCGCTAGTGCCCTAGCTACTGATTGAATGATAGGCATTTTACTCACGTTCCTCAAGGAAGCAGCTGATGAGAATAATGGTCCTTATAAACTAGTTCTGCTTCTTCAAATACTTGAATAGGTACTACACCACAAGAAGCATCAGTATGACCAACCATTCTATTTACCGCTGCAACCAATTTTTGTCTTTGTTTAATATTTGATAAACGATTTTGATATAATAGTTGGCGATTTTCTTCCTGTTTTAAATCTTCTACATAGATTAGGCTATTTTGGTTGACTAATGAATTGCTATTAATTAAATCAATTCGTTTATTACGTAATTGCAAATGCAGTACATCACCAGTTTTCAAGTAGCCAATTCCTCCACCTTGTATTGATTCTGGAGTCATATGACCAATCGCTGCACCGTAAGTTACACCAGAATATCGCCCATCACTGATTATTGTACAAACTCTTTTCAGAATTCTATTTGCATTGATATGTTGCATAGGGGTAAACATTTCAGGCATGCCAAATGCAACAGGACCTTGACCAGCAATAATAACAGCAATTTTTAAAATACCTTCTTTCGCCATTACATCAAACAATTCATCATAAGAAGTATTTTTTAACTCTTCAAACCTTTCTGGTGCATTATACTTTAGCGTTTGAATCAGTTCTTTTTCCTCAAAATGTCGTTTTCCCTTAATTTTTTCTATTAATTTTGAATCTAGTAAACTTTCATTCGCTTGATCTTCATTTTCAAAATATAGTACAAATGCTAACTTATCATCAAACTGATTTAATTGAGGGGTTGGCATTCCACTAATTTTTACAACTGCACTTTCAAAGAAATTCCCACGTAACACATCGACTCCACTAAACGAACGACGAGGTCTATTTAAAATCACTGGATTTTCTTTTATATTGCCTGAAGGTAGTGCATCAGAGTATTGTATCCTACTACGCCAAGATGTACCTGTCACTGTTAGTGCATCTTCATCCATTGGTACACTATTGTTTAATAATTCATAAAATAATGTTTCCATTCCTCGACTATTCCCACTGCAGCATTGCATTGCTAAAGCAAATATGTCGCGGCCTTCAGTCAGGCTATAATCAAATAAATCGGGAATTGGATGTTCTTTATGAATCTTTTCCACATCCCATAATGTAAATTTATATCCTGCGTAGATCATCGCCGATACCATATGCATCATTAAGTTTGTTGAACCACCTGATGCACTATGAATACGGATGGCGTTTTTAATGTTTGCATGTACAATTTCCGCAACTCCAAATTCAGGTTTATTAATGATTGTTGCTAGTGCATCAATAGTTTCATTGATTTGTTGTTGATTTGGTGGTTGAGTTAATAACTCAACAGCTGGATGAACTAGACCTAAACCAGCAACAACATGACGAGAACTATTCCCTGTACCATTAAATGCACAAATACCTCCTTGAGTATCACAGGTTGCAACCGCTAATCGCATTTCAAAATATTTATGCTCCTCTTTTGTGATAATGTTTCTTTCTAATGCACGTTCGAAAACGCCTTGGAAAGATGTATTTGAAGAGCATTGTAAAATATAACTCATGGTATCTTTTAAATCATTTGCAATATCTTTATGTCCCATTACAATTGCTTTGTCATAAACTTTATTTAATTGAATAACGACATCTTCAGGTATAGTACCACCCTGCAATACATGTGCCGGTGCAAAGGTTGCAAAAAACGGTGCATCACCACGAGACTGACGTAATCGATCTAAATGAGCAAGACCGCTTACTACACCTAATGGCTGTTTGTCACACCCTTGAATAACAAAAGCACCATGATAACTATGTGCTTCTAATTGATTTACTATCATTTGTGCAACTGCATTTCTACTCTGTAATGAATAGCTCATTCCTTGATTACTTTGCGCTGTTCCATCACACATTACTGGTGTGGAAAAGTAGAACGGAACACCCCCATTTTGCCAAATACGAATAGCTGCTCTCGAAGAAGTTAAATAATCCATAATATGTGCAGGGTGATCTGGTGAACCGCCAATAATTGCAATACGTGGTGCGTTATTTTCTAATCGATCATAAATTGCATCTAACGTCCAATCTGGTACTCCGCCTTCATATAAAGGTCCTAGAATTTGTTTAGCACGGTCTAATAAGCCTGCAACCGTAATTGGCTCATTGGCTTTTCCTTGTACATTTTCAGAGTAGGGATTCACACCCTTTTCAATTTTTGGAAATAACATTTACTCTCCCCCAATTTGCTTCCTATAGTAAAAGTAATGATAAAGCTGGAATAAACGTAACAATCAATAAGATGATAATCATTACAACAATAAACGGTAAAATTGCCTTTGATAACGATTCCAACGAGATGCCTGAAATACCCGCACCAACAAATAAGTTCACTCCAACCGGTGGTGTGATAAATCCGATTGCAAGGGCAACAATCATAATAATACCGAAATGTATTGGATCATATCCGACTAGTGTAGCAACCGGAAGCAAAATAGGTGTTAAAATAATAATTGCTGCAATTGTGTCCATGAAACATCCAACTATAAGTAGTAATAGAATCATAGATAACATAATAATTATGGGGCTAGATGATATTGACAACATACTTTCAGCTATTTGATTTGGAATTTGCTCCATTGCCAGCAACTTACCAAAAGCAGTGGCAGTACCTACAATAACTAAAATTGTGGCGGTCATTAAGGCAGATTCGATAAAAACATCTGCTAGTTCTTTTAATTTAAGTTCTCGATAGAAAAAGAGTCCAATTATAAACCCGATAAATACTGCTGCAGCTGCAGCCTCGGTTGGTGTGAATATACCACCATAAATTCCGCCCAAAATAATAACAGGTATTAATAAAGACCATTTTGCATTCCAAACTTCTCTCCCTATATTCTTAATGGAAATCTTCTTACCATTTCCTGCATAGTTGTTCTTTTTCGAGTAGTAATATGCATAAATCATTAAACCAAAGCCCACTAAAATTCCTGGGATAATACCCGCAATAAACATATCACCAATTGAAACACTGCCTGATACACCGTACATAACCATTGGAATTGAAGGTGGTATAATTACCCCTATTGATCCAGCAGAAGCTACTACAGCAGTAGCAAACTTACGATCATAACCTTTACTAACCATTGCCGGAATCATAATTCCCCCAACTGCAGCTACAGTAGCAGGACCTGAACCTGATATAGCTGCAAAAAACATACACGTTACTATTGATGTCAAAGCTGTCCCACCTACAACAGATCCTACTATAGATTCTGCAACGTTAATCAGTCGTTTTGATATTCCTCCACGCCCCATAATTTCACCTGCAAGGATGAAAAATGGAATTGCTAAAAGTGGGAAGGAGTTAACTGAGGTAGTTAATTCTTTCATTAAAAACTCTAAAGGCATTCCACCATCGATTAAAAGTGCTATCATGGCCGCTAATCCTAGTGCTATACCAATAGGAACAGCAGCAACTATTAGAATTCCGAAAGATGCAAACAATGTAATTCCCATTTACTGATAACCTCCCTTACATTCACTTAAGAAATACCCACTTCTTTTTTCGTTTCTAATTCAGGTTCTTGCTGGACTACTTGTGCACTTTCTAGAGGGGTATTATCTTGAATTTCTTTCCCATCTTTAAATATTTTTGTTTCATAAATAATTCGTTGTACTAAGCGAATGGTTGTTAAAAACATACCGATAGGCATACCCAAATACATAATTGACATCGGGATACCAATTGAAGGTGCTATTTGACCTGTTGATTGAATAGTTTTCATAATTGTAAAACCATAGTAAGTAGCATAAATAGCAAAATATAAGAATAAAACATTTGCTATTAAATTAATGATAAATTTCCCTCTTCTTTTAACTATTGAAAAAATGGCTTCTACACGGACGTGCTTAGCACGTTTTACTCCGTAGCTTATTCCTATGTAGACAAGCCAGATGAAACAGAACCTCGCCAATTCTTCGGACCATGTTAATGAATTTTCCATTACATATCTCATAAATACTTGAAGAACCGTAACGACTGTCATTACGACTAACAATATTAATAAGATGACTCTTTCAATATTGTTATCTAGCCATTTGATTATTTTCATGCATTCATTCATCCCCTTGTTTTAAAGTGGAAAGGCTGTATTATTCAACCTTTCCACTACTAATTCATTATTCTTTAGAATACTTTTCAACTTCCGCTAAATATTGATCGACAATTTCTGTACCAATTTGACTCTTATATTTATCTATAACTGGTTGTACAGCTTCCTTGAATTTTGCAAGTTCCTCATCACTAATTTCTGTAAATTCCATTTGTGACTTCAATTCTTCCAATGCTTCCTCTGCCGTCTGACGCGTTAATTCTCTGTTATATTCTCCTGCTTCAATCGCAGCATCTTCTATTATTTCTTGTTGTTCAGGTGTAAGTTCGTCCCATACCTTTTTTGAGAATAAGAATAGGAATGGTGAATATACATGATTTGTTTCTGTTAGATATTTTTGAACTTCTGGATACTTTTCTAATAAAATGGATGGATATGGATTTTCTTGACCGTCAACCGTTTTTTGTTGCATTGCTGTGAATAATTCCGTGAAAGCCATTGGTGTTGGATTTGCGCCAAGTGCTTTCCATGAAGCAATATGCGTTTCGTTTTCCATCACTCGAATTTTCAATCCTTTTAAGTCTTCTAAAGTTTTAATAGGTTTCGAGTTGTTGGTTAATTGTCGAAAACCATTTTCCCACCAAGCTAATTGAACAACTCCTTGAGATTCAACCTTTGCTGCTAAATTTTTCCCGAATTCACCTTGCAATACTGAATCAACCATTTCTGTATCCGTAAGTGTGAATGGTAGATCGAATACACCGTATTCTGGTACAAAAGGAACAAAAGGTGCAGAAGATGGAATTGTAATATCTAAAGTCCCAAATTGTAACATTTCTATCGCTGAACGGTCATCTGCAATTTGCCCAGAATGATAGATTTCTATTTTTAAAGAATCTGTTTGACTCTCAACAATTTCTTTAAACTTTTCAGATCCTTTATAAAGTGGATGTTGATCGTTTAAACCTAAGCTAATTCTTAAAGTACGAGCTTCCCCATCGCTCGATGCAGGTCCACTTACTGCTGTTGTACCTTCTGACGAATTTCCCCCACAAGCTGCTAAAATCGTTATTACCATTAAAAGTAATAATGTGAAAAACATTTTTTTCTTAAACATCTTAATCCCCCTTAGTTTTATAATGTAAAACGCCGTTTTCATTTCTGATTTTAAAAAATGAAAACGCTTAATATTATTGCTAACCGTATTATATTGTTAAAATATTACAGTAGTCAATATTAATTTGTAAGAAAATTTGTAAAATTCAAATTATATTAAACTACTATTTCAATATATCATCATACTTTAACTAATAAAGTTAAACTCCATACCATAAAAAACTCCTGTATCGACTACCCCTTGAATACTTTTTAACTCTTCATGAATGGCCTTCCAGTTATAAATTCCTGAAAACTTTGTATCTAAAATATAATTAAAATTATCTGTTACAAAGTTTTCTTCATCCTTATTTTTCCTAATAAAACATGTACCACCTATTTTTTCAATTGACTGCAGTGTCTTCGTATAACCAAAAGGTATAATTTCAATTGGTATGATACATTCACTTAACGAATCAATATATTTTCTTTGATCTGCTAAAATGCAAATATTTTTAGCGTTTAATAAAATTTTCTTTTCCCGAAACAACGAACCACCTCCACCTTTAATTAAAATTTCCTTACCTATAATCCAATCTGCACCATCAAATGCAATATCAATTTCTTCAATCTCATCAATTGATATCATATTCAGATGATACTCAATCGCTTTTTTTTCAATAAATTTAGATGCTGGAACAAATCGAACTGTTAATTTTTCATTTTTCATTCTTTTTGCAATCGCTTCCACAAAATAAGCCATTGTCGAGCCAGAGCCTAATCCAATTGTCATTCCATCTTCCACGATAGCCACGCTTAATTCAGCAATCTTTTTCTTTTGATCTAGATTTTTAGATTTATCAAAAAAATTTACCATTCAGCAACCGTCCCATCCTGATGTCGCCACACAGGGTTTTTCCAATTATGTCCCACCAATTGTTGCTCACGTACAAACTCTTCATTAATTTCGATTCCTAAACCAGGTTTTGTTGGGTTTGATACAAAGCCATTTTGATATTCAAATACAGTTTTATCCGTTAGGTAGTCTAATAAATCACTTCCTTGATTGTAGTGAATTCCTAGACTCTGTTCTTGAATAAACACATTATATGATGATGCATCTACTTGTAGACATGATGCCAAAGCAATAGGTCCTAACGGGCAATGTGGAGCAACAGCTACATCATAAGCCTCCGCCATTGCAAAAATTTTCTTACACTCCGTTATTCCTCCAGCATGTGATAAGTCTGGCTGAATAATATCTACATAGCCATCTTGTAAAATTTTTTTAAAATCCCATCTTGAAAACATCCGTTCACCAGTAGCAATTGGAATATTACAATGTAATGCAACTTCTCTTAATGCCTCATTGTTTTCAGGTAGAACAGGCTCTTCAATAAACATTGGATGATACTGCTCTAATTCTTTAGATAAAATTTTTGCCATTGGTTTATGCACCCTGCCATGAAAGTCAACACCAATGCCAAAATCCGCCCCTAAATTCTCTCGAATAACTGCGACTCGTTCTAAAACAGCGTCGATTTTAGAATGCGTGTCAATGATTTGAAGCTCTTCTGTCGCGTTCATTTTAATAGCGGTAAAACCATTTTCTTTCGCTAACTTTGCTTGTTTCAAAATATCATTTGGACGGTCTCCGCCAATCCATGAATATACGCGTACTTTATCTCGACATGCTCCACCCATTAAATCGTAGATAGGAGCATCGTAGTATTTTCCTTTTATATCCCACAGTGCTTGATCTATCCCTGCAATTGCGCTCATATGAATCGGGCCACCTCGGTAAAAACCAGTTCGATATAACATTTGCCAAATATCTTCAATACGCATTGGATCTTTGCCGATAAGATATTCGCTTAATTCGTGTACAGCTGCTTCAACTGTTGCAGCTCTCCCCTCGACAATCGGCTCTCCCCAACCAACGAGTCCATCATCAGTTGTAATTTTTAAAAACAGCCACCGTGGCGGGACAATAAACGTTTCGATTTGTTTAATTTTCAATCTCTTTCACCTCTTTAAACAACGTTACATACTGATTTGCCAAAGATTGTATTCCATTGAAATCTCGATTTGTGATTAATTCTTTATCCAATAATGAACTACCAATTCCAACTGCCATTGCACCATTATTTAAAAAAGTTTTCAAATTAGTTAAATTCACACCACCTGTTGGCATCAAAGGAATATGCGTTAATGGCCCTAATACATCTTTAAAATAATTTGTACCTAATGCAGCTCCTGGAAACACTTTTAAAATATCTGCACCCGCTGCATATGCATTTAGTATTTCAGTTGGTGTTAATACACCAGGAATAGATATTCGACCATATTGATTTGTCATTTGAATGGTTTCTTCGTTAAAAGTTGGTGAAAAAATAAAATCTGCACCAGCATCAATTGCGGTTTTAGCTGTAGGTGCATCAAACACTGTACCCGCTCCAACAAGTAATTCGTCACCATACTTCTCTTTCAACTTAGTAATAGATTGATAGCTATTATCACTATCTACTGTGATTTCGATAACTTTAATCCCACCAGATACTAGCGCATTGATGACATCCACTAAAATCGTCAGTTCAATTTTTCGAATAACTGCTACAATCCCGTTTTGTTCAATAAACTTTAACTTATCCCATTTACGCATAAAATCCCCCTTAGCGAACTACATCAGAAGTTTCATTATCATTTTCTAAAAATGCATATAAAACATCTTTCGTTGGTAATCCCTCAATATCTCCAAATTGTTGAATAACAAGTGCCCCCATTGCATTGCCTATTTTCGCACAGTTAATGATATCTGTGCCTTGGAGTAATCCGTGCGTAAATCCTGCAGCAAAAGCGTCACCTGCACCTACCGCATCTACAACTGTCTTTACGGGGTAACCTGGTACATGAGATAGTTGACCATCATATACGTAACTTCCATTCGCGCCACATTTTAAGACGATGACTTTATCATTATTCACATCGAGCTTCTTACACATTTCTAATGGATCTTGCAAATTTGTTAGGAAATAAGCTTCTTCATCTCCAATCAAGACATAGTCAGATAGTGCACTAATTTCATGGAGCACCTTAAATGCTTTATCTTTTGACCATAGTTTAAATCGAATATTTGGATCAAAAATAATTTTTACACCATGGTGTTTTGCTAATCGAATCGCATGCATTGTCAGTTCATAACAACTATCACTTAATGCAGGCGTAATACCTGTTACATGAAGATACTTTAAGCTCTCAAATGGAACATTATTTAATATCTCTTTTGTCATATAACTTGCCGCAGATTGTTTTCGATAATAGTAGACATTCATCTTTTCAGTGGTAATTTGCTCTTTAAATAACAATCCAGTTGGTCCTTTATCTGAGAAGACAACATGATTATTGTATACACCCTCACCTCTGACTCTCTTCAAAATAAGCGAACCAAAACTATCGTTTCCAAGTTGACTAATCCACTCAACAGACTCTCCCAGCCGCGCTAATCCAATTGCAAAATTTGATTCTGCACCACCAATTTTAGGAGACACACTCGTAATATTTTCTAAACTTCCGATTTGATTAGATTGAAAAATAACCATTGTTTCTCCAATTGTCAAAACATCCCGGTGCATTTGCACTCTATTCACCTCCTTCAAATTCTTCTTTTTTTACAACAGCATGACCTCCAAATTGCTGACGTAACGAAGCTACAACTTTACCGGAAAACGTATCAGTTCGTAATGAGCGATTCCGCATCATTAAAGAAAGCGCGATAATGGGTGTTGGAACATTTAAATCTAATGCAGTCTCTACTGTCCATTTTGCTTCACCTGATGCATGCATTACTCCAGAAATCTTTTCTAATTTTTCATCTTCACTAAAAGCATCAATCATCAGTTCCATTAACCATGATTGAATAACAGACCCACTATTCCAAAGTGTAGCAACCTCTTTATAGCTAAACTCAAACTCACTCTCGTTTAATAATTCAAAACCTTCAGCGATAGACTGCATCATTCCATATTCAATGCCGTTATGGACCATTTTTAAGAAATGACCACTACCTGCAGGACCAGTATATAAGTATCCATTTTCTTGGCTAATTTGTTTTAAAATCGGCTCAATTTGGTCATAAGCTTCTTTATCGCCACCTATCATCGTACATAAACCATGTCTTGCACCTTTTAATCCACCACTTGTGCCACAATCTAATAAAAATAAACCCTTCTCTTTATACCGTTTATACCAATATTGCGAATTTTTATAATGAGAATTTCCTGCTTCAATAACAATAATATGTTCAGGCAATATATTAACTAACTCATTCAACATCTTTTCTGTTTCTTCACCATGAGGAACTAATAGAAATACTGCAGCTTCTGCCGAAAGAGATTGTACAAATTGATTTAATTCATCAAAAAATTCAAAATTACCATTTTTGAATAATAGATTATTATTAATTTTATTTAACACGTTTAAATCGATGTCGTACCCTTTTACTTCTATATTCTTTTCCAACATATTGCATGCTAAATTAAAGCCCATCTTACCTAATCCAATAATTCCAACTTTCATTTCCATTCTCCCCTTGAGATTAGATCATTAATTGCAACATCATAATGACCGTTACAATTCTTAAAAGAATAGTAACGTGCTCTTTTTTAATGTAATTCGTTAGCTTTAATCCTATTTGCCCACCAATTATTGCACCGGCAGTTAAGGAGAACGCAACTAACCAAATCATTTTTCCACTTGAAATATAAGGGATTAGCGCCCCGATACACCATGCAAGTAAACTTGCCCGTGTATAAATTACGCTTTTAACATACTGAATATTCTGACTTGAAAATACATAAAGAGATAATGTACTACTACCAGGGCCAAATATACCATCGTAAAATCCTACCCCAAAAAGTGTCGGTATAATTTTCCACTTATTTGAGATTTCTTCTTTATCTCCAAAACCTTTAGTCCCCAAAAAAGAGACAATTAGCGCAAATCCCATTAAACATATTGCAATAATTGTTAAAGTACCTTCGCTTACTTTAACAGAAAAAAATCCCCCACTTATTCCACTCAAGAGTCCAAGCGCAAATAGCCAACTAATATCCTTAATCGATATTCCTTTAGTTATAAGTAGATAGATGCAATTTAATAAACTACTACATGCCGCCCCTAATTTTTCAGCTGCAATTGCAGAATGAATTGGTATTCCTAAAAACAACATTGTCGGTAATGAAATTAATCCCCCTCCCCCTACTAATGTCCCGATTAGATGACTTAATAAGCCCACACAAAAGATAATAAAATAGTCCAGCATACCCCTCCCCCTAACCAACTACCCTTGTCGATTCGTGAAATTTTTTGCGCAAAATAGAAATAATGCGCTCTAAAGAGAATAAGTATAATACTGGATTTTCCAAATTTTATATCAATTTAATTGGAAATTCAATACAATATTGGTATAATTATGGTCTCTTATTAAGTAATTACAATATTATAATATCTATTTTCGATAATTAGAATAATATTAAAGAAAAGGTCGATGAAGCTCTACATGTTTTTTTCTAAACTAAAATGGGAATTATCGAAAGGATTAAAAATACTTAAATAATGATTTTACTTTCTTATGATTGATTTATAATCTAAAAAAACAGCAGCCAATATTGGCTACTGTTTTTTATTTTCTATCGTTATACAGCGATCGGTGCCTTGATGGATGGATGTGGCTGATAGTTTTCTATCGTAATATCCTCTAATTCCATGTCAAAGATTGACACTTTATCTGAATTAATTTTTAAAGTTGGTAAATCCTTAGGCTCTCTAGTCAGCTGTTCATTTACCTGGTCTAGGTGATTTACATAAATATGAGTATCCCCGAAGCTATGTATAAATTCCCCAACTTCTAAGCCACACTCATGGGCAATTAAATGTGTCAGCAATGCATAAGAAGCAATATTAAATGGTACTCCTAAAAATACATCCGCACTGCGTTGGTGAAGCTGACATGAAAGCTTTCCGTCCGCTACATAGAATTGGAAAAATGCATGACATGGTGGTAAAGCCATATCGTCTACCTCTGCAGGATTCCATGCAGTGACGATTAAACGACGTGAATCTGGGTTATGTTTAATTTGATCAATGACTTTTTTTAATTGGTCGATGGACTCACCATTTGATGTTGGCCAAGAACGCCATTGTTTACCGTAAACAGGCCCTAAATCTCCATAATTGCTGGCAAACCGATCGTCATTCAGCACTTTCTCATTAAAAATTGCCATTTGTTCTTCAAGGACTTTAGCAAAATCCTCGTCTTTTGTGGCACGCAATCCGAAATCCTTCATATCCGGACCTTGATATTCATCAGACTCTACCCATTTTTTGAAGGCCCATTCGTCCCATATATGATTATTATTTTGTAATAAATATCGGATATTTGTATCTCCTTTGATAAACCATAGCAATTCACTTGCAACTAGCTTAAAAGGTACACGTTTCGTTGTTAATAATGGAAAGCCCTTTGAAAGATCAAATCTCATTTGATGACCGAAAATACTGATTGTTCCAGTGCCTGTTCGGTCTTCCTTCTTAACACCAGTTTCTAAAATACGTTGGACTAGATTTAAATAGCTTGTATCTGGATGCTGCATTTCTACCACACTCCTTACTCTACTTCTGATATTATAACAGAAAACTAGAGCATAAAAATAGGATGATTAGTTGATTCAAAACAACCTTTTAAGCATGGATTTGATGGCGATATTCGAAGCTATTCCGGCCATTTTCTTTTACAGAATAAAGCGCTGCATCAGCTTCACTTATACATTCGTAAATCTCGTTTAATTCTGTTATAAATTTTGTACACGCCCCCATACTTACTGTCACTACTCTGTTAATAGTAGAGGACTCATGCTCTATATCTAACTCATGTACACTTGCTTTAATCTGTAAACAAATTCTTTCTACAACCTCCTCTGTAGCATTAGGTAGTATTAATACAAATTCCTCGCCGCCCCATCTCGCTGCAAAGCATTTATATTCGGCTGATATATCATGCAAGAGTCTTCCAATTTTACTTAAAACATGATCCCCTTTGGAGTGACCATATGTATCATTAAACAATTTAAAGCAATCGACATCCACCATAATAACGGAAACTGATTGAGGTGTTACTAAAATTCTTTGTTGAAGCTCAATCAAATAATCATTATATGCTCTCCGGTTATATAAATTAGTTAAGGGATCCAGAGTGGCATCCTGTTCAAGCTGTCGATTCGCTTCCTTTAAAAGCTCAGTTAAATTACTTAAGCGCTGAATTTCTTCAGCTGTTTGCGTCCGAAGCTCAAGGGAAGCCAAATAATTATTATAAGCTGTTCGAGATATAAAAAATGCTATTGCTGATAAAGTAAGAACATAAATTCCCTGTATGCTATAAATTGCATTAAAACCACTTTGAATTCCTAACCCAATTCCCCATAATAGACTAGAAATTGAGAGTGTAATAGCAATCTCCTTTGACTTCATAACTAAAAAAGGAACGGTAGAAATGAGTACTAAAGTGTAAAAGAAGTTTGGCATGTATGCTGTATGATTTATGTTCGAAAATAGTATTGTGGCACTTAAAGAAAATGCAATATAAAAATGCACTAGATATTTTGCCATTGTAGACTTTACTTCTTTCATTTTCTTGATATCTAGTAAAAACACATAAAATGAATAAACAACCAATAAAATAGAATATTGAAACCAGCTACCGCTGAACGGGTATTCAAAATGAATAGTAAATACCTTTTCTAAGGTATAAATAATGAAAATTATTGAAACTAAGATTGTTAGATAGATTTTATTAATAAAACTTAATCTTTTAAGATTATGCTTTTGGGCTTCAAATTCCATCGCTTCTGCTTTGATATCATAATTGTTCATCTACTACCCACCTTTTCTATCTATTAACGAATCTATATTCCATATACGACATTTTTTAGAATTCCACTCGAATATTTAATTCTATTTATTATATGTCTCCTACCTAGTAATAAGACCATATATTTAATAATGTTCACATGCCAAAAGTCAGTTGTAATAACAGCAATTATTAGTAAAAATCCCTATAAAATAAAAGGCAGCTGAATGCTCGGTTTTGCCAAGCTCAACTGCCTTTAAATGTAATGCAAACCTAGATACCTATTTTTTTAGCTGCCAAGCTTTGAACAGAGCGAATAATGCCCCCATATCCTGTACATCGGCATAGATTTCCTGCGAGAGCTTCTTTAATATCTGACTCTGAAGGATTGGGATTCAAGGCTAATAAATACTTTACAGCCATAATCATGCCTGATGTACAATACCCACATTGGAAGCCGCCTTCTGTTAGAAAAGCTTCTTGAACTTCGTCTACTGTTACACCGCCGAGACCTTCAATCGTAGTAATAGATTTACCGTTCACTTGATAGGCCATAACGAAGCAAGCATTCACTAATTCGTTGTCTATCAAGACACTACAGGCTCCACAACGTCCAATACCACAAGAAATTTTTGTTCCGACAAAGTTCAATTGCTCTCTTAATATATTAACTAGCTTTTCTGTTGAGGCTGTTTGAATATCAATTTTTTCTCCGTTGACTGTTAATGTTATCGTCATCAAAGCATCAATTGGGTTATCTAATACTTTATTGTTTATATCCATGACAGCATCCCCCTTGCCTCCGCTTTTTCAAGAATATCCTCAGAGGAAATTGGCAGTTTTGTTACCCAGCATCCAATTGCATCATGGATAGCTTTGATGATTGCTGGCGTAATGGCAATTGTACCAATTTCTCCAACACCTCGGGGTCCATAAATGTCGCCCTCATAAAGCTCTTCAATTGCATAGACATTTGTATCAAATGGTATATCCACAATATTAGGCATTAAATACGTATCAAAGTTTTGAGTAGCATATTGAGAGTTCATCATTTTAACTTCTTCCATTAAGGTGTAGCCTAACGACATGACACCACCACCCTCAATCTGTCCTCTAAAGCCTTTTGGACTGACAACAGGTCCAGCAGAAATAACATGATCAATGGACATTACCTTTACCATACCAGAAAGAATATCCACCTCCACATCGACTTTTACACCGCCAAAGGAATATAAAAAGTGACCCCCATTGACTGCATCAGGTGTAACCGGGAAGTGAAAGCTTGTTAACACAGTAGAATCCAATAAACCTTCAGCACAGGTCTTATAAGTCATGCAAGGTCCCTCTTCTTTTCCAAGCTCCCAAATTCCTGTGGGACCTAGATATAGATTTTCAGCTGGAATTGATAGACTTATTGATGCATGCTGAATTAATTTATTTTTAAAGGGCTCCTTCATTTTTTGCATGGATTGCCAAACGATACTTGTTCCTCTAGAGGCCGTTGAAGAACCTGATACTGGTACGACAGATGTATCACCAATTACAATCTGAATATCTTCTGCGCTACAGCCAATTTCTTCAATCGCGATATTTTCAATGACCGAGAGTAGCCCTTGCCCACATTCTTCAAAACCAAAGGAAATTTCGATTTTGCCCTCCTTATTTAGAAAGATTCGCCCACCAGCACTGTCTAATCGTCCGAAGCCAAGACCTCCACCATGCATGGCAATGGCAATACCTGATCCATAGCGTTTCCAATTCGAATCCTTACTTGGAGTATTAGATTTCTGATAAAGCCTCTGAATCTCTTTTAACACTAATGCCGCACTATCTGTTGGTGCTATTCGATGCCCTAAAGGTCCTAAGTCTGTGGCATTCCTTAAATTTATTTGTCTAAGCTCTATTGGATCCATATTCAATACTGCAGCCAAACGATCCAATTGTCCTTCTAAGGCAAAGGTGATTTGATTGCCACCAAATCCTCTAAATTCACCAGTAACACCATTATTAGTAAATACAGAGACACCCCCTGTTTCAATATTAGGAATGATATACGGACCCGCTGCATGCTCAACGGCAAAGTCAAGAACTGCAGGACCTAGCGTTGCATAAGCACCTTTGTCTGCAATAATTTTCACTTGATGAGCTAATATTTTCCCTAAACGATCTGTTCCTGTTTTCGCCGTAATTTTCATGGGATGACGCTTCAAGCTAGCTCGCAAGGATTCTGCTCGAGTATTGTGAATTTTTACCGGACAATTCGTTTTAAGTGCTAAAAGGGCTGCATATGGCTGTATATTTAACTCATCTTTTCCTCCAAATGATCCACCCATCGGACTTGAGAAGATACGAATCATCCCTTCAGGAATACCAAGTATTCGAGAAAGCTGGAAGCGATCCTTGAATCCATGCTGAGTTGCTGCATAAACAGTTATTCCTCCATCTTCCTGTGGAACTACTACTCCGCCTTCTGTTTCCATATATCCATGCAGCTGTCTAGGAAGCTCATAGGTCTCTTCAACAATTACTTCACAAGCTTTAAAGGCTTCTTCGATATCTCCATTTATATAAGAGGAGCGATGACAAATGTTGCCTGCAGGATGTAACTTGATGGCATTAGGTTCTAGCCCTTTTTCTGGAGTATCAATAATTGGCAGCTCCTCATATTCCACTTGAATGAGCTTTAATGCCATTTCAGCAATCTCATATGATGTTGCAGCTACTGCAGCCACTGCATCTCCCACAGTGCGAACTCGTTCCTCACACAATACCGGCTGGTCAGGGATGATGATTCCAAAACGATTCATTCCTGGTACGTCTTTATATGTAATAACGCTTGCTACACCAGGTAGTTTTTCGGCTTCTGCTGTATTAATCGAAAGAATTTTAGCGTGTGGGTAGGCGCTTCTCAAAATTTTGGCGTATAGCATATTCGGGAAAGTTAAATCGGTTAAATATTTTAACGCTCCAGTAACTTTGGAAAGACCATCTGGACGCACTCGATCTTCTTTTTCTTGGATATTTGATTTCATATACTCTCCTCCCTTATGCTTCTACTCTTTTGCAAATTGGCTTTGAAGCTCTGCCACAATAAGATTTGCGGCTACTTTTTTACGATAGCTACTTGATACAAAAGCATCTTCAGCTGCAACAAATTCTTCTGCAACAGTTGAAAAAATTGTCTTCCAATCTAAATGGATAGCATTTCTACCAATAATAAGCTGCTCTGTTTTTTCTAAGCGCATCGGTTTGTTATCACCACCACCGACTGCAAGCTTAGCATTTATGATTTTACCTTCTTCATCCCACTTTATTTTTCCAGATACAGTTAATATCGCAGCAGTAAAGGTTTCTCTTCTTCCAACTTTCCGATAGAAGGTGTGACTTTCCAGCATATCCCTATCTAGTGGAATCAATATATGACTTAATAAAAAATCACTGTTCGAGGTTTGTTGGAACCAATCCCATATTTCAATCTGTTTTACTCCCTTCACATCCTGAAATACAAGCTTTGCACTTAAGGCACTCAGGAAGGGTATTAAATCACCTACTCGCCCCATAATATTGCCTCCGATTGTGCCACGATTTCGAATGCCCGGTGCAGCAATCGATTTTAATGCAGTACAGATGATCGGAAACTCTTTTAAAATTTTATGAGTTTGATAGCTCCCAAGCGGAGTGAGTGCCCCTATGGATAACTCTCCCTTATGCTGATCAAATTGAATTGATTTTAATTCAGTAAGCTGTTCGAGACTTATTATTTGTTCTGGGGTTTTCCGACCATTCAACCACTGTAACTGTAATAAAGTAGCGCCTGACACAAATTCCCCATTTAATCCATAATGACTTTTTAGCTCCACCGCTTTTTCGATTGATGTAGGCATCAATATTACAGGTGACTCAGCACTCAATGTATCTACTTGATTAGACATGTTTTATCCCCCTTTTGGCATTTGGCAAACAAATGTGAAAATCATCGGTCCAGATATGTATGTAAGTAATAATTATTGTTTTTGTAGTAAAATTAATCAAATAACAAACGAACCTCATGTAATATTATCTAACATCTTAACAAGGAATTTTTTGGTTGTCACTAACAAATTTTCCTAATAATCAGAATTATTTTAGTGAAAGTAACCAAATCTACTTATCTCTCTAAATAATCGTGTAATAATACATAACATATTTTTTAAAAATCAAAATTTCCATTCTCAATCTAGCTGAATTTCTTTATACTTAGAGACAACAATTGGGAGGGATTAGATGTCAAAATTAACGCATTTCAACGAACAAGGAAGAGCTCAAATGGTCGATATATCTGAAAAAAACGAGACTGTTAGAACAGCAATCGCCCACTCCTCAATCAAAATCAACAAAGATATCTATGAAGAAATAAAAAACGGAACAAATAAGAAGGGTGATGTCCTTGGGGTTGCTCAGATTGCTGGCATTATGGCTGCAAAACAAACCTCCAGCATCATTCCCATGTGCCATCCCATTTCTTTAACAGGTGTCAATATCTCATTCGATTGGCAAATAGATGAAAAACAAGCACAATATGAAATTACCATTGAAGCTGAAGTAAAAACAAAAGGTTCTACCGGAGTAGAAATGGAGGCGTTAACTGCCGTAACTGCTACTGCGTTAACGATTTATGATATGTGCAAGGCTGTCGATAAAAATATGATTATCGGACCAACCATGCTTATGAAAAAAACTGGCGGCAAAAATGGTGAGTTTCTTCGCTAAAGGAAATATACAAAAAAGCCAAGCTCTCATGATTTTCATAAGAACTTGGCTTTTATGCTTAGTTATCTTTTTTTAGTTCATTCACTATATGTACAAGCTCTGGTAAAATTAATTTTTCCATAGCAAGCTTTACGGCACCTGTTGAACCCGGAGTTGAAAAAATAGCTGTTTCATTTGCAATTCCTGCAATAGCTCGAGAAAGCATACTGGCTGAACCGATTTCCTCATAGCTTAATATGCGAAATAATTCTCCAAAACCAGGTATTGGTTTATCTATTAACTCCTCGACAGCATTAAAAGTAACATCTCGATGTGATATACCTGTTCCACCATTCGTTAGAATAACATCCACATTACTATCAAGAATCCCTGACTTAAGTGTAGATGCAATATCTTCTATTTCATCCTTAATGATTTCATATCTCGTAATTTCAAAGAGATTTTTTGATAGTTGCTCACACATCACTCGACCACTTTTATCGGTTTCATACGTTCTTGTATCACTAATGGTAACAACCATCACTTTTACATTCTTTAATTGAACCTTCTTATGCTCTTCTATACTCATCGTTTCAGTTTCCTCTCCTTGCATTCATCCACCGCTAACAGGTGGAAGAAAAGCAATAATATCACCTGACTTCACGATGTCATCTCCATTTGAGAATTCTTCATTTACAGCCGCTATTACTTGCTGTAAATCAACGTTAGGATAAATCGATTGAACATATCTTTTCACTTCCTGTACAGTCGCTTCAGCACTCTCCATCATAAGAGAATCAGAATCAATTTCTTCCTGAAGTCCTGCAAAGAATAATATTTTAATCATATTCCACCTCAATTATTGTCTATTCGTAAGAAACCTTTTGAAGCTGATCACCAATCCATTTTGTTCCATCTTCCCAATATTCTTTTTTCCAAATTGGCACCATTTCTTTTATTCTTTCTATAGCATACTCATTCGCTTCGTAGGCTTCTTTTCGATGAGGGGAGGAAACCGCAATTACTACTGCTACATCAGAAATTTCTAACCTTCCTACACGATGTGTAATAGCTGCAATCGTTCCTGGCCATTTACTTTTGATCTCCTCACCTATTTCAGCGAGCTTTTTTACAGCCATTGATTCATATGCCTGATATTCTAGATATAGTGTTCTTTTTCCATTAGTTAACTCACGCACCGTTCCGATAAATACGGTAATCGCTCCAGCATTAACTGACTGAACTTGTTGAATGACATCATCCACAATGATAGGATTATCTACTATCGAAAATAATTCAGCTTTCATTTATAACACCTCCAAAAATTCTAGGTTAAGAAGAAGCACTCGCTTTGCCCTTCCTCTGATAACAATAAAATATCTACCAAACTTCCTTTTTCATAGCCGCATTTACTTGGAGGAAGCAGAACAAGCGAATCTGCACCTACTAATGAAGTAATAGAGTTAGACATATTCAAACCGTTTGAGAAAGCAAATATATCGGTCCCTTCTACTTTAACCTTTGCTCGGATTAGCTGAGTAAAGTTATTTGGAACCAGGAAGTTCTCCGTTAATATAGCCTTATGTGTATTGAGATAGGGCTGTTTATTTCCTAGTAAAGTTCTAAGGACAGGCCTTACAAACAACTCAAAGCCTATAAAGCTAGCAGAGGGATTTCCTGAAAGTCCAAATAAAAATTGATTTTTCACCTTAGCAACTGTCGTTACACTACCAGGTCGCATAGCAAGCTTATTAAATAATACTTGTGCACCTAAGAGTTCATATATTTCTGGTAAATAGTCAAAATCTCCAACTGAAACACCACCCGTGGTAATCAATACATCAACTTTCTCTAATGCCTGCTCAACTGCATTAAAGCTTTGCTCCAAATCGTCCTCTAATTTGCCTAGAAAGACTGGAGTGGCACCTAACTGTTCAATCTGAGCCATCAGCATATAGGAATTACTATTTCTGATTTTTCCCGGAGCTAGTGGCTCTTCGACATCTAACAGCTCACTTCCTGTAGCAAGGACACCCACTTTCGGTTTCGCACCAACTAGAACCTCGCTATAACCAAATGTCGCAAGCAAGCCGATGATTCCCGGTGATATGCGCTCTCCTTTTTTCACTAGTTGCGAACCCTCTGTAATCTCAGCTCCTTTTTTAAACACTTTTTCATTTTCTGCGATTTGTTTATCAATCGAAATATAAGACTTCCCGTCTACCATTAGTTCCTTCACATGCTCAAGCATAATAACAGCATCACAGCATTTTGGCATTTCTGCTCCTGTCATAATACGGACTGCCTGATTATCACTTACCTCACCCTGAAAAACTGCTCCTGCCCCAATATGTCCTACTATTTCAATCAGAACCAGTTTCATCTGGTTTGCATTTATCGTATCTTTTGCTCTTATGGCAAAGCCGTCGTATAAAGAACGATCAAAAGCTGGCACATCTTGATTAGCCCTGATATCCTGAGCCAAGTACCTCCCACTAGCCTCCATTAAAGGTACACGCTCAGCAACACCTGTACACACATCACCCATTATTTTTTCGATTGCTTCTCCGATTGAAATAGCTTTTCTAGCTGTTAGCATGTACTTCACCTCTTAACCTATTAAACTATAATAAAGCTTTTTCGCCTTTTGGATATCATCTATTCCATGGATAAAAACTCGTCCATCCTGGAAGAAAACAAATCGGTGATCCTCATATTCACAGCTGAGTAAGAATGGATTCCGTTTAACATTTAGCTGTTTGTTCAGTTTATATTCCAATAAATCTAAGCTGAAATTTGTATTAGCTGGCGGTCTTAGCTGCACCGTGTTACGGCCGCATAGTACCGAGGTTTTTGTTTGAGAATCATATTGTAAATAGGGATAAGTAGCGTAAGCTCCACAGGATAAGCACTCCTCCCTTTTTGCTTTTTCAACACGAAACGTATAGTGTTGGTTTTTCCATAAATCTACCGATAAAAAGGTCGCTCGAAGTGCAGCAAAATCCCCTACTAATAGCTTCATGCATTCAGCCACCTGATACACTGCGATCTGTTGCACAATCGGATTAATAACCCCAACAATATCGCAGGTAGCACCTGACATTGGTATTTGTTTTAATAAGCAATGCAGACACGGGGTTTTACCTGGTAGAACCGTATAGGTCATGCCATAGCTCGACACACAGGAGCCGAAAATAAATGGAATCTGATATTTTTGAGCTAAGTCATTTAAAATAAAACGAATATCGAAATTATCCGAAGCATCAAGGATGACATCTACGTTTTCTAGATAAGGAAGTAAATTGGTTGCATCAGCATCCATTACAAGCTCATTAATATTAACTTCGCTATTTATAGCAGATAATCTTCTTTTAGCAGCAACTACCTTTGGAATTTCCTCCTCACAATCCGCTTCACTATACAATTGCTGTCTATGTAAATTGCTTAGCTCCACATAGTCACGGTCAACAATTGTCAACGTACCGATTCCTGCACGAACCAGCATTTCTGCACTGGCACTACCTAGAGCTCCTACACCAATAAGCAGAACATGCTTTTCCTTAATATTACTTTGTCCTTCAACACCTATAAAGGAACACATTTCTTGTTTATAATATCGATTGTTCATCTTCGATTAGTCCCTTCTATTTTCTTTTGAACGAACAAAATATAATAGGATAAAGGATAAAAGCATCATTGTAAGCACCCAAGCCCATGCAAAAAACATCTCTCCATTATCAATAGCCATATAAATAGCCGTTGGTACGGTCTGAGTTACACCAGGAATATTGCCAGCAAACATTAACGTTGCACCAAACTCTCCTAAGGCTCTCGCACCACTTAGTACACATCCTGCGAGTAAAGCTTTCTTCGCAAGGGGCAATGAAACCCGAATAAATACCTGCCTTGAATTTGCACCTAAGTCTATCGCTGCCTCTTCTATTCCTTTTTGAACCCCTTGAAATCCTGCTTTTGCTGTTTGAAACATTAATGGAAATGCAACAACGCTAGCCGCAATCACTGCCGCATACCATGTGAAAATTAAAGACTGTCCAAATATCGACTTGATGATATTACCTATAGGACTTTGATTGCCAAAAATGACTATTAACAAAAAGCCTATGACAGAGGGTGGAAGCACTAAAGGCAACATAAAGAGCGTTTCAAGGAGCACTTTAAATTTAAAGGCCTTTCTAGCAAAAACGAATCCTAGTAATGTACCCAATAGGATTACTAGAGTACTTGCAGCAAGTGTTACAGTTATCGATAATTGAATCGGTTCCCAAAACTGATTCCACATATTCTTCACTTCTATTCCTAATCAAATTCGATTTACCAATAAATCCTGTATAACTAGATTTAAGGAATGAGGGTAAATCCGTATTCAACCCAAATCTCCTTGGCTTCTTCACCTTGTAAAAATTCATAAAACTGTTTTGCTTCTGATAGGGAATCCGTATTTTCTAAAATTCCAATTGGATACGTAATTAAATCATGACTAGCAGCATCAACAGTCTCAATTATCTGTATTCTATCCGAGCTAATGGCATCTGTTTTATAAACAAAACCTGCCTCAACATTTCCAGTTTCCACATATGTCAGCACCTGTCTTACATCCTTTGCATAGATAATTTTATTCTCAATTTTGGACCATAGATTAAAGTGCTCCAAAGCTTGTTTAGCATAGGCACCAGCTGGAACAATAGAGGGTGTCCCAATTGAAATTTTTTCAACTTCAATAGAAGCCAAATCTTCAGTTTTATCGAGCGTCACATCTCCTGACTTTCCCGTAATTAAAACAAGCTCATTGCTTATAAATGTTGCACTCTCTTGAATAAGACCGAGAGAGTTTAACTTTTCAAACTTGTCATTGGAGGCGGATAAAAAGAAATCCACTGGAGCACCCTGTTCAATTTGCTTTGACAGGGAGCCAGAAGCTCCAAAATTAAATTGTATATCTATCTCTCGATGATTCTTTTTAAATTCATCCCGTAATTCCTCTAACACATTTTGTAAACTTGATGCCGCAGAAATGGTTAATACTAGTGAATCATCGTCTTTTCCTGAAGTGCTTTGGGAGCAGCCCCCCATTATAGCTATCAAGCATATAAAACAAATCTTAACGAGCTTTTTCATATAAATCTCCTTAAACTAGCCGCCAATATATGACATTTCGATTTTCTGCTTGGACGGTTGTTTGCTCAATTCAACTCTTTGGTCGGAGTAACGGTCCTCTCTTTTATTCCAAAGTTCTGAGATGAAATCAGTTAACTCTTTATTTGCTAATGCTTCATCTCTAATTTTGCCAACTAAATCCGTTCCTTCTGTTGCAAACAAGCATGTATAGAGCTTTCCATCGGCAGAAATTCTTGCTCGGTTACACGTTGAACAAAAGCTTTCTGTAATCGATGAAATAAAACCCACTTCTTTGTCCGTATTCTTATAGCGATAGCGTTTTGCTACTTCACCAATGTATTTTGGATTTATAGGTTCAAGTGGAAACATTTCCTGAAGGGTATTGAGGATTTCTCTACTAGGTACGACCTTCTCTAAATTCCAGCTATTTGTATTTCCAACATCCATGAATTCAATAAATCTCAACGTATAGCCCTTTTCAAAGCAATACTTGGCAAGAGGTAGGATATCTCCATCATTTACACCTCTTTGTACCACCATGTTTATTTTAATATGCAGTCCGGCAGCTGCTGCTTGTTCTATGGATTTTAGAACTCTTTCCACAGGGAATTTACGTCCATTCATCTGGCCATAAGTTGTTGAATTTAGACTATCTAAGCTCACATTTATACGCTTCAGCCCGGCTTCCTTAAGCTGCTTTGCATAATGACCTAACAAAATTCCATTGGTTGTAAGGGCAACATCCTCTATTCCTTGTATGCTGATGATACGTTCAATCAGCTGTGGTAATTCCTTTCTTAAAAGAGGCTCACCACCTGTTATTCGAATCTTTTTTACACCTAGGGAGCTGAAAATTCTTACAAGATCCTCAATTTCGTCAAAGGTTAATAGTTTTTCAGAAGGAAGAAACGCATAATCAGCCCCAAACACTTCCTTTGGCATGCAATATGTACAGCGAAGATTACATTGGTCCATAACAGATATTCTTAAGTCTCGGAGTGGTCTCTTTAAAGTATCTTTTATAGTCATGAAGCTTCACACTCCTCTTGTTATGATTTTAGAAGCAATTCGTAATCCTGTGGGGTATCGATATCTAAGTTCAATTTTGTATTTTCAAAGTCTACATAAAGCAGCTTTTCTTCATTTGCTTTAATAATACTTTTTCCACCCTCATCCCCACATAAGGCATGAAATTTTGAAAAAAGACTTTTATCAAATAAAATCGGGTGCCCGGGCTGCATTGAGTAGCGCGGACGAACAATTTTCGAGTTCCTCAATTGCTTAAATTCTCGAATCAGCTTTTGAATGACGTCTTTTGAAGCAAAGGGCTGATCTCCTAAAAAGATTAAAACACCATCTAATTCATTCTCTATGGCTGTTATACCTGCCTTTAAAGAGGAGGACATCCCCTTTTCATATTCTGAATTGTGGATTATCGTTATCTGGTTTGAAAATTCACTTAATTCACTTTGTAATTGCTGGATATGCTCTCCACCGACAACAATAATCCTCACGAAATCCATCTCAACTGCCAATGATACAGGGTAATGGATTAGGGGACGATTTAAATAAGGTAAAAGTAACTTTGGCTTCCCCATTCTTACAGATTGACCAGCCGCTAAAATAATAGCCCCTATTTTACACATGTATTTTCCCTTTTCCATGTAAATGATTTTGAATACGTCCTGCTCTTAAACTCATTAGCTCTGAAACAATACTAATAGCCACTTCTTCACTAGCTTCTGCACCAAGGTCTAAGCCTACTGGTGAATGTATGGGAGCACTTAATAAGGAATACCCAATGTTTTCGAGCATCTCATCTGTTCGATAGGCCGGCCCCAAAACTCCAATATACTTCGGACTCTGTTCGATGGCGAATTTCAGGCTAGCTTCATCCTTTTCTTGATGGTGATTCATAATAATCCACCAGCAATTAACTAGCTCTTCCTTTGAAATATTTTCTAAATCCTCAGTAATATGGGTAGACTTAGGAAAATATTGTTCATTGTTGAAGTGAGCACGGCTATCTACTACCGTAACTGCAAACCCTGCTTTATTTGCTAGGTCAGCTACTGGAATAGCATCTCTCCCTGCTCCTGCAACAATTAATCTCTCACTTGGTTTTACTACATCTATATAATATCGTTGATTGTCACTTGATAGAATTTCCGCACGAGTCTGCTTATGCATTACACGCTTCGCACAATCTACTACTTCTTCTGGGAAAATACCATTATAGGAAACTTCATTATTTCGAGCTTCTATAACATCCATTTCACCAACCTTCATATCTATTATAAGAGTAAAAGGAAGATTTAGGGATAATAATTGATCGATTTTTTGGAAAAGTGGATTTTGTGGTAGGATTGGAAGAAAGATAAACTCAAGGTTTCCTTTACAACCGATTCCCAAGCTCCAAATTTCAGTTTCACTTAGGTCATATTGTAAAGTCATTACCTTTTTATTTTCAAATACTTGCTGTGCCCATTCATATAAGTCATTCTCTAAGCACCCTCCGCTAATCGTCCCGACCATTGCTCCAGTAGAAGTCATAAGCATTTTCGTCCCAGGCAGGCGATAAGCAGAACCCTTTGCAGCAGCTAGAATTACTAAAACTGCTTGCTCATTATTTTCATGCGCAAGGCGTACATGGCGAAAAAGCTCCTGAAATTCTTGCAATCTAGACATAGAAATAGCCTCCTTCACCAAAAACTTTTCATTATATTAACAAAGTTCAAAATTGTTAGTCAACAAAAAGATTGGATTTTTGGGGAATGAGTGTATATGTAAACTAACACAGTTATGTTAATTATCTATTTTTAAGCAATAGAAAAGGCGCTGCTCGTATTACCATTACTCGCTGAGCAGCGCCTTTAATCAAATGTGTCTAAATCATCATACAATTCAAGTTGTTTTTTCAATTGTTATGTTGCCTCCCGTAGAATTTGTTTGTTATTTTCAAGTAGTTGTAAAATTTGTTGCAAAATCTTTTCTTCTGTTTTAGGAGATGAATTGACCTCCTTCATAATAATTTTGTTTAACTCCAAAATTGTGCTTACGTCGAGTTTATGTTTCTCTGCTAATTGAAACGCTCGCTCTAACTGACCGGTTATCATCGGCATCCTCCTCAAAAAAATGTTATACATTCATTTTACCTTGAAATGAAATATTTTTCACTATTCAAAACAAAATAAATTATTTAATTGTAATTTACTCATTTTATGCAGAAGTTATTCATCATGTCCCTGCAGTTATCACAAATGAATTTATACCAATTGGACAAAATAAATACATTGCTAAAAAAATAATAGCCACACTCCGCTTGAAATGTGACTTAAATATTTTAGTTATTTGGTTTTACTCGGCTTCTCTCATATTCACTAATTTTAATTTCGGAGTCAATAAAAATTCGATCAAGCTGTTCCGTAGTTAGATTGTATTTTTCGCACGCATACCGAATGACGATTTCATTATATTCATGCTTATAATTTCGTCCATCATCCGTAAGCTCCCCATACTTGGCGCGAATATCTTTATAAATATGACCATTTTCTAAAGTATTAATATAAGCCTCTGTATCCGCATCGCGCGTTAACACCCCTTCACACACCCCCTTCCTTATCATAATGCCATTCAAAAAATTTGTATGTAACATTTTTTTGATAAGTTTGAAAAATGCATAAAAATAAAAACACCCGTAACTAAACGAGTGCACTGTTCTGATTTTATACAGCTGTAAATATTTAGGAATTACTTATCTGATGTCACTAAAATTCTATTAACAGTTATAGAACCTCACTTTTTGCAGCACCAACTTTTAGTGATCCGTTCAAAATTAAATGTGCCATAATTAATATTACACTAAATAGTATCTTAAATATTTATCTAAATAATACAAAAATAACATTTTATATAATCCATTAATTTAAAAAAGGTAATATAAAGAAAAGTAATAAAGACATAAATAGAATTAGAGCGACTAAATATCCGAAAATCCTTAAAAATACAGGTAGCTTCTTCAACGAAATTTTATCTGGTATCCCTATATGTTTTTTCAAATAATCTACCGCATCATTAAAAGAATTATTTTTATCCATTTCGGTCACTCCCTTTCTATATTTATTAATACAATTTCGCAACTTATAAAATTTTGTATGCTCAATCTTTACGGATAAGTCATCAAAAAGTTTCAGTATTCATTAAAGTTATGAGGAGAATAAGCCTTAACTTTTAACTGGTATGAAAATCGCGAATTTCGAGCTTTGAGCTCTTGTAGGAGATACTTCAATAAATATTAACTTCTTCAATACGTTGATATATCAACATTTCCATGAAGAAGCACCCGTAACTGAATGGATGTTTTAGGATAACCATTCACAGAGTATTTTTGGTCCAGAGCACGTTCCAATTTGTTATAGAATGTTTTCAATTTGCAATACCATTTAGAATCAATGTTTTTATAAGTCTTAGGTTTCAAACTTTTTCATATTTAGTATATTAGAGTAAATTTTGCTTGGTAAAGCAAAACACTACAAACGAACCATCTAAAACTCTTCTAACTTTAATGCACCTTTTGCGATTTCACCAGATTTTGAGACGTAGATAAAATCCCTAGCAGATTACGTTGCATAGCTTTTAACATCTGACTCTTCATAACTACCCCAAAAAAATCCAACACACATTCATATTTTAATTACAGAACTAATGATTTTATTTTTCAATAAGAAAAAACCAGGAAATAAATACCTGGTTTTACTGCTTAATGACTGCGTATTAAGATTGAAATATATTTATAATGGTGTAGAAATAACTAGGGATGGTATATTCTTCAGAGTATGATTTACTTAACTATATATCTTTGTAAAATCATCCTATTCATAGTGATGGCTCCAAAAATTTATTTTAAATCGTTTAAATACTACTATCTTTTAAAAACCGTATACTATCTATTTTCCATGCATCTGCGGGGGAAAAACGGACTAAGTAAATATTCCCTTTAAAGTATTTTCTTTGTGAATTATCACTCATCCATTCGATTTCAACTGGCACTTGAAGACTTATTTCATTTACTAGATCTTCAACAGGAAAAATAGATATGTTTTTTAAATTTATATTTTCAATCGATTTAATATACTCTTTCCAGTCAATTTGCTGATGGGAAATGATTGAGATTATGCGGGAATCCTGCTGCTTAAATCCGGCTACATATGCATTAATTAATTCATACGGGTCTGCGCTGGCAACATACTCTTGAAGTTTGCCTGCTGCTTTTAAAATCATTAGTTTATGGGATAAATCCATAGAGTTTGTGCTGTGGGTCTTACTTCCATAAAAATGGATGCAAAAATGACCAGGAAAATTATTTTCTAAAGCACCAGCCCCATGTGGCATCCCATGCATTGAAGCCGCAATCCATTGATCGTGATGAATGACAATAATAGCTCTTCGCTTCCAGCTCCATTTGCCGCCATATATCTCTTTCATTATTTTCGTATCTTTCGAAGTCAAGGGCTGAACGTCCGCATGGCGGTTTCCTGCACGTCTCTGCACCTTAAACATTTTCCCTGTCTCCACATCCAATACTGTAAACTTGCTGTACTTTGGCAAAATCCCATTCGCTTTTTTCCAAGGGAGCATTTCTATCTGAATACCCACACCTTCTTCATTTGCTAAAACACTGGAACAGTTTATGAACAAGGTAATTGTTAAAAGAATGACTGTAATAACAGCTCGCATATATTCCACTCAATTTCATTTTATTTTAAAGATTTTTAGCATACAGAAAGTTTTCCTAAAATAGTTTGGATGTATTCATCAAGAACGATAAATGTGTGACTAATTAAAAAACCCAGCGATAATTAGATTTTGGGGTACAATTTGGGGTATATGATATTTTTGCCATTTTCACATCAACTAACAATAAATGTTAATTTCTTCAATATGTTGATATATTAACAATTTCCATGAAAAAAACACCCGTAACTGAACGGGTGTTTTAGGACAACCATTTCGGCGGTGTATTTTTGCTCCAGTAAATATCGCCTAATGAGTGGTGTGAGATGAAATTGTCTTCAGATGTGTGATAATGGAAATTATAGTAATAGCCTTCTTGTGGTCGTTTTTCAGTGCGTACATGGAAGCGAATTAAGTCTTTACCGCTTGTCCCATCTGAGATATTGAAAATCTTCTCGTTGTACTCGCCACTTGGCTGATTTGAAATTGCTACATATTTAAAGGAATCATTATCAAGGCGTGATAATGTTAGGTCGAGTACTTCTTCTAATTTCGGGTAAATTCTTTGTTCGAATTCATCGCTAATAACAGGTGCTATTCTTGAACCAAATTTTATGTATGATTGTTCTTTTGCTGCGACTAAGATAGGTTCTAGATCAGGTGTATCAATACTTTCAACTTTGGAAAAACTATCTTCAACTATGGTTGATGATAGTTCTGTATTATTACTTTCGACATTACTACCCTGAGAACCGTTATTGGAATGGTTGTTCTCTAAACTATCCCAAATTTCATGATTCGGAGTTATTAATCCAAATGTTAATAATGCTACTGTTATGACTAGGGTTTTCTGCATCCATTTTTTCATGAAATCACCTTCAATATCGCACAATTTTGTAAAAACCTTCTATTAATTAGTACGTTTAAATCATTAAAAGGTTTCATCTTTTACTATTTCATTGTACAATAATATTGTAAATAAAGCGTGTTTTTTTTATCAAGGGAGGTTTGCAATATGGAAATCGCAGCAGGATTTGGTTTATTACTTTTACTAGGTTATTTAACATCTATGTGCTTCACTGACTAATTCACATAGTAAGGGAGTGTCTTAAAATTCATTGAGACACTCCCTTTTTTGACGAAATCTTGCTCTAAAGAGCTACTTTCTAGTTACATTTTATTTCTAAAATTAGACAAGGGGTATCCGATTATTCGGATACCCCTTTAGTATTTCTATGGAAAAATATAAATAAAGAATGTCTCTACCCTATCATCAGGGGAATTTTATAATATAATGCAACCTCGTGCATTTACCAACCGCGGTAAAATTCCACTAAACGCTTTCTAACCTAAGCAACGCAAACCCTACCTACTTTTGCGTCCTTGCAAGCCTCAACTTGCGCCAGTGTGAATAAGTATCTTTAAAAACTCTAGCGAAACGCCAAATTTATTTACATCAAACCTAAAAATAACATAAAACTACTATAACATATCTTAAGTGTAAAGTAAAACCCATTGATAGCTACTTCCCATATATACATTATGTAATAGGAAGTTTATATTTTTCTGAACAATTTGTTTTTATTTTATACAATCCGACCTTTATTGACACAAATCTAGCAATATGCTATCCTTTAACACGTTAGTAATTTAGTGAGTGAAAGCGTTATTCACAATTAAATAGATAAATAAAATAATATAAACAACAAGGGAGACAGATTATTATGAAACGTAAATTTTCACTAGTTTTTATCCTAGCATTAATTTTAACGGTAGTTGCCGCTTGTGGAGCTGATGACAAATCAGAAGGTGCTTCTGGTAAGGATTCCTTAATTATTGGTATAGATGACACGTTTGCGCCGATGGGATTCCGTGATGATAACAACGAAATCGTAGGATTTGATATTGATTTAGCTACTGCTGCTGCAAAGCACATGGATGTAGACGTAAAGTTCCAGCCAATTGATTGGTCTACAAAAGAATCTGAATTAAGCAGTGGACGTATTGATTTAATCTGGAATGGCTATACAGTTACAGAAGAGCGTAAACAAAAAGTCTTATTTACAGAGGCCTATTTAGAAAATGCTCAAGTTGTGATGACTTTAGCCGATTCAAAAATTACTTCATTAAATGACCTTGCTGACAAACAGGTAGGCATACAGGCTTTATCTTCAGCATTAGATGCTTTAAACGCTAATCCTATCAGTGAAAAAGTAACTTTAAATGAGTATAAAGATAATGTTTTAGCTTTGACTGATCTAAAAGCAGGTCGTGTAGAAGCAGTTGTAATCGACAAAGTTGTTGGTGAATACTTCATGACTCAGCAAGCTGATACCTTCAAAATTTTAGAAGAATCCTTAGCGCCTGAACAATACGCTGTTGGTGTGAAAAAAGGTAATGAAGAGCTTCTAGGAAAAGTACAAGCTGCTTTAGATGCTATGAATGAAGATGGCACTTCAGCTGAAATCTCTACAAAATGGTTTGGCGAAGACATTGTACTCAAATAATTTCACAGACTAATTAAATGAAAATCACTTGATAAGAGTTTCCATATCCATGTGAAGCTCTTATCTTTTTGAATCTAAGATCGAATTACAACACGATTTTTTAACAACTCGAGGAGGAAATACAATGGTTGAATATTGGAATAAGATTATTTGGCCAATGCTTGAAGGAGCTCAAATGACGGTACTCCTTTTCTTCATTGCAATAATTGTTTCAATTCCACTTGGTTTCTTGCTTACTTTAGCAGTAAAAAGTAGCTTTAAACCATTATCGTGGCTTGCTCAGAGCTATATAACTATCATGCGTGGGACACCACTCTTATTACAGCTTTTATTAATTTGCTTTGGTTTACCAATGCTACCAATTATCGGCGAGTATTTAGTATTCGATCGCTTTGTTGCAGCATGTATCGGATTTGTATTAAACTATGCTGCTTATTTTGCAGAGATTTTCCGCGGAGGATTACTTGCTATTGATAAAGGGCAATACGAAGCGGCTCAAGTGTTAGGCTTATCAAAATGGCAAACAACCACTCGTGTAATCCTGCCACAAATGTTCCGTGTTGCTTTACCAGCTGTTTCAAACGAATCTATTACCCTTATTAAAGATACTGCCTTACTTTACGCAGTTGCGGTACCAGAGCTTTTACACTTTGCACAAACAGCTGTAAACAGAGACTTTACCATTGTTCCCTACTTCATTGCAGGGGTTATTTACTTAATCATGACGTTAATCTTAACTATGTTCTTTAAATGGCTAGAACGTCGATATAAATTTGAATAGAGGTGAAATAGCATGTCACTAATCCAGGTTTCTAATTTAAAAAAATCCTTTGGTACAAACGAAGTACTCAAGCAAATTTCCTTTTCACTAGAAAAGAATGAGGTTGTTGCAATTATCGGTCCATCTGGATCCGGTAAAAGTACATTATTACGTAGCTTAATCAATCTAGAACAAATCAATGGTGGGAGCATCCAAATCGACAATGATTATTTAGTACACGATGGAGTTTACGTAAAACCTAATGATATTAAAAAAGTAACTGGCAAGATGGGGATGGTATTTCAGCATTTCAACCTATTCCCCCACCTAACTGTAAAACAAAATCTTGAAATGGCACCTAAGCTACTAAATCATCAACCAGCTATTGAAATTGAAACCCATGCAAAAGATTTGTTAGATAAAGTAGGTTTAACGGAGAAGGCGGATGCCTACCCTTCCAACTTATCTGGTGGACAAAAACAACGTGTTGCTATTGCTCGTGCGCTCATGTTAAATCCAGATATCTTATTATTTGATGAACCAACTTCTGCCCTAGACCCAGAGCTAACAGGAGAAGTATTAAAAGTTATGAAGGATTTAGCAGAAGAAAGCATGACAATGATTGTAGTTACCCATGAAATGGGCTTCGCAAGAGAAGTTGCAGATCGCGTTGTCTTTATGGATGGCGGAGAAATCATTGAATCTGGCATCCCAAAAGACTTCTTCTCTAACCCACAAGCCGAGCGGACAAAAATGTTTTTACAGAGGAATTATAAGTAGATAGAGTAGTGAAGAAAACTTTGATTTTCTTCGCTACTTTTTTGTTTTAGTGTTTTTGACGGATATGAGGATTGTGTGGGGGTTTTGAGATGAAGCTTGTTACGTATCAAGATTTTCTTATAATGAGTTTCAAGAACCGGATGAAAATCGTTTCACTCCTTACTCCTTCTCCAAACAAGTTTCATTCATATTCCTCAAAATAAAAAAAGAGATGAGAACGCCAACACCGCTCTCATCTCCTACTGCTTTCAAATTCACTATTCCTTAACCAAAACCCCATAATGAAACTTGGAGGTTAAGCGTATTTCTCTTTTAAATCCGAAATCCTCAAAAAATGTTGACCGAAAGTGTGCTTTTAAAACGACTCGTTTTCTAGCTACTCGTAATGCCTCGTCTACCCATTCCTGCGAAAGCTGTACATGACTGCCGGCTTCACGGAGTGCTTCAAAATTGTTGGATTCTTCGATAACCTCTTCAAACATGGGATCCATGTATACTATATCAAAGGAGTTATCCTTTTGTTGTTTTAAATACTCTATTGCTTCACTTTGGACAACTTCAATATGACGCATACAGCTAGTTAGGGGTAATTCAGTAGTATCATAGGTTTTCATACCGTTATCGACAATAAATGCAACATTTTCATCATCCTCTAGCCCCACTACTTTACCAGTTTCTCCTGCTATAAACGCAGCTAGCATTGCGTCAGCACCCATGCCTAATGTGCAATCCAAGAGGGAATCTCCCACAGCCATGTTACATGCTTCCAAGAATGGGTCTGTCTCTCCCCTTGCAACTCGCTTTAAACGAAAAGCTGCAGAATTAGGATGAAAAAAGAAAGGTGCAGTTGCACCTTTCGGATAATATTCATAACGATTTTTACCAGCAACAATGATATTTGCATCAAATTGCTGACTGATTTTCGTAACGGACCTTTTATTACGAGGCTCGAAACGGATATTTAATTTCTCACAAGCTTTTTTTGCCAGTGTCATAGATAGGTCATCTGGTCGACCAGCAGTTGTAACAAGAGTTATTGTGCACATGCTTGCTTTAATACACCTGTTAAATGCTCAGTAATTTGTTCTACTGGATAGCCTTCGATTTGATCACGAGGGATGAAGTACTCTAATTGCCCATCTCTTAACACTGCAATAGATGGTGAACTAGGTGGTACTTCTTCAAAGAATCCACGCATAGCCATTGTTGCATCCTTGTCTTGACCAGCAAAAACTGTAGCCTGATGATCTGGTTTTACTGCTTCAACAGCTTGGCGAACTGCTGGACGTGCTAAACCGGCAGCACATCCACAAACAGAGTTAATTACTACCAATGAAACTCCTTTAGCAGAAGCCATAAATTCATTTACAGCATCAGGAGTTGTTAATTCGGTAAAGCCTGCATCTACCAATTCTTGGCGCATTGGTTGCACAATGCCCTTCATATATTCATCATAAGCGTTCATAGTATCTACCTCTTTCATATATACTCACTAATCCTTATTATACCAATACAACATTTGTAATTTCAAAGTTTGTGCCTTACTTTGTTGCGCTTACTGTTTCGGCAGGTTGCTTGAGTACTGGTTTTTTCCATACTAAAGCAATTCCTAACGCGACTGCTAAAAATACAGTTGCTAGATAATATGGATAGTCAACATCAATATCAAATAGCATACCACCCAAAATTGGACCAATTGCATTTGCAAGTGAAGTAAACATAGAGTTCATGCCACCAACAAAGCCTTGGTCATTTCCTGCTATTTTGGATAGATATGAGGTTGCAGCCGGACGTATTAAATCGAATCCAACGAAGCACATCGTAATAACAAAAATAATCATTAAATAACTAGACACTTGCGTGATAGCAAATACAAAAATTGCTGAAATTACAAGGCAAAGACGAATTAACTTAATTTCACCCCACCATTGTGTCATTCGATCGAATAGTAAAACCTGTGATAATGCACCAATAAGAGCAGAAACAGTTATTACAATCGCAATATCTCTCGGTTCAAAGCCAAATTTATGGTCTGTATATAAGCTAATAAACGATTCCACCACGGCTAGACCAAATGATGAAATAAATAATATTAAAAAGGCAATTAAGAACATTGGAATTAAGATCTTCTTTAAAGGAGATTTCGATTTAGCATGTTCCACAACTTCTGGTTGCTCCGTACGTTCAGGCTCTGTTAAAAATAGTATCGATAACACAGTAGCGACTACACCTAACACAGCTGCGGCAAAGAATGGCACACGTGTACCTATTTCAGCAAGAAAGCCCCCAACACCTGGTCCAATAATGAATCCTGTACTAATTGCAGCAGACATGTAGCCCAGTGCTTTTGGTCTTGTTTCCATAGTTGTTATATCGGCAATGTACGCCATTACAGCTGGCATGATAAATGCTCCACTAACACCGCCTAAAATTCGTGAAATAAATAAAACTTCAACTGTTTTACCTAATCCAAATAATAGCTCCGAAACAGCAAAGGTAGCGAGCCCCAATATTATCATAATCTTGCGACCATATTTATCGGCAAATCGCCCTGCAATTGGTGATAATACAAGAGATGTTAACGCAAATGCGGCAGTTAAATAACCGACAACAGTTCCGGAAATTTGTAATTCATTCATGATTGTAGGCAACACTGGAATAATCAAGCCAATGCCTAAAAATGCGATAAACAAATTCCCTAATAAGATTGCTAAAACAACCTTTGTATTTTTATTCATAATAATACTCACTTTCTTTTAAATTCTCTCTAAAGCCTTTTTTTATACCTGCGTATGTTTTGATTAAAAAATCATCCTTTCATTCCCCCAACAAAAGAAAATCGATTTTTATAAAAATCCCTTCATACACATAAAAAATGTACAAATGCCTACTCTCTAAGCATTGTACATTTAAATAAGAGCTCAACTTTAACTATATCTAAATTAGACGTCCAAGCATTTAATATGCCTTCAGACTATATATTGATTCAGAATGCAAAATTCCTCTCTTCGATAGTATAATACAGGATTGACATAAATAGCTAACCATTTTATTTTTTTCTTAAATAACACATTAAAAGAGCGCTTATTCTTATTATCGGAATAAACGCTCTTTTTAGGCCAAACTTAGTTCAGAGTTAAATTCATTTTTGGTTTTTAATTAACAACCTTCACAGTTGTCGTCGTTTTGGTTTTGGTTATTACGGTTGCGGTTGTTGAAGCTTGCTTCATCAGCAAATTCCTCTTGGTTGCGGTTGAAGTCTAAATCCTCCGCGAACTCTTCACGATTGTTGTTTTGGTTTTGTTGATGACGATTATTATTGTAGTTTCTTTTTTCCATTGTCACTCACCTCCGTCTTTTTATTTTGAGTAAAATCGCTTTATTTATGCGTTTTAATTTTAATCATTCTTCACTTTTTTTCTCATCCTTACTAGACACCTTCTTATTGATTCCACGATAAATCTGAGTAACCATTGTTCCTTGAACAACATGCTCAAGGAACAATTTTCCGACTAGTTTTAAATATTCATCATCATCAAACATTTTTCTATCCTGAAATTCCATCTCGGCTAGTCCATCGTAAGTTGCCATAATGGCGTAAGTATAATCGTATCCCGTAATAGGAATTAGCACTTCTACCTCATGATCATAAGAATCATTTCGATATTTTTTGATTTCCTGTAAATTCTCGATTGCCTCTTTAAATTTATCTTGTTTAATTTCAAAGGTTTGATATACATGAACAGACATTGTTTCTACTCCTTGAATGTATTTAGAATTTAATAAGCATTAATAGTTGTCCTACTTCTGCTCCATAACGAATAAGATGGTACAAACCATTTTTAGTTACTAAAGGAGTTTTGAAATGAGTGCTTTTTTCGGATATGTCATACTAGGGATTTCGCTTGCAGCTCCAATAGGTCCTGTAAACGCAGCTCAAATTACGAAAGGAATTTATGGTGGATTCGGACATGCTTGGCTAGTCGGTTTAGGTGCAATGTTAGCTGACGCTATTTATATGGCCATAGTATATTTGGGTGTTTTTCATTTTCTTGAAACTCCATTTATGCAAACATTACTTTGGTCATTCGGTTGTTTTGTACTGATTTACACCGGCGTAGATAGCATTATCAACGCAAAAAAAGAAATCAAGATGAATAAGATGAAAAACGATTCACTTAAAAAATCATTTTTCTACGGTTTTTTACTTTCTATTACTAATCCATTATCGATGATGTTCTGGTTAGGTATCTTTGGTTCAGTATTGGCCAAAACCGTTACTACCTACGATCTTGACCATGTGATTTTATATAGCCTTGCAATTTTCGTTGGGTTATTTATATGGGATGTTACTATGGCTTTTATTTCAAGTAGCTTCAGAAAGGTTTTAACAGCAAAGCTTCTAGGTTTGATTTCGGCAATTTCAGGCCTGTCCCTTATTGGCTTCGGGTTATATTTTGGTGTACAAGCCATTAAATTATTGTTTTTCTAACATACTTAATTTTGCTTTCTGAATGTCTGCTAAATTCCACGAGGCAGCTCATTCTTGTTCTTTTTCTTCCCTTTTCTCATAAATAAAATAACAACTATAACAAGTACTATGAAAATTACACTTACAAAAAAGCCCATACGATTTGCTTTATCTACCAAGGTTCCACTTACTGCAAGTAGTATAAGGAGCATGGCTAAAAATCGCTTTACATGATCAAACTTTGTCGCTTTTATAAGCTTAGGAAAAGAAATAAGTATGAAAAACCAATTGTATATAAGCATTAACCCTGCAGCAGTTGTGATATATTCGTAAACTCGATCTGGTACAATGCGTGAGACGATTATAGAAATAACTAACACAGAAATGGTTAATGCTAATGCAAAAGGTGGTACCTTTAATTTACTTTTTTTAGAAAATACCTTTGGCGCATCCCCTTCCTCAGACATTGTAACGAGCATGCTTGTTACAGCAAAAAGTGATGCTGCCATTGTTGAGAAGCCCGCTATAATAACACCTGCATTAAAGACATAGGGGAAAAATGCTAAATTATACTCTGCCAAGGAAATGACAAAGGGACTTTCCTCTGCATTAAATTCATCATAGGCAACTAAGCCTGAAGCTAATATTATTGAGATTATATAAATTGACGTTAAGATAATCAGCATAACAGTAGTAGACTTGATAACCTCTGTTTTCTGTTGGAGCCTAACTGAGAGTATCCCCATGATTTCTATACCACCAAAAGCATAAAAACCAAATATAAGGGATGACCATAAGCCGATCATACCTTCAGCAAAGAACTCATTTGCTGTATTAGGTATATCAAAATCATCTCGATTTCCGCCGAAAAATCCAAATAATACTAAAATCGCTAAGATGATAAACATAAAAATAGCGGCCACTTTCATTACTGCGAATAAGTTTTCGGTTCGTTCAAAGCCTTTTGTTCCGATAAGAACGACAATTATTCCAAGTGTTGCGTAAATTGATGCAAGTATCCAAATCGGTATATTGGGGAACCAGAAGCGAGTTAATATAGAAAGTGCGGTCAATTGACTCCCGGAAATAAGCATTTCGGAGAACCAATATACCCAACCACTACTAAACCCTGCCCATCTTCCAAAAGCTTTTTTAGTATAGGAACGAAATGACCCTTTTTGTGGGTCCTGGATAAACATTTTTCCAAGCTGCTCTGAAACAATCATGGCTGTAATGCCGGCAAGTATAAATGAGATGACAATGGAAGGACCTGTTTTTGAAATACCTATACCCGAACCAAGAAAGTAACCAGTTCCAATGGTACAGCCAACACCAATCAGGGAGAGTTGCCACCATTTCAACTTTCCTCCACCGCTCTTTTCACTTTTCCCTCCTGCACGTGCTGGTATTTCCATCAAAAACTCCCTCCTTAAAATCCTATTTATTATGAGCGATGAAAAAAAGTTTATGCATTTTTTAGATAGGGACTAGAGTTGTTAGTAGAAGTTAATTGGTGTGTTTGATAGTGATGAAGGATTGAGTGTTAGAGATTTGAATTGGGATGGGAGTGGACGTGGCGAGCGTTATTAATCCCCAGTGGAGTGAGTTTACTTTTGGTTTGTCGTAATCATGTTGACTTTGATAGCTTTTGGAGCGGGGTTCTTATTGCTTCGTCGTAATAACATTGGCTTTGCTACCTTCTGAAGCAGGTGTCCTCTTGGATCGTCGTAATATCTCCCGCTTTGCTACTTTTCAAATCAAAATAACTCTTACATCGTCGTAATAACGCTGGTTTTGCTACCTTTTGGAGCGGGTTTCCTGATACTTCGTCGTATTAATGCCAGCTTTGCTACCTGCTGAAGCAGGTGTCCTCTTGGATCGTCGTAATATCTCCCGCTTTGCTACTTTTCTAATCGAACTAACTCTTACATCGTCGTAATAACACTGGCTTTGCTACCTTCTGGAGCGGGTTTCCTGATACTTCGTCGTATTAATGCCAGCTTTGCTACCTTCTGAAGCAGGGGTCCTCTTGGATCGTCGTAATATCTCCCGCTTTGCTACTTTTCAAATCAAAATAACTCTTACATCGTCGTAATAACGCTGGTTTTGCTACCTTTTGGAGCGGGTTTCCTGATACTTCGTCATATTAATGCCAGCTTTGCTACCTTCTGAAGCAGGTGTCCTCTTGGATCGGCGTAATATCTCCCGCTTTGCTACTTTTCTAATCGAACTAACTCTTACATCGTCGTAATAACGCTTGCTTTGCTACCTTTTGGAGCGGGTTTCCTCTTGCTTCGTCGTAATAACACTGGCTTTGCTACCTTCTGAAGCAGGTGTCCTCTTGGATCGGCGTAATAACTCCCACTTTGCTACTTTTCAAAGCAAACTACCTCTTGCTTCGTCGCAATCTCCTCGGCTTTGATACCTTTCAAAGCAAATTTCCTCTCATCTTGTCGCAATATCCCCGGCTATACTACCTTCAGAAGCATGGTTCCTCTCGAAAGGTCGTGATATCGGTTCTATTTTGCATCCTTCCCTTAATTCAGAAAAAAAAAAGCGTCCATCCTTTCTCTAGGATCAACACTTTTACCTTCCCTTTATTTACTTTCATATTTTACAATTCCGTAATATACTAAGTCTTCGAAATGACCATCTTTTTTGATTTGGTCGATGAGGATTCCTTCTTTTTTCATGCCTATTTTCTCCATAACTTTACCTGAAGCAGGATTAGAACCAAAGTATCGAGCAAAAACCTTGTGATAATTCTTTATTTCAAAAGCAAATTCCACCATTGCTTGGGCGGCTTCTGTTGCATAGCCCTTTCCCCAGTACTCTTCCCCAACCCAGTAGGCAAGCTCTCCTTGCTGGAAGGTTTCATTATTAGAAAGTCCTATGGCTCCATATAATTCACCACTTTTTTTATCTGTTATCGCAAGCTCATATAATCGATTCGCGTTAAAATTCTCCAGATGCTGCTCAATCCAACCTAAAGCATCTGCTTCCTCATATGGATATGGCAGATATAAGGTACTTTTATAAATATTATAGTTATTGCACAATTTGGCAACTGTTATAGCATCTGATTTTTGGAAAAGCCGTAGTATTAATCGATTGGTAGAAATAGTTTTATTTTGATTATTAAAAATCATATACATTCCCCTTCTTTAAAAATCTAAGATGGATAAAATTGCTTTCTCCAAACAATACTAACTTCATAAATAAATTGTTCGGAGGTGAAATGATGACCGAACTTACGCTTAAGGAACTGGCATTTATTGAAGATGAAATTCGCGCAGAAGAAATTACCGCAAAAACAATGAATTGGTGTGCTGCGCAATGTGACGACCAGGAGCTAAAGAAGTCCCTTGAAGAAATGGCAGAAAAGCATCAGCTAAAAATCGTTGAGCTTTCCCAATACTTCAACAGAACAAAGAATATTCAATAACGTAAAGGGTGAATTAAATGCCAAATAATATTGAAGGACGTGGTTTAACTGACCGCGAAATGCTACAGCTATGCTTAGAGCTAGAAAAAGGACGTTGCCGCAGCGTCAGCAATACTCTGTTAGAAACAACACACCCCAAACTGCGTGAAATTTATGAGCATTGCTTTGAAAATGCTAGTAATAATCAATTTCAGCTCTTCGAGATTATGAACAAAAAAGGCTGGTATAAAACAGAGCTGGCAACTAAAGAACAAATCGTTAATGTACAGGAGCTTATGCAAAATAACCTCCATCCAGATAATCAATTTTGACCAAATGTCAGGTATTCGACCCTTCCTTCGAATACCTTTTTACTTTAATGTAAACCCATAAATGAAAAAACCATTGATAAAGTAAAGCCCGCACTCCAGGCACAACCTAATATTTTTTGATTATGATAACTTTTTCCCTGTTTTACTTTATCAATTAGCTGGACTAAATTATAGAACCATAATATTGAAAAGACAGTTGGTATAATGAACATAAATAACTCCAAACCAATCCCTCCTATTTCTTAGTTTTTATGTAATCATATTTATCACTTCGCCGTCAATCTACAAAATGTTATAGTTTAATAAACTAAAATACGGCGGTGATCCTTATATGAAAATTGATTTCCCTAAAATTCCAGCTGATTTAACAACTAAAAATTTTCATGATATCTTTCATGAAGAAGATCCAGAGTTAGAATATTGCGAGATACAGCATTCTAATTTTGAAAATGAAGTCGTTCATCGTGCTAGATTAACTCAAATGACTATTAAAAATTGCCGATTCAATAATACAGATTTTGAAAATATCGATTTGACTGATGTCTTATTTGAAAAATGTGATTTGTCTAATGCCAATCTAAGTAAGTCCTCTATTCATCGTGTAAGATTTGTAGATTGCAAGCTATTAGGCGTTAATTTTACAGAATCGAGTCTTGGAAATGTACAATTTGAAGATTCAGTTTTAAACCTATCAATGTTTGGTAACTCAAAGCTCGATAAAGTGATTATTAATAATTGTTTATTAAAAAATACGGATTTCTATGATTGTAAGCTTAAAAGTATCGAGCTTAAAAACTGTCATTTAGACGGTGCTAATTTTGAAGAAACCTCTCTAAAAGGCATTGATTTAAGCACTTCTACTTTTGATGATTTAAATGTTTCTCTTTCAAATTTAAGAGGCTGCAAGGTTTCATCAAATCAGGCGATTCAATTTGCTTCATTACTAGGACTGATTATCAAGGATTGATTTAAGCAATATCAAAAATGTCTAGTAAGTTATGTTTACTGGACATTTTTACAATTAAAATTAATTTAATTTAATTCGAAATAACATATATTGCTGGAATTTCTTCAGTAAGCTGAATTTTAGACGCCATCGGGTTTACCGTTTTCCAATGTTCTTTATTGAAGCCTGGTAATGTCGCCATCACATAATAATTTTTGTTGCCAGATGGTGATACTTCCATTTCAATAGTATTATTCTCACCAGGAAGATTCCATTGTTGTAAAAAATATTGTCCGTTTTTTATTAAATAATTCGCTAAGATGAAGTTTCCCTCAATAAGAACTAAACGTACTAAAAAAGTATCTTCCTCATAATTGGCAATTTCCTCAACCTTCACTTCTTTTTCAAGATACTCGAAAGGTGCTTCGATAACTACTGAGTTAAACAATAATTGATCAATCTCATCCTTATTTGCTTTGTCCATTGTAGAATAAGAGGTAAAGGTAACTGTATGATCTGAATCAACTTTATAGTATTCATTTCGGTATTTGTATCCGTTGGCAACAACTCGATATTCATAAGGCTGGTAACCTTCTTCAAGAATTTTAGGTGTTATCTCAAACTCATGCTTTGGGTAGTTCTCCTGTAAATAATCGACTAAAATGCTGTATCGCTTTGCATGCTGCATTTTCACATAGGAGGGACGAAAAGAGAAAAATAAAATGAAGGCAAGGACTGAAATAATCGTCACTGTAAGAGCTATTTTTTTCTTTTTTCGAAAGATAAACCAAATAATAGCGAGGACAATAATGAGTATAGCGCCGAAAAATAGCATTCCTATAATCTCTACAGGTCTCATCCCTCATCCCCCTACTTTTACATAATAAAAAAATTTAAACCCACTCTAAAATCTCGATTCTATTTCCAAATGGATCAGATACATAGAAACGTTTAGCCCCTGGAAGGTTATCATCCTTGGTGATTGTGATATTGTTTTTTGTTAAGTGCTGTTCGAGTGCCTCGATATTATCTACTTCAAAGGCTGGGTGTGCTTTTTTTGCAGGTGCGAAGGGTTCTTCGATACCAATATGAATTTGCTGATTGCCAAATGCAAACCAAACTCCACCGCGCTTTTTCAGTTGTTCAGGCTTTTCAATTTCAGTAAAGCCTAGTATCTCACTGAAGAATTTTCGAGCCTCCATCTCACTCCCCATTGGTGCCGCTAGTTGAATATGGTCAATTGCTTTAAAATGAAAAGTCATTTAGTTTTCCTCCATTCATTTGTTTTACATCACCTTCTCTTCCAATTTTAAACAAATCCACAACATAAAGAAATGTTATTAAATTTATAATTTTCCATAAATTATAATTATGACCCGAAATTACAAGAAAAGCGTCAATCTCTTTGATCAACGCTTTTTCGCTTATTTAGTTTTGGATATACTTTTGGAAAACATCAGAGAAATCCTTTTTCTCGTTTTGATCGTAGGTTTGCTTCAACCAAGAATTTGTGAGATTAACAATTTTGTTAAATTCGATATTCGTTGGTGTGTCTGTATTTCTTTGACCGTAATTTACATCACGAGCGATTAACACTGCTTCTTTGGCAAACTCATTTAGACGAGCATTCTTTTCTTGAATTTTTGAAATTGCTAGTAAGGATTTGTAAAGATCTGCAATTTCCACACCAAATTTCTTAGCAATATCAATTGAGAATGAATTGTGACCAATTTGGAATTTAATTTCAAGATCAAGGTCAATCGTACCAGCAGTTTCCAGCATTACATTTTCAATATGATGTTTATAAAAATCATAACGCTTTAACACGCGCTTTTTGCTTAAAGCCGAATCTCCATCTAAATGTAATAATGCCATGTTAGTGAAGCAATACTCATCTGATTTAGATTTAATAAGGAAGAAAATCTGTTCTCCATCTTCTGTTAGGATGAAATCGTCTGATTCCGTTTTATTATAGTCCTCAGGCTTAATCACCTGCCCGATATCGCTTAATCCTAAAGCATCTCCAACTGCATTTCCTACTAGGTTTTTAAACATTCCTTTAACCCCTTTCCATACTTACCTCTATTTTAAGAATAAATTGAAAAGTCCAAACTAGCAAGAAGGTATTTCCAACTAATTTACAATTCCCGTCATTCTAAGCCAAGCGCTTTTTTATTAACCAAAATATGAGCATAAAGAATACAAGCCAATAATAGTCCTACAGCTGCAAAACACACTGTTGTAATCTGTAATGAATACCACTCTGCAAGCACACCTATTACAAATGTTAGTGTTACCTGTAGAGCACTTTGCAAAAGATTGATGGCACTACCGAAGCGCCCCATAATTTCTGTTGGAATGGTTTTCTGGTACAGCGTAGCATAGCCTGTATTGCAAAATGCCATGAACAGCCCTAATGTAACGAAACTGACAATAGCCAACCAAAGTGTATTGGAGGCGTAGAAAACTGTATAGCTTAGTAAAGTAAGTGAAAACCCTAGTCCTATATAGGTTTTTAAGGATAGCTTGTTTACTAAAGTAGTCGCAAATATGCCTCCGATAATTGCTCCCACTCCTGCAACGCTAACAATTATTCCATAAACACTATCAGATGCATCCAACACATCCTTTATAAATGTCATTTCCTGAGAATCTAGGGCAAACGCGATGATTAATGCAAAATTGAAAAGTAATAAAAAGTATAATAGGGCTGGTAGCTGCCGAATAAACGACCAAACGACTTTAAAGTCTTCGATAATCGTATGTAACCTAACAATTTCCCGTTTATCAGACGTTACATCATCAAATTTAGGCAATAAATAAATGGCAAGAGCACAAACAAAAAATGTTAAACTATTAATCCACATTGCGACACTTGTATTACTTAGAACAATAATCCCCCCTGCTAAGGCAGGTCCTATCATAAATGAACCGGAATTTATTGTACTAAGAAGCGCATTAAAACGTTGCTTATCATCATCATTTACTAATTTTGTAATTACATATGTACTACTCGGACCAAAAAAACTGCTCGCGATATTCGCTATAAATATAAGACTATAAATCAACCAAATAGAAGTTGAAAACGGCATTATAAATACAAGGATTCCACGGATGATATCTGACCAAATCATTAGCCTTCTTTTATTATTACGGTCAATAATTGAACCAGCTACTAAATTACTTAATATTCGCGCTATGGGACCAACCATATAGATACCAGCAACAGCTGCCGGCGAATGGGTAAGATGCCATACAGATAGGTTTAATGCGATTAGATAAATCCAGTTCCCTAAATTCGAAAAGCCTAGTCCTCCTAATAACAGCCAATATTTCCTCACTACGTTCATTGTCACATCACTCCCTATATAAAAAGCATATGGAAAATATTAGACTTATATAATAATTCGACAAAAAAGAGCATCATCCTTCTTTGGATAAATGCCCTTTTTAAAACCAATATTAATTTAACTAATTAACCGAATTTGCAACATCCATCAGAGCTTTTGAGGGATCTATATCGCTAGCGTTTTTATCAATTCTTACAATGTACTGTAAATTGTTTTTTTCAAAGACAAAAACGTGAAAGATATGGTGTTCCACATAAATACCTTTACTGCCATCCTGAAGCGTATATTCTTTCCCTTCATAGCTCACTTTACTAGGACGAACATCAATCTTAAAAATATTATTTTTCTGTTCTCTATTTACAAAGCGAATTTGCAGCAAATCTTTTTGTCTATCCTTGTGATCCTTATAATATGCTCCAAATTCATGGGTAAACTTAAGGTCAGGAATCATTGCAGGAAGTTTTACTACACAATCACAATTCTTTTCAAACTCACTAACTGCTTCATCTACCGTTTTATACCCAACCCTTACTGAATGGTCTTCATAATAAGGCGTAGTTTCTTTAGAATTTGCAAAAACTTTTTCGTCACCTGTCTCTATAGTAAAACCCATTACGAACAATAATAATAAAGGAAATATTTTTTTCAAGTTATCATACCTCTAGTATTTTTATTACTAAGTTTGTCCAACTTCATATAAATTATCCTCATATAGTTCAATTATTACTATTTCTGATTTTCTCTTTCACAACATAAAACTCGCGAATGAAGGCTCCCAAAACAGCAGCACTACTTATCACAAGAAAAAGATTAATGCCTCTCACAAAAAGGAATGGTGAAGACATTATTTGAATGCTTCCTCCAATAATAAATAGTACAAAAAATAAAGAGCTAATTATCAATTGTTTTTTAGTCTCTTTTACATTCAATTGACTTCCCTCCTCAATCTACTATCATGTTATATATGTTTACTTAAAGGATCCTAAGATTTCCCAATACATTTTCAGCTCATTTTTCCGGTGAAATACTCCAATTACCCTCTCTACATCCTTCACATTGATGCTTCCTAAACTCAAGATGTGGGGAATATAAACAAACATCCCCATCTGGCTGCCATTTTTATGACCTTCTTTAAAGTATTCGTAAGTATCTACCGGTAAGGAAGAACACTCCTCATACGAAATAATATCGATGAGTTCCACTTCATCTTCTGGAATTTCAGAAGCTGGACCGTTATCCTTTTCCTTGCTATACAAAAATACTGCATTTTTATTTTCAAGCAAGCGTTCTGTAGGAATCTTGTAGAACATTAAGTCCTTTTTCACACTGCTTCCGATTGAATTCAACGCTTCGTAGATATAGTACGGATGCAGGGGCAATAAAAAAATGACGTCATTCCACAAACAATTTAGCTTAGGAACGCTTTTAGCTAATAGCTTCGGTCTGTCAGGATGATCAAAATACTTTTTCGCATAGTTTTCATAAAGTGTTGGTTCACTTAATTTCATTTCATTTAAAGAAATAAGATTTTCTCCCACCATGCTTTTAGGTACCATATGATAAACGTATTTCATCTCTCCACCCCGTCCATAATATTATTGGAAATGAATCCCACTTATTTACTTATCATAACCACCAAAAAGGAGAAAATATAGACTGAAATTCTTTGGGAAATTATGCTATAATTGAATTAACTTAAAGCTAGAAAAAAAGCAGCCACCTTCATATTAGAAAGGTGGCTGCTTCTTTAGTTTTATCCTGCCATTACTTCTTTTTCTTTAGTTCCATGAATTTGGCTTAAAATTAATGCACCAAACATTTGGATCACTGTTTTTACAATTACTTGACCTAAAATAGCTGCTGGTACCGCCTCCCATGGCAGGAACCCTGCACCGAGTGGACTTAAACCGACAATTACAAATACAACTGAATCAAAGAAGCCGCCAACAATCCCACTGTAAAATACTCGCCAAGCCATTGGAAGCTTTAGACGTGTATAGATTTCAGTATCTGCTGTTTCAGCGATTAAAAATGAAAGAGCTGAAGCAGCTACTATCATAAGAGTATCTCCTAGAGAATAGGAAACTATCGCAGATAAAAATAAAGCTGTAAAAATAAATAGGTATGTTTTCTTACGACCATATTTATTTTGAACAAGATCTCGGAAAATGAAGGTTGCTCCAACAAAAAGCGTCCCCATTGGAACGATAAACATCCCAAATTCTAATGGAGCAAATCGCGCTGTGACTACATTAGCAATCACAATTGATAATAAATAAAATAATATTCTCATGTCTATCTCCTTAAATTTAAATTTGCACATCAAAGCTAGACGCCTCTTTTATTACCCCAGATCAGCGTATGTAGCTGCGGCAAAACTCTAACATTCCGTAGTTCCTCATCTGCAACAACCTTATCAACTAATACCTCGTATTTTTCAAGTAAACGACTAACCAGCTTCTCATTGTCACTCTCTGAAATATCGTCGTTACCAACTTGAAGGTAAAAAGGGATTTCTGGGTATCTAAGGTGAATATCCTTTGCATATGCATAATCAACTTCGCTAAAGATGACGATTTTTAATGAAATATTTTGATTGCTATTTTTACTATTTAGCTTTTCAATTATTTCAGTTAGCATCGAATAGTTCGTTACCATCCCCGAACTAGGAGGCTTAGGTGAAATAGTTAATTCATCTACCTCATATAACCACTCTTGCCATTTACTCCCCTGTGTCTCGACACCAATTTTAATGTTATTTTCTTTCAATCTATTAACCAGACCCTCTAAATTTCGGAGAAGTACTGGATTGCCTCCTGAAATCGTTACAAAAGAAAAACCGTTTCCGCCAAGTCGTTTTAACTCAGCCCAAATTTCTTCAGCTGTTAGTTGAGAAATCAAATGCTTTCCACTACCATCCCATGTAAAGGCTGAATCACACCAGGAGCAGGAATAGTCACAGCCAGCCGTTCTTACAAACATCGTTTTCTGTCCAACAACCATCCCTTCACCTTGAATGGTCGGACCGAAAATCTCCATAACAGGAATTTTACTCAAGCTCCATCCACTCCCGTCTTGCCTCTGCATAGCTAGTTGGCGTTTCATATAAACGAACGAATTCCACACGAAGCCCGTTATAATCTTGAGTATTCAATAATGCCTCTGCCAGCTTCCCATATATCCAAACCACAATATTTTCTGCCGTTGTATTCATTAATGGGAGTGTTTCATTTAAGTAACGATGGTCTAAATCAATTTCAATTTGCTGCTTCCAGATTTCTTTGATATCACCGAAATCTATTACTAACCCACGTTCATCTGTATAGCCACTTATTCCTAAAACTGCACGATACGTATGGCCATGTAGGTTTTTACATTTACCTTCATAATTATGTAAGTGATGTGCTGCATCAAAGGTAAATTCTTTACTTACGAGAACTCGCTTTGAATGATACTTTAATTGATTTTTTTTGATATCCACATCAAGCTTCTGCAGCTGGTCGACAATTCGAAACTCTCTCATGCCTTAAGACCCTTTTTCAAGGTTAAATATTCATCTAATCCATTTTGACGCAATTTACAAGATGGACATTCACCACACCCATCTGCAATTACACCGTTGTAGCAAGTAAGGGTTCTTTCACGTACAAAATCAAGTGCTCCTAATTTATCAGCTAGCTCCCAGGTTTGTGCTTTGTTCAGCCACATAAGCGGTGTTTCAATCACGAAGGTGTCATCCATAGATAGATTCAGTGTTACGTTTAATGATTTTATAAAAATATCGCGACAATCAGGATAACCGCTGAAATCTGTTTCACAAACACCTGTAACGATATGCTTTGCTCCCACTTGACTTGCTAAAACTCCTGCGAAGGACATGAAAAGTAGATTTCTTCCAGGTACAAATGTAGATGGCAGCTCCCCATCCTCTCCATCTGCTACTTCAATGTCAGTTCTCGTTAATGCATTCGGTGCCAGCTGATTTAAAAGGGACATATCCAAAATATGATGCTTTACGTCAAGCTCCTTTGCAATCTCTTTTGCACATTCAATTTCAAGACAATGCCTTTGACCATAATCAAAAGTCACCGCTTCCACTTCAGCATAACGCTCCTTCGCCCAGAACAGACAAGTGGTACTATCCTGCCCACCACTAAATACTACAATTGCTTTACCTTGTTTCATCCTTAAAACTCCTTTAAACGAAAAAACAGCACTCTAAGAGAAATGCTGTTTCTTCTTAGTTTTTTTAAGAGGGTAGCTAAAACCTCTTCCTTCCAATATGAAGGATTATTTAGTTATCGATTATCGACTTTTTCTGGATTTAAATCATGATTCATTAAACGGTAATTCGCCATTTCTTCATACTTCGTGCCTGGCTTACCATAATTGCACCATGGATCAATCGAGATTCCTCCACGTGGCGTAAATTTACCCCAAACCTCAATATATCTTGGGTCTAGTAAGCTGATAAGATCATTCATAATAATGTTTACACAGTCTTCATGAAAATCACCATGGTTTCTAAAGCTAAATAAATACAGCTTTAATGATTTACTTTCTACAATTTTCTGATCCGGAATATATGAAATGTACATTGTCGCAAAATCAGGCTGACCCGTAATTGGACAAAGACTTGTAAACTCTGGGCAGTTAAATTTTACAAAATAATCACGGTTTGAATGCAGACTATCTACAGCCTCCAGAACCTCAGGAGCATAATCAGATGGATATTGCGTATTTTGGTTTCCTAATAATTTCAAATCATTTAAGCCTTCTTCATTTTTACGGCCAGACATAAAAAAACCTCCTAGAAAATGTATCCCAACACTTTCAAGAGAGGCTGTAGCAATGGCAATATAAAAAAATATGAAACAAGCAAATAAAAAAAGCCACGTCCTGTTATGGACATGGCGAATCGTCATGTTTCCATAGTTTTTTATAGAGGGTATCAGCTATGAACCTCTCCCGACTCGCTCGGGTAATTTATTCTTCATCATATTAAAGAAAATTTTGGAGGAAGTCAATACATTTTTCCAAATTTACTATTTTACAAGTGATCGAGAATTCCTTTTTTCACTCTCAATTAAATATTCAGCATTCATTTTAATCATTTCGATGTATTCTGCATCATTCAATTTGAGCTTATTTATGATCAAGGGGTTGAGTTTAATGGTTTCTACACTTCCGTTTACTTTGATTTCGTGAGTTTTCACATTGTATTGAACTCTCATATATAATTTTTCATTGTATGTAATATAAGCTGTCACTTCATTCTTCTCTATATCAATAACAGGGTATTCAATTTCGATTCCACTAGAAACAAAGAGTGTTTGACCTTGTTTCGATTTTCGTTTTTTGAAAAGCAAAATACACGCGATGACAAATCCCGATAGAGTTATTAAATTACAAGTTTTGCGCTTCATATTTCCTCCTTTTATTTTCTTTATTTGACACTTTAATAGTACCATAAATTTCCAATTCGCAAGTAATCTTTATTCAATTTTGATAGCAATTTTCATATTCATCTTTCATTAAAAGGCTTGTACAAGCGATGCCGGTTTCATCGTAAATATCAGTACTTACATCTAATTCAATACTATCTTCAGCATCTATATGATTTGATGATTCATGAGAAATCGAAATTGTCTCCTCATCAATCCAATACATAAAAAAGTTACTGCTAGCTTCACCATAATAGACAGTTTTAATTTGATCATTATCTTCATGATTAGTGATATTCACCCAGATTTTAACGCCACCAACAGCGCCTCCATAGTTTTGCAGATAAGCATTTGCAGTATATTTTTTTGTTGGCGAGCTCACAGGTTCTTTAAAAGTTTCCCCTATAAGCTGATCGAAGGTAAAAAAATAATTGAGATAAACGAAAATGCAAAAAAACATACCTATTCCTACTAATGAAGCAATTAAAAGCTTTTTAGGAAATCTATTTTTCTTAAAGAAGAAGATAATTAATCTAATAAAAAATATTAGTAACAACAACCCAGTGATGAAAAATATAAAAGATCCTAGTACATTTAGTTGTATAATCATAGCATTACCTCCTTATGAACTCCATTGAATTTCCTGAATAAATAATGCAAATAAGAAGCTACCAAAAATGACAAATAAAATTATTGAAATAATTAACAGCAGCCAGCAAAATGCTAAAAAAGCTTCATCAAAAATTTTCAAATTTTTCATAAAATCTCCTTAATTTCAGCTATATTTTATAAACGAATAAAATGGGATAAAGTTACAGATTGTGTAGTTTTTTGTTAAAACACTTGGCTAAGCTTAGTTGAACTTATACGTTTTAGCGAGTTTTATACCTTCTAATCCATAAAAAAGAAACCTATATAAGGTTTCTACTGTTTTGTGATATTAAGTGCAGCTACATAAGTTGCTCTGCTTTCTTCCCAGTTTCCTACTACTTCAACAATATAGTTTCCTCTTTCCTTGATCTCTTCAAATGAATTATAGGTTGCAATCACTTCTTCACTGTTCCACAACCTCAATTCGTAACTAGATGGTTCAATAGAAAATCGTACATCTATATGTTCGGTTAGGTTCACAGTGGTACCTTCTTCGATATTGACCATTTCGTATGGAGGTGCATGATCTGTTTGAACTTGAATCACCTCCCCTGTACTCTTCTTTATATAATGCCAAGAATAAGCTCCAGTATAAGTTTTTATAACCTCTTCCCCAATCATTATTATTAACGTTGGTGGTTTTTCTTCGTGTATATCAGATATGGCAGGAATTTTTGTCGATGCTATCTGAGCTGATTCGTCCATATTACATCCTATCAAGAAACATATCATTAACAGGCACACTATGATTTGGATTTTCATCAAAACCCTCCTTTTAAGATTAGATTGTTTTTTTTTAAAAATATTACAAAAGAAAGGACAAATTTACCGATTATTATCTCCAATTGTCCAAAACACCATTTTTTATAGCAAAAACTTTAACTATAAAATGTTCCCTAAATTTAACTTTAAATTGAACCAACCTCCTTTCTTTCCAAAGCCGCGAAAATAGATTATACTTGATTCAACATGTATTCCATAAGGAGGAATTTCCTATGACAGAGAACAACCAAAACGAAGCACCAAAAAAGAAAAGCCTGCAAGAGCTAGTAAAGCAGCAGCTTGAGAACAAAAAAAACAATGCGAACAATGGTAACGGGAAGAAGAAAACTGATCTTTCTGGCCAAAAAATGAAGAGCCAGCAGACTAAGAAGGCTAGCAATACTCGTAGAAAAATGGGTGTTTAATGAACGGGCAAAATCGTAAGGATGTAATACCTGGTATTACGGTAGATATTGTTTTAAAGAAGGATCAAAGAACTGGTACGCTTACACGAGGTATTATAAAAGATATTTTAACTAAATCGCCTAACCATCCTCACGGGATTAAAGTAAGGCTAACTGATGGGCAAATTGGACGGGTACAGCAAATTCATTCAACATAAAGATAAACAAAAGCATTCAAGAGCTACATCACTCTTGAATGCTTTTGTTTAATTACTGATCATATATAGAAGAGACTCATATAATCTAAATTCAGTTTACATAATAATATTATATATATATATTTTAACATCTTACATATTTTCGTTTAAAACCTAGGCGTCCTTTATCAAGATCCTTTTGAATTGATTCAGCTGAATTCACAATCGAACTTTTCTTGTTAGGACGTTTGATTTCAACTGAACCAATAGCATGAGCAATTTCAAGAGCCTTCTCGTGTTTTGGAATATATGAAATGCCTGCGGTATATACAAAATTATTCATTGAGGCTTTCGTTCTTTCTGGAGCATCATGAATTGTTTTTTCAATTTGGTCTAACATAATTGAGACTTTTTCTGGATCAAATTCATGATCTGGTCGATTCCCAAATAGCCAGCAATAACAGCTCCAGCCAGCCGACATTTTAAGCTCTTCCCCACTTGCAATCCATTTGTCAGCAACCTGCTGTGCAATACTTGCTTCTGCTAAAGTTACTGCAACTACATAATCCGATAGCATATAAAAATACGCACCATCAATCCAGCGCTCAAAATCTTCTTCAGTCATATACATTGGATCCGCTATAACCCCTGCAAAGTACATCGCATCGTAGTTTCCAGTAGCATATAATTGTTCTGCTAATGCTTGATCTATTTTTATTTTCTTAGCAATAGGCTTCATAGCTCCTGTTGCCACTCCAAAAATTGGTTCATGTGCTCCATTACTTATATACATCTTTTTCATGCGTTCTTTTCCAAGAGCCTCTAGCTCCTGCATAACCGTTTCGAAATTCATTTAGCTACACTCCCTCTCAATTTAAATAACAATTCACTTTAAACCCATTTAAAAAAGAGCTGCAAGGAGATACAACTCTTCGTTTTCAAGTACTTATTATAAGGATAGACTGGCACTAATCTAAATTGGTCGAAAGCTGCCAAATCACTCCGAATTTATCTTTAACTTGTCCATATGAAGGACTCCAAGGTGTTTCTTGTAAAGGCATAAGCACTTCTCCACCGACTAGTAACTTTCCATAGACCTCTCTCGACTTTTCTACGTCATCAAAAAGGATCGCTATATCTACCTGTGAGCCAGTTTGATATGGTTGGCCCGGGAATATATCAGAAAGCATAAGAAATGTATTATTAATTCTCAATTGTGCGTGGATTACACGGTCTTTTGCTTCTTCAGGAAGTGGAAATTCCGGATTTTCAGGTAATTCTCCGTAGGTTTGAACCCCTAAATTCTCAGCCTGTAACGCATCTTCATAAAATTTTACCGCTTCTTTACCGTTGCCATTCATTCTTATATAAGCATGTATACCTAAAGTCATCAAATACACCTCTTTTGTAGTTTGTGGTTTAAAACATTTATTTCAAATATTGCTACTTCTTACATGTAGATTACCATAAATATCATGCCCACTTTCAATTTATTTAACGATTTTTATAAAAAAATGTATAACAATTGATGTGTGAGCTATACTATTAAAGATTTCACTTCGACTCCAACGAATTGGGAGGGTTAACCCGATGGATGGGATTCATTGTTTTCATTGAAGAACATTTTCTGAACAGCTAAAGCGGTTTTCTTAGGTTAAAATCTTAAGAATCAATGCGAAAAGCGAGGCAGCGTATCGTGGATAACTTAATGCAAGTGTAATCAAAACCCGGAATTTATTCCGGGTTTTTAATTATGCCAATTTTTGGACTCTCTAATTACAGCAGCTTTCTTGGCTAACTATATTCACACTACAAACTCCAGTTTCAGGAAGCTCAAGTTCCACTTTTTTTGATGCTTCAATATCACCTCTTAAATAGGAAACAATTGAACGAACTTGTTCATAGCCTGTTGCCATTAAAAATGTTGGTGCTCGGCCATAGCTTTTCATACCTACAATATAAAAGTTCTTTTCCGGTTGTCTTAAGATTGCTTCACCATGTGGTCTTACTGTACCGCAGCTATGAAGATTTGGATCGATTAAAGGAGACAGCGCCTCAACACTTTCAGTTGATGAGTCAACACTTAATCTGATTTCACTCAAAAATGAGAAGTCAGGTCGGCTACCCGTGTTCGTTATAATTTCATCAATTTCTGAAATAGCAAATTCTTCACCGAAATATTCCCCTCTTAGCTCAATCCCGTTACTTTTCCGAGCTAGCTGATTTATCATGAATGGTGTATAGACCTTCACTTTACCACTCTCAACTAACTGATGAATTCGAATTCCAAGCTCACCCCTTGCTTTAAGGGCATCTTTTTCCTTCCCACCATACACATTTTCGACATTCAGCTTTCTCATCACCCAATAAATTTCCACGTTTTCGCCTAAAGTAGAAAGTTCAAGAATTGTATTAATCGCGGAATGACCGCCTCCAATCACTGCAACTTTTTTCCCAATATAACGCTTACGTTGTTTCCCAGATACATCTGGTATGCCATAGAAAATTCGATCTTCAAGCTCTCTTTCTTCAGTAGTCCAAATATTATCAGCATTTACTGGATTAGGCTGTGCCCATGTACCTGTTGCATCAATAACAGCTTTTGCCTCTATTCTTTCTGTAACACCCTGCTGCTCAACATAAATAACAAAAGAACTTTGCTCTCTCCCCGAATTTTTCATCTTATCTAGACTCTTTTTGCTTACAGATAAAACTTTTGCATTCAGCTGAAGATTCTTTTTAATTTGAGGTAAGCTTGCTAATGGCTCTAAATAGTTTTCTACAAGCTCTTTTCCCGTTGGAAGCTCTTCAGCTTGTGGCTCCATCCAACCACTTTCTTTCAGTAATTTTCTCGCTATCTTATCAATATTATACTGCCAAGGAGAAAACAGTCGAACATGAGCCCACTCAAGAATATTGTGGCCTACTCTACTGCCTGATTCTAAAACAATGAAATTTTGTTGCTTATCAGCTAAATGAGCAGCAGCTGCTAAACCTACCGGACCGGCGCCGATAATTGCTATTGGTAAGTGGTTATTTTTATTTAATTCAGAGTTCATCATATTTTTCTTTTCATTCACTGCCCCACAAAAGCTATTTTCAACTCCACTACCTTTTACACAATTACTCATTACATAACCTCCCAATTTAAAATTAGTTGCATAATACAAGTATTTTTTATAAATAAAAGCAAGATTTCTCTTGCCTAATACAAAGGTTTACAACATACAGAGGATTTTGACATAGCTTCGTTTAATAAATTAAGTGAACGAATAACTGTTTCCCGTTCAAATTCATTCATATGAGAAAAGACCTCTTCTAAATAGGTATTCATAGAGTGATCAATATTGGCTGCTACAAATTTACCTTGCACTGTTAAACTTAAAATCGAAACACGTTTATCATGTGGTGAAGGTGTTTTCTTTACTAGATCCATTTGGACTAAGGTTTGTATTTGTCTGCTAAATGTAGTTATATCCATTGCTAAGGATTCAGCTATTTGCTGCATGGAGGGCTCATTTCGCTTATCGATTTCATAAATAATATGGCTTTGAACAAGTGATATCTCAAAGTTTCCAACAGTACAGCAATTTTTATCTAATAAGCCAAATCTTCTCGTTAGTACATGGAAAATTTCACGTTTGTTTTCCATAAATTCACCTCTTGATTTATTTATACTCTACATACTTGTAATTTGCAACTATTTTATTTAAAATTTTATTAATCTTAATTTGGAGGCTATTAATTATGACAATTGAAATACGATTAACGGCTAAATCGGATTGGCATCAAGTAAAATTCATTTACGAAGCAGGTATTGCTACTAAGAATGCAACCTTCGAAACCGAGGCCCCCTCGTCATTTGATCAGTGGTTCGGAAATGCTATTCCATCATGTACTTTAGTAGCAGAAGAAGATTCAACTATTCTAGGCTGGTGTAAGCTTACTCCTGTTTCTTATCGGAAAGTGTACGAAGGTGTTGGTGAATTAAGTATCTATATACACCCAGACGCTAAGGGAAGAGGTGTTGGGACGTTGCTACTAAGCAATCTAATAAATGCCTCTGAAACAGGAGGATTTTGGACATTGGAAGCAAAAATTTTCTCAGAAAATGAAGCAAGCATTCATTTACATAAGAAACAAGGCTTCAAAATAGTGGGCATTCGGGAGAAAATTGCAAAAAGAGATGGAGTTTGGAGAGATGTTTTGCTGCTTGAGAGAAGAAGTCAGATGGTTGGAGTAAATTAAGAAAGATAAAAATCTCTACTTTACCTTTAAAGCAGAGATTTTTCTATTACTTATTCAACAGTTCTCCTAAAAATCGCGCTTTGATTTCTGGCCACTCTTCAAAGATGATGCTATACATTACAGTATGGCGAATGGTACCTTCCTTACGTATCATGTGATTTCTTAAAACCCCTTCTTTCGTTGCTCCGAGTCGTTCGATTGCTTTTTGAGAGCGTACATTTTCGTGACCTGTCTTAATTTGTACTCGATTTAGCTTTAATTCTTCAAAGCAATATTTTAATAATAAAAACTTACAATTTGTGTTAATGCTTGTTCGCCAATAGCCCGGTTGTATCCAGGTTGAACCAATCTCTACCCTTTTATGATTCTCAGCTATATCTAGAAAAGAAGTACTTCCGATGATTTGATTTGTCGCCTTATCGATAATAACAAATGAATATGATATATTTGCTTCCCTTTCCTTAATAGCATTTTCAATATAAAGTTCTACCGCTTCTTTTGTTAATAATGAAACCGATAAATGCTCCCAAATTTCAGGATACATACCTGCTCTCAATATCCCCTCAGCATCCTCCAACTGGATCGGTCTTAATTCTACTATTTCATTTTCAAGATTAATTATTTTTTCCAATTTACTTCCCCCCTATTTCTAGTTAACTGGAAATTTGATATGATTAAAAGTATCAAAAGTGAATATATTTACCATACCAGAGGATGTGAATAATTGGACATTTCAATCATTTTTTCGAACAAACAACCGAAATATATGGATATCTATGATCAAATGAAAACGATGATTATAAATAAAACATTGAGTGCAGATGAAAAGCTTCCCTCAAAAAGAAGCCTTGCAGTTAATTTAAATGTCAGTATTCATACCGTCAAAGAAGCCTACGAGCAACTAGCAAGTGAGGGCTATATATATGGAATCGAGCGTTCTGGCTATTTTATTTCTCATTATGACATGGAATGGGAGCAGCCTGCCATATTACGAGAAAGCAAAGTGCTAAAGGAAGCGCCGAAAGTTCAATATAACTTTAAAAATGGACAGGTCGATTCTGAAACATTTCCCCTTAATGCGTGGCTAAAAATTTATAAAAAGCATTTAAATGCTGATAATATAGCTAACTGTTCTTGGCAAGGAGACTTGGCATTAAGAGAGCAAATTTCTTTATATATAAAGAAATCCAAAGGCTTTAGTTGTGAGGCCGATCAAATATTCATTTATAGTGGTACGCAGCATCAGCTCAATGAATTGTGTCGTTATTTTGGCATTGTAAATGTGGCAATTGAAGAACCCGGTTTTAAAAGAGCAACGGCTATTTTCCAACAAAATGGATTGCCTATTGAATATGTTCCCATTGATGAAAAAGGAGCATCTATCCCTACAAAACCATGTCAGTATTACTACATAACACCTGCTCACCAATTCCCGCTAGGAGGTGTTATGCCTATTGAGAGAAGGATTGAATTATTAAAATGGGCAGGAGAAGCTGATTCCTATTTAATTGAGGATGATTATGATTCAGAATTTCGCTATAAAGGTAGCCCGATTCCACCATTAGCTCAAATCGACCAGCTTGAGCGTGTAATCTATTTTGGAACTTTCTCGAAAACCTTAATGCCTTCGCTCCGTATCAGCTATATGATTTTGCCAAAAACCTTATTAGAAAATTTCAATGCCTTTTACACTGATCAAAAGACAACTGTATCTAAAATCGATCAGCAGGTGATTGCTGAATTTATGGAGAGTGGCTTATACACAAAGCATATCTCGAAGATGAGGACCTTGTACCGAAAGAAAAGATTGAAGTTAATTGAAAGTTTACAGTCTTACCTAGGTTCAGAATTCGAAATTATTGGGGACGCTGCGGGGCTACATATTGTCGTAAAGCTACCGAATTGGCTGAATGAAACCGTTGCAATTCAACTTGCTAACAAGGTCGGAATTGCAATCGATCCTATCTCAACCTCCTACCAGCTCAACAAAAAAGAGAATTTCGTAATGATTGGATATGGCGCAATTTCCTATGAAGAAATTGAACATGCTACCTCACTACTTGCTTCACAATGGAAAAGTCACCATCCAGTTTAATCTTAATGGTGACTTTTTAGAGCTTGTTTAAATTAACATTCAGGTCATTGTTTTTTCATAAATGAATATTAAAATGATTCAATACAAATTTTTGAATTCCTAAAGATAAACCCCAAGCGATTGCTCCTGCAACTAGCGCTACTAATAATGGAAACGAATGTTTTAACATCACATAGACAACTAATAATAAAATAATGGTTGCCGGTAAACCAATAATAACACCTATTGTAAAGGTTTGAATTTGTTTGACTGTTTCTCCTTGTACAGTTAACCAAAAAATACTTAGTAAGCTTATCAAAGGCAGTGCAGCAATAATTCCACCATATAGAGGAAATTTTTTAGCAAGCTCTGTTACACAGGCAATAATTAAAGCTGAAGTCAAAAGCTTTACCCAAATCATCATTTTGCCGCCTCACTCAATAAACGAAAGGCTTGTATTACTTGAGTTTTTTCGTCTTCTTTTAACTTATTTAGAGCTTTTTGTAGTTTAAGCTCGTCCAATTCTGTGTTTTCTTTAAGTACTGCTATGCCAGCTGATGTTAACTCTAAATATACTTTTCTTTGATCTTGTTCACTTCGATTTTTAATAATCCAGCCATTCTTAACAAGTTTTTTAATATGTTCAGACGCTGTATTATGGGAAATTTTTAATGCTACCGATACAAAACTTACAGTAACATCGTCTTCCTTCTGTATCATTTGTAAAATTCGTACGCTTTGATGTGAAATTGTCTGCTCATGTGTTGGGTGGAGATAATAGTATATATCTGTAAAGTATGAATTCAGTTCCATATTGCACCTCTCAATAATATCGTCTCAATAGATTATATCGTATTTTACGACATAATTAAAGTCCATTAATTTTTAACTGCTCGAGAATCTGAATTGAGGGTACATAAACCAAAATGAAAATACTCATATTAGTCTTTGAAGGGAGCTGAAATTATGACTAATAACAAAGAATTCAATTCAAAAAGTAAAAATCCATTAGACCTTTCAAACGAAGAGGTTCGTTTTAGTAAAGATGAAGAGTTTGGGTTGATTACGGTTGAACACCCAGAAAAAAACAACTCTAAAAAGCTACCGATGAAGGATGTTATTAAGAAGATGGATAACAATCAAGGCGGCATGGCTTAACAACTATAAAAAATAGCCTGTTAGGAATATTATCCCCAACAGGCTTTTTCGTATGAGATTTATTAGCTTTTAATGTTTGGGAGAGGCTGTGTTTGGTAAACTCTTGAATTATCAGGCACAGATTGAGTTAACCAAATATTCCCTCCAATTACTGAATTCTGTCCAATCGTTGTGTCTCCACCCAGAATTGTTGCACCAGCATAGATGACTACATTATCTTCTATATTAGGATGGCGTTTAATTCCTTTGATTGGATTACCGTGTTCATCAAGCGGGAAGCTCTTCGCTCCTAAAGTAACCCCTTGATAAATCTTCACATTTTTTCCAATTGTACAAGTTTCACCGATTACAACACCAGTTCCATGATCTATAAAGAAGTACTCGCCAATAGATGCACCTGGGTGAATATCGATACCTGTAAGCTGATGTGCGTATTCTGACATAATTCTTGGAATTACTGGTACGCCCTCTTTATAAAGCTCATGTGCAATACGGTGAATCGTCATTGTTTGAATTGAAGGATAGCTTAGCAAGATTTCTTCAGTTGAAGTTGTTGCTGGGTCTCCATTATAGGCAGCTTGTATATCTGTTTGTAGGACTCTGCGAAGTTTCGGAAATTTATTGATTAAATTCATCACGACTTCTTCAGAATGTTTGGTAATTTCACCTAGCGGGATATTGCTATCATTTAAAAGAACCTTTTCAATTAAATCCTTCAAATTTAATGCAGAGATTCTTAAATTATTACCTATTGTAATATTCAGCCTTGTATCATCATGTGTGACCTTATCACATAAACATGGGAAAAGTGCTGAACGAAAATTACGCAGTATTTTATAAATCGTTTCCTGCCCTTCAAAACCAATTGTCTTATCTATTGAAAAATAATCCTTATGTATCTCTTCAAGTGATTTCGAAATATTTGGCACTTCATTATTCAGCCATTCATTCAATTTCATCGTACTTTTCCCCCTTAATACGAATTTTTTAGCAAATGTATTTTTCTCGCCTGTCTATTATTCTATGACACTCTTAGCTTTAAGTAAATAACTTCGGTTTGAAAGAATTTTAAATATTCCAAATCAATTGCTCGACTTACAAAATTTTGTTTAAAAAAGAGCAATCTCCTTTATAAATGCAAATTGCTTTGTATTAAAAATACTATTTATACACTTCTTCATTCACCGTATGCAGCAAGCGCTCACCTTGTAAGCCCTTTAAAATATTTATCACTCCAATTTCAACCATTTTATCCCTAGTCTCTTTAGTAGCACTTCCAATATGGGGTACAGCTATTACATTGTCTAGAGTAAGTAGTGGGTGATTGTGTCGAATCGGTTCTACTTCAAAAACATCCAGACCCGCAGCGAAAATCTTGTTTTCACTTAAAATCTTATATAAACCCTCCTCGTCTACTGTAGAGCCTCTAGAAACATTAACGAAAATACTTGTTGGTTTCATTTGCGAAAATTGTCCGTAGCCCATCATATGGTAAGTTTCTGCTGAAGCAGGAGCTAACATGACTACATAATCTGACTCATTTAAAAGAGCTTCTAAATTACGATATTCAACATTAAGTTCATCTTCAATTTTTGGGTTAGGTCGTCGGTTCGTATAAATTACCTCCATATTCAAAGCCTTTGCCTGCTTAGCGAGGATTTTACCAATTCGCCCCATCCCGATGATTCCTAATTTAGCCCCAGAAATTTTTTGACCGGCAAATAAAAACGGTCCCCAGCTTTCCCACTTATTATCTTTAATAAATTGTATACTTTCCCCAACTCGTCTTGCACAGGCAAGCATCAGTGTTAATGCAAGTTCAGCAACGGCTTCAGACAGTACATCCGGCGTGTGACCAACCGGAATCCCGCGCTTTGTTGCCTCTTTTATATCAATATTGTCAAAGCCAACTGCCATCGTACTAACAATTTTCAACTTTTTGGCATGCTCAAAAAACTCGGAGTCTAGCTGATCCGTAACATTTGTGAAGATTGCATCTGCATCAGCAACTTCTTTAAGCAGCGCTTCTTTTGGCATAACTCTATTTTCTTCTGTCCACATGAACACTTCATAATCTTCTGGAATCAGCTTTAAGAGAGGAGATTGAATCGAACGAGTAAATAATATTTTCATACTTTCACTACCTTTTAGTATAATTTTACAGCATTTTCCTAACTGAGACTACGGTTGATTTAATTAGAAACTCTTTTTATAAGTGATTTTATGATGATTTTGAAATGTGGTGGGGATGATAGTGGGGATTTTGCTATTTGAATGCTTTTCATTTTCGCTATGAAAAGCATCCGGGGCTGCTTCTTCCTGTGGTATGCGTTTCATTTTCACTATGAAACGCATCCGGGGCTGCTTTTTCTTGTGTTATTCGTTTCATCCACTCTATGAAACGCATCTCACTCTCTTTCTCCCCTCACTACACTTTTCTTTTCTACTATCAAACGCATCCGACACAGCTCCTACTCTAAAAAATCAATTCCATAAACTCGCTCAAGCGGATTAATAGAAAACTTAAGAAAGCTGCGATTGATCGAAGTAATCCGGTTTTCACTAATACAAAAAGTGTGAAACCTACTACGATTACTGTATTTACGACTGCTAATATACGAGTTAAACCATTAAATACTCTTGCTTTTGCCAATAAAAATAGCAATGCGTATAGAATTATTCCGATGAAAAATAGCTGAAACACAGTCTGTCCTCACTTTCACTTATATTCCAAACATTCAAAAAACAACGCTGTATTAGTTACAGCGTTGTGACTTGGCTATTATCTACTTTTAAGTAAATGACTAATTCCTGACGATAGACCGAGTTCTCTAGATAGTGATCTAAGGTATGGAAATCGTATTTAAAGCTACCGAATGGAAATGTTACATTTTCACCTTGAACTGCAGCAAGTAACCCCGATACGTCATTCGATACCATTTCCAAAACTTCTTCTCCTGTCGCTGTTATAACAAAGATAACGTTCATTAAAATCTCTCCTTCATTAAGCGCCAACAAATAATGTTGCTTGGCATATCCCTACAAAAAATTCAGGCTGTTGAATTGGGCTGTTTTCATGAATCTGCAATGTCATATGAAATTCCCCCAACTCTTCGCTAAATTCTGCTTTCCATTTTGCAATCTCTACTTCATCTAGTAGGAAATTTGACCAATCTTCGAATTCTTTTTCGAGTTGGATTTTAAGCTTCCTATCTGTGATAAAAAGTGTTGGAAGTCCGATTCGCCAGTTTTCGTACGAGATAATGTACTTTTTCTTAGAGGCTACTTCCACAGCTTCAAACCAAAGCTTTCCTCTTCTACTGATTTTTTTTACTGTGAAAAGCATTTCTCTTTGACTATCGAGCACCTCATATTTTAAAAAATATCGAAAATCAAACATTTTATCAAAGGTTCTTTTCAAATAGTTTTCATAAACTCGCTGCGAATATAAAATCACTTGCCCTTGCTCATCCATTACAGGAACCTCTCCTGTATGCTCAATAGCTTCTGGATGACGATATGTATAAGTCTTCATGTAATCTCCACCAAAATAATATTTAACAATCATAATAGTAGTAGATAAATTACATTTTAGAAAGCTTGAGGGACTAAAATACAAAAAAAGATTCTACAGCTGTTAACTGTAGAACCTTTTAAAGGAACTAGATGTTGCCTAGCCCACTGTTATGGGAGCAAAAAATTCGTCGTAAAGGGCACGCAGGATTTGGTTTTCTGTTTGTGAAAGAACGCCAAATACTAGGCTTACTTCTGAGGAACCTTGGTTGATCATTTCGATATTCGCACCAGTTCTAGAAATTGCTGCTGCTGCACGAGCTGCTAGGCCAGTATTATTACGCATACCTTCGCCTACAATTACAATCATAGAAATACCATGACGGAAATATACATCATCAGCATGCAACTCTTCTTTTACACGAGTAACAATTCGTTGTTCTTTTTCTTCCGTCAATTGGTTTGAACGGATAATTACAGAAATATCGTCTAAACCTGATGGTGTATGTTCATATGAAATTTGCTCTTCTTCAATAATTTGAAGAAGCTTTCGTCCAAAACCAATTTCACGATTCATCAGATATTTAGAAACATAAAGAATTGAAAAACCATTATCTGCTGAAATCCCCGTTACAGGACGACCTGTTAAAGTACGAGTTGGAAGAATTTTCGTTCCTGGTGCAGATGGATTGTTTGTATTTTTAACGTTTACAGGAATGCTTAATTTATATACTGGCATTAATGCTTCGTCATGGAATACTGAAAACCCAGAATACGAAAGCTCTCTCATTTCACGATAAGTGATTTCTGAGATACCAACAGGATCATTTACAACCTTAGGATTTGCCGAGAATACACAGTCAACATCAGTAAAGTTTTCATACAGATCTGCTTTCACGCTAGCCGCTAAAATAGAGCCTGTGATATCAGAGCCTCCACGGTCAAATGTGCGTAGGATACCCTCTTTTGTATAGCCAAAGAAACCTGGGAACACAACGATTTCATCGCCGCTACCTAAGTTCTTAAGATTTTCATATGATTCAGCAAGAGCATACGTACGCTCTGGGAAATCATTTAGTACTAATCCATCTTTAGGACTCACATATTTTGCAGGCATACCAATAGAAGTGAAGTATTCCGCAATCAATTTTGCGTTATTGTCTTCCCCACTAGCTTTTATATTGTCAATGAATATAAATTCATTTGTTTTATCATAAGCGATACGTTCTTGCAAATCCTTTGCAATCACTTCGCAAATTGAATTATCTAAACCAAGATCCTCTGCAATCTCTTTAAATCGATTCACAACAGCTTGTAACTTTTTTGTTACGTCCCCATTATTAAGAGCTGCATCAGCTAATTCGATTAACATATCCGTTACTTTAATATCGTCTCCGAAACGTTTACCTGGAGCTGATACTGCAATAATCTTTCTTGCAGGATTGGATTTTATAATATTTGCTACTTTTCTAATTTGTTCAGCGTTAGCAACGGATGTACCACCAAATTTACATACAATCATTTCACCAAATCCTTACTATTCAAAATTGTATTTCCCGAAAAAACATTTGATTGTTCACAGTGTACAAACTTTATATCCTGACGTCAAGACTATTTAGAGAAATCAGTAAGTTTTGTACTAAAAGTGAACTTAAATTTAGAGCGGGATATTCATGATATTTAAAATTACTTATACAGCTTTTTAGATAAGTCAGTATATAATATGTAATTTCTCGATTTAGGAAAGCATAATTGCCTAAATCCAGGAGAAATCAGCATTAAATTTTAGACTAGATTAGTTCCATAGTAATCAGAAATCTAAGAAAAGAAAACCGTGTACATCGTTTGCACACGATGCACACGATTGATTAACAATACGGTTACATAAATCTCAAATTTTTGATACGTCAATTTATTATATAACATCTTGACTGTTTCGCAAGACACAATAATTGTAATTTGTATACAAATTTATATCATAAGGATAATTGAAGGTAAATTTGACTGTAAGTTTAGGGTCACAAAGCTTGCGATAAAGATGGTTAAAATGAGAAGCAACATAAATTCAAGCTTAAATATTGTGATTAAATCTGCAACTACTTTCCCTTTTTTCCGCCTTTTCCAAATTACAGCTCTTAAAAATAACAAAATAATTATGACAAAGGCATTTACAAGTAATGCAATTCCCCAAGTTGTGCCTATGAAATCTATATTGGGAGAAAGCAAATACACTCTTCCACTGCAAAGAATTATTAATAAAAGAATGCTTAAAAAAGCAGCTTTGTTGAAAAAACGTAAAAAGTATTTTATATAAAGTCTTTGCTTTCGCCAAAATAATAGGATAAATACAATGCCTGCTGCCCAAAAGGATACTACAAAAAGCTGGATAATATTTAATCCCACTAAAATATAATTTGCTGAATTCATTTCATCTATATATCCACTTATACCTTTTATGATGCCTATTAAGATAACCCAAAAATAATTAAATAATTGATTTTTAAATAAAAATATTAATCCAATTATGGAAATAAGGAAGGAAGCAAATAATAACTTTCCGATATTCGTTCCAATTAGCAAAACTAATTTATCAAGTATCTCGTAGAAAGAAGAAGCTTCCAAATAGATAAAAAGTATAGTTAGTATGCCTAACAAGTGAAGAATCTGAAAAAACCTACCATAAAGTACATATTTTTTTCTAAGTTCAAAGGAATACGTCCGAACAATTTGCCAGAGAAGTGCCCAGCCTATCATCAAAAATAATCCTAGAAAATAAATGCTTTTCGAAGTTATTGACAAAAGCTGTTCTGTCAGTTGTCGTTTCTCCCCATCTTGCACTACCATTGTCCCAGGGGCATCTTCCAGATGATCTATACTTCCTGTAATAGCAACTGACGAATCCAGCGCTGCTACCTGGCTCCCTTCTACCTGAAAGCCCATTGTAACAAATAACAAGCCAATTAATAATAAGCAACTAGATAGTCTAAAAATTTTGTGAGTCAATTTTCATTCCCCTTTATTACTACTTATTTTATTCACGAATTTTATTTTGGGGAGCAAAAATCCAATTGATTGGTTATAAATTAGCATTTTAAAAAGAATTTCTCTAAAAGAGGAAAAATGAGGTCGAGAGATACAAATAATCTCATATTCGGGGCGATTTCACATAAACACTTAAATAAAAAAGCAAAAGGATAGGTCGAGTTTAATACCCACCTATCCTTTCGTTTGTTTTGTAGGAGCCGAGAATACAAATTCTAGTTTTTCGTTCACTAGCTTCAGCTTGGCTTTTCCTTTTTTCCCGCTTTTCCATGTAAATCGAATTTCTCTTGTTTCTTTTCCTGTTAATAATTTTTTTGCATCAGTTGGGGTAATTTTCCCCTTCATGATCATCTTGCTGATAAAGAATTTACAAGCTTTATTGGAACAAGTATAGCCCTTGAAGCCTTCTACAACTGGTTGTCCACACTTTAGACATTTGCCTACTACGACAACTTGTTTTTCTGCCACACTCATATCTAAGCAGATAAAACCATCAGTCGTTTGCTTCACGTATGTGAGCATTTCTTTATAAAATTGGCTTGAGCTTAGCTGTCCATCCACTATATCCTTAAGCTTTTTACTCCAAATGGCTGTTAGTTCTGGGGAAACAATATCATGCTTTCCAATGCTCTGTATAACATCGATACCAAATTGAGTTGCTTTAAAGGACTTTCCTTCTCGAGCAATCATCCCTATTGATATTAGCTTTTCAATAATTTCCGCGCGGGTTGCAGAGGTACCAATTCCCTCAGCATCCTTGAGAACTTTCTGAAGCTCCTTGTCTTCGATAAACCGTCCTGCATGGAACATAGCATCCAATAGTGTGCTATCTGTATACCTTGCAGGTGGCTCTGTCATTTTTGACAAGATTTTTGCATCCCTTATAGGAAGCTCCATATTTACCTGAAGCGTTGGTAAAGGTGTCTCCTGTTTCTTTTTGAAAGCATCATATAAAACAGTATAGCCCTTTTCAATGACCATATTGCCATTTGCTTTGAAAAACACATCATTCGATTGCAAAACAACCGCCGTTTTATCGATTACGTAAGCAGGCATAAAGATTGCTAATAATCTTCTCGCAATTAAATGATAGATTTTTGATTCTTGTGGTGATAGCTTTTTCCTTCCAATCGCTACCTCTGTGACGGTAATGGCATGGTGATCTGTTAATTTTTTATCATCAACATACTTTTTCGAACGGATTGTCTTTTGAATATTATCTGGGCGACTTATTAAATTTTGAACAGTTGAACCGTACTCTTCTAAAGTTGCAAGAGACTGTAGATTTTCCCTAATATTTTGGGCAAAGGCTGTTGGCAAATGCTTGGACTCCGTACGAGGATAAGTAATTAGTTTTTTCTCATACAAGCTTTGAGCAATTTTTAAGGTTTCAGAGGAAGTAAAGCCAAAAAACTTATTTGCCTCCTTTTGCAGTTCTAGCAAGGAATGTAATGGTGGTGCACTTATTGTTTTTCGTTCTGTTTTAATATCTCGAACTACAGCACCTTGTCCAATTCTTGAAATTACCGCACGTGCTTCTTCTAAATTCTTCAGCTTATTTTCATTAGTTTCTGGATTAAACCACATAGCTTTGAACTGGCCTAAATCCAGCTCAATTTGGAAATAAGGTTCAGGCTTAAATTGTAAAATCTCTAGTTCTCTTTTCACTACAATTGCTAGAGTCGGGGTCATCACTCGACCAATTTTAATGATGCGTCCACCCTTAACAGTCGCAGCTCTTGTAAGATTTAGACCAATCAGCCAATCAAAAATCGAACGATACATTGCCGCATTTCGCAAATTACGAATTAATAGATCCTGTTCATCTATTAAATTTAATAGTGCCTTTGAAATCGCACCATCTGTCGTTTGTGATGTCCAAAACCGTTTCACTGGTAGCTTACAACCAGCCCGCTTATAGAAGGAATAAAAAATATTTTCTCCTTCCATTCCAGCATCACAGGCGTTAATGATAAAATCATATCGATTCGTTTTTAAAATTTGTTCAATCTCTTTATATACCTTATAGGCTGATTTTTTCACTCGAAATTCATAGCGTTCTGGAATCATCGGTAATACGTTCAAATCCCACTTTTTCCACTCCGACTTATATTCATGTGGCTCCTTCAATTCTACGACGTGACCGACAAAGGACGTAAAATCAATTTCAAAAGGAAGCTGCATCTTTTTATATACTTTCTGGATATCACGCATGAGAGACGGTTTTTCTGCGATAAGTAATCCTTTCATTAGCAGATCCCCCCTTTCACTTAATAATATAAAAAATAGCTCCATTTTTTAAGTGTAATTGCGAAAATAATTTTTTGGGCACTTTTTGCCAGTTTAACGCGACTTAATCATATGATAGACTTTCATTATCAGCATTTTCCAAAAAAGAAGTAATTTTGGTAAAATCAATCGCTGGTTAGAAGGTGAAGAGAATTAAGAAATTTGGTTTTTTATTGATTATTTTAACAGTTGTATTATTAGCTGGTTGTGTGAAAGAAGAAACCTTGGAGGAATACTTTCATAAAGAAATGACGAAAAATTTGGATGCCGAAGTAGTTAAAGAAACAAATTATTCTTATGCTCTTGTGCATCAGGAACTAAATGTAGTTCATGAAAACGATGGGATTGCTATTTTCACTCAAAACTCTACAGACGGAGAACAAATATATATAGCTTATATGGAGAAAGAAAAGGGAATCTGGAATTGGAGGCAATCAAGGGGAGCTGAGTGGGATACTCCTGTAAAGTGGTCTGCAATGCACCAATCTCCTTACATTTATTCTGGTGCAATAAGCGACAACGCCATAAAAAAAGTGTATGCCGGTGATATCCAAGCGAAAATCATTCAAATTGAAGGCGATAAAAGGTTTTGGTACGCCAATAGCAGTGAAAAAGATGTTGAAGTCAAAATGGAAATGCTAGATGGAACTCAGCAGGTGGTTGATAAAGTTGACGTAGAGATGCTGAAGAATTGGAATTTCGAAGACAGCGAATAGATGCTCAGCATTTTTTTTACAAAGTATGGGGACCTTTAAAGTAATAGGCTCCCCATTTTAATGTAATCTGTATTGGATTAGTTGGCTGTTCTTCCCACAATATTCCTCACTACCATTTCTACTAATTTCCTGGAAGCCTAGCTTTTCCAGCATTTTTCTGGAACGGATATTCGCTTCATGTGTTTCTGCACTAAATGTTGATATCCTCATATTCGTTGTAGCATAATCCATCAAAAGTTTTGCAGCAGCGAAGCCAATCCCTTTCCCCCATAACCTACTTTCACCAATTGCAAGACCAAGCTCAGCAGATTTACCCTTTATACAAGCCAAGTCTGCATAACCTACCAAGTCCCCATTGACCTCTATACCCAATCTTATAAATTCATCAGTAGCATTATTTACGCATCGAAGCCACCAACTATAAAGCTCTTCTGGACTTCGATTTAACTCCCAACCATTTGCTAGACAAAAAGATGTATCCTTACTCCATTTCAAAACAGCTTCAAAATCTTCATCGGTTATCTGCCGCAGCTTTATGCTATAGGGTGAACTATACGTATCCATATCTTGCCTCCCATCTAATTTAATATGAAGCTCTATGACTATCATCCGCTCACCCTCATTACGGAAAGTTAACTTTCCATAAAAGTTATAGACAAAAAAGTGAATGATCTCAATCTCCTAGATCATCCTCTATTTCTATGACGATAAAAACTTATCAAATCTTACCTTGTTCAATATGGTTCGCAAATTCGTTTAGAAAAGTGCGAAGTCCTTTTCTAAATTCAATTACCACCGCTCTATCTTTAAATAGTAAAAGATTTTCTTTTTTTCTTAAAATGTCCTCTAAGCTCCAGGACAGGAATTTAGGGTTTATTTTTTTGTCTGTTTTTTGCTCTAAGTAATACAAATAATTCGTTTTAAAAATCCATCTCATTGTAAACGGTGCTGGTCGACCAGTGAATTGAACCTGATCCCTATTAGCTACCTTAATAAGCTTTTCATAAAACTCTGAGTCCCCTATATAATTAACGTAAACTCGATACGGTAATTCAGCGTTTTGATCCTCTTCTACCATTACTTTAAATTCATATGCTGCTGTATTATTTTTCAATTTGTCCCTTCCTTTTCAATAACTAGGTTAGATACATAAAATATATCATAAACAAGAGGGGACTTAACGGCTTTTGTCGCATTATCTTTCTTTTGAAAACGCTTCATTTTTCTTACTATTCAGAATTACAAATGGTATAATAAGGTAAGAACTTTTTCTGAAACGGAGATGGTTAGGGTGAAGTATTTTAAATATGCAATTTCTGGTATATTAGTAGGAATATTCATCGTTCCAATAGTTTTTAATTGGTTAGCAATTCCACTGTTCGACCAAGTGCTTTACATGTTATTTGGAGAGCCAGATAACCCATTAAGCATAAGTTTAGCCATCATTTTCACTTTAGGGATTATTACATTAGCCATCCTCTTACCTATATCAAGAAAAAAAGCGGATACTTAAGTCTTCTACCTCACTGACGAAGTGAGGTATTTATTTTGAATTCTAATTTCACTCCGCTTCAGGGTAGAATTTCTTATCCCAAAAATAGTATTGGCTAGCCACTTCGTCTGTAAGCTTGTAGAAATATAGACTGACTTGTTCGTCATTTGCAGCACCGAGATCGTTGCTTGTAGCATCAATATGTCGCCAGCCCTCATCCGTTTTTACTAGATTCCATGCATGGGCTGTATTATTATCAGACTCAGTAAGATAACCGACTACAAACTGACTTTCTATTCCCGCTTTTTCCAATAGCATTTGCATAGCAATTGCATAGGCCTGACATACCCCTTCCCCCAACACAAAGAATCCATAAGGAGAATGGTAACGGAAATCTCCTCCATCCACATATTCTATCTGCTCAATGACCGCTCGATGAATAATTGAGATTTTCTCATCATTTGTTTTCCCATCTAATTCAAGACCAGTGTAAAACTCTTCTAATTTTGGTTTAATCGTTGCCATTTCAATATTATTCGTTGTATAGAGTACGTTAAAGTGTATAAAATATTTGCCTTCCACTGCTTCTACCATTCCATATTGTAGATAAGGGACTGTTGCTAAAATCATCGGACTGCTATAATACGCATCCGCTACCATTTGTTCTAAATTTTCCAACGCAGTTCCAGAATAGGCTATAAGAAAACGAAGATCATAATCTAGCATAGCTGATTGAATCGTTTCCTTAAGTGGTGCTTCATCCTTTGCTTCCATGATTGAGCCATATGTATTCCGGACATACCTCTCATCATCAAATAACTCTATAAGTGTTTTCCCTTCCGTTTCACTAGCCAACCTATTTACGGGTATATCAATAAAATCAGAAGTCATATGAAACCATTCATAATTATCCGGATCCTGTTTCACTACCGCCTCATCAGCTACCACAGGGATTACTTCGTTTTCATCCTCTGTACATCCTACTAGTAGCACAGCTCCTAAAATAAAAAATAGCTTTTTAACTTTGTCTAATATCTTAAGCCCACCTTCCCTTAATTGAGTAAGATCAATCAATTATAGCTATTTAAATCATACTATCATTTTCAAGTTTTTTCCTTATTTTTTATAATTTTAGTGATAATTCTCTTTATGCGTTTTGATTGTGGATGTATTTAGGTGAATTAGGAATTGAGCTAAAAAAAAACGCTTGAAATAAGCGTTTTTTCTCGGGAGGAGCTATCTTAGCAATCCTTGCTATTATTTTTCACTAAAAAATAGGCCGTGATCCAGGAGGTAACAGGTATTACAGCTGTTACTCCAATTGCAGCACACAGAATTGTTATCATTTCCGAGCTAAAAATTTTTGAATTGACGATTTCACCAAGTGAGTAAGATAAATCTTTAAACCATATCAGGAGTGCTAGGTAGGCACCGAAAAAGGCAAAGAATAATGTATTTGTACTTGTACCTAAGATGTCTCTGCCGATACTAAGTCCAAAGGCGAATAATTCTTTTCGACTTATGTCGGGATGATGATACTGCATTTCGCGCATGGGCGATGCAATAGCCATGGCCGCATCAGTAATGGCACCAATTGTACTCATGATTATTACTGAAACAGCAATTTTCACAAAATCAATTCCGATTAAAAAGGAAAACATGCCCATTTCTTCGGTTTCCTCTTCACCAAAGCCCTGAATCATTGCATTGTTCGTAATGATGCTTATAAAAACGACTAGAATCAAGGTAGTGATCATCGTTGAGATAAAGGCAGTCTTTGTTTTTTTGTTCACTTCATTAATATAAAAAAGATTGATGCAGCTAATGGCTACACATGCAATCATGGTTAAAATGATAGAGTTAATATCAGGAACATTCATAAAAAAGAGTGTTACGATAATAACCCCAAAATTAAGAAATAAAGCGATAAATGACCTTACGCCTTTTCTTCCTCCAATCAGACTCATTAATAGGAATAATATTCCTGCTAACAATACTAATACATTCATTGTCTTGCCCTCTTTCTATTTACAAAAAATATCGTCGTATAGAGTCCAATTGGGATAGTGAGTACAATCCCAATTCCTCCTGCCAATGCTCGAGCCAATTCTAAAGATAGATTTAAGGAAAGAGTATAGCCAAATGGAGACGCATTTTTAAAATAGAGAATAAGCATAGGAATTGAACCACTCACATAAGCAAAAAATAAAATATTGGTCATCGTTCCCATAATATCTTTTCCAATTTCCATTCCCGAATGAATCAGTGCCTTAACGGAAATATTATTATCCTTCTCATACAGCCCAAAAATAGAGGAGGACATTGTAATAGCTACATCCATCACTGCACCAAGAGACCCTATGAATAGTCCTGCCATAAATACCGTTTTATAGGGTCGAGTTATAAATTGTAATTCCTCATATCGAAGACCATGCTCTCCGGTTACCAATAATGCTAGATAAGTAATGAGAAGTGAACTAAAGGTTCCGAGTAATGTGGCTATAATGGCTGCATATGTCTTCTCATTCAAGCCATTTACGAGTAATAAAGAAATTACAGTAAATAAAATAATACTTATACTGCAAATCAATATCAGACTCCGCTCAGAATTATTGATATATAAATCCAATGCGTAAGATAAAATCACAGCATTCACAACTAAGCTAATAATCGACAATAGCCCCTGCCGTCTACCAACAAGCAGTAAAACAAAAATGAAGACCCATGCAATCATGACCAAATATTTATCACGCTTGACACCCGTAATAGTTCCCGTTCGCTCCGAACCTGCTGCAATTTTTTCATCGATTTTGATAAATAACTCATTGCCAGCTTCAAACTTATGGTCAAGTGCTTTGGAATCCGAAAATTCATTAACTAATTGAATCTCTGTACCTTTGTCTTTCCCATTCATCAATTCTGCTACGAGATGTTGGACATGTACAGCATCTGTATTATTATTTAAATCCTCTATTTCTGTTGATTCTACTATATTTGTTTTAACAACCTTAGCTATTGGTTCTTCATAAAATGAATAGTTATTATGTACAAAAATAAGCGAGCCTACAAAGGAGCATAGTAGTAGGATGATAAAAATTTTATGTTTGTAAGTCATCTTGTCATAGATGTTTTTAAATGTATGCATGCTTAAAACCTCCTACAAAATCATATCTCAACAAAGTAAATGATGTATAGCTTAAAGTCCTGTTTACATGAAAACGTAGAAGCAAATGAAAATAGCCCAAGGAATTCTCCAGGGGCTTGGCTTTTCAATATTTTCTTATCCTCCTAAAATTGTTCAGCCTTCACCTACCTTGTAGTCAATTGTATTTGCAATTTGCACAAGTACATCGGCTGTAACTATATTTGCCACGTCCTTATCTATGCTAAAGATATATTGCCAATTTTCTCTTTCAAATATTAAGAGGTTAAATCCAAGAGCTGCCTTCTCAGAATAAAATGCATCCTTCCCATTCTCTAGCTTCAATGACTTTAAACCATGTTCTTCTCTAAATGGTATCTTATACTTAATAGGTCTAACTTCGATTTTGAAATGGTGCTGAGGATTTTGATCACTAATCATGGTCAATTCAAAATGATCATTCATTTCCCCATCCGCATCAGTAAACCTACCAAAGTGGTGTGTGAATTGAATTGGAGGAATTCTAAGTGGAAGCTTTAGCTCCTCTTTAAAATGCTTTTCAAACTCTCTTGCTGCTGCCTCTGCTGACTTATAACCGAAACTAGGAAGAATTTCTTCTAAAGGCTGAGGAGAATCACTTGAATTAGCTAAAGTAGTTTTATAACTTAGCCCACCTAGAATAGCTACGAGCAATAATACGATAAGCGGAAACTTGAGTCTCAATATAAACGCTCCTAATTGTATTTAGGATTATTTTCTACTATTTAAAAGGAAATATTCACTTTATGAATATCAATTTAATACATAAATTTCCAAAATCGATTATAATGAGCTAAAAGGCTTAAATAGGTGATCGAATGAAAAATATCAAATCCTCAAATTTTTTATTTATCTTAGGTGTATTTATTTTGGTTTCTGCTTATTTGATTCAATTAGTAATTACTTCTGATATACCTGTCATTTTCTCAATTTCTGAAGCGATTTTTTTACAGCTAGTTTTATTTATTTCTACTGTCTTATTTATTTTCGCTTCAATTTTACTTTCTAAAAAAAGTACACGCTATGTTGTTATAGCTATGTTCACTCTCATATTCGTGGTTACCTTATCAAGCTTCTTAACCGATACTGATGCAGAGTACTTTACTGTTTCATATGCACTCCTTACACTTCCCTTTGTGCTACAGCCTCTACTGCTTGTATTATTAAATGGATTTTTAATAATTAAATTTAGAAAAGTCACGGAGTAATCGAATCAGATCTTTTTTTCTATTCCAGAGATTTTTTCATTTCAAGCAAACATAATTCCTTTACAAATTGGGAAACTTAATATCGTTAAAATTATATGATTTTAAAGGGAGAACTAATGAAAAGAAACTACTTTAGATACCTTTTACTGCTTTCAAGTGTTTTGCTGGTGTTAGGTTTATTTGCTGATGCTTCAAAGGCGCGTTCTTCAAAAATGACGAAGGATGAGCTATTTAGAGCCATTGAAAAATACAGTGAAGAAAATAATCGAGAGCCAGTCGATGCAAAAGTCGATTCAATCTGGAAGGCAATACCTGGTTATAATGGGCGTACAGTAGACATTACAGCCAGTTATAAGAAAATGAAGTCAAAAGGTAAGTTTGACGAAAAAAAAATCGTTTATAAGGTAATTCCACCGAAATTCCATTTAGATGATATAGAAAACCAGCCCATCTATAGAGGAAATTCTCAAAAGCCGATGATTGCTTTCTTGATTAATGTAGCCTGGGGGAACGAATATATTCCAGGGATTCTCGAAGCATTAGAAAAACATGATACGAAGGCTACCTTTTTCTTTGATGGTAGCTGGGTGAAGAAGAATCCTGATGTAGCTAAACAGATTAATGACGCAGGACATGAGATTGGAAATCATGCTTATAGTCACCCAGACCTCCAGCAGCGTTCTTTGGAAGAAACAAAAATGGAATTAGTGAAAACAAGTAAGGTAATCGAAGAAACTATTGGAATTAGACCGAAATGGTTTGCTCCCCCTAGTGGAAGCTTTAACGATACAACGGTAAAGGTTGCAGAGCAATTAGAGATGAAAACAATTCTATGGACAGTCGATACGGTGGATTGGAAAAAGCCGGCTGCTGCTGAAATGGTTAATCGAGTAGTATCTAAAGTAGACAATGGCTCCATGATTCTCATGCATCCTACACAGCCTGTTGCTGAAGGGATGGAATCAATGATTAAACAAATTAAAGAAAAAGGCTATAAACTAGGTACTGTTAGTGAGCTTATGAGTGAGGAACGAATCGATTAGAAGCTGAAAGCGTTAGATAAAGCCTAAAGCTAGTTGGAGTTTACTTTTTAAAGTAAACTCCTCTTTTTAATGGACCACAAAAGCGCGGTTTATTAAATAAAGTAACTCGAACATTACAGAGTATTTTCTTTAAATGATAGCCCTAATTCTTTTAATGAGCTTCTTAAAATAGGCAAGGATGCTGGTCCAATTCCATGGATTTTTAATATTTCTTTTTCAGAGTACTTCGATAGTTCCTGCAAGGTCTCAATCCCATCGTGGAGCAATGCATTTCTGGCAGGTGAACTAAGTTTTGAAAGAAACCCAAATTCAGGCCTATTCTCATCATTACATTTTGGACAGCTTTGACACTCGCTACTTTTGTAAAACTTATGTCCCTTTACACAAACCCTTAAGCTTTTTTCTGCTTTCAAAATAATTCCTCCAAACCGATCCTTTATTCAATTCTAACCTACAGTGATAAATGAATTGTATTATCTCTAGCAAACCTCCAAAATAGTTCAGAACAATTATAGGTTTATTGAGTACCTTCAAATTCATAAAATGCAGGTATTTTGTGAGTTTCTGGATTGATTCTTAGCATGTCAAATAAATGTGCCATGAGTTCTCTAGCAGTTTCAATATCAACCCACTTCACTTCTTCAATCTCACCATCAGGGTCATTAATATTTATTTCTCCTCCAATGATTTTGGCAAAGAAAGTGACGATTAAAGCATGGTGATTTTTTTTATCAAAAAACACCTCTCTTAATGAACTTAAACCAGCAACCTCTATAGTAAAACCAGTTTCCTCACTTACCTCTCGAACGACAGCCTCCTCTAACGTCTCTCCGCTTTCAACTGCGCCTCCTGGAAGTCCCCAATAAAATGAATCCCCTTTTCGATTTTTTACCAACAAAATATTTCCTTGAACATCGTAGATTAAAGCTGATACAACATCTATACGTTTCAAATGAACTCCCCCAAATAATTTAAATTATTCACTCTTATTTAAACGAAGCAACTCTTCAATTAGAACCCCATTAATTTTCAAACCCTTGATATTACAATTATTATTAGTCACCAGGTCCATTACTTAGTGAATCAGATGTCCAGCCGCCCCATTTTTTAGCGTGATCATCAAAAGCTCGTTTTTGTATATCTGTTAAAAGTTCTATATCAGATAATTCAGCTCTTACTAGATTAACTTCATTAACTATATTGTTAAGCATATTTATTTTGTCTCCTTTAACTTAAATAAAATTTTCATTAGATTCTTAATGGAAATCTATGTAACATATATTTAATGACATTAGAAAGGATGTTTTCAAAATGTTTTATCGAAGAAAGTTTTATATTGTTAAGAGTGAATTTGTTGAAATATTTAACGATCATTTTAACAATACAAATCTACCTAATCAGTTAAATCATGGCTCGCGACTAGTAGGTAGATGGATGAAAGACAACAAAAACAATACTGTTGAAATTTTTGCTATTTGGGAATATGACAGTTACGAAGATTATGAGCAAATTGAGCACAAAATAAGAAATGATATAGCTCATGTCCAAATGGTTAAAGACTGGTATGAAAGCAATGGTGGTAGAGATTATGTACTTAGCAATTTCATACTTGAAGTTAAAAATGAAGTTCTTATGTCTACTATTAAATAATTTCAATTTATATAAGATACTCTCTATTTTTAGTAATCTAATTTCAAAGAGAGTATCTTATCTTGTTTTACCTACAATTTTGCTCCTTCACCTTTTAGTAAATTCAAATGCATTAAGCCCTTATCGACCGAAGTCTCAATATAGCCAACTATCTGCTGCAAGGCAAAAACATTTAAGGGCTCATTAATCATTTCCTCGTTATAATCCATGTCACTGAATATATAAGGAATGAAATGCTTAATTTCGTTCGATTTGACCTCTACTATGTCAATAATGGCAGGAAACTCATTTAAGCCTGATTTTAATTCATCTGTAAAATCGTAATAGTCAAGTAATTTACCATTCAATAATCGAAAATCGTTATGATATTGTGTGAATATTTCTTTATCAGCTTCCATTCTGTTTCTCAGCCATGGCAAAAAGAATCCTTTCAGCCATATGTCATCGGCTATTAAATGAGTATAGTAGCCTAAAATATAATAGTTTTCATTATGCAAATAATACTTACGCAGGAATCCTTCAAAATCCACAAATCTTGTATAATCCTTTACTTCTCCATTAAAGCAATGTGACAAATCTTTATTTGACACAGCATCCGGTGCAATGCTACCCAGTAGAAATGCTTTTTTGTAATCGCCGTTTATCGCTAATTGTTCAGCAATCTTATTTCCAATGATTAAGTGCATGATTCTTGAACCCATATTTTCACCATCCTTCTCCATATACTTTTCACTCGATTTTTAAGACCAGAAACTACTCATGCCTAAAATCAAACTTTTCGTTCGGTACTTTCAACTTATGGCCATTAATCTCGACTTCGTTATTAGAGATCCAATTGATATGAGCTGTATCCTCGCGGTAATTCCAATAGATATTTTTGGATTTATGCTCTTTTTCATTAAATACAAGCTCTCCGCGGACAGCATAAGCTACTGTAGCACCACCGTTTGTCACGTATGCCTTTACTGTATATTTACCATCGGGAGAGGTTTCTCCAGTCAGAAATTCCCCTGTTGCTAATCGATCCATATCATAGAACGCCCAGTAAATTGCATAGCCTATTAAAGAGATAAATAGTAAGAAAACAATTAGAAATCCTAGAAGTATTTTTTTATAAACTCGCTTTTTCTTATTCACAAGAGCTATCTCGCTTATTGTCAACTCACTCATCCTCTAAAAAATATTGTCATATTTGCGGCCGCTCGGTATTACATATATATAATTTATCAAACAGATTCGAATCTATTTATTTAATCGTTATATCAAAAATATAAGTAAGCTTCCCTTCAGCCCACCCAGCAGTGACCTCATAAATATATGTCCCCGCTTCGGCAGGGATAGGAATTTCATTTCCTGTCATTTCGATTGCCTCAAATTCCCCTTCTTCATCCCATTGGTCAACAATGATAGATGAAGGGTTTTGATCAATTTCAATTGTCAAACTATCCTCTTTATCAACCTCAATCGTATCGAACTCTTCTGCTAATTCATTAATATCCGGTGAGTCCAATTTTCTAATTTCAAAATCCTCTTCCACCCATTCAAACTCACTAACCAGCATTGGATATTCATTATCATTCATCACTACTTTGCCCTGTGGCTGTTCATATGTATTAGCCGGCGTAAGCTTATTACAACCAGAGAGAATAATAGCTAGAATAAGAATCATCATTTTTTTCATTACTTTTCGCTCCTTAACCCATAAACAATGCACTCGAGTTCTTTCCAACTACATTTTTAAAGTTAATATTTTACAATTCAATTATATAATATCCAACGCTATAAATGTTTAAATGTTGCGTAAAATCTAACAATTCAACCAGAAATAGGTTATTCTTGTATTGTGCAAAAAACTGGAAGGGGTTATGTGATGGCAAGCAATATTAACCTTAGAATTATCATTATTGTTCTCGCATTTCTAAATGTGTCCTATATTGGTATCGAAGTAATTAAAAATAATATACGTGTACCTTTTTTAACTGTAGGCGAATTGCCTCAGGCTATCTATTTTAAGCTAGAACGACTAAATCTAGTGACGAGTTTTCTAGAGTTTTGTATAGCGAGTTGTTTAATTTGCGGGATTTTATTTGTGGTTTATCAACAAAGGGGAAATATTAAACTGTTCATTGGTGGAATTGTTGCAATTTTGTTCGTTCTGATTATAGCAAGTTTTTTAGTTTCAATGTTTTTCAATGCTCCATTAGGAAATTTAATGCAACAGTTTTTAAGCCAAATAGCGATTCTAATACTTTTCGGATTCTATGTTTTACTGGCTCCTATCTTTAAAAAGAAAACCGTATTTGAAAGCTGAAGTAAGGATAGCTTAGATAGAATCACTTGTATTCTCCCGATAGAATTGCAACAAGAGCTTGGAGTACTTGGCAATGGAGAAATATTGTCTAATGGGCTATTGGTGATATGAGGCTCTTTTAGCATTGAATAATAAAGCAGGTGAATTATGAAGAAATATCAAACAACTATATTAATAATAATTATGGCGATTGTGTCAATTGGAATAAATGTTTGGCCGAACTATGAAAGAATTTCAAAAGAAGAAGCTGAAGAAATTGCATTGGCTGAAGCTAAATCCTCAGGATATGATTCTGCTACCCTATGGACAGAATTTGAACAGGAAACTTATAAGGCGTACGTATATTCAAGTAAATATAATAAAGACATAAAAATTTGGAAAGTATCAATAGATACAGATGAGCATCCCGACATTTTAAACACACCTGCTTTAGTTTATTTTATAAGTAGGGATACGGGTGAAGTGATTGCAATAATTAATGCAGTAGATAGCGTGGAGGAAATTTAAAATGTTTTAATTCTCTTTTAAATTTTTTATAAAATCTAAGGCAAGTTGAGTTGACTTAATAAGTTCTTCATTACTTTTATATTCTCTCAATTTCAAAGCCACTTTAAAACATTTTTCAGCTTCAATCACTTTATTAAGTTCCAATAAACATTTCCCTTTGTGTTGTAGCACATAGTCTAAATGTAAGGAATCGTGAGCTAGACTCAACTCTAATGCTCCGTCGAAAACTTCCAAAGCTTTTAGATGATTATTATTATACTTTAACGCTTCACCTAAACGGATTTTGCATACGATTTCTCGTTTAAAATTCAGTTCTGTAGATGCAATCATTAAACACCTCTCTAGTATATTGATTGCTTTCTGAGTTTCCCCAAGGACTCTATAAAAGTTACCTAATGTTCCCATGATAAAATACTTTCCCTCTAAGATATTAGTAGATTTTAGTAATCCTTCAGCACTTTGAATGTACTGTTTTAGCTTTGAAGAATTATAAGTCTTTTCTCGCAGAAAATGCTCTCTATCAAAATATATAATTTCATTTATCCTTGATATAGATTTCTTGAAATCCACAAAATTCAACCTTACCCCTCCATAAAAAAAAAGCGTCTATCCAATAGATAAACACTCTCCTGTATTCATTACTTCACTCGTGCTAATGGAACTTTCTTTTTTAAGTTAAAGATTAAAACACCTGAGATGATTAACAATACGCCCATAATATCTTCCCATTTCAGGTCCACTTGAGGTAAAGTTAAAAACCCTGTGACGTCAAATAATAGCGAAAAGGCTAGCTGTGCAATGATACTTATTAAAACCGTTTTCGTTGGGCCAAGTCGTCTCATTGCCTGAATCATCGTGTAAATGACACCGACTCCTACTAATCCAAAAAACCAGTAGCTCGGTTTCATGCCACTTACGTCAAAAATCTTTGTTCCCTGAAGTAGTAATCCGATTATCAAAGCAGCAACGCTACCTGTTAATAAAACAAATGTTGTAGCGAACCATGAGCTTACATGTTCATTTAAATGTCGATTAAAAATATTTTGCAAACCGACAAACGCCCCTGCTACCAATGCTAAAAGTATACCTATAATCAACGTATTCTCTCCTCGTATATGTTATGTTTCGCTAGTTCAATAAGTCGGTCGTGCTGGATGATTAGAATTGAATCCTTTCGCCGTTCAATAATGTTTTCATTAACCAAGTCCACAAGTACCCGATTCATATGGCGCTTACTAGTCCCTATTAAATCTGCTGCATCCTTTAGCTCCCGATTGGAAACGGTTCTATCATTTAATGCAACCGATAAAAGATAACTGCACAAGCGTACTTCCACTGGATACATTAGATTAAATGCTAAGGCATTGGAGTTCACATAAAGCTTCTCTGTGATTCTTTCCAATACAAATTGAACAAATGGTAAATGATTCATGCCAACACTTTGTGCAATGTGCACCGGTATAGTGAGTATTAGTACATCCGTCATTGCCTCTACTGTGTTGATATATGGAGCCTGCTGAACAAATTCAATATCACCTAAAATATCAAATTTCTCTTTAAAGGATAAAATCAGCCTTTTTCCTTCGTCAGAGGTTTTATAGGTTTTGATTTTCCCTTTTACTAAAAAGAATACGTATTCCGGCTCTTCACCCTGCTGAATGATAATATTCCCCTTGCTATAGCGATTAAGTGCCAATGAGCTGATTAACTCATCATTTAGAACACGATCCAACGAAAACTTTTGTATGTAATTTTGCAAGTAGTCGTCACTCCTATAAGCTGATGAAAATTGCACCAAGCATCATTAATGCTAGACCTACCCATTGTTTACCAGCAATTTTTTGTTTTTTAAGATCGAATAATCCGTAAGCTTCAATCATAATTACGATTCCTAATTGGGCCAATAATATTAATGCATTTGATATTGTTGCTCCGACATATGAAACGGCTATGACACTTGAAGCAACTACGATTGCTCCAAATGAACCACCAAACAAGTATAATGGCTTTACTTTATTTAACCCTAAAGTTTGATTTTTCTTGGAAAATAAGTAAATGATAAATGCACCTGTTGCCCCAGCTGCCTGTGTTATCATAGCTGTTGTCCAAGTGCTGAGCTCTGAACCGATAGTTGCGTTAGTTACATTTTGGAGTGCTATAAAAAATCCTGAAAGTATAGCCAAAATTATTCCCATGCTTAAAATCCTCTTCTCGATGTAAGTATACTCTTATTACACCATTTGCCATTCAATTATAAAAGGACATATGTCTCGTTTTCAGAAAAAGATAAAAGCCTATCCCAAAATTCCTGGAATAAGCTCTTAGAATGTTAATCTTATGTATTCCTTACTGTAACTCTTTCCTCCCTATTCTCCTTGTTGTTCCATTCTACTTGTATTTCAAATGTACCTTCTTCAAAGAAAAGAGGAAATCTTCTACGTATCGATTCCTGCATCGGCAAATTGAGCGCATCCTCTAGATTTACCCAAACTAATTTACCTTCTGGTGGATTTTCAAGAAGCTCTCCCTCAAAATCCTTTGTTATGTAATTGAAAATCATATATCTAGCCATAGAATCGGGATTTACATATTCATATAATCCTTTATATACGAGATTTCTAACCTTTAGCCCGGTTTCCTCCTTCACCTCACGAATAGCACTTTCCACAATGCTTTCAGGAAATTCAACTTTACCTCCAGGTGGAATAAACCCCTTGAAATCATCATGCTGCCTATCTAAAAGCAACACCTTACCTTCCTTTTGAATCATACAAACTGTCCAAAGCTTATAATTTATCGAATTATTCATGACTTCCTCCAGTGTAATTAGCAATTTTAGCCCATATGAATGTCAGTGCCAAATTGAATCAAATCTAATTTTCTAGCTAAAGCTTGAGAGGCAAAATTGTCCCAAGATGTACTATATAAAGCGACTCTTCCTTGTCTTTGAACCTCAGCTGCCCATGCATTCGTCACTTCAATTCCATATCCTTTTCCTCGGTAATTTTCATTTGTAAAGACACTTGCTTCAGCAGCCTCTTCTGTTTGTCTTGCGCTACAGCAAATTGAAATCGGTTTGTTGTCTTTCATAACGACAAAGCAAGGCTTCTTATATTCAAAATCCTCAAACGTATATGGGAAGTAAGGCTTCAACAGCGCTTTGTTTTCGTGTTTCACTTGAATGATATTTGAAGAATTGCTTTCTTTGATGTCTGGAAAAACAAATGCAGGTCCCATCCAGAAATCATTAACTTGTCCAACTTCATTTAAAATCTTAATAACTTCTGCTAAATCAGTCCCTGCATTTTCCTCAAACACTTTTTCTAGCCTTTCAACAATGTTCTCATCAAGTAAACTGGAAAATCTTACTATATTTCTCAACCTAGTTGCCCCGATAAAAACTTTAGGCGCTAAATCAAATGGTGGTTCATTTACCCTAGTTATACGATTTTCAATATCATGCTGAAAAAGCACCTTGGCATGAATAGCCATCAATATGTCATCAGTTAGCATTTTCAAACCTCCGAAAGTATCAATAAACTTATTATTCGTGGTGACACTGCCCGTTCCCTGCTTAAAATTTCTTAGCACGAAAAAAAGCGTCATCCTTTTTGTAAGGACAACGCTCGCAATCTTTTTATAGCTGAATACTACTCACTTTATTTTTTCCATTAACTTTTGAATTGTATAATGCTTTATCAGCTTGGTCGATAATGTATTTAGGTTCCATATTATTATTAGGTATAACAGAAGAAACCCCAATACTAATCGTCACAAAATCAGAGATTTTTGACCCACTATGATCGATTTTTAAATCTTCCACTGCTCTTCGTAATTCCTCAGCTTTGGAAATCACTTTAGCGATATCTTGCTCTGATGTGATAATGACAAATTCTTCTCCTCCGTACCTTGCTGGAAGATCTGTAGGATGATCGAACAGGTTTAATACCGTATTTGATATTTGAATCAAGCATTCATCACCTAAAACATGGCCATACAAATCATTATATCTTTTAAAATAATCAATATTGAAGAAGATTAGATTTAAATTGTTCGATAAATTTAACTGACGCTCCCACTCTTCCTCAAGCTTCAGGTTAAAATATCGTCGATTATACAGACCAGTCAAACCATCTTTATTGGCTAAATTATCCATATACATTCGATTTACTTCTAATTGCATTCTCATTGAATTTACATTTGAGATTAAATCCGCGATTTCATCGTTTTTAAAATACTTTGGTGGTTCTTTTGTAAAAATATTATTGGAATAATCCTTAACACATTCACTTAGCTCTACAATAGGACGTGTTATTGAATTAAATTTTTTGAAAATATCGCTCCATAAAACACCGATTGTAAGGATGGTAAGTAAAGAACTTCCTATAAAGAAGCCGATTATTTTATTAATAAATTCTCGCTGTATTTCATTACTTTCCTTTTCAACAAGGTTATGTGAAACTCTATAGGATTCACGAAAAGAATCAAATGCAATTTTTCCTTTTTCTAAAGCCTGTTCGTCAAGGTATTCATATGACTTACTTGACTGAACCTGAGGAAGCCCAAATTGATTTGTCCAGGCTACTCCTTTTTCTATAGTATTTTGTACGTAGTTGTTAAAATTTGGATATTCAATTACTTGCTTTTGTAAATCAGATTGTTTAGATTTAAAAGCTTCAATCCCATTATAGAATGGTTCTAAAAACGCATCGTTACCAGTTAAATTAAATCCCCTTTGACCAGTTTCCTGATCTATTACAGCAATATAGAGAGCTGTTAAATCTTCGTCAATCTCATTGAGTTCAACCAGTCTTTCTTCATGCTCATCTATCTCCAAAACCAAATAAAATAACGAAATAAGGATCAATAGTATAAAAAGTATTGCCGCGATACCTGTTCTAAATAACAATTTTTGACCGAGACTACGCTGTGTATTTTTCATTTAATTTCTCATCCTCAATCACTATAAAAACACTTACTAAAGTTTATCTTATCAAGTTTAAGTAAGCAATAATAAAAGTACTCGAGAATATTAAATTCAATCCTGTAAATTTGATTTATGTACAGAAAGGGCGTAAACAAAATCGTTATGACTTTGTTTACGCCCAATGTATCTTATATGTAAGTGAAGCCGCCTTGCCGTAATTATTATAGAAAGTTTTTAACCACCACTCCTCAAAGTGGGTGTTTGCAAAAGATTTTCTGTGTATCATCATTCACCGCAGTGTGATGCTCGCCATGCCATCTTCGATCTAAAACTCCCTTTTACAGCTTAAAGGTTAAAACTTAATATTCTACGTACAACGCAGCTTTAATATTATATTAAGATAAACTTTTCGCCCGTACAAGTAAGTATATTAGAATAATTTTTTCAAGTTAAACTTTATAGAAAGAGAGGTTTTATTTGCTAATAGATTTATTTATTCCTTTGAGCTCTTTTCCCGTATTCAATTCCCACATTAAAGATTGCCGAAACCATTGCTATAAAGAAAATTGCTTGAACAACTAAGTTAGCAGTCCATATTTCTAAATAGTTCATAAAAACAAAAAGCATTAATAATATCGTAGTTAGTATATTCATCAAGAAACGAGCCTTCATAATCTACTCCTCTTCCATAAAGGTTTGTAAGTTTTTTTCTAAAACAATTTTATGCAAACCATTTTCATCAGTATACGTCTCAATAATTTCAAAGCCATTCTTAATATTTAGAATCAACATACCTCTCCATTTATTCATCGTTTTTGTCTGGACAATATAATAACCACTGTTTTTTAAATATCGATGCTGCATTTCCATTAAACTAGCGGCTATGCCTTGATTTCTATATAGAGGATTCACTCCACCTAACCAGCTATAAAACTTATCATTAGTAATCTCGTAGCCCATTTTGTAGCCCACTACCCTTTCCCCATCCCGAGCAGTTATGATTAATAGCTTTGATTTACTCGACATTTTATTAATCAAATCATCTGAATATCCGAAAATAGCACCATGTAGGTTTAATATTTCATTTAATATATTCTTATCTGGTATTGATTCAAAAATATTATATTCCATTAGTTATTCCCTTCTTTAAATGAGATTGAAATTGTTACTTAAGAAAGAAATTATCAACCTTTTGTAGAAAAACAATACATAGATTGATATAATACTTTTACAAAGGTAAGGGAGAGAGCTACTATGCAAAACGTATCCAAACGCACTATTCTGTGGATTGTCCCAATAGCTATTATAGCAATTTTTTGGTATTTTTATGGCCCACAGGAGGAAATTACAGATAATGAGTACATTACATATATAAAGGAATCGCCAATTCAGGAATCTGGTGCATCGTTTGATAGCGCGTTAACCACTACCTGTACCGATAATAAATGGGTGTATTTTAAAACTCAAAAGAATCATAATGTCGTTGAGTTTAAAGGAAAATGTGACATTGATAGTCAAGTGAATGATGTGAATTTGCAGTTTATCGTTGAAGATGACCAAAAAGGATTTGAAACCGGAGTTTTACTTCTAGATGGTAAACAGCAAACTGAAGATCAGCGTGATAAAGTTTTAAAATTAATAGTTTCTAAGTAAATGGTCGTTACCTTAAAGGCATAAAGCTTTTGAGGTAACTTTTTTATTCTCTTAAAATTCGGGTAAAAATTTGATATATTTTAATAAGATAAACATGTGAAAGTAGGAAATTTTATGAATGTTGCTTCTGTTGCGAAGATGTCTATCGCAATGGCGATTTTTGGATCTATTGGCTTTTTTACAATTCATACAGGGATTCCTGCTGTTGAACTTGTATTTGTACGCTGTATTTTTGCAACTCTATTTTTAAGTGGAATGTGGTATTTTACTGGTGGACACAAAACCGAAGCTTGGAGTAGACGCGAGGTGCTCCAAACCTGTCTTTGCGGCATTTTTCTTGTACTGAATTGGGTATTTTTATTTAAAGCGTTCGAGGAAATGTCCATCTCGATAACAATATCCATTTATAATTTAGCACCGATTTTTGTGTTAATCTTAGGAACTTTATTCTTAAAAGAAAAAATGACGCTTCAAGGAATTCTAGCTACAATTGTATGTTTCATCGGAAGTATTCTTATTGTAGGAATTGATAGCTTCCAATCTGTTGATCAGCTATTGAATTCAGGGTTTATTTGGGCATTACTTTCAGCTCTTTGCTATGCATTAACAATGATTACGAGTAAAACTATACAAAATCTATCACCCTATTCTATGACCTTTATTCAAACTGCTATTGGGATCGTGATGCTGTTACCATTTTGCGATTTTGCTGTGTTTAACGGTTTAACAACATCTAATTGGATTTACATTATTGGCACAGGCTTGATACATACAGGTTTTGTCTACTATTTATTCTTTGATAGTGTTCGAAGTTTACCTACATTTTTAGTATCTGTACTAACATTTGTCGATCCTGTTGTTGCGATTTTACTGGATATAATTATTCTGTCATTTACTCCAACATTGCTTCAAGCATTAGGTATTTTGTTAATCTTTGGTGGTATTTTATATACCATAAAACCAAGGAAAGAAAAGGCTCAGATATAGATTTAGCGACAAAGTCCTTTGATTTATGAAGGACTTTGTTTTCACATGTAATTTACATACCACTTAAAACAAAACTGTTTAATGACAAATCTTCTTCACTTGTTACATTCATCTGCTCATAGAAGCTTGTAACAAGGGTCTGTATCATAGGCGGTGCACTAGTAAAATCACTACGAATACTATTGGCATAGTTCTTCTCCCACTGTCCATCCTGTAAATAAGTTGCATCTACATTACCTTCTTTTATATTGTGAAAACCTGCCTTTTCAAGTAACTTTTGAATTTGCTTTTTATGAAACAGATTTTGTATATTGCCATCATTTTGTACAAAATTTGCGTGCAAGGCAAGAATGGAGGCTGCAAAAAAATGAGGACGCTGTGATAGATGAATAAAATCAAGATCCCACTCAGCAAGGCGAATGCTTTTTGCTATTTTACGTAGCTTGTGAAAATAAGCTAGTAAATCTTCTGGTCTTTTAAAATACCAGGAACAATGAGATAGCACAGCTACATCAAATATTTCACTTGATTCAAAGGTTTCTAAATCCGTTTCAAAATGGAATGTTATCCGTTCTCCCAATGCAGACTTCTTAATTGTATCTGTCGCTTCTCCTAATGTCCAAGGTGCCCCATAGTCTCTGCTTGCAATATCTATGGCGACAACTTTCCCTTCATTCCCTACTGCGTCAGCTAATGCTACGGTAGTATCCCCCTGTCCACAGCCAATTTCTAGAACTCTCATACCTTTTATAATCCAATGGCCTCTACTAATTCTAAGCGGTGTTGTAATTGAACCTGCTGTACCTCATCTGTTTCAAAGAGCTTATATTTAGATAAAAAGTTATTTGTATTACTACTTAATGCAACACTTGCCATAGTCCACCTCCAGAGTATTTAAGTCTCTTACTTTGTATTCTACTTAAAAGAGGTATTTCCCTTTACTTGAGAAAAGCCTAATTTCTCACTTGAAAAAGAGAAATTAGGCTTTAAACTTAAGATTTAAAATAGAAATTTTTAATTATTCTTTACTGAATCTAAAACAAAATCTGCTTTTTCTAAATCATGCTTCATTTGTTCATCTAAATCATATGCATGGTACATTTCTTTTTTAATCATATATTGAGCTATCTTATCATGCGTATCAATTGCAATATCCAATTCACGGCGCAACAGCTTTTTTAATGAAGGAGTTGCTGTTTCTGTAATAGCTACAGAAAGATTTCTTACTCCTGCTTTAGCCGATACAAGTAAATCAGTTGCAATTGCTAGGTCATCAATCATTGGCATTTCAAGCTGTTCGTTATTGGTTTCATCTGATTTTTTTGCTGCCATTTTATATTTCCTCCATTCTTTTTAGGCACTTGCATCAGCAAGTACTTTTCTTAATTCTTTAACCGCCTTTGTTGATAGTTCTAGGTCTTCCTGGATAATGTCTTTAAGCTCCTCATCTTGAACCATATCCACAAATAATTTACTTTTTGTTACACAGGCAGTTTTAAAAATTAAAACTTCATGTGCCTCTAATTGCTCGTGCAGTGCAAGTTTCTCAGTTGCCATTTCATTACCTCCTAGTTCGATTATGTACTACATTTACCCTGTAAAACTATTTTCAATCATAGATTTAGTAGTATCCACACAAAAAAACAGACAAAGAAAAGTCTCCTTTTCTTCGTCTGCTACACCTACATATTATCTCTCCGTCATTTGCTTCCAAACTGAGCCTTTTGCTTCTTCGCCTTGTTCGATACGGGCGATGGCCATTTTAACTTGGAGCTTTACTTCAAATTCTTTGTCATCTTCAGCATCGTGTAATGCTGGTAGACAGCTTTCTGTCCCTGTTTCAAATAGATACATTGCCGCACGCCAGCGAACAAGCTTATTTTTATCCTTTAGGGCTTCAATCATATATGGTTCAAATTCAACTAATCCTAAGTCACTCATGCAATCTCCTGCTGTACGGCGAACCGCTGAGCTTTTGTCTTTTAATGCACGAGCTAAATATGGAACAACCGCTACATCGTCAATCATGCCTAGGTATACTGTTGCTAAACGACGAATAGACATTTGATCGTCTTCTAATGCTTTTTCAAATAATGGCAGATCGTCTACCTCTGGATCTGGTAGCTGGTCTAATAATTGATAGCGTTTTTGCCAATCCTCTGCGGCTAAGTATTGCTCTAACGTTACTTTTTCTCTTTCTAGTGTAACTGTGTTTTTCTTACTGGCACCTTCTACAATTTGAGCGACGCGTTCTTCTGGATATGTCGCATTGAGTTCTTCAATAATCTCATTAGCGATATCTTCTTTTTCACCATATCGAACACCGAAATCTACCCACTTACGTTCAAGAAGGTAATTATCATCGAATTTGTCGACTTCGATTGATTGAAAGGCTTGTACGAAACGCTCCCCTGCTGAAACACGATGCTCAATCGCTGAATCAAATACTTTTACCTGAAGAGGCAGACCTCTAAACATTTGTACATGAACAAACACTTCTCCAAAATGATCGTCAGCTTGTACGTCTTCTTGGCTAGCAGCTTCACCTTTTTCGCCTAATGCTACTCGTACACTCGCTAAGATTGGCTCCCACTGAAACTTGGCATTTCGTTCAACTGCTAAAAAGTCAGCTACATGGTAAACTCCTTTAACTCCTTCGATTTCTAGGATAGCTTTGATTTGCTCAGAGGCACCCTCTGTTTTTTCCTTTGTGAAGTTAAAGGCCTTTCCAAATGGAAGCTCCTCGTCTACCACAATTTTCATCGAATTCGGACTTGGTGTTGGCTCGATTGTTACAATTTTCATAGTATCTCTCCTATCCATTGACGATGTCGTCTAAATACGTCCATCTTTCTATTAATTCTTCATAGTTTTTGTTTAGCTCATCTAGTTTTTCAGTTAACTGTTGAAGCTTTGTATAGTCTGCTCCTGCTGTAGCTATCCCTGCCTCAGTGGCTTCAATTTCCTCCTCCACTTTGGCGATCGTATCAGAAATTGTTTCCCATTCCTTTTGCTCTTTAAAGCTAAGCTTTTTCTTTTCTGTTTTAGCCTTTTGTGCTTTTGGCTTCTCCACTTTTACTTCTTTTGCTTCCTCTTTTTGAGACTGCTGTTGTTTCTCTAGATAATCGCTATATACATCAAGGCTCTCATTCACATTTCCTTGGCCATCTAATATCCATAGCTTTTTTGCGATTCGATCCAGGAAGAAACGATCATGGGAAATGGTCAGGATAACACCAGGGAAGTGCTCTATAAAGTCTTCCAGTACTCCTAATGTTTCAATATCTAAATCATTTGTTGGCTCATCCAATAATAAAACGTTTGGCTGCTCCATCAGTAATCGTAATAAGTGAAGTCTTTTTCGCTCCCCACCGGATAATTTTCCAATCGGTGTACCATGACTATGTAGTGGGAATAAAAATCTCTCAAGCATCTGTGCAGCAGAATAGCGAACCCCTTCTGCATCTGTTATGTCATTTGAAGCCTCGCGGATATATTCAATGATACGTTCGTTTTCATTCATCGCAGGAATCACTTGCTTGAAATGTGCTCTTTTTACGGTAGAACCAACAATCACTTCGCCTGAATCTGGCTCCAGCTCCCCAGCAAGTATGTTTAATAATGTAGACTTACCGTAACCATTGGCACCAATTATTCCAATACGGTCGCCCTGCTGTAATAAGAAGTTAAAGTCTTTTAGAATAACACGCTCGCTATAAGCTTTTGACAGTTGTTCGCCTTCAATAACCTTTTTCCCAAGTCTTGATGTGGCAAGAGACAATTCTAAGTTAGCATCTTTTGAGCCGCGCTCGATTTTGGAATCTAACTCATCAAAGCGATCGATTCTAGCTTTTTGCTTTGTTGTACGAGCTTTAGCACCACGACGAATCCATTTCAGCTCAGAACGATAACGATTTCGCAATTTGTCTTGCGTAGCTGCTTTCATTTCTTCACGCATTGCACGTGACTCAAGATAATCTGCGTAATTCCCTGTATGACGATAGAGCGTTTGATCGGCAAGCTCAAAGATATGTGTTGAAAGCTCGTCTAAGAAATAACGATCATGGGTAATGAAAATAACTGCCCCTTTTAAGCGCATCACCATTTCCTGTAGCCATTCAGTAGATTGCACATCCAAGTGGTTCGTAGGTTCATCCAGTAGGTAAAGATCTGCAGGTTCTATTAATACCTTGGCTAGTGCAACTCTTTTTTGCTGGCCACCTGATAGGCTTGTCACTTGGTGATCAAACATATCTATTCCTAATTTTGTCAGGGCTTGCTTTGCAAGAGCATTGACATCCCAAGCCTTATCATTATCCATTTGCTGCTGCAGACGGAATAATTTATTTTGCAATTCCTCTGACTCAGGATTTCTTGCTAGCTCTGTTAATGTATCTTCGTATTGTCTGTTTAGCTGAAGAATCGGTGAATCTCCCGAGAACACTGCCTGTAAAACAGTTTCTCCATCATTAAACCTAGGTTCTTGATGAAGATGGGAAATGCGATATTTGTTTGGATGATCCATTTCCACTGTATCTGCATCCTGTAGACCAGCTAAAATAGATAGCAATGTCGATTTCCCTGTTCCATTTATGCCGATTAAGCCAGCACGTTCACCCTCATAAATAGTAAACTCAATTTTTTCAAATAGCGTTTTATCGCCAACGGTTTTAGTTAAATTTGATACGATTAAATGACTCATAAAGTTCCTTCACTTTCCTTTTTTAGCTGCTGTAAATCTGGTATCTTGCAAAGATAAAACCTACAATTCACAACATCAACAATACCAAGCGTTTTATATAAATCTAATTATAAAGGATAATGAAAAATAAAGCATTAAAGCGGATTGGGTTTGATAAGTTCGAAGTAAAACATTAGCAAAAGAAAAGAACTATCCTTTAGTGGATAGTCCTTTCCCGCAATCTATTGTTCGTATGCCCAACCATCGTTATCACGATCATGTCTGCTTGCATATGCCGGATGAGTGGATTTGACCCCACTCGGATAAAATTGGCGAAGCATTGTACAGTTATCAAAGCTTGTTCGTGCTCCCGGTATTATATATGTCCCAGAATTCGCATCTCCAACAGGAGGCTTAGGTGTTGGTGTTTGACTTGAATTAGCATCTTTAAATCAACCATTTTACAATGAATCAACCATACATATTCGGTAATACCTCTTTAGGTATTGGATTCACGTATTGTCCCTTTGTTTGTTCACGTAATTCGTTTTTAGCCTGAACGATTAAATCAGGATTATCTAAAAGTTCGATAGCCGTTAATGCAAGCACTTTACTAGCATAGAGCATTCCCTTATGGGCTAGCGCAGTTCTTCCTTGCGATACAAGCTTCCAAGTATGCAGAGGTGTTCCTAGCACAAAGCATGTAGTAAAGAATTGTGATGTCGGTACAACCCAGCTCACATCAGCAACATCTGTTGATCCAGCCATTGTGATAGTTGATTTTTGATAAGGGATTACCTCGGGATAGAAGGTAGAGTCTTTTTCGATTAAATCCTCTACATGGCTATCTTCATTGATCGATTTGATTTCCTGTAGGGCACTTGTAAGCTCAGACGGCGTAATTGTTTTAGCCATTTTCTTTGCATAATCAAGCTCTTCCTCGCTATACGTTGGTAGTCCCACTAACTGTAATTTATCATATACAATTTTGTTGATTGTATCGTTTGCAATATAGTTGGAGCAGGCTTTGTCAAATTTCACTTTTACTTTTGTTTCTGTCATTAATGCAGCGCCCTCTGCAATTTTCAGAACACGTTTGTAGATATCATCAACTTCTTGAATCGTATTAGCTCTAATTAGATATAAAACCTCAGCATTTGCTTGCACGACATTCGGTGAAATCCCACCTGAATTCGTTACGGCATAATGCACTCTCGCATTACTTGAGATATGCTCTCGCAAGTAATTGACCCCAACATTCATTAATTCCACAGCGTCCAAAGCACTTCTTCCAAGATGAGGCGAATTAGCTGCATGGGAAGCAGTACCTTCAAATTCAAAATAAACTTGATAATTTGCTAATGAAGAATAATTAAACACACTTGTGAAGGAATTGGGATGCCAGGTTAACGCAACATCTACATTATTAAAAACACCTTCTCGAACCATGAATGTTTTGCCTGATCCACCCTCTTCAGCTGGACAACCAAAGTAATGAATCCTTCCCTCTACTTCACCCTTATCTATTAAATCCTTTAGAAGTCGAACTGTCCCAATGCCTGCAGTTCCTAATAGATTATGACCACAGCCATGACCATTGCCACCTTCAACAAGAGCTTCTCGAACATCGCTACCTGCTTTTTGACTCAGTCCAGGAAGAGCATCAAATTCTCCTAAAATTCCAATGATTGGACCCTTACTACCATATTTAGCAACAAAGGCAGTATCGATTCCACCAATGCCCATTTCAATTTCAAATCCATTTGCCACTAAATACGTCGTTAAAATTTTTGCTGACTCAACCTCTTGATATCTCGTCTCAGGAACATCCCAAATTCGATCAGCAAGATGAATAATCTCATCCTCATACTGCTTATATAAACTATCAATTTGTTCTAACTTACTAGCCATTTACTTTCAACTCCTCATATAGCTTGAAGGGAACATTCACCCATATTTCTAGAGCTGATAGCATATCCTCTTCTTCAATATCAAACTCCTCGTGATGATGTCCTGCTGCTAAATTTGTTCCAATAATAGAGTAGCAGGCTAAACCACCCTGCTTCTGCACTTTTTGCATTAGGAAGGTTGCATCCTCTGAGCCAGCTTTAAAGTCTCTATATTCAATAACTTCCTTTATTGAAGACTGATGTGTAGCTGTTTCCTTTAGAATTTTCGCTAATTGTTGATCTGATGGAATATTCAATGCATATCCAACCTTTTCTAGTTGAACTTCGACATCGTACATTGCCGCAACCCCATTGAATATTTGTTTAACCCGCTCTTCATAGAAGCTGTTGATGGCTGTTGTTTCACCACGTATTTCTAGCTGCATTTTGGCCAATGAAGGAATGATATTACGACCACTTCCGGCTTCTAATGTTCCAACATTTACACGGGCTACTCCTTCACTATGCGGAGGTAAGCTGTGTAGGGCAAGAGCAGCTTGGGCACTTGCTAAAAGCGCATTTTTTCCTTGTTCAGCATTAATGCCAGAATGGGCGGCAACCCCTTTAATCGTTACATCAAATTTAGTTGTGGCCAAGAATCCATCAACCCCTGCGACAAAGGTTCCTTTTGGAATACCCGTACCAATATGAAGGGCGCATAAGTAATCTATCTTGTCTAATAGAGGAGATGCAACAATGGCACTTCCTCCCCTTACGCCTTCTTCTGCTGGCTGGAAAATGATTATAATCTTTCCACAGAGCTTATCTTTTACTTTCATGAGCTGCTCAGCCAAACCTAACCCGATCGTAGCGTGACTATCATGACCACAGGCATGCATAAAACCATCATTTTGAGAACGGAAATTTAATTGCTGAGGTACATGTTTTTCTTCGGACGATTCCAGTATTGGTAGTGCATCAATATCAACTCGATAAGCAATAGTTGGACCTTGAATACCTGTATCCAAAACAGCAATTACGCCTGTTTTTCCTGCTTCCATTTTCTCTAGCCATTTGCTTGATATATCACTCTCAATTGCCTTTTTATAGAAAGCATCTGCTAAGACTTTATCCGGAACACCCATTGAGTCGCCATGCACAATTTCTTTGCCTACATATACCTCATAACCCCAAGCTTCAAGGTTTTCAGCTAAAATAGCAGAGGTACGAAACTCAAGCCAGCCTGGTTCTGGAAATTTATGAAAATCTCTTCTCCATTCTCTTAAAACCTGTAAATAATCCTTTTCTACAGTTAAAAAGTTCATCTAAGACATCTCCTATTTTAATAAGTAGTGAATACCTGGACCAATCGGAATATTAAATAGTACAAACACAAGCATTAATAGAATCCAAGAAATTAAGAATACAATTGTATATGGAATCATCAATGACATCAGTGTCCCAATGCCCGCTTTTTTGTTGTAAACAAGCATGAAGCCCAGGATGATGGCGAAATATTGATTTAACGGCGTAACCATATTTGTTGAAGATTCCCCAACACGATATGCTAATTGAATAAATGCCGGATGGTACCCTAGCAGCATAAATGTCGGTACAAAAATAGGTGCAACAAGAGACCACAGTGCAGATCCACTGATTATAAATAAACTTAAAATAGCTACTAGCAATACAAATAAAACAACCGCAAAGACATTTGTTAGTTTAATGGCTGTTAATATATCTGCTAAATGTACTGCCATCCAAGTAGCAATATTTGTCCAGTTAAAATATCCGATAAACTGACCAATAATGAAGATCAATACAATATAGCTCGATAAATCACGAATAGCCTCAGCCATAATATTTGGAACGTCAGCTACCTGAGTAATTTTCTTGACCGAAACACCATATGTAATCCCTACTACTAAAAAGAAAGCAAATAGAATCGGTACTATACCAGATAAAAATGGTGAACGTAAAATTGTCCCATCGTCATTAAGTAGAGGAGAATTTGGAATAAACATTAGAACAAGTATCGCACCGACAAAGAGGATTGTTGCAATACCAGTATTACGTAAAGCACGGTTCTCTAAAGGTGTTAGTTCATGTAAATCTGCCTTCTTCTCACCGTTATATGGTCCTAATCGCGGTTCTACGATTTTGTCGGTGACAAGTGCTCCTAGAAATGCTAGTAAAAACGTTGAAGCACTCATAAAGAACCAGTTATCTAATGGTGACACAATCATTGTTTCATCAATTGTTTTGGCAATTTCCGTTGTTATTCCAGATAATAACGCATCTGTACCTGCTACTAGAATATTAGCTGTAAAGCCTATACCAGCACCAGCTAGTCCAGCAGCTAAACCGGCAAGAGGATGTCTGCCCAAGGATAGAAATACTAATGCTGCTAAAGGAGGAATAACTACAAAAGCTGCATCTGAAGCAATATTTCCTAAAATTCCAATGAAAACGACCATAAATGTAACGATGCGTTTAGGTGTTTTAACAATCGCCTTTGTCATTAAAGCCGAAAACAGTCCTACCTTTTCAGATAAACCAATACCTAGCATCATTGTTAGTACTAAGCCTAATGGTGCAAAGCCAGTAAAGTTTGTCAAAGTATTAGCCAAAATGTAGCGAATACCATCTTTTGAAAGTAAATTATTAACTGTTACTGTTTCTCCTGTATTAGGATGAATAACAGAAGCTTGCATAGTACCTAAAATAAATGAAATTACTACCAAAATCAGTGTAAGATACAAAAAGAGCATAAATGGATGTGGCAGCTTATTACCGATTTTTTCAACGGTATTTAGAAATTTGTTGAAAGCTCCATTGTTTTCAACTTCAATTTCAGGATTATTTTTCATAATCTATATTTCCCCCTTTATTATTTTCGGACAATTTATTACAATGTCTTAAAATAAATATTAAAAAATTAAGAAAATTTACACAATGGTAAATAAGGAGGGTTTTATATGTATAAAATTTGCGTCTTTTCAACTAATCTATCTTTTCAATGGGTAAAAAACTGTGAAAATATTAAAATTGATAATATTAATCTGCAAATCTTCATTTATGAGGACCTAAGACATTTAGAGAAACTATTTCTAGAAAATATAAAAACCTATGATGGTGTTATATTCAGTGGACAGATTCCTTACCTACATATTCAAAAACATTTAAGTGAATATTTCACGTCAATTCCTTGTGCTTTTTTTGATATTACCGAACGAGATTTTTACTATAAAATAGCAGAGCTACAATATAAGCACCCAGATTTTTCGTTCAAGCATTGCATGATTGACTTTCTTTATAAAGAAAATAACTATTTAAGCCTGGAAGAGCTGCTTTTACCAGAGGATTTTCCCCATCTCCTAAGTGAGAGCATTGAAGTTTTTGGACTACCAAATGCTTATGACGTTGTCTATAATGCCCATGCAAAGCTATGGAAGGAGCAAAAAATTCGGTTCTCACTTACTCGTTTAACAAATTTGTATACGTATTTTGAAGATGAAACTATTCAGCCTATACTAGTCACCCCTACTGTAGACAGCATGGAGATTACCATTTTAGAGGTAATGAAGGAGATTGAAGTGGCTAACCTATTAAATAGCCAGGCTGTTGCTGGTTATCTTGAATTTTCGATGTCTCAAAATGATCCAGCTGAAATTGAATATCGACAAATTGCCCTTTATAAATCAATTTTAGATTTTAACCGAAAGCTAGGGACATCGTTAATAACATATAGAAGTGCTATTCACTACGAATTAATAACGAATTATAGTGATTTTCTGATGATTACTAATAACCAAGAAAAGTGTTCTTTAGTTGAGTTTTTAAGGGATGAGCTTTCTTTTAAGGTGAAAATTGGATGGGGTATCGGAAAAACATTACAGGAGGCTAGGTTTCAGGCAGAGAAGGCTGCAGCCTACTGTACAGGCTCTTTAACAGAATCCTATATTCTTACAAAGGAAAATCACTTAATTGGGCCACTGGATGGTAATTCTTCTATTTCGTTAAAAGAATATCAAAATGATAAGCTGATAACGATTGCTAATGAAACGAATATTTCCTTGCTTCATTTACAGAAGATTTATGGGTTAATATACAAACTAAAAAAGGATACATTAACCGCCGAGGAGCTAAGTATTCACCTATCAATATCTGTACGTACCGCTAGCAGAATACTAAAACGATTAGAAGAATTTAATTATGCCTCCTCCCTCCTAAACAAAGTGACAAAAGCTAAAGGTCGTCCAAGTAAATCCTACAAATTAGAACTCTAATATTAGTAAGAGCTAGGTAACATCGATTTGGTAACTCAGTAAAACAATAAACCCTAAACAAAGAAGATTTTCGCTTTCTGTTTAGGGTTTTTTAATATTATGTAAATCGTACTTTGTTAATGTGTTTTTTGTAAGAAAACTTTTATATTTTGTTATTCTATGCTCTGCCTTCTCTTTCATCCTTCAGTTGCTCTAAAAATCCTATCATGAATGTGTGACGTTGCTCAGCCATTTCCTTCCCTTTTTCAGTTGTCATTAAATTCTTTAATAATAGAAGCTTTTCATAGAAATGCGTCACAGAAGCTGTACTTTTCGAACGGTAATCATCTTCAGACATTTCAAATCTTACTTCCTCATTATCATCATAGAGCTTACGACCCTTAGCCCCACCATAAGCAAATGTACGAGCGATACCTACCGCACCGATGGCATCCAAACGATCGGCATCACGAACAATTTTCGCTTCAATCGATTTAGCTGCCACTTCATTTCCTCCGTTGAACGACACACTTTCAATAATCTCCTTGATATGCTGCTTTTGATTAGCTGAAAGGTTTAACGAGTTAAGTAGCGTCTCTTCATTTTCCTTAGAATCAGTATATTTTTTATCGCTTACATCATGTAAAAGTACCGCAATTCGAACAATTTCCGGATCTGCTTTTGGCTCTGTTTCTAAAATACTCTCTCCATTTTGAAGAACCCTTTCAATATGCTGAAAATCATGACTCGCATCAAACTGATCATAGATTTTCTGTACTGCTTCTTTAAGTTGATTAATCATATTCATCACTCCTATTTCTTCTATTATAAATAGATTGAATTGAAGTTGCGAGTTTTGGGTTTGCTTGCGAGCTTCGTGCATTTACGTGCGAGTGTTTGGGAATTACTTGCGACTTTCACAACTTTACTTGCGACTTCACTACACTTACTTACGACTCGCCAGTTTACTTTCCAAAACTATTTCATCTGAACGAGTATTATATTGGGACGAGCCACAATATGATAGTAAAAAGGAGTTTTAAAGGGGAGATTATGTATGTATAAGAATGAAGTTGGTGGATTTGTGCTGAGGCTTGTTTTAGGTGGGATTTTTTTAATCCACGGCATTGTGAAATTTAAGGAAGGTATCTCTGAAACCATTACTAGATTTCATGAATATGGAATACCCTACGCAGAAATCGTAGGATTTGGGGTAGCCGGCATAGAAGTGCTCGGTGGCTTCTTTTTGATAATCGGCTTTTCGGTTCGATTTGTTTCCTTCCTATTAATTTCTGTCATGGCGGGGGCAATTGTATTTGTTCACTTTGAAGATGGCTTTTTAAATGGCTATGAATTTAATGTCGCATTAATTGCAATGGCACTTTACTTACTATTTGCGGGAAGTAATATGATGTCACTGGATCAGCTATTTAATGCAAGTGAAAAGAGCTCGAAAGGGAAAATTCAATTCCGCGGCTAATATAAATTGGAGAATTAGCCGTCCGAATTGTACCGACATAAAGAATGCGACCTCGCAACCAAATACTACAAACAAAAAACTGCAGCTCTAATTGTATGGAACCAATTAAAACTGCAGTTCTTTCATTATTTTACTAGCTCTAATTCAACAGGAACAAATTCCTCTACCGTTTCACCATTTAAATAGGCAACAGCTGTATCGATTGCTGCTTTCCCGATTTCATCTGGCTTTTGAGCAACTGTTGCTGCTAGTTTGCCTTCTTCTACCTTAGCTAAGGCATCGTCGGTTGCATCAAAACCAATGACCTCAATATTCTTACCGCTAGCTTCGATTGCTTCTAACGCACCTAACGCCATTTCGTCATTTTGAGCAAATACACCTTGAATTTGTGGATTGGCCTGAAGCATATTTTCCATTACTGTTAAGCCTTCTCCTCGGTCAAAGTTTGCTGTTAAGCTTGAAACGATTTCCACTTTGCCATCGACCGCCGTCAAGAAGCCTTCCCCACGATCACGTGCTGCTGAGGAACCTGCAACCCCTTCTAGCATTGCCACTTTAGCACCTTCACCTACTAATTCAAGTAGATATTCTCCAGCTAAAACGCCACCTGCTACATTATCTGAAGCAATATGTGAGACTACTTCACCACTTTCAGCAGAACGGTCAACTGTAATGACAGGAATCCCAGCTGAGTTTGCCGCCTCAACGGCAGAACCAACTGCTGAAGAGTCTACAGGATTTATAAGAATCAAATCGACACCCTGTTGGATTAAATCCTCTATGTCAGAGGCTTGTTTTGATGCATCATCCTGGGCATCTACGATTGAAATCCCAACACCCTGCTCCTGTGCATTCGCTTTTGCACCCTCACTTAATGTTACAAAGAATGGATTATTTAATGTAGAAATCGAAAAACCAATTTTAAATGACACTTTTTCATTTGCAGCATCATCCTTTGCATTTTCTAAAAATGGAGATTCCATAGAACATGCGGAAAGGACTAACGCGACAAGTGCAACAAATAATATCGTAAGCTTTTTCATGTTTTGTACTCCTTAAGCAGTTTTTTTGCGATCCATCAAGACAGCGATTAAAATAACAATCCCTTTTACAACCTGTTGCCAGAATGAAGAAACTCCTATTAAGTTCATTCCGTTATTTAAAACACCAATGATTAACGCACCGATTAATGTTCCAATAATCCAACCCTTACCACCATTCAAGCTAGTACCACCTAACACAACAGCAGCAATAGCATCTAATTCGTAGGACTGTCCTGCTGTAGGTTGAGCTGAATTTAGTCGAGAAGTTAAGATTAAGGCTGCAAGAGAGGCTAGTAGCCCTGTAATTGCATAAACGGCAATCTTAACTCGATCTGTATTAATGCCTGAAAGCTTTGCTGCTTCTTCATTTCCACCGACCGCGTAAACACGGCGACCAAATGTTGTTTTTTGTAGGATGAAATACAAAACGATAAACGCAATGACCATTGTTACAACTGGTACTGGGAACCCAAGGAAGTAACCCTTACCAAATAATTGGAATGAGTAATGATTCCCAAGATCAGAAATTGGTCGACCGTCTGTATACACTAAAGTCAAACCTCGATAAATTGTCATTGTTGCAAGTGTAGCAATAAATGGAGCTACCTTACCTTTTGTAATAATTACACCATTAATAGCACCTAAAATTAAACCGATGATTAATGAAATCCCTATTGTTAAGAATGGGTCCATTCCACTTGAAAGTAAGCTTGCTGCAATAGCACCCGTTAAAGCTAGTGTTGAACCGACGGATAAATCAATTCCACCTGTTAAGATAACAAACGTCATACCAAAGGCAATAATTGCACTAATGGAAACCTGGCGTAAGACATTGAATATATTTGCGATTGATAAAAAACTTGGATTTAAAATGGATACGATAATGATTAATAAAATTAAACCGAATAGTGGTCCAAGCTTAGAGACTAATTCCTTTGATTTATAATTAGACAACTTGTTCTCCCCCTGTTGCATATTGCATAATGACTTCCTGTGTCATATGCTCTTTGTTTACTTCGCCTGTTAATATTCCTTCTTGCATAACAATTACACGGTCTGCCATGCCAATTACTTCAGGTAACTCTGAAGAAATCATCAATATGGCCACACCCGATTCAGCTAATTGGTTAATAATATGATAGATTTCTTTCTTAGCGCCGATATCCACTCCACGAGTTGGTTCATCCAAGATCAAAATCTCCGGTTCTGTGCCAAGCCATTTGGCGATAACTACCTTTTGTTGATTCCCACCACTTAAGGACTTTGCGCTTTGCTCTGGACCAGAAGTTCGTATCTTTAGGTCTTTAATATATTTTGCAACCATCGAATTCTCGTGTTCCTTCTTCATAATTCCAGAAGAAGAACATTTTTCAAGGTTGGCAAGTGAAATATTATCTTTAATAGAGAAATCAAGAACCAACCCTTCAGTTTTACGATCTTCTGTGACAAAGCCTATTCCGTGCTTCATAGCATCAATTGGTGACTTAACGTTAATCTTCTTGCCATCTATGAAAATCTCACCCTTGCTTAGCTTTCGATAGCCAAAAATTGTTTGAGCAACCTCAGTTCTTCCTGAACCCATTAAACCAGCTACACCAAGAACCTCTCCTTTTTTCAGCTCAAAAGAGATGTCTTGGAACAAATCGTTCACTGTCAGGTTTCTAACTTCTAATTTCGTCTCGCCAATTTTACAGTTTCTTTCTGGGAAGCGTTCCCCTAGCTCACGTCCAACCATCATCGCTACGATTTCATCAAAATTCGTTTCAGGAATATTACGTACGCCCACATATTGACCATCTCTTAAAATTGTAATGCGGTCACAAATTGCAAAGATTTCTTCCATTCTATGTGAGATATAAACAAAGGAAATCCCCTTTGCTTTTAGCTCATTTACTGTTTTAAATAACGTTTCGATTTCTCGATCCGTTAAAGCGGCTGTCGGTTCATCCATTACGATATATTTCGCATCACTTGCTATAGCTTTAGCAATCTCGATAATTTGCTGTTTACCAACTGATAGGTCACCCGTACGCGTTCGTGGATTAATAGTAAGACCTAATTTCGATAGAAGCTTTATTGCTTCCTTTTCCATTTGACGCGTTTTTAATATCCCGGTCTTGCCATATGTAAGTTCTTTACCAAGAAATAAATTTTGTGCAACTGTTAAATCTGGTAGCATATTTAGCTCCTGATGGATAACAACAATACCGAGCTTTTCTGCATCCTTTGGTGATTTAAATTGAACTGTTTCTCCATCTACCATGATTTCTCCAGCATCCTTAGTATAAATACCGCTTAGAATTTTCATCATTGTAGATTTACCTGCACCATTTTCGCCCATTAGCGCATGGATTTCACCCTTTGCTAATTCAAACTGAACATTTTCTAGTACGACGTTTCCATTAAATGCTTTAGATATGCCTGACATTTGAATCATGCAACTTCACCTACTTTTATAGTTTCTAAAAAATGACACCACTTTGTAAAATCACGTTTGCATATGGTGTAGTTTCACCAGTACGGATAATAAGCTTTGTTTGCTTTGTAAGCTCTTTAAATTCTTCATGAGTGACATACTTGATATTTGGTAAGCTCTCTTTTAATTTATAGGCAACCTGATCATTCTTTGTTTCTATTTCTTCAGCTATTACAGCTGCCTCTACAACTAAATCCTCTAAAACTACCTCTAGAATGGATAGAAATGATGGTTCACCTAGCTTATATGCAAGGTCAACACATGGAACTCCATCTGGGATTGGTAGACCACAATCTGCAATGACAATTCGATCAGTATGACCTAATTTCGCAAAACGTCCTGCTAATTCCCGATTTAAAATACCATGCTTTTTCATGTCAAGCCCTCCAAGCGTTCATTCACTTTTTCAATTTGTGGCATGCCACCTTGAGCACCAAATTTCTCTACTGATAGAGAGGCTGCGACATTCGCAAATTGAACAGCTGCTTCAATTGTTTTACCAGCAATAATTGCATGAGCAAAAGCACCGTTAAACGTATCACCAGCACCTGTTGTATCCACTGCATTTGTCTTATAGCCAGGAACTTTCACTAGTTTTGTACCATCATAGTAAGCTGCCCCTTCACCACCAAGTGTTACAATAAGCTTATTTGGATATTGTTTTAATACCGTCTCATAATCTGTCCCAAAGATCTGTTCACATTCCGTTTCATTAGGTGTTAAGTATGTCACTTTTTCAATCCACTCAGGCTTGTAATTTGCTGCTGGAGCTGGGTTTAATAAAACAGGAATCGATAATTTTACACAAACATCCAAAACAAAATCGATCGTTTCGACGGGTATTTCTAGTTGGAGTATTACTAAGCTACTTTGCTTGATTAAGTCCATATGACGATCAATCATTTGTTGATTTAAATCGAAGTTTGCACCTGGCACCACAATAATTCGATTATCATTATCGTGTAATAGAATATTAGCTATTCCTGTAGAATTGTTTGTTTTCTCAATGCCACCTACATGGATATTTTCATTTTTCAAATTAAAATATAGCTCGTTTCCAAAGGCATCTTGGCCGACTGCACCTACCATTTGAACCTGACTGCCAAGCCTTGCTGCTGCTACTGCCTGATTTGCCCCTTTACCTCCTGGAATCGTAGTAAATAGGTTGCCTAGTACTGTTTCCCCTTGCTTTGGAAAAACATCTGTGCGAATCGCTATATCCATGTTAATACTGCCAATTACAGTAATCATTCACTTCTTTCCTTTCTTGTCGTTTCTCTTATTATGAGCTCAGGATCAATACAAATAGATTCTTGGGCTAATTTTTGACCTTCAATTTGTTTAATCAGTAGCTCTGCTGCCGTCTGCCCTAATAAATAAATGTTTTGTGCAACGGTCGTCAAACTTGGCGTCACTACATTACCGACTTGTATTCCATCAAACCCTACTATTTGTATGTCCTCTGGAATACGAAGTTTTAAACGATGGGCTGCTTTTAATGCACCTATTGCAGAAGCATCACTACAAGCAAATATCCCTTCTATAGAAGGATTCGTCTTTAAGTAGTCATATAATATCTTTTCAGCTATTTCAAAATCATATGGACTTTCTATAATGTGGGCATCTACTCCATTTCGGGGGAGAGCTGCTTTGAAGCCTTCAATTCTCGTTTGAGAGGATGTCATGTTTTTAGGTCCACTTATACATAGTAGATTTTTTGCTCCACATTCTAGCAAATAACTTGTTGCAAGTTCTGCACCCTTCTGATTGTTCGTTGTCACTGTTGCGACTTTCGAATCGATTGGTCTATCCAATGCAACAATCGGTAATTTTACATTTTGCCAATGATTTTCTTGTTCAATAATGGAGGTTAAAATAATTCCCGCTACATACTTTTTTGTGAGCTTTTCTAAATAATGTTTTTCTTTCATTGCATTTTCATCTGAATTACAAAGAATAACGGTATATCCGTATTCAAAGGCTGTATCCTCCACTGCTCTTGCTAATTCAGGAAAGAATGGGTTTTTAATATCAGGAATAATTAGACCAATAATATCCGACTGTTTTGTTGAAAGGGAGCGCGCTACCTCACTCGGAACATAATTTAATTCTTTTATAGCATTCTCAATTGATTCTCGTGATTTCGTTCCTACATACCCGCTATCATTTAGAAATCTAGATACTGTAGCAACAGATACTTTAGCTAATTTTGCAACATCACTAATTGTAGCCATCGATTTCTCACTTTCAAAAAATAATTAGTCATTTGTGGTATCGGTTACACATTGCTTAAAAAATAAAAAACGCTATATGTAATCGGTTCCACATTTCTCGAAATTTATATTATAAATAACTTATTAATACCTACTATTTGCGTTTCTACTTCTTTTTTACCCAAAAGCTGTGAAATTACTCAATTATGTTGTACTTAAACAAACAATAGCTTTCAAAACTTTTTATAGTATGTCACATTTTATTTAATTAAGCTATACTTAAATTACAATTTCGATATAAATTCACAAATTCCATATAAAAATATTGATAGATTAGCATATCTTTCTATTTTTAATTGAAAGTAGTGCTAAAGTGATAGACATTATGCCATACTGCTGTGCTATAATCATAGTTACAAAGTAGTGATAATCTATTATTTTTTGGATTTTTAGGAATGAAAGGAGATGTTAATGTGAAGAAAATTTTCAAACTATTCAAATTAGATTCAATTCGCAAAAAAATATTAGTAAGCTTTGCTATAATTGTTTCCTTTACAGCAATTTATGGTGTTTTATCTTACATAATTAATACCTCCTTGATGAACTCATCTAAAGAGATTATTGAAGAAAAGCTGGTTATATTAAATGCCGAAAATGCACTAGCAGAATCTATTAATGTTCGTGCATCTGCAGCCAGAGCCTACGTTTTAAAAGGTGATGAATCCTATAAGGACATGTATTACGAATACAGTAAACAGGCCGATGAAAGCATGGCAATTATTGAAAAAAGTGAGCATTTCGGCTTGCTACAAAACGCTAACTTTACTGCAACAAACTGGAGCAAATTTATCGAAGAACGCGTCTTTGCAGAGTATGATGCGGGAAATATTGAAGACGCTAGATTCAATATAACAATGAGAGATTCAGATGTTGAAAGTATTCGCTCACAATTTGAAGCAGTCGCACAACAAACAGAAAATCAGATTATCGAAATTGGACATATGATGATTGAGGATACAGAAAACGCAAAATTATTACTTATCATTATGTCAGTAATAATTATCGTTGTTGCCATTTCCACTCAAATCGTCCTTTCCTCACTGGTCTCCAAGCCAGTTGTACGATTAATGAAGCAAATGCATAGGATTACAGGTGGGCAACTGGATGTTGAGCCCTTACCGGTAAAGACTAGGGATGAATTTGGAAAACTTGCTGAATCAACTAATAATATGACAGATCAGTTAAAAGCGATCATTGGTCAAATACAGCAGGTTTCTTCTAATGTTGAGCAAAGTAGTATGAGTTTAAAATTATCAGCTGCTGAGGTTACTGAAGGAACCCATCAAACAGCCGTTACTGTTAGTCAAATTGCTGAAGGTACTGAAGAACAAGCATCTAGTACGATGGAACTTAGAAGTACGATGACCGCCTTCTCTGGTCAAATTGAAGAAGCAAATAATAATAGTCAACAGGTTTATCAGCATTCTGAGGTTGTACGAGATATGACGGAAAATGGTCGTCAGCTTATGACTGATACAACCACTCAAATTGAAAGAATTAATGCTATCGTTAAAACAGCCGTAACAAAAGTAGAAAACTTAAATAATCAATCAAAGCAAATTACAAATCTTGTAAAAGTAATTACTGATATTGCTGATCAGACTAATTTATTGGCTTTAAATGCTGCGATTGAAGCTGCAAGAGCCGGCGAGCATGGGAAAAGCTTTGCAGTAGTGGCTGACGAGGTTAGAAAATTGGCTGAGCAAGTTTCTTTAAGTGTTTCAAACATCTCCACTATTGTAACTAGTATCCAAAAAGAAACAAATGAAGTTACAACCTCTTTAATGGCTGGTTATAACGAGGTAGTAAAAGGCTCTGAACAAACTAATCTATCAAAGGAAACCTTTGAAAAAATATCGCTGGCGATTACTGATATGGTATCAAATATTCAAACGGTAGCCTTAAACCTGACAAATATATCACAGCAAACACAAAGTATTGATACGTCAATTGAAACAATTGCTAGTGTTTCCGAGCAATCTGCTGCAAGCTCTGAAGAAGCTGCTGCCACGGTTGAAGAAGTTGCCTCTTCTATGGAGCAGGTCTCTTCTAATGCTGATGAACTAGCAGCTAATGCTGAACAGCTAAATGATCTTGTGAAGCAATTTAAAATTTAGTTTAGTTTCAAGTTATATTATTATGTAAACAAATATTAGTCCCCTCTTAAAAAACCTGTAGATGAAACACTTTTATAGTGCCAATTCTACAGGTTTATTTTATTGCTTTCTTGTTTTGTATTATTTACTAGAACTCTTTTTAACTAGCATATAACTTACTAGAATAATAAGAACTACTACAATCGCAAAAATTGAAATGGGTATCGTCATCGACGGATCACGAAGGGCATTTCCACCTTTTATCCCTTCACCCTTACCGACTTCTACAGAAGGCTTTTGTCCCTCGCCTAATAAATTCAAATCAGCTGCTGCTTCGCTCATTAAAGTCGTCTTAGAACAGAGACTAACTCTCTTTTTTCCACCCTCATTATTGCCATAAACTAAATATTCTTCATCTATCGTAAAATTATATCCACAGCTTGCCGATTCACGCTCGGTAAAAATTAGGGCCTCTGTTTCATTTACACCCTTCCAAGTATTCGAAACTTCAAAATGTATTTCTAGTAAACCCGCTGAAGACTGCGAAAATAGACTCTTATTGGTATCCTGGATATCTAAAACTTTACCCGAAAATACAAAGTCACTTCTATCCATTTCTTCCACTGCACTTCCTGGTTGACCACAAGAGCATGCAAAGCTGGAAGTCGTAGAAAAATTCACTACAAAAGGGAACATTAAAAGAAAAGCTATTAACAGTTTTATTTTCATGATGTGATCCTCCTTTATCTATTCGACTAAAAAATGGAAGTAAAGTTACAATTGAAATCGGTTTTTATAAAAAAAGAAACTACCCAATTGGATAGTTTTAAATAAAATATGCTTATTATTTGTTAGATAGATATAATTTTAGAATTTGACAATCATTCTTTTTGTCAGCTGACGAATGAGCCATAAGCAGATAGAAAGTATTAGCAAAATCGCTACAATCGAAATGACGATTGGGATTTCAATTTCGTCGACAAAACCTGGAACATTCAAGCCTAAGCTTATGGATAATAAAATGTCTTCTGCTTGAACTACTATAAAGCCAAGAATAATGAACAATAACCCTACAATCACACCGAATCGACTAAATGCAGCACCAATTAACCAACCAACAACGTAATAAGTAAAGATATTTATAGCAAAAACTAAAATTGCAGCTATCCAATTCGAGCTCAGCTCAATATAGGGTGTAAAGATAACAGAAGTAATTATATCCGCTACAATATGATTATCAGCCTCATGAAGTGGATTTTCAAAAGACTCTAGATTAATAAGTAAATTGAACAAATTAATGACCAATTGTATAGCTCCTGTAATAACTGCGCTTATTATTGGTAAAACCAGGGCAAGCCCGAGTGTTCCAATAATCGTACCTTTGAAATAATCCTTTCTTGTTATACCATTGCTCACATAATGTGGTATAAATCCAACAGCTGAAATGATTCCAATAACAAGCATGAAGATATTAGATGCTATAAAAGTAGCTGTAAAAAAAGTGTTAACCTCATTCCCATTGAAATAGGATGTTATCATCTTTATAATTTGAACAATTAGCATGACGCCTAAAAAACCTGACGCCCATGTCCCTTGTAAAAAAAACATATCACTTGCAACTTTTGGATAATTTCTTGGTTGCTTCATTTTAGTCCTCCCCTTCTGTTAAATGGATGAACAATTCTTGTAAAGAAATGGGACCAACTTCAAGCCCTTTAGCCTGTGAAGCTTTTCGCTCAGCATCACTTAGTTCCCCATATATCATGACTGATTTTGTATTTCCTAATTGTTTTGTATTGAGCTGGTTCATCGATTGTACAAATGAATCTACAACCTCTGCTGGCCCCGTAATAGATGCCCCTTTTGTAACAAGTGATTCGTATTCTTCTTGAAGAACAAGCTCACCTTTATTTACAATCAATACTTCATCAAACAAATAATCCATTTCGGATACAAGGTGAGTTGACATAATAATAATACGGGGATGTTCAGACTGGTCATCTAGTAGCTCTTGATAGAAAATTTCTCTTGTAGGTGCATCCATCCCATTATAGGCCTCATCGAAAATAGTAATTGGTGCGCGGCTCGCCAAGCCAATCGTTACACTTACTGCGGACTGCATTCCTTTTGAAAATTGCTTTAATGGTTTATCCATCGGTAGTTTGAATCTTTGGATTAGATGGTTGGCATAATCGAAATCAAAATACGGACGATATCTGTTCACATTTTCCAAAGTATTTTTAAGGTTATCTGTTTCATCCTTATAATCCTTGTTGAACACAAAGTTGACATGCTGCATCAGCTTTGCATTTTCAAAGGGATTTTCTTCCTCAATTGTAATAGAACCACTAGAGGGCTCACGAAATGAGGCCAATAGAGATAATAAGGTTGTTTTCCCTGCACCGTTTCTACCTAATAGTCCATAGATTTTGTTTTCATTTATAGTAAAAGTAATATCCTTTAAGGCATATCGGTTTTTAAATTTAACGGACACGTTATTCACTTCTATACGCAATGTTATACACTTCCTTTACATTTTTTGATTAGTTCAAATAGCTCTTGGTCGGTAATCCCCAACTTATTCGCTTCCTGTACAAGTCCCACTACGAAGTTTTCCAGAAAAGCATCTTTTCTATTTTGAATTAGCTTCTCTCTTGCCCCTTCTGCCACAAACATTCCAATTCCTCTTCTCTTAAAAAGGATTCCTTCTTCTACCAATTGATTGACGCCTTTTGAAACGGTTGCATGATTGATTTTATAAAAATTCACAAGCTGTGTTGTTGAGGGTGCTTGCTCCCCTTCTTTTAACTGATTGTCTACAATTTGATCTTCAATTCTTTCGCGAATTTGAAGATAAATCGGTTTATCCTGCTCAAACAAATTACTCAATCGTATCACCACTTTTCGATTTGTACTTTCATGGTTTTATAGTTATACAGTTATACACTTATGTATATAACCATAACAGCATATGCTGTACTCGTCAATAAATGACCAAGAATTTTTATAAAAAAATGCCCTAAAAAGCTGCAATGCAGCCTTTTAAGGCATTTAAATTTTTTGTTAAGTTAATTGCTGTTCTGCATATTTTCGATATAAATCGTGGGATTCCGTTAATTCAGCATGAGTTCCCATTCCAGTAATTTGACCTTTTTCTATAAAGATGATTTTGTCAGCATCCACTATTGTAGAAAGTCGGTGGGCAATGACAAATGTTGTGCGCCCCTCCATTAACCGAGAAAGTGCTTGCTGGACAACACTTTCTGATTGACTATCCAGACTTGCAGTTGCTTCATCCATTAGAAGAATTTTAGGATCCCGTAAGAAGGCACGTGCTATAGCAATTCTTTGCTTTTGACCGCCTGAAAGCTTAACACCTCGTTCCCCCACTTCCGTGTCAAGACCGTTCGCAAAGGAGCGAATAAATTCATCTGCATATGCCATTTTGGCAACTTCCCACAGGCGCTCATCAGATATCTCTTCACTTAAGCCGTAGCACAGATTGTCACGAATCGTTCCAGACATCATGGCACTTTCCTGTGATACATAACCAATTTGACTTCTCCATGAGGATAAGGAAATTTCATTGATAGGTGTATCCCCAACCTTTATAACTCCCTCTGATGGAATATAATAACGTTCAAGCATAGCAAATAAGGTAGTTTTCCCTCCTCCACTAGGACCTGCAAAGGCTACCATCTCACCTGGTTTAGCTTCAAAGGATACATTTTTAATAACAGGCTCGTCTTCGTTGTAGGCATAAGTTACATTCATAACCCGAATTATTTCGTTTTTAATATCCTTTTCGATTCCCTCTTGCCCATCCTCTAGAGGCATTTCTAAAATATTAATAATTCGCTCTGTTGCCCCTTTCGCTTTTTGGAGCTGTGTAAAGAACATTGCAAAGGACGTTATTGGGAAAATAATTTGGAACAGATATAATAGGAAGGCAACAAGAGACCCAGTGGACATCGTACCTTCTGCTACGCGTATACCGCCATAGCCAATGATCATTACAATTACAAACATGACTACTGTATACATAAAGGGTCCGATTAAAGCAAAAATCTTCGCTTCCTTTAGACCAAACTTTAAGAGCGAGCTGATGCCCGTCTTCCCTTTTTGTTCTTCAAACTTTTCTGCATTAGATGATTTCATCAGTCTAATTTCACTAATTGTTTGTTGAATATTACCCGAAAATGTAGCCGTTTCATCCTGCAAACCTTTTGAAATTTTCGCCATTTTTGAGCCAAGCGGAACCATAATAACTACAGTAACCGGCACAGATATAAGCATGATTAAAGTCATTTTCCAATCCATGATAAATAAGATAATGACTGCCCCAATAATTGAAATTAGTCCTGAGATAAATTGCGGGAAATGCTGTGAGATTAAATCCTTCACAATTCCTGTATCATTGACAACGCGGCTAACCGATTCTCCACTTTGCTGAGTATCAAAATACGAAACTGGCAATCTAATCATTTTAAGCCACATTTTTTCACGCATATTAGCTACTACCTTTTGTCCTACAAAGGCTAGTAAATATGTAGAAACACCATCGATGACAGCCTGTAAGATGAAGACTCCTACGATAAGAATGATTAATGTAGTGCTAACAGTTGAAAGCGAAAATCCATCGACAAAATCTCTTGTCAATATAGGGATAGTTAGACCGACAATTGTTGTAATGAGGCTAAATATTAACCCAAAAGTAAGTGCTGCTTTAGGAATGCCGATAGAAAATATCAAAGATAAAAATGGTTTAAGACTATTATTTTGTTTGTCCATTTTTTAATGCTCCTAAATTTATATTTTTGTATCTTTATACAGGAAAAACTTTCATTTCTATCATACAACATAAATAGGTATTTCTTATCAGAATTACTCCACTAAAATTTTCTCTTATAATAATAAAACGAACTCCCTCTTAACATTTAGTATCTTAAGAGGGAGTTCTAAAGTTTTTAGATTCTATTTAGAATAATCCGAGTGCTTGTCCATCTTCTGTTACGTCCATACGTAGAGCTGCTGGTTCCTTTGGTAAGCCAGGCATTGTCATAATGTCACCAGTCAAACAAACAAGGAAGCCTGCACCTAATTTAGGAATCACTTCTCGTACAATGATTGTAAATCCTTGCGGGCGACCTAACTGCTTTGGATCGTCTGATAATGAATATTGGGTTTTAGCCATACAAATCGGTAAATCATCCCAATCGAATTGCTCGATTTGAGCCATCTGTTTTTTCGCTTGATCTGTAAATTGTACTCCTTTACCACCATAAACCCTTTGAACAATTATATTAATTTTTTCTTCAATAGAGTCAGTCGTCTTATATAGTGGCGCAAAGTTTTGCGGCTCCTCGAGTATCTCAAGCACCTGTTGAGCAAGCTCAAGCCCACCTTTACCACCTTCCTCCCATACATTTGTACGTGAAATTCGCACATTATTTGCATGAGCCCAGTTTAGAATAGTAGTAAGCTCTGCTTCTGAATCCGTAACAAAACGGTTCAATGCAACGACAGGTTCGATTCCAAATTCACGTATCGTCTGAATATGTTTTTCTAGATTCGGAATTCCATTTATTAAAGCCTCAACGTTTTCTTCGGATAAATTAGTCTTTGTTACGCCACCGTGCATTTTTAGCGCACGAAACGTTGTAACAACAACTACAGCATCCGGTGCAAAACCACCCTGACGTGCCTTAATATTCATAAATTTCTCTGCACCTAAATCCGCCCCAAAACCAGCTTCAGTAACAACGATATCAGCTAGCTTTCGTGCAGTTTGTGTTGCAATAATAGAGTTACAGCCATGAGCTATGTTAGCAAATGGTCCTCCATGAATAAGAGCTGGTGTACCTTCTATTGTTTGTACTAAATTTGGTTTAAAAGCATCCTTTAGCAATAAAGTTAGAGCTCCTTCAACCTTTAAATCACGAACAAATACAGGCTCCTTCATGTAGGTGTAACCAATTACAATATTTGCAAGACTTTCTTTCAGGTTTTCTAGGCTTGTCGCTAAACAGAAAATTGCCATAATTTCAGAGGCTACTGTAATATCAAATCCATCTTCTCTTGGTACCCCCTGCATAGGTCCACCTAACCCTACTACAATGTTACGAAGAGAACGGTCGTTTATATCTAATACGCGTTTCCATATAATTCTTCTTGGGTCAATTTGGAGCTCATTGCCCTGATGTATATGATTGTCGATAAGAGCTGCTAGTGCATTATTTGCCGATGTAATTGCGTGCAAATCACCAGTAAAATGCAGATTTATTTCCTCCATAGGGACTACCTGTGAATACCCTCCACCTGTTGCACCGCCCTTAACGCCCATTACCGGTCCTAATGAAGGCTCACGTAATGCCACAATTACTTTCTGGTCGAGTTGCTTTAACGCATCAGACAACCCAACTGTAATAGTTGACTTTCCTTCACCTGCTGGAGTGGGACTTGTTGCTGTAACAAGCACGACTTTTCCTTTTGCACTTCCGGAAATTTTAGTTGTATCTATTTTGGCTTTATATCTGCCATATTGTTCAATTGCATCGAGTGGAATTTGAGCAGACTCTGCAATTTCCGTAATTAGCTTCATCTCTGCTTGACTCGCAATTTGTAAATCCGTTAATTTTTTAGTCGTTGTCATATTCGCTGCCTACTTTCTCTCTATGTCTAAATTTATTATAAACTTTTTATGACAAACAAAAAGGGCTGTTATACTTGCAGAAATGTCAAAATGTTGACACTATTATTACAATCATGTATATTTTAATTCGTAATAGCTCCATATTAATAAATGCCATACTAACGATATAGGAGGAGAACGCCTCTATGCACCAAGGAAAAGTGAAATGGTTCAATAATGAAAAGGGCTATGGTTTTATTGAATGCAACGACGGTGAAGACGTTTTCGTTCACTTCACTGGCATACAAGAAGAAGGATTTCGTACGTTAGATGAGGGACAAGATGTATCATTTGATATTGTTGAAGGTAATCGCGGTCCCCAAGCGTCAAATGTTGTTAAACTATAAGTTGGTGCCAGTCAGACAAGCAAGTAAGACTGGTTTTTTTATTTAAATTTACGTAATAATAATGACAGCAATGAAGTATCGAAAAGCCGATACTTCATTTTTATATTTATGCTGTAAAAATTGCTGGTTAATGAGAGCTTGGCAATAGCATGTACATAAACAGATACATTTTCGGTCAAATTACATTTTTCTAATCATTCACTGGGACATAACCTGCTTTTTCAACTAATTCTTGTCCTTCGGGTGATAATATCCAGTCGATTAGTTTTTCTACATTTGGATTTTTTGAACCCGCTGTCACTATATAGAATTCCGAAGCAATTGGATAGCTATTATTACGAATATTTTCCTTAGTAGGAGCAACCCCATCAATTTCAAGTAATTTTATTTTGTTATTTTGGACCATCTCAGTTGAATAAAATCTAAAAGTATAGCCTATTGCATTTTTAAAGTTTTTATATTGAGAGACCTCTCTAATGATACCACCCATTGCAGATGCGATATCGTCTGTAGGTGCTTCCATTATTGGGGTTTCTCCCATAAAGGACTGTAAAGCTGACTGTGAACCACTATCCTCCGGTCTTTGAAAAGCACGAATACTATCGTTCCCGCCTCCAACCTCATTCCAATTAGTGATTTCACCGGAATATATTCCTTTTAACTGCTCACTTGATAAACCCTCGATATCATTCTTTTTATTCACAAAAAATACGAAGGCTTCCCTACCAATTGGAGTCAGCTTTAAATCTAACCCTAGTGATTCCGCTCGATTCAATTGTGATTTAGATGGTGCTGCGACGAAAATCATATCCACTTTTCCTTCGAATAAATTGGTGTAAGCATTAGGAGTTGTCGTGACAATGATTTCACTACTATGTAAATCGTATTCTTTTTCTGGATAAGTAGCCTGTGCAATTGCTGAATACAATGGGTACAAGGCCGTTGCACCATCAATTCTAGGCAGATTTTCTTTCATGGTGAATGTAGACGCCTCACTTAAGATAGCAGCCTTTGAATCCTTTGAAAATGGCATATAATCATAAATATCAACCTCGGAATCTACTGTTGCTAATAGCTTTGTATACCCCACTTCTATTGGTTTAATAGATGTAATACCCATTGCAGCAAAGGCGACTATGAAGAAAACTAGCTTACCTTTTTTCTTTTTGAATAAGTGAAAGGCATTAAACACATACGTTATAAACAATACAAAAGCGATTGCAAAAATTAGTGCTATATAATGCATTTCCCCCATTAGCAAGGTAAAGAACGCAGCTAGTCCTGAAAAAAACAACAGTGAAATAAATACAAAAATAGACATAAAAACTCGCTCGGAAATTGAATTGTTTTCCAAGTGAAAACCTCCTTTTACATAATTCTCTCCTTAGAATGAATAGCCCTATTCTCACAATAACATTTTTTCCCAAGCAATTCTTCCTTTGTTTAAATATTTTAAAAGACTATGTATCTTCTTCCGGGCAATCTCATAATTATGGTATAGGCATCGGAAGGCAGCATCCGTACTTTCCCATGCCCACTATACATATAAGGAGAACTTACTTGAGATCAAAAAAACTCTATAAATATTATCTTAAAGATTTACTGACAAAAATTCCTTGGATTATTGCAGGTGCTTTTATGGCTGCTATAAGTCTTGAAGTCATCCTTGTTCCCAATGGATTGATCGACGGTGGAATTACAGGCATTTCAATTATGCTTTCGAAAGGTTTAGGTTTATCATTAAGCACGCTTATCTTCTTGCTTAATATTCCTTTTATTTACTTGGGGTATAAACGATTAGGTAAACGTTTCGCTTTCTGTACGATGTTAGGCATTATTTCGTTGACTGTCTCAACAGGCCTTTTAGATGCATTTCCTCCCTTTCTTCATGGAAATTCCTTTTTGTTAATCTTTATCGGTGCTATTTTACTTGGAATGGGCATAGGAATTGTACTTCGGAATGGTGGAGCGATAGATGGGACAGACGTGCTTGCAATTCTGATTTCTAGAAGAACCTCTTATTCAGTGGGAGAATCTATTTTCATAATCAACATCTTTATATTCATGGTAGCCTTTCTTCTGTTCGGTCTGATGGGTGCAATTGTTTCAATCATCACTTACTTTATTGCAACAATTGTTGTCGATGTAGTGAGGACTTAAAATTTTTTTAGAAGGCTGAGAATACCTTTTGATTGGTAAATTCAAAAATGGCTTTGTTCCTTTTTTAACTATTAAATGTAGAACGTGTTCTATTTCCTCTCTAGACCTTTCTTCAAGAATTGGCATGATTTCAGCTATTATTTGTTTTCGCTCTTGTTCAGTAAGACCGTATTTGTTCTCAATGCTATTCATGAATTATCACACTTCCCCACTTACTTTTTTTAATACCAGATTGATTTTCCGTTCAACCTGCCCTTTCAGAACTTCCCCAGTGTACTGAAAGGGTATAATGTTACCGCGAAAATTAAAGCTATAGAGACATTCATTTCGATTGAAGCATTGATAATTTTCGTAGGCTACACCCCTCTTATAAAGAGATTTTGATACATGGTTAAATTCGTCCTTTAAAATTTCTAATTGCTGTGTACAAAAGTTAAGATAAGGACGTTTCACCTTAAAGGATTCAAATAATCTCTGATCATGCTTCACAGATTTAATGGCCAATTCTAAGATTACATACAAATGAATCATTGATTTTATTTCATTTGGTAAATCCATGCTGTTCACTTACCTTCCTCTAGTTCATTTTCTTATTAAATACATTATACGAACAAATGTTCTATAATTCAACATTAAAAAGAGCATGTTTTGAATCTTACTCAAAACATGCTCTACTTCAATTACTTTTCACTTTCGAAAATATATTTCGTTCCTTCTATTACGGCATCCTGCTCTTTGGCTGCGCCAGATATAACTACTTGTGAAATTTTATCACTATCAGCTGATTGTTTAAATGTTAATAAACAATTGGGTATATTTAATGTTTTAGAAGTGCCTCTCTCTTTGACATCTAAACCAAAAGCTCTAGCCCAATCTGTAGCTATCGATAAGTCCTTCACCTCGAACTTAATTTCTTTAAATTTAAGATTACCAAGTGTATGCGGTGTAATCGCCCCTGACTCGACAAGATCGTTATAGCGAGCCTCATCCTCTCCGTCCCATTGAATGATAAATGGGAATTCAAGAGCTTGTCCTTCTTTACCAAAATGAAGAAGCTTCCAACTCAAAACTGACCCATCTGGACGCGTTCTCGAAAATTCTTCAGGTCCGTAAATATCATAGCCTAAGGATTTAAGGCTTTCTGCATCCTTCTCGATAGAATTTGTTCTTAAAGCTAGTCGTACTACGCCATTTTGATAGTTTTTATTTTTATATGTTTCATGTAATGTGTATGGCTCACGAGCAGATTTCTCAAACAAAGGTTCATCATAAATACCGATAAACTCAATATACGATAAGCCAAAATAACATAATGAATTATACGTTCCCCACATTTCATGCTTACCACCATTAACAGTATGCAAGCCAAGCTCACTTGTTGAAGCAACGAGCTGCTCAGGTCTTCCTACAAAATGAACAAGATGATCTAATAGATACACAGTCTCCCCCCTTGAATTCATGCATTACACTTTTCCACATAAAAAAGAACAGCTAAAATCCCGTTTGTTCGACTTTATTTATTTGTTAATATTTCTACCAGCTTGTTTGCTGTTTTTTCTTTTCCTTCCACTTGTACTACTTCTCCATTTTTAGAAACAATAAAATGTGGCTCGTCCATCCCGTAAAGTGATTTTGAACTATTGGCAACCATAAATTCTGCCTTTGCAGAATCCATTCGCAATTTAGCACGACTAATCAAATAATCGATATCATCAGTCGCCTCTAGCTTAAAGCCTATTAAGGTTGTATCAGGTGACCAATCCTTAATCTGCCCCAATACCTTTGGAGCTTTTTTAAAATGAATGATTGGTGGCTCATCTGAAGGCATTTTACCCTTTTCCTCCATAAGATTTCCCTGTGTGTCATATACCTTATCAATAATCCAATCAGAGCCAGCTGCAGCCATTATGACAAAATCAATAAATTCCTTTTGGACGATTGATTGAATTTTGGAGCCCAGATCCTCAATTCCCTCAAATACTACTAATTGCATTTTGGATGTATTTTCTGGAAGCTTCGCAAAATAGCCATGTAGGTAAATCACCTCGGCTCCAGCAGCTAAGGCAGCCTCTGCAAGAAAGCAGCCCATCGCCCCTTTAGACAAATTCGTATGGCCTCGCACATTATCCCATTTTTCCAATGTACCGCCACTTGTTATTAAAACCTTTTTACCATTTAATGTTTTCACTGTAATCACCTATTTTATCTCGATAAATTCATTATCACCATTATATATTAATAATTACAAATAAAGTTATCATTAAGATTAAAAAGTATAAATCCCTCAAAATCTATTAATGCTAGTTTTCTTCTGAAACCGCAACAGTCCTAAATTAGTAAAATCCAAATCTATTAAATATACTTTTTATGTCTATTTTCAATTCTCAAATCATATATTTAAATATATTTCCGATATTTCAAATAGTTTAAAATAAACTATTATTTCCCATCCAATTATAAAGCCGTTATTATTATAATTGGATAGTAATATCGAATTAGCTTATTCTATTAAACATTCAACTAGAATTATTGAGAAGGAAGTGTTGTTCATGATAGGACGAAATGACCCTTGCCTATGTGGAAGTGGGAAAAAATACAAAAAATGTTGTGAAGGAAAACAGCAGGTTACGACTGAACAAGTATTTTCAGACGAAATCGAAAGTGTGCTTCAAACATTTTATAACGTCTATCCTGAGAAGAAGGACGTTAAGGATTACCTTGATATAGTTAGTGAATGGTCACCAAAGCTTGAAGCCCATTTACAACGTGAACTAATCGAAGCGGTAGCACTTGACGATTTTTTCTTCCATAAACGTATGGATATCTGGGAAAATTATATAAAGCGAACAATGAAGAAAATGCTCCGTCCAAAAATGGTTGAGCTATTGAATAGCTGGTACCGACCAAGTTTATTTATCGGTGAGGTTGTGGAAATTGAAGAAAAGTATTTTAAGGCTGTCCATGCTTTAACAAAGGAAGAGCTTTATATTCGTCGTGAATCTAATCGCGTAATTCCTGAGGGGATGCAAGTATTTTCTTTCTTACTTCCTGATGAATCTGATAAAGAAAATCATTTCTTAGCAGTATCAACTTTGATTTTCTTCCCAACAAATTACAAGCAAGCCTTTGATAGCTTTGCAATTCAATTTAATGGTACAAGCTCAGTAGCTGAGTATCTACAAAAAAATCATTTGAATTTCTGGGTTAGTCTTGTAGACTCAGGCTACAGTGGTGAAGAATATTCATCCTTTGAAATTGAGGTAGTTGATTTGGCGAAGCAATTCTTGGAGGAAAAATCTATAGAAGCGCCAGAATTACTTGTAAAGCTTGAGGATTACTTAGTTGAGAAAAAACCAAAAGCACGAAAACCAGCTGCAATTGCTGCAGGTGCAATCCGTTATGCTCAAGAAAATGATCTACTGAATGGAGTAACCTTCACAATTAAAGAAATTGCTGAAAGCTTTGGTGTTTCCTCTTCATCTCTAAACAAATACTATCAAGAGCTTTTAGAATATGATGCTGTTTTAGTTTAAAAATTTAGCCCTCTCAATTGATCCTTTGAGAGGGCTTTTCTTGTTTTTACATAGAAAAAAAGAGGCACATGTGATAACATATGCCTCTTTTTTATCCCTACTTAATAGGGAGTAGAAGAATCTCTACTATGGTAACCAACCAAATATATTGTTAACCCTTATTGGGTTTTTCATTCATAAGAAAGCACTATTCCTCATACTTAATCGATTAAGCTTATGAGCGGTAGTACTTACAAAAAATATATTATCAAGAAGTAATGCTGAAATCAAATAAATATCAAAAAATGAATACTTTTTCTATAACTTTTCACACAAATACTACATTCATCATTTTAAAATCAAATCTATTTATAGGCATTAAGTATTATCTCTTTACCTTTTTTCATATATTTTTAACAATTCTTGCCCTAGAAACTGTAACTGTTCCCCAACAGAACAATGTTCGATGCAAAATCTGTGTGCACCTGATTTACCTCGTTTTTTTCGTAAATCCCCTTTTATAGGACAGTCGTTGCAATAAGTGTCTGTCAATTCATCAATATCCTTGATTACTGTATTTTTATTCACAATACTCCCCCTTTACACGAGCATTCCCCTATTTTACTATTTCTATTTTTCATTTGTCAAAATGATCACCCTATGGCTTGAAATACTTATTTTTTATTCAATAAGATATAATATGGTTAAATTGAAATAATTCATTCGAAAAAGTGGGGATCTTATTGTTAGAAGTTTATATTGATGGTGCAAGCGCTGGTAATCCAGGACCAAGTGGCATTGGGATATTTATAAAAGGTGAAGGTCATCACATTAAAATTAGTGAGTATATAGGAGAAACAAACAATCATATCGCTGAATTTATCGCTCTCAATCGTGCATTAGAAGAAGTAGAAAAAATCGGTTCCTCTCTAATCTCGATGCGCTCAGATTCTAAAATCGTTGTTGCATCTATTGAAAAACAATATGTGAAAAACGAAGAATATAAGCCATACTTAGAAAAGGCACTTCAGCTCATTGAATCCATTGATATGTTTTTTATTAAATGGATACCAGACAGTCAAAACAAAGCTGCAGATGCTTTAGCTAGAGAGGCTATTCTAAAAGAAAAATGACCTTTGCCCTGCCACTCGCTTTAAAATTTTATATTGGTATATGCTATGCAAACCACACCTAATTGTATAAGGCAAATAAAATGGTATGTCGTAAAGCATAAGTAAAATTGGTTCTAGCAGGTGCAGTCAATCATTAATGATACAAACATTTATAAAATGTAATGAAGTGTATTTTATAAGTAAAAAGACAGTAAGTAAACTCTAAATTTCAAAGAGTTTATCTACTGTCTTATTTGTAAGTTATGAAGAAATACCTTAGTTAGGTGCCACTCCACTGTGCAGCAACTAACTTATGATGGCTCCCTTGCTGTTTCACTATATGGTTCAATTGTGGAAAAAGAAAAAATTCTGCGTATATAAAAACACAGGATTTCTAAATAATTTATTATAATCTAACGAGGTAGCATCTTCTTTTTATCTAATTTATAGCTGGCCACCAATGAATTATTTATGCTCTACATTCACTCGTTTAACAAAGAAAGCAAGAACCAAACCAATTAAAGCTACAATAATAGCAAAAGTAAATGATCTATGTAACCCTTCTGTAAATGCGATTAGAGGATTTAATGGGTTCACTGCGTCCACAGGATTGCTCAGATAAGCATTTGTTCCCGACGCTAATAATGAAATAGCAATCGCAGTACCAATTGCTCCAGATACTTGCTGTAACGTATTCATAATGGCTGTTCCATGTGGATACAGCTCAGGAGGCAATTGATTTAATCCATTTGTTTGAGCTGGCATCATAATCATGGAAACACCAATCATTAACACAATTAGCAGTCCAATAATGAAGCCCTTTGAAGTCTCAATGTCAATTGTAGTGAAACCAATTAAAGCTGCCATAATTAATACAAATCCAGGAATAACGAGCCATTTAGGGCCAAATTTATCGAACAACCCACCCATTATTGGAGATAGCAAGCCATTTATTATGCCACCAGGCAGCAAAAGTAATCCTGCTGTAAAGGTACTAAGTGCAAGTACAGTCTGTAAGTAAAGTGGTAGTAGAATCATGGAAGAAAGCAAGATCATCATCACGATGACTAAAAGAATTAAACCAATTACAAACATCGGGTATTTAAATGCTCTTAAATCCATGATTGGCTGCTTCATTGTTAACTGACGAATAGTAAATAGTAACAAGCCTAGAACACCAGCGACTAGAGCAATGATTACTTCAAGGCTTCCCCAGCCCCCACCTTCTCCAGCACTACTAAATCCATATACTATTCCACCAAATCCTATAGTCGATAATAGAATAGATAGGATATCAATTTTTGGTTTTGTTGGTGTAGTAACATTCTGCATATAGTAACTACCAAATACAATGGCTACTCCTAATAACGGTAAAGAAATCCAGAAAATCCAGTGCCAGCTTAATGTTTTAAGAATCAGACCAGAGATAGTTGGTCCTATTGCTGGCGCAAAGCTAATAACCAGACCCATTAACCCCATGATCTTACCACGATTTTGCGGGGGGATTAGGACAAGAATTGTATTAAACATAAGAGGTAGTAAAAGTGCTGTCCCAACAGCCTGAACTACTCGAGCAATCATAAGCACAGTAAAAGTAGGTGCGATGGCCGCTATAAACGTACCGATTATAGAAAAAATAAGAGAAGCTATAAATAACTGTCTAGTTGAAAACCATTGTAAAATCAAACCAGATACCGGTACCAAAATACCCAGCGTTAACAGATAACCGGTTGTTAACCACTGTACGGTAGTTTCCTTTATTCCAAAATCAATAATGAGACTATTTAATGCCATATTTAACGCTGTTTCACTGAAAAGACCAACAAAACCGGCTATTAAGAAGGACACGATAATAGGTACAGTTCTTATATTATTTTTTTCAATGGTTGACCCATTGTTTGCGGATATATCTATGTTCATTTTTGTTTTTTCCCCTTTTATTGTTATGAAATTAAAAAAAGAAATGCTAGTTTTATAGAAATGTAGCGTCATGAATCATTCCCATCAAAAAGAAGGCAAATTTGAAAGATGCTTAATCAAAATTGCCCTCCATTTTACGCCAACCATTCGCTTGGCAGGATTTTCATAATATAATTTTTGGGAATGCTTGTCAACACCATTGTTATAGCGTGTTCAACCCTTATTTTAGTTGCTTGAATTAATTCATCTGTGGCTTCATAAATTTAACAGCTAATTAGCGTTCTCCTTTTCCAAAAATAGAGCAAAGCACAAAGCACCTCAATGTATCCAATTTATAACATCCCTTAGAGTTTAACATAGATAAATGGGTTTTATGAAATATTCTAACTCTACTTCTGTGTGCTAGCTTAATGCTTTCCTTAAATTATAGAAAAGTACCTGTGTGAAGAAACACTACTAACTAGTAACTATCTTTAATAAGTTTATAGAAATCTAGCTTAGATTAGTTGGCTCTTCTCAATTCAATATTCATAAATTCGCCAAGTCCTGTAATATTAAACATTCTCATTATTCGTTTAGATAGTAGCAATTTCAAATCAACCTTCTCTTTAATTAGTCTTTTATAGAGAGCAACAATTACTCCAAGACCACTACTATCCATATAAGTCACTTTAGACAAATCTAGCTCTATTAACAAGCCTTCTGTCAAAACAATCATTTCTAATTCATTTATTAATATAGGGGCTGTATGAATATCGATTTCACCTTCGATAAACCCTTTTAATATATTTTCAGCTTCATGACACTGTATACTTAGTCTCATAAATCCACCTCCATAATAGCTAATTTACTAATTCCCCCTTTCGATAGAACTAAACCTTTTTAACTACTTTCAAACAATTCCAATAATACTAAACTCCCTTTTCACTTTATAATCCAACTGATTTCAATTTCAATCTTTCTAGTTTGGTGTTATTAAATACAATATAAGCACTTTCCTTCTTTTCATGGATAGTGCTCAAAAGCTCTATAAGATTAGTCAGATTTAATGGAGTAAATAAAAATAGAACTCCCACAAAACAGGAAGTTCTATTTTAAAAAAATTAATTTGGTGATTCAATTGTGTTAGAAAGTTCTACCTTGTATAGTAAAGCGCCGATTGCACCTGTAAATCCACAATCGTTTAAGAATATGGGTGTATGCTTTTTTAAAATTGTATAGTTAGCAATAACCTGTTTTAAATGCTCGTTATTTGTTAAGGTTGAACCAATATAAATGATACTTTCACATCTTTTTTCTTCTGCAAATTGAATGCTCAAGGTCGTAATAACCTCACCGACTAAACCTTGAATCGTTGCTAAAAGGTCATTCGTTTCGTGTTTTTTCTCCTTAAGGATGTTAACGTTTCCAAAATTACTTGCTGTTAAATGCCCTTCGATAGGTGGCTCCATCCCTTTAAATATATCCTTAACGAATAAATCAATTCCTTCTCGGCTACCAATGGATGCGTTAGCAGTAATTTCATCAAAATCTGAAATTCCAGTAACAATCGTTGAAAGTCCTGTTAGTGTACCTCCACCGACGCCTGTTCCACCAACACGCATATGACTATCCCCATCCAAGTAGTGAATGGATGTTCCTGTACCAATGTTCGTAATAACGGACTGTTCAATGTTATGGCCATTTTTCTCCAGCAAATACTTAACACCTTTAAAAGTAGCTTCAAACTCTACTAAATATTGAATTGACTTCATTGTTTTTAATACATCTAAAAGCTGTTTTGTTCGCCCACCTGTTAAACCTATTTCTTCTATATGTGGATGACCTTCAATCCAGGCCTTTACCTGTGAAAAATCATTTGAAGGAAATACAACAAAATCCATTTCATTTTGCTCATTTATATAAGCTATTTTAGTTAAAGTTCCCCCAGCATCAATACCTATTACATTTTGCATAACCGTTCTCCTTTGACCTGCAATAACTTGCAGTAACACCCAATTCTTTGGATTGAAGCTGCAAGCTAATGCCTGTTAGTTCAACTGACCCTGCAAATAAAAGAATATCAATTTGCTTGGTAGCTAGACTGTATCCCTCACTAAACTTTAACTTTCTTTGATTTATCGTGCAATTATTTTATCTTAAAATATAATTAACTTATATACCAGAAGAATCATACCTCACGTATCCTTTAGTAAAGATTAGCTAATACTAAATATGTATTTCTTCTTTTTTAAAGAGAAGCCTTTTCTCAAATTCATTTACGATATGTGGTTCATATTTTTTTAGCAAAGTGTAAAGTTTATTTTCGTAAGATGGAATTGTCAGGCTATTCAAGGTGAATTCATTTACAGCTTCTTCTGTCTGTAAAATTTGTTGTAATGTCATGGCTTCTGTTTTAGGGAAAACTGCACGATGTAAACGGTTAATCTTTGATAGCTGTTTAAGACCACTTCGAGTAATAAGTACTTTGGTTTCGACATCAGCAATAATATTCTTTATAAAAACTTCTACCTCACTACTTGAATGTATAATAGTACGTTGCACTGTCTCAGTTACACCTTCAGTTATTTCACGTTGTTCTTCTATTGTTTCATAGGCTAATTGTTTATTAATCGATTGAACAGATTGAATGTCAACAGTACCAGCTGGAGTGATTTCACCTACAATATAAGTCAGGAATAAATCGTAAACTTCCTCCTGCTGTCTAAATTCGCTTAGAACAAGACCAAATTCGTTTGTTTGTTGTTTTTCAATTAACTGTTCCCCATTAATTTCTTTGAATATATTAAACAGACTTATAGCATCAGCTAATGCACGATGCTGTATATCTACTTCAATGTTATAAGTTTCTAATAATTTTAGTAGACTTGGCTGCTCTTTCTGTTTGTTTTCAATCATATATTTTTGCTGGAAATCTACGAAGGGATATAGGAAGCTTGTATCCAAGTCATACCGCACTAATTCGTCTTCTAGCACTTTACGGTCAAATTCACCAAAGGCAACTAAGATTGCATCTCCCGCGCACCACTTCATAAATTGTGGCATCACTTCTTTTATGGAGGGAGCTCTTAATAATTCTTCAGTTGAAATCCCTGTTAATTTTTGAATATGAGCATTTAATTTTCGAAATTTATATGGTTGAATAAGCTGCGAAAACTCTTCAGTTGTTCCATCTGGTAACCGTTTTATGGCCCCGATTTCAATAATGTTCTGTTTACCACGTATCAATGTAGCCTCTACGTCGATAAATATGTATGTGTATTTACGCACCATCATTCCACCTTAACTGTTGAAACAGGTCTCTACCTGTCTTATTGTAAAAACTAAGAAGTCGCATTTAAATGTAATTTAAGAATAATTTACATTCTATTAATCTAATTGTAACATTACCGAAAAATAATGACATGTGTATGTCATAAAACACATTATATCACTCATTTTCAATAGAATATACACCCATAATCTGTCGGTATATCCTTCTATCAAATCCTTAAGAGTTGAAATGGATTTACAAAAAATTATATTATCTATTTTTCATTTTAAGGAATTTAAGGTACCATTATATAGATGGATTTTATGAACGAAAGGAAATTCAAAATGTCTGATAAAGAACTCCAAAAAGATGCAATGCGAGTATTAAAAGAAACTAGCCGTACATTTTATATTCCGATTACATTCTTGCAAAAAGAGCTAAAGGCTGCAGTTGCTAATGCCTATTTAATGATGAGAGCTATCGATGAGATTGAAGATAACGAGCATCCTGAAGTTACAGGTGAGTTAAAGCATACGATTTTAAATGGTGTAAGTGAGCTTTTAAAGGAAGAACAATTTAACGAGCAAAAGTATTTTGAAATTATAAAACCTGTACAAGAATATTTAACAGAAGTTACATTACGTCTGGCAGATTGGATTACCCTTCTTCCACCAGGTTCTGAAAAAATCGTTAAGACTTCCACAAGTGAGATGGCTGAAGGTATGGGAAAATGGGCGAAGAATGATTTCAAGGTCCATACAAAAGAAGATCTAGACGAGTACACTTACTATGTCGCTGGGTTAGTTGGGGTAATGCTGTCAGAGCTATGGGAATGGAATGCAGGCGTTAAAACTGATCGCGAATTAGCTATTAGCTATGGTCGAGGACTTCAATTAGTAAATATTTTACGAAACCAGGAAGAGGATTACCGTGAACGTAGTGTAAGCTTTGTGCCAGAAGGCTGGACAAGGAATGACCTATTTGCTTATGCAGAGGAAAATTTAGAAAAAGCTGATTTATACATGAAGGATATTAATAAACGTACGATCATGCTATTCTGCCGACTACCTCTTGCTTTAGCACATAAGACATTAAAATCTCTAAAAGAAGGCAAAGAAAAAATGTCTCGTGCAGAGGTAGAAAAAACTGTAGAAGAAATTCAAGCAGACTAGATAGGAAATGGAGAGGTTTCTAATATACATGAGACCTCTCCATTCTTTCTGTTATGCAGTTGGTATTTCCTCTTTAAATACTTGCACATTGTTTCTACCACTTCTCTTAGCTTCATAAAGAGCATGGTCAGCATTTCTTAACGCTTCTTTAAACACTTCTCCCTGCTCTACAGGTGTAATTAGAATAGGAGAAATCCCAAAGCTGGCCGTTACTCTAATGTTATTGTTATCAATCCTTATAAGCGTTTCTGTGATACTAGTCCTAATTGTATTTGCTAATTCCAATGCATCTTTCGAATCTAGTGCAGGTAAAAGAATAATAAACTCTTCCCCCCCATAGCGGCCAATCAAATCCTCTGGTCGAATGCTAAATTTAACTAAATTGGCTATTTCGGATAAGACGATATCCCCCGCCTCATGTCCATATGTATCATTAATCATTTTAAAATGATCTATATCAAACATTATCAACGAAGCGTTTTTTTCTTTTTTTATAATCGATTCTAAAATGTTAACAGATTGTTCCATAAAAAACCTTCTATTGCAAACCTTTGTTAAACCATCATAATTTGCTAGTATTCTGAGCTGTCTCTGCATCTCTACTGTTTCAGTAATGTTGACAAAGGTAATAATATTGCTTATAGCAGTACCCTTTCTATTCACAACTTGTGAAAACCGCACTTGATAATGCTCGCTTTTAATTCCATCAATATGCTCATATTCGCACTCTTTCCCACTTGAAATAAGATCGGCAAGCCTGACATGCTCTTGTGCAAGCGCCAGCTGAATACCCTTACCAATAGAAAAAGAATTGAATGATGGAATTATACGAAGGATTGCCCTATTAAAGTCGACGATACGGTCATTTTGATCTAAAACGATCACTCCCTCATGCATATTATCAAATACCCTTTCTCTTGCCATAGGTACGACATTAAACATTTTAAATGTAAATAGTGCTATCCCATGAAGAATAAACGAGACACTCATAGAAACTGGCCCTAAATCTATTCCGTATGGACTCAAATTATTTAAATAAAAGGAATTTGCTAAAATGGGGACAAATAATCCTGCAACCATTGTTAAAAGCTGAATTCGAAACTGAAGTAGCGAGTTTTTTATCTGTAACAGCAAGACAATTATACTAATTGAAAGACATAAAAATAAATAAATAGAATGTAAATAGAAAAAGGGACCATATTCTAAATCAATAATTGGAAAAGGAGCTTCAACTAATAACCCAACAGTTACATAATATAAATGATGAAGTTCATTTGTATGATGCATAAAGGTAGTTATTAATGGGACGCCAAACAAAAGAAATACATGCCTTTGTCTTAGCTTAATGCCCACATACTCAAAGCACATCAATAATATAAAGCCCGGTATAAAAGGCATCACGATATACTCAATTCCAAGCCAAAACCTAATTTCCTTGAGCGTGGTACTTGCTAATTCAAAAGCGTAGGAAAAGGTGAATATAGCTGATAATAACGTAACAATTGTATAATGTCGGGCACCTGGTGCGTTTTTAAGCTTAAAATACGAAAAGATTGAAAAAAATAAGCTTAAAACACCTGCCAGGATTATTAGCAGTCTATAAAAATTTAACTCATCGACCATTTATATTCTCCAAACTAGATAAAATCAATTTTCTTTTATTATATAACTCATTTCCAGAGGCTGACTAGTAATTTTTTCCTTATAAATATACCCTTCACATTATACTTTCTTCTTTAAAAATTCCTGCCTTTGCTCTTCCGGGACCATATTACCACCTGTTGACCAGATTAAGTGAGTTGCATTCTCCGGATTTACGATATTTTGCTCTAAATAGGACATGCCTTCGTTAAATAATGCGATTGGACCAAACACAGCTGCATGGGCTGACGGCTCCATAAAAATTTGCTCCTCTTCCCATATAGCTCTCATACTTTTAAACAAAAAGGAGTCTTCTACTGTATAACAGCCACTTAGAATTGGCTCCATCATCTTACCAACAAATTTAGAGGCTCTACCTACAGCAAGTCCATCTGCTTCTGTTTGATTTGTTAAACCTAGATCGGCTACTGAAATTTCGTCATGGTGGCCGGTCATCATCCCGAGCAGCATACATGGAGATTCAGTTGGTTCTCCAAAGAAAAGATGAACATTGTCCCCATAAATCTTCTTTAAACCATAAGAAACGCCTCCAGGACCTCCCCCTACACCACACGGCAAATAGACGAATAAAGGATGGTCGGCGTCGACGATTATATTTGCATCGTGTAACTGTTTTTTTAGTCTTAGAGCTGCTACTGCATAGCCTGCAAAAAGTGCCTTGGAATTTTCATCATCAATAAAATGGCACATCGGATTCAGCGCAGCTTGTTTTCTACCTTCTTCAACCGCTTTACTATAGTCAGATGAGTATTCAATTACTTCAACACCTTTTTCACGTAGCAGCTGTTTTTTCCATGCTTTTGCATCACTGGACATATGAACTGTTACTTGAAAGCCTAGCTTTGCCCCCATAATCCCTATACTTAACCCTAAATTCCCAGTTGAGCCGACTGCTAATTTATAGCGATTAAAAAATTGATGGAAGGAGTCTTTATTTAACCTTGCATAGTCATCATGATAGTCGAGTAAGTTATTTTCAATCGCAAGCTCCTCTGCATACTTGAGCACTTCATAGATTCCGCCTCTAGCCTTTATAGAGCCTGAAATCGGTAAATCATGATCGCATTTCAGTAGCAGCTTACCGGCAAAATTCGAATTACATCTTGCTTCAATCCATTTACTCATCGCGGGTATCTCTCGGATATTAGATTCAATAATCCCTTTTGAAGCTACAGTCTCAGGAAAAGCTACTCTTATATAGGACGAAAAACGATTTAGTCTTTGCTCAGCCTCTAAGACTTCCTTAAAGCTAAACTCAGCTTCAAGAGCAGGATTCTTTCCCTTATTTTCGTTCAACCATAAAACAGTTTTTAATGATTGGAGATCTTCTAGTAAAGGGAATTCTTGAAGAAGTTTATTTACCGAAATATTTTCAGCCATTTTAATTCTCCGCCTTTGCTTTAGTTGATACTGCTTTTTCACAAATTTGTTGAAAGGATTTTTCAAAGGAAAGATTATTTTGTGCTGTACGTTTTTTTGGGCCCTTCGTACGTCCCCCAGCTCTTCGTATTTTGGCACTTTCATATCGAAAAGCAAGCAATTGGTCAATATTATCGGATGACATCTCTCTACCATTTTGATCGACAACAAATGCGCCTTTTGCTATACACATCGCTGCAAGTCCATAGTCCTGTGTAATGACAATATCATATTTGTTAATCGCATTTACTAGCTTAAAATCAACTGAATCAGCCCCTTTAGGAACCATAACTGTTATTGCATTTTCTCTTTCAATTCGGTGTGATGTATCGCAAAACAAGGTTGATTTAATGTCGTACCCTCTTGAAATCGAAAGAGCTAAATCTATGACCGGACAAGCATCTGCATCAATTAGTAATTGTAAAATAAATTTTTCCTCCTTTATAAAGGATTTTTTCTGCGTTTTGTTGAATGTCTTCATCTCTAATTTTAATAATGATTCTTGAAAAAGTCATTTATTTCATAATCAAATATAAAGTTTAGAATTTTCTATCAATGGATGTTCATTTTCAGATAAATATGATACAATTTATTTCGAATATCGGAATTAATGGAGGGAAAAGAATGCTAAAAAGAAGCGAAGTAAAAGTTGAAGAAACTTGGGATTTAACTCCTTTATTTGAATCAGAGCAGCTTTTTGAAGAAGCAATTGAAGCATTATTAACAAAAGCGAGTGACATCGAGCAAGAATTCAAAGGGAAAATTAAGAGTGCACAGGATGCTGTTAATGTGATTACAGCCTATCAAACACTTTATGAAGCACTTATTCCTGTCGGCACGTATTCAAGCCTATCATTAAGTGAAGATCAAACAAATGATGAGTCGCAATTGCGTTCAGCAAAAGTTGGCCAAAACTTCTCAAAAATTAGTGCCCAGCTTTCATTTATTACAAGTGAACTACTGTTACTAGATGAAGCTGTTTTAACAGAAGCAAAAGGCCTAGCACCACAATTTGAGCACTACATCGATAACTTAATTAAAAAGAAGCCTTACCAATTGCATCCTGAGGCTGAAAAAGCATTAGCTGCTTTCGGTACGACTTTCGATGCCCCTTATGGACTTTATAACACTACAAAATTAGTAGATATTAAGTTTGATAATTTCGAAGTGAATGGCCAAAGCTTCCCTCTTAGCTATAACTCATTCGAGGGTGATTGGGAATTAGAAAGCGATACGGAGATCCGACGTGCCGCATTTGCTGCCTTCTCAAACAAACTACGTGACTATCAAAACACTACAGCTAAAACGTATGATACACATTTAAAAATTGAAAAAACAGATTCTGATCTACGTGGCTATGATTCTATTTTCGATTCCCTGCTATTTGACCAAGAGGTAGATCGCGAGCTTTATAATCGTCAAATCGATTTAATTACCAAAGAATTAGCTCCGCATATGCGTCGCTATGCTAAGCTTTTACAAAAAGAGCATGGCCTAGATAAAATAACTTTTGCTGATTTAAAGATTTCACTAGATCCAACTTATGAGCCAAAAATTTCAATTGAAGAATCTCGTAAGTATATGAACGATGGTTTATCAATCCTTGGTGAAGATTACCAAAACATGCTGGACCGTTCATTTGAAGAGCGTTGGATTGACTTCGCTCAAAACGAAGGAAAATCAACTGGTGCCTTTTGTTCTAGTCCCTATGGAAAGCATCCATATATCTTAATTTCTTGGACAAGCCGAATGAATGAAGTATTTGTACTTGCTCACGAATTAGGGCATGCGGGTCATTTCTATATAGCTCAAAAAGAGCAAAATATCTTTAACTCAAGACCATCTCTATACTTCATCGAAGCACCATCTACTATGAATGAGATGTTAATGGCGAATCACCTATTATCCAACTCGAGTGATGCACGCTTCAAGCGTTGGGTAATTTCAACAATTATCGCTCGTACTTATTACCATAACTTTGTTACACATTTATTAGAGGCAGCTTACCAGCGTAAAGTCTATGAAATCATTGATGGCGGCGGAAGTGTAAATGCTTCTATCCTAAATAAGCTAAAACGCGAAGTATTAGAAGACTTCTGGGGTGACACTGTTGAAATCACAGAAGGTGCAGAGTTAACTTGGATGCGTCAGCCTCACTATTACATGGGCTTATATCCATATACGTATTCAGCTGGTTTAACAATCGCAACTCAAGTATCACAACGTATTCTTAACGAAGGCGAGCCAGCAGTACAGGATTGGCTTAAAGTTCTAAAGGCAGGCGGAACAAAATCTCCTGTTGAATTAGCTAAAATGGCTGGTGTAGATATTACAACAGAAAAACCATTAAAAGATACAATTGCTTATATTGGTTCATTAATCGACCAATTAGAGGCATTATCTGAAGAACTAGCAGTGGAAAATGTTTAATTTATAATTATGGAAAGGTGTCTCGACTAACTAGTTAAGACACCTTTTTTTGATCCATTTATAAAAAATAGGGCTATTACATTTCATTTTGATGGACTAGATTGGACGTATCAATTCTCCTCTAGCTTCTACTATTAAATCACAACTTCATCCTCCATCAATTGTGGATATAAATCTGAAACACCAGACTGAACCGCAGCATTCCCCACCGCTTTTGCTACTGCTAACGCTACCCTTTCATCCATCGCTTTTGGAATGATGTATTCTTCAGAAAGCTCTTGTTCAGATACGAGGGATGCGATTGCTTCTACAGCTGCCTGTTTCATCTCCTCGTTAATATCCGTAGCTCTTACCTCTAGCGCCCCTTTAAAGATTCCTGGGAAAGCTAATACATTATTTACTTGGTTTGGATAGTCTGAACGGCCAGTACCAATAATTCGTACACCCCATTTTTTCGCATTTTCATATGTGATTTCTGGATTTGGATTAGCTAAAGCAAACACGATTGGATCGTTGTTCATAGAGTCAATATGTTCTTTTGTTAACAGATTAGCTACAGATACACCGATGAACACATCTGCCCCTACAAGTGCCTCGCCTAGATCTCCTTGTAATTTGTTAGGGTTCGTTAAATGAGCAATATTTTCTTTATGAGGATTCATCCCTTTTTCTCTACCACTATATATAATGCCGGTTGAATCACACATCACAATATTTTTAAAACCACGTTGAAGCAGTATTCGTAGAATTGCTATTCCAGCTGCCCCTGCCCCATTAATGACAATTTTAGTGTTTTCATTGTCTTTCTTAACGATTTTTAACGCGTTTTGTAACCCTGCTCCTACTACAATTGCCGTCCCATGCTGATCATCATGAAATACAGGGATATTACATTCTCTACGTAAACGTTCCTCTATCTCAAAGCATCGTGGTGCAGAGATATCTTCTAGATTAATGGCACCAAATGCTGGTGAGATAATTTTTACTGTTCGAACAATTTCGTCGATATCCTTTGTGTCTAAACAAATAGGAACAGCATCTACATTACTAAATCGTTTTAATAATAAGGCTTTGCCTTCCATTACTGGAAGTGCTGCCTCAGGACCAATATCACCTAAGCCTAATACTGCCGTACCATCAGTTACAACTGCAACAAGGTTCCCTTTAACCGTGTAATCATAGACATGAGAACGATTTTTTTCAATTTCTAGACAGGGTGCAGCAACTCCTGGTGAATAAGCTAAACTCAAATCATATGAGTCTACTAAGGAAACTTTTGAAACTATCTCCAATTTCCCTTTGTGCTGACCATGCATTTCAATCGATTTTTTCATTATATCCATAATATCCACCCTATCTGTTAGAATTTTCTAAAAACTTTATATTTCAGAATGATAGAGCTTTAATCCGTTAAAGTCAAATGGAAATATTGAATAAAACAGCTATAAAGTTAATAAAAACAGAAATTTTTATCATTTTTTATATTTCGAAATTATAATTTATATATCGTTATAATGAAGAGAAATTTTATTAGAATAGTATAAGATTCTAATTCAGTTTTTCAAATCGCTATTTACCTAAGTAAATTCATGTGAAGAACTACACGTATTGTTTTATTGAGGGTAATATGAAATATTTCACAATGTCATTTGCTCATTTTTTCACACACCATAAAAAATTTTTTTTAAAAAAAATGCTACATACATATATAATGTACATAGCATTCTTTCATTTTTTTCAACTTCGGTTAGTTCAATCTGTTGGTCTAAAAATTGGTATGGTACATAAACTTTAAATCGTTGCAGGATTTTGTTTAAAATAAATTAATCGGTTGCTTTATTTCATCGATAATTGATGTCACAATATGAATCGAATCCCATTCACCACTAGATAGCTTTGTTATTGGATATTTGCGAGGAAAAATAGTGTCATGAATTTGTTGTGGGGATAACCCCTCTTGATGATGTTCTATCACTTGCTGCTGAATATGGAGTAAATAATCTCTTTTATTTTCTAAGCTTTTTCTGCCATCCTTTATATACCCAGCATGACTGCAAAACATCTCATCAAATTCATAAGTTAAGAGATGCTCTATGGAACGAATAATCGTTGGAATACTTTCTTCTCTTAATACTACCTTCGTTTTTGTTTGAACATAGAGATCCCCAGAGAAAAGCTGTCCTGTTTCTTTATTAAGAAATGCTAGATGGTCTTTTGCATGGCCGGGCGTTTCGATTACATCCCAATCACCAGTACGTGAGGAGAAGCTTGAGCCTATTGTTTTAGCTTTAAACGGCTTTCTTTTTCCCCAAAACACTTTCCTATAAAGCGGATAATCAGGATTTCGCTCACAATCTTGTACTGACATGTCATGTATGAATATTGGTATCTCTCGTGTTTGCTGTAAAATGGATGCACAGCCAGAATGATCTTCATGAATATGTGTTAACACAACCTGGTCAATATCCGCTCCAAGTAAAAACGGTTCAAAATATTTACTAAGCGACTTAGAGCCCGTATCAATTAAAACACCGTCTATCATATAACAATAAACATTAAGAGATACCTTCCCCAACTTCACCATTCCGTTCGCATAGGTGACATTTTGATGACTCCCAAAATCTATAGATTTTTTTAGTAGCATATATCCCGCCCCTTTGAATGATGATTCAATCATTTTTTTGATAGGAAAGAAACGTATAACTGCTACATTATACGTTTCTCTAATTGACTATTTATGTTCGCCTACTTCAATCTCATACTGAGTAATCCAGTCACTATAACTTCCTACATAAAGCTTTAAATTCTCGTAGCCTGAATCAGCTAGAATTGCATATAACGGAGATGCTGTTACACCTGAACCACAATACACAATAATTTCTTCATCTTTCTTCAATTCGGTAAGGAGTTGTTCATTCGCATGTAGCTGAGTACCCTGCTTTAGCTGTTCCCAATCGAAGTTCTTGGCTGTTGGGATATGTCCTGCTACTTTATCAATAGGCTCGTTTTCGCCACGATATCTTTCCGCTGAACGAGCGTCTAATAGAAGCCCTGTTTGAGCACCATCGACAATCCCTTTTACATCTGCTCGACTGGAATAGATTGATTCATTCCACTGTAATGTCAGATTGGTAGCTGGATAAGTTAGCTCTTCATCAGTGACAGTAAGTCCAGCTTGTTCTAACGCTTCTAATCCACCATTTACAATATAAACCTTTGGGAAGCCTGCATATTTTAACATCCACCAAGCACGAGCAGCAAAGGGCGCCCCACCCTGGTCATAAATATAAATATCATCCTCATAACTTAATCCGCAACGTTCAAATAACTGCTGTAGCTGTTCTTTTGAAGGCATTGGATGACGCCCTTCTGTTTTAGCCATATCAGATAAGTCTTTTTCTAAATCCCAAAAGACTGCACCTTGAATATGTCCATTCTGAAAGGCTTGTTTTCCCCAATCCCGATTCTGTAAATTAAAACGAGTATCAATGAAACGACCGGTCTTTACAGCTTCTGCTGCAACGAACACTTTCCCCATTTATTTTACCTCCGATTTTTGTAAATCATTGTAGATAGATTTCCACACCTCTAAGCGATTTACCTCTTCCAGAAGTAACTTTTCTGTTTCAATTTGTTTCAATGCTTGTTTTAATAAGTAGTTATTCAAGTTTTGAGATTCTTGTTCAATCAATTCCATGGCCCAGCCTGAAATCTTCTCTTTTTCTACATCAACATAGATTTGAGCATCTGGCTTTGTTAACTCTTCTAATGCTAGTTTAAGATTTTCTTTTTCATTTTTCTCAAAGAATGATTTTGTGTTTTTGAAATAAGATTTAACCGAAGCATATTTCTTTTCATCCTCGAACGGTCCTTTAAAGTCTAGTAGCTTTGGCTCTTCAGGCTCAAAGGTAATGAACGAGAAGCTTGGATTTAATTCTTTTAACGTACGCACCTCATCCTTAAAGCGCTCAACAATTTTCTTTTGGATAAATTGCGCTAAACGGAAATTCGTTACACGCAGTTCTTGTGCAAAGTCAAATCTTAATGCACTAACCGTTTCCTTTAAAGCTTGCTCAAGTGCAGCTTGAACCGGCATAGACGAGAAAGTTGATGGATTATAGTTTTCTCTAAAGAAATCCGGATAGCGATAATAAACTCGCTGCATCACGTAGTAAAGAAGCTCATCCAATTCCTGCTTCATATCACTCTTTACCATGTTAGTTGACGTACTGCTATACGTTTTTTGAACATGCTGTTCTAAATCAGCCAGCTCTTTTAAACGCTCGTCTTTACGTTTTAAATTCTCTTCCGTTTGATTTATCAAATCAGAAAGACGCGTATGTGTTTTCTCAACTTCTTCATGTAATGCTTGAACAGCTATTGCAGCAAGCTCTTCATTTAAGAAGTGGTGGAAGGATTTTTCAAAAGGCTCCATACCGGAATCCAATGAATTACCTTCTACCTTTTCACGTAACGCTAAGAGACTTGAAACCCCGAATAATTTTGGGAAACGAATACCAAATCGTTGTAATTCGGTTTTCACATAGTTTTTAACATCTTCTTCCTCATCAGGTGTCGATGCTAGGTCAATAGCATTTACGATAAAGAACATTTTGTCTAATTCAAACGCATCCTTGACACGACCTAACTGAATTAAAAATTCACGGTCGGCTTTGGCAAAGGCATGGTTATAATAAGTGATAAATAAAATCGCATCTGCATTTCGAATGTAATCGAAGGCAACCCCAGTATGACGTGCATTGATGGAATCAGCTCCTGGTGTATCAACTAATGTAACACCCATTCTTGTGATTGGGCTATCATAATAGAAATCAATATTATCGACAAAGCATGAGCGACTCTCTTCTGCTACAAATCGTTCAAACTCAGAACGTTCTACTCGAATTGTTTGCCCAAGCTGAGCTTCATAGGCTTTAAATCCTTGACTAAATGCACGGATAAAGGATTTATGCACATTTAAGCGTTCATCCTTTAATTGAACCGCCAGCCCCTCATCAGCACGTTCAAATGCTTCTTGTAGAGATTGAACTTTTAGACCAATTGCCTCATAAGAGTCTTTAATATCCTCTAATAACTGCTCTCTAGTTTTTAGTTGAACATCAGCCGTTTCATGTGGATGATTTTTTGTTACCGGGCGAATTTTATTAATAGCTGCTGTTGTTGGGTTTGGAGAGACTGGTAAAACGTTCGACCCCATTAATGCATTAGAGAAACTCGATTTCCCAGCACTGAATGCACCGAACAAAGCAATTGTAAAATCCTTTTGCTGCAGTCGCTCTACTTTTTTCTGTAAAAATTGTGCGACTTCTTCAAAGCCATCAACTTTCTTAACGGCATTAGCAGTACGAATCGCCGCTTCTATTACATCATCACCCTTTTGATGGTTAGTTGATACTTGTTGAATTTGGCTTGAATCTTCCTCTACTTCAGCTTCTTTTTTCACAAGCATAGACTCTTCAAATGGTCGAATTTCATTTAAAGCTTGCTCGAAATCGTCATGCCATTGTTCGAATTGCTGTTTAGCGCCTGAACGCGTATCCTTTGCAGCTGTAACGATTTCTTTTTCAGCACTCAATTTAAAGTGATTTAGCTTTTCAATCGATTGAATAGCATCCACTTTTTCTTTTAATACTTTTAGTTTTGCTTGAACAGGTGTGGATAAGCTTTGAGAAGCCTCATTTAATACAGTCTCCTGTTGATCCTTCCATTCATCTGTTGCTTCTATAAAGTAGCGTTTCGTAGCTTCAGCAACACGATTGGCAAAGTTTAATAAAGCATCTGCTGTTAGAAGTGCTCCCTGCTTTATTTGACCCTCTATTAAAGAAAAAGGCACATCAAATTGAAGCCCATCAATAACATTAGCTCGCTCGTCAGTTAAGACTCCAACCTCTTTCAAGGATTGCTTCATTAAATTCTTTAAGTGACCAATGATTTGGGATTGTAAAATTACTTTATATTGCTCAAAAACGTCTTCGATACGGCGTTTCTTTTCTTCCTCTGTTTTCTTTTTAGCAGAGAATAAACCTCCGACTTTAAAGCCTTCCTGTGTACTTTCAAGATATGCACGCAGTTTTTCACGGAAATCTGCTGGAATGATTGCCGCGTTATCCAACAATTCCTTGCGGCGCTCCTTGAAAGTATCATTCCAATTCTCATTTGAGAATAACTCGGTTTGTAGGTTTAGCTTTTCAAATTGCTCTAAGATATCCTGGCGATTTTCCCACTCTTCGGTGCTTAAAACATTTTCATAATCAGAAAGTAAGGTTTCTTTTTCTTCCTCTAAATAAGTAAGATGCTCATTTTGTAGCTTACGCAAAGTATTTTCAGCTGTAAGGATTAGCTGCTCCTGCCAATCGTTCATGGAATCCATCACAATTTTCTTCACTGTATCAAAGTCATTATGAGGGTGGTCAAAATCTCTTAGAGACGTGAAAAAGATTCCCTTTGGTTCAACACCCCATGCTGCAAAGGATTGCTGTACAGAGTTTTTAAATGCATCAAAGGATAGCTCATTATCTTTGTGCTTATCAATTTGGTTTACAATTAAGTATACGTTCGGATTGTATTTCATTAATTGCTTTGTAAATTGAAAGTTTAACTCTGATTGAACGTGGTTGTAATCCATCGTATAAAAAACGACATCAGCAATGTGAAGAGCTGATTCAGTAGACATCGCATGAGCATCATCTGTAGAATCAACACCAGGTGTATCCATTACTGTAACACCTAAAGGAAGCGAGGATCCACTGTGTCCAATTTCAATTTGGGACACAAGCTCACCATTTTTACTTAGCTCCTTTACCGTTTTAAAATCATAGCCAGCTTCAAACTTAACAGGCTTCTCATGATGCATATAAACAATGGCATAATCTTCTTCTGATTTATGCACCTTTACTATGTTTGCACTCGTTGGAATCGGACTTGCAGCTAAGATGTCCTCTCCAGATAATGCATTGATCATACTCGACTTACCTGCAGAGAAATGCCCAGCAAAGCCAATTACATATTCTTTTTGTAATAGTTTTCGAGCAAATAAATGAAGCTTCTCCATTCGTTCTGTATCTTCATTGTTTTTGTAAATTATGTATTGTATCGCAGATTGCTGTAATAATTCCTGTAATTTGTCTTCAAAAGAACCCATGCAACTAAATACCCCTTTGCCTCATTTTTGTCACAATTATATACTATTTTGATTAAATAATAAAATGAGAGAAAAAGAAAGCTTGTAGGAGAATATTTTTTTAATATATTAAAGAAAGATTTTGGAGAATCTAGGAGATTAGTGGATGAGAGTTGTTTCTTTAGGATTTAATAGTTTTCTTCACTACATAAGTACCAATACCAGCATATATTACGATTGTTGCCCCAACAAAAATATAAACCATTATCTCTCCTCCTATAATGAGAATCATTTTCATCCATTATAATGCATAATAAAAACCCCCACAACTTTTATGTGAACGGGTACATTGGTATAGGGTGGTATTATTTTACATGTACTAATGGACTAGTATCATGGTAAGATGGAAAAAAAGTTTAAAAAGGGGTGATTCTATGAAAAATTCACAGCATATACAAACCATCCTAAATGGTTCAATTAATTCTTTGAAAAGCATTCTTCCAATGGAATTAAATATTCAATCCCCTTCAGTCTTAACGGAACCCTTCATTCAAAAAGAAATGGGCGTTTTAATCGGACTAATAGGAGATATCAAGGGAAGAATTATCATCGACAGTACTGCATCCTCCTTCAGTGCCATTGGAGCGAAAATGTTTGGCATGCCTATTGAAGGTGAAATGCTTGAATCCTTTGCTGGAGAACTGGGCAATATGTTTGCTGGTAACCTGTGTACACATGTAGGACAACAAGCACTAAATGTCGATATTACTCCTCCAACTGTTATGGTGGGTAACACAAAACTTTTCGGTTTTGAGAAAGCTTTTAAACTACCGACAATTATCGACGAAGTGGGCACTCTTACAATTCTATTCACAATAGATGAAGAATAATCCTCCCTTACATAAGAAAACTAACCGAAAATTTTTGGTACATAATAAGGGCATACTTACAAGAACACGCTGATCTATATAGATCGGCGTGTTTTTTTGTTTGTTGAAAGCTACTGGTTAGGATATACTGCGATTCCCGTTTTAGGGTGTAATGATTCTGATTCTTGCAGTCTCCTCTACTCTCTCTAACTAATCATTTTTTTAAGCTATAGAGCCCCTAATAGGTATTTCATGAAAAAAATAGTAAAAACCGACCAGTAAATAATACCTTCACATTAAGTTCACATTTAGGTGTAATATGTGTGATTTTTATCACAGCGTGGGCAATCGATTTTTTATATGATTTGTTTGTAAATTACTTAACTACTTTATTTCTTCACTTAGGGGGGAGAGTTATGGCAAACCATAAAAAGACGCCAGATGATAATTTAAAAGGTACACTATATGCAACTTTTGGCATCGGAATTATCATCATAATCGTTTGGGCACTTTGCTTTAATTTATTCATTGATCGTTTCTAAATCATCTTAAAACAATTCCTAGGAGGGAACATCCATGCACATACACAAGTATGAGAAATGGTGGCTTGTATTTGGTACAGCAACACTCATTTCGTTTCTAATAATAATCGGTGTGAGCGCATTCCATGCAGGCGCACATCCAAACAATTCAAAATGGACAATTGACTATGAAAAAGTTGATGAAATTGCTCCATTCGACAACCCAGGCGTTCATAAGGTTGAAGACAAGGACTGGGATTATGAAGTAGTTTTAGTCGCTTCTGCCTTTAGCTATAATCCAATGGAAATCAAGGTTCCTAAAGGCTCAAAGGTTCGTTTCATTGCTACAACTAAAGACGTTATTCATGGATTTGAGGTTGCAGGTACTAATATTAATATGATGCTAGAGCCTGGCTACGTATCAGAGCTTGTGACTACAGTTGATAAGGTTGGCGAATTTGTAATTGTATGTAATGAGTATTGTGGCGTTGGTCACGCAATGATGTATTCTACGTTAAAGGTGGTGGACGCTGATGACAACAGCAATCACTAGTAAAGAAGTTAAACAAACAAACTTACCAAAAGAAAAAACTTCTATTCTAAAAGATAAATTTATTCAAGTAGATCGTAAGGATGCTAAATTAGCTTTAGCACATATGTATGTCGCATTTACTGCCCTATTAGTTGGTGGTCTTGCAGGCCTTTTACAAGTATTTGTTCGTTCTGGTGCTTTTGAGCTGCCATTTGGCATTGGTTATTATCAAGTTTTAACTGTACACGGTGTTCTATTAGGACTTATTCTTACAACTTATTTCATTCTAGGATTCCAATTGGCTGCAGTAAGTCGTACAGCTGGACCCCTTTCTAATACACAACGTAAATTAGGCTGGATTGGTTTCTGGTTAATGGTCGTTGGTACTATTGCAGCTGCAACAATGGTACTTTTAAATGAAGCTTCTGTGCTTTACACATTCTATGCCCCACTACAAGCACACTGGATTTTTTATGCTGGTCTTGCTCTAGTAGTTGTTGGTTCATGGATTGAAGGATTTGCACAAATTATGCGCTATGCTCAGTGGCGTAAGGAAAACAAGGGCCAAACTTCTCCACTATTAGCATTCATGGCTGTTGTAAATAACTTGATGTGGTTTGTAGCTTCTCTTGGAGTTGCAGTTGAAGTATTATTCCAATTACTTCCTTGGTCTTTAGGTTTCGTTGAACGTATTGATGTATTATTATCTCGTACTTTGTTCTGGTATTTTGGTCACGCACTAGTATACTTCTGGCTATTACCTGCCTATATGATTTGGTACGTTGTTATTCCTAAGGTCATCGGTGGTAAGCTATTCTCTGATGCACTAGCTAGACTCTCATTTATGTTATTCTTATTATTCTCAGTTCCTGTTGGTGTCCATCACCAATTAACTGAGCCTGGTATTGATGGTTTCTGGAAATTCTTACAAGTAGTCTTAACATTCTTTGTTATCGTGCCTTCACTTATGACTGCCTTCTCGATGTTTGCTACATTTGAATTACGTGGACGCGAATTAGGTGGAAAAGGTGTATTAGGCTGGTTTAGACAATTACCTTGGAAGGATAGTCGCTTCTTAGTACCATTTATCGGTATGGTTGCCTTCATCCCTGGTGGTGCTGGTGGTATAGTCAATGCTTCCTATCAAATGAACCAATTAATTCATAATACAATTTGGGTTACAGGTCACTTCCATTTAACAGTTGCTACTGCGGTAGTATTAACATACTTTGGAGCTGCATTCTGGCTTATCCCCCACTTAACTGGGCGTAAGCTAACTAGTAAAATGAATAGCCTTGCCAATACATCTGGTATTCTATGGGCCGTTGGTATGTTCATAATGTCTGGGGCAATGCATCTTGCGGGATTACTTGGGGCACCTCGCCGTTCTGAATACTCTACTTATGGAGGATCTGAGCAGGCTGCTGAATGGATTACTTATCAGTTTGCACAAGCAATCGGTGGTACAATTCTATTCATCTCAATTCTACTAATTATTGGTGTTGTTATTAACCTAATCTGGTTTGCACCTAAAGGAGAAGAAGAATTCCCAGTTGCAGAGGCTGCAGCTGGAGGCGGTAAAACACCAGCGATTTTAGAGAACTTCAAGGTTTGGGGCGTTATCTTAGTTGCATTAATCTTGATTGCTTATACATTCCCAATTTTCGATATCATCAGCAATTCTCCTGCTGGCTCAAAAGGCTTTAAATTCTGGTAAAAAATCAACCTCTCCCCTTTTTTAGGGTGAGAGGTTATATTATTGTCTTGTAACTTAAGAGAAAAATTTCATTACCCCTACACTTAGCTGTGGTAATAAATACAGGAGAACCACATCTAATACCATAATGAGGATGAACGGTAATACCGGTCGAATCATTTTTTCTGGTAGCACATTACCCACCTTCGATGCAACGAACAGACTCAATCCAACAGGTGGAGTAAGAAGACCAATCGCTAAATTTATAATCATCAGCACACCAAAGTGAACTGGGTCAATTCCTACTGCTGTAACGATTGGCAATAAAATTGGTGTTAAAATAATTATTGCTGAAATTTCGTCGATAAACATACCAACAATTAATAAGAAAATAATAACCACCAGCATGACAACAAAAGGATGAAGATTGAACTCAGAAATAATCGAAGCGATTTCATGTGGCAATCTTTCTATTGTTATATAGAATCCAAAGAAAGAAGCCGATGCAATAATTATTGATAAAGTTGAAACCACTACTACTGTATCTAGCAATATCTTTTTCATGATTGCCGATGTAATTTTTTTGTAGACAAATTTACCGATGATAAAGCCATATACAACGGCTATTACAGAAGCTTCTGTCGGTGTAAAAATCCCACTATAGATTCCGCCTAAAATAATAAGTGGCATTAATATTGCTAAAAATGAGCTTAGTCCACTGCGTACTGTTCTTTTAAATTCAAACTTTTCATCGCTTTTAATATTATTCTTTAAAGAATAAATATACACCCAGACCATTAATGATACCCCTACAAAAATACCAGGAATAATACCAGCAATGAATAAATCACTTACTGAAACTCCTGCACTTACAGCAAACATGACCATTGGAACACTTGGAGGAATAATTACTCCTGTCGTCCCTCCTGCTGCCTGTACACTAGCCGAAAATTCTCTACTGTAGCCAACCTTTACCATTGAAGGAATCATTAACGCCCCAACAGCTGCTGTAGTCGCGACAGCTGATCCCGAAAGTGCCGCAAAAAACATACAGGCAACAATCGATACATGAGCAAGACCACCTCTAAAATGCCCTACTAGACTCGAGGCAAACTCTACTATCTTATCAGAAATCCCACCATGCTCCATAATTTTCCCAGCTAAAATGAAGAAGGGAGCTGCAAGTAGCGGGAAGGAATCCAGCGTAGTAAACATTCGATGAGGTAATGTACTCAACTCAATACTACCAGTTAAAAATACGATAATTACAGTAGACAAACCAAGCGCCACTGCAATTGGCACATTAATTATGAATAAGACAAGCAACAGGATAAACAGGAGAATACTCATTTACTCACCTCATTACTGCCTACTATATTTTTATATACTAATAAATCAATAATGTTCAGGATTTGTAGCAACGCACCAATTGGAATAGCTAAGTACACTAATCCCATTGGCAAATGTAAGGCAGGTGATTTATTCATTAAGTTTTCTAAAACCAACTCACCACCAGTGGTAATAAGAATGATTGCAAAAATGATTGCAATGACCGTACCTATAATTTTAATCGCTCGATTTAGGGTCGGTTTTAATTTATTTACAAATACCTCGATACTAATATGCGCGCCATATTGATAAGCAAACCCGCTAGATATAAAAGATACCCACACCAGCATGTAACGTGCAGCTTCCTCTGTCCAAGAAAATGAATAATTTAAAACTTCTCTCATGACAATTTGCAGGAATACAAGAAAAACCATTATAACCAATAAAAGCATGGCAATATACTGAGAATACCGATTCAAACCGTGAACAAATTTATGATACATAATTGGTGTCCTCCCACACTTATGGATAAAGGTCCCTCAATTTAAGGGACCTAGAGCTTTAACGACTTTCTTTTATAATCGAGATAAATTCACTAAATTTAGCTTCATGCTTATCATAGACGGGCTGAACAGCTTCTTTAAATGATCCTAGATCTATATCTTCAGCTTCAATAATGTTAACCCCATTTTCCTTCATCAGCTTTTCAGCACTAGCTTCATATTCCGGATAAATCGTATCATGATAGTAATCTCTTCCATCTATAATCATCGAATCAAATTTAGATTTTAAGTCATCCGATAAAGCGTTGTACTTATCTAGATTCATGACAATTACACCTGCTCGGTAGCTAATACCGACCTTTGATAGATGCTTGTTAACCTCGTAGATTTTCCCACCCGTCATTGTTACATTTAGTGGATCAGTACCATCCACTACTCCCTGTTGGATAGATGTGTACAATTCAGGATAAGGAATTGGAACGGGATCAGCTCCTAATGCACGGAACGTATCCATAAAGATTTCGTTTTCCAGTGTACGCAGCTTTAAACCTTTCACATCATTCAATGTATAAATATCTCTTTTATTATTGGAAATGTTAGCAATGCCATAGTCAAAGAAAGTTAGTAATTTTATGCCCTTTTCTTCTGCTTTTGCCTTTAATTTATCCCCTACTTCCCCCTGCAGGATTTCTCTAGCATGCTCGAAATCTTCAAAAAGAAAAGGCATATCTAAAAAGGCAACTTCCTGTACAAAGTTAGATAAGGCCCCACTTGTAACGATAGCCATATCGATTGTGCCTGAACGAACCTGCTCAACCATTTCTACCTCTCCACCTAATTGAGCACCTGGGAAGACCTCCAATGTAATCTGTTCAGAAGTAAAAGCCTTAATATCATCAGCCATTTTATTTGACAGTAAGCCGGCTGGATCAGTCTCTGGAGCAGCATGTCCCAAACGATAAACAATTTCATCCCCACTTGCATTCTCGTTGCCTTCCTTGTTTCCACAAGCCCCCATTAGCAAAGAAAGACAGCATACAACAAACAACAAGATTATCGATTGTTTTTTCAAATAACTACACCCCTTTTTTAAATGCAATTTTATCCGCAAGACGAACAAATTATTTCCCCTAATTTTCATCCTAGTTGTATTGTTTTCTAATTCTACGCGTGAAAGCGCTTTAATTCACCACTAAAAACTATGTAAGTTCGGGGGAAAATTCGTTATCTATTGATGAAGGAGCTATATTAGGATAGTTAAGTTGATATTCAGCAACGGTTTTCAGTTATGGAAGGTTATATGGAGAGGACTTGCTACAGGTCGTATAATAAACAGGCTTTCATCCACCCGCTTTAACTAATAGCTAATTCTTCCCAGTACACGCAAAAAAGCAAAAGCCTAATAACAAGGCTTTTGCTTAAAGTTTTATACTGGTTGAACTGGTAAGATATTTACAAATGTTGATTTATATTGGACTTCGTTTTCATTCATGAAGATATGAATCTCCCCATGGTCATTCGATGTACGGATTAGGCGTCCGATTCCTTGTTGAAGTCGAAGCTGCATGAATGGTAATTCCACTTCTTCAAAAGGATTTTCGGAGAATGCTCTTTTTGCATCGAATAACGGATCCTGTGGAGGGAATGGCAAATCGTAAATGATTACACGTGTTAGGGCTTCTTCTGGTAAGTCTAACCCCTCCCATAGGTGATAAGAGCAAAGTGTTTTCACTGCTCCATTCTGGAAATCACGTACGATTGCCGATAGCTCACGATCACCTTCAAAGGCCATAGTTAATTTAGACATCATTGGTAATTTTGCTTTAAAGTTCAGCATGGATTGCTTTGATTTAAATAAAATTAACGTTTGCTGCTGTCCATCTTTTAGCAGCTTCTCTGCCTTAGAGGCTTTTTCTTCTTGCTTAACTTCATGTAAATGCACCTTCATCACTTCATCATAATCGAATGGTGATGGCACACTAAATGATTGATACTTTTTAATTCCTAAACTATATGCAATATAAGAGAAATCTTTGTTAACAGATAATGTAGCCGATGAGAATACGATTGGCGTCTTTTTAGAGAATAGCTTCTCCTCTAAAACGTCCGTTATTAGTCGTGGCATGATGACTAATGTCTCTTCACCATCAGTTTCCTCTAGCCAGTCAACTGCATCTCCCTGGGCAACGAAAATACGAATCGCTGCTTGATATTGTTCTAGAAACTCTTCTGCCATATTTAGCTCGTATTCTGGAATCATATATAATTCAGATTCAAAAACAAACTCTTCTAACAGTCGTTCTACATCAGCAAGCAATTGTTTCCCTATAGTAAGAAGTCGATCTGATTTTTTAATCGTTTTTCTTTCTTCTTCAGAAGGGACAACATCATCTCGTAATTGGTCAAAGAATAATTCATGATGCTCCTGTAATGTTTCCATTGCATAGAGAGTTTTTTCACGTACACCATCAACCATTAGACGTTCTAATAAGTTAACGATTGTATAGCTTTGAACTTTAACTGTCATCGCATTTTGAGCCGCATATTCCAATAAATGACCTTCATCTAGCACCATCATCGATACTTCTGGTAGTAGAGGCAATTGACCTTCACGTTCACGAGATTCTTTAGTAGCTAAATGCTCCATAAGGAAATCCTGTGAACAAATGATTAAATCAGAAGAGCCACGATAATGTGAACGATGTAATGTTTGACCACAGCGATTACGCATATCACAAACAGAACATTGCATAATGGCATTGTAATTGACTCTTTGCCAATCCTCATCACTAATAGCGGAGTAATCACTTCTTGCTCCATAAGGACTTACTGTAAGCATCGACCCTTGTGCATAAACGCCATCTGGAATTGTCATGGCAATATCATCAATCCATTCTTCGGTTACAACTTTTTCAGTTTCCTCGAAGCGTTTTAAGCATAAGTATTGATTTCTTGATTTAGCTAAACGAACATCAATTGTTAAACCAAGATGCTCTGTTAATTTATAGATATCGCCGCCCTCTTTAACGAGCTGATCGATTAATGTTTCATCTGCACATGCAATTAACGCAGGACGACCTGTATATCGTGCATAAGAAATTGCAGGTAGCAAATAGGCAATGGTTTTACCTGTTCCTACACCTGCTTCTGCGAATAGTACATTTTTTTCTTTTAGTGCCTGTTCAATTTGGTATGCCATAAAGATTTGTTCATCTCGGCATTCGAATCCCTTTTCAGGTAATTCATCATATAAAACATCGCCCATCCAATCACCAAGTGAATCGAAAAAGGAACGATCCTTTGAAAGCTCAAACGGTAAAGACTGTCTCATTCTTTTAATCTCCTTCATTGAAATGCGCAAGATACTAGCTCATTGTAAAAAGAATTGGCACCTGCAGATAAACGCTGTTCGTAATCAAGACAACTAAACGGAAGGAGTAATCCCCCTTCCGTTAAAGCTTACAAATTAGTTATCGCGTTTTGATTTTTGACCCCAATATTGATAAAGGTCTGTACGGATAAAGCCATTAAATAGTTTACGCTTCTTTGTTGCTTTTTGACCATACAATTCTTCGAAATTTTCCATAGAAGAAAGCATATAAACGGACCATGTAGGATAATCCCTCATAACCTGTCCAAAATCACGGATTACTTTTTCAATCGCTTCTATTTCACCAATACGTTCTCCATATGGTGGGTTTGAAATAATTACACCATCTGTAAGACGAGTTGTAAAGTCCGTTGCTTGCATTTGTTTAAATGTAATGATATCGCCAAATCCAGCTTCTAAAGCGTTCTCCTGAGAAATAGAAATCATTCGATGATCGATATCTGAACCGATAATTTCAAGCGGCTCATCATACTTCGCTAAATCATCAGCTTCATTGCGAGCATCATCCCAGATTTTCGCCTTCATCCAAGACCATTCCTCAGATATAAATTCACGGTTATAGCCTGGTGCAATATTCTGTCCAATCATCGCTGCTTCTAATGGAATCGTTCCTGATCCACAAAATACATCAACAAGTGGTCTACTTGAACTCCATTTTGAAACCTTTATAAGAGCTGCCGCTAACGTTTCCTTTAACGGCGCTTCCCCTTGTGTTTGTCGATAGCCGCGCTTATGTAAGCCAGCACCGGAAGTGTCTATTGTTAAAGTTGCTACATCTTTAAGAATGGATACTTCAATTTTATAAGTAGCGCCAGATTCATCTAAAAAGCCTAGACGCTTATAGTGAATTTTCATGCGTTCAACAATGGCTTTCTTAACGATTGCCTGACAATCTGGAACACTATATAGTTTTGATTTAACAGACTTACCAGAAACAGGGAACGCTGCATCTACAGGTAAGTATTTTTCCCAGTCAATTGATTTTGTACTTTCGAAGAGCTGATCGAATGTATGCGCAGGAAATGACCCTACAACGATTTTTACACGGTCAGCAACACGTAGCCAAAGATTACATCTAGCAATAGCTGTCTCGTCACCTTCGAAATATACTTTCCCGTTTTCTACACGTGTCTCATATCCTAATTCTTGTACTTCTTGTGCAACAATTGACTCTAGTCCCATTGCTGCTGTTGCTACTAATTGGTATTTTGTCATGATTCAATTTCTCCTTGGTGTTCATATTCCCAAAATTGAAGGAATTCGATTAGCTCCTCTATAGGAACCGGTTTACTATAATAATATCCTTGGATAAAATCACAGCCCATTCGGCTTAACTGGTTCAACTGCTGAATGCTTTCTACTCCTTCAGCAATTACCTGCATGTTTAACCGATGTGCCATCTGTATAATTGCATCAACAATTGCCTGTTTATCTGCAAGGTTTACAATATGCTGTATAAAGCTTTTATCTATTTTTAAATAATCTACTGGGAAACGGACTAAATAACTTAGAGATGAATAGCCAGTACCAAAATCATCTATTGAGATTTTGAAGCCAAGTTGCTTCAAGCGAACTAGCTTACTGATCGTATCTGCATCACTATTCATAACCGTTCTTTCCGTAACTTCGATTTCAAAATTATGGGCCGATGTATTATTTCGTTCTAAAATCTTCTGAATGGACTCCAAGAAATTCGGCTGTTGGAAGTGTATACTTGAAATATTAATGGAAAATGGCAGCTTAGAATAGCCCGCTTTTCTCAGAATGGCCAATTCCTCACAGGCTTTTTCGATAATTATCTCGCTTATTGGTATAATCAGTCCTGTTTCTTCAGCATATGGAATAAATTCAGCAGGAGAAACAAAGCCCAATTTTTCACTATTCCATCGTACCAACGCTTCAAAGCCAATAATTTTGTTTTCTTCTACGTTCACCTTTGGCTGGAAATACAATTCAAAATCACGGTTGTCGATAGCTTTTCTTATTTCAGAATCTAATAGAATAAGACGATTTGCATCAGTATTTAATTCGTCAAAATAAAATGAGAAACGATTTCTTCCTGATTGTTTCGCATAATACATCGCTTTATCCGCTCGGTTTAAAAGCTCCTCGGTTGTATCTCCATCATGCGGATAAATACTGATTCCTATACTTGTAGAAACGAAAATTTCCTGATTATTTACTTTTATAGGCTTTTCTATCTCTTGAATAATTTGCTCAGCAAATTTAGCAGCTTCACGAGGATGTCGAAGGTTTGTCAAAGTGAGTACAAACTCATCTCCACCATATCTTGCTACGATATCCTTTGCACCTAATAATCTTTTCAAGCGATTCGCAACATCTACTAAAAGAAAATCACCGATTTCATGACCTAACGTATCATTTACCTGTTTAAACCGATCTAAATCTAGGAAGAAAATTGCATGCTGTGCTTCATTAAGCTTTGAGTCTTCATTTAACAGTAGGTCCATTTTTTGCAAATAGCTAAAACGATTATTTACATCCGTTAATGAATCTGTATGTGCTCTTTTTTCTAGTTGATCTTCTACTCTTTTTCTCTCAGATAAATCTGTGAAAATTCCGCAGTAGTGGGTTACATTATCGTTTTCATCTTTAATTTCCATAATAGATAGCCATTCGGGATAAATTTCCCCAGATTTTCTTTTATTCCAGATCTCGCCTTGCCAATTACCTTCTTTACTGAGAATTGCCCACATTTCTTTATAAAATTCACGATTATGTATACCTGATTGTAAAACTTTTGGTCCTTTCCCAACGACCTCTTCTTTTTTATAGCTAGTAACAAATTCAAAGGCATTATTCACAAATAAAATTTTCATTTGTGCGTCAGTGATCATTATACCCTCTTGTATGTTTTCAAATACCTTTAATAACAGGCTAGTAGTATGTAGTGTATTTCCATTATTTATGTTCAATCTCAAATTATTAAATAATTCCCTCATATTGACTCTCCTATTCACTATAAGAAAAGCTCTCCAATTTGAATGGAGAGCCTCTTATGTGACTTTAGTAAACTCAATTTGAATTTACATGAATAATTTTTTATTTTGTATGAAAGTAATTGTATTAATAATCATAGAAATTCATAAGCCATGTTTTGTTCCCGGGTACTCAAGCGGCGTTAGCCTCGTACGTATCGGGTAGTAATCATCTATCTACGAGAATTAGGCTTCTCGTCCCTCCATCCGTTCAATTCCTTTTGGAGAGTGCCCCTACCATAATTTGGGTTTCTCACTCGTGGGGTTTACCTCGTTCCACCTTTATTGTTTCCAATAAAGCTCCGTCACTGTGGCACTTTCAGGAAGTGTCAACCATATCGAAACCGACTTAGGTTTTCCTTCCGCCGTCAAGGTGAATCACCTTGCCTTACCTTATTTTTTCAGTAAGCACGAACACTACGGTCATCTCAGAGCCGTGTGAGCATGGACTTTCCTCTACAATAAATTGCAGCGATTACTCGAATTTGACTATGATAGATAATATTATACTAAAAAATCATCAAAATGACAACATTTTATTATTATTTGGCATAAATTCGTCATGGTTTTAATAGCATACAGACTATCAACTCACAACAAGCCTATAGCTTACTCAAATAATTTGCTGCCAAAAACATGCTTTTCTAAATTTGAAAGACGTTTTAAAATATCAAAATTAGTATTTCCCACAGCTGGAGGAGACACTTGTGTTCTTCTAGCTGTATTATTTTCTAATTCTTCTTTTAAACGGTTATTTTCAGAACGTAATTCTTCGACAATTTTCTCAAAAACATCATAATCTTCCATAATTTGATCTAAAAATTGATCTACTTGGTCAACACTGTAACCTTTCATCGCCTTTTTAAATTCTTTTTCTAATATGATTTTTGAATTTAATTTAATTTCCATTCACATCGCCCTTCCATCCCATACAGTACATAACCCAATTATATCATATGAATGTCATAAAAGGCATTTAAAGTAACTATTTCTTAGAAAACTTGGCTAATCGAAAAGACCTTTATTTGTGATTAACCGAAGTTGCACTTTGAAGTTATAAATGCTTCTACTTACCTTATGCCTAAAATAATTTTATCTTCCTTTGACTCGAATCGACACAAACCCGGTTTGTTGTCAAATTATGCGCTTGCCTGGGAAATTATTTTTGTAATTTTCTAAAATTTCCCCAATGTTAGAGATTAATTTTATTTTTTAATAGCTTCATCTCAAGCCTTTGAAGTCTTTTTAACCAAACACCTCGAAGTTTAACAGCTTGGTCCCTTTTCATAAATAGATTGTTATCTATCACAGTTATGCCCTTGTTGGTATAATGTAAAGCTTTTTCATAGTCTTTAAATTGATGCTCAAATACAATTGCTAACTGCTCCAATGCTTTTAGTTTTTCTCTATTTCCAATAAATAATAAGGCTTTTTCAAAAGAATTTACTGCTTTTGCATATTGCCCGTTTCTTTTTTGTTGAAGTGCTAAATAATAATTTGCTAGCCCTGTATTTTCATCATCATAATTATTTGTAACCGTTGTTAGTACCTGTTCACTTTGACCTGAATCCTTTAAATCTCCAAACCATTTCCCGATATTTGTATAGGTAGTGGCCGATTCACTCAATTCCTGTTCTAGTAATAGATTAGTAGAATGGATATAGAGTGTGACTAAGGATAAAAGATCCCATTCGTTATGATGCAATACCTTCATTAAAGCATCTGCATTTCCACTTTTAATCGCGTCTGAGTAAATGATAGGCGCTAAGAATCCAGGAATATCACCTTGTCTTGTAAATCCAAGCTTTTCTTCCTCTACCTTTGTTAGCTTCATTCTTTCCAAATTATTTTTCCATATCCGTTTTGAGCTATGTAATAAATCAATTTGTTTTTGTGAGCGTAATTTCGGTAAAATTTGTTGGTTTAAAGTCCATCTTGTTTCCAATTGTGGCCAATCAAAGCTTTTACCGTTATAGGTAACCACCGTCTTTGAATGCTGCCAGAATTTCGATTCAAATAGAAAGGATGCTTCATTTGCCGGGTCAGCTAATACATATTGCGTTAAAACAAATTGATCATCCAAAGCATCTAACAGCCCTATTAAAAAGATGTTCGTCCCCACACCTTTTAGGCCGGTTGTTTCCGTATCGAAAAAAACAATAGATTCATCAAAATTCATGGCATAGGGATGCTGAATGGATGATTGCTCCCATTTTTCAATCGCATCATACAATAACCCTAATTGGTAGGAACCATGGAGATAATCAAGTGGATACGTCACTACCCGTTTAAACAAAACACCAAAATCATTTTCAACTAATGTTAATCCTGCGCTTTCCCATTCTTTTATATAAAATGGTTTTTCTGGTCGTCGAAAGGTCGGTTTCTCTTCTTTTTGCTGTTCCTTCTTTTTGCCGAGCTTTTGTTTTAACTGCAGCATTTTATTTTCGTAAGACATGGGAAATCACCCTATTTCATTCTTTAAAATTGAAAGCACTTTGATTACTTTGTCCTTGCTCTCATTTAAGCTATCCTGTGCACCAATACAGGATGGGCAGCCACTTTTACATGGACAATTTTGAACATGATGGATTGTTGCATCTAAAATCGGCCCCAAAATATCATATACTCTTTCAGCTAAGCCTATTCCACCAGCGTAGCTATCGTAGATAAATAGTGTTGGCTTATCATTATGCGTGGATTTCACCTGCGGCACGACCGATAAATCACTTCTGTCACATTGAATATACAACGGTATAAATGAACCAATGGCATATGCTGCCCCCGTTAATGCATCTGTTAACATCTCCTCTGACCAATTTTCAGGTAAGTTAAAGGACATCCACGTAGCATTTGTATGCATTTCAAGTGGTGGAATATGAATTTTCCCCGAACCAATATTTTCATGGGTCTGGAAGCGTATTTTTTTAAAGATTGTCGGTATCGCCAAAATACTTATATCACCATAGCTAATCGTTGCAGAATTTAATGCTGCACTTTTATCTTCATTGAGAATTTTTAATTCTACTGCTAAATTCGCATCTGTAAAATAGTCAACATCTACTTCACGTACATACGCTTTCTTTTCTTCCCAATCTAATATTTCAACCTGGAATTGAGTTCCCTGATGGAGATAAATTGCTTCTTCATGTAAAAGAGTCATTGCACTATAGGTATCCATCTCACCGATAACCTTAGTTCCAGCGGGAATTGTCTGATCAATAATAACCACATTCTCTTGTGCAGCAGAACGTAAAGAAACCTCATGCGCAGGGAAGCGTTCACTCATCCAATACCAGCTTGAGCTAGTTTTAACAAGGACACCTTCGTCTTGTAAAAACTCCAGCAACTCCTGTACATCAAACTCTCCATAAGTATCTGTCACTGAAAATGGCAATTCAAAAGCCGCACATTTCAGGTGATCCATTAAGATTAAGATGTTCTCTGGATTGATTAGCGCCTCTTCTGGTGAGCTGCCTAACATATATGTAGGATGATTTACCACATATTGATCAAGGGCTGTTGAATTTGCTACATAAATTATGAGCGCTGAGTCTTGTCTTCTTCCAGCCCTTCCTGCCTGCTGCCAAGCACTTGCGATGTTACCTGGGTACCCCGTCATAATACATGCTTGCAATTGACCGATATCTACACCCAGCTCTAAAGCGTTAGTACTGACAACTGTTTGAATCGTTCCATCTCTAAGACCTTTTTCAATCTTACGACGTTCTGTTGGTAAGTAGCCGCCTCTATACCCTCGAATAGATTCATCTTGGATTTTGTTCTTTGTAAGGCTTTTTAAATAGGTTACTAGCATTTCCACCCGAACACGTGATTTTGCAAATACGATGGTTTGAATTCCTGCTTCAAATAAACGTGTGGCTAAATCACGCACCTCTAAAACACTACTCCGCCTCACGCCAAAGGTTGGATGCACAATTGGTGGGTTATAAAATAAAAAGGTCTTCTTCCCAACCGGAGCTCCTGAATCTGCAATCAGCTGATGCTTTGTATTTGTTAAGCTTTCAGCCAGCTCTTTCGGATTTTTTATAGTAGCAGAAGTACAAATAAATATCGGATCACTTCCATAAAAAGCACAGATTCTTTTTAGTCGACGAATAACATGTGCTACGTGACTTCCAAAAACTCCTTTATATGTATGCAATTCATCTATGACAATATATTTTAAGTTTTCAAAGAGTGAGACCCATTTTGTATGATGAGGTAAAATCCCCGAATGGAGCATATCTGGATTTGTCATTACAATATGTCCTGCTTTTCTAATTTTTTGTCGAATTGCAGGTGCAGTATCTCCATCATAGGTATAGCTTAAAATTTCCTCCCCCATTTCCTCTACCAGCTCATTTAAATCGGATTTTTGATCCTGAGCTAACGCCTTTGTGGGGAATAAATATATTGCTCGACTCGATTTATCTTCTAGAATTTTTTGTAGCACAGGCAAATGGTAGCACAGAGATTTTCCAGATGCAGTAGGTGTTACAGCAGTAAAAGATTCTCCAGAAGTGGCATGATCAAAAGCTTCCCTTTGATGCGTATAAAGCTGTTCAATCCCTCTAGCTTCAAGAGCTTTTTGGATAGAAGGATGCAGCTCTTTTGGAAAAGAAGCATATTTTGCCGGTCTAGGCTCTAAAGTGTGCCAATGCAAAATGTTTTGTTTTAGCTCTTCGTCAAATCGCCATTCTGTCAGCAGATCATCAATTGAACGTTTTTTACTGAACATCCTGATCATTCTCCTCCTCTAAATATCTTAAAAAGAAAGATAATGTGTAGTGTACAGATTGAACAGATTGAATAAAACGTTTCTTACTTGTTTCCTTATAAAAGGACTGGACGACAAATTGATCCATTGCATCAACAACATTTTGAATTTGAGATTTGTGCATATATTTAGGACGATTTTCTTCAATCCAATTTAAGGCATGCTGTTGCCAATCTATTAAAACGGAATGATAAAAATCCGCATGTGGTTTAACTTCTTCAAAAAATTGAGGCGTTGCGTCAAGTTCACGCTGTTTAAAAAAGCGACTAATTGACGCATCACACTCATTTAACAATTGCTTTGATAGTTCTATTAGTTGCATTTTAGTACCCTCTTAAAATTATTATATTTCTTCTTTTAAGTGTACCAAAATCTCATTGTTAACACTAGTATTAGGGGAACAGGCATTCTTTACATGAAACTGCTTTTCTGCTAAGCTTACTTTTTGATAAGTAGTTCCTAATTGAGAGAAAATTTGGCTGTGAATTTGAGCTCTTTCATTATCAATTTTTGCTGTCATAATTTGATCGATACACTCAAGTTGTGAAATAAGCATTTGAATTCGTTGCATGGTCATTCCTCCTTATAGGAGGTTTAATTCCTTGCAATTATTCAATTCCCTTCCTACTTGTCAAAACTAGACATAGGTTGCTAAAACAAGAAGATTTTCGATATGTTTTTTATGCTAAAAATGGGTATCATTTTAAGAAGGAGTGTTTTTTCGATGTTTCATTATCCAAATGGCAAACCGTACAAGCCTAGTGAATCTTCAGTGCAAAAATCTACCTCGAAAAAAAAAGATTCCTCCTTTAGTAATCGGGGTAAAACACTAGAAGATGAAATTAACGAAACAAATACTTACTATTTAAATCAACAAATTGCAATTATCCATAAGAAACCTGTTCCAGTGCAAATCGTCAAAGTAGAGTATCCATCACGAAGTGCAGCAGTTATTCGTGAGGCATACTTCCGAACACCGTCGACTACCGATTATAATGGTGTATGGAATGGATATTATATTGACTTTGAAGCCAAGGAAACAGAAAGTAAAACATCCTTCCCATTAAAAAACGTCCACCTTCATCAAGTAAACCATATGAAAGAAGTGACAAATCAAAAAGGAATTACTTTTACAATAGTCAAATTTACGACTTTGGATCGTTATTTCATCGTACCATTTAATGTTTTACACGAAGCCTGGCAAATGATGGAATGCGGCGGCAGAAAATCGATTCCATTAAGTGTATTTGAATCAAAAACAATAGAAATCCAACCCGGTTACAATCCTAGGATTGACTACTTAACCGTAATAAAAAAAATGATAGCAAACGAAAACTAATTGTTTGTTAAAGTGAGGAGATTACTTTGGCTGAAAAACGTCGAACTCGCGAGGAGTTAAAGCGCGAACGTGAATTACAAAAGAAAAAACATAAAAAACCAGTAGGCATATGGGTAAAACGCATCGTTCTAACGATTGTCATTATCGGCATTGTCGGGCTGATTGGTGGTGCTGGCCTATTTGCTGTATATGCAAGCTCGGCTCCAGAACTAGATGAAGAATTATTAAAGGATCCAATTTCATCAGAATTTTATGATACGAATGGGGAGCTTTTTGCAACAATCGGTGCTGAAAGTCGAAAATATGTAGAATATGACGATATTCCGGAGGATATGGTAGATGCTATCCTAGCAACAGAGGATGTACGCTTCTTTAACCACTTTGGGATTGATGTTTGGCGATTAGGAAGTGCCGTTATTGCAAACTTTACACAAGGATTCGGCTCTCAAGGTGCAAGTACCATCACGCAACAGGTTGTAAAAAATTCATTTTTAAGTAATGACAAGCAGCTAAAGCGTAAAGCACAGGAAGCATGGCTTGCCATCCAGCTTGAAAGACAATATGAAAAAGAAGAAATATTCGAAATGTATTTCAATAAAATACTTATGTCAGGTCGAATTTACGGATTTGGTACTGCCTCAGAGTATTTCTTTGGTAAAGAGCCAAGTGAATTAGAGCTTGATGAAATGGCATTATTAGCCGGGATTCCACAAAGTCCCAATAGATATAATCCATATAAAAACCCAGAGCGTGCTCAGCAACGAAGAGACCTTGTTTTAGACTTAATGGTACAGCATAAAAAGATTACACAAGAACAAGCTACTGCTGCAAAAGAAATTGATGTAACTTCTCGCCTATTGGCTGAGGAGGAACGCCAATCCGTAGCTGGTACTAAATATGATGCCTTTTTAGATGTTGTGTTAAATGAGCTTGAGGAAAAAGGTGATGGCGAAGCACTAGCTGAAGGAATTAAAGTATATACAACACTTGATCCAAAAGCACAATCGACTGTAGAGGATATTTTGAATAATCCTGAAAACTTCCCTACTGAAAATATTGAAGCTGGTGTTTCTGTAGTAAATACTAAGACTGGTGAAATCGCAGCAATTGGTGGAGGTAGGAATTACGCAAACCGCGGCTATAACTTTGCACAGGATTTAACACAACGTTCACCTGGTTCAACAATTAAGCCATTAATTGACTATGGTCCTGCAATTGAAAATTTAAAATGGTCTACGGGTCAAACAATTGTAGATGAAAAAATGAATTATTCTAATTCGAAGCAGGTTATTACAAACTTTGATAACAAATATTTAGGAACGATGACAGTACGTCAAGCACTGTATCAATCTCGAAACGTTCCAGCTGTAAAAACACTTCAAGAGGTTGGAATCGACAAAGCGGAGGAATTTATCAATAAGCTCGGTATCGAACCAGAAGCTGTCTATGAATCCGATGCAATTGGTGGCGGTAAGGTCTATATTAGTCCAATTCAATTATCTGCTGCATATGCGGCATTTGGTAATAACGGAGTCTATAGTGACCCTACTTCTATTAAAGAAGTCGTTTATCGAGATGGCACTAAAAATTCATACAAATCAAAACAGGTACCTGCTATGAGTGACTATACTGCCTATATGGTAACAGATATTTTACGTGATGTTGTAAGTCAAAAACCAGGTGCTTCTGGAACTGCTGCAGCTGTGTCAGGCATAGATATCGCTGGTAAAACAGGTACAACAAACTATTCAGCCGATGAGTTTGAAAAACAAGATTTACCAGGAAGCAGTGTTCCTGATTCTTGGTTTGCTGGTTATTCAACGAATTATTCAATTGCTGTTTGGAGTGGATATTCGAAGCGTTACGATCCAATTACTACTTGGGATGAGCGTCGTTTACCACAGCGATTATTCAAATCGATTATGACTGAGATTTCAGCAGATATTGAAACAGCAAACTTTAAAAAACCAAGTTCAGTTGTGGAAGCAACAATTGAGGTTGGAACAAACCCATTACAATTAGCAAGTGAGTATACTCCTTCTGAATTAAGACAAACAGAGCTATTTGTAAAAGGCACGGAGCCAACTCAAATCTCGGAAGAATTCGAGCAATTAGAGTTAAATGCCCCAACAAACCTACAAGCAAATTACAGTGTTGAAGGCAATCTTGTAGATCTAACTTGGGACTATTCCCCTCCAAGTGATGAGGAAGATATCGACATTACATTTGAAGTGTCAATGGGGATGGATAATCAAAAACCAGTTGTCATATCGTCAACTGGAGAAATGCGAGCAACACTTTCAAACTTAGAAGCCGGACGTAATTATACGTTTAGTGTAGTGGCCATTTCGGGCGATGTCCGAAGCGAGCCTGCTTCCGTATCAATTTATATCGAAAATGCTGTTGAAGAGCCTGAAGTAGATTCCCCAGAAGAACCTGAAAACGGTGGTGGGAATGGAAATAACGGTAATAACGGCAATGGAAACGGTAATAATGGTAATGGTAATGGCGGGAACGGAAACGGGAATGGCAATGACAACGGTGGAAACGGTGAAGAAGATGGTGATTTCGACGATTGGTTCGGACCTGGTGGTGATGAGGGAGAAGTAGAAACCCCCACTGAGCCAACAGATCCAACTGAAAAACCAGAATAAGATATCGGGGGATGCATCTAATAGTAGTGCTCCCCCCTATATGGATACAGATGGCGATGAAAAATGTAAATTTTTCATCGCTTTTTTTATTTCATAGCTTTTAATTAGGATGAAGTGTGGGACTATTTAATTGGCTATTATCCATGGGGAATGTGTGTCGCGTATTTCATTACTCACCAAAAAAAGACTCAAAAGCAATATATAATTGCTTTTGAGTCTAATGCTACACTATAAATAGCTATAATTTTATTCTTAGACGGGCTAGTCTTTTTTTAAGTTCTTTGAAGAGCTCGTCTAACTGGCGAAAGCAGGCATATTGTCCAGGACGCATTTTTATGAACTGAAGGCGCTCCATGCCATTAATCGGAAGGACCTCGTAGTCTTCCTTTTCATTGATAGTTTGAAATGCTGTTTCCGAGCAATTTAAAATACAGGATTCGAAAAGGTCGATACCTTTTTCCATTAAGGTTTTGGCCTCTCCGTTTCTTAAATCATGTGCTTTGTGGATTTGCTCACTCAAATCATTCCATTGTTCAAAATATGGCTCCACTGCTTCTTTTGCAATCGATTCTATATGAACTTTAATCATTGCTTCACCAATCCTTTTTTCAGTCGCTTTTGCCCTTCACGACAATCATCAAGAAGTGGGCATATATGACATTGGGGATTTTGGGCTTTACAATGATAGCGACCAAAGAAGATCAGCTGGTGGTGCGTTTTCGACCAATTATCCATTGGCGTCTTTTTCATAATTGTTTCTTCGACTTCTAATACCGAGTCTTTTATGCGACATAAACCCAGGCGTTTGGAAACACGCTCCACATGGGTATCTACTGCAAGTGCAGGGATATTGAAAGTAACGGATAATACAACGTTTGCCGTTTTTCGACCAACTCCGGGTAGTGTGACTAGCTGTTCTCGGCTTTGTGGAATTTCTCCGTTAAATTCATTTAATAGCTTCTCACAAAGCAGTTGAATATTTTTAGCTTTATTGCGATATAGACCAATAGAACGAATATCGTTTTGTAATTCCTCTAAAGGTACAGCCAGATAGTCCTCTGGTGTTTTATATTTTTGAAATAATGTTCTCGTTACTTTATTGACGAGTACATCGGTGCATTGTGCTGATAATAATGTTGCAATCGTTAGCTCAAATGGGTTCTCGTGAACAAGCTCACAATGCGCATCCGGGAACATTTCGTCCATTACTGCCAAACAATGCTCCCACTGTTTTTTCGTAAGCATCGTTACACCCCCTATTCTCTTTCCTCTAGCCAGTTGTAAAAGGATACTTTTTTCGTATTTTCTGGTGCCACACTTACTTTCGGCTGCACAGAAGTTGTTTTACTATGAAATTGCTCCGTATGTTTTTCAACTTGCTTTACGGATGTAATATTTTTCTTTTTCCACTCAAATAAAATTCGGTCGATATAACGTAATGAAATTTTACCTGCAAGAACAGCCTCTTTAAGGGCAGCTTTGATGATTGCTGGTGAATGGTTGTCGGTATCAAGCCACATTGAAATCGTTTCAATTTCCATCGGTGATAGAAGACGCCCAAACTCCTGCTCAAAAATGGCGAAAATTTCTCCCTCTTCATTTTTCTCTGCTTCAATTTCTTGCTGCATTGAAGAGGCTTCGATATGATCCAATATTCTCTCCCATAATGGGTAAATCGAGTATTTCTCATAGACGATTCCATTTCCATCAATTCCTTGAGTAATCTCTAAAAAACCCTTTTGCATAAGTCTTTGTAACTTCGAGCTTATTTCGTTTTCACTAGAATAAATTCTTTTTGCTATATCACTTGGAGTGGGAAAATCATTTTGCTCTGAATGAAATGCCAATAAATGTAATAAGAGCAGTGCTTCATCATCTGCAATCTTTAACGCTTTATAATACTGGAAAAACAGCTTAGGTATCGAAACATTTCCTTGCTCAATCCACATATGGAGTCGCTGATATTTCTTTTTCAATTGATGGACTCCTTTCTTTGTTAAAATACTAAAGTATGTCTATTTGAACGAATTCCGTTAACGCCAAAATACTTAAAATACCAAGGAAAGCGCCCGTGCGAGACGAGCGCTTTAACTTTATCTAATGGAATTTAACTTACCTAGAGCTTATGGATATAGACGGTTTAAAAGTCTTGGGAATGGAATACTTTCACGAACGTGCTCTGCACCACTAATCCATGCAACTGTTCGCTCTAAGCCTAAACCAAATCCTGAGTGAGGTACTGAGCCTTGTTTACGTAGATCTAAATACCAAGCATAAGCTGATTCATCTAATTTATGTTCAGCTAAGCGTTGTTTTAGTAGATCGTAATCATGGATACGTTCAGAACCACCGATGATTTCCCCGTAGCCTTCTGGTGCAATTAGGTCTGCACACAATACAACATCATCACGTTCTGGATGTGGCTGCATATAGAATGGCTTGATACCTACAGGGTAGCATGTAATAAATACCGGCTTGTCATAGTGTTCTGCAATCGCTGTTTCATGTGGCGAACCGAAATCGTCACCCCACTGAATATCTGTAAATCCTTTTTCATGTAAGAATTTAATCGCATCATCATAAGATATACGTGGGAATGGAGCTTGGATGTTTTCTAATTTAGAAGTATCACGCCCAAGTCTTTCTAGTTCAATCTTACAATTTTTCAATACTGATTGAACAATGTAAGCCACATATTGCTCTTGAACTTCTAGGTTTTCTTCAAATTCCACGAAAGCCATCTCTGGCTCGATCATCCAGAACTCAATTAAATGACGACGTGTTTTTGACTTTTCTGCACGGAATGTAGGACCAAATGAGAATACTTTTCCTAAAGCCATTGCCGCTGCTTCCATATATAATTGTCCAGATTGAGAAAGATATGCGTCTTCGTCAAAGTATTTTGTTTGGAAAAGCTCTGAAGTTCCTTCTGGAGCTGAGCCCGTTAGAATTGGCGGATCCACTTTAACAAAGCTGTTATTATTGAAAAACTCGTATGTTGCACGAATTACTTCGTTACGGATTTTCATAATAGCATGTTGTTTACGTGAACGTAACCATAAATGACGGTTGTCCATTAAAAATTCTACACCATGCTCTTTTGGTGTAATTGGATAATCTACTGCTGCATGAATTACTTCGACACCAGTAATAGCTAACTCACAGCCAAATGTTGAACGTGTATCTTCTTTAACAACACCTGTTACGTACATAGACGTCTCTTGAGTTAAACCTTTTGCTGTAGCGAATAGTTCTTCCCCTACTTCTTCTTTTACAATTACACCTTGCACAAAGCCTGATCCATCACGTAATTGTAGGAAGGCAATTTTACCACTTGAACGTTTGTTTGCTAACCAAACGCCTAATTTTACAGTTTCGCCAATAGCTCCTGGCATGTCTTTAATCATTATTTTTTTCATAGTTGTTCCTCCGTCAAAAAACTAATCATGTTGCTACTTTGCATAACCTTGAGAATGAATATCTAGATTGCAGGCTAATAATTTTTTACTAGCCTGCAGCTTGTTAGCTTAAATTAGTCTTGCCATTTTGATTTTACGAAATTATCCATACGACGAACCGCTTCTTCCAGGTTCTCTAAAGATGTAGCATAGCTTAAACGTATTGTAGATGGTAGTCCGAAGCCTGAACCCGGTACAACTGCAACATTAGCATCAGTAAGAAGAGCTGTTACGAAATCATCAACAGAAGCGTAGCCCGTTTTTTGTGCTGCTTCTGATACATCTGGCAATAAATAAAATGCACCTTGAGGTTTAATCACATTAAAACCAGGGATTGCATTTAATTTTGGATAGATTGTTTCTAATCGAGATTCAAAAGCCGCTCTCATTTCTTCTACAGAATCCTGTGGCCCGTTATATGCTTCAATTGTTGCATATTGAGATGTAGTAGTTGGATTTGATGTTGAGTGTGAAGCAAGGTCAGTCATTGATTCAATAATCTCTGCATTACCTGCTGCATAACCAATCCGCCATCCTGTCATTGAATGGGATTTTGCTACACCATTTATAAGGATTGTACGTGCTTTCACTTCCTCAGAAATTGAAGCAACAGAAAAATGTTCTAATCCATTGTATAGAAGTTTTTCATAAATTTCATCCGATACGATTAAAATATCTTTTTCTACTGCAACTTCTGCTAAAGCTTCTAACTCTTCACGTGTGTAAACCATTCCAGAAGGATTACTTGGTGAGTTAATAATTACTGCCTTTGTCTTTGGCGTTACTGCATTCCGTAATTGATCCGCCGTAATTTTGAAGTTTTGCTCACTTGTACTTTCAACGTAAACCGGTACACCACCAGCTAGTTTTACTTGCTCAGGGTATGAAACCCAATAAGGAATTGGGATTATTACTTCATCCCCTTCATTTAGAATGACCTGGAATAAGGTATATAGAACGTGTTTAGCCCCAATTCCCACGAGAATTTCCTTTGGCGTGTATTCGAGATTGTTGTCTCTTGCCAATTTGTCTATAATCGCTTTCTTTAAAGCAGGCAGTCCACCAGCTGGAGTATATTTTGTATGTCCTTGATACATCGATTCTGACGCAGCATCAAGAATATTTTTTGGTGTATTGAAATCTGGCTCCCCTGCTCCTAAACCAATCACATCAATACCACTCGCCTTTAACTCTTTTGCTTTTGCAGTTATGGCTAAAGTTGCTGATGGTGTTAATGTTTTTACACGATTGGCTAATAATTCTCTCATGAATGATCTACTCCTCTACAAGTTTAAAATACGTTTCCACCATTGTCCGTCCTCAAAAATAATATAGACATAGTTAAGTTTGTCATCACTGTTTGTATAAGTAATTTCCCAAACTGGGCCAACTTCCTCATAGCCTAATTTTGTGTGAAGGATTTCATTTACTTTGACTTCATTATTTAAAACCGACAATGCTTGTTCCTTTGTAACTCCGTCTTTCAAAAAAACTTCCTGTATCTTTTTTTCTTCTAAACTGATTGGAACAAATACTGCCTTTTCGTTACCATCCGCATCTTCGCCAAAGACAGTAACGTACGGTTTATTGCCATTATAAACATATGAGTCCGATACAACATCTAATATCTTAGTTGTTAACGCTAGCTCTTCTGCCTTTTTTTCAATTTCATCGAATGGTGCGTCGGATTTCCAAATTACGAGTACAGAAATAACAAGTGCCAAAGAAACTATAAAAACGGAAATGAAAATTATCCAGTTCTTCATCGAATCACCTTCATCTCTGCTACCTTTTCATATGTCATTGCTTGTCAACCTGCTTTCTTTCCTCATCCTTACTATTATACCAATGTTCTATCTCTAAAACCATATGTTGTAGAGGTAGTTTAGTGACAGAAATTTGCGGTAAAGCACGTAAAAATTCTACTCCATACGATTTTGTTTCGATTCGGCGGTCTAATACGACAAAAACTCCCTTATCCTGTGAGGATCTGATTAATCTACCGAAGCCTTGTTTAAATCGTAAAATTGCCTCTGGTAAAGAAAGCTCGGTAAATGCATTTTTACCCTGTTGCTGTATAGCTGCAGATTTCGCCTTAAAGGTAGGTTCATCTGGCGCAGAGAATGGCAAGCGTACTACAATAACTGATGATAGTCCGTCACCAGGTACGTCTACTCCCTCCCAGAAGCTATTTGTCCCAAATAACACTGAATGGCTAAATTTTTGGAAGGATTTTAGCAAACGCAATTTACTGCCGCTTGTAACACCTTGTGCAAAAATCATGTAGTCGAGAAGCAGCTCACTTTCTTGGATTAGCTCAACCGTTTTTCTCAACATGTCCTGTGAGGTAAATAATACAAAGCATCTCCCTTGAGTTGACCTGACAATCTGTGTAATTGCCAATGCAACGGATTCAATATAATCTGATTGAGATACTCCTTGAATATCCGGCATATCATTTACGATAAAGGCTTTTGCCCCTTTATAATAATGCTCTGGAGCTTGAAGACGTTTTAAGGGTACATCCTTTTTGATTCCTAATTGCTTGGCTATGAATCGCTCATTATTAGGTACTGTTAAAGTGCCCGAGGTCCAGATGACTGCTGACTTTTGTCTTATTGGATGAAAGAGCTGTTCGATTGTTGACGAAATACTGATTGGTTTTTTCAGTACACGAATACTGCCAGGAATATTTCTTTGATCGATTTCAATCCAAGTGGTGTAATCCTCATCATATTTGATGAAAATTTCATCCCATTCACTCGCCTTCATCTTATACTCGCGAATCCAGTAATCCCATTGCTCTAAAACTAATTTATGCTCTGGGGCAATTTGTTCAATATCTTTTTTGAAATGAGCAGACATTTGGTCGGCTAAGTCAATCCATTGCTGCATAGCCTTTGAAAAATCCACAATATATTCCCTGTTCAAGGATAGCTCATGCATAAAATCCAATCGCTTTGCATTGGATTTTGAATGATGAGCAGATACCCTCATTTGGGAAACAATATCCTGCATCGTCTTATCGAATAACTCAATCATTCGGATATATATTTTTTCCAATTGATGAAAGGCACTTAATGGTACTCTTTGTTTTTTAATAGCGATTTTTTGAAATGCCGTAAATAATTCCTGATCTGTTGACAATCCAATTCGACCGAAAATATATTTCCAATTTGTAAAGGTAAAAATAGCTTGATCCCGTTGCTCAGCTGCTTGAACAAATTGATGCGCCTCATCAATAATCCAGCCGTCGATTTCATCAAAAATCGGTTCATGACGCACTAAGTCGGCTAGGAGCATGGAGTGGTTTGTAATAATTAAATCTGCATCCGAGCTCTCCTGAATGGCACGATCATAATAATCAAGGCTGTGTTTTTGCTGGGTCTTTTCAGTATTTTTACGGATTTTATCAATAAACAGCTGACCCCCACCTGAACAATTCAGCTCTGAAAGGTCCCCGGTTTCGGTTTTAGATAACCATACAAGTACTTGAAGCACGGTTAAGGTTTCATCGTAGGATAAATCCTGGCTTTTCATTAATTGCTCAAAAAGGATGACATCCACATAGTTTTTCTTTCCTTTTAATAAAGTCACATTAATAGGACGTCCAATTATTTTTTCTACCTTTGGGATTTCATTTGTTAAAAGCTGTTCAAGTAAGTTTGTTGTATACGTACTAATACATACTTTTCGATTGCTCTTTTTGGCATAGAGGATGGATGGTATCAGATAGCCAATTGTTTTGCCAATTCCCGTTGAAGCCTCAATCATTACTTCCGATTTATTGTTCAAATTGTCCCAAATGATATCCATCATCTCGAATTGCTCCTGGCGCTCCTCGAACTGCTCCATTGCTTGTTTAAAAAGCCCTACTTTTTCTGGAGTCGTAATAGGGTACTCTATCCCCTCCTGTAAATCCTTGACGCTTTTTGAAGGCTTTTTTAATGCAAGTTTGTTGTAATAAACATAATCGTCTTCTTTCTCAACTTTTCCACGCTTAATTTGTAACGCTTCAAAAAATAGCTGTGAAAGATTCGTTTTTAAACGAAAAGACTTTTTATGCATCTGCTCTAAAGTTACCTGTGGGAGTGAAAGGATTTCTTCCCAGCATTCCTTTAGTAATAAGGCACAAGCCTTTGCATCATCATCTGCTCGATGGGCGTTGTTTAGAGGGATATTAAGCTCTACTGCAAGGTCTCCTAATTTATAGCTCAAGGAAGATGGAAATAATATTTTTGACAGCTCAACCGTATCGATTACTTTGCCATTCCATTTGGGTAAACCGACACGTTTAAATTCACCCTGTAAGAAGGACAAATCGAAATCCGTATTATGAGCGACAAACACGGTATCCTGTAATAATTCATATATATAATCTGCATGTGCCTCAAATGGTAGTGCATCTTGTACATCCGTATCGGTAATGTTTGTTAAATCCTGTATAAAAAGCGGGATTGATTTCCCAGGGTGAATGAATGATGTAAAAGTCTTCTTGATACACCAATCCTCCATGATGACAATTGCTATTTGAATCATACGGTCTCCGTTTGCTTGGGAATGACCGGTTGTTTCGATATCAACAATTGCATATTTCTGACTTTCCACCATTTTTCCTCAACTCACAATTTAAGTTTATTATCATCAGATTACGAAGCTGTTAGTTATAATTTAATACCGTAATCAGAATTCTCTATCTAGATAAGCGAATTTTATCATACCTACAGTCAATCGGTCATCTTAAGCCCCGCGAGAATATAAAAAATACCCAAAAGTCATTAGGACCTTTGGGGTGAAATGATGTCTTATTTATAAAAAGCATTATGTACAAATAAAAAGAGCAGGGGCTCATCTCCCTGCTCATAAAAACAAAGTACTCCGACAAATCCGTGTCGTAATGAGTACTTTGGTTGTAAAGTATAAACTTTACATAGGTTTGGCACCTAGAATCTATTCTATCTCAAGTTTGATAGAAACTCAAGTGGAAAAATATTTCTCTATAATTATTTAATTGTAGCCTCTGGTTCATAGGAGATCATTTCCTTGATTGTATTATTTTCTCCCATGATTGCTATTGTTGGTTTGTGATCTTGCGCTTCTTCATTTGTCACGTATACGTAAGAAATGATAATGACGATATCCCCTTTTTGAACAAGTCTTGCTGCAGCACCATTTACACAAATTACGCCACTACCGCGTTCACCCGCAATAATATATGTCTCAAAACGAGCACCATTATTATTGTTAACAATATGAACCTTCTCATTTGGAAGCATCCCTACTGCATCTAAAATATCTTCATCAATTGTAATGGACCCTACATAATTTAAATCGGCTTGTGTTACCTGTGCACGATGGATTTTACTATTCATCATCATTCTAAACATTTGCTGTTTCCCCTTTAGTTGAAAAAATAATATTATCAATTAGTCTTGTTTTTCCAATATAAACTGCGGTTGCTAGTAAAAAATCATTTGTAGTATCTGTGACTGCTTTTAAATCTGGATAAGATAAAAGCTCTAGATAGTCAATTACCCCACCTGTTTTATCAGTAATATGCTTCGATGCTAGCTCAATTGCCGCAGTTGCATTCCCATGTAATATAAACTCTTCTTTTGCAAGAATTAGTCCTTCAAAAATGGCTGGTACCACGGCACGCTCCTGCTCTGTTAAATAAACATTGCGGGAGGACTTCGCAAGCCCGTCTGCCTCTCGAACAATTGGTAGAGTTTTAATTTCTAACGGAAAATTGAAATCTCTCACAAGTGTTTGAATAATGGCAACCTGCTGTGCATCCTTTTGACCAAAATAGACGCGCTTTGGCTCTGCAATATGAAATAGCTTTGCAACCACTTGTAGTACCCCATCAAAGTGACCAGGTCTAGAAGCACCACATAATATCTCAGACTGTCTGCCAGCTCTTATTGAAATCCCGCCATCTTCTGGGTACATTTCATCAACAGATGGAGCAAATATAACATCTACACCAACCGATTCAGCCAATTGTGCATCTCGTTCTAAATTACGAGGATAGGATTCAAAGTCTTCATTTGGACCAAATTGTGTTGGGTTTACAAAAATGCTCATTACAACAAGATCATTTTCTCCCCTTGCTTTCGTTGCTAAAGCCAAATGTCCCTCATGGAGGTAACCCATTGTGGGTACTAAGCCAATGGATTTTCCTTCACCTTTTGTATCGTGGACTATGGATTTTAACTGGGCAATTGTGTTGATAATTTTCATTTTTCTACGCCCCCATAGATTTGCGTGAGCTCTTCATCCTTCATGGTAAAGCTATGCTTTAATGTTGGGAAGGTACCTGCTTTCACTGCTTTTGTATAGTTTTTAATGCCACGTTCAACTTCTTCACCAACAAATGAAAAGCTTTCAACAAATTTTGGGATGTGGTGATTTCCATACCTTAACAAATCATGGTAAACAAGAACCTGCCCATCAGCTGTCGCACCAGCACCAATTCCGATTGTCGGAATCGTCAGCTCTTTTGTAACCGCTTCCGTTAACTGATGAGGTATACACTCCAATACGACAGCACAGGCACCTGCAGCTTCACATTCCTTCGCATCCTGAATGAGCTTCATTGCTTGCTGAGCTGTTTTTCCTTGAACCTTATATCCACCAAGAACATTGGCTAGCTGCGGCTGTAAACCTAAGTGAGCAACAACTGGGATTCCAGCAGTAGTAAGCTTTTCGATGGCCTTCACTACTTCTCCAGCACCCTCAACCTTAAGTGCATTGGCACCTGTTTCCTGCATCATTCTAACTGCTGTTTTTAATGTTTCATTTTGATCGCCGTGATACGAACCAAAAGGCATATCTACAACAACAAATGTATCCTTTGCTCCGCGTCGTACAGCTTTTGCGTGGTGAACCATGTCTTCTACTGTAACGGGAAGCGTTGAGTCATAACCGAGAACAACCATCCCCAATGAATCACCTACTAAAATCATATCGACACCAGCCTCTTCAGAAAACCTCGCTGCTGGATAGTCATAGGCCGTAATCATGACGATTTTTTCATCTTGTGCCTTCATCTTCAAAAAATCACTCGTACTTTTCATCATTTTTTCCTCCTTTTTATTAAGAAGAAAACATGAGAAGAACATACGATAATCGATGTTATTCTCTTATACCGAGTCCCGATGTAAGCGCTTCTCAGCATAAAAAAATCCCTCTGTCTTAAAAATAGACAGAAGGATTGCGTTGTTAAAAATTAAAAATAACGCAGTTTGTTTTCTTCCGTCCCTGTCTTATAAAAGATCAAGGCAGATCTTTTTAGTTATTTAAACGTGTAACAAGGTACAGTTCAAAAAATGATACTGTCCATACCGCTACTATAACAACTTTTAAAGTAAACGTATACAGGTTTTTATAAATTCTCTACAGCTTTTTTAATAGACAAGCCTTTAAAATTAGCCAAAGTAAAACCCTACCATTTTAAGCTTTAAATGGTAGGGTCATTTCATAAAACACTAATACAATTTCAATTTTTTTGTAATCCATATGCAAACCTTAGACCTTATGTATTCTCAGCAGATGATGAATTTGATGAACGTACTTTCCCACAACGAACACAGCGATCTGTAAAATAACTGTATTTATGATAGCCAAGCATACGACAAAACATAGAACTGATCATTTTCATAAAGCTAGTTCACCCCGAATCTAGTAATTTACTCTTTTCAACTCTTTTACTTATCATTATATTCCTGTCTATAAGAGAAAATACCATATTCATAGTAAAAATATAATAAAAGTTTTGAATATTTTTACATTTTATCCTTTTTGAGTAGGTTTGCAATTTTATTTCGAGAGACTTTTTAACTAAAAATTAGAAAAACTCTTTTTCAACAGTGAGATTTCACCTACGAAAAAGAGTTTTCTAAAAAATATATATTCTATTATTCATTCAATTCGATATCAGCAGAATAGATACTTCGAACTTCTCCATTATCTAGCTGAATTTCCAAAACACCAGATTCAGTAATACCGATTGCTTTTCCTTCAATAACTTCTGTTAAAGTTGTGGCTTTAATTTGTTTACCTATTGTTCCAGAGGCTTCTTCCCATAGCTTCTTAATAGGACCAAAACCTTCTTTCACATATAAGTCACTATAGTTCTCTAAGTAATTTAAGATAGTTCCAACAAGTTCAGCTCGGTTTAATACTCTATTTTCCTCGATACTTAAAGAGGTTGCAATCGTATGAAGCTCTTCTGGAAAATCCTCCTGCTGCTGATTGACATTAATGCCGATTCCAATCAATAATGCCTGGACTCGATCCATTTCAGCGATCATTTCGGTTAAAATGCCCGTACACTTCAGTCCATTTACTAAAATATCATTCGGCCATTTGATAACGGGAGTAAAATTACTATATAGAGATTTAATTGCATTAATAATCGATACTGCTGCCACTAATGTGAATTGAGGTGCTTGATGTGGCAATACATCTGGTTTGATAATAACTGTCATCCAAATGCCCTTCCCCTTTGTCGATTCCCAAGGACGGCTCATTCTTCCCTTGCCCGCGGTTTGTGACTCAGCAATTATAATTGTCCCATCCTTAGCACCATTACGAGCTAATTCATGTGCAATCGTTTGAGTAGAAGCACACTCGTCTAAATAATGGATGGACTGTCCAAATCGCTCTGTAGACAAAAAGGATGCTATACTCGCTGCATCCACTCTGTCTAGTTTATTTGTTAATAGATAGCCTTTTTTCTTAATTGTATCAAAAGTATAGCCATCCTCTTGTAAGGACTGCAAATGTTTCCAGACCGCCGTTCGAGAGATTCCCAATTCATCAGCTAAATACTGACCTGAAATCGGCTCCCCTGAGGCAAGAAGGAAACGCTTTAGTATTTTATCCTTCATTGATAAAGTCATTTAAGAACCATTCCTTCAACTTGTCTTCTTCATTTTCTACGTATCCGTTTAAAACAGCTATAATTGCAGCATCTAAAGCAACTTTAATCCAGGGACCACTTTTTCTAGTAGTCCAGCTCATCAAATGATTTCCGCTGATAGCTAATTGGTCAATGGCTTGAATTGGCAGGCTATTTTTAACCGCATGTATTTCTTCTTTTTCAAATGGTAGAGCAATGTTTTGCCATCTAGCAAAATCATAAGCTGTTTCTAAAATCTCTAGCTCATTTGAAAAATAATCCATTGCAGTCCACTTTTGTCTTAATGCATCAAAAGCATTTAGTGTTTTACGAACAAAGGTTTTTTCCTTTTTCGACAAACGGTAGAAATCCACAATATCTTGCATTTCCTGACGATTCAAAAGACACAAATAAGCCCAGCCAATCTCTGATTTTTCAGCTTTAAAAGTACGCCAATGCTCAAGCTGGTCCGAAAAATGCCCTACTAAAAATTTCGATAGATTACTTTCAATCAGTAATTGAAGACCATAGTATACAAATTTACTTTTCCAAACCTTAGCCATTTCCATTGCAATTCGTTCATTTGCTATAAAATCAATTAAATCACTATCAACCTGAATGGCCTTTAAAGTTTTTTCCTCGATAGTAAAACCTAATTGAGACCCAAAACGAATAGCCCTCAGCATTCGAAGGGCATCCTCACGAAAACGCACATTCGGATCACCAACAGCACGGATAACCTTATTTTCTATATCTTCTTTTCCACCATATAGATCAATGATATCACCGTCTTTTGTAAAAGCCATTGCATTAATAGTAAAATCGCGGCGCTGTAAGTCTTCCTCGAGGTTTCGAACAAACTTTACTTCCTCTGGTCTACGATAGTCACTATATGTACCTTCAGTGCGATAGGTTGTTACTTCAATTGGCTCCCCTTCATCTAAAACCAATACAGTTCCATGCTCAATTCCAACATCTACTGTCGATGAAAAAATTTCTTTTATCTCTAAGGGCAAGGCACTAGTTGCAACATCCACATCATTGACTTTTCTTTGCAATAGATGATCTCGTACAGCACCACCAACAATGACCGCCTCAAAACCACTTTTTTCAATCCTGTCAATCACCTGTAACGCAGCATGCCATTCCTTATTTATATTCATACGCGCAGTGCCACCAATCGTTCATAGAGTTGTTCATAATGATCAATAATAGGCTTCGCTAAAAATTTCGTTTGAATAGAGGTAATTGCAGCTTGACGGAATTGGATTAATTTCTCTTCATCTTTTAATAATTGAATTGCAAATTGGGCTGCTCCTTCAGTATCACCAAGCTCGACAATGAAGCCATTTTCACCATGTTGAATAACTTCTGGTATACCTCCTACATTTGTACCGATGCCGGGTACCCCGCAGGCCATTCCTTCCAATAATACTAAACCAAAGGATTCAGTTTCTGATAGCAATAATTTTAAGTCGCTTAAGCCAAATAACTCTGCAACATTTTCTTGCTTTCCTAAAAATAGAACATCCTCTTTATATGGCGATGTTTTCACATAATCGACCATTCTTTGTTTTTCAGGACCATCACCTACTAACAGAAGCTTAGCAGGCATTTCTGCTCGAACTTTAAAGAAAGTATTTATGATATCTGGTAAATTTTTAATTTTACGGAAGTTCGAAACATGGATAAGAACACGCTCGTCATCACTAATTCCATATTGTACCTTTAAATTACTAGAATCTATTGGCTTAAATATCGACTCATCAACAAAATTATAAACAGTTTCGATTTCTTTTTTTGTATCGATTAATTGATAGGTCTGTTCTTTTAAGGCATCCGAGACAGCTGTCACAATATCCGACTTATCGATACCATATTTAATAGCCTGAGTCATTGTCGAATCCTGTCCTAGCACTGAGATGTCGGTACCATGTAAGGTTGTAACTATACCAATATTTTCTCCACTCATTTCACGTGCAAGAACTGCACATACAGCATGCGGAATAGCATAGTGAACATGTAGTACATCTAATTTCTTCTCTTTTATAACATCCGCCATCTTACTTGCTAGAGCAAGGTCATATGGAGGGTATTGAAAAACAGAGTAATTATTTACTTCAACCTCATGAAAAAATACATTGGGGTAAATTTTATTTAATCGAAATGGAACACTAGATGTTATAAAATGAATTTCATGTCCTCTTTCTGCTAGCATTTTTCCAAGCTCTGTTGCTAGAACACCAGAACCACCAACAGTTGGATAACATGTAATTCCAATTTTCAGCTTCTTCATCCGACGTTCTTCCTCTCTATCCAAATAATTAATTACTTTAATCATTGAAAACAAATTAATTAATCAAATATGTGTAGATTCATATATGCTTATTGTTCAAAATTATTGAACAAAGCATCCGTCAGAAGTTCTGTATATTTAGATAATTAACAAATATTTTTAATGCAAAAGTTCAATATCACTTTTATTTACGTCTTTCCTGGATTAACCGCCAATCTACAAATCCCTCTTGTAGACCCTTTAGTAGAATTTCTGCTGTTCCCATATTCGTTGCTAAAGGGATATGGTAAACATCGCAAAGTCGAACAAGTGCCGTTACATCTGGTTCGTGTGGCTGTGCAGTAAGAGGATCTCTAAAGAAAATGACCATATCCATGTCATTATTAGCTATCATAGAGCCAATTTGCTGATCGCCCCCTAATGGTCCTGAACGAAATCTTATTAGCTTTAAACCAACCTCATCTTGTATGCGCTGTCCCGTTGTCCCAGTTGCATATAATTCATGCTCAGACAATATTTCTTTATATGCTATAGCAAACTCAACTAGACTATCTTTTTTACGATCATGTGCAATAAGAGCGATTTTCATTTTCTATCTCCATTCTTATAGGATATTTTCTAGTCCGTATACTAATTCTTCCAATGTCATGACCTTTTCAATACAGTAAACAACTCCACCCATAAAGGATTCACGGTTATAGGAATCATGGCGAATCGTTAGCATTTGCCCTTCTCCACCAAATAGAACCTCTTGATGAGCTACTAAGCCTGGTAAACGTACAGAGTGAATGCGCATTCCCTCAAAGTCTGCACCTCGTGCCCCTGGCATTGTTTCTACTTCAAATTCATGCCCCTGCTTTTGTGATTCACGAACCTCCGCAATCATCTGAGCTGTTTTCTTCCCTGTTCCAGAAGGTGCATCTAATTTACGATCATGATGCATTTCTATAATCTCAACATGTGGTAAATATTTAGCAGCCTCTTTTGCAAACTTCATCATTAATACAGCACCAATTGCAAAATTCGGCGCAATAATACATCCTACTTTACTTATTCTTGCAAGATTTGTTAGCTCTTCTAATTGTTCGTCAGTAAAGCCTGTAGTACCAACAACTGTACGTACATTATGTAACATTGCTTCTTTTGTATGCTCATATACAGAATGCGGATTTGTTAAGTCGACTAAAACATCTGGTTTTGTTTCTGTAATCAATTGCGTGAGGTTCGTATAAATTGGCACGTCTAAATTTGAAGGAAACATTTCAAGCTCGGCTAAGCTATCTCCTACATGCTTATAATCTAATGCCGCCACAAGCTCCAAACCATCGCGGTTATAAACAGTTTTTACTGCCTCTGACCCCATTTTCCCTCTACTACCTGCAATTGCAACTCTTATTGTCATACTATTCATCCTTTCTGCCTTTAATATTTTCTGCTATGAAATAATGTTAACTTATTGGATACCTAATGCATTTGTATAACATACTAAAAAAAAGAAAAAATCTCCTAATTCTACATTTGTATTTTTCAATTCAGACAGATTTTTTCGTCCCTATACAAGTTAGTAGTATTTTCTCCTGTAAAACTGCCTCCAACTAAGGGTTTTTAGTACCAAAGTTAGTTTTTAGAAAATCTAATTCTTGAATTTTTATATGTATTTATCTATTTTTTTACGGTAATTTTCACATTATATATCTCATTCGACATCATACCATGCACTTAGTATCATCGTATATAATAAAGGGCTATGTTGTCAAAAGAAGAAAAATAAAACATAATGTATCTATCGTTGGAGGTAAATAAAGTAAGCAAGAGTAATAATAAGTAACTATTTATTGTTAATGTTTGGAGGTTATTTTTTGAGAGGTATTAAAGTAAAAAACATTCTTGGAATATTATTAGGTGCAGCCATTTTTAGTTTTGGCCTCCTACATTTTAATATTCAAAACGAACTAGGTGAAGGTGGCTTTAGCGGTATTACGTTAATATTATACTTCACATTAAATTGGGATCCAGCAATCATGAACCTTATTCTTAATATCCCGATGTTTATAATAGGCTGGAAGCAATTTGGTCGTGTAGAGTTCATCTATACAATTATTGGAACTGTTGCAGTTTCCATCTTCCTACGTATTTTCCAGGTTTACGAAGTGAATTTGAATCTTCAAGACGATTTACTTTTAGCTGCTTTATTTGCAGGTGTTTTCGTCGGGATTGGGCTTGGAATTATTTTCAGATGCGGTGGTACAACAGGTGGAGTCGATATCATTGCTCGACTTACAAATAAGTATGTTGGCTGGAGTATGGGCCGTACCATGTTTTTATTTGACGCTTTCGTAATTTTAGCATCGTGGCTTACATTCTTAGATGCACGTTCGATGATGTATACACTTGTAGCTGTTTTTGTTGGTGCTCGCGTGATTGATATGGTTCAAGATGGTGCTTATTCTGCAAAAGCTGCACTAATCATTTCAAATAACCCTGATGAAATTGCAAATCTTATTTCTGAGAAGATGGAACGTGGAATCACTGTATTCCATGGCTATGGACATTACACAAAGCAATCGAAGGATGTTCTATACTGTATTGTCGGCCGTAATGAATTAGTACGACTTAAATCGATAATACGTTCTATTGACCCTAATGCATTCGTCTCAATTATTGACGTAAAGGATGTTACAGGAGAAGGCTTCAGAATCGATGAGTAGATAAAAAGCATAAAGCGCTTGGATTGATTCATTTCATCCCAAGCGCTTTTTTACTAATAATTAAAGGCTACATCTCATCTCGCAATAGGAATTAACCTAAGTTTATTCATCTGCTTTTGACAAGACCTCATTCACATAACGTGCCACCTCTTCGATTTCCTCTTCCGATAAAATCGTTCCAAATGCCGGCATTGTTGAACCACCATTTTTTATACGCTCTATAACATCATCTTTGTTTTCTGCTAGCTTACTAAGCTGTAGATTTGGTCCATTATGTCCGTTTTCCCCCATATTACCATGGCAGGATAAACAGTTTCCTTCATAAATAGAAAGTCCAACCTCATACGGATCACTTGTAGAACCAGTTGTATCGGAATCTTCTGGGTCATTTGATGTAGCAACTTTCTCATCAGACTTGCCGTCACTTTTTTCTGAAGCATCAATTGGTGTACCGTCCCATTTACCATCTAATTTAAATGTATACACCTTATCTCCATGAGCTGAACCGGCTAAAGAGTTTCCAGCTGCAAAAATTGATAAATATTGTTCACCATCAATCTCATACGTTACAGATGGAGCATTCGCACCAGCATCTGTTTTATAGCTCCATACTTCCTCACCAGTTTTTGCATTAAATGCAATAAGACGTCCATCATTGTGACCAACGAATATTAAATCACCAGAAGTTGCAAGTACTCCTGAATAGGCATTCGTATCCCATTCGACCTGCCATGCAATTGTATTTGTTTTTACATCCATTGCAGTGATTGTTCCTCTAGTTGGTGCATCTGAAACTGGAACCATAATACTTCCTATATACATTGAACCCTCTTCATAAATATCTTCATCCATTCGAGATAAAGCTATATAGCCATCTGTACCAAGAACATAGAAGTACTCAGTTTCTGGTGAATAAGCTGATGGCGGCCAGTTAGCTCCACCAAAGGCAGATGGTTTTAATGTAACAGGCTCCTCCCAGAAAGGAGTAAAGATAGAACCAATCGTCCCCTCAAAATCATCACTTAAATCACGTTCCACGTCCTCTTCCGTCACAGTTTGAGGAACAAAGGAATCACCTTTTGGGAATGGCTGTGTTGGTGAGGTTTTTTGCTCTGCAAGCTGTGGCACCTCTTTTTCATCAATCCCGATTAACGGTTCACCTGTTTCACGATCTAAAAAGTAAATCCATCCCGTTTTACCAGCTTCTCCAAGCGCTTTTCGTTTCTTGCCATCGATTTCTACATCAAACAGGATGACCGGGTTCGTCGGATCTAAATCCCATATATCATGATGCACCTGCTGGAAATGCCATGCATAATCTCCTGTTTCGGCATTTAATGCAACAATCGAGTTGGCATATAAATTATCCCCTTCTCGTTTACTTCCATCTAAATCCGGGGCAGTATTACCAGTTACAAAATAGATATATCCTAGCTCTGGATCCACTGCTGGTGTGTTCCAAACCGGAGCACCACCATGTAACCAGTTTTTATCCTCATCATCTGGCCAAGTATCGCCATTTTTCTCATATGGTGTAGGAATAGTATACCAACGCCAAACCTCATGACCATACTCAGCGTCATAAGCCATAATTCTACCTCGTATTCCGTATTCCCCACCAGCAACACCAGTGTAGACCTTACCATTATAATAAAGAGGAGCACTTGTAATTGTATACCCCTCTTCCCAATTAGCTACTTCTGTTTCCCATAGTAATTCGCCTGTTTCTTGATCTAACGCTATTAGTCTAGCATCTAATAAACCTGCGAAGACTTTCCCATCAGCAACAGCTACGCCTCGAGTCGTCCATCCACAGCAAACCGTATTAAGCTTTTCTGCGATTTCTGGACGGTACTCCCAAATCTTCTCACCTGTTTTTGCGTCCAGTGCTAATACATCATTTTCTGCTGTCGCAATATACATCACTCCATCAACGACAATTGGTGTTGCTTCCCCAGAAAATTTCATATCCAAGCTAGCGCCTAAACTAGTTACCCACTCTGGTTTTAAATCACCAATCGTTTCTAGGTTAATTTCTTCTAACTCTGAGAAACGTCGATTAAAATAATCTCCACCATGTGTAACCCATTCTTCTTTTGCAAACTCTACTTTTATATCTGGCTGACTAGGGTCTCTTCCATTGTTCGCGTCCACTTCTTCTGTAGGTGTTTTAACAATAAATCCTGTATCTTTTTCACCAGCCTTACCCTCGTCTAGGCTCTTTTTTGATAAAACTCCTGCATAAAAAGCAAGGCCAGCAATAATAATAATTCCCACAAAACTGAACAACAGCACCTTAGATAAACTGAATTTCATAACTCTCCCCCCTTATATTTCATTATGTAAAGCGCATGATTACGCTTTCATAAACTGAGTTATATTTCTACAGTCTATTAATCTAAAGTACTAGTTATTATCTTTTTAAAAATATTTTTTAGTTCCATTAAATTAGATAAAAAAAGAAGATGTCCCCATTTATTTTTATGGGAAAAATCTTTTTTAGGACAAATTACCGCATTCTGTATTAGAAAATATTACTCCTCGAATTTTTTAATTGTGTGTGTATTGTGTGTGTACCTGGTACACAAAAAAATCCCAAAGGTTTCTAAAAACCTTTGGGATAAATTTTGCTATGCAGTTTTACTTAATCGTCAGATCGCATGCCTGTGTATATTAGAATTAAACGTGCTAACTCTAATACTGCTACAGCAGCTGCTGCAACATACGTCATTGCGGCTGCATTTAAGACCTTTTTCGCAGCGCGTTCTTCATTGTTAGAGATAATGCCTAACGTTATAACTTCATTCATTGCACGTTTAGAAGCATCAAACTCTACTGGCAAAGTTACTACCTGGAATAAAACACCTGCAAGAAGTAATCCAATACCTAACAATAAAAATCCTGAACTAGAGGCAAAAATACCAATCATTACAAAGATCCATGATGCGTTTGATGTAATATTAGCTACTGGAGCTAGTTTTGAACGTAGGTTCAAAAACGTATAGGCTTCTTTATGTTGAATTGCATGCCCAACCTCATGTGCAGCAACAGCTACACCTGCAATGGATGCTTCATAATAGTTTTTCTCAGATAGTGCTACAGTTTTCGTCGCTGGATTGTAATGATCTGATAATACTCCTTGTGTCGGTACTACACGAACATCAGACAAACCATGAGTATCTAAAATCTGACGCGCAACTTGTGCACCAGTCATATGTTTTGAAGATTGAACTTGAGAAAATTTCTTGTACGTACTTTTTACCTTCATCTGTGCGTATATCGGCAAAATCAAAATAATTAGAAAGTAAACAATATACATTCCTGCTGTCAATTAACCTCTTCCTTTCTAATAAGTTACTATACTACTAATTTTAATGGCTCATTAAAACTTATGCAATTATTCACACCTATAAGCCTATTACAGGAAAACAAAATTATGACAAAAATGACATATTTACTAGCTTTAAGAAGAGTGATTTCGGGATGTATTAATAATATTAGTATAAACAAAATAAGCAATAGCAATGCATACAATAGATAGCCAAAAAGTAAAATAACCAATTTGACTTGCGTATTGACTAAGTACACTATAGGTAGGCATTTGACCAAAAACATAATCAATCACATCATTATGCAACGTCCAAATCGCAGCAATAGCTATATGAACCATACCAAATCGATAGTTAGCCATATAAAGAATCGCTTGAACTGCCATTAAACCATGAGAAAACACAAGCATCCATCCTGCTGGACCAATCGACCCTATTTCAGCCAGTGTCAACAAATTCATAACAACAGCCCATACCCCATATTTAACCAACGTAATCAAAGCTAAAGCTTCAATCAATTTAAAATGCTTTCCAAATATCCACCCAAGAACAGCAATACAGAAAAACAAGCTTGCTGTCGGACTGTCTGGAACAAATATTAAAAACTTTGGCTCTGTTCGAGATAATTGCGAACCGTACCAAATATAACCGTAAATTGTGCCAAATAAATTAATGAAAAATAATAATGTCAAAAAAGAACGATGTGTTAATAAAAACCAACACTGTGTGAAAAATGCCTTCATTTTCTATTCTCCTTATTATTCCACAAAATTTTAAAGATTTATGTATTTTTTCTTAAACTAGCACATATGTAAATTAGAAATAAGTAAAAGAGAAGAGAGTCAGTTTCCCGACTCTCTTTTAAGAAAAATATTAGAATTATTCTTCAGCTTTTAAACTTGCGATGAATTCAGCTAAAACTTGTAGCTCTTCTTCAGTACCAGCAAATTGGCCAGCTGGCATTGCGCCACGACCATTGTGGATCACATCGGCAACTTCTTCAGCAGTTAATTCGTTACCTACTAAAGCAGGAGCTGCAGCCCCACCTTGCATATCAGCACCATGACAAGCGATACAAGACTTACCTTGTTCACCAGTGAAGATTAAATAACCTTCTGCTGTCTCATCAATTTCGATGTCCACTTGTTCTTTGATTTCACCTTGTTTTGCTGCTGCTTCCCAGTCATGGTTTACAACAGATTCCCAAGTTAAGAAAATCATAGCAGCAAGTGCTAATAACATAAATGCCGTTGGTAATGGACGCTTAGATGGACGTCGTTCAGGACCTTTGTCTAAGAACGGTATTAACATTAACGCACCAATCGCTAAACCAGGCATAACGATTGCACCTACCACATTGTATGGACCTGATGCATAGGCATATTTTAATAATTGGTACAAGAATAAGAAGTACCAGTCTGGTAATGGAATATATGAAGCATTAGTTGGATCTGCCGGACCTTCAAGTGGTGAAGGATGTGCGACAGTTAATAATAAATATCCGATTAAGAAAACTGCACCAACCATCCATTCTTTTAATAAGAAGTCAGGCCAGAAAGCTTCTGTTTTACCTGGATACTCGGAATAATCTTTAGGCATATTCACCATACGGTTATTAGCTTTAACGCGTGAATCACCTACGAATTTCATCCCTTTTCCGCGATGCATAGTGTCCCCTCCTTTAAAAAATCATAGACCCTTATAAATTCTTACTGAATTAAAGTGGTCCAGAAATACCTTGACGGCGAATCATAATAAAGTGAGCTGCAAGTAATGCAAATAATGCTGCAGGTAAGAAGAATACATGAATTGCGAAGAAACGTGTTAACGTTTGCGCACCAATTATTGTTGCATCCCCAGCAAGTAATACTTTAATAAGTTCACCAATAAACGGAACAGAAGCAGCAATCTCAATACCTACTTTAGTAGCGAATAGCGCTTTCATATCCCAAGGTAATAAATATCCTGTGAAACCTAATCCTAACATAACACAGAAAATTAAAACTCCTACAATCCAGTTTAACTCACGAGGTTTTTTATAAGAACCTGTGAAGAACACACGAAGTGTATGTAAGAACATCATTACAATTACTAATGAAGCTCCCCAGTGATGCATACCGCGTACGATTTCACCGAATGCTACTTCGTTTTGTAAGTAATAAACTGATTTCCATGCATTTTCAACGTCCGGCACATAGTACATTGTTAAGAACATACCCGATAAAATTTGGATAACTGTAATGAAGAAAGTTAATCCACCGAAACAGTAAACAAATGCAGAGAAGTGATGTGCAGGGTTAACGTGCTCTGGCACTTCGTGGTCGGCTATATCACGCCAGATTGGAGTGATATCCAGTCGTTCATCGACCCAATCATAAATTTTATTTAGCACTGATGTTTACCCCCTAACTATTAACCTCTAGTATTTGCGATTTTTTTCCCAAGCATTACAAAGCCATCTTGTTCAGATACTTCATACTCGTCTAGCGGACCTAATGGTGGTGTACCTGGAACATTTTTACCAGTTTTTTCATAGCGTCCACCATGGCAAGCACAGAAGAATTGATTTGGGTGCTCAGTATCACTATTCCAGTTAACTGTACAGCCCAAGTGTTTACAAACTGGTGATAATGCAACTACTGCATCGCCACTTTTATAAACCCAAGCAGTATCAGTAACTTCAGATGTATACCATGCATCAACTTGTTCATATGAAAAGTCAACTTTTACAGGCTCTTCAGTAAGATCTGCAACTTTTTGGCTTGTTTGTACAAAATCACCATCAGCTTTTGTTTGTAAAGCTGGATCAATTGCAAAGCGAACCATAGGCATTAACATGCCCGCCGCCATAAATCCACCAACACCAGTTAAAGTGTAGTTAAGAAATTGACGTCTAGAAACTCGATTGTTACTCATCCTTTTCCCCCCTCTAACTAAAAGGTCAGTCCAACGGACATACTTTTACAAATAGTAATTACTAGGACATATCTATGATATATCAAGAAAATAGGTTGGTCAATATTGGCTTTCTATACTTTCGACAACTTTGTGAACATTTAATGAAACAATTTACTAACTTTGAAACCATTTGGAAGTTAATTTTGGTATGATTTGTTTCAATTGTTCTTCTAGTATTGTTTTTTTAACTCCTGAATCCATCGACTCTAGAGGAATAGCTGGTAACCAAATAACCTCTAATTGCTCGTTATTGCTTGTCCAAGTATGATCACACGTTATAAATAGTACATGTTTAAAGCCAGCATTTTGTAAGTCTTCCTTTAATAAGTTTACTGCCAAACCATTTTTTGTTTGTTCAGTATAAGAAAATGGAGGGACAAGCATTAATCTTCCCTTAAACTGCTGTTCTACAAATGCTGTAAGGGACATTAAAAATTCAGCAGAAGAGCTGCTTTGTTTGATTTTTGACTCATTAAAATCTAGTGAAAGCAGTGGTACGAGCGCCGTATCAATAAAATCCTTTTGTGCTTGAAATTGTTGTACATCTTTTACATTAAAAAACATTACTTCTCCTCCATACATCAATATTTACTATTACCAAAAACAAATAAAAATAACAGTTTAATTTTTATTAAAATTCACTTTTATGTAATTATAATAGCTTGTAAAAATAAGGAAACATCAAAAATCCCATCCAGCCTATGATCTCGACTGAATGAGACTAGAACATATTCCCCATAATATCTATCACGCTTATTGAATGTCCAACTTTTTCATATGAAGATATTGTTAAACATTTTTGGTAGTTTGTTTCAATGTCTGTAGTAAATTAGATAGCGAATAAAATTTTTCTTTATCTCCCTTATCTAAGGCATCATCAATTTCTTTTAATAATTTCTCCTCTTGAAATGCTAATAAGCTATTATTTAACATTTCCTCTGCGATAAGGCGATCCCTCTCACTAATATGCAAATACTTTGGCATGAATGGGTTTTCCTCTAAAACAGCTAAATACTGCTGACTCGGTGGAATATTAGGGAAGTTTAATTGGATATACATGCTTTCGTTTGGATGTAATCGTAAATCGTGAAATGACTTTTCAGCATCACTTGTCATAATATTTCCTTTGTAAAATCTGAACGGTACTCCAGTTGAATCGACAGAGGACATTACGATCGCTCTTGGACAATAATGCGCTTCTTCTACGAAATGAATGTTCTCAAGTAGGTTATCGTTACTTAATAAATAATTCAGTATCCAAACACATTCTCTTCTTTTTAATTGATAATTTTTAAGAAACCAACGAACAAATGATTTTTTATCAATAATCGGAATGGAAGAAGTCACTTTGCTATCCCTCCTTTTATTCAAGAGTGTAGAGAAGATCCAACCATTGTTGCTCTGTAGGCTCCAAAGCAATTAAACGATTAACGATACTTCGTGCTTCCTCTCTTTTTCCTTCTTCAATTAAGAAATAACAATATTTTTCTAAAAACGATGGTTCGTCTTTAAAATCATTATATGCTAGCTTATAAATTTCGCATGCACGTTCATACTGCTCATTATTTGCATAAGCATCCGCAACAAAGGGATATAAAGCGCTCCAGTCGAAATCATTATTTTTTAAATTTTCATACAATTCTATGATTTCCTCGTATTTTTCCTGATTTGCGAAGATGGACATCAGCACTAAAATTGCTTCCATGTATTCTGGATCAAGTGCAATCGCTTGTCGCAAATAATTTGTTGCCTCATCTGGCAAACTGTTTTTCAATGCCATTTTCCCAGCAAATAAATAAAATGACTTCTCATACTCATCACGCTTTATGCCTTCTTCAATTGTTTTGAGCGCCCTTCTGTTATCCTCTAACATTGCATAACTTTCTGCTAGTAATAAATAAGCGCTGAAATAATCTTGATCTAATTCTTTTAAATCCTCTAGTTGTTTAGTAGCTAAATCATACTTCTCAGATTGAAAGGCAGCATAAGCTGATCCAAACAGTAAGTCAGGTGTTACAGAGTCCTCTAACGCTTCCATATAATAATCTAAGGCCGTTTCATACCCACCACCTGCACGATATACCTCTGCTAGCCTAGAAGCTAATAAAACCCCTGCTATTTCTTTTTCTTTTGCATGTAGTTCTTCATAGATACGAGCTGCTTCAGTAAAGCGCCCTGTTTCAAATAGTAGCTCAGCTTTAGCAAATTGTAATAAAGGCTCATTGGGTAGTATATCTAACGCTTCTGTAATACGTTGTTCTGCCACTTCATATAAACCTTGCATTTGATAATAGTCTGCTAGCAATAGTAAGCTTTGAGGATATTCGGGAGCTTCTGAATCAATGCCCATTAATAATTGAAGCGCCTCATCCTCTTCACCTAATTCTATTAAAACCGATGCACGGTCTATTGCTAATTGAGCTTCCTCTGGAAACAAAAATTGAAGATGTTCAAAAATGCGATCTGCTTCATTTAAAAAACCATATTGCATCAACAAATCGGCAATTTCATATTGTTCATCCGCTTGTTCATTTAATAAAAATGCCTCTAATAAATTATTAATTTGCTGTAATTCTCCAGCTTGGATGGCTTGTATTAAATCATTGGTTGTATTTGTCAAATTTACTCACCTTTTTTATGTTTAGTCAATACTATGCTACTTCACTTAATTAATAGAAACAAGAAAAAGGACCTGTCCCGTTAAAATTCGGGGAGGCCCAACTATTTTCTATTAGAATCTTGGCTAATCGAAAAGAACTATAGCTTTTAGCCTTAGCTTTACTTATGAGAAGAAGGAAGGTTTTATATATTCTTATCCGAAATAAAAGTTTCAATGTTTAAGAATTTTTCATGAGTTTTTTTAGGTCGTCAAAGAAGGTAGGATAGGATACAGCAATACAATCTGTGTCATCGATTTCTATCGGTGAACTTGAAATTAATGCAGCTATCGCTGACATCATCCCAATTCTATGATCACCATAAGATTGTAAATTCCCACCGTGAAGCTTTGTTGGCCCATGAATAATCATTCCATCTTCAGTCGCTTCAATATTAGCACCAAGCTTTTGAAGCTCAGTTACAACAGCAGTTATCCGATCTGTTTCTTTTACTTTTAATTCTTCTGCATCACGTATTATTGTTGTACCCTCAGCTTGCGTAGCTAAAAGTGCAATAATTGGAATCTCATCGATTAAACGAGGGATTATATCCCCTTCAATTGTCGTTGCTTTTAGCTTTGATGTTTGAATAGTTAAGCTTGCAGTTGGCTCTGCTGCATTGGCATCGTCTACTTCAATTAACAGATCTGCACCCATTTTCTCTAACACTTCAATAATCCCTGCACGAGTTGGATTTACGCCAACATTTTTCATAACAATACTACTTTCTGGGACAATAGCACCTGCGACTAAGAAAAAGGCCGCTGAAGAGATATCACCTGGAACATTAACATGGGTAGCTTGAAGCAGTTGTCCCCCTTCAAATGATACTACGCCACTTTTCACCTCGACTTTTGCCCCAAATTGCTGAAGCATGCGCTCGGTATGATCTCGAGAAACTTCTTTTTCTCGGACGATTGTTGTCCCTTCTGCACGAAGTCCAGCTAGTAATATAGCAGATTTCACTTGGGCACTTGCTACAGGCATAGTATAATCTATAGCCTTCACCTTAGTCCCCTTAATAGCTAGTGGTGTAAATTGCCCATTTTCTCTACCAGCAATTTTTGCTCCCATTAATCGAAGAGGATCTGTTACTCGACGCATTGGACGTTTACCAATGGAAGCATCACCAGTCATTACTGTGTGTATATTTGAACCAGATAGAATACCCAGCATTAGTCTTGTTGTAGTACCAGAATTCCCCGTATATAAAACTTCCTTGGGTTCCTCCCAATTATCCATTCCTGGGCTCAAAATTGTAACATTGGTCCCCTCAACATGGATATCTACACCAAGCTTGCGAAAACAATCAATTGTGCTTAAACAATCTTCACCTAGAAGAAATCCACTAACTGTTGTCTTCCCTTGTGCAATCGATCCAAACATAACCGAACGATGAGAAATCGATTTGTCGCCAGGTACAATTATTGTTCCTTTTAGGCTCGCATTTTTATAATCTAAATTTGTTGTAGAAGACATTTTATGCTCCTTTCAAAATAACCATTTACAAGTATTATGACATATACAATTCATATTTAGCTCTTTTGCTTAAACACTTCTGAGCATTTTCACGGTCATCAGCATTCTGGAAGCTAATTACCAAAATACCGAATACATCCTCACGAGCTTCTACAACACGCAGATTCGTAATACTGATTTGCTCCTCAGCTAAATAACCCGTTACCTCAGAAATCACACCCGGATAGTCAGGTATATCAACATATAAATCGTACGTTGTATAAAAAGCACCTGTATTAATTGGTAATTTATCACGAACTTCTTTTGCAGCAGCAAAATATTGTTCAATTGTTTCCTCTTCGCTACTAAGAAGAATAGATTTTACTCTGTTCATTTCATCCTGCCAAGAATTTAACTGGTTTAGCAATTCCTCTCGATTTTGAAGAACAATATCCTTCCACATCAGTGGATTCGATGAGGCAATTCTCGTCACATCCCGAAACCCACCAGCAGCAAGCATACTTGTCATCGGATAGCTTTGTTGTTCACTATCTAACTGATGCACAAGCGAGGCTGCAACAATATGCGGGAAATGACTAACAACCGCTGTCATATGATCGTGTTTGGAAGCATCGATTCGCACTATCTTGGCTAGTGTAAATTTGAGTAAATCTTCAAGCCCTTTTATAAGCTCTTCTTTTTCATGCTCTAGGGGAGTTAGGATATAATAGGCATTTTCAAAGAGATGGGTTTTGGCAGCTTGAACTCCACTTTTGTGAGAACCTGCCATTGGATGACCGCCAATAAAAGCTATCCCCTTCTCGCTTAATTCTTTCCCCTTTTGCATTATTAACCCTTTAGTACTTCCCGTATCCGTCACAATTACATTATCCTTTAGTGGCCATTCCTTCATTTTTTCTAGCCAGTCTAAGGTCGCATTCACAGGTGTTCCAAAAATGATGACATCTGCAATACTTGCAGCTTGTAGCACATCGTCCACCACTTCATGAACAATACTAAGCTCACGTGCTTGTTGGCGCGTTTTTTCGTATAAATCGAAGCCGTAAATCTTCGTGTTAGGAGCTTTTTGACAGGACAGAGCGATAGAACCTCCTATAAGTCCTAATCCTATTACTAAGACATTACGTGTCATGCAAAGACTCCCTGGTCCACTAGAACTTCCTCCAACAATGATAAAAACTTGTCATTTTGTTCTTCTGTTCCAATTGTGACACGAATATAGTCGCTTATACCTAAAGCATTCCCACTGCGAATAATAAAGCCGCGCTGCATCATTTCTTTAAACACAACATCACTATCTGCTTTCACCTCAAACAAAATAAAGTTTGTTTGAGAAGGATAGTAGTTTAATCCATGCTTTTCACAAAACTGCTCAAATTGCTTTTTACCGATTTCATTTTTTTCTTTGCATTCTTCGATGAAAGCTTGGTCAGCTAAGGCAACAGTCGCAACCTTTTGACTTAGGATTGTATTATTGAAGGGAGCTCGTACTGGGTCTAATTTTGAAATGACTTCCTCCTGTGCAATTCCATAGCCCACTCGGAATGACGCAAGGCCATAAGCTTTAGAAAAAGTGCGTAAAATAATCACGTTCGGATATTCATTTACATAGGAAAGTGTATCTTTATAATCAGGTGAATTCACATATTCATAATAAGCCTCATCTAAAACAACCAAAACCTCTTTTGGTACTTTCTTTAGGAAATCTTGAAGCTCAGCATCGCTAACTATCGTACCTGTAGGGTTATTTGGATTACAAACCCATACAACAGACGTATTTTCATCAATCTCATCTAACATGGCAGTCAAATCGTGCTTCCCTTTAGCAAGTGGAACTTCTCTAACCTCTGCCCCTTCAACCTCTGCATTGTGGCGATATTGAGAGAATGAAGGTGTTGCCATAACTGTATTGACTCCAGGATATAGTAGTGCACGTGTCACGATAGCGATTAAATCATCTGACCCATTCCCAAATAGTAATTGCGTTTCGTTTACATTTAAATGCTTCGCAACAGCTGTTCGTAATATTTGGGCATAGCCATCAGGATAAATTGCATGGTCTGAATGATCACTGGCTAAAAGTGCTTTTACTTTCGGCGAAAAACCATATGGATTTTCATTTGAAGCAAGCTTTACTACTTCTTCTAATCCAAATTCTTTTTTCACTTCTTCCATCGGTTTACCTGGTTGGTATGCTTTCATATCAACTATTTGTTGTTTCCATTTCATGTTGGACGTCGTCTCCTTACTTGTTAGCCTCTTGTACTAAATCTGGTCGTAAACATACTGCCTCATTTAAATAGACATGTCGTATGTCTTTTTGACTTAACTCTGTATTCACATGCAGTAAAACACGAATACACATCGGAAGAGCATTAGGGACACTCATTTCATGCGTGCACATCGTCGGGACATATTGCCATCCCTCAATGGAACGTACTGCTTTAGCCGGGAATCCTGAACTAATATCCGTAGTAGTAGAAATAAGCACTGAGATAATATCTTCTGGCTGAATATTATTTACTGTCGCGATTTCCTTCACTAAAATTTCCGTCTCATTTAAAATTAATTCAGCTATATCATCGGTAACTGTTGTTGCCCCTCTTACTCCTCTAATCATTTACATACCTCCATAAGTAAAGCACGATACTCTAAATCTACTTCTCTACATTCCGATACTTCGATAGTTTGAATAAAAGGCTCCCCTATTGTGTTAAGTAGGACAAATTGCAATTGACCATATTCAACCTTTTTGTCCTTAACCAAAAATGGTTCTAGCGTATCAAATGAATAATTCGATACTGCATCAAATGGGTATCCATTGCTATAAGCAAATTTTAAAAATGATTTTGTGAATTCACGGGAGATTTTCCCATAGCGTTCACTCAAAATGAGCGCATAGACCAGACCGATTACTACAGCTTCTCCATGAGCAAGTCCACCATATCCTGCCGCCGCTTCAATGGCATGTCCATATGTATGACCTAAGTTCAAATATTTACGAACAGATTGCTCAGTTTCGTCTTCTGCTACAATGTTAGCCTTTACTTCAATCCCAGCTTTTAGATATGAAGCAAGCTGTTCATCTGCAATGCTTGTTATAGATTGAATCGACAATAATTCCTGTAGCCAAATCTCATCCGAAATCATTGCATGCTTTATGACCTCAGCCATTCCAGAACGAACCTCACGTTCACTTAATGTGCTTAAAAAGCGAGTATCATAGATTACTGCTTTAGGCTGATAAAAAGCACCAATCAAATTCTTTCCTTCTGGATGGTTTATGGCTGTTTTGCCTCCTACAGCTGAATCATGTGCCAAAATTGTCGTCGGTACTTGTATAAAAGGAATCCCCCTCATATAAGTAGCTGCTACAAAGCCTGATAAATCACCGACCGCTCCACCACCAAGGGCGATTAAAAGGGATTTACGTGTGCATTTATTGTCGATTAAGAATGAATTAGCCTCTTTATAGTTATCAAAGCTTTTGCATTCTTCCCCAGCCGGCATCACAAATACTTCAAAAGGATATGGAAAGCTTTCAGTAAAGTAGTTCTTATGAGCTTTCCAGACATTTTCATCAGTAAATACGATGATTTTATCCTCTTTTGGTAAGTGAAGGTGCAAGGATTCCATTGCACTCGTTAAAATGTCGTTCCCAATCACAACCTCATACTGATGCGATGCTGTGTTCACTGGAATTCTCATTTTTAAAACTCCTTTGAGTATTTTCGCATTTCTTCAATTTGTGCTTTTAACTGTGGTAATTGATCACTGTGGAATTGCTCGATAAGTACATTTGCTACTTCCCAAGCAATAACATTTTCCGCAACAATTGATGCTGCTGGAACTGCACAGCTATCCGAGCGTTCAACACTTGCCTTAAAAGCTTCTTTTGTTTCAATATCTACACTTTGTAATGGTTTATATAAAGTAGGGATTGGTTTCATAACACCGCGCACTACAATTGGCATACCTGTAGACATACCGCCTTCAAGCCCACCTAAGCGATTTGTGGCACGAGTGTAGCCATTTTCTTCATCCCAAAGAATCTCATCATGTACTTCTGAGCCTTTTCTACGAGCCATTTCAAAACCTATGCCAAATTCTACACCCTTAAAAGCATTAATAGAAAGCATAGCTTGAGCTAGTCTGCCATCTAATTTTCGATCGTAATGAACATAAGAGCCGATTCCTGCTGGCAGACCTTCAACTATAACTTCGACGACACCACCGATGGAATCCCCAGCCTTTTTCGTATCATCAATCATTTGTACCATTTGGCTAGAAGCTTCAGGATCGACACAATAGCAAGGATCCTCTTCCACAATTTCACGAATCTCATTTACTGTTTTGCCTTCTACTTTTGTTGTGTCAGCTTTAATGCCAGCAATTTCTGTTACATGAGATACGATTGAAATTCCTAACTCACTTAACAAAGCCTTTGCTACCGATCCAACTGCTACACGTACCGTTGTTTCACGGGCACTAGAGCGCTCTAGCACGTTTCGCAAGTCTCTGTGGCCATATTTCATGCCCCCTACTAAATCTGCGTGCCCTGGACGCGGTCGAGAGATTTGACGCTTAATTTCGTTTGGGTCTACATCTTCTGGAAGTGGGTCTGCACCCATAATTTTAGTCCAATGCTTCCAATCATCGTTTTTTACTACTAACGCAACTGGGGAACCTAATGTTTTCCCATGGCGTACACCACCTACAATTTCGACAGTATCTGTCTCAATTTGCATTCTTCTTCCACGGCCATGTCCACCCTGACGTCTCTTTAAATCATAATTTATTGTTTCTGCTGTAATTGGTAATAGGGAGGGTAACCCCTCGATAATTGTAGTTAATTGAGGCCCGTGAGACTCTCCTGCAGTTAGGTAACGCATAAAACACTTTCTCCCTTCAACTCGCTAAAGTATGTATTTTTTAATATAACATATAATATACCAAAAAACAGTGCGATTTTTTAAATATCCCTCAAAAATAGTACCGAATATTCAGAAATCCTATTATAGACCATATTAAGGAAAATTCCCTCATCCTGTTCAAAGTTACATGAAAAAAGGTCATATAATAGTAAAATACGCTTTTCGTTCAATACGAAAAGCGAAGACTAGAAGATGATTTGGTTTTTGACTACTTCTTTCGATAAAAGAAAGTGTCTTCAATTTCAAAGCCATATTGAGCAGGGTTAAAGATCTGTTCTGTAGAACCAACAAATAATATCCCTCCAGGACGCAGTGCTTTACTAAAGCTATGATAGATTTGATCCTTCGCTTCCTCTGTAAAGTAAATCATAACATTTCGGCAAACGATTAAATCATAATTCGAATCATATTGGTCATTTAGTAAATTGTGCTCCTTGTAATTAACAGTTCTTTTTATTTCATCTTTGACTTTATAGAAAGAACCTTCTTGAATAAAATATTTCGATTTTACATCGGTAGGTACCTCTGCAAGGGAACGCTCTGGATATAAGCCTAGTTTTGCTTTTTGGATAACATTCTTATCAAGATCTGTTGCTATCACTTGAACTTGGGAAAGTGGTAAATGGTGCGACAATACCATAGAAATTGTATAAGGCTCTTCCCCAGTTGAACATGCTGCACTCCAAATTTTTAAGCGTTTATTGGTTTGTAAAAGCTGTGGGAAAATTTTATTTTGTAAAACCTCCCAACGTTTTCCATTTCGGTAAAACTCAGAAACGTTAATCGTCATACGGTCTAAAAACTCGTTCATCAAATCACGGTCTTTTTCAAGCGCCTGCATAAATTCGACAAAATTACGATAGCCCTTTTTTTCGTATAAAGAGGTCAAACGTCTTTTCATTTGGGCTTCTTTATATAGAGCTAAATTTATACCTGTTTTTTTATTAATACCAGCAATAAATTGTTCATAATCTGACATTTGCTAATCTTTCCCCTCTTTATATCCTACTTTCATTATATAGGAATTATAGATAATGGGAAATATATATCATTTCAACCTCATGTCTATAGGAAAGAAAGTAATTACTAATATTTTCACTCGAGCTTAAACTCTTTTGGGTGATCCAATGTTAACTGCTGTCTCGTTTGTTCTATTTCTAATCGAAGCTTTTCTGTTTCGGCGATATGACCTTCATTCCTGATTTTTTCTAATTTAATCTCTTGTTTTAATACTTCTAATTTTAATTTTGATTGCTTATTTATATGGTCTGATAATATTCCTGCAAGTGAGACGATTGTTATAAATATAATTATTGCTATGAAAACACTTGTCAATTCTATCACCTCCATATCATATTATATCAAGAATCAACAACTTTCTTCCAGAAAATTCCGTAATTTAAGTTAAAAAAATAACTATTGCATAATGCAATAGTTATTTTGAGTGATATAAGTTAAAGAGAGAATTAAGCTAATTCTCCAGCGAACCATAATCTAATTTCGCGTTCTGCAGATTCTGCAGAGTCTGAACCATGAATAATGTTTTCAGAAATTGTAGTTGCAAAGTCACCACGAATTGTTCCTGGTTGAGAATCAGCTGGTTTTGTAGCTCCCATCATAGTACGAGCTAATGAGATAGCGCTTTCGCCTTCCCATACCATAGCGAATACTGGACCAGAAGTGATAAAGTCAACTAATTCACCAAAGAATGGCTTGTCTGCATGCTCTGCATAGTGAGCTTCTGCGATTTCACGAGTAGCTACCATTAATTTAGCACCTTTTAATTCGAAGCCACGACGCTCGAAACGGTTTACAACGTCTCCGATTACTTGACGTTTTACTCCGTCTGGTTTAATCATTAAAAAAGTTTTTTCTACTGCCATAATTATAAAACACTCCTTAGGTTTGTCTATAAGGTGTTACACCTACCGATAAATATTACCAAAAGATGCGTAATACATCAACATTTACTAGTTAAAGCTTGAAAATTAATATTAGAATTTACGTTTTCCTATAAATAAGGCTACGTCTCTAAGCTTTCTTTTCATCTGATGATTGGGTAATGCGTCAACTTCCTTTAATGCTTTTCTTAAGTATTGATTACTTAAAGTGATCGCTTGCTTTATCGCATCAGAATTACGAACAATCTTTAACATTTCCAAACGGTCCTCTTCTGATACAACACCACTTGAAGCTTTTTCTATAAATCTTTGGATTACTGGATGATCCTTTAATAATAAAATTGGCAAAGTAATATTCCCCTGGAGCAAATCACTACCAGCAGGTTTACCAAGCTCTTTATCTGTTGCAGTGAAATCTAAAATATCATCCACAATTTGATAGCTCATCCCAACAAAATAACCAAAACGTTTTAGATGTCTTATATTCTTATCATCAAGTCCACCAACGACTGCACCTAATTCGCAGCTTGACTCGATTAGTAATGCCGTTTTTCGCTTGATGCGGCGGAAATAATCCTTTAAATTTTGGTTATCTCGAAACTTATCTTCAATCTGAATAACTTCGCCATTACAAATTTCAACCATTGTCTTCGCTAAAATTTGATGAACTTTTACGTTTTCGATAGATGTTACATACTCTAAAGCTCGTGCAAAAATAAAGTCACCAGTGTACATAGCAACTCGGTTATTCCATTGAGCCTTTACAGTATGTCTACCTCTTCTCAAATCAGAATCATCAATAACATCATCATGTACCAGAGATGCCATATGAATTAACTCTAACGGTACGGCAATATTTTTAATTTGATCGATATTATATTGCCCAAATTTTGCACTTATTAGAACAAAAACAGGGCGAATTCGTTTACCGCCGGCCTGTAACAAATGGAGAGAGGCATCATTTATCAAGTGCGAAGATGAGTTTAACGCAGTTTCTAACTCTTTTTCGATGATGTCTATATCCGATTTCAAATCAGAGTAGAGTAATTTTAACTTCATCTTTTCCACATGCGAAACCTTCTCCCCCTAGTTTTCTTCTTTAACGCCCATATGCATAGCGGCAGCCCCACCACTATATCCTTTATATGTTACCTTTTTAAATTTCGCTTCCTCAAACATTGCTGCTAATTTTTTCATGCCTGGGAAATCATTTGCAGACTCCTGTAGCCAAGAATATTCTTTAAAGCTTTTGGCAAATAATTTACCAAATAACGGCATGATAAATTTAAAATAGAATTTGAAAAGCTGTCTATATCCTGGAATTTCAGGCTGTGATGTCTCAAGACATACTGCCATTCCACCTGGTTTTAGTACACGATTCATTTCCTTTAAAACCTGCAAATAGTCAGGTACATTTCGCAAACCAAAACCAATTGTTACATAATCGAAGGTGTTATCCTCAAACGGAAGCTCCATGGCATTTCCGTGAATCAATTCTACCTGTGGATACGGTTTAACTTTGCTTTCTCCAACCTTAAGCATGTTTTTACTGAAATCTAATCCTTTTACAACGCCTGTTTCTCCCGTTGCCTGTGCAAGTGCTACTGTCCAATCGGCAGTTCCACAGCATACATCCAGACATTTCGAGCCGGGCTTAACAGCCATTCGTTTCATTGTATCGGTGCGCCACTTAACATGTAATTGAAAACTAATAACAGAGTTCATTTTGTCATAGTTGTCTGATATACTCTCAAAAACCTCATGTACGTGCTCTTCTTTCGATTTAGCCATTTTTTCATTACCTTTCCCACGTATAATTTCTAAATCAAATGCGCCTAATTAGAAAAAGCAGGCTTTCTACTGAATGAAATTAAACGCAACCTGTTGCTGTATGTATAACTTTAAATCGTCCTTTAAAATATTAGACGTTTGAAGATATTCGTTTAGCAAGTTTTTGAGAGAATCTATTTCACCTTGAATGATTAACTCAATTGAACTTTCTTGATCTGAAACACTTTCTTGCATTTTTACAAATATATTTGATGTATTACCACTTGCATGTTTTTTTAGCTCCTTCTGCAATTGAAGAAGTAATAAACCCGTATGCATTATTGAACTATATTGTTCAAATTGATATACATTATAAAACCTTTTGATTAGCTCTGTTTGAATGACAGAAATAGTTTGATACCACTCTCTGATTGTGTATTGCGATGATTCATATAGCTTAATTTGATGTTCACATCGATTTACAATACCTTCAGAAAGCTGTCGAATTAAAGAGATATTACCAGAATGTGCAAGTATTTCGTAATAACGGCCACTATAAAAATCTCCAGAAAGAACGGTAAGCTGCTGTTCTTTGCTTGTAGCATTCGTTTCGCTAATTTTATCGTGTTCGTTAAGTGATGCGTGGACTATTCCTACAGTAATAGCGCTTACTTCGTTTTGTTCATCCCATTTCTCTCCATTTAAAAATGGTAATAGTAAATAAAACAATTGATTTTCATCGAGCACTGGTGATCCAGTATATTGAGTCAAAGTTCTATGACGAACATGCATGAAAATATTTGTTTTTAATTGTTCTATTGATTGTTGAATGTATGTTGCATCCATAGATATTACTCCATTCTACTTAAAGTGCAATGGGTGGCTCCCATTGCATTATTTCGTTTGGTTCACCAATAAAGCTGAATACACGGTTGTGTACTACAACTACTCTTAGAAATTTAGTTACTCTTGTACTTTATTTTTTCGAAGCACTTTCAACGATACCATGGGACGAATGAATTTTTGCTTTTCCTCTAATTTTCATCGCAGAGGTATGTTCTGTAAATTGAGCAATCATTACTTCCCCAGTATCTAATTTTTCCGAGTGATGAAACTTAGTATCAGTGCCACGTGTGAGACCGATTACATGTACGCCATCCTCTTGAGCTTCGATAATTATATAATCTGGTTGAGTCATCTTATCTTATCTCCTCAAAATCAATTTCCTCGAAAAAAAACGTATGTTTTCGCCTAATGACCGTGTCATTTTAAAAAAAAGAAGCTAAAACATATCCTTGTACATCATATCACATTAAAACTATTGTTTTAAGACATTTGAATAAATGAAATAACTTCTCTACGTAAAACCTCATCTTCTGCATATACTCCACGAGCTACTGAAGTAATTGTTTTAGCACCCGGTTTTTTCAAACCGCGCATTGTCATGCACATATGCTCAGCTTCAATTACTACATAAACACCGATTGGCTCTAGCATCTCCATTATTGTATCTGCTACTGTTGAGGTAATTCTTTCTTGTAACTGGGGTCTTCGTGCTACAGATTCGACACATCTACCTAACTTGCTTAACCCTGCTACACGTCCGCCTTGAGGCAAATAGGCTACATGGGCTTTCCCGTAAAACGGAACTAAGTGATGCTCGCACATTGAATAAAACGGTATATCTTTCACTAATACTAGTTCATCATGATTTTCATGGAAAACTGTACTAAAAAATTCTCTAGGATCTTGGTTGATTCCGCTAAACATTTCTGCATACATTTTAGATACACGCTTTGGAGTATCTAGCAGTCCTTCACGATCTACATCTTCTCCTACAGCTTCTAAAATCATTTTAACTGCTTCTTCTATTTTTTCTAAATTTACTTTCGACATCTTTCTTCCTCCTAAACAAGATGTACCGAGCTACACAATTTGAATCGTAGCACATCCTTACCCTTTACGCAAAATAGGATATTACATCTATCTAAAAAGTTATGTATATATTAAAAACTTAAGTTTACCAATCGTCAGTTAATTCAACAAGTAAAAAGAGCAGTCATCATGCTTGTCCATGACGACTGCTCTATGTAACTGCTAGACGCTAATATTATTTTACAGCATCTTTAAGAGCTTTACCTGGTTTAAAAGCAGGTACCTTGCTAGCAGCGATTTCGATTTCTTTACCTGTTTGTGGGTTACGCCCTTTACGAGCGGCACGTTCACGTACTTCGAAGTTACCAAAACCAATTAATTGTACTTTGTCACCCTTTGCAAGAGCATCTTGAATTGTATCAAATACAGCTTCAACTGCTTTAGAAGCGTCTTTCTTAGAAAGACCTGCAGCTTCAGCAACAGAGTTTACTAATTCTGTTTTATTCACACCATTCACCTCCTCTCAAAGGGTCATGAACCTAAATCATGTAAAAAGAGTAACATATAGAAAATCCCTACGCAACTGTATTTATCCATGTTTTTCTATAATAATTCGGTTTTTTTAATAAAATTATAAATAACAGGACTTTTCACCTGCAAAAAGTATAGATATGTTTCTAATTTATACCAATTTTATTCATTTTATACATCAAACATACACAAGAATGTAATCTGCCTAAGGTTGATTTGAGAGTGAAATATTTTAAATAATCAGCCAATAAACAACCAAAAAAGGCAATTGATCGGGGTTTTAACCCTTTCAATTACCCTTCATATTGACGTTACTTCTAGATGTAACTAAAGATATAAGTGCATAATGATTCAACTAGGAGCCTTCGCTAAGATTATGACTAAATAATAAACGTTACTAAGCCACGTTCACCTTCATTAACCATTCTTTCAATTGTTTGACGCATTCTCTTCTTAGCACTTGGAGGAACAGCATTCATTTTATAACGAATACCCTCCTGAAGCACCTCATGAAGTGTTGTGCCAAATAATTGTGTTTGCCATAGCTGATCACGATCATGCTTATAGGAATACTGCAGATCTTTAAGCAGCTGATTCGCATAGAATTCTGTACCGATTAAAGGTGCAAATTCTGTAGCCATATCTACACGGATGATATGGTAAGAAGGCGCACTAGCTTTCATGCGAACACCAAAGAAGTTATTTTGTTTAATAATTTCTGGTTCGCTCGGCTCGAATTCCTCCAATGTAGGAAGTGAAATTCCATAGCCATTATCGCTTGCTTCATCAATCGCTTCACGGAATCTTTTTTGCGCTTGCTTAGCCTCAGCAGCTTCTTTTATAAATAGAAGCCAATCCTTCTTAGTATCAATCGGCGCATCTAACCACTCATTGCACACCGCTTTATAGATTTCTGCTTTTAAGGTAATACGAACTGTTGCTACACCTAAACCAGCATCTACTCTTTCAATTTCACTTTCATCTACAAAATCAATCTCACGTAACTCTGACGCAGCTTGCGAAACATCACGTATCTTCGTTACCGAATTTAAAACGTTACCAACCGCATCTGATAGTGTTACATTCAATGGATGTGTATATTCTAATACATCTAACCAATCTGGCTTTTCAACCTCAATATCTTCAATCGGGAATTCATAAAGCGCTTCTTGAAGAATGTATTCCATATCCTTCGTATTCATTTGATCAATTGCCACCGGAATAACTGGAACCTCGTATTTTTCTAGTAACTCATGACGAAGTGCCATTGTGTTATTGTGTGTTGGCATTTGACAGTTCAACACAATAACAAACGGTTTCCCAATTTCTTTTAGTTGACTAACAATTTGTTCCTCTGCAACTGCTGCTGCATGACGATTAATACCATTAACTGAACCATCAGTCGTAACAACTACACCGATGTTGGCATGATCGCGAATTACTTTATCTGTACCAATTTTAGCAGCTTCCTCAAAAGGAATAGCCTCTGAGTGCCATGGCGTGTGGACGTATTTTGGACCATCCTCATCCTCGTAGCCTCTTACACCGTCAATTACATAACCTACACAGTCTGCAAAACGAATTCGGAACGGAATTTCACTTTCGCCAATCGTAATCTCTGTTCCCTGGGCAGGAACAAACTTTGGCTCAGCAGTCATAATTACAGGACCCGGTGAACTTTGAGGCAGCTCGTCCAGTGCTCTTTTGCGATCTTCTTCGTTCACGATATTTGGGAGCACAACTGACTCCATCATTTTCTTCACAAAAGTAGACTTACCAACTCTAACAGGCCCTACAACACCGATATATACGTCCCCATTCGTTCTTTCTGCTATTTGATGAAAGATTTCTTCGCCTATTGTAGCTCCTCCTTTACGTAATTTAGTCTATGTACGACATTCTTCAAATATGAAAACGCCTTGTACGAAAATTTTTAAATATGGAGTATTTTTCGATATCTTTGGCTTATTGAAGAAATATATCGTACAAACTGAATTCTTACTTATACATATGAAAAAAGTGTTTAAAAAATATGTAAAATCACATATTTTTTAAACACTTAAATTTATATTCAGTTTTTATTCGATTTTCAAACTAATTGTTGGATGTTGATGCTTGTTCTTCAGCTTGGGTTTCCGTTGGGTCATACATAAAAATCGGTTCATTATTTTCATCTACTGTATAAGGCAGTGAATAAGCTGGTACGACTGGATAAGCATCTACTAAAAGCATACGAATATCTTCTCCGGCTTCTGGCGTTAAATTATTTTCTTTGATAAAAATATTTAAATCCACTGAATAATCAATGTAGATTTCCCCTTGTGTTGTTACAATAATAGGAAGTAAATTATTTGAATAGGGGCTTTGTACGGTTAACGGCTCCTTATACCCGATTTTTTCGAAGTCGATTGAATAGACGTAATCAGCAATTTTGTCCTTAAAAGTAGGGTAATAGGTACTCATAAAGCGGATATTCAATTCACGAATTCTTTCAGCAGAACGTAAATCCACTAGCTTTACCGTCGGATTTTCCTCTGGATCCCAAATAATATATTGGAATAACCCACCTTTTTCAAAAGAATTGGCAGGAGCATTTGTTAAATACTTAGGAATTAGTTTCTCGAAATCGATTGGATATTTAATAAACTGATCTGTATCCATATCGCGCGTTTTAATAGGAAGTACACCTGTATCAGCTTGGAATTCCTCCACTGCCTTTTGAACAGAGGCTAACTGAAGGTCATCAGGTATCTGATTTTCTGCTTTCTGCTCTTCTGGGAAAAGACAGCCTGATAATAAAACTGTAGTTAGAGCTAGTACAAAAAACAGGCTCCATTTTCTCTTCATTTTCTACTCACCTCATAGATTGTTTCACTAACAGCCATCAATTAATAGATAGACTATGTATGTAATTTTAGTTCGGCCATGTCAATACTACGAGCACCATTAAAATGGAACCGATAGCAAAAATGACAAAAGCTACTAATCGTAATATAAGAGATAAACATCCATTGTTTACCCATTTTCTTGTGAGTCCCACAATCAATACAGATAATAACATTGCACCAATCGAATAAAAAGATACCCACATAACATCTAAAGCATGCATGCTCGCAAGTGGTCCCCTTGCCGATTGCAATGTTAAATAATTCATAGAAGATAACAAGTTTTGCAAGCTGTAAACCTCCTTTCAATAGAAAAACACAACTCCACCATAATAAGGCACGAGTTGATGTCTTTACTTATGCGGATTCATTTCAAAAGTTTTACTTTCCTACCGCAAGAAGAGGAGGTAACGAATTACCTCCACATACTCATTCATAACTATAAAATTCCACTCTAATAAAGATCAATTTCACGTTTTTTCATTCGGATCATTAATTCATCCACTGCTACTTTTGGTTCTTTATCAGTAAATAATATTTCAAAAAGAGCGTTAGTAATTGGCATTGGAACTTCATATTCCTGAGATAGTTGATAAGCAGCCTTTGTAGTGCGTACGCCTTCTACTACCATGCCAATTTGCTCAAGAACTTCATCGAGTTTCATGCCTTTTCCAAGCATATTTCCAGCTCTCCAGTTTCGAGAGTGAACACTTGTACATGTGGCGATTAGATCTCCCATACCGGTTAAACCACCAAAGGTAAAGGGATTTCCGCCCATTTTCACACCTAGACGAGTGATTTCAGCCAAGCCTCTAGTAATTAGAGCAGCCTTGGCGTTATCACCATAGCCTAAGCCATCAGATATACCCGCAGCCAAAGCGATAACATTTTTTAACGCCCCACCTAGCTCTACTCCCACTACATCGTCATTTGTATATACTCGGAAGTATTGATTCATAAATAAATCCTGCACTCTTTCAGCTGCTTCCAGATTACTGCACGCAGCTGTAATCGTTGTAGGATGATGTAATACCACTTCTTCTGCATGGCTTGGACCAGAAAGCACAACGATTTCTTCCACTACATCAGGCGATAGACTTTCTGTAAGCATTTCTGAAATACGCATAAGCGAGTCTGGTTCAATACCTTTAGAAACATGAACGAATAATTTTTTCTGTTGAAGGAATGACCCCATAGTACTACATACTTCACGTATAGCTTTAGTTGGCACAGCGACAACAAGTATATCTGAATGAAGCACGGCCTCTTCTAAATTACTTGTAGCCTTTAAATTTGGTGCCAATGTAGTATCAGGAAGGTATTTTTGATTTTTATGCTGTGTATTAATCTCATTTGCTTGTTCTTCTCGATGTGTCCAAACAAGTGTATGATGACCATTCTCAGCTAAAACCTGTGCTAATGCTGTTCCCCAGGAGCCTGCCCCTAAAACCGTAACATTTTCCATACTCTCTCCCCCTAAAATTCAACTAGTCGCGTGCACGAGCGATTAATCGAATAGGTGTACCTTCAAAATCAAAGGTTTCACGAATTCGGTTTTCAAGGAATCGTTCATAAGAGAAATGCATTAATTCTGGATCATTTACAAAAGTAACGAATGTTGGTGGCTTAACTGCAACCTGAGTCGTGTAGTAAATACGTAAACGTTTCCCGTTGTCTGATGGTGCTGGATTACGTGCCACTGAATCTTCAATTACTTCATTAAGGATTGATGATTGAATACGCATTGCATGATTCTCACTAACTTTTTGTACAATACTTAAAATTTGATGAACACGTTGTTTTGTTTTAGCCGATACGAAAATAATCGGTGCGTAATGTAAATACAAGAAGTGTTCACGAATTTGCTGTGTATAATGTTTCATCGTTTTTTCATCTTTTTCAACGGCATCCCATTTATTTACAACGACAATTACTGCTTTCCCTGCTTCATGAGCATAGCCTGCAATTTTCTTATCCTGTTCCTGGATACCTTCTTCACCGTTTAAAACAACTAAAACAACATCAGAGCGTTCAATGGCTCTTAATGCACGTAGCACAGAATATTTTTCTGTAGATTCATACACTTTCCCTTTTTTACGCATCCCTGCTGTATCAATGATGACATACTCTTGTCCATCATATGAATACGGTGTATCAATTGCATCGCGTGTAGTTCCGGCTATTTCACTAACAATAACACGGTCTTGCCCTAAAAATGCATTAACTAATGATGATTTCCCAACATTTGGACGTCCAATTAAGCTAAATTTAATCGTATCCTCTGAATACTGTTCTTCATCTTCTTTAGGGAAATGCTTAGCACACTCATCAAGTAAATCACCAAGCCCTAGACCATGTGAACCCGAAATCGGGAATGGTTCTCCAAAGCCTAGAGCATAGAAGTCATAAATCATCTCACGCATGTCTGGGTTATCGACTTTGTTTACTGCTAAAACAACAGGTTTTTTTGTTTTATATAAAATTTTTGCTACTTGTTCATCTGCTAATGTAACGCCTTCACGTCCATTTGTCATAAAGATAATAACATCGGCTTCTCGAATGGCAATTTCTGCTTGCCCGCGGATTTGTTCTAAGAAAGGTTCGTCTCCTATTTCAATTCCACCGGTATCAATGATGTTAAATTCATGTGTTAACCAATCTGCCGAACTATAAATACGGTCACGTGTTACTCCTGGAATATCTTCCACGATTGAGACGCGTTCACCAACAATACGGTTAAATATTGTGGATTTTCCAACGTTCGGACGACCTACGATGGCGATTACTGGTTTTGTCATCTGTACTTCATCCTTCCAAATTCTTATCTTTTGTATTATACACGAAAATACAAATTATATCATTGTTTCATATCTAAGCAATTATTATTTGGAAAAGTTGGGTGATGGAGGGGGGCGAATATATGAATCTATTGAAAAATAGTAGGTGGTAGTTGTTGTCATTTGGATTGGAGGATGGTGGGATGTGGGGTTCTTGGGGTTAGAGGGCGCGCTTTGGTGAAATGCATTGCGGGCTCGATTTCATTTCTTCGTGCAGTTCATTGTGCTGATGAAATGCTTCATACTCTCATTTTCACTTCACTATGCAGTTCATTCCACTTATGAACTGCATCACACTCTAATTTTCACTTCACCATGAATTTCATTCTACTCGTGAAATGCATCACAAGCTCACTTTCACTCTACAATGTGTTTCATCCTCCTATATTCACTGCTAGGACAGCCAACTCTCCTCCTTAAACGCCAAAAAGGCGCACCGAATTCGGCACGCCTTTAAACTGTAGCTTTATTTACTTGTAAAGCCTTTTAGTTTATCTCCAATTACATCACTTAAAGAGAAGCCAGTTGTTTCTTCTGGTAATTCATAGTCGAATACTTCTTCTTTTTCAGGATTATTTTGAAGTTCTTTGATACTTAAAGACAGACGTTTTTCATCTGCGTTCACATCTAGGACTTTCACTTGTACCTCTTCACCTTCTTTTAAGGCTTCATGAGGAGTGTTAATATGCTTATGTGAAATTTGAGAGATATGAACTAATCCTTCTACTCCTGGGAACAGCTCGACAAATGCACCAAATGATACTAAACGTCTTACTGTACCAGTTAGAATAGCACCTTTTGTTACTTGCTGAGCAACGTTTACCCAAGGTCCAGGTAATGTATCTTTAATAGACAATGAAATACGCTCATTTTCCGGGTCAACAGAAAGTACTTTTACCTTTACAGCTTGCCCTTCTGACAATACTGTACTTACATCGTCTACATGATCGTGGGAGACCTGTGAAATGTGAACTAATCCGTCCACACCACCAATATCAACGAATGCTCCAAATGGTGCTAATCGTTGAACAGTTCCTTCAATTACATCACCAGCGTTAATTTCGTGTAAAACACGTTTTTTATTAGACGCTTTTTGTAGCTCAAGTACAGCACGGTGAGATAAAATCAGACGACCCTTTTCTTTATCTAGCTCAGTAATTTTAAAAGTTAATGTTTTGCCTTTATAGTCTTCGAAATCTTCTACGAAATGATCTTCCACAAGTGATGCTGGAACGAAGCCACGTACACCTAAATCTACAACTAGGCCGCCCTTCACAACATCCTTAACCTCTGCTTCGAACACTTCTCCTGATGCAAATTGTTCTTCAAGCTTATCCCATGCTTTTAACGCATCGACTTTGCGTTTAGATAAAACAAAGTTTTCATCTTCCACTTTCGTGATCATCAGCTCTAGCTCATCACCAACTGATACAACGTCAGAAGCTTTTTCAATGTGTAAGCTTGAAAGTTCGCTGATTGGTAATATCCCATCGAAAGGAGCACCCTCGATTGAGATTGTTACTGCTTTTTCATCTACCTGAGCAGCAACACCTTTCACAATATCTCCTTCTCGAAATTCTTGGTTTGATCCTAAGTTCATTTCTTCAGACATATGTAACCCTCCTTCGCATCTTCCAATTTCTATTTTATTCTAAATTGTCCATAAAAACAAAAAATTTTCCTTTAATATCAGAAATTTCATAAACTTTTTTCTTGAAGTACTAAACAGAGGCTGATTTTAAGCCATTTGTTGTTTGGCTAATTTTAAAATTTCACCAGCTGCTTCTTCAATTGAAAGCTCTGTTGTGTCAAGATAAATGGCATCCTCTGCTTGAATTAATGGAGATGCTTCTCGTTGACTATCAAGTTTGTCGCGTAATGCGATTTCTTCTTGTAGTTTTTCAATTGTAGAAGGAATTCCTCTTCTTTCATTGTCGATGAATCGGCGTTTTGCTCTTTCCTCAACGGAAGCCGACATGAAAATTTTCAGCTCCGCGTCCTTAAGAACATGTGTTGCAATATCTCTTCCGTCCATGACAATTCCACCGCGTGCAGCTAGTTCTTGTTGCTTTGCCACAAGAATTTCACGAATATTTGCATGTGCTGCAACTTCACTTACATTTGCTGTTACTTCGTTTGAACGAATTGCTTCTGTTACATTTTCCCCATCAACAAAAACAAGTTGTCCATTTGGTGAAGGCTCTAAAATAATTGAAGTATTTAATAACATAATTTCTAACGAGTTTGCATCACTTAATTCTATGTTTTGAGATATTGCTTTATTCGTAACTGCTCTATACATTGCACCTGTATCGATATAGGTAAAGCCCAAATTTTCTGCAACAATTTTTGCTATAGTGCTTTTTCCAGCTCCTGCTGGTCCATCGATTGCAATTTGAATTTGTTTATCCATAAAATCCCTACTTTCCTACAATATTGTACCATATACACAAAGTAATTACTTAGTTGTTACACCTGTAATTGTCCATATTTTTGTGACCATAATCCCTCAGTTACAACAAAAATTTTCTTCTCTAAAATGCAAGTCCGCTTTAACAATTACCTAAAAAATGCCCCAAAAGTTTGTCTGCACAAACCCTTGGGACAGCTGTTTAGTTAAGTTGTATTTGCTTCTAGTTTCCTTCTATTTAGCAATTGTCTTTCAAAACAAAATCGGACGATATACTGCTTGTCAATATCCTCTGTATCTGTAAATTGAAGGGAGGCTATGGAAATACGATCCTTTTCTATTATACGAATAATATTTCCATCTGTTTTAACATAACGGATTTCTCCATTCATAAAAGGTAAAACGATTGTCAGGTTTACGCTTTCCCCTTCGTTAAATGGAAATTCTTTATTGAAATGAATCGCTAAGCCACCAGCACTTATATCTTCAGTTACAAATTGATAAAACTTATTATTATAGTCAAGTGCAATATCTACAGAGGTATTAACTCGAACAAATTCCCGTCTTTGAATCTTCACAAAATCTTCAATTGGAGGGCACGATAGCAAAATCGTAGGAATATTACCAAGCTTACGGCCTAAAACTTCTGTGTTAAAGGCATAGCTCACTTTATCTTCTGATACAAATGTGGCACGAAATTGTGCACCATCTACTAAAAAAGCTGTTTTGTTTGTCATAGTATTAACCGGATAGTCTATATAGATTATGTTATTTTCTTGTTCAACTATTTTACACCGGAATTTTTCGACTCTATCTGTATAAGTGGGTTCTAAAGTCAATGCAGTCCCTATTTTTAGTTGCATAATCTTCGCCTCGCACAATCATAATGACTTCATTATTGCACGAATACTACTTTTTTTCTATATCATCAGGAGATTTTACTACATTCTCATGGATATTCATAAAGAACTATTAGAATAATCCATGGGAATGAAGTGCTCACCTAGATAAAAAAGCTATATGTGGAGGCAAGAGATTAATTCATGTACTCAACCTTTATAACATCATGATTTTCTGCATCAACAACAACTCGGAATGTTTCATTTAAATCATTATCAAAGCGTGCAATGACTTGATAACACTTTCTGAGCTGGAAAGCCTCATTTTCAGTATAGATTAACTGCTCTTCCTCAACAGTAGTACCCGGTCTGAAGAACGCTTCCCAATCAATTGGTTCTACTTTTTGGTCTTCATTGATTTCTTCTTTTTGTACATATTCCATAGCGTTTAGCCCTAATAACTCTCCGCTATCCTTAGAGATTTTTACTTGAATTCCATCTGGGTAAACAAGTGCCTTATCATCTCCAACAACTCGAGCTAAAGACAAATGCCACGCTTGATGGTTTTCACGCATTTCAACCAATTGTAAATCTTTATAACCTGCTCGATTTAATAATTCCATAACTTGATCGCGAATTTGCTGTTGAGTAATTCCTGTTTTCTCTTGAACAGGACGTTCAGATAAGAAGGATAATATATAGCCACCCTTTTCAGTGATGTCAGCATATCCAATTCGACTTCCTTTAACAAATTGGATGTGATAGAAAGGATATGGGGCATCATCCTTACTCTTTGTTACCGTGTAAGTGGCATCCTTAACACCTGGTACGAGTAATTCAAGCTTATCTATCGCCTGTTCTTTTGTAATTTCTTTATCATCTAGATTTTGAAGCTCTCTTTTCTTCAGCCAATCCGATTCACTAGCTGTTAATGGGAAATCTGTTTCACCATAGGATTTTAAATTTGCCGTAACATTTTTAAATTGAGACTCACTTGTTTCTTTTTCAGCAACAGAAGCCCATTCAGAAATGCTGGCATCATTCTGATAAAAATTCGCTGTTGCTACAGTCCATTCATCAGCTAAGGCTCGTAAATTCTGATTTACAACAGGCATGCGTTTTTGCCAAGATTCGTAGTCACCATTGTCTGCTGCATATTTTGCTTCTTCACCTATGTTCCCAACATATCGAAGCCATTCATTTGAAACTTCTCTACTTAGTGGAAGGCTACTAATAGTTGAACGAAATTCGTTACTAATACGCCAAATATTATCCAGTTCATTATTTAGTGCATTTTCATCTTGGAATAGTAAAGATTGTGAAACGGATTCCTGCAAGGTCGATAGTTTATCTGAAGCGTTTGTTAAGGAATTAGTATATTGTGCCTGAACGGTTTGTTGTAAATTCGTATTTTCTTTTCTCACTTCATAAGAATATAACCCTAGCGCTAACACGGCAATGGAAAGTAAATAGATAGCACTCTTCATATTGTCCCTCCTTTAGTAGCAGAATATATGTTCACCAATTTGCTTAATTTGCGGTCTTGACCAAATCCACTTACTCGTAGCAGTCTTTGGGTTGAAATAGTAAAGTGCATTTTCAGTTGGATCCCATCCATTCATGGCATCCAATACAGCCTCTTTTGCTCTCGCGTTAGGCGTTAACCAAATTTGCCCATCTGCTACGGCTGTAAATGCTCCAGGTTGGAAAATGATATCTGAAATCGTATTTGGGAATTCTGCCGATTCTAATCGATTTAAAATAACCGCAGCTACAGCCACTTGTCCCTCATAAGGTTCACCACGCGCTTCTCCATAAACAGCATTAGCCATTAATTGCAGATCTCGCTCAGAATATTTCACCGGAAGCTGAACATCACTACTTTCAGCTGTTCCAGCACCAGCACTTGTTTGTTGTGCCAATGGTTTCCCGCCATAATGAGTAAATCGATTTCCTTTTTCTATTTGTTCATAAACCCAATCTCTATGGTACTCACTTGCCTTTACTAGCTTATCCTTAGACTGACCTCCTGCAATACCGTCTACCCCAAGTCCATATTGTTCTTGGAAATTGCGCAGAGCCCAGTATGTTCCGTATCCAAAAACCCCATCAATTTTACCTTTATAAAACCCAACATACTGTAACCGAGCCTGTAACTCGATAACATCATCTCCAAATGCTCCGCGTTCAATTGTTTGACCCGAAAATGCTAATGGTTCATTTGGCTTTATAATTGTAAGTGTGCCAAATATTAAAATGATAGTCATAAAAATACTTCTTACCATTTATTTCACTCCTTTCTCATAGCATGTAAAAAAGATTCACTTTTATACGTTTTTACTCAGAAAAAACATATAAAGCTAAAAATGACAAAAACAAATTTTACTCAGCCAAGGCTCTATTGATTTACATAAACCCTATTTTTCCACACTAAAAAAGCCTCCATTTTCATAATAGGAATGAAAATAGAAGCTTTTAAATTTTATTTTGTTCAAACAAATGCTGTACGAGGTGTTGATGGGCTAATTTGACCTTTTTCAAAGCAAACCACCATAAGAACAACATAAACGGTGCTATTAAATAAACCCAATACCCTTGGAATGTTAAGATGGAATTGTAAGTGATATGTAATGACAAGGGTGCGAAGAAAGAAAGAACTAAGTATTCGATTTGCTTATCATTTTGCGCAAATTTACTTTTCCCATAATAATATCCCATAACAACGCCAAATAAGGCATGACTAGAAACCGGTAAAATTGCTCTGACAAATGCTGTATCAATCCCAAATGTAAGTAAATAAAGTACATTTTCGATTGTAGCAAAGCCGAGTGAAACACTGGCACCGTACAAAATCCCGTCATAAGGATCATCAAATTCAATATGCCTGAAAATAAGCGTAAAGATGACAAGCCATTTAAAAAATTCTTCTAACCCACTGGAAAATAATACATCTGCAAAAAATGGATTTGTAATGGCTTCCTCCTCTTTTACAACATACTGAATAAACATAATAGGAAAAGTGATTAATGTCCCAAAGAAGAAGGCCTGTAATAACGTTTTTCTCGGCTCTGTTGCCATTTGATTTCGTAAATAAAAATAGCTTAACAAAGCCAATCCGGGAGCTACGGCTGCGGATAACAATATTAACATGAGCTACACTCCTTCCATAAAACTTCATTAATGTTATTATAACATTAGTAGCAATAGAAAAGATGGTTAAGTGAGGTTTTTCCCATGAAGAAAAATATTTTATTAATTCATACTGGTGGTACAATTTCCATGAAAATGAATGAAACTGGAGCGGTACTTCCAAACGAAAAAAATCCCCTTTTAGGTGTGAGTGAACAACTAGACAAATATGCTAGCATTGTTGAAATGGAAGCATTTAATTATCCGTCTCCTCATATCACAACTAAGGAAATGCTCTATTTACGTAATGTATTAGTGCAATATGAAAAGGATCATTCTGTTGATGGTGTAGTTATTACTCATGGAACAGATACATTAGAAGAAACAGCCTATTTCTTAGATTTAACAACACAATTTGATTTTCCAATTGTGTTAACCGGTGCAATGAGATCCTCTAATGAGCTTGGGGCAGACGGTGTTTATAACTTAGTTGAAGCAGTTCGAGTGGCATGTAGTGATGAGGCAAGAGACAAAGGCGTTCTTGTGGTCATGAACGATGAAATCCATCAGGCATTCAACATTACCAAAACATCGACTTCGAGTGTCAATACATTCCAAAGTCCACAATACGGACCCATTGGATTAGTAACAAAGAAAATGGTCCATATTCACCAAGCGCCAGTGAATCGCCGCTATGTGGAGGTCAACTCCATCGAAAAACGCGTAGCACTTTTAAAAGTATATGCGGGAATGGAAAGAGACTTGCTGGAAGCCATATTAACTTTAGGCTATGACGGTGTTGTGCTAGAGGGCTTAGGTCAAGGAAACGTACCACCTGATGTTGCCGGGGGAATCCAAAAATTATTGGATGCTAATATCCCAGTTATTTTAGTATCCCGCTGCTTTAACGGAATTGCAGAAGGTATTTACGGCTATGAAGGCGGAGGAAAAAGCCTTGAAAGCATGGGCGTAATCTTTGCAAACGGCATCAACGGCCAAAAAGCCCGCTTAAAGCTATTAATCGGCCTAAACCAAGAAAACACGCCGATTGACTTAAAGGAATATTTTAATTAAATAGCTTTAGTGAATAAAGGTTCTTCGTCTTTTGATGGAGAACTTTTTTTGCTGGGCTGGTGGGGTGCATGAGATCGCTTGTCAGTTACCGGTTTTGGGGATTCAGTTGCTTTTGGGGTAATGAGTTGTCTTGTCTCTTCCCGTTCTTGAGGATTCAGTTGCTTTTGGGGAACTGAGACGTAATGTCTCTTCCTGTTTTGGATGATTCTGCTGCTTTTGGGGAACTGAGACAACTTGTCTCTTCCTGTTTTGGATGATTCTGCTGCTTTTGGGGAACTGAGACCACTTGTCTCTTCCCGCACTTAAGTATCCCGCTTCTTTTGGGGCACTGACACCGATTCTCGCTTCCCGCACTTAAGTATCCCGCTTCTTTTGGGGCGCTGACACCGATTCTCGCTTCCCGCACTTAAGTATTCCGCTTCTTTTGGGGCACTGACACCGATTCTCGCTTCCCGCACTTAAGTATCCCGCTGCTTTTGGGGCGCTGACACCGATTGTCTCTTCCCGTTCTTGAGGATTTCGCTGCTTTTGGGGAACTGACACTGCTTCTCTCTTCCCGTTCTTAATGATTCCGCTGCTTTTGGGGCACTGACACTGCTTGTCTCTCCCGCACTTGATGATTCCGCTTCTTTTGGGGCGCTGACACCGATTCTCGCTCCCACTTTCAGTAATGCTCCATCTTTTGCAGCAAAGAGATTTATCATATCTTTGGTTTTATTTTACAAATCATTTTGTTACCCTTAAATAAGGGGGGATTGGCATGAAATTAACTAGAATATTACTTCCAATATTAGTTGTAGCTCTATCGCTATACAGTATAATTACAATGAACTATAGATTTAGTTCCGTTGGGCAGTTATTACTGGGCATATTTTTCTTTATTACGGGCTACGACGATATCAAAAATAAGAAAACTGGCTGGGGCGGTTATTTTATCGGAGGAGGACTATTGATCATCATTATGAGCATAATTTCCTTATAAAGCTGAAAAGCAGCTACCCCACATTGTGAGTAGCTACTTCAAATACTGTTATGATTTTAATGTTGACTCCGGCTGAGTTAAAGCGTGTTTTGCTGCGTTTTCTCCGGCAATTTTGCCGAAAACCGAGCCCGCCATCAAGCCAGCTCACCCGGGGTAATTTTTGTAGAATAAACCTCCCACTACTTCACCTGCAGCGTAAAGACCTTGAAATCCTTCGTATAATATACTTTGCACTTGTGCGTTTTCGTTGATTTTGACCCCACCTTAAGTAAAGGTAATTCCACATGTGACCGCTTAATACAAATTTATAGATTTTTGTTAGGAAATGTAAGGTGAAAAACCCTTCAAGAATGAAGTCGTTTTTCGATAAATTTTATTGGTTTTTAAATTTACCGTGAAAGCGTTTCACCTAAAGTGCAGTAATAAAAAAGGGCATTTTATCTGGCAAAAGCTCACCCGATAAAATACCCTTATTTTCAATAATTTTTTACACATTCTTATAACTAACGCACTTTCGCTACGATACATCAATATCTCCTAAAATCTTAAGTGCATCTAGCATTAATAATAATTCATAAGCAGCAATAGGATTTCGCAATTCCTTATTTAATAGCTTTTCAATCTTTGAGATTCGGTACATCAAACCACTCATTGATAAAGAAAGATCGCTAATGGATTGCTGTAAATTCCCGCCATTCATCAAAAACACATACATCGTTTTTAATAATTCGTCTCTCTTCACTTCTTTTAACTGTAATATTGGCTGTAATTCCTTTTGTGCTTTACGACGAATTGTAGACATATTTTTAGAATTAATAAGTGTCCCAATAATATTTGCATTTTCAAAGAATACAATCTGATCCTGATTGTTAATGCGTAGCACAATTTGCGATTCTTCTAAGCTCTCTGTAATATTGTCGATAGAATCACTTTCATTACTTATCCCAATACGGAAATTGACTAGTCTAAACTGATTATTTAAGTGACTCAGGATATTTTCTAGCTTAAAATTCAGCTCATTTACTTTCGGTAACAGCATGACAATTTGGCTTTCAAATTGAGTTATTAAAATTTGATAGCTTTGCATATCAAGATACCTTGTAATCGACTGAATTACCTGGTCATGAAATTCGATATTACTTGTATCACGATGGTCAGAAGAAAATTGTAAAGAAGCAATATAGTATTGTTCTTTTAAATCTATCCCCATATAATATCCACGATAAATAATATTCGACTTTGAAGAATATTGCTTTAGCAGTAATTGTTCTAAAAAGTAGCCCTTGATATTTTCTACACCTTTAATGCTTGCCTTTTCAGTTAAAAAATAAATTGCAGCTGAACTGGCAGCTCGTTGTAAAAACATTAGGTCCTTTTCAAGCTTGATAGATTTATCGGTATAAATAAAGGTCATATAGCCAATCGTTTGATTTTGCACAACAATTGGTGTAACTAAACGATTATGCAATTTCCCGCGGATGATAAAGGTTTTATCGTAGGCTGCGGATTGGATTTTCCCACTTCTTGTCCTCGAAATATAGCTTAAAAAATCTGCGTTTAAAGTGTCATAGGTTTCCTGCTCAATCCCTACATAAAGCCTTGCCTGAAAATTCAAATCCTCAATTGTAACCGGAATATCCAGTGTTTGTGATACTGTATTGATAACCTCTTCAATAGAATGACCCTCTGATAATTTTGTTGTCAAAGTATCATGGAAGGTAGAAACCTTTTCTATATAATTCTTTTGGTCAAGTAATTGTTCATAGGTATAATTCAATTCATCGATGAAGCTGCTTTCCTTATATAACTGTATTTCTTCAAGCATCTCGGGATCATCGTGCCACTCTTCCTCTAATCTCATTTCGTAGCAGCACTCATCATGCCCCATCGCACGACATTTAACTTCTTTTAGAAAAACTTTTCTCTTTGTAATCATTGAGGTAAAGCCGCTACCAAGTCCTGCTAGCGTATGGCAAACCGGATAATTAGAGAGCCCATGGTTTTTGAGATGCTCTTTTACTTCAAAGGAGTCAATCCATTTTCCAGTTGCAAAAATATAAACAACTTCTCCGTTTTCATCTGTCTCTAGGGTTCTTTCGGAAACCATCTTAGAAATTTGTCCTGTTTGTAGGTGTAGTAGACCGCCCTTACTTAGCATTTCCTCTAGTCCTGCTGGATTGCGTAAAACTTCTTTAGCATTAGCAACACCTAGATTCCAGCCATATCTTAATAGAAACGCTTTGGCTCTCTTCATCCCTAAATTACTTATTAGCTCTTTTCTCAATAATCCAAAGGTTGCGGAGGTCGTTGATATTATTTTGTCTTCATATTGATTAAATGTCTCTGAATGTACCATAGAATCCCCCTAATCTATACAAACCTTATGAAATATATATATTAACCTTAACGACATAATATGATAATTTACGAGAAAAAACCAGTTGTTTTAGAGAAATAATTACATTTTACAAAATATCTTCCTTGAAAATGACGAGACAACCTTCGAATAGGTTGCCTCTACGATTAAATCTCTTATCCAATCTCCATGCTCCCCCAGCAAGCTCTTTAAAATTTCCAAAACAATCTGTCTACTGAAGCTACATTTAATTATCGAGGAAAATATTCAACTTTACAGAAAAATCTCTATCCTCTATCAGCCATGTTTCTTTCCAAACAAAAAACCGTAAATAAAATCGAAACGAATCGACTTTACTTACAGCTTAAGAAACTATAAAGCTACTCTTTTTTTATTTTGAAAATAGTTCAGAGCAAAGATAGCTAAAACAAGAACTGTCCCTGCAATATCTGTAATTGGCTCTGGTATTAGCATCATTAATGAGCCAATTGCCAACACAATCCGAGTAATCATATTCATATGAGTTGAAAAATATCCTTCAATTGCTGCACCAATTCCGATAACACCAACAATGGATGTAAACGCAACTACAGCAATATCAAGTGGTGCTGCCATTGGTATATCAACTGCATTTAAAGGTAGACCTGTTGGATCGATTAATAATAATGCTGGTTCATAAACAAACAGATACGGTACGATAAACCCAGCAAGAGCTAATCTAAGTGATATAAAGCCAGTTTTCATCGGACTTCCACCAGAAAGACCTGCTCCAGCGAAGGATGCAAGTGCTACTGGCGGTGTAATGTTCGCAAAAATACCAAAGTAGAATACAAACATATGAGCAATTAAAATTGGAATACCAAATTCAGCTAAAGCTGGTGCTGCCATCGTAGCAGTAATAATATAAGCCGGAATCGATGGAAGACCCATTCCTAAAATGATAGATGCAATCATCGTTAAGAACAATGTTAAGAAAAGACTTCCTGCTCCAATTTCCATAATGGCAGAGGTTAAAGTTGAACCAAAGCTTGTTAGGTTAACAACACCAATTACAATTCCTACTACACCACAGGCAATAATTGTGGATAAAGATTGTCTCGCTCCATCCTCTAAAGCAAATATAATATCTTTTAGAGACATACGAGTTGATTTTCTTAAAGCTGCAACTATAACTGTTAATATAATTGTATAAAACGCAGAATAAGCAACTGGTACTCCTGAGCCAAGTAGCACTACTAGACCAATCAGCGGTAAGATTAAATGCCCGCCCTCTTTCATTACTTCCTTGACACGTGGAAGATCTGGCTTTGGAATTCCACTTAAATTACTTCGGCCAGCACGGAAATGGACCTGCATAATAACACCCATGAAATATAATAGCGCAGGTAAAATCGCCGCAAGAGCAATCGTTCCATAAGAAATCCCCGTCGTTTCTGCCATTATGAAGGCACTCGCACCCATAACTGGCGGTAAAATTTGTCCACCAATTGAAGCACTTGCTTCTACAGCACCGGCAAAGTTCTTCTCATAGCCAATTTTTTTCATAAGAGGAATTGTGAAAGCCCCTGTACCAACAACGTTAGCAACAGCTGAACCATTAATACTTCCCATAAATGCACTTGAAATAACAGCTACTTTTGCAGGACCACCTTGTTTATGTCCTGCCAATGCTAAAGCTAAATCATTGAAAAATTGCCCCATTCCAGATTTCGATAGAAAGGCACCAAATAAAATAAATAAGAATATAAATTGAACAGAAGCCCCTATTGCAGTAGAGAATAATCCTTCTGTTTTTAAGAATAATTGACCGAAGATGTCTCCAAGGTCAAATTGACGCGTCATCAGCATTCTTGGTAGCCACTCAGCATGACTGAAGAATGGATAAGATAAAAAAATTAGAGCTAAAATCGGTAATATAATTCCTGTAACCCGACGTGCAGTTTCTAATACTAAAAGTACCGTTAGAATAGCCATTACGATATCGGTTGTATTGGCAATACCACCACGTGTTGTCATAATGTCATTATATTCAACAAACAGATAACCACAGGAAACGATACTTAACGCAAACAAAATCCAATCATAAAATGGAATTTTCGAGCGATCCTGCTTTTTAAATGTGGGATAGATTAAATAAACTAATGCCATCCCAAATAATAAGTGAACTGCACGCTGCTGCAATGTAGGTAGTGGATGGAATGTTGTATACAAATGAAAAGCTGAAAATAAAATTGCTAGAATCGAAATAATCCACACAAGTGACTTGTTCTTTGGTTTTCTCACTTGGGAATCACTATCATATTTTTCTAAGACTTCTTGTACATTCACTGCATTTGCTTCTTCGATAATAGGTGTATCTTTTTCTTTAATTTGCAAGATTAGAAGCCTCCTTTAGCTAATTTCCAGATAGGCAGTTTTTCTATAAATATATGTACCATAGAGTAATCGTCCGTATACTTATACAACGGTATTTCTTGCTCATCTACAATAATTGTAGTTTTCACATTCGATGAAACAGTTAAATTTAATTCTTTAAAGAGCTGGTTAATTTGCATTTTCACAAAACCATCCTCAATGGAGACATCTTTTGATTGGCTTGGAACACCTGCACCAAATGTTTTAAAATGAGTTTCAGTTAGGAGCATTTGCTCACCGTTTTGTTGATAGGTTTCTATCCATTCCTCCTTCTCGACAGAATGGATCCAAGATAAATCAAAGTGATTACTTTTTAGATAGTAGGTCTTATCTTCAAATTCAAATGCAAAAACAGGAACCCTTATAAAAAAGAAGTTGAGGAGTATAAGTAACCCTATACTCCAAAACCACCATTTTTTCTTACTTTTGCTCATCGAAGTATTTCTTAGCTCCTGGGTGAAGTGGTGCAATTACACTTTCCTGCGCCCCTTCTAACGTAATTTCTTTGGCTGCCTGATGGGAATTTTCTAGTTTGTCTAAGTTATCAAAAATTGTTTTTGTTAGATTGTAGACATCCTCTTCACTCATATCCGTTCTTACAACTAAAGCATTTGGAACTGCTGCAGTCATAATCGGCTCTGCGTTTCCATACGTATTTGCTGGAATTTCATAAGAGATGAAGTATGGGAATTCTTTTGCAATTTCCTCAACATTACTTGCTTCTACTGAAACTAGTTCAATTCCAAGTGTTTCAGATAATTCCAATACCGAGGCATTTGGAAGTCCGCTTGTTAAGAATGCTGCATCAATTGTACCTGCTGATAGGCCACTTGCTGCTTCAGCGTATCCAAGGTAGTCCACTTGAATGTCATCATAAGTAATTCCATGACCTTCTAAAAGCTGGCGCGCATTTACCTCAACTCCAGAGTTTTGGTCCCCTACTGCTACACGTTTTCCTTTTAAATCTTCAATCGTTTTAATGCCTGAGCCTTCTTTAGTAATAATTTGAACAACGTTTGGATATAGCGTTGCAACTTGTGAAATGTTGTCTACAGGCTCAGTGAACGAAACCTCTCCTGCTAATGCTTGAGATAATGCATCACTCATTACGAAAGCCATTTCTATTTTCCCTTGGGATAATAAGTTAATATTTTCAACTGATGCTCCAGTAGTTTGCGTTCTAGAGTTAACATCGAATTCAGATGTATATGTATCTGCAAGTGTTGTACCTAAAATGTTATAAGGACCACTTGCCCCCCCAGTACCAATCGTTACGATGTTTGTGTCTAAGCCTTCCCCTGATTTTTCTGTTGAATTACCTGCATCATCTGAGCTACAGCCCGCTAAAAATGCTGCTAAAGCTAAAGATGAAAGTAGAGTAATTTTCTTCATAATATAACCCCCTATTATAGTTATCTCTTGTTACATCCACTAGATTTTTACTACCAGGAAAAACCAAAGATGCAACTTTATTCATTATATAAAATTTTCAGAAATATAAAAATGCTTTTGTAATTATTTTAAATTTTCTGATTTCTTTAGCTGCACTTTTTTAATGAAAAAAGCAGTTCAGATTCTATTTTTCTGAACTGCTTAAGATGAAATTTCTTATTTTTTTGAACTAATATGATTTGCTATAAATCCGCCATGGAATCTGCCATTTTCAATAAAAATCTCATTGGCATTATTACCTGCTGCTAAAACACCAGCTATAAAGAGATTTTCTATATTCGTTTCCATTGTTTCTGGATTATACTGCGGTCTTCCTGTTTCGTCATCAATGGTTACACCCATCGCTCGCACAAACTGATGGTCAGGATGATAGCCTGTCATCGCAAAAACAAAATCATTTGGTATGACCTTTTCTTCCCCATCCACCGATAAAACTACTTCATTTTCACGAATTTCTTTTACAATTGTATTAAAATGCATTGTAATCTCTTCATTTCGTACAAGAGCAGCAAATTCAGGTAAAATCCATGGTTTAACCGATGGAGAATAGTCACTACCACGGTAGGCCACAGTAATACGAGCCTTTGCTTTATGTAATTCCAAAGCCGCGTCCACGCTTGAGTTTTTACCACCGATAACTAATACATCCGTATCAAAGAAGGGATGTGCTTCTTTAAAATAATGATGGACCTTTGGTAAATCCTCACCAGGAATATCCATATAGTTTGGTTGATCGTAATAACCAGTTGCCAATACCACATAATGGGTTTCATATACCTCTTTATCCGTTGTAACTGTAAAATTTCCATTTGACTCTTTGACTACAGAGTTTACCTTCTCAAATCGGTTCACTTGAACATTCTTCATTTTGACAACTTCACGATAATACACAAGCGCTTGATTTCTACGTGGTTTACGTTCTTCTATTAGAAATGGAACATCTCCAATGGCTAAATTTTCACTTGAACTAAAGAAGGTTTGATGTGTTGGATAGTTATAAATCGCATTAACTATATTCCCCTTCTCAATAACAATTGGCTTCAAACCGATATTTGCTAGTTCAATCGCAGCTGATAATCCACAGGGACCTCCCCCTACTATAATCGCATCAACATTTTGCATTCTTTACATCTCCTTTAGAAAATTCCACTTTTCATTTACAACAAAAAGTGCTTCATTTTCTTAACTGCTCCCAAATTTTATGAGCAGTTTAAAAACCTATTCTTAGTATACTGCTATTTTTTATTTGATTTCGCATTTCTTTTAAAATGTAGATTGACAACATGACATTGCGGCTTTGCTCCAAGCCTTAGAGGAAGCATGGTAGTTCCATAGCCATTACTGATGAGTGTAGCGACTGCTTCTCGCATCGAAAATGACCCAAGAGGATGTATCCCATACGGCCCAAAACGAATTTGACCACCATGTAAATGACCGCCCATCATTAGATCAGTATGGTATTTGCTACGAACCGTTGGAAAAACCTCTGGATTATGGGAGATAAAAACAACATTATCACCCTTTCGACAGCTTTCAAATGCCCATTCATAATGGACATTACTTGAGGAAGTATCATCAATAGCACTTAGCCAGCAACGATTGCTTAACGTAGGAAGTAAAACAGCATCATTCTCTATGATAGTTACGTTGGTTTCTTTAAAAATTTCACGTAATCTAGTCTCACCAACCTCGCGATCATTATTTCCCCAGACAAAATAAACAGGTCCTAATTTTTGCAGTACCTGAACATTGTCATAAATCCGCTCAATTGGAGTCCTCTTATCACAAAAATCACCACCAATAATGACTGCATCCATTTTGGCATTTATATTTTCAATCATACCTTCATTTATTTTTCTTAAATGGACGTCTGAAATGAAAAATAAAGTCGCTTGCTCCCTTTCCCCATCCAAGGGGACATCATGGTAAAGGACATTATTTTCCGAAGCCTGCTTGAGCATAAAAAGGAAAAATATAAGGACAAGAATAATTACCACGACGAACAGCTCAAACATGTTAACTCACCCTTTCTCAAGGAATTACTTAATACTTAAATGAATCCTAGTATTTTTATCTCTAGGACTGCATTAATAAAACACGGAATATTTCTACACAATATTTTACCATATTCCTTACATAAAACGTCTTACAGGGATCTTCACCCTGCATTTCAATAAGAAAAAAAAGACTATAGGAACGGTTTACACCTTCCAATAGTCTACTCTAGAATTTATTTTTTGCTCATGCTACGGAATGATCAGGGTTTGTCCAACAGAAATGCTGTTTGAAGATAAATTATTTGCTTCTATAATTTTATCAACACCACTTGCATCATCATAATACTTTAATGCGATTCGGAATAAGTTCTCGTTCGCTTGCACTGTGTGCGTTTTACTACTAGCTACTTGTTCTTGCTGCTTTTGCTGTTCTTGCTGCTTTGCAAGCTTTTCTTCTTCAAGTCTTGCTTGCTCTGCTTTTTTTGCAGCTTCAATTTCAGCTTGCTTTGCTTCTTCGTCTTGACTATCTGTGCTTACTTTGTTGACTTCTGTAGGTTCACTATCAATTTCTTCTATTTTAGGTTCTACCTTTTGTTTACCGCTAGAAGAGACCGTATTATTCGTTTGTACCTCTACTAAAGAACCATTCTCTGCCATCTCTGCTGTTTCAATAACCTCAGGATGATAGAAGAAAGATACGTAGATTAATAACGAAAAAGGAATACCTAGTAGTACAAATAATAGAATATTTAATAACGGATTTTTTCTGTTTTTCTTTTTCTTTTTACCTACTTGACGTGAGCGTGACATTCTAGAGCTTTGCTGTTCTTCTAATTCAATTGATTGACGATGCTCTTCAATTTTCTCTCTGTAATCTTCATTACTCATGAGTACCACCTCCAACACTATCTTTCTCTAATTATGACGAAATTTCTCTAAAAAGTAAATGATAGTGTTGGAAATTTTAAGAGATTTATGTCGATAATTTAATAAATCCTGCAGAATATGGAAAACTAGGACAATCGCTATAGAATTATTTTTAAAAGTTATGAGGATCCTATCAGCAGCTGCTCAATTCTTCTTTTCCAGTTTAGTTCTATAGAAGGTGCATCTATTATTTCACGCACTCGTATGATATTTTCATACTGTAGACCACAGCACTGGCAACAATCTTCTGGTCTATTTTCTAAGGTTTGACCAAAATAATGGACCAGTTGTTCTCTCATGCACGTATTTGTTTCGATTAAATCCATCACTTCTTCAACAGCTCTCATCTTCTCATATTTCATGGAGGATAATCGCTGCTTTACCTCAGCTGGCTGAAGCTGATTCATCCAATAATCCAATACACGAAAAGCCGTTTCCGAAATTTCACCATTATGAATCATCGAGGTAGGTAGCTCGTTTCTGCCCCTGTAGCTTATATAGCTATCAACATGTGCATCCACTGGGTAATCATCAATACCAACAAATTTCGCAAGTTCCTCGTCACCCTCTGCATACAGCAAAATCGCAAGGGAATCCTTGCCATCTCTTCCTGCACGACCAATTTCCTGCATGTAATTGGCCATATTAGAAGGAAGTGATTCATGGATTACCTGCCGTACATTTTGCTTATGAACACCCATCCCAAAAGCATTCGTCGCTACAATCCAATCAAGAGATCCATCTATAAACTGCTGCTGAATAAATTGTCTATCTAACGGATCCATTCCACCATGGTATGCTGCAGTTGTAACGCCAGACTGAAGTAATCGTTGGCTGAGGCTTTCTGTTTTTGATCGAGACTGTGTGTAAATAATGCCAGGTCCTGCTGTTTTTGTTACGTGATCAAGTATCCACTCAATTTTGTCTTCTCTTCCTTGAAACAGCATTTTACCCAAGTGAATATTCGGTCGATCAACAGAGTGAATAAATTTATATGGGCTGTTCATATTCAAATAGACTTCGATATCCCCAAGTACCTTTTGTGTCGCCGTTGCAGATAATGCCATGATTGGTGGTCGATTTGGTTTTCCAAGTACCTGGCCAATACGCAAATAATCGGGTCTAAAATCAAAGCCCCATTGGGAAATACAATGGGCTTCATCGACTACAATTAAAGAAAGCTCCATTGAATTCAACTTTTGCTGAACCTGCTCCTGTAGAAGCATTTCAGGAGAAATAAATATAAAGCGATAGTTATGTAAGTTTTGAATGGTCGCTCTTTTTTGCATTGGATTTAAAAAAGAATTAAGTGCAACAACACGCTTCTCTTTAAATTGCTTCATTTGATCTACTTGGTCCTGCATCAACGATAGAAGCGGCGAAACAATGAGCACCGGCTTATCAAAGATATATCCTGGGAGCTGATAACAAAGAGATTTCCCCATACCAGTTGGAAGTAAGGCAATGACATCTTGTCCATCAAGCACCTTTTCAATTACTTCCCTTTGCCCTGGACGAAAAGTCGAATAACCGAAATATTTATTTAAGATATCCTCAAGCTTCAACACGTTCACCTCTTGCTAGTACAAGTCTCAGTTGAAAATAGGAAAGCTGTGGAACGACCTCATGTAATATCTTTAGCTTTCGAGTATTATAATCCTCAACTGCTGCTAAAACAGCTTGTACATCCTCATTTGAAACGAATTGTTCAACGTCAAACCGTGGGTCGTTCATAGCCAATTCCACCATATGATCTTCAATCGTACTCATTTTCAAGCCACGCTTCCTGCTAATCTGCTCCATTGAATGGCCGTTATAAAAGAGTTCTGCAGTTTGAAATGCCGATCCAGTTAAAGGATTTTTAACTCGAATATTTTCCACCATTTGAAGCAATAACGGAAATTCCTCATCTCGTAGAAAAATCTCATTTAACCAACTATGTAATGAAGCGATATAAATTAATTGCAAATCCATTTCCTTCAGATTTACTTCAAAGCTAATTTGTTGCCATGTGAAGCCTGCAGCATTATAGCCTGACAGTCGGTAAATAAGTATATTCTTTGCACGATCTTCTAAAGCTATGTGCTCTAGACTATTAAGAATTTCCTTTAATAATTTTTGCTGTAATTGCCCATCCTGATAATGATTTGTTTTTAAAAACATTCTCACCCATTGCTGAATCTGCTCATCCTTTTGATACGGAATAAAGGACATTTCACCTGCTAAATGATGAGATAATGACTGAACAACGAGTGATAATCGAGCAAAAAAGACATGTTCATTTCCTCGGTAATGCCAGCCATCAAATACAAGCTTTTGCGGTTTTTTTAAATGCTCATAGGCTTTTTCAGTTAACTCGTAAAACCCGTCCTCTTTAACAAGGATGAATTGCTCATTTACAAAAGCTGACAATTCCTCATCATACTTTTTTCTTGATAATTTTGGCAAAATCCCAAAATAGCTATGTAATTGGTAAATCCCAACATCCTGCACAGTTTGACCTGATCGTTTCCCTCTGAGAAGATGAAACGGTGCTGAGATGGTGCGTTCTTGATTAAATTTGTGGAATATTTGTAAAAGAATTTGTTGGAATAACAAAATCAACCCTCCATTTCGAACTATTAGGTTGAAAAGTAATTTAAACAGATTTAGAATAGAAAAGAAGCTTTAATTGGAAGCGCACGTGAAAAAGGAGAGAAAAACATGCCAAAATTTACAATTGTAGATAAAGATACATGTATTGCTTGTGGCGCTTGTGGTGCTGCAGCCCCAGATATTTATGATTATGATGATGAAGGTATTGCCTTCGTTATTATTGATGATAACATGGGTACAGCCGAAGTACCAGAAGATTTACTAGAAGACATGCAGGATGCATTTGAAGGCTGCCCAACTGATTCTATTAAAGTAGCAGATGAATCATTCGAAGGCGACGCTTTAAAATATGAATAATTAAAAGAGGTTGGCACTTGCCCAACCTCTTTTTTTTGAAAGTAATTAATAGTGTTAAAGAATCCTCGAAACCTTCAGCAGAGTTTTACTTCGATTCTCTTGATTTCTTAAATAAATACGCGGCAAGTAAAAAGAAACAGCCTAAACCGAATGGTAATATATAGGAAACTGTAAAGCTTGGTCCAAACGGCTCTAACATCACATTTGCGCCAATCCCCCCGATGAAAAATAAAACGAATAGTATTACAAGGAGCCAGTTAATCTCGTTTTTCTTGCTTTTATCCTTGAAGGCAGTGCTTTTAAGAAATCCAAATACAAAGAACATTAAAGTAGTAATACTACCGATTAATAAAAAACCTGAAAGTAGAAGCGTACCTAAGTAAACCGTTTGCTCTTCTTGGCTAATTAAAGGAGGGATTCCTGTAATTACTAAGTACCAGCCGAATAGCATAAACCCTATTTCGAGTATGAAATCTAGGTTTGATTTTAATGACTCCTTTGGCAATGTTTCGATAATTTCTTCTGCTAGTTCTTTTGGCGTTTTACCGAAAACATCCTCAGCACTCTTCCCTTCTCTTTGTGCCTCAAGTAAATGATCCAACATTTCTAGTAAAACTTCTTCTGTTGCCCGTTCACTTTTTAATGCATTTGTCCGAATATACACAAGCAGATTCTGGTAATACTCACTATTTTCTGAGGTTAAATTTTTACGTTTTTCATTATTATGTTCAATCAGTTCTTTGACCGTTAATTGCATCCTCATCACCTCTTAATATTTTTGTAATTGGGGAGCTCAGTAAATCCCATTCATTCCGGATTAAATCCAAGTTTTCCTTCCCCTCCTTTGTCAGAGAGTAATACTTTCTATTGGGTCCACTATCAGATGGTCGCATTGTCCCAATAATCCATTCGCTCTTTTGTAAACGTAATAAAACCGGGTAAATCGTTCCCTCACTTATATCTTTCAAGCCATATTGCTGTAATTTCTGGGATAATTCATATCCATAGATTTCTTCTTTTTCAATAATAGCCAACACACATCCATCTAAAATTCCCTTTAATAGCTGGCTTCGAATAGACAAACTGCTCACCTCACTATTTTTAAATTGTCTATTAAGCTCAATATGTAATTGTGGAGCTATCTTGTAATATCAACTAGCTACCTTCAGTATATTGTAATGCATAATAGCAGTCAACTACTTTGCATTGCAAGTTACTATTCTCTTATTGATTTTCTTGGAATGAAATGTTAATATTTAAATTAGTAGTTGGTACTAATAACTGATGTAAATTTATTTAGCAAAGGGGATCATCGGATGGATTTATTACAATTGAAGGACAAAAATATCGTTGTAATGGGCGTTGCCAATGAGCGTAGCATTGCATGGGGAATTGCTAAAAGACTTCTAGAAGTTGGGGCAAATGTGATTTTCACTTATCGAAAAGAACGTTCTAAAGGGAAAATTGAAAAAGTACTAGAAAACTATACAGACTATAATACTGCAGTTATCGAATGTGATGTTAATAGTGATGAAAGCATCACAAAAGCATTTGCACAAATCGGCGAACAATTTGGCACAGTTCACGGAATCGTTCACTCTGTTGCTTTTGCCCATGCAGAAGACTTAAAAAATCGCTTTGTAGAAACAACTCGTGAAGGCTATGCATTTGCACAGGACACAAGCGCCTATTCTTTAGTCGCAGTAGCAAATGCTGCCCGTCCATTCATGACAGAAGGTAGCTCAATCGTAACAATGAGTTACTTAGGCGGACAACGTGTTCTTGACGGATACAATGTCATGGGCGTTGCAAAAGCAGCACTCGAAGCCGCAATGCGTTACCTGGCAGCAGACCTTGGTGCAGAAGGAATTCGCGTTAACGCCATCTCAGCAGGTGCCATCCGCACATTAGCTGCAAAAGGTGTCCCAAGCTTCAACACAATCCTTCACAAAATTGAAGAAGAATCACCATTAAAACGCAACACAAACCAAGAAGAAGTAGCCGATATGACCCTAGTCATGTTAAGCGCCCTATCACGCGGCGTAACAGGCGAAACAATCTTCGTAGACTCTGGCTACAACATTATCGGATAAAAAAATGTGGACTAGCAATTTTGCACAATGCAGATTGCTAGTCCTTTTTTGATTGGCATGGGTGGGGCTGGGGTTGGTTGTGTTGGTATGATCGCTCTGGTGGATTTGTGGTCACATAGATGCGTTGATGATCACTGGATTGGCTTGTGATTACATAGATGCTTTTATGATCACATAAAAGGATTTGTAATCACATAAACACTTTTCGGATCACATGACCTCAAAATCAATTATTCGAGTCCTCTTCCCCAAGCTATTATGAGCTTAGCAATTTCGAGACTAGCATTTCCTCGGTTACAGGTCCCAATATTTGCTCGATAATCATTCCCTCTTCGTTAATAATCACACTGGTTGGAATGGATAGAACCTCGTAGTTGATTGACACATCTCCCTTTTCGTCTAGCAAAATAGGGAAACTGATGCTGTATTCATGTGCAAACTGTTTTACATGCTCTACCTTCAATTCCTGATCAGTAACATTAACCGCGAGAATTTCTATATTCTCATTATGGGCATGCTCTTCATAGAATTTTTGAATTGTCGGCATTTCCTTCACACAGGGAGGACACCAGGTTGTCCAAAAATTAATAAAAACCTTTTTCCCTTTTAAATCAGACAGCATAACCTTTTCGCCGTTTAGTGTTTTTAATTCAAAATTTGGCGCTTTCTCATTGAGTGCTACTACCTCCGTTTCTTGTTCATGCTCGTAATCATGGCCATCAACCTGCTCGTGGAACTCCGACTCATCAATTGACCGGTACTCTAAAATCTGCTCATCTTCATCAATTAAAGGCTGCTGACTTACTGCTTGTTCAAGAGAAGTTGATAAATCTTCATCAAACACTACATCCAGTTGTCTTTTATTATTTGAAAAAAAATGGGCCGAAATCGTATAAATTAGCGCAACTAAAACAATTAACGCAAAACAAATATTTACTATTTTTCTTGGCATACCATCCACCTAACTTTCAAACTCATTCTTCTACAAGTATATGAACGAAACCTAGTAAAATGAGCGATTATCTAATTTATCTTGCACTAATTAGATAATTCCAACCGCCTTTCTTTGGTGGGAAATTCAATAAGCTTGCACTATAAAAGTATCTTGAACCATAATAAAAACCGCCTCAATAATGAGACGGCTTCATTAACCCTTAAAGATTAGTACATTTTTAAATATTGATCACGTTCCCATGGGTGAACAGCTGTTCTGAACATATCGTATTCAATTTCTTTTGCTTCTTTATAGTTAGCGTAGATGTGTTCTCCAAGAGCACCTTTAATTACTTCATCTTTCTCTAACTCTGCTAAAGCTTCAAGTAATGAACCTGGTAAGCTGCTAATTCCGTTTTCTTCAAGCTCTGCAGCGTTCATCACATAAATGTTGCGATCCACTGGAGCTGGAGGAGTTAAACTGTTACGGATACCATCTAAACCAGCTTCTAATAGAGCAGCCATTGCTAAGTATGGGTTAGCCGCTGGATCTACAGAACGAACTTCAACACGTGTTGAAAGACCACGAGATGCTGGAATACGAATTAATGGTGAACGGTTACGAGCTGACCAAGCGATGTAACATGGCGCTTCATATCCCGGTACTAAACGTTTATAAGAGTTTACAACTGGGTTTGTTACAGCAGTGAACGCTTTCGCATGCTTCATAATACCAGCCATGAATTGACGAGCTGTTTCAGAAAGCTCTAAGTCAGCTTCTGGATCCCAGAATGCATTTTTATCGCCACTGAATAATGATAAGTTAGAGTGCATACCTGAACCGTTAACACCGAATAATGGTTTTGGCATGAATGTTGCATGTAAACCATGTTTACGAGCAATTGTTTTAACAACTAGCTTGAACGTTTGGATGTTGTCGCATGCTTCAACAGCGTTTGCATATTTGAAGTCGATTTCATGTTGACCAGGAGCAACCTCATGGTGAGAAGCTTCGATTTCAAAGCCCATTTCCTCAAGCTCTAACACGATATCACGACGGCAGTTTTCGCCAAGGTCAGTTGGTGCTAAGTCAAAGTAACCACCATCATCATTTAATTCTAATGTTGGTTCACCTTTTTCATCTAATTTGAATAAGAAGAATTCTGGCTCAGGCCCTAAGTTAAAGCTTGTGAAGCCTAACTCTTCCATGTTAGCTAATACACGTTTTAAGTTTGCACGTGGATCACCAGCGAACGGTGTTCCATCTGGGTTTGTGATGTCACAGATAAGTCGAGCTACTTTGCCTTTTTCAGCAGTCCAAGGGAAAATTACGAATGTATCTAAATCTGGTTTTAAATACATATCTGATTCTTCAATACGCACGAAACCTTCGATTGACGATCCATCAAACATCATTTTATCATCAAGGGCTTTATCTAATTGGCTTAATGGAATTTCTACGTTTTTAATAGTACCTAGAATGTCAGTAAATTGTAGACGAATATATTTTACGCCTTCATCTTTCACGATTTGTCTAATGTCTTCTTTTGTGTACTTAACCAATTAATCCACTCTCCTAATATTTAAAATTATTAAAAAATTTAAAATATAATTTACTCACCCTTCGCTTGGAAGAAGCGAGATAAATCTCCTTGCCTTAATGATGCTTTTTGCATAATCTGGGCTTGCTGCATTTCTTCACGTAATATCGCGCGAAGCTCTGAATCTGAAATTGCCATTTTGTTAGAAGATTTCACATTGTTGTTATTTTTTCTCATATCGAACACTTTTTTAATTCCTGCCATGTTGATACCCTGGTCAAGAAGTTCGCGAATTTCTAACAATGCATCTACATCGTCAAGTGAGAACATTCTACGATTGCCCTCTGATCTAGCAGGTTCAATTAGTTTATGTTCCTCGTAATATCGAATTTGTCTCGCAGTCAACTCCGTTAATTGCATTACCATGCTAATAGGGAGTAACGGCATAGCTCTTCGAAACTCTCGACTCATCGACATCTCCTCCCTTTCATACGTTTATTCTAAACTATGTTAATTATAATAGCAATACGATGTTAGAAAAAATAACATACAAAAATTAGATTTTATTAATCTAATTTTTAGATAATAGGAAAAGCTTACTGGCTGTAAGGATTTGTTGAATTTTGAGCTAGTTATAGGAAGATACACTGGATAGTCTTTTTGCCTAATCGCAGTTCACAAGGAGCTTTCATTTTGTGTGAGATATTGATATTTATATTGGAAAAGGCATGACATGGGAGCGTTTTTTCTAGAATTTTAATGTTTTAGATGGGTTATGTGGCATCTTTTGTTCTTTCGGGGGATTGCTTGCATTGCTACCTTTCGAAGCTTGGGCCAGCTTGAATTGTCGCAATAACTCTCGCTTTTCTACCTTTCGAAGCTTGGTCACTCTTGAATCGTCGCAATAACTCGGGCTTTACCACCTTCCGAAGCTCGGTCTTTCTTGAATTGTCGCAATAACTCGGGCTTTACCACCTTCCGAAGCTCGGTCACTCTTGCGACGTCGCAATAACTCTCGCTTTTCTACCTTCCAAAGCTCGGTCTCTCTTTATTCGTCTCAATAACTCGGGCTTTGCTCCTTTTCGAAGCTCGGTCACTCTTGAATCGTCTCAATAACTCGGGCTTTTCTACCTTTCGAGGCTTGCTTCCTCTTGGATTGTCGCAATACCCCCAATCTCACTACCATCCGAAGCCTGTTCCCGCTTGCACGTCGCAATACTATCTCTTTTGTTACCTTCTAAAGCAAGTTTAAGCTTGAAGAAGTTTACCACCTCCTCAACGAACACCATAATCAAGTACCAGCATCCAACAAACGACCGCCAAACTTCCACCTTGCTTTTTGGGGCACTAACAGCTCTCCTCTTTTACCGACATTCCTCCGATCACCCTTTTCAGAGCACTGACAGCTCTCCTCTTTTACCGATATTCCTCCGATCATTCTTTTCAGGGCACTGACACCTCTCCTCTTTTACCGATAACCCTCCGATCACCCTTTTCAGGGCACTGACATCACTCCTCTTTTACCGATAACCCTCCAATCATTCTTTTCGGGGCACTGACACCTCTCCTCTTTTACCGATATTCCTCCGAATTTGCTTTTCGTGGCACTGATCCCCCCTCTCTTACCGAGAATCCATCTCTACACACTTCAATCCCCAATCAACCTTCTTCACCATAACAAAAAAGCCGCCCATCAAGTCAATGTTAATTGACTTAACGAACAGCTTTCGTACTACTTTTATTTTATAAGGAAATATTGTGCTCTTTGGTTTTCGATCCATACTTTCATTGTACGGAATAGTAGGATAACGATGACCATGAGCATAATACCTTTTACGATATTGAACGGAAGGATACCTAACACAATTGTTTCTTTCATGTCGAATGTGCCCCATCCAAGGAAGTAAGAATACATTGGTAAGAAGGCAATATAGTTCAATAGGCTCATGCCTACTGACATAATGATTGTACCGGCCACTAAACCAAAGCTTAAGCCTTTGATTGTTGGGAACTTTTTATAAATGTAATAGACTGGTAGAATAAATAAAAGTCCTGTTGCAAAATTTGCCATATGCCCTACCGGAACTCCTGTTGGCGTGCCCGAGAAAATCCAGTCTAGAATGTTTTTAAATAGTTCTACCAGGATGCCAGCTAATGGACCCATTGTAATGGCAGCAATTAATGCAGGTACATCACTGAAGTCGATTTGCAGGAATGTTGGGAACCACGGTAATGGAAAATTCAGTAGCATTAAAATGAACGAGATGCTACTTAACATTGCGATTGTTACGAAAGAACGTAATTTAAGCTTTTGATTAAACATAATCAATCTCTCCTCTTTGCTGATTCAACTAAGCTAGAAGAAAGGACAGCCATTTTGTATTCCATTATTCTTTCCAATGAACAAATAAAATCCCTTACGCAAAAAATGCATAAGGGAGAAAATAGGCACATTGAAAATAAGAAAATTTGTACGTTAAATCAAGTATCCAAGTTCAAAAAATTAGATACTCAAATAGCAGTAAAGTAATGCATTTTTTCGCATTAGCAATACTATAACGCACAGCTTCCTTCGAATAACGAAAAGAGACCGTACCTTCACCTTCTCCCATCCAGACTATACTGTCGGCTTTGGAATCACACCAAATCCTGCTCAAAATCAAGCTCGCGGGCTGAAGAAGCTTTTGTGCAATATCCTCCAAGTGAATGGTCAGAAATCGCAGCTTCTATTACCGCCGGTCGGGAATTACACCCTGCCCCGAAGATGAATCAATATTTAATTTGATATTACAGTCTCATTATATCTCGACTTTGAGATGTTGTAAAGATGAAAAAGTTAGCTAATTCCTACTCAATTACTAAACTTTTTTCGTTATTTATTATTTAAACACAGTCCAAAACGAGATTTCATTTGCTCCTAGAGGCTTTGGAAGTGGTGCAGAAAAATCAAATCCTTGCCACTGGGTTTGAGCAATATTCTTAAATTGTACGGCCATATCAAAATTCGCTGCTGTTAGCAAAATTCCTTCAATCATTTGCATCGCTTCAGCCTGCTCAAAACCATCCAAATCGACCTCTTCTTTAAATTGAACGGTTGCCGTTTGCCCTTCAACAGTTACTTCATAATCTACATTAGGTAAAATGACAGACTGATAAATGTCATTCGTTTCTTCCTTCATTGATATAAGAGCATCCTCTATTGTTGTAAAGGCTTCTCTATTATTAGGAGCTAAATACGATGTGCCATCAGCCTGTGTATATCGATAGTAATTATATTGGGTGGTTTCACCATTCAATGCAATTGGTGCTGCTGGCTCCCCTACTTCGCTAAATATAAAGGCCGAGCCTTCTTCATCCATCATCGTTACTTCTTCATAGCTGTTACTAAATGTATCGACCAACGAAGAAAAATAAGTTGTCAGAGAGGCAGAAGCCATATCATAGATTTGATCGTTTGGTAATGTGTGAACGACTTGATCTCCTAATTCAGAAATTGTTCCAACATATGGATGATAATCAGTAAAACCGATCGCACTTTCGTTAAATAGTGGTGCATAATGGTTGTAAATCTCGACCCCTGTTGGCGTTACATCACCAAAATCCTTTTGTATTCTGTCATTTGGAATTAGTACAGTTATTGGCAAACTATCTGCAGCGTCACTTGATAACCCTAATTTAAATACCGTATGCCCATCAAGCTCTTCAGGGTATACAGCTGTACGATTGTCCCCATTTTCTGAAGTAAATATAGTCATGCCTGCACTAGAATCTTCAGCAGTCGATTCTGAGCTTTTCATCTCTCGCTCCATATCCATCGATTCACTATTCTCTACTTGTGCACTTTCTTCAGCTGAATCGAAAGAAGAATTTTCATTCAAAAACGAAGGAATGATAATAGCCAGTAATAGAACAGCAGCAATTGAAACAGCTATAGGCATCCATTTGACCTTTTTACTCGTGTCTTTTTGAGTGTTTGTACTTAAAGGCTCATCATCAAGTTGACCGTCTTCTTTTAGACGATTTAACACGTCTTCTTTTGACCGCTGATCATGAATCTTTGGTACTTTACTTAGCATGTCTTCTATATTCTTGTCTTCCCACTTATCATGACTCATTGATTTGCCTCCTTTTGTTCTGTCGTATTTGTTAATATTTCACGTAGCCTATGGATAGCTCGATGCTGAGTAGTTTTAACCTTACCCTCTGTCCAGCTTAGAACTTGAGCTGTTTCGGCAATCGATAATTCTTGAAAATAGCGCATAATAATGACCATTTTTTGATCACCTGTACATTTCTCTAAAGCATCTAATAAATCACGCATGTCATCATTGAGCTCAGTTAAAACTTCTGGTGATTTTGTTGGTGAGACAAGCTGATCAGTCTCCCAGTTAAAAGCGTCAAATGCATGTGAGGAACGTACCGCATTTTTTCTGAAATAATCGATTGCTACATTTTTGGCAATGGCAAATAGCCATGTCTTCTCTGAGCTTCTTCCCTGAAATCGCTCATAGGATTTTAAAACTCTCACATAAACCTCATGCGATAAATCTTCAGCAACCGTTCGATTTTTAACCATATAAATTAAAAATTGGAAGACATCCTGATGGTATGAATCATATAAACGATGGAAAATGGATTCATTCAATCCAAGCCACCCCCGTTCTTATTAGATTTGTCGTATTTTAAGTAAAAAAGTTTCAGTTAAATAAAAAGCTTCCCAGTCTTTAACATGTAAGTATCTCATTGAAAATATACCCTACTCTATACAAAAAGGTATCCCTAAAGTTTTATTCACATACTTTAGAGATACCCGAAACTACAGCTAATAGCTACAAAATTTGCAAAATTTCATTCAACAAATTACTGACTTTATAATGGTAAGTAGAACGTAAAGGTTGTGCCTTGTCCTACTACACTATCGACACGAATATTCCCTTTATGAGCTTCTACAATATTTTTTGCAATAGCAAGTCCTAGTCCAGTACCACCCTTAGAACGAGTCCGTGCTTTGTCAGCCTTATAGAATCGTTCAAAAACATATGGTAAATCCTCTAGAGGAATCCCTTCCCCCGTATCGGCTACTTGGATTTTGGCATAAGAAAGCTCCTGCTCAACAGAGACTTTTACACTGCCTTCAGTTGGCGTATGACGGATTGCGTTGTCTATCAAATTAGTAAGGACTTGTTCAATTCGGTCTTCATCCATACTAATTTGGACATTTTCATCAAGATCTCCTTTAAATTGCAGCTGTACTCTCTTTTCTCTTGCTACCTGAGAGAACTTTTGAGTAATTCGCTCCACAACATGAACAATCTCAACCTCGTCCTTATAAAGAGTCGTATGTCCATTTTCCATGCGCGCTAAATCAAGTAAATCATTTACAAGGCGTCCCATACGCTGGGATTCATCATAGATAATACGGGTGATTTCATTGCGCTCATCCTCACCAGATACGACATCATCTATTAACGCTTCCGAATACCCCTGCAGCATCGCAATCGGCGTTCGAAGCTCGTGCGATACATTGGCAATAAAATCAGAACGTAATTTTTCTAAACGGATACGCTCGGTCATATCTCGAATCACAGCTATAGCACCACGAATGGATTGTTCACTATTTTTTAACGGGCTAATTGTAATACGGTAATAAGAGCCGTCGATTTCGATATCTTCCTCTAATTTATCCTCAAAGCTTAGAACATGCTCTAGCATTTCATAGATTTCCTGCGGCATTGGGTAATCCGTTTCACTTTTCTTTTGGATAAACCATTTTTGAAGCAATTTTTCTGCCGGTGGATTGCTAAGAAGAATCGTTTTATCACGGTTAAAGGTAATTACACTGTCTGTCATAGATGTTAACACACTAGCTAATTGCTCTTTTTCTTGATTGATCACCTCTAAATGATGCTTGAGTTGACGCCCCATTTGGTTAAAGGCGACTGCTAATTGACCAATTTCATCATTTTGCGTTGTTGGCAAGGTTTCATCGAATTTACCTTTTGCTAGCTCGAAGGCGTGCTCACGCATTTTACGAAGTGGCCACGTTATTCGAGAAGAAAGGAAAAATGCGAAAAACGTTGTTAATACAAAGGCGATAAACGCTGATAGAAAAACAATTTTCGTAGTTTCCTGAGATGTTTTATGAAGCGCACTTGGATTTTGATAAATAAAGATTGCTCCATGCACTGTTTCATCACTCTTCAAGGGATAGCTCAACACAATATAAGTTTCCATCTTGCCTTCCTCTAATTGAGAAGGTAAAATCATCCGATCCAAAATTGGCTCAGTTGATTCGAAGATTTCATTAAAATTTTTGTTTTTTAATATGCTATTTTGGATTTGGATGCTATTAAGTCCCGTTTGAAAGGTAGAAACAACTTCTTTTTCCTGGGAAGCGATGAATGCATTTGTGTCATCCGTTATCATTTCATTGATAATCTCGTCAGTTAACTGCTCTAGATCGTAATTATCAACGATACTTGCGATAGTTGAGGCTGTTTGCCTTAAGGAAATATCAGCTTGCTCCTGATGATAGTCTTCTAGAAACTCCAGCATTAAAACAGTAAAGACGAACAATACAAACGAAACGAGAAGCAATATGGTTAACCATAGCTTCCCGACAATACTGCTCCATATTCTATTCATTTACAACCTCAAATTTATAGCCTACGCCCCAAACAGTGACAATCATTTTAGCAGCATCCTCTGACACACGGTTTAGCTTCTCACGTAAACGTTTAACATGAGTATCAACTGTACGTAAGTCTCCGAAGAAATCGTAATGCCATACTTCTTTTAGTAATTGCTCACGGTCAAATACCTTATCTGGTGCTTTCGCTAAGAAGTATAATAACTCATACTCTTTTGGCGTTAAGTTCACTTCTATTCCATCTGCCGACACTCTATGTGCATCATGGTCGATCGTTAGATGCGGGAATACCACTAGATCTTTAGATGTAGTAGGGGTTGTAACAGGTGAAAATGCTGAAGATCGTCGTAAAATCGCTTTCAGACGTAAAATCACTTCTCTAGGACTAAACGGTTTCACTATATAATCATCTGCACCAAGCTCAAACCCTTGTACACGGTTTGCTTCCTCGCCCTTAGCAGTTAATAAAATAATTGGTGTTGTTTTTTCTAAACGAAGCTCCTCACAGACTTGCAAGCCATCTTTTTCTGGCATCATAATATCCAAAAGTATACAATGATAATCTTTTTCTAACGCCATTGTGAGAGCCATTTCCCCATTCTCAGCTTCATCTACGATATACCCTTCACGTTCAAGGTACATTCTTAATAAGCGGCGAATACGATCCTCATCATCTACTACTAACACAGAAATATTTTCAGACATAGGTTTTACCCCTCTCATTCTTTCTCTTTCCTATTGTACAATTTCATGTCGAAAATTTAAAGAATATAATAGAAATCTTAACTTGACACTACCAATTTAGATTTATGGAAGAAAGCTTTGCTGATCGCTAAGTATCTCAGTAAAAAGCCAGATCCTCCTAAAAAGAAAGTTCTCCCCATTTCTGAGAAGAACTTTCGACATTTCCTTTATGCTGCGTAAGAGTGTAAACCAGCAATTACTAAGTTTACAACGATTAAGTTAAAGAGAATAATTGCAAAGCCAATAACCGCAAGCCATGCAGATTTTTTCCCTTCCCATCCTTTTGATAGACGCAAATGCAGGTAAGCAGCATAGAATAGCCATGTAATCAGAGCCCAAACCTCTTTTGGATCCCAGCCCCAATAACGTCCCCATGCTTCCTGTGCCCAAATCATTGCAAAGACTAGTGCTCCTAAAGTAAAGACAGGGAAACCGATCAATACTGAACGATAGCCAACTTCGTCTAATAGGTTTAAATTAACTTTTTGCACTAAAGGATGTAGCATATCAAGAATACTTTTGCGTGTAACTAATCGAACCAATATATAGATTACTGAACCAATGATGAAAGCCCAGAATACTGTAGTTAATTTTTTCGCATTAATAACAGCTGGCATTTCAAAAATCGGCTCCATTGCATTGTCTGTTAACAACGTAGAGTCATTCATACCAAATACAGCTGGCATATAGTACGTAATTTCTTTTTCACTATCCTGTGTATCAATATAAGTAAAGTCTGCTTCATAGCCAATACCCTTGAAAATTACCGTTGCAAGAATAAATCCTACTACTAAAACACCGAAGTAAAGTACTGCTTCCATCCAGAAACGACTTTTAGATTTCTTCTTCGGATCAACGGCTTTTAATAGATAGACTAATCCCGCCACAGCACTTATGGCTAAAATCGATTGTCCCATTGCTGCTGTAATAACGTGAACCGTTAACCAATAGCTTTGAAGTGAAGGAACAAGAGGATCCACACTCGTTGGGAACATCGCAGCATAACCGATTATTAAGATGGCAACCGGTAATGCCACAAGACCAAGTGCTGTTAAACGATACATATAGTAAATTAAAATAAATGCCGCAATGATGAACATACCAAACGCTGTAGTAAACTCAAACATATTACTTACAGGTGCATGTCCTTTATAAATCCAGCGGGTAATGAAGTAACCTAGATGTGCCAATAACCCAATAATCGTAACGATTATGGCTAATCTTCCCCATTTATCTGCACGATTTACCGCACCATCAGGTTTATTACTTTTAATAGCACCGCCAAATAGTAATGTCCCTACCAAATAGGCGATAAATGCTACAAATAGTAGGTTCCCACTTAAACTAATTAAACTCATAAGGTGCTGTCACCTTCCTTTTCTTTTTCTTCGTCTTCCCCATCGTCAGACTGATCGATATATTGAGGCAGATGTGCAGATTCAGTTAGTGAATCTAAATCTTTCTTTATACCAAACCAGTTTTTGTTTGTATGTGCTGCTAGACGAATTGTCCCATCCTCTAGCTGCTCTACCCAAATACGACGGTGATTCCAATAAGAACCGATTGCTACTCCAATCATAAAGATTGCTCCACCAATTGCAAGCATTGGTATTGAGCTGTCCTTATGAACTGTTAAACCAGACATATTTCTTGTTTCAACACTTTGGAATTCCATTTTGTGAGCATTATCACCATTAGGTTCGATTGTTTGCTGAATCGCTACAAAGCTTACTTCACCCTCTGGTTTTTCTGGTGTTGTCATTTTAAAGATAAATGCTGGATTATTAGGAGTTGGCGTTGCCGTTTGTGGCTCCCCATCCTCAAAGCCTGAGAAGTCAGGGTAATAGCCTAATAATTGAACCTTAGTTTGTTCGTCAATTACATACTCATCTTGAGGATTAGTTAAGTCTACACTTACAGCACCTAAAGATTCCCCTGATTCCTTATTTGTCAGTTCAAAATTCATTGTTTTAATTTCATTTAAACGGAAGTCCATTTGATAGAAGGAATAACCATCATGCTGAAGTGGATGATTTACTCGAATTTCGTATTCCTTCACTAATTCTAAGTTATCCGCCTTACCTGCAACTGAATCTTCAGTTTGTTTATATAACTTTGCGTTAGTTTGATAGTTTTTTGCAACAACATTCACACCTTGTAGCTCTTGGTTTTCTGTTGTCTCATTATCATGTAATTCTAATATGAATTTTTCATTCTCTATAAAATAGCCTTCCATACCAGGAACTGCACGCATTTCACCTTCACGTACCCACATTGACTCATCTACATAGAATCCAGGAACAAGTCGAAGCATTACTGCAGCTAGGAAGGTAATTAAACCAACATGATTTATGTATGGGCCATAACGAGAAAAGCGACCACGCTCAGCAAGTAGGGCATTGCCATCACGTCGAACCTTGTATTTTAGCTTTTTCATATTTTCTTCAACGATGTACAACGTTTTAGCTGAATCGCCGTCAGTAATAGCACCTTCAGAAATGATTCGCTGACGCTTCATAAAGCTGGCATGTCGTTTTACACGCTGATTTTTTAGAGATTTGTGTAACGGGATTCCTCGGTCAATACTAGCCACGATAATCGAGATCGCGAGCATCCCCACTAGGATTTGGAACCACCAAGAACTATAGACATCTGAAAGTCCGAGCTCATAGTATAGCTTCCCTAAAGAACCGTAATTTTGCTCATAATACTCAGCTTTTTGAGCCTCTGTTGAAACACTGATATAAAACTCCTGCGGAAAAATCGTCCCGATTGATGCTGCAACTAGATTAATGATAATTAGGGTAATACCTACTTTTACACTTGAAAAGAAGTTCCAGATTTTATCAACAATCGACTTATTGCGCGTTTTTGAACGGATGGCAGCACCATCGTATTTCATATCAAGAATTTTACTCGTTTTTGCTTCTTCTGTTAGTGGTCGACCACACTTTCCACAAAGCTTGGTACCTGCTGGATTTTCATGACCACAAACACAAATAATTTTTTCCATATAAATTACTCCTGTTCTGGCTTAATTGATTCCATATATGAGGCGATTTGTGCTTCGCTCATTTCACCAGTAATAATTTTTTCAACTCTACCTTCAGGATTGATCAGGATTGTTGTAGGCAATGGATTGACATTGTATGCCGTCATCACCGCTTTAGTATTATCAATAACAGCAGGGAAGTGAACATCTAAGCTTTCAAGAAACTTTTTCACTTCAAATTCTGTTTGAGCAATATTAACCGTTAATACTTCAACGCCTTGCTCTTTGTAGCTTGCATATTGACGGGACATGGCTGGCATCTCTTTTTTACATGGTTCACACCAAGTTCCCCAGAAATTTAAGAAGACCCCCTTGCCCTCATAATCCGAAAGGCGATGTTTTAAACCGCTTTCATATAAATCCACTAGTTCAAAATCGGGTGCTTTGTCGCCAACCTGCAGCACTTTCACCTTGTCATTTGTCGCAGACGTATAGACTGCATATACAATTGCTGCTAAAAGAACAACGAGAATAACACCACGAGTTATTGAACGTTTCTTTTTTTTATCCATATGTCGTTTCCTCCCTGCGAAAACTATACAATCTTTTTTATTATAGCAAACTCAAAAAACGCATTTGCTATTGTTTTTGACTGAATTATGAACGTTTTCACGGACTGTCATTTTTACTTAATCAATTTTACCTGTATCAGATAGTACACGAAGTAATTTCACTTCATGCTTTGTCAACTCTCTGTATTCACCTGGTACCAAGCCACCTAGATCTAGAAAAGCAAAACGCTCACGCTTAAGTTTTACAACTGGTGTCCCAATTGCTTCAAACATGCGACGAACCTGGCGATTTCTACCCTCATGGATTGTAATCTCACAAATCGCTTTACCAGCTTGTTCATCAAAGGATGTCATACTCACCTTGGCTGGTGCTGTTTTTCCATCCTCTAATTTGATACCACGTTGCAGTTTTTTCAGACCATCAATTGTTGGTACACCTTTTACACGAGCGATATATGTTTTATCGATTTTGAATTTAGGATGTGTCATTTGATATGCAAATTCTCCATCATTCGTTAGCAGCAATAATCCAGACGTATCATAGTCCAAACGACCAACTGGGAAAATACGTTGATGTACATGTTTTTTAAAGAGATCCGTTACTGTTTTTCTGCCTTTGTCATCCGTAACAGCAGAGATGATACCTCTAGGTTTGTATAGTAGGAAGTATACTTTGTCCTCTTTTTCAAGCTTTACGCCATTTACTTCAATTGTGTCTGAATTCGATACTTTCGTACCTAGCTCCTTTACCACTTTTCCATTTACTTTTACTTTTCCTTCAACTATTAATTCTTCTGCTTTACGCCTTGAAGCTACACCAGCATAAGCTATTACTTTTTGTAATCTTTCCATTGTCTCCACCTCATTCATCCGTGTAAGCACATATAAGTCTGCCTCAAAATTATGTCATATTCTACCGCATTATTAAAGAAAAACAGCTTATTCCAAAAGTTGTTTAACTATTTTGAAAGGAGATGGAAATCCCCTAGCTCGATTGTATTTAATCCGGTCTATTTCATTTTTCGACATTTTTCTCTAAGTATGCAAAAAATAAGACTGCTCTCACGCAGTCCTAAATACTAACAGCAGTTCAATCGTACTTCATTTTTTATTTCACATTTACTCTTGCAGCATAAATACTTTCATCATTTAACATAACATGCCAAATACCAAATTGCCCTTGTTTTCTTGACAAATGAAGCACATTTCGAACTTCTTTCGCTTCTTGCTTATTAAGAAGAATGGAAATTGGCTGTGCTAGCTCTACAGATTTCTCTTCTGTTGCTTGATATTTTCCTTTGTCTGCAACAGTGACATACTCATAGTTATCAAAAATTTTATTTGCAAGTCCTTTATGTACTTGCCAATCATTTGATTCACTCAAGGTAACGACAATTACCTTTTTGTTATCCTGTTCAAAATAGGTTGCTAATGTTCTGCCAGCAACTTTTGTGAAGCCCGTCTTCCCTGATACCGCACCAACCTGCTGGCGTAATAAACGGTGTTTGTTTTGCCAAGTAACTCCTTTTGACGGCTCTTTATAGTTAATTGTTGAAGAAACCTTTTTAAAGGTTTCGTTTTGCAGGGCAATCCTTAGCATTTGTGCTGTATCGTAGGCTGAAGAAAGATGAATATCATTATGCAAACCAGATGGATTAGTGAAATCTGTATTATTTAAACCGTATAAATCCGCTTTTTCATTCATCAAATCAACAAATCCTTCAAGTGAGCCTCCTGCATGCTCTGCTAAAGCATAAGCAGCATCATTACCTGATCTAAGCATTAACCCGTAAAGTAACGATTCTACTTTGATTTTCTCACCTGGCTCCAAATAGATAGATGAGCCCTCGCTTAAGGCTGCTCTTTGAGTGATCTCCACTTCATCATCCAGCTTACTATTTTCAATCGCAATAAGAGCTGTCCAAATTTTCGTCAAGCTAGCAATCGGCATTCGAGTATGGGGACTGCTTCCTTCTAATAATCTTCCTGTTTCTGCATCAATTACAGCATAGGAAGCACTTGCTGCTTGAGTTACAGAGAAAAATACAACCATCATACACATAAACGCAAAAAAGACTTTTGCAATTTTCTTCAACAAGCCACTCCTTTTTTAAAATCAAGATACATTTTTCGTCCAATCATCTTATGCTCCGTTGAAGGCATTTGATGAATGAGGATAGTTATTCTTGAGAATTGAACGCTTCTTGGAACTTGGTCATAAATAGATCTGATTCTTCATTTTCATCGACTGCATTTCCTTCTGGTAATGGAGGAAGCTCCGTTAAATCCTTTAGACCGAAATAATTCAGGAATTCCTTGGTTGTTCCGTAAAGAATTGCACGACCTGTCCCTTCTGCTCTGCCGACTTCTTGTACAAGAGCACGAGAGACGAGGGTTTGAATCGGTCTTTCACTTTTCACACCACGTAAATCCTCAATTTCAGTTCTCGTGATGGGCTGCTTGTACGCAATAATTGCTAAAACCTCTAGCGATGCTGTTGAAAGAACCTGGCTATTTGGGTTTTCAACTAGCTTTTTAATGGTATCGGCCATTTCTGGTTTTGTTGTCAGTTGGTATGTACCAGCTAATGTTTTTAAGGTTACACCGCGTTCCTCTGCTTCACTATAGTTTGTTTCAAGCTCACTTAATGCTGCTTCAATTTCCATCAGATCGACGTCTAATAATTGAGAGAGTTGTTTGGCAGTCATGCCCTCATCCCCTACTACGAAAAGTAGAGCCTCAATTTTACTCATCAAACTGTTCAAGTTCATCGCCAAGATCCTCCTTTTGTAAAGTCACTGTTAAGTCTTCGAAGTTATTTTCCTGCTCTACAAAAACGACATGGCGCTTCATTAGCTCGAGTAATGATAAAAAAGTTACAATCATTGTAGATTTATCTTCATATGGGAATAGATCAGAAAATTTAGATTTACCACCATTTAGTTTTAAGGAATCAATAACTGCAATCATTTGGGCTTTTACCGAAATTTCTTGCCTTGCCACTCTTGTTGATAATGGTTTTTTCAATTGTTTACGACGCAGCAGCTTTTGAAAAGCACTTAGCATATCGTATACATTGACATTCATATCAAAGAGCGCAAGCTGTTCATCTGGAACAAAGCCTGTTAGATCGCTTGGTGTGCGCGTAAATACTTGAGCACGATTTTCTTCTAGCTCCTTAAATTCTACGGCTGCTTCTTTATATTTTTTATATTCGATTAGTTTGGATACAAGCTCCTCACGTGGGTCAGGTCCATCTACCTCAAATTCCGCATCTTCCATTTCACCTTCATGTATTGGAAGAAGCATGCGGCTTTTAATGGCCAGTAGTGTTGCTGCCATCACCAAATATTCACTTGCTTCGTTTAACTCAAGTTCTTTCATAGTGTGTATATGATCAATATATTGTGCAGTTAGCTCTGCCATTGGAATATCATATATATCAATTTCCAAACGATGAATTAAGTGCAATAATAAATCAAGAGGTCCTGTAAAGGCATCTAATTTTACTTCATACATGTGTCAACCACCTGACGTTTGTTCGTTTTCTTTTATATATAAGAGTATGTGTACCTTATGTATTTTAAATCAAAAATTAGTAATAAGGAAAGAGGATTGTTATGCATCCATTGCTTCACCCATTATATGTAGATTTTTGTACATATTTTAATGGCAATCAAGATTATTTTGAGTGTCACGAAGTTTTAGAGGAATATTGGAAAATGTGTGCTCCTGGCGAAAAAGATCACCCACTGGTAGGATATGTCCAACTTGCAACTGGCATGTATCATTGGCGCCGAAACAATACAGCTGGTGCTATGAAAATATTAAATAAGGCAAAGAAAAATTTCACACAGAATCAAGCATCTCCTTTTTTTGAGTTCATTGAGTTCGAAGAATTATGTAATAACTGTGAAATCAGCTTGAAAGCTATTGAGAACGGTGAACCCTTTGAAGCATTTCAGCTTATGATAACAAACGAAGCTCTTGCTTCACTGGTACAAAAACAAATACTAGAGCTGCCACCATTACCCAAAGACTTTCTCCTTCATAAACATATGCTACGAGATCGTTCAGATATTCTTGAAGCACGCAATAATCGAAAACTTGCTTTATCACAAAAAAGATTGAACAAAAAGTAATGAAAAAGAAGAAGAGGCTGACGCTATTTAGAATCGTCAACCTCTTCTACTATTGGTAAACATTTTTCTATAAAAGTTTTTGTATCTTCACTTGCATTGATCTCTTTAAATTGCCCTGTATTTAATAATGCCTTTAGCATCGTGATTGCTACACCCTCGCCTCTATAGGAGGGGACAACTGTAATATGTTGAATTGTAGCAACTGAATTCTCTTCAATTATCCCCACAATGCCGATATATTCTTCATCTTTTTTCCATAAAAATAAATGCCAATTGTCTTTTTCTTCATAAGAATGAATTGTTTCCATTAAATGCTTTACGTCCTTCTCGGAAGGCATGAACGAAAGCAAGCCCATTGCTATTTTTTCAAAAGATTTTTTATAGCGTATTAACATGAATAACATTCCCTCGTTTTCTATCAGTACAACATCTTTAAATATACTACATGATTTGAAGAAAGGAATCAACTTTATTACCATTTATTAACAAATATATAAGATTCTATACTTTTTTATTCGACTGATGGTTTAGGAATTAAGAGAAAAATATAAATCAACGCCCAAATAATACTAATAGCGATTAAGATTCCAAGAAGCCACCACTTTGATATCTTCATAAACTAGCTCACCCTCTTTTTAGAGATAGCGGGAGATCGTTTTGAATGATATTTTCGTAGCTTTCTCTATTAATAGCCAATTGATGTTGACCCTCTTCTACAAACACAACAGCTGGTCTAGGGATTCGGTTATAATTTGAAGCCATTGAATACCCATATGCACCCGTACAGAAGATGGCTAAAATATCACCAGGCTCTGTATTTTGTAATAAGGCGTCAACAATTAATTTATCACCAGATTCACATAGTTTTCCTGCAACTGTATAAGTATTCGTTTTTTCTTCATTTGCTTTATTAGCGACAACCGCCTCATATTTTGCATCATAAAGTGCAGGACGGATATTATCACTCATGCCGCCATCCACTGCTATGTATTCGCGTATATTCGGAACAGTTTTTTGTGAACCAACTGTATATAGAGATGTCCCGGCATCCCCTACAAGGGAGCGTCCTGGTTCAATCCAAATTTCCGGCATCGTTAGGTTTAACTTACCAGCAAAGGCTTGTACTCTTTCAATCATCTCTTTTACATAATCCTGCGGTTCAAGAGGCTTGTCCTCTTCCGTATATCGAATTCCGAATCCGCCACCTAAGTTTAAAACTGTACAATGGAAATCAAATTCTTGCTTCCACTCACTGATTTTTTTCATTAACTTTTCGGCAGCTAGACTAAATCCATCTGTTTCAAAAATTTGAGAACCGATATGGCAATGCAACCCTAGAACATTTAGATACTCATGATCCTTCACTTTTAGAAATGCCTCGTCAGCTTGACCATTGTTTAGGTCAAACCCGAATTTTGAATCTGCCTGTCCTGTTGTTATAAAGTCATGTGTATGGGCTTCAACACCTGGTGTCACACGAAGTAAAATTCTCATTGGCTGCTGTTTAGCCTCTGAAATTTCTTTTAACTTCTCTATTTCATAAAAATTATCAACAACGATGCATCCAACATTTGAATCAAATGCTAGCTCTAATTCAAAATAGGACTTGTTATTTCCATGGAAGTGTATTCTCTCAGATGGGAAACCTGCCTGAATAGCTGTATATAACTCTCCACCAGAAACTACGTCTAGCGATAGATTTTCTTCTTTAGCAAGCTGGTAAATTGCTATACATGAAAAAGCCTTTGATGCATAGGCTACTTCTGCCTTCACACCTAAATTTTGAAATGTTTCGATAAATCCACGTGCACGGTCTCTGATTAGCTGTAAATCATAAACGAAAAGTGGAGTGCCATACTCTTTTGCAAGCGTTACTGTATCCACTCCACCGATCGTTAAGTGACCATTTTCATCTACTTTTTGTGTACCAAATAAATGCATGTCGCTTCTCCCTTCGTTGCGAGCGAAATGAGGAGAATATCCTCATTTTCACTTATTTTCCTTATGATGAACTTTATCATAGGTAGAATTTTAACGCAACGACACTTTATGCACGTTTTCGATGCTTTGATCCAACAATATACGGTCTTAATGCATCATCTGCCATTGGGAAACGAATAAATATACGCGCAAATGCTTTAGGGAAGAATGGCACAAGTGGCCACATGTACGGCACAGTCATAGGCTTAAGTGCACATAGGTAGGAGAATATAATCCATCCGGCTATAAAGAACCCGCTCGGTCCCGCTGCTACTGTCGCCAGTAGGATGAAGAATTGGAAATACTTCACTGCAGTACTTAGCTCGAAGGTTGGAATAGCGAAAGAGAAAATCGCTGTTACAGCAGTATAGAGGACAACTTCCGGAGAGAAAACTCCAACATCAATTGCGATTTGCCCAATAATAATCCCGGCAACTAACCCCATGGCGGTCGATAGTGGCGTCGGTGTATGGATGGCTGCTATTCGCAGGTATTCTAATCCTAGATGGGCTATAATGATTTGTAAAAATAGCGGAATTTCTGACTCCTCTTTCGAACCTATAAAGTCGAGTGCCTCAGGTAAATATTGCTCATGGGTAGCTAGCAAATACCAAATCGGCAACAACGTTAAACTGAAAAATGCTGCAAAATATCTTAAGAATCGGAAGGTCGTCCCAATCAATGGCGCCTGGCGATACTCTTCAGCATGCTGCAGTAAATGGAACATGGAAATCGGCATAAGCATTACAGAAGGTGACGTATCCACAACTATGGCAATATGCCCCTCAAGTAAATGCGCCGCAACAATATCCGGCCGCTCCGTGTAACGAACAAATGGTAGTGGATGGAACTTCTGCTTGAAAAGCCATTCCTCCAAGGATTTATCCGCCATGGTCAGCCCGTCATGCTTTATTTCCTTTAGCCTCTTGTTCAGCCAGTCTAAATGCTTCGGATTCACGATATCCTTCATATAGGTTATCGCTATGTCCGTTTGACCAAGAGTGGAAACTTTGTGCAGCTCGAAACGTAATTGAGGAGAACGTATTCGACGACGAATTAACGCAGTGTTTAACATAATGTTTTCTGCAAAGCCATCACGCGATCCTCGAATTACTTTTTCGTTATCGGGCTCATCCGGCTGGCGACCAGGATAGCTTCTTAACTCCATTAAATAGCCATAGCCATTCTCTGTAATGAAGCCAACCTGACCACTTAGTACACCTAAGATAAATTCATCTTTATCCTTTGGCTCCGATTTCCCATAAAAATTAAAATGGTCATCAAAATACTGAGCCTCATGCTTCTTCTCAATATCAGGCTGATTTTCTTGCGCATACGTATGAGTGAAGAGAGGCGTCAGCTGAACCGTAAGTGTAGCACCATCTACAAGCCCACTAATATAAACACAAAGTACTGGTAAAGTCCTTACATGAAGGTCTTTAATACAAACATCAAAGGATTCGTCTTTTCCAAACTTGCTATACAAAAAATCCTTTGCTTCATCAATTGATGAAAAAACTTGATTACTCATTTACTCACCGTCTTTTTAGTAGTTCGTGATGAATTGGTTTCCATCCAAGATTTAAGTTGCGCCAAAATCTTCTTTTCTAACCGCGAAACTTGAACTTGAGATATCCCTAACCTTTCTGCAATATCGGTTTGAGTTAAATCTAAGTAATACCGTAAATAAATGATGGACTGCTCTCGCTTGTCCAGCTTAGTCAGAACTTCCTTCAATGGAATATACTGAAAAGGAAGCTCCGATTTTTCGTCCTTCATTTGATCCATTAACGTTATGGAATCGCCTTCACTTTCGAATAACTGTTCATGCAAGGAAGCCGGATCACGCATTGCATCTGTAGCTACAAGCACTTCATCCTGGGATACCCCTAACATATCAGCCAGCTCAGAAATAGAAGGTGGCTTTTCATTGGTCTTTAAATATTCATCTGTTGCATGTCGAATTTTATAGTTAAGCTCGCGTATCGATCTGCTCACCTTCACCATGCCATCATCTCTTAAAAAGCGTTGGATTTCTCCAATAATCATCGGAACAGCATAGGTTGAAAATTTCACATCATAGGATAGATCAAATTTATCAACAGATTTCATCAATCCGATACAACCAATTTGAAACAAATCTTCAAGCTCTACTCCACGAGAAGCAAAACGTTGAACAATCGACCAAACGAGCCGAGTATTGCCTTCAATCATTTGTTTTCTTGCTTCTACATCACCCGTTTGCGCTTTTTCAATCAGCCCACGCATTTCTTCTTGTGTCAACAAAACATTATTGGACGGCTGTTCGATTGTCCTCATCCCCCTAACTTCTATCAAATACCACCGTATTTGCGTCCACATAAAATTGATAGTTTCTTTCCAATTGTCAAAAACCAATAAGCTGTTATACACCATTTAAGTGACGACTATCTGCTTAGATAAAAAGCTACTCTATGAGATTTGAGGCATCTTTACTGAATAAAATTTTTTTGAAAAGGTAATCACAGTTCCGACATTCGGCTCTGATTCCACCTGTAGATTGTCTGCAAAGCTCTCCATAATCGTAAAGCCCATTCCAGAACGCTCCATTTCTGCCTTAGATGTAAATAAAGGCTCCATTGCTTTTTTTACATCAAAAATCCCTTTTCCGTTATCCTTCACAGCGACAGATACTAAATCTCCATCTCTCACTGCATGAACAGTAACGATTCCTTTACCATCTTCGTCATACCCATGAATAATTGCATTGGATACAGCTTCTGAAACGATTGTTTTAAATTCTGAAAGCTCGTCAATGGTTGGGTCAAGTTGAGCAACAAAACTAGTAATTGCCATTCTCGCCAGACTTTCATTATCACTAACTGCTACAAATGAAAGCGTCATTTCGTTATCCATTCACAATCCCCCTTGCGTGTAAAATTGCATCTGCTTCTGTATCCTCCATCATGAAAGAGGCTAAACCTGAAAATTGAAAGATTTTTTTCATTGTATTTGACGGATTTAAGATAATGGTTTGTCCATTAACAGCACTTAACTCTCGCATACGTCCTAAAATCAAACCGATTCCTGAACTATCCATAAAGTTCAGTCTTTCTAGATTCCAAATAATCGTAGTCAAATTCCCTTGCATTATCGTTTTCGATATATGTGCGCGAATTTTTTCCGTTTCGTGGTGATCCAGTTCACCAAAGAGCCTGATGACTGCAATATCATTTAAGTGCATATTAATTTCATAGTTCATTTTGATAATTCGCCTCCTCTTTAGTTAGCATTATTCCACATTTTCTCGTCATATCCTTTATTCCTGACAAGACTAGAAGAATTTCGCTGAAACTAGTGAAAATACGACAAATTAATAAGCAGAATCAGGAGATATTTGGCCAAATTCCTTCACACCAGATCGCCTTGGAATCGAGTGTTGAATTTTGTGTTGAATTCAGTGTTGAATTCCTTTAGGTTCCTTCAAGTTCATACTCGGTTTAGTCCATTCTTTTAGATGCAAATGGAGGCTTCTCTCGCAAGCTCTCAGTGGTATTCCAAGTGTTGCAATATGCTAAAAAATTAGTAACCGGGCAAATCGATTAGGTTGTTCTACACGATCAGCCAAAGCTGCTTCAATTCAAATAAGAAAGCTAAACTTTTCATGACTTAAAAAAGCATTGCTTTACCAAAATTAAGTATGGTAAAAAAAGTTTTATTTTAAACGTAAAAAATGGCTGCAACACCAACTTTTGTCACAGCCATTTTTCTATCGGTTATTTGAAGTAATGAATATAGGAGTGATTCACTGCAGCGACACAAATTTTCTACAGTAGAAAATCACAGGAATCTATTAATAGTAGAATAAAAATTCACACAAATAGCATTCTGGGCAGGATTAAGAAGAAATATTCAGGGGTACGCGAGAAATTTTCTGGATTTGTAATGGTTCGGGTTCGGGTTCGGGTGCTGGTTCGGGTTATGAATGCCACTTCTCTTGCTCTTTCGTGTGAATGTGGCTTTCATTCCCACTATGAATGCCACTTCTCTTGTTCTCTCCTGTAAAAGTGGCTTTCATTCCCACTATGAATGCCACTTCTCTTGTTCTCTCCTGTGAAAGTGGCTTTCATTCCCACTATGAATGCCACTTCTCTTGCTCTCTCATGTCAAAGTGGCTTTCATTCCTCTTATGAATGCCACTTCTCTTGCTCTTTCCTGTGAATGTGGCTTTCATTCCTCTTGTGAAAGACACTTTTCAATGTAACTCCTACTAAAATGTCTTTCATCGCTCTTATGAGAGACATTTTTCAACGTAACTTTTAATAAAGTGGCTTTCATTCCTCTTGTGAAAGACACTTTTCAATGTACCTCCTTCTAAATTGTCTGTCATCCCTCTTATGAAAGACATTTTTCAACGTAACTTTTAATAAAGTGGCGTTCATTCCTCTTGTGAAAGACACTTTTCAATATAACTCCTACTAAAATGTCTTTCATCGCTCTTATGAGAGACATTTTTCAACGTAACTTTTAATAAAGTGGCGTTCATTCCTCTTATGAAAGACACTTTTCAATGTAACTCCTTCTAAATTATCTGTCATCGCTCTTATGAGAGACATTTTTCAACGTAACTTTTAATAAAGTGGCTTTCATTCCCACCGTGAACGCCGCTTTCCTCCCCGCAATTTGTTTTCACCAAATTTAAGAATTCCTTCAACAACAAAAAAGCGCACCCCTTAGCTTGTTTTATCCACAAGCTAGGGGGTGCACTCTATCCTATTTTCATTCCAGTACCAATCTTAGCCCCACTCAGCTCAGCACATTCCCTGAACGCAAAATGCTTGCAGCCGATACAGGCCTCACGATCTAGGCAGCTGATGGAACGATTGATGGCTTCACCAGTGTGGGAGTAGAAATTTGCATTCCCTATTTCTTCGGTTAGTCCGCTTTGATCCAATATTTTCTTTAAGCCAGGCTGGACGCCTGTAACTAATACCTTGCAGCCTCGACCTTTGAAATCTCGTAAAATATTTCGGAAGTATTCCTCGCCCGTCGTATCGAGGAAAGGAACTTTGCCTAATCGTAATATTAAAACTTTGGGCTTTGCATGGATTGTTGATAGAATGGATTGCTCGAATGTTTGTGCTGCTCCAAAGAATAGCGGTCCTTCTACTGTGAAGATACTCACCTGTGGACAATCATGGTTAGAGTTTACGACTTGAGAATTTACTTTCCCTTCACTATCTGGAAGCACTTTCGACACAGCTAGCATTTCGCTCATTCGTTTAGCAAACAAAACAATCGCCAGTATGAGCCCAGCTGCAACCGCCACTGTTAAACTGGTGAAAACCGTTAATAGAAACGTTGTTGCTAATACTAATGAATCTCCTGATTTCATTTTCAGGATATGAGCAAAATGCTTTCGTTCGCTCATATTCCAAGCGACTATCATCAAGACCGGCGCCAATGCTGCAAGTGGAATATGTACAGCAAACGGTGCTAAAACGAGTAAAGTTAGCAAAACAAAAACACCGTGAATAATGCCGGACATTGGTGAGACTGCACCTGATTTAATATTCGTTGCTGTTCTTGCAATGGCACCTGTAGCAGGAATTCCCCCAAAAAGTGGTGTGACGATATTGGCAATCCCTTGCCCTATCAGTTCTTTATTGCTATTATGCTTACTATTTGTCATACCATCAGCAACAACTGCTGACAGAAGAGATTCTATTCCTCCGAGCATGGCGATGACAAATGCAGGTCCCAGTAGCATCATAATTTTATCTAACGTGAGTTCTGGAATACCAAACTCCGGCAATTGATTTGGTATGGCCCCATATGTCGAGCCAATTGTTGCGACATGCCCGCTTAAGAAAAGAGCTGTTACAGCAGATGAAACAACGATACCAACTAGTGCACCTGGTACCTTTGGCAGTGCTTTAGGTGTCACAAGCATAACTACAAAACAAATCGCTGCAACCAATATGCTATAGCCATTAATCGTATAGAGGTGGCCGCCAATTTCTTTCATATTATCTATAAATCTTTCATGCTGCTCAATTTCTCTCAAGCCTAGGAAATTAGCAATTTGACCTGTAAAAATAATCACGGCTATTCCGGCAGTAAAGCCGATTGTTACTGGTCTAGGAATGTATTTTATGAGGGCGCCTAATTTAAACAGCCCCATTAAAACGAGCATGATTCCTGCCATTAACCCGGCAAGCAACAAATTCTCGTACCCATAAGAAATAACAATGCCTAAAAGAATCGGTACAAACGCACCAGTCGGACCACCTATTTGGTATTTTGACCCACCTAATAAAGAAATTAAAATTCCAGCGATTATTGCGGTATAGATACCGTATTCGGGTTTCACTCCTGATGCAATTGCAAAAGACATTGCTAGAGGAACAGCCACTATTCCGACAATCGTTCCGGATAATAAGTCCTTTTTAAAATGGTTAAGCGAATACCCTTCAAATCTTCCAGTTCCAAGCTTACTCATTTTATCCCTTCTTCAATTAAAATTTCCGAACACATTTAACAATAAATTAGTACGAACGACCCCTATTTTAACATAAGTAATGATTAATGGATATGAACGATTTTCACAAAAAAAGCCAGCAGCACATTTTTATGCTACCAGCTTTATTAGGAATAGAATTTACCGATTAATTAGTAATGACTTGTTTAATTAATGTTGGAGCTTCTACTTTTTCTTTTGATACTAAAATATGTTGATATAGTTTTGCTTTTACTTCTGAAATGTCTTCAGAATTTGAGTGAATTGTTACAAGAGACTCGCCTTCTTCAACTTTGTCCCCAACTTTTTTCTGAAGGACAAGTCCAACAGATAAGTCAATTGTTGATTCCTTCGTTGCACGACCAGCTCCTAAAAGCATCGCCGCCACACCAACATCATCAGCTTCAATCTTAGCAATATAGCCAGATTCAAGTGCAGGCAGTTCAATTTGATATTTTGCTTTAGGTAATAAAGACGGGTTATCTACAACGGACGCGTCTCCACCCTGGGCCGCGATGAATTTCTTAAATACTTCAAGTGCCTGGCCGTTTGCAATCACTTCTTGAAGTTGTTTACGAGCCTCTTCAATTGTTGCTGCTTTACCACCTAAAACCACCATTTGAGAGCCTAGTGTATAACATAGCTCCATTAAATCCTCAGGACCTTGACCATTTAACGTGTCGATTGCTTCTTGAACCTCAAGAGCGTTCCCGATTGCAAAGCCTAGTGGCTGACTCATATCAGAGATAATCGCCATTGTATTACGGCCAACATTGTTACCGATTTGAACCATTGCATCAGCAAGGCTTTGTGCATCCTCAAAGGTTTTCATGAAGGCACCATCGCCAGTTTTAACATCAAGAACGATTGCATCAGCACCAGCAGCGATTTTCTTAGACATAATCGAGCTTGCGATTAATGGAATACTTGGGACCGTTCCAGTTACATCACGTAAAGCATATAGCTTTTTGTCGGCTGGAGTTAGGTTTCCACTTTGACCAATAACAGCTGTTCCGATGTCATTAACCTGCTTCATAAATTGATCAGTTGTTAGTTCTACATGGAAGCCTTGAATTGCTTCTAATTTATCGATTGTTCCACCTGTATGACCAAGGCCACGCCCGCTCATTTTCGCAACTGGAACACCACAAGCTGCAACCATTGCTGCTAAAGAAAGTGTAGTTGTATCACCTACACCGCCTGTCGAGTGCTTATCTACTTTAATTCCTTCGATACCAGATAAATCGATTTGATCTCCTGATTCAACCATAGCCATAGTTAAATCAGCTCTTTCACGATCATTCATATCCTGGAAATAAATAGCCATCATTAAGCTACTTACTTGATAATCAGGAATTGAACCTTCTGTATAGCCTTGAATGAAGAAACGAATCTCTTCAGTTGTTAACTCTTCACCATTTCGTTTTTTCTCAATAATATCGACCATTCTCATGTGAATGTGCCCCCTACTTTAAATTTGATAAGAAACTTGTGCCAAATTGAGGTGCTTCGACTTTAAAGTTTTCAGCAATTGTAGCTGCGATATCTGCAAACGTTTGGCGTAATGGCAGCTCGCTACCTTTTTCAAATCTTGGAGAATATACAATTAACGGCACATATTCACGTGTATGATCTGTTCCTGGGAAAGTCGGATCGTTCCCATGGTCTGCTGTAATAATTAAAAGATCCTCTTCATTTAAAGCCGTTAGCACTTCAGGTAAACGACGGTCAAACTCTTCCAGCGCTTCCCCGTAGCCAATTGGATCACGGCGGTGTCCAAAGTTTGCATCAAAATCAACAAGATTTAAAAAGCTGATACCATGGAAATCACGTCGAACGACTTCTGCAAATTTGTCCATTCCGTCTGTGTTATCCTTTGTACGGATACTTTCAGTTACCCCTTCACCGTTGAAGATATCTGAAATTTTCCCGATAGCAATCACATCAAGATTTGCATCCTGTAATTCGTTCATTGTTGTACGTTCAAATGGTTTTAGTGCATAGTCATGACGATTTGAAGTACGTGTGAAGTTCCCTGGAGTTCCAACGAATGGTCGAGCAATTACACGGCCAACTAAAAATTCAGGGTCAAGTGTTAGCTCACGAGCAATCTCACAGATTTTATAAAGCTCATCTAAAGGAACGATTTCCTCATGAGCAGCAATTTGTAGTACTGGGTCAGCAGATGTATAAACGATAATTGCACCTGTTTCCATATGCTCTGGACCTAGCTCATCAATAATACCCGTTCCACTTGCAGGGATATTCCCGATTACTTTACGTCCAGTTTTTTCTTCTAATTTTCGAATAAGCTCAGCAGGGAATCCTTCTGGGTAAACTTTAAACGGTTTGTCAATGTTTAAGCCCATGATTTCCCAGTGTCCTGTCATTGTATCTTTCCCGACAGAAGCTTCCTGCATCATACCGTAGTACGCTTTTGGCTCAGTCACTTTTTCAATACCCTTAATTTCACGAATATTTGAAAGGCCAAGATCCCCAAGATTTGGCATTGTTAGCCCTTTCATTTCTTCAGCGATATGTCCTAGAGTATCAGCACCCACATCCCCAAATTTTTGAGCATCAGGGGCTTCGCCAATCCCAACTGAGTCCATTACAACAACATGTATTTTTTTAAACGGTTTCATAATATATGTCCTCCTCTTTCAACTAACTCCGGAGAAAATGAGCAGTTTTACGCCTACACATTATTCCCCTATAAGTTCAGGTCAACACGTGTTCATTGTACAAAGCTACCAACAAATTCGTTTTGCTGATAGCTTTGGTTTCTTTTACATTTCTTGAATGAAATTTCCACACCTTATATATTAAACAAAGGTCAGACATCTTACAAATATATTTTTCTTTCGTTTTGATAAAGTTGCAAATTCAGATGAGGAAAATAGTTAGGCTACCCTATGCTCTGGGATGAAATTGCTTATAAACCTCTGAAAGTCTTGATTTACTAATATGTGTATAAATTTGTGTAGTTGAAATATCTGCATGACCAAGCATTTCCTGTACCGCTCGCAAATCCGCCCCATTCTCGATTAAATGTGTCGCAAAGCTATGACGTAATGTATGAGGCGTAATTTCTTTTTGTATATTTGCTTTTGTAGCATGCTCTTTTAATAATTTCCAACAACCCTGTCTTGTTAAACGTTTTCCTCGTTGATTTATAAAAAATGCATCGGTTTTTGGATAATTGCCCTGTAATTTTGAGCGGGCATTTTGCAAATAGGCATCAATAGCAGAAATGGCACTCTTCCCAAGAGGCACAATTCGCTCTTTACCACCCTTTCCGAATACACGAACAAAGCCCATTGTCAGGTGAACATCCTCTAAATTTAAGCCAATAAGCTCGCTAATACGCATTCCTGACCCATAAAGCAGCTCCAGCATTGCTACATCCCGAACACCCTGTGGCTTACTTCGATTTGGCGCTCCAATTAACATATCAATTTCTTCTATTGATAATATCTTTGGCAGCTTTTGTTCAATTTGCGGCATTTCCAAATGAATCGTCGGATCCGTTTCTGTTAGTTTTTCCCGCAGCAAAAATTGGTGGAAAGAACGAATAGACGAAATATGTCGTGCAATCGTTCTTGCCGAAATCCCTTGAGTTCTTAATGCCTCAAGGCGTAGTAATATATGTGTCCGTTCGATTTGCTTTAAATTTGATAGCTGTACTTCTTTATGTAAATACTCCACATAGCCTTCAAGATCTCGGCGATAAGACGATAACGTATTCGCTGACAGCTGTCGCTCCACCTGTAAAAAATGTAAATAATCCAAAATTGCTTCCTTCGCATCCCGCAAAAAAATCACCTATCCTTCTACCTCTAACTATAGATATATTTCCAAAACTCCACAAGCAATCAATAGCCCGTGAATTGTATGAGAATTGTATGAGAATTGTATGAGAATTGTATGTGTGCCCGGTCCCTAGTGTATTCTGAATTGTTCTTGAATTGTTTGTGTACCTGGCACTCGGACTATTCTGAATTGTTCTTGATTTGTGTGTGTACCTGGCACCCGGACTATTGTGAATTGTTTTTGAGTTGTGTGTGTACCTGGTACACACACAACTCCCCCAACCCCGCACAAAATTAAAAGGATGTACATTCGCGCTTAATACGAATTGTACATCCTTTAATTATTGATCTTCTTGTTTATCATGACATCTGTGGCAGATACCATGGAATGTTAAACGGTGGTCCTTGATAATAAAGTTCCAGCGTTTTTCAACAATGCCTTCAACATCTTCAAGCAAATCTTCTTGAATTTCGTCTACTGCCCCACATTCAATACAGACAAGGTGATGATGGAAGTGCTTTGCGCCTTCTTGTCGAAGGTCATAACGGGATACCCCATCGCCAAAATTAATTTTATCGACAATTTTCAATTCAGTTAATAATTCTAAAGTTCGATAAACTGTTGCGAGCCCGATTTCTGGTGCTTTGTCTTTTACTAATAAATAGACATCCTCAGCACTCAAATGGTCTTCTTCATGTTCTAATAGCACTGCAACTGTCGCTTCACGCTGTGGCGTCAGTTTATAGCCAGCACTATGCAATTGCTTTTTTATACGATCAATACGGCTTTCCATACGACGCCCTCCTAAACTCATTCTATTATAACAAATGAGTAAAAGCTATTACAAGAGAGGGATGAATTATTCATGCAAACAAACGAAACGAGCATTTTCGTGCACTATTTACCGCCAGTTCGGTACGAATCTACTAAAATTTGTTTATAAGACTTGTCAAAGTTTAGGTAGAATATATGAGATTGACACAATTTCACCTACACAAATGACGGATAGTGTTATCAAAACTGTAACAAATAGTCTCTGTGAAAAGACATATTTCTTGTTTGGGCCTACTTTTTTAGCTGCGTAAACGGAGCAAAGCATAAAGAGCAGGAAGCAATAAATCAATTGAAACGGAAACCACCAAATACTATACACTAGCAGCGACTCCTGCTGTGTTAATAGAAACACTGAGCTAAATCCAAAGAATGTAATTTTTACGCCAACAACTAATTTTGCTAGGACATATAAATAGGGATGAGTTGCAAAAAATAACACCAGCACCATCCAAGCAATAAGCGGTACAATCGTTCCCCAAATCGATATATCTGTTATATCAAGTACTCTTGGATCAATAAAGCTTATTAATTTCATGGACTTGTCCAATGGAAACACTTGAAAACAGATGACACCACTGACAAAGCTGATTGCTAGAATGATAGCGTATTGGATAAATAAGACCGAACGAAACATAAGCATTCTCCTTTCGTTGTTACAGCTTATGCTCGTTCTCTATCATTATTACTCTTTAAATAGTTTAGATTTTTAATGGAATCTATCATATTTTCTAACCAAACTTTTATACTTCTTTTATGTCTTTTATTTACAAAAAATCACTACTTCTACTGATTTGCTTTCATCCATAGGACAGCAAAAGCTGTTTTTGCATCAAAAATACCTTGCTCTTTCACCATTTCCTCTGCTTCTTCTACCGTTACTTCTAATAGTTCCACAAATTCATCCTCATCAAGCTCTGCTTTTGCCTCTATTTTATATAAATCTTGGGCAACAAACAAATGAATCACTTCGTCCGCAAAGCCAGGCGACGTTGCAAAGGTTTGTAAATACGTTAGACTATGACAGCCATAGCCTGTTTCTTCCTCTAATTCTCGTCTTGCTGTATGCTCTGGGGCCTCCCCTGGCTCTAACTTACCAGCTGGAATCTCAATAATCGATCTCTCAAGCGCTTTACGATATTGCTCCACCAGTACGAGTTTACCTTCAGCTGTAATCGCAATAATGGCAACTGCTCCAGGATGGTTTACAATCTCCCTTTTTGATTCCTTTCCATTTGGCAATAAAACATCATCGACCTTCAATGAAATAACCTTACCTGCATAGATTGGAGTTGAATGTAGTGATTTTTCCTCAAATTTCTTCATTTCAAATGCCCTCGCTTGTCGTATTTATTGTTTTCATTGTACCATTAGTGAAGAATTTCTTTGAAGGAAAGAGGGTTATGTAATGAAAAAAAGAACGCTTGGAAACAGTGATATTGAAATTTCAGAAATCAGTTTAGGCTGCATGTCCCTTCCAACTTCATTAGCTGACGCAAAACCAATTGTAGAAACAGCCCTTGAATCAGGGGTTAACTATTTCGATACTGCAGACCTTTACGACAAAGGGATAAACGAAGAAATTGTTGGAGAGCTTTTAAAATCTCACCGTCACGATATCGTGCTTGCAACGAAAGTCGGAAACCGCTGGAATACTGGCGAAGATGGCTGGCATTGGGATCCATCCCCTGCACATATTGAAAACGCCGTGAAAATGAGCTTAAAGCGTCTGAAAACGGATTATATTGATGTCTATCAACTGCATGGTGGAACTATTGATGACCCTTGGGATGAAATTATTTCAACCTTTGAGCAGCTGAAAAAAGAAGGCTATATTAGACAATACGGCATCTCCTCTATTCGTCCAAACGTGTTTAGATCCTTCCTAGAACGCAGCCATGGTATATCCAATATGATGCAATATAGCATTTTAGATCGCCGCGCAGAAGAATGGTTTGACGAAATTTCAGAAACGAATGCATCGGTTGTGACTCGAGGCTCCATTGCAAAGGGTTTATTGACAAATGAGTGGCAAAAACGACTAGAAAACTCAAATGGCTATCAAACCTACTCTAAGGAAGAATTACAAAAGACATTAACAGAATTGCAGGATGCTTACGAGGATATTCACGCACTTAGCATCGCTTACAATTTAAGCCACCCAGCTATCGCATCAACTGTAATTGGAGCTAGCTCAAAGCAGCAATTCCTGGATAATCTGAGGGCCTACGAAAATTCACAAACAATCAAAGACTTTTCACCAATTGACCAAATTACTAAGAAAGAAGTTTATTCTGAGCACCGATGAAAAAATATCTCTTCATAATTATTGCCGTATTAATTTTATTATTTTGTGTATCAAGTATGACCTACGAACAGCAAACAATCGTACCAACCTTACAGGAAACGTTAGGCAACCAGCCTTTCTATAATCTATTGAGCAAGATTGAAGTAACTTATTGGGGGAAAACCATTTCAGTTGAAACTCGTGGCTATTACTATTTCATCGAATTCCTAGTTCGAAAAGGACTACATTTTGTCGGCTATGGCTGTATTGCCATTCTATTTTATTTAATGTATCGCAAGTTCAAAGTGCAATTTTCAGTAATTTGCGCGCTCCTGTCTACATTTATAGTTGCTTCACTTGACGAATTCCGACAAACCTTTATCGCTGGAAGAACAGGTATTTTCGACGATGTAATTCTGGATACTGCCGGGGCAATTACGTTTCTCATTGTCTTTAAGATTGGATATGTCCTCTATCAAAAAATAAAAAGTCCCTCATTAAGAGCTAATAGTGCGAGCGATTAGAGAATGTAACATTTCTATGTTATGTTCTCTTTTTTGTTCAATATCATTATTTTGTCATTTTTCTTAACAATCTTATTTTTGTTAAACTACTAGACCGTCTTTACTTTTTTGATATAATGACACATATCAGCAGGTTGCTGATCGCTCTACTAGGACGTTTCATATATAGAGTTCAGTAGAGATAAATTTAATAGCGGTGATTGCTATGGGATGACTATAGCAGGAGCAATTTCTGGAGAGATCGCATTATTTTGCGACGCCGAAGGGTTCACAATCTCAGGCAAAAGGACAGAAAAGGTAACAACATAGAAACAGGATTATTCTTATTTGTAGAATAATGCTTTTTACTATTTTCTTTTTGTTATTTTTTTAATGTCATGAGATGGGAGAACTATTTTCCTATCTCATTTTTTATTTTTCAGCTATTGTTTTAAATGATTTTGAAGCTTGTTTAGGGATTTGACGGATATTTTGAAAAAGCTGGCGGATTTCGGCCACATCTTGGCGGATAATTCACAAAAGCTGGCGGATAATTCTCCGATGATCTACATATGTAATATTCCCCTCCCTACTCGCATGCTTCGAAACCAAAGGCATTACCGCTCACTTTATAGGGGGCAAAAAAATGGAAGAACAGCAAGAACTAAAAAGAGATTTAAAAAACCGCCACGTACAGCTAATCGCAATCGGTGGCACAATCGGAACTGGCCTATTTTTAGGCTCCGGGAAAGCAATTGAAAAAGCTGGCCCATCCATCCTTCTCGTGTACTTAATCATCGGGATATCACTCTTCTTTGTCATGCGAGCCTTAGGAGAATTACTGCTTTCAAATGCTGGCTATCAATCATTTACCGACTTTGCAGGAGTGTACGTTGGACCATGGGCTGGCTATATTACAGGGTGGACATACTGGTTTTGCTGGATAATGACAGCCATGGCTGACATTATCGCAGTTGGCTTATACGTAAGATACTGGTTTGACATCCCGCAATGGGTTCCAGCAATCATTTGTTTAATCATCCTATTAGGCTTGAATTTACTAACTGTAAAGCTATTTGGAGAATTAGAGTTTTGGTTTTCATTGATTAAAGTCATTACAATCATAGCACTTATCGTAATCGGAATTATCCTATTAGTTATCGGCTTCAAAACTGACACAGGAACCGTTTCCGTAAGTAATCTATGGGAGCATGGCGGCTTCTTCCCGAACGGATTTACCGGATTTTTATTTGCATTCCAAATGGTTGTGTTCTCCTTTGTTGGGGTTGAGTTAGTCGGTGTTTCAGCTGCCGAAACTGCAAACCCTAAAAAGAATATTCCATCTGCGATCAATAAAATCCCAATTCGGATCTTACTGTTTTACGTAGGGGCTATCTTTATCATCCTATGTATCAAGCCATGGACTGAGCTAAGCGCCACTAGCAGCCCATTTGTTCAGATTTTCGCTCTTGTCGGAATTCCTATTGCTGCAGCCCTTATTAACTTTGTTGTGTTAACTTCAGCCGCATCTGCCGGAAACAGTGGCTTATTCTCAACAAGCCGCATTCTATTTAACTTAAGCAATAATAAGCAAGCCGCAAAACCATTAGGAAAATTAAATAAAAACGCAGTCCCGTCAAATGCACTTTTCCTATCTTCTATTGTTGTATCAATCGGTGCCCTTTTAAGCTATGCGATTCCTGACTCAGCTTTTAGCATTGTAACGACAGTTAGTGCGATTTGCTTCATTTGGGTGTGGAGCATAATTCTGATTTCACATATTCGCTACAAAAAAATTCGCCCAGATTTACACAGAAACTCGATTTTCAAGGCGCCACTCACACCTTTTATCAACTATGCCGTGTTAACGCTATTTGTTGGAGTACTTATAATCATGTTTATTGCAGAAGAAACAAGAACAGCACTACTCTTTACACCAGCGTGGTTTATCGTTCTTATCATTACGTACTCAATAAGAAAGAAGTAAATAAAAAAGCAGCACTCATTCGTTCAAATAAAATGAGTGCTGCTTTTCCTTTAAAACTTCGAGCCCTGATCGCCGTACTTATCTAAAAGCTCTTCAAAGCTCATATTTTTCTCTCTTTGTTTACGCTCGAACACTAGTCTTGCTTGGCGTTCCTCTTCCTTTGCCTGCTCTTTCTCAACTAAGCTTTTTTTCGCTTCTTTAAGCTTTGCTAGAACATCGTCATTTAGTTGGTCCTGTAAAGTTAAACCATCATCAGTTTTCGCAGCCTGATTTTGTCTTTGACCGCCCTGGCTCTGATTTTGACCTTGCTTTCTCTTTTTCCCCATTTATATTCACCTTCTTACAATTTTCAAATTCCATTCTATAGTTTACCATGATTCCTCAATAATTCGCATTCACAAGCAATCTACCAACATCACTTATCCAAGTCACAAACATGAACCCTTCGAATGATACTTGCGTAATATAATAATAATCATCCTCATTTTCATAATGCTGTCTGTCCTTGCTTCATTTCGTAAATTAATCAAAGGTTTGGCAAATCATCCCTTATCTTTATTAAAAACTTAGTTATAGTGATACAATTATAATATTGGTGAATAGTGTCAGCCGAATGTTAGATACTAATGAAGAATCGAGGTGTTTTTATGAAACGAAAAAAATTTTTATGGGCTTCAAGTATTGTTACATCCATACTTTCTACAGGTGCTGCGATCTTCGGATATGTTGTGACCAATCAACTTATGTACATTAAAAAGAAAGATGTTGATTTTGTCTATGATCGTGAATTAAAAGCACAACGTTTTGACGAAAAATGGTTTAACAAATGCCCAAAGGAAGAACTAAGTATTGACTCTCCCAACGGCTATCCGATAAAAGGAATCTTTCTAAAACCACTAGAAACAAAAAATACAATCATCATCTGTCACGGTGTTACCGAGAACAAAATCAGTATGGTCAAATATGCACGAATGTTCGAAAGACTTGGCTACAACACCTTCGTTTTCGACCACAGACGACACGGAGACTCCGGTGGAAAAACAACAAGCTATGGCTACTACGAAAAATTTGATGTCGCAGCTGTCGTACAAACCGTAAAATCTATCGTTGGCGAAGGTGCAATAATCGGCATCCAAGGCGAATCAATGGGTGCAGCTAGCATGATCCTTTACGCAGGACTCATAGAAGATGGCGCAGACTTTTACATCGCAGACTGCGGATTCTCCAATTTCTCAGAGCTCATCTCACAAATCCTGATGAAAACAACCTATCTGCGAACCAAAATTCCAATTCACCTAGCCAACCTCTTCCTTCGCTTGCGTGATGGCTACACATTCAAAAGCGTCACACCAAAGGAAGCAATCAAGAACATCACCTCCCCTGTACTCTTCGTCCATAGCATGGGAGACGACTTCATTCTACCTTACATGACAGAAGAAATGTACGAAGAAAAAGAAGGCCCGAAAATGATCAAGCTCTTCGAAAAAGGCGGTCATGCCGAATCCTTCAACGAAAACCCTGGCGAATACGAAAAAACTGTCCGACAATTTTTAGAAACCTATGTTATGAAAAAACCAAGCGAAACGGTTGAAACAACGCTAGAAGAAATAATTGCCGCAACAAGTGAAATTCCACTGGACGAAATCAAACCGCAAACAAACAAGATGCCGCTCGACGAAAAAGAAATCTCCTAACAAAAGAGACCGTCTCAAAAAACTTGAGACGGTCTCTTTTGGCACATAAAAAGCAAAACAACAGTTTTACATACGTAAACTGTTGTTAGATTACAATTATTTATCTTGTAATTTATTCATTTGTGACATCATTTGACGCACTTGTTTTTCGGACGGTTTACGTCCCATTTGAGCCATCATCACACGAATCATTTGTTCGTTGATCGGTGGGTTTTCTTTTAAGTATTTCATCATATATTGACGAGCTAGATAGAAGCCTAATGCTGCTCCCCCTGCTAATGCTACGATGATAAGTACAATTGCAAGCCATAAACTCATTTGTGCCTACCTCCTCCACTATCCTTGTTACCACGAATCCTATCTTATATATGCCTTTGATAGAGGAAAAACCCTCTCAAAAACAACACAAAGATAAACTCTCCATGAAGGATTATACACTAATAACTACATTGTTACTAGCTATTCAGTAGTTTTTTTCAAGTAGTATAGGCAATTTCACATGAAAATATCTCTAGTAGGAAGCATGCTTAATAGGCTTCAACCATCCACATTCGGAATCCTCTGCATTAAATGCAATGAAAGAATCATTCATTTGACTAAGGCTATGGAACAAATCCAAATCTAACATTCGCGAGCCCTCACAAATTGCTTCTATATGATGCGTACATACTTTTATTTTCAAACCACCTTTAAATTGATGCTCAAACCTCATATATTCATCCACCCATTGGATAGTTGGAAAACTTTTCTTTAAATGATCATAAAGTACGCCTTGCACCATTCTTCCTTCAATTGGTTCACAGAGATAGCTTAGCTGCTTGCTAACAGAGGACTCGAGAGCTCGCTCTTTTGTCGATACCATTTCAAGAAGCTGTCTTTCTCTTCCAAATACAAATGATTGGTACTGTTTTTTAATATGAAAAATTGAATAGATTCTCATCTTTCGTCCTCCTCTCTATAAACACATTATAAAAGAAAGATTTCGAATTTTTTGTCAAAAGGTGTCCGAACTCTATTACTTTTTTTGTCAAAATAGAGTGAAACGTACAATTCGTTCACTTTTCCTAGATGCCCTCAGCCTAGAGACCTAGTGCAAAATGCAATTCGAGGCCGTTTTAAGAAATTAGTTGCAAGTGTAACATAAAGCTATAAGAAAACACGATACGCTCAAGGCTGAGCAATATCGATGTCTTTTAATACTGATACCCAAACTAAAGGATCAGTAACACGAAAGGAGCTAGAAACAATGAAAAAATTTTTCTTCTTAGTTGTCGGTGCAATCGCAGCAATTGTTGCCCTTAGCATGTTAGGACCATTAGTAGGATTCGGCTTCTCTGCACTGCTTGTCTACCTAGGCATGCACTATTATGTGAAGACAAATTCTAAATTTGGAAAAGTATTTTGGGTGGCGCTTGGTTTAATCGGAATTTTCACAGCCATCTCAAATATCCCAGCACTAGTGGGGCTTGCTGCAATCTTCACAGTCTATGTTCTTTATAAAAAGTGGAACAATGAAGAGGTTTCATTTAGCAAATCAAAAGCTATCAAAGAAGACGATCCATTCACAAACTTTGAAATGGAATGGGCAAAGCTAACAAAATAAAATTTAAGGAGAGATTTAAATGGTAGGTTTACTAAAAAGATTTCGTTACACTTTAGAGGCAGATTTACACCAATTATTCGATAAAAAAGAAAGCAAAAATCCACTTGCAATGTTAAATCAATACATTCGCGAAGCAGAAAAACAAACAGAGCAAACTGGGAAATTATTAGCTCGCCAAGCACAGCTAAAAGAACAGCTTCAAAGTGAATTAAAAGAAACAACTGTAATGCTAGAAAAAAGAACGAAGCAATTACAGCTAGCAGAGCAAGCAAATGAAGTAGATTTAGTAGGCTTCGCTTCTTTAGAGGTTGAAACTTACAAAACTCGTCAAGCGACTTTGTTCAACTCTATCGAGCAGTGCAACAAGGAATTTGTTGAGCTTGAGCAAAAGTTCGAAACAATGAAGCACAAGATTAAAGATATGAAGGTTCGCCAGCTTCAACTAATGGGCAAGGAAAATGTCACTCGTGCACATCATAAAATGGATGAGGTTTTAAAATCAAAGGATGAATCAGAATTCGATGATTTATCAGCTTATATCGAAAATTTAGCCGATAAAATCGAACAAGATTATGAAAGAACTCAGCTAGAAGCTCGCCTAGCAGGCCTTGAAAAAGCTAACCCTGCCCCAGCTACTATCGAAATAAAAAAAGAAGCTTAAAGCATAAGAAAATCTACCAGCTCGATTACTGAATCATGCTATAATGACAATTGTTAGGAGAAGGCAAATACGTCTTCTCCTATGGTTTTTGAAAAGAGTAGAATGGCTGCATACAACAAGAGCAAAAGGAGGAACCGATATGAACAGATTTAGTACGAACCAATTAACGTTTATGGCGATAGCAGTTCTTTTAATTGTGTTCGTGGAGCTTACAATTTTCGGGAATGACAGCACCTTTTTGATAATCATTGGCGCAATTCTACTTTATTATAGCTTTTCAAAAAGTAAGAAATATTTGTTTTGGAGTGGCTGTTTCCTTATCTTTCTTGCGATTTTGTCCTTATGGAGCTTACGTCTATTAATCGTTGGGGTTCTAATTTACATACTTTATAAACATATGACAAAAGAACAAAAAATCGTGACCTTCAATACACAGGAGCTTCAAGCTAAAATTGATAATAACGATTTGATTGGCAACACCTCTTCCCCACTAGATAGCTATAAATGGGAAGATATCCAAATGCAGAAATTCATCGGGGACGTGTCGCTTGATTTAACCGATACAATATTACCTGCTGGAACGTCCGTCATTACAATTCGCCAATCCATTGGAAAAGTAACGATTGTATTACCTTACGAGATCCCTTTCCGACTTCAATATTCTACAATCCTTGGAGAAGCGAAGGTTTTAGGAAATAATCCAAAACGATTAATCAACGAAAAACTAATTTTTGAGGATGGTAATGCTCTTGAGGCTAAGCGTAAATTGGTAATCCATGTAGCGACTTGGCTTGGGGACGTGGAGGTGATCCGTAAATGATTTCATTTCTATTTCGAATGATTACGTTATTTTTCTTATTTAGTAGCACCACATTTGGATTCCTTTACATCTTTTTCGGATCACCAACAGATGAGGATTGGGGCTTCTTACTTGATATTGAATTCGATGAAATACCTGTAATTGCCATCATCCTTATTTCCCTTGCTTTCCTAAGCCTTATAATTAGCATCTGGATGAGTGCCGTAGCAAGATCAAGAGAGACCTCTGCAACACGCTATGTAAAGCAATTAGTGGAGCCGGACTTTTCACTAAAGAAGAAAAACCTTTCCTTTTCTTTAAAGAAAGCCTTGATTCAAGCAAATGATTTAATCGAAACACAGCGCAAAAGCTTACAGCGCATGACAAACGAAAAAGCAGAAGCTAATGACAAACTGATTCAGGAGCGAATCATCGCCGAACGCCAACGTTTAGCTCGTGAGCTGCACGACTCCGTTTCCCAGCAGCTTTTTGCCGCATCAATGTTATTATCTGCAGTAACTGAGCAGGAGGATGAGCTAGCAGCTTCGAAACCTACCCTACAGCAGGTTGAAAAAATCGTTCAGCAGGCTCAGCTAGAAATGCGTGCATTACTGCTACACTTAAGACCAATTGCCTTACGAAACAACACCTTAGCACAGGGCCTAACAGATTTAATTCAAGAGCTACAACAGAAGGTTTATTTCAATATTGATTATCGCATAGAAGAAATCGAGCTTTCAAAAGCCGAAGAGGACCACCTATTCCGAATTGCCCAAGAAGCCCTCTCCAACACATTACGTCACGCCAAGGCTTCAGAGGTAGAATTGCTACTAATCGCCCGGGACAACATCGGCATCCTGCGCATCCAAGACAACGGCGAAGGCTTCAACATCGAACAGGACAAATCCACATCGTACGGCCTACGCAACATCGCCGAACGCGCCGTCGAAATCGGCTGCTCCTACAAAATCGTCTCCATCCCAGGAGAAGGCACAATTGTAGAAGTAAAAGTCCCACTGGGCAACAAAGTAGTCGAAGTGCCTAAAAATGATACCCCAGTCGATTTGGAAAAAAATGGTGAAATTGCTCAATCTACGGGTATCGGTGAAATGGAGCAAAGGTTGGATTTTAAAAAAAGATCTGATTGAGGGTTTGTGTGCGGATACGCTGTGGTTCCGTGCGCATAACCGTTTTTACGTGCGCTTACGCTGGGTTCCGTGCGCATAACCGTTTTTGCGTGCGTTGATTGATCACTTAAAATCGAATGTGATCACATAGGATACATTTATGATCACATAGCATATATTTGTGATCACTTAAAGCCGTTTCTGATCGCTTGGGCCCCTATCTGATCATATAAACTCGTTTCTGATCACATAGCCACAAACGATTCAACACATTAAAAATTGAGGTGAGAAAATGATACGAATTTTGATTGCGGATGATCATGAGATGGTACGGATTGGTGTTTCTGCTTATCTTTCTGCCCAGGCGGATATGACCGTTGTCGGTGAGGCGGCAAATGGGCAGCAGGCAGTGGAAAAGGCACTTGAGCTGAAACCCGATATTATTCTGATGGATAATGTCATGCCGATTATGACTGGTGCTGAAGCGACTGCTCAAATTTTGCAGCAATGGCCGAACGCGAAAATCATGATGGTTACAAGCTTTCTTGACGATGACAAAGTCTACCCGGCATTAGAAGCAGGCGCGGTTAGCTACATATTAAAGACATCTAACGCGAAGCAGATTGCCGAGGCAATTCGCAAAACCATCAATGGGGAAACTGTGCTTGAGCCTGAAGTAACAACGAAAATGATAACTCGAATGCGCGGCAATGCCAATGTGCCCCTTCACGAACAGCTTACTGAGCGTGAAATGGAAGTACTTTTATTGGTTGCCCAAGGAAAGACAAATCAAGATATCGCCAACGAATTATTTATCGCCTTAAAAACGGTGAAAACCCATGTCAGCAATATATTGGCGAAGCTAGATGTACAAGATAGAACGCAGGCAGTAGTTTATGCATTCCAAAATGGAATTGTGAAATAAAACATTTAAAAAGCTCAGCCTATTTTATTATTAGGTGTGAGCTTTTAATTGCTGCATCAGATAATAAACCCGCTATATACCATCCCTACGTTAACTACAAAATGAAAAACCATACTTGGATAGATACTATTTGTTTTAAGTGTAATGAGAGCGTAAAACACTCCCGCAACGGCGATTAGCAAACTAAGCCCCATCGAAAAACCAATAGCAAGATGCAATAGTCCAAAACCAACACTTGTAATAAAAACTACATATCCTGGTGATGTAATTTTCACTAACGTAGAAAGCATAAGTCCTCTCCAAATCACTTCCTCAAAAATTGCATTGATTAATGAAAAGCCTATACAAAACCAGAAGAGTGTTTGGAGTGTTTCCAAATCTTTCTGAACAATAAAAACTAAATATACTATCGCATTAACAATTATCCCAATCAACCAAAACCAAAAAATATTTATTTTGTGAAACGGCAGGACAATTGGTTCTGTCCAGTTAGGCTTGTTATTATACCAAACTATTTTTCTAGGGAAAATGAGAGAGTGAACAACTAAAGAAAGGATGATGAATATAAGAGATAGTCTATTAAGCACTATTTTGATTTCCTTCGTAAAGGAGGTAGCTTCTAGAAAATTATTAGCAATCATAAATATAGAAAATCCAATTAGAAACGCAAGTAAGACTGAGGTAATATATCGTTGTTCTCTATTGAAAAATAACAAAATAAGGAGTCCCATAAAAATACAAGCGGTAAATATACCCTGTTCATAGGATATAGAAATAATCCCTATAAAAAATATTGCGATAGTTATATTTAACATAGATAGTTCCCTTCCCCCTTAATACAACAAAAATACTACTGCAAGAAAAGCATTGCAGTAGCAAATCAGGGTTTTACTAGAATTTGACGAAAGTAAACTTAACACCTTATTATATGAGATTCGAACACTAGATTATTCCTATTTCAGTGAGAATTTAATAGTTTAGTCGAATGACGGGCTCGATTATCGTATAGACGTACTCCTACACTTCCTTCACCCCAACCTCTTCCCTTCACTTCTCTTCAATTGAGAAAAAACATCGGCAGCATCCGCCAGCTACGGAAACTATTTTGGGTGAACAAAGGAACTTACCTCAATCTAGTCAAGACCAGCCTCACCAAGCTGTTTGATAAAATGATTTCTATCAATTGTCGTAACAAAGGTTGTTCATTTTGCAGGCCATCTCTTGAAGCAACTTCTTTTATTCAGATGTGCTTTTTGCTCACCTACTCCCCTTCCTGAACAGCGACTTTCTCTGGAATCAGAAAGCGATATACACCTCCATAGATATATATCTGGACGGGAATTATAACATTCAGTTTATATGAACAGTTGATAGAGTTATGTTGTGAAATTTGACCAAATGAAAAAAGGTCAACCAGAATAATCCGATTAACCTTCCACTATCACAAGCTTATTTAAGTATCAGTTTTTACATCAATCTCGTTTATTTATTTGCAATACATACCTTATTTCGTCCAGTACGTTTTGCTTGATACAGTGCATCGTCCGCATCCTCGATTAAGGAAGAAGCTACTCGAGTTGTCTCCTTATAGCAAGCTACACCAATTGAAACAGTAATGGAAATTTTCTCTCCAGAACTAAGAAGAAACGGATGATTTTCAACAGCGACTCTTATCTTTTCACTTATTTCTACGGCTCTATCTAATGAACAGTCTAAGAGGATAACGGTAAATTCCTCTCCACCATTTCGACTAACTATATCAAAGGATCTAATGGAATTTTTAAGAGTGGTACCAAGCTCTCTTAGAACGTTATCCCCTTCTTTATGTCCATAAGTATCGTTCACCTTTTTGAAAAAGTCGATATCAATATATAGTAAAGATAGCATTTCATCTTTGGCATCTGCATTTTTTAACAACTCATTAAAAATCGTATCGAATTTCCTTACATTATTGAGACCAGTCAAAGCATCAGTAGAAGATTCCATTTTATATAAGTTAAACAGTCGCTGAGAATTGCGAATGTAACGAACTAAAAAGATGGAAACAATGGCTGATAAGTAAGAAATAGCCCAATAAACAGGTAAAAGAATGACAAGTACCTTAATATCCGCTAATACATAAGAGATTAGAACGGAGAAAGTGATATTTGCAATCGTTACTGAAATAAGTATCTGAATTCGTCTAGATAATTTCGTTTTGAACACAAAAATCGACCCAAATGTCACGATGAAAATTAGTAACACAGCCAGATAGGACGCCAGATTAAAACCAAAGTAAAAACGACCAATAATTACTAGAATCATACCAATAATCGCAGGCAATGGACCACCATAGAAAGCCATTAAAATAATGGGGATATGTCGCATATCAACAATCGTATCGCCAATATGAATACTATATTGCATTAAAACATTACTGAATAACCCACCCATCAAACCAAATAACAGGCGTTTAGAAAAAGGACTTGTCCGAGTAATTGGAGTGGCACTTGTAAAATGAGTATGCAAAAAAATAACAGACCAAAGTAAGGCCAAATTAGAAATTAAATCTTTAATTATCATCTTAATCACCATCGTAAACATATCATATATTTTTCCTAATGTAACGAGACAAATCTTGCATTTGAAATCTTGTTTAAAATAGCATAAAAAAACCTGCGAACTCTACGCTCGCAGGTTTTTTTATAATTATAATGCTTTAACTTTCGCTACAACATTTTCCACTGTGAAACCATATTTTTCAATAACGATTTCCCCAGGAGCACTTGCACCGAATTGATCGATGGCAAGGATATCTCCTTCAAAGCCAGTATATTTATGCCAGCCAAATGAAGAGCCCATTTCGATAGCTAAACGTTTTGTCACAGCTTTTGGTAATACAGATTCTTTATATTCTGCTGTTTGTTGCTCGAAGCGATCCATTGAAGGCATTGAAACTACTGAGGCATCGATTCCTTCAGCTAATAATTGTTTTTGTGCTTCTACAGCAAGACTTACTTCAGAACCCGTTGCAATAAGAATTGCATCTGGAGTTTCTTTAGTTGCAGGAGAAACCACATAGGCACCTTTTGCCACACCATCTTTTGCAAGTTCTGCTGATTTATCAAGAACTGGTAAGTCTTGACGAGAAAGAACTAATACAGTCGGTACGTTCTTAGATGATACAGCTAATTTCCATGCTTCCGCTGATTCGTTAGCATCAGCTGGACGAATTACTGAAAGGTTTGGCATTGCACGTAATGATGCTAAGTGCTCCACTGGTTCATGTGTTGGACCATCTTCTCCAACTGCAATTGAATCATGAGTGAACACATAAGTTACAGGTAAGCCCATTAAAGCAGATAGACGTACCGCTGGACGAACATAGTCAGAGAACACGAAGAATGTTCCACCAAATACATGTAAACCACCGTGTAAAGCCATACCGTTTAATGCTGCACCCATTGCAAATTCACGAACACCAAACCAGATGTTGCGACCTTCTGGAGTTTCTGCGAAGAAATCACCCGCACCCTTGATAGTAGTTTTGTTAGAACCAGCAAGGTCAGCACTTCCTCCAAAGAATGATGGTACTTTTTTCGCTAAAGCATTGATTACTTCACCTGATGAAGAACGTGTCGCAACTGATTTTCCTGTTTCGTAAACTGGTACTTCTGCATCAAAATCTGCTGGAAGCTCGTTGTTCATCGCTTTAATGAATTGATCAGCTAATTCAGGATATTCTGCTTTATAGCTTTCGAATTTCGTATTCCATTCAGCTTCTGGTTGAACGCCTTGTTTTTCAGCTGCTTCGTTGAAGATTGAGTAAACCTCTTCAGGAATTTGGAAAGCCTCATGCTCCCAGCCGTAAGCCGTTTTCGTTAATAAAGTTTCTTCAGCACCGAGTGGAGCACCGTGAGAATCTGATTTACCAGATTTGTTTGGTGAACCAAAACCGATAACTGTTTTCACTTCGATTAATGTTGGTTTTCCTTCTGATTGCTTCGCCTTTTCGATAGCAGCATTTACTGCATCTACATCAGTTCCATCTGCTACATGAATGTAGTTCCAGCCATAAGATTCGAAACGTTTTTGTACGTTTTCAGAGAAGGATTTAGCTAAATCCCCATCTAAAGAAATATCATTTGAATCGTATAAAACGATTAATTTATCAAGTTGTAAGTGACCAGCTAAAGAAATTGCCTCAGCAGCAACACCTTCCATTAAATCGCCATCTCCACAAAGTGAAAATGTATAATGATCAACGATTTCATGTCCTGGTTTATTATATGTAGCTGCTAAATGACGTTCAGCCATAGCCATACCAACAGACATCGCAATACCTTGCCCAAGAGGACCCGTAGTTGCTTCAACTCCTACAGTATGACCAAACTCAGGATGTCCTGGCGTTTTAGAACCCCATTGACGGAAGTTTTTAATTTCTTCCATATCTAAACCATATCCACCTAAGTGAAGTAAGCTATATAGTAACATCGAACCATGACCAGCTGATAGAACAAAGCGATCGCGATTCACCCATTTTGGATTTTGTGGATTGTGACGTAATTGTTTTGTCCACAAAGTATAAGCCATTGGTGCAGCCCCCATTGGTAAACCAGGGTGACCAGAGTTCGCTTTTTCGATTGCGTCAATTGATAAAGTTCGGATTGCATTAATTGCTAAAACATCAGCAGAATGTGCCATTATGTGATATCCTTTCTCACGCTTAATATTGTACTTTTACAGTTTAGACAAGATTTTCTAAGAAAACAATCTATTCTGAGGACATTTTTAGAATAATGTTATACTTTTCGTTATTATGTCACATTATTAGTTTAATTTATTTCGTTGAATTTCTTTAACTTTCTCTGGCGTTACATCATTTCCAGTTGCATCAATGATTTGAACGTTTTCGATAGTATTTCGGAAAGAAGAACGGAATGAATCCAAATATTCTTTTCGAAGCTGTGTACGTTCCTTCGCTTCAACCTCTGTTAATTTACCCTCTTTAGCCTTTTTTGATAGCTCATTTATTCTTTTGATTTTTTGTTCTGATAACATATGATCTCACCTTTCTATTTCAATCAATTAGTATGGAAGATTTTAAGTATTATGCTAAAACTTATACTAAATGAAGATACTCAATACTTCAAAGGTAAGTAAAAATGGAGGGAAGTGCAAGTATTTCATCTTGCTTAATAGATATGTAATAAATGATGGGGTAAATTGTAGAAAACTAATTAGAGAAAAGGGCGTCGCAAAAAGTAGTTTAAATTTTGAACACCCTTTTCTAAATTTCAAAATTGTTACATCGTACTAATATCAATCACAAATCGATACTTCACATCTGAAGCAAGAACGCGTTCGTAGGCTTCGTCGATTTGGTCTGCTGAAATAACTTCTATTTTTGGAACAATATTATGCTGTGCACAGAAATCTAACATTTCCTGTGTCTCTCGGATGCCTCCGATTAATGAGCCAGCAAATGAGCGACGTTGCCCGATTAAATAATGGACATTGACAGATAATGGTTCACCTGGAGCACCAACGTTAACAAGTGTACCGTCTAATGTTAGTAATCCAAAATATGCATTAATATCGATTTTCGCACTAACTGTATTTATGATTAAGTCAAAATGGCCAGCAAGGGTTTCAAATGTTGCTGGATCACTTGTAGCATAGTACTGATCTGCCCCTAATTCCAAGCCATCTTCTTTTTTACTTAATGTTTGTGATAGCACCGTAACTTCCGCGCCCATTGCATGTGCAATTTGAACAGCCATATGGCCAAGACCACCTAGACCTATAACCGCCACTTTTTTACCTGGGCCTGCTCCCCATTTATTTAAAGGAGAAAATGTTGTGATACCCGCACATAGTAATGGCGCTGCATCATCAAGAGAAATATTATCAGGTATTCTTAGTACAAAATCCTCTGTTACGACAATATGAGTAGAGTAGCCACCTTGAGTTGGTTCACCGTACTTATCAACTCCTGCATAAGTTGGGACATGTCCATTTAGACAGAATTGTTCTTCGCCTTTATGACAGTTCTCACAATCGCCACAAGAGTCAACCATACATCCCACACCTACACGGTCTCCTACTTTATATTTAGTAACCTCTGTACCAACATCAGTTACAATTCCTGCAATCTCATGCCCTGGAACAAGTGGAAAGTTCACTGCACCCCATTCACCATGAGCGGTATGGATGTCTGAATGGCAAATGCCTGCATATTTAATTTCAATTAATACATCATGTAAATCTAAATCACGACGTTTAATTTCTGCAGCATGAAAGGATTTGTTTGGACCATCGATTGCTCGCGCTTTTGCAATTACCATTTAAAATTCCTCCAATTATAAGTTTATCAAGAGAATCTTATTTACTGGGTAATTTGATGATTTATAAACCTGTGTAATCATTATTGCCCCAATTTTCCCTTGTACATATATGTTAATCCTTATAGTTAACTCTAGGTCAAGCAATGGACTTCACTTTTATATAAGCAAAATAGGTTAAATAGATTCATTTTCTTTTAAAAAAGAAGTCGATTTTGAATTCTAATACAGAAGGTGATAAAATTTTCCATAAAATTATAAAGTTTACTAGAAATATAGCTATTAAGAAAAGGTGAAAAAGATGAAAACATATTCTATAAGCGAAGTGGCAAAGGAATTAAATCTCACAGCATACACCTTGCGATACTACGACAAGGAAGGACTTATGCCTTTTGTTGAAAGAACACCTAGTGGAAAACGAATATTTACAGAGTCGGATATTGGATTTTTGAAAGTGATTCAGTGTTTGAAATTAACAGGGATGCCTCTTAAGGATATAAAAAACTTCATAGCTTGGTGCTCTGATGGAGATTCTACTCTACAGCAAAGATATGATATGTTCGTAGATCGTAAGGCTACTGTAGAAGCACAGATGGAGGAATTAAAGAAAACGCTAGAAGTCATTGAACATAAAACCTTCTATTATAAAACAGCATTAGAAGCTGGAACTGAAGAGATTCATAAGGAAAATAAGGTTTGGATTTAAACTATTTATAGGATAGGGCTAGCTCATTTTAGAGCTAGCACTAATAAGTTAGGCAAGAACTAAACTTCAAGTCCTTCAACATATTCAATATATCTGCGATGTACTGTCGCTTTACTTACTTCGAAACCTAGTCCTTTTAAAGTGGACGCAATTTCTAGGAATGTTAGTCCTTTTTCTCTAAGATTAACAATCTCTTCGATTGGGACCTCTATCCGCTCGCGACCTTCATGATTATGTCGATTTTTAATATTCAACTCAGGACGATAGCCATTATCAACGGCACGTCTCATTCCTCTTTTAATTTTTGCATTGTGAATTTTGCGTTGATATTCTTCCACAATTGCTAAAATTTCAAGTAGCATCGTATCCATCTCATTTAAGCTCATTGGACCGGCGTTATTTAACGAATAAACTGTTGTCTCATTCTTGTGTAGTAAATGCAGTACCGCCATTCGTGCATTACCACGTCCTAAACGTGTTTCGTCTTGCACAAATAATACTTGGACATTCTTTTCTTTTATATAATCTAGCATTTCTAAAAGGCCTTCTCTTTCAACCTCGTAACCGCTATGCTGATCTTGAAATACCTCTAGAACTTGAAAGTCCATGTCCTTTGCAAACGATCGCAGCTCCTCTTCTTGTCGAACAAGTGACGTCTCTTGCGTATTTTTCTCTGTACTTACCCGTGTATAAATGACGGCTTTGTTTTGTTTACTCATGGGTTTTTAATCGCTACCTCTACTGAATGAAGCTCTTCTTCACTCTTTAAATTTGCAATATAGATACTTTTTTCATTTACAGGAATAGTTAAAGGATGTCCTGCAACAATATGCTCTCCATTAAGTGCATTTTCAGCTTTCACTTGTTTAATCCACTCTTGCTTTGTCATTTTACCACGGTATTGTTCTGCTAAAGTCCATAATGTATCACCATGTTGAACTTCGACTTGTTCGTATGTTGTACTGCCATTATCAGTTATTAATAGAAATGCACCCATCACAAAGAAAGCAACGAATAACACAACGATATAAGAATTTTTTTGTAAATATTTCATAATTAAAACCTCTTTTCGAATATTTGTTCTCACGAATGTATGTTCTTACTTTAATACGAACACTTGTTTTTGTCAACAGCATTTTCGAACCTATGTTTGCATTTCTGTTCTTCCACTGATATACTATATGTAACTAATAGAGATACATATTCACAAAAAGAGGTGATAGAGTTGAAAAAAATATCAAAAAGGCAGGAAGATATTTTAACATTCATAAAAGAAGAGGTTCGCACTAAAGGTTATCCACCTTCTGTTCGTGAAATTGGAGAAGCAGTAGGACTTGCCTCAAGCTCAACAGTACATGGACATTTAGCTCGCTTAGAAAGCAAAGGCTTAATCCGACGTGACCCAACAAAACCGCGCGCAATCGAGATTTTAGATCAAGAAGAAGCGGCAGTTCAAAAGCAATCTGTAGTCCATGTTCCTCTTGTAGGTAAAGTTACAGCTGGTCTACCAATTACAGCGATAGAAAATATTGAAGAATACTTCCCTCTACCAGATGCTTATGGCACTAGCGAAGAGAATCTTTTCATGCTAGAAGTAATGGGAGAATCAATGATTGAAGCTGGTATTTTAGATGGAGATTATGTAGTAGTTAAGCAAACAAACACAGCGAACAACGGAGAAATTGTTGTAGCTATGACTGAGGACGATGAAGCAACGGTAAAACGCTTTTTTAAAGAGAAAACTCATTTCCGTCTTCAACCTGAAAACTCAAGTATGGACCCAATCCTAGTAAATCAAGTATCGATTTTAGGTAAAGTTGTAGGATTATATCGTAATATTCATTAAAAAAGGTTGTCTCGTTGGTCATTAGACTGTGAGACAACCTTTTTAATGTGGTTTTGAGTTAGTGATTGATCACATAAAGTTGCTTGTGAGCGTTTAAGGGTGCGTTGTGTTCATATAATTTGATTTATGATCACTTGGCAAATTTTCTAGTATGAATAACCTAGCTTTCTCGCGGTTAACTGCATGGGTCATACATACACCAACGCTGGCTATGTCATCGCGTATACCCTACCCTATGACTGAATAACTCCAACCCCATTTTCAACCTTACTCTTACAAGCATCGATGAATGACTTGAACAGATTTTTCGCATGCTCATCCTCTGCTATTGCCATTTCCTCTGGATGCCATTGGACGGCTACGCAATATGGATAATCCTTCATTTCGATAGCTTCAATGATGCCGTCACTTGATTTGGCTGTGATTTCGAATATTTCGGGCACCTTTTTAAGGGCTTGGTGATGGAATGAGTTGACTGCAATCTTTTCTTTGCCTACTATTTCATGCAACTGACTGCCCTTTGTAATCTCGATAAAATGCGATGCCTCTCTCCTGCGCGCATTTTGTTGATGGAGAATTGGCGTTTGCTCATATTGAGAATTGATATCTTGATAGAGTGTCCCACCTAAAGCGACATTCAAAAGCTGAATTCCACGGCAAATCCCGAAAATCGGTAACGTTTTCTTTAGAGCAGCTTCTGTTAGCATTAGCTCAACTTCATCACGCTCTAGCATAATATGGCCGATTTTAATATGGGGCTCTTCATCGAAAAAGTGAGGGTGCACGTCTACCCCACCCGTTAACAGTAAGCCATCAATTCCATCAAGCAGCTGATCTACATCACTTTCAACGCCAAAAGGAATATTAACCGGAATCCCACCTGCTTGAATAATAGATTTTACATATGCTTCATTAATACAGTATTGCCCATTGTTCGTTGTCATTGTTACACCAATAATCGGTTTCATCCAAACACCTCCAAAATCTTTAAATAGTTACTTGCTTTAGAATATTCTAGATTAAAATGGTATTTCCTCTTATAACTTGCATGAAGTTTCAATCCCAGTGCCAATCATTATATGTGTAGTAATCCGCTAAAGAGATAGGCTTGTAATTTGAGCAAAAATCCAGGAGATGTTGCCTTCTTTTCTCCAGATTACTTGCGTCAGAAAAAATTTCACATACTTCACTTTTATTTTTAAAATCAAAATCTATCAAACAGAATATTTCATTATCATTATCACCATAGGGGGAAAAATTTCCGTATCGACAAGTTTGACAGGCTGCGATTCTTATATTCTTTGGTAGTGCTTTTTGAAAATTTTTTACGCCAAGCTCCGTAACATTCGATATTTTAGAAATGACATGTTGATTTTCTAAAAAGACTTCATATTGAATAATTTCCAATTCGCCGTCTATTGTTCGCTCAGTCAATGCTTTTGTAGGAAGCGTTGACAACTTATCGTCAATCAGATAATTAACTAAAATTATTCTAAGCAAATTGTCATCCCCTTTCTATAACGAAGCATCTAATCTATTAACATTAAATAATTCCTACTATTTAAAATATCGGAATTACAAAATATTGTAAAACTACTTAAAAATTTAGCTGAAAATTTATCCCGAAACTAATCTCCTATTTTATCAGCTTAATATTTACGAAAATCCTTATATATTCTTAATCTATCAAATAAAACAATCTAACCAGTAGTTGACTTTCTACCATATACATTTAAAATTAAATTAGTTAATTCGATATATAATAAGACCATAAAATAGGATTTACATAGGAGTGGACATAGAGGATGGAAATAACTGAGAAAAAGAAAGGCAATTGGTTTAAAAATGCACTAAGTAATCAAAACCAATTAGAAGATACAGTAAAAGAATCAATCGAGACTGAAATAGAATTGGAACAAGAGCCACAAGAACAAGTGGATACTATCACAAATACGGTAGAAGAATCTGCTCCATTGGTGACGGATAATACACCATCATTATTCTCAAAAGAAAATCAAGACAAAATTGCATTAGATGTAATTGTTTCTATTGAAAATATATTAAAGGAACGTCAGCTACTTGCCTACAAAAACGATGCTATGATGGACCAAATTAATGCTGCAAACGAAACAATCTATCGATTTAAGCGTGAAATGTTAAAAAAGGATCAGCTTCTACAAGATAAAAATAAAGAAATTCGCGAGTTAGAAAATACGCTAACGAACAAGCAAATGAGCTACGACCAGCTTCTTGAGGATTACAAAGAGTATCAGCTTTCATCCAATTTGGAATTTGATAAGATTTCAAATCAACTTGATACTGAAAAAGCAAAATATAACAAGCTATATGAAGAGTCGACTAAAACTCACTCAGTTCAAGTAACGAAGATTAACGAGCTTGAAGAGAAAATTAGAAATCTCGAAATCGAAAATCAGAAATTTGAAGAGCAATATCACAAAATTTCTAATGAAAAAGCTGATTTAATGAAGAGCATTAATGACTTTACAGAAAGAATGTCTTTCTCTTTTACACCGAAAAATAACGATTAAAAATCATAGTTATTATTAGTATAAATCACAAGTGATGCCTTTTTTGAGAAGGGAGGTAACTATGTCTGTTAATTTTGTAAAAATCGTTGAAGTACTATCGATAGAATCTAAAAATGATGCGAGTTATTTACATATCAAGATTTATTTGGATCAGGAGCTGGAGTTATTTTGGGAGATTGATGCTTCAACCGCAAATAGCTTAAGAAGTATTTGTGAATTTGATGAAACCCATAAATACCGTTTATCTTTGAGGACAAAAACATACTCAGATCCAGGTAACTATATTAGCTATGTAACGAAGACATACTTAAGTAATAGCAATCGACTTACTTTTTCTTGTTCAGAAGAATTTGTACATCAAGTCGAGCTCCTTAAACAGTGTACTAGTAATAAAGACTTACTTGAATTACCATTTTTCGATAAGAGTTTGCCTGAAGATGATATAGAAGATAAGGAAATTGAAGATACTATTCAATCACCTATTGAGGAACAAGTTGAAGCAAATTCAGTTGTTACTATAAATAATAAACAAATGGCGAATATCAACGAGTTTAGCAGTGAGATTGTACCTTTAAAATCCCAAGAAGCTATTATTGAAAAAGAAGTAGTTCAAGACGTTAAAGCCATTGAGTCACTGCTTAAAACGGCTCCTCATAAGGTGAAGTTAAAATCAAACAAATGGGTATACATTGCCTCTCTTAGCTTATTAGCTATAGTTATTCTCGTTAGCTTAGTTATTTTCAAACCAGACCAAAAAGTTACTCAACACCAAGAGAATGAGGAAGTAAAACCCGTTTTACAAGATACAAAGCTTGACGCACCAAGTTCTGACAAGCCAAATTCACTAACTATCGATGAACCAATTACCTTTAACTTACCAGAAGGCTATATTGCATTTACATTCAATGAAGGACCTTCTGCATATACAGAACAAATTGTCGACGTTTTAAATCAATTTGATATTGGAGCTACCTTCTTCTTTATTGGCAAAGAAGTTGAAAAATATCCTAATTCTGTTCAGTCCGTCTATTCTAATGGATATACAATTGGCAGTATGACGATGAACAACGCGCCAATCGCCACTCTTCCCTACGAAGAACAAGAAAAGGAACTACTGGCATCCATGGAGTCACTTCAAAGAGTAACAAAAGAAAAAGTCCATTTATTCAGGCCACCTGCCGCCCTTTTTAACCAAGACACTCAAGATATCTTGGCAAATACTGCTGTAAAATTAACTCTTTGGAATAATAATCCTCAGGAAAAGCAAACTGGAGATTCTGCTCAGCTTCTCGAAACAATTAAGGAGAGCGAATTATCAGGCTCTATTGTTTATTTACAAGAATCTCAGGAGGTTGTCGATTCATTAGCAGCTATGATTGAGATGGCACAAAAGCAAAACCTTAAAATTGTCAGTATCAACTAAAATGCTTTATCAATATCCTCAAACACAAGCAGTGGCAATCGTGTTTGAGGATTTTATTTCATAAAAAAACAATTCGACGGAAGATATCCACCTTCGAATTGCTACATTTTAAAATAGATTCATATACCAATCTAAAATATTATTACCATAAAAATAAACGATAACAGCAGCTGCTGCAATGGATGGTCCAAATGGAACGGGCGTTTTTCGCCCTTGATTACGTACCTTTAGGACAATGATTCCTACTATCATGCCGATAAAAGCAGCGATGAAAAGTGTTAGCAATGTGTTCATTGTGCCTAGTACTAGACCAATTAAAAAGAAGAGTTTAATATCTCCCCCACCCATGCCCCCTTTGGAGACAACTGCAATCAGATAGAGTATTCCGAACCCAATTACTGCACCAAGTAAACTATCCCACCAAGGATCTAGTGGTGACAAAATCCTACCTACCAATAAAAACGGTAGGAAAAATAACAGAATTTTGTCTGGAATCAGCATATAGGCAAAATCAGAAACAACTATAATTACTAATAGGGATATGAAAAAAAGGGCTACAGCCGTTTCAACCGTTAAACCTAAGCTCCAAACAGTAAAAGCAAACAAAAGTCCTGTCACAATCTCAGTAACGAGATAGATTGGTGAAATCTTAGTATGACATGTGCGACATTTCCCTCGTAAAATTATGTATGATAAAACTGGAATAAGGTCAATCACTGTTAGACGGCGTTGACAGCTCGTACAATGTGATGGCGGTGTTGAAATGGACTCTTTTTTTGGTATCCTTAACCCAACTACATTAAAAAACGAGCCAAAAACAAGCCCAAATATAAATGCAAAAACGGTATAAACAATCTCCATAACTCTTCACCTTCCTATAATATAAATTGTCGGGACCCTAAAAGAAGAATCCCGACAGTTTTTTATAATTTATTTTGAACCGATTAAGATTCACCTTCGTAATAGAAAGTAGTAACTTGGATTGAGGCATTTAAGGATTCAGCCACATCTTCCATAAATTCTCCCTCTTCACCTGGAAGAGTAAAGCTAATCGTATCCACATGCATGATTCGAGGAAGCTTTTCAAGCTCCTTTATAAAGCTTTGTAGACTTTGATACTCTGGTACCTCTAATTCAAGGTTGAAAGTTATTAATTTTAACTCAGGCGGCAATGTCTCAGCAGCAATATCAGAAACAGGTGTTTCAGCCACTTCTTCAGCTTCAGTACCTTCTGTTTCTCCTTCAATTGCAGGTTCTTCAGCGGTATCTTCCTCGGAAACGATTTCTTCTTCTGGAGTAGGTGCAATTGCAGATTCTGACACTAATGTATCATAGCTATTGAAGCCAATCGACGTTATACGTGCCTCTGACACAAATTCGATTTCCTCTAAGTTTAACAACAACTGATCAATTTCACGTGACTTTGGCAGCTTTTGACGAATAGTAAATATATTTTCTACCTCAATTGCTGCTTGTTCATCCATCGAAGACATTTGGCCTTCTAATGTAGTAATTTCAGTTTGCAAAGCATTAATTGAGCCTTCAATGGATACGACATTGTCTATTTTCGGTAAGACTATATAATAATAAACTGCAAATAATAGAGCAGCTACTAAAACTATAAGCAATAATAAAGAAGTATTTTTATTACTAGAGAGCTTCATTATTGAACACCTCCAGTAGTTAAATACGTCTCATTTATAAGGAGCGTAATTTCAACAGATTGTCTTGGAATGACATCAAAATTCGTTACTCCCTCAGTTCCAAGCTCCTCGCCTAGTCCAGAGTTTGTAATCGAAAGGACTTGTCCATCAGTAAAATATGAACTATTTGATAGTCTAGATACATATGTCGCTACATCACTTAAAGTTTCGAAATCCACAGAGATTGAAACACTTCCAGGGTTAAATGTATAATTACGCAAATAAGAATTGCTTGGTTGTAACCCTTGAATTTCATCCATTAATGGAGAAACTGGATAGGATACCGTTTCAACAAACCTTAACGATTGTTCAAGAGACCCTTGATTAACCGATTGTGACGTATTGACGTCTGATAGTAGCTGATCACGTTGTGTGATTAAATTAGCTTCCTCAGCTTGTAATTCTGTAATTTGTGCACGAGCACCAAAATATTGCCATAAAAATAAAGACAATAGCAATAATGCAACGATACTCATTAGAATGTATAGTAACTTTGAGCCTTGTTGATTTCTTTCGACTTTGGGTATGAGGTTAATATCTGGAATCATGAATGAACCTCCTTTAAAGCCAAGCCTAGTAACGATGCATGTTTTGCTTTAAACCCAGGATAGTACAATGATATTAAGGAGTCACTTACCAACTTCGCTGAAACTGGTAAAGTATCTCGTATATAACTATAAATATTATCGATCAATGGATTATCGCCCATGACAATGATTTCATCTACTGACTTTTCCCCTTTATGAAGAGAGAAACGGAAGAAATTCATAATTCGGTCAAGCTCTAGCACTTGGTCCATTACCGTCATTCGATAATCTTCTAAATCACCCTCATATGTAAATTCAAGCTCATTCTCTTCTGAAGTCTTGGCATGCCATTGGGAAATCACTGTTGGAATTTGCTGATATCGTAAAAAATCCACATGCCCATTCGAGTAAATACAAATGGATAATTCGTTAACAAGCCAATTAGCAATTAAATACGTCTTTTCATTATCAATCATTTGAAGATTTTCAAGTAAGCGTAAATTACATAAAGCACGGATGTCTGCAGCTTGAGGCTCCATATTGATATCTAAAAATAAGTTAATATATTAATTACTTCCTCAGAGGCAGCAGCAAAAATCATTGCCTGTCCGTCCCCCTCAGTAGGATCATATACATCAATAAGTGGATCCTGGAAAGGTAAGTGAATACTATGACCAAGCTCCATCTGAACATACTCTTTTAGTTTATTTGCTTCCACATCACGTGGATGCTCAAAGGATTTTAATAGGACAGTTGGATCCGGAACGAAAAATCGAACATGCTGATTTTTCCCGCCCCATTTGGATGCATTTTCTTTAAAAATCTCAAATAACGCCATTTCATCTTTTAAAGTGGCTTCATCGATGATTTCATGAGGCAATGCCGCTTCAAACACCTCAGCCTGTGACAAATCTGAGCCCTTCGAAACAAGCGCGCGAATCACATAATCATTAATTTCTATGGAAACATGGGAATTCTTTTTATTTTTATTGAACATGCGCAGGGCTCCTTTAAAACAATTAATTAGTACATCATTGGAACATCCAATTAATATTGGATGTTCTATAAATTACCAATTTCAAACAATTATCCTGTTATTAACTATTCATAGCAGCAAGGATAGTCTCTTCCGGAACAGCCGCAGTTCCAGCTTCTAGTGCATCTACACCAGTAATTCTTTTAAAGTCATGATCACTATCCCAAGTTAAAGACCATAAACCAGTAGAATTATTATATGCAGCAATAATTGAAGTTTTATTCTTTAATTTTGCATCTAAGTAAGTATTAAGTTCTGCACCCGAACAAGAATCATCAACACAAGCTCCATCCGCGTAAGCAATTTTAGCTGCACTGATAATTGATGTTGCATCACTTAATACTGCTTTATCTCTTTGTTTACTTACTATATTTCCAATTGCAGGAATAGCAATTGCAGCAATAATAGCTAAGATTACTACTACTGCTAAAAGTTCGATTAATGTTAAACCTTTTTCGTTTTTAATACGTTTTTTCATTGTTTTAAACATATTAAATCCTCCTTTTAATTTTTCATTTTGTTTTTGGTTAATTTTTAGTATTTGCGTGGACGTTGGTTGCATACCTTTTCACCTCCCTGCAAAACGTCCCAGTCCAGTTATATTTTTTCATTACATTTGCTCGTATAGACTAAACATCGGTAAGAAGATGGCTGCTACGATAACACCTACAATACAAGCTAAGAACAGAATCATTAAAGGTTCAATTAATGATTTAAGGGTATCTACAGAGCGTTCTACCTCTGCATCATAGAACTCAGCAACTTTTTCCAACATATAATCCAAAGAACCTGTTGACTCGCCGATTTTTGTCATGGAAGTTACAAGTGGTGGGAAAAGCCAGCTTTCTTCTAAAGGTTCGGAAAGTGTATTTCCTCGTTCAAGACTATCTCTTGCCTCTAAAACCACTTTACTCATAACAGGATTTCCAACTACTCTCTCTACAATCGTTAAGGACTGTAAAATAGGTACAGCACTGCTAAATAATGAAGATAGAGTTCCCATCATACGAGAAATTGCCGATTTTTGTAGCAATGGTCCAAAGATCGGCATTCTTAGCAATGCGTAATGGACGGCATAGTTAAATTGAGCATTTCTTTTATAAAGCATCTGAAATGCAATAATTGCACCAATTACCAGTAACAAGACTAACCACCAAAACCTCTGTAACCATTCACTGAGAGCAATAATGGCAACTGTCATCCAAGGTAATTCAGCTCCCATGCTTTCAAAAGACTCTACAAAGGATGGAACTATGAAAACCATCATGAAAATCGCTACAATTATCGTTATTACAAAAAGCACCACAGGATATGTCATCGTCGATTGAACTTTTTTCTTCAAGTTGTATTGCTTTTCAAATGAATTCGCTAAACGCTCTAGCGTATCATCTATATTTCCTGTTGCCTCACCTGAACGCATCATGTTCGAAAACAATAGTGGGAATACTTTTGGATGCTTTGCTGTTGCTTCTGAGAATGAAACCCCTGTGCGAATATCGTCCTCTACAGTTTCTAAGGCTTTTTTCAAGGGCTTACTTTTTGTCTGATCTGCTAATATGCGAGTGGACTCCACGATTGAAACTCCAGCTCTTATTAGAGTCGCAAACTGTCTTAGATAGATAACAAAGTCTTGGTTTTTAACCTTTGCAGCTCCAATATTCAATTCCTTATGCAGAATACTATTTGATTCGTTTACTTCTCGAGGGTTAATCCCTTTAGCTCTTAGTTTTGCTATGGCCGCTTGTTTATTCATGGCATCTACAATGCCCTTCGTTGGAGCACCCTGCTGCGTACGACCTATATATTTATAAACAGTCATTTACTCACCAACGTTCATTTACTTATAATCTTCAAAATGTAGATAAGGTCTTGCTTCCTCCATCGATACCTTGCCAGTGGAAACGAGTGATTGAACAGAAGTTTCTAAAGTATGCATCCCTAGTGCTCTGCTTGTTTGCATGACACTTGGAATTTGGTGTACTTTCTCGTTTCGAATTAAGTTGGTTACTGAAGGAGGTGCAGTTAATATCTCGGTCGCAGCGACACGACCATTTGTATCTCTTCTTGCAAACAGTCGTTGTGAAATAATTCCTTGTAGTACGTTTGCAAGCTGAATTCGTATTTGGCCCTGCTGATGCGGTGGAAATACATCGATAATGCGGTCAATTGTTGTAGGAGCACTTGATGTATGCAATGTTGCAAACACTAAATGTCCCGTTTCAGCTGCTGTAATTGCAGTAGAAATCGTTTCTAAGTCACGCATCTCGCCAACTAAAATGACATCTGGATCCTGACGAAGAGCTGCTCGTAAACCACTTGTAAAATCCTGTGTATCGATTCCAATTTCACGTTGATTGACAACTGATTGTTTATGATGATGTAAATACTCGATTGGGTCTTCAAGTGTGATGATATGCTTTGATTTTGTTTCATTAATATAGTCAAGCATTGCTGCTAAAGTTGTTGATTTCCCTGAACCTGTTGGACCAGTAACTAAAATAAGTCCTTGAGGCTTGTCCGCTAGATCATAAAGAATCTTAGGCATACCTAGTCCTTCGATGGTTGGTATTTTAGATGGAATTAAACGAAATGCTATGGCGCTTTCGTTCCTTTGATGATAAGCATTTACACGAAATCGACATAAGTCACCAAGAGAAAAATTAAAATCTGTTTCTCCTTTTTGTTCGTATTCTTCAATCTTGTAATCAGGAAGAACTTCCCTTACAAGCGCCTCAGCATCATTAGGGGAAACTGTATAATCACCAAATTGCTTCAGCTTTCCATTTATACGATACATCGGTGGTATTCCTACCGTTATGTGTAAGTCCGATGCCTTTTCTTCGTAGGCTCTTTCTAATAATGAACGTATACTAAACATCATTTCACTTCCTATTCAACTGTCGCTACGTGAAGTACTTCTTCAGTTGTTGTATATCCGTCTAATACTTTTAACAAACCATCCTCTACCAGTGTGTGATAGCCTGCTTCTTTCATGTAATTTCTTAACGTACTAACACTTGCACGTTGTAGGATAAAATCTTTCAGTGTTCTATTAATAGGTAAAATCTCATGAATGGCAATACGCCCACGATATCCAGTATGATTACATGCTGGACAGCCACGTCCACGATTTACCGTTTCAACAGTCATACCAACCTCTGCAAAGATTTCCTTTTCGCGGTCAGTTGCAGGAACTGTTTTACCACAGTCTCGACAAACTCGGCGAACTAGACGCTGTGCCACTACTCCTACTAATGAAGATGAAATTAGGAATGGTTCAATTCCCATGTCATTTAGTCTTGAAATTGACTCAACTGCACTATTCGTATGGAGTGTACTTAAAACTAAGTGTCCCGTTAGTGAAGCACGCGTTGCAATTTCAGCTGTATCTAAGTCTCGGATTTCCCCTATCATGACAATATCAGGATCTTGACGAAGAATTGAGCGTAAACCTGCAGCGAAGGTTAGGCCAACCTCTTCTTTTACTTGAATTTGGTTAATACCTTCTAATTGATACTCCACTGGATCTTCTACCGTAATTATATTGACGCCTTCCTTATTAAGGTGCGAAAGCGCAGCATATAAGGTTGTTGACTTCCCTGACCCAGTAGGACCAGTAATTAAAACAATCCCATTTGGGCGAGAAATCATTTTTCGGAAAAGCTCTTCGTTTTTAAAGTGCAAGCCTAATTTATCTACATCGGTTGCTGCGTTACTTAAATCAAGAATACGCATAACAATTTTTTCACCGTAAATGGTTGGTAAAGTCGATAAACGTATATCTATAGGCTTAAAGTTCACTGATGTTTTAATACGTCCATCCTGAGGAACACGGTTTTCAGTAATATTCAGACCACCCATAATCTTCACACGGGCAGATAGCATATTTTGCATGTGCTTCGGCAACGAACGTTCTGTACGCAGCTTCCCATCAACACGGTAACGGACACGGAAATCAGTTTCCTGTGGGTCAAAGTGAATATCACTCGCACGCTGCGCTACGCCGTTTGCGATGATTTGGTTCACTAGACGTACAATTGGCGATTCTTCATCCGTGATTTCCGGCTGTGATTCTGGAGTTGTTACTCCTAAATCGGAAAGTGCCGCTTCCATTGACTCTTGCAGGTCATAGTACTTTGTAATGGTACGATACAAGTCATCTTTTGCTGCAATACTAGTTTCAATTTGACAGCCAGTCGCCATTCGGACTTCCTCAATAGCGAAATAATCCATCGGGTCAGCCATTGCGATGAATAATTTGTTTTTATCTCGTCGAATCGGCATGATATTAGCACGCTTTGCTAGTTCAGCGGGAACTAATTGCAAGAGCTCTGGTTCAATCGAGTATTGGTTTAAGTTGATATGTGGGACACCTAATTGAAATTCGAGTACCTCGATCAACTGTTGTTCAGTTAAATAATTTTCTCGAATAAGGAAGTCACCTAGTTTTTCGTCCCGACTTTTATTTGATAATGCATAGTCAAGCTGTTCGTTTGTTATTACACCTGCTTCAACTAATAAGTCACCTAGTCGTTTTCGTGTCTGCATTCGCAATTGCCAAACTCCCCTTCCTATGGAGTAATTAAGTTACCACCTTTGTCATAGTAACTACCATCTGGTAACTCGTTTTCGTTCTCATTAGTCGGCATGTCAGGTAAACCGTTATTATCTAAATCAATTTGTGTATATGAATCTTGATTTTGGTTCTGATTCGTATTTGGATTCGTGTTTACATTTGGATCCGTCGTTCCTGGTGTTTGTGTACCAGTTCCATCCGTATTTACGTTAGGTACAACCGAGCCATCTGTTGTTCCTGTAGTATCTGGCGTACTAGCCGGTTGTCTAGCAGAAAGCAATACAATTCGGTTTGTTGGTGCGTAGTAATCACGGCTGATTTGTTCTTCTGTCGTACTGCCACTTTCAGAAATAATTCGAGTAACCACTACTCGCATACCATTCGTACCTTCCTGTATCAATTGCTGCTGTCCAACTGATAAATCCTCTGAGTATCTGTTAATGATACGAGGCGCAATTTCTTCATTACTTACTTGTACTAGAACTTCTTTACTTTTTTCGTTTGCAAAGATTTCAACCTTTAAATTTGAACCTTCGACCGTCGCATTAATTTGCACGGGACTTGTTGAGCTGTTTAAAAACTGTAAATCTTCAGTATATTGAATATTAACCTTAGCATTTATGCCTGGTTCTAAATAAGCTGGTATTTTTTCCTGTGAGTGACGCTCTACAATTTGGAACTCTGTATTCAATACCACATCGTATAAAAGTGAAGCAACAAAATTCTTTGCTTCATTATTTGCAGTACTTTCGCCTACTTTTGTGATGAATGAAAAAGTCTCGCCAGGATAAAGAATTGTTCCATTTAACAGACTCGCGACATTTGAAACACCCGTTGATTCTGTTGGAATTGCTTCAATCGAAAGTGCGATACGTTCATTATCAATTTGAGTCAAATCATTCATGACCGGTGATATTTCATGTTCCTTTAAAAAGGAAGCTTGAGTAGCAACAGAGTTGACTGTAGCTTCTGCATCCCAGCTTCCTACTGTTGAAATATCATTCACCAGTTCATCTGGAACAGTTACTACTAATGGTAAATGAACAACTCGGTCTGATTCCCAAAAAGCAAACCAAGGCTTGTCCACTGTTGTTGTATATTGTTGTACTGTACTTTCTAAATCAAACACAAATTGTGAAGGATCTACTTGGACTTCGCTCACTCCATCACTTACTGTGATAGGCTCTCCTACCCATGTATTAATTGCTTGTTGTAGCACTTCCTTCATCTCGTCTTCCTCTAACCCTGAAACTTTAACGCCGGCGATAGTTGATCCTGAATCAGACTCATCTGCAGAGGCCGTTTTAAAAATATTTCCTTGGATACATAAATACAAAATAAGGATTAAACTTAGTGCAGCTAAAATAATCGGTTTCATTTTTAATGGCATGCAATCACCTCAAGTTTCTAATTAAAACTATTACTAGTAGGATGTTTCAAAATTTGACTTTCTTCGCATGTAATTTCAACTAACTTAAGCAAAATTACCCAATAGGTAAAAATAAAGCTAGTAATTGAAAGAATTTTTATCTCTTACTATGAATATCCTTACTATCATTCTACTATAGTTAAATTAATAGTTCTGTAAAATTTGTAAAATTCTCTGTAAAAATTAAAATTATTGCACTGTTTTACATTTTTTTCTTTTGTCTATTTATAAAATACACAATTTTTTTCACATTGTATATATCTTTATTACTAAAAATAATTTTATATTTCAAAAGTTACGTTTACATCTATGACTTTTATATTATAATTTAAATAATAGAATTAAGATTTGAAATGGTATACTTAATTTATAGATGGAAAAATATAAATCTATATTATAAAAAGCAGATACAGAGTTTTAATTACTTTGTATCTGCTTTTTTAAAAATAATTACTTGTTACTAAGAGAACTTGGAGATGAAATTGTGACTAAAAATTATTTTCAAAATTCCAAAGGCTTCACCCTAATTGAAGTAGTCGCTTCTATTATTATCATCACTATTATCTTACTGAGTTTTTCACAGCTCTTTATTCAGACAAACAAAACTGCAGCTAAGAATACTGAAAAGCTTGTGACAATTAATTTAGCTGATGCAATGCTAGAAAAAGTACGCGCTGGAACTTATACGAAATCTACTGATATCCAAAGTTACTTTGTCGATAATAGTCAACCTAACAAAAAATTAAAGAATCCACCTCTTGAAATTGATTTGAATGGAAGAACTTATTCAATTTCTTATAAAGCAACGCAAAGTTCGACAAAGTCCCAAAATGCTAATTTCACAGAAAAAGAGCTTAATCTCATCAAAGTGGTAGTTACAGTGACTTCGCCAGATGGTAAAACAAAAGGTTCTTCAGAGGGGTATGTATCGATTGAATAAAAACTATTTAAATAATAAAGGATTAACCTTGGTGGAGTTGTTAGCAGTAATAATTTTGATTTCATTTATTGGGATATTTTCCTTTTCACTCATTGTTCAAAGTACAGAGACTACCCGCCAAATACAAATTGAAAGCAATATGAGAGATGAAGCAGACATTATTGTAAGCCAATTAATGAAAACTCTCTACGAAACAAGACAAAATCAGATTATAGAAAATCAAACTGGTACTGGTTTTAGCTATTTGAATGTTACAACTGACCCTTCAAAATGTAGGAGGGATGAAATTACAGGGGCTTGGATAGTTGACCAGCCTTGCCGGAACACATTTGAAAAAATCGGATTTGAAACACAAGGTACCACAACAAGATTGATTATTAAAGGTGAAAGCTATCATATTTCAAACACTAATATCAAAATACTAAATGATTCTAAAATTATCGGCAATCCTACTTCTCAAAATTCTTATGAAATTCTTTTAAAACTAGAATATAGTGGTAGAAAAGAAACATCAAAATCAATGGAGTTTAAAAATATTATTCAACCATTCTAACGAAAGGAGCATCATACATGATAAATTCATTAAAAAACGAAAGAGGATATTCTCTTTTACTCGTAATGGCTGTAATCATGATATTCGCTGTCTTAGGTTTAAGTCTAATGACCATTACGACAAATGGCATTGCAAAAAATCAAAATCGGGAAAATACTGTACAAGCAACCGACTTAGCAGATAAAGGGATCGACTTTTTAATCAAAGACATACAATTAGAATTAGAAAACTTTATTAAATCTGGTAATGTTGGAAAAAGCGAATTCAAAAGTAAACTAATTAGCCTTATCCTATCAAATGGTATTAGCTGTAAAACGGGCGGTATTGAAATTCCCGGTGATACAGGAAAAACAACAGTATGTATTGATGTTGATAAAATTGAAGATGTTTATTTAACAAAAGCAGATGGTACAAAAGAATTACAAGAATTTAAAAAGAACGTTCCAATCATTAGTAAAGGAATCGTCAACGGAAAAGAAAAAACAACCACTGCAAAAGTGATTATTGGTACAGACGCAATACCAGACCAACTTAAATACGCACTCTCTACGAACGAAGGAGGCAATTTATATTTTCATGGCGGTGTTGAAATCCAAGGAGATGTTAAAACAGACGGTAATTTAGTCATCTCTAATCAAGCAACATATGTAAAGAATAATTATCTATGGGAAGATAGCGTTCCAGCCAGAATTATAAGAGATTCAAAAAGTATTACTCCCAAAATTATTATTAATGAAAACAAAAATGTATACGTCCTTAAAAATAATAATCTAGGGTACGAGAACCACATCTCTGGTGCTCATCTAAACAACACTACCTATTATGAAAAAATTAGCCCAACAATAACTAATGCTTCAGCAACAATCTCATCGAAATTTTTTAGTAGCCCTAACCTTCAAGTAGTGAAGAAGGAAACATTGCCGGATGATAAAGTTGAAGTAAAGAATACAATTGAAAAGCAATATAACATGGTCACAAAAAGATTTACAACTAATCATCAAGCAAATTCTTTAAGTTACGGTAGTAGTGGAAGTCCCTCTTCTTATAAAAAAGATACAACAATGTTTATAGGAAATTATACTTCCACTAGATTATGTGATGGCTCAGTATTTTTGGGTGTATGCTTGGGTACCTGGGTTGGACCTGGTTTTTACGGTGGGAACTTCACAATCAACTCAAGTAATAAAGACTTAAATCTAAAAGGAACCTATTTTGTAAATGGAAATTTAAATATCACAAACACTAAACTAAAGAGCGATGCGTTAATCTATGTAAAAGGAAATGTTACCATTCGAGAAAGTACATTAAGTGGCATTGATAATAATAGTACTTTGATTATTTTTGCAGAAGGTGATATTTCAATATCGAATATATCCGAATATAGCAACACGCCAAGTATTATTAAAGGATTCTTTTATACAAAGTCAAATATGATTATGTATGGAGTAGGTTCAAATATTAATATACATGGTGGCCTTTCCTCGAAAAGGTTAATACTCACAGCACTTAGAGGGAGCTCAAAGGACAAGAATGGATTTGTTGAACCTACACCTTTAAGTACACAACAAATTCTGGATAGTTCTGGAAACCCCACAGCATTTTCACGACTCAAAGTCATATATGATCAAAATCTAATCACTCAATATACAGAATTCAAAAGAGATCAAGAAGAAGAATTTATTACTGAGTTAAACAAACCTGAAATTATAGAGCGATCTAATTAGACAATGCATCTCCTTAAACCAAATAAACTATTTAAAATTGCTTAAGATAATTTTCTTAAGCATTTTTTATTTGTACTTTTTTTCTCCCCTACTACTACTAATCGGAATATTTGACACCTTTATAACGCAACATAAATAGAATTATTGTTTATTTAATCAAAATTCTTTACAAGGTGAGACCATCCATGAAAATACTCCAACATAACAACAAAGGCTTCACCCTAATTGAAGTCGTTGCTGCCATCATCATCATTACCATCATCCTGCTTAGTTTTTCGCAACTGTTTATTCAGACGAATCGGACGGCGGCTATGAATACGGAGAAGCTTGTGACGATTAATTTGGCAGATGCGATGCTGGAGCGGGTTCGTGCTAGGACTTATCCGCGGGCTACTGATATACAGAGTTATTTTGTTGATACTACGCAGACGAATAAGAAGTTAAAGAATCCACCACTTGAGGTTGATTTGAATGGGAGAACTTATAGTGTTTCGTATGTTGCGAGCCAAAGCACGGCAAAATCTAAAAATGCCACTTTTTCAGAAAAAGATCTTAACCTCGTGAAGGTGGTTGTTACTGTCACAGCACCAAATGGGAAAACAAGAGGTTCCTCAGAGGGGTATGTTTCAATTGAATAGAAAACGACTAAACGAAACCGGAATTACTTTAGTTGAATTATTGGCCGTTCTTACTCTATTGTCGTTTGTCTCTATTTTTACGATTTCCTTAATAGTGAAAAGTACAGAAACGACAGATGCCATTCGGGTTGAAACGAGTCTTCGAGATGAGGCCGACATTATCGTGAGTAGCCTGATCAAATCCCTCTATACAACAAAGCAAGCACATATTATTCAAAATGTTACAGATAATGATAATAGTTATTTAAATGTGTCTAGCTCCCCTGCCCTCTGTACGCGTGATACCGCTGGCAATCTGATTTTGGATACTGCTTGCAGGAATAGCTTAAAGCCTGTCGGATTTGTTACGAGTAATGGAAAGACAAGATTGCATTTAAGAAATGACATTTATGAGGTTTCCAACAATAATATTTCCATAATAAAAAGCTCACGAATTATTGGTGATCCGAATACTGCGACTTCATATCAAATCGTTTTAGTGCTTCAATATAAAACGCGAAATACCTTAAAAGAAATTCAATTTGTCAATGAAGTCCAGCCCTTTTAACTGTTAGTCTAGGGAGTCGAATATCATGCACATCACGAAGTCCGAAAAAGGTTATGCCTTATTATTAGCACTAACCGTTCTCATTATTTTATCGATTTTGGGGTTAAGTCTTATTACGATTACGAACAATAGCATCGTTAAAAATGAAAATAGAGAAAATGTAGTCCAAGCAAAGGATGTGTCCGATAAGGGCGTTGAATTTCTAACCGCTTCTATTCAAAAGGAATTGCAGACTTATATTAGTGCTGGGACTGTTGGAAAAGCTGATTTTCAAACAAAATTAAATCAAATCATTCAAAACTCTAGATATAGCTGCACTGCTGGTGGTGTAGAAATCCCAAGTGAATCAGGCCAAACGAATGTATGTGTTGACGTGAACAATATTCAAAATGTCTACAATGAAAAAAACGAATTGCAGGAGCTAAAAAAAATCGTCCCCATCATTAGTACCGGTATAGTAAATGGAAAAAGAAATGTAACTACTTCCAGAGTCATGTTCGGGACAGATGCGATCCCTGATCAGCTTAGATATGCGATTTCTACCAATAATGGAGGGAATCTTTATTTACATGGGGGCGTAGAGGTTCAAGGGGATTTAAAGTCAGATGGCAACCTGATATTATCCAGACAAGCGACATGGTTTTCAGGGACAACCGCTAGATGGGAAGATAGTGTAACGACACGAATTCGTCAGGCGGCAAATAGTGTAACACCGAAGTTAATATTGAATGATCAGAAGAATGTCTTTGTGTTAAATACGAACAATAAGCCTACTTACGATGAGCATGTGGCTGGCACAAGACTAACAAATACAGCGAACTATACACGCTTTAGTCCTACTGCTACCAACGCTTCAGCAGCGATTTCAGCCCAATTTTTCAATAGTCCCCAGCTTAATGTGATTACGAAGGATCTGTCTGACGATACTGTAGAAATAACAGGAACGATTTTAAACAAAGCAGCAAGAGGTACAAACAAAAGATATACTTCTTTGAACATCACTACGTCCACTCACGAAACGAGGAGTTTTGCTAAAAACTATGAAACCCTTGTTGCTGGTGAGACGGAGCAATGTGTGTCCTGGTTTGTTTTTTGGTGTACTAAGTACGAAAAGACATTAACGAAAAGCAGCCTAACTATTAACGGGGCAACTAACAGTGGAAATCGAACGATTGATTTATCGGGAACGTATTATGTTTATGGCGATTTGAACGTGACGAATACGAATCTCCGAACGGATGCATTAATTTATGTAGATGGGAATGTCACCATTCGTGAAAGTACTTTAAATGGGATAAGAGAAAATAGTACCCTTATCATTTTTGCAACCGGTGAAATTAATATTTCCAATATCTCTGTCGATAGAGACACCCCGAGTATCATAAAAGGCTTTTTCTACACAAAATCGAACATGATTATGTACGGGGTAGGTTCACATATTCAATTACAAGGCGGCATTTCAGCGAATCGACTCATTTTAACTGCTGTACGGGGAATCTCAAAGAGTAATACCTTTGAATCTGGCGCCGCGCAAGCTCTTCTATATGACCATGACCGAAATCCAATCACGCCAAATGTGCCTCAACGAAATTCACGTTTGACAGTAATTTATGATCAAAACCTCATCTCGGAGTATACCGACTTTATGAGGGATAAAGAAGAGGAATTCATCACAGAAATCAATGCACCGGAGATAATCGAACGGTCACATTAATAGCGATGATAGCTAGATTTCGCATTAAATTGTAACAAATCTTTCTCAGAAAAATTGTCAATTCATGTAACTCTCTAGTCTTTTGCCCGGCCTTCAGTTACATTAAACTTAAGCAATTGATTCACAATTGAACTAAGAAGGTGTATTTATGAAAGCACTGAACCAAAAAGGCGCCTCCACTACTAAAATTATCGCAATCACAATTATTATCTTGATCCTTATAGGTGGAGCCGTAACAATTTTTTACGATGTGGCAGATAAAAGCGTGACATTTTCTGAGGAGGAAATTAGCTCGGCAACAGCTATCGCTCAGCAAGAATTGAACCTAGCCTCAACAGCCGCCGAATACTTCACATTCGACAAAAGAGCAGCAGCGATTCAATCGATCGGTTATGGTGAGCCAGAAATCGAGAAGTCCACAATGACCTTTGAAAAGCATAACGAAACAGACGTCTATGTATTATTAAAGCTACAGCCACACGAAAGCTACGAAGAATTATCTCGTGTACTAATTCAAATTTTCGATAAAGAAAACGGCGCCATGATTACCGAGCTTGATAATGTTTTGACATGGAAAAAATAAACGAAACCCACCTCCCCTTTAGCTTGGGTGAGGTGGGTTTTAATCATTATAATACATCATTATTTTCGTATAAATTCAGCTTGAGTAACAGCTGTAACACTCATATATCTGCCGACTGCAAACTTGCGTCCTTTTTCCGTAACAATCACATGTGTATATTCATAGAAACTGCCCTTCATACCAACATGAGGAACATTTTCATAGAATTCATATGGAATGAATTTTGTAATCTTCTCTTTTTCAACAGTTCCATTTGGACGCGTAATTGTGACAATACTTCCTTTTTTTACTGGTAATTGGATTTGTACCTTTGTTACTTGCTCACTTACATTTAATTCATAAGAAAATGCTGACTTTGTCTCACTAAATTTAATTTCAGCTTCCCCACCTGCACAATATTCATTAACCAAATCTCCGGAATACATGCCGTGACATCCTTTAAATGAATTTGATTTTTCATCATAATACATAAAAGACACGCCATCCATAGATTGATTATAATTATAATCAAATCCAAATAAAGTTGATTGTGGAGGTACTAGCGATTTTACTGGATATCCATATACTGCAATAGCCTGTTCGTATATTTTTTGTGGAAGTTGTTCAAATTTAATAATTTCATTTCCTTGAACTGTTACTCCTCCACCAAGATAGTATTTGGTAGCTTCAGCTATTTTATTTAGTTTGAGGTTATCGTACTTTCTAATTTTCTCAATGTCATAAACACGATATGCCTGTCCCTTTTTTCCTATAATAACGGATGTCGAACCATTAGGATTTTGCTTATACAATTTTACATCTGTAGAAAATTTTACGATTCCAATTTGGCCTGAATTTATAGTATAGCTCCCCCATTTTACCGTACTTGCCGAAGCACTCTCATTCACAAGTAAATTACAGCTTATAAATAGTAGTAATAAAAATACTAACCTCTTCATCATTAACCCGCACCTTCTCCAAAAATATTAAGAATAATCCTTCAATTTTATTATTATTCTAGCATTATTAAAAACTAAAAGCGATATACCATTATATTTAAAGTATTTGGCCAAATAACTCGACCGTGAAAAAAGGCGCAATTCTTACTGGAGAATTGCGCCAAATAAGGGAAGAATATAATCAAAGCCCGATTCACCTTTAAAATTGAACCCCTTATTTGAATAATAAAACCTGTATAGCAATCCTTTACTTTAAATTCGCGACTCTCTATTGAATTAATTACTGTCTATTAATTGAATCTTTTTAATAGGATAGAAAACGAAATTCGTTGTTCCCACTACCTTTTCGATAGGTATAGCACCGATATGACGACTATCTTTACTGAATCTTCTATTGTCCCCCATAACAAATAGATGTCCTTCTGGAACTATATCACTTTGTACGGGAGTCTCTTGTAAAGTAAATGAATTAGTTAGCAATCCATCTGTCACTTCATGTTTAGCTTGCTCTAAGTATGGTTCGTCGTAGGATATTCCGTTTATAAACAAAGTATCATTCTTATATTCAATACGGTCTCCTGGCAACCCTATTACACGTTTTATATAGTCTTCGTTCTCTGTTGCGTGAAAAACAATAATATCAAATCTTTTGGGTTCCCCTATTTTTGTTACAATCATACGTTCTTGATCATATAAGGTTGGTTCCATAGACGCACCATCCACTACAATTGGTGTAAAGAAAAATAGACGAATTATAAAGGTCAACGCTATAGCAATTAAAATAGCCTTAATCCATTCCAAACTCTCATTTTTTATTTTATTTACTATCATTACTTCTCACCCTCTCAATTACTCTACTATAAATATATTCAATTCCATGTTAACATAACTTCCTATTTCACTTTCAGTATTTTTCCATAAAGTGTATTTAATAAATAAAGACCACATTTCTATAACCGAAATGTGATCCATAATGATGTGTAACTTAACTTCACAAGGCTATCTTTTTCTGAAACTTTACAGACATATAAACATTAAATATGAAGTTTCATTACTTTAATGAAATAAGGTACTTTACCTTACCAGTGTACTTGAAGTTTATTACCATTCGGATCATAAAAGTGGAAAAAGGCATGGCCATTATCTTCTTTTATAGCCTCGACCTTAACTTGATTATCAATTAAGTATTGATGAAATTCAGCTAATTTCGGACTTGTAAAGCCAATGCTAAATTCTTGTTCGTTATCAATTGTAAAATGTGCAAATGTTTCATCCTTGGTAGGAACTAAGATAAGTAAGAAAGGCCCTTCATTTACTTTTAAGATTGCACGTTCCTCAGTATTATTTAGCAACTGGAGCCCTAAGACATCTCTATACCATTGTGCAGACAGTTCTAAATCTTTTACAGGAATTCTAATATAATGTAATTGTTCAATAAATGATTTACTCATATCTTTTCTTCTCCCCTTTATGTAATCCGGTATATCTAATAATTCCTTTTCGATATACCTTTTTCCTTCCTATTAGAGAAATAGCTTGCTCTTTAACGAACAATAAGCTCCATAATTGGGCACTTAAAAGGAAAAGAGCCCTCTCAAAAGAAATGGGCTCTATAATTGAAATTTAGCTGCCGATAAAATATGTAGATTTCTAGTGTCAAAGAAGTATGATTCCTATTTAACAACTAAATTTCAAGGTTTAGGAAGTTCACCGTTAGTATTTCTCGATTGTTACCTTTACATTTTCTTCGCTAATTGCAACATTCTCTGTTTCAGAAACTACTGAGATACTAGCAGCTATTACAGAAGAAACGGAAATTGATCGTGAGGCAATAGCGATAATGTTAGGTGGTAATCTAAAAGAAATGTCGATTTCAGTAGGTTTCTCGAAGGATTTAAAAGTTGATGATACCGAGATTAGCAAATTATTGAAGATTCAATTCAGATCCTACCACAATAGTTGAATATAAAATACATCCAAAATATCTTTAGGGCTTATGAAAAAAGGGGTTAAAAAAAGGAAGGGAATTTGCGAGGTTTTTATATATTATAATGAACAACTTTTAGAAGAAATCATTTAAAAAATGTTTATTGAAAATATTCAAATTTTAATACAAGCTCCATTGCTTCAGTACCAAACCCTTTACCTGATTGTTCCGCACCAAATAATGAAATTCTAAACCCAGCTTTAGAATGATTTACATCTATTTCAAAAATTATTAGTTCCCCATCAAATGGTTTTCTAAATGTTCAAAGTTGCTGGTCGACTTCTCTTCACTTCTACTAAAAAAAGTAGCACAAACCCTAACCTTGATTTGTACTACTAATGCTAGTATGTTTAGTTTCTTGATATGGTTAGATTTAACCATCCAAAAATTATAGTAAGAACTGGACTCAGTAAGCAAAAGAAAGCAAAAGGCAAATAGTCAATAACGGAAACGTCAAGCATCGAGGCAATAAATAAACCACAAACACTCCAAGGTACAAGCGGATTAACAACTGTCCCCGCATCTTCCATTACCCTGCTTAAATTTTTCGAATGTAAACCTAGTTCCTTGTATTGTTGCTTAAAGGCGTCTCCTGTTAATAAAATTGATAAATACTGTTCGCCAACTACTATATTAATCCCAATTGCTGTAAAAGCTGTCCCTGTAATCAATGCACCAACTGATTTTAGTAAATTTTCAATTTTGCTAAGCAATGTTTGAATAATGCCTAAAGCAAACAATAACCCACCCATACTGAGACTGAGCACCACAAGCATAATTGTAAAGAACATACTACTGATTCCACCACGAGTTAAGAGTGAATCAATTACTTCAACCCCTGTTTCAGAAACATATCCACTATATAAAATTGCACAGTAAGCACTAACTGATAAAGACGTATGAAATATTGATAAGAAAAGCGCTACAAGAGAACTAACAATAAGTGTTAAAATTGCCGGCACTTTTTTGAATGCACAAACAACCAAGACAAGGAGTGGCACAATCGTATACCAATGCACAAAATTTGTAGCTTGTAAACTAGCCTGATAGAACGCAACGGTTGTATTATTTACTCCAGCAACTGAAGGGGATAAAGCAGCATATAGTACACTGCTAATTAAAAACGCAGGAATCGTTGTCCAACTCATATTTTTAATATGTACAAATAAATCAATATTGACGATGCTCGCAGCTAAATTTGTAGTATCTGACAATGGAGACATTTTATCACCAAAAAATGCTCCGGATACTATAGCTCCAGCCGTCAAGACTAGCGACGCATCAATTGCTCCTGCAATACTTATAAAAGCAACTCCAATAGTCGCTATAGTTGTCAATGAACTACCAATTGCTGTACCGATGATTGCTGTAATGATAAATACAATCGCATAAAAGAAACTTGCCGATACGAGCGAAAGACCCATATATAAAAGCGTTGGTATTGTACCACTTACAATCCAGCTACTAATCAGTATTCCTATTAATAAGAAGATATAAATAGCCCCGATTCCTGTAATGACTCCAGATCGTATACTGTCTTCCAACACTTTAAATGGCACACGTTTTAGCAAACCGTAAAAAATGAGAAGAATTATGGATAAAAGAATAGGGATATGTGGTACAGCACCTAGCTTACCTATCGCAATAGAAATTATTGAAATAACAATTATTACAATGAATAATGCTTCGAATAGGGATGGTTTTGTTTTTGCCTCGTTTGAAAACATATGATTACTCCTAGATGATATAATTTCACGCTTTAAACTTCAACGCTTCAACGCATTGAAGTTATTTATCATTCTAGCACGTATTTGTTAAATGTCAATTGTTGTAGAGATTTTACGAGATATAGAAGTTAAAGAATTTGCCTTTTAATATACTTCTAAACAGAAAGAGCTTTGGATTCCACTTTTTGAGCTAATTGTATTAATCCATTTTTACGAACAACCGCCTCTCTAAATAAACGCTCCAGATTTTTAAAAACCAAGTAAATTTAAAACAAAATGTCTGTGTCAAAGAAGACTAATCATTTTCAAGCTTCTATTAAATTCTTTATTCAACTTTTCATCCGCTATCTTATTTATACATTCCTGCTTCAATATCGCTATTGTGTTTTCTAATTCTTGTCTTATATGTCTCTCCCTACAATTTCACCCCATAAGAAAAACCTGACACAAAATGTGCCAGGCTCCATAAATATTAATACATTTTTAGGTATTGCTCGCGTTCCCATGGGTGAACTGCTGTACGGAACATATCGAATTCGATTTCTTTTGCTTCACGGAAGTTTGCATAGATGTGTTGACCTAATGCTTTTTTGACTACTTCGTCATTTGAAAGTGCTACTAGTGCATCATCAAGTGAAGCTGGTAAGTTATCGATACCGTTAGCTTTGCGTTCTTCTTCGTTCATCACATAGATGTTGCGGTTAACAGCTGCTGGAGGAGTTAACCCTTGACGAATACCTTCTAAACCAGATTCTAGGATTACCGCTAATGCTAAGTATGGGTTCGCAGATGGATCTACTGAACGAATCTCAACACGAGTTGATAGTCCACGAGAAGCTGGAATACGAATTAATGGTGAACGGTTTTGTGCTGACCATGCTACGTAACATGGCGCCTCATAACCTGGTACTAAGCGCTTGTAAGAGTTCACTGTTGGATTTGTAATCGCCGTGAAGCCTTGAACGTGCTCTAAGATACCTGCCATAAATTGCATAGCTGTTTGAGATAAGCCGATTTCAGCACTTGGATCATAGAATGCATTTTCTTTTCCTTTAAATAAAGAAACGTTACAGTGCATACCTGAACCGTTGATGCCATATAAAGGCTTCGGCATGAATGTTGCATGTAAACCATGTTTACGAGCAATCGTTTTAACTACAAGCTTGAACGTTTGGATGTAGTCACAAGCTTCGATTGCACTTGCATATTTGAAGTCGATTTCGTGTTGACCAGGAGCTACCTCATGGTGAGAAGCTTCGATTTCAAAGCCCATTTCCTCTAGCTCTAGCACGATATCACGACGGCAGTTTTCACCTAAGTCAGTTGGTGCTAAGTCGAAGTAACCACCGTTATCATTTACTTCAAGAGTTGGTTCACCCTTTTGGTCAAGCTTGAATAAGAAGAACTCTGGCTCTGGCCCAAGGTTGAAATGAGAGAATCCTAATTCTTCCATATTTTTTAATACGCGTTTTAAGTTATTACGTGGGTCCCCTTCAAATGGTTTGCCATCTGGCGTATAAATGTCACAGATGAAACGTGCAACTTTACCATTATCAGTAGTCCATGGGAAAACCATGAATGTGTCAAGATCAGGATATAAGTACATATCTGATTCTTCAATTCGAACAAAACCTTCGATAGAAGAGCCATCGAACATCATTTTGTTGTCTAATGCTTTGTCAAGTTGACTTACTGGAATTTCTACGTTTTTAATTGTCCCTAAAATGTCTGTAAATTGTAAACGAATATATTTTACTTCTTTTTCTTGAACTAGACGTTTAATATCGTCTTTTGTGTATTTACCCACAGCATTCCACACTCCTAATTTTCCCTTATTCGTAAATGAACTAGCTCATTCACTTGTTTCTATTTATAATTCACGCGTATTATTGGTAAAAACGCGATAAATCCCCTTGTCGTAATGACGTTTTTTGATTACGTCCACTATTAATCATCTCTTCACGCAAAATGCGGCGCAATTCAGCATCCGAAATTTCTTCTTTTGCCTTTGCTTCTTGAACTGCTGGATTATTTCTCATTTCAAATACTTTTTTAATACCTGCCATATTAACGCCTTGCTCTAACATGTCCTTAACATCCAGGAGCGTATCTACGTCGTTTAAGGAAAACATACGTCGATTCCCTTCTGTACGGTGCGGCTGAATTAAATCATGTTCTTCGTAATAGCGAATTTGACGCGCAGATAGCTCGGTTAATTGCATTACTATACTAATTGGTAAAAGCGGCATGGATCTTCTTAATTCACTTGATCTTCTATCACTACCCATTTAATCCACCTCCCTCACGACTATCTTACTCCCAGTGAGGTAGAATGTCAATGTTGCGTAAGAAAAACTAACATTAAGAGGCAGATAATAAATTATGTATTTATTAGAATATAGCCCTAATAAAGAACTTTTACAATAGTTTAACTATTCATTTTATTACGACATCATTTGTCTGAAAGTTGTTGTTTTCTGACGTTCCTTGTTATATATAGGGGTTTCAATGTTATATCAAGCTTCACTATTCTTAAAACTTCATTTTCCAGACAATTAAAAGACTGCAGTGCAAAATTTTAGCACTGCAGTTCAAGATTATCTTCTACGTGATGAAATTATGAGATTGATAACGATATAAGCAAGATTTAAATAGAGTCGAAGTGCAAAAAACAGTACTTCATTTTCTCGAATAAAGTTATTCCGTATGCTATCCAATTCATAGACCGTGTATAGTGCGAACGCCAACACAAAGATTCCCGCCACGACTAGGAAGAACGGACTGCTGACTGGAATGAAAATATAAATAAATGCAAAGACAACAAAGACGATTAATATCGTAAACGCGTACATCAATGCCTCAGAAATCTGATATTCAATGAGCTTGATTCCCATAAAGGCGATCGTTAAGAAAATGATTAAAGTTGCTACAAACACCGAAATGATTAATGCTGCACCCAGCCAATCAATTAATATAATGAGAAGTAAAAAATGCAGTACGCCAAACAATATAGGAATCAAAAAAATTATAAAGTTCCCTAATCGCATCAAAAATGTGAGTACAACCAATGCAATTCCCAATAGCGAAAGAATGATCACTATCGAAAGCGGCAACAATAGCGCAACCAACATCCCTATCACACTCAAAATCCACATACCTACAAAATAGAAGATTATGAGGTCGTAATTTCTATTCCTTCGATAATGCCCCATAAACAACCCCAATCTTAGATGATTTACTATCACTATATTTTTAAACAGTATATGTTATTAATAATTTTTTGCTTGGGGTGTGGGTTTTTGTGGTATTTCGTTTTAGGAGATGGAGCGAGCTTAAATTAGCTTAAGAAGATTTCATAAAAAAAACGACCCAGATCCTAAAACCTGAGCCGCCGTCTACTATTTATCTCAACTTTTGAACTGCACTGCAAATCGCATATTTCACGTGCTCATAGGTTAATCCACCTTGAATGAATGCTGTGAATGGTGGACGAATCGGACCGTCAGCAGTTAGTTCGATGCTTGAGCCTTGTACGAAGGTACCTGCTGCCATGATTACGTCATCCTCATAGCCAGGCATATAAGCAGGCTCTGGTGCAAAGTGAGCGTTAACCGGTGAAGCTGCCTGTATTTCCTGACAGAAGGCTACCATTTGCTCAGCTGTTTGGAAGGAAACCGATTGAATCAAGTCCGTACGCTTGGCAGTATAGTGTGGATACGTTGCCATCCCCACTTCCTCAAGCATTGCCGAGGTGAAGATTGCTCCTTTCAAGCTTTGTGCAACCACGTGAGGTGCTAAGAAAAAGCCTTGGTAAAAGTCAGCTAAAGTGTTCAAGGATGCTCCAGCTTCTGCCCCAATTCCTGGCGACGTCATACGGTATGCACATTTCTCCACTAGCTCGGTCTTTCCTGCGATATAGCCGCCGATTTTAGCTAAGCCACCACCTGGATTTTTAATCAAGGAACCGGCCATTAAATCTGCCCCAACTTCTGTCGGCTCCATTGACTCCACAAACTCGCCGTAGCAGTTATCTACAAAGATAATTACATCTGAATTAATCTCACGGATTTTTACACACATTTCTTGTATTTCTTCTATAGTATACGAAGGGCGAGTCGCATAGCCTTTTGAACGCTGAATGGCTACCATTTTCGTTTTTTCATTAATTGCTGCACGTACGCCATCCCAATCAATATTACGATTCTCGATTAAATCCACGTGGGAATAGCCAATGCCGAAATCCTTTAATGAACCTGTATCCTTCTCTCCGCCATCGACAATGGATTGCAGAGTGTCATACGGTTTCCCTGTAATATATACAAGCTCGTCACCAGGTCGCAGTACGCCGAATAGACTTAACGTAATGGCGTGAGTCCCTGAAATAATCTGAGCGCGCACGATGGCTGCCTCTGCTCCAAAAACTTCAGCATATACTCTCTCTAAGTTATCGCGCCCTTCATCGTCGTAACCGTAGCCGCTTGATGGATGCAAATGAAAGTCACTTACTTGGTGCTTACGAAAGGCTGCTAGTACTTTTTGCTGATTGAAAAATGCCATTTCGTCTACCTTTGCGTGGATGGGTCTTACTTTAGCTTCCACTTCATTTGCTAGTTGCAGCGTTTCCGGCTTTAGTGTTGAGATAAATGTCATGAATAATTACTCCGTTCTATACAAATCGCATGTTGCGATCTTCTGTTAAATAATGTCCTTTATTATCTTAACAATTCCTGCTAGCTTTTCAACTATTTTAGAATTTTGGAGATTCTGTTCGTGTTAGTTTTTATTATTCAAATTATTATTATTTTTAATAAAAAATTACTTTACGAAAAGCTATTAAACTGCTATTCTCAATCTTGCATGTTCATGTAAGGAGGCAATGTCTATGGCATGGGAAGTCTTTAGTATTATTGGCACCATCGCATTTGCGATTTCAGGTGCAATTGTAGCCATGGAAGAAGAATACGATTTATTTGGTGTATATTTATTAGGGATTGTCACTGCGTTTGGCGGGGGTGCAATACGAAATCTGTTGATTGGCTTGCCAGTTTCGACTTTATGGAGCCAAGAAATGATGTTTCAAATTGCCATTGCTGCGATTACGGTATTTTTCCTAGTACCTCACCATCTTATTAAGCATTGGAACCGTTGGGGGAACTTTACGGATGCAATCGGCTTGTCGGCCTTTGCGATTCAAGGTGCAATTTACGCTGTATCACTTGAGCTTCCAATTAGCGCTGTCATCGTGGCAGCAGTTTTAACGGGATCAGGTGGAGGAATAATTCGCGATTTATTAGCACGGAGAAAGCCATTAGTTCTTCGTGATGAAATATATGCCGTTTGGGCGGCAGGTGCTGGTTTAATCATCGGGCTTCAGCTTTTAGATGGAGATATTTTATTATATGCTCTATTCATCGTCATTACGGCGCTACGTGTTTTATCATACACGAAGCATTGGAAGCTACCTGTAAGAACGCTGAAACAAACAGGAGAAACTGAGTCTAAAAATACAACAATCAAAATCGATACAAATAAAAGAGCACATAGATGAGTAGATTTGCTACTCATTTATGTGCTTTTTTGTGGATTGTCGGGATTATTTGAGAAAGTGTCCGGAAAATTTATAAAAGTGTCGGAATTACAATGCGAAGTGTCGGGAAAATCAGCAATTTTGTCGGGATTCGCAACCCACCCACCATTTCCAACACACAAAACCCTTACTTAAACTCTAATTCTCCATCATAAGCCATCATGCCGCCTTCAAGATTTATCACTTGGAAGCCTTGAGACTCTAGGTATTCGCCTGCGTTAGCACTGCGAACGCCACCTTTACATACCATGATGTATTCTTTGGATTTGTCTAGTTCAGGAGCTTTTTCCGGAATTGAACCTAGAGGAATGTGGATAGCACCTGGTACCATACCTTGCTCCACTTCGAAATCCTCGCGCACATCGATAATGTTTAAATCTTCATTTGCATCTAATAGATTAACTAATTCTTCAGTTGTCATTGTTTTCATGATTAAAATCCTCCATCTTGTTCCATTTCAGCTCGCAATACTGCTTACACGAGCTAGCCCACTTTAGTATAATGAAAAAATTCACCCTTCGCAATTAACGTGATTGTACTCAAAGTCACCCGTTTTTTGGGCACCAAAAAATCGGCAAGTAAACTTAGCCGATTCGGTCATCATTGATCATCGTTGTCTGAAGTGATTGCTACATTTTTTGATGGAGAAAATGTCGAGATGGCATGCTTGTAGATTAAATGCTGTTTGCCGTCTACTTCTAGTAAAACAGTAAAATTATCATAGGATTTCACTAAGCCCTTAAGCTGGAAACCATTTAATAAGAAGACTGTTACAAAAGTATTGTTTTTTCGAAGATTATTTAGAAAAGTATCTTGAAGATTGATTGATTTCAACGTATACACCTCGTCCATAGTTTTCTATAGTTAGATATTCGCCATCGAAATCGATTTCCCTTCTTAATATTTGAATAATTTTGAATATTTTTCGATTTTATTCCATTCATTTCCTATCCATTCGACATCCATCTTGTTACGGAAGTATGTCAGCTGGCGTTTGGCATATCTTCGAGAGTTTTGTTTTAGCTGCTCAATGGCGTCATTAAGAGTTAGACGGCCATCCAAATAAGCATACAGCTCCTTATAGCCGATTGCCTGTACGGATTGCACATCGCGAATGCCGCGCTCCCACAATCCTGTCACTTCATCCAGTAACCCTTGCTCCATCATAATGTCCACGCGTAAATTAATGCGCTCGTACAGCTTTTCACGGTCCATATCTAGTCCGATAATCAAATGCTGGTAGAGTGGGATATCTCCACGATTGTGTTCCTCACTTGCCTTTGAAACTCCATGAAGCTCTACCATTTCAAGCGCACGAATAACCCGTCGCGTATTGTTCGGATGAATCGTTTCAGCCGTTTCCGGATCAAGCTCCATAAGCTTTGCATGCATTGCATCAGGCCCGATTTTAGCTAATTCATCATAATAGCTTTTACGTGCTTCCTCGTCCACGTCTTCCTTCGTGAATTGGAAATCGTATAATACCGACTGGACGTAAAGCCCCGTACCTCCCACAATGATAGGAAGCTTGCCGCGACCTTGGATATCGGCAATTTTCTCCCGAACCAATGTCTGATATTCAGCAACGGAAAAGCCTTCTGTCGGCTCCTTAAAGCTTATAAGATGATGGGAAACGCCCTCCATCTCCTCTTCGGTAATTTTGGCTGTCCCAATATCTAGCCCCTTATAAATTTGCATGGAGTCGCCATTGATAATTTCCCCATTAAAAGCCTTTGCCATTTTAATACTTAAAGCTGTTTTACCTGAAGCTGTCGGTCCAACTATGGCGACAACTTCGATTTTTTCATCATTCATCTATTTAACCACCGTGTAATTACAGAATATACATGTTTTCGATTAATCTCTTTTAAAATCTCGTGGCGCATGCCTTCAAAAAGGTACACCACTACATCGGTTAGACCTGCTTCATTCATTCCTTTAGCGACCTTAAAGACTCCAGAGCCCTTACTGCCCACTGGATCTTCACTACCACTAATCAATAAAATCGGTAAATCCTTACGAATGTTTTTTATCTCTTCTTTTTGATTGATTAATAATAATCCATCTGTTAAATCTACGAAGTACTGATTGGTTGGGATGAAGCCGCAATATGGATCCTTTATATATTTTTCGACTTCCTCCTCGTTGCTGCATAGCCAATCGTAAATTGTTTTAGGATTTAACACACTTCTACTAAAACTATTGAAGCTTAACTCGTTCATTATCGGACTTTGCACATTTTTCCCATTCAAGGAGCAGAGTGAACGAGCAACTGTATTTCCTATTTGATGAAGAGCCGTTGTTGCACCCGTTCCACATAAAATACATTTGTCAATCATCCCACTATAAAGTTGAATAAATCTCCGCGCGATAAATGAACCCATACTATGCCCAAAGAGTACAATTTCCTGATTATTGGGATCCACACTGTAATGCTGTAGGATGTCAAAAACATCATCTACCACACGCTGGAAGCCACCCTCATCCCCAAAATAGCCAAGCTGACCGTTGATTTCTGCAGTCTGGCCATGTCCTCGGTGATCATGTGCCGTGACAAAGTAGCCTTGACTCGCAAGGTTTTGTGCAAAGGCCTCGTAGCGTCCACCGTGCTCTGCCATGCCATGTAAGATATGAAAATTCCCTATCGGTGTACCTTTGGGTTTGTAAATGCGTACATAAACTTGATGACCATCATCCATTTGCAAGATCTCTGCATGCTCTACCAACCGAAATCACCCTATTTCATCGGATTTTTTGCTTCGTCAATAAATTGCTCTAGCTGTGCACGGTAAAATACCGTTTCACTTTCAGAATACCCGAGAATATTGCTCATAATCTCTAAAATGGCTTCCTTATATTGCTCTACTAATGCAATATTGAAATATAAGTAGCCCGTTCTACGGATTAAGAAATCACAAGGCGTCATAACCATTTCATAGTAAATTGCGTATAGCAGCTCCGCATAAAGAGACGGTGGTATATCTAGCTCGCAGTTATGAACCGTTTTGACATATTGGAATACCTCATCCACGTTTGTTCCATATTTACGAACTAGTCGCTGCGTATCGGAATTGCTAATCCCAAGCTCAGTGCCTTCTCTTGATTTGTTCGCTACATAATCCTCAAAATTTAAAGAGTTTAAACCTCTCGCACCAGATAAAGCAAGCTCCTTCGTAATACATTCAGTAGCATGCTTGTATTTCTTCAGCCTAACAACCTTGTCAACAATGGTTTCTGCCATTTGACGATAGCCTGTTAATTTGCCGCCAGCCACCGTTAGAAGCCCACTCGGTGCAACCCAAAGCTCATCTTTTCGCGAAATTTCAGATGGGTCCTTTCCTTCCTGGGAAATTAAAGGTCGCACCCCTGCCCACGAAGACTCAACGTCATATTTCGTTACAGTTGCGTCTGGGAAGATAAAGCGGATCGTTTTTAATAGATAGTCTACATCTTCCTTAGTTGCGGAAGGTTGGATCGGGTCATCCTCATAGAAAGTGTCCGTTGTTCCAACATATGTTTTACCATCACGCGGTATTGCAAACACCATACGTCCATCTTCCGTATCGAAGTAAACTGCCTGCTCTAAAGGAAGTCTTTTTTGGTCAATTACTATGTGAACCCCTTTTGTATGGCGAATTGTTTTCTTGTTCGTGATTTTATCCAGCTTACGCACGTCATCTACCCAAGGACCTGTTGCATTGATAATTTGATGTGCGTGAATCGTGATTTGCTCACCAGAAATTTCATCTCGAACATTTGCCGCAACGATTTTCTTCTTTTTGTAGACGAAATCTACTACTCGAGCATAGTTTAGACAAATCGCACGATATTCAACTGCTTTTTTCAACACCTCAATCGTTAGGCGGGCATCATCTGTTTTGTATTCCACATAATAACCTGCACCACGTAAGCCCTTTGTTTTTAAGAGCGGGACCTTTTCCAAAGCTTCTTTTTTAGAAAGCATTTGGCGACGCTCATCTTTTCTGACCTGTGCTAAGCGATCATACAGTGTAAGAGCCGCGCGCGTCGTCATTTTGCCAAGCGTTCCCTCTTTGTAAAGCGGGAGCAACATCCATTCAGGCTGTGTGACATGAACCGCATTTTCATAGACAATCTCACGCTCACGCCCAACCTCTGCCACAAGTCCGACTTCTAACTGCTTTAAATAGCGAAGTCCCCCGTGCACAAGCTTCGTTGAACGACTTGACGTCCCTGCAGCAAAATCCTGCATTTCCACCAGCGCCACAGAAAGTCCACGTGATGCAGCATCCAGGGCAATTCCTGCTCCTGTAATGCCCCCTCCGATCACAAGCACATCGAAAGTATAACTATCTAACGTATTAAGTATGTTCGGACGCTCCTTGAATGAAAACATTTGCAATTCCCCTTTACAAAATATTTAGGTGTATCTTTAGTGATTGATTTGGATTGAGTTATTTGGTGAAGCGCTAATAATTCGCATTTGAGTATTGTTCAGTCATAAGTTGCGCTCATAATTTCATAAGTCGCAAGTTTTCTAGTCAAACTCGAAAGTAAATCTCATTAACTCGCAACTATTTACGCGAAGGTTGCAAGTAAACACCTATATACTAAAAACAACTCCCACCTACATTACTCGTTTAAACATTTTTTCCACTTCGTATGTAGAAAAGTGTATCAATACTGGTCTGCCGTGTGGGCATGTGAATGGATTGTCTGCCTTTCTTAAATCATCCAGGAGGACAACCATTTGTTCTTTTGTTAAGAAATAATTGGCTTTAATTGATTTTTTACAGCTCATCATAATCGCCGCTTCTTCACGCAATTTCTTCACATCAGCACGTCGAGTTTTGAACACCTGCTCGATCAGCTCCTCGATTAGCTCCTGCTCGAAGCCTTTCGGGAACCAGGTTGGATATTCGCGCACCACAAAGGATGATTGCCCGAAATCCTCCAAAAACACACCCACTTCCTCTAAAGCATGGACATTTTCCTTTAAAATCAACGCTTCATCTGCTGAATAATGGAAGGTTAATGGTAGTAGCAGCGATTGTCTCTCATTCGGGTTTACATCGCCCACTTTTTCACGGTAGTACTCATATTTAATGCGCTCCTGTGCCGCATGCTGGTCGATTAAATAAAAGCCATCCTCCATTTGCGCCACAATATACGTCCCATGTATTTGCCCAACAATCTCAAGGTCTGGGAAGGGCTCTTTTTTCTCAGTTACTTCCTCTTCGATAACTGGTACTTCCGTTTCGACTGGCGTTTCATCAATTAATGGAGATGAAGCTGGAGTTGGAGTTGGTGCTGACCAATCCATTTCTAATTCAGTTGGAACATTCTCAACTACCGGATTAACTGCTGGCTCTGGAGAAATTTCTCCCGCTCCATCGATTGGCCGCGATTGGACTACCGGCTCTCTCACAATCGAATCATCAGATGTAAGCTTTTGCACAATGGCATTCATTTTATTTTCATCAAAGGATGGCGTATACGGCTTCCAAATATTCATTTGCTCTGTCGGAACACGCACAGGCTTCTCCTTTTTCTCGGCTACCGGCACATGAATGGCTGCACGAATCGCTTTATTGATAGCCTCCTGCACTAACGGCAATAGCTCCTGCTCTTTACTTAAACGAATTTGCAGCTTCGCAGGATGCACATTCACATCGGTTAAATACGGGTCCCCTTCTATATAAAGAACCGCAATGGGGTAACGTTCGATCGGCAAATACGTGTGAAAAGCATCCACAATTGCCTTTTGTACCAAGTAATGCCTCACCCAACGACCATTTACGAAGATAGAAATATAGTTTTTATTTGCGCGCGTCACCTCTGGCAAACTCACAAATCCATGTACTTTATAATCCTTTGATTCTGCACTAAAAGGAATCATCTTTTTGGCGTTCTGCATCCCGTAAATGGCAGCGATCACCTGCTGAACACTCCCTCGCCCATTTGTCTGCAGGAGCGTTCCACCGTTATGTACAAGCTTGAACGCAATCTCTGGATACGCAAGGGCTAGACGATTCATATAATCAATCGAGTGACCTAGCTCCGTCTGAATTGTTTTCAAATATTTAAGACGCGCGGGTGTATTATAAAACAGCTGAGCAATCGTAATATCCGTTCCTCTACGAAAGGCAGTCGGTTTTTTCGAAATAAGATGCCCACCATCCATCTGAATTTCGAGACCATTATTCTCCCCATCAGAGGTTTTCAATGTCACCTTCGAAACAGACGCAATCGAGGCAAGTGCCTCCCCACGGAAACCGAGCGTGCGAATTCGGAAAAGATCAGGCTCCTTTGAAATTTTCGAAGTGGCATGGCGTGAAAAGGACTTCAACGCATCCTCTTCATCCATCCCACTTCCATTATCAGTAACTTGAATGGAGGTTAACCCCGCTTCTTCGAGAAAAACTTCAATTGATGTACTTCCTGCATCAATGGCGTTTTCAACAAGCTCTTTCACAACTGACGACGGGCGCTCAACCACTTCCCCCGCCGCAATTTTGTTCGATAACCACTCATCCATAATTTGAATTTTTCCCATTTGAAGAACCTCCTTTTTATTTTGAATAAAACACTAGATACTTAAGCGAATTGTTAAGAGAGTTGGGATAGCTTTTTAATGAAAGGTGCTCGGTTCTGAGAATCTAGCCACTTTTGGGATTAATCTAGCCACTTTCTCGATTAATCTAGCCACTTTTTGTCGAAATTCAGCCACTTCATAAAAAGCAGCAAAACTCGCAGTAACTTTCAATCAAACTAACTATTTTTTGATACTTATTTGACTGAGTAGTAACTGTTGCAAATTAATCCCGACACTTTCAGCAAATAATCCCGACACTCCAAATTATTTCTTACTCAACAAAGCTTGTTGTAGCTCATACAGCACATTAATCGCCTGTATTGGCGCGGTGCCCATGATGTTGATTTTCTCTAGACGTTGCAGCACATCTTGCTCCACATCAGATAATTCAGCAGCAACTACTGCACTAGCTTTTTCTTCCTCTGCAAACAGCGATAACTGAAGCTCATCCTCTGCCACAACCTCACTCACAACCGTAGCCGCAACACTCGCCACCCCATGCTCCTTCGATTCAAACTGTTCCAGCAACACACGGGCACGGTCGATTATTGCGTCTGGCATTTCTGCTAGCTGGGCAACGTGCACCCCATAGCTTTTATCTGCTGCACCCTCACGAACTTTGTGCAAGAAGACAACCTTGCCATCCTTCTCCGTTGCACTCACGTGTACATTTTGTAAACGAGAAAGCTGCTCCTCTAAAGCAGTTAACTCATGATAGTGAGTCGAAAACAGTGTGTTGGCACCGATTTTATCATGAATATATTCCATCATGGACTGAGCCAACGCCATCCCATCATAAGTCGAAGTTCCGCGGCCGATCTCATCGAATAATAATAAACTCTTCTCAGTTGCATTCGTAATCGCATTTTGGGACTCCAGCATCTCTACCATAAACGTCGATTGACCCGCTACCAAATCATCTGCTGCCCCAATACGTGTAAAAATCTGATCCGTAATCGGAAGCACTGCCTCATCAGCCGGCACATAACAACCCATTTGCGCTAGCACAACAATCAGCGCTACCTGACGCATATACGTACTTTTCCCGGACATATTTGGTCCCGTAATCAGCATCATATTTTTATCATCCGGCAACACACAATCATTTGGTACATACATTTGCTTATTTAACATTTTCTCAACGACCGGATGACGACCACCTACAATTTTCAACGCTCGTCCCTCATGGAAGGCAGGCTTCACAAAACGATACTTTTCCGAAACGTGTGCAAAGCTTAAATACACATCCAGCTCACTAATTTCTGAAGCTAAGGCTTGAACCCTCGGAATAAAGGCCTTCAACCGGTCGCGAAGCTCAACGAACAAATCATACTCTAATGCCAGGCTCTGCTCCTCGGCATTTAAAATAATCGCCTCTTTTTCCTTTAACTCCTCAGTAATATAACGCTCCGCATTCGCCAAAGTTTGCTTTCGCTCATAACGAGACAAATCCGCACTCGCAATATTCGACTTCGTTATCTCAATATAATATCCAAAAATACGATTATAGCCGATTTTCAAATTCTTAATCCCAGTCAGTTCGCGTTCCTTCTGCTCCAGCTGGGCAATCCAATCCTTCCCATTTCGAGAAGCAAAACGCAATTCATCGAGTCTCTCATTATACCCCTCACGGATCACGTCCCCTTCCTTAATCGAAATCGGTGGATTATCCGTAATCGCATTCGACAAAAACCCTTCAATATCCGCACACTCATCGAGCTTCTCTCCTAGGCGAGCAAGAGTCTCCTTCCCCGAATCCAGCAGCTGTTGTTTAATGGAAGGAACTTGGCGCAACGATTCACGGAGTTGGGCCAAATCCCTTCCGCCCACATTGCCAAACGCCACACGACCTGCTAACCGTTCTAAATCATAAACATTTTTCAACAATTCCTTTAATTCATTACGAACAAAAAATTCATCCAGTAAATCCGTCACGATGGAAAGACGATTTTCGATCGCAGAACGGGTTGCTAAAGGCTGGTGTAGATATTGCTTCAGTTTTCGACCACCCATAGCAGTGACAGTTTCATCAAGCAGCCAAAGCAATGTCCCTTTCTGATCACCACCGCGAATCGACTCCAGCAGTTCTAAATTTCGCTTCGAATTCGTATCGATTCTTAAAAGCTGCTTCGTTTCGGTATATGTAAACTCTTGAATATGCGACAAACTGCGCATTTGAGTTCGTTCTACATATTGCAATAAGCTTTTCGCAACGCCTTTAAGCTCAATCGGTAGGTTCGCGATATATTGAGACGCCTTTTCTTCTGACATTTCATCCTGCTCAACAGATAGGACAATGCCGAGATTGCTTGCCTGCTCGGCTAATAAAAGCTGGAGCTGCTCTGTTACAACAAGCTCACGAATCGTAAAGGCCATTAATTGCTGAAGTAAAGCCTTCGTACCGCCTTCAACAATAGCCGTATTCGCTTCACCAGTCGACACATCTAGGTAAGCAAGAGCAAACGTGTTATTCGCCAATTGCTCCGCACAGGCGATGAAATGATTTGTCTTTCCATCAATAGTTTTGCCTTCCATAATCGTGCCAGGTGTAATTAGCTGTACAACTTCACGTCTTACAACGCCTTTTGCTTCTTTCGGGCTTTCTGTTTGCTCACATACCGCCACTTTATAGCCCTTTGACACAAGGGTTTCGATATAGCCCTTCGCCGAATGAAAAGGGACACCACACATCGGAATTCGTTCCTTCGATCCTGCATCGCGTCCTGTTAAAGTAATTTCTAATATTTGAGATGCTTTTACCGCATCATCGAAAAACATTTCATAAAAATCCCCAAGTCGATAAAAAAGGAAGGCATCCTCATATTCAGACTTGATGGATAAGTATTGCTGCATCATTGGTGTATATGTTGTCATTTTCATGGTACCTCTCTAAACTAAATCTTTCTCTAATAGTAGAAACACGTTTTATTCATGTTTTCCGTTTTAATTATATTCCTAAACAGTATAACAAAAATCGGCTCACAATCGTTGGCTGGCGCGCATTTATTTTACAGTAGGAATACTCTGGAAATAAGAAAACAGGATTTCCGCCTAATGGAGCGAAAATCGCTGTTTTTGATGGAGCCATACAATAAAGAAGAGCGCCTATTTGTTCTACCTTTTGAAGGTAGATGGCGCTCTCACTTTATTAACGAAATGATGACGAGTCTTCAATAAATTTAAAGCCATCGCTAGAAGATGAAGACGATGATGATGACGAAGAACTTGAGCTTGAGCTTGAGCTAGAGCTTGAGCTAGAGCTAGAGCTAGAGCTAGAGCTTGATGATGATTCATCTTGATATACCCATTCTTCTTCATAATCTACTTCGTGAACAGAAACAACCACTTTTGTCTCGCCAACGATTTCTACGATGAATTCACGTTCGATTACTACATTGAAGCAATCACCATTTTGGTTAATTACCGCTTCGATACAGTTTGGTTGTTGGATGACACGTACGTGACAGTTATCTGATTCAATTACATCGTTATCGCGGTAGTGAAGCTTGATGCGATCTTTGTAACTGATTGTTTCAGAGTGAACTGCTGTTTTTGTATTATTATTGTACGCATACCATACGTTTACATCGAACTTACCTGTGATTTCTACAAATTTCCCTACTTTTTTGGCATTGTAGTGATGGTTAATCACCCAGCACCCCAAAATACTTGTTGGCGTAGATGAAGGGCGAATTACTTCACTCGCTTCAACTCTCTTCTTACCTTTAGCGACAACCGCTTTTGTCACTATTTGACGCAAACGTTTCAACGCTTTTTCCTCCTTTAACATCTAGTCGAACTATACTATGCGGCATGTGCCTAATTGGTGAAATGTCACGGATTCGTTTTTCGTAGATTTTACAAATTGTTTTCTCTTGCACATTTTCGGGGCAAAGTGACATCGTGACACTTCTTGTATGTTTTAAACCTAGCCGCTACCTTACTAAAAGCCGCGCTCGCCCCTCAAAAAGAAAACAATAGCGTAAATGTACTCTGGATTTTCGAATCTTTTGCTGCTGACAGTTTATAGTATTATAGGTGGGCGAATAGTGTGACTAAAAAATAAATAAGGCGTATTCCCAGAAAATGACTCGCTCATAATAACCCTATAAATTCAAACGTTAAGGAGCTTATTATGCCTAAAAAAATTTTCACCACAGCCTCAATACTATTGCTATGTCTCGGACTCGCAGCCTGCAACAGTGAAGAACCAACCCTTTTAGAAGAAGAAGTCGAAGCCCCAACAACGGATGATCCAAACACGGAAAACGACAACTGATGGTTTGGGAAGAGTTCTTTGTATATGTGTGAAATTGGGTTTGGGTGGGGAAGTGGCTTTCATCATGGTTATGAATGCCACTTTTCTTGTTTGGGTGTGTGGGAATGGCTTTCATCTCGGTTATGAATGCCACTTTTTTTGTTTCGGTGTGTGGGAATGGCTTTCATCTCGGTTATGAATGCCACTTTTCTTCTTCGGTGTATGGGAATGGCTTTCATTTCGGTTATGAATGCCACTTTTCTTGTTTCGGTGTATGGGAATGGCTTTCATCACTCCTATGAAAGACACTTTAATTAGAATTCTTTTCCATACTGTCTTTCATCACTCTCATGAAAGACATTTTTCTTTGACTCCTTTTTCAAACTGTCCTTCATCACTCCTATGAAAGACATTTTTCTTTGAATCTTTTCGCAAACTGTCCTTCATCACTCCTATGAAAGACATTTTTCTTTGAATCTTTTCGCAAACTGTCCTTCATCACTCCTATGAATGACACTTTAATTAGAATTCTTTTCAATACTCTCTTTCATCACTCTCATGAAAGACACTGTTCTTTGAATTCCGTTCCAAACTGTCCTTCATACTCCTATTGAAAGATACTCAGACCGAGTATTATCTTTATTTCCTTCTATCAACTCGCACAATGACAAAAAAAGGATAGCAGAATCGCTATCCTTTAGAATTCTCGGGGTTGTTTACTTGGCAAAAGGCCCTCAGTTGTTTAGAATGACGAAATAAAAAACTAAAGATTGTCCCCTTTTTATTCAGACTCGCGTATCGTTTGTGTAGCTAATGTGTCCCAGAAGCTGTAATCGACCGTTTCGATGGAGTCGTCTGCGATTGCTCGCACTGTTGCATCAAGTGTCGTGATAGTTTGCTTGATTAAGTAGCCGTTACTTTTTTGGCCAATGACACGCGAAGGGTCTTCGTGATCTGACATTCCACGCATTTCGAATAATAGCGTGGCAATATCGTACTGTACCGCGGCACCGTTTCGGCCAATGTTTTCTCCACTACCACCATTGTATTTTCCAATATGACCCCATCCAGTTGAATCCACTGCGTTAAATACAACGGCACCAAGTTTTTGGGATTTCACTAGCACTTCCGGTTTTACATTTTCGTTCGTTGGATAAAGCATTGAGCCAGAAACTAGTTTTCCATCTCGCTCGTAATCTGTTCCTTGGTGATGCAAATCGATCATGTAATCGATATCATATTTTTGGAGAACATTTTCATGCAGCGCTTGTGTTTCAGGCTGGATTTTATCGACATGGTCACGATTTAAATCCGTTCCGACTGCGTTATAGCGAGTCAGATGACGTCCTCCATCTGCAATATAATCTTCTAGAGAAAAGTTCACATCGCCCATCGCCCCATCCGCATTGAGCATCGGTACAATCAGGATATTGACATTCTCAAGAACGCCCTTTGTTTTATTTGTGCCTAGATGCTTGATAAATTCCAGGGCACCCTCTGTTGTTAGTTGTTCGTTACCATGCTGCTGCGTTAAGAAAAGCACAGTCGGATTACTTGGGTTTGTTATATATTTTGCCAGATAGATATCTCGATTTTTGACCGTTTGCCCTATCACCTCAATCTGTAGCGCGTCTTGCTTGGCATCCTGCTTTTTCAGATACTCTACCATTCCCTCGTAAGTATAGAGATTAGAAGTTTGAATGGATTCATTTCCCCCATAGCTTGGACCGTTTCCTACAGCTAAAGCCGTTGATGCAGCTGGAGTTATAACCCCAAGAGCTAATATTCCTGTGACAGATAGTGCGATAATTTTCTTTTTCATTTGACGCCTCCATTTATTCATAATATTAAAACTATTCACTCTATAAGAATATCTAGCAGACTGTCGAAAGTATATAGAGGGAATCTATCAATTATTCGCCATGATAGTTAGTTAAAACATCATAAAATTTCGCGTTTAATATAGATATAATGGAAGATTTCTTTTGGAATCTCGCCACTTTGGGTAATAATTCAGCCACTTTTATCAATAATTTAGCCACTTTTTGTCGAAATCTAGCCACTTTCTCTTATAATCTAGCATCTTCCAAGTGCAACCACTTTTTATGATAAAATAGATTAATCATTATGCCCGATTCACTCAAGGAGAAGTTATATGAACGAAAATATAGACAACATAGAGGTTATTCAGTTTTCTAACCCGGCACAGCAATTAGTACATCCCTTTTCTAATAAACAAATTGTCTTTACAGGAGCCCTTTCCACGATGACACGTGTTGAGGCTGCGAAAAAGGTGCGCGCTTATGGAGGGATTTTGCAGGGGGCTGTTACAAAGGAAACGGATTTTGTTATTCTTGGGGACAAACGCCGCGGGGTTAGCTCCAAGCAATTAAAGGCCGAGCAGCTGATAAGCCTAGGCGTGGACATTCAAATTATGCTCGAAGAAGATTTTCTTTGGGTTTTATCGATGAAAATAGAAAAGTAGTATCAGCTTCCACTTTGAAAAAGGAGAATTCTATGAAAAAATTATTTGTTACTGCTGGGTTATTAGTTACCCTTGGAGGAAGTGTTTTCGGTTTCATAATCTATCAAAAAAACAATCTAGAAAATGCTGTAGTCGACTATTTAATATCTGAAGAGAAAATTGCTAAATCCAATATTATTACTAGTGAAGCCTTTATCGCAAATTTAAGTGGGGCAAGAAATTATATGGTAAGTGTAAAGTTGAAAAATGATGATAAAAGTTATTTTTACTACAGAGAAAATGGCAAAATTCATCTTGAATCCTATACAGAAAACGGAAGAGGGTTTGTTCAGTAAAGCGCTTAACCCACTTACAGGGAAAGCGCTAAAATCAGTATAGAGACTGCTGTGTATTTTCGTTAACTACGTCCGATGTTTCTAACACTTCGATACCTGTCCAAATATCTGTTAAGGTTTTCTTTCCGTTTGTAAGGAAGAATACAATCCCATCGATCCCTAAATAAAATATATAGAGAGCAATTGGTAAAAGTAAGTAATCAGAATCCATATTATTACCTCTATGATAAGCACAAATAAATATAAAAAGACCCGCGATACCGTTTCTTATAAACCACCATGTAAACAATCGAAGCTTACCGGAATTTCCAAGCATTAAACCGTTCAATTTGTATCCCCATGTTAAGGTGAATTTGAAGTTTACACCAAGTGACGTCACCACAAACGCTAAAAAACCTAATAGCAGCAAACCATTTATAATTGCTGATAAAATCGGATTCCATGTTTCTCCGTAGCTTGCAACGAAAGGCAAGAATAGTAAAGTTATAACTGCTATAACTAGAAACGCTAGAATTGAAAGAATGATACAGAAAGCTATTGAAAGTAGAAAGTCTATTACAAAGCCACGTATACGTCTTACTTTCACATGACCACCTCCTACTAATATTTTACAATAGGACTATGTAAATTAAAGGGTCTTTCTTCATAATACTTACGATTCAATTTAAAATTTCATTGCATAAAGAATAGGCAGTTTAATATAATTATCCACTAAAACATAAACATAAAAATATAAATTAGGCCAATCATTAACACCATTAGCGAAACCACATACTCCTTTGACTCCCTCAGAAACGTCCACTCCATGATTGCATGAAAACCTACTGCTAGTATAAGAAAAAATAACCAAAACCATCTCATGGTATTTGCTTCTAGAATGTCAAAAATAAAGAAAATACTACAGAGACCAATGATTGCAATTACGATTAATCCCCCTATTTGAATATATTTACCCTCAGTTTCAGAAACTTTTCTTCTATTATTTCCAAGAATTAATTTACTAAGAATGGCATTCGCAATACTGACAATCAATACTAAAAAACCAGCTGTCATCCCCATTTTAGCCCTCCCTCTATAATAATCCGGTTGATGAAGTTATTCTTCCTTCGTACTCCCAAACATCCTTATCCCAAGCGCTCCCACAGAAAGCGTAACTATTATGACTGTGACAAAAAACATAGTTTCTCCTGTTGTAAAAAGGGTTTGTCTTTTTAGGTAGAACCAAACTATTTCCACAATCAGTATAAATACCCAAAGTAAAAAGGCTGCTTTTGTTTTTTCTCTATCCATTTTTCCACCTCATTCTCAATTTCTTTCACTTGCACAAGTTCCTCTTCAAATGAAATTGATTTTACCTATCTTCCGAAATCACATTATTGTAATCTATCTCCAAAAAGTAGATTGCTTCGCTTAGGGCATCGTAAAAGAATGGGGTGAACTCCTTATCTCTAAAAACGAAGACTTCTATTTGCTCGTCGTTGCTTTGATAGGCCTCATAAATTCGGTGGTTTCCGTTGATGCAATAAGGTTTATCGTTCGTTAGATATTTGCTTTGAAGTACCATTATAGGGTTTTTATGATTTGGTTTTATGCGATTTGGATCCTTATTGATGTTGCCCTGGTCGACAACATCAATAATTTTTGAGGGAGAAAAACCAACCGGTTGAATTCCTTTTGCCTTAATAAGTGCAGTGGCACCGTCGATATCCAAAGCATATTCAAAAACTCCAGTTGGAAATTCAGCGTATAATGAAAATGTCTCCTGACCAATCGGATGAATTACAGGATAGGCTTCATAAATTCGAGTTTCCTTTAGGAGCTCAAGCCATTTCACCGCAGCCTCTGCCCCATAGCTGGATTTCTGCTCCATCTCTTGAATACGGGAAATAAAATGCTGATAGGGGTTGAAATTCTGATAGGTCTTTTCATAGATTTCAATTTTATTTTCCAACTTTAGCCCCCTCCTTTCAAAGCTTTCTTTTCAAATATTCTATTTCAGCTAATATTTTTTCATTTTGAGCTTTTAATTCCTCATTCTGCTTCCTTATCGCGTGTCCATCAAATAACAGAACGAACATAATTATCATAAAGATGATTGCCAAAGCAATCCCTCCTTCAGCACTTAATTCTTCACTATCTTCAATTTACTATGAGTTCCCTAAGATTAAATCACGGGTTATTCGAAGCATGTGCTCTTGCATTTCTTTAGTATTCCTATCCTTATCGATTAAATAACCTATGTGATACACGTACCCATTGTAATAAGTGTAAAATTCATTCGCAGCTGTTCCAACAGTATCAATGCTATTTTTATTTTTATCATAATTATAATATCTGTATAACATTGCACTATCAGTAGTAATTATTTGCTGGTAAATAGGAATATCTTCAGTTAAAAGATCTTTTCTTAACTCGTTTCCAACTAAATCTACTTCATCAAAAATACGATTATTTTCTATTGGATTTTCCCTAGCTTCAGTTATAGAAATAATGAAAAATTCCTCTACTGACTCGTATTCCGATTTGTTTAGATAACTGAATTGTATTTGATTTATATCATTTCCATTACTATCTTCGGAAGTAACCAAGTATGCCATTTCTTCATCCACCTCAAAGGGTAGATTCTCAGTACTTATTATTTCAACATTTTTAAAGGTATTGATTGAGTCCATTTCACTAATCGGAACTGGTTTATAATATGTAACGTTTTCTCTTTCATCTAGCTTATCTAGTTCCTTAAAAAACTCACTATAAGTCAAGCCAGATCCCTTTATTTCTTCAAGATCAGTTATATTGTTAGAGCAACCCCATAATAATGAACAAATTACAAAACATAGAGTTATTAAGTTTAAGATTTTTTCCTTCGCCATTCCTACCTCCACTAAATCAGGTCGCTTAGAACCTTTACGGTACTGTTAACTAAAAAATATATAAACACAAACAAAAATACAAAACCCCGCCGATAGGAACGACAAATACGCATTCAGTTTACGCTTTTCTTGAAGTTCAATAATGCCTGAGACTAAAGTCATTAGCCCAGCAGCTAATAGAAGAATCGGGATTGTTCCAAATTCATCAGTCCATAAACTATATCCTGCTATAGCAAACACGATAATACATAAAATTATTTTTAAAAGTTTCATAACGATTCCTTTTCCATCCTTTTTGTATATTCACCCCCAATTTTAACATAAATATCCAACTCAAAGGACTTCAATTACAAATCGTCTAATAACTCCTTCAAATAAAAAAAGACGCATTTCCTAAGAAACACGCCATTTAATGAAAGCTTTTTAAATCCTACTATACATTTGGATTCTCTAGTAATATAGAAATTCCTTGACCGCCACCGATGCATAGGCTTGCTATGCCGTATTTGACACCTTGTTTTTGCATTTCTAATGCGAGGGAGTATGTGATGCGGGCACCACTTGCACCTACTGGATGGCCAAGTGCTACTGCACCTCCGTTGACATTTACTTTTTCTTGATCGATGCCTAGCTCTTTTACGACTGCTAAGGACTGGGCGGCGAAGGCTTCATTGAGCTCGAATAGGCCAATGTCTTCTAAGGATAAATCCGCTTTTCGCAATACGTTACGAATGGCTGGCGCTGGACCGATTCCCATAATTGTTGGGTCGACTCCTGCTGTTGCAGAAGTGACGATTTTAGCTAATGGGTTTAGCTGGTTCTTCTTTAAGAATTCTTCTGATACAACGACAACCGCTGCTGCGCCATCATTAATCCCACTGGCATTTCCTGCTGATACAGTTCCATCCTTTTTAAATGCCGGCTTTAATTTGGCTAAGCCGTCCATCGTAATTTCTCCACGGATATGTTCGTCAGCTGTTACTTCAACTATGCCTTTTCTTGTTTTCACCGATACAGGTGCAATTTCTTCGGCAAAACGACCGGAGCGGCTTGCTTCTGCTGCACGTTTATGTGAATTATAGGAAAACTCGTCTTGTTCTTCACGGGAAATTCCATATTTAACTGCCAGGTTTTCAGCAGTCATTCCCATACCGCAGCCTGCAACTTCATCGTACAAAGTCGCCCATAGCATATCCTCAACAAGCGGTGCTTTATTCGGTGAACCAAAGCGTGTACCGCGTAAAACTTGTGGTGCCTGGCTCATGTTTTCTGTACCACCAGCAACTAATGCATGAGCATTCCCAAGCTCAATTTCCTGTGCCGCTGAAACAATCGCCTGTAAGCCTGATCCACAGAGGCGGTTGACCGTAAGTGCCGTACTTTCTTCCCTTAATCCACTTTTCAAGCCAATATGACGTGCCAGGTACGCCGATGAGCTTGTTGTATGGATAATATTTCCGAATATAATTTCATCGATTTGTGCTGCTTCCACCCCTGAACGCAGCAATGCTTCTTTTACAGCAACAACGCCAAGCTCAATATCTGTTGTGTCAGTAAATGCCCCTCCAAATTTCCCAAATGCTGTTCTACTACCGTTTACAATATATGCTGTCATCTGTTTCATCCTCCCTTTACATTCCACCTGATACACTTAACGTTTCGCCTGTTATTCCCTTAGCGTGCTTCGAGGAAATGAAGTATACGCCATCTGCAATTTCTTCTGCAGTGATAAAACGCTGCATCGCTTGCTTTGGATAAACAATTTCATTTAACGCTTCCCCTTCTGTCATACCTCTACTTTCTTCAAGATCCTTTAGCTGCTTCACTAGTAAAGGGGTTTTTACCGGACCTGGCAGAACAGCATTTACTGTAATCCCATGCATCGCCCCTTCAAGTGCAGCAACGCGAGTTAATCCAATCACACCATGCTTTGCTGCTACATATGCGACCTTCTCTGGTGTTGCCAGTTCCCCATGGACAGAGGAAATATTGACAATACGTCCATGCTGCTGCTTTTTCATATAAGGAAACACATATTTCGTCATTAAGAAGGGGCCCTTTAGCATGACATTTTGAAGTAAGTCCCACTTCTCTTCTGGAAAATCCTCTATCTTAGCACGATATTGGATACCGGCATTATTTACGAGAACATGAAGCTCATTTTCCTTGCAAATATAATCTATTACACTTTTAACAGAATCTGAGTTGGAAACATCCAGCTCAAGTGCCTCTACCTTGCCTGGATAAATTTGCGCTACTGTTTGGGCATTTTCTAAGTTTAAATCTGCAGCGAATACATAATCCCCTTCTTCAACAAACTTCTTAACCATCGCAGATCCGAGTCCGCCTCCAGCACCTGTTACTAAAATATTACGCATCCTAGTTTCCCCCTTGTACTTTATCGAATGTTTTTAGTTGTTGGATTAATGAACGATCTCGCTCGATTACGTAGTCATCCAAGCCTTTTCCTGGATATTCAAAGAAGCCCTTTGAAGCTTTGACACCTAGATGACCTTGTTCTGTTTTCTCCTTAATGACGCCAAACGAGCATACATTGGATTCGATTTCAGGCTGCAATTGATCCATTACGATTTCCCATACATCCAATCCTCCAAAATCCATAATCTTCAGCAGGCCACTTGTCGCAAATCGAAATCCAGGTCCTGCAAATATTGCACTCTCTAAATCTTGTTCAGACACAACGCCCTCTTCCAATAACGATAATGCTTCACGAGCCAAGGCAGTTTGGATGCGATTGGCTACAAGGCCGGGCATTTCTTTTCGAACTTCAATCGTAACCTTGCCCACTTTTTCCATAATGGCATTCACTTCATCATAGGTTTCCTGTTTTGTTTCAGGTCCCTTTAAAAGCTCCACAAGCGGGACGATATGTGCCGGGTTAAAAAAATGAGTCAGCATCACTTTATCCTTATGCTTTTCCACATCGCGAATGATGTCTGAAAGCTTCAAGCTTGATGTATTGGACGTCAGGATTGCATGCTCAGCACAAATTTCATCTAGCTGTCTAAAAATCTCCTGTTTTAGTTCAAGGTTTTCCGTTGCAGATTCAATGACTAAGTCACAATCAGCTACCTCCTGAATGGATGTTGAAAGTGTTAGTCTATCGAAAATCACCTCATCTGAATCCTTAAACGATTTCTCTTCTTCACGAAAAATGGTTAGGTATGTTTTTATCTTTTCCCTTGCTAAATTCAAGGATTCTTCTTTGATATCCTGCAAGACTACAGGAATTCCATTGGTGATAAATTGAAAAGCAATTCCAAAACCCATTGTTCCTGCTCCAATTACTCCAACTTTTTGTATCATCCTTCTACCTCCTTCAATTCTAGTAGAATAAAACTGCTGCTATTAGCATTGGGATACTTGCAATCAATGGTGCAACTACACAAGTGGCAAAGACATGCTTGTAAGCGTCTTTATGAGTCAGCTTTGATGCAACTAATATTGTGATTACTGCTCCATTATGCGGCAGTGAATCCAAGCCTCCCGAGGCAATGGCAGCTACCCTGTGCATGGCATCCGGGTTTAGTCCGAGCTTCAGGTAGGTTGATGACAACGCTTCCATCGCTATTCCAAGACCTCCACTTGAGGAGCCAGTAATTCCGGCAAGTGCTGTTGTTGCAAGGAACAGTGAAATGAGTGGACTGCCTGGAATATCCGTCATAACCTCACTGAAAATACCAAAGCCTGCTGTAATAGCAATAACAGAGCCATACCCAACGTCAGCACTTGTGTTGATGATCGGTAGGACGGCAGAGACCGCGCCATCATTAATCGAATTCTTTTTGATTGCGATGTGTTTCCAAAACAATATAACCGTTAGTACAACAACCGCCATTAGCGTGTAAACAATGTCAACCTTAAAAATATTTAATAAGACCAGTAAGGCGATTGGGGGAATAAAGCTCACCCATACATTTGGCAATGCACGACCTTCAAAGTGATCCTTGATGCCTCCATCGCTATCTTTATCAGGATTTGTCATGGCTGCATAGGTTTCATTGCGTTGTTCTGAGCGTTTTAGAGCAAACTTCATGTACCATAGGTTTATGGCAAGAACAAATACCGTTGCAATAATCCCAAGTAATGGCGCTGCTGTCACAGTTGTGTCAAGATACTTTGTGGGAATAATGTTCTGTACAGAAGGTGTCCCCGGCAGCATTGTCATGGTGAAGGTTCCGATTCCGGTAAAGAAGGGTGCCATAAATAGATGCCAAGGAATATCTAATTCCTTGAATAATGGCTTTGCGATAGGTAATACGGCGAAAATTACAACGAATAAACTTATACCGCCATACGTTAAGAACGCACAAATAATCATAATTGCTACTAGCACTTTATATTTACTATTTTTTCCTATGAGTTTCAGTAAAAGGTTGGCGATTTGGCGAGCTGCACCACTATCATCCATCAGCTTTCCAAACATCGCTGCAAATAAAAAGATAAGGAAGTATTTCTGAACATAACCGATAAATCCTGTCATATATGCACCCTGGAATGTATCCAAAATCGGCAATCCGTTTGTTACCATTACGAACAAACTGACAACAGGAGCAATGATGATAATACTAAATCCTCTTAAAGCTAAAGTGATTAATAGAATTAACGAAATACCTATCGAGATTAAACTCCACATCCCCTTCCACCCCCACTATTCTATTTTTGTTTTAACGGCAACCCAATTCGCTCTTTTAACTCTTCAAATGATAAATTACCATAGATATCGTCTATGAAAATATCACCATTTTGGAAGGTAAAGCTCGCATATTCTGTTACAAATTGCTCAACCCGACGTTCACCACTCGAGTCCAGTGTTAATGATTCTACTAATTTAGGAGATCCATCCTTTGTAAAGAGAGTACTAGCTACAATTACTTTCTTTGCTCCGGCTACTAAATCCATTGCCCCACCAACACCTAAAATTGGTTGATTTGGAACAGACCAGTTTGCAATCTCACCATACCGGTCAACCTCGAGCGTCCCCAAAACTGCTACATCAATATGATTTCCCCTGATCATACCAAATGAGAAAGCGCTGTCAAAAAAGGAAGCTCCCGGCATAATAGTTACAGTCGCCTTCCCCGCATCTATTAAATCGATATCTACTTCATCCTCATTTGGTGGCGGTCCCATCCCTAGTAGACCGTTTTCTGTTTGAAGATATACTTTTTTATCACCAATATATTTAGAAACAAGTGTTGGAATGCCGATTCCTAGATTTACGACATCCCCATCTTTTAGCTCCTGTGCTATACGCTTTGCGATGATTTCTCGACTATCTAATTTCAACGTAAGCACCCCCTTGTTTTGTGTATTTACTTTCCACTACATAATCGACATAGATATGTGGTGTTACGATTTCTTCAGGATTCAATTCACCTATTTCAACAATTTCATCTACCTCTACAATGACTGTCTCTGCAGCGGTAGCCATTAATGGGTTAAAGTTTCTAGCAGTTGTATGGTAGACTAGATTTCCTGCTTTATCGGCCTTCGATGCTTTGATGAGAGCAATATCGCCTTTGATGGCCTTTTCAAATAAATAGCGAACCCCATCAATTTCGCGAATTTCCTTGCCCTCAGCCAGTCTTGTTCCTACAGCAGTCGGTGTATAAAATCCACCGATTCCGGCACCTCCACAGCGGATGGCCTCTGCCAAAGTCCCTTGCGGCATTAAACTAATATCCAATTCTCCCTTCGACCAAGCGATAACAGCTTCTTTGTTAATGGTGAAAAAAGAGCCAATTGCTTTAGTGATTTTCCCCGCTTCAAAAACCTTATGCAGCCCCTTCCCATCATCCCCCAAATTATTACTCACAATTTCATAGTTTCCTGCTTCAAATTTTGCTACAGCATCCAATAATGTTAATGGTGTACCTGAAATTCCGAATCCTCCGACGAGCAAACGCATATTATCCTTAAATAGTGGCGCTAATTCCTCTACATTCCTTAGTTTCTCCATTTCCATCCCCTTTTGACTAGACTGTAGTCTAATGTTATAATTATATTAACTGAAAAATATAAAAATTCCAACAAAAAAATTATTTAAGGAGAAAAAATGGTTAATTTAGAGAATAAAACGGCAAAAGGGATTCAAACTCAGCTTCACATCATGGAGGTGGCAATCGGGTTATTTAAAAAATATGGTTATGATAACGTGTCGGTGGATCGAATTGTAAAGGAAAGCAAAACGTCCAAGGGCTCCTTTTATCAACACTTTCCTTCCAAATCTAGTATTTTCATGAATCGTTTTATGGAATTGGATGAACGGTATATAAAGATTTACGAGGAGCTAAAGCCACAATATCCTACTGCACTAGAAAGATTGGAAGCCTTTTGTCATGCGGTGCTTCACTGCATCGAGGAAGATATGGGCAAAGAGCTGATGCGTGTCATCTATTCCGCAGCGATTATTAGTAATGAGCATACTTTTTTTACAAATGAGGACCGCAAGCTCTATATAATTCTTCGACAGATTATTGATGATGGAATAAAGGATGACTCTATCAAAAATATTGAATCTACCCATATTTTTTATAAAATACTTGTACAAAGCATACTGGGTGTCATTTATTTCTGGGGACTACAATTAGATAATAATAGACTGGAGGATTTAGGGAAGCCACTTATTAAACAGCTCATCTTGAGCATTCGATGAGAATGTAGATTGCTCATAAAAAAGTGGTGACCGACTATTATAAGCTAGTTCGATCACCACCGTTTTTTATTCAGTTTCTGGGAAGAATACCTGGGCCGTGCTGATATCTACTAGAGTAGGCGCATTCGTATTGAGTGCTTGTTCTAGCAGCGATTCAAGCTCTGTGTCTGACTCTGCACGGAAGCCTTGCCATCCACAGGCTTCTGCTAATTTTATAAAATCAGGGTTGGTTAAATCTACCCCAACCTCTTTCTTGTTTTCAGCCTGGATTTTGTCTCTTTCCATTTGCAGAGACTCATTATTTAAGACAACGACTGTAATGTTGAGCTTATAGCGGGTAGCTGTCAATAAATCAGCTAGTACCATTTGAAGTCCACCGTCGCCCACGATTGCTACTACTTGTTTTTCAGGCTTCGCAAGCTTAGCTACCATTGCAGCTGGAAGGCCAAAGCCCATTGTACGCCAATAGCCTGAGAATAATACAGATTGCTCCTTTTGTCGGAAGATACGATTCGTCCAGACAGTATTATCACCTGTATCAAGGGCTAGTATTGCATCCGCTGCAACTGTTCGATCAAGGGCACGGATAATTCGCGCTGGATGAACTGGGAAACCTTTTGTATTGCCTTCCTTCTCGTTTTGTGCCGCCCATTTGTCTTTTACTTCTAGGCAACGAGCGACCCAATCCTCTGAACGAGAGAATCCCTGAAGGCTCTCTGTCAAGAATGGCAGGACTTCTTCTGTTTTGCCCGAGATTCCAAGCTCTGTTGGAATATCTTTTACAAATTTATCGAATTGGCGGTCAATCTGGATGATTCGTGCATCCGTTGGGACATACCCTTCTGGCCACCAAGTCGTACCGGCAAGAAGCACCACATCCGCCTGTTTAAACAATTCAGAGGCATGAGGATTACCACCTTCCCCAATCCCTTGTAAAATATATTTGGAGGACTCATCGAACAATCCCTTTCCTCCCAAGCTAACAAGAATGCCGGCTCCCCACAAATCTGCAAGCTTCTCTAGCTCCTCTGTAACAGAAGTCGCTCCAGAACCTGCAAGAATCATTGGTCGCTTCGCTGTTTTCATGATTTCCGTTGCCTTTTTTAAGCTTTCCTTCGTGAAGATGGCAGGACCCTCAATCACTTCCGGTAATGCTCGCGGCTTTCCTGTAGCAGGCTTCATGAAAATGTCCTTTGGAACAGATATATGCGATACAACCCGCTGTCCGAGCGATGTTCGCGCCGCTTTCTGAAGTACAGCAATCGTCGCATCGGGGCTTGCTAGATTAGCAGAATAAGTAGCAAAAGGACTCATCAGCTCCTGCTGGTCAACATACTGCTGATATTCCGTGCCGATTTTATCAGTCGGGGCCTGTCCCGTAATTGCAAGCACTGGCGCTCTGTCTGCATATGCATCACCAAGACCATTTAATAAATTAGCTGCACCTGGCCCCATCGTCGCGGTACAAACGCCCAGCCCACCTGTTAGTTTCGCTTCCGCGGAAGCCATAAAAGCAGCTGTCGACTCATGCTTCACCGCAATGTATTGAATTTCATCCTGCTTAGCCAGTGCATCAATAAGGCCAATAGTTGCATCACCCACAACACCATAAATCCGTTTCACACCAAACAAAGTCAGTTGTTCCAGCATCAATTCAGCAACTGTTTGTTCTGTTTTTCCCATTTGCTATGAACCTCCTCGATAGATCCTTTACCCCACAAGGCATAAAGCATCCTTTAATTTGCGTTCATCATATTTTTTCCCCAAATAGCGCCGATTAATCCTCATTTTCCCAAAGGAATAGAAGGAGGTTTTTTTGTTGTGGGGGTGAGGTTGGTTGGAATGAATTTTATGGGGGGAATCTGGAGAATTTTTGGAGAGAGAGGCATTTCGAAGTGGGGATAAGGGGAAGTTTTTCGGTTATTGTTGATAGAGAGCGTCTTTGAAGCTGAAATAAGAGGAGATTTTTCCGTTATCCGGTTAAATTAAGGCTAAATTTGATAATTTTAACCAAATAACAGGAAATTCTTCCTTTATTTCTACTAAATCAACCATATTTTCCAGTTTAACCGAAAATTTTTCCGTTATTTCATTTTTATAAATAGCATCCCCAAGTACTCTTCCCTTATCTCCACCACGTGCTTACTGATGAACTATTTGCAATTTAATTAATGCTATGATTTTATCGTCATTCCCGGTTTCAATATACACTTGCTTAGTATTTTCAATTATATCATTGTAGAAGTCTTCCCCGGCCGGATAGTTACCATCCCACCGTAATGGCACATTGTATACATTAATCGTGCCATCCCCATTTCCACTATAAGTGACTGACCCATCTACTAAACGGGAACCGGCTAGCTGGATCACATCTTCTGGATAGTTGGCACTTGTTTCATCATCAGGATTGATTGGTTCGCCAGCAGAAATCTTTCGAACATTCAATTCATCTATCTCTTGGTTTGGTCCAAGCTGCAACCAAACTCGTGCGTATTCAATTTGTTCACTAGAATACTGGGATAGTAAATTTTTGCTATCGTCATTATCGACATTCACGTCACTATTTTCAGAAGCAATTGGATTTGTAATAGCTGTGGAAATTTCACTCGACAAAGAACTATCCGAGGATTCTTTATTCACTTCCGGCTGATCCTGATCCGTAGTCTTTTCTGATGAATTTCCACAGGCAGCTGAGATGACTAACAATCCGACTAATAAGGATGTAACGAAAATTTTATTTTTCTTCAACTTTAAAACTCCAATCTCTACGAACAAATTAAAATAGTTATTTTACTAATTTGACTTCACCTGTATTTTTAAACGAGTTCAACCGTTTCAATGTATGTTCAGCTAGTAGGAATCCGATAGTACCGCCAATAATGTTAATGAACAAGCTTATTATAGTCATTAAATAGTTCATACCACCTAGAATCATGCCCATTTTGCCAAATAGAAGGTGAATTATTTCAATTCCAATACAAATGAGAGCAACGAGTGTGACTGCTTTTAAATTACTTTTTAAATCGAAAAGAACGGATAGGTATATTCCCAAAGGTAATAAAATTACGAGATTATAAAAGATAGCCGAATAACTAAAAGTAGAGATGTTGAAATGCATTGTATCGAATAGGCCAAACCAAGCGCCTTCATAAATGAATGTGCTTTGGCTATCAGCAGGGTCAATAAGTGGAAGTGTAATACCACCAAACTTGATTTGAATTAAACTTAACAAATAAAATAGAAAACTATATAGAAGGATTCTATTTAAATTACTGCTTTTCGATTTTCTAAAATAGTCGAGAAATATATCTATAAATATGTAACTAAGTAAAAGTATGAACCCATAAGGGACAATATTGTAGATTATATATGTAGCTGACACAAAATTACCTCCTGAATGCCTGTCATTTATTTCCTTATTATACCAAAGAACTAAAAAAAACGCTCTCCTACATTGAGAAAAGCGGTCAATAATTAATTACTATGCAAGGAAATTTTTAAAAAGGTCCACGGTTAAAACCAATGTTAAAAGGCAACCAAAGGAAGTTAAGATAATCGTTTTTCGATTGTTTTGCTTTTCTTTGGGTTTATTGAATTCGTTAATTTGTATAAACCACACTGCCATCGTGATAAGGGCTAAAATTCCCATTGTCAAAACGCTCACCTCCGGAATACTATTCTTGCTTTTTATTTTATCATAAAAGATGATTCTGCTTTGTTTTAGCTTGCTATCCTTCTTGCCGATAGTTATTGTATTCTTATATTTCTACTAAAAAATGACACTTTTCCCCTCACACTATCAATAAAGAACACTCATTTCAATTTTAACATAATTTTCCATAAATTTATAATGGATTCTTCATTTAATTAGATTGTCGATAGTTGTTGAAACCAAGTACTTGCCTTTAAAAACCTAAGTTGATATCATAGACACATTAAGTCTACAATTGGGTGATATTATGAAGTTAACGAAAGCAACGAACTATGCGCTTCACACGATGATGTTTTTGGCTGTTAATCCACCTAATGAGCATATAGGTGTGGCAAAGTTGGCTGAGCATCAGGATGTTTCAACGACCTATTTATCTAAAATACTTACAAAGCTAGTAAAGTCGGGGATGGTTGAATCTGTCTCAGGGGCAAATGGTGGCTATAAGTTAAAAGCTGGCTGGGAAAAGCTTTCAATACTGGATGTTATAAATGCGATTGAAGGGTTGACGCCTATTTTTGAATATTGTCACAGTCATAATCCAGATTGTTTAATTCAGAAGGCGATTGAATCGGCTGAGGCAAAGCTTTTAAATGAATTGAATCAAACACTCATCGTTGACCTTGCTAACAAAATGAATGAGACGTCTATCTAAATTTTGATGTCTTTTATTCACCTTAATTGTAGATATTATGACTCTATAATATACATTAAAGATACGGAGGAGATTTAGGATGGAAAAATTCGATTGTGTTGTAGTTGGTGCAGGACCTGCCGGATTAAGTGCGGCGTTAACTTTAGGGAGAGCCCGTAGAAAGGTTGCCGTAATTGATAATGGAACAAATCGAAACCGTGTAACGCAAGAGTCACATGGTTTCTTAACAAGAGATAATATTAAACCGCAAGAATTTAAAGATATAGCAATAAAAGATTTAGAGCCCTACCCTTCTGTGTCAATTTCAAATGAGACTGTGCTAGAAATAACTAAGGATATTGAGACGAATTTATTCTTAGTTACATCAAACAACAAAACCTATCTAACAGAAAAAATATTGTTAGCAACCGGTGTACAGGAGGAATTTTCCTTAGAACAAATTAGACAATATTACGGTAAAAGCTTATACAGCTGTCCATATTGTGATGGCTGGGAGCTGAGAGACCAGCCAATAGCTATCATTGCAGAAAATGAAGATCACCTACTTCATATGACTAAATTGGTTTTTAACTGGTCGAAGGATTTAATCGTTTTCTCTAATGGTCATCAAATATCTGATAATACGCAAGATACAATTGAAGGTAAAAAGATTAAAGTCTATACGGAAATGATTAAAAGCTTACATGGAGAGAATGGGAACTTGGAAAGCATTGAATTAGAATCAGGTGATCATATTCCAAGAAGTGGCGGATTCGTAGTTCCAAGCTTTTATCGCCCAAATAAATTCGCAGAACAATTAAATTGTGGAGCAGATGAAAACGGTGGTATTATCACAGACGGTTTTGGACGTACAACAGTAAATGGCGTCTACATTGCAGGCGAGACAGAAAAGGGTGGCCCCTCTTCTTTGATGATTGCTGCAGCTGACGGCTTTAAGGCAGCTACCGGTATAAATATGGATTTAACGTTGGAAAGATTTTAAAATTTAAATGTCCGGGACAAACTAGAAATTTCTTTGAATGGGATAAATATTAATATTTTAGGCTTGCAGGGGGAGACTCAGAATTTGGGAGAGACTATAGGCTTGAGTCGTGTCCCAGGAAATCGTGTAATACGGGAATGAATGAAGCAAAAAAACATCAATTTCTTAGAAACGAAATGATGTTTTTTTAATTTACCCCATCTTGTTTAAAGAACTAAAGACTACTTCTCTGAATCCAGAAAACACATGCTAGATATTGGTCCTACCTAATCGAATGGGCAATCTCCTTCGATTTTAGAAGATTATTTTAAATAATCTTCTTTCTATTTTAAAATATCAATCCATATTTTCACTGCGGTTGTAAGAATTAATACAGCTAAAATATTTTGTAATACCTTTGCGTTCATTTTTGTACTTATTTTTGCCCCCATAGGAGCTGAGATTATTCCGGCTGCAATAATTATCACTGCTGGTAAGAATTCTACTTGTCCAGTTGTCACTTTCCCAATTGAACCCGCAACAGACGAAATAAGCGTGATTGCTAAACTTGATGCAATTGCCATACGTGTTGGGATATGAAGAATTAATAGCATAATCGGAATTAATAAAAACCCCCCACCTGCTCCTACTATTCCTGAACTGATCCCGACAACGAATGCCAAAATTGCTGCCAGTGGTTTGTTGAAAATCACTTCCTCTAGAGGAATATCATCAACTTCTTTTTTAGGGATAAACATCATGATTGCCGCTATTATTGCTAGAATTCCATAAACGATATTTATTTGGTTTTCGGATAAAATATGGGAACCAAAACTACCGATAAATGTACCAATTAATATAGAGATACCCATTAAAGTTATTAATGATTTATTTAGATAGTTACCTTTCCAAAACCCAATGACGCCAGCTATAGAGACAAATAATACATCTAATGCACTGATTCCTGTAACCTCATGTGCTGTTAATTCATGTAAACCAAATAGTAGGGGAACCATAAGGAGCAAAGGGTATTTCACGATCGCCCCACCAATTCCCAACATTCCGGACAGAAAGGAGCCGATAAATCCTATACCAAAAAGCACCAGTATATAATATAGATCCATGTCCTTTCCCCCTTTCAATGAGTTGGCGAAACTCGTTTTCTACTATGCTTTTTTAATAAAGAATGTAATTAAATCAGCAGTTTCTGCTTGTTCAATAATTGTGTGTCCTGCTGCATTTGCCCAAGCAGGCATATCTGCTAATGCACCTTTATCTGTTACATGAACTTCTAAAATATCACCTGAATTTAAAGTATCCATCTCTTTTTTTGTACGTACGATTGGCATAGGACAAGTCATTCCTTTTACATCTAAAACTTTTGTTGGCTCCATCTGAGTAATCATCCTTTCATTCGTTTTTTATAAGAATCTACTAGTACCGTTCCTTTTAGGTAGTGTTATTGGCTTATCCCTTACAATTCAATTATCGAACAGCACATCGGTTTGGACCAATTTCCATCTCAGTTTGTTCCTCATAACTTGGAGTAATTTTACCCATGTTCACTTGTCGAATTTGTTCGTATGCATTAGGTTGTGGAGGCAAGTTATCTGTCACAGTATGATGGAATACTTCTTCGCTTTCGATATTTAAACCGTGATTATGTGCAAATAAGTCTCCTAGCCGTTTTGCAACTGTACCGTCTTCATTTAACTCATCAATTATCATAAAATGAGCCGGTAGCACCACTAAGTCCTCTGCTAATTCACGGTAACGACGATATAATGTTTCACGAAGATCACCTACCCAATCATCCGCAACACCCGCTAAGTCCGGGCGTCCAATTGAATCAATAAATAAAATATCACCTGTTAATAAATACTTGCTGTCCACAATGAATGAGGTTGAGCCAATTGTGTGACCCGGTGAGTAAAGTGCTCCTACTTCTATTTGAGAGGCGCCAATCTTCACTGCTAAGCCATCTTCTAGAGTTGTGTAATCAAATACCACTTCGTCTGCATCTTTTGGTGGTAAATAATATGTCGCATCGGTTACTTCTGCGATATGGCGCCCACCTGAAATGTGATCGGCATGTAGATGGGTATCAAATACATGGACAATTTCAACATTTTTCTCTTTTGCAAAATTAGTGAATACATCAGTGAAACGAACAGCATCAATAATAGCCGCTTCCCCTTCCGAAAGCACCATATAGGAAAGACAACCTTTCCCCAGACGAACAAATTGATATAGTTCCCCGCCTCCTGTTAAGTCAGCCACTTTAATTGGTTCAAGATAAGAACTCCAGGATTTCATGCCACCCTCAAGGTAAAATACCTCTCTACCTGCTTCTGAAAGCATTTCAGCTACCATAAGAGACGAACCTTCTTTTGCACATACCACCAATACATCCTTGTCCATTGGAAGTGTCGGTAAAATTTCATCTACCCCATCCAATAAATCAAAATAAGGAATATTTAAATAATCAAAGCTATGTCCTTCGATTTTCCAGTCTTCATATGCATCTTTGTTACGTACATCTAAAATAAATAACTCTTTATCATCAATAACTTTACGTGCTACTTCTGCAGCTGCCATTTTAAGAACTGTCACAACCGATTACCCCCACAGGTATAATTTTTATTTTTTTTAAAGTGGAAGGACTTTCCCTTCCACTAGATTTCTAATAATTTAAAATGTTAAGCTTGGTGCTGCATCTTTAGCAAATTCCAGGAATGTTACAGCTCCGCCAACTTCAATGCCATCAATAAAATCCACTTTTCTTAAGCCCATCACATCCATTGTCATTTGGCAACCAATGAATTTAACACCCAATTCTTGCGCTATTTCAACTAATTCTGGGATACTTGGTACATTTGCTTTCGCAAAACCTTCTGCATAGTTTTCACGACCTTCTGGCATAGGCAACTGTTGCATTCCTTGTTTATGAATTAAATTCAATCCTTCAAATGTAAAGAAGATAGCAACCTCTTTTTCAGTTGCCGCCGCTGCCGTTGCGATATTAAATACTTTATATGCGTCGAAAAGACCACCGTTACTTGCGATAATTGCTACTTTGTTAGACATAATAAAATTCCTCCAGTTAATAATTTTTATATTTTTTTTGATAAATTGCCGTTCCAAGAATTCATTCCTGGTAGCACGTTTACTACTTTTGCAAAGCCTTTATCAGCTAATTTTTGCGCTGCTAAACCACTGCGTACTCCTGTACGACAAATCACCAAGATTTCCTTATCTTTATCAAGCTCAATTAAACGTTTTTCTAACTCACCCATTGGGATCGATTTAGAACCTTCAATATGACCAAACGCATATTCAGCTTCTTCTCTAACATCTAGAATAATACTGCCATTTGATACACGCTCTAGTATCTCTTCATTTGAAATCATTTGCTCATATGTCTTCCCTTCTACTTCATCGTTACTGCTTTTACGAAGATAGTGAAATAACACATCTTTTTCATCTACTGTTCCTATATACTGATGGCCAACACTTTCAGCCCATGCTTTTAAATCAGCCAAAGAGCCTTTATCTGTTGCCTGCACTTCTAATACTTGACCCTCCGATAGATTGTTCATTGCTTTTTTTGTTTTCACTATTGGCATTGGACATGCAAAGCCTTTTGCGTCTAAGTGTACATCCGCTTTAATAGCCATATTTCACAACCCCCAAATACCCCTATAGGTATATTTTTATTTAAAAAATTTTGAAGCCAAAGTTTATTCAACCTTACCTTCCCAAGAAAGCATTCCACCAGTCATATTTTTTACATCAAAGCCTTGAGCCTCTAAATATTGTGTTGCTTGGCCACTGCGACCACCTGAACGGCAAACCATAATATAAGGTTTACTTATTTCGAGTTCCTGGATACGGAATTCAAGTAACCCTAATGGAATATGAATAATACCAGGAATATGAGCTTCTTGTATCTCAGCCACTTCACGTACGTCGATTAAATTTAGCTTTTCCCCATTTTCTAAACGTTGTTGAACTTCAATTGTGCTAATTTCTTTCATTTATTTTATGCTCCTATCTTTTTTCAACTTCTCCAAGCACTCATGCCCCCACGAACATTCGTAACTTTTTCATAGCCTAACTTTTTTAGCTGATTACATGCCTGTGCACTTCGCATCCCACTTTGACAAATCACCACTATTTCTTTGTCTTTAGGTAACTTCGAAAAATCGGATCCTAACGGTATATTTTTAAATTGAGGGATACTTCTACCTTTATATTCACCGGGCGTTCGAACATCTATAAATACTTTATCACGATCATTCAATATACCCATGAGAGTATTGGTTGAAATGGTTTTTGTCCCTTTTGATGGTTTCATACGCCAAAGGATAAATAAAATTGCCGCTATTATAATAAACCAAACTTCCATATAGCACCTCCAATTATACCTGTATGGGTATTTTTTTATTTAAAAGTAAAAGTCGATTAATATAATTAACGACTTTTTACAAATAGACTTACAGCTTCTTGTACCGATTCATTTAATGCTGCCTCATCTCCGTTAGCATTTTGGATACATTCAATTAAGTTTTGACTTACAATTAAACCAATTGAACGATCCACTCCTGAACGAACCGCTGAAAGTTGTGTGATGACATCCTTACAATCTTTTCCTTCGTCCATCATTTTTAAAATGCCCCGAAGCTGACCCTCCATACGTTTCACTCGATTTCTAACTTTATCATCATATGAATTCAAGTAAATCGCCTCCTTCAGTAATTGATTAGCTGATACACACATATTATACCCCCATAGGTATAATGTCAACAAATTTAATTTAAAGTTACCACCGAATAAAGAAACCATTTTTTCAGTGCCATATATCCTCTATTCTTTTCGGCTTAGCATTAATACATACTCCTACCCAATAACGGTGAAAAAATACTAAGTGTTTTACAATATTAAGAAATAGAAAAAAGCACTTTCCTATATTCCTGGAAAGCGCTTGACTGATGACTATAGAGAACGCAAAAGAGCTCTATAGTCTCTCTAATTTAAAGTCTATAAGACGGTAACTTATTCAAACGTTACAAGCCAATCCAGTGTTTTGTCACCGAAATCGGTTAGTGTATAAACGATGTTCTGCTTTTGCCATTTGGCTAGACTGCCGCTTTCTTCAGCATCAACATGCAAATGACCATACTCCTTTGGAATTGGCATTGTATTCGTTTCCAAAAATTCTACCGTTTCTTTTGCTGTTGCCAAGCTTTCTTCTGACTTTTCTGTTGTTGAACGAGCGGTGATTGCCCAGCGACCTTCATTCCAGCTTGTAAATAAGGAACCCGCGCCTCCATCCTGATAACCCATTATGCCATGCCCTAAATCAACCGGATCTCCATCAGCGAATACAGTTTGATCAATCTCTTCACCTGCAGCCTCTGCTGTTTCATATTTAGTAATTACTAATTTCCCGATAAATTGACCAGATTTTTTTACATTCGGATCATTTATAGGTAGCTCTTGATCTGTTTCATAAAATTCGTAGGTTACTTCATTCTCCTCTGAAGATGTGATAGCAGTTAAATGCTTCCCTTCTGTGACAGGAAAATCCGTTGGTAATGTCACTTCCCATTCGCTAGGAATAGTACTTTGAAGGCTTTTTGGATCTGCTTCACTTGAATCAGCTTCAACAGATTCTTCATTTTCTTTCCCTTGTTCTCCCTGATCCTCTGCTGCTTCAACTTCTTCTACGATCTGTTCGTCAGTTTGCGGCTGCACTTCTGTTTCATCAGTTCCACAAGCAGTCAATACCACAGCGATGACCATCAGACTTATTAGTTTTTCCAGAAAAATTCCTCCTTTTTTTTGATTATATATTTTTTTGCTATTTTCAGATTATTTGTAGTAACAAATTGCCCGGTTTTCTAGTTCCTAAACCTTGTTTTTGCTAGAAATTCAAAACTTCTGGTAGCACACCTCACGCGGTAAGGGCTGGAACCTTAATTAACCTATCGTCTTCTTAATTATAGAGATGAGATGATCCCTTTTGATAAAATTATGTCGATATTGGAAGAAAGCATCATTAAATTGATTGATTTCTAGCCAATGCTCCTCTTGACCTCCAAAGGATTTCACGATGAGTTTTTCTGTACGGATAATTACTTCCTCTAAGAATTGATTGCCCTTTACACTGCTTACCATTTGAAGTGTCTCATTCATCGTTTGCTCTTTTTTGATTAATAAATCATAAAGGCCAAATAATTCATCTATCATATACTCACTTCTCTCTCTTTTTGGCTTCTTGTTTTATTTTTCCCTCTCCCAACAATTAAAAAACTCATAATTTGGAGGTAGATACAAAACAAAATAGAGAACCCCTACAAACCATAGAGGATGTAGGGGTTCTCGAGCATTTCATCTAATTTAAATCTTATGAACAGCTTCCTGGTTCACTGTTGCGTACTTTTGAGCCAGTTTCACCTTTAAGAATGTCGCCACCAGTTGATTCAACGATTTCATTTGTTACGCTATTAGCGATTGCGTTTGATACTAATTGTAGCAAATTGTTTACGTCCATTTGTGATTGCTTGAACTGTTGCACGATTGGTGTTTCATCGATTTCTTCTTCGATTTTAGCGATTTTACCTTCAACTAATTTTACAGCTTTTTCTTTACCTAAGTGCTGGAAATTTACCACTTGTTTTTGTAAAGTTTTAAGGCTCGCAATTTTTTCACGGATGTGTTGGTTTTCGTTAATTTGCTCTTCAGCTTTTTTGAAAAACTCCACTTCCTCCGTGTTAGCAATCATATGTGCGATTTCTTTTGCTTTTTCTACGATTTCGTCTTTTGTGTAAACTTTAGTTGTCATTATACTTCCACCTCATGTCGATGTACGACCTCTACAAACTCACCACGTAGGGAGTAAGATTTCGCCTCGAGTATTTTTACTTTTACAATGTGGCCCACTAATTCTTTAGGACCGTCAAAGTTAACTAATCTATTTTTGCGTGTGTAACCAGCAAGTACGTCATCACGTTTTTTACTGCTACCTTCTACCAACACTTCAACTACTTGCCCTTCAAGTGGTTTCAATCCGGCAGCCGAGAACTCTTCTACCACCGCATTTAATCGGTGTAGACGCTCCTTTTTCACTTCCTGAGGAACATTATCAATCATTTTCGCAGCTGGTGTACCTTCACGTGGAGAATAAATATAAGTGAAGGCCATTTCAAATCCAACCTCTCGATACAAATCAAGTGTTTCCTGGAATTGCTCCTCTGTTTCATTCGGATATCCCACAATGATGTCAGTTGTTAATGTTACATCAGGAATAGCTACCTTGATTTTACGAACTAATTCTAGGAAGTGCTCACGTGTATACTTACGAGCCATGATTTTCAGAATATCATTCGAGCCTGATTGCACAGGTAAGTGAATGTGCTCCACAAGATTGCCGCCTTTAGCTAGCACCTCGATTAAATGATCGTCGAAGTCGCGCGGGTGACTCGTTGTGAAACGGATACGCGGAATATCAATCTTGCGCAGCTCGTCCATTAAATCCCCTAGTCGGTATTCAATATCCTCAAAGTCTTTCCCGTAAGCATTAACGTTTTGACCTAACAGCATAATTTCCTGATAGCCCTGAGCTGCCAACTCACGCACCTCTTGAATAATCTCATCTGGACGTCGACTGCGCTCTTTCCCTCGTGTGTAAGGAACGATACAGTATGTACAGAATTTGTCGCAGCCGTACATGATGTTCACCCAAGCCTTAATGGCACCATTACGTTGCTTTGGAAGGTTCTCAATTACGTCCCCTTCCTTCGACCAAACCTCGATCACCATTTCCTTGGACATGTAAGCTTCTTTTAAAATGTTCGGTAATCGGTGAATATTATGTGTACCGAAAACCATGTCTACATGTTGATATGTTGTTAAAATTTTATTTACAACCGACTCTTCCTGTGACATACAGCCACAAACGCCGATTAACAATTCAGGATTTTGACGCTTATATTTTAATAGGTAGCCAAGCTCACCAAATACTTTATTTTCAGCATTTTCACGAATTGCACATGTGTTTAATAGAACAACATCTGCCTCTTCTATTCTGTCAGTAGGTTCATACCCAAGCTGCATGAAAATCCCAGCCATTACCTCTGAGTCATGCTCGTTCATCTGACATCCGTATGTACGAATGAAAAACTTACGCCCATTGCCCATACGCAAAAACTCTTCATCGATATCGAAATCCTTGTGGTACTTTACTTCCTCTTTCCCACGCTTTTTCGCATCTTTCAAAGAAGGAGCTGTAATCACTCGTTCGAAATATTGGCTATAATCTTTTTCAGGCTTAGCACTCTTAGGCTTTGGTTGATTCACTTGCTGACTCGCTAATCGTTGTTCCTCATTCATTGAATCTTAGAAACTCCTTTCAAGATTGGTTTCATACATTCGAACTCCATTTAAATATTATAACTAATTATAGGTAGAAAGAACAATAACGTGTATTAAAATTATAATTTATTTTTGAATTGGAAGGAATATGGGATGAACATCTGCTTGGAGTGCGAGTTGACGGTGGTTTGGAGTGTTATGAGGTACAGTTTTGGCTTAGGGAAAGTTAACGAATTTGTCACAATGAGGGGGGGGGGTTGGAATAACTGGAATAGGCTTGGGTTTCAGTTTACCACTTTGATAGGCGATTGCTTGTGGATTAGGTTGGGCGCGGGTGTGGAAGCGATTTCAATTTTGAGCTATGTAAGGCTGCTCGACTCGATAAAGGGATTTGTAACTAATTCGTCGTAGAGTACGGATCCTTTTCTAGATACTCCTCCGCGCGAGAGGCACGCTCTGCCCCTTGCATACTAATTCGTCACAATAAACTCCAAATACTGCTGAGGATCATTCTTCTTCAAAATCGCGAGAAACGTAAAACATAGCTGCACCACCGAATGCCAATTCATCTGATACCGCTCCTCAAACTGAAACTTAGGCAGCTGCAAAACTTCTTTAAAAACAGCTTGCGGCTCCAGCTCTTTTATCTCCAAATATTTCAAAAATGCTAAAAAAAGCTTGTGATCCTGCACCGCAAGCGACTTCTCCTCCACCAACTTGTCAATTTCCTGCACATCCTGCAGCGAATTCGCCTTCCGAAACATCCTATCAAGCTTCTCATCCTGTTTTTGCTTTTTAATAGAAATGAAATCAATAATCTGATTCAAGCTGATGACCTCTTTTCCTTGGGTTTGGGGTGTGTTTGGCTTGGGTTTGTGTTTGGGTTTGTGTTTGGGTTTGTGTTTGGGTTTGTGTTTGGGTTTGTGTTTGGGTTGGAATCTCGCCACTTTTGCAGATAATCTAGCCAGTTTGCCAATTATTCTAGCCACTTTTTGTCGAAATTCAGCCACTTTCTTCAATAATCTAGCCACTTCCATTTACACAGCCAAAACTTATTATAAATCACAAATTTTCATCACGAGCAAACATCACATTCAATCTTGATTTAAAGAAAAGTTACTTTAAGTGAATTGTTAAGAGCAAAAACTCTAAATTTGCAGCTTTTATTACCTGCAAAGTGCTCGCTTAGAAGAATCTAGCCACTTTTGCAGATAATCTAGCCAGTTTGCTAATTATTCTAGCCACTTTTTGTCGAAATTCAGCCACTTTCTTCAATAATCTAGCCACTTCCATTTACACAGCCAAAACTTATTATAAATCACAAATTTTCATCACGAGCAAACATCACATTCAATCTTGATTTAAAGAAAAGTTACTTTAAGTGAATTGTTAAGAGCAAAAACTCTAAATTTGCAGCTTTTATTAGCTGCAAAGTGCTCGCTTCAGAAGAATCTAGCCACTTTTGCAGATAATCTAGCCAGTTTGCTAATTATTCTAGCCACTTTTTGTCGAAATTCAGCCACTTTCTTCAATAATCTAGCCACTTTAAAAAACACAAAAAAATTCTATTAATTTTCAATCAATTATACTCTTTTTCTGCAATCAAAATCTCCAGATATCTTCTGGAATCAAGTAACTTTTGCTTTTAGTAGTTCCTTTAGAATAAAAATTCAATTTCGCAAGCATTTTACTAGCAGAGTGCTGACTATCTATTAAAAAAAACTCCCTAAACTCGCGATTTGCAATCCACTCATCAAACAAAACTCTATAGTCATGCAAGCCTTGATATAACGGTTCTCTTGATTTCATCCCACAAGTGCAAACAAACTTGCCATAGTGAAAACTCATCCCCCGACCACAGTCACAAATCGCCCCCATCCGCAGTGGCGGAATTTCGAATCTAGGCGCATAGATACCGGTCTTATGTATGCTTTGAAGATGGGCAGTTAGTAACTCGTAGTGAACTGGTGAAAGTGCGGTGTTGCTATACTTTAATAATAACTTTTTTAGCTCTGCAGGCAAACCAATCGCATGGAAAATCTGAAATTCTTCTGGAATGGAGCCAATAATCGTCGAGGATTCCGCAATCACAACCGCTTTGTGTATCGGCAGCGACAAGCCCAAACGTCCAACAACTCTATCAATCATCTCTGCATGACGCTGCACCTGATCGAAGGGGCTCTGAAAACTTTCAACCTCCCCCGTTCGCTTCCTACGCAGAAACTGATGCTTATCTTCTTCGTACCAAATCGTGCCGGAAACATTCTTAATTTCGAGAATAAAAATAAAGTGGGGGCACACAAACAACGTATCCATCTGATGCGAATTGCCGATATCATTTGTAGTTTCAAAGCTATGTATGAGAAGAGCGTTGGTCGGCACGGCAAGCTCCTTCCATAGGCGGTCAACCTTCATCTCCCCTTGGTAGCCAATTTCTGCCCGTCGCAACAAAGAACTTACGTAGCCATGTTGCGGATGATTGACATCAATCCGACGTTTCAAAGCATCCAAAACAATAATTTTTGAAGAAATAGGTCGGTCTTTTATGAACAAAAGCATTCTCCTTTTCCGGTGGGTTAAAATAAAGTGAGGTGTTCTTAATAGAGGATAATTCGAGTGTAATTCTGCTTAAATTTTAACTTGCTAGAAGGAAATCTTGCAATACATTCTCGCAAGATTTTATTTTGGCGGATATTTGTGATGAAGTGGCGGATTTCCCACAAAAGTTGACGGATATAATGAAAAAACTGGCGGATTTCTGCCTTAAAATAGCGGATATACTTAATCTTACAAAAATCCTCCCAGCACTAACCCAGCTCACTAATTCTACGCGCGAACTGCATAGCGTGCGCACCATCACCATGAATGCATAGAGTTTGTGCGTTTATTTTGATCACTTTCTTTTGGATCGTCATGACTTCATTAGATAATAGAATCCCTTTTACATGCTCGAACATTTCATCCTCATTCGTTATCAACGCTTGTTCACTATAGCGCGAAACTAATGTGCCGTCTTCGTTGTAGTTGCGATCTGAAAAGGCTTCTTCAAACACAGCGAGCCCCTTCTCTCGAGCGAGTTTAGCGATTAAACTGCCCGCTAGGCAATAGAGCTTCAGCTTGGGATTCAAATCATATACCGCATCGATGACAGCTTGAGCTTTAGCTAAGTCATTGGCACTTTGATTGTAAAGGGCTCCGTGGGGCTTTACATGATGCAGCTCGGTCTTCTCCACATCAACAAAGCCACGTAATGCCCCGACCTGATAAATGATCATGTTATAAATTTCTTCGGGGGTGAAATCCATATTGCGTCGCCCAAATCCCTGCAAATCAGGATAGCCTGGATGGGCACCAATCTTCACACCTTTTTCGATCGCACGCTTGACAGTTTGGCGCATAATCATTGGGTCTCCTGCATGAAAGCCACATGCCACGTTGATGGAAGTTACATAATCTAGTATTTCGTAGTCATTTCCCAGACGGTAGGCACCAAAGCTTTCACCCATATCACAGTTAATATCCAATCTCATTATCTAGTCGCCCTCCTCCATCAAGTGAAACATCACATTCCCAAACGTACGCAGTTGTGCGAGCTTGCTTAAATCATCCTCATGCACCGTTCCGATAATCGGGTAACCGCCCACTGTTTGTGCATCGGCCATTAATACGATTGGCTCTCCGCTTGACGGAACCTGAATTGTCCCAAATTGCGTCGCCTCAGAAATGATTTCATTCTTTTCCTGTAACAAAAGCTTTCCACCCTTAAAATAATAGCCCATCCGGTTGCCACCTATGTATTGCAACGAATGAGTCAAAAACCGTTGTATACTCTCATTTGTGAATAACTCAAAATGTGGCCCCTTAAAAAATCGAACTTGAACCAAAGTTTCAAACTTTGGTCGATAATTCGCCATTAACCCTCGTATATTTGGAAGGGGCTGTACCTCGCTGCCATATAGAATACTTCCAGTAATAATTGACTCACCGATGTTAGCAAGAGGATAACTGGATTGGCTTTTCAAAACGAGTTCCACATTCAAGCCACCCTGGGGAATTAAATAAAGAATTGATCCCTCAACAGCACATTTCAATGATAAAATATCCCCTTTTTTCACTCGAAAGCTCTTCCAGCTCTCAAGCGCTGCACCATTCAAATAGTAATCTCCGACTGCACCGGTGAGGACGTATGTATGATCACTTAAGGCTTCAAATTCAAAGCCGCCCATGAAAATTTCTAAACAGGCTGCATTTGCTTGATTGTTTAATATTTGATTGCCAAGCTCGTAGGAATACCGATCCATAACCCCGGAAACGGGAATTCCTTGTGCTCGATAACCAAACCTGCCATAGTCTTGTACGCTAGCATGTACTCCCTGGCGTTTCACCTTGAGTAGTGGCTTCATTTACTACACACTTTCTTGATTTAATTTATGAAATTCCTGTTTTGAAATTGCGTAAAATGTTACGGAATCACCTACTTGAAATAACGTAGGCTCGTCACTTTTCACATCAAATAAACGATAGGGAGTCCTGCCGATAATATTCCAGCCTCCTGGAGAGTCGATAGGATAAATGCCGGTTTGCCGTCCACCGATTCCTACAGAAGAGGCATCCACAAGCTTTCGTGGCTTCTGCAATCTTGGCACATGGAGCCGTGAATCCAGCTCCCCTAAATACGGAAATCCGGGCAAAAAACCAACTAAATGTACAGCATAGCTTCTCCCACTATGCAAGGAAACAATCTCTTCAAAGCTCAGATTCGTATGCTCCATCACTCGTTCCATATCCGGCGCGAACTCCTCATCATAGCAGATTGGCACCCTTAACTCGCGCCCAATCAATTGCGAACCACTAGCCGCTTCCCTTTGATAGTCCTGCCATTGTTCAAGCAATTTCTCATAGCTTACATGCTGACGTCCCTTTAGATAAACCGTAATCGTATAGTAGCCAGGTACTGTTTCTATAATCTGATGCTGCAAAATTTTGCGAATAAATCGATTAAAATGTTGGACTAACAGAAAGCTTTCCTGTGAAATTTCCTCGCTAAATGCAAAACGAAGTGTGTTCTGGCTGACCCACATCATCTTTGGAAAGTCATTCATTGGCGGAGCTGACCGTTTCCTTTATACATAGCTCTATAGCATTTACTAAATCGCGGATATTCCAGCCCGGAATTTTGCCATGTTGAATCGCTAGCTCAAATGACGCAGGTATGTGAATAAAACCAGCCAACACATTGCCCTGATTCTTTGCATAAGCAAGCCCCTCATACATAATGTTGTTACATAGATACGTCCCGGCTGTGTTGGAGATTTCTGCAGGATAGCCCTCCCCATTCAATCGATCTACCATTCTTCGGACCGGTAAGGTTGTTAAATACGCATCCGCACCTTCTTCAGCAATTTTTGCATCAACTGGTGCGAAGCCATTGTTGTCAGGCTCGCCATCCTTCATATTGATGGCAATCCGTTCAGGCGTTATTTTGTAGCGTCCACCTGCTAGCCCTAGAGAAATAATGATGTCAGGCTGCACCTCATCGATATACTCCTTCAATTGATTGGAGGACTTATTAAAATCGACCTCCATAATACGGCCGCAAATCTCGAAATCATCAAAAACCTTTCCATTCAGTACTTCGACAATCTGCATCGTGGGATTGATTTTAAAGCTTAAAAACGGTTCGAATCCAGTTAGTAATATTCTTTTCATTTTACATCGCCTCTATTTTTCTTGGTCTTTCAAAAATAACAAAAAAAACTATTAATCTCAAGTAATATTCTGAAAATTAATAGTTTTTAATTTATTATATTGTAAACCTTTTAATAGCTGTTGTAAGCGTGCGAATATTTCTTGAGATTTTCTGGATCTCATCGTGAATTTCTTTGTTTGCGTCGAGCTGGTCGGTTGTTGAAGCGGATACTTGCTCTATCATTTTGGCGTTTTCCTTTGAAACCTCGCTCAGGTGCATGGAGTTGTTGGCCACCTCTTTTGTATTTTCCGTAATGACGTTAATTGTCGATGCTACCTCTCCTATGTGAGGACCGATTTCATTGACTGCTGACACGATTTGCTGAAACTTCGATGCGGTTTGATTAGTCGTATCAATTCCAGTTTGAACGGACTGTAGTGCACTGCTCATGAATTGTACAGATTGCTTGGAGTCCCCTTGAATCTTCTGTATGATTTCTTCAATCGCTTTTGTGGAATTAACGGACTGTATGGATAGTTTGCGTACTTCGCCTGCCACAACGCTGAAGCCCTTGCCGTATTCCCCTGCTCGAGCCGCCTCGATAGCCGCATTCAATGCCAATAAATTTGTTTGCTCTGCTATGGAATTAATGATTTGTATAACCTGCTCGATATCCTTTGAGTGCTCCACTAAAATCTGCATCATATCATAGGACTTCTTCACGGCCAGTTCGATTTCATGCATTTGTTCATTGTTAAAAATGACAAACTGCACACCAGCATTCGCTTCCTTAACAGTTTGCGATATATTTTGTTCTATAAAATCAATACGCTCTGCAATCAAGACAACCCCATCGGCAATTTCCTGTAACGCGTTCGTATTCACATTCAATTGCTCCGTTGACCTAATTGTGGCAGTTGTTAAATCAGACGCATCATGAGAGATATGTATAGATGCTTTTGTTGTTTTTTCTGAAGCAGTCTGTAATTGATCATTCGCTTTATGAACCGATGCAGCACTGCGTTGAACCGTTTTTAACAATTCCTTTACTTCAGTAGCCATTTGATTGTAGCTTAACATTACCTCGCCAAGTTCATCCTTTGAATCATATTTGGCTGTCTGTGTGAAATCCCCTTGCTGTGCTTGCTTCAGTAGCTTTTTCAGTTGTCTTGTTGGCAGATTTACGGACCTAGTAGCCCCGATACTTAAAATGATAATTATAAAAATCATCACAACAGAAACTCCTGTCAACAGCTTGTAGCCAAATGCAATGTCCTGCTGATGGGAATCTAATTGATTTTCGGCTCTAGATGTTACATACTCTTTCATTTCCTGAGATACAATCAGGATTTCACTTTCATTGCCACCTTCAAATACTGAAGCTAAATTAGTTATGTAAAATTCCATTTTTGAATCAAACTGATATTCCTTTAACGAGGCTTGAATTTCATTTGCTTGATTCAGGTCACCTGTATGTATGAACGCCTCCATGTCAGCAATTGCATTAACAGCCAAAAGCTTTTCCTTGTACATCTTTTCTGTGTTATTTTCCATTTTTCGCAAATAATCCATACTAAAAATTGCAAAAATACAATTTGAAAGTATACAAACAATCATCAAAACCATTAGCCGATCCTTCACTTGAATATAGCGTTTCATACGCACCTAAATGCACTCCCCTACGCAGTAATACTTTTAGCATAGTTTAGTACTATAAAGTACCTATATAAGGAATGTTAAATTTTTGTAAATAAAAAAAGCCTGGAAAATCTTTCTCCAAGCTTTTGACTATTGAATTGCCCCAGTACTCTTTAATCCCGGAATTACTTCCACTTTTATTTTCGCATTTTTGTACGCTTCTTTCCATTCCTCGTCCGTCATGCGTTTATTATGCCATGTACGTGCCTTATAATCTAGACCAAACCCAATGGGATCAAGCCCTTTCTTGGTCAATTCAGAAAGAGCTTCTACAAAGTTCTCTTCCCCCTCCATTACAAAAAGCTGGTTATAGTACTTTAGTTCTTCTGCTTTTAACGGCTTTATTGATTCAGTTATATATCCATTGAGGTGTATTTTTATGTCAAGTTCTAATTGATTGTTATCCAGGATGTTTACTTTATATTTGGATTTTATTGAATTTATTTTCGCAAAAAAATAGTGTCCTTCTTGTTTTACGAAAAGATCCGCAACCTCCACAGTCTCTAATATCATGTTAACTAATAATGTAGAATAGATTCCAAGTTCATGGGGCTCACCATCATCAGTCAATACTAAGGATTTATTTACCTCAAAATGAGACTCCTCTTTTTTAATCTCGATAATGGGTAGTATTGTGTCAACTCCGCTTTCCTTTATTTTTCTTGCGAAATCAAATAAGTAAGTGGTTACAATATATTGACTTTCGGTTCCAATGCCATCAAAGTAGTTAAATAACGCAGGGTATGCTGCATTTTCTCCCTGAGGAGCCATTTTTATAACCTCCTCTGCAGAAGGCTTTCCAACCGCAACCCAGGAAATCAGTTGAATTTCCGGTCTTCTTAGAAAAAAATCCAGTAATTCCTCCGCTTTTTTTTCCTTTAATAGTTCTTCCCCGATTACAATTAGCTTCGTATGGCCAAATTCCAATTCTTTGTCTGAATAGGTTTCAAGGATACGTATTGCCTCGGTCAAAGTCTCCCCAGTTTTCGAAATATAAGAATATTCCGGTTCTGGAGACTGTTTAAAAGAGCTAGTAGGTACGTAAAGCTTCAGACTAATTTTGTAAGGTTTATCATCATCACCGGAAAAATCTATGCCTATCATCGAAACAAATACATCTTTGTCTATATCCTTAAATTCACAACCTGATAGCAAGGAAATTATAGGTAAAAGAATTAGAAGGAATAATTTAGTTTTGTTTTGCTTTTTCGGCATCCTTCATTCTCCTTTTTATAAAGTAAAAAAGTATTATCAACAACGGGAATAATAATATTAAACCGTCATAAAAAATGCTAGAAGTATGAAATAATTGATATTCATCAAGACTACTTACAAAAAATAAAGATATAGCTACAAAAATAGGCACCGGGATAAATTTTCCTACCTTAAAACCTTTGAATTTAATATTGTCTAAATTGAAAACAAACCTCAAAAATTCCATCGAAACATGCCAGTGAATCAGTATACTTAAAAAAGCAATCCCCAAATAGAAGAATAGAAAAACAAACAGCACACGTTCAATCATGAAAAATTCCATCCTCAACGAATCACTGGTTGAAATCCATGGGTAAACAAGTTTATCTATGCTCTCAAAACCGTTGAATCCTATTGGGATAAAATAAGTAGTAAATAATGTTAAGGTAGCGATAATACCGATTATCGAAATATGCTTCAATTTGAACTTTTGTTTTTGTGTAAAAAATCGGTTAAAGATAAATAGATTGGCTACACCTAGAAATAAAAAAAAGCATGCACCGAATGAATTTACATGCGGCATTTGATTCACATATAATGCTGCTTCCATTATAAAGTCCCGATTTAAACTATCGCTGCTATATGCCTTGTAAAAAATAAACAGTATTAATGGAAAGGTAAGTAACAGCACAAGTTCAACAGTGTATAACACACGGTCAGTCCTCATGAGACACCCAAAAATGACAGATAATATAAGTGTCAGACTAATTTGGGTAATTGGCATCTCGGGAGTAACATATCGCACTAGGAGGAAGGTAAATGTTACTAACGTAATTAATCCTGCCAAAAACCACATTACAGCCAAAAAAAACAAAAATGGCTTGTAGAACCATTTAGAGGTGGTTTTCTTTAATAAATCAGGTAATGTCATCCCCGGAAAGCCATTAAAAAAACGTGTATAAACAGTTACGAGAATAGTACCCGCAACTATCCCAAATATCATCGAAGAAACCGCCCCATTCTTATGATATTGAAACAGAATCGCTGGCACTGAAGCGATAATATTGGCCACCATATTAATCAATATTAAGTAGTAATAATATCGGCTCACGTTTTCCCCTCCGAGCTTTTCTTGTTTTTAGAAAATGCATATAGTCTCAAATAAGGCTCTCCAAAGCTATCCATATTGACTAAATACATCAGTAATACGAAAAAGCCCAATACTAACCCGGCCAAACCAAATACGCTTGTGACTAGTATCAGTAATAGACGTACTACTCTTATGGAAAACGCCATTTCATTAACCGGTATAACAAAGGTTGAAATAGCAACCGCCGAAACGATAATAACCATAATATTGGATGCAAGTGATGCTTCTGTTACAGCTGTTCCAAGAATTAGCCCCCCTACTGTAGTAGCAGTGGCACTTACTGCTTTTGGCAGACGAATACTGGCTTCCAATAATAATTCCATAAAAAAAAGCATGAACAATACTTCTATAAAGGATGAAAAAGGAACCCCTACTCGACTTCCGGCTACCGTCAAAGCCAGTTCAGTTCGGAACACCTCAGGAGTAAACGAAGTAACGCCTACATACATAGCAGGTAGAAGAAGACTTAGAAATAGTCCGGCAAATCGAAGTATCCTTAAAAATAACGAAATTACGAAAGTATGATAATTATCCTCCATGGTTGTCATGAAATCGAAAAATACTGCTGGCGTTGCAACAGCCTGCGGATTTCCATCCACAAAAAGAATAACTTTACCCCCGGCCAAATTGTAGATGATTCGATCCGGTCGTTCAGTCATAATCATTTGAGGAAAAATCGTGATTGGCTTATCGTTTATATAATTATTCAATTGAGTTGTTGACGAAATTAGCTGTTTATCAACCTTTTGAAGCTTCTCTCGAATGGTATCTAATACATGGGTTTTCACTTTAGCTTTATCATAGATAATCGCAACTTTATGTTGATTCACTTCGCCTTGAACAATATACTCAACCGTTAAGGAAGGCTGGTGATAGTTTGTTCGGATGATATTAATGTTGGTTGCCAGGTTGTCACTGAAGGCAAGTTGTGAACCATGAATCGTGGTCTCAATCGATGTTTGGTTGACTTCATCGTTTTTCGATAATCTAAAATCAAGCAAGTAATATTCATTTTGAATGACAATTAAAGTATTGCCCTTCATCACTTCCAGCTGTACCTGTTCTCTTGATGTAATCTCCTGAAACTGTGGCAATGCGTGCAAATATAAATTAAGCTGTTCTTCCGTTGACATCTCAAAGAAGGGCTTAATAACAAACTTTTCAAGCATATCCATATCAATTAGCGATTTTATATAAAACAGCAAAAGATGTTTATTATCGTATTCCATGTTCTTCTCGATCAATTCATTTGTATCCTTGAACTGTTCGTATATCCACTTGATACTATCCTTTGAAGACATTTAAATTCCTCAATCCTCTAGTAAGAATCATCTTTAGCTTAACCAATAATAGGATGACGATTCATTGTTTTGGAAAATTGAACAATGTTTGTTATGAGGGACGTTTGTTCTTAAAGAGGAAGTATGCAGGATGCGATAAAAATTTTTGATTTACAATAAGTTTCGGCTGTGGATTTTGAAAGTGGCTAGATTATTGAAGAAAGTGGCTGAATTTCGACAAAAAGTGGCTAGATTAATTGCTAAAGTGGCGGGATTATTGCTCAAAGTGGCTAGATTCTCAGAAGTGTACGCTTCTCTATATTTCGTGTGCAAGAAGCAGCATGTTGATTGCGATAAAAGTTTATGATTCTTAATAAGATTTTGCTGTGAAATTTCAAGTGGCTAGATTAATTGCTAAAGTGGCGGGATTATTGCTCAAAGTGGCTAGATTCTCAGAAGTGTACGCTTTGCATAAACGTTAAGTCATTGCACTTAACAATTCACTTGAGTAACTAATTCTTACAACTAAGTAAAGAAAAGCAGAAGAGTTTTAATAAATTTGTGCCAAATTTATTGAACTGGCTAGATTCCCCGTGTCCCAGAGCATACAAAAAAACTCCCATCAATAACTGATGGGAGCCTCTTGCTTACATAAATTCTTTTACTAAATCGTTAAATTGACCTTCGTCTAGGTTCATGTCTAGCTCAGAAAGTGGTTGTTCTGAGTAGCCTGGTACTTTTTCTTGGTATGACTTTGTTTCTAGGTCTTGGTAGATGATACCTGTTACTAGGCCTTCTTTTTCCATGACTGTTTGCATTGCTAGCTCTCTATTTTGAGGGTCATAACCTTCGATGTCAGCTAGCTTTGTTAGGTGCTCTTTGAACCATTCGTATGTGTTGATTTTGTTGTAAGTTACACATGGGCTGAACACGTTGATGAAAGAGAATCCTTTGTGCTGGATACCAGCTTCGATTAAAGCTGTTAACTCTTTGATGTCAGTTGAGAAGCCTTGTGCTACGAATGTTGCCCCCGCAGATAATGCTACTTCTAATGGTTTTAATGATGGCTCGATTGCCCCACCAGGAGTCGATTTCGTGATGAAACCTTGTGCTGAACGTGGAGAAGTTTGCCCTTTTGTTAAACCATAGATTTGGTTATCCATTACTACGTAAGTTACGTCGATGTTACGTCGGATGGCATGTACTGTATGTGCCATACCGATGGCAAATCCATCTCCGTCTCCACCTGACGCGATTACGTTTAGATCACGGTTGGCCATTTTCAAACCTTGTGCGATTGGTAGCGCGCGGCCGTGAATTCCGTGGAATCCGTATGAGTTGATGTAACCAGCGATACGACCTGAACAGCCGATCCCAGCAACTACTGCTAATTCATGTGGCTCGATGCCGACATTTGCTGAAGCACGTTGAATTGCTGCTTGTACTGAAAAGTCACCACAGCCTGGGCACCAGTTTGGTTTCACTGAGTTACGAAAATCTTTAAAAGTTGCCATTAGTCAAGCAGCTCCTTTACTTTATTTTCTAGCTCACGAGGTAGGAACGGTGTACCGTCATATTTCGTGATGCTGTGAGTTTTACTGTGACCGCCAATATTTAACTTCATAATATTAGCAAGTTGTGCTGTTTTGTTGTTTTCCACAACGATAACCTTTTTCGCACCGTTTACTAATGCAGCCATTTCCTCTGATGGGAATGGGAATAGTAAACGAATATGTGCGTGGTTTACCTTCTTGCCTTCAGTAGTTAAACGCTCCTGCACTTCTTCAAGCGCCCCGCGAGTTGAGTTAAATCCTACTAATAACACATCTGCGTCATCATGAGGAGCATTCGTGTAAACTGGCGTATCGAAGTTTAGCTTCTCTAGCTTGCGGAAACGTTTGTCCATTTGAACTTGACGGTTTCCTGCTGATTCACTTGGTTTACCAGTTTCATCATGCTCAACCCCAGTAACGTGGTGAATCCCGTTTTCAGTACCTGGGAATACACGTGTAGAAACGCCGTCTTCTGTATTTTCATAACGCTTGAAGTAATCTTTGTTTTCCACTGGCTCAAGATCCTCGAAGGCAATTTTCCCACGACGAATTTCGATTTTACTATAGTCAAATGGTTCTGTTGTTTGCTTTCCAAGTGATAATTGTAAATCTGTCATGATGATGACAGGTAATTGTAATTCCTCAGCAATGTTAAATGCTTGGATTGTATCGAAGAACGCTTCTTCTAATGTTGATGGAGCGATTACTACTTTCGGAATTTCACCGTGAGTACCGTACAGCATCGCCATAAGATCCGACTGTTCTTGCTTTGTTGGAAGACCAGTTGATGGACCACCACGTTGCGTATCCACAATCACTAAAGGTTGCTCAGTCATACCTGACAAACCGATTGCTTCCATCATAAGTGATAGACCAGGACCAGCTGAAGCTGTGAATGAACGCACGCCACCGTAGTTTGCACCGATTGCCATTGTTGCTGCTGCGATTTCGTCCTCTGTTTGGATAACTGCCCCACCGAATTTCGGAAGCTTCTTGATTAAGTATTCCATGATTTCAGAAGCTGGTGTAATTGGGTAAGCTGCCATGAAGCGTGAACCTGCTGCAAGTGCTCCTAAAGCGATTGCATCATTCCCGATCATGAACATACGGCGTTTTCCGTCAGCAGGAGCAAGTTCCCACTCACCAACGCGATCACCTAGAAGCTCACTCATTACGTCATATCCTTGTTGGATCGCTTCCATGTTTTTCTTAACAACTTCTTCACCTTTGCGTCCGAAGATTTCATCGACTAAGCTTTGGAATACAGAAGTATTTAAGTTTAATAATGCCGCTGTCGAACCAATGGCAACCATGTTTTTCATAAGTGACGTTCCTAATTCTGTTGCAATTTCAGTAAATGGAACGATGAAAACTGGAGCTTTTGAATCTTCTGGCTGAACCGGCTTGAACTTCGCATCCGCTAGAATAATACTTTTCTCAGTAAGCTCCTTGTAGTTTACTTCTATTGTTTCTTGGTCAAATGCTACTAATATATCTAAATCGTCCGCAATTGAACGAACCTCTGTTGGACGAACTGTAATTTTATTATTCGTATGGCCACCTTTAATACGTGAAGAGAAATGACGATAGCCGTAGAGGTGGTAACCTAAACGATTCATAGCCATTGAGAAAATTTCACCAGTACTCTCAATACCTTCACCTTGCTGCCCACCGACTTTCCACGAAAGCTGATGTAACATAATAACAACTCCTTAAAAACGGTTTTTATATCTTTTTTTCCTTCATTAGTTTAACACGAACAAATCCCATAAACTATCGGAAATACTGCATTTTCTTTAAAATCAGACCTTTGACGGAAACATTGTTCACGAGATTGTTGACATTGGTTTGCGCTTAGTACGAGCCTGGTTAGATTTGTTATTTAATAAGAAGAAACTTTTACCAAAATCTGAGTTTTCATTTGATTAAATCTAGTAAAAAATTATTTTGGAGATTTGTTAGATTTTAGGTAATATTTTTACTAAAATATAGGTATCTACTAACCTAGCGAAAGGACTTAAACAATTTGATTTATAAAACTCGAACAGAATCCCCAGAATTAAGGCTACTAAGATCCCTCAAAAATCGGTATCCTTCCCCTACTACAAATCAAACCTACCATAATCTCAATAAAGGCTATATAGGAGAGGTCTTATTTGATAAGCTAATAGAAAAACTTACATGTCCATGTCTAGTTTTGAACGATTTGCTTTTCAAGGTAAACAACCAAATTTTTCAAGTGGATGCATTAATGATTTTAAGTAATCAAATTCATGTTTTCGAAGTGAAAAATTTAGAAGGTGATTATTTTTACGAAAAAGAGTGCTTTTTTCCGAGAAATAAACCCGGAAATGAAATCTCCAACCCCTTACTGCAATTAGAACGAACAACCTCCCTGATTCGTCAACTATTACAAAAATTAGAATTCCCCATTTCGATTCAGTCTTCAGTTATCTTCATCAACCCTAAGTTTGTTTTGTACAAGGCTCCTATGGACAAACCAATACTTTTTGCAAATCAACTCGACCGTTTCATGCAAAAATTTAACTCGGTTCAATCACCACTAGGCAAAAAACATCAACAGTTAGCAGCAAAATTACTTTCTTTAAATGAAAACGAAAATCCTTACAAAAGGCTCCCCTCCTACCAATATCAAGACCTACGCAAGGGTATTTCTTGCTCAGTTTGTCATTCGTTTTCCGTAGAGGTCCATCATAGTAAATGTATATGTATATGTAGCGATTGCGGATTTGAGGAAAAGGTGAAGGCTGCCGTTTTGAGGAGCGTTGAGGAGTTTAAGTTGTTATTTCCGGGCGAGAAAGTCACGACTAACCGAATATTTGAATGGTGTAAGATTATAGCTCCTAAAAGGAAAATTCAACGGATTTTAGAAAAGAATTATACTAAAGTAGGTGTACACCAGTGGATGTACTATGAATAAAAATGTAAAGTTACTTGTTTCAGCTTATTCTTGAATTATTAAGGAATCGAGGAAATAGGTAGGTTTTATCTCCTAATGTTTATGAACGCCAGAAATATTGCTGGCTTTTTTGGAAGTGGCTTTCATCTTTCTTATGAATGCCACTTTTTTTACTGGCTCCTTCGAAAGTGGCTTTCATTCCTCCTATGAACGCCACTTTTTTGCTCGCCTCTTCGAAAGTGGCTTTCAGCTCTCCTATGTACGCCACTTTTTTTTACTTGCCTTTTCGAAAGTGGCGTTCAGCTCTCCTATGAATGCCACTTTTTTACTCGCCTTTTCGAAAGTGGCTTTCATCACCACTATGAACGCCACTTTTTTTACTCGCCTCTTCGAAAGTGGCTTTCATCTCTCCTATGTACGCCACTTTTTTTACTCGCCTCTACGAAAGTGGCTTTCATCTCTCCTATGTACGCCACTTTTTTTACTCGCCTTTTCGAAAGTGGCTTCATCACCACTATGAACGCCACTTTTTTTGCTGGCTCCTTCGAAAGGGGCTTTCATTCCTCCTATGAACGCCACTTTTTTTACTGGATCCTTCGAAAGTGGCTTTCAGCTCTCCTATGAATACCACTTTTTTTACTCGCCTTTTCGAAAGTGGCGTTCAGCTCTCCTATGAATGCCACTTTTTTTACTGGATCCTTCGAAAGTGGCTTTCATTCCTCCTATGAACGCCACTTTTTTTACTCGCCTCTTCGAAAGTGGCTTTCAGCTCTCCTATGAACGCCACTTTTTTTACTCGCCTCTTCGAAAGTGGCTTTCAGCTCTCCTATGAATGCCACTTTTTTTACTCGCCTCTCCGAAAGTGGCTTTCATCACCACTATGAACGCCACTTTTTTTACTCACATCTTCAAAAAGTGGCACTCATTTTACCTACCAACATATACTCCCACAATTCACACTAAAAAAGCCCTCCAAACCAGCATCTCTGCCGGTTTGAAAGGGCTCCAACTTTTTAAACGTTTATCGAGTTCTTTTTTCAACGACTAACTTTAATGCCGTGCGATCTTCCCCACCGATAGTGATATCTGCGAACGCGGGTGCACAAATTAAGTCCGTGCCACTTGGCGCAACGAAACCTCGTGCAATCGCAACTGCCTTTACTGCCTGATTTAATGCACCTGCACCTACAGCTTGCATTTCTGCATACCCTTGCTCTCGAATAACAGCAACAAGCGCACCTGCAACAGAATTTGGATTAGAGCGAGACGATACTTTTAATGAATCCACATTTATTCCTCCCCATATTAGCTATATTTTTAGATGTTGAATGAAGCATCGGTTAGTAGGCGTTCATTCAAAGGACTTCAACTTAGTGTCCGTATCACATTTTATGTCGCTAATTTACAAATTAGAATCGCATCTAGTCCAAATTGGAAGTTAAAACGATTTATTTTTTTGAGATTTATAGAAACATATTATTTTGGGGATGAAAATATGCGTTGGGGTGCGTGTTGTGTGTGCTGGAGATGGATCTAGTTTGTGTAGGGAGCTTATATTTATTTGAGAAGATAAAGATTAACGCTTTCATTATGTTAAAAAGCGCACACTTTTGAGAAACCTGCAAGTTCATTATGAAGTGAAGCATCATAATAAATTCTCAATAATTTGGCACAAATTTATCAAGCACTCTTGCTTTTTCTTAACTAGGTTGCAAGATTTAGTTACTCAAGTGAATTGTTAAGGGCAAAGACTTAAGGATATGTTACTTTCTTTATTTGAAAAGTGCTCGCTTCTGAGAAACCTGCAAGTTCATTATGAAGTGAATCATCATAATAAATTCCCAATAAATTTGGCACAAATTTATTAAACACTCTTGCTTTTTCTTAACTCGGTTGCAAGCTTTAGTTACTCAAGTGAATTGTTAAGGCACAGATTTAAAGATATGTTACTTTCTTCAATTGCAAAGCGTACGCATCTACTGAATCTTGCCACTTCGAGCTATAATCTTGCCACTTTTCGAATTATTCTAGCCACTTTTTGTCGAAATTCAGCCACTTTCTTCAATAATCTAGCCAGTTCAAAATTCCACTTGCCTTTGTAGTTTATAATTAATAAATTTATCATAAATTTATTAACACTTTCTATCTTTTTTCTATTTTTATTCGAAAGTAATACTCCGAAAATATATCCGCCAAATAAAACGTGCAATGCTCCTCCAGCAACTAGAAAAGCCCACCAAAGTTGGTGGGCTTTTCTTACTACCCTTTAAAAGGATAATCAGCATTGATATAGATACGCTCGCAACGTAGAGCTTTTCCTGTCTTATCATCAATCTCAACGAAGAAGCCGCTCAAGACTTCGCGGCCTTCTTTTGGCACTTCGAAGCGGGCCGGCATGTTGGTTTGGAATTTGTAGATGACGCTTTCTTTTTGCATTCCTAGGATTTCATCGTATGGGCCTGTCATGCCTACGTCAGTAATATAGGCTGTGCCTCCTGGGTAGATGCGGCTGTCGGCAGTTTGGACATGTGTGTGCGTGCCCACTACTGCTGAAACGCGGCCGTCTAGATGCCAGCCTAATGCGATTTTCTCACTTGTTACTTCAGCATGGAAATCGACAAATACTAATGGAGATGTTTTGCGCGCTTCCTCAACTAGCTTGTCGGCCATTGCAAATGGGTCCTCGTGTGGTGGTAAGAAGACACGGCCGTGTAAGTTGATAACCGATAATGTCACACCATTCTTCGAGATTTGGACCATCCCTTTACCAGGCGCCTCCTCGGAGAAGTTGGCAGGGCGAATTAAATAATCCGCATCGTCGATAAAGTCGAAGATGTCTTTATTATCCCAAGTGTGGTTTCCCATTGTGATGACATCCACACCAACCTGTAGCAATTGCTGGTAAATCTTTTGTGTAATTCCGCGACCAGCTGCTGCGTTTTCACCATTTGCGATCACGACATCGGCAGCATATTTTCTTTTTAAACGTGGCAAATATTTTTCAACGGCTTCACGGCCAATCGATCCTACGATATCACCAATAAAAATTACTTTCATTTTATAAATCACTCTTTCTCACTAAATCAGTCTATTCATTTTAACACTCCAATCACAATTTGCGCAAAATAACTGGAAAAATAAAAAAATCACTAGTGCACTCTCGCCTAGTGATTATGGTTTCAATGCTCGACTAATCGACTGAAACATGCTAAACATAGCTATCCATAAAGGAATCGACAGCAAAAATGCTATAAAGACCCCTTTGAAAAAGTTCCCGTCTTCTTTCATGAACCTCAAACCCTTTTTTACTCATGCTCTCCATTAAGTAAAAAAGTTAATCAATCTTACGCATAACAGTGACACCGTTCATTCCCTCGCTCAATTTGAATAAGTATAGTAATTCTTATAATAATCCTTGGGCATTTTGTAATTGTTTAAGATGGTGCCTAGGATTTTGGCTTTTGAGGTTTGGAGGATTTCTTCTGATTTGAGGAAGTCCTCTTTCTTGGAGACACCTGAATTGACGATTAGTAGGGTGCCGTCGCATTTGTTTGCTAGAATTTGTGAGTCGGCGATTGAGATAATTGGTGGACCGTCGAAAATTATTAGATCATATTTTTCTTTCATTTCCTCTATTAAATTGTCCATATTTTTGGAGGATAGTAATTCGGTCGGATTTGGTGGAATGGCTCCACTAGGTAGCACCTCTAGCCCTGTAACTGGCGTTTCTTGAATCGCATTGAAATAAAAGTTTTTCCCGATTAGAACATGGGATAGCCCGATATGGTTTCTTACATTAAATGTGAATTGTAAAGTTGGTTTACGTAAATCAGCGTCTATTAAGAGTACTCTTTTTCCTTCTTGCGCAAAAACTACCGCCAGATTGGCAGCATTTGTCGATTTCCCCTCGCTCGGCTTTGAGGATGTTACTAAAATGGTCTTCAATTTTTTTTCAGGAATTATAAAATTGATGTTTGCTCGAATTGTTCGGAACTGCTCAGACAAAATTGAATTTCCATCGGTGATTGTAACAAGTTTCCGAGCCATTTTGGCATTCCTTAATTTCTTTTTCTTCTTCCCAAACATTCGATTTACCTCCCCCTAGCGATGTGACTAGCTTTTTTCTCAATCTCAAACGGACTGATGAAGCCTATAATTGGAATATTGCTTATTGTTTCAATGTCGTTTTCATTTTTAATGGTAGTGTCAAATATCTCGATCAAAAATGATAGGCCGATTGCACTTAAAAGGCTAACCACCGCTGCAATTGCGACATTTAGTATTTTACGAGGTTTAATTGGTTTTGGATTTTCTCTTTCAATGGCTGGGGACAGGATATTAATATTATCCACATCCATTAGTGAAGTAATTTCTTCTTTAAAAACGGTTGCTACATTGTTTGCAATCTTTACTACCTGCTTCGAGTCGGGATCCTCTACAATAATGTTGACGACCTTCGAGTTTTCTTGGTGGGATACTGTTATTTTGTTAGCTAATTCCTCAGAGTTCATCTTCATATCCAATCCATCGACAACTCTATCTAGAATAGCAGGGCTTTTTATAATGACATTATACGTATCGATTAGTTGAAGGTCTGATTCGTTTCGAGACCATGTATCGCTTTCTTGACCAGTACTTTTTTGGTTTACTAAAATCTGTGTATGGGCTTCATAGATATCAGGGAGGAGATAATAATTTATCCCTGCTGTTATTCCTGTAATTACAACTACTATACTAAAAATAAAGAATGCCCTTTTTTTTAGTACCTTCATTATTTCCTGCACACCATTTTTTTCTTTCATTTTATATATCCTCCCCGAGTAGATACTAAAAATGAATGCAAATAAATTCTCATTTTTGTCTAGGATTCGAATTCTAGTATTCAATAGTCTTCCAAAAGCTATCTACTATCCGAAACAATTTACTTCGTTAGAATCTCTTTTCACGATGCCAATTCCAAGCACTTTCAATAATTTCCTCTAAATTATGCTCAGCCTTCCATCCAAATACCTGCTCTATTTTACGAGCAGATGCAACTAAACGAGCTGGGTCACCAGGACGCTTTTCACAGTTTTCAACAATACATTGTAAGCCGGTCACTTTTTCGCAGGTTTCAATTATTTCTCTCACAGAATAGCCCTGTCCATTCCCCAAGTTGAAAATTGCGGACTTGCTATCACTACTGAGTAAATTGTCCAATGCTAAAATATGGGCATTTGCTAGATCTGTTACATGGATATAATCACGAATGCATGTGCCGTCCGGTGTGTCGTAATTTGTACCAAAAATCGATACCTTCTCACGAAAACCTGCTAGTTGCTCCAAAACTATTGGAATCAAGTGAGTTTCAGGCTCATGACTTTCACCAATTACAGACGATTCATGAGCACCAGCAGCATTAAAATATCTTAAACTCACAAACCTGAAATCATAGGCTTTTGCATAATCTTCAAGAATCTCTTCAATCATTCGTTTCGATTTCCCATAAGGATTAATGGGATTTAGAGGTACTGATTCATCGATATATTCTATATTTGGCGTCCCATATGTTGCTGCAGTCGATGAAAAGATCATTCTCCCTACTCTGTGCTTTACCATGACATTCAATAGATTAAGTGTTGCACCTACATTGTTTGCATAATATTTTTTCGGGTCTATCACAGACTCTCCCACCAAGCTTGATGCAGCAAAGTGCATGACCGCCCGAATGGGATATTCTGAGAAGATTGTATCTAAATGATTAAAGTCTCCAATATCCGCTTGTATAAATGTAGCCCTTTCATCCACTGATTCTAGATGCCCCGTTGAAAGATTATCTAAAACCAAGACTTCCTCTTTTTCTACTAACTCTTTTACAAGATGGCTTCCGATATAACCCGCTCCACCTGCTACTAAAATCATGTAAGTAGCTCCCTTAAATTTATTCCCATTGCACATTTGACTTTATAACTTTTGCTGGTACGCCACCAACAATCGAATGCGCCGGAACATCCTTTGTTACAACTGCACCTGCTGCAACAATAGCTCCTTTTCCTATAGTCACACCTTTTAAAATCGTTGCGTTTAGCCCAATCCACACATGGTCTTCAATGACAATTGGTGCAGTCATTTGATAGCCTTCATAAAGAATCTGATGATCATCAGAATCACGGATTGTAACACCCTCTGAAATTTTCACATCGTACCCAATTTGGATGCGCTCAAAGCATGAAATATTTGACCGATAGCTGATATAACCAGAACCGATCTCAAGCCTAGCGTTTTCTCCAAGCAGCATGAAAAACCCAGTAAACAAACTGAAATGTCCATTTACAACAAGCTCTGCCCCTTCTCTTAAGCTTAGGCTCGAGTCAAATAAACCGCAGTCATCGGTAAAACCTAAATTTAGTTTTCCATTAATATGGATTGATGAATTTTTAGCGAGGCCAATCTGTACCTTTCTATAAACCCTCGCCTTCAATCGAGCGCTCTTATAAAAATTTAACTTGACAATTTTTTTAAGTTTCCCTTGAATCATAGAGCCGCTAACCCCCAACCGAACCACAAATCAACAAATCAAATCAAATACAGGTATTGCATAGAAAATTAGAATTCCCTGAACCAATTTCCCTTACTTCACTTCAGCAACTTCATCCAAAGACTTCCCAACCCACCATGGATTGGCTTTTGCCCATCCAATTGTTTTTGAGATCCCTTCCTCTAGCTGAATTTCAGACTTCCAGCCCAAAATTTCCTCAGCCTTATCCACTTTAGGGATGCGGCGGATAATGTCCTCGTACTGCTTTCCGTATTCCTCACTTGTGATAAATTGCTTGTAGCCGATATCACTTTGGGCTGTTGATAGAACAGTTTCGATGACATCTTTTACTGTTACTTCAACAGAGTTTCCTAGATTAATAGCTTCTCCAACAGCTTCTTCAGTTACAGCAGCAAGGATTAGCCCTTTTACGATGTCATCTACATAAGTGAAGCATCTTGTCATTTTGCCATCGTCATAGAGTAATGGCTGTTCGTCGCGCAATACCTTGTTAATGCTTTGAGAAACAACAAAGTTCGGACTTTGTCTTGGACCATATACATTAAAGAAGCGAACAATGACAAATGGAAGGCCACTTTGCTTGTACATACCGTAAAGCATATGCTCACAAACAGCTTTCCCTGTTGAATAGCTCCAACGATCTACATAGGTTGGTCCTAAAACACGGTCTCCGTCTTCAGCCCATGGTACCTCAGGGTTTTTCCCGTACACTTCGCTTGTACTAGTAAAGATAACTTTCGTATTTGACTTTGCTGCTTCAGCTAGAATATGACGTGTGCCAATAACAACAATATCAACCAGCTTCAGGGGATCATCGATATAATGGTTAATGCCCACTACTGAGGCAAGATGATAGATGGCAGTGGCATCCTCCTGCCAAAATGCCTGGATGTCCTCTTGTTTTCGTAAGTCTCCAACAAAGTAATGCAATTTTTCATGATTACGTACTTCCTTAAGGTTATTTGCCTTTTCAATTGGCACCACATCAAATACGTACACTTCGTTATTATTTGCTAATAGAGTTTCAACTAAGTGACTTCCGACAAATCCTGCTCCACCTGTTACCATTACGACTGAATTTTTCATATTTTAATCGCTCCCCAGTTATCGCCCTACGCCTTTATAGCTTAGGCCTAATCGATTCAAAATTTTAATCTCTTCCTTAGTAAAGAACCTACGTCCATCAAAAATTAAGGCATTGTCATTGGCTAACTCGGCAATGCGTTCTAAAGGCAGCTCCTGAAATTCATCATGACCAGCTAAAAAGGCTACACAATCAGCACCGAGCACTGTTTTTTCAATATCTTTACTTACTGGCAAACTAGTTACCATTGCTTCATCATGCTCACTTGTCCATGGATCACAAATTTCAAGGTTGTAGCCGTAACGAAGGAGTTCATCTATCACAGGCTTTGTCGGGGTGAAGCGACAATCCCCTGTATTATTCTTAAAGGCAATGCCTAAAATCGCAATTTTCAAGTTACTTGGCTCTCCTAAGCTCTTCAAATGGGAATCGATTAGCCCAGCAGAATAGTGAGGCATGCTATCATTGACGATTCGTCCAGCCTTCGGTAAGTTAAGCTCAATTCCATACTCGGTGCCTAAATGCTGAACAAACCAAGGATCCTTCGTTAAGCAATAGCCCCCCACTCCTACAGATGGTGTTAAAATATTTACGTGCTGTCCCCTACTACCTTTAGGTAAACTATTGGCCGCTCCTATAATCTCTAACACATCGATTTGTAATTGGTCTGCTATTTTTGCCAGCTCCCCGGCTAGGGCAATATTCAAATCAATCCAAAGATTATCAGAAAGCTTGACCATTTCGGCTGTAGTCGCATCTGTTACTTCCATTACCGCAATCCCTAAAGAATTACGCCAAAAATCAGCTGCTGCACTTGTGCTCGACTCGTCTACTCCACCTACAACAATCGGGATTGTCTTAAACTCTTGAATTGCCTTTCCTTCAGCTAATCGCTCTGGACAAAAGGCAATCTTCACTCCCTTTACCTCACGTAGCAGTGGGGCAACAAGTTCCTTAGTTGTATTAGGCGGAACCGTACTTTTAATCATTACCAGTGCATCCTCTTGTAGATATGGGGCAATTGATTTAATAGCAGCCTCGATTTGGGATGTATCAGCATTATACGCTTCGTTCAAAGGGGTACCCACTGTCACGATTACTGTCTCACAATACTTCACAACAGAAGAGTCGTTTGACACAAATAATCTTTCACTTGCCACATTCTTTTCTATCAACTCTTCTAGCTCTGGCTCTCTAAAGGGGCTTTTTCTATTTTGAACAGCACTAATTATGCGCTCGTTATTTTCAATTCCGTAAACTGTGTAGCCCTCATCTGCAAGGACCGCACCGATTACTGAACCAATATATCCGAAACCTACAATGGCAACCTGACCTTTACTCATAGCACCCTCCAAATTCAACTTTTTTCAAATTTTTAATACAGCTTCTAATTTTTCTTTATAGGATTTGCAGCGAACTTCCCAGGAGTTTTCCTTTGCAAGCTCAATTCGCTTGTTTCTTTTTTCCCCGGAATCGTTTCGGATGGCAGAGAGCACCTTGCTTGTAAATGACTCTGTATCCTCACCAATTTCGATTACATCGCTAAAATGAACTAAATCCGGCAATGCCGTTGCGACTATCGGCTTTCCGGTTGCAAAGCATTCAAACAACTTCGCTGGGAATGTGCCCTTCGTAAATTCAGTCACTTTATAAGGTAAGATTAAGACGTCACTGCTACTTAATGCAGCAGGCAGCTCATGATGTGGAATGGTGTCATGATGAATCAGCCTAGAATGCTTCAATGGAATCCCTTCAGGTGCTGGACCGATTAACTTAACCGTAAGCCCACTATCAAGGAGCCCTTCAATGATCTCCCAATCAAACCGGTAATGATCAATTCCACCAAAGTAAGTAGCCTCTTTCACGACCGTGCTTTCAATTTCTGCAACGTAGATTTCATGAAAGTGTTCAAAATTAACCGCCGCAGGTATTTGAATAATGGGATTCTTTTTACTCTGATGCTTTTTGTGCAAATGCCGAGAATCGACTATTAATACATCAGATTTTTGGATTAATTGGTCCTCAGTTTTCACAATATCCTTTGGAATACCAGGGAAGTTTTCGAAATTTAACACACAATCATAAATCGTCTTAATGGGTTCTAGCTGCTCCATTAAAAACAAGGAAGTACTAGTTGGAATATAGGTAATAAATATGATAGGCTTCTGGGAGTATTTTTTTATCTTTTTTACGAGATTCGGTGTAAATAGTTTTTTGTTTAGAATACGAAATAGCTTGTAGGTAGGAGGTGCGACGATTGGGGGTAGAATTGTTAGGTTATCAATTTTACTAGTATTTTTCAGTTCTTTTTCTGCTGTTAAGCCTCTATTCAATCGTTCAAAGGCCTTCGAGACATTTGGATTTCGTAAGCCTGTCGTTTCTATGAAGGTTACTTCGGTAAATTGTGAGAAATATTGTGCTATAATCTGATGCCTTTGCCATAGGAAATCCCATTTTATGCTGGATAATATTACTATATGAACATTATCTAATTTCATGTACTCTCTCCCTATCAATTAAGCAAATTTCAGCTGTAAAACCTTTAAAATATATTTAAAATTTCCAAAGATATATCGTCTATATAATCTTCTTGGTTCCTGGACTAATCGAAATAACCATTCAAATCCTGTCTTTTGCATAAGCACTGGGGCTCTTTTTACATTGTACGAATAATAGTCATATAAGCCCCCACAGGTAATGAGGGTTGTAGCCTCTAAGAAATCAGCATACTGTTGAACCCATTTCTCTTGCTTTGGATTGCCTAGTCCAACAAATAATATATCAACATTTAGTGTGTTTATAAGGTTAATAACGTTAAAACTCTCTAAATGGTCAAAGTATCCGTGATGTGTTCCAGCTATCGTTACATGGGGATATTGCTCTAAGAAATTTTGCTGTACCTTGGCTGCTGTTCCTTGCTCTCCACCAAGTAAAAATACCTTTAAATCGCTTTTCTCAGTATTTAGCTTTTTAAAAAGGGCCGGAAATAGATCGGTCGTGGCAATACGTTCCTTTGCAACTGGGATTTTAAGAATTTTTTGCGCATAGATTACCCCCATCCCATCCACATAGACTAAACTCTCTTTTTGATTGATAATCCGACGATATTCCTCGTCCTTCCAGTAATTGAGCATACAGTCCGAGTTGATGGCAAAGTAGGCTTGTCTTTTCTTGTCGTTCGAATTTGCCACAATCAACTGCAGGAGCTCATCTTGACTACCTAAAAACACTTCCTTTTCAATGAAGTTCTTCATCCATTCATTCCTTTTCAAAGAAGATACGGTTACTTTTAATCAGTAAGGCTACAAAAATAAAATAAAAAACAATGAGCCAGTTTGAACCATCTATATCTTCTACTAGGAAAACTATAGGCATAATGAGCATGAATATTGTCAGCATTTTACTAAACGGATTTTCTTTTGCAGATATGATTTTTAACGTAATAATGATAAAAACGATTGTCCCCAATAGTACACCAAGGATGCCTGTTTTATACATAAACCCTATAAAAGTTGAATGTGAGCCCAACGGATAACCAATTGCTGAGCGATCCTTAATACCCATACCGATGATAGGGGAATTTTCAAAAGGAATTCGTATGCTTTCAACCATTAAAAAGGTTCGACTATCATTACTACCTTCCCTAGCACTAAACAATTCAAGTAGATTCGTCATAAAGGACTCCGATAGATCGGTGTAAAAAAATGCGGTAATCACAGTCGCTAGTGACAAAGTGTAAATAACGACTATTTTTTTGTAATCTAGGTATTTATGGAGATAGAATAATAATAGAGCAGCTAACCCGATGACAATTACGAGATACCCACTGCGTGAATAAGTACTAATAATCGGCAATAGCCCTAAGACAATGAGAAATCTAGAAGCCCAATACCTTTCCATCCCTAAAGCATGCTTACAAAAAAGCGGGTAAAAAAACAAACAAAACATAATGATTAAATTAGGATATTCCATCAACCCAACAAAGCGTACAACCTCTGTCCCACTAAACCATTCTGTATAATACAAAACCTTATCAGATATACTTATTTCTCTTATGCCTGTAACAAAATAGATGCCCTGGCTCACCATCCACAAACCGATTAAGCCGATATAATTATAAAAGGAGATTTTTTGAATCGCCTGAAGGTCAATTTGCTCAGTTTTATAAACTAAGTAGTAAAACAAAGCAACAATCCATATACTAATCGTATTTAATGTCGCAAGAATTCGTTCAAATCCAAAGGAATAGGTCACCAGATTCACGACTACCGAAAAGATATAAATCGAGATATAAAAGATTAAAAAGTAGCTTAGCACATCAAATTTCAATTTTTCTTGGCGGAATAAACACACTAAAACGGCAGCTATTATAACGAATTGGACTTCCTTAGGTAAAAGAATCAGCGGCCAAAGTAAATAGAATAATAGAAGCTCACTTCTAGGAAATTTCCTCAGGATTATCACCAAACTTTTTTCGTATAATGTGTCAATTTACTAATAAGCATTTTTTGAGCCAAATAGCACAAGCACTGTTTTGAAAATTAGCTTTAAATCGATGAGATAGTTTCGTTCTTGAATATATTTTAAGTCCAGCTCTACCCATTCCTTAAATCCGATATTACTTCTTCCGCTCACCTGCCAATAGCAGGTCAGTCCTGGTCTAACAGTTAAACGTTGATATTCATAGCTCGTATACTGATCGACTTCTTCTGGTAATGGAGGTCTTGGTCCGACTAAAGTCATTTCTCCCTTTAATACATTAAATAGTTGGGGCAGTTCATCCATACTAGTTTTCCTTATAAATCGCCCCACCTTTGTGACGCGTGGATCTTGTTTTATTTTAAATACTGGTCCTACTGCTTCGTTCTGGTCGACTAAGAATGCCTTTAAATCCTCAGCATTCTCAACCATTGACCGAAACTTATACATATAAAATTCTCTTCCGTCTTTCCCGACTCGAATCTGTTTAAATAGCACTGGAGCTTTTTTGTTGGCTAGCTTGATGATACAGGCAATGACCAAGAAAAGAGGAGACAAAAGAATTAAACCTACTATTGTAAGAACTAGATCTGTCATTCTTTTGCCCATCAAATACAATTTACCATCCATAGCTGTAATTACTTCGTTAGAGCAATTCTTTGGACTTCCCTGTGAACTCTCCTCAAAAGATTTTACTTTCAATTGAAATCCACCATCTCTTTTTGCAGATTATTGTTTTTTCTAGCGCATTAAAGGTAAGCATTGTCTACTTGTAATAGGTTTTGAATTTTAGATTTATAGGCTTCAACACCTGGTTGGTCAAAAGGATTTACATCTAGCAAATAGGAGCTCATAGCACAGGCCTTCATGAAGAAATAGATTAAGTAGCCCATATGGAAGGCATCTAATGATTTAAATTCCATGAGAAGCACTGGTACTCTCCCCTCGGAATGTGCCGCTACCACCGCATTTTTAAATATGTCATTGATCTCATTAAAGCTTTTACTCGACAAATAGTTCAGGTGATCTACATCTGTGTCATTATAGGGAATAAAACAATCCTCTTTTGTTTCATGAAAATGAAGAACGGTTTCAAAGAGAATTGGATTTCCCTCTTGAATGAATTGACCAACTGAATGGAGATCCGTGGAGTAATTTACCGCTGCTGGGTAAAGTCCCCGCTTTTCCTTCCCTTCACTTTCTGCAAACAATTGCTGCCACCACTTATGGAAATTTGCTAAGGACGGCTCAAAGGAGGCCAAGAGCTCGATTTGATAGCCTCTTTTGTATAGCTCATAACGAATAACTGCATAACGATAGGCGTCGTTGTGTTCAACATTTTCTTCCTTGAGCTTTAAAGCGGCAATTTTGGCTCCCTCTAAAAGCTGGCTAATATCGATACCTGCTACAGCAATAGGCAGTAGTCCCACAGGCGTTAACACAGAATAGCGTCCCCCAATATTCGATGGAATGGCAAATTGTCGATAACCCTCTTGATCAGCTAATTGCTTTAGGATGCCTTTTTCTCCATCGGTTGTAACAATAATGCGTCGATGTGCTTCTTCTCCGTAACGTCCCTCCAGGTAGCTGCGAAGAATTCGAAAGGCTACTGCCGGCTCAATGGTATTACCAGATTTAGAAATCACATTAAGATAGACTTCTCGATTTTCTAAGCTACTTAAAAGCTGGTTGATATAGCTACCACTCATGCTTTGCCCAACATAAATGACCTCAATCCCATTAGGGTGACAGCCAAAATAGGGTGTCAATGCATCTTGAATGGCCTTTGCTCCTAAATAGGAGCCCCCAATCCCGATTACGATAAAAACATCAGCATTTGTTTTAATCTCAAAGGCAAGCTCCTGTATATCTCTGATGATGCAATCCTGCTGTTCTAAAGGATGATTAATCCATCCTGTCAAGTTAATATTCGCTTCTTCCATATGATGATGGATGTCAGAAACTAGTGAAGAATAAGAGGCCCAATCAATTTGAGGAAAAGAATCATTTACCTTTACTTTTCGTAGAGAACTAATTACCAAAGTCTCCCTCATTCCTTCAAAAATATTAAATTTTAAGCTTGCTTCACAGTCAAAAAGTACTCATTAATTGTTTCATAAACCGTTTTCGTCTTTTGTAATTCATAGTAAATTGGCAATCTTATTAAGCGCTCGCTATCAGCTGTTGTATGCTCATCCTCCCCGTGGAAGATGGTATAGCGTTTGCCAGCTGGAGAAGAATGTAAGGGAACATAATGGCTTACACATTGAATTCCATTTTCCTTCAGGTAACTCACGAGCTGCTGTCGCTCTGACGCTTTTTTTACTTTTATATAAAATATATGACCGTTTGCCACGCATTCTTTTGGAATGATAGGAAGCTCTAATAAATTTTGACTTTCAAAGATTTTAAGATTTTCATAGTAATCATTCCAAATCTGTAAGCGCGCGGCTAAGATTTCTTCATTATTTTCTAGCTGAGCATACAAATAAGCTGCATTTAACTCACTGGGCAAATAAGAGGAACCCATTTCCTGCCAATTGTATTTATCTACCTGACCTAGTACAAATTGCGTTCGATTAGTTCCCTTTTCTCGTATAATTTCTGCGCGGCTTATAAAGCGTTCATCATTAATGAGAAGGGCGCCTCCCTCACCTGACACAAAATTCTTCGTTTCATGAAAGCTATAAGCACCAATATGGCCAATTGTCCCAAGCATTCGTCCCTTATAAGTACTCATTAATCCTTGTGCCGCATCCTCTACCACGAACAAATTATAACGATTCGCGATTTCCAAAATCGTATCCATCTCACAGCCCACACCAGCATAATGTACCGCTACAATGGCCTTTGTTTTCTCTGTAATAGCCGCTTCAATTTTAGTTTCATCGATATTCATCGTATCTGGACGAATATCAACAAACACAATCTTTGCCCCGCGTAGAACAAAGGCATTTGCAGTTGATGTAAAGGTAAAGGATGGCATGATCACTTCATCATCAACCTGGATATCTAGTAACAGAGCTGCCATCTCTAGTGCATGGGTACAGCTAGTTGTTAAAAGAGCCTTTTGTGTTCCGGTAACAGCTTCTAGCCATTCATGGCATTTCTTTGTATACTTTCCATCTCCTGATAGTCTTCTATCCTCTATGGCATCTGTAATATATTCGAGCTCTTTTCCTGTTACTGGCGGTGTATTAAATGGAATCATAGGATAATACCTCCTGTAGTCGTTTTGTAGTTGTCGCTGGGTATTGTTTTGAAACTTCTACTAAGTATTTCCCATACTCTGTTTTCATAAGTGGCTTGGCAAACTTCAGGAGCTCATCTCTTGTCACATAGCCTTTTCTGTAAGCTATTTCCTCAATACAAGCAATGTACAGACCTTGTCTTTTCTGAATTGCTTCAACAAAATTCGAAGCCTCGAGCAGCGATTCATGGGTACCTGTATCTAACCAAGCAACCCCACGCCCAAGTACCTCGACCTTCAGTTCTCCACTAGTTAAATATTCTTCAATAATAGAGGTAATCTCTTTTTCTCCTCTTTTAGAGGGCTGCACGCTTTTCGCAATGTCTACTACACGATTATCGAAGAAATATAAGCCTGGAATTGCATAAGGAGACTTAGGATTTCTAGGCTTTTCTTCAACAGAAATAGCGTTCATATCATCATCAACTTCCACTACACCATATGCCCTTGGATCCTTTACAAAGCATCCGAAGATTAAGCCTCCTTCTGTTAAAGCGGATGCCTTCATGAGCTGCTCACTAAAGTTAGAGCCATAAAATATATTATCACCTAGCACTAATGCCACTGGAGAATTTCCTATAAACTCCTCCCCAATGATAAAGGCATCAGCAAGTCCTGTTGGCCGCTCTTGAACTGCATATTGAATGTCGAGCCCAAGCTGCCTGCCATCCTCTAATAACTCTTTGAATACCTCGATATCTCTTGGAGTAGAAATGATTAAGATTTCCGTAATCCCTGCCAGCATCAATACAGATAAGGGGTAGTAAATCATCGGCTTATCATAAACTGGTAAAATCTGTTTGGAAATTGATTTAGTTAAAGGGTAGAGTCTGGTCCCTGAGCCTCCAGCTAAAATAATTCCTTTCATTTATCAATCTCCTTTTTGTTTATATTAAGTGGAAACGCACTTGTTAATATTGTTAGGAAGCTCCTTCTAAGGATACTTTTTTACCTCTTTGCTTTCTTAAAAGAGAGAGTAAATAAGTAAAACACTCGAGTTTAAGTAAGCTAGCTGCACAAACATAAAATATTATCCCCGCTAGTACCTGGAGTAAAATTGTTGGTAAGTCGGATAAGCCCAACCACTTAATACAGTAAATACAAGCACCCATTAATACGGAGAGTAAAATAGCCGGAAGTGCATCCTTCCATTGCTCTATTAGGTGATAATTAAGCAGCTTCTTATTTGGATAGCCATCCACAATTGGCGCAATAATGCCATTTACGAGCATCCCTAAAGCCATTGCATGAGTCCCAAATGGGATCGTAATCGCTAAGATTATTAACCCTACAACGATTTTAATAATCTCTAATTTTAGATAGATATCACTGCGCCCTACCGCTTTTATGGCCTGTAAATTCGAGATATCCACGGTCCATAAGGCGTAATAGATACAGAAGATTTGCAGGAAAGGTACAGTTGGAAGCCATTTCTCTGTTAATAACAGCCTGATGAGCGGCTCTGCGATGACAGCCAGTCCTACCATCATCGGAAAAACGATAAAGGTGCTCAAGCTAATTAGCCGCCGAACCATCTCCTTTAGCTTTACTTTGTTATCCTGTTCGGCTGAGAGTGCTGGAAACATAACATTTTGGATAGAGCCATTGATATTATCTACAATGATATTGGGAAACTGCATCCCTCTGTTATAGAAGCCCAAAAGTGCTGGGTTAAATAATTTCCCGATTAATAGATTTTGTAAATTCAAGTAAAAGGTATAAATGAGTGAGGACACTAGCAGCTTCCAGCCATAATTGTATAGCTGCTTGATACGTGTGATCGAAAATATTAATCTCGGCCTCCAGTTCACTGTGAACCAAAGAATCATTGGAACCATAAAACGATGGATTAATTGCTGGGCAACGAGTGCCCATATTCCAAAATTCAACAATGCCATCGCAATTCCCACAGCCCCTGAAAGTACGACTGCTATTAAACTACTGACAAATAGATTCTTAAACTGCATATTTCGAGATATGATAGCATTTTGAATAGATAATATCGCCCCAGAAAATAGGGTGAGCGATAGGATTCTTAAGACCGAGACTAATTGTGGTTCGTCAAAAAAGGAAGCAATCATAGGAGCCGAGAAGTAAAGTATGAAGTAAAGTAAGCTAGCCACAACTAGATTCAGATAAAAAATGGACGAAAAATCGATTTCATCTGCGTCCTTCTTTTGGATAAGAGCTGAGCCAAATCCGCTTTCTACTATTAAACTACTGATTGTTATAAAAATCGTTACAATGACAATTAGACCAAAGTCCTCTGGTAATAGAAGACGGGCTAATAGAATCATCACTAGAAATTGAATGCCTTGGGTTCCCCCTCTTTCTAGTACCTTCCAGATAATAGAGGAGAGGATTTTACCTCTTGTTATGTGGTAGTCCAACCTACCAGCCTCCTATTAACCGTTCTAAGGAACTTAGAGAGCTTCGGAGAGTATTGATCTACAAAGTAAATCAGCTTTCTTTTCGTAGGTAATTCATCGTAAAGCTTTCGATACTCGCCAGACTTTAATTCTTTAAACTTACCTTCTTCTATTAATAGTAAAAACTGATTACTTAGGTTGGCTCTTTTGATAGCTTCAGCATATTGGAAATTGGTGAATTCATTAACCTCACCAAGCATCACCTCAAGCTTACGAAAGGACTCCTTCTTTTTTTCAAGTTCAGAAAACTCTCTTTCTGTCCACGAGCCACTTACTCCTACTCTGTAAGCAGACATAAACTCATCCATATAATAGACCTTACCTTGCAAGCCTAAGTTAATAACTAAATGGTAATCATGAATATCTGGTACAACGTTGAAGAAAGCAGGTCGGTTTTGATCACATTCTGTTCTATACACCATGGCATTTGTATTAAAAAGTCCGCCGCCACCTTCTATTAACTCATCAACGCTAAAATATTTGTTTTCTTTATGTGGCCGACTTTGACCAATGGTTTTTTTGTCCTCGGCAGACACCATATATCCTGCATGAAAGCATAGACTGCAATCTGCATTGTCTTCCATAAAATCAATCTGCTTTTGCAGCTTATTCGGATCTGTCCAATAATCATCTCCCTCACAAATGGCAATGTATTTCCCATTTGCCCGGTCGATATTAAAACGGTCAACCATCTTCTTTTTAGAGTATTGGTTTTCGGTTTGATAGATGGGCTTGATAATATGTGGATATTGGCTTTCATAGCCTCGAATGATTTCAGCTGTAGTGTCAGTAGATGCATCATCATAAATTAAGATTTCATAGTTAAAATCGGTCTTCTGCATTAGCATACTTTCAATCGCATCAGCTATAAAATCCTCGTGGTTATAAGTAACACAGCTAATGCTAACTAAAATATTATCCATCTAACAAACACTCCTAATTGTAAATTTCTTAGTACCTACTACCTTGAATACCCTCAACTTTTTAAGTCTTACGCATTCTATGTAGTAAATGTTGACTATATTCTTTCGTAGTAAAAAATAAAATTTTGTCGATTTCTCCAAAAACCTATACGAATTATCTAAATTTTTCAAAGCTCTAAATGCTCTTTTAACGTTTCATGTATTTCTTTTAGCTGATTTTCATCAGGCATATAGTAGTAGATCCCATTCATTATGGAATCTGTCCCGTTATTCAGGTATAGCTGTTCGATTTCTCCAAAGCTATTCCGATAATCCTTTTGAATGGTAAGTAAGTCATCAAAAACCATATTCATCTCTAAATTCTTCTCTAGAGATTCAAAAATAGATTTATAATTAAAAACTGTATTTAAGGACAGACTCTTTTTTAAAACAGCCTGTATCACTTGTTTTTGTCGATTTTGTCTGCCAAAATCACCCTCTGGATCGTCATAACGCATTCTTACATATTTCAATGCCTTTTGTCCGTTTAGTTGAAGCTCTCCCTTTTTGAAATACTCACCCTCATAGGTAAAGTCAAAAGAGTTTTCCACTGTTATTCCACCGACGATATCAATAATTTCAACAAAGCTCTCCATATTAACCTTTGCTACATAATCGATTGGAATATCTAAAAGCTCCTCAACACTTTGTATTGTCGTTTTCAATCCCCCATATGCATAGGCATGGTTTAGCTTATCCTTCATGTCCAACCCTATTAATTCTGTATAAGTATCTCGTGGAATACTTAACATTTTAGTAGAGTTAAGAGTAGGATTGACGGTTAAAACAATCATCGTATCAGATCGCCCCATGTCTCCATCTCGTTCATCAACGCCTAAAATAAGAGCTGAAAATGGGTCCTTTGCTGCCACATCAATAATCTTCTCCCGTTTTACAGAAAGTTCGTCATGAAAGGGCTTGTACACCACTTCGACCGTTTCCTTTACATCACTATAGACTTTATAGACTGCCGCACAGCTTCCAGCACAAACGACGAACACAACAATCGCAGCCCACTTCCATATCCCTCTCATTCCATCTATCTACTCCTTCAATGGGACATTATTCATAGCATAAATATATATTTGAAATACCAATTTTATTCGTTAAATTACTCATTTTGAAAAAAATAAAGTTTTGAATAATGAATTAGGGGATATGAAGCTTGGGAAATTTCAAACAAATGCTTATTCTTCTAATATAACGTCTTGGTTTTAGAGAAATCATTACTTTCTTAATATAATAAATTAATGATAGATTTGATGGGTGTGAGATTAGTAACACTCAAATGACTTATAACACATATATAGATTGAGGCTAGGAATTTTGTATTACGGTTTTAAAACCTAAAATCCCCATCAACGAGGTTAATGGGGATAGACGCTTGGAAATCAAATTTTTCACATCAGGGTTTAGTCAATTGTTTGAAAATCCTTTTGTAGCGAGTAAATCTATTTAGATAGATTTATGTATAATGAGGCTCTTTTGAAAAGGTCATATACATTTGATAAGGCTTGGGGGAACCAATTTTCTGTTGAAGTTGATAGGCTTTAGCTTTATGTCTCAGGATGGCACATTCTCTTGCCTTTACTTTTATTCGTAAGCCATTGTCGAAAACGAGCTCGCTAAAGTCATGCTGTGGGTTAATGGTGAAATTTAAGTCGAAAATATAAACAATGCCAATCGTATCATATGCGGGAAGCTGCATGGCAATCAATTGGAGACGCTCAGATATGATTACGGGTGGCCGCTTTTTAATATTTAACAGCTGACGAGCACCATCACGCCTTCCCTCTAGGTTTGAACCGTAATTTAAGCAAAAATCATTCATTACGTCATCTTCTGTTTTTAGGGATTTAAGTGAACCTCGATTTGTATGAAGCATTGATAAATGTGTCCCATCATGATGTGGAGTAACTGCGATGCAATAACCTGATGTCAAAAACTTGATTTCCTTTTCTACAATCACTAAACCTTCCTCCAATCAACATTTTAAGAATGTACTGGCTAGTACTTATGTAACGAGTGTATGAAAATATTACCATAAAAGTCAATATACTCAAAAAACTGACACAAAATGTTATTATTTTCAAATTATTTGCGGCAAAATTCATCTTTGGAGAAGGGATTTTTATAGCTGATTCAAAATACTTACTATTTACGCAATCGTTTAAGGCTATTTCGCAAATAAGCTAGGAGTTTCGATAAAATAACCCCCGAGCTATTTCATCAATAGTCCATTCGATTCCCAAGAGTTTCTAGATTACGATAGACTCACCCAGGGAATAACCGGCTAGCGCGCAGTCACTAGGATAAGAGAATGGATACATTTACGGAAATTTACGAGCAATACGAACCAATGATTACGAGAGTACTACAAAAAGCCCAAATTTATAAGGATCAGGACTATTACCGCCAATGTGCAAGAATCGCCCTTTGGAAGGCTGTTCAAAACTACAAGGAAGACAAAGGAGAATTCGCACCTTTCGCCTACTGGACAATGCTCACTTCCCTCTACACAGAAATGAGGAAGGACAATCAGTACCGCGATCGCAACATCACCTACGAAAAAGACGATCTAACAAATATCCTTCACTATAACCAGATAGAAGATGAAACAGCTGAAAAATTCGAAGAGCTGGAAGAATTACTAGCACACTTATCAGAGGTGGAATACAAGCTCATAAAATCCGTATACCTATACGGCCAAAGCTACGAAGAAATCGCCGTTATCGAAGGCAGAACCGTTGCTTCTATTAAAAAGCGCCGGCAACGAGCAATGGACAAGCTGCGAAAATTGGTCGGAGAGAATTAGGAGTTGAAAAGCAGAAACACTGGATCGGTCATTTGACGTCCAGTGTTTTTTTATTTGTGCCAAATGTGCAGTAAAGGAAGCCTCGGAACCTTACGTAATAAAGGAGTTGAGAGAAAGATATACTGAATAGTATGGGACTACTACTCAGAAAAAGATTCTATTATAAAAATATTAATTTACAGAATATTCAACAAAAGTTCACAATTTAAGTGCTAATCTGTGACAAAAATCACAGTACCTACCAATAGATAGTTGTATAATTTAATTGTGAAAATTGTAACTTTTCACTTAACTCAACTCATGACATACATAATTCAAATTGAAACCACATGTAAGCTAGAGGAGGAATTGAGATGGAGATGGATTTGGTAGAAGAGTTTTATTTTAATCGGACGGCGCTGTATTCAGAAATGCAGAATCTTATTAAGCAAAATAGTACGGTAGAATTAGAATGGATTGTGAATGTGATTCCAGTTGGGAACTTATTTGAGGAGTATTCCTATTATGCCATGAAAGAGGATCCTAAAAATAATCCATGGATTAATAGGTATTTAGAGGAATTTATGCCTGTTTATGAAAAGATGTCATTATACATGGATTATTATGAATTACGACATAAGACTATTGCTGAAGCCACATTACATGTGGAAACCTTAGTCAATATTTTCTGCAAGGTTGGAAAGGAACTACTGTTAAATACGGACGAGCGTGTTAAAGTAATTGAAGCATTAGACCCTTTAGAGCTTGAGCAAAGAGATGTATCAAAAGACAAACTTCTTTACCTTGCCACTCATACACCTACAACATGGGAAATTTACGATTTACTGAAGGTCAGAATGCTTAACAATCCATTACTCTTCCCTTCTACTTCTGACGAGACGACCGAGAATCTGATTCGGTTCTTTCAAAATCTTGAAGATTTAATGGATAAAGTCTATTTCACTGATGAAATGGAGATGGTTCCATTTAATATAACAGACGTATTAGTTCTTTTCTATGAAGATTTTAGAGAAACAATCGATGCCATGAAAGGGAGAAGAATGAGGATTAGACAGTAGTATTAGTGAGAGGCATCCAGAAAAATGGGGTGCCTTTTTTGATAATTTCAGTTTTAATTTAAGTATATCTTCAAAATCTAACTTATTTCCTCTGGAGGATTTAAAAGAATGAATAGAATGCTAAGTTCTTTATTCAATTTAGACTTCTGCTTTGTAGATAAATACCTTAAAAAAATGCTATTACTAAGAATCTTTTCTAATTTACCAATTAACTTTAAAGTTAAATTATAAATTACTTTATGACTACTCTCGTTATATTCATCAAGCAAACTAATTTCATGTATAATTTCTCTAACAGCATTGAAGTTTCTAGACTGATGTTCAATTATATGATTTATACACTCTATTAGATTCTCTTCTGGAATTTCTTTAAACGTTTTTTCCTTGGCAGCTTTTTTAATGATTTCTAATGTTCTTATAGTAATCTCTTTATTCTTATATAAACTAAAGAGATATTCTTTAACTCCTTCGCTTACATCTAACTTATGAATAATAGTTAGAGCATGTCTCCCAATATTAAGCTCTTCAGCGTCATCTATCCATTCGGTAGGTACATCGAAACCGCGTACATATTTAGCAATAGTTTCTTCCGTAACTTTACAATTTCTTGCTATCTTTTTGACATCAAATTTTTTACTTTCTAATAGATGTTTAATCATTCTTTCTAATTGAAATGCAGTTCTTTGTTGGCTGTGTAATTCCACTTCTAATCTCTTGATGATTCTTTCTTCTTCAGATGTTTGTTCTTCAACAATACAAATTACACTCTTAATTTCTAAAAACTCAAGTGCATAAAAACGGCGGTATCCATCCACTAATACATATCTATCTTTACTTTCCTCTTCTACAATTAACGGGGTTCTTATACCGTTACTTTTTATAGACATTTCTAAACTCAAATCCTTTACCTTGTTTCGAAAGAATGTTTCTAACCTAATCTGTGAAAGTTCAACTTGTTGGTTTATCTGTTTAATCATGCACAACCTCCTGTTCCATTTTTACTATGATTATTCAGGATGAAAGTTGTCCTATTACAAAATTTGGAATTTGATTAGTTGAAAGGTATTTAAAGACTAAAATGTGCTGGAATTAGACGCTAGGGGTATAAAAAAATCACTAGAGCGATTTTTCTACTCTAGTGATTTTGAAATTTATTTATTTAATGGCAATAGAAAAACACCTTCCCAACCTGATAGAAAGGTGTTCCCCTTAGAGCTTCTTAACTCACTTTCAAGATTATTATATAATAGTATTCATAGAATTGCAAGACATATTAGAATATTTAGATTTAAAATGACAGAATCAAAATGAAACACTGAAAACCCACCAGTGTTTAAAGACTTTCTAGCTCTTTTACCAACTGTTGCACCGAATCGAAATACCCCAGCTTTTGTATTCGATCATAGATTATTTTTCCGATAACTTCATTACCCTTTTCATTAAAATTCTCTTTCTTGGATAATAGGCTTGGTGGCACACTTCCTACACCCATGGCTGCTATATCATCATAGGTAGGGTTCAATTTTGCAATCTTTAAGCCATTTGTACTTACTAATTCGCGGAGATTCACATACCGCTCGCCAAAGGCTGATGCCATGTAAGACTCCAATTGCATTCGTGATTTAGCTGTACCACTTGTTAAGCCAAGAACCAGATACTTTTCGTGGGAATTATAGTTATTCACAATCAGTTTTATATGTTCAATCATTTGTTCTTTCGTTTCAAAGTTATCACTTTGCCCGAGAAAAATAATCGGTATATAATTTTTATATTCTTGATTACTCTCATTTGAAGTATCCTGAACCTCTACGGGAATGTCATTATATACATGCTGAGAAATAAGCTCCTTTAATATGAGCGGATATGTAACACTATTCCCCACTGCTCCAGATGCTGCAGAGTCCCACACGATAAAACCAGGCAAATCTCTATTAATGGTTTCATGAAGCTGGTTTGTGACAATTCTTTGCTTTTCTTGACGCTCAGTTGAAACTGCAAGATAAGTGGAAGCAACCTCTGCGTTCGCAACTTTTTCTGTTTTTTGTTTATACTGCCCAACCACAATCGCCAAAATCAACGTAAATACTAACAAGTTTAATGTAATGAATCTAGCTTTATCGATACCTTTCATAAATCAGCACCTCCTATACCTAATCAATTCTTCCTGTTGCATGTAAAAAATATACATTATCAAATAAAAAAGCCCTCAAATGAGGACTTATTATTTATTATGAAACTGATTAAAAGCTTTATTTAACTTTTCATTTAATGGTTCAACATCGTATTCAATCTTATATATCAATTCAGAAAGCATATTTCTCAATTGTTGGATATTGGTTGCGAGCGCACCATCCATTTTGACGTCTGTCAGTTCATAAATTCTTGCATTTTCAAGCTGATCAAGCTTATGTTTTATATCCATTATTTCTCTATCATATTTATTTATTATCTCAACTTTTTTATCCATTGTATTGCCCCCTTTTTGTACTGATATCAAAAAAAGCCCATCATTTGATGAGCAAAAGAATCACATTTAACAATAGTTTATTACCGAATATTTGAAGGTTTTCTATATTCAGCTTTTCTTTTATAAACTACTTCTCCAACTACTTCAGTCCCATTTAATGATGTAGCAATTACCTTACCCGCTTTTACAGCTTTTCCTACTTTATAAGAGGATGATTTTGCAGAGAGAACTTTTCCATTTTTACTCATTTAGCAAACCTCCAAACAAATAATTTATTGTTGACATTAGTTCATGGTTCGTTAAAAATAATTGATCTAACTCGTTCTCTTGAAGAAGTTTAGTACCTCGAATATGTACGGTTAAGACCAAATCTTTACCTATAGGATAACATATGAGGTAGGTTTTTATCAAAGTATCTTCTAATAATGTGACTTGCTCTACTGAAGAAAGAAAACTATCCACAACTAAAATTTCATTACCTTTTTGGCGGTCATCATTTATATTGAAAGCGTAGAATTTACTATTACGGCCCTCGTTTCCAGAAATCAATTCTAAGCCTTCGTTTTCAGCAACTTTCCATACACCAGCACCTGCTACATTAAATCCTTCGGGAGGATAATATGTACTTCTAAACGCTTCATATAAATGCTCATATTTCTTATTACTATCCCCAATCAACGACTTTGTAAACTGATGATAAAAACTTAACAATGTATTGCATTTTATAAGATCCTCTTTAGTTTTTTCTAATAACACTGATGGGTCTTCAAAAAAACCATCCGTTCTAATTATAGTATTAATCTTTTGAGCTGCTCTACTAACTGCTGCTTCAAAATTATTATCCGTTCTCATTTCATAATTCAGAGTTGTTAATCCACTTAAATCAGTAGGCAAAACATAGTCATCATTACCACTATTCAAAGTTTTAAATTCATTAGGAACTATAAAAAATACTCTTCCCTTTCTTAACTTGCCCCAAAAAAGCCCTAACTCAAATAATGTATTATCTCGAGTCTTAAGCATTGTTTTTTCTCTCATTTTAACAGTATCATCGGGTGAAAATATAAATACTGCATAATCATTAGCATCCAGTTGCTGTTCTAGGCTTTCCATAGTGTAATCATTTACATTAAATACTCCCGCAAACCAAGGTGTTACTTCTGCATAATAACTCAATGCTTCATGCAATGCATTAACATAGTCGATTGATTCTCTGGCGGATCCTATAAATACTTTAGGTTTCTGCTTTCTCATATTGCCTCCATTACTTTTTATACTTATTATACTTCACCCAATCAGTTAAATGTTAACTTTTATAGTAATTATTGTAAAAAATATTTTTTGAACTTAGATAAGTATCCATGGCAAATACATATTTTTCACACTAAAAAACCTCCCAAACGGAAGGTTTTCTAAATTATAATAATGCACTCTTCAAATCAGCCAACAAATTATCGGCTGCATCATTGGTATCTGCGACTACGCCAAAGTAATACTTACATTTTGGCTCAGTACCCGATGGGCGTATAGCGATCCATGAACCGTTTTCCAGTACAAACTTTAAAACGTTTTCTTTAGGTAACAAGATTTCTTCCTTAGAACCGTCAGCTAAGGATGCCTCTCCTGTTAGATAATCTTCTACTCGTATTACTGGAATACCAGCAATGCTTATAGGGATATTCTCACGGAAGCGACTTAGGATTGCTTGCATTTCTTCTTGACCATCCTTGCCCTCAAAAACCTGAGAAACTAAAGCTTCTTTATGGTAGCCAAATTCTTCAGATAGCTCGTTTAATACAGCTAATAAAGTTTTACCTTCTTTGGCATAGGCCGCTGCCATTTCAGCTACTTTTAAAGCAACTTGGACCGCATCCTTATCACGTACGAATGTTTTGATTAAATACCCGTAGCTCTCTTCATACCCAAATAAATAAGAGTATTGTCCTGACTGCTCATATTCTTCAATTTTTTCGGCGATGTATTTAAAGCCAGTAAGGGTATTAATCGTATCGATATTATAGTGAGCAGCGATTTTAGCTCCAAGCTCTGCTGTAACAATGGTCTTAATAATTGCCCCATTAGCTGGCAATGTTCCATTCTTCATTTGAGTTTGCAGAATATAATGTAATAGTAAGGCACCTAATTGGTTTCCTGTTAGCAATTCATATCGATCACCAGCTCGAACAGCAACGCCTAAACGATCGGCATCCGGATCTGTCGCTAATAGTAAATCAGCTCCTACCTCTTCTCCAAGCTCCATTGCCATTTTAAAAGCATCCGGCTCCTCTGGGTTTGGATAAGAAACTGTTGGGAAATCTCCATCCTGTACAGCCTGTTCTTCCACTAAATACACATTAGTAAAACCAAACTGTCTTAAACCTTCACGAACCGGAACTAACCCAGCTCCATGAAGAGGACTATAAACAATTCGTAAATCTAAATCTATCTCAGCATTCTCTTTTAAAGTTAAGAGATGACTAGAAAATTGTGTATCTAAATCTTCAAGAATCCACTTAGTAATACCCTGTGACTCTAACTCATTGATATCACGAGTTTCGATTTCAAAGATATCTTCAATTTGTTCCATATGGGCAATAATCGCATTGGCACCGGAAGGAACAAGCTGCGCCCCATCTTCTCCGTATACCTTAAAGCCATTATATTGCTTCGGATTATGACTAGCAGTAATCACTACACCAGCAAAAGCATTCAGCTCACGAACCGTAAAGGACAATTGAGGTGTTGGGCGGGATTCTATATATATATAGGAAGAAATTCCATGTGCACCAAGTACACTTGCAGTCTCAACTGCAAATTCTTGTGAGAAATGACGCGTATCATAGGCAATCACAACACCACGTTTTTTAGCTTCTTCCCCATTTGACTCGATGTAACGAGCAAGTCCCTCCGAAACTCGACGAATTGTATAAATGTTAATACGGTTTGTCCCAGCTCCGAGAATTCCGCGCATACCTCCTGTACCAAACGATACATATTGATAGAAGCGATCTTCTATTAGTTTCTCATTTTTGGATATAGAATTTAATTCTACTAAAAGATTTTCTGGTATCTCTCGTTTTTTCCAAGTAGTGTAGACTGCTTGCATTAGTGCACCTTCCTTTAATCAACTGAATTGAGTTATCAATACCTCTTAAATAAAAACTCGGCTCATTTTAGCCGAGTTTCATGTAGTTTAAGATTAATACCTTGGATTTTGATGCCATCTCCAAGCACTTTCAATAATTTGCTCTAAATTTCGTTCTGCCTTCCAACCAAGCTCTTCTAAAATCTTTTTCGAAGAAGCAACTAATCTAGCAGGATCTCCTGGTCTTCTATCAGCAATTTCAATATTAGCTGTTAAACCCGTGACCTTTTCACACGTCTCAATAACTTCTTTTACAGAATAACCTAGACCATTACCAAGATTATATATGGCCGCTGTATTCTTACCTTCAAGTAACGATTGAAGTGCTAAAATATGGGCATTTGCCAAATCAGTAACATGGATATAATCGCGAATGCATGTCCCATCTGGAGTCTCATAGTCATCTCCGAAGATTGATACAGTCTCTCTTTTACCAACAAGATGCTCTAATACTATCGGAATTAAATGTGTTTCAGGCGTGTGACTTTCTCCAATTTCAGCAGTTTCATATGCACCAGCTGCATTAAAATATCTTAATACCACATAATTTAAATCATATGCATTTGAATAATCTTCGAGAATTTGTTCAATCATTAGCTTTGATTTTCCATATGGATTTTTTGGTTTTGTATCTGTAACTTCATCAATAACATCCACTGTCGGTATTCCATAAGTGGCAGCTGTTGAAGAGAAAATAAAGTTTTTCACATTATGTTCTAACATGACTTCTAAAAGGGTTAGAGTTGCTGAAACATTATTCAAATAATACTTTTGTGGATTCGAAACAGACTCTCCTACTAAACTATTAGCAGCAAAGTGCATCACTCCACTCACTGAATATTGCGAAAAAACAGTATGCAACAAATCTTTATTTCCAATATCCCCATGTACAAAAATTGCTTTTTGATCAATAGCACTCTCATGACCTGTAGCAAGGTTATCTAATATAATTACTTGTTTGTGTTTAACTAATTCTTTTACTAGATGACTCCCTATATATCCAGCTCCACCAACTACTAAAATCATTGGAAAACCTCTTTTCTTAAACTACTCTTATACTAGACTTTCTTCTAATATAGAGTAACAATGCTCCTCAACTTCATCCCAATTCATAAATACGCGAACAATGTCTTCTTCAATTAGCTGTGTACCTGTTTGAACTTCAATCATTTCTAAGTCAGTTACAGCTTTAAGACCGTGTTTATCAGTAACAGGGATTTGTAATACATCACCTTGACGAACTACACGAAGTTTATCATTTTGAACAAATACACCCTCACCTTTAATAATTGTCCATACTTCACTACGTTGATGGTGGAATTGATAGCTTAAATTCTTTCCAGCTTTTACACCAATACGCTTCGTTAATACCTCATAGTTATCATCGGTTTTTAAGTGATCAAGCACCTTGTACCAACCCCAGCGTCGCTCTTCATACATAGGGCGATTTTCATATTGACCAATAATTTCTTTAATTTGAGGGCTTTTATCTTTATCCGCAACTAAAATACCATCTGGACTTGCAGCAACAATTACATTAGAAACTCCTAATACAGTAATCGGAATATCCAATTCATTTATCAAATGAGTCTCTTTACAATCTTCAGTTATATTACCTTTACCAATTTGATTTGTACTCATTTCTTCTGTCAAAGTTCTCCAAGTACCAAGATCCTTCCAGTATCCATTGTAAGGCAGTACCACTACATTTTCAGTCTTCTCAACCACTTCATAGTCAAAACTGATTTTCGGTAATCTATCATAACATTCCAATAATTCATAGTAGTTAGTTGGTAATCCTCGTTCTTCAAGGATTTGTATGATAAAACCTAACTTAAAGGCAAAAACACCACAGTTCCATAATGCATTTTGTTCTATCAACTTTCCAGCAGTTTCTTCTGTTGGCTTCTCAGTAAATTGTTTTACAGTATTATATACCAAGTCTAAATCATTATTAGGAATAATATATCCATACTTTGAAGAAGGGTAAGTTGGAGTAACACCAATTAATGCTATCTCCGCATTTGAATTTTCTAAAATCTCTTCTAATTCATTTACTTTTTCGAAAAATCCGTCTTGGACATAGGGATCCACAGGTAAAACAGCAACAGTCTCTCCTATTGGAATATTTTTGATAGAAAATAAATAAGCTGCAGATAAAGCTATTGCTGGAAATGTATCACGTCTACTGGGTTCAGTAACTAAATCAGTTTTGTATCCTAGTTGGTTTTGTATCATATCTACTTGAGTTTTACTCGTAGCAATAATTGTAGACTCTGATAGATTAACTCGTTTTAGTTGCCCCCACACCCGTTGTACCATTGATTTTAGTGTTTGATTATCCTCTTTTAATACTTTTAAGAACTGCTTAGAGCGAGCATCATTGGAAAGTGGCCAAAGGCGTTTTCCTGAGCCACCGGATAATAGAATTATATTCATTTCACTTCTCCTTTTGTAAAATAAAATATTAAAAAATACTAATTAGTTTTTAAAAATTTTAAAAGATTTAATATATGACTCTTATCAAGAAGTATTTGAGAGGACGAATATGAAATAACTCCTGCTAATACACTAACAAGTAATTTCAAATAAATGTTTATACTAAAATAATATTGAACTGATAAGACGAGAAGGCACATTATAAAAATTGAGATTACTATATTTTTCAATCTAAAAATATATTCATAAAACTTATAATTTAAAAATTTACTTACATATACTTGCAATATTATAGCTTTTGAAATTATATATGCTGTATAAATATATAAAACCATTATTAAACCCTGTTCACTAAATAAGAATAAACATATTAAATAAGTGGTTATAGTAAAAATATCAATATATAATACAAGTTTAGGTTTATTAAGAGAATATAATGTGGAAGTTGCAACATTTGCAGTTAATATTTGAAACAACATTGCTATAGATAAGATTTTTATTATTTTTGTAGCCCCTATCCATTCGCTTCCAAAAATTATTGGTATAATCAGATCTATAGTAAGTGCAATTCCAATCAAGATTGGAAATGCTAACATTGCTGTATAATAAGATATTTCAAGATATGATTTTTTAAATGTCTTCAAATCGTTTTTAAGTCTAGAAAAAAACGGATATAATACTTGAGAATATGAATTGCTAATTACCGTTTGTACTTGTAATATAAGTCTTTTTCCAAAGTAATAAATTCCCATTTCATTTGCGGTAAGTACTCCAGCTACTATAATTTCATCAATTCTTTGACTTAAAAATGTCAGAATCCTTTTTAGAGATATAGAGAAACCAAACGTAAAGAATGGTACTATATCCTTGATATTAAAATGGAACAATAAATTAATTCCTGTTTTATTTATAGAAATAATTATTATTAAAAGAGAATATATAATTGTTGATATTAGGACTCCCATCACATATCCAAAAATACCAATTCCTTTAATTATTAATAAAATTGAAATTAATATTTCAATACTTATTTTTGAAATTTGAAGTAGTGAATACTCTTTGAACAAAAAATACTTCTGCAAATTAATTCTAAATATAGCAGATATACCATTACAAATTAGTGTAATACATAATAATTTAATAATAAGAAGTAATTCAGGTAGAAATTTATAGTAATTTTGGATATAGGGAGCTAAAAGATAAACTATACTAGTAAAAAGTAGTGTAATTATTGAATTAAAATAAATTAAGGTAGATAATTCTTGATTTGATACCTTCTCTTTTTGGATTAAAGCCTCTCCTAAGCCAATTTCACAAATTAATGCAGAAAATCCAATTAATATACTAATAACCGCAATATATGCAAATTCTTTCGGTGATAATAATAAAGCTAAAAAAATTTGGTAAAATGGAGCAATAATTGAATTGAATAAAGAAGTAATAGTTGTCCATTTAATACCACTAATTGCATCTTTTTTAAGACCTTTTTCCATTAAATCACTCGTTCTTTCTAAATTTTATTAATTATAAACTCTAATTTCCTCTAAATCTTTCTTTTTTGAATATGCAACTTTCCCTTCAATATCCGGATATCCAATTGCTATAAGCATAATCACTCTTTCATTCTTATTCAAATTTAAAAATTTAGAAATTTCTTTTTCTCTTGATTCAATATCTGGCCAGTTTATAATACATGAGCTTAGTCCCTGAGTTTCTAATCCTAAAATAAATGACATTGCTGCCAAAGAAGAGTCTATATAAATTAGATGTCTATCTCTTTCATTAGGATAAGCACTTAAATCTCCTACTATAGCTACCATCGTAGGAATATTTTCCCAATATCCAGAAGTTCCCATGGGTAATTGCGATAAAATACTAACTAACGAACCCTTATCAAAAATTCGAAATGTATACGGTTGTCTATTACAAGCACTAGGCGAATAATTCCCAATTTCTATCGCCCTATCAATTAACTCTCTTGAAACTTCTGTTTGTTCGAACCATCTGACAGATCTCCTGAATCGAACAAGATGCAATAAATTATCATATGAAATTTCAGGTTTATTTTTAAAATCCCTAGCGTAAGGTATATATTTTTCACTTTGCAAATTTATGAATGAATGCGTATGATCTATATTTTGAAAAATCTCCTTCATATATACAATGAGTGGATGTTTAGCAGTGACTTCAAAATACTTAGTTAAAACATCGTTTGCCCATTTTAATTCATTTAATAAAGATTTTTCTCCATTATTAAAATCATTAGATAGTATTCGATAAGTTATAAGCGTCTCTTCAATATATTTCAATGCAAATATATCCCTCATCGGTTTCATTAGTAGGCCTTTTTCTATTCGATGTATATTCCTTCTCAAAAGATATCGATTTGACTTTCTATTCTTAATATCCTGCAAATATTTTAATTTACCGTATAAAACACTCTGATGTTCTCTACTGAATTCGCCTGAAAATAAATAATATATAGAGGATGTAAATCTAGTTTTAGACATTACTTTTGACATAATGATACTTAACGAATTACTAACATTATTTTTCTTATTTATTATTAAATGTAATTGTTTTTCTGATACAACTTTTTTTATTACCTTTTTCAATTATATCCACCACCACATATGAGTTTATGGAAACCTAACATATTAAGTTAATTCGTTAAAAATGTCATAATTTTGTATTTTTTTTAACCTCTTAATAATTGTTAATGATTCATCTTTGTTATTTGTTAACATTTGCTCAACTGTATTTAATAATTTTCTTTGATCAATATTATTTCTTACATCAAATATATAAGATTGTTGATTAAATTCTTCCAATAATTCATGGTATTTTGTTGCCCAGCCCATTGCAATACATGGAACACCATTTTTATATGCATGTACTATTGAGTGATATCTGGATGCAATTAAAAAATCAAACTTTTTAACTAATTCATCGAATTCTATTGAACTCATATCGTCAGATAACAATATAACTTTATCATTATTTATATTTCTTTTTTTAATCAATTCACATGCAACCAAATCTTCATAGGAATGTCTTACCAAATAAACTGTTTTCCCGTTAGTATTTAGTAAGTTTATTAAATTATCATACATTTCCATTATTTGCTCAGAATTTCCATGTTCAAAATTTCTCATATTCGGGACAATAGCAACATCTTTTGCATGTTTAACTTCTTTTATATTATAATTAGACATGTATATATTTGATGTTTCTATACCTTTATTTAAAAGAACAATGTCATGGGATTTTTCTACGTTATTTAATTTTAATGTATTTTTCAAGATATCATATCCTTCATTTTCTCTTGCGAAAACTTTATTTGGATACTTTAAATATCTCTTCAATAATCTATACATAATTTTATTAAGCAGTGATGTTGAATACAAAAATGGTCCAAATGATTGAGGCATTAAATATATTTTCACCCCAAATTTCTCGGCTAATTTTATTCTAAAAAGATAAGCTATTGATCCCCTTACTCCCCACTGTGAAGATAAAGCATATCCACTAATATCAATTATCATTTCTGTTTCATTTATAATCTGATTTAAACGCAATACACTATTATCATGTATTTTACTATTCTTATTTTTAACTCTTGAAATCAAGGAATATATCCCACCTAATAAAGATAGCGTAATATTTAAATTTAGTGGTAAAATTTCAAATGAATATTTATTTTTATTCTCAGAATTTCTTTTAAAATCTTCAGTTGATAACAATACAATTTCTTTCTCTGGATATCGCTTTTTAATTTCATCAACTGTAATAAACGTCATAGATTGTGCGCCTTTATTAAATAATTCCCCGCCTGTTATTAATATATATTTACCCAATTAATATTAGCTCCTCTACACTTAATATATTTCTCTTAAACTCTATATAATATAAACAAGATATAAAATTTCATAATTCTAAAAGTCGCAATACTACTAGAAATTCAAATATTAACCAGTTTTAAATCAATTGTTAACATATTTCTTTTGTGACTTAATTATAAATCCTATTAATAAGCCTGAAGAGATATAAAAGCCGTATGAAAATCTAGGACTTTCTAACCCCGGATTAAAAGAAATAATAATTAAACTATATGCAAAATTTGCAAATGCCCATAATAAATACTTTTTCTCGTTATTATTAATATTTTTATAAACCTTTGCAAACCAAGCAATTAAAGTGATATTCATAATTAGAAAACATATACCGCCCATCAAGCCTAATCTATAAAACATATTAATTATTGAATTATGGTTTGCAACTAAAAAAAGCTCTGATAAGGTGCTATACATATTTGAGTTATCAACTTCATAAAAAATATTATTATCTACATATGCTGTACCAAATCCCACTCCAAATCCTAATGTATTTTTTAAATTATTAATTTCATTCATCCAAACATTTAATCTCCATAAAGAATTAGCATCAGAACTTATTATTCCCATTAAGCTATTAGAGACAATAATTAAAAGTAAAGCTACACTTGTAAATATAAACAGCGTTTTAAATTTGTAGTTTTTACTAAAAAAGTTGATAATTGATTTCCTAAATATAAAAATAGAAATTAAGACTATGTTAGCCAATAAAAAAGAGGACATTCCAACAACTTCTACAAAGATTATAAACAGTAAGAATATAACGGAAAAAATAGATTTCTTTTTAATAAGTATTAATGATCCTAGTAATATTACAAGTAAACTATATACAATAATATCAATATCAACATACTTAGTTACTACAAACAGTCCAAAGAGAAATAAATAAAGTTTATATAACTTTAAATTTTCTATATAATTACTTTTTAAAACACACAAGTAAACGCTAAAGAGTATGGCAAAGGAGGGAATAAAAGACGCATGTCTAAAAATATAACTACTATCATACATTAAGTTATTTAAGTTAAACATATCTGGTATATTAAGAAATGAAATCACTATATATATTACTGATATTAAAAGAAAAACTATCAAACTTCTTCCAAATTCAAATCCGCCATATTCTCTCCAATTGAACAATCTACTTTTAAAAAAAAGGTGAAAAATGAAATACATTAAACATATTCCTAAGAAAATGTAATAAAAATTCATTCCTCCTACAATGTTCATCTGCAGAAAAGATTCTCCGAATATTGCAGATAAAGTCCACACAAGGACTATAATAAATATCATATTTCTTACTCCCTTAGTATCCCTTTAATAATCTACGAGCTCTTAGAAGTCCACTTCTTAAAGGAAAGTAAATATTGTAGATAGAATTCCATTTTTTTTGTAATGCTTGTTTATAAAAAAATAAACTCTTGTCGTATACTCCACTCATTAGAAGTTCACCTGCTATAGTATTTAACTTTTTATTATAAAAATTTATATTATTTTCAAAATACCTATTATATTTTTTCAAAAAATATTCATAACCTTCAATTTTATGTTGAACATTTGTTGTAATAGATTCGTTCATAATATAGTAATTTACTAAAGGTAACTCACAATATACACATTCAAATCTTTCAGCAATCCTTATCCATAAATCTAAGTCTTGAGCAGATTTAAGTTTTTCATCAAATTTGCCACTCTCTAACACCGCTGTTTTACTAAGTAACGGAAATGAAGTAGAGCCTATGAAATTAGCAAGTAGTAAATTCTTTAACTTACTTTCTTCGCTAGTCTTTGGGACGTTCTTATGCAAACTTTTCCCACTTTTACTAATTATATAATTATCGCAATAAACCAACCCTATATCATTAGATGTGAAGTATTTTATCTGTGTTTCTAATTTTCCAGGAAGCCATTCATCATCATCATCCAAAAACGCAATGAATTCTCCTGCTGCAATATCAATTCCAGTATTTCTAGCTGCACATGCACCTTTATTATATTCGTGAGAAATATAAGCAATATTCAAATCACGATACTCATTGATTAAATTCTTAATTGCTATTTCAAGAATATAATCTTGGGGATAGTCATTAACAATAATTATTTCTATATCCTTATAAGTTTGTTCCTTTATACTATGGATTGCTCTTTTTAATATACTAACCGGTCTATTATATGTAGTAATGATACATGAGATCATCCTATCCCTCCTTTGACCTAAAGAAACCTTTTGTTTAACACGATTTTGAATTGTATTCTATTATTATTTTTTTATAAATAGAATTTAAATAATGGTAGTTACTTTTCTCATTGTAGTTATTCTCATAACAATCAAACGAAGAATCTACCATGTCAGTTATTCTATTAACAGATTCAATAAGACTATCAATTGAATTATATTTAAAAGTAAGACCATTAACCCCTTCTTTTATCAAACTTCCTACATTACCTAAATCACTTCCTATAACTGGCGTTCCACTTGATAAACTTTCAACAATAGTCATAGGAAATCCTTCGTACCATTGAGTTGGCAGGATTAGTGCTTGTGATTCTGCTATTAATTTTTTAGCAATATTATTTTCGACAAAACCAAGTATTTTTACGTTTGTCATACCATTATTTAAGATATAATTTTCACACCAATTTTTATCAGGACCAGTACCACATATTATTAATTCATAATCACATATTTTTTTCCAAGCCTCTAACAAAAGCCTTATTCCTTTTATTTTTTCTAGTCTTCCAACAAATACAAATTGTTTTTTTCTTTCATTAAATGATAGTCTCATATAAGAGTATTCCTCTGCATAATTAGGCTTTACAAATACTGAGTTACCTTTGATTATTTCATTATTTTTGGAATTCAATTGTAATAACTTTTTTTTATTAAATTCAGTAAGAGTTATATAATGTATTTTTCTATAAATACCTAACATCCTATGAATTCTTAAAGTAATTACACTAGCAAAAGTTTGAAGTTTACTATCACGGTAACAAGAGTATTTTACTGCATTGAATAGTCCCTTTTTAATACATAACTCACAAACTTCACCTGAATTATTTTTATTATTTCTGTAAAAAGTTGCAGCTGGACATAGTAATCTAAAATTATGAATAGTCTGTACTATAGGAACTTTCATAGCGAGAGCTGCATAGTAAACTGAAGGACTTATTAAAGTTAAAGTATTGTGAACATGAACAATTTCAATTTGATACTCTTTTATTATTTTTTTTATTTCTCTATAAGTTTTCAAAGAAAATATGGTTGTAAAAGGCAAAAATAATTTTTGGTATCCACTTAATTTTTTCAATTCATTATTATGCCGACTGTACAAAATAACATTATGTCCGTTTTTTTCAAGTAATAATTTTTCATTAGCAACAACAATATCTTCCCCGCCTGTATATTGATAATAATTATGAACTAAAAGGACATTAACCTTATGATTATTCATATTAATATTTCAATTCCTCTACATATTTAATTATTGTTTTTTGAATTTCCCCGAATAATTAACCACAAAAACTTTGAATTTGTTCTCAAGTATCTATTTAACAGTCTCTTTGGATTTTGTAGTAAACGATATACCCATTCTAGGTTTTTATTTTGCATCCATTTGGGAGCTCTTTTAATATTACCTGCAAAATAGTCAAAACCAGCACCAACACCTACCATTAAACCATTAATTTTCCCTTTATGTTTACTCATCCATATTTCTTGTTTCGGAGCACCAAGACCTATCCAAATAAAATCTGGTTTTAAATCACTAATATAATTAATAATTTCTTTATCTTCAGTAGCAGTCAGTTGCCTAAAAGGAGGGCTATACATACCTACTATATTTATTTTTGGATATCTTCTTTTTAACTTCTTATTTAATTTCCCTAGAGTTTCTTGAGTAGATCCATAAAAAAAATGACGATAATTATTTTTTTCAGATAAACTAAACATCTCATGCATAAAGTCAGGACCAGTAGTTCTATTCATACTTGTATAACCACGGTTTTTCCCAATTGTAGATAAAGGACCACCATCTGGAATAGCTAGAATTCCACTATTCTGTATCATACGATACTCATCACTTTCGTAGCTTAATACTGTAGTGTGTACATTCGATACACATATGTAGTCACCAGAAAGTAATTTTAAATTTTCTTCAATAAAGCTAATTAACCATTGCATATTTATTGCAGCTATATCGACTCCCAGTATTCTACAAGTCGGTATTTGTTCTTTATTAACTTTCCTTATATATATTTCATCAGTTTCAGTAACCTTTAAAATCTTAGACACATATATCATCTCCAGCAATAAAATGTATGGATTAATAATGATATTAGCTAATGTTTATTGTAAAATTATACCTTAATCAAACATAGCTAATAAGCGATCCTCTTTGGAAGTTTTTTCCATATCTTTCTTCACCATTATTTTCACTAACTCCTCAAAAGAAGTTTTCGTAGGATTCCAACCAAGTAATGTTTTAGATTTTGTAGGATCTCCTAATAATTGCTCCACCTCAGCTGGACGGAAGTATTTAGGATCAACTTCAATTATTACTTCACCAGTTGCCTTGTTGATGCCGATTTCATTAACCCCTTCACCTGTCCACTCGATTTCGATATCCACATGTTTGAAAGCTAGTTCCACAAATTCTCGAACAGTATGCATTTCACCTGTTGCGATTACAAAGTCTTCAGGAACATCATGTTGAAGGATTAGCCACATACATTCTACGTAGTCTTTTGCATAGCCCCAGTCACGTAAAGAGTTTAAGTTTCCTAGTTTTAAAACCTTTTGTTTTCCTTGTGCTATTCGTGCAGCTGCAAGTGTAATTTTTCTTGTAACAAATGTTTCTCCTCGACGTTCAGATTCGTGGTTAAACAAGATTCCATTTACTGCGAACATATTATAAGATTCTCTGTAGTTTTTCGTAATCCAAAAACCATAGATTTTCGCTACCCCATATGGCGAACGAGGATAAAATGGGGTTGTTTCTTTTTGCGGTACTTCTTGCACTTTACCAAACAGCTCAGATGTCGATGCTTGATATACTCTTGTTTTTTCTGTTAGACCTAATATTCTCACAGCTTCAAGAATATTTAATGTCCCTTTTGCATCTACATCCAATGTATAAGCTGGCATATCAAAGGAAACTCGTACATGTGATTGTGCTGCTAAGTTATAAATCTCATCTGGTTGAATCTCACCAATGAGCCGTGTAACATTTAAAGCATCCGTTACATCACCATAATGAAGATGGAAGTTTTGATTGTTATATAGAGCAGTAGATTCTTCTTCTGATAGAAGGTCTTCTAATCTTTCTTGGTTATATGAAGAGCTACGGCGGATAACCCCGTGAACTTCGTATCCTTTTTCTAGAAGAAATTCAGCTAAGTATGAACCATCTTGTCCTGTAACCCCTGTAATGATTGCTTTTTTCATATTAAATCCTCCCATTAGTTCGATGCACTTGTTACTGCTTGTACTTCATTTACTAAAAACCATTCATACGCTTTTTTTAGACCCTCGTCTAAAGAAATAGTAGCTTCCCACCCAAGACTATTTAATTTTGTTACATCTACAAGCTTTCTTGGCGTGCCATCTGGTTTCGATGTGTTAAATACAATCTCACCATTAAATTCAGTAACTTTTTTTATCTTCTCGGCAATTTCTTTAATGGATATATCCTTACCAACACCAACATTTACAAATTGATTACCGTTATAATTGTCCATAAGATAAACGACTGCATCGGCTAAATCGTCTGAGTATAAGAATTCTCTTTTAGGAGAGCCTGTTCCCCATACTTCTACTGAAGGTTCGTTAGCGATTTTCGCTTCGTGAAACTTACGAATTAATGCAGGTAATACGTGAGAAGTTTCAAGATCAAAGTTATCGTTTGGACCATATAGATTAGTAGGCATCGCTGATATGTAATTCGTGCCATATTGACGGTTATATGATTCACACATTTTAATGCCTGCTATTTTTGCAATAGCATAAGGCTCGTTTGTTGGCTCTAAAACTCCAGATAATAAAGATTCTTCATTCATCGGCTGTGGTGCAAATTTTGGATAGATACAAGTACTACCTAAGAAAAGTAGCTTTTCAACATTATTACGATAACTTGCGTCAATAATATTAGTTTGGATAAGCAGGTTATCACGGATAAACTCAGCTGGATATTCATTATTTGCTACAATTCCACCTACTTTTGCAGCTGCAAGGAATACGAATTCAGGTTTTTCTTGTTCAAAAAACTCATCGACTTGTGATTTATCTCTTAAATCTAGTTCTTTACTTGTTCTATATACTAGATTTTTATATCCTTGCTCCTCTAATTTACGAACAATTGCTGATCCAACTAAACCTCTATGACCCGCTACGTATATTTTTGATGTTAGCTCCATATTCTCCACCCTTTAATAAGCATCTTTTGATCCTAGTAAAACTAATACAGTTTTCAGAATAAGCTTCAGGTCTATTAAGAAGTTTCTTTCCTGTATATATTTGAGATCTAGACGAACCCATTCTTCAAAACCAATCTTACTTCTACCACTCACTTGCCAGTAACATGTTAAACCTGGTGTTACTGATAAACGTTGTCTTTCATATTGTGTATATTGTGAAACTTCACTTGGTAGTGGAGGTCTTGGTCCGACTAAGCTCATTTCACCCTTTAATACATTGATTAACTGTGGTAATTCATCAATACTTGTTTTTCTGAGAAATCTACCTAGTTTTGTCACCCTAGGATCTTGTTTCATTTTAAAAACTGGTCCATCTTTAATTTCGTTTTGTTCAAGTAGCTGCGCTTTTAATTCTTCTGCATCTTCTACCATAGATCGAAATTTATAAATATTAAATTCCTTGCCATTCTTCCCTACTCGAATTTGTTTGAAAAATACCGAACCACGAGAATCTTCAAATTTAATGAGTAAGCTAATTATCAAAAACAGAGGTATTAAAATTATTAGTCCGCATAATGAGCAAATAATATCTAATAATCTTTTACTAATTAAGTAGCCTTTACTGTCATTTAATTGAATTAGCTTTATCGGTTCTTTTACTTTTTTTATGGACGCCACTCTGTTATTCGTTGTGACAGACAAATCATTCACCACTCTCACCTATTAAATTAGAGCATTTGTCATTTCTCGCGTTATCACTGGTCTACCAATGGAATGATATTCAATCATTGAATCTTTTAAACTATCAAGTTCAAAACAATTTCGACCATCAAAGACGATTGGTGTTTTCATCGTTTTAAATAAATCGAGATTCATGTACTTTATTTCATCCCACTCTGTAAGGATTAATGCGACATCTGCATTTTGAATTGCTTCCTCTACAGAATTTACATATATAATAGAAGAAACTAATAGTTTTTTTGCGTTTTCCATCGAAATTGGATCGTATGCAACCACTTGTGCCCCTTGTTTTACTAGCTCTTCTGTTATCACAATTGACGCAGCTTCACGCATATCGTCTGTATTTGGTTTGAAGGCTAATCCCAATACAGCAATTCGTTTTCCTTGTAAGGAATCAAACCTATTTTTCAACTTCTGTAGTAGAAGCTCTTGTTGGTTTTTATTTACCGTAACAACACCTTTTAATAATTCAAAGTCGTACTCTACGTATCCAGCAATTTTCAAAAGTGCTTTTGTATCTTTTGGGAAACAAGAGCCCCCATAGCCAATTCCAGCTTTCAAGAATTTATTACCAATACGTTGGTCCATTCCAATGCCCTTTGCTACTTCTTCTACATCTGCGTTCACTCTTTCACAAATGTTAGCAATCTCATTAATAAAGCTAATTTTTGTTGCTAGGAAGGCATTTGCAGCATATTTGATCATTTCAGCACTTCGAATATCTGTTTTATAGACAGGAACTCCGAAGGGCTTATTAATTTCTTCTATTATATGGGCAGCCTGTTCGCTTCTTGCTCCAATTACTATGCGATCACCATGGAAAGAATCGTATATCGCTGAACCTTCCTTTAAAAATTCAGGGTTTGAAACTACTTCGATTGTGACATCGGTTCTCTTGTGGTTATTAATCAATTCCTGTATTAAATCATTTGTCCCTACTGGTACAGTACTTTTTATAACTACAATAGTATTTTTTGTAACCAGCTCAGAAATTTTCAACGCTACCACTTCGACATAAGTCAGGTTAGCAGATCCGTCCTCATTTTCAGGGGTTCCTACTGCAATGTAAATAACATCTGCAGTAGAAAATCCTTCTTCGTGTTTTGTAGTGAAAAATAATCTCTTTTCCTCAATATTTTTCGCCATTAATTCACTTAATCCAGGCTCATAGATTGGGGAGATTCCCTTTTTCATTTTTTCAATCTTATCAGCGTCAATATCAATACAGGTAACCTGGTGGCCAATTTCAGATAAACTAACACCTGTCACTAGACCCACATATCCTGTGCCAACAACTGCGATGTTCATTGCAAACCTCCTAATCTACTAGACCTGTGTAAATGATCTCTTTGCTAATATTTCTTTTAACAATTCCTCAACCTGTGGACCAAACTCTTCGTTTTCAAGTGCGAACTCAATCGTAGTTCGGATAAATCCAAGCTTTTCCCCAACATCATATCGAATGCCTTCAAAGTCATAGGCATAGACATTTTCTAATTCATTCAGCTTTTGTATTGCATCTGTTAGCTGAATTTCACCGCCAGCACCTGTTTCTTGTTTTTCTAAAAACTGAAAGATTTCAGGTGATAGTACGTAGCGTCCCATAATGGCTAGGTTTGATGGAGCTGTACCTAGTGCTGGTTTTTCAACGAATTGATTTACTTGATATAAACGGTCTTCTTTTCCACTTGGGTCGATAATGCCATAACGGTTCGTTTCTTCATCTGATACCGTTTGGACACCAATCACTGAACTTTGCGTTTGTTCATATTGTTCAATTAATTGTTTTGTACAGGGAACCTCGCTTTGCACAATGTCGTCTCCTAAGAGAACAGCAAATGGTTCATCACCTATGAACTTGCGTGCACACCATACAGCATGTCCAAGTCCTTTCGGTTCTTTTTGACGAATATAGTGTATTTCCACCTGTGAGGATTGGTTAATCTTTGCGAGTAAATCATGCTTCCCTTTTTTCGCTAGGTTATCCTCTAGCTCGAAATTACGGTCGAAATGATCCTCGATGGCACGTTTTCCTTTACCTGTTACGATAATGATTTCTTCAATACCTGATTGGATCGCTTCTTCTACGATATATTCGATTGTTGGTCGATCCACGATTGGTAGCATTTCTTTTGGCATGGCTTTTGTCGCAGGCAGGAAACGAGTACCTAATCCAGCAGCAGGTATAATGGCTTTTTTCACTTTTTTCATCAAGAGGGCTCCCTTCAAAATAAATACTTAATCAATTTCGCCTTGGCGTAATTGCGTCCGTATTTTAATTGTGCTTGCACAATTATCTCCTTTAAAAATACGTGACATCCGCCGGAGGCATCTTCATTCGTTTATGAATGAAGACTAGTGAGCAACACTTTCTTCTATCAGTAGCTCTGTTATTTTCTTTTTATAGGCTTCGACACCGGGTTGGTCAAACGGATATACTTCTAGCAAGTAGGCACTCATCGCACAGGCCTTCATAAAGAAGTAGATAAGATAACCTACATGGAATGCATCTAGCTTTTCTACCTCGATTTGAATAATCGGTACGCCACCTTCAGCATGGGCTAATACCGTACCTTGCTTTGAGATTGAATTGATTTCATTGAAAGTACGATTACTTAAATAGTTCAATCCATCATCGTTTGCTATTGTGTAAGGAATTGAGTAATCCTTTGAGACTTCTTTAAAGTGTAAGAAGGTTTCAAACAGGATCGGACTACCTTCCTGTACGAATTGACCTAACGAGTGTAGATCAGCCGAATAGCTAACAGCTGCAGGGAATAGACCCTTTCTGCTTTTCCCTTCACTTTCGCCGAACAATTGCTTCCACCATTCATGGATATAGCTAAGCGCTGGCTCAAAGGAGGCTAATAGCTCAATTCGAAAGCCTTGTGTATAGAGTGCATGACGAATCATGGCATATCGATAGGCTTCGTTCTTTTCTAAGCTTTCTTCCTTTAAATCAAGAGCAGCTTTTTTTGCACCCTCCATTAGTTCCACAATGTTAACTCCCACTACAGCAATCGGTAGCAAACCAACTGCAGTAAGGATGGAATAACGTCCTCCAATATTGCTAGGAATCTCTAAGCGTCTGTAGCCTCTTGTATCAGCAATTTCCTTCAGTAGCCCTTTTTCAGGATCTGTCGTTACGATGATGCGCTCTTTCCCTTCTTCTCCGTATCGCTCTACTGTATATTTGCGTAGAACACGGAAAGCAAGTGAGGATTCCATCGTTGACCCAGATTTTGAGATGACATTTACATAGAATTCCTTCCCCTGAAGGCTGTCAATGATTTGCTTCATATAAGAGCCGCTAAGGTTATAGCCAACGTAAATGACCTCAATACCATCCTCATTCTTTTGGAAATATGGCGTTAATGCCTCTTGTACGGCTTTTGCCCCTAAATAAGAACCGCCAACTCCAATCACTATTAATACTTCTGCATTTTTCTTAATCTCATCTGCCATTGTTAAAATCGGGTAAAGATTTTGACTGTCCATTGCTATGGGCCCGTTTAACCATCCAGTTGGTTCGTTTTCCGATTGTTCTAACCGATGATGAATTGCAGAAACCGATGATGTATATTGTGATACATCTAAGTTTAGAAATCGCTCATTAATAATGGTTGTTAATAGTAATTGAGTCAACTTTCATCCATCTCCTGTTCTAGAAACTTTTCTTAACCCAAATATCGAAAGTACGTTTAACAGGTTGTTTTTATGTCCGCAAATAAATTACATACTTTAATAATTTAAATTTTCTGAATTAAATAGATTTAGAGGTTCCAAGAGTTTATAAAATACTTGTCAATACTATTCTATTAAACTATTTATCACTGTGAGTAAGTTAGAAATGTCGTGCAAGTAGCTAATACGAAACCTAGCTACTAGAGGCATTTTGTGAAGGGTTCGATCATTCTATTTCTGAGTATAAAAACGAAAGATTAGAATCTTCATAACTTTTACTTTGATAACAGGACTCCAATTATTTAAGTGAAATTTAGATGCGTTAAATTTTAGATATAAATTCCAAACTTTACAGTAAATGGGTTATTTTGAAACAATTATACCATTAATTTGGAAGATGGGAAGTCGTTTTTGTAAAATAACTAAATAAAAAGTACCGATTTTACAATTTGTTTACATTTACGATGAAATCCTGTAAGAATATATGACTACTCGTTAGGCAAAGCTCCACCATTTTTTCTTAATTTGAAGGTCTGGCTCATACATTAGTAATGGTTTTTTCTCAAGAATCCGCCCATTATTCTCTAAAAAAAAGTCAACCGACTCGATTTGCTTATGCTTCTCCAGGTAGGAAAGTCCCTTTTCGAACAAGAAAGGTCTTGTTGATAGATTATGGGCATCTGATCCATAGGTATGGACGAGGTTCGCTTTTACTAACTCCATAGACGTTTTTTGTACACCACGTCCAAAATGACCTGCAATACTTCCCGCTGTTAGCTGTGCAGCTGCCCCTTCTCTAATAAGCCTCTCAAGACGCTCGGGTTTTTCTGCTATGGCCTTATTTCTTTCTGGATGGGCAATAATTGGGGTAATATCTTCTTTTAATAATTCTTGAATAATGTTTTTTGTATAATTTGGGATATGACTAGATGGAAGCTCTAGTAGTAAAAATTGAGAATCTGCTAAGGTTAGAATCTGCTTTTCTCTTACTAACTCTATTATTTGTTCACAAAGACGAACCTCGTGACCCAGGTGGATGGTCAGTGGGATTTGTTGCTTATTTAGTTCATCTTGTAGCTGGGCAACCTGTTCTGTTACCTTACTCGCTAGTACATTATAGGATGGATGCTGTGTATGGGATGTAGAAATAATTTCGGTAATTCCTTCTTTTGAAGCGACTTCAAGCATTTCAATGGCCTCATTGAAGCTTTTCGGTCCATCGTCCACATTAAACAAAATATGACTATGCATGTCTATCATTTTTCTACACCTACTTTAAGTATTTTAAAGAGGTACCTATTCTCATAGCTTTGGTACCTCTTAGTAAACTATTTCATTACCCTATTTCGCGTCACCATAGTACTGGTAGTAATAATAGTGGTCCTTTTCTAAAATGAAGTTATTTAGAATGACACCAATTACATTTGCCTTAGACTGGATGAGTGTTTCTTTTGCTTTTACAGCCGTCTCTTTCGGCGTAAATCCAGAGTTGATGACTAGAATTGTTGCATCACATTTATTGGACAGAATTTGTGAATCTGTTACAGAAAGTACTGGTGGTGTATCGAAAATGATTAAATCAAATTGCTCCTGTAATTCAGAGATTAGCTGATTCATGCGATTTGAATCGAGTAATTCTGCCGGATTTGGAGGAATTGCTCCACTTGGTAGTACAAATAGCCCTTCGATATCTGTTTTTTGAATGGCATCATTCAATTCGCATTGTCTTGTTAAGACTCCAGATAAGCCGTAGCTATTCGTTAGTTTAAAGGTATAGTGTGTTGTTGGTTTTCTCATGTCTGCATCGACTAAAATAATTCGCTTTCCTTCTTGAGCATAGATACCTGCAAGATTGGCAGAGGATGTCGATTTCCCTTCCCCTGGCCCAGCTGATGTCACAAGGATTGTTTTAAAGTCACGATCCGGCATGGAAAAGTTAATGTTTGTTCGAATCGTTCTATATTGCTCTGAAATAATCGATTTTGGATTTTCCTTGAAGATAAGCTTTCTCGCCAAGGAATGTTTTTTTCGTTTGTGCTTAAACAAGCTTCTCCCTCCTATTTCCACTGCGACTTAGCTCACCTTTTGCTGATTTTTTATCTTTTTCGATTTCTTCCTCAGGGAACGGGCTCACAATTCCAAGAATCGGCAAGCCTAATAGGTCCTCCACATCCTGTTCTGATCTTACAGTTGTATCTAAATACTCAAGTAAGAAAGCTAACCCTACACCAAGCATGACACCGATAACTGCTGCAATTGCAATATTCATTAGCTCGTTCGGTTTTACATGACTAGGAAATTCCAAATGAACTGCTGGAGATAGAATATTAACGTTATTGATATTCATTAATACCGGGATTTCCTCTTGGAATACCTCAGCTACTGTATTTGCAATATCCACAGCCTTAAAGTGCTGTTCATCCTCAACGCTGACACTGATGACCTGGGAATCACTTGCATTGGAAACCGTAATTTTTTCGGATAACTGTGAAGGAGTCAGTTCTAAATCCAGGCGTTCAATTACTTGCTCTAAAATAGCTGGACTTTTAATAATGACATTGTACGTATTGATGAGCTGCAGGTTTGCTTGAATATCCTGAGTTTGGATTTGCTCGACTTGTGTTTTTTGTTGGTTTACGAGAATTTGTGTTGAAGCCTGGTATACAGGTGTTAAGACAAAATAGCTTATAATTGCTGCAATAATACCTGCAATCATAGTTAGCGAGACTATTAAATAGAGTCGTTTTTTTATAATTTTAAATATGTCCTGTAAGCTAATTGTTTCTTCCATTTCTGCCACTCTCCCGGGTTGACGTATTTTATAGCATCATTTTTTACCGAATTCCACTAGTCTATTTGTTATTCAAGCCAATCCATGGAGAACTTTAATGCCTTATAGACTGCTCATTGCCTTATCGTATAAACTTTTGCGAAGTCTTTCCTTTGTAGCTGCATACTCTGAACGGAAACTATCTCCATAAGAAGGGCTATAGCCATTAACAACAAAATCTGTCTCCACAATCGCCATCACACTGTCAAATACTGCGTCTGTGCTTCCTTCAAGCGCTGTTGCTGCTCCCATATACTTTTGATAGAAGTATGCAACACTAATTTTTTCCCCATTTGCTTTTTTCTTTTGATATTCGGCCTTTGCCTGAGAGACAAGTCCGTTAATCTTTCCACTTGCTTGTGCTTCTAGGGCTTCTAGTGTTGGTTTATATTTACTTTTAATCTCTGCAACGGTTGGTTTTTCTGTTTTTGTATTGGTGGTAGGTGTTTTAGCAGCTCCAGTAGAAGGTGCTGTGCTGTTATTAGTGTTTCCTTGCTGACTTGAAGCTGTGTTAGTTTCCTTGACTCCCTGTGAGTCACCTACTGAAGAGCTTTCACTCTGATTGTTTGTCCCAGTAACAGCTACAGGCAGCTTCGTTTGCTCTTCTACAACTTTGCCGTTTCCATCGATGACTAATTCAGTGCCATCTGGTAGATTGAGCGTATAGTTTTCCTCTGTTATTTTCTCTATTTCAGGATCAGCTACATCATAGGTTTTAAACTTAAAGATATAGAGGGTATATCCTCCTACGACAAGTAGAAGTAATACGATGGATAGTAATATATATTTCCACTTATGTCTTTTCTTGATTTTTTTCTTTATCTTTTTCTTCATAAGAGCTCCTTTAATAGTTTTCTGATTATTTCGTAATACATTATGTATAAATATAGCAAATTTTACAGATTATGAGTATATTATTTTTTACAAATTCCCAGAGATTTATAGGTATTTTTTCTTTAAATCTTACTTTAAAATGGTAAACTGTTAAATAGTGGTAAAATATAGAGGTAAAACTGACCTATTAATCATCCTTTTTCTTACTTCTTTATACTTAAAATAATATAGCATGGTTTAATTTGGTATATCTAGTTATTTTACATAATTTATGTATATTTTACATTATTTATGTAGTCTATCAATTTATGGTAGCGTTTTCTATTAAAATAAATTTCGATTTGACACAAAGTTCTCACATTGTGACAATTTAAAAACGCAGCCCTACGTATTTTGGACTACGTTTTTTTAGTTTAAAAGTAATCTATGAAGGTAGGTATCCCCACAGGTAGAATATCCTCCAACACCGCTACTGTATCTCCCGTACCCTTCACCCGTTCGATTTTCTCCAAATATTTAGGACGTTTGTAGCCCAAAAGCATAGTCGTTAAGGTTTGGATCGACATTTTTACAGTGATGTCTTCTCGGTCGTTTTCTTCGAGTTTTGTGATTTTGACCTTCCAATCCTCTGATTTGATGTCGTAGGTGCCGTTATTCCATTCGACTAGGCGATCGGTTACTGTAAAACGAATGTGGAATTTGGGTTCGTCGAAGGGATAGGTTTCTAGGAATTTTTCCACGTCCACGATTCTTGCCATGAAGTAAGGAGAGACCTTTTGAATAATCTCACTGTCCTCCAGTAAGAATGCAACCGGTTCGTTCCCAGCCGTTTTCCCGTAGGCATTATAGACCATGGATTTGTGGGCAGAGACGAAATTCCAAAGTCCCTTTCTTGCCTCTTCTTGAAGGTAAACGATTTCATCGATGTAGAAATTTTCTTCCATGATACGATAGTAGATATAGCCCTGTGGTTCGTTGTCTTCGTTGTAGTAAACGGCTGCTTGAAGCTGCACATCGGTATCCACGAACTTTTCTTCCCAGAAGTCCTCGTGAAATTTTTCATTCCACGCGATGGTATTTCGAATCATGGCGCCATGTGTGCGAGAGGCATATTGCTCGTAAATGCTCACAACGTCCACTGCCCGAGTATCAACACGACGAATTTGGCCAGGTAGCTCCATATAATTGGGGAACTGGGTATCCTTCACCTGGAATTCCACTATGTCAGACATAATCTCCCAGCCCTTTTTGCGATAGTAAGGAATCGAGAATGGGAACAGGTAGGAAATATAGCGCTGTTCGCTGCGCATCACCGTGAGCGTCTCTTTGATAAGTTTGTCCATCAGCCCCTGCTTGGAGTATTCCGGGTAGGTTCCGATTGCCGTGATTCCCCCCATTTCATAGGGCACACCGTAAATATTCACTTGGAACGGAAGACTAAGGATTTGCGATACAAGGTGGTCACCATCAAACCACCCCACCGCATGCCCAACGTGAAACTGCCTGCTCTTCTCACTGACAAACCGTCGATCCTTCTTGATGGACATGGACATTTGAAACACATAATTCAACAGATCAATGGACTTCCCCATTTCATCCATCCGTATCTCCCGCATCACTAGCCCTTTTCTTGGATTCATAATTATCACCTGATTGTTAGTTTTTTAGTGCCTATTTATAGTTTATTCTTCGTCATCCATATTTTTCACAAGAAAACCACTTTTATGCAGGTGAGAGGGGAAAAGAAAAGCTTGGAGATGCTTTCTCCAAGCTTTTAAATACAATTTTTTTAGTCTGTAATTGTAAATGTATAAGTTATTGAACTATAGCCACTAAAATTGAAGGTTACTGTTGTAGATTCGCCAACTAGCTCACTAATATTGGTTGCACCGTCTTTATTAGTATCTACAAAAGCATCTAATTCTTCGATGAATCCCGTCTTTTTAGCAGGGTCTAATAAGTCAGCTTTTGTATATTGTTTATTATTAAAAGTAATCGAAGACAATGCATCATATACTGTACCAGGGTTATAGTCAGCTAAAGCAGGATTTGCAATTATGCTGGCGATTTTGCCTGGAGTATTATCAATTTCAACTAATTTTTCACGAACATCACTTATTGTAGTATCCTCTACAATTCTTAGTGATATTGTATTTGACGTTGCATTAAGTGACGGTTCAACATACCCATCAAGTGAATATAGATATTCACTCAAGCCTACTCGGATCAGTTCATCAACTGTTGGTTCAATTGTAGATGGACCTGGTCCCGGATCAGGATTAGGTCCTGGTCCTGGTCCTGGTGGTGTTCCCGGATCTGGATTCACTGGCGTTTCATTGCCATCTTCATCTACTTCTATAACTTCTTTAATAGCATCCTTTACTTGCTCGTAGTTCGTAATGATATCAGTTAGCTTTGAGCCTTTTGGTACTTCCAGTTTTTCAACCTTAGAGCTAGCGTCTAATGTAAGCTTTGCATTACCTGTCACTACTAGAGTTTTTAATGTGACACCTTGAAGGCTTAGCTGAACGTTTGCCCCAACAGATAATTCTTCAGCTACTACGTTTTTCAGTTCAACATTATTTCCATTTACAGAAACCTTTGAGATTGAATAGCCGCTTGCATCGAATACTGCATTTGGCGCTACTAGAGTAAGAGAATCAATCCCAACGATTTTCAATGCTGCTGAAGTTGTTTCTGCAACAGTGTTTAGAGCTGCTGTTGGTGAAGTTACATTAGCAAACTTAAAATCTACCACCGAATTCTTTAGAGCCGCAGCATTTTTACTATTAAATACCTTTGTCAAATCACCTTCAATAGCATAGATACCTTTGTTTGTGATTAGTTGTCCAGCCTTAATAGATAGAACTTTTTCCACCTTAATGGCTTCTTCTGATTTCACTACGAATGTAGCAAATTGCCCACGTGTTACAGAGGATGCTGGAGAAAATGTCGTTGGTGTTGTACCAGTAGTAACCTGATTTGCATAAAGAGCAGAAATTTGTTCAATATACGGGTTACCTGCAAGGTCTTTAAATGGTGCTTTTTCATCACCCGCTTGAAGGTTATAAGCATTTGTTAGAATGACTGCCATCTGTCCGCGAGTCAACGTTTTAGTAGTACCAAAAGTCTTATCTGGGAAACCTTTAATGATTCCACTGTTTGCTAATGCCGCTATTTCTGCATAGTACGGGTGGGATTTTGGTACATCCTTAAAATTAGGATCATTCACGCTTTTTGTATTTAAATCTAGCACCTTCGCAAGAATCAATGCGGCATGCTGACGACTTAAAGCTTGTCCTGGCTTAAATGTTCCATCCTCATACCCTTTTATAATACCTCGGTCTACTAAATTCATAATAGTAGAATAGTGAGAATTAGATTTATCAAGGTCTTTAAAGGATAGAGCTGCTGCTTCAGAACTAGAAGGTACTGCTGCAACAACCGCGCCTGTCGCCAATGCTGAAGCGATCGCTAAGTTAAATAATTTTTTCTTTGTTACTTTTTTCACCTGTCTTACCTCCTATTTCCATAATAGTAAAAATAATCTATGTATAATAATACCATAAAGAATTTTTAAATAGATACGTAAATTTCACCTCTTTCTAGAAAATATTACAATTTATAGAATTTTATAAAGATAATAGTATCATATGTTCTTCATAAGAATACATATTTCCCTATAATTTCACAATTTAATAGGACAAAAAACCTCTTTTGACAAGCTTCCCATTTGTCAAAAGAGGTTAGATTTTATGTGTATTTCGTTAGGTTATGCTAATATTCATTTCCTACTAAGGAGCAATTCCTCAACCTTCCCAATCGGCATTGGCTTCCCATAATAATACCCCTGTGCTTCATCGCATTGAAGGCTGCATAGGTAATCGGCTTGTTCTTCGGTTTCGACCCCTTCAGCGATGACTTCTAGGTTCAGTGTATGGGCTAGCTGGATGATGGCACTGATAATTTTAGCGTCGTTTCGGTCGGTTAATATGTCATTGACAAAGGAACGATCGATTTTAAGGCGTTTGATCGGGAAGTTTTTTAGATAGTTGAGTGAGCTAAATCCTTTCCCGAAGTCATCGATGGCGATTTGTACGCCTAACTGATTTAGTTCCTTCATGATTGAGATGGCATTCGAGACATCCATGGCCATGGATTCTGTAATCTCTACCTCCAAAAGACTTGGATCGATTTGGAAGTGCGTAATGGCTTCTTGGACACTTTCAACAATCGTATGACTTAAGAAATCCTGTGGTGAAAGATTGATGCCGATTTTCATCGGGGGGAGCCCACGATTGGACCACTCCTTTAGCTGATGACAGGCCTTTTGTAAGACGAACTCACCTAAAAGTGTCGCAATCCCCAATTCTTCAGCTAACGGGATAATGTCACTTGGCAGTATCAGTCCAAATTTAGGATGGTTCCAGCGAATTAATGCTTCAAAGCCGACGATTTCCTTTGTGCAAAGACTTACCTGTGGCTGATAATACAGCTCCAGATGCTCTTGTTCCATCGCATTCTTTAGTTCTTTTTCAAAGCTTAGCTTCTCAAAATAACGATGATCCATATCGGCGTCATGCATAACAAAATGGTTTTTGCCATTCTCTTTTGCCTGGTACATAGCAGTATCTGCTCTTCGGATCAAGGAAATCTCACTTTCCCCATTTTGATAAATGGAGATGCCAATGCTTGCACTCATCTGAAATTCATAGCTTTCGATTTCAAGACTATGCCTGAATACTTCAATCAGTCCCTCTGCCATGGCAGTTACCTCTTTGGCATTCTCAAAATCTTTTAGAATGATGGTAAATTCATCGCCACCCATACGGAAAAGCTCCGCATGATCTGGTAAGAAATCCTTTAACCGCTTGCTTAATTCGACAAGTACAAAGTCACCTTTGTCATACCCTAGTGTGTCATTGATGAATTTAAAGCGGTCCAAATCCAACAAAAATATTGCTATTGTTCCCGGCTCTGATTTTAAAAGCTCGAGTCTTTCCTTTACTCTCTCATGGAAGCTTCGACGATTCGGAAGACCTGTTAGATCATCATGATAGGCTAAATAATTAAAGCGTTCGTTTACTTTAAAGCGATCGGTTATATCCTTTATTTGTCCAAAGGCTGCAGTTAGCTTACCCTCTTCGTTGTATAGCGGAATTCCATCAACTAAGGTAACTGTTTCTTTACCGGTGTTTTCATTTGTAACCCACACTTCCACATCTGTTAAATCTTCCCCTAAAAGGACGTCCTTCAGATGGGTTCCCAAGCGACTCGTACCTTCAATGAGATTGCCTTTTTCCCATCCAGTCATCTCCTGTGCTTTTGTGTTGATTTCAGTAATTTCACCCGTTTTATCTATTTCAATAATCCCGTTTTTTGAGGATTCGATAACGACTTGGTTTAGAATATTTAACCGTGCATTGGTTTCTCTTAAGCAGATTTCACGTTCAATCGAATTGACTACAGAGTTTAACATGGTTAAAAGGAGTGGACTTTGAAAATCTATAAAGGTTGCAATGGAAATTGTCCCTCGTTTTGTTCCATTTGCTTCAAAGGTGAAGGGCACTGAATAACAAGCATTGCCATGAAGAAACGGCTGAAAGTGCTGACTCCCCACTACTTGAACGGGTTCATTTAACCGTAATGCTAGGTCTACTGTATTTGTCCCAACGATACTCTCAATAAACTTCGTACCAGGCTTTACACCAATAAGCTCCATCACCTGTTTAATCTCTGGATCACCTTGAATATCTAAAATAACGCAATTGTCATCCGTTACGATAAAAATAAACGGTAGCCCGTCCACCATCTGGAACAGCTGATCGGCAAAAAAACCAATTACATCAAACAGCTTTTGATAGTCAAATAATGTATCCTTTAGCTCCTGTGCACTAATATACTTATGCTCCGGAATCGCTTCAAGGTCTATTCCAAATGTCTCACAGCGTTCATGTGACTCTTTAATATGGGGCGGTAGTGGCCTCTGCTGTCTATCCATGTAGTTAGCACTCCCTTCAAAACAAATGTTCAATCCGACAAACTATTGTTTGTATAATATTGTTAACATTATAACATAAATTACCTAATTATATTTATTTTTTTGAATGTTCTCTATTGTTTATGACTAGTTTTTATTGAAAGAGGTTCCATGCGTTTGGAAGATTTAATCGTTTGCCTTGGGGGCATATTTTTTTAATATTCCCTCCATAAATAGATCAATAAATTGTTTACTCTCCTCTTGAAGGTCAAAGCCTTTCCCAAAAGCAATCCAATCATACAAATTTCCGCGCATACACCGGGCAATCATCATCGAAAGCTGCTCATTATTCACTTCTGGTAATAACTCGCCACGCTCAATCGCAACCTTAATAAAGTCGTATAAGATTTTATAGACGCTACGATCCGTATTCGTAAAGTAATGATTTTCGGATTCGATTAACCCGTTTGTATAAACACTTCTCATTAAATCTTTGCCCATTTCATGCTCTAAATATTGCATTTGCCCTTGAAATAATTTTAAAATTTTTTCTTTAAGAGCTGCTTCCTCTGGTATGGTCTGTATAAACTCTTCATAAAACGTATCTATTTCAGTAAATTTCTCTAAAAAGATGCCGTATTTTGAATCAAAGTGATTATAGAAGGCACCTTTTGAGCTATTACTTTTTTGCACGATTTCGTCCACAGTTACTTGATCAAATCCCTTTTTCTCGAATAGCTTTAATGCTGTCTCAAAAATTCGCTGCTTTGTTTGTTCTGCCTGTAATTGTCGACTTCCCTTCTTCATGGCTTAGCCTACCCCATTTCAAGTCATTAGTTCATTTGTTAAAACTATAGTCTATATTGTGACTATTTATCTACTTATAGGTAACTAATCTGAATTATCAGAATAGTATTGACATTCAATTTACCGAGTTTTATTATTTAGACTATAGTCTATGAAATAACGTTTCGGGATGATGATAACGTTTTCTTCATTGGGGGAGGAGGATAACGATGGACATTATTGGGGATAGAACGCTTCGTTCACTGTTCGAGGAGAAAGTAAGCTTGCATCCAGACAAAGTTTTTATAGCTTATGAGGATGTACAGGGGAGTCAAACAACCAAAACCTACCGTGAATTTTATGACGAAGTACTAAAGCTGAGTAATGCCTTATTAGATTTGGAGGTACATGCTGGGGATCATGTCACTATCCATTTACCAAACAGTATCGAATTTTTAACCACCTGGTTTGCACTAGCCCATATCGGAGCAATTATGGTTCCAACAAATATTTTGTCAAGTAGCGATGAAATGAATTACATCATCAACCATTCTGAATCTGTTTTGCTGATAACAGAGGAAGACCATGTTGAAAAGTTCCAAGGAATGCTGGACCAACTACCTACGATTCGACACATACTTTTAACCCGCTTCAAGAATCACTCTACTACACTACTAAATTTCGATCATATAATCGAAAATGCTTCTACCGATACAAGCCGTTTCCCGAAAGTGTTAACGGAGGATGTGGTCGGTATGCTTTACACATCAGGTACTACTTCCAAACCAAAAGGCGTTCAAGTAACAAATGCAAATTATATTTTTACTGGCGAATTAATGTCTAAATCCATTCAAGTATCCGAGGAGGACCGGATGTTTATCGTCCTGCCACTGTTTCACGGGAATGCACAATACTATTCCACAATGACAGCACTCGTTACTGGAGGCAGTATCGCGCTAACAGAGAAATTTAGCGCCTCTCGCTACTTTAAACAAGCGAAAAACTTAGGTGCAACGGTTGGTTCCTTATTTGCCGCACCGATTCGAATGATTTTAGCAAAGGACTATGATTCATCAGATCAGGACAATCCAATTCGTTTAATCATGTTCGCACAATCCATAGCAGAGCATCAGATAACTGAGTTTGAGAATAAGTTTGATGTGAAACTCTTGCAGCTTTATGGGATGACCGAAACAGTGGGGATCCCTTTGATCAATCCATTAAATGGGGTTCGGAAAAATCTAAGCATCGGCCGGCCAAGCATTGGTTATGAAGTAAAGCTCATCGATGAAAATGGCGACGAGGTTGAACAAGGCGCAGTGGGACAAATTGCTGTTAAAGGAATTCCTGGTCGTACAGTCATGAAACGATATTTTAAAAATGAAGAAGCCACTCGTGAAACGTTGCAGGATGGCTGGCTGCTGACCGGTGATAATGCCCGTGTTGGTGAGGATGGCTATTTCTACTTCGTTGACCGTGTGAAGGATATGATCAAACGCTCTGGTGAAAATGTTGCCGCTCAGGAAGTTGAAAGCGTTTTAACTCAACATCTAGCCGTCTTTGAAAGTGCCGTTATCGGAGTACCAGATGACATGCGTGATGAAGCGATTAAAGCTTTTGTTATTTTGAATAAGGGGATGAGTGTGACAGAGGAAGAACTGATTGCGTTTTGTAAAGCTCGATTGGCCAAATTTAAAGTGCCCGATTCAATTGAATTCGTGGCAGATTTTCCTCGTACACCAGTAGGCAAGATTCAAAAGCATATTCTTAGAAATTCTCTATCGATTAAATAATGCGGAAGTAGGTGTACTCTATGAAAAAAGCAAAAATTTTAATGGCTAGTTTAGTAGGATCTATTATCGAATGGTACGACTTTTACTTATATGGGACTGCAACAGGGTTAGTTTTCTCATCCCTCTTCTTCCCAAATCATGATCCAGCCGTATCGATTTTAATCGCCTTTGCCACATTTGGTGCCGGATATGCAGCAAGACCAATCGGAAGTATCATTTTCGGCCATATGGGAGATCGAATCGGACGAAAGGCTTCCCTTATGCTCACACTAATTGGAATGGGAGGAAGCTCATTCTTGATTGGGCTATTGCCTACCTACGCGCAGATCGGAATAATTGCACCTGCCATGCTAGTAATCTTACGCTTATTGCAAGGGATTGCCCTTGGTGGTGAATGGGGAGGAGCCGTTCTTTTAGCAACTGAATCGGCAGGTAAAGGCATCCGTGGATTCTTCGGCTCTGTCCCACAATTAGGTGTACCCATTGGACTAGTATTAGGGACATTCAGTTTCACAATCATTAGTGCCCTAACAACTGAAGCCCAATTCATGGCTTGGGGCTGGCGAATTCCCTTCTTGTTCAGTATCGTACTGATTGTTATCGCAGTTTGGATTCGTAGTGGTATTGAAGAAACGCCAGAATTCCAAAGAAAGAAGGAGCAAGGCGAGCTTGTAAAAATCCCTGTTGTCGAAGTATTTAAATACAACTCAAAGGATATTTTCCGTTTAATCGGATTAAAGCTAGGTGACGGCTTCTTCAATGTATTTTTAATGTCCTTTATCTTAGTTTACGCAACAACTTATTTGGACTACTCGCGAGACACTGCATTGTTAGGCTTAACACTGAGCTGTGCAACAATGATTATTACTATTCCACTTGTCGGCTACCTATCCGATTTTATCGGCCGTAAAATCATTTATACTGGCGGGCTGGTTGCCATGATTGTTCTAACAATTCCATATTTCATAGCCATCCCAATTAACACAACATGGTTCTTCACAATGCAAATTGTATTATTAGGCTTTGTATGGGGTGCCATTTTCGCAACCCAAGGAACACTTTTCTCCGAGCTATTCCCTGCAAACGTTCGCTACACAGGGCTATCACTCGGCTACCAAATCGCAGCAGCCATCGTCGGCTTCGGCCCAATGATCTGGACCGCAATGGGCACAAACTTCGGCGCCTCCCCATTCGCATTCGGAGGCTTCATGATCGCCAGCCTTATCGTATCATTGGTGCTAATTTTGTTCGCACCAGATACACGCGTGGTTACAATGTATGAGGATGATGTGGAAGATAAGGTGACGAGTTTGAATAATGAGGTGAAGGAAGAGCAGGCGGTTGAGTTGAGTTAGAATTTGGAGGCTGAAGATGCAAAGATATCGTGTATTCCTTGGCTGTTTTCCGGACGAAAACTGTAGCTTTAAAAATTATAAATAGCTTTATAAAGGTAAAGAAGACATTGATAAACTGATCGTATCAATGTCTTCTTTATAGTTTAATTCCAATTGAAATGTTTCTACAAATTAAATAGTTGTATCTAGGGGTATTGCTAGTTTTTATTAGGTCGGTATATGTCAGTGGAAACAAGCCCATTTTTTCATCTCAAAACACTGCTCAATCAACCTATCATCGATTAAAACATGTACATTAATTAAATCTAAAGCTGAAAATACAATAAAATCACCTATCTTCATGCTAATTTATTACGATCTCTAGAAGCCAAAGGTGTATTAAAAGCATCATCAAATGCTAATTCTGCTTGTTTCCTAATAGAGGAACTTACTTTCAGTTTCATTTGATAAACGTACCATTTGAAATTTTGATACCCTTCTACTGGATCGTCTAGATTGATTCCATCTATATCTGGCTCAACTTTCATACATTTTTCATAGCCGTATTTCTTACCTTGTTCAATATAGCTATTATTAAATAGATGGCTTTTAATTCTAATCTTAGGATTATATCCTTCACCTCGATAAATTACTTTGTATTTTTCATCATAAACTAATTTACACGGGTTTTCATCAAACTTGCAATCCGTTGCTATTAAGTAAAGGCTTGAATAATGTTTAATTTTCTCATCAATGTCTTTTTCACACTTGATTTCTACCCATACTCCATCTAGAAATAACTCTTTTAATTCAAACATTTCTTTAAACTCTTCTCTAAACGATTCTAATAAACAATTAAGCCTTTCTTGCATTTTTTCCATAATACCCCTCACTAAGGTCTTACTTTATTTTCTTTAACACATATATTCATTTTACAATGTTTTTAGAAAAATGCGTACAACTGTTACTACACAAAATAAAAAACCCCTTCCAACACAACTAGTGTGTCAAAAGGGGTTAAATTTCTATTTAGCGTATTCTACCGAGCGTGTTTCGCGGATGACCGTTACTTTGATGTGGCCAGGGTAGTCGAGTTCTTCTTCGATACGTTTGCGGATGTCGCGTGCTAAACGGTGTGAAGCAAGATCGTCGATTTTCTCTGGTTGAACGATGATACGGATTTCACGACCTGCTTGGATAGCGAATGATTTTTCTACTCCGTCATAGCTTTCTGAAATCTCTTCCAGTTTTTCTAGACGGCGAATGTAGTTTTCAAGCGTTTCGCTACGTGCGCCTGGTCTAGCTGCTGATAATGCATCGGCAGCTGCAACGATTACGGCAATAACTGAAGTTGCTTCAGTGTCACCATGGTGAGAAGCGATACTGTTGATAACAACAGGATGCTCTTTGTACTTAGTGGCAAGCTCTACACCGATTTCTACGTGACTACCTTCCACTTCATGGTCAATAGCCTTCCCGATATCGTGAAGTAATCCTGCACGTCTTGCTAATGATACATCCTCGCCTAGCTCTGCAGCTAGAAGTCCTGATAGATGTGCCACTTCGATTGAATGCTTCAATACGTTTTGGCCATAGCTTGTACGATACTTCATGCGACCAAGGATTTTCATAAGGTCTGGATGCAGATTGTGAATTCCAACTTCGAACGTTGTTTGTTCTCCCGTTTCACGAATTTGCTCGTCCATTTCACGACGTGATTTTTCCACCATTTCTTCAATGCGAGCTGGATGGATTCGTCCATCTTGTACTAATTTTTCAAGTGCAAGACGCGCTGTTTCACGACGGATTGGGTCGAAACCAGATAGGATAACTGCTTCTGGCGTATCATCGATGATTAAATCGATTCCAGTAAGAGTTTCCAGTGTTCGAATATTACGTCCTTCACGACCGATGATACGGCCCTTCATTTCGTCATTCGGTAGGTTTACAACAGATACGGTTGTTTCAGCAACGTGATCTGCTGCAAAACGTTGTAGTGCAAGTGATAATATCTCACGAGCTTTTTTGTCAGAATCTTCTTTTGCACGTGTTTCTGCTTCTTTCGTCATCACCGCAATATCCGTTGAAAGTTCGTTTTCAACTTCTTTAAGGATGATTCCCTTCGCTTCTTCGCGAGTTAAAGCAGCAATACGTTCAAGCTCTGTCGTTTGTTCGCGTACTAGCTCTTCCACTTTGCTTTCCATCTGTTCAATATGCTGTTGTCTCTCAGTTAGAGCTTCTTCTTTTCGCTCTAAGCCTGATTCTCTCTTATTCAGAGCATCATCCTTGCGATCAAGATTTTCTTCTCTTTGCAATAACCGGTTTTCTTGTTTCTGAAGCTCTGCCCGGCGTTCGCGGATGTCTTTTTCTGCTTCAGTTCGAATTTTGTGAGTTTCATCTTTTGCTTCAAGTAGTGCTTCCTTCTTCAGCGCTTCCGCTTCTCGCTTAGCTTCATCAATGATTAGCTCAGCTGAATTTTTCGCACCATTTACTTTGGATTCGTTCACTTTTTTCATATACAAATAGATAACAGCGCCACCGACGATGAGTCCAAGCAAAGCGGAGATAATAATGTATTCCATCATTCGAACACCTCCTCTTGCTATATTCGTTTCATTTTCAGTCGGCCCATATATTGACTAAAGTTTTTCAATATATCAAATTCACCCTGTGATTTGATATTCCATTGTTCACAAAACTTACGCTTTCAACATACTGCCTATTTCATTTCAAAATTTAGAAATTATACAATTTTAATTGTATAGCTCTAACCTAGCAATGTCAAGGATTCCCACAAGCTACCCCTAAAAAATGTAAGCTTATTGAAGTAGTCTAAAATCTACTTATGAGCCTTTAGATTTAATTCATCAAATCCTGCGAGAGTCTAATGAATTACTATACATTACAAAATATCTAATAAATAAGATATTTCTTACTATTGTTGTCAAAATCTATGATTAGTATTCATTTTCGAGAAATTTTGCGTATATATGGGCACTGTATGGGAATAATCACAACTTTTTTTATCGGCAAGATAGCAATGTTGTATCGGTTAAGTTTTTTGAAAATAGTTTGGTGGGTGAGTGAAAAAATTTGTGACTTAAGAGAATTGTTAAGAGCAGAGATAAAAAGATTAGTTACTTAAGAGATTGTTAAAAGCAGATATGTAGAGGCAAAGTTAGCTGCTTCAATCAATCTAGTTTGTGGCTCCGCGGTTAATCTAGCCACTTTGGGTGATAATCTAGCCACTTTTGCAATTATTCTAGCCACTTTTTGTCGAAATCCCGCCACTTTTCCCAATAATCTAGCCACTTCAAATTTCGAAGCGTAATTTTATTAAAAATATCAAATTTGCAGCACACTAAATCTCTAAATCTCTAAATCTCTAAATCTCACAATTCTTTTAACACTTTCAACGCTTTTAATTTTTCAACTCTCTTAACTTCACTCTTCCCACAGTAAAACCCACTCCAACTAGTCGGAGTGGGTTTGGATTTAGATTTTATTCTTCATCTAGTAATGAAGCTAGTTCTTTGTCCATTTCTTCTTCTTCGTCATGGGCGCCGATTGTGTATGAGTTAGCTGTCATGCCGTAAGATTCACGGATTTGGTTTGATACTTTTTCGCGGATGTCTGGGTTTGCTTTAAGGAAGGCTTTTGCATTTTCTCTACCTTGTCCAATGCGTTCGCCGTCATATGCGTACCATGAGCCACTTTTTTGGATGATGTCTAGCTCTGCACCGATGTCGACGATTTCACCTTCTTTAGAAATCCCCTCCCCGTACATGATGTCTACTTCAGCTGTACGGAATGGTGGCGCTACCTTGTTTTTCACGACTTTAATTTTTGTTTTGTTACCAATCATTTCAGTGCCTTGCTTGATAGTTTCAGCACGGCGTACTTCTAGACGAATTGACGCGTAGAATTTAAGGGCACGTCCACCAGTAGTTGTTTCAGGGTTACCGAACATAACACCGATTTTTTCACGTACTTGGTTGATGAAGATTGCTAGTGTGTTAGATTTGTTGATGATACCTGATAATTTACGTAATGCTTGAGACATTAAACGAGCTTGTAGACCCATGTGAGAGTCACCCATTTCGCCTTCAATTTCAGCTTTTGGTACTAGGGCTGCAACTGAGTCAATGACGATGATATCGATTGCACCACTACGTACTAATGCTTCAGCGATTTCTAATGCTTGCTCACCAGTGTCTGGCTGAGAAAGTAATAGCTCGTCGATGTTAACGCCTAATTTTTGTGCGTAAACAGGGTCTAATGCGTGCTCCGCATCGATAAATGCAGCTTGTCCGCCGTTTGCTTGGATTTCAGCGATGGCATGTAGAGCTACAGTTGTTTTACCTGATGATTCTGGACCGTAGATTTCTACGATACGACCTCTTGGGTAACCGCCGACACCTAATGCTGCATCAAGTGCTAATGAACCACTTGAAGAAGTCTCCATTTGGCGATCAGATTGCTCACCAAGTTTCATGATAGAGCCTTTACCGAATTGCTTTTCAATTTGCTTTAACGCCATATCTAAGGCAGCTTTACGATCATTACTCAAAATATTTCCTCCTTATATATAAAAACATTATTATCAAAATTCACTTTGGCTTAGGTGCTAATACACCCACGCCATTACCTCATACTTTCTAGCAAAAGATTAATTGACCGCAATTTCTAATTTGCTAGAAACAAGAATTCTAGTTCTTTTTCTTATGTCTCTACTATACTTCTTTTTGAGACAAGTTTCAAGAAAAAAGCGAACATATTTTCGTTTTTCTGGCAAAATAAAAATTTGAGCCCTTTTTAAGCCCAAATTCAAAAAATTGGGTAGTACCATTTAAGATACTACCCTCTTATATTATATCTTTTCGTAGCCTTTCTCAATAAGCAAGCGCATTAAATAGCTACATGCAAATTTTACCGTTCGGATACGATTCGTGTTGCGCATGCCTTGAAGTGAAAGCTTATGCGTTACCGGTTCAGCGTCGCCAATGCTAAAGCCTAACCAGATAGTTCCTGGTGGTTGACCATCATGTGCATCTGGTCCAGCAGCGCCAGTCAAGCCTACCCCAATATCTGTGCCAAACCTTTTGCGAACCTGAGCTGCCATCGCACCTGCACATTCTCCACTTACAACGCCGCATTGCTCGATCAGAGATTTTTCAATTCCTAGCTGATTTACCTTCGCCTCTGGTGTATAGGTTACAACTCCACCGATTAAGGTACCTCCCACTCCTGGAATTTCAGCAAGCTCAGATTGGAACAAGCCAGCTGTCAGGCTTTCTGCTGCAGAAATGGTTAGCTTGTTATGAATCAGCACTTCCACTAATTTGGATGCTAAAGAATCATCATTATAGCCGTAGTGGTACTCGCCCACGATAGCAAGAATCTCTTCTTCCTTTGCTTTAATGAGCTTCCAGGCTTCCTCAACATTTTCAGCCTTTGCCGTGATACGTAATGTAACCTCGCCATCACTTGCAAGCGGTGCAACAGTTGGATTAGTTTGGCTATCTAGAATGTCTTGAACCCGAACCTCGAGCTCTGCCTCCCCGATGCCGTAAAAACGCAGGACATGAGATTGAATAACGCCACCATCATTTAAAAGGGCAGCAAGCTTTGACTTTGCTTCAAATTGGAACATTGGCTCCAGTTCCTTTGGCGGTCCTGGAAGTAATATGTATGTGTTCCCGCTTTTCTCTAAAAGCATTCCTGGTGCCATCCCATGATGATTTGCCAGCACAGTACTACCCTCTAAAATCAACGCCTGCTTGCGATTGTTTTCGGTCATACCGCGCCCGCGTGCAGCGAAAAATTCCTCGATGAACTTCAGTGCCACATCATCCATCACCAAAGGCAATCCAAGATGCTTGGCAATTGTTTCCTTCGTTAAATCATCCTTTGTCGGTCCAAGTCCACCAGAGAAGATGATTAAATCTGCACGGGATTCAGCAATCTCAATCGCACTTTTCAGGCGGTCTGCATTATCCCCTACAACTGTATGGTAAAAAACATTAATGCCTAGCTCAGATAATTGCGTGGAGATGAATTTTGCATTTGTATTGGCAATTTGTCCTAACAACAGCTCCGAGCCAACCGCAATGATTTCTGCATTCATGTCCTAACCCCCTTACTTCGAGTTGACAAACACACGACGGTTTAGATAGAAATATTCCCATCCAGACCATACTGTAAAAATTAATGCCACATAAAGGGCAATCATATCAAATGGAATATTGATCATTTCAAAAATCGTATTGTGAAGCAGTAATGCCGAGATTGCAACGATTTGTGCCCAAGTCTTAATTTTCCCTAGCTGGCTTGCTGCAACAACCTCGCCCTCACCTGCAAGAATCGCACGTAATCCAGTTACCGCAAATTCACGGCTTAGAATAATGATGATAATCCATGATGGCGCCATGCCTAGCTCTACTAAGATGATAAACGCCGCTGCTACTAATAATTTATCTGCTAATGGATCAAGAAACTTTCCTAGGTTAGTCACAAGATTGTATTTACGGGCATAATACCCGTCCACCCAGTCTGTACACGAAGCAATGATAAAAACTAATGCCGCTAAGAAGTGATTCACGGGCATTGTTGCTCCCAAAAAGTTCATATTTCCTAAACCAAAGTCAAATAGTATTACAATCATAAAGACTGGAATCAAAAATATTCTCGAGACTGTAATCTTATTCGGTATATTCATTTGCTAACACCTTTCATTCGAGTAATGTGAAACAGCTAGTGAAGGAATTGCCCTTCCCTTTTGCTTCCTCGATTTCGTATTTATTGCTAAATTTTGTATTCGTTAAACGGGAGAAAAATAGCCATCAAAAATGATGACTATTCTCCTGGCTGTAATGTGATAATGATATTTTGCGTTGTAATTGTTTGAGCATATCGAAGCTGTTCGTCGTTGATAAGTACCTTCGCGTTATTTGCGTTTCCTAAGCGAATACGAGCGTAAGCATTTGCAGTAGCATCAAACTCCACTACCTCGCCTGCCTTGTAAACACGGTCCTCAACTTGCTCAGCGCCCTGTTCATTACGTATACCCACCCAAGTATCTCCTGTAACCTCGATACGAAGATTCATCGTCTCAGTGCCAGATAATTCATAAGTTGTTGTTTCCCCTTGTGCAGTACCTGGAGAAATCGTTTGTGTCGGAGCTGGCTCTTCCTCTGTTTCTTCAGTCGTCTCTTCAGTTTCCTCTGTAGCGTCTTCCTCTTCGTCTACAGCAGGCTTTTCTGTTGGTGGTGGTGTTTGCTGCTCGTATTCAACCGGTGCATTCTCCTGCACTTCATCTGGTTGATCTGACGACATCTTTTTTTGGTATAAAAACCAAAACGCTACCAAACTTACGATGATGAATAAACCAACGATGATTTTCGGCATTGTTTCTAATAATCGATTGGTTGAACGCGTATTGAGCTTACGACGAGTCGGACTTTGAGAAATCGATTGAGCTACCTCTTCCTTTTGTTGGTTCGGAATTTCTTTTTTAAACTCACTTAAGACTTCTTCTGCATCCAGCCCAACAGCCTCTGCATATTGTTTGATAAATGCTCTAACGTAAAAAGTACCAGGCATGATTGAATAATTTCCTTCTTCAATCGCAACTAGATATCTTTTTTGTATTTTTGTAATTTCTTGAAGATCATCCAAACTGTATCCTTTAGATAACCTCGCTTCTTTAAGGCGAGTTCCGAGTTCAGTCAACAATAACACCTACTTTTTTTAATCATTTAACTCGGGGATTTTGTCGTCCACGATTTTAATTTGAATAACGCTTTCATCTTAAAATTTGAGACATTTCCAGGAGCTTAGTCCACTAGTTTTTGTGGGCTATTTTAAATTTACCTTGCTTCATTAAAAATTAAATTCGCCGCCAAATCCACCAAAATGGTCGTTTTGTGACATCATTTCATTTCTTTCAATAATTTCATACGTAATCACTTCGTCTGGATGGTGACGCAGTTCGATAATATAGTCGAAATCCTCAATCTTATATTCAGAATGCTGAACAAACAAATCAGGATGCTCTACTACTTTAATAGCTGGAACCCGCATCATTTCACGAACAAGCTGCTGATGCCGCTCATCTGTAGTCCTGCGCGTCACTGCCCCATCAAGAATAAAGATATTATTCTCACTAAACTCATCACCCATTAACTGATGACGAACCGTTTGCTTGATCATAGTAGATGATAAAAAGAGCCATTTTTTGTTGGCACAAACACTTGCGGCTACAACGGATTCCGTCTTGCCAACACGCGGCATGCCCCTTATCCCAATTAACTTATGTCCCTCTTTCTTAAATAATTCTGCCATAAAATCAACTAAAATACCGAGTTCATCTCTTACAAAGCGGAATGTGTTTTTCTCATCGGCATCCCGTTCTATATAATGACCATGGCGTACAGCTAGACGGTCGCGTACTTTCGGTTCACGAAATCTCGTGACATTGATGTTCTCCATTGTTGAAACAATCGATATAAATCGTTGAATGGATTCATCATTATCTGTTTTTAATAGCATTCCCCGTCGCCCTGCATCTACTCCATTAATCGAAACAATGTTTACTCTTAACATACCCAGGAGTGATGCAATATCACCTAGTAACCCCGGACGATTCACTTGGATTTCATATTCAAAGTACCATTCGCCCATAAAAACGTCCCCCTACTAACGAAACGAAAATTTTTCCTATAAGTTTCATCATAGCGGATTTTATATGTATTGAAAAGTTAGAAACAACCGTTTTTCTTCCAAATTATTAAATTTTATCATCAATAGGTAGAAAATTAACATCCTGGAAAAGTTTTCTGTCGAATTTTGAAGAAAACACCTGCCTGGCAGCAAATTTTAAAAGAGTAAAAAAGTCTTATTTCTCCTATATAATGATAGAAAAAGAAAAGGAGGACGAGCCTCCTTAAACAACTTAGAAGAATTGATGAAACGCATGTAGAAATGTTCTATGATATAAGGATTTTCTAAAGGAAGTAGCATCCATTGCACAGCTTGTACAAGTACTGCTACTTTATAAGCCATAACGGCATAAAGAGTGGATACTACTATTGTACGCGGTGGCTTTGAACCAGCTTGATAATACAGTTAGCTAGAGCGTGCTTCTCATCGCCATCTGCAACGGCCCAAAGGTCTTTTAGTACGCGTTCTTGCTCGTTTTTAGGATCTACATTTTTAGCTAAATAGTCACCAATCTGAATAGCTGATTTCTCAATCATCTTTTTAGACATACCATGCTCTTGAGCTTCGTTGACTTGTTCACCTAAAAATGATGTCCATTTTTCCCAGTTTTCTAAAAGTGCCATATTTATCTCCTCCTCCTTTGCACACTTATTATGCGCAAGTTCGGAATTTATATGTACCATCCACCATTAATTCTAATAATTTGTCCTGTAACATAATTCGCCTGACCACTTAAATAGAAACTGACCAAATTCGCAACATCCTCAACCTTACCCGCTCTCGCTAACGGAATCTCCTCATACAACGCTTGCTTTTCCTCATCATTTAAATGCCCATTCATCGACGTATCAATCAGCCCTGGCGCTAGCGCATTCACCAAAATATGATTATAGGCTACCTCTTTTGCATAGGCCTTCACAAACGCATGCTGGGCACCCTTCACCGCACTATACACCGACTCAAACGCAGCACCCGTCTCTCCCCAAATCGACCCTATAAACAGCACATGGCTCCAGTCATTCTTTCTGAGCTTTGATGAGAGAAGAGCCAAAACGCGCAACGGATTTTGGACGTGCACCCTCCAAAGCTTATCCATCTCTGCAACAGGCGTATCCTCCAGCATCCCATAATAACTATGACCTCCCGCGAACACAACGGCTTTCAGGGAATAGATTTGAGAAGCAAGGCGCTCTGCGCCCTCCTCGCTACCAAAATCAGCCTGTACTAATAGAAACTCCTGCTCAGGAAAAAGATTTGTCAACTCTTCTGTCAAAGAGGCTGCTTTTGCGCGACCTTCATTAAAATGCAAATAGAGCGACCAACCATCAAATGCCAGTCGCTTCGCTATTGCATTTCCTATCGCACCAGAAGCACCTACTACAAGTGCGAACTTTTTCATTTACTGAGCACGCTCACTTGAAGGCAGCACCTTAAATACCGTTTGCTGCTCTTCCCCTTGAATTGTTTTCAGCGCTTCTGTTACATCTTCAAGCGTTAGCTTTTCAATCACAGGCACTGCATCAAACAGATTCATTTCATTGAACTCATAGCGTGTAAATTGGTTCGCGATAAATTCCATCGAGTTTAACGCTCTTAAATAGAAGCCAATTTTCTTGCGTTTAACTCGCTCTAAGCTGTCAGAAGTAAGGAGGCTTTCAGCGTTATTGATAACTTCCTTGATTTTTGTCACTAACTGATCTGGTTGAGCCGAGTCTGAGCCGATTAAAGCAAAGCCATAGCCTTTTTCTAAAGAGAAGTCATAGGCAAAGGATTCATCAATCAATCCGTTTTCATAAACATCTGTATAGAAATTCGAAGCTCTACCATATAGGCACTCCAGGGCAATCTGTATAGAAAGCTCGTGCTTCAGCATTTCGTCGCCTTTTAAGTCCGTTTGCTTCGCTTTTAAGCCAACATAGACTTTCGGCTTTTGCACATCCATTTTAAGCTCGCGTTCTTTAACCGCAACACTTGTTGGCTCTTCATCGAAATGACGCTCGATTTGTGCTGGCTCCGAGAATTCTTTTTTGTTTTGGTTATCCTCGATAAAGGCCATCATCTCAGTCGGGTCAATTGCACCAACCACAAACAATAGCATGTTCGATGGGTGATAGAACGTGTTGTAGCATGTATATAAATGGTCAGCCGTAATTTTGTCGATCGACTCGATTGTTCCGGCAATGTCAATTTTCACAGGGTGGTTATGGTACATATTCTCAATCGCACCAAAGTATAAACGCCAATCTGCTTGGTCGTCATACATCGTAATTTCCTGCCCGATGATCCCCTTTTCCTTTTCTACTGTTTTTTCAGTAAAATAAGGCTCTTGCACGAAATTCAAGAGTGTCTCTGTACTTTTGTAAATATGGTCAGTTGCAGAGAATAGGTATGCCGTACGAGTAAATGAAGTGAAGGCATTAGCAGAGGCACCTGCTTCACTAAACTGCTGGAATACGTCCCCGTCCTCTTTTTCGAACATTTTGTGCTCTAGGAAATGGGCAATCCCATCTGGCACAGTAATCGCTTCTGATTCTCCAATCGGTACAAATGTACGGTCAATGGAGCCATATTTCGTCGTGAATGTTACAAAGGTTTTCGAAAACCCCTTTTTCGGCAAAATATAGACATCTAAGCCATTCGGTAGCTTTTTATAAAATAAAGTTTCATCTAATTGTTTAAATTCAATCGTTTTCATGACGATTTAGGCCTCCTTCCCACATAAGAAATAAACTGCTTCTAACTGTACTTGAGAAGCCATTTTTTGCACATCTTCTTTTGTCACCTGATCCCAGCGTTCTTTCCAAGTATCCACTGAGAAAGTCTCGCCTAAATCCTTATATTGGTCATAAATTTCAATTTGCCCACGTGCAAGGTCAAGCGTTTCCTTCAGCTGATTCACAAGCATCGCTTTTGTTTGAGTCAGCTCTAGATCCGTGATTTCACCATTTTTCATGGCCTCTAATTGCTCTTTAATGACATCTGTTGCCTTCTTTTCGTTTGCAGGCTCAATTCCTGAAACAACATAAAGCAAGCCGTATTGGGAATTATAAGAGCTCGAAGCATAGTAAGCTAAGCTTTCTTTTTCACGCACATTCATGAATAATTTCGAGTGCGCATACCCACCGAACACACCGTTGAAGATTTGCATTTTTGCATAGTCTTCATCGCCAAAGCGCACTGGTGTACTAAAGCCAATATGCAGCTTCCCTTGCTTCATTTCCTGCTGTTCTTTTGTATATTCTTTTTCTGCTTTTGACTCGTTTGTATCTTGTTGCTCCGTTTGCTTTGCTGTGCGATCCTTGAATGGAAGTGCCTCAGTCAATTTCATTTGCACTGCCTCCACATCGATATCACCGACAACATAGATATCAACCTTGTCTTCATTAATCATCGCTTCATACGTCTTTGTTAACGATTCAGGTGTGATTTGCTTCACTGTATCAATCGTCCCGCTCGCTGAAATTGAAGCCGGGTGATTCGGGCGAAGAATTTGTGTTAAACGGTGCTGTGCATACCGTGTTTTATCATCAAAAATTGATTGGATACGCTGTGTCACCATTTCCTTTTCACGTTCAACAATTGATGGCACAAAAGTACCGTTTTCTAAATTCGGCTCAAAAATCGCCGTATTGATAAGATCTAGCACTTCATTAAATACTTTGTTTTGTTGAAGATATTGATCATTCACAGTTTCTACATTAAGAAGAAGTGTGTGCTCGCTCCCACGCTTTGACGCATCAAAATAAAGCACAGTCCCAAACAAATCATCTAAATAGCTTCTGAACTCGGCCGATTTCTTAAACTTCCCATTACTGTGCTGAAGAACATTCGATAGCACCGCTCTTTCTGCAGCAGATTGCTGATCTAATGGGGCTCTAAATTTTATTGAGAAACTCACAGTTTTAAATTGTGTCGTTTGTCGAATATGCAGATTTACACCCTCTGCTAACTGTGTCGATAAAAACAAAAAAATTCCTCCGATCGTCATCAATGAACGCCTGCGCACACTGACTGTTTATTCATCTAGGTTTATGTTTTTGGTCCCTAAAACACAAGTGGAACCGGAAAAATAGTGATAGTACTACTATACATGTAGAATTGGTTATTATGCAAAAATAATCCAATTTCTTTCATATCTTCATCATCCACTAATTAATTTTACCCTCCCCAGTAGGTTTAATGCATGAAAGTGTGTGAGATGAGGGAAAATTGTTTGGAGATGGGATTGGGAGTTGTTTGGTACGGATTAGTTTGGTGGGTTGCGATTAGTTCGGTGGGTTGCGATTAGTTCGGTGGGTTGCGATTGGTTTTGCATACTGATTGGTTTGGCGGATATATTAGCTAAACTGGCGGATATCCTGAAATTTTGGCGGATATTCGAGAAGAAGTGGCGGATTTCTCTCAAAATTTGGTGGATAAATTTGTGAGGGTTAGGATTGTCTGTTAATGTTAGTATGTTTTTATTGTAAATGATATTTTTTGATTGCGAATTTTGAAGTGGCTAGATTATTGGGAAAAGTGGCTGAATTTCGACAAAAAGTAGCTAGATTAATGAGAAAACTGGCTAGATTATCGGCAAAAGTGGCTAGATTCCAAAAGGCTCCACTTTTCAAAACGTATTTCTTCCCTTCGCTCTTAACAATTCACTTAAGTAACTATCTTTTCAACTCGATATTAAAAAAGAGCAGGAGTGTTTTAATAAATTTGTCCCAAAATTATTAATAATTTACTAACTGAACACGTGTGATTTTGAGGTGTCGGGTTTATTGAAAAAAGTGTCGGGATTTTTCAGAGTTTTGTCGGGTTTCTTCATAAAAGTGTCGGGAATCTCAACAAAAGCGTCGGGATTCCCTCACCGCTCCCACCTCCCCAAAACAAAAAACACCTCCCCGCGACCTAACTCGAGGGGAGGCGTTTCTATATACGTCAAACGGTTGGTAGCCCGTCCGACTTAACGGACAAGATTAGCGTTTGCCTTTTACGTAAGGGACACCACTTGCTTTTGGTGCGTGGGCTTTTCCGATGAAGCCTGCTAGTGCTAGGATTGTTAGGACGTAAGGTAAGATTAATAAGAAGATCTTAGGTACGTCTTGAACATACGGAATTGAACCGCCGGCAACACTTAGTGCTTGTGCGAAACCGAAGAATAAAGCCGCACCTAGTGCACCTAGTGGATGCCATTTACCGAAGATCATTGCAGCGATGGCCATGAAGCCTTGTCCGCTGATTGTTGATGCTCCGAAGTTACCTGAGATTGCTTGTGCGTAGATTGCACCACCGATACCACCAAGGGCACCAGACATCATAACTGCTACATAGCGCATTTTTGTAACATTCACACCCATTGTGTCAGCAGCCATTGGGTGTTCCCCAACTGCTCTTAAGCGTAAGCCAAATGGTGTTTTATAGATTACAAACCATGCCACAATCGCAACGACGATTGCTAAGATTGATGTTGCGTATACGTCTACAAAGAACATTTTCCCTAGGATTGGGATATCGCTTAATACTGGAATATCAAAGCGAGAGAAACGTTCTGTAATTGAATCTGTTTGACCTTTATCGTAAATCAGTTTCACTGTGAATACAGCTACAGCAAGACCCAACATGTTAAGGGCAACCCCAGAAACGGTTTGGTCTGCACGTAAAGAAACAGCAGCAACAGCCAAGATTAGTGATAAAAGAATACCGAAGCCCATTGCGACGATAAGTCCGACCCAAGGAGTTGCATTACCTAATTGGTCAGCAAATGTTAAGTTAAAGATTATACTGCTTGCAGCTCCGGCAATCATAATCCCTTCAAGACCAATGTTTACAACACCTGATCTCTCAGTGAATACTCCACCGATTGCTGTTAGAATTAATGGCGCTGCGTAGAAAATTGCAGAAGGAATAATAAAATATAGCACATCTAAAAAGCTCATGTTATTTTTCCTCCTTTCTCTTTTTACCAAATCGCTCAAGCGCCACGCGGATAATGTAGCCTGAAGCTACGAAGAAGATAATTAGCGCGATTACAATCGAAACGATTTCTGTTGGAACGCCTGCTTCACTTGGCATATTTAATCCACCATATTTTAGTGCACCGAACAGGATAGCTCCTAAAAGTACTCCAAATGGTTGGTTCGCACCTAGTAAGGCAACCGCGATTCCGTCAAATCCAATCCCTGTTGCGGCATGTAGTTTAGACATATTTTCAAATGTACCTAGTGCTTCCATCGCACCACCAAGTCCTGCGAAAGCCCCAGAGATAACCATTGCTAAAATGATGTTTTTGTTAACATTCATACCAGCATACTCAGATGCATTTTTGTTAAATCCTACTGCCTTTAGCTCATATCCAAGCGTTGTTTTTTGTAAAATGAACCACATAATCATTACTGCGATTAGGGCGATAACAAAGCCCCAGTGCATACGTGAGTAATCTGTGATTGATTCTAAGAACTCTGAACGTAAAGATGCTGATTCATGAATTCTTTCTGTACGTTCCTCGCCACCTGAAATTACACCAATTAGTGCGTTCGCAACATGCAATGCAGTGTAGTTCATCATAATTGTCACGATAACCTCGTGAACTTGTAATTTAGCTTTTAGTAAACCAGGAATGAAGGCCCATAGAGCACCTGCTGCAGCTGCAGCGATTAATGCTAATGGAATGTGTACGACTGCTGGTAGTTCAAAAGCTTGTCCTACCCAAGCAGCTGCTAGCCAACCCATGATTAACTGACCTTCAACACCTATGTTGAATAGTCCAGTACGGAAGGCGAATGCTACCGCTAAACCTGAGAATACATAAGGTGTAATTTGGCGAATTGTTTCACCCATTGTATATGTATCCATAAAGATACCGTTCCATAATGCCACATATCCATCAATTGGGTTAAAACCACTAACTGCCATTACGATAGCACCAATGATTAAACCTAATAGAATCGAGACAAGTGGCACGAGTATATTCACTACACGTTTACTCATTGTGGCCACCTACCTTATTACTTTCTTCTAGTGTTTGTCCTGCCATTAGTAGACCTAGATCTTGCTCAGTTGTCTCATCAGGACTTACTGTGTCGATAATATATCCATCATAAATAACGGCAATTTGATCGGAAACGTTCATTACTTCATCTAATTCGAAGGAGATTAATAGAACGGCTTTTCCTTTATCACGTTGTTCAATTAAGCGTCTATGAATAAATTCAATCGCTCCAACGTCTAGTCCGCGTGTTGGTAATGCAGCAATTAGTAAATCCGGATTACGCTCTACTTCACGACCGATAATTGCTTTTTGTTGGTTACCACCTGAAAGTGAACGGGCTAATGACATTTCCCCCTCACCTGAACGCACATCATATTGTTCAATAATTTGACGAGCAAATTCATTTACTTTTTTGTAGTCAATGACACCATTTTTTGAAATTGGCTTTTTATAGTATGTTTGTAGTGAGATATTGTGACCAATTGGGAAATCTAATACAAGTCCGTGCTTATGACGGTCTTGAGGAATATGTCCTACACCAGATTCCGTAATTTTTCTTGGTTTTAAGCCAGTGATTTCTTGACCGTTTAACTTGATATGACCTTTTTTCACTTTTCGAAGACCAGTGATAGCTTCGATAAGTTCTGATTGACCATTTCCATCAATCCCTGCAATCCCAACAATTTCACCAGCACGAACTGTAAGGGTTAAATTTTTCACCTTATCAATTCCACGATTATCGGCAACTGTTAACGAATCAATCTGTAGAACTACTTCTTTTGGATTAGGAGCAATTTTTTCAGTTTTAAACACAACTTGACGACCTACCATTAGCTCGGCAAGTTCTGTTGGATTCGTTTCTGCAGTTGTAACAGTGCCAATTCCTTGTCCTTTACGGATAACTGTTACTCGGTCTGATACTTCCATTATTTCTTTTAGCTTATGTGTGATTAGGATAATAGACTTACCTTCCTCAATCAGGCGTTTCATAATTTGCATAAGCTCAGTGATCTCTTGTGGTGTTAAAGATGCAGTTGGTTCGTCAAAGATAATCATGTCTGCACCACGGTAAAGCGTTTTCAATATTTCTACACGTTGCTGCATTCCAACCGAAATATCTTCAATTTTCGCATTTGGGTCAACATTCAAGCTGTACTTTTCAGAAAGAGCTTGTACTCTCTTTGCAGCATCCTTGATGTTGATTGAGCCCATTTTCGTAGGTTCGCTACCAAGAATGATATTTTCCGTCACCGTGAAATTTTCAACTAACATAAAGTGTTGATGGACCATGCCAATACCAAGCTTGTTGGCTACGTTCGGGTCAGTAATTTTTACTTCCTTCCCTTGAACACGGATCGTTCCTCCTTCAGGTTGATATAACCCAAAGAGTACATTCATCAACGTAGATTTTCCTGCACCATTTTCACCAAGAAGTGCATGAATCTCGCCTTTTTTAAGTTGAAGGGTGATGTTATCATTGGCTACAAAATCCCCAAATTGCTTACGGATTCCAAGCATTTCAATTACATATTCCAATGTGTTCACTCCCTTGGACACTTTTTATTATTTAAGAACATAGATTTCGCAAAAATACTCGATATCTGATGTTTATTTCATCCTGATATGTTTTTAAGATTGTTACCAGTATGAAAATAGGTTACTAGTGTTGTATATAAATTAACACAAGAAAGGTTTTAATTTAAGATGGTGATTCTATGTAAATTTTGCTAAATTTAAACCTTTCGTCTATCAATTCAGTAATGGCAAGGCTTTCCATAAAAAACGCTTTCACAAATTTCTTTATTCTGAAAATTGATAATAGATTTGTCTATGTGATTAAACATGATATTCGAATAATTTTCAAGTCCGATTTTTAAAGTAATTTTGATTTGGCTGAAAATTTAAACTAATACCTGATTACAAAACATGAAGACTAGCAAAGCTAGCCTTCATGATTAATCTTGATGATTATTTTTCTGGTTGTTCAGGAACTGTTACTTCACCATCAATGATTTGTTGTTTAGCTTCTTCTACTTTTGCGATTGTTTCTTCAGAGATTGCACCGCGAGAATCAGCTAAGTCAACTCCACCATCAGTTAAACCGTAAGTGATAGTTTCGCCACCTGGGAACTTTCCTTCTAATGCTAATTTTGCGACTTCTTTAGCTGCAACGTCAACACGTTTTAATACAGAAGTTAAAACGATGTTTGTTTCTGCATCAACTTGTCCTTCGTCATATTGGTCACGGTCTACACCGATTGCCCATACGTTAGCGTTTGGATCTTTTTGTTTACGTTCTTTAGCTTCTGTGAATAAACCGTTACCAACTCCACCAGCTGCGTGGAAGATAATGTCTACGCCAGAATCATACATTCTTTTTGCAATTTGTTGACCTTTAGCTGCATCTGTGAAGCTTTCTGCATACTCAACGTCTACTACGATATCAGGGTTAACTGAAGCTACACCAGCTTCGAAACCAGCTTGGAATCCACCAATAATTTCACCAGTCATACCACCGATGAAACCGATTTTGTTAGATTTAGTTTCTAGGGCTGCTGCTACACCAGCAAGGTAAGAAGCTTCGTTAGCTTTGAACATAATTGAAGCTACGTTTTCTTTGTCAGCTACTACTTCATCGATAATAGCGATTTTAGCGTCTTTTTGTTGATCAGCAACTTCTGCTACTGCATTGTGTAATGCAAAACCAACTGCAAATACTAAGTCGAAATCACGACGGATTAAGCTATTTAAGTTTGTAACATAATCAGATTCTGCTGCAGATTGTAGGTAATCGTAACCACCGTCGCCTTTTTCAAGACCGTTAGCTTCACCAAACTCTACGATACCTTCCCAAGTTGATTGGTTGAATGATTTGTCATCCACACCACCTGTATCAGTTACCATAGCTACTGAGAAATCAGATGTTTCTTCAGTTGCACCAGTATCAGAACCTGTAGTTGTTTCTTCTTTTTCTTCGCCTCCGCCACATGCAGCAAGGATTGATCCAGCCGCAAAGATTGAAGCAAGAGCTAAACCAAATTTACGTTTTTTCATTTGTGTTACCCCCCAAAGATTAGTAATTAGCAGGAATCTTACTTGAAGAAATGTTCTACACCCGTTTTCGAATTACATGGAAGCTGAATTTATCAGCTCTAAAGTAGTTCTTAGAATAAAGAACAACTCGATCATTATCATCATAATGAAGTTGATTTAATACGAGCAATGCTGTTTCTCGTCCGCAATTTAAGATTGGTGATACTTGTTCATGATAGCCTACTGGATCTATGTAAGTGACTGCATAAGCAACATGGATATCACCAGCTTGTTCAAGCGACGAGAAAATGGATACTTTTCTGTTTTGAACATAATCAGCTGGAAGATGTTTCGCTAGTACTTTGTCTAGACAATAAACAACTGGCTCCTCATCAGCAGTTCTAACACGTTCAATTGTTAATACTTGGTCATCCTTGTCACATTGGAAGCGTTCAATATCATCCTCTGTTGGCTCACTTTCGGTTGCATCAATAAAGATGGTCCCCGGTGTCATTCCAGCATTTTCAATCATGGACGAGATACTTGATAATTGCTCAATGCCTGATGTAAAGACAGGCTTTGGATTTACAAATGTCCCGACTCCATGACGTCTAACGATGATGTTTTCTTCTTCCAATAGCCGAAGTGCCTCACGAAGAGTTGCTCGACTTATTCCAAGCTTTTTCGATAGCTCGAATTCTGAAGGTAATTTTTCGTTTTCACGATAGATACCCTTTTCAATATCCGCCTTTAATCGATCAATAACTTGGAGATATAAATGACGATGATCTGTTTTTATCGACAATTTCATCACCACCATACTACGCAAGATCAGACATCTGATGTTGAACATTCCTACTAATCGATTCATAATATACCATTTTTCTTGAATAATGAAAATAGTAAAAAAAAAAATCTGTTGTGTAATAGGAATATTTTTTATAACAGCACCATGTTATTTACATATCTACCATTATTCTACATTCGCTTTATCTAGTAAAACCTGTCTCGGACGACTTCCATCCGGAGGACCAACTACTCCCCTAACTTCCATCTGATCTACGATGCGAGCGGCTCTGGAATAGCCTATTCTAAAGCGTCTTTGGAGCATAGAGACCGAAGCAGTCTGCATTTCTACAACAAGCTGTACAGCATCATCGTACAAATCATCCGTTTCTTCCTCAAAGGATTTTTCTGGTTCGTCCGTTGGAATCATTGCTTCGTCATACTGTGCTTTTTGTTGTTCTATAACAAAGTCTACTACCTCTTCAACCTCTTCATCTGATAAAAATGACCCTTGAACACGTACTGGTTTAGATGAGCCAGCAGGAAGGAATAACATATCTCCTCTTCCAAGTAAACGTTCAGCACCACCCATATCTAGTATTGTACGCGAATCAATTGCAGATGATACGGCAAAAGCTATTCTAGACGGGATATTTGCTTTAATAACACCTGTAATTACATCCACTGAAGGTCGCTGTGTTGCAATGATTAAGTGAATTCCAGCGGCACGTGCCATCTGTGCTAATCGTGTGATCGAATCCTCTACATCATGGGATGCTACCATCATTAAGTCAGCTAACTCATCGATAATTACGACAATATATGGAAGCTTCGGCTGTTTTTCTTCTGTTTCCAGGTTGTGTTTGTCAATATGATCGTTATAGCCTTTAATATTTCTAGTCCCTGTATGTGAGAACAGATCATAACGTCGCTCCATTTCAGAAACTACCTTTTGTAATGCCTGAGATGCTTTTCTTGCATCCGTTACAACCGGGGCAAGCAAATGCGGAATCCCGTTATAGACATTTAACTCAACCATTTTCGGGTCGATTAACATCATTTTCACTTCATGTGGAGCAGCTCTCATTAAAATCGAAATGATAATTCCGTTAATACACACCGATTTACCACTACCAGTCGAACCGGCCACAAGTAAGTGAGGCATTTTGTTTAACTCTGAAAGGATCGCCTGTCCTGTAATATCTCGACCAAATCCAATTAACAGCTTAGAATCTGGCTTGTTATTCTCTTTCGCTTCAAGCACCTCACGCAGGGTAACCATCGCAATTTCACTATTTGGCACTTCAATCCCAATAGCAGATTTCCCTGGAATCGGTGCCTCCATTCGAATATCCTTTGCCGCAAGTGCCAGTGCCAGGTCATCTTGCAAGCTCACAATTTTACTAACTTTTACGCCCACGTCCGGCATAACCTCATATTTTGTAACAGCTGGCCCAAGGTGAACCTGCGTAACCTTTGCTTTTACACCAAAGCTTAAGAATGTTTGCTCCAGCTTTTTCGCGTTTGCTTGAATGACTGAATACTCCCCACTTTGATCATAGGAAGGGGGCAATAGTAACAAGTCCATGGAAGGTAAACGATAATCCACATTTTCTATATTTGTTTCAACTGCTTTTTGGATAACCTCATCGATATTCGTTTTATCATCAGGTGCCGGCTCTTCCTTTAGACTAATTTGAGCTGCTGGAGCTGGCTGTGTATTATGCTGAATATGTTGGGTAAAGGCTGAGATGATCGGTTCTTCATCATAATCATCTTCATCTTCTTCTATAAGTTCTTCCACAATCGGCTCAGGCTTAGGTTTACGTTTCTTTTTACCACGGGCAGGAGCTTCGGATGTTGCAGCAATTTCATCTGAGATTGGTTCGTCCTTTGTGCGAGAGCGTTTCGGTTTTTTCTCATCCTTAACTACCGGCTTTGCTCTTCGTTTTCTGCGCGGGAATTTCTTTTTCCATTTTGGTGCATTTTCAACCAATATCGGTACTAACGCTTTTCCAGTAATTAAAATAAGCCCGATAAAGAATAGGAACCATGCAGCAATTTTCGCACCAGCAGAATCAAATAAAATATGGAACATACTAAATAGTAATGCTCCAACCATACCGCCCCCAATAGCACTACTACGGGTTTGAACCCCTTCCATATCTACGAGTATTCGCCAAGTTTCACGAATAACTGAGTCCGATAATAATCGATCACTGTTAACTAATTCCTCAAATAGTACACTATGGCTAAAAATCGATAAACTACAAACGATTAATAGTGCCCCTTGAACAATTCGATCCGTAAATCCAACGCCTTCTCGGTTTATCATTAATAGAACGGCAATCAGTACCGAAAAGAATGGCACCATTACATGCAGATTACCAAATAAGAACATCGAAACCGTTTGGATTGTTCGCCCAACTACACCGTATTCAAAGAAGACGATAATGGCAAAACCGATTAATAATAATCCGATAATTTCATATGCTAGTGGATGTAGTCCTTTTTTGGCTTTTGTTTTTTTCTCTGCCATTTTTTTCACCTCTTTACATAAACTTCTTCTTGAAGACAAAAAGGATTTCCTCGACCTGTGACGGTTAAGAAAATCCTTTTTGTTGTGACAGCTCCTCACTTTAGGTAAGGAAAAACTTATTTTATTGTCTACAACGCACCTTTACTTAGGGCTTAGTATTCCATAATTATTGGGATAATCATTGGGCGGCGCTTTGTTTTTTGGAATAAATAAGCATTTAGTGTATCACGGATTTCTTGTTTAATGTTTGTCCATTCAAATGTATCTTTATTTACATACTTTTCAATAACAGTTCGTGCAAGTTCAGTTGCTTCAAGGATTAACTCCTCTGACTCACGCACATAAACAAATCCGCGCGATAAAATTTCAGGGCCAGACGCAATTCTTTTTTGTCCACGATTCAATGTAACAACAACGATGAAAATCCCATCTTGAGATAGTAATTTACGATCTCTCAATACGATATTTCCTACGTCACCTACACCAATTCCGTCAATCAAGACATTGCCCGCTTGTACACGGCCACTCATTCGCATTTTACCATTTTTGTACTCAACGATATCCCCTTTGTCGGCGATAAAGACTTGTGATTTTTTCATTCCAACCTGTTGGGCAAGCTTAGAATGGGCAATTAACATTCTGTACTCCCCTTGAATTGGGATAAAGTATTTTGGTTTCATCAGATTTAGCATCATTTTCAGATCTTCTTGACTACCATGACCTGAAACATGTACTTTTTTATCAGCTGTTAAGACGTTCGCCCCTGCTTTCGCAAGATTGTTCATCGCATTACCCATTTGAACTTCCATACCAGGTGATGGCGTAAATGTAATCAACACAGTATCCGTATCTTTAATGCGGATATCACGGTGCTGTTTACGAACGATTTTGTCAATCGCTTCTAGTGGTTCACCTTGATTACTTGTTACTAGGATAATCAGATTCTCGTCCTCATGCTTTTGAATTGTATTCACTGGAATCAACGTATCATCATCCACTGTTAGATAGCCTAAATTTAAACCGATATCGATTACTTTTTCTAGGCTTTTCCCAACAACCGCCACTTTTCTTCCAGATTCATGTGCATGATTGAAAACCTGCTGAATGCGAATAAAATTCGATGCATACACAGCAACAATTATACGTGCTGGTGCCGCATGGAAATACTTCGCAAGCTTTTCTTCAATCACAACTTCACTAGTCGTATGGCCTGGTCGCTCTGCTTCTGTTGACTCGGAAAGTAGCATAAATACGCCTTCTTCACCAAGCTGAGCCATTTTCGCAATATCCGGTTTAAATTTGCCTGTCGCTGACTGATCAAATTTAAATTCACCCGTATGAACGATTGCTCCCTCCGAAGTATGGAACACAATCCCCAATGAATCCGGAATGCTATGAGTCGTATGGAAAAACGTTACATATGTCGTATTAAAATTCATACGACTTTTATTTGTTACTTCAAAGAACTTCACAGGTTGTGGAACTGGCAAATCCTTTAAGTGCTCTTTCGCTAAAGCAACCGTCAGCTTTGAACCATAAACCGGCGCTTTAATCTTTTGTAGCACGTACGCAATTGAACCAATTGCATCTTCATGTCCGTGTGTAAGGAAAATCCCCTTCACACGCTCTTTGTTTTCTTCTAGGTATGTAATATCCGGAATCACGATATCTATCCCAAGCATTTCATCTTCTGGGAACATTAGTCCACTGTCCACAATGAAAAGCTCGTCATCGATTTCGATTACATACATCGATTTCCCGATTTCTCCAACTCCGCCAAGAGGGATTACTCGGATTACTTCATTTTTAGTCTTAGTCACTTGATTTCCTCCTATAATATCCCGAACGCAACCACTTATAACTCATTATACGGTTTCAATGTGTGAAGCACAAATAAAAAAGCGAATTTTTTACAAAGTATGGGATTGGGGGTTGGAAATGGGATGGGTTGAGGGGGTGGTGGGATGGGTTTGTGTGATGCGGGTGGGGTAGGTTGCTTATTATATGAAGGTATGGGACTTGGATTGTTGTAATGCTCTGGGTTTTGCTACAGTTTGGGGCGATTATTCTCCTGGAGTGTCGTATTCCAATCTGGTTTGCTACCTTCTGATGCTGGTTTCCGAGTAAGTTCCTTCTCCTATCGTCGCAATCTGATCCGGTTTGCTACCTTCCGATACCAGTCTGCTCTTCTATCGTCGCAATAATCCCTGTTTTACTACCTTCCGACGCCAGTTTCCTCTTCAACCGTCGCAATATCTCCTGCTTTGCTACATTTCCAAGCAAGCTCTCCCTCCTATCGTCGCAATCCTGCCCGCTTTACTACCTTCCAATACCAGTTTGCTCTTCTATCGTCGCAATCCCGCCTCTTTTGCTACCTTCCAATACCAGATTCCTCTTCAATCGTCGCAATCCCTCTCACTTTGCTACCTTCCAATACCAGTTTGCTCTCCTATCGTCGCAATATCTCCTGCTTTGCTACATTTCAAAGCAAGCTCTCTCTCCTATCGTCGCAATCCCTCTCACTTTGCTACCTTTTCGAGCAAGCTCTCTCTCCTATCGTCGCAATCCTGTCTCTTTTACTACCTTCCGATACCAGCTCTCTCTTCAATCGTCGCAATAATCCCGCTTCGCAACACACCCACTCCTTCCTACATCATTTACTCACTCAAAAACTCGGTTTTGCTTATAAAAATATAGTCAAAAATTTATTTTCTGAAGACCTTTTGATTTATTCATCTCTTTCTTTTAAAATATATTTATTATGAAAGAAAGGGTGGTCCCACTGTTATATAAATCTAGAAAAAAACCGGCTGAATTAATTATCCTGGAGTCTCTTAAACATCGGATGCAGTTGTCGAATAACGACCGGCAAAACTACTATAATCTTAATAAGGGCTATGAAGGAGGCTTTTGTTTGATTCGCTGACTGAGCAGATTGAAGGTAATTGTCTTATATTAAATGACTTACGGCTTACTGCGAACAACCAAAACTTTCAAATTGACGCTTTGTTAATATCGAAAAACACACTTTATATTTTTGAAGTTAAAAATTATAGTCGGGATTATTATTACACTTCAGACAAAATTCTTAAGAATGATCAATCCGAAGTAACAAATCCTTTAATCCAATTACAGCGTGCTGAATCGCTACTGCGTCAATTGTTACTTAAATTCAATTTCTCTATCCCTATTCAATCATATGTAATTTTTGTGAACCCTGAGTTCATGTTATATCTAGCTCCCCCAGATAAACCCTTCATTTTCCCAACTCAACTTAATCGATTTCTAAAAAAACTTAATAATGATCAATCACAATTACAGCAACATCATATGAAATTAGCAGAAACCCTTATATCTCTAGATAAATTGGAAAATCCATATCAATATCTCCCTCACTATGATTACCAACAGTTGCGTAAAGGTATGATTTGCGCAAAATGTAATTCCTTTTCCCTTAAGATTGCTGGTATGAAATGTATATGTACGTCTTGTGGAAACACGGAACATATTGATATAGCTACCATTCGAACAATAAATGAATTCATATTACTTTTCCCAAACGAAAAAATAACTACTGGAAAAATTTTTGAATGGTGCTACATAATCACCTCAAAAAAGAGAATTCAACGTATCTTAAAAACTAATTTTAAACAAATGGATGTTCTTCGAAGAGTTTACTACGAATAAACAAGTATATTACACTCTCCCTCGCTAACGTAGAGTGCTTTTTTCCAACAAAAAAACAAACACCACATAAGCAGTGTTTGCTTTCTTTTTCCCTGGACATTCTCCTATCACGAATGACTCTTTATCTCACTCACTCGCTCCTGGAATTCTTGCCATATTTGATCGTACTTCAGTTTGTCTTCGTCTAGCATTTCTACTAAAGGAAGGCGGACGTGCTGTACTTCGAAGCCTAGTTTGCTTAGTGCGTATTTGACTGGGACTGGGTTTGGGTCTATGAATAGTTGTTTGGCTAGTGGTAGCATAGCTTGGTGGTATTCTTGCGCGATTTGGTGACGGCCTTCTTCATAGGCGCGGATCATTTCCTGCATTTCGTTTCCGATTACGTGTGAGGCAACGGAAATGATGCCACGACCCCCGATAGATATGAGCGGCAGCGTTAGGGCATCATCCCCACTGTACACGTAGGTGTCATCAGAAACACCTCTTAGGATTTCAGTCATTTGCTCCAAACTACCGCTTGCTTCTTTGACAATGCGGATGTTTGGAATTTTGCTTAATGCAATGGTTGTGTCAGAAGAGATATTGACACCAGTGCGTCCCGGGACATTGTACACCACAATTGGCAGATCCGTTACTTTAGAAACGGCCTCGAAATGTGCGTAAATGCCTCTTTGGTTCGGCTTGTTATAGAAGGGTGCGACGACCATGATGCCGTCAGCACCGAATGCTTCTACTACTTTTGTTGCTTCGATTGTGTACGCAGTGTCGTTGTAGCCAACACCGGCAATGACCGGAATGCGTTTATTGACCTTTTTGATGGTAAAGTCGATAAAGGCTCTCTTTTCCGGTATTGACAATGTTGGGGTTTCGCCTGTCGTCCCACATACCACGATTGAATCTGTACCATTAGAAATTAAGTGCTCAATTACTCGCTCTGCTACTTCATAATTTATAGCTCCATTATCGTCAAATGGGGTAATCATGGCAGTAGCAACTCGACCTAAATCCACTAATAAACACCCCTTAGAGTAAATTATCCTCTAACATGCTTTCGGCAATTTGAATTGAGTTTAAAGCGGCGCCTTTTAGTAAGTTGTCTGATACGACCCATAAATGGAATCCTTTTTTGTTTGACAGGTCTTGGCGGATACGGCCAACATAAACTGGATCTTCCCCTTCAACAAATAAAGGCATTGGATAGTCTTGTGTTGAAATATCATCTTGTAGAACAATGCCTGGAGCATTTCTTAACACATCAAAGATTTCTTGCACACTAACTTCTTTCTCTACTTCTATATAAACAGATTCTGAATGTCCTGAAACAACCGGAACACGTACACAAGTTGCTGCTACTGGTAGACCAGGCATGTGCATGATTTTTTTTGTTTCGTTGATCATTTTCATTTCTTCGTATGTAAAGCCATTGTCCGTAAATACGTCGATTTGCGGAATGACATTACGTGCGATTGGATAATGCTTTTTGTCTGATTTTACCGGAAGAATTTTTGCCTCAACATTTTTACCAGCTTCCCACTCGGCACTTTGTTCGCGAAGTTCTTCAATTGCCGATACTCCTGAACCTGACACGGCTTGGTAAGTCGAAACAATTACATTTTTTAAGCCAAATTGCTCGCGAATTGGTTGAAGTGCAACAACCATTTGAATTGTTGAGCAGTTCGGATTCGCAATAATTCCGTTATGATGGCTCAAATCTTCACGATTTACTTCAGGTACCACTAAAGGTACGTTTGGATCCATGCGGAAGTGACTTGTGTTGTCAATAACCACTGCCCCACGTTTGGCAGCTTCTGGTGCTAACTTCGCTGAAACTGAACCTCCTGCAGAAAATAGCGCTACGTCTACACCTTCAAAGGCTTCTGGTGTCGCTTCTTCAATTGTATACGTTTTACCGCCAAATTCGATTTCTGTTCCAGCAGAACGAGCAGATGCTAAAAATTTTATATGTTTAATTGGAAATTTACGTTTTAATAGTTGTTCTTTCATTTGTGTTCCTACTGCTCCTGTTGCACCTACAATTGCAACTGTCAATTCTTTTGCCATAACTCATCTCTCCTCAAAATACAAATAACATAATGTTGAAAATTGTATCATAAAAAGGACTAGTTGTGTTAGAATTTTTAGTTATTTCAGTATTGGATTAATAGAGGCTGTAGCTGTTTTTTATGGTTGATAGCATGGTCAACCGTCTCTACCATTTTCGTAAAGTCAGAGATTAGTGAATTCGGCTTGCTCTTTGGATCATCCTGGCCGAATGGAATAAAGTAAATATTTTTTGAGTTCATCAGCTTCATAATGTTGACACCGTTCAAACCAAGGGCATCATTTGTTGAAATACCTAGTACAACCGGTGAACCATTACGAAGTGTAGCCTTAGCCGCCATTAAAACGGGGCTATCAGTTGATGCATTTGCAAACTTACTAATCGAGTTACCCGTCATCGGGGCAATTACCATACAATCTAATGGGTTACTCGGTCCGAATGGCTCAGCCTCTACAATGGAAGAAACCACTTTTTCTCCAGTTAGTGCCTCGATCTTTTTAATCCATTCTTCCCCTGTACCAAAACGCGTTGCAGCTGTTAACACGGAATGTGTGATAATAGGAACTACCGTTGCTCCCACTTTTGTGAAGTTCTCAATTTTCGGAATCACATCTTCGTACGTACAGTGGGATGCTGTTATACCTAGCCCTATTCTTTTACCTTCTAGCAAGTGTGTCTCCTCCTTAATTGTTCAACAATTGATTCATATAGTACATTTCCAGCATCTTCAGGGAAAAACTTTCCTGGCAATGCAGGCAACAGTTCATACTGCTTTCTACTAATACCGTCTTGAATACACCCAGGATAGGAGGCTAAATCGTAAATTGGTATCGTAATTTTCTCATTAAATTGTTCATCAAGCCATTTTGCAGGAATTGTGTTGATAAAGAAATCCCCTTCGATTTCCCCAACTTCGTTAATATCCACAGCTTCATAACGGAATGCCTTCGCCTCGTTTAACTGCACATCAGAACGCACCGCAATGCAAACGTCTGCCCCGATGCTTCTTAAGATTTGTGCAACCATCTTCGCTACTCGACCAAATCCGGTAATAATGAACTTTTTCCCCATAATTGCTCTTTTTGTATTGTAAAAGCTAGATACAAAAGCTTCTGCCGTTAAGACTGCATTGTGCCATATAAATCCTTCATCTTCTAAATAATAGTGAATTTCGTTTTCTTTTAAGATTTCATGCCATTCATCATTCAGCTTTCCAGTGAAAACCACCGCCTTCGAAAGTCCGACTACCACAGGCACTTCAATCGGTAGTGGATGAATGGGCAGCACGACAAAATCAGGATGAAATTCAAGAACTGTTTTGTTAAGCTCCTCATCCCACACTGCCAAGTTTTTATAATAAACTGTTCGGTTATCATTGCTTAGATTTTTCGCTAACACTTTCATGCGCGTATCTGTACCTACAACGAGCCATTTCTCTTCAGTCATTTAGTCAAACTGCCTTCTTTTTGATGATGTTCGGTGGAATAAAATTCGATCTTCGCCAATGAGATGAATTTCTTCCCAAGGAATAAATAACGGTGCAGCAGCTTTTTTCTTCTGGAATGGCATTTTTGAAGTTTGTTCGTGTAATTCAAAACCAAAAATCTTCCCCGTTTTAGGGTCAAATAGACATTCCGTTTCAGACAAATAGCCGTACCTCACACCATTTTCCATTTCGATTAATTCCTTCTCCGCAAGCTCCGATAGCAGCATGTTTTCCCTCCTCCATGAGCTTATTGTTACTATATGCAATGCCAGATTTGTTGGTGCCCCTTTTTTACGAATCCCCTACTAACGAATGAATCTAAAGGCGACATATCAAGAGCTTTTTTAGCTAGGCCATAAAATACATTTTTGGAGTAGTCTGTAGTTATAGGAATCCCGTTTATTACTTCAAAAAATTTCTCAGATATACTAATTTACTGAAAGTCACCTACTCATTATTACTAAATCACTTAGAAAAACATAATTATCGATAATAATAGAGAGAAAACATGAATTTCAGACAAAAAAACGGCTGCCTCCTAAAGATAAGAAGACAACCGTTTTTCATTATTTTACCCCTTGCCCGATAATTGCAATGGCAGGGTCTGCTGTTAAAATTGAGTTAATGAGGTGATTCACTTTATCCATCGAAACCTCGTCAATCTCTGAAATAACTTCGTCGATTGATTTATGACGACCGTGAATAAGCTCGTTGCGACCATTACGGCTCATTCTAGAATTTGTCCCCTCCATGCCCAGAACAAAGCTCCCCTTAAGCTGCTCTTTCGCGTTCAGCAGCTCAATATCCATAATCCCGTCTGTACGTACCTTTTCCAATGTCTCATTAATGGTATCCTGCATCACGGAAAGCTGTTGATTATTTGTACTTCCATAAATTGTAAATGCACCAACATCGGCATAACAGGATTGGTAAGAGTAAATTGTATAGGCTAATCCCCGCTCTTCCCTTACTTCCTGGAATAGTCGAGAAGACATATTTCCTCCTACAATGTTGTTTAATGCAATGAAATCATTTAACTTTGGATCCATAACACTAATAGCAGGGAAGGAAATTGCAAGATGAGATTGCTCCACATCACGTTCCTTCACGAATTTACCAGAGTGGAATTCAGGATTTGTTAAAGTTGCTTCAACTGCATTTGGAGAACGTTCAAAGCTACCGAAAAGCTCTTCAATATGTAAAAGCAAATCCTTCGTTACATTCCCGGCAATCGACACCACAATATTTTCTGGGCAATAATGTTTATCTATATATTGTCGAATTGTGTCGGACGAGAAGGTTGAAAGTGTTTTATTCGTCCCCAAAATTGGGAGACCTAAAGCATCAGTTGGATACATGACACCCCATAATTGCTCATGCACATCATCGTCTGGTGCATCTTCACTCATGAGAATCTCTTCTAAAACAACCTGACGCTCTTTGTCTAGCTCGTTTGCATCAAAAATAGAATTGAAGAACATATCTGCTAGAATCGAAACAGCTAATTCCCCGTGATGATCCAAAACTTTTGCATAATAGCATGTGTTTTCCTTTGAAGTGAAGGCATTTATTTCCCCACCGATTCGGTCAAATTCCTCTGCGATTTGTCTAGCCGATCTCGTTTTTGTTCCTTTAAACAACATATGTTCAATAAAATGTGTAATTCCGTTTTCTTCTGGTGTTTCAAATCGTGACCCTGCTCCTACCCAGATACCTACTGAGATGGAACGCACATGAGGAATCTCCTCCGAAACAATTCGAACACCGTTTTTACAAGTATAAACTGTCACCAAATTTTCCCCACACCTATCTAAAATTCTTTTAATCTGAAGCTTACTTCAGTTATTTTTATCTCTGTGATTTCTGCCACTTGCAAACAATGGCTTATTTGATTAATCATATGCTAAACTTCCCCAACCTTCAACTTAGAAACTTTTAATTTTGTATGCATATTTTCGAATTTCTTAAGAATATCTTCATATTTATGCTTCCTTTATCTTCAGAATCACCCTCTACAATGAAGTTATCACAACAGATAAAGGAATGAGTAACTATGATTACAGTGGATGCTTTACATCATACCTTCTCGATTGGGAAGAAGGGTCATGAGAAAAAAGTAGAAGTTTTAAAGGGAATTAGTTTTCACATTGAGCGTGGAGAAATCATCGCGATTGTAGGAAAAAGCGGTTCAGGCAAGTCAACTTTACTGCAAATTATTGCCGGATTTATGAAGCCTGATTCTGGCTCAATTTTAGTAAATAATATGGAGATTGCAGGCTATAACGAAAAGCAAAGTGCGGCATTTCGCCTGGATAATTTCGGCTTCATCTTTCAAAACTTTCAGCTGCTGCCGGCACAAACGGTTTTCGAAAACATTGAGCTACCATTGAAGCTAAAAGGTATAAACCGTGATTTACGTGCGCAAAAAGTAACTGAATTACTAAATAAAGTGGGGTTAACAGAGGTTGCAGACCATTATCCAAACGAACTTTCTGGAGGGCAGCAGCAACGTGTTTCTATTGCAAGAGCCATGATCACAAACCCGCCCATTATTTTAGCGGACGAGCCTACAGGAAGCCTTGACTCCCAAACCGAGCAAGAAATCTTAGCCTTGATTCGTAAGCTAAATAAAGAAGAAAATTTAACTTTCGTTATCATTACCCATGACGAAGAGGTTGCAACGATTTCTGATCGACAATTTCGCATGACAGATGGCGTTTTAGTTGGAGGTATGAGCCGTGTTATTTAAGGACCAATTACAATTTGTCTTACAGCATATGAAGAAAAACAAACTACGCGTTACCATGACCGTTTTAGCTGCCATGATTGGTTGTGCGTTTTTAATCGTTCTAGCCTCGATTGGATTTGGAATACAGCACACTTTAAAAAGTGAGCTTTTAAATGATGACGCAATTACCCAAATCGAGCTTTGGGGCGACGAAACGCTTGCAGAGGAAGATGTGGCTTATATCGAAGGCATCGATCACGTAAATGTAGTCTTAAATAGAGCAGAAATCAACGGTATGGTGAAATCATCTTTGGATGATCGTACAGGAGAAACCAATGCATCCATTGCCGATATGACTGCTCAAAATAAGCTCCCTTCTAGCCTTAGTGAAGGTCGTTTACCAGAAAATGCAAATGAAATTGTCGTGGGCTATCATTATGGCCAAAGCTTATTGAATGAAGCTGATTTAGCGGAGCTTGAAAGAAAGTCGAGGGAAGCTGAAGAAGCCGGCTCATATTATGATGGTTCTGAAGAAGGCTATAAGGATGCGCTTTTAAATAAAGAAGTAAATATCCAGCTTTACGATGAGAACACACAGGAATACATGGAACCTGCTGCTTTTACAATTGTCGGGATATTAAAAGAGCCTTCTTACGATTGGTACAGAGACACAAGTATTCAGTTTAGTGATTCATTATTAGTATCGTACCCTGATTTAATAACATATCCATCGACAACAATTTATGTGGATTCGATGGAAAATGTCATGCCCGTGTTAGAATTGCTGAAAGAGCAAAATTATCAAGTATATTCACAGGTAGAACAATTAGAAGAGCTCGATTTGTTCTTCTTAATCTTTAAAATCGGACTCGTATTCATCGGGACAATCGCAGTTCTCATCGCTTCAATCGGTATTTTCAATACAATGACGATGGCCGTAACAGAAAGAACTAGGGAAATCGGTGTGTTAAAGGCGATTGGCGCTTCCCCATCGTTGATTCAACGACTCTTTTTAATGGAAAGCACATTCATCGGGCTATTAGGAACCGGTTTAGCGATTATTGTTTCATACGCTGTAAGCTTCGCCGCAAACGCGATTTTACCTTACGTTGTTTCCTTCGCCTTCTCAGATGAAGACTTATCGTCCTATGATATTACATTCTCATTGATTCCATGGAGCCTAGTCGTAATCGCTGGAGGCATCAGCTTAGCAGTAGCCATCCTATCCGGCTTACGTCCAGCACGAAACGCAACAAAAATCGAAGTAATCCAGGCCTTGAGACAGGAGTTATAGGATTGGACTTTGAATATAGAGTTACCTCGGGAACCGGTCAGTGTTGATCGGTTTTTCTTATTGAGATGGGGGCGGTTTGATGTACAAAGTGGTGGGCGTGGTGGGTTTGCTACGTTTCATGAGGGAACTTTCTTCGGATTGTAGCATAGGAGGCTGGTTTGCTACATTTCATGTGGTTACTCGCTTTGAATCGTAGCAATGCTGAGCTTTTACGACGTTCCACGAGGTCACTCGCTCCTAATGGTAGTAATCCAAGCCGGTTTGCTACTTTTCATGAGGTTACTTTTTCCAGATAGTGGCAATCCAAGCTGTTTTACTACTTTTCAAAAGGATTCCCGCTCCTATCGGTAGTAATCCAAGCCGGTTTGCTACTTTTCAAACGGATTCTCACTTCGGATCGTAGCAATGCTGACGCTTTTACGACGTTCCACTAGGTTACTCGCTCCTAATGGTAGTAATCCTAGCTGGTTTGCTACTTTTCAAACGGATTCCCGCTTCGTATCGTAGCAATGCTGACGCTTTTACGACGTTCCACGAGGTCACTCGCTCCTAATGGTAGTAATCCAAGCCGGTTTGCTACTTTTCAAACAGATTCTCACTCCAAATCGTAGCAATGCTGACGCTTTTACGACGTTCCACTAGGTTACTCGCTCCTAACGGTAGTAATCCTAGCTGGTTTGCTACTTTTCAAACGAATTCCCGCTTCGTATCGTAGCAATGCTGACGCTTTTACGACGTTCCACTAGATCACTCGCTCCAAACCGTAGCAATCCAAGTGGTTTTCCTCCCAATCCCCCAAAAAAAGCAGAGGAAACTTACTCCCTCTGCTTTAAAGTTATTATTATTCGCCTTGTTCAGCGCGTTCTTTTTCTTCTTTGATGACTACTTTGCGAGATAGGTTGACGCGGCCTTGGTTGTCGATTTCGATTACTTTTACTAGTAATTCGTCGCCAAGTTTTAGGACGTCTTCTACTTTGCTTGTGCGTTCTTCTTGGATTTCAGAGATGTGTAGTAATCCGTCTTTTCCAGGGAAGATTTCACAGAAGGCACCGAATTTTTCGATACGTCTTACTGTTGCCATGTAGTACTCGCCTACTTTAGCTTCACGTACGATTGATTCGATGATTTCTTTAGCACGCTTGTTCATTTCTTCGTTTGCTGAAGAGATGTAGATTGTGCCGTCTTGTTCTGTGTCGATTTTTACGCCAGTTTCATCGATGATTTTGTTGATTGTTTTACCACCAGAACCGATTACGTCACGGATTTTATCTGGATTGATACGAATCACTTCGATTTTTGGAGCGTATTTCGATAGGCTTGTACGTGATTCAGCAAGTGTTGCAAGCATTGATTCTAGAATGATCATACGTCCAGCTTTCGCTTGTTGTAATGCTTCTTCAAGAATGTTGCGTGATAGACCATCAATTTTGATGTCCATTTGAAGTGCTGTAACACCTTTAGCAGTACCGGCAACTTTAAAGTCCATGTCGCCAAGGTGATCTTCCATACCTTGGATGTCCGTTAAGATTGAGTAGTGCTCACCTTTTTTCACAAGACCCATTGCAATACCAGCAACTGGTGCTTTAATTGGAACACCAGCATCCATCATTGCAAGTGTTGATGCACAAATTGATGCTTGAGAAGTTGAACCGTTTGATTCTAATACCTCAGACACACAACGGATTGCGTATGGGAAGTCTGCTTCATCAGGAATAACTGCAAGTAATGCACGTTCACCTAAAGCACCGTGACCGATTTCACGACGACCTGGTCCACGAATTGGTCCTGTTTCCCCAACTGAGAATTGTGGGAAGTTATAGTGATGCATGAAGCGTTTTGATTCTTCAAGCCCTAAGCCATCAATGATTTGAACATCGCCAAGTGGACCTAATGTACAAATTGAAAGTGCTTGAGTTTGTCCACGTGTGAACAGACCAGAACCGTGAGTACGCTCTAATAGGCCTACTTCAGAAGATAGTGGGCGAATTTCATCGACTTTACGACCATCTGGACGAACTTTGTCTTCAGTGATAAGACGACGAACTTCTTCTTTTACCATTTTATCTAAAATTGTTTTTACTTGTTTTAATGTTGCATCATCAGCTTCTTGCTCTTCAAAGCTAGCCATCACGCGCTCTTTTACGACACCGATTGCTTCTTCACGAGCATGCTTTTCAACCGTTTGGATAGCAGCGATCATATCTTCTTCACACATAGCTTTTACTTGTGCTTGAATTTCTTGATCCACTTCGTATAATTCTACTGCGATTTTTTCTTTGCCCATTTCAGCAACGATTTGTTCTTGGAAGGCAATTAATTTCTTAATTTCTTCATGACCGAACATAATTGCTTCTAGCATGATTTCCTCAGGTACTTCTAATGCACCTGCTTCTACCATGTTAATGGCATCTTTGTTCCCTGCCACAGTTAAGTGAACAGTGCTTTTTTCTGATTGCTCAGTTGTTGGGTTAAGAACGAATTCTCCGTCGATATACCCAACATGCACACCTGCGATAGGGCCATCAAATGGAACATCCGAAGTAGCTAACGCTAAAGAAGAACCGAACATTGCTGCTACATCAGTAGGGCAGTTTGGATCAGAAGACATTACCATAGAGATAACTTGTACCTCGTTACGGAAGCCATCTGGGAACATTGGACGAATCGGACGGTCAATTAGACGTGAAACAAGGATTGCGTGCTCTGATGGGCGTCCTTCACGTTTAATGAAACCTCCAGGAATTTTACCTGCTGCATATAGACGTTCTTCATAGTTCACTGTTAATGGGAAGAAATCTAATGGCTTCGGTGATTTTGACATTGTTGCTGTTGATAGTACTGCTGATTCACCGTATCGAATTAATGCAGCACCGTTTGCTTGTTTTGCTAGCTGTCCTACTTCTACTACTAGTTGTCGGCCAGCCCATTCATATGAATAGACTTTCTTTTCGGTCATTTAATGAACCCCTTTCTTTTGAAACACACTTTCATCACGAATATAATCATAGTAAGTGTATCAAAAAACCAATATCTATGCTAAATATTTTCAATCTAATTATGTCTAATTCGTATAATTTTTACAATTATTTTAGGAGATCTATATCTATTATCTAAAAATCAGGCCATTTTTATGACTGATTGATCTTTTAAAGAGAAACTTTTTATTATCAATTTGTCCAAATTTTACAATTAAATACTGATAATCGGTTTAATTGCTAGATTTGACCATATACTTTTTACATAAATAAAAAGCGGGAATGTTCCCGCTTTTCTTAAACAGAGATCGTTCTCTGCTTCCTTATGTGTAGCTTTAGCAGCTAGGCTTGAATCTAATCGAGCCTAGCTGCACCTGCTTTTGTATTATCGACGTAAGCCTAAACGTTTGATTAGTTCACGGTAGCGTGCTACTTCGTTTTCACGAAGGTACTTTAATAAGTGACGACGACGACCGATTTTTTTAAGAAGACCACGTTGTGAGTGATAATCTTTTTTGTGAGTGCTTAAGTGAGCGTTTAAAGCGTTGATATCAGCAGTTAATACTGCGATTTGTACTTCTGGAGAACCAGTGTCCCCTTCGTGAGTTTGGTACTCAGCGATAATTTCGTTTTTACGTTCTTTTGTAATTGCCATGTTGAATGGACCTCCCAAATAATAATTATTTTACACCTCTAGCACAGCAGTCGTTGGAGAATCGAAAAGCCGAGCCAAGGTTTGTGCTATGCACTTAATGAATAGTACCATACTTCTGTTTGACAATCAACTATTACGAATGTACCTGGAAATATTCAATAGCTTCGTTTTTGTCCTTCTCAATCTGAGCTTTCAACGATTCGATGCCATCAAATTTCTTCTCGCTACGGATGCGTTTATACCAGCCTACTTTAACTTCTTCCCCGTAGATGTTTTTGTCAAAGTCTAAAATATGCACTTCAATGGATAGTTGCTTGTCCTCAGGATTCTTAAAGGTCGGTTTATAGCCCACATTACATACGCCATCATACCATTTATCCTGTACAAGGATTTTAACAGCATACACACCTGTAGCAGGTATGAAGCTTCCTTCTATGGACTGAATATTCGCTGTAGGGAAACCGATTGTACGTCCTCGCTTGTCTCCGTGAACTACAATACCTGGCACCTCAAAAGCGCGACCTAAAAGCTTAGCAGCGCTTTCCATGTCACCATCTTGAAGATATGCACGAATTCTTGTAGAGCTGATTTTCTCTTCTTCATCACTCTGCTTTTCAATAACCGTTACGCCATATTCTCCGTTGCTTAGCTCCTGCATTGTCTCCATCTTCCCTTTTCCAAATTGGCCAAAGGAGAAGTCAAAACCAGCTGTAACATGCTTCACATTTAGGTCTTTTATAAAGTATTGAATAAAGTCCTCTGGTGAAAGCTTTGCAAAATCAGATGTAAAATTAACAACAAAAACATTTTCCACACCGAACTCTTCTAGTACATCAAGCTTTTGTTGGAGAGGTGTTATGTAAAATACTTGTTCTTTGCGCCCTCCTAGAACTATCGATGGATGCGGATCAAAAGTCATGACAGCGCTTTCGATATTCAGTTGCTTTGCCATTTCCTTTGCGTTTTGAATTACGGCTTGATGTCCTTTATGTACGCCATCAAAGAAACCCACTGCTAAAGAATATGCAGTAGAAAATTCGTTTACTAAATTAAGTTGATGCGGGTATTTTAAATGTACTACCTTCATGACGGATCTTGCCTCCTAATCAGTTGATCGGGAACATTTTCTCTGGTTTCATGTACCCTTCTTTTGTTGGATGTTGAATATAGACCGCGTAAGCCTTACCTTGGATGCTATAAACTATTTTATCATTTTCTTTCAATAATGCATGAATTGGAAGAACTTGTCCATTCAAAATTTGTTTTTCAATTGATTCGTCAACCTCAATAGATGGATAGGCTGTCAATGCATATTCAACAGGAAGGATTACCTCATTGATATTCCCTTCGTTCATGATTTCTTCCACCTGTTTGAGTGTAACGCAATCTTTTTTAGTAAATGTGCCAGATGCCGTACGAACAAGGGATGCCATGTGTGCAGGGTAACCAAGCTTCTCCCCAATTTGAACAGCAAGTGTTCGGATATATGTGCCTTTACTGCAGGCGATTCGAATTCGGAAAGTAACTTCTTCCCCCTCGAAGCTTCGTGCATCATCCAATAATTCAAGCGAATAAATCGTTACTTTTCTAGTTGGACGTTCAACGATTTCTCCTTTTCGAGCATACTCATAAAGTCTTTTTCCATTTACTTTTACTGCTGAGAACATCGGCGGAGTTTGTTCAATTTCGCCTGTTAGTTGCTGAAGTGCTTCTAGTAGCTGCTCACGTGAGAATGTTTTAGGAGATAAATTCTCCTCAACCGTTTCGCCTTCTGCATCCTCAGTTGTCGTAGTTCTGCCGATAGATACAACTGCTTCATATGTTTTGCCCGCGTCAGTTAAATATTCTGCAATTCTTGTTGCTTGCCCAATACAGATTGGCAATACGCCTTCTACAGCCGGATCGAGTGTCCCGGTGTGGCCAACCTTTTTCGTTTTTAAAATTTTACGTAGCTTGAAGACGCAATCATGACTTGTCATGCCGCGCTCTTTCCATAGAGGTAAAATGCCGTTCATATGTAAGCTCCTTTGGATGGGGTGGCGGAGGAAGACTTGCGATATCCGCCAGAACTAGAGGCGTTTCCGTCAACTCAAATTAACCCATCAATTTTTTATTGAATTTGATGCAATTTTATCATTCTTTTGACTGCTAATTAATAAACGTAGTCGCTCTTTTTATAATCTAGCCACTTTTGCTGATAATCTAGCCACTTCAAAAGTGCATAGTGCATTATTAATAAATTTGGCACAAATTTATTAAAACACTTTAGCACTTTTCTTTAATCAAGCTTAAAACTTAAGTGACATATTAATAAGCAATAGTTTCCTACTACTAAGTTTGTGCAAAAGCTTCTTTTGAAATAATCCCGACACTTTTGCTGAAAATCCCGACAGTTTCTTGATTAATCCCGACACTTCACAAACCCTAGTCAATATTTTACTTGTTTCCCTAAATTTTTATCAACTGAAGTAGCTTGCGGGCAGCAAGAAAAAGCCTACATCGCACTTGCTTATGCAGATGTAGGCTTTGCTTTTAATTGATCGATTAGTCGTTGTTTAGTGAACGTAGAAGTGCGTCGATTTTGTTGCCGTATTCTACAGATGAATCGAATTCAAATGTGATTTCTGGTGTGCGACGCAAGCGAATACGATGACCAATTTCAGTGCGGATGAAGCCTGCAGCTTTTGCTAAAGCCTTTAGCGTTTCTTCACGTTCACGGTCATTGCCTAGTGATGAGATGTAGACTGTTGCTAGTTGTAAGTCACCAGAAACTTCTACATCTGTTACTGTAATAAACCCAACGCGTGGGTCTTTTAGTTTACGAGTGATGATATTACCAAGCTCTTTTTTCATTTGTTCTGCTATTCGATTTGAACGTAATGACATATAGTGACACCTCTGTATAAAGATTAGAAAACTAGGCTAATTGCCGAGCTTTTTGACAATTAGCCTTAGTTACACTTATGCGGATAAGAAGGATTTATTCTTTCTTATCCGCTAAAATATTGCCTCCTACTTTACGTACCCATTGCCTTGTAAAAGCAAACGATTCGTAATAAAAGGAGCATCAAAAATTTCTTAAAGCTATAGCTTAACGAGAACGAGTACCGCCATTTTATAAGTAGTCTGTCCAGACCTCGAGTTGCTCCCAGGAAGGGTTAGACTTTAGGAAGTGAAGTGCATGATTGATTTCTCGCTCTGCACTCATCTTAGATGAAGACACGCAGACAAGAGCGATTCTTGTCCGTTGCCATACATTTTGATGATCTATTTCTGCCACAGAAACATTAAATTTCTGCTTTGTTCGGGTAATCATTCGCTGTAGAACAGCTCGCTTTTCCTTTAACGAATGGGATTCAGAAATGATAAACTCAACTTCCGCGTAAACGATCATTATCGTTTAATTTCTTCCATTACGAAGGCTTCGATAATGTCGCCTTCTTTAATGTCATTGAAGTTTTTGATTGTGATACCACATTCGTAACCTTTTGCTACTTCTTTTGCATCGTCTTTGAAACGTTTTAGCGTATCTAAATCCCCTTCGAAAATAACGATACCTTCGCGAATGATACGAACGCCTGAGTCACGAGTAATTTTACCTTCAGTTACATATGAACCAGCGATTGTACCAACTTTTGATACTTTAATCGTTTGACGAACTTCAGCTTGACCGATAATTTTTTCTTCAAATTCAGGATCAAGCATCCCTTTCATCGCCGCTTCGATTTCTTCGATTACTTTGTAAATAATACGATGTAAACGAATATCAACGCCTTCTTCATCTGCAGCACGTTTTGCATTTACGTCCGGACGAACGTTAAATCCAATAACGATTGCGTTTGAAGCAGCTGCTAATGAAATATCCGATTCTGTAATCGCACCAGCGCCAGTGTGAATGATTTTCACGTTAACGCCTTCTACATCGATTTTCATTAATGATGCAGCCATTGCTTCCACAGTACCTTGAACGTCAGCTTTAACGATTAAGTTTAATTCCTTAACTTCGCCATGTGACATTTGTTCGAACAGGTTATCTAACGTTACGCGTTGTTTTTCAGAACGGTTTGCTTGGATTGCAGTCATCGCACGAGATTCACCCACTTGACGGGCTGTTTTCTCATCTTCGAAGACTACGAAACGGTCACCAGCTTGTGGCACTTCGTTAATCCCAGTGATTTCAACCGGTGTTGAAGGACCTGCTTCTTTTACACGACGGCCAAGGTCATTAACCATTGCACGTACACGTCCATAAGCATGACCAACTACGATTGGGTCACCAACACGTAAAGTTCCATCTTGTACTAATAATGTTGCTACAGAGCCACGACCTTTGTCTAGCTGTGCTTCAATTACTGAACCAATAGCTGAACGACCTGGGTTTGCTTTTAGTTCAGCTACTTCAGATACTAATAGTATCATCTCTAATAGCGTATCAATACCTTCACCTTTTAAGGCAGATATTGGAACGAAAATTGTTTCGCCGCCCCAGTCTTCAGGAACTAAGCCGTGCTCAGTTAATTCTTGCATTACACGGTCAGGATTCGCTGATGGCTTATCCATTTTGTTTACTGCAACAATAATTGGTACTTCAGCAGCTTTCGCATGGTTGATCGCTTCAACTGTTTGTGGCATTACACCATCATCAGCAGCTACTACGATGATTGCTAAATCCGTGATACTTGCACCACGAGCACGCATTGTTGTAAACGCAGCATGTCCAGGAGTATCTAGGAATGTGATTTTTTTGCCATCGATATTTACTTGGTAAGCACCGATATGCTGAGTGATTCCACCTGCTTCACCAGCAGTTACTTTTGTGTTACGGATTGAGTCAAGTAAAGTTGTTTTACCGTGGTCAACGTGACCCATGATTGTTACAACTGGTGGACGTACTGATTGTTCTTCTTCGACAACTTCAGCTTGCTCGAAGTAAACATCTAAGTCAGTTTTGTCGATACGAACTTCTTCTTCAACCTCTACGCCGTAATCAGCACAGATAAGCTCGATTGCATCTTTGTCTAATTCTTGGTTAATCGTTGCCATAACGCCAAGCATGAATAATTTTTTGATGATTTCAGATGGCTCACGGTGTAGCTTTTTCGCTAATTCTGCAACTGATAAAGATTCATAAAACGTGATTTTTTCCGGTAGCTCTTTTGGAGCTTGTGGAATTGTTGGTTGGTGTGTTTTAGGATGGCGACGTTTGCCTCCATGGATACCTGGCTTTTTACGTTGGTTGTTGTTAAAGCCGCCTTTTTTGTTGTTATTGTTGTTTGAGTTGTTATTATTATTTTGGGACATATTTCGATTTTGGTTACCTTTTGCATTCTTAAATTTTTCGCCACTGTTTTGTGACGTTGATCTTTGTTCGTTAGACGAATTGTTTGGACGATTCGCTGTATTATTGTTAGACGGACGGTTTGATGATCCGTTTGCTGGTCTGCTTGCAGAGCCATTTGATGGACGATTTCCTTGGCCATTTTGTGGGCGATTCGCCGATCCATTTTGTGGACGGTTTCCTTGACCATTTGATGGACGATTCGCTGATCCATTTTGTGGGCGGTTTCCTTGACCATTTGATGGTCGGTTAGCTGAAGAATTTGCTGGGCGATTTGGACGGTTCGATTGGTCGTTTGACTGAGTTCTTTGTCCACTCGGTGCAGCTTGCTTCTTCTCTTGACGTACTTCTGTGTGTCTTGGTGCAGAATTAGATCCTTTAAAAACAGTATCCAATTTTGTAACAGCGTCACTTTCAAGCGTCGACATATGGTTTGAAACCGTAACGTTTAGCTTTTTAAGCTCTTCGATTACTTCTTTACTTGATTTATTTACTTTTTTCGCATATTCATGAACTCTTACTTTGGTCATCTGCTCACCCCCGATTAATTTTCGTTGAGTAGACTAGATATCTTTTTCGCAAATCCACTATCTACGATAGCTATTGCGACACGTGCTTCTTTACCAATTGCAGTCCCTAGCTGGTAGCGATCACCAAACACATGATACTCAACGTTATAATACGTACATTTATCTTGAATCTTCTTGCTAGAATTCTTTGAGGCGTCATTTGCTAGTAGCACCAGCTTAGCTTTATTTGTACGTATTGAATTCACTACTAACTCTTCCCCAGTAACTATCTTCCTTGCTCTAGCTGCTAAACCTAGTAGTTGGAGTAGTTCACTCATAGAATTGACTCCCTGCGAATCAGTTTAATCAATTCATCATAAACCTCTTCAGGGATTTTCACTTCTAGCTGGCGTTCTAATATATTTTTCTTCCGAGCAGCTTCCACTGCATCTTCCGATTTTGAAATATAAGCCCCACGTCCTGATTTCTTCCCAGTAATATCAACAGATACCTCGCCCTCTTTTGAGCGCACAACACGTATCATTGATTTTTTAGGAAGCATCTCGCCTGTTACGACACATTTACGTAAAGGAACCTTTCTTTGTGTTGCCATAAGAATTCACCTTCCCTTATGATTAAGCACATTCCTTAACCATATTTACGCTTTATAGCTTCTAGCTTATTCTTCGTCGTCTTGATAAAGATCATATGTTACATCTTCATCATAGAAATCACTATCATTGTTCGCCTCTTCCACTGGAACAAAACGACTTGACTCGTTTGGATAAATTCCTGCTTCACGTGCGTCTGTTTCACTCTTAATATCGATTTTCCAGCCTGTTAATTTCGCTGCAAGACGTGCATTTTGTCCACGTTTTCCGATAGCTAGTGATAATTGATAGTCTGGTACAACAACCGTTGTAGATTTTTCTTCTTCGTTTACAATTACATCAAGCACTTTTGAAGGGCTTAAAGCATTTGCCACAAAGACGATTGGATCCTCTGACCATTCTACGATGTCAATCTTTTCACCATTTAACTCGTTAACAATATTTTGTACACGGGCACCCTTAGCACCTACACAAGCACCTACTGCATCAATTTCTGGGTTGTGAGCGAATACAGAAATCTTAGAGCGATCTCCAGCCTCACGAGCGATTGATTTGATTTCGACGATACCCTCGAAAATTTCTGGAACTTCCATTTCGAAAAGTCTGCGAAGTAATCCTGGATGTGTGCGAGAAACAATTACTTGAGGTCCGCGTGTTGTACGCTCAACTTTTGTAATATAAACACGTACGCGGCTTTGTGGTCGATATACTTCACCTTGGATTTGTTCATTCACAGGTAATGCAGCCTCAACTTTACCTAAGCTCACATAGATGTTACGAGCATCTTGACGCTCGATTGTACCATTTACAATATCATCAGTACGATCTACGTATTCTTCGTAAATAATGCCGCGCTCTGCTTCACGAACTCGTTGTGTTACCACTTGTTTTGCTGTTTGAGCAGCAATACGTCCAAAGTTACGAGGCGTTACCTCTTGTTCTAGTACATCCCCAATTTCATAGGCAGGGTTAATGTCTTTTGCATCCTCTAGAGCAATTTGAAGACGATCATCTTCAACTTCCTCTACTACATCTTTACGAGAATAAACTAGCATTGAACCGTTATCTAAGTTTAAATCTACACGTACATTCTGTGCTTGATTAAAGTTTCGTTTGTATGCAGTTACTAATGCAGCTTCGATTGCTTCAACTATTACTTCTCTTGAAATACCCTTTTGTTGCTCCAGAGCAGTTAAAGCATCTAGTAAATCACTACTCATTTTGTTCACTCCTAATATTCAGTTATGATGAAAAATCGATAGCAAGTCGTGCTTTTGCGATTTTTTCATTTTCAATAAAAACAGTTAATTTACGTGTTTTAATACGAACTTCTAGCTCTAAGCCTTCACTAGTATATGATCTTAGATAGCCTTGGAATTCTTTCATATCTTTTATGGGCTCATATGTTTTCACATAGATAAATTTGCCTACTGATTTTTCAAAGTCTGATTCTTTTTTCAATGGTCGTTCAGCACCTGGTGAAGAAACCTCTAAGTAGTAGTTTTGCTCGATTGGGTCTTTTTCATCCAGAATTTCACTTACTCGCTCACTAACGAGTGCACATTGTTCAATATCAATGCCGCCTTCTGGTGTATCAATATATACACGAAGGAACCAGTTGCGTCCTTCTTTTAAAAACTCAATTTCGACAAGTTCAAGGTTCAACTCTTCAACAATTGGCGTAACAAGTTCTTCAATTACTGACGTTACTTTGCTCATAGTATCCTCCCAACGTAATTGTCTCTTGCCTTTTTTTCACAAAAAATCGGTTTATATAAACTAAAATTTCACTAAAAGATGAGATTTTATGCTTTTTTTATACTAATTGTTCTCTGGATTTTAAATCTCAATCAGTATAAAAACAGAAATTCCACCAGGACATGGTGAAATTTGAGAAAGTACCGAATTTGATGGTAAAAAAATTTGAATAAGCGTAACAACAGAAAAGAGCGGGAAAAGCCCCACTCTTTTGCTGCAAAACTATCAACAAATTATTACCATTACAATAGCACAATTTCTAACTTAATGCAAATTTACGCAAATGTGTTACATAAATGGTAATACACATTATCAGCTCTCTTTTAGAACAATGATAATTGGTTTGCATCCGGTAGACCTTCTAAGCAGCCTAGTGTATCCATATACTCGATAAGAGATTTCGATACTCTACCACGCTGCTGTAAATCCTCTTTAGATAAGAACTCTCCGTCTTTCCTTGCTGCAACGATTGCTTTTGCAACGTTTGTACCTAGACCAGGAATTGCATCAAAAGGTGGAATTAATGTATTGCCTTCAATGATAAACTCACTTGCCTGAGAGCGATACAGGTCTACCTTTTGGAAGCTCATCCCGCGCTCGCACATTTCTAAGGCAAGCTCCAATACCGTCATTAAATCCTTTTCCTTTTTCGAAGCATCTAAACCTTTTACATTAATATCATCAATACGTGAGCGAATCATTGCTGAGCCCTGTGTCATGGCGATTAAATCAAAGTCACTCGCACGAACAGTAAAGTATGCTGCGTAATAAAGAATCGGATGATGTACTTTAAACCAGGCAATACGTACGGCCATCAATACATAGGCAGCGGCATGGGCTTTCGGGAACATGTATTTAATCTTCTTACATGAATCGATATACCATTCCGGCACGCTTTGAGCACGCATTTCTGCTTCCATATCCTCTGATAAGCCCTTCCCTTTACGCACAGACTCCATTATTTTAAAGGCAAAGCTTGGTTCTAGTCCCTGATAGATTAAGTACACCATAATATCATCACGACAACCGATAACCTCTGAAAGTACACAGGTTCCGTTATGGATTAATTCCTGGGCATTTCCTAGCCAAACGTCTGTCCCATGGGATAAACCAGAAATTTGGACAAGCTCACTAAATGTAGAAGGCTTTGTGTCCTCAAGCATTTGTCGAACAAATCGTGTACCAAACTCAGGAATCCCCAAAGTACCCGTTTTTGTGCCTATTTGTTCTACCGTTACACCAAGAGATTCTGGTGTGGAGTAGATTTTCATAACTTCTGGATCATCAGTTGGGATTGTTTTCGGATCAATACCAGATAAATCCTGAAGCATCCTGATCACAGTCGGATCATCGTGTCCCAGTATATCAAGCTTTAACACGTTATCATGGATGGAGTGGAAGTCAAAATGGGTAGTCTTCCATTCAGAATCCTGCGCATCTGCCGGGAATTGCACCGGTGTAAAATCATAGATGTCCATATAATCAGGTACTACGATAATCCCACCTGGATGCTGACCAGTTGTACGTTTTACTCCTGTACAGCCTTGTACAAGACGGTCAACCTCTGCTCCCCGAATGGTAAGATTATTATCAGTTGTGTAGCCTTTTACGTAGCCATATGCCGTTTTTTCGGCAACAGTACCAATTGTACCCGCACGGAATACATAGTCTTCTCCGAACAGTTCCTTTGTATAATTATGGGCTTGTGGCTGATATTCTCCCGAGAAGTTTAAATCGATATCGGGAACCTTGTCTCCTTTAAACCCAAGGAAGGTTTCAAAGGGAATATCCTGTCCATCTTTTTTGTACCCTGTACCACACTTCGGGCACTCCTTATTCGGTAAGTCGAAGCCACTACCAACAGAACCATCATCAAAGAACTCAACGTTTTTACAGCTCGGACAAATGTAATGTGGTGGTAATGGGTTTACTTCTGTAATTTCCATGAAGGTCGCAACTAGCGAAGACCCTACAGATCCACGTGAACCAACTAGATACCCATCTGCTAGAGACTTTTTAACGAGCTTAGCGGAGATTAAGTAAATTACGCCGAATCCGTTACCTAAGATCGATTTCAGTTCTTTTTCAATACGAGCCTGTACGATTTCTGGTAGCTCTTCCCCATAAATACGGTGCGCCATTTCGTAAGTTAAATTCGTTACTTCATCATCAGAGCCTTCAATTTTTGGTGTATAAAGGTCGTCCTTAATTGGCTTTACGTCACCAATCATATCAGCAATTTTTTGTGGATTCGTTACCACAATCTCTTTAGCTAAATCCGGCCCTAAAAAGTCGAATTCAGCAAGCATTTCATTTGTTGTACGGAAATGCACTGCTGGCAATTTGTAACGATTTAGTGGATTTGCCCCACCTTGCGAGCCGACTAAGATTTGACGGAATACCCCATCATTTTCATTTAGATAGTGAACATTCCCTGTTGCAACAACAGGTTTTTCCATACGCTTCCCAAGCTTCACTAATTTGCGTATGATATCCTCTAGATTCCATTCATCATGAATAACGCCACCCTCTATTAAAGGTGCGTAGACTGGCTTAGGTTGAACTTCGATATAATCATAGAATCGCGCTACCTTTTCAGCCTGGTCACTTGATTTGTTCATCATCGTTTCAAACAATTCACCGTTATTACAGCCAGAACCTACGATTAGTCCTTGTCGATGCTTCGTTAAATCAGAACGGCGAATACGCGGTACACGGTGATAGGTTTGTGTATGGGCAATTGTAATTAGCTTAAATAAGTTTTTTAATCCATCATTGTCGACCGCTAAAATCGTACAGTGATATGGACGAGACTGTTTATAGCTTTCATCTCGATTGATTTGGTTATTAAATTCATCATGATAATAAATGCCATGATCCTCTTTTGCATCCTTTAATAGATGCAGCATTAGCTCACCTGTCGCCTCTGTATCATAGATGGCACGGTGATGCTGAGTTAGTTCGATACCATATCGTTTACATAAGGTATTTAAACGATGACTTTTTAATGTAGGGTTAAGGAATCTTGATAATTCTAAAGTATCGATAACTGGGTGGGTTACCCCTTGAATCCCCGCTTTTTCATAGGCTGTATATAAGAAGCCCATATCAAAGGAGGCATTGTGGGCTACAACGATTGACTCCCCAATGAATTCCTTAAACTCTGTTACAACTTGGTCGACTTCTGGTGCATTTGTAAGCATGTCGTCCGTAATATGAGTAAGCTCGATAATTTTGGCTGTTAAAGGTCTGTGAGGATTAGCAAAGCGTTCGAATTTGTCGATTACTTTTCCTTCCTTAATCTTAACAGCAGCAAGCTCAATAATCGTATCGTATGCAGTTGAAAGACCTGTTGTCTCTACGTCGAATACGACAAAGGTTGCATCATCAAGTTCGATATGCTGCTCTGCATAAGCAATCAGTGCCCCATCATCAACTAAATTGGCTTCAATCCCATAAATAATCTTAATGCCATGCTTTTTACCTGCTGCATAGGCATCTGGGAAGCCTTGTGCAACAGCATGGTCTGTAATGGCTATTGCCGGATGACCCCATTTTGCAGCTTGTCCTACTAGCTGTTCAATTGGCGTTACGGCATCCATTTGACTCATTGGTGTATGTAAATGAAGCTCGACCCGTTTTTCTCCCTCTGGTGCTGTGTCCTTACGTGATTCCTTGAAGACCTCGTTGATATCCTGAGCCATTACAACTAAATCGCGGACGAAGGTATCGTTTTGAACTGCTCCGCGAACTTTAACCCACATACCTTTTTTCAGCTGTGCCATGCGTTCAGCATCTTCTTTATCACGAGAGAACATTTTCACCATGATTGAATCTGTATAGTCGGTCATTTTCAGCTCTAGAAGGGAGCGTCCACTTCTTAGCTCCTTGATGTCTACAGCAAATACAAATCCTTCAAGAACAACGCGACGCTCTTCTTCTACTACGCGGCGAATTTCCATAACATCTGTATCCTTGATAAGGTTCCCAAGCTGGAATGGTCCACTGCTTGCAACTGAATCTGGATTATCCGTTTTCGCTTTCTCACGACTTTGGAAGTCTTCCATTGCTTTTCTCGCAAGCTCAGCTTCCTCTAGCTGACGTTTCTCAATATATTGCTGCTGTTCTTCCTTCATCTCGTCTGTTGCTTCAACTAATTGGAAGTCTACCGAAAACTGAGGGAAGCCAAGTGTCTCATAGGCATCTACAATTTTCTGCACGTATTTTGCTTTTAGTGTCAGCTGTTCCATTTCGGCCATACAAGAAACTACTAATTTATTCCCTGTCCATTTTGGAATTTGTGAGACTAAACGATTTTTCACTGGAGGTGATGCGTCTAGCTGCTCCACTGCTGATAACCAATAATCTGTAATCAACTGCTCCGTCACTACAGGGTTTCTAGCCTCAATTGTGATGGAGGCTTGGGCAATATGTGAAAACTGCTCGGCCATTCTTGTACGGAATAGTTGGTACAATTGGAAGGGCAAGATATTTTCTAGTTGAATGGCAAAACACCAGACACGATTTTTTTTATGGACGGTTAGTCGAGTAAGCTCACCTTTTTCAAAAAAAGACATGTAGACATCTTCTGTTAGTTGGAGCTGTTGTAATAGCGTTAAAAATCGTTCTCTTGCTTCTTGGTTGTCTACCATTTTACTCACCACCTGTTTAATATTTGTAATGCTAGTCGCTACCCGAAAAAATACGATTTTCGTAAGTTTACGAAAATCGATTTGTCTTTGTGCTTTTGTGAAGGCCCGCTCAAATTTGTTATTTCTCCTTAAACTTCTGGATATACTGATCTTACGTGGTAGGCTCGCGACGTCTTAAATAGAAGCCTATTTTGGATTTCATAAGTATAATAAATTAATTCGTTCTAAAAAGTTCATTTAAGTGGTCGATTAGTTCTTCTTTTGCCCACTCGTAGGTATCACCAGTGCTTCTGATTTTGACTTCTACGATGCCTTCGCTTGCACGTTTGCCTACCTTAATGCGGACTGGTAGACCGATTAAGTCTGCATCTGTAAATTTATCTTCTGCCATTTCGTCACGATCATCAAATAGCACCTCAAACTGATAGAAGGTTAATATATTGTAGAGTTCTAATGCCAAATTAAATTGCACTTCATCTTCTCGATCGACCGGTAACAGATGAAGGTCATATGGCGAAATCGGTTTTGGCCAATAAAAACCGCTGTCATCCTGATAGTTTTCAGCCATTACAGCTAATATTCTTGAAATACCTAGATGGAAGCTGTTCATGAAAATGGCTTGAGATTGTCCATTTTCATCAGTAAAGCTAGCATTAAATTGTTCTGATACACTAACACCTAGTTTGCAAATCTTGCCTATTTCGATTCCTCTTTTAAAGAGAATTGTTCCTTGTCCATCAGGTGAAGGATCCCCTTCTCTGATATATCTGATGTCCTCATACATACTGATAGCAAAATCTCGTTCAGGCGAAACATTCGTATAGTAATAGCCCTCTTCGTTCGCTCCAGCCACTCCACCTCGAATGGATTGAATTGCATAATCTGCAATAACCTTCACATCGATAGGCAGCTTTATGGGGCCAACCGATTCTAGCTTGCAGCCTAAAAGCTCTTGCACCTCATCTTCAGTTGCTAATGAAATTGACGTAGCCTTTAAAACATTCTGTAGTTTATAAGGGTTTACCTGATGATCTCCACGTGTCAATACAACGACAAAATCACCATCCACCTTAAATACGAAAGATTTAATATAATTGCTTTCTTCTATATTAAAAAATGTGCAAACTTCTTCTATCGTTTTCAAGTTAGGTGCTTCGAATTTTTCCAATGGTTTGATTGGCAGCTCTGAAGGGCTAAACTCATTTACAACCTGTGCCACTTCGATATTTGCCGCAAATCTAGAATCATCTGAATAGGCAACGATTGTTTCACCAGCCTCAGAAGCAACGATAAATTCCTTTGCAATAGCACCATTTGCAGCTCCTGGATTTGCATCGATTATTTCATAATGCAAGCCTAGCTTACTAAATAAATTCGAATAGATTTGGATTATTTCATTAAAGGAAGCCTCTAAACTCTCCTCATTTGCATGGAAGGAGTAGGCATCCTTCATCAAAAATTCTTTACTTCGCAACAAGCCATTTGTTTTGCGTTTTTCATTGCGATATTTTGATTGGATTTGATAAAAAGTAATCGGTAAATTTTTATAGGATTGGCTTTCCTCAGCGAGCAACATTGTAACAGCTTCCTGATAGGAGGGCGCCAGTATTAAATTCTGTTGGTTCTCGTTTGTTAAATGAAAGATTTCATCTCGACTACTAGCAAAATTTGTAGTTTGCTCTAAATTCTCTTGCAGCTGCAAGGTAGGCAAACCAATCTCTACTGCACCAATGGCTTCCATCTCTTGATGAATCATTTTTTCTAATTTGTTCAATACACGTTTAGCTAATGGTAAATAGGAATATACACCACTTGTCGTTTCTCGGATGAATCCTGCACGAAGTAGCATTTTGTGAGACTTCACTTCAATTTCTGAAGGTACATCCCTAAGTGTAGGAATTAACGTAGAACTTTGTTTCATGTGCTCCACCTTTTCTCTTCTAAATCACATATTTAGCATATCATACAATGAAGTTACATCGTACGTACAACTGCTATTTGGATTGAAATTTCGATTATTATTTATAGCCTAAATCCTAAAATATCCAAGTTTTAAAAAATGTTACAAAAGTTGATTTTAGAATATAAATCACAATTTGAAATAACTCGGCATTCATGAGCGGTTTTTTTAGTGAGATGAACACTTTAGCTGAGATTTTCATCCTGGGTTATGAAGGTCACTTTTAGTTAGAATTTTATCTAAAGTGCCTTTCATCTTTGGGATGAAGTACATTTTGAGTCAGATTTCTATCGAAAGTAGCTTTCATCTTGGAGATGAAGTACATTTTCAGCGAGATTTCCAGCTAAAGTGGCTTTCATCCTGTTTATGAAAGACATTTCCAGCCAGATTTCTATCGAAAATGGCTTTCATTCTCTTTATGAAAGACATTTCGATCCTGATTCCCTTCAAAAGTGGCTTTCATCCAGTCAAGTCCTAGTTATTGTGTAAATTCAATACAGATGTTTTCAACTATATTTTGTGGGCATGTAAACCAACCCCCACTACATTTTTCATCCTTAACTCCCATGGCTTATTAACTCCATATTCAGTAAAGGCTGTCAAAGGCTCTTTTCACTTTGACTGCCTTTACTGAATGTGGAATACTCCATTAATGGGAGTTGAAGATGTAAAACAAGGTACTATCTAGAAAGTCCTTTTCTTTTTGAATAATCGTTTTCTTGATAATGCATTAACACAGCACCAACTAATCTGAAGGCAGATTGGGTATTAGGGAAGATACGGATTACGGTCTCCCTTCTACGTACTTCTTGATTTAATCGTTCCAGAGAATTCGTACTTCGAATATTAACACGTATTCCTTTGGGAAAATTCATATATTGAATGGTATCTTCGAAACCTTCATCTAGTACTGTAAGTGCTTTTTCATATCTGCGATCTTCTGCATACTGATTCATTAACTCATCTTTAAATTTGCGCATATCCTCAAGGGTAACTGCATCAAAGATGCGTCTAATCATGAGACGGAAATCTCCTGAATCCTTTTTCGGCAGCTTTTCAATAATATTACGTTTAAAGTGTACGTTACATCTTTGCCATGTAGTTCCGATGAATTCCCGTTGGATGGCCTTTCGTAAACCTTGGTGAGCATCAGATATAACTAACTTTGGGGATTGAATTCCTCGCGATTTTAAGTGTTGTAGAAAGCGACTCCAACTTTCATAACTCTCTACATGGTCCACGCTTAAACCAAGAATCTCACGTTTATTCTCTTCGGTAATAGCCGTTGCAATATAGACAGCTTTTGATACAACTTGGTGATGTTCACGCACTTTAATATACATTGCATCCAGAAAAATATAAGGATAGTAAGTAGTGTTTAAAGGTCTGTTCGCCCAAGTGTTAATAATGGGATCTAGTTTTTGTGTCAGTGAAGACACCAGTGATTTCGATACAGTTTCACCACAAAGCTGCTCCACAATTTGAGTTACCTTTCTTGTAGAGACACCATTTACAACCATTTCTATCATCGATAGAATCAATGCTTGATCATGTCTAGCGTACTTTTCAAACACACTGGTAGAAAATTCGCCATTTCGAGTTCTAGGAACTTTTAAAGTTAATTTTCCAACACTCATAACAATTTCACGCTCGTAGTAGCCATTTCGATAATCAATTCGATCGCTCGAACGTTCATAAGCCGCTGCATTTAAATATTCGTCTCTTTCTTTTTCCATGAATTCATTTAGAACTAGTACTAAAGCAGATTTTACAACAGTATTTAAATCAGAATTTAGAACAGAATCTTTTAAAAAGTCCATATCTAAGTTAAACTGTAATTGAGTCATTATTATTCCCTCTTTTCATGTTTATCGTCGCTGAAAACATTGTATCCAAGAGAGAATAAAATGACTCTTTTTCTTTTTACACAATTATATGGACTTTATCCTTTCATCCTGTTTATGAAAGACATTTCCAGCCAGATTTCTATCGAAAGTGGCTTTCATTCTCTTTATGAAAGACATTTCGATCCTGATTCCCTTCAAAAATGGCTTTCATCCTGCTTATGAAAGACATTTCAAGCCAGATTTCTATCAAAAGTGGCTTTCATTCTGCTTATGAAAGACATTTTAACCCTGATTCCCTTCAAAAATGGCTTTCATCACCATAATGATTCAGTAAATCTCCCTAAATCTAACTTTACTATCCGCAAAAAAAGTTAACCTTATTCACTATGGATTTTACCACAAATGAATAAGGTTAAGAAATTCGTGTTTGGGTTGTTTTAGACTTGCTTAGAACGCGGGTCAGTCAGCTCTAAAAGAAGAATCTCTGTATATCATTCCATGTTACGACTACCATAAGGATCATTAGTAGTACGATACCTACAAAGTGAACGAGGCCTTCTTTTTGACGGTCTACTGGTTTGCCGCGTAGTGCTTCGATACCGAAGAATAATAATCTTCCTCCATCTAGTGCAGGTAGTGGCAATAGGTTCATGATACCTAAGTTAATGCTTAGGACTGCTGCCCAGTTCATTAAGTTATAGATACCATATTGGGCAACTGTTTCTGTTGCCTTGTAGATGCCTACTGGACCAGAAAGGGCGTCAATTGTGAATTGACCTGTAATTAAGTCGCCTAATAGACCTAAAATAAGAACAGTGTAATCATATGTTTGCGTGACACCGAAAACGATTGCTTTTAGTGGATTTTTCTCCACTGGACTTTGGTACATAACACCAATTTGTCCGTATTCCTTACCGCTTTCCACAAGGGTGTCTGGCGTCATTTTCAGCTCGATATTTTGTCCATCACGTTCCACGATAAGCGTTAGCTGCTCACCTGGTTTTTCTTGAACAGTGCCGGATAGCTGCTGCCAGTCTTCAACAGGTTGTCCATCGATTGCTTTTACATAATCGCCAGCTTTCATACCAGCAGTCTCTGCCGGTCCATTATCTACTACATCATGAATGATTGGCTCGTAGGTAGGAACACCCTGCATCAAGGCGATAAAAGCAAATACGAAGAATGCTAAAATAAAGTTGAAGAGCGGCCCAGCGAAGATAGCCATTGCTCGCTGCCCAACCGTTTTTGAATTAAATTGACGATCATATGGTGCGATTAATGTTTCAGTGCCATTTTCAATAATCGACGCTTTTCTAGATAAATTGATTCTAACAAATTGATCGTCCTCGTCGTACCCTTCAATCCATAGCCCTTTTTCAAGGTCGGCACGTTCTACTTCCAAAAATAGAACATTTGGATTTTGTACATTTTGATTCAAGTAAATTTTTTCGGCTTCGTTATTTTTGTTTAGGATTAAACCTACTCGATATCCTGGCTGAAGCTCTACTGAGTCGGTATCTTCCCCCGCCATTCGGACATAACCACCGATAGGCAGTAAACGAAGTGTATATAACGTTTCACCTTTCATCATTCCAAAGATTTTCGGACCCATTCCAATTGCAAACTCACGAACTAAAATCCCTGCGCGTTTTGCAAAAATGAAATGCCCAAGCTCATGGAAGAATACTAGGGAGCCGAAAACAACGATAAATGCTATAACTGTTTGCATATCATCCCACCTTCAAAGTGCAAGTTAACTTATTCTATGCTTGTACTCTCTATTTTACCATGCTCTCTACTGATTTTCTTGTTTCGGTATCTACATGCAATATAGTTTCTAAATCTGGAGCTAGAATATTATGATGATTATTCATAATTTGTTCAATAATCTCTTCAATTTGAAGGAAAGTGATTTTTTCTTGCAGGAATAAACCTACAGCCGCCTCGTTAGCTGCATTCATTGCTGTTAGCATCGTGCCACCTGCTCGTCCAGCATCATAAGCAAGCTTTAAAGCGCGGAATCGATCAAAGTCTACTTCTCTAAAATTGAGTTGTCCAATCTTCGCTAAATCTAATCGAGTACCTTCAACAAGTGGCAGTCGATCTGGATAGCTTAGTGCATATTGGATTGGTACACGCATATCCGGTGTCCCAAGCTGCGCAATGACACTTGTATCATGATACTCAACTAGAGAATGAATAATACTTTCTTTATGTAATAAAACATCAATTCTATCAAAAGGCATATCAAATAATACATTTGCTTCAATAACTTCTAAGCCTTTGTTCATCATCGTTGCAGAATCAATCGTGATTTTAGCACCCATTGACCAGTTTGGATGATTCAATGCATCTTTAACTGTTACATTCTTTAGTTCCTCACGCGTTTTGTCACGGAATGAACCACCTGATGCTGTTAGGATCAGTCTTTCGATTTGCTTTGGATTTTCACCATTCATAGATTGGAATAGCGCGGAATGCTCACTATCCACAGGTAGAATCGGTGCGTTATATTTTTTTGCTTCTGCCATTACTAAATGACCTGCAGTTACTAATGTTTCTTTATTAGCAATCGCAATCGTTTTAGACATTCGTATTGCAGCTAAAGTAGATTCTAGACCCACACTTCCTAGAACAGCATTCACAAGAACTGTAGAATCTGGGTGTGTTGCAACCTCTACTAGTCCCTTAGCTCCGAATGTGAAATGGATTTGTGGAAACTCTTTTGCCAGTGCAACTGCATCCTGTTCATCTTGTACAGAAACAAGCTCTGGATTTAGCTGAGAGATAATTTCACGAGTTTTTTCGATGTTTTTCCCTGAAGATAATGCAACAAGCTGAAAACTCTCTGGATTGTTCAACAATATATCAATGGTTTGTATCCCAATCGAACCTGTTGCTCCTAATAAGCTGATTTTCTTCATGATTGATTTTATCTTCCCTTCAACAACTAGAAATAGTACTTTCTTTAAACACAGATTTAGATTAATTGCAGGAAGTGTAATAGAGGTAATACAAATAACAGACTATCAAAACGGTCTAATATTCCTCCGTGACCCGGCAGTAAATTACCAGAGTCCTTTACACCATAGTGACGTTTAATAGCTGATTCCACTAAATCACCCATCTGCCCGAAAATCGACGCAATTATTGCAATCACGATTAGAGCAATCCATGATGACGAAATCGGGAAAATCATTTGCATAATCGATGCAAACACTACCGCTGTAATAATTCCGCCAACAAAGCCTTCTACCGTTTTGTTAGGTGAAATCTCAGGCCATAATTTCTTCTTGCCGAGTTTTCGGCCGATAAAATAGGCACCTGAATCAGTCGTCCAAACAATTAGTAGAGCAAAAATTAGATATTCCAAGCCACCATTACGTGTCTCAATTAAATAATAGAAGCCCATTCCAACATATACCGTACTCAGTAATATGAATCCTACATCATCAAAGGTAAAATGATTTTTTACTAGGACCGAGTAAATTAATAATAGGATGACACCAATCAGTAAAAAGTCTAGCTTTGTATATACTGATGCCTCTAAAAAATTGAGTGTTATCGCTTTCGGTAGCAATAAACTAAATGTAATGAGTAATGCAAGAATACCTGGGATTGAATAGATTTGAATATTCTTCATCTTTAACAGCTCATATATTGCAACTGCTGCTAATGCATATACTAATAACGTGAAGGGTAGGTTACCTAGCACAAGAAAAATGATAAATAACGCTCCTGCTACAACCCCCGTTATAATTCTTTGCTTCAATGTAATTATTCTCCTTTCAGCCCACCATAGCGCCTGTTACGTTGCTGGTAAGCCTGTATAGCTTCCATAAAGGTTTCTTGGTTGAAATCTGGCCAAAGTATATCAGTAAACCAAAACTCTGTATAAGCAAGCTGCCATAACATAAAATTGCTAAGACGAACTTCTCCACTTGTACGAATAAGCAAATCAGGCTCTGGAAGATTTGAAGTTAGTAAATATTGATCAATGAGTGTTTCATCCACTTCATCTAGAGTCAATTTTCCGTTATTCACTTCTACCATTATATCCTTCATTGCTTTAACAATTTCAGCCCGACTACCATAATTCATAGCAAAATTTAAAATAAGGCCAGTATTATTCTTTGTTTTTTCCATCGCTTCATTCAAAGCCACTTTAGTACTAGTTGGAAGTCCTTCTTTATCGCCTATCATTTCAACTCGGATGCCCCGTTCCATTAACTCTGGCATAAAGGAGTTCAAGAACATTTGAGGAAGGCTCATTAAATAGTCGACCTCTGATTTTGGTCTCTTCCAATTTTCAGTAGAGAAAGCATAAAGAGTTAAAACTTTGATACCCATATCATCTGCAATACGAGAAATTTTACGTACAGTTTGCATTCCTTCATGATGACCTGCGATTCTTGGCATGGCTCTTTTTTTCGCCCAACGTCCGTTGCCATCCATTATGATTGCGATATGGGAAGGTACACATTCATTATTGATTAGAGTTTCGTTAACCTCCAAAGAGTGCTTTCCTTTTTTTGACTTACTTAATAGCTTTTTTAACATCAGCAATTCCCCCACCTGACAACTTTTTGGACGTTTTTCTTCTTATAAGATACGATACCAAAATTCTTAAAGTTATAAAAAATCCCGATTCCCGCGTAAATTAGCGAAAAGCGTATTTTTCTAATCATATCAAAAACAAATGATTGTGTCTTACGTTCTTTTGAATAACTTCTAAATTTTTCAATTTATTGTTGCTTATTATGTATTTTATTTCTATTTTACCATATTAATTTGCGCAGATTTGGCTTACTACCCGGTTCTACACATCATCAACATTGAAAAAAGACGTCCCATTTAATAGGACGCCCTACTGTCTGAATAAGTTCATGATTCATTTAGATTTACAAAAAGTTTGCAAATGATAAATATCAATCAAGATTGCATTTTATTAAACAGATAAGATTTCTTTTTCTTTATCTTTTGCAACCTGGTCGACTTTAACGATGTAGTCATCTGTTAATTTTTGAATATCTTCTGTGAATCCACGTAAATCGTCTTCTGTAATGTCGCCGCTTTTCTCTAATTTTTTCAAATCATCGTTAGCGTCGCGACGTACGTTACGGATTGCAACCTTTGCACTCTCCGCTTCTTTACTCACAACTTTCACAAGCTCTTTACGACGCTCTTCTGTTAAAGCTGGAATTGTTAAACGAATTACGTTACCATCGTTTGTCGGAGTAATTCCGATATCTGATTTCATAATCGCTTTTTCAATTTCACCTAAGATTGATTTGTCATAAGGCTGGATTACAAGTAAGCGCGCTTCTGGAACTGAAACACCAGCTAATTGGTTAATTGGTGTTGGTGCACCGTAATAATCAACTGACACTCTGTCTAGAAGTGACGCATTTGCACGTCCTGCACGAATTGAAGCCAATTCACGAGAAAATGCAGAAATCGATTTGTCCATTCTGTCTTTTGCTTGGGCTAATACTTGTTTAGGCATTAAAAATTCCTCCTAACAACTGTACCGATTTTTTCACCGAGTACCGCTCGTTTAATATTTCCTTTATTCATAATAGAGAATACTATTAATGGGATATCGTTGTCCATACATAAAGTGGAAGCAGTTGAATCCATTACCTGTAATCCTTGTTGAATTACGTCTAAATATGTGAGTGTGTCATATTTAACAGCAGTTGAGTCAGTTTTTGGATCAGCAGAATAAACACCATCCACATTATTTTTTGCCATTAGAATTGCATCGGCATCAATTTCCGCAGCACGTAATGCAGCTGTCGTATCTGTAGAGAAGAATGGATTTCCTGTACCAGCAGCAAAAATGACAACGCGTTTCTTTTCAAGATGACGCACTGCTTTTCTGCGTATGTAAGGCTCTGCTACTTGTGTCATAACGATAGAAGATTGAACACGAGTTCCAATTTCTAATTTTTCAAGCGCATCTTGAAGTGCTAATGAGTTCATCACTGTAGCAAGCATTCCCATATAATCTGCTGAGGCACGATCCATACCCATTTCGCTTCCTACTTTTCCACGCCAGATGTTTCCGCCACCTACTACTACTGCAACTTCAACGCCAAGCTCTACTACTTCTTTAATATCCTCTGCAACTGACTTAATGATTTTTGGTGATAGACCGTAACCTGCTTCTCCTGCTAATGCCTCACCGCTAATTTTAATAACAACTCGTTCATATTGTGGCACACTCATAGTAAACCTCCGCAATTCAATTTTATTCTTCAAACATATCAGGTGATTTTTCAATCCCTTGAAAAATAGGGAACACTGGTTTGTGTCCCCTATTTTTACTTATTATTTAAATTAGTTACCTTTAACTTGGTTCATAACTTCTTCAGCAAAGTTGTCTTCGCGTTTTTCGATACCTTCACCAACAGCAAAGCGTACGAATGAAGTGATGTTACCACCAGTTGATTTTACGAAATCACGTACTTTTTGATCAGAGTTTTTAACGAAAGTTTGATCAAGTAAGCAAACGTCCTCGAAGAATTTACCAAGGCGACCTTCTACCATTTTAGCAACGATATTTTCTGGTTTACCTTCGTTTAGAGCTTGTTCAGTTAATACTTTACGTTCACGGTTAACTTCTTCTTCAGAAACTTCATCACGTGATACATATTGAGGATTAATAGCAGCGATGTGCATAGCTACATCTTTAGCAGCTGATTCATCAGTAGAACCTTCAAGAACTACTAATACACCAATACGCCCACCCATGTGTAGGTAAGAACCGAAAGCATCTGCATCAGTTTTAGCTTTTACTTCGAAACGGCGAAGATTGATTTTTTCTCCGATTGTTGCTACAGCTGTTGAAATTAAGTCAACAACTTTAACGCCTTCTGCATTTGTAAGCTCTAATGCAGCTTCTACTGATTCTGGTTTGTTAGCTAAGATAAGGTGAGCTAATTCAGAAACTAGTACTTGGAATTTTTCATTTTTTGCTACGAAGTCAGTTTCAGCATTAACTTCTAAGATTACCGCTTCGTTTCCTTCAGATAGGATATAAGTTGTCCCTTCTGCAGCGATACGGTCAGCTTTCTTAGCAGCTGAAGAAAGACCTTTTTCACGTAAGAAATCAACAGCAGCGTCGATATCACCATCTGTTTGTACTAAAGCTTTTTTACAGTCCATCATACCTGCGCCAGTTTTTTCACGAAGTTCTTTTACTAATTGTGCAGTAATTGCCATTTGAAGTTTCCTCCTTGAGTTGTGTGAGTTATTTAGTTTTTTTGTTTTTGTCTAGTTGCGGCGGTTAGCCCCTCAAAAAACTAATTTCCTCCCGCGCATGCAAGCATGCTTGTCGAAAATCTCCGTAGCACATGGATGTGCCAGTGCCGACAATGCAACAGGACGTTGCGTTATTGTCGGCCAGTTTCGAGGCTCACACGATGTGAGCCATGTCGACGTTGCAACAGGATGTTGCGTTTTCGTCGACACGGAGCTGAACGAACCGCTTCCACTTTTCTTCTGTCTAGTTGCAGCGCTCAGCCCCTCGGCCGTTTCGGTACCTTCCCACGTGTGCAAGCACACTCGTCAGGTCCCTCCAACGTCTGTCGTGGCTAATCGGAGCGCTTCCACTTTTCTTCTTGTCTAGTTGCAGCGCTCAGCCCCTCGGCCGTTTCGGTACCTTCCCACGTGTGCAAGCACACGTGGGAAGGTACCTCCAACGTCTGTTGTGGCTAATCGGAGCGCTTCCACTTTTCTTCTAAAAAAAGGTGATAAGAGGGTTCATCCACTTATCACCTTTGTAGAGCTAAGAAAGTTTATCACTTCCTTAGCTGCTTAAGAGCAACTAAGGCTTTTCATAGAAAACTGACTACTTGCGCCAAGTTTTCTAATAAGTGAATTACTCAGCAGCTACTGCTTCTTCAGCTGTAGCTTCAGATTCACCTTGTTTAGACTCAATTAGAGCATCAGCCATTTTAGCAGTTAATAATTTAACAGCGCGGATAGCGTCATCGTTAGCAGGGATTACGTAGTCGATTTCATCTGGATCACAGTTTGTATCAACAATCCCTACGATAGGAATATTTAATTTAATAGCTTCAGCAACAGCGATACGCTCTTTACGTGGGTCAACCACGAACATAACGTCTGGAATGCCAGCCATATCACGGATACCGCCTAAGAATTTAACTAGACGTTCGTGTTCTTTTTTAAGTTGGATAACTTCTTTTTTAGGTAGAACTGTGAAAGTTCCATCTTCTTCCATTTTTTCGATTGCTTTCATACGAGCAACACGTTTTTGGATAGTTCCGAAGTTAGTTAAAGTACCACCTAACCAACGTTGGTTAATGTAGTAGTTACCAGAACGCTCAGCTTCATCTTTGATAGCTTCTTGAGCTTGCTTTTTCGTACCTACGAAAAGTACTTTACCGCCATCTTGCCCAACTTGGCGCATGAAGTCGTAAGCTTCTTCTAATTTTTTAACCGTTTTTTGTAAATCGATAATGTAGATACCGTTACGTTCAACAAAAATGTATTTTTTCATTTTTGGGTTCCAACGGCGAGTTTGGTGACCGAAATGTACACCAGCTTCAAGTAATTGTTTCATTGAAATTACTGACATGTGTGTTTCCTCCTAATGTTTTGGTTTTTTCCCTCCGCATTTTTCATCTATAACAAGCAACTTTTTTTACAAAAAAGCACCACTTACTACATCAAAATGCGTGTGTAATTAACACCAATTGATAATATATCACACTAATTTTCCTCGTGCAACAATTTTATGCATGGAACTTGATGAGCAATTCGATTTCCGTCTTCCCTTTTTGCGTGATTTTCGCAATTTCGTCAATTGATTTTCCTTGTCGGTAAAGGTTTAATACCTTTTGTTCGAAAGTTGGAAGAGAGGACATATCTTTTTCTACAGTTTTAGTTTCTTTTGCTTGTGGAACAGCTGGAGTTTCATTTACCGCTTGCTGTTTATAGGCATTGGCAGCCATTTTTTTTGGTACAAACGCCTTCTGGGCAATGTTTTCCACCGGCTCTTTTTTCTGTAGACTTTCATCTTGAGTAGCACCAGCGGTTTCCTGTGCCTCCTCCAAGTTAATCATTGCCATTTTTTGATTTTTTATATCATTATTTTTGAACTCACGTTGTTTTATAGATGAAAGTTCGTCAATGAGACGATCATTTTCTTCCTTCATCTCTACTAGATATAAACTAATCGCATCATCCATTTCTCGAATTAGCTGATCCTGTCGTTTTTCTAAATCCTTAAATTTTGCTATTTTCGTATTTAAAATAACGATGAAGTAAAAACAAATGAGTTGAGAAATAACCAATATGATGATTAGACCTATGACCATACATGTGCTCCTATCCGCTAAAATCGATAAAATTACCTTTAAAAGGATGCTGCATTGGCTGCTCTACATTCTTCTGTTCAGTATCTTGCTGCTTTTCACCAGCTAAATTTTCTTCATGATTTTGCTTTTGATTATTATCATTAATTTTTTCGATTTTTTCTGTATCGCTAACTTGTAATTGTTTTTTTCTAATCTCTTTTTTTAATGCCTCATTGGCATTTACCTGCTGACCCAGCACATTTTGTTGGTGCTGATCGGCCAGCTTCCCCGCATCAAAGGTCTTTGGAATAGCAATCTGAAGTTCTAATGCCTTTAAACTCATATCGTATCAGCTCCCCTCTTACTATTATAAGATTCAGATGAGTGATAAACAATACAGAGGGCTTACATCTAGCCCCATAGCTCAAGAAAATGCCCAGATTTCTCGTGCTAACTTTTTAGGAGCTAGCTCGAGAAACCTGGGCTGTTAATAATGAACTCTCTTATGTTATTAGCTTAACATTTCATTTGAAAGAAGCTTTCTTAACTTTAATAATGCTTTTGAGTGGATTTGTGAGATGCGTGATGTTGATAAATTAAGCGTTTCACCAATCTCAGTTAAAGTTAACTCTTCAGTGTAGAACAAGCTTAAAACCAACTGTTCCTTTTCACTTAGGTTTTTAATATTATCGGAAAGGTCTTTTATTAATTCCATGTGGACTGTTTCTTGCTCTGGAGTTCTTGTATTGTCATCTCTGATAACAAATGCTTTTCCTTCTGATTCTTCCTGATCTTGTTGTTCGTTGATCGATAAAACACTCGAGAAGAAATGCTCTTGTACTGTTTGGTATACCTCATCAACAGGTAATTCCATATGCTGTGCAAGCTCGTCAGGTGTAACTGTACGCATTAGCTTTTGCTCTAATTTTTCAATATGTGCTTCCAACTTCTTTGCCTTGTCGCGAGCTGAACGAGGAAGCCAGTCCTCTTTTCTTAGCCCATCTATAATAGCTCCTCTTACACGAAAGGAAGCGTATGTATCAAACTTTAAATCTCTATTTATATCAAATTTATTTAATGCGTCAAATAGACCCATCATGCCTAAACTCATTAAATCATCACGTGATACATTTTTAGGAACACTCGAACCTATTCTTTGAACATGATAGGATACGATAGATTGATATCTTTTTATTAGCATATTTCCTGCATCCGGATCGCGATCGTTAATCCAGCAATTCCAAAGAGTTTGTTCGTTGTCTAATTGTAGTTGTACCATTATATGCACCTCACTAAAATTGTTTGTAGGATAAGCAATCGTCAATCACTTCGCTTCTGATGTTACTCTATCCACCGTATCTTTACCTCATACTTTTATATCAGATTTAAGATTTATATTCAATAAATTCACAAGACTTTATTACTATTCATTAACAAATCCAATTATATCATCTATTAAGGACTTAAGCTATTATTAATAGGTCTTTTTTACTCCCTATTTATTTTCAGGCTTGTGCGTTCCTTACTACTCAATAATATAACAATTGATAATAAAAAAACACACATTTCTTCTAAACTTATTAAATTTCCTCACAAACCAAAATTTGAAAGAAACTTCGAGTCTATTACGAAGATTTGAGTGATATAAAATCTAGGTTATTTATTTATATAGGAAGAATGTCTACATTAATCCGTGATTTCCGTTACATCACAAGGTACAATTTGAAGCTATTATGGTGCGGCTGCTACTTCGGCTGAAGGCTACAGTTGACTGGTTCTGGTTTAGTTTGGTTTTCTGTATAATTTTGTTGTGAGTAGAGTGTGCAAGTGCTTGTAATAGATGTTAGGTGCTCCTGTTTGGTCTAGGACAGGCGTGTTGGTCTTGGTTATACAACGATTTGCTCCTCACAGTTGGCTGAAACGTCGCATTGTCGCTCGCTTTACGACGTTTCGCTCCTCAGATCTGGCTCGATCGTCCCATTATCACTCGCTTTACGACGTTTCACTCCTCACACCCGGCTCGTTCGTCCCATTATCACTCGCTTTACGACGTTTCACTCCTCAGATCTGGCTCGATCGTCGCATTGTCACTCGCTTTACGACGTTTGGCTCCTCACACCCGCCTCGATCGTCGCATTGTCACTCGCTTTACGACGTTTCACTCCTCACATCCGGCTGGACCGTCGCATTGTCACTCACTTTACGACGTTTCGCTCCTCACATCCGGCTCGTTCGTCCCATTATCACTCGCTTTACGACGTTTCACTACTCACACCCGCCTCGATCGTCGCATTGTCGCTCGCTTTACGACGTTTCGCTCCTCACATCCGGCTCGATTGTCGCATTGTCACTCACTTTACGACGTTTTGCTCCTTACATCCGGCTCAATCGTCGCATTAACCGTCTCTTTGCTACTTTTCACCACTAACTTCCGCCACTACTGTCGCATTATTCCTCCTACCATAATAAAAAAAAGAGCCGTTATCTCGACTCTTAAAGTTTTATCATTTTCGGCATTGAATATTCTGAATTGCTTCCTTGAGGACATCACAATATCCTCCTGAAGGTTCAATCTTTGGGCTGTGCTTGAAAACGTGGTAATACGTTCGCTGGAGTATCAGTATTTAGTAACTTAAGGAAAATTGGTTCTTTGGTGTTACAAAATTTTCGGCCGCATTCAATCCTCAATAACCCTAAACGTTATCTCGAATCTTAAGCTTCTGCTCAAGACCCAATCACACTTCCCCGATACTTCTTCCCGTCAATACCTAGCTCTTAACAGATTCTTCCTCTTGTAGCATGGATTGGACGACTTTTGCTATTTCTTCGGAGCTTTGGTCCTTGAATTCCATAGTTGAGTTGTTTACTCCCGAATCGGCCGTGTCGCTTTCATTGTTTGCCAATTGCTCACGCATTCGTTCGTTTTCTTTGTCTAAGCCTTTGAATAGTTCATCGCCTGGCATGTATAATATATAGCCGAGCAGAAATCGGAAGGCGAACATGCCAACGAATGCTACAGCAGCCGCTATTAATGAGCCAACTATATTATTAAATGGAATCGAAGCACCTGAGAGTGTACTGAAGAAATAAATTGAAAAACCAATGATGGCTGCCCAAAAGTTGTAAAACATTGATCCATACATTATATTTCGCTCACTCCCTGATTTACTGTTCTTATATTTAATAGACAAGTGTCAGGATTGAATTCAATCGTTCTTCCACTATTGCCGCCCGTATCTTCAGCGATAATTGGGATATTGTTTTTTCTGAGTTCATTTTTTACTGCTTCTACATTCCGTGGCCCGATGCGCATGGAATCTTTGTCAGATGTAAATTTGAACATTTGTGCACCACCAGCGATTTTGGCTTTTAATCGGGATGGTTGGCTTCCAGCTAATTTCAGCTTATCAATGAGTGCCTTAATGCCTGTATTGGCAAATTTTGCTTCATTGATGGTTTCCGTTCTCGCTAAACTTGAATCGGGTAACATGATGTGAACTAATCCTGCAATGTTTTTTGTTTCATCATATAACACAACCCCTACACATGAACCTAAGCCTGATGTACGAATTGTGTCTGGCATTTTAACTATATCTAATTGAGCAATTCCAACCTTGATAACTTGACCAGTACGCGATTGGATCATTTTACGAAACTCCTAGCGCCTTAAAAATACTAGTGAATGAATCAGGATCTGGGAGTAAGAAGAAATGCCCGTGAACTTCATTACGATTATCAAAACCTTCTTCAAAAATGGATGTATTGATGACAATGACTTGATCACTTACCTCTGAAATTTCGATTAGCCCGGTACTGATAATCGCGCCAAACATATCAACACTTAAACCAGGAACTGTTGGATATAGTTTCATGCCTGTAAAATCTGATAATGCAGAAAGGTAAGATCCAGAAAGAATATTCCCTAATTCCTGCATTGCCGAAACACCTAGCTCTGTTAGTTTGCCATCACTAAAGCTAAATTGGTCATCATTGATTAAACTTTGAATAAATCTGTCTGCTTGTTCGATTGGTAAAATGAAGAACATGCTTCCTTCAGAATCACCTTCGATTCGAAGGAAAATTCCAACAACTACGGTTTCAGCTCCCCCAGCCAGCTCCATCATCTCTTCAAATGACACCATTTCCACCTTCGGAACTTGCATATCAATTTTCCTAGCGAGTAAACTGGAAAGTGCTGTCGCAGCATGGGCAGCACCTATATTTCCAATCTCTTTTAGGATATCTAAATGCAATGATGTTATTTTTTGAATTTCATTCATCACGCAAAATCCCCAGTCTATAACATATTAGCCAGCTCTTATTTATGGATTTAACACTTTGTCTAGATGTAATAAGATCAATAAACGGTTTTCTAATTTCGCCACACCAGATATAAATTCTTCTTCATTTGAACCTACTACCTCTGGCTGTGCTTCAATGGCATCAGCCGGGATATCGATAACATCATTAGCAGAGTCAACGATAAAGCCGACTTCCATTTCTTCAAGTGTGATAATAATAATTCTTGTTGTTTCTTCATGATTGGATACTGGGATACCAAAGCGTTCGCGTAAATCGATTATTGGTGTTACGACTCCGCGCAAATTAATAACACCTTTAATGAATTCGCGCGTTTTCGGAACACGAGTAATATGCATCAGCTTTTCGATTCCCTGTACATTCGCTACTGGAATGGCATACTCTTTATCCGCAAGTTGGAAAACAATCACCTTTAAGTACTCTTGGTCTACAGCAGTCATAAACTACACCTCTTTCATTTCAATTCATTACTTCATTAACGCATTACAATCCACAATTAAAGCAACTTTACCGTTTCCTAAAATCGTAGCACCTGAAATTGCAAAGATATTCAATAGGTAATCACCTAATGATTTCAATACGATTTCTTGCTGACCGATGAATGTATCCACTACTAAGCCGGCAAGCTTGTCTCCTTTACGAACAATAACAACTGAATGATATTCATCCGCATTGTTATCAGTTCTTGGTACATCAAAGATTTCATCTAAGAAGATAAGTGGAACTACTTTTCCTCGGAAATCGATTACTTTTTGATTATGTGCATTGAGAATATCGCTATTTTTAATAATGGATGTTTCAATGATGGAAGATAACGGTATAGCATAAGTTTCTTGTTCAATTTCAACCAACATTACAGAAATGATCGATAGTGTTAATGGAAGCTGAATTGAGAAGATCGATCCAGCACCTTCTGTTGATTCAATTGAAATATTTCCGCCTAGAGATTCGATTGTTGTTTTTACAACATCAAGACCTACCCCACGTCCAGAAATATCTGAAATAACCTCAGCTGTTGAGAATCCAGAAGCCAGGATTAATTCGTTAATTTGCTTGTCGGACATAGAAAGTGCAGATTCTTTCGTTACAATTCCTTTAGAAATGGCTTTCTTCAGAACTCTTTCACGATTGATGCCGGCACCGTCATCCTCAATTTCGATAAATACATAGTTCCCGCTGTGATATGCACGTAATGTAACGTTACCTTCTTCAGGCTTACCATTTGCACGGCGAATTTCAGGGCTTTCGATACCATGGTCAACTGAATTACGAATTAAGTGAACTAATGGGTCTCCAATTTCGTCGATAACTGTACGATCTAATTCCGTTTCAGCACCAATAACCTCTAGGTTGATCTTTTTGTTAAGATCACGAGATAATGTACGAACCATTTTAGGGAATCGGTTAAATACTGTTTCAATCGGAATCATACGCATTGTTAAGACGATATTTTGAAGGTCACCCATTGTACGGCTCATTCGTTCAACTGTTTCATTGAGCTCTGAGTGATTAACTTCAGTTGCGATAGACTGAAGACGTCCTCTATCGATTACTAATTCTTCAAAAAGATTCATTAAAATATCTAAACGCTCGATACTTACACGTATTGTTTTACTTGCAGCATGCTTTGCTGAAGTCGATTTTTGAGCCTCTTCTTTTTTCACTTCTGCTTTTGGAACAAGTGCAGTTTCCTCTGTTACAGATTCTACAAACTCTTCTGTTGCTACAACTGCAGACTGAACAAATAAATCATTAGAGATCTGAGTAATTGAAACCTTTTCAACCTCAGAAACCTTCATGATTTTGCTACGTAGTTCGTCAGCATCTGTTTGAGTAATTAAAGCTACTTTAAAGTCTTGGTCAAATTGTTCTTCTTCAAGCTTGTCTACTGTTGGAGAGGATTTTACGACATCTCCATTTTTCTCTAAAATGTCAAATACCATATACACACGAGCAGCCTTTAAAAGACAGCTGTCAGTTAGCGTTACAGCGATTTCAAAAGCATTGAAGCCTTGCTCTGTTGATTGTAGTATTACTGTTTTTTCAAAATCATCATAATGTAATTGAAGTGCACTATCTAATACAGCCGAAGAAGCTGCAACCTCTGCTGCAGCTGTTGTTGCTGTCGTTGCAGCCTGCTGAATCGCTTCACCTGATTCAATGCGCTTTAGCTTTTCAACGGTTGCTGAAACATCCTTTTTCCCATCGCCACCATCAGCAATGTTCATAACCATTTCTTCTAAGTGGTCTACGGATTCAAAAACTACATCTAAAATTTCAGCATTAACTTGAATCTTTTCGTTACGAATCGCATCAAGTACATTTTCCATTTTGTGAGTTAAATCAGCAAGATCCTCATACCCCATTGTTGCAGACATACCTTTCAATGTATGAGCTGAACGGAATATTTCATTTACTATTGCTAAGTCATTTGGATTTTTTTCAAGCTCTAACAAATTGTCGCTACATGCTTGTAAATGTTCTTTACTTTCTTCGATGAACATTTCTATATATTGATTAAGTTCCACTTAGAAAACACTCCTTTTTAGGGCAAATATTTCATAATAGCTGCAGCGATATTGTCAACATCTACAACCTCATTGACATGCTTTGTTTCTACGGCTGCTTTGGGCATTCCATATACAATGCACGTTTTTTCTGACTCTGCAATCGCCATTACATTTCCTTTTTGCTTTAGTTCAATAAGACCTTTTGAACCATCCGATCCCATACCTGTCATGATGACAGCGACCTTATCGAATTCAGTGATTTTACTTACACTTTCGAACATAACATCTACACTTGGACGATGCCCTGATCTAGGAGGCTCATTTGGATCTAAAATAATCTCAAAGGATACTCCTTTTTTCTCAAGCTTTAGGTGACTACCACCTGGAGCTACATATGCAACACCGTTTTGTAATAGGTCACCATGCTCCGCTTCCTTTACCTTAACTTGGCTCAGTTGGTTTAACCGGTCTGCTAGAGATTTTGTAAAACCAGCGGGCATATGCTGTACGATTAAAATTGGTGCTTTAATGGAGGCAGGTATCTTTGTAATAACCTCTTGTAAAGCTCGTGGCCCCCCAGTTGAAGTTCCGATTAATACGATTTTTTTACTCACTTTATTCCATGCATTCTTTTTTATATCGTCAGATTGTGTGACTTGTGGAGTTTGACTTTTACTTAAAGGTCTCTCCACTGGTAATTTATTTTGACTAGGCACATCAATTTGCTTTGTATTTTTCAGCTTTTTAACTGAGACATGTGCTGCATACTCCACTTTATGTACTAATTCTTCCTTGATTTTGTGTAAATCCAGTGAAATGTTCCCACTTGGCTTAGCTACAAAATCAACTGCACCGTTTTCCATCGCGATTAGTGCGTTTTCGGCTCCTTGAAGGGTCGTACTGGACAGCATAATGACTGGCACTGGAGAGATGTTCATAATTTCCTTTAATGCATCCAGACCATTTAGCTCTGGCATCTCAACGTCCATTGTTACAACATCAGGTTTTAAGCTCAGAATTTTCTTTATCGCATCTTTACCATTACGTGCAGTTCCAACAACCTCTACTTTCGGATGGTCTATGAAAAAGTCACTAATTAGCTTTCTCATAAAAGCAGAGTCATCCACAACTAAAAGCTTGCTTTTTCCTGAGAATTCCAATTAATCACTCCCCTTCGAAAAAATGCCGCGTAATTTTGATAAAAACGTATTTTTCTTATTATATCCATGAACCTCAACCTGATTACGGTCTACAAATTGCTGAACCATCTCTTTTAATGTTTTCGAAATATGACTCTCTGGGTATGCAATAGAAAATGGTACTTGTTCACGTACTGATTTTCGTACTACAGGATCTTCTGGTAATGAACCCAGAATAATGACTTCTTTTTTAAGGAACTGCTTCATCGTGCTATCCAAACGGTTTAGGGTTTCTTGGCCTTCTTCTTTGGAATAAGCTCGATTACATAATAAGTAAACTGTTTTTTCCGGATCTCTTACATGGATATACTTCATCATAGAGTAAGCATCTGTTATGGCCGTTGGTTCTTCAGTGGTAATCACAATAATTTCATCAATTGAGTTGATCAAATCTAGGGACCAATTTGTTGCACCAGCTCCCATATCGAAAAGTATATAGTCAAAGGACTTTTGTAATTGCTCAAATGCAGAGAATAATGCCTCCACCATATCCTTTGACCATTCCATTACAGACGACATGCCTGACCCACCTGAAATATATTTTAATTCATGTGGACCCTCATACATCACTTGTTCTAAAGTTGCTTCACCAAACAAATAATGCTTTAAATTGTACTGAGCAGTTTTACCTATCAGTATGTTAACATTCCCCATACCAATATCCATATCTAAAACGACGACTTTCTTACCTAATTTTGAGAGATTAATGGCAAAGTTTGTAGAGAAATTACTTTTTCCTACGCCACCTTTTCCACTCACAATTGCAATTGATCGGCCTAGCACACCTTGACTCTCCAGCATCTTCATTCGTAAGTTTTCAGCTTGGTCTCTCATTAAAATTCTCCTTGAAAGAACAATTCAAGTACTTTTTCTAATTCGGCTACTTCTATATCTTCTGGTACTTCTTGTCCATTCGTATAGTAAGCAAGTCCTTTATTATATTTAATCATTAAATTATACATCGTGCCAATAGAATTTGTTTCATCTATCTTAGTAAAGATATATTTACCTATTGGTATTTCACTAAATTGTTGGATTATTGCTTCCATATCACTTTCTTTAGCTGTTAAAGCTAATACCAAATACGATTCTGCTTCCTCATCGAAGTTAATCATTTGCATAAGGTCATCTACATATTTTGCTTCTTTATAGTTTCGGCCCGCAGTATCGATAAAGATTAAATCAAGATGAGCAAAATTTTCAATCGCTTTCTTATAATCATTGGCATTATAGACGATTTCAACTGGAGCTTGCAGAAGATTCGCATAGGTTTTTAACTGTTCAATGGCCGCTATTCGATACGTATCTGTCGTGATAAATCCGATTTTTTTCTTTTTCTCTAATACTGCTCTTGCTGCCATTTTGGCAATTGTTGTTGTTTTCCCAACTCCTGTTGGTCCAAAAACATTAATATACTTTTTCTCATAAGAAAGTCCACCCATTGGAAGGTCAAAAAGCATTTTACGGAGTACTTCTTTCGTAATTTCCTTCATGTCTTCTCTCATTAATAGTGTACCTTTTCGTTTTTGATGCACAAAAAGCTCATCACTTATTGCCGTGATGAGCTCTTCACTAAGTTCTTGACGTTTCAAGAAGTCAATATAAGGCAAGAAATTCTCTGGCAATTCGGATTGAATTGTATGCTTTTGCATCGATTTCATCATCAACTTCAAGTCTGCTATTTCATTTTTCAACTCTTTCGATAATGTATCATCAATATGTAACTTCGGCTGTTCCTCAGGTTCCTGATATTGGTTTGTATTTGTTTGTAAATCCGGAAGACGTGGAGACATTATTTTTGTCTCCACCTGGTCCACTCCAGCAAGTACTTCAAAATTCTTTTGTTTTATCAGACCGAACAGCTTTTTTGTAACGACAACTTTAGAATTGATGATAACTGCATCTTCACCTAATTCCGCTCGTACTAATTTCATGGCTTCTGGAATAGATGGTGCTGTATATTTTTTCATTTTCATTCTACATTCACCACTCCAACACTTTGAATTTCAACATTAGAATCTAATTCGTTATAGGACAATATCGGGATTTGTGAGAAGTAACGTTCAGTCAGCTGTCTTAAATACATTCGTATCCCTGGTGAACATAGAATGATTGGAGATTGCTCCATAAAGGATACCTTCTCTACTTCCCTTGCAATTGCCTCTAATACATTTTGAGAATCCTGAGGATCCATTGCTAAATAGTTGCCGTGATCTGTTTGCTGAATGCTATCGGCAACTAGCTTCTCTATTTTCCCCGGAATCGTGATAACTTTTAAGCTTGTTCCACCAGCAACATATTGCGATGTAATTTGTCTTGCTAAGCCTTGACGAACGTATTCAGTCAAAACATCTGTATCGCTTGTCAATTTGGCATAATCCGCTAATGTTTCAAAAATAATAGGTAAATTACGGATAGATACATTTTCTCTTAATAATTTTGCTAATACCTTCTGAATTTCTCCAATTGATAAAGGTGTTGGCGTTAATTCCTCCACTAAAATTGGGTAATTTTCTCGTAGGTGGTCGATCAGTTGTTTTGTTTCCTGACGACCTAGTAATTCATGAGCATTCGCACGGATAATTTCAGTTAAGTGAGTGGAAACTACGCTAGGTGGATCTACTACGGTATAACCAAGCATTTCCGCGTCCTCTTTTACCTTCTCTGTAATCCATTTTGCAGGTAAACCAAAGGAAGGCTCGATTGTATCAATTCCTTCAATCGAATCGTCATCTCCTGGGCTCATCGATAGATAATGATCCAGAAGTAATTCGCCTCTTGCCATTTCATTACCCTTTACTTTAATACGATACTCATTTGGCTGTAGCTGAATATTATCCCGAATACGAACAACTGGAATAACAACTCCAAGCTCCAGTGCCAATTGTCTTCGAATCATTACAACCCGATCTAGTAAATCCCCGCCCTGACTTGCATCAACTAAAGGAATCAGACCATATCCAAATTCAAATTCAATCGGATCTACATTTAACAGATTGACAACATTTTCTGGACTTTTCATCGTATCAGCTGCCACTTCTTCTTCGATTTCAAGTAACTCTTCTGGATCCTCTGTTTTCTTTTCCCTGCTATTAATCATGTATGCACCACCGATTAAGACTGCAGCGATTGGCATCGTAATCCATTCTGGTAGTGGCGTGAATAAACCTAATAGAAGAATTGAGCCACCAGCAATATAAAGTAACTTCGATTGAGCAAATAATTGGTTTGAAATATCTGCTCCTAGACTTCCTTCAGAAGCAGCTCTGGTAACAACAATCCCTGTTGCTGTCGATATTAATAGCGCAGGAATCTGTGCAACTAATCCATCCCCTACAGTTAAAGTAGAGAAATGTGTAGCCGCATCTGCCATTTCATAGCCAAGCTGAAGCATCCCGATAATTATACCGAAAAGTAAGTTAATAAAAACCATGATAATCGAGGCAATCGCATCACCTTTAACGAATTTTGTTGCCCCGTCCATCGCTCCATAGAAATCGGACTCCCTCGATACTTTGTCACGGCGTTCTCTTGCTTCTTTGTCAGAAATCATCCCTGCATTCAAATCTGCATCGATACTCATTTGTTTCCCAGGCATTGCATCTAAAGTAAAACGTGCTGCTACTTCAGCTACACGTTCAGAACCTTTTGTAATTACGATAAAGTTAATAATAACTAATAACATGAAAATTACTAAACCGACTAAAATATTCCCACCAGTTACGAATTGACCAAACGTTTCAACAACATCCCCAGCATCCCCTTGTGCAAGGATTGCTCGGGTAGTAGATATACTTAAACCCAAACGGAATAATGTTAATAACAAAATAACTGAGGGAAAGATGGCAAAATCTAATGCTTCCTTCATATTCATGGCCACTAATAATACTAATAATGACAATGTAATATTGATAATGATTAAAAAGCTTAATAACCATGTCGGCAGAGGGATAATGAGCATAGCTACAATCATAATTACTGCAGCTAAAACACCTATGTCACGAATCTTCATGTTTTTCCCTCCTACTATGGTCTAAATTTTACGCTTTATACGATATACATACGCTAGTATTTCTGCTATCGCTTTAAAAAATTCTTCTGGTACCTGCTGATCGATTTCTACTTGGTCGTACATCGCCCGAGCTAGTGGACGATTTTCTACCATTACAACGTCATTTTCCTTTGCAATCAATTTAATCTTCTGAGCAATATAGTCTGTTCCTTTTGCAATAACCTTAGGAGCCTCCATATTTTGATCGTCATATTTTAAGGCGATTGCATAGTGGGTTGGGTTAGTAATGACTACATCTGCATTTGGAATTTCCTGCATCATTCTTCGCATAGCCATTTCCCTTTGACGCTGCTTAATTTTCGATTTGATCTTCGGGTCACCTTCAGCATTTTTGTATTCATCTTTAATGTCTTGCTTTGACATTTTCAATTGTTTTTCGTACTCATATTTTTCATATATGTAATCTATTAATGATATAACGACAAGTGTTAAAGAAGCGGCTATCCCCATAATGCCTGTTAGTTTAGCCACTGTAGTTAATGTATCCCAAGGGCTTTGGAATGATAACGATAATACTTCCTCTAGGTTCATCCAAATAATAACAACAGTCACAGTCCCTATAAATGATATTTTCAATAGAGATTTGATTAAGTTTACAATTGCTCGTACAGAGATTATTTTCTTAATACCTTTAATAGGATCCATCTTTTTTAAATCTAATTTCATGGGCTCCATTGTAAAAAGAAAGCCGAATTGCATGAAGTTTGCAGCTACACCAGCAACTACTGCAACAGCCATGAACGGTAAAATAATAAGTGCCATTTCTTTTAATGAATCCGTATATACTTGCATGACTGTATCAGCTGTTATTGTCTCAATTAAGATATTTCTCTCAAAGAACTGATGTAAAAAGCTAAAAAACCCTTCAATCATCATAGGACCAGTAAAATATAAAAACATAAAAAGCAATAACAAGCTGATGGCAGCTGTTACATCCTGACTTTTTAAAACCTGTCCTTTTTTTCTGGCATCCTGTCTCTTTTTCGGTGTTGCTTTTTCCGTCTTATCCCCTGCAAAAAATTGCAGATCTAACGTCATTAATAGCTTCAAGCTTTATACACCACCTAACAAACGCATGAAATCTCGCATTGAAAGTATCATCATTTCTATTACTTTTTCCATTACTTCAATCATTACACCCATTGAAATAATTAAAACCAGGAAACCTACTGCAATCTTTATGGGAAACCCAATAACAAATATGTTGAGCTGAGGTACTGTTTTTGCCGTAATCCCCAAAGCCATCGTTACTAAGAATAATGTGGCAACAACCGGGGCTGCCATTTGAAATGCTACCGTGAATACAGAGCCGACCGTTCTAATAACAAACTCGATGATATTGTCATTCGTAAAATCAGGGAAAATTTGATTCATGGGTAAAAATTGATAGCTATAGTAAATCCCATCTAAAATCAAATGATGACCGTTTATGGAAATTAAAACAAACAGGATAAGGAAATTAAAAAATTGCCCCATTAAAGGAGTTTGTGTTCCGGTTTGTGGGTCAATTACATTAGCCATGGCAAAACCCATTTCAAAATCGATAAAGCCCCCTGCAATTTGAACAGCCGTCATCATTATATAGGCAACAAGACCAATCAGTACCCCAATGATTGCTTCTTTTAAAACAAGTAATATGTAATCTCCGTCCATTGGAATCGCTTGTACATCACTAAATGTGTAATAAATCATCCAAGAAAAAATAACGGCTAATCCGATCCTCACCTGAGGAGGGATTCTACTGTAAGAAAAAAAAGGGACTGATACAAAAAAAGCAGAAACTCTGACGATAATTAATAATAAGACGGAGATTTCAGGAATGATTTCTGTCATTAGCTCACCCTATATACCGTGTCAAATTATTTAAAATGTCAGTCACATAAGTAGTCAATTGCTCTATCATCCATGGCCCAAAAAAGACAATCGCTACTAAAACTGCAACTATTTTTGGTACGAATGCCAGTGTTTGCTCTTGTATGGAGGTTGTTGCTTGAAAAATACTTACAATCAAACCAACGACAAGTGCAATTAGAAGCAACGGTCCTGAAACTAGGAGGACAATCCATATCGCTCTCTCTGCAATTGCAATGACCATTTCCTGCGTCATTTATATCATCCCCTAAAAACTTTGAAGTAAAGATTTAATTACTAAATACCATCCGTCTACTAGTATGAATAATAAGATTTTAAAAGGCAGTGAAATCATAACTGGCGGTAGCATCATCATCCCCATAGACATCAGGACGCTGGCTACAATCATATCAATCACTAAGAATGGTATGAAAATCATAAATCCTATTTGAAAGGCTGTTTTTATTTCACTTAAGGCAAATGCCGGTACGAGCATGGTTAGTGGAATATCTTCCACTGAAGCTGGTCTTTCGGCTTGGTTGTAATCTAAGAAAAGCATTAAATCCTTTTGCCGTGTATGCTGTGCCATAAACTCTTTAAAAGGGAGGGCAGCTTTTTCGTACGCCTCTTCCAGACCTATTTCTTCATTAAATAACGGCTGAAGTGCTTGTTCGTTTACCTGTTGGAAGGTTGGGGCCATTATGAAGAACGTCAAAAACAATGCTAATCCAATTAGCACTTGATTTGGTGGAGAGGTATTGGTTGCCAACGCGGTTCTTGTAAAGGAAAGCACAATCATAATTCGTGCAAAGGATGTCATCAAGATTAAAATACTTGGTGCTAATGATAGTACAGTTAATAATAGAAGTAACTTAACAGAAGTCGAAACATTGGTCGGATCGTTTTCAGAAAAGAAGGACATAAAATCTTCCATTACTTATCCCTCTCCTTTTCCTTCCATTTATCCAATTCGCTTTTACGTGTCTTTGTAAGCTCTGTAAGTCGTTTATTGAACATTTCACCAAAGTTTTGATTTGACTTTTTTTCTTCTGTTTGTTCTTCTGTATTTTTGCCTCTTAGCTTTTTAACTAGGTCTAAAATATATGGTGTCGTGCTATCTACAAATGATTGCTTCTCATTATAAATTTCTAATAATCGCTCAATTTCTTCTGGATTATCAATTTCTTTAATGAGTTGTACATCGTCTCCAACACCGACAATATATAATTTATCGCCAATATGAAGCAATTGAACTGATTTTTGTGCCCCAACAGAAATGCCGCCGATATTTTGCACGACACTGTTTTGTTGATAGCTTGCACTTTTTTTGTTGAGAAATTTAAGAACAAAGATTAAAAGTGCAAGTACAAAGACAAGGGAGAATAACATTTTCATGTAATCCCAAAGACCCAGACCCACGTTTGCCGAAGTAGAATTCTCATCTTCGGCAGCAGGGTTTGAGTCTTCACAACCTTCTGCTTCAGGATTTTGCCAGCATTCAGTAACCGATTGGCTACCTTTTGCTGCAGATGCAAAATTCATTGGTGCTAGAAAAGCTAATGCTATCATGATCGCAAAAAGAACACGCGCTATTGCAAAACCTTTTCTTTTCATTTTATCAACCTAATGCTTTTTGAATTGCTTCGATTACACGATCAGCTTGGAATGGTTTTACGATAAAGTCTTTTGCTCCAGCCTGGATAGCGTCGATTACCATTGCTTGTTGTCCCATTGCAGAACACATAATTACTGTAGCATTTGGGTGTGATGATTTAATGGCTTTAAGAGCCGCGATTCCATCCATTTCAGGCATCGTAATATCCATTGTTACTAAATCCGGATTAAGCTCGTTAAATTTTTCTACAGCTTGAAGTCCATCTGCTGCTTCTCCAACTACCTCATAACCGTTTTTAGTTAGAATATCCTTAATCATCATGCGCATGAATGCTGCATCGTCTACTATTAAAATCCTTTTAGACATGTAAATTCCCTCCAAATAATCCTATTTCAAATTGTTTAATCGTTCTGCCTGACTCATAATGTCCGTAATACGTACACCGAAGTTTTCATCGATTACGACTACTTCTCCTTTTGCTATCAAACGGCTATTCACCAAAATATCCACTGGTTCACCAGCTAGCTTGTCCAGCTCAATAATTGAACCTGATGCTAATTGTAATATTTCTTTAACCGAATGCTTTGTACGTCCAAGTTCAACCGTCACTTGTAATGGGATATCAAGCAGCATATTTAAGTTGCGTGCCTCATCCTGTGAAATTGGTGCGTTTCCAAAGGATGCAAATTGTGCTTGTTGAACATTCACAGGCTGCTGCGGTTGTTGATATGTAGGCATCGCATAGCTTGTTGGTGGTTCTTGGTAAGTTGTAGCAGCTTGTTGTTGGTAAACAGGTGGCTGCTGATAAGTAGGCTGTTGCTGTACTGGCGGCTGTTGCATTTGCTGTTGTACCGGTTGTTGTGCTATTGGTGCAGGTGCAACAGGCTGCGTTGGCTGCTGTACTTGGGCTTCTCCTGCAGAATCGTCTTCACCAAGTAGTGACTTAACAAGTTTTTTCCCAAATTGAAGTGGGAATAATTGCATTAAGTTTGAGTCGATTAATGACCCAATTTTAAGTCGGAATGATACCTTCACTAATAGGTCATCTTCAGGAATTTGATCAGTTCCCTCATTTTGTGAGATATTCATTAAATCAATTGATGGTGGTGAAATATCTACTTTTTTGTTAAATACAGTTGACATTGAAGTAGCAGCTGAGCCCATCATTTGGTTCATCGCTTCTTGAACTGCACTAAGCTGGATTTCACTTAAATCAATACTTGGGTTTAAACCATCTCCACCAAGCATTAAGTCTGCAATAATTGCAGCATCCTCTTGTTTAATAACTAAAAGGTTTGCTCCAGATAAGCCTGTCGTATATTCCACTTGTACGGCTACATAAGGGTGTGGAAATTCTTCTTCTAAAAAATTTCTATTAAGAATTGAAACGACTGGTGTTGTAATATCTACTTTCTGTCCTAAAAGTGTAGAAAGAGCTGTTGCTGAGCTACCAAACGAGATATTTCCTACTTCACCCAGAGCATCTTGCTCCATAGGATCTAAATAGTCTTCAACACGTAGTGGTTCGTTTTCTGTAGAAGATTCAGATGCTAAATCGTTAATCTTATCGTCTAACGATTCACCCCTTAATAACGCTTCAATTTCTTCTTGGGAGAGCATACCATCACTCATCTTCGTCTCCTCCTTCTAATGGTGCGATAATTTGGATTGCCATTTTTTTATTTCGTTTTCCTGGCTGTGCAGTAAATTTCGGTATACTACCTACTTTTAAAACAAGTGGTTCTTCAATATTTTGGTCTAATTGAATGACATCACCAAAGCTCATATAAAGAAAATCTTCAATTGTAATATTAGTTGTACCAAGTTCGGCAATCAAAGGTAATTCTGCTTGCTTTACTCGTCTTTCTAACATTTGTGCCTGTTCTGGTGAAGCTTCTTTTGTATTAGATTGCATCCAATATTGAACTGATAAATTTTGAATAATCGGCTCTAGCACAACATGTGGAATACAAATATTAATCATTCCAGTTGTATCGCCAATAATTGTATTTAACGAAATAACGATTACCGTTTCATTTGGTGAAATCATTTGTAAAAATTGCGGATTCACTTCTAGTTCTACTAAGATTGGGTCAATTTCAGCAATTGTATCCCAAGCTTCTCGTAGGTTATCAAAGGAACGCTCAAATAAACTAGTCATTATTTTTTGTTCAATTTCAGTTAAATTAGCTACATTACTATAGCTTGAACCACTTCCGCCCATTAAACGATCTAGCATGGAGTACGCGATATTTGGATTGATCTCCATTAAGATATTACCATCTAGCGGCGGTACTTCAAACACATTTATTAATGTCATGTTAGGAATTGACCGAACAAATTCTTCAAAAGGTATTTGGTCGACAGAGGCTACTGTAATTTGTACATAGGTTCTCAATTGTGCTGAGAAGAATGTTGTTAATAGCCTTGCAAAGTTTTCGTGTATACGGGTCAAACTTCGGATTTGATCTTTTGAAAAACGAAGAGCTCGTTTAAAGTCATAAATCTTAACTTTTTTCGTTTCATCTTCTTTTTTCATTTCATCCGCTGACATTTCACCGGTTGATATTGCAGAAAGTAGCGCATCAATTTCGGATTGGGATAATACATCTCCTGCCATTTGCCCACCTCCATTTCAAGATGTTTCACATTTGGGTTACTGTATGATGTAGGAGGTAATGTAAACTTCCTTAACTTCTCCCTCTTGCATCAGTTCATTTAGTTGTGATTTTAAAGTAGATTCAAAAGTTGCTTTACCATCCTTACCTTTTAAATCGGCCTCTGTCATTTCAGACAGCTGTGTAATGATAAGATTCTTTGCTTGGAAATCACGCTTTGTTAATTCAGCAGCAGCTTCTTTACTATCAGTTTGAATTTTTAGTGAAAGCATAATAATTCGATTATCAGCTAAATTTGTTGTGATTTCTGTTACATCAACAGAAGATTCTACAATCTCATCAATTGTCGGCTCTTCTGAAGCTGTTGTTGTTTGTTTATTAAATTGTGTTAATAAAACAAAAACTACAACCCCTATTAATGTAATAGTTACTAAAATAATCAGCATTACAGTTAATAATTTATTGTTTTTCATCGTCATCACCTCGGATATGCGGGTTGGATAATACTTGAATACTTTGATAAAATTTTGCTATTTTACTTACTACCACTTCTTCACTTTCAACGACAATATATTTTCTACTATTTGTTAATGTAATTGTTGTGTCCGGAAATGACTCAACTGATTCTATGTATAATGCATTTAATGAAAAAGTTTTTCCATTTAATCTTGTTAATTGGATCATTATAATTGGGCCGGGACTCGTGTCCTGTGAAGCCGACCCGACCCTCCCTTATTAGAAAACTTGGGTAATCGCCTTACCTTTTTGCGTTGAGCCTTAGTTGCAATTATACGGATAAGAAAGTTTTACGCTAACTTATCCGTCAAATGAATTATTTTTATCTAGATTATCGTTTTAAGTTAACAAGCTCTTGCAGGATTTCGTCTGAAGTTGTAATGATACGAGAGTTTGCTTGGAAACCACGTTGTGTAACGATCATGTCTGTAAATTCTTCAGAAAGGTCAACGTTTGACATTTCTAGGAATCCAGATTGAACTGAGCCGATACCTGATTCAGTCGCTGTACCAAATAATGGGTCACCAGAGTTAGATGATGGTTGGTAATAGTTAGAACCAGTTTTTTCTAAGCCTCCTGTATTAGGAAACTTCGCTAATACAAGCTTACCTGCTGTTTGTAAATCTCCAGTTGAATCTACATAGCTTACAGTACCATCTTGTCCAATACTCATAGATTGAGCATCAGTTGGGACCTGTATTCTCTCTGTAACAACTTGAATATTTGGAGCAGTACCAGTTCTTGACTTTTCACCAGCTAAATATTTACCTTCACCGTCAACAATATAGCCTTCAGCATCCATATAGAAGTTTCCTGCTCTTGTATATCTCACGTTATCTACTTCATTGACAGTAGAAGTGGCTGCTGCGCCAGTGTTATCACCAACCATAAAGAATCCATCGCCAGAGATAGCTAAATCTAATGTGCGAGATGTTGTTTGAAGTGCCCCAGTACCATGAATTGTATCAATTGCAGCAATTTGTGAGCCTAACCCAACTTGTTTAGCGTTAACTCCCCCGCGTGTATCAGTTACACCAGAAGCACCAGCAGTTGTTTGTGAGATTAAATCCTTGAATACTACACGACCCTTTTTGAATCCGTAAGTATTTACATTTGAAATATTATTCCCGATTACATCAAGCTTAGTTTGGAAGTTTTTTAAACCAGAAATACCTGAATACATTGAACGTAACATTGTTATGTTCTCCTCTCGATTTATCCGTTATTTTTGTTTGTTTTTTGTTTTGGTGTGCTACGTCTGTCATTCGGCAACACGGAAGGCATCCTATCTGAAGCTTTTTGTTACTTCATACTGGTCCTGCCTTTATAAGACGATTGTTCCATCGATATTTGTAAATAACTGATTCTTTGTTTCTGAGCGTTCCATCGCTGTTATAACCGTTTCATTTTTAGCACTTACGATTAATGCCGCTTGATCCATCAAGACTAGTGGTTGATTTACGCCCTTTGAACGTGCCTCATATACCTTGTCCGACACTTGCTGCCACTCTTGGTCTGAAATTGAAATTTTTCTTTCTAGTATTCTATCATTTGCATGTTTACTGATTTTAAGCTTTTTGCTGCTTACCTCATGTAAATGATCGACAAAAGTTGGATTTCCTTGAGTGATTGCTGTCGATTTCTTTTGAGTCTGTACAGTTGGTTGTAATGGCAAGTGCTGAATAGAAAATCGATTCATCATTGTCACCAACCTATTCACTTAATAAATTAAATTGATCCTTTTGCAAACGTGTACCGTTCGTTAAAATATATTCTATTAAACTACCATTTGTTGAAACTGACTCTATTTTTGCAGTTAGCTGTTCACCGTTTAATTGGTATTGCGCCATTTGCCCGATTAACTGACTAGCTGCTACTAATGGATTTTCAGTAGTTTCGTTTGTTTTTGAGCTATTATTTAAAAGTGATGAGATATTTCCTGCTGTAATCTCTTTTCCATCAGCTAGAATGAAAACAGGCTCACCATCTTTAAATTTCAGTTCATTAATTACCCCAGTACCTTCGTTAACTATATAGTTTCCTTTATCGTCAAATTCAGATGTTACTTCGTTCCATTTCACTTCTTTTCCGATAAATGATGTATACCCCATTAGTTGAGTTTCATTCTGCGAAACTAGTAAGTTCTGCATGGATGTCGTCATATTTTGCATTTGCTCCAAAGAAGAGAATTGAGCCATTTGAGATATAAATTCTTTATCGTCCATCGGCTTTGTTGGATCCTGATTTTGTAATTGAGTAATTAGGATGTTCAAGAATGCATCTTTACCTAAAGTAGAATTATCACCCGTTGTACTAATCTTTGGCCCTTTAGTTGAAGCTAAGTAATAATCATTAGTAATACCTGCAGTTGCCATTCTCTACACCTCCTCGTTTATTAGATAATCACTAAAGGATAGTTTTTCTGATTCCTCTTCGTGGTCATCCTGCTCATGCTCTTGTTGCTTTGACTGTTGCTTAAACTGCTGACCAAATTGATTTTGTTCCTTGTTACGGTCGGTTTCCTGAAGACTTTGTGCTATATCAATGCGATCCATTTGGATATTCGCATTTGCAAATGCATTTTTCAGCTGGTTCAATTGACTATCTAGTAGTTCTTTCCCCATTGCTGTTGTTGTCAGCAATCGAGCAGATAGAACGCCATCCTGCTGCATAATCTCAATTCGAATTGACCCTAGATTTTCTGGATATAACTTGAGTAGAAGCTTCGTCATACCAGGTGTGCTAGAAATTTGACTTCTATTAAGCAAGTTTTGCATTTCTTTAGCAAGTGCTTCCGATTGCGCGCCCTTTTCTGTTGGAAGCGTAATCGTTATGGTTTTTGTTGCGTTTGTCACACTAGTTGTTGGAACCACTGTTGCTTTATTAGTATCGGCTGTTTCTGTTTTTTCTACAGTTTCAGTAGTTGTTTTAACTATTTTTTGAACTACCAGCTCAAAGCCCTGTAAAGATACTTTATTTTCAGTAGTTTGTGTAATCTGTGTACTAGCTTGTGCTGCAACATTTTTTAGCATGTTATTTAACTGATCCAAAGTAGCAGCTTGTCCACTAAACAAGTCTGTATTCTTCCCACTTACTTGAGCTAGTTTTAAAAACTGTAATAGCTCCTCTGCTTGCTTTGGGGTCACCTTTTGTTCACCCTGTAAAGCAGTTATTAGCTGTTGTACGATTTCTGTATCTTGCCCTAACACTTCGTTAATAAGCTGCCATAAATCCTGTGAGCCTTCCATTTCGCTACCTGTAAGCTGCTTGATAGTTTCTACTAATTGCGCCTGTTCAATTCCTAACACTGCTAATAGGCTATCTAAATTCATGAGCTCCTCTGTTGCAACTGCTTGACCGTCCTGAAGCATTAGTAGCCCTTCATCCTGTGGAATGCCCAGTAAATCTAGTACTTCTTCAATAGATTGAGAGTTTAATAGGTCATCTAGCTTTTCCACATCTACAGATTCAATCTTACTTTCCTTTACAGTTGTCTGTTCAGTTTTAGAGGAAGCATTAATCACTTTGTTAAAAACATCGCCAAAGCTATTTGTCTTCTCAGCTGTTTGAGTTGAAGTAGCTGATCCTTGGCTTTTAGCAGTTGGTTTAGAGCTGATGCTAATATTTGATAATTGCATGATTCCGATATTCACATTTTCACCTCCTTAAGGTCTATTTCGATAATAGTTCAGTGTAACGAGCCGCATCTGCTGGACTCATTTTAGCTAATATTTCCGATAAAACATCTGGCGTCATATTGGCTAAAATTTTCACTGCCTCATCATCGCTCATTTCAACTAAGATTGGTGCAGCTGATTTTGCAGACATTTGTTCAAAGGATTTTAAGATATCCTCATATTCTTTCTTCGCTTCTGTTTGATCACGCTGAAGCTTATCAATCTCGTATTGTAGCTGCTCTTGTACTATAAGACCTTCTTGATTTTCAGCCTTCGCCTTCTCTAAATCTCCTTGCAGCTTTTCAATTTCAGCTTCTTTTTCTTTAACTTCTGCTTCTAAGCCTACGATTTTCTCATTATATTGCTCCGTATCATTGCCTGCTGTTGTTTCCTCTGTAGTATCCTTTAGATTCGTAAGCTCTGCTGCTTTCTCAAAAACATTAAAGTTAGTAAAGGTAGCTACTACTAATAGAATCGCAACAACAAATAATAACGGGATAATGAACCAAAAGATGAGCTTTTGAAAAATACCTGGTGAGTTATCTTCATGCGTTGCTGTATTTACTTTTTTAGTTTTACTCTTTGCCATGAAATCACCTAAATTCTTTTTTTGAGTACATAAGTGTTGAGAGCTCATCTAGATAAAGCATTTCTTCTCTATCCTGCTCATTCTTGAAGGTTGCAAAATCTTTTTCTTTCATTTTTTCAAACTTACGTATTTCTAGATTTTTCTCTAATAACTTTTGTTCATGCCAAGTCATCTTCGCACGAGCCTGAACCACTTTTTGCTGAACCTCTGCAATTGAGCGCTCTAAAGTATCTATAAAAGTAGCAAAATGGTGAATTTGATCAATAGACGAGCCAACAGCTAAACGATCATTTTGATAGGTAATTAAATCTTCCTTTTTCTTTAAAAGATCGTATAGTTTAGTAGCTACTTCCTCAAAGGCACGTACCGCCTCTTTATAGCTTGCCTCTGTTTGTTGCTTCTCTTGCTCACGGATCGTCAATATCTTCTCAAAACGATATGTATATTGAACCATTACCTACCTCCACCATTTGATAATGCGATAATTTCTTCTACAGTACTTTCTAGCGATACTTTATCTTTATAGCCTTGTTTTAAAAAGTTAGTAATCAGTGGTTCATATTGAATTGCTTCATCTATTTCTCTTGAGGTACCTCGTTTATAAGCACCGATATTTATTAAATCCTCAGATTTTGCATACGTATAATATAGTTCTCGAAGTCTTTCAGCTGCCTTGACGTGTTCTGGTAGAGATATATGATTCATCAAGCGGCTTACACTTTTGAGAACATTGATAGCTGGATATTGTCCTTTGTTTGCTAATGTACGGTCTAAAACTATATGTCCATCAAGTATTCCTCGAACAGTATCAGCGATAGGCTCATTCATATCATCACCATCTACTAATACTGTATAGAATGCAGTTATGGAGCCATGTTGATTTGTACCTGTTCGTTCTAGTAGCTTCGGTAGAATCGAAAACACAGATGGCGTATACCCTTTTTGAGCTGGTGGTTCACCTGTTGCAAGACCGATTTCACGTTGGGCCATCGCAACACGAGTAACTGAATCCATCATTAACATGACATTCATTCCTCGATTTCTAAAGTACTCGGCAATTGCAGTTGCTGTAAAAGCTCCTTTAATACGCATTAGTGCTGGCTGATCACCTGTAGCTGCTACTACAATCGAGCGCTTCAAGCCTTCTTCACCTAAATCTCTTTTGATGAATTCTAGTACTTCACGTCCACGCTCTCCGATTAAAGCAATAACGTTTAAATCAGCCTTGGTATTTCGAGCTATCATTCCAAGCAATGTACTTTTACCAACACCCGAGCCAGCAAAAATCCCAACTCGCTGACCATTACCAACAGTGAGCATTCCATCAATTGCTTTTACCCCAACCTCAAGCTGATCTTCAATGGGTGGTCTCTTTAAAGGATTAGGAGGCTCCTGCTCAGTTTGAACAGTTGCTAATCCTTTGGGAAGAGCTGAACCATCAAAAGGATTACCCATCGAATCTAGTACTTTTCCGATAAGCTCAGGACCAACTTTTACTTCAAGTGGTTTTCCTGTCCCTTCTACAAGACATCCAATTGATATCTCACGAATTGAAGTATACGGCATTAGAACAACAAATTCATTATTAAATCCTACCACTTCTGCTAAAATTATTTGGTGACCATTTTTCGGTGAGTGTACATGAATTTTACACACATCACCGATTGAACTTTCAGGACCTTGAGACTCAATCATCAGACCGACAACTCGATTAACTTTACCGAATTTCTTGAACGTTTCAATAGCTGGAATTGTATCTATTAATTGAGCCGCTTTCATCCTATCATTCCTTACTGTCTAAAATTTCATTTAGCTTTATACGTAGTTCACTTAACTGTTCATCTACTGATACAACGATTCGACCATGGTTAGTTTCTATATAACACTCGGTTTCGTTCAATTCTTCATCAACAAAAACTAGTAATGGAACATCTGTTGGGAACATTTCAACTAGCTCCTCGCGATGCTGTGAAACAAGCTGATGGTATCTTGGTGAAACATAGATTTTAACTTCTTTCATTTCTCTAGCTTCTTTTACACCTCTTTTAATGATTGATAAGAAAACCTCATCATCTCTATCTAAAGAAGTGCCAATAATACGTTCAGAGGCTGATATTGCAAGCTCTAAAATAACTCGCTCCTGCTCTTCGATATAGCTTTGTGCCATTGAACGAGAATCATCAATGATTTTGTTTGCAAGAGAATATGCTTCCTGCATATCGACTTGAGCTTTTTTCATACCCTCTTCATAGCCTTGCTGGAAGCCTTGATCGTAAGCATTTTGCTCTAAAACAAGTTTTTCTTCTTCCCACATTTTTCTGAGCTGATCAATATTTTCTATTTGTTCCTGTCGATATCGTTCAAATTCTTGCTTTTGAGCTTCAATTTCCATTTTGGCAATGGATAAAATCTGGTCTCTTTCCGCATTAATTTCCTCCATCGTTAAGGTTGGTTCTTGAAAATTATCTTCTCCTTCATAATCAACCTTGAACAAATTACGCACCTGGATTTTTACTTGTTCTTGTTTTTTTTGAGTTGCATTGTTTGAGCGGATGATTCTAGACAATTACGTCATCTCCTCCACCACGAGCTATGATGATTTCTCCTGCATCCTCTAGGCGGCGAATCACACCCACAATTCTTGATTGGGCTTCTTCAACATCGCGCAGTCGAACAGGTCCCATAATTTCCATTTCTTCTTTAAATGTGTCAGCCATACGCTGTGACATGTTGCGGAATAGAATATCCTTAACTTCCTCACTGCTTACCTTCATGGATAATAGTAAGTCTTCGTTTTCACAGTCACGAATAACACGTTGAATCGAGCGATTATCCAATGTAACAATATCTTCGAATACAAACATTCTCTTTTTAATTTCTTCAGCTAGCTCTGGATCTTGAATCTCTAACGCATCGAGAATTGTTTTTTCTGTTTGACGGTCTACTCCATTTAATACATCAACAACTGCGTCCACGCCACCAGTTTCTGTGTAATCCTGTGTAACAGTGGATGATAATTTACGTTCTAGGATGGATTCAATTTCACTGATTACTTCAGGAGAAGTAGAATCCATCATGGCAATACGTTTTGCTATATCAGCCTGAACTTCCTGTGGTAAAGACGACAAAATGACACCAGCTTGTCCAGGATCTAAATAAGATAAAATAAGTGCAATTGTTTGAGGATGTTCATTTTGTATAAAGTTAAAGATTTGTCCAGGGTCAGCTTTTCTAGCAAAGTCAAACGGGCGTACCTGTAGAGATGATGTTAAACGGTTAATAATTGCTTGTGCTTGATCTTGCCCCAGTGCTTTTTCTAATACCGTTTTTGCGTATCCAATACCACCCTGCGAAATATAATCCTGTGCAAGCGCGATATGGTGGAATTCTTCAATGATATCTTCCTTAATACCGGGTTCTACTTTTTTGACACTTGAGATTTCTAACGTAAGACGTTCGATTTCCTCTTCGTTTAAATGCTTATATACAGAAGCAGAAACTTCTGGCCCTAAAGAAATTAACAGCAAAGCAGCCTTTTGCTTTCCTGACAATTCTTTCTCCTTTTTGGACATGTTCGAACACCCCCATTAATCTTCGGTAATCCAACTGCGTAACAACTTTGCAAAGTCTTCTGGTTTTTCCTTCGCCATTTTTTCAAGCTGTTTACGACGTATTGTTCCTTCAGTTTCTTTTTCTTGATTTATGTCACTAACTATTAGCTCTTCTTGTTCTTCGATAATTGAGTAATCTTCTTCTGCTTCTTTACGTCTTCTAGAACGAACGATAAAGAATACAAGTAATAAGATTACAGCAACTAGGATTCCACCGACTACCCAAATCCACCATGGAATGATTGGTGTTTCTTCACCTGTTGCAGCGTCATTACCATAGAATGGCTGAACTGAAACAACTACTTTGTCATTGATTTGTTCGTTTGTTAGCTCCCCGGCAGCTTCCTTATCAATCGATGTACGAACAATAGTTGTAAGGATTTGCTCGATATCATTTACTACATCCTCAGAAAGTGTAGCAGGATCTGTCGGAGTTGGTGGTTCTACCATTACCTGGATTCCGATGTCACGCAGTTTATATGGACTTTCTTGAATATCTCTTGTGATACGATTTACGTCTTTGTTAATCGTTTCTTCGACTCTTTCGTAGTCGCCATCACCGCTACCTACTGAACTATAATCGACAAAGTTATCTGTTCCTGCACCTGCTTCAGGTGTTCCAGCAGCAGCATCTACACCAGAATAGGATTCAGTGATTCGTTGAGCACTAATTTCAAGTCCTTCCATGTTTTCCTCGTCTACAGGCTGAACTAGATTCTCTTGACGGTTCTCTTGTTTGAAATCGATATCTGTTGTTACTGAAACAACTACCTTATCATTCCCCATTAGAGTGCCAAGCATTTGTTGAACTTGTCTTTGTAAATCACGTTCAATAGTTTTCTTCACTTGCATTTGACCATCAACAGAATCAATTGAATTAGACCCAGAGGATGCAGATTCTAAATCGAAATACTCTGAGTATTGGTTCGTGATTACAATATTTTCTGGACTAAGGTTTGGAATACTTTTGGAAACTAGATTATATAAAGTGGAAATTTGTTCATTTGAAAATTGATGACCGGGCTCAGTATCCAATACGATGGATGCACTTGCCTCTTGTCCTGTGTCATTAACAAATACACCTTGTTCAGGCATATTGATCATTACATTGGCATTTTTCACACCATCAATTTTTCTGATCAAGTTTGCTAATTCTGTTTGTGTAGCAGCAAGCTTAATTACGTTAAATTCATTATCTGTCATACCAAATCCCGCATTTGAAGTGAAGAAGGAGTTGTTAATCTCTCCTGATTCAGGATATCCTTGTGCAGCTAGTGATACCGTTAATGAATCGACCTGCTCTTCAGGCACTAAAATATTCGTTCCACCTGGAGCGATTTCATATTTTACACCCTGTGCAGTTAAAACCTCAGCGATTTCTCCTGCTTCAGTAGCTGATAATTCAGTAAAGAGAGGTACCATTTTTGTTCTTGTTGAGAAGTATGTAAGTATAGCTGCAAGTGCAATTACACCTATCAATGTCCCGACAATTGCAACCTTTTGATTTTTAGTTCGACTCTTCCAAAATTGAGTCGAGTCGCTTTTCACTCTTGTAAAACGTTCATTCATTAGCTATCCCCCGATTTTTATGAATACACCTTTATTCGACTTACATTTGCGCATAATAATTTTACATAACGTAAGTTAAACGGTGCAGATAAAGAGTTGCTAAATGAAGTTAAATAGACATTCGCATAATTTCTTGGTATGCCTCAATTGCCTTGTTGCGAACTTCCATCGTAGCATTTAAAGTTACACTCGCCTTTTGAGCGGTGATCATTACTTCATGTAAATCAACATCTTCACCATTGATTAACTTTTGCGTCATTACATCTGATTGAACTTGTTGAGTATTAACAGAAGCAATAGCATCTTTTAATGTACTAGCAAAAGATTGCTGTGCCTCAAACGGTGTAGCAGCTGGTTTTATTTTATTTGTTTCATCTATTATTTGCGTATTTGCAACAGATAATGATACTGGATTTATTGCCAAATTAACTCATCCTTTCCACGTCTATTATTTTCCTATTTCTAATGCTTTCGTTAGCATAGATTTACTAGCGTTAAATACAGTTACATTTGCTTCATAAGAACGTGTAGCGGAAACTAGATCGACCATCTCAGTTAGAAGATCGACGTTTGGCATTTCAACATAACCATCCTCGTTCGCATCTGGATGTGTCGGATTGTAAACTAATTTGAAAGGTGTTTGTGTATCATCGTTGATTTTTGTCACCTTCACACCATTCCCCGCATTTTCCTTTTTCCCCATAGCTTGGTTTAGGAAACTAGAGAATTGTCCATTTTCTTCAGATAACGTTACAGATTTACGGCGATAAGGCTCCCATTCACCATTCACCTGTTTAGCGCGAGTCGTGTCGACATTTGCGATATTTGACGAAACAACATCCATTCGCAAGCGTTGAGCTGTTAAAGCTGAGGCAGTTGTATTCATGCTAGTAAATATAGACATATCTATCTACCTCCTTTAATAACTGTGTTAAGAGTGTTGAACTTACTAGAAACTCGTTCTACTAACGCATTATAGTAAATTGTATTTTCTGCTAGGCTTGCTTGCTCAGCATCCATATCAACACCATTCCCATTACTGCGATAGTTGAAGTTATCATAGCTGTAAACACCTGGAGTTGATTGTTGTATTTGAAAATCATAGTGTCTTGCATCAGTTCTTTTTGCAGATATAGTAGAAGCTTCTTTAGCATCCGACAACATTTGCTCAAAATTGACATTTTTCGCCTTATAATTAGGAGTATCCACATTCGCTATGTTCTGAGCGATTGTTTTATTCTTTAACGAAGCATAATTCAGACCTTTTTCTAGGCTGCTGATTGTTCCTCCGAATAAATTCAAACCATTCACCTCAAAATCTATTTTTATATTACATTATATTTCAATTCAATAACTTAATTTTAAAGTATAATACTACAAAGTGTCTATTGCCAATTGCTGTTTTTTAATAGTTAATCTGCACTATTTTTGCGCTTTTTAGACTTATTTCGATTCACAATTCTCCATAATTTCCATTATTTCGACAGTGTAAACCAGTAAAAATCTAAGCATCTTGGTCAGCTAATCTATTATCTATTATTAACTAGTAAATTGCACCCAGTAAAATATGTATATTATTTTAGACATAAAAATAAGGCTCTGCCATTTAAATGTGACAGAGCCTTTACTATTGTTTCGTAATTATTTCATCTTAATTTCAGCTAATGCAGTTAAGAACTTATCATTTAATACTTTAATATAAGTCCCTTTCATACCTAAAGATCTAGATTCAATCACACCAGCTGATTCTAATTTACGCAAAGCATTTACGATTACTGAACGAGTAATTCCAACGCGATCCGCAATTTTAGAAGCTACTAGTAAACCTTCGTTACCATCTAGTTCTTCAAAGATATGCTCGATAGCTTCTAATTCACTATATGATAATGAATTGATAGCCATTTGTACGACTGCTTTACTACGTGCTTCTTCTTCAATTTCTTCTGATTTTTCACGTAAAATTTCCATACCAACTACTGTTGCACCATATTCAGCTAAGATTAAATCGTCATCTTCAAAGCTTGCAGTGATACGACCTAAGATTAATGTACCTAAACGCTCACCACCACCGATGATTGGAACAATTGTTGTTAAGCCGTTTTTGAAAAGATCACGGTTTTCCGTAGGGAACACTGTATGCTCGCTGTTGATATCAATATTTGGTGACGTTTCAGAGATATCGAAAAGGTGCTGTGCATAGTCTTCCGGGAATTGACGATCTTCAACCATTTTTTGAATACGAGCATTTTCAATTTGTTGGTGAATTGAAATACCTAGCAATTTCCCTTTACGACTTACGATAAATACGTTGCTATCTATAATATCACCAAGAGTGTCTGCCATTTCTTTAAAGTTTACAGGTTTTCCAGCTGATGCTTGAAGCATCGAGTTAATCTTACGTGTTTTTGCTAATAAATTCATTTTGAAAATTTCCTCCTAAGGGGTGCTTATAATAATTCACTTAATATTCTAAAGGTTTCTACAATTTATTGTAACTAATAATGCTCGATTTATAAGATAAATTGTGACAAATCTTTGTTTTTTGAAATTTTTTCGAGTTTTTTGTCGACATATGCTGGTGTAATTTCGATATGTGCAGGTGTAATTTCAGATGCTTCAAATGATAATTCCTCTAAAAGTCGCTCCAAAATAGTATGAAGTCTTCTAGCACCAATATTATCAGTTTCTTGATTTACTTCTGTTGCAATCTCAGCAATCCTGTCAATTGCATCATCTGTAAACTCAATTGTTACACCTTCTGTTTCTAACAATGCTTTATATTGCAAAATGAGCGATTGATCTGGTTCTTTCAGAATTCGAACAAAGTCATCTTTTGTAAGCTTATCTAATTCGACACGAATCGGGAATCGACCTTGCAATTCAGGAATAAGATCGCTTGGTTTTGACATATGGAAGGCACCTGCTGCAATAAACAGCATGAAATCTGTTTTAACAGGACCATATTTTGTCGTAACTGTTGATCCTTCGACAATCGGTAAGATATCACGCTGCACGCCTTCACGTGACACATCTGCGGAAGATGCGCCTCCTCGACTAGCGATTTTATCAATTTCATCTATAAAGATAATCCCTGATTGCTCTGCACGACGAATTGCTTCGGCGGCTACCTCATCAGAATCGATTAGCTTATTCGCTTCTTCGATGATTAGTACTCGACGTGCATCCTTCACCTTCATCTTACGCTTTTTGGTTTTCTTCGGCATAAGACTAGAAAGCATGTCCTGCATTCCAGAAGCACCCATATCCATTCCCATACCTGGCATCATATCTAAAAATGGTGTATTTTGTTCAGTTACCTCAACAGTTACCCATTCTTCCTCAAGTTTACCCGATTTCAAATCTTGCGAAACTTGCGAACGTTTTGAACGAACCTCTGTTTCTTCATGAGTTGAATCCTCATCAGTTGTCTCATTTTTTTGACCAAAAAGCATTTCTAATGGGTTTTGAGCCATTTTCGATTTCACTTTTGATGGAACCAGTAATTTTACTAATTTCTCATTTGCATTTTGCTCTGCAACATCTTTTACAGCTTCCGTCATTTCGTCTGTAACTAATCTTTTCGAGCTTTCAACTAAATCACGTACCATCGATTCAACGTCTCGACCAACATAACCAACTTCCGTGAATTTAGTTGCTTCTACTTTAATGAAAGGTGCATTCGTTAGTTTGGCAATACGGCGTGCAATTTCTGTTTTACCAACACCAGTTGGACCAATCATTAAAATATTTTTTGGAATAATTTCATTTTGCAAATCTTCACTTAGAAGTGAGCGGCGATATCTGTTACGAAGAGCAATCGCAACAGCTCTCTTCGCATTATTTTGTCCAACTATGTGTCGATTTAACTGTTCTGTAATTTGTCTTGGCGTTAAATTTTGTTTTGTCATTCTTCAAGCGCCTCCACTACAATATTATGGTTTGTATAAACACAAATATCAGCAGCTATTGTAAGAGCAGCTTTTGCTATTTCACTAGCTGTTAGGTGATCTCCAGAGTATTGTTTTAACGCTCTCCCTGCAGATAGTGCATAATTACCGCCCGAACCAATTGCTAATATACCATCATCAGGTTCAATTACTTCACCAGTACCAGATACAAGTAAAAGTGTCGATTGATCCATTACTAAAAGAAGAGCTTCTAGCTGGCGTAGCATTTTATCTCCTCGCCACTGCTTTGCAACCTCGACTGCTGCTCGTTGTAAATTCCCACCATATTCATTCAGCTTCGATTCGAACATTTCAAATAACGTGAACGCGTCAGCTACTGAACCTGCAAATCCAGCTAATACTTTACCATTGAATAGACGTCTGACCTTTCTAGCGGTATGCTTCATGACAACTGAATTTCCTAATGTAACCTGCCCATCTCCTGCCATCGCACACTTTCCGTTGTGATGAATAGCAAATATGGTAGTTGCATGGAATTGTTCCATTTTCATTCCTCCTAAAATCAAGCTCGTGGATGAGTATTCATATAAGTATTTCGAAGATGTTCTTTCGTAACATGTGTGTAGACTTGTGTTGATGACAAACTTGCGTGACCTAGTAGTTCTTGAACTGTTCTTAAATCTGCTCCCTGATTTAACAAATGTGTGGCAAATGAATGTCTCAACATATGAGGGTAAATTTTCGTATGCATTGATGCATTCTTTATCATGTCGTCAAGTATATAACGTACACCTCGAGGAGTAAGTTCTCCTCCGCGCATATTCACAAAAAGCTTTTTGTGATTTTGATTTTTCATAAGCTTTGGACGAACCGTTTCAAGATAGATACTTAAAGCCTCGTGTGCATACTGACCAAAGGGGATAATCCTTTCTTTTCTACCCTTTCCCATTACTCGAATAATTGAATAGTGAAAATCAATATCTTGCATATCGATTTCTGTACACTCACTTACACGGATACCTGTGGCGTACAATAATTCAAGTAAAGCCATATTGCGCACAGATTTGTCATCAGCGCCAATATTTCTTTCGAATAACTGTGAAAGCTCTTCTTCATAGAAAAAGTTAGGCAATCGCTTTTCCTTTTTCGGATGATAAAGTGAACGGAATGACGAATCATCTAAATTAAATTCCCGATTTAAGTATTTAAAAAAGGAACGTATCGAAGAAATCTTTCTAGAGATCGAATTTCTTGCCTTCTGTTCATCGTAAAGCTTAGTTACATATATCCGCGCATGGATATATTCAACTTCTTCTAAATTAGAAATTCCTTCTGATTTTAAAAAGTTAAGAAAATCATTTAAATCAAACTCATATTCCCTAACAGTATGTACTGAGAAGTTTTTTTCGAGTTGAATATATTTGAGAAACTTATCTAGGCTTTCTGCAAATGTTAGAAACAATAGCAAAACACCTCCAACGAATTCACATGAAATAAGGCGCTACATAAAAAAATGATTGTGTTTATAAATGGACCATAATTTTATTCACTATTTTTGTGGCTGTAAAATTTTCTATCACCTTTTGAAAACATACATTATGACACTAAACCTATCTTGGAAAGATATCAAGTATTTAGTAAATAAAATTTGTAAAATATTTGTGAACAAGCATCATTTTAACTATAAACCTGTATAACGCTTACTTATTTTTACTGAATTGGTTATTATTTTTGGACAAAAAGAAAATGCCTCATAAATTATAACAATTTATAAAGGCATTTTGCAATTATATTGTGTGAGAATTCATAAAATTTAGAATTATGCTTCAGTCAGTATCTACGTCTCTACATAGCAAAGTATTTTTTCTTAATAGAATCTCCCGAGTATAAGAGAAAGCTCATTGTAAACAGGTAAGCCTCTTATTGTGTCGGCGCTTCTTCATAATCACATTTAGTACATTGAATTTGAGTACCTTTTTTAATCTTCTTCTCAACTAATAATGAGCTACATTTTGGACAAGGTCTGTTGATTGGCTTATCCCATGAAACAAAGTCGCACTCTGGATATGTGTTACATCCATAGAATAAACGCTTTGTTTTACTTTTTCGTTCCACAATTTCGCCTGTGTCACAGCTTGGACATTTTACGCCAATCGGTTTCATGATGGCTTTAGTATTACGGCAATCAGGGAAATTCGAGCAAGCCATGAATTTTCCGTATCTACCTAGTTTGTAAACCATTGGAGATCCACATTTCTCGCAATCTTCCCCAGCTGGTTCATCCTTGATTTCAATTTTCTCCATTGCATCGTCAGCGTACTTTACTCGAGGTTCAAAATCTTTGTAGAAAGCATCAATGACTTCTACCCATCTTCGTGCGCCTTCCTCGATAGCATCTAAATCATGCTCCATTTGTGCTGTAAACTCAATGTTGATAATTTCCGGGAAAAACTCCAATGTTGCTTGATGGACGATTTCCCCAAGCTCTGTCGGTACAAATCGTTTTGCGTCTAATTGAACATAGCCTCGTCTTTGAATGACATCCAGAGTCGGTGCATACGTAGAAGGGCGTCCAATGCCTCTTTCCTCAAGCTCCTTCACTAGACGTGCTTCTGTGAAGCGTGGAGGCGGTTGTGTGAAGTGTTGCTTCGGTTCAATCTCTAACGACTTCACCGTATCTCCAACTTCCATCTCTGGAAGCAGCTTTGTTGTTTCCTCTGTTTGGTCATCAGTTCCTTCAATATAAAGCTTCATAAAACCTGGGAACTTTACATGAGACCCATTTGCACGGAATTGAACATTGCCATTCACTAAATCTACTGTTACTGTATCTAAAACCGCAGGAGCCATTTGACTTGCGATAAAACGCTCCCAAATTAGTCGATATAGTCGAAGCTGATCACGGCTTAATACTGCCTTTAGCTCCTCTGGCGTACGCATTGTACTTGTTGGGCGGATTGCTTCATGGGCATCTTGAGCATTGGCAGCCTTTTTAGCTTGCTTTGCTTCTCCAACAACATATTCTTTACCATATTTTTCATTGATATAATTTACCGCTTCAGCTTTAGCAGTGTCCGAAATTCGAGTAGAGTCAGTACGCATATATGTAATTAACCCGACAGTACCTTCTTTTTTCCCGATATCAATACCTTCATAAAGCTGTTGAGCCAGCATCATTGTTTTCTTAGCACGGAAATTTAATTTTCGTGCAGCCTCTTGCTGAAGAGAGGAGGTTGTAAATGATGGTGCCGCATTACGTTTACGTTCCTTTTTCACCACATTGGCAACACGGAACGCATCACCTTTTAGGCCACTTAAAACCGTCTTCACTTGCTCTTCGTTTGTAAGCTTTACTTTTTCTTCACCATTGCCATAGTAATAAGAGTCAAATTGCTTTTTCCCTTTTTCAAAAATGGCTTCAATCGACCAGTACTCTTCAGGAACAAAGTTTTTAATCTCTTCTTCACGATCAATGATAAATCTTAGTGCAATGGATTGAACTCGTCCTGCGGATAATCCTTTTTTTACTTTTTTCCAAAGGATTGGGCTAATGTTATACCCTACAAGCCTGTCCAAAATACGTCTTGCTTGTTGTGCATCCACTAAATCCATATTGATGGGACGTGGACTTTTGAAGGATTCTAAAATAGCATCCTTTGTAATTTCATTAAATACCACACGACAATCGGAAGTTATTTCAATATTTAATGCTTGGGCTAAATGCCAGGCTATTGCTTCTCCTTCGCGATCGGGATCGGCTGCGAGATAGATTTTTTTTGCTTTTTTAGCAGCTGATTTTAGATCCTGCAATACAGGACCCTTCCCACGAATGGTAATGTATTTTGGTTCATAGTTATTTTCAGTATCAATACCTGTTTGACTTTTTGGTAGGTCTCGAACATGACCAATGGAAGCTTTGACTTTATATTTCTTCCCTAGGTATCTTTCAATTGTTTTCGCTTTTGCTGGTGATTCTACTATCACTAAATAATCTGCCATCTATATTCTTCCCCCTTGTAGAGGTTAATTGTTTATTTTTGTATAGACATACTTTGGTAAGTATCCCTAAAAAATGTATCTGTTGCAAAATGTATAACAGTTTTTATAAGAATGCAACTTTTTTTCAATATTTACCTTCAAAACAATTTTAATTCCTCTATGATTTGATACCCGTCCCAAATTGGAATAGCCCCTTCTCGCAGTAGACTATTTGTTCCTTTTGACTGTTCTTTTAAAATAGGTCCAGGAACTACAAAAATATCTTTTCCGTGTTCTAAAGCATGCTCGGTTGTGATGAGTGTCCCACTTTTTAGAGAAGCCTCTGTTACAACGAGGGCATTGCTGATACCGCTAATAATACGATTTCTCATTGGAAAATGCCATTTCTGGACCCCAACATATGGAGGATATTCTGTTAAAAGTAAATGATTCTCCCCTATTTCGCAAGCAAGGGCCTTATTTTCTGGCGGGTAAAGATGGGAAAAGCCATGTCCTAAAACTGCAATGGTTTTGCCTCCATACTGAATCGTAGCCCGATGCGCCAAGCTATCTGCTCCCATTGCAAGACCGCTTACTATAACAATATTTTGTTCAACAAGTGGCGGTATAATATATTCCAACGCTAGACTAGAGTAATTTGTTGCTTTTCTTGATCCAATAATGGCAATTTTTTTAGGCTGAGTGAGTAAAGAAATATCCCCTTTGGCATAAAGAACTGTTGGAGGGTCTAACAAATCGTGTAAGCTTTCAGGATAAAATTCACTATTAAACGTAATGGCCTTGATAGAGGAAGAATGATATACATCTACTAAATTTATATCTAATACCTGCTGATAATTCTTTAAAATAGTTCGTGCGTGATTTGTCGAAATCGAAAGAATTTTAGCTAATACCAAGGGAGAAGTTTCTATTATATTGCGCGTAGATTCGATAGATTTCATCAGAATTTGAAATTTGTTTAAGGGAAGTGGATAAACGTAATGAAAAGAGAGGATTTCATGTAAATTGTTCAATATATCACTCCTTATTATAATAGAAGAAATTTCTTCGTTTTTTATAAAAAGTGACCGCAAATTAGGGAAGGGTGGAGCGTTATAACACGCCCCACCCTCTATTTTAATGAGTTTTACATTGTTCGTATAGACCTTTTTCTTTGATAACCTTAATTAATGTCTCACCTATTACAGATGGAGTAGGCGCAACCTCAATTCCAGCATCATTCATAGCTTTAATTTTGTCTTTTGCTGTTCCTTTACCGCCGGAAATAATTGCACCAGCATGCCCCATACGCTTACCTGGAGGTGCTGTTTGTCCACCGATAAATCCAACAACAGGCTTTGTCATATTCGCTTTAATCCATTCAGCAGCTTCTTCTTCTGCTGTACCACCGATTTCACCAATCATCACAACTGCATAAGTTTCTGGATCATTGTTGAATTCTTGTAGTACATCGATGAAGTTTGTTCCATTTACAGGGTCTCCACCAATACCAACAGCAGTTGTTTGACCAATTCCTGCTTGTGTTAACTGGTGAACTGCTTCATATGTTAACGTACCAGAACGAGATACAACGCCTACATGACCTTTTGTATGAATGTATCCTGGCATAATTCCAATTTTACATTCATCTGCACTAATCACACCCGGGCAGTTTGGTCCAACTAAACGCGTTTTCTTGCCTTCCATATAACGCTTTACTTTTACCATATCTAATACCGGGATATGCTCTGTAATACAAATTGTTAAATCTAAGTCAGCGTCCACTGCCTCCATAATTGCATCAGCTGCAAATGGTGCTGGTACGTAAATAACTGAAACATTAGCACCTGTTACCTTTACTGCATCCTCTACAGTATTAAATACAGGCACGCCTTCAATAACTTGTCCACCTTTTCCTGGTGTAACACCTGCTACAATTTTCGTGCCGTATTCCAGCATTTGCTTTGTATGGAAAAGTGCAGTTTCCCCTGTGATTCCTTGAACAATTACCTTTGTATCCGCATTAATATATACACTCATGAATTGTCATTAGCCTCCTTAACCTACAAGCTCTACAATTTTTTCAGCGCCATCTGCCATTGAGTCGGCCGCTACAATATTTAAACCAGATGCATTCAATAGTTCTTTACCAAGTCCTACGTTTGTCCCCTCTAAACGTACAACTAAAGGAACTTTTAACCCTACTTCCTTCGCAGCAGTAATTACTCCCTCTGCAATGACATCACATTTCATGATGCCTCCGAAGATATTAACGAAGATTCCTTTAACATTTGGATCTGATAGGATAATTTTAAATGCTTCTGTTACTTTCTCTGCTGTAGCGCCGCCCCCAACATCCAGGAAGTTAGCCGGTTTTCCGCCGTAATAGCTGATTGTATCCATTGTGGCCATAGCAAGACCTGCCCCATTAACCATACAGCCAATGTTGCCATCTAATGAGATATAGCTAAGATCGTATTTAGAAGCTTCGATTTCTTTTGGATCCTCTTCATCATAATCTCTTAGTTCAACGATATCTTTATGACGATATAAGCCATTTCCATCGAAATTAAATTTCGCATCTAGAGCGACAACCTCTTCACTACCTGTTACTACAAGTGGGTTGATCTCTAAAATAGAAGCATCCTTAGTAACAAAGGCTTCATATAAACCTAGCATTAGTTTTGCTGCTTTGTTTACAAGCTTTGCCGGAATATTCATACTAAAAGCCATGCGACGTGCCTGGAATGGAAGCAGTCCTGAAACAGGATCGATTACTTCTTTAAAGATTTTCTCTGGAGAGTGCTCTGCTACTTCCTCAATATCCATGCCGCCTTCCTCAGAGCCCATTAAAGTAACTCGAGAAGTTGCTCTATCTAAAACAAAGCTCAAATAATATTCTTTTTTAATGTCTGACCCCTCTTCAATGTAAAGACGTTTAACCTCTTTACCTTCAGGACCAGTTTGATGAGTTACTAAGATTTTTCCTAATAACTCCTTCGCGTAAGTTCGGACTTCCTCCAAATTCTTCGCGATTTTTACACCCCCAGCTTTACCACGTCCACCCGCATGGATTTGAGCTTTGACAACGATTACATTTGAACCAAGTTCCTTTGCAACCTTTACAGCTTCCTCCGGTGAAAACGCAACCTTCCCATTTGGAACACTTACTCCATATTTTCTTAGGATTTCTTTCCCTTGATACTCATGGATATTCATGATACATCCTCCAATCAACCTTTGTGGAAATTATTTTCTTAACATAATCCATTCTATACAAACATTCTGACAATGTCTATCCTTGTATCATTTGTATAAAAATAGAATATTTTATTACAATATTATCTATCTTTTGTATTTTCGTCTATAGTTTCTTGAAGATTTATTTTGTTTTTGTTTGATAATTGCGATCCAATCGATAAATAAAAGCAAATACTTCTGCTACTGCCTCATACAATTCTTCAGGAATAGATTCGTTTAAATCAAGGTTCCCTAACAGTTCAACAAGGTTTTTGTCCTCATATACTGGTATATCATTTTGCGCTGCTTTTTCTAGGATATTATCAGCGATTTTCCCTTTTCCCTTTGCGATTACAGTCGGGCTATTATTATTCTCTGGATTGTAGGTTAGTGCGATTGCTTCTTTTCTGACATACTTTTTATCGTTCATATTCGAATATCCACTCCACTATTCAATTTCGATTCATCACCTTTTTTCATCGTGACAGTTTGAGGAGCAGTAGTTTTTTCAAAAGGCTTCACAAATAATCCGGATAGCTGATAGTCTTTATCTGATAATCCCTTTTTTAATACAGCTTTCAAGGGCTCGGCTAAATTCTCAAGCTGTGGCTGATTATTATATAAATGAATGGTAATGATGCGATTTTGAACCTGCATATCCACCATTGTTTCTTCTAGAGCCTCCATATTTAAGTAAAATAAAACCCGCGCGTAGTTGGCATCAATTTTGCCATTTTCCTTCATTCGGCCATTCCATTGAAGAGTTGCCTCTGTTTTTTTACCTAAAAACTGCAACGGAATTTGCATGACTAATTGATGCTGATGACCGTTTTCTCCTGAAGTTAACTGCATCCCATTTAACCTTGATAGAATATTGTCCGTTGCTTCTCTGACATTTGAGGAAATTTGAGAATCATGTATAAGAGATAAGAGCTGCGGCTTTAACGATTGGGCCAGTTCTTGCATATCGGACATTTTACTATTTAAGGACGCCTCGTAGCTCATGCCCAAGCCCTTTAGGACTGTTTTAATCGCTTGTTCCATCATTTTCCCATCCATTGCTGACAATACTTCTGCATCTGCTTGCAGCTGCATATTTTGGACGGTTGCTACAGTTGATTCTCCTGCTGTTCTCACTAAATTTAACAAAGTAGACTGAGTAGCTTGGGGATAAGTAGCTTCAGGCTTCAGCAGGGAAAGTAATTGGTCCCTAGGTGTTGTAGTAGAAGTCTCACTCGATTGGGCTGCAAACGCTTTGACGAGCTGCTCATGGAGTTGCTTTGTGAACATCTCGAGTAGTGTTGAAGCGTTTTTTGGTAATGCTTCATAGCGATTTACGAGCTGCTGTAATTGTGTTTTTTGCTGCTCTGATAAGTTTGTCTGATCATTAATCCATGTTTGTACCTGCTGGATGATTTGTTGCGAATCTGCCGGTTTTGAAGTCATCACCGTTTGAATCAGCTGACTCGCAGATGGTTTAATCGATTCATTTGCCAGGTTTTGATGCTGCTTTAAGCCTTGAGATAGCCAATTCTCTGCCGTTGCATTCTTTGGGACTATATCTGCATTTTTTAAGAGGTTGAGCACCTGTGATTTTTGGGAAGCACTTGTTTCTGTGTTAAACAAATTTTGCACAGCCTTTGAAAGTAGGTTGCCACCTGTTTCTTCTGCAAGGGGCTTAGAAATCAGTTGAAGTTGCTGCTGAATAGTTGATTTTATGGCAGGTTCAATACTTGTATCCTGAGCTAATAATGTCGACAAATTGGCAAGAGCAGAAGTCATCCCATTACTTTTGGAACCAAATATTAAACCTTTAAATATTTCGTTTGTGAATGGAAGCTTTAGCTCCGCCATTTTTTGAATAGCCTGCAATGCTTCCTGCTTTGTAATGGATTCTGGCAAATTCTTCAGCCAATTTTCAGCCTGTAAGAGCGTTTCCTTCGAAAGAGGTAGCTGATTTTTCACAAAATGGGAAAGCACTTGCTGCATTTCTTGTGTTTTTGGCAGATTCATGGTGTCTAATAGCTGATTTAACTGCTGAGCTGTTGTTTGAGATTGCTGCATTGGCCCTGTAACCACTTTTAACTCTGCTTGAGGATTCATGTTCGTTACTTGAAAAAAATGCGAATCTCCTGCTTTTAAAGGGGTTTCAAGCTTTGCATACAATTTGTTTTGTCCAACCTGTATTTCAGCCATTTGATCTGGGTATAGTTTTTTGATGGTCCCATGGAATACTTGTCCCTGTTTTAGGGATAGGGGTTGATTTTGTTCAATTGTTGTTTGCTGTATTTGTATTGGATTAAAAGATGTGGATGTCATATTAATACCCGCTCCTTTACTTCAACCATTGATTTAATCGGTTCAAAGCTTTTTCGGTGTTCTTCCATAAAGCCATATGCTTCGAGCGCTTCCAAATGCTGCTTAGTGCCATATCCAGCGTTTTGGTCAAAGCCATAGACTGGGTATTTTTCGTGAAGCTGTTCCATATATTCATCTCGCGCATTTTTCGCTAGAATGGATGCTGCAGCAATGCTTAAGCTTTTAGCATCACCTTTGATAATCGAGCTTTGAGAGATATCAATCGGCAATGTCATAGCATCCACAATACAAAAGTCTGGGCAAATCTCTAATCCTTCAACGCTTTTTTTCATGGATTGCTTTGTCGCTTCATAGATATTAAGCTCATCAATTACTGCTGCACTCTGAAAATGAATGGCATAGGCCAAGGCGTGCTCTTTAATGATGGCTGCAAATTCTTCTCTTGCTTTTTTTGTTAACTGCTTCGAATCATTGATGCCTATAAATTTTTCACAGTTTTTTGGCAGAATCACGGCAGCTGTAACAACAGGACCAGCTAAAGGACCACGCCCTGCTTCATCAATACCGGCTACATGATGTTCTGGTGAGGCTAAAAAGCTTTTGTCGAAATTAACCTTACTTTCATGCTCTTCTAGCATTTTCTTTTCTTTTTCCATACGATTATTCCATTGCTTCCAAGCCTTTATAACTCCTGCACGTTCATCGGCTTCGATTTCCTTCATCCAGGCTTCGTATTTTTGCGCTTCGTTTAAAGCGATTGTAATTTCTTTTATTGTTTTTACCATATGTATGACACTTCCCTATTTTATCTCTTTATATATATCGGCATTTTTCCTCAATTTAGAAGAAACTATTCGAAACTTCCAATTAGATTTTCTCTACTATCAAATTAACACAGTTCCTTGTCCATCTGGTAAATTTCAGTCTATAATTAACTTGAACTGATTGGAGGAGAACTTATGAAAAAACTTTTCCCTCTTTTTGCTAGCATACTCCTTATATTGTCCGCATGCGGGAATGCTGCAAAAGATGAACATACAAAAGAAGAGCATGAGGCTAGTGGAGATCATGGTGATGATACGGGTACAAGCCAAGCGAGTGATAGCCACGATTCCCACGATCATGCTTCTGGCGACATTCAAGAAATGACTGCATCAGCTGATATTTTACCAAGCTTTTTAGACGGTCAGCATGAGGATATTCGTCTAGTCTATCAGGTTGCCGGTAAAGCTACAGATATTTTAGAATGGATGCCTTGCTATTGTGGGTGCGGGGATTCAGTAGGACATCGCAGTAACTTAAATTGCTTCATAGCAGAGACGCGCGAGGATGGTTCCGTAGTTTGGGATGATCACGGAACACGCTGCCTTGTTTGCCTAGAAATTGCTGTAGAATCCGTGCAAATGGCTCAACAAGGGAAATCATTAAAGGAAATTAGAGATGCCATTGATTCCAAATATAAAGAAGGCTATGCTGCACCAACTCCAACGGATATGCCAGCATAAGTTTAAGTAACGTGAAGGGCGAAGGAGAAACGATACCGTTTTTTCTTTGCTTTTTTTGCTGGGGTTTTTGGGGTGGGGATGGAGATGTGGGGTTACGTGCGGGTTTGGTCTGGTTACGTGCGAGTTTGGTTGATTTACGTGCGACTTTTCCCTGATTACGTGCGAGTTTCACCCGATTACGTGCGACTTCTCTCTTTACGTGCGAGTTTCATCGTTTTACGTGCGACTTTCATCTCGTTACGTGCGACTTCCACCCCGTTTCGTGCGACTTCTCTCTTTACGTGCGAGTTTCATCGTTTTACGTGCGACTTTCATCTCGTTTCGTGCGACTTCCATCTCGTTACGTGCGACTTTCACCCGATAACGTGCGACTCCCCCACTCATTACGTCCAAACCAATCTAACCGCGCAAATTTTACTAAAAGCACGAGCTATTTTTTCACCTCTCACTTTAATAATTAAAACGCACTTCATACAAAGTACGAAGTGCGTTCAAAGACTACTATTGAGTTACTCCAGCGACTACTCCTCCGCCAAAGCTTCTTTTTCTAATTGTTCAGCGACAATATCGAATGTAATTTTGCCGAAGTGCTGGTTACGGATATCACGAACGATGATTAGAGCCACTTGATCGTAGTCGATTTCTCCACCAGGTCCGAAAACTTTTCTGTGTTTACCGATATGGTCAAAAGTATCTATTAGTTCATCGTGAATTGCTGTTAATCCGTAGCGTTCTTCCATACGATATGGGTAGTGGATAGAAAGGAACTTCAGTCCGTAAACTGCAAGGTCCTCCATGTTAATGATTGTGTCCTTAATGGCACCTGTTAAAGCTAATTTCAAACCGACTTCTTGGTCCTCGAACTTTGGCCAAAGAATTCCTGGTGTATCTAGTAGCTCGATATCTTTTCCTACTTTAATCCATTGCTGAGACTTTGTTACCCCAGGCATATTCCCTGTTTTTGCGATATTTTTCTTCGCTAATCGGTTGATCAAAGTGGATTTCCCTACGTTTGGAATTCCTACAATCATGGCACGAATCGCACGCGGCTTCATACCTTTCGCTCTCATTCGATCCCATTTTTCAGCTAAAATTTCTTGTGCCGCTTTTGTTACCTTTTGCAGTCCTTTTCCTTCTAAAGAGTTTATGGCTACTGCTGTGTGTCCTTGCTTTGCAAAATATTGCACCCATCTATTTGTTTCAGTCTCATCGGCCATATCTGCTTTATTTAAAATTAATAGACGCGGTTTTTGATTGATCACCTGGTCAATCATTGGATTTCTTGAAGAAAGGGGCAAACGCGCATCGATAAGCTCAAAAATGATATCTACTAGTTTGAGTTTTTCTGAAACTTCACGTCGCGCTTTCGCCATATGTCCCGGAAACCATTGTATAGTCATGTTGTATTCCTCCTTATATGTATTCCTAAAATTATTATGTCCAAAAATTTTTATGTGCTATGTCTTGATTCCAAAAAGAAAAGGAGATTGCAAAAGAACCCCCTTCACTCATTCAATATTATTTTACAATTGTAATATCACCGATTGGCCAGAAGATAATGCTTGTATTTCCAATAAGCTCATCCTGACTAACGATGCCAATATGACGACTATCTTTACTATAGCGTCGGTTATCTCCCATTACAAAGACATACCCTTCTGGAATGACGTCAAGCGTTGGGTCAATTTCTTGTAAAGTGAAGTCTTGTGTTAGAGTGCCCTCTGTTATTTGTGATTTATACTCATCTAAATATGGCTCATCATAAGCCTTGCCATTTATATAGAGCTGGTCGTCCTTATATTCGATTGTATCACCAGGAAGACCTATCACACGTTTAATGTAATCTTTGCCCTCTGGAGCATGGAATACTACGATATCAAAGCGATCCGGTTTGCCGATTGTATAGCCAATTTTGTTTACTATCATTCGGTCGTCATCTTTTAAGGTTGGCATCATCGAATCTCCATCCACCACGATTGGTGTAAATAATATGTAGCGAATGAGCACAGCAATAACAAATGCAATTACAAGCGCTTTAATCCATTCCCAAAGTTCGTTTTTTTCTTTTTTTGTATTCTCCACGGAAGATTCCTCCCTATCTAACATCATTTTATTGTAAATGAATTATGTATACAAGTTTGAAAACTCATGAATATCTTCTCCAATATGGAGCTATATCTTTTGTTGCATTTATTAGATAAGAAGCCTATTGTTTCCATTTCTTTTTTACCAAAAAGAAAGAGAGCTTGAAAACAAGCCCCCTCTCAAAAAGTTATTATCGGATTTCTTTAATACGAGCAGCTTTACCACGTAGGTTACGTAGGTAGTAAAGTTTAGCACGACGTACTTTACCACGACGGATAACTTCTAATTTAGTGATTTTTGGAGTGTGAACAGGGAATGCACGTTCAACACCAACACCGTAAGAAATTTTACGAACTGTGAAAGTTTCGCTAATTCCGCCACCACGACGTTTAATAACTACACCTTCGAATAATTGGATACGCTCACGAGTACCCTCTACAACTTTAACGTGTAGGCGAACAGTGTCACCAGGACGGAAAGATGGTAGATCAGAACGAAGCTGTTCTTTTGTAATTTCTGTAATAATGTTTGACATTTATTTTCTCTCCTTAGACAGATGCTCTTACAGTCCTCTAAATGGACTCAGCGGAACACCGTAATTCAGCACTTCATATAGAAGCACAACTTGAATAATACCATATTCTTTTTATTGTTTGCAAGTATTATATAGATTCTAATTCGACTTATTTTGATACACCAATTAGTTTTAAAAAAGAATTAATAGCTTCCACAATAAACCTATGCTGCTACTTGGACTTCAAGCTTTCGACAAAGGCTTTTTGCTGTGGTGTTAGCTCCATTTCATCCAGAAGGTCCGGACGTCTTTCAAATGTGCGTTTTAAGGACTCCTGTTCACGCCATTTATCGATATTAGCATGGTTCCCTGATAACAATACATCAGGCACTTTCATTCCTCTAAATTCAGCAGGACGAGTATAGTGTGGATGCTCTAATAGCCCTGTTGAAAACGAATCCTGAATATGAGAGTCTTCTTGTCCTAACACACCAGGCAAAAGACGTACAACAGCATCGATTACAGTCATAGCAGGCAATTCCCCACCAGTTAATACAAAGTCCCCGATAGAGATTTCATCGGTCACAAGATTTGTACGAATCCGTTCATCGTAGCCTTCATAATGCCCACATAAGAACACAAGCTCATCTTCCTTAGCAAGCTCCTCTGCTTTTTTTTGAGTAAAGCGCTCACCCTGAGGACACATAAGAATAATTCGAGGTTTTCGTCCCTCTGTAATAGATTCTACGGCCTGGAACATCGGCTCTGGCTTTAACACCATACCTGCACCACCACCATAAGGATAATCATCTACTTGTTTATGCTTATTTGTACTAAAATCCCGGATATCAGACACCGCCAATGAAACAGCATTTTTTTCCTGTGCCTTTTTCAAAATCGATGAACCGAATACACCGGTAAACATATCTGGAAATAAACTTAGGACATGAATATTCATTACAATAAACCTTCCAGCACGTGAATAACGATTTTCTTTTCTTCTATGTCGATTTCTTTTACTACATCCTCAATATAAGGGATATAGTGTTTTTTACCGTTAGCATTCTTCACTTCCCATACATCATTAGCACCAGTTTCAAGAATCTCCGTAATCGTTCCAATTTGCTCGCCTTCTTCAGAAAAGACCTCACAGCCAATTATTTCGAAGTAGTAGTATTCGTTCTCTTCAAGTACATCCTCATCTAATTGGTCCTTTGACACTTTTAATAGACCTTCTTTAAAAGGCTCCACAAAATTGATGTTATTGTAGCCTTCAAAGGTTAATAAAATAAAGTTTTTATGTCGACGGGCACTTTCTATCGTTACCCAAATTGGTTTTTTATCATCTTTTTTGAAAACCGCTAATTTGTTTCCAATCGCAAATCGTACGTCTTCAAAGTCTGTTGTGGAAAGGACGCGTACCTCTCCGCGAATTCCGTGTGTATTAACGATTCTACCTACATTATACCATTCCATTAATTAAGCCCACCTTAAGTTAAATATCAATTGCTTATATCGACATTATCATACTAAAAAAGTTAATAAAAAAGAAGGGATAGCATTTAGCTCCCTTCTTTTATGTAAGCTTTGAACGGCATTTACTACCGTTTTCCGCTTTATTGTCTAGTTTCGCACGTTAACCGCTCGAGGTCACTTCGACTTCTTCTGTGCATGCAAGCATGCCCTTCAGCAGTCTCCAGTGCTTGTCGCGGTTGAACAAACGCGCTCCACTTTTCAGTCTAATATGTCGACGTAAGTCTTTTTCTTGTGATGACTGCCAGCAGCTGAATAAACAATTGTACGAATTGCCTTTGCAACGCGACCTTGCTTGCCTATTACTTTTCCTCGATCTTCTGGATGAACAAAAAGTTTATAAACAACTCGACTTGAATTCTCGTCCGTTTCGACACGAACTTCTTCTGGATAATCGACTAACGGTTTTACGATTGTTTCAATCAGCTTCTGCATCGCGTGTCACCTCTAGAATTATTTACTGAATTTTTGGTTGTGGAATTTCTCCATGATACCTTGTTCTGAGAACAGGTTACGTACAGTATCAGATGGTTTTGCACCATCAGCTAACCATTTAAGAGCTTTCTCTTCATCGATGTTAACTGTTGCTGGTGAAGTAAGTGGGTTATAAGTACCAACTGTTTCGATTTGACGTCCGTCACGTGGAGAACGAGAATCAGCAACTACGATACGATAGAAAGGAGATTTGTTAGCTCCCATACGTTTTAAGCGAATTTTAACTGCCATTATTTATTGCACCTCCGAATAAGTTTCACACAAGATAGTATATTATCAAGTTTATTTTGGTTTGTAAAGTGTTTTTTCTTAACACCTAATATTTTAGCAAACTTTTTTTATTTAAACAATGAATCCAGGCCAGGTAGCTTCATTTTTTTCTTTCCTTTACCTTGAGTCATACCTGTCATTTGCTTCATCATTTTCTTCATATCCTCAAATTGCTTAAGCAATCTGTTGACTTCCTGCACAGATGTACCAGATCCTTGTGCAATACGCTTTTTACGGCTTGCATTCATGATTTCTGGATGGTTTTTTTCTGCCTTAGTCATGGAATATATAATCGCTTCCACACGCCCCATATGCTTTTCATCGACCTTCACATTATCAAGGCCTTTGATTTTGTTGGCACCTGGCAGCATCTTAAGCATATCCTCAAGCGGCCCCATTTTCTTAACAGCTTGAAGCTGCTCCACAAAGTCATCAAGAGTAAAGCTTTGAGACATAAATTTTTCTTCAAGCTCTTTTGCCTTCTCCATATCTACATTTGCTTGCGCTTTTTCGATTAACGAAAGAACGTCACCCATCCCTAAAATACGAGACGCCATACGTTCAGGGTGGAATGTCTCAAGAGCATCCATTTTTTCACCCATACCGACGAATTTAATCGGTTTTTCTGTAACAGCACGGATAGATAGTGCAGCACCACCACGAGTATCGCCATCTAATTTTGTTAAGACAACGCCCGTAATACCGATTGTTTCGTTAAAGCTTTGAGCAACATTAACAGCATCCTGACCAGTCATAGCATCGACAACTAAAAATACTTCGTCTGGTTCTTTAAGTGCTTTAATATTTTTTAGCTCATCCATTAGTGTTTCATCAATATGCAGTCGACCTGCAGTATCGATAATAACCACATCATGATGCTCTTCTTTTGCATGCTCTAATGCTTGACGAGCAATCTCAACTGGAGATACTTCTGTTCCTAGAGCAAAGACAGGAATAGACAGCTGCTTTCCTAATGTTTCAAGCTGTTGAATAGCGGCTGGACGATAAATATCGGCAGCAACTAATAAAGGCTTACGATTATATTTTTTACGTAATACATTCGCTAATTTACCAGTAGTAGTTGTTTTACCAGCACCCTGCAGCCCGACCATCATAATGACAGTTGGCGGCTTCGTATTAAATTTAATAGGGCTTTGTTCCCCACCCATTAATAATGTCAGCTCATCCTGAACGATTTTAATAACTTGTTGACCAGGAGTTAAGCTTTTCATCACTTCTGAACCAACAGCTCGTTCGCTAACTTTTTTGACAAACTCTTTAACAACCTTTAAGTTAACGTCTGCTTCGATTAATGCAAGACGAACCTCTCGCATCATCGCTTTAACGTCTTGTTCGGTAACTAACCCTTTACCTTTTATCTTTTGGATTGTTCCTTGGAGTCGTTCCGCTAACCCTTCAAATGCCATGTATTAGCCTCCTAATCCGTTTCTTTTAATCGTTTCACCAATTCAAGACGGTATTCTATAGTAGAAGCTTCGTCCTTGATTGACTTAGTTAACAGTTCAAGAATTTCTTGACGTAGACCAAATTTTTCAAATAAACGTAATTTATCTTCATATTCTTCAAGCATTGCCTCTGTACGACGAATGTTGTCATATACAGCTTGGCGTGAAACTTTATAGCTCTCTGCAATTTCCCCCAGTGAATGGTCATCTAGGTAGTAAAGTTCCATATAACTTCTTTGTTTATCAGTTAATAATGCTTGATAAAAGTCGAAGAGAAAGTTCATGCGTGTTGTTTTTTCAAGTAGCATTAAATATCTCTCCAATCATATTTTGTCTACTGTATCATATACGTTTTCAAAAGGTGTGTCAAGGAAATTTCCTTGTCCACATTTTCAAGTTTTAATATGCCTAAAATCAACCTATTTTCTCTGCATTTGCTTGTCTTGTTCTCGCTTTTTTACCATGCAAGAAATAATATATTGCTATAGCAACAACAAACCACACGACCGTCCAGCTATACATCGATTGATAGCTCATATAAGCCAATAAAACCCCATATAGATACGGGCCAATTCCAATTGCTAAGTCCATCAGGATGAAAAATGTTGATGTGGCAGTAGCCTTCCTATTTTTTAACGCTTCTTTAATGGCGATCGCTAAATAATTGGATTGCACTGTCCCATAGCCGATTCCGATTAAAGCACTAGCTAACAAAATCATCCACCCACTGCTCGCTTGACTTAAGACAAAATAGCCAATAACTAATAAAACAAGCATCGGATAGGTTAATTTATTTTCCCCTAAGCGATCAAATAGCCTACCTGTAATAGGTCGCGTGAGTACTAACGCAACAGCGTAAACAACAAAAAAGTATGTAGCTACTTCCCCATGCCCGATTTCGTCCGTATAAGACGCTAAAAATGATAATAAGCTCGAATAGCCTAAAGCTAACGAAAACATACAGATGGCAATCGGTAATGCCTGTTTTTCAAACATATCACTGATTGAAAAGGTAAGCTTTTGAGTATGCTGTGTTTCCCTTTTTGGCGCTGGAACTTTTAAGAAGATTCCAAGCAGATTACAGAAAGCCGCGAAAACCAATACCCATATAAACATATCGAAAGTTGTGATACTTAGCATAAATAGGCCAATAAACGGTCCTGTCGCCATCGCGATATTCATTGCGGTAGCATAATAGCCTGTTCCTTCTCCCCTACGTTCATCGGGTACAACATCTGCCATAATCGCATTAGTAGCAGTCATTAAAAATCCAAAGGTAAGCCCGTGAATTGCCCGAACAATCATAAATAAAGTAAAGGTCGTTGCAAGCTGATAGGCTAAAACAGCCAAGAAGAAAAGCACTGTAGAGATAATAAGTATTTTCTTACGCCCCATCATATCAACGATTTTCCCAGCAAAAAGCCGCGCTACAACCGCCATAATTACATAAATCCCAACAGCGAGCCCAGCATCACTCTGACTTTTTCCAAAGTGTCCAATGACATACTGCGTAACAGTCGCAAGCAAACTATAAAATACAAGATGCGTGAAAAAATTAACGCCACATATCATAAGGAAATTCTTAGTCCACAATTTTGGACGATCCATTTGTAACCCTTCTTTCAAAACATTCCATTTGTATACAATTAAATTATACTAAACAATTGGTAGGTTAAGTAGGGGGATTTTGTGGTTGGGGATGGTTGGGGGATGGAGATTGGGGATTGGTTTATTCGGCAGCTTGTTTATAATTTTGGTTCGGGATGCTGGTCATTTCTCTTATGAACTGCATCGCGTTTACCTTTTTGCTTCGGGATGCAGTTCATTCCTCTTATGAACTGCATCGCGTTTACCTTTTTGCTTCGGCATGCCGTTCATTCCTCTTATGAACTGCATCGCGTTTACCTTTTTGCTTCGGGATGCAGTTCATCTTCCCTATGAAACTCGTTTCAAACGGTCTCCTTGTTCACGATGCGATTCATTTGTTCGATGAACCGCATTTGGATTGTTTACCTTGCTCGTAATGCGTTTCATCCACCTTATGAAGCTCGTTTCATTCGTTTTCCTTCTTCGCAATACGGTTCATTCCCACTATGAAGCTCGTTTCATTCGTTTTCCTTGCTCGTAATGCGTTTCATCCACCTTATGAAACTCATTTCAATCGTTTTCCTTGCTCTCAATACGTTTCATTCACTCCATGAAACTCGTTTCAAACACTTACCTTACTCGCAATACGTTTCATTCACTCCATGAAAACTCGTTTCAAACACTTACCTTGCTCTCAATGCATTTTATCCACCCTATGAAACTCATTCCAATCGTTTTCCTTGCTCTCAATACGTTTCATTCACTCCATGAAACTCGTTTCAAACATTTACCTTGCTCTCAATATGTTTCATTCCCACTATGAAGCTCGTTTCAATCGTTTTCCTTCTTCGCAATACGTTTCATTCCCCCTATGAAACTCATTCCAATCATTTTCCTTGCTCACAATACGTTTCATTCACTCCATGAAACTCGTTTCAAACACCTACCTTGCTCGCAACGCGTTTCATTCCCCCTATGAAACTCATTCCAATCGTTTAGCTTACTCGTAATGCGTTTCATTCCCCCTTTGAAGCTCGTTTCAATCGTTTTCCTTCTTCGCAATACGTTTCATTCCCCCTATGAAACTCATTCCAATCATTTTCCTTGCTCACAATACGTTTCATTCACTCCATGAAACTCGTTTCAAACACCTACCTTGCTCGCAACGCGTTTCATCCCCCCCTGTGAAACTCGCTTCCAAAATCACCTGTGCTCCCAATACGTTTCACGAACAAAATCCGTACGCTTTTCACACACGGCACTTTTAAAACCACCCCAAAACAAAAAACTACTCCAGCACCCGCGTGTGGCAGGATACTGAAATAGTTTTCTGGCTTGGTTAGTCTTCGATTTTTTCTAATTCTTTTTCTAAGCCTTCTGCGAATAGGCCGTAGACGTAGCGTTCTGCGTCGAATGGTTGTAGGTCATCCATTTTTTCGCCAAGTCCAACGAATTTTACTGGGATGTGCAGTTTGTTGCGGATGGCTAGGACGATACCGCCTTTTGCCGTTCCGTCTAGTTTTGTTAACACGATACCTGTTACATTTGTTGCTTCTTTGAATGTTTGGGCTTGAATAAGAGCGTTTTGGCCCGTTGTTGCGTCAAGGGCTAGTAATACTTCATGTGGTGCATCTGGAATTTCACGTGAGATTACGCGGTGCACTTTTTCTAGCTCTTTCATTAGGTTTACTTTGTTTTGTAGACGACCAGCTGTATCACAGATCAATACGTCTGCGCCGCGTTTTTTCGCTGCAGCAATGGCGTCATAGATAACAGCTGCTGGATCTGAGCCTTCTGATTGCTTGATAACCTCACAACCAACACGGTCTCCCCAAACTTGTAGCTGGTCAATTGCTCCTGCGCGGAATGTATCCCCTGCCGCAAGTACAACTGATTTTCCTTCTTGTGATAAACGGTGAGCTAGTTTACCGATTGTTGTTGTTTTACCAACGCCGTTTACACCAACGAATAAGATGACTGTTAGCTCGCCTGCTGGCTGGATATTTAACTCGGTAATATTATCCTCGCCTGCTTCGTAAATCTCAACAAGCTTTTCAGAGATAATGGATTGAATGCCTTCTGTATCCTTGATGTTTTGGCGTTGTACTTCGAAGCGTAATTTGTCCATAAGCTCCATTACTGTTTCGAAGCCAACATCGGCTTGAAGTAAAAGCTCTTCTAATTCTTCAAAGAAGTCTTCATCCACTTTACGATAACGTGCTACAAGATCATTCACTTTTGATGTGAAGGAATCACGCGTTTTCGCTAAACCATTTTTGAATTTTTGAGTAATTGACCATGCTGATGGCTTTTTCTCATCTTCCACTGCCTCTTCAACAGCAGCAGGTAGATTCTCATCCTCAACAACCGATTCTTCAGCTGTTTCTGCTTCAGCCTCTTCAACTTCTACAATTTCTTCGATTACCTGTTCAATTACCTCGTTAGTAATAACAACAGGCTCTTCTTGTTCAACTTCTAAACCGTCGACTTCATCGATTTCCACCGACTCAGACTCAAGGTTTTCAGCCTGTTCTTGTTGGACTTTTTCTTCTTCTGTACTGCCAGTTAACTTTTCTTTTAGTCGTTTAAAAAAGCTCATTCACTTATCGCTCCTTATGTCTATTAGAAAATGGGCTTATCGCCAATGCTTAATTAGCGATAAGCCATAATAATCACATTCTATCTAACAAGTGCTGGTTCTTCTTCAAGTTTTACTGAAACCAGCTTAGATACTCCAGATTCCTGCATCGTGATACCGTATAGTACGTCTGCACCTTCCATCGTACCTTTACGATGGGTAATGACGATGAATTGAGTTTCACTGCTTAATTTCTTTAAATAATCACTATAGCGTTGGACATTTGCTTCATCCAATGCAGCTTCTACCTCATCCAGAATAACAAATGGTACTGGACGAGTATTTAAAATAGCAAACAGTAATGCAATTGCCGTTAAAGCTCTTTCTCCACCTGATAAAAGACTTAAATTTTGAAGTTTTTTACCTGGTGGCTGGGCGACAATTTCAATTCCCGTATCCAAAATATTCTCAGGGTTCAACAAGACTAAATCAGCTTGTCCACCACCAAATAATTCACGGAATACGTGTCTAAACTGAGTTTGAATCATCATGAAGGATTCTCTGAAACGTATCGACATTTCTTCATCCATTTCACGGATTGCTTCATGCAAGGTCTCTTGAGCCTCTAGAAGGTCATTACGCTGCTCTGTTAAGAAAGTATGGCGTTCTAAAACTCTATCATACTCTTCAATTGCTGTTAGATTAACAGGTCCAAGCTCTTCAATCGATTGTTTTAACAGCTTTACCTTACGGCGAACTTGGTCAACATCCTCGATTTCGATCGCTTGTTCACGCGCCTCTTCAAATTCAAGCTCGTATTGCTCCTCAAGAACTGTATGTAGACGATTCATTTCGAATTCAATTCGGCTCGCCTTAACCTCCACAGTTCGTAAGCTTTCTAAAAAGCCTTTATGGATTCGCTGCAATTCCTTTAGCTGCACTTCTAATTGCGTTAAAGCTTGCTGCTGAGAAGAGCGCAAATTACGGTTGGTCTGTATTTTAGCAGTTAGAGCTTCTTTTTTCGCTGTCCACTCTATAACAGTCATTTCAATTTCTTCATCGGTAGGACCGTTATTATCCTCACTTTGAAGCCAGTTAATCTCCTGTGAAAGAGAAGTAACCTGCTGCTGGGCTTTAGAACGCTGTAAAGCAAGCTCAGCCGTTGCAATTTGCAGCTGGCTAACCTGTTCTTGCACTACTGCAAGCTCTGATCGCTTTTGAGCTGAGGACTCTCTTAAAGAATCCTTTTCACTTTCGCTTTTCGTTTTTAATTCGCTTAGCTGAGCTACTTTTTCATTAATCTCTTCAAGCTCCTGCTTTAGCTGCACTAAACGTTTTGTAGCTTCTTCTTTTTGCTCAAGTAATGTAGTTTTTCTTGATGTCATGGAAGTTTGCTCGCTCGATGTAACATTGACCGTTGCTTTTAAGTTTTTCTCTTCCATACCAATTTCAAGTAACTGTGCACGCAGGGTCATTTCCTCTTTACGAAGCACTTCCCCTTCTAGCTTTAGTACTTCAAGCTTTTCACGTAAAGTAGCCACTTCTTCCTTCTCAGCAGCAACCGATTTTTCAGCCTGGACAATGGAATTCTCCATTTTTTCAAGATTACCTGTTAGCTGATCAAGCTCAGCCTTACGAGAAAATAAAGAGGATTGCTGCTTGGATGCACCACCAGTTAAAGAACCACCGGCATTTACAATATCGCCATCGATTGTTACAACGCGATATCTAAACCCACTGCTTCTTGCAATTTGGCTTGCTCCTTCAAGATTTGAAGCAACAAGAACATTTCCTAGTAAGTTTTCAGCGATTGTTCGATTTGACTCATCGAAATCAACTAAATCAACTGCAAGACTTATAAAAGCCGGATGGTCGGCTGCTGATCCAAATTGAGAAATGGAAAGCTTTCGAGACTTCATTACCGTTTTCGGTAAGAAAGTAGCTCGTCCTGCTCGTTTTGCTTTAAGCCAGCCAATCGCTTTTTGAGCGTCTGTTTCTGTGTTCGTTACAATATGCTGGGATGCGGCACCTAAAGCTGTTTCAATCGCTTTTGAGTACTGCCCCTCCACTTGAATTAACTCTGCAACGGCTCCTTCAATCCCTGAGAGCTCGCCACGTTCACGAGCTAAAAGAATTTCTTTTACCCCCTGGAAGAAACCAGAAAAATCAGCTTCCAGCTCAGCCAATGTTTCTTTACGGCTCTTAAGTTGTTGCTGGTGCTGGTAAGCTTGATAAAGCATTTTCTGCTTCTCTTCAAAGGATGTTGCAGTTTTGTTGAGCTTCATTTGAACAAGCTCATGCTGTTCAAGCTTTTGCGTCAGCTGCGCATCGACCTTTGCAAGCTCGGCTTCTAGCTCCATTTTCACTGAAGTGATTTCCTCCAGCTTTTTCACCATTTCAGTAGAACGGTCATTCATACGTTCTGCTGATTCTAGCTGTTGCGTCAGCTGCTGCTCAATATGCTTTAGTTCATTTTTGATAGTTGCTTCTTCATTTAACAAATCGATATATAAATCTTTTGATTGGTCAATTTCTTTTTCAATTTCAGAGGCAGAAGAGTTTAAAGTGAGTTCTAGTTGCTTAATTTCTAGCTTTAACTTTTGAACTTCCTTTTGTTTGACAGTAAATTGTGCTTTTTTCTCTTCCTCACTAATTGTAAGAGAATGTTCTTCCTCTTGTGCAAATAGTAGTGATTGCTGTAATTGATGTAACTGCTTTTCTGCGTTGGAGCGCTTTTCCTTCATAAGGGCTTTACGACCTTCCCAACGCTCAACTTCAGAGCTTGCTTCCACTAGTTGCTCCTGAGCAGTATCCAATACAGCATCGATTTCTTTTAATTTCAAACGGATTGCGTCTAGCTTTGCCTCATCCTTTGAAATTTCTGCTGCATGCTCTTGCTCTGTAGATTTTAATTGCTGATATTCTACATTGATGCTTTCTAGAGTCTCTGCATGGAACATTAAATCGTTCACCGTTAGGGCAATGTCAGATTCCTTAAGCTCATCTGTCATACGTACATAATCCTTTGCACTGGATGCTTGGATTTGCAGTGGCTCAAGGCGACTATCTAGTTCATGTAGAATATCTAAAACTCGATGTAGGTTCTCATCTGTTTCAACTAGTTTATGCTCAGCTTTTTTCTTGCGGTTTTTATACTTCAAAACACCGGCTGCTTCTTCAAAAATCGTTCTTCGATCATCTGGTCGGCTATTTAAAATTTCGTCTACGCGTCCTTGTGAGATAATCGAGAATGCTTCTTTTCCTAACCCAGAATCCATAAACAAGTCCGTAATATCCTTCAGGCGACATTGCTGGTTATTCAGCAAATATTCGCTATCACCTGAACGATACACACGTCTCGTTACGCTAATTTCAGTAAAAGGTATTGGTGCTTGCTGATCCTCGTTATCGAGTACAAGTGTTACCTCAGCAAAATTTAGCGGTTTTCTTGAATCACTTCCAGCAAAAATTACATCTTCCATCTTGGACCCACGTAGTGATTTCGCGGATTGTTCCCCTAAAACCCATCGTATCGAATCCGTTACATTACTCTTCCCACTACCATTTGGGCCAACTACTGCTGTTACACCAGGAACGAAATCAATACCAATACGATCAGCAAACGATTTAAAGCCAATTACTTCAAGTCGTTTAAGGAACATACTAATCCTCCTTAATGCTAGACTGATTCAATGTCACCATCGCATTTTGCGCGGCTTGTTGCTCAGCCTCTTTCTTTGATTTTCCTCGTCCAATTCCTAGTTCCTTGTCATTTAATAAAACGCGGGAAACGAATGTACGATTATGTGCCGGTCCTTTTTCATCGACAATTTCATAATGCAATGTACCATTGTTTGATTGTTGAACCATTTCTTGTAGCTGACTTTTGAAATCCATCACATGCGAAAAAGCACCGACTTCTACTTTTGGGAATACAATTCGTTCTAAAAATTCAACAACATTTTCTAAATCTTGGTCTAAATAAAGTGAACCTATAAATGATTCAAATACGTCTGCTAATAGTGCGGGACGCTCACGACCACCTGTTAGTTCCTCACCTTTTCCTAATAATACATATTTACCAAAGTTTAATTCATTGGCAAAAATAACAAGAGATGGCTCACAAACAATTGAAGCACGAAGCTTTGTTAGCTCTCCTTCACTCATATGCGGATACTTTTCAAAAAGGTATTTAGATACAGAAAGCTCTAGTACAGCGTCTCCCAAAAACTCTAGTCTTTCATTGTCGGTAAATAATTTTCTACGATGCTCATTCACATAAGATGAATGCGTAAAAGCTTGGTAAAGTAAACTTTTATTTCGAAAATAAATATTTAACTCCTCTTGCAGAAATTCAAATTGATGTCTTACTTTTTCAGGTAATACACCAGCTTTTTGATTATTACCTTTTTTTCTTATTGTCATGAACAATCGGCCTTCCTAATAGATTCTAACGTATAGTTTACCTTGTAAACCGTTAGAAATTCAACTTTTCTTTAATTATACTGCAAACTAATATAAAAAGAGGCACAAAGTTTTCGCTTTTCGCTTAAACTGCACCTCTTTTATCGATATATATCGATTAGCTTACTTTAGTTTCAATGTAACTGATAGCGTCGCCAACAGTTGCGATTTTTTCAGCATCCTCGTCTGAAATTTCCATATCAAACTCATCTTCAAGTTCCATTACTAACTCAACAACGTCTAATGAGTCTGCGCCTAAATCCTCACGGAAAGAAGCTTCTACTTTTACTTCGCTTTCGTCAACACCTAATCGGTCAACGACAACTTTTGTAACACGTTCTAATACTGTAGCCAAATCGTTCACCTCCCCTCAAAAAAGTATTATAGAAAACTATATTTGCCAAACTAAGAACAATAATATTATTCCATTAATATTTACAAACATAGTTTAATAATAGATTCATTGTCAAATACCATCAATATTACATATACATTCCGCCGTCTATATGAAGGGTCTGACCTGTCATATAGCTTGCGTCATCTGAAGCTAGGAATACTACAGCCTTAGCGACATCCTCTGGATTACCAAGTTTTGCAAGAGGAATTTGGTTTAGCATCGAGCTCTTTACATCCTCTGGTAAAGTATCTGTCATTTCAGTCGTGATAAAACCTGGTGCAATAGCATTAACTAAAATATTACGAGAAGCAAGCTCACGAGCCGTTGTTTTTGTTAAACCAATCACTCCAGCCTTTGCTGCTACATAATTCGCCTGGCCTGCATTGCCCATTACTCCAACAATAGAAGAAATATTAATAATACGCCCTGCACGCTGCTTCATCATTTGACGAGTAACTGCTTTTGTACATAGGAACACACCTTTTAAATTGGTGTTGATGACATCATCCCACTCATCTTCCTTCATACGCATTAAAAGATTGTCGCGAGTGATTCCAGCATTATTAACCAAAATATCAATTGCTCCAAATTGTTCCATCGTTGCATTCATTAGCTCTTGAACAGAATTATTATCTGATATATTAGCTTGTACAGCAATTGCTTGTGAGCCAAGATTTTGAATCTCTTTAACTACTTCACTAGCTTTTTGCTCACTTCCACTAAAATTCACGACAACATTAGCACCCTCACTAGCAATCTGTAGTGCAATTGCTCGTCCAATTCCGCGAGATGCTCCTGTAACGATCGCTGTTTTTCCGTCTAATTTACCCAATTTGGCTCACTCCAATCGCTTCGATGACTTCCTCAAGTGTCGCTTCATCATGCACACAATATGTTTTGACAGAACGGTCGACTTTTTTTACAAGCCCTGAAAGTACTTTTCCTGGCCCACATTCGATAAAGGTAGTTACACCAAGCTCTAACAATTTACGAACATCGTCTTCCCATAAAACTGGGCTATATACTTGTTCAATCATTTCGTTTCGAATTGCTGCTGGATCCTCTAAAAGCTCTGCACCAACATTACTGATAATCGGTGTATGTGGAGCTTGAATCTCAATCGCATCAATTACCTCTTGCAGTTTTTCTGCTGCCTCACGCATTAGCTCAGAATGGAATGGGCCACTTACTACTAAAGGAATGGCGCGTTTTGCCCCTGCTTCTTTAGCTGCTACAGATGCTTTTTCAACTCCTTCCTTAGTGCCCGAAATAACAATCTGGCCAGGACAGTTTAAATTAGCTAGCTGAACTATATTTCCTTCAGTCGTGATCTGATCACAAACCGCTTTTAGGCTTTTTGCATCCAAGCCTAAAATTGCAGCCATCGCACCTTCACCTGCAGGTACAGCCTCATTCATGAACAAGCCACGTTTATGAACCGTTAACACTGCATCTTCAAAGGATAGCGCACCTGAAGTAACAAAGGCACTATATTCACCTAATGAATGTCCTGCTGTATAATCTGGTTTAATGCCTGCATCGATTAGCTTTTGTGCTACCATTACTCCTGTTGTCAATAATGCCGGTTGGGCATTGTAAGTAAGTGTTAACTCCTCAGCAGGACCATTTAGCATTAAGTTTGATAATGAAAATTGAAGTACTTCATCACACTTTTCATAAAAAGCTTTACTTTCCTTACTAGTTTGAATGAATTCTTGTCCCATTCCTACCTGCTGCGAGCCTTGACCCGGAAAAATAAAAGCTATTTTCGTCATATCCAATCCCCTTTTCTAACGTTTCATCCCTTTATCCCCTTAAAATAAATGGAATTATTGTTCTTGGCTTTGTGCAATTGTTTCGGCAATATCTTTTGTTACATTATGTTCAGCCATAATAGATGCTTGTCGTATTGCACTATAGATTGCTCTTGCATTTGATGATCCGTGGGCTTTAATAACAGGTGCTTTAAGACCAAACAGCGCCGCTCCACCATGCTCAGAATAATCTAATTTACCTTTAAGCTTTTTCAGCTCAGTTTTCATAAGTACAGCACCGATTTTTGTTTTAGCAGAAGCCATAAAGGCTTCTTTTAGCATAGACATCATTGCGCCAGCCGTACCTTCAATCGTTTTCAAAACCATATTTCCTGTGAAGCCGTCAGTCACCACAACATCAGCTACATTGTCTAATAAATCACGAGACTCAACATTGCCAATAAAGTTAATGTCAGCTTCCTTTAACAAAGTAAACGCTTGCTTTGTTAATTCGTTCCCTTTTTTATCTTCTGTACCGATATTTAATAATCCTACTCGAGGATTGTCGATGCCTCTAACTTTTTTTGCATAAATATAGCCCATTATGGCGTACTGTACAATATTCTCAGGTTTTGCATCGGCATTAGCACCCAAATCAAGCATTAAAAAGCCTTGGCCATCAATTGTCGGTAATGTTGTAGCTAATGCTGGACGAGCAATACCCTCGATACGTCCTACTTTAAATAAACCTCCAGCCATTAAAGCTCCCGTATTTCCTGCAGATAAACACGCATCTGCACGCAGATCTGTAACTGCTTCAAGAATTTTCGTCATCGATGAATCCTTCTTGCGACGAACAGCACGAGCTGGATCGTCCTCAGCTTCAACAACTTCTTCACAATGAATTACTTCAAGACGGGCATGCTCTTTCAAAAAAGGCTGCATTTCTTGCTGTTTACCATATAACTGGACCTCTAGGTTTGGAAAATCTTCTAATGCAAGCAATACACCTTCAACGATTGCCTTTGGAGCATTGTCCCCACCCATTCCATCAATTGCTAACTTCATTATTGTCACCTGAACCTTTCGTGCGGTACATTTCAAATTCACCTTTAAACACTGTTTCATTATTTACAGTTGATACTACATCTATATATGTACGATTTTTTTCACTATTCCTATTACGAACAATTGCTTTTGTAATTACACGATCTCCTGCTTTTACAGGCTTTACAAACACCACGTTTGACTTAACGGTAAGCGCTAGTTCATCATTGATAACGGCTACAGCTAGCGAATTTGCCTGGGCAAATAAATGATGCCCCCTTGCAATGCCGTTACGTTGAAAAACATGCTCATCCTTTACATCAAAAATGGATAATGCTCGTTGATCTAATTCTATATCAATAATTTCACCAATTACTTCGTCTAATGGTAAAGATTTTACTTCATTCTCATAATTTTGTGCTGCAACGTCTTTAATACGTTCGCGCAATTCAGGAATAGATAGTTCCATGCGATCGAGGCGAATGGTTTGAACGCTGACTCCAAACTGTGAAGCTAATTGTTCATCAGTGACGAATGGGTTATCTTCAATTGTTTCAGTTAGTAGTCTTTGCCGTTCTTTTTTGGTACGCTTCAAAACACTCGTCACCTACTTCTAGTTTTTTTAGCACTTGGTACTAATACCAGTATACATTTCTACAAAAAGGAACGCAAGAGAGAATTTAGATGTTTCTCGTTCTTGCTGGTGGATTCTAGGTGGGGTTTGTAATAATTTAGACACTTCCCCTAGGAATTCAGCCACTTTGAAAGATAATCTAGCCACTTTACGCTATAATCCTGGTACTTTTTCAAATAATCTCGCCATTTCATATTTTACAAAAAAAATAAAACGATTCCCGCTAATAATAGCGAAAACCGTTAGATCAATCTATTCGTTCTCCATTTAAGACACCAGACTCTTCTAGCATTTCACGTAAATGCTGATATTCGTCAGAGTTCCAGAATTCATCCTCATAAATAAGCTTTGCCGCATCCTGTCTAGCCACTTCTAATGTTCGGTAGTCATGCACGAGATCGGCCATTTTGAACTCAGGGAGCCCGCTTTGCTTTTTCCCGAAGAAATCACCAGGTCCACGAAGCTCTAAATCCTTTTCCGCAAGCTTGAAGCCATCATTCGTTTGTGTCATAGACATCATACGTTCTTTACCTTCTTCTGATTTAGGGTCAGCTAAAAGTACACAATACGATTGATGCTCGCCTCGACCGACACGACCGCGCAATTGGTGAAGCTGTGCAAGCCCAAAACGATCTGCATCATAAATCATCATAAATGTAGCATTCGGAACATTAACCCCTACCTCTACAACCGTTGTGGAAACTAATACGTCAATCTTTCCATTAGAGAAATCACGCATCACGGCATCCTTTTCATCAGAATGCAATCTTCCGTGCATTAAACCAACTTTAAATCGACCATTAAAAATTGTAGCGAGCTGCTCATAAACCTCGACGGCATTTTGAACATCTAATTTATCTGATTCCTCGATCAGTGGACATATTACATAAGCTTGTCTGCCATGGCGCAGTTCAGATTCCATTTTCGTTATGCTCGAATTCAATTGTTCTTTTTTCAGCCAATGTGTCTCAATCTGCTTACGTCCCGCAGGTAGCTCATCGATAATGGAAACGTCCATTTCACCAAAAGCAGTGATTGCTAGCGTTCTAGGAATTGGTGTAGCCGTCATGAACAGTACGTCAGGGTTCATTCCCTTATCACGTAAAATTCTACGCTGCTCTACACCAAAGCGATGTTGCTCATCGGTGATGACGAAGCCAAGATTTTTAAAGATTACATCCGGCTGAATTAAGGCATGGGTACCGATTAAAATATCAATTTCCCCATTATGTAATTGCTCTAGGAGGATTCTTTTGTCTTTTGCTTTCGTTGAACCAGAAAGCATAGCCACCTTCACACCAATCGGGTCAAACCAGCCTTTTAAGGATTCAGCATGCTGTTCAGCTAAAATTTCAGTTGGCGCCATTAGTGCCCCCTGATAGCCTGCTGTTACTGCTGAATAGAGTCCTATAGCCGCGACAATTGTTTTCCCTGAACCAACATCCCCTTGTAAAAGTCGGTTCATGCGGTGCGGCTCTTTTAAATCCTTGCTTATTTCATTGACTACTCGCTTTTGAGCATTTGTCAGCTCAAAAGAAATACTTTGAATAAATTCACGAACCTTTTTCACATCATACTGAATGGAGATACCTTGTTCGTTTTCCTTGCGAATTTTACGTAAGGATTGAATTCTTAACTGGAAATGTAATAATTCCTCATAAACAAAGCGTCTTCTTGCTTGTTTTGCATGATCTGCATCCTTAGGAAAATGAACACCCTCCAAGGCATCTGTTATTGTTGGCAATTGATATTGCTCAATCAAATGACTTGGAAGTGTTTCAGCCATTTCACCATCAAGTAAATCTAAAGCCTGACGCATATACTTGCGAAATCTATTCTGATGAATATTGCCCTTTAAGCTATAAACTGGCTCAAAATCAGTATTATCTGTTTTAGGTCCAAATTTTATAGACGTGCCATTAATGACTTGTCGACCACGGTCCCATTTTCCTGAGACCGTTACGATTTCACCTGGCGTAAGCTTAGTTCTTAAATAATTTTGATTAAAAAATACAACCTTCACAAGATGTCTTCCGGCTAGCACTGTTACTTGTATTCTAGATTTATTTTTCCCTAGATAAAGAACTGAAGGAACACTTTCAACTCTTGCTTCAATTGTTACTTTTTCATTATGCGGTGTTTCTGCTAAATCCTTTAGCCGAAAATCTTCATGACGATAGGGGAACGTCCAAATTAGATCTTCGATAGTGTAAATACCCATTTCACTTAGGTGCTCAGCCGTTTCTTTTCCAATACCCTTTAATGCCGTAATTGGTTCTAATACATTAGTCAACTTGTACTGCACTTCCAAAAATTTTGGCAGCTAGTGCTTTACCTGTTGGTGTTGCAGCAAGTCCTCCACGAGCTGTTTCTTTTAAGCTTGGATGCATCGTTTGACCGATTCTAAACATTGCTCCAATTACTTCATCACAAGGAATTCGGCTAGTTATTCCAGCAAGCGCCATATCTGCAGCGACCATTGCATTTGCTGCCCCCATTGCATTTCGTTTTACACATGGAACCTCTACAAGCCCTGCAACTGGGTCACATACAAGCCCTAGCATATTCTTTAATGTAATTGCAAACGCTTCCGCAGTTTGGGCAGGCGTGCCACCAGCCATCTCTACAATTGCTGCTGCTGCCATACCAGCTGCAGAACCAACTTCAGCCTGACACCCACCTGCAGCTCCAGAGATAAAGGCGTTATTAGCTACAACAAATCCATATGCCCCAGATGTGAATAGGAAATTAATCATCTGTTCACGTGTAGGATTTAATTTATTTTTTACAGCAAATAGTGTACCTGGTACGACTCCAGCAGATCCAGCGGTTGGCGTTGCACATATTGTTCCCATTGCTGCATTTACTTCGTTTGTTGCTACTGCTTTACTTACAGCATCTAATAAAAGGTCCCCAGAAAGACTTTTACCTGAAGCAATATAGTTTTGAAGTAAAACTGCATCGCCGCCCGTTAAGCCCGAAACAGACTGAACCCCGTTTAGCCCACGTTCAACTGCTTGCTCCATAACAACTAAATTTCGGTCCATCTGAGCGAAAATCTCTTCTCTCGTGCGACCAGTCATATTCATTTCTTGTTCTATCATGATGTCAGAAATGAGCTTATTTTCTTTTTCAGCAAGTTCAACCAATTCTCTTACATTGTGAAATAATACGTCCACAAAGCTCACTCCCTAGTTATTAATTTTTGATACTTTTGTAATATTAGGAATCAATGAAATCTGTTGCAAAATACGTTCTTCAATATTTTGATCGACTTCAATTACCATCAATGCTGTTTGGCCACGTTCAATTCTCGATACTTCCATATGCCCAATATTTACATGGTGCATCGCTAAGCAGTTTGCAACGTTTGCAATACATCCAGCACGGTCGTCATGGACAACCAATATTGCTGGCATCCCACCATTTAATCGAAGCTTAAAGCCGTTCACTTCACTAATTTCGATTTTACCCCCACCGATAGAAATCCCTTCTACCGACATTTCGCTTGTTTCGTCACCCATTACTATTCTCGCTGTATTTGGATGCTCTTTATTTGCTGTTTCTGGTATGATTTCAAATTCAAGTCCTTCATTCTTTGCATGCTCAAAGGCTGTTTTTATGCGTTCATCAAATGTATCAAAATCTAATAATCCACCAACTACCGCTACATCTGTACCATGTCCTTTATATGTCTCGGCAAAAGAACCATAAAGATGGATTTTCGCCCATTTAGGTTTTCGGCCAAATAAATCTCTTGCAACTCGTCCGATACGAGCAGCACCCGCTGTATGAGAAGACGATGGTCCAATCATTACTGGACCGATAATGTCAAAAACTGAAGTAAATTTCAACCTACTCTCCCCCTTATTCTCAATTATATTAAAATCTGAAATGATTTGTTATCGAAATTAAATCTATTATTTTAAGCATAGTTTATCATGAAGGATCATAGACACACAAAATATATATTTTTTTGAATACTTCTTTTTTCAGAAAATCGATTAAATAACCTTGAGGGCACGCCACTTGGTGAATATTGGATTGATATTAAGGGTTATTTTAAATTGACTTCTTTTTGATGTTTTTCTTTAAAATACAAAAAAGCTAACCACAAAAAGAAGTTTCTTGTACAACTTTTTGAGGTTAGCTTTTTATTTAGCCTTAAAATATATTCCGACCAATTATTCAATCGAAAGGATAAATGGATATAACGATTGTTTTCCTTCAACAATTTCAACTTCTGCGTCAGGATAGTTTTCTTCGATGAAGCTTGCTAATTCGTTAGCCTCTGCTTCAGAAGCATCTTCACCGTAAATGATTGTGATGATTTCTGAATCCTCATCCACTAAATCAGTTACAACCTTCTGTGCTGCATCCAGCATTTTAGGTGTCGATAAAATGATTTTACCTTCAGCCAATGCCATGTAGTCATCCTTGCGAATTTCTACACCATCAATACTCGTATCGCGAACAGCAAAAGTCACTTGACCCGTTTTCACGTGTGCAAATGCATTCGTCATGCCATCTTTGTTATCGGCTACAGAGCTTTCAGGGTTAAACGCTAGGATAGCTGCCATCCCTTGTGGAATTGTTTTAGTTGCAACAACTGCAGCTTCAATATCTAATAACTCAACTGCTTGTTCAGCAGCCATTACGATGTTTTTGTTATTTGGTAAAATCAGGACGCGTTCAGCATTAATTTCTTTCACTGCCTTAACGATATCCTCAGTTGAAGGGTTCATTGTTTGTCCACCTTCAATAACATAAGATGCGCCTATACTGCGCAGTAATTCAGAAATTCCCTCACCCATAGCAATTGTTACTACAGCATAAGGATGCTTTTCTAGTTTCTTTGGTGCAGGGGCTTGCGTATCTTGATCATTGACAATCGCAGAATGCTGTTCACGCATATTGTCTACTTTGATCTTAATTAGGCTTCCGTATTTCTGACCTGCTGCAAGTACCGCACCTGGCGTTTCAGAGTGGATATGTACTTTTGCAATTTCATCATCCGAAACTACAAGTAATGAATCACCCATTACATTTAGTTCTTCACGGAATTTTGCTTCATCAAATGGTTCCTTCTCTTCTTCAAGTCGAACCATAATTTCTGTACAATAGCCAAACTCAATATCCTCTGTGCTCATAAAATCTTGTGCACGATGATGCTCAGCGCTAATTAAATCATCTAAAGAAGCGTCGTTTTTAGCTGGAAGCGCTTCACCTTTTAATGAGGCAAGGAATCCCTCGTAAACGAATAAAAGTCCTTGGCCACCACTATCTACAACACCAACCTCTTTTAGTACTGGTAATAGGTCTGGTGTACGATCTAGTGAGTTTTTACCTTCACTTACTACTGCTTCCATAACAGCAATGATACTGCTTTCTTCTTGTGCAACCTCAACAGCCTTTGCTGCCGCTTCACGAGCAACTGTTAGAATAGTTCCTTCAACCGGTTTCATAACCGCTTTATAGGCCGTATCTACACCTGCTTGGAATGCATTAGCAAATTGAATCGCATCAATTTCACTGTCTTTTTCAATTGCTTTTCCGAAACCACGGAATAATTGAGATAAGATTACGCCTGAGTTGCCTCGTGCCCCCATTAGTAATCCTTTTGATAAGCTTTGTGCTGTTTTCCCAATATGTTTCCCTGCATTACTTTCTGTTTCTTTTGCACCTGATGTCATGGACAGGTTCATATTTGTACCTGTATCTCCATCTGGAACCGGGAATACGTTTAGAGAGTCAACATAATTTGCATTTTGAGATAAATTATGGGCACCCATTTGCACCATTTCTGCAAATTTGATTCCGTCTAGTGACTTCATCCGATTTAAATCCTCCTCTTACACATTCATAACACGAACGCCTTGAACAAAAATGTTAACTGATTTAACGCTCATACCTAATGTTTTGTTTACTGTGTATTTTACTTTTGACTGAACTTGGTAAGCCACTTCTGAAATTTTCGTTCCATAGCTAACGATAATATACATGTCAATATGAAGGTCTTGTCCTTCTTGACGGATAATTACACCTTTTGCAAAGTTTTCTTTTCGTAAAATATCTGTTAATCCATCACGAATTTGATGTTTAGATGCCATTCCAACAATACCATAGCATTCAATTGCTGCTCCACCAGCAATTTGTGCAATTACATCGTTTGAAATATCGATATGGCCGAAATCATTATTAATTTCTACTGACATGACTTTGCCCCCTTGGCTCATTTTCACTAAATTCTATTGTACTACACAAAAATTGATTATAAAAGAAAACCTTGGTATTCGTCTACATATTGTCTAGTTTTCCTAACTTTTTACAGATAATAAAGTATAACCTATTTCCCACTTCATTAGGCAAATAAGCTTAATATTCTTCTAGTATTTTATAAATTTAGCCTTAATAATATCATAAGTGTTTTTTTAGAAGAATTCCATTTTTAACACTCTATTTCATACTGTAAAGGAATTTTTCTTGAAAGGTTATGTGAAAACTGTTGCATAGCCTTGTTGTGTATGTTAAATTATTAAAGTATGTGAAATAAAGAACTGAAAAACAATCTTTCAGATTCATCTGTAAGGAGGGAATATACATGCCTAAACAATGTGTAGTAACTGGTCGAAAAACTCGTTCAGGCAACAATCGTTCACACGCAATGAACGCTAACAAACGTACTTGGGGTGCAAACTTACAAAAAGTTCGTATTTTAGTGAACGGTAAACCAAAACGTGTATGGGTTTCTGCTCGTGCGCTTAAATCTGGTAAAGTTGAACGCGTTTAATTGTTCGTATTTTAACCTGTAAAACATCAATTTTTACTTTTGTAGAAATTGATGTTTTTTTCTATTGTGATGATAAAAAAGAACTGTCCATGAAGCTTAAAGGACAGTTCTTTTTTTGTTTTAGCGGAAATACCATATGCTACATTAATTTTAAATTTGAAAGCTTTAAAACGAAACTCCAATCAATGGGGAGGTAAGAAACACATGGATGAAAGAATAAAGACATTAGACAAAAAAGTCAGATTAAGTTTGCTCTCGTCCCCACTGATTAGCTACTAAATCAAGAGCTAAGTGCATCACAACACAGCGATTACCAACATGTTAAGATTGGCCACTTTGTGATATCACTTATGTAACCAATTTTCATATTGGCCAATTCAAAGCATGCTTTACTTGCAGCCGTCCCCACCTAATCTTAGTCAATCTAAACTGATACATGATCAGGTTGGGGACTGTGAAATGCAAGCAATTAGACTATTTTTTCTCTTTGTTCTTTCCGCCGCCTGTAAATAAATTAATGCAGCTTCGTGTAAGACTACTAACAAATTTCGGCAATTGAAATGTATAAACTCTCAAATGCTGGCCCTCCTTTTTAGTCACTGCTTCTTATCATTAAACATATGCCTGATGAAAAGGAGATATACCCAAGGCTAGAAATCAATTCATTACTAGTAAAGCGAGAAGTGCCAATTTCAATGCATTCTTTGGTAGTCTCGTATTTTAGACCTCGTATTGTTACATTTTCTACTTCATCCTCATAAGCAAAAAATGAAATATATCGAAACTTTTCATCTCGTATTATAGTATGTTCCCCAGGGAATAGTATGCGAATTTCATTATGAGAGTTTATAATTTTTATGTGAATTTGTGGGTGCTCTTTTTGTAATCGGTACATAGAACGAAGAGCTGCCTCAAAGTGATCTAGCCTTCCTCCTGTAACTCCTGTTAAAAAGATTTCTGTTGGATTATAGGTTAATGCCTTCAATAATGCCAAATCCGTATCTGTCTCATCTTTTTCAGCCTGTACCTTTTCGGCGTTAAGTGCAATAGTAGAAACCCGCTGCCATTCTTCTTTCGATAATGAATCAAAATCACCAACAATATCAGTAGGTACGATGCCCTCTTCTATTAAATAAAGAGCGCCTTTGTCTGCCCCAATAAAAAGTGCATTTCTAGCTTTGAAATCATCAAATGAGCAAAGTTCTCTCTTAGGCCCACCTGAACATACTACAACGCACGTCATTATTGTAATACAGCCTCACCAGCAGCTTTAATCTCCTGTAAGGCCTTGGCACGATCTTCTTTATTATAAATAGCAGAGCCGGCTACAAACATTGTTACTCCAGCTTTAGCACATTCTCCAATCGTTTGGGCAGTTATGCCGCCATCAACTTCGATTTCGATATTTAACCCACGTTCCTTGATGATAGCTGAAAGAGCCTCAATTTTGGGAACTACAGAAGTGATGAATTTTTGACCTCCAAAGCCAGGGTTTACTGTCATAAACAGAACAAAGTCGATGTCTTCTAAAATATGTTGAATCGATTCAATCGGTGTGTGCGGATTTAATACAACGCCCGCTTTCACATTTAGAGATTTAATTAGTTGAATTGTACGGTGTAAATGTCTACATGCCTCTACATGCACGGAAATGTAGTCAGCACCAGCTTTAGCAAATTGTTCGATGTAGTTATCAGGGTTTTCAATCATTAAATGAACATCCAATGGCAATTGTGTAATTGGACGTAATGCCTCAACAACGATTGGTCCCATTGTAATATTGGGTACAAAATGTCCGTCCATAACATCAATATGGATTAGCTCTGCTCCAGCTGCTTCTACTTCCTTCACTTCTTGTCCTAATTTTGCAAAATCTGCAGATAATATCGATGGTGCAATTTTAATCATCACTAATACCTCGGCTTTCGATCAATAATTTCTTGTAAGAATTGTTGATAATGCTCGTAACGATAGCTCTTTACTTCACCCTTTTCAAGGGCATCCTTTACTGCACATTTGGGTTCTTTTATATGTAAGCACCCTCTAAATTTGCACCCTTCACTCAATTTGCTAAATTCAGGGAAACAAGACGTAAGCTCTTCTTTTTCAATCGTATCAAAGTCAAAGGAGCTAAACCCTGGTGTATCAGCTAAAAGACCATCACAAACCTCTATTAGCTCAACATGACGCGTTGTATGCTTACCGCGACCTAGACTTTGAGAAATCACTCCCGTTTCCAATTGTAGCTCGGGAAGTAAAGTGTTTAACATAGTCGATTTCCCTACACCAGATTGACCTGCCAAAACGGATGTATTCCCTTTCAGAATTGGCTGCAAACGATCCATTAAAGAAGCATCCTCTTTATAGGTTTCAATGATTTCATAGCCAATTGCTTTGTAATCATCGATATAGCTTTGAAGCTTCTCTTTTTCCACGTCAGTCAATAAATCTATTTTCGTTAAACAAATGATTGGTTCTACGTTAAAGGACTCTAAAACAACTAAAAAGCGGTCTAATAAAATCGTATTAAAATCTGGTTCCTTTACTGAAAAGACTAATAGCGCTTGGTCGATATTCGCAACCGGTGGACGTACTAGCTCATTAGATCGCGGATGGATTTTCATGATCGTACCATCCGATTCCCCTTCTTTAGTAAAGTCGACAAAATCACCAACGAGCGGTGATTCTCCTCGATTTCGGAAAACACCGCGCCCACGACATTGTAGCAATTCTCCATTGTAATAGACATAATAATAACCACTTAACGCCTTACGGATTTGGCCTTCAGCCATTGTTTCACTCCTCAACACTTTTATATGGAATCGTTTCTTCAGCAATCCTCATTGCATCACGTTCTATTCGATAAGCTGCTGGTTGATCTTCAGTAATTTCTAATTCAATCTTATAATCTGTATCCTCAGTAATTGTAAACTCAGCAAAAGGCTCAACCATTGTATGGGTTTTATCTTGAATAAAGATTCGGACCTGTTGTTCGTCACCTAAATTGACTGGCTCATAAGGAATCTTAATAGTTTTTACGTATAGCTTAGATTCTTTTTCTTTTGGTCCCAATGATACAACCACATAGATTTTACCGCCAAGCTCTAAGCTTCTGTTTGCTTTTGGATCCTGTTCAATTACCTCACCGGCAGGAACATCCTCTGAATATTCTTCTTTAATATCAACCTTAAATCCAGATCTTTGTTCATAGCTCTTTAATGAGGCCTTATTATAGCCTGAAAGGTCCTCTACTGTACCATAGCTTTTACCTTTACTAACCGTTAAAGTAATTTCTGTCTCACCTGGAATAACCTCTTCGCCAGCCTCTGGTTCCTGTCCGATAATTATTCCTTCATTTTCATTTGAATCTTCTTCTATTAAATTTACTTTAAAGTCACTGTTTTCAAGGATAGCGATTACCTGATCAATTTGCTTTCCAGTATAATCGTCCATTGGAACAGTTTCATTTCCTAGGCTCGTGTAAATCGTAATTTCTGTGCCTTCTACACGTGTAACGCCAGCTTTTGGATTTGTTTCAATGACAAGGCCTTCTTCTACATCCTCTGAATGCTTCTCTTTCGTTTCACCAATAGTAAACCCAGCTGTTTCAAGAGTTTCAATAGCCTCTTCAAGCTCTAAATTAGCCACGTCAGGAATTTCAACCTGCTTTGGACTAAGTAAGTTAAATAGTAAAATAGCAGCTAAAATGACAATCAAAAGTGAAGCAAGAATTATTCCAAAAATCTTTCCACGACTTTTTTTCTTCTTCTTTTCGCCTTTTGGCTCTTTTTTATTTTTTGTCAGTTCAACCTTCTCAATCTTACCTATTTCTTGATTTAAAATTTTTGTATTCGCCATATCGCCGATTGGCATTGGCTCTTTTATAATTGGGATAGCTTTTGTTTCATCATCATCGACAGGTGGAGCAAATTTTTGTTCATTTGTACGATTTGGCGATAAAACTGTTAACAGGTCCTCCTCCATCGCTTCAACTGTAGGATATCGATGAAGTGGATTTTTTGCGGTAGCCCTTAACACGACATTTTCCAAGCTTTGTGGAATCGAGGCATCTATCGCTCTAATTGACGGTGTTTCTGCCTGTAAATGCTTTAATGCGATAGATACGGCAGATTCCCCAGAAAATGGAAGTTCACCTGTCAATAATTCATACAATACGATTCCAAGTGCATAAATGTCGGATTGACTTGTTGCAGTTCCTCCACGCGCCTGTTCAGGTGATAGGTAGTGCACTGTCCCAATGACAGAATTAGTTTTCGTATAGCTAGTCGCAGATAATGAGGTTGCAATACCGAAATCGGTAATTTTCACATTCCCTTCAACATCTACCAATATATTTTGCGGCTTAATATCTCGATGAATAATTTGATTTTCATGTGCATGGGTAATTGCTGAAGTTAATTGCTTCATGATTTGAACACTTCTAGCTGGTGATAAAGGCGAAAACTCATTTATGTATTGTTTTAACGTTTTGCCTTTTATATATTCCATCACGATGTAGTGCATATCCTGGTCTTCACCAACATCATAAATACTTACGATATTAGGATGTGTAAGGCTTGTAGCTGATAATGCTTCCCTATGGAAACGCCGATGGAACTCTTCTTCGTTCGTAGCATCATAGCGAAGAATCTTCACAGCCACATCACGGTTAAGAATCATATCGTGCGCTAAATAAACATTCGACATTCCGCCTCCGCCAATGAGGTCTAAAATCTTATAACGGTCATTTAATCGTTTTCCTTCAAGCATCTCTACACCTCCCCATCGTTAGATAATAAAATTACTGAAATATTATCTTCTCCACCTGAATCATTCGCCAGCTGAATTAGCTTCTTACCTTTTTCCTCGATTGATAAAGGCAAGGTTAAAATGGCTGCCATCTCTTCAGTGGTAAGTTTATTACTTAAACCATCAGAACAGATTAATACATTTGATGCATCTTCTACTTGTAGCTCATAGAAATCTGGTTCAATGGTACTTTCCGTACCAAGCGACTTTACAATAAAGTTTTTTTGAGGATGATTTTCTGCTTCCTCTTCACTAATTTCCCCATACTCCACCAGGAAATTTACATAAGAGTGATCCTTCGTAATTAACGTGACCGAATCAGCCGTAAAATAATAGACTCTACTATCCCCAATATGTCCTATTAAACAGTCGTATTCATCAATTAGCATCGCAATTAAGGTTGTTCCCATCCCTTTACAGCTTTCGTGTAATAAGGAATGGTTATAAACCTTTTCATTAACTGACTGAATTGTTTCTAGCATCCATTGTCTTTTGGCCTCAGTTGAGTCTAGCTGCGTTACATCTAAGTTAAGAAAATATGATTTCATCTCTTCAATCGCCATTTCACTAGCAACATCACCAGCATTATGACCACCCATTCCATCTGCTAAAATGGCGAGCTTAAAGCGATCGGGATGCTCAAAAAAAGCAACCCGATCCTCATTAACCATACGTTTACGCCCCACATCACTTTCGACTGTAAACTTCACATAAGTCACCTGCCTACTTTGTTTCTTCTTGACGTTCTTGTGCACGTAACTGTCCACAAGCTGCAGCAATATCCGCGCCTTGCTCACGGCGAATTGTTACGTTAATGCCACGTTTCTTTAAAGTTTTTTCAAACGCAAAAATACTGTTTCGTGATGTACGAATATAATCACGCTCTGGCACATAGTTGATAGGAATTAAGTTTACATGGCATTTGATGCCTTTTATTAGAGCTGCTAATTCTTCTGCAACTTCAACTGAATCATTTTCACCTGACATTAGACCATACTCAAAGCTCACACGACGTCCTGTTTTGTTCGTATAATAACGAACCGCCTCTAATAGATCTTCAAGCTTGTAGGCACGAGCAATCGGCATTAATTTTTGACGTGCTTCTTGGTTTGGTGCATGTAGTGAGACCGCGAAATTGATTTGTAATTCTTCATCTGCAAATTCGTAAATTTTAGGCACAATACCTGATGTAGATACGGTAATATGACGTGCACCAATATTTAACCCCTTGTCATTATTGATGACCTTTAAGAAGTTCATCATAGCATCATAGTTATCGAATGGTTCACCAATTCCCATAATAACAATATGAGAAACACGTTCGCCTTCTTTATCTAACTCTTGTTGTACCTTTACAACCTGTTCAACAATTTCACCGGCTAATAAGTGACGTTTTAGCCCACCTAGTGTTGAGGCACAGAATGTACAACCGATACGACAACCTACTTGTGTAGTTACACAAACAGAATTTCCATATTCATGGCGCATTAATACAGTCTCGATTGAATAGCCATCTTGAAGTTGGAATAAAAATTTGATTGTACCATCTTTTGATTCCTGTTTAATAATTGTAGATAATGTTGTTAATAAGAAATTCTCTGCTAATTTTTCGCGTAATGCTTTTGAAAGGTTTGACATCTCTTCGAAGGTTTTTACACGTTTTTCATATAACCATTCATAAATTTGTCCAGCACGGAAAGCTTTTTCACCGTTTGCTGTTAACCATTCTCCTAATTGATCAGGACGCAGTGAATAAATTGATTCTTTTAATTTTGGTTTTTCTTTCTTCTCACGACGAACCGGCTTTTCTTCTGACTTTTCTTCTGGCTTTTGTTCAGCCTCTTCTACCAAGTCTTGTATACGTTCAATAAATTTATTTTCATCCATTAGTCTTTAGGATTCTCCTTTTATGTCTAATCTTGTTTGTTTTTTCGGAAGGCAGCTACAAAAAATCCATCGCTCCCAAAATCTTGTGGGAATACTTGTAGCATACCACCCTGGCTTTTTTCTAAAAGTTCTTTTGGTAAATTTTCTAACGGGACAGCTTCCATTTCAGGATGAGACGCTAAAAACGCTTGAACAGTTTCTTCGTTTTCCTCTTTATTTATAGTACATGTACTATAAACTAGTCTCCCACCCTTTTTAAGAACCTTCACCGCATTATCCAAAAGCTGAAGCTGAATTTCATGAAGTCTTGATAAGTCTTCTTCACGCTTTGTATATTTAATATCAGGTTTGCGTCTCATTACACCCAATCCTGAACACGGCGCATCTACTAATACAGCATCAAAGGATTCCGCTTCTAGAAATTCTGCCGCTTTACGCCCATCAACTGGTGCAGTTTGGATGATTTCTAAGCCTAGACGATTACTTGTCTCATCGATTAAGTCCAATTTATGTGGATGTAGGTCTGTAGCTAAGATAGAACCTTCATTTTTCATTTTTTCAGCCATATGAGTTGTTTTCCCGCCTGGTGCTGCACACATATCCAATACACGCCAGCCCGGCTGTGGGTTAAGGGCATTTGCAGGCATCATCGAGCTTTCATCCTGAATCGTAATATAGCCATCTTTAAACGCCTTTGTACGAGAAGCTTGGCCACTCAATAAGTGCAGGCATTCAGGAATGACCTTACTCTGCTCAGCTTTTACACCTTCTTCTTCTAATAGAGCAAGTACTACTTCTACTGTAGCTTTTGCCGTATTTACACGAATCGATGCAATTGGTGGTAGATTATTTTCTTTGAGCATTTCTTTTGTTTTTTCAAATCCATATGCTTCGATAAATCGTGCTACTAGCCAATCTGGATGGCTTGTTTCAATTGCTAGTCGCTTTGTAGAATCCGTAATTTCCTCAGTAGAACGAACTCCCTGACGTAAAATAGAGCGTAATACACCATTCACCACTGATGCAATCCCTTTATGACCTCTACGTTTTGCAATTTCCACTGCTTCGTTTACCGCGGCATGATCTGGAACACGATCTAAAAAAACGATTTGATAAAGTGAAAGACGAAGAAGCCACTTTACCCAAAGGTCCATCTTTCCTTTGATAAACGGCTCTAAATAGTAATCTAGTGTGTACTTATACTGAAGAGTACCATAAGTAAGTTCAGTTAGTAGAGCTCGATCTTTTGCTTCGATTTTATATTTGTTTATCGTCTGGTTTAGTAAAAGGTTACTGTATGCTTGATGTTTGTCTACTGCTAATAGGATTGTTAGTGCTGCATCTCGAACATTGCCGTCCCAAATTTGTTCTTTCTTTTTTGTCATTCAAATTGGTCCCCTATCGCTAGCTTCGATCCTGTCCCACGCAGGTAGTCTTGTGCTGTCATTCTTTTTTTCCCAGCAGGCTGTAATTCATATATCACGATAGACTTCCCGTCACCTGTTGCAACTTCAAAGCTATCGTTTTCAATTTTCACAACTTGACCTGGTGTGTGTGTTGTTACACTGTCGCCTTCTTTTACAGACCATAATTTCACATTCTCGCCTTGGAAGGTTGTATAGGCTGTTGGCCATGGCGTTAAACCACGAACTTGGTTGAACACATTTCTAGCTCCGTTTGACCAATCCACACGTTCCTGTTCGCGAGAGATATTATGGGCGAAGGTTACTTTTTCTTCATCCTGAGGAATTCGTTCATTTTTCCCTTCGATAATTATAGGCAATGTTTCTTTTAATAGTTCTCTTCCAACTACGCTTAACTTCTCGAACATTGTCCCTGTATTATCTTCATCCTCAATAGAGATGGCACGTTGTGTAATTATATCCCCAGCATCCAATTTCTCTGCCATGTACATAATCGTTACACCCGTTTTTTCTTCTCCATCAATGATCGCTTGGTGGATTGGTGCTCCGCCACGATACTTTGGTAAAAGTGAAGCATGTACATTAATGCAGCCAAGAGGAGGTGCATCCAGTAAGCTTTTAGGTAAAATTTGCCCAAAGGCTGCTGTAATAACTATATCTGGCTTCAAATTGATAATTTCTAGTAGCTCCTCAGAATTACGCAATTTTTCAGGTTGAATAACTGGCAGCCCTAAACGTAAAGCCTCTGCTTTAACTGGTGGAGGTGTTAACACTCTCTTACGACCAACTGGACGATCGGGCTGAGTAACAACTGCTAATATCTCGTACCCTTCCTCTTGAATCATTCGTAAAATTGGAACCGAAAAATCTGGTGTTCCCATAAAAACAACTGAAGTCATTCTTATTCCTCCTCACCATACATTTGAGCTAGCTCTTCCTCTGTGACAACTCGAATTAGTTTAGAATCAAATAAAATACCATCTAAATGATCGATTTCGTGGAGAATCGCACGAGCATCAAAGCCACCAGCTTCTAGCTCATAAACACGACCTTCACGATCACATGCTTCAATTTTCACATAAGTTGGGCGTTCGACCTCACCAAATAGGTTTGGGAAGCTTAAGCAGCCCTCTATATCAACCTCTGCACCAGAGGTTTCAATTACAGTTGGATTAATCATTTCTAAAACATCACGTTCTTCGCCAAGCTCTACAATTGCCACTCGTAATGGGACATTAATTTGTGGAGCTGCAATCCCAACCCCATCATGCTCAACCATCGTGTCATATAAATCATCAAGAAGTGTAATAATTTCTTCGTTAATCTCTGTTACTTCTTTACATTTCTCTGTAAGCACCTTTGCTGGATGCTCTACTACTTCTTTAATTGCCATTATTATTACCTCTTTCTACACTTCTTTAAGCTTATTATTATCAGAATTCGCAGCATCATATCTAACTCTACTAATCCTGTTTAAATCATGTTCGGATCTAAATCTACAGTCAAATTAATTCCTTTTTTAATCCAATCTGAACGGTAAATTTTGATCAGTTGCAATAAGGTTGGGATTAAATCTGGCTCTACCTTGTATTTTATCAAACATTGATAACGATATCTATTTTGGAGACGACTGATGCCAGAAGCGGTCGGCCCAATGATTGAAACATTAAAAGAAAGCTGTGAGCGCAACCACTCTACTGCTTTTCCTGCATAATCCGCAGCCATCAATACATCCTCGTGAGATACTTGTATCAACGCTAAATAATAGTAAGGTGGATAGCCTGCTTGATGGCGCATATGCATTTCACGTTCATAAAATGGGTCATATTCCTGTGCTTCTGATAATTCAATCGCATAATGTTCAGGTGTATAGGTTTGTACAACTACTTCGCCTGGCTTTTCATGTCTTCCAGCTCGTCCACTTACCTGTGTTAAAAGCTGGAATGTTTTTTCTGCAGCTCTGAAATCGGGTAAATGCAGCGACGTATCTGCACTAAGCACCCCTACTAATGTAATGTTAGGATAATCGAGACCCTTCGCAATCATTTGGGTGCCTAGTAAAACATCTGCTTCTCCATCACCAAACGCCTGTAATAGTTGTTCATGCGATCCCTTAGCACGCGTCGTATCAACATCCATCCTCAGTACTCTAATTCCTGGAAAGAATTTTGCTAATTCCTCCTCCACCTTTTGCGTTCCTGTTCCGAAATATCGAATATGGTCGCTCTGACATTGTGGACAGGTTTTTGGCACATGTATTTCGTAGCCACAGTAATGACATTTACATTTTTCATTTTTCCTGTGATAGGTTAAGGAGATATCACAATTTTCGCATTGCAGGACTGTTCCACAATCCCGACACATAACGAAGGATGAATAGCCGCGGCGATTTAAAAACAGAACGATTTGTTCCTTTTTTTCCAAACGAATCTGGATAGATTCCATAAGACTTTGAGAGAACATTGAGCGATTCCCTTTTTTCAATTCATCACGCATATCGACAATTTGAACCTTGGGTAATGATTGCTTTAATGCACGCTCCTTTAATGTCAGTAATGTATAGACATTTTTCTTTGCACGGGCAAAGGATTCTAGTGAAGGTGTTGCACTTCCCAAAATAACCGGACAGTTATGATACTTGCTTCTCCAAATGGCTACATCGCGAGCATGGTATCTTGGTGAATCCTCTTGCTTATACGTCGATTCATGTTCTTCGTCTAAGATGATAATTCCGACGTTTTCAAAGGGAGCAAAAACAGCCGAACGAGCACCAACAACTACCTTTACTTTGCCTTGGTGAATTTTTCTCCACTCATCATACTTTTCACCAACTGATAAACCGCTGTGCATAACCGCTACTAATTCACCAAATCGAGAGCGAAATCGCTCCGTCATTTGTGGTGTTAAGGAGATTTCAGGAACTAGGACAATCGCTTCTTTCCCATCATTTAATACCTTGGCGATAGTTTGTAAATAGACTTCTGTTTTACCACTACCGGTAACACCCTGGAGTAAAAAGGTCTTTGGTTCTTGTCCTTCGATTGCGTTCATAATTTGATTTAATGCTACGGACTGTTCATCTGTTAAATTTAAAAAATTTGTTCTTTTAACCTCTTTTGTAAAAGGATCTCGATAGACCTCTTCTTGAACAAAGGCTGCTGCACCTAGGTCAACTACTGCATTTAACACTTGGGCTGAAGTATGCATCTCTTTATAGATAACTTCTGGATTCATTATTTCACCAGCATGAAGCTGCATCCATTCCACAAGTTGCTTTTGCTTTTTAGCACGATTTGAAATATTCGCCTGGATGTCAGCTAGCTTTTGGTTGTCTTCTATGATTTGAACTTTTCTAACTTCCTTTACTTTTCCCTTTTGCTTTACGACATTTGCGATTGAAACCTGCTTATTTTTTATCGCTGCTTTCAACTGAGGAAGTAGGTTGTTTTTTTCAAATACATTTAAATTAATCTGCTGTGAGGCTCTAAAAATTTCCTGAAGCGGCTCAGGTAAAAGTTCCAATTCAGTTTGCAGATTTGCGATTTTTTCATATTTAGCTCTTAAGGCAGAAGGTAGCATCACCTGTAGAGCATCGATTTCATAACAGATGGTTTCATTTTTCAGCCATTTTGCAAGATCTAGCATTTCACCAGTTAAAACGGGTTCAATATCAAGAACCTGCGAGACTGGTTTTATCTTTTCTATAGGGACATCGGTTTCGTTTTTAATAGCTACAACAAATCCGAGTACATTTCGTGGTCCAAATGGTACTTTAACGCGACATCCCGTTTCGATTATTTGTGTCATTTCAGCAGGTACTAGATAATCGAAGGGACGATCGACAGGATATGCAGCAACGTCCACGATAACTTGCGCAACGGTGATCATTTTTCTTTTACTTCTTCTTTAAAAAAGTCGACCACAATTTGTGTTATCTTTTCTGGTTCTTCTAGTCGCCCTTTACCGACATACCCACAGGCTAAAAATCCTTCTGACGGCTCGATAAAGGAACATCCATCCTCTGCAAGCTGAGCAATATTGCGTTTTACAGCAGGATGATCATACATATGTACGTTCATGGCAGGAGCTAGCCAGACAGGACAGGTAGCAGCAAGTAAAGTAGTCGTCACCATGTCATCTGCTATACCGTTGGCAAGTTTTCCGATCACGTTTGCCGTAGCTGGAGCGACTAGAATTAGGTCGGCCCAATCAGCTAAATCAATGTGTGCGATTTTACTTGAGTCTTTTTCGTCAAAAGTATCAAAGAATACATCGTTTTTTGACATGACCTGAAACGTTAGAGGTGTTACAAATTCCCTTGCGGATTCAGTCATAATGACTTTTACGTTGAACTGTGCTTTTGTTAGTTGACTCACAAGTGCTACTGCTTTATAGACTGCAATCCCGCCTGATACGCAAAGCAAAATATTTTTTTGCATGGCTAATCTCCTTTCAAATGACAAGCTCCCAAAGAAATATTCTTCGGGAGCTTCTTAATAACAACTTATCTACAAACAAATTCAGAACTAGAAATTAAAGTTTGGAGAGCGACAAAAAATGTACTATATACACCTCAAACAGTTTTTAACAAGGATTCTAATAATAGTATTTTAATTGAGCGTTCGGAAGCACACAAGCCGCAGAGCCACCTTGAAGTGTCTCTCCGACTTGTCTATGTGCTTTTGTGAAGGCCCGCTCAATATAGTCTATTGTTCTAATACTTCGGAAATTTTTGCGCAGCTTACACGGTAGGCTGCGAGTTCTACAATTAATACCTTTCCCAAATACTGTTAAAGATACATTTGATCCGCTCTGTCTAATGTTACAAATTTAATGTATCTATTAATTAAACTTCGTCTTCGTAAATTGTTGATGCGTCTTGTTTTTCTTTTTTTAGTACGCCAGCTGCTACTTCTTCTAGTGCTTTACCTACTGGTTTGTAAGAAACGTATTTGGCTAATTGCTCGTTACCCTCTTCTTGCATTTGACGAGCACGTTTTGAAGCTAAACTCACTAAAGAGTATTTTGAATCGATTTTGTTTTTTAAAGCGTCAATAGATGGGTATAACATATAATTTATTCTCCTCTCAACATAGACAAATAGGTTTTTTCAATACGTTCACGACGGCAATGCTCAGCGACAATGATTGCATTTATTTTATCACATGCGTTTTGAATTTCATCGTTTTCAACCACATAATCATATAAACTCATCATTTCAAGCTCATTACGTGCCGTATCAATTCTCTTTTTAATAATTTCTTCTGTTTCAGTACCGCGTCCAATTAGACGATTTTGCAACTCAGAAATACTTGGTGGCGCCAAGAAGATGAAAAGAGCATCTGGAGCTTTTTCACGAATTTGAGCTGCTCCTTGCACTTCTATTTCAAGAAATACATCACGACCTGCATCCAAGGTTTCATTTACATAGGCAAGTGGCGTGCCATAATAGTTACCGACAAACTCAGCATGCTCTAATAAGCCGCCTTCTTCAATAAGCGCTTCAAATTCATTACGTGATTTAAAGAAGTAATCTACTCCATCAATTTCACCTTCACGAGGCAAGCGAGTTGTCATTGAAATCGAATATTCATAATTAGTGCCGGCCTTAGAAAAAAGTTCTTTACGTACTGTTCCTTTACCGACACCAGATGGGCCTGATAGAACAATTAATAAACCTCGTTCTTTTCTCATTGTTCTCAAATTCTCCCTTACTTACTGCTTTTACAACAATATTTTTAATGATTACTACAGTATAAAGTAAAATTTTAAATTGTGGGGACTTTTTTATTCTTCTACTTATAAAGTTAAATCGATGAGGTTTTAACAAGAAGTGAAATTCCCATTAAATAGAAGACTCCTTTTATATAGAGGATTCTTGCCACTTTAAAGGGTGATACTTTTATTATTCAATATTTTGTACTTGTTCACGCATTTTTTCTAGAATTGTTTTAGATTGAACAACTGCTAGTGAAATCTCGGAATTTTGATTTTTAGAACCAATCGTATTAATTTCCCGGTGCATTTCCTGCATTAAGAAATCTAATTTACGTCCAATAGACTCTGACTCTTCAATTGTACTTTCCAACTGTTTAAAGTGACTAGTCAAACGATCCAGTTCCTCAGAGATATCAATTTTTTCAGCGAAAATTGCCACTTCTGCCAACAATCGATCTTCTAGTTCATCTAAATTACCAATTTCTTTTATGCGATCAATTAGTTTATCTCGAAACTTATTGACAGCTTCACCAGATAATCCCCTAATACGTTGGATTAATTCTTTTAACTGGCGATTAAAACTTGTCAAAATTTGTTTCAGCTGCTGACCTTCTTGAATCCGCATTTCAACTAATTTTTCTGCAGCCTCTTTAACTGCGAGTCCAATCGATGTCATTAACTCTTCAGGGGCTAATTCCTGTTTTTCATAAGATATAACATTCTCTAATGAAAGAATTTCTTTCATCGACCATTTCTCTTCTATAGAAACGACTTCTTGAAGCTGTTCCTTAGCCTTTTGATAAGCTTCAACTAATGGCCAATTGATTTGGATAGCTAACTTCTCATTCCCAATGGTTTTCAAATCAATCGCAACATCAATTTTCCCACGTTTCACATATTGTGATAATTGTTTTTTTGTTGCGATTTCAGCCTCAAACCACTCTTTTGGAAACTTCGTATAAATTTCTAAAAAACGATGATTCACTGAACGAATTTCCACAGTGAGTTGATAGTTATTCGTAGCTGTGACACCCCTGCCAAAACCGGTCATACTACGCACCAAGGTCATCACACCTTTCTTTGCATACTATTCCAAGTATAACACATTTAAGTAAATTTTTAATCTAAGAGGTTTATAAAAAGTAAATATTGGAGGAAACGTGCTAGAACTGTAGTATAATGTGAAATAGATTTTTTCTATCTAATAAGAAACAGAAGAATTTTCACCATTTTCAAATTGATTTTTAGAAAAGAGGAACACAATCATGGCTTTTGATGGATTATTTACATTTGCAATGGCAAATGAATTAAAAAAAATAGAAACTGGTCGTATAACTAAAATTCACCAACCTAACGCCATTGAAATTGTATTACACATACGGGCAAATGGCGAGAATTTCAAATTATTAAGCTCTATTCACCCATCTTACGCTCGAGTACATTTAACCGGGCATTCGATTGATAATCCTTCTGAACCACCGATGTTTTGCATGCTACTTCGTAAACACATAGAAGGCGGCTTTATTCATACCATTGAAACAGACCCCTTTGAACGAGTTATTTCATTAAATATTGAAAGTAAAAATGAAATTGGGGACCAAATTTTTAGAAAGCTAACAATCGAAATAATGGGACGACATAGTAATATTATTTTGATTGATAAGGAAAACAGCAAAATTATTGATAGCTTGAAGCATTTACCTCCATCTATTAATAGCTATCGTACAGTGTTACCTGGACAGCTCTATATCACACCGCCTGAGCAAAACAAAAAGAATCCCTTACTGGTTAGTGATGAAGAAATAAATCAATTTTTCACTGAGGAAACTTCAACAAAAGAAATTGTTGAACAATTTAAAGGCTTCTCGCCAACCCATGCACAGGAGTTATTGCATCGACTACAAGGTGACGATAAAGTAACTCATTTCCGAGGTTTTCTTGATGAAATTGTAAAAAGTGCCCGTCCAACCTATATCGAGGTTGATCGAAAAATCTTTTTCTCGCCTACAAAGCTAACACATTTAGAAGGTGCAGAAACAGCCTATGAAACACTAAGTATTCTTTTAGACCGTACTTTCTTTGCACGTGCCGAACGTGATCGTGTAAAGCAGCAAGCCGGAGACCTAGAACGTTGGCTTCAAAATGAGCTTAACAAATTGAAGCTTAAAATCAAAAAGCTTCAAAAGGACTTAGATCATGCATCTAAACTCGACAAGTTCCAGCTTTATGGCGAATTGTTAATGGCCAATCTCTACTTATTTGAGAAAGGCATGAAGGAGGTTACGGTTTCCAATTACTATAGTGAAGCTGGTGAACAAATTACAATTCCTATAAGTGAACGAAAAACTCCTGTTGAAAATGCTCAAAGCTATTATAGTAAATATAATAAAGCTAAAAACGCTCTTATAATGGTTAAAGAGCAGCTGGAAAAAACGGAAAGTGAAATTCAGTATTTCGAAATGCTAATGGCTCAGGTTAACCAAGCATCCCCTGCAGATATCGAGGAAATTCGTGAAGAACTAGCAGAGCAAGGTTATCTTCGCCTCCGTGCAAGCAAAAAGAAGAAAAAACCGACGAAGCCTTCGCCAGAATCCTTTGTTTCTTCTACTGGAATACCGATTTCTGTCGGAAAAAATAATAAACAAAACGATTATCTAACCTTCAAGCTCGCAAAAAAATCAGAGATTTGGCTACATACGAAGGATATCCCAGGCTCACACGTCGTTATCCATTCAAACGAACCCGATGAATCAACTCTACATGAAGCAGCAACTTTAAGTGCTTATTTTAGTAAAGCTAGAGATTCTTCCTCAGTTCCTGTCGATTATACTGAAATTCGACAAGTAAAAAAGCCAAATGGATCTAAGCCTGGTTTTGTTATATATTTCGAACAAAAGACACTTTATGTCACACCAGATGAAGAGCTTGTTATGAAGTTAAAAAAATAAAATTAAAATAATTTTCCTGATCTAAGAAGATTTTCACCTTCTTAGATCTTTTTTTATCCTTTGAAATAGTCATATTATCCCCTATGCACTAAGCCTTTTCTATTATCTTAAAATCTTCCAAAAGGTCTATTAACACTCCTTCTCGACAATTAGCAACTTAATGCGACGCCATAATTCATTTCCCATTTATTTTCCAAACAAAAGTATCATCCTTTAGATTCAAAATTTACACAATTGAAGGAATATTCTGTCTGCCAATCAAATAATAGAATAATAGAAATAACTCTCTTAAATCTAAAGTCGCTATAGATTTAATTTCAGTTTTTCTACAACAACTTTTATATGAAACAGGGGGAAAACGAATGAATTTAAGGAAGTCCTTACTAGTGGCACTTATTTTTATGCTGTCATTAAGTTCAGCGCTATTTAACGTTAGTGCTGCAAGTGCTAGTACAAAAAGTATTAAAAATTTACCAACAATTCAGCAAGAAAAACCAAAAGCCAACATTTCTAAATCACTAATCAATCCAGAAAATCCTGACGAAAAAGTTCGTATTGTAATCGAGCTTGAGGGAGAACCTGCAATTCAAAAAGCGACGAAAAAAGGTCTTCTTTACAAAGAATTAAAAGCAGCAGAAAAAGAATCTATAGAAGCTGCTGTTGAGAAAGAGCAAAAAAACGCAAAAGCAAGCTTAAAGGCTGCTGCTCCTTCTATGAAATATCTTAAAAACTTCACAGTTGTATTTAATGGATTCTCTGCCGAGGTTGAAGCGAAGGTTGTAGAGAAAATTGCAGCAACTACTGGAGTTAAAGCTGTATATGAGGCGACAGAATACGAAAGACCAGAAGAGACGCCAGATATGGTCTATTCAAAGGAATTAGTTCAGGCACAACAAGCCTGGAATGATTATGGCTTCAAAGGTGAAGGTATGATTGTCGGAATCATTGATACAGGTATCGACCCTAGCCATAAGGATATGATTTTATCTGACAACAGTACAGGCGAGTTAACTGAAAGCGAAGTAAACGCACTGTTAGCAGATGGATCTATCGAAAATGGTCAATTCTATACTGCCAAGGTTCCTTTTGGCTATAACTATATGGATGCAAGCCATGAAATTTTAGATTTAGGTCCTGAAGCCTCTATGCACGGTATGCACGTAGGTGGAACTGTTGCGGCAAATGGCGACGAAGAAAACAACGGTATTAAAGGAGTAGCTCCAGAAGCACAGCTTTTGGCTCTTAAAGTATTCGGGAATGACCCTTTAATCTCTACTACTTATGGAGATATCTACATTAAGGCAATTGACGATGCTATTAAACTAAATGCAGACGTACTTAATATGTCTTTAGGTTCTCCTGCTGGCTATGTTGACTCAAATAGTCCTGAACAACAAGCAGTTTCAAGAGCAACTGAAAACGGAATTATTGTTGCTATCTCTTCAGGTAACTCAGATATGTATGGATCAGGTACCTTCTATCCATACGCTGAAAATCAGGATTATGGTGTAACAGGCTCTCCTGGTATTTCACAAGACTCAATTAGTGTTGCATCCTTTGAAAATAGTATGATCACTGCTTATAGCTTTGACTATCAATTCGATGGTGAAAAAGCTGGTGGAGCTCTATATCTAGCAGCAAATGATGCAGATCCGCGATCAGTTTTATCTGGAGCAGTTGAAGTAGTAGATGCTGGTTTAGGTTATCCTGATGATTTCGTTGGGAAAGACTTTACTGGGAAAGTAGCTCTAATTTCTCGTGGTGATATCTCTTTTGTTGAAAAAGGAATCAACGCGCAAAATGCTGGTGCAGTAGCTGCAATTGTTTACAATAATGCAGCTGGTACAATCAATATGGCATCAGATCCTGCGATTACAATTCCATTTATGTCAACATTGCAGTCAGATGGATTAGCTTTGAAAGCGGCTATTGCTAACGGGCAAACGGTAACAGTATCTTTTGAAGGGAATTTCATCGAGGTTCCAAATCCAACCGCTGGCGAAATGAGTAGCTTCACTTCTTGGGGTCCAACACCAAACTTAGACTTCAAACCTGAAATTACAGCTCCAGGAGGCAACATCTTCTCTACTTTAAACGACAATGAATACGGTATTATGAGTGGGACATCCATGGCTGCTCCTCATGTTGCCGGTGGTAGTGCATTAGTTTTAGAACGTGTTGACACAGAATTCAACCTAACTGGTGCTGAACGTGTTCAGCTTACTAAAAATCTACTAATGAATACTGCAACTCCAATCGAGCTATATGAAGGTGAATATGTATCACCTCGTCGTCAGGGTGCGGGTTTAATGCAGATTGCAAATGCTCTTACATCAGATGTTGTAGTTACAGAAAGTAATTCAAAAGAAGGTAAGGTTGCGTTAAAAGAAATTAAAAACGACCAATTCTCCTTCACACTTCAAGCGAAAAATTATTCAGGTGAAGCAGCAACATATGATGTAAATACTCAGCTTCAAATCGACTATCCTGCTAATGCTGGCGGAGGTTTATACATTACTCCAACAAACACTTACGGTTCATACGTGTTAACTGACGTAGAAGCCGATATTGATGCTCCAGAAACTGTTACTGTTCCAGCTAACGGTACAGCAACAATTACAGTTTCAGTGGATGTAACTGATATTCCAGCTGACATTCGTTCAATCTATAAAAATGGTTTCTTTGTAGATGGATTTGTTACTCTAACAGATGCAAATGAAGAAATTACAGGCAATGTTCCATTATCTGTACCATTCTTTGGATTCAACGGTGGCTGGGATGATGCTCGTATTTTCGATTACTTTGCATGGGATGATCTAACATACTGGGGCTATACTGCTTTAGCTGATGAACAAGGTAATTTCATTGATGGTGGAGGCAGCTTTGACACAACTCGCTTTGGTTTCTCTCCAAATGGTGATGGTGTTCGTGATAAAGCAATCCCTGTATACTCTCTATTCCGTAATGCAAAACAATTTAAAGTGGAAGTTGTAGATAGTAAGGGCAAGGTTGTACGTACTGTTCGTACTGCAAATGATTTACGAAAGCATTATGTTTCTTCAGCTACTACTCTTCCTTACACGTACAATACAAATTACGGCTGGGATGGAAAAATTAATAATAAAGTCGCTGCTGACGGTGACTACAAAATCCGCTTAAGTGGTGTAATCGATTATGATGGTGCAGAATGGCAATCCATCGAATACCCTGTAAAAGTCGATACTGCAGCACCAACGGCAAAAATAAGCTTCGATACTGCCACAAAAACAGTTTCAGCTTCTGATTTTGCTGATGTAGGTTCAGGTACGGGCGTGGAATACTGGCAAGTACTTGTAAATGGCAAAGCTGTTTCACAAAATCTAGCAACTGCAACTACTAGCTTTGTAGTTTCAGGCGAGTTAACAAATAAAGATAAAATTACTGTCCAGGTTGTGGATGCTGCTCGTAACGCGACTGCATATGATTTCCAAGTAGGAAGCACAGCAGAAACAAAAGCACCTGTTATTTACATCCAGTCTCCTGGATTATTCGATGTATTTAATACTAACGAAGTGGACGTATACGGAACAATTGAAGATGATTCTAAAATTACTTCAGTAACCGTAAATGATGCAAAAGCAGCATTTGATGGTTTAAACTTCTCACACAAGCTAAACCTAAAAGATGGTTTCCATAACGTTCGTGTGAAAGCAATTGACGAGTTCAACAATGAAATGCAAATTGCACGTCAAATTTTCGTTGATACACAAGCACCAACTATTAAACTTGGTAGCGTTCCTAAAAACACAAAGGATAGTGTAGCAACTGTTATCGTTACATTAAAGGATAATTTTGACGAGCTACGTTTAACTGTAAACGGCGATGAGAGATTCATGCACGAGCTTTCTTCACCTTACGCAATGAAAGGCTTCGAAAAGCAAATCGAATTAAAGCTTGAATTAGTTGATGGTACTAACGAATTTGTTATCGAAGCAGAAGACCTAGCCGGCCACATTACAACTCAAACAATCCAAATCAAAAAGACTGGAAGCTCGAATGAGAAACCAGGGAATGGCAATGGAAACGGTAAAGGCAATGGAAAAGGGAATGGAAAATAAGTAAAGTTTGAAGATGGAGAAAAACGGAGACGTTTTTCTCCATTTTTTTATTTGGCTACTCTTTATTGTTTTTGGCGGGTGAATGAAATGCATTGTGAGTCTGTTTTGTGCGTGGGATGCAGTTCATCGGGTAAATGAAATGCATCGCGACTCTGATTTTGCGGCTGGTGCATTTCATCGGATGTATGAAAATGCATTGGGACTCTGATTTTACAGCGTGGTACAGTTCATTTGGAGTAAGAAATACATCACGAATCGATTTCTACACTTCTACCATATTAATAAAAGGAGTTCATCAAATTGATGAACTCCTTCTTTTCAAACTCTTTCAAATCCGCGGTGCGCCTGTCGAAGCTTTCGGCACAGCTCCCGTTTAGTATAAATAAATTTACAAAATAAGCTATTCGTTTGAGATTTATAATCTCCCTGCCTTCAAATCTGCGTGCCACTCTTTTAAGAATGGGATATCGCCTTCATTGATAGCACCGGTTTCTGTTGCTGCTTCTACTAGGTAGTCGAAGTTTGTTAGGGAGACGTATTTTATGCCGGCTTCTTCAAAGGCTTGTTCGGCACGTGGTAAATTATATGTATAAACGCAGACAACGCCTACTACTTCACAGCCAGCTGCACGTAATGCTTCTACGGCTGTAATCGATGAGCCGCCTGTTGAGATGATGTCCTCTACTACGACTACTTTTTGACCTGGTGCAATTTTCCCTTCGATTTGGTTGCCTCGGCCATGCTCTTTTGCTTTAGATCGAACGTACACCATAGGGCTCTCCAATACATCTGAAACCCATGCAGCATGCGGGATTCCAGCAGTTGCTGTACCAGCTACAATTTCTGTTTCAGGGAAAAATTCTTTGATATTTTGTGCAAGACCATGCGCGATTTGTTTACGAACTGCTACGTCAGAAATTGTTAAACGTGTGTCACAGTAGATTGGTGATTTTATTCCTGAAGCCCAAGTAAATAAATCAGTTGGATTTAATTCGACAGCTCCTACCTTTAGCATTCCAAGAGCAATTTCTTTATGTAATGACATTTAGTTTTCCTCCCATAATTCGCAAACTTTTTTATATGCAGCTGCTGGATCAGCTGCTCCAGTAATCGCGCGACCCACAACGATTAACGATGAGCCGCTAGCCTTTGCCCCGTTTGGTGTTGCAATTCGTTTTTGATCGTGAGCTTCTCCACCCGGTAAACGAATACCAGGTGTTACTCTTAAAAACCCCTGGCCACAAGCTTCACCGATTTGACCAGCTTCGTGCACAGAGCAAACAACTCCATCCAAACACGCATCCTTTGTGATACTTGCATAATGCAATACAGAGTCAAGTAACGTTAAGTTGATTTTTTGCTCACTCTTCATTTGTTCTTCTGTCGTTGAAGTTAGCTGTGTAACTGCAATTAGTTTCGCTCTTTCCTTACCTGCTGGCGTTCCTGCCTCCAAACCTTCAAGTGCACCACGCATCATGTCGATTCCACCTGCTGCGTGTACATTAACTAAATCCACGCCTAAACGAGCTAATCCTTTCATGGCAGACTTTACGGTATTTGGGATGTCATGAAGCTTTAAATCTAAGAAAATATCATGGCCTTGTTCCTTTACCTTTTGAACAATGCTAGGGCCCTCTTGTAAATATAGCTCCATTCCAATTTTCACGAAAATCGGCTCATTAAAATTGCTTAAAAACTGGAATACTTCCTTTTCGCTTGGAAAGTCTAGTGCAATGATTGGTTTCGTGTTCATTTACAGATGACTCCTTCCGATAATTTCTTTTATGCGTTGTACTCCAAGCTCTTCTAGGCGAGCTGGCAATGCTTCGATAATATTCGGACAAACGAAAGGATCTACAAAGTTTGCAGTACCTACTGCAACGGCTGATGCACCTGCAGACATGAAGTCAATTACGTCCTGTGCGTTTGTTACTCCACCCATACCGATAATCGGAATGTTTACATTTTTGTATACTTCATAAACCATACGTATTGCTACTGGTTTAACAGCAGGACCTGATAAACCACCTGTACCATTTGCAATAACAGGCTTACCAGTACGTTCATCTAAACGCATACCAACCAAAGTATTAATCATCGTAATACCGTCTGCTCCACCTGCTTCAACAGCTTTTGCTATTTCCACTATATCCGTTACATTTGGCGATAGCTTCACGTAAACTGGAACCTTTGAAACTTTTTTAACTGCTTCTACTAATTCTCTAGCGACAACAGCATCTGTACCAAAAGTGATTCCGCCATGCTTGACGTTCGGGCAGGAAATGTTTAACTCTAGTGCCTTTACATTTGCCGCTTCAGAAATCTTCTCAGCCACTTCCACATAGTCTTCCGTTGTCGTTCCTGCAACGTTTGCAATAATTGGAACATCGAAGCGTTCTAAATATGGAAGTTCGTTTTTCATTACTTTTTCTAAGCCTGGGTTTTGCAGTCCAATTGCGTTTAGCATCCCAGCTGCCGTTTCTGCTACACGAGGTGTTGGGTTACCTAGACGTGTCTCTACAGTAGTAGCTTTAATCATGATGGCCCCAAGCTTTGACAAATCATAGAGATTAGAAAATTCTTTACCGAATCCGAAACAGCCTGAAGCTGGCATGATTGGGTTTTTTAAATCTAAGCCTGGGAGTTGAATACTTAGTCGACTCATAACTCTACAACTCCTTTCGGGAACACTGGTCCATCTGAACAAACCTTTACATAATCCTTGTCTGTTTGATCTGTCGTTTTGCAAATACATGCAAAGCAAGCACCAATTCCACAGCCCATACGTTCTTCGAAGGATAGGAATCCAGTCTTATCTGGATAAAAGTTTTCTAATGCGCGAAGCATCGGTAAAGGGCCGCATGCGTAAAAGACATCAAATTCAGGCTTTAGCTCCTCAAGTAAATCCGTTACAAAGCCTTTTGTTCCTTTCGTACCGTCAACTGTTACGAAATGCGTCTCACCTAAAGTCGTAAACTGATCGTCATAGAAGCATACATCTTCCGTTGCAAATCCGAATACATGAATTGTTCGGATGCCTCGTGCATTCAATTGTTGGGATAGCTCATAAAGTGGTGGTACGCCAATCCCTCCACCTACTAATAATGCTGTACCGCCTTCATGTGTAGCCTCTACTGGGAAGCCATTTCCTAATGGACCTAGAACATCTACTTCATCGCCCACTTGTTTTTGGGAAAGTATCTGTGTACCTCTTCCTTCAGCACGGTAGATAACAGTTGCTTCACCTGTTTCTTTGTCTATATTAGAAATACTTATTGGTCGTCGAAGAAGTGGCTCAAAGCTGTCTGACACACGAATATGGACAAATTGTCCAGGATTCATGTCCTGAACAATTTGACCTTGTAATGTTAGTTCAAAAATATGATGAGCTATTTCTCTTTGACGAACGACAATCATTCGTTCTTGTTGAATCATTAATGAACTACCTCCGCTTTTGGCATTTCTTCTGCTGTAAATGTCATTGATTCAATAACCTCTAACATTGCTTCTGCTGTATCTAATGATGTTAAGCAAGGTACACCATTTTCAACAGATTCACGGCGAATTCGGAAGCCATCACGAGCTGGCTGCTTACCTTTAGTTAAAGTATTGACAACTAACTGAGCTTGACCGTTTTGAATTACTTCTAGTAATGTCTTTTCTTTTGACCCGATTTTTCCAACTACATCTGCTTGTACACCAGCTTCTTTAAAGCTTTGTGCAGTACCTTCAGTAGCCATAATGCGGTAGCCAACTGTGTTGAAGCGTTTCGCCAGCTCAATCGCTTCCTTTTTATCTTTATCAGATACTGTGAATAACACAGTTCCATGAGTTTTGATTTCCATCCCTGCTGCTACAAAGCCTTTGTATAAAGCTTTTTCGAATGTTGAGTCTTTCCCCATTACTTCCCCTGTTGATTTCATCTCAGGTCCTAACGTAATGTCTACACGACGAAGCTTTGCAAAGCTAAATACTGGTACTTTTACAAATACACCCTTTTGCTCCTTCGCTAAACCAGTTGGGTAGCCTTGTTCTACAATGGATTGACCAAGAATAGCCTTTGTTGCGATATTAGCCATCGGGATATTTGTAATTTTACTTAAGAACGGTACAGTACGACTTGAACGCGGGTTTACTTCGATTACGAAAATGTTCCCTTTTGATAGTACATACTGAATATTCATCAGCCCTACTATGTTTAACCCTTTTGCTAGACGAGTTGTGTAATCAACAATTGTTGCTTTTTGTTCGTCTGTTAGCTTTTGAGGTGGATATACAGAGATTGAGTCACCCGAGTGAACGCCTGCTCTTTCAACGTGCTCCATAATCCCTGGTATCAACACATTTTCGCCGTCACAGATTGCGTCTACCTCAATTTCTTGCCCCGTTAAATAACGGTCAACTAATACTGGGTGGTCCGGCGAAGCCTCTACTGCATTTTCCATGTAATGCTCTAGTTCTTGCTCGTTATATACGATTTCCATCGCACGTCCACCTAATACATAAGATGGGCGAACAAGCACTGGGAAGCCAAGTTTTTTACCGATTTCTAATGCTTCTACAGTTGATATAGCTGTTTCTCCTGCCGGCTGTGGTACATCTAATTCGCGTAAGGCTTGCTCGAACTTATCACGGTTTTCTGCACGATCGATATCCTCTAAGTTTGTTCCTAAAATTTTCACACCATTTGCCGCTAATTTGTCAGCTAGGTTTATAGCAGTTTGACCACCAAATTGAACAACTACACCGATTGGTTTTTCTAAATCAACAATGTGCATTACATCTTCAATCGTCAGCGGCTCAAAGTATAGCTTATCTGAAATCGAGAAGTCGGTAGAAACTGTTTCTGGATTTGAGTTGATGATGATTGCTTCATAGCCAGCCTCTTGAATTGCCCATACCGAGTGAACTGTTGCATAGTCAAACTCAACCCCTTGTCCGATTCGGATTGGGCCAGACCCTAACACGACTACGGATGGTTTTTCTGTTACGATGGATTCATTTTCATCCTCATAAGTTCCGTAGAAGTATGGTGTTGTTGATTCAAACTCTGCAGCACAAGTATCTACCATTTTGTATACCGGAATAATGTTTTGTTCTTTACGATATGCATATACCGCTTCAGGATTTGTGTTCCAAAGCTCGGCGATTTTCTTATCCGCAAAGCCCATACGTTTAGCTTGACGTAAAATTTCTGCATTATTTACGTTGTCAGCTAAAGTGGCTTCCATTTTGATGATGTTTTGTAATTTGTTTAAGAACCAAAGATCAATTTCTGACCATTCATGAATTTTTTCTATCGTTACACCACGGCGTAATGCTTCACCGATGAAGAATAAACGCTCATCCCCTGCTTTACGAATACGTTTTTCAATCCAGTTATCACTATTTTCTTCAGCGTGCTTCAGCTCAATATGTGTATGTCCCGTCTCAAGCGAGCGAACTGCTTTTAGAATGGCTTCTTCAAAGTTGCGGCCAAGTGCCATAACTTCTCCAGTTGCCTTCATTTGTGTTCCTAGATTACGTTTTGCAGATTCGAATTTATCGAATGGCCAGCGTGGAATTTTTGCAACAACATAGTCAAGTGCTGGTTCAAAGTCAGCATAAGTTGACCCTGTTACTGGATTGACAATTTCATCTAAAGTTAAGCCTACTGCAATTTTCGCTGCTAGCTTCGCAATTGGATAACCAGTTGCCTTAGATGCTAATGCTGATGAACGTGAAACACGCGGGTTTACTTCAATTACATAATAATTGAAGCTATTCGGGTCTAATGCTAGCTGTACGTTACATCCACCTTCAATTTTTAGAGCGCGGATGATATCTAATGAAATATTGCGCAGCATTTGGTATTCGCGATCCGATAATGTTTGAGAAGGTGCTACTACGATTGAATCGCCTGTATGAATCCCCACTGGGTCGAAGTTTTCCATATTACACACAACAATTGCATTATCGATGGAGTCACGCATTACCTCGTATTCAATTTCTTTATAGCCTGCAATTGATTTTTCAAGTAAACATTGTGTTACAGGGCTATATTTCAAGCCGCTTGTTACGATTTCCTCTAGCTCCTGATCGTTTGAGCAAATTCCTCCGCCTGTACCGCCAAGAGTGAAGGCTGGACGTACGATTACTGGGTAGCCAATTTTAGCTACAAAGTTTTTTGCTTGCTCAAGATTTGTAATAATATCAGATTCAGGTACTGGTGCACCTAATTCATACATTAAAGTACGGAATAAATCACGGTCTTCTGCCTTATGAATGGCATCTAATTTCGTACCTAAAATTTCAATTCCTAGCTCATCTAAAATGCCAGAGTCATTTAATTCGATAGCCATATTTAAGCCAGTTTGTCCACCAAGTGTTGGAAGGATTGCATCTGGACGTTCCTTACGTAAAATACGTGATACAAATTCTAGTGAAATTGGTTCAAGATAAACTTTGTCTGCAATTTCTGTATCTGTCATAATTGTGGCAGGGTTTGAGTTGATTAAAATTACACGGTAGCCTTCCTCTTTTAAAGAAAGACAAGCTTGTGTACCTGCATAGTCAAATTCTGCTGCTTGTCCAATTACGATTGGACCTGATCCGATTACTAAAATAGTTTCAATATCTGTACGTTTAGGCATGTTGTTTCCCTTCCTTTACATGTGATTCCATTAATTCAATAAATTCGTCAAATAAGTGATTGGAATCTTCTGGTCCCGGTGATGCTTCTGGGTGGTATTGCACTGTAAATACTGGATGCTTTTTGTGACGTAATCCTTCAACTGTTCCATCATTTAGGGCAACATGTGTTACTTCTAAATCGGTATATGCTAGTGAGCTTTCATCAACAGCATAGCCGTGGTTTTGTGAGGTAAGCTCTGTACGACCAGTGCGTAAATCCTTTACAGGGTGATTTGCGCCGCGGTGACCAAATGGAAGCTTAAAGCTTTTTGCTCCACTAGCTAATGCAAACAGCTGGTGCCCTAAGCAAATACCGAAGATTGGAACTTTTCCGATTAAATTACGAATTGTTTCAATGCCCTCTGTTACATCAGCAGGGTCTCCAGGTCCATTTGATAGCATAATGCCGTCTGGATGCCATGCTAAAATTTGTTGTGCTGAAGTGTTGTAAGGTACTACTAGTACGTCACAATCACGTTTGTTTAACTCACGTAAAATACCATGCTTCATACCGAAATCTATTAGTACAACACGTTTTCCACGCCCTGGACTTGGGTAAGCCGCTTTAGGTGACACTTCTTTCACATGATTTGTGATTAATGGTGTCGCTTGTAACGTTGCTACTATTTCATCTATATTTACTTCCTCATCAGCTGCTGTCAGCATCGCTTTTACAGCACCCTTTGAACGAATAATTCTTGTTAGCTTGCGTGTGTCAATTCCTTCAATACCGGGAATATCCTGTGACACTAGATAATCATTTAATGAAAGGTCACTTCTGAAATTCGAAGGTTCCTTTGCAAGCTCGCGACAGACCATGCCGCGAATAGCTGGTGTAATGGATTCAAAATCATCACGATTAATGCCGTAGTTCCCGATTAACGGATAAGTGAATGTAACGATTTGTCCGTAAAAGGATGGATCAGATAACGTTTCCTGATAGCCAGTCATCCCCGTTGTAAATACTACCTCACCCTGTGACGCTCTTTCGCTGCCGAATGCGTACCCGTAAAATACTGTTCCATCCTCTAAAATCAATAATCGCTTTTTCATTATTTTGCCTCCTCGTTGTAAACGATGTTACCTTCAACCATTGTTAGTACCGGCCAGCCTTTTGCCTTCCATCCAGTAAATGGTGTATTGCGACCCTTTGATGCAAATTCATCTGGGTTGATTGATTGTTCTTGATTTAAATCTATTAATACTAGGTCAGCTGCAGCCCCTACTTCTAATGTTCCATATGGAAGGTCAAAGATTTGTGCTGGCTTAACCGTCATCCAATCTACCAATTGCTTCAAAGTCCATTTCTTCGTTTCTACAAATTGTGTATATAAAAGTGGGAATGCTGTTTCAAAGCCTACAATCCCAAATGGAGCACCAACCATTCCACAGCATTTTTCCTCAACTGTGTGAGGTGCGTGGTCTGTTGCGATACAATCGATTGTTCCATCAAGTAGTGCAGCATGCAGTGAGTCTTTATCATCGATTGCTCGTAATGGCGGGTTCATTTTCCAATTCGCATCATCACTTGGAATATCCATTTCTTCTAATAGAAGATGGTGTGGACAAACCTCCGCAGTAACTCGAATACCTGCCGCCTTTGCATCTCTTACTGCGCGTACAGATTCCTTCGTAGAAACGTGACATACGTGGTAACGTGCTCCTGCTGCTTCAGCCAACAGAACGTCACGGGCAATTTGCACCGACTCACAAATCGAAGGAATACCTGGTAAACCAAGCTCTTTATTACGTTTTCCTTCATGCATAACCCCGTCGTAGATCAACGAGTTATCCTCACAGTGTGCTACCACAACCATGTCAAGCTTTGCTGCAGCCTGCATTTGCTCATACATCGTTGCTGCAAGCTGTACACCAACTCCATCATCCGAGAAGGCAACTGCACCCCTCGCTTTAAGCGCCTCTAAATCCGTACGTTCGTCACCAGATTGAGCAACCGTTAATGATCCATATGGCAGTACTCGCACTTTTGCACTTTGTTCGATTAAGCTGTTGATTAATTCCAAATTTTCAACCGAGTCAGGCACTGGTTTCGTATTTGGCATCGCACAAATAGTTGTAAAACCACCCTTTGCAGCAGATGCGGTACCTGTTGCAATTGTTTCTTTATGTTCAAATCCAGGCTCACGTAAATGCACATGGACATCAACAAATCCTGGTGCCAGGAAGTTTCCTCTACCATCAATTATTTCAGCACCAGCTGGCTGTTCTCCACCTATTTCTGTGATGCGTCCGTCAACGATTGTTATCGTACTTTCTACTAGTTCACTTTGTCCGTTTAGTAATTTTACGTTTTGAATATATTTTGTCATATCGATCTTCCCTCCAGGAGTGTCTCTAATATTGCCATTCTCACAAAAACGCCATTTCGAACTTGATCGAATATCCTTGAACGTTCACATTCTACAAGCTCTGATACGATTTCTACATCTCGGTTGACTGGAGCTGGGTGCATGATAATCGCGTTTTTCTTCATTTTTGCTTCGAGTTCAAAAGTCAGTCCATATTGCTCGTGGTAGCTTTCTTTTGAAAAGCTTTTATTGATAACATGACGTTCATGCTGAATTCTTAATAACATGACCACGTCACTATCCTCAATTAGTCCATCCCAGGAGTGATATGCTTCAAAATCTCCAGCCCATTCTGGTGGACATAAGAAGCGAACGTTCACACCTAAACGTTTTAGTGCAGTTGCATTTGATTTAGCGACACGGCTATGAGATATGTCACCAACGATTGTGACATTCAAGCCTTCAAATGATCCAAATTCCTTATGTATCGTATATAAATCAAGCAAACTCTGAGAAGGATGCTGCCCAGCACCATCTCCTGCATTAATGACTGCTACATTGATCCCTTCAAGAAGCTCATTATAATATTCATCCTCTTTAGCTCGAATGACGACTGCATCCATTCCAATCATTTCAAGAGTTTTGACAGTGTCATACATTGTTTCTCCCTTTAATGCACTCGAAAAGTCAGCATCAAACGGGATTACTGTGCATCCTACTTTCCTTTCAGCCATTTCAAAGCTTGTTTTCGTTCTAGTACTTGGCTCAAAGAAAAGGTTTGCTACGTTATAGGATTTTGCTAATCTTGTCATTTCCCCATCCTCAAACTGAGCGGCGCGTTCTATAATCTGCATTACTTCTTCATTTGATAAATGCTCCATCGATAATAAGTTTCTCATTACCTCTTCCTCCTAATTGTCGTATTTCCTCTAGAAAACACGTTTACTAGATCCCTATTAGTAGAAAAAAATGCCTCGCAAATGTCGATTCGCGAGGCAAAAGGTATGACAAGCTAAGGTACCCTATTTTAGATGTACCTACTTGTTATTCCCCTTCTTTGCCTCTCTGGACAATTCATTAAAAGGTTTTCTTTATTCTTCTAATTCATTTTCTTGCCTTGGTCTTCCTGGTAAGACAAGATTTAAAATTACTCCGACGATAGCTGCTAAAGCCATCCCTTCAATAGTGAATAACTCATCAAACAATCGAAGTGAAGCTCCACCAATCCCAACTACTAAAATAACAGATGCAATTACCATGTTGCGGTTGTTTCCAAAGTCAATGTTGTTTTCAACTAACATACGTAGACCACTTGAAGCAATAATCCCAAATAGCAGTATGGAAATTCCACCTAGAACAGCTGTAGGAATTGTTTGGATTAATGCCATCGCTTTTCCTAAGAAAGAGAATAGAATGGCTAATACTGCTGCACCAAAGATCACATACACCGAAAACACTCTTGTGATTGCAAGGACTCCGATATTCTCTCCGTATGTTGTTTTAGGAGGTCCACCTATGAATGCACTGACAAATGTCCCTAATCCATCCCCTAGTAGGGATCTATTTAAACCTGGATCTTTTATGTAATTACGGTTTACTACTTTTCCTAATACTAATTGGTGACCAATATGTTCTGAAATCGTTACAATTACAATCGGAACCATTGCTAGTAAGATCGTTGATGTGATTTTAAATTCGTAATCCACACCTGGAATCAAGAAGTCTGGCAAGGCGAACATTTTTGCTTGTGATACAGGCGTAAAGTCAACAATACCGATAATTGCTGAGTAAACATATCCAACGATTAAGCCTAAAAGAATTGGCATTGTACTTAGTATGTTCTTAAAATACACATTGAAAATGATTGCTGCGAACAAAGTTACAAGTGCTGCTGAGAAATGCTTGAAGCTGTATTCTCCATTTACGTTCATCGCCATATCTACTGCAGTTCCGGATAATCCAAGCCCAATCACGATAATAACCGGTGCTACTACGATTGGCGGTAATAAACGCATTAGCCATTTATAACCTGTTGTCCAAATTAATAAGGATACAATCCCGTAAACAACTCCGACTGCCATCGCACCCATCATTGCGTTTCCTGGGTTTACACTTGCTCCATTTTCTAATCCACCAACTGCAAGAATCGGCGCTATGAAGGCAAAGGATGAACCTAAATATGCAGGTACTTTAAATTGTGTAATTAGTAAAAATATAATTGTTGCGATCCCACTAGTTAGTAATGCAATTGCAGGACTTAATCCTACCAATTGAGGCACTAATATTGTTGAACCAAACATTGCAAACATATGCTGAAAACTTAATGTAACAAGTTGTCCTGCTGTAGGTTTGTCATTGATGTCTAACACCGCTTTTGACATATTCTTTTCCCTCTTTTGCCAGTTAGTCTTCTTTATGAAGTGTTACGTTATCTTCTTTATCCACTTCTGTTAAACGAACAACGATTCTCTCAACACCTGATGTTGGAATGTTTTTTCCTACATAATCAGCACGGATTGGCAATTCACGATGCCCCCTGTCTACAAGGACAGCCAGCTGGATATGAGAAGGTCGACCTAAGTCCATTACCGCATCTAATGCAGCTCTCACTGTACGACCAGTGTACAAAACGTCATCTACAAGAATAATTTTTTGATTCGCCACTACATAATCAATATCAACCTGTTTTACAAGTGCTTCACCGTTTTCGGTTTTAGTAGTAAGATCATCTCGGTAAAGCGTGATATCTAATTCCCCTGTACGAATTGGTTTTCCTTCGATCTTCTCGATTTTGTCTGCCAGTCTTCTAGCTAGAAAAGCACCACGTGTTTTAATGCCTACTAGAATACATTCGTCGATTCCTTTGTTCTTCTCGATGATTTCATGAGCAATTCTTGTTAAAGCGCGATTCATTGAAGGGCCATCTAATAATTCTGTAATTTGTCCCATCATTTTTCCTCCTTCCTAACTTGGATTTACAAATAGCTTGATACAGTCAAAAGAGGGTTGTAGTTTTTCACAAAATAAAAACCTCTTAAAGCTTTTGGCTTTAAGAGGTTGGATATACGTGTTGAAATAACATGCTTGGATAATTTTTGCACTATATTCATATAGTGCTGCAATCTTTTCTCTACTATTTTGAGTTAACAGTCTAAACTATTCCTCATTCGAAAAAAGCGCATAATCATTCCATAACATTTCTACAAGTACCTTCTCAGCCTCTCTGGACTGCCATTAAAGGTGTATCTATTTGATTTTACTTTTCGTGTTCCCATCTCTGTAGGCTTCACTGTTGTTAGTATAGTATTGTAATTGTTATTCGTCAACCTTATTTTGAAAATTATTTGAAAATATGAATAGGAATTAGATTAAGAGTGTTGTGGGGGTGGGGACTTTGCTACCTTTCGGAGTGAGGTTCTTGCTGGATTGTTGCAATGCTGGGGGTTTTGCTACCTTTCGGAGTGGAGTTCTTCTTGGATGGTCGTAATACCGGTTGCTTTGCTACCTTTCGGAGTAAGATTCTTACTAAATCGTTGTAATCACCAACGTTTTGCTACCTTTCGAAGTGAGGTTCTTGCTGGATTGTCTTAATGCTGGGGGTTTTGCTACCTTTCACGATGAGCTTCATGCTGGATTGTCTTAATACCGGCTGCTTTGCTACCATTCGGAGTTAGGTTCTTGCTGGATTGTCTTAATAGCTGTTGTATTGCTACCTTTCAGAGTTAGGTTCTTGCTAGATTGTTGTAATGACTAACGCTTTGCTACCTTCTAACACGTTTCACCACAGATATGAATTGCATTCCAACCCCAATTCCTCCTCCTAACACGCTTCATCACCATTAGAAACCGCATTCCTATTCTAATTCTTCTTCGTAACGCATTACAACCCTAACTCTCCCTTCCAACACGTTTCATCTTCCATATGAAACGCATTCTAACCCCAAGTCCCTCTCCAAAAACGTTTCATCCCCGATATGAAACTCGTTCCAACTCCGACCCTTCATCCAAACGCGTTTCATTTCAAATATGAAACTCATCCCAAGCCCAACTCTCCCTCCTAACACGCTTCCTCACCATTACGAACCGCATTCTTATTCTAATTCTCCTTCGTAACACGTTTCATCCCAGATATAATTGCACTCACCCCACCTCCCAAAAACACGCCAGCCTGGTCTCCCCCCAACAAAAAAAGCCGCAGAGTCAACTTAGCGTTGTCTCTTGCGGCTTGTTAGTTATGCTTTTCGTAATGCTTCTAATAATGCCACATAGTCTGCTGGAAGTGGCACTTCAAATTCTAGGTATTCTTTTGATGTTGGATGTACAAATCCTAAAACACCTGCGTGCAGTACTTGTCCACCAAAGTCGATTGTTTTCTTTGGACCGTATTTTGGGTCTCCTGCTAATGGATAGCCAATATAATTCATGTGTACACGAATTTGGTGTGTGCGTCCTGTTTCTAGACGGCATTCCACAAGTGTGAAATCAACAAGTCGCTCCATTACACTGAAGTGAGTGACAGCATGCTTACCATTATCAACAACTGCCTGTCTTTGGCGGTCTTTGGGATCACGTCCGATTGGGGCATCTACTGTCCCTTTGTCATGAGCAATATGTCCATGCACTAGAGCGGTATATTTACGAGTTACTGTTTTATTTACAAGTTGTTCCACAAGTGATTGGTGGGCTTGATCATTTTTAGCAACCATTAATAAACCTGATGTATCTTTGTCGATTCGGTGTACAATACCAGGTCGTAAAATGCCGTTAATGCCTGATAAATCTTTGCAATGGTGCATTAAGCCATTTACTAATGTGCCTGTTAAGTGGCCTGGTGCCGGATGGACAACCATGCCTTTAGGTTTATTTACAACAAGTACATCCTTGTCTTCATAAATAATTTCTAAATCTAAATTCTCTGGAATAACTTCTAGTGCTTCAGGATCTGGCACGTCCACTTCAATGACATCGCCTTCTTTTACCTTGTATTTTGGTTTAATATCTTCACCATTTACTTTCACAATTCCATTTGTAATCCATGTGGAAATTTGTGATCTTGACCATTCTGCTTCAATTGTTGACAGCGCTTTGTCAATACGCTCTCCTGCATTTTCTTGTTCGATTGTAATTGTGACTAGTGTCATCATTTCACCTTTTTCTTTTCATTCCGTTCTTCTCTAAGCATTACTAAAATAAGCATGATAACTGATATTGTTAAAGCTGCATCAGCAATATTAAAAATTGGGAAGTCATAATTAATAATTGGGATTAGTACATCTGCAAAATCGACTACTTCTCCTCTGAAAATTCGATCGATAAAATTACCTAAAGCCCCACCAAGTAAAACCATTAAACTGATTCCAAAAGCTGGCTTTCCTTTTGCTTCTTTATGGAAGTAATAAATAATACCTGCAATAACGATTAAGGTTACAATGGTGAATATCCACATTTGCCCTTGTAGCATTCCCCAAGCAGCACCACGATTACGATGAGAAAGAAGCCCAAACCATGGATCCCAAATTACGATACGGTCTCCAAGCTCCATATTTTTAACTACTAACCATTTCGTCCACTGATCTAATATTATAACGATTGCAGCGATACCATAGTATTTATACACAGTATTCCCCCATTTGCCATTATCTTTACCTTTTTTCAATTTCAAATTAACCATGGCAAAGATTAAATTTAATATATACTGTTATCCTAACACTTAAACGGTGTCAGTAGGTACTAAACATCATTTTTTTGTGTCACTATAAAACAACCGCCCCCGAAAACGAGAGCGGTTATTTATCTGCGCGTCGTAATAAGACTTAATTTTTTTTGTGATGGAGGTAAAGTTCTGGATATCCTGTTAGTTTTGGCATTTTTTGCGCCAATTAGTGTCGAATGTCCGCCACTTTTACGAATATATCCGCCAACTACAAAAAATTAATCTTAAACGTAATGTTTTTCTACTACATCCGCACAACGGCTACATAAAGTAGGATGTGCTTCGTTTTGACCTACAGTTTCGGAGTAAGACCAGCATCGCTCACATTTTTCTCCGCCTGCTTTTTCAACTACGATTGAAGTTTTCTCTAAAACTAGAGCATTTTCAGGTGCATTTTCTTTCCCTGCTACTACTTCAAGCTGAGAAATGATACAGCTTTGAGCAAAGTTAACCGCTGTATCATTTAAAAGTGCAGTAACCTCTTCATTTGCGAAGATAGTTAATTTAGCCTCTAATGATTTACCGATTGTTTTTGCATTACGAGCTTCTTCTAGTGCTTTTAGTACTTCGTCACGTACAGTAATTACCTTTTCCCATTTCGCACGTAGCTCAGAGAAATTACTATGCTCGTCAACTTCAGGGAAGTCTGTTAATTGAACAGAAGCTTCTTCTTCGTTTAAGTAAGACCATAATTCATCCGTTGTATGTGGCAGGATTGGTGTTAACACTTTTAATAGTGTTTGAAGCGTATCATACATTACTGTTTGCATTGCACGACGATCATGGTTCTCTTTACCTTCGATATATACAACATCTTTTGCCACATCTAAATAGAATGCTGATAATTCAACTGCAACAAAGTTGTTAATAGTGTGGTAAACAGATGCAAATTCATAACGATCATAAGCAGCACGTACAGCTTTTAAAACATCCTGCAAACGCATGTACATGTATTGATCCATTTCACGTAAATCATCGTAAGCTACGCGGTCTTCTTTAGGATTGAAGTCAGAAACATTCCCGTGTAAGAAACGAAGTGTGTTACGGATTTTACGATATACTTCAGAAATTTGTTTTAACATATCCATTGAAATACGTACATCCGCAGTATAATCCACTGACGCTACCCATAAACGAAGGATATCTGCACCATATTGATTCATTACTTTTTCAGGAATGATAACATTTCCTAAGGATTTACTCATTTTACGACCATCGCCATCTAATACGAAGCCATGCGTTAATAGGCCTTTGTATGGTGCATACCCATTAATGGCAACAGATGTAATTAATGAAGAGTTGAACCATCCTCGGTGTTGGTCAGAGCCTTCTAAGTAAAGATCAGCTGGATATTTCATGCCGCGCTCAACAAGTACACCTTGGTGTGATGAACCTGAGTCGAACCATACGTCCATGATGTCATTTTCTTTAGAGAACTTCCCGTTAGGACTACCTGGGTGTGTAAAGCCTTCTGGAAGTAAGTCTTTTGCTTCCCATTGGAACCAAATGTTTGAACCGTGCTCACGGAACAGCTTCGATACATGAGCAATTGTTTCAGGTGTAATAATTTCTTCACCGTTTTCAGTATAGAATACTGGAATTGGAACTCCCCATGCACGTTGACGAGAAATACACCAATCTCCACGGTCACGAAGCATATTATAAAGTCGTGTTTCTCCCCAAGCTGGCGTGAAAGTCGTACTTTCAACCGCATTTAATAGCTCGTCACGGAATGCTTCTACTGAACAGAACCATTGTGGTGTAGCACGGTAAATAACCGGTTTTTTTGTACGCCAGTCATGTGGGTATGAGTGAGAGAAGAAGGATAGCTTTTCTAAAGCACCAGCCTCTTTTAACTTTTCAGTAACCACTTTATTTGCATCGTTATAGAACAAACCTTCAAAACCAGGTGCTTCATTTGTATAGCAGCCTTGATCATTGATTGGGCTTAGTACCTCTAATCCATAGCGTTTACCAACTTGGAAGTCATCTTCACCATGACCCGGAGCCGTGTGAACACATCCTGTACCAGCATCAGTAGTAACATGATCCCCAACCATAATTAATGAATCTCGGTCATATAATGGGTGTTTTGCAACTACGTATTCAAGCTCTTGCCCTTTTACTTCTTGAACAACCTCTGCATTTTCCCACTCTAGTGTTTGTGAAACTGTTTCTAATAAATCCTTTGCAATGATAAATTTGTTACCATTTACAGCCACTACTACGTAAGTAATTTCAGGGTTTAAGGAAATCCCTAAGTTTGCAGGAATAGTCCATGGTGTCGTTGTCCAAATGATGAATTTTGCATCCTCAGGAACAACACCCTTTGCATCCTTAATACCGAAGCTTACATAAATTGAAGGAGATTTAATATCTTGATATTCGATTTCTGCTTCTGCAAGAGCTGATTCTGAAGAAGGAGACCAATAAACTGGTTTTAAACCTTTATAGATATAGCCTTTTTCAGCCATTTTACCGAATACTTCGATTTGACGTGATTCAAATTCGGGCTTTAATGTGATGTAAGGATTTTCCCAATCGCCACGAACACCTAAACGTCTGAATTGTGATTTTTGGTTTTCAACTTGCTCATAGGCATATTTTTCACATAGCTCACGGAACTCGGCCACTGTCATTTCTTTACGTTTAACACCTTTGTTTGTAAGAGCTTGCTCGATTGGTAAACCGTGTGTATCCCAACCTGGTACATAAGGTACATGGTAGCCAGTCATTGAACGATGACGGTTGATCATATCTTTAATAACCTTGTTCAATGCATGCCCGATATGGATATCTCCGTTGGCATATGGAGGACCATCGTGTAGTACGAAATGCGGACGGTCTTTTGTACGTTCTAATACTTTTGCGTTGATGTCCATTTCATTCCATTTCCCTTGCATTTTTGGTTCATTTGCCGGTAAATTTCCGCGCATTGGGAAATCTGTCTTTGGCATTAATAACGTATCTTTGTACTCTACCATTTTAAGTCCTCCTAAAGTTTCAACTTCTCAAATTTAAAAATAACTAGCGCTGTTTCAATCAATAAATAAAGTGGATTCTTGGATCTATTTCGCAGCTTTCATAGTAGGCTACATATTGTGTATTAGAAGCCTTTTCCGAATCCAATATAAATGACTCAGAACTTTTTTAAAATAAAAAAAGCCTCTCATCCCTGGTAAAAGGGACGAGAAGCTATAACTCGTGGTACCACCCTAATTTGTAATCTAACACTAAGATTAGATTACCTCTTAGACACTTTAACGCTAGTGTTAACGAAATCACTTACTTACAGCACCATTTTGCGCGCTCTTTTTCAGGGATTTTGCTCTGGAGTGATTTTCTTTTTTTGAAGGTATTGTTCGAGCTTTCACCATCCTCGAATCGCTTGTGGTCACTTTCAAAAAATACTGTCTCCGTCAACGCATATTTTAAGTTATTTTTAATCTCGTTTATCAGTATATGAAACCGAATAATTTTCGTCAAGTAAATCGGATATTATAGAAGCTTGTTTAACTCTTCGCTAGTAAGCTCGATTTCATCTGTTTCTTTTCTGGCATGATTTTGGATTTCAGTAAGACCCACATTATATTCCATTAAATGATCCCAGTCATCTGTGCTTAACAAATCTAATTGAGCTTCTACTAGCATTTTGAAGCGATTACGGAATACTTTCGATTGTTTTTTCAACTCATCAATTTCAATTGCAATTTTACGAGCTTTGCCCAATGCTTCATTGACAATACGATCAGCATTCTTTTCAGCTTCTTTAATAATTAGCTTAGATTCCTGCTGAGAATTACGACGAACCTCTTCTGCTGCTTCTTGAGCTACAACGATAGATTTTTGTAATGTTTCTTCTAGTGTATTATAATGACCCATTTGTACAGTCATTGTTTTAATCTTCTCTTCTAACTCTTTTTTCTCACGAAGGATAATTTCATAATCTTTAATAATTTGATCTAGAAATTCGTTCACTTCGTCCTCTGCATAGCCGCGGAAGCCTCTAGTAAATTCTTTATTATGTATATCAAGAGGTGATAATGGCATGGTCAACACTCCTTCTCATTTGAAATAACTAATCCTATTATACAACTCGTGTCGTCACTTGACATCAAATTTTCGTAATTTTTCACCAGAAACTACTATTTTTGCTCTAATCGTCCTACTTGCAGTCGTATTTTATCCTTTTTTGTTCTACCTTCAGTCATCATAACCTTGATTCTACCATGACCTCTAGCTGAAATTACATCGCCTTCTTGAACCTCAAAGGAAGTATCCTCTCTAACGGTCCAATTCACTTTTACTTTTCCAGCCTTAATAAGACTTTGAGACTTTTGTCTAGATATATTCACTACTGTTGCAACTATCACATCTAACCTCATAGAAGATACGGTATAGGTATTGTCAAACCATTCTTCCTTTACGGTGATTAATTGATCGGTAGTTTTTACATATTCTAGCTTTACTTTCGATTTCCCGATTGAAGTTAGGTTCGCTAAAATATAGTCCTGTACTTCCCCTACTGCTGCAAATTGGATAGTGTCTCCTTCTATTCTTATATCTCCAAATTTACTGCGTTCAATACCAAGGGATAGTAGAGCCCCTAAGACATCCGGATGTTTTAACTGCACAAATTTGGATGGGTAGTTAATAGAGAAAAAGGAGATTTGGAAGTCCTCTGAGGATGGTTCAAAGTAACTCGGGCAAATAAATAGCCTTTGACGCTCGGCTTCCTGAAACCCTCCAAAAGTTTTTACTTGCAGATCATTATCCTGACCAATTATGGACGAAACAATAAAACGTTCTCGTGGGTCAAGGAAATCTGTTAGCTTTGGAGCGAAACGGTCCTCTACTTCCCGTTGCCAGCCAATGACTTTTTCTATAAACGTTTGTTCATCTTTTCTAAAATGCTGGATTAAATGCTCCATCTGCAAAAAGCCCCTCTTTTATAAATATTATTATTCCTATTTTTTTAAGTTTTATAGTAAAATTGAGAGTTTTTTCACATAAAATTCTTATCTAATTTTTCCTTCTAAAAAATATGGAATAAAGTCTCTTTAGCTATAGTGTTTTTCAAAATTATAAAAAAACCCCCACTTGTTTGTAGGGGCTTGTCCTATGCAATCAGGCTAAAGATATTAAGAAAAACAATTTTTATGCCTCGTTCGATAAAGCTTAATAATAAGATACCGATGATTGGCGAAAAATCGATCATACCGATTGGTGGAATGAACTTTCTAAAGATGCCTAAATAAGGCTCACATGCTTTTGCTAATAAACGGCCAAATCCAGATTGTTGTACTGCCGGAACCCAGGACATTAAGATGTAAATGATTAGCATAAACGAATAAATCGAGAATGCAATTGTGATTACTCTTAGGATTGATTCTAATAACATATAAATTGATGACCCTCTCTAAATTAAATTCCCCTTAATAGCTAGGAGTAAACCTTTACCAAAGCTAGTTGATTGTTCTTTTATGTACTTTAATATCAGAGGGAAACTCCATTCCTGGTGAAGGAATGAAGCTAGTATTCCTCAGAAAAATAATTAGAGATTTCACCAGATACCTCTACATTTTCTGGTGTACATAAGAATATATCGGTACCGATTCTTTGAATATCTCCACCTAAAGCATACACTGTTCCACTTAAGAAATCGATAATTCGAATACCAGATTCACGATCAATTCTTTGTAAATTGACAATAATAGCACGTTTATTCTTTAAATGCTCGGAAATATCCTGTGCTTCTGCATACACACGTGGTTCGATAATGACCACTTTAGAATTTTTCAGCGCGTTTGCAGCTTGTAGACTTACAACATTACGTGGTGGCTGCGCTGTAGTTGCTTCAACCTCCACTACTTTTCTTTCCTTTTTCGCGCGCGACTTTGCTACCGGTTGCTCTTTTGGAAGATTCACTGGGCTTTGAGCTTGCACTTGTGCTGCTGCTTCCTCTTCTTCCTCTAAGTAAAAGAAATTTTTGATTTTGTTTTTCATGCTCATCTAGTATCCCTCTTTTCTATCCAACAAGAGCTGTTCCAATTCTTACAAAGGTTGCACCCTCTTCTACTGCAATTTCGTAGTCATTTGACATACCCATTGAAAGCTCTTCGCAAGGTGCAAACGGTAAGTTAAGCTTAACAACTTCCTGTTGTAGATTTTTTAATTCACGAAATACGTTTCGAATTATTTCTTTCTCTCCTGTATTTGGAGCCATTGTCATTAAGCCTACGATACGAATATGTTCAAATTGTGCTAGACTTTCGATAAAAGGTATTACTTCATCTCTGTTAAGTCCGTGCTTTGACTCTTCTCCTGATACATTTGCTTGCACAAAACAATTAATCGTTTTTTGTGCTCTTTTATTAATTTCTTCAGCTAAGCTAAAACGGTCTAAAGAATGGAGATAGTCAATTTCATTTATTACTTGTTTTACTTTTCTTGACTGCAAGGAGCCAATGTAATGCCATTTTGCTTGATTATTAATTTCGCTTTTTTTAGCCAATAATCCTTCTGGTCTGTTTTCACCAAGATGAATTAGCCCAGCTTCAACCGCTTCAAAAGCTCTTTCGGTAGTGACCTGTTTTGTTACAGCAATTACGGTCACATCCTGCTTTTTTTCAGAACGATTTTTTGCCTGTTTTATTTTTTCATTTATGAATTGTAAGTTTTCTGTAATCTTTGCCAATTTAAACCCAACTTTACATCATTAGTTTCTTTTATTGTATCAATCTACATGCTACTTTTCAATGCATTGCTACTTCTATCAGACAAGTTCTCTAACTAAAATTACATCTTTTCCTACTACGAGCACATCGCTAATCAGCACTTTTCTCACTTGTTCGTCGCTTTGCATAAAGGACATAAACTTTTTGGGTTCCGAAACTAAAAAAGCTACAATGTCACCTGACTTTTCATCCACCTCGGCGTCAATAATATACCCAATAAAACGACCACTACCAGCCTCAATAATTTCCTTTTGCTGCACATCAGAAAAACGCAAATCCGATCTCCCTTCGTGTACATATTCACATATACCACTCTTTAATAACACTTATGCTTGGTGAGGCTAAATATTTACTTGTTCAAAGGAATTTCTAGATTTATTGTGTCGCGTCTTACTTACTCCCAAATAAAAACGCACTTAAAAGATAAGTGCGCTGCATGTTTTATCCTAATTTATAGTCTTTTTGCATTGTCTCAATTGCATTTTTTTCTAATCGAGAAATTTGCGCCTGAGATATGCCGAGTGATTTTGCGATTTCCGTTTGAGTTTCGCCGTAATAGAATCGTTTTGATAGTATCATCTGCTGTCTTTCATCTAATTTCTGCATACTTTCTTTTACACTTACATATGCAACCCATTGTTCCTCTGATACATCATCATCTCTTAACTGATCCATAATATAAACGGCATCACCGCCATCTGAGTAAATTGGCTCTTGTAATGATAAAGGATCCTGAATTGCATCCAGTGCATACAATACATCTTCCTTTTTCATTTCAATTGCTTCTGCCAATTGTTCAATTGTCGGCTCATGTAGATTTTCTGAAATAAACGCTTCCTTGGCTTGCATTGCTTTATAAGCAATATCTCGTAAGGATCTAGATACACGTAATGCATGATGATCACGCAAATGTCTTCTAATTTCACCAATGATCATTGGTACAGCATATGTCGAAAATCGAACATTATGCTTAAGGTCAAAATGATCAATAGCTTTTAATAAACCGATACACCCTACTTGAAATAGGTCATCTGCTTGTTCGCCTCGATAGGAGAACCTACCGACAATACTTAACACAAGCCTTAAATTACAAATTACCAGTTCATCTCTTACCCATTCTTCTCCAGCTTGTAAGCGAACGAACAACTCTCTCATCTCTTCATGTTTTAGCACTGGCAAAGAAGCAGTATCTACACCACAAAGTTCTACTTTAGTACGAACCATCTTCTTTTCCTCCGAACTGTCATTTTTTTCCCCGCACTATCCTGCTGTTATGACCAAAGGAATATACAGTCAAGAAATGCATGAATTTCTATGTGCACAGACAAGGAGCATAAATGAATGCAGTTATGTCTATGAAGCACATGAGATGCACTTCAACCTTCATTAGGAATTTTTATGAAAGTTTCACATATATCTCTGAACTGTTTTTTAAGTTTGTCCGGAATAAAAAAGAATATGCACAAAATTTTCGTCCAATTTCATCCAATCGGATTCGTACTAAAGCTCTCAATATTCAATTGTATTTGTCTTAAACAAAACCTTTCTTATTATATAAATTAAGAAATTGGTTGATTTAAATGTTCACGTAAATCTAAAATTATTTTCTTTTCTAAACGTGAAATATAGGATTGTGAAATTCCTAAATGGTCTGCCACTTCTTTTTGTGTCATTTCTTGCTTCCCATTTAAACCAAAACGACACTCCATAATATATCTTTCACGTTCACTCAAGCCGTTAATCGCTTGGAACATATGCTGACGTTCTATCTTCTTCTCAACATCATTCATAATAATTTGTTCTTCTGTACCAAGAATGTCTGAAAGAAGTAATTCATTTCCATCTGGATCTGAATTTAAAGGCTCGTCTAACGAAACCTCACCCTTCATACGGCTTGTCTTTCTCAAATGCATTAAAATTTCATTTTCAATACATCTGGAAGCGTAAGTTGCTAATTTAATATTTTTTTCTGTATTAAAGGTCTCAATGGCTTTTATCAAGCCAATGGAACCTATGCTAATTAGATCCTCAATAGGTGTACCAGTGTTATCAAAACGTCTTGCAATGTACACAACAAGACGAAGATTTCTCTCAATTAGTGTATCTCTTGCTCTTAAGTCACCATTCATAAAGGCTTCAATAACTGTCGTCTCTTCTTCTCTAGTCAATGGTACTGGCAATGAATCGTGCCCTCCTATATAGTACGTTCCCTTTAGTCGAAACTTACTCCAAATTTTTCTAAATAAGTCAATAATTTTATTAAACAATCATTTTCCCCCTTTATGCGTAAATTTGATTAAGTGACCCTCCAATAGCTAAAACCTGTTTAGCTTTTGTTAGGTGAGCTGATTTGGCGCATGTGGACTTACCTCTCCTACACTTCTTCATTTTACTTATCATCTAGGAAGGAGATTTTAGTACCCTATTATGCGGGTTGAATACACCTGGAGCACCTTGTCCAAATTTTGGTTCTAGTAGCTTCAACATTTCACAAATAGTTTTGAAAATGAAGTCGAAGCAGCTCACTGCTACCTTAAGAAAATAGCTTAAAGTGCCAAAACATGAAGAATCATTTGTGCGTCTTGTGGGTACCTCGCATCTTGCTTAGTGAAAACAACATACTGTTCGAAGATTTCTTTCGTAGTTGTACCACTTAGTTTTAGTTTGTCAAAACGGAAGGCAAGTACTGTTGAACGTTCTTGTTGAACTGTCGACAGCGTTAAAACCCTTACCTTTGGATAGACATACGTTGGAAACATCTTAAGCTGATAAGGATTCTTTTCATCCCATTCTAGTAATGCTTTATGGAAGTCCTCTGGTAGCTCCTGTGAGACTGCCGAATACGAAAGAAAATGTACTGGCTTTCCACTCATAGGCTCCGAGCACTCATTCCCCGTGTCAATAAATCCTTTTAAACTATATGTGTTCTTAAATAATTCGAGGTCACAATCTACGACAAATGAATGTTGAATCTTTGATTGCATCATTTCTCTCCACTTTGAATGAATCGCTGTTAAACCAAGAAAGGCGACTGCTGTACATAATATAAAAAAGGTGACATCGGATTGATTTAATAAAAAGGGCAGTAAGCTTGTTAACACGCCACCTAGAAAAAAGGTTGTAATAAAAAGTACAGTGCCTTGCTTTAACAACGACTGGAGTCTAAAGGAAAATGCCATTCCAATTAGTACGATAAAACTCAGTAAGGCTCCAAGTAATGTCTGGTAGAAAATGCTGGCAATCAGTCCACTACAAAACGCACTAAGTAGCAACCTACTCCTTTTTACATACAATCCCGTTATTTCTTGCGTAAATTTTAATAAAAAATAGTTGAATAACGTATTGTATAGTACGAGTAATTCTCCAATCATTTCAGCGTCCTCCTGTAAATAGAGTAACATCCTGCCTGTTCAGAAATTGTCAAACTGTCGTACAAATATCCAATTTCTTTTTGACAATAACCCTTATAAAACTGAGTAATTTCGACATGTTTTGTAGAAATATTCAACTAGGGAGAGAGTATATGTGGATGTAAAAAATAATAGAATTTATTAAATCGAGATTTGGAGGTTTCTAAGTGATTAGAGATAGAGGATGCAAATTTAGTATTTTGGTGGTGAGCTGGCTAAACACACAAGTAGCTCCGAGCCAACATGGAGTGTCTTTACAACTGTCTTGGTGATATATGAATAGGCATACTGATAATAGTTGTCCCTATAATAGGTTTTGGATATAGAGTGGAGCTTAAGCTGTAGGATGCGGCTTTTGGAATAGAGTAGCTTCTGGATAAACTTCTTTATTGCGGAGGAGAACAGCTTCTATTTATGTCGAATTTTACCTTACTGTAGTATGTATATTTTTGAAATTTGATAGATTAATTGGGGATGGGAATAGGATAAAGGGTGGAGGATGTGAAATGTGTTTTTTGTGTACCTCTTTTTTAAATGAGATCGATGCTGGTTATGAAGTGCGTTTTATGTAAATTTTCTACTTCTAACGCTTTTCAATTCAATATCCACCTCCCAAAGCGTTTCATCACCGAGCTGAAACGCATTCCATTCCATTCTCCACTCCCTACTCACTCTCCTAGCACGCTTCATCCCCAAATTCCCCTATGAAATCCTCATTAAAATCAAAAAAGAAGCCATCTCAACTTAATGAGACGGCATCCTTTTATATGGTTTTGTTTTATATCTTACTTCGGTGTCTTATCGGTTGCGACGGTTGCGTAAGAATGTTGGAATTTCTAATACGTCATCTTGCTGTTGTTGTTGAACCTGTCTTTGAGGCTCTTGCTGGTGTTGTTGCACTGATTGTTGTTCTTGTGCACGTTCACGAATTGGCGCTTGTGGCTGAGCTTGAGCTTGTCCACCACGAATAGCCCCCGTTGAACGATTCGTATTTGAGCGTTGTGGCTGAGTAAGGATATCGTCAGAGAAACCTGTTGCAATAACAGTAACAATAATTTCATCATTTAAGCTTTCGTTGATAACCGAACCAAAAATCATGTTTACTTCTTCATCTGAAGCTGATGCAACGATATCTGCTGCTTCTTGTACTTCAAATAAGCTTAAATTAGATCCGCCTGTGATGTTCATGATAACGCCTTTAGCACCATCAATTGAAGTTTCAAGTAATGGACTTGAAATCGCTTTTTTCGCAGCTTCCGTTGCACGGTTTTCACCTGTTGCAATACCGATACCCATTAATGCTGAACCTTTGTCAGACATAATTGTTTTTACATCGGCGAAGTCAAGGTTAATAAGACCAGGAGTTGCGATTAAGTCAGAGATACCTTGTACACCTTGACGAAGTACATTATCTGCTTCGCGGAATGCTTCAAGCATTGGCGTGCTTTTATCTACAATTTGTAATAATTTATCATTTGGAATAACGATTAATGTATCAACAGCATCTTTCATAGCTCCGATACCGCCGATTGCTTGTGTTTGGCGTTTTCGGCCTTCAAAAGAGAATGGACGTGTTACTACACCAACAGTTAACGCTCCTAAATCACGAGCAATTGAAGCAATGACTGGTGCTGCACCTGTTCCAGTGCCTCCACCCATACCTGCAGTTACGAATACCATATCTGCTCCTCGAAGTACCTCTTCAAGCTGCTCACGGCTTTCTTCGGCTGCTTTTTTGCCTACTTCAGGGTTTGCACCTGCTCCAAGACCTCTTGTTAACTTATTACCAATCTGTAATCTATATTCGGCTTTTGATAGATTTAAAGCTTGTGCATCTGTGTTTACAGCGATAAAGTCAACACCTTGTACACCATGCTCAATCATTCGATTTACTGCGTTGTTACCGCCACCGCCGACACCAATGACCTTGATGTTAGCTAGTTGGTCTATATTCGTATCAAATTCTAACATAGTTTCTCCTCCTGCCACGAATCTTGAATTATTATTCAAAAAACTTATCGAATAGTTTCTTAGCTTTATTAATTACGCTTGTTTTGTTTGTATTGTTGCTTTCTTTTTCTACTGTATTTGATTGTTTTTTTGGAGGCGTTGCTCCAGCACCGACCGTTGCATATGCAGGTGTTTGAACTGGACTTCTACCATAAAATTCATCCTCTGAATGTGCATAGCGTATTAAACCTACAGCAGTTGTATAAGCTGACTCACGAACTCCTATATAATCTGGAGTATAAATTCTTACACGTGTTTGCATAACTTGACGAGCAAGCTGTGCAATTCCCTCTAGCTGAGCAACACCACCTGTAAGGACTACTCCACCAGGTAAATCGCGAACACCTAAACGAGCTAATTCATCTAAGACTAGTTCGAATAATTCTTCAAGACGGACACCGATAATTTCTGAAATGAATTTTTGACTATATTGATCCATTGCATCTGTGCCAGAAACTGGTACTTCAAAAATTTCATCGTCTGAAGCATCTTCATAGAATGCATGTCCAAACTGCTTCTTAATGATTTCTGCTTGTTCAGTTGGAGTTTTAAGAACAATTGATAAATCTTTCGTTATATGTTCGCCACCAACTGGGATAACACCTGTTCTTGTTAATAAACCTTCTTCAAAAACTGCAACCGTTGTGGAACCGCCTCCAAGATCGATAAATGCTGTTCCTTGGTTTTTCTCGTCCTCTGTTAAGGCAAAGAATCCTGCAGCTAATGGTTGTAAATAGATTTCTCTAATTTGCAGCCCAGCTCGTTCAACACAACGTAAAACGTTATGAACTAAAGTTTTTGAAGTTGTAATCATTGTAGCATCCATTTCTAAACGAATACCAATCATACCTCGTGGATCTTTGATTTCATCAAGATTATCAACAATGAATTGTCGAGGGATAAGATTTACAAGTTCTCTTTCAGGTGGAATTGACATCACTTGTGCGGATTCAATTACTCTGTCTAAGTCTTCATCAGTAATTTCACGGTTTTCGCTATTAACAGCTACTACACCTTTTACTGGTTGAAGTGTTGTTTGATTTGCGGGTATACCAAGAACTACTTCGTTTATTTTAATTCCAGTCATACGTTCCGCTTGTTCAACTGCTTTTTTAATGGATTGTACTGTAGCATCTATATCAACGATTGCGCCTTTACGTATACCGTTCGATTTTACATTACCAACACCAATTACGTGTAATTGGTTATCTGTAATCTCTCCTATCAAAACTTTAATAGAAGATGAACCAATATCTAGTGATATATAAATATCCTGGTGATTCATCACTTCCGCACCTCCTTCGTTTCCTACTATATTTTATTCTATTGTAATTCCATAGTAATGTCTAAATAAAATCATATATACGATATCATTTTACAGCTATTATACTGTATTTTCATCCTTTTTTATATGTCTCTCTTCCCATTTTACTATCAAAATTCGTCGAATGACTGCAATATTTTGGAATAACCGGACACCAAAGGCAAAAATGGCAGCTAAATAAAGGTCAACACCTAGATGAACACCTAAAAATGCTAGTCCAGCTGCAAGGGCTATATTGAAGAAAAAACCTGATAAAAATACCTTGTCGTCATACACTTGCTGTAAATTTGCTCGAATCCCACCAAACAAAGTATCTAATGCTGCTAAAACAGCAATTGATAAATAATTTTCATAAATAGCAGGAATTTGTATATCGGTTAACAAACCTAAGCTCAAGCCTAATATTAACCCTAATAATGGTAACCACATAGTTATTCCCCTTCGTTGTTTTCAACTAAATAATCTGTTGATAATTTTCCATCAAATTCTGCAATGGTAATAGCTCTTTGCGCTTCGTTGATACTTAAATTTAAGTTATCGAGATAGAAATCATCCCTAAATGTCGAAGCGTATAAGTAACCATATAGTTTTTCAGCTTTTTCGAAGGTTTCAGTGATAATTTTGATGGTAATTTCTGCGTCATCGATTGGAACACTATTTACGGTTGTGACACCATTAATGTCTCGAATTGCTGATGTATGAGTAAGCCGTTGTCCGTTAATTTCAATATAAAGGCCATCATATCGGTAAATTTCATTAACTAATCGAATTAATAAATCAGGTGAAATAGGTTCAATCTCATAACCAAATTGGATTAATTCAGCAGCAGGAGTAATTTCTAATTCAAGCCCTGGACCATCTACTGATAATAAACCAATTTGACGTTTGAGATCCTCTACCGTGTTATTCAATAAAACAGCTTGGTTATTTGTATCATTATCTTCATATTGTTCAACAAATTCGTTGTAATTTGCGATTTCTCTTAATAGTTCTGAGTGATTTTCTTTTTCCTGTGACAATTCCTGCCTAATAGCCCAAATATCCCGTGTGTCCCTTGTAGTCGGGTTCTGAACCGTATTATATTGTACAGAAATCATAATACCTACAATAAATGATATAATCGTTATTCTGGTAACTATTTTGTTTGTCATCGGTTCCCCTCCTAAACGTTATAGGCTTGTCCTCGAATAATTTTACGCCTCATCATTTATTGAAGGCATTTGTATTAGATTTTTTTCCTCGATTGTCACAACAATATTATCACTCAGTAATTGGTCGAAAACTCCACCAACAATTTTTAAAGATGATACAAGGGTTTTAGAATCACCAACTGCTTCGATTACAAATGGTGCTGGATATTGCTTTCCATCAATTGTAATAACCGGGCCATTACATCTGATATATGAATTCGATTTTAACCTTTGTCCATTAATAGCAATACTTTCTGCTCCTGAAATTTTCAGTTCATTGATAACTGATAAAACATGGCTTTCATGTACGATGTATTCATTTGGATTTGTGGAATTCGGGTTATATTCATTATCCTTTAATGTAACCTGAATACCTCCTCCCTGTGCCGGAATTATCCCTAGCAACAACCGTAATTTTTCAGCCTCTTCTATTAAATGCTCATATTCCACTTCATTTTCCGCAAAGGATTTTTCATATTCTCTTAAGCGATTTTGCAGATCATTAAGCTCTTCAGCTAATTCCTTATTTCTCTCCTGCTGATCAATCAAATCCTCTCTATAGGATTCTTCCTGATCGATATAGGAATTATTAATTTTTTCGTGATTTTTTGTTAGTTTATACGAATAACCAATAATAAATCCTGTTGTGATACATACAATTAGTATGATGAGCTGCTTTCTTGTAAATTTGTTATTTTTTTTACTCTGAAGTGGTATCTTCATCATCGATCACTTCCTGTTCTTCGATCACCGCTTCACCAGATTCATCAATATTAAAATCAAATTGGGCATATTCATCTAGATAAGATCTGTAGTATGAACCAACTTCTATATCAATTATTCCTTTTTCATAGCTTCCTGTACTTTCAATTTGAGCTACAATGGAAGGATAATAATTTAGCTTTTCTGCTAAAGTTGTTACTTCAGCACGAACCTCATACCCGTCATTCATATAAAGAGTGACCGCATATGGGTCGCTGCTTGAAGGGGTTGAATTGATTTGAGAGATAAGCGATAAAACCGTTGGATCTAGCTTTGCAAGCTCTGTTAATAATCTTTTTCTCAATTTTTCATCATCAAATTCTAAAAATAATGGTGCATCTATTGGCTCAAGACTACTTACTTCCTTTAACACATCCCCATTTTCTAGCATAGGGTAAAGTTTATTATCAAGGGAGATATAAGCAACCTTTTCCCACTCTTCCACTTCAATTTGAACAGTCGTTAACCATTTTCTTTGTACATTTACACCCTTCACCCAATGATATTCGCTGATTTTGTCCTCAATATCATTTGTAGTAAATCCCCACATCGAATCTCCTGTTTGTAAAGCAGCTTGTTCTTTATAAGCATCTGCCTCTACTAACCCAGCACCAATCACTTCGACTTTTTTGATTTCGCTATACGGAGATTGAAAGTAAAGGAGTAAAAATAATGTTACTAAAAATAATACTAGTAAGAAGATAAATTTAAAATTTGTTCTTTTTCTTCTTTTTTCCCTTAGGGTCGGGATTCTTTCTTCAATATCAATTACCTTTTCCATAATTTTTACTCCTCCTTTCCTCCACTATTTTTGTTTAAAAACTACTGTTAAACTTACGTGATATCGGTTCGATTTGCAAAGCTCACAATAATCGCTACTACAAACCAAATAATCATTAGTGACGTACCACCATAACTAATGAATGGCAAGGTCACCCCTGTTACTGGTATTAACCCAATAACAACGCCAATATTTAACGCTGCTTGGAATCCGACCATTCCAACTAAAGCCGAGATCGCATAAAAATCTGAACTCTTCAATGATTGAACAGCCAATCCGCACCCTGAGTATATAAATACTGCAAAAAGGGCTAACACGACACAGCCACCTAAGAAGCCAACCTCCTCTAAAATAATAGAAAAGATAAAGTCATTTTGAGGCTCTGGTAAATATAAAAACTTTTGACGACTCTCTTGGAAGCCATGTCCAAGTAATCCGGCTGGACCTATGGCAAGTAAAGACTGAACAGCTTGGAACCCACTACCTAATGGATCTTCCCAAGGATTGAGAAAAGCTTGGATACGTTTTAAGCGATATGGTGCAGAGACGATTAAGGCAATCAATCCAATGACACCTAGTCCAATAAAGCCGACATATAATTTAATCGGATATTTGGCAATGAATAACAAGATAAATGATGCTACAACTAATATGAAAACAGAACCAAAATCGGGCTGCAGCATGATTAATCCACAGGGAATGATAATAATTAAAAAATGCTTTAGCTGAACAACACGTTCATCATTTCTTACTTTACTTAGTAAAAAGCTTAAATACATCAAGGTCGTAATTTTCACTATCTCTGCTGGTTGAATCGTTAAGGGACCAAGACCAATCCAGCTTTGTGAACCATTTCTAACAAGACCGATTCCCGGTATTAAAACAAGAACTAACAATAATAACGAAATGACATAAAGTATTATCCAAGTCTTTTCCTCGGTAAAAATGGGCATATTTGTTATAAATAAAAATACGACAATAGCTAATATCAAGTAAATACTTTGCTTCAGATAGAAGGGTAACTCCCCTTCATAATGCATAGAGCTCCAATATGTACCGGCCGAATAAATGAAAATGATTCCTATCAATGACAATAAGATTGCAGAAATTATGAAGATTCTCTTATAAGTAAACTTCAGTTAAGGCATCCTTTCCTCTTATATCTAATACAGTGCTTAGAGCTTTACCTCTAAGCACTAGGTTTGATCATTCGTTCAAATATTCTATTCATTAGCGCGACTTAAAGCTTCATGACTGCATCAATGAATAAATCGCCTCTAATTTCAAAGCTTTTATACTGATCCCAGCTTGCACATGCAGGTGATAACAATATGACATCCCCACTTTGTGAAATAGAGGCTGCTTTTGGCACTGCAACTTCAACATTCTCTGCTAATACCGCTTCTTCCACTCCACAGGATTTTGCAAACTCGATAAATCTTTCACCAGTTTGACCAAATGCTACAACACTTTTAACATTTTTCATAGATGCTCGCAGCTCCTCAAAGGAGTGGCCTCGGTCTAATCCACCAGCCAGTAAAATCGTTGGCTGTGTAAAAGCGTCTAGAGCAACCTTTGTCGCTAAGCAGTTGGTCGCTTTTGAGTCATTGTAAATTTTTCTTCCATTCCATTCACGAACAAATTGGGTACGGTGCCGAACACCAGTAAATGTTTTTAGCACTTCTTCTAACGCTTCTATTTCACAGCCATATAAAATACATGCAGCAAGTGCTGCTAAGATATTTTCTAAATTATGTTTCCCGGGTAGTGCAATATTTACTCTTTCTAAAATGGCCTCACCCTGCCAGTAAATCGTTGTTTCATCTGCACTAATTCCCTCATTGGAACGTCCATTTGAGCTAAATGGAACTTTTTGTGCATTTGATTTAGCAGCATACTTCTGAACAATCTCTTGCTCTCTGTTATAAATTAACCAATCTGTTTCATCTTGATTTCTCGTAATGTTGAATTTAGCCTCTGCATAATCCTCAAAAGTACCATGATAATCTAAGTGAGCATCATAAAGATTTGTTAAAATTGCAATTTTTGGCTTAAACTCCTTCGTCCCCATTAATTGGAAGGAGGAAAGTTCAGTAACAATCACATTTTCCTTACTTGCACTAGCAGCAACACCACAAGCAACCGTCCCAATATTCCCAGCGATTAATGGTTTTTTACCTCCACTATTTAACATTTCAAATATTAAAGTAGTAGTCGTTGTCTTTCCGTTTGTCCCTGTGATTCCGACTATAGGAGCCTCGCTAACTAAATAAGCGAGTTCTACTTCCGTTATTACTTGAAGGCCACGCTTAACCGCATCATCCACGATTGGATTTGAATAAGGAATACCTGGATTTTTAACAACTAGTTCAAATCCTTCATCTAGTAAGTCCTCTGGGTGACGCCCACAAATAACTGTAATCCCTTTTTCCAAAAGGCTCTGTGCCTGTGGATTTTCATCAAAGGGCTTTGAATCATTTACCGTAACAAAAGCACCTAGTTCGTGGAGTAGTTCTGCTGCTGCGACACCACTTTTGGCTAAACCGAGAACTAATACCTTCTTATGTTGTAATTTTGTATATTGAATCATAGCAATGCCTCCGATACGACTGCGATTAACGCAACAACTACTGCTGTTGACCAAAAGACGCCTACTACCTTACGTTCAGACCAGCCTGATAGCTCAAAATGGTGATGAATAGGACTCATTTTAAAAATACGTTTTCCTCGTAATTTAAAGCTTGCTACCTGTAAGATTACCGATAATGTTTCAATAACAAACACTAAACCAATTAGTAGTAAAAGCAGTTCAGCCTTTACTAAAACCGATACTAGGGCAAGGGCACCACCTAAAGCTAATGAGCCCGTATCTCCCATAAATACCTTTGCAGGATTGGCATTAAAAATTAAAAACCCTAAAAGTGCACCAGTAACTGCAAATGTAAACAAAGCAACATCTGCTTGTTCATTAAATAAAGCGATAACACCGAATGCAGTAAAGGCAATTGATGCTGTTCCAGCAACTAAACCATCTAAACCATCTGTTAAGTTCACTGCATTTGAGAAGCCTACCAACCAGAAGATTAAAAACCCCACATATAAAATCCCTAAATCAATAGACCACTCTGTAAATGGAACACTTATTGATGTATCAAAAGATCCCAGGCGTAATAATAGGAATGCAGCGATTGAAATGATAATTTGACCAATCAGCTTTTGTAATGAAGTTAATCCTAAATTACGTTTAAAAATTACTTTAATACCATCATCTAAAAATCCGATCAATCCAAAACCAGCTAATACTAATATGATTACGACAGATTGAGTCGTAAAGATATCAGATATATTTCCAACAATTACCGTTGTAGCAATTATCGAAATCAAGAAAATTATGCCACCCATTGTTGGTGTTCCAGCTTTTTTCATATGTGATTGTGGACCTTCTTCACGAATACTCTGTCCGAATTTCAGCCGACGAAGTAATGGAATGAATACAGGTGCCAAAATCACTGAAACGATAAATGAAATTGCTAGAATGGTTACTATTGTTGCGATTGTCATGTTAAATCTCCTCTAATTTCTGTTCTTTCTTCTTTTAGTATTGTTTATAAAATCAAATTTTAGTGTTTACACTAAGAAGTTAATCACTAATTTTTTTCGTCTAAATAAAGATGTATTGTCCCATCTTGTTCTAGAATATTGTCCGCTTCTGGTAATTGCGCTTTGACAAGCTGTCCTTCACCATGTATCTCTATTTTAAATGGATACTGCAAATTCGCTAATTCATCCACCGAATAGCCTACTAAGTTAGGTACTCGATCTGTAATAGGGTCTCCCCAGCGATATTGCTTTTCCATCTGTCCTTCACGGTTCACTTCTATTCCAACTGTTGGTGCAATGTCCTCGATAATTTGACCAACGATTGGTGCAGCAATCGTACTACCAAATACTGTTGAGCTTTTTGGATTATCAATAGCCACATAAACAACAACTTCTGGATTGTCTGCAGGAGCAAATCCTATAAATGATACGATATATTCGCCATCTTTATAACGACCATCCACAACTTTTTGTGCTGTACCTGTTTTTCCTCCGATACGAAGGCCATCACGGAAGGCTGCTCTACCAGAACCATTTGCAACTACAGATTCTAAAGCGTTACGAACTAGTGCGGATGTCTCCTCACTAATTACAGATTTTTTCAATTCTGGCTTATTATTAAGAATTACTTTGCCACTTTCTGGATCGACTACTTTTGAAACCACATAAGGCTTATATAATTTTCCGCCATTTACAGCAGCTGCTACAGCTTGCACCTGTTGAATCGGTGTCACAGAAATCCCTTGACCAAAGGAGGTCGTTGCATGCTCGACTGGGCCAAAAGCTTCTTTAGAAAAAAGTATCCCGGATGCTTCCCCTGGAATGTTAGAACCAGTTGCTTCACCAAAACCAAAGTCTTTAATATATTGCAGAAGCTTTTCAGAGCCTACCCTTTGTCCCATCTCGATAAAGCCTGGGTTACAGGAATTTTCTACAACCTCTAAAAAGGTTTCTTGCCCGTGTCCCTCACGTTTCCAGCAGCGCAGGCGAGAATCCTCAACCATTACATAGCCTTTGTCATAAAACGTATCCTTCTCTAAGTCTACAACACCTTCTTCAAGTGCTGCACTTAATGTGATAATTTTAAAGGTAGAACCTGGCTCATAGGTCATCCAAACCGGTAGATTTCGGTTATATATGGATTGATCTACGTCTTTATAATTAGCAGGATCATATGTAGGATAGGATGACAACCCTAATATCTCACCAGTATTCACATTCATAGCAATTGCTAATGCTTGATCGGCATCATATTTTTCCATCGCTTGAGAAAGTTCTCTCTCTATAACCTTTTGTACTTCTAGATCAATGGTTAACTCTACTGTTGCACCTTGATCTCCTTCACGCCATTCATCGTCCACATGAGGTAGGGAATTCCCTTGTGCATCAGTAAAGAGTCGAATCGCAGCTTCTCTAGATGTTAATACCTTATCATACTGGTATTCAATCCCTGCAAGGCCTTGTGTATCATAGCCAGTAAATCCTACGAAACGAGATAATAAGTCTCCATAAGGATAATGTCGGACATAATCTACACCACTATATAGCCCGTCTATTTTGAGGCTTTGAATTTTTACTGCTTGCTCGTAGGTAATATTCTTTGCTTCAGGTGCAAGTTTAACTAAATAAGTTCGTTTGTTCATTTTCTCAAATAACTCTTTTTCATCTAGCTCTAATACTGAAGCAATTTGCTTGGCAGCTTCCTCAATATTATCATTCTGAGCAGGCATAAAATAAAGAGTTGGAGCTAATTTATTTGTTACAATAACTTCCCCGTCGCGGTCTACAATTTCTCCTCTTTCAGACGCAAATGGAATCTCTCTATCCCAGTTTTCCTTAGCAAGTTCTGTTAGCTCATCATGCTGAATAACTTGAACATAAAATAACCGAATAACAACAGCCAATCCAAATAATATAAAACCATAGACAATTAACTTTAACCGATTCTTAGAAATGGTAGATATCCACTTCATGCTAATTTCACACCTCGTTTTTAACAAAGTATGAAAGAAAGACAAGTTCTATTCGGATACATTTAATCAAATTCGCCTTAACGAATTTTTCGTCCAGAGTTTATACTGCATATCTGAAATTAGTCTTGTGGTAATTCTTCTCCATCAGATGATGTTTCTTCTTCAATTGGAGGTGCAGAGTAAGTTTCCTCTGGCGTTCTTAGTTGCACAACAATTGGAGATCCCTCACCAATAACTGTGTTTTCAGATACACTTTGACTTTCAACAAATCCTTCACCGACAATTTCAATCGACAGCCCTGACATCATTTTATATACGAGCAGATTCCTTAATGACCAATTTTCAAAGGATGGTAAGGTAACTGATCCTTCTGTCTTCAAGAAAACAAGGCTTCCCTTTGTAATGGCTAAATCTTTTTCAGGATACTGAGCAATTATTTCCCCACCATCACCGATTATAATTGGTGTAACACCTGCATTCTCTAGCTCGATCTTAGCTCCCTCTGCACTTTCACCAATATAATCCTTTATCTTGGTTGTTTCTACCTGTGCTACATCTTCAGGGTTAATATTTAAATATTTTAAGCTATTTTGCATAACAGAAGTGAATACTTCTGAAACAGGTTGAGAACCAACCTCTGTTGCCTCTAGTTTTGGTTTTTTTACAGCCACATAGACAATCAATTGAGGATCATCAGCTGGAGCCATTCCTAAGAAGGAATATAGATAGTTATTTTTGTTTCCAGTTAAATAACTTCTCGATCCATCCGTCCTTGGAATATAAGCAGTTCCTGTTTTCCCTGCTACGTCATAGCCCTCTATTGCGAAGCTTTTCGCCGTACCAGCTTCTGAAGTAACTGTAGAAGCTAAAATTTCACGTACCTGTTTAGCTGTTTCTTTTGATATTGGATTACCTTTAACCGTTGGCTTCTCATCCTTAACTACATCACCAGTAGCAGAATCTACTATTTTATCAATTACGTAGGGCTGCATCATTTCACCGTCGTTTGCAATCGCTGTCATTGCTTGTACGAGCTGAATAGGTGTAAACGTAGAGCCTTGTCCGTAAGATGAAGTAACATACTCTATTGGGTTATTTGTTAATAAGGTACCTGATGCTTCACCTGGTAAATCGATTCCGGTCTTTTGACCAAAACCAAACTTTTTAAAGTAATCTATTAATGTATCGTTTCCGATATACTCTAGCATATTAGCCATAGCCGTGTTCGATGACCGCTGGAAACCTTCTAAATACGTAATCTGTCCCCAGCCTCGTAGATTATGATCTCGAATAGTATCACCATATAATGTGTAAGAACCGGATTGATAGAAAGCGTTTGGATGCCAATTATTTGTCTCAATCGCTGTTGCTAGAGTGAAAGTTTTTACCGTAGAACCAGGTTCAATTACTGACTCGATAACAATATTATTCCACGAATCTAGCCCTTCTCTTGTATCCGGGTCGAAGGTAGGTCGCTGTGACATAGCTAAAATTTCTCCTGTTTTTGGATCGGCCACTACAGCTACCATAGATTCAGGATTGTATTCTTTATAAACATCGGTCATTGATTCTTCTAAGAAGTTTTGAATTGTTTTGTCTACAGTCAAATAGATATCATCTCCATTTTCTGCAGGAGTGACCATCTTTTCACTGTTTGGCAGTAAGTATCCAAAAATATCACTTTCATATTGCATTGAGCCATTTTTGCCTGTCAGCTCTTTGTTATAGGTATATTCTAAGCCCATTTTCCCTACTGTATGAAAACTACCATCCTCTTGTTCTTCCTTTAGAGCAAAGCCAATTAAATGCGATGCAAAGGGACCATTTGGATAGTAACGCGTAGAATCGCTTGCAAAAGTGATGCCTTCAAGTTCTTCTTTTTTAATAGCTGTCATTAGTTCATGACTTATACTACGACCAGCTACACCAAATTCAACTTGGTAAGGCGTTCTCCCATCTGCTAATTTTTTTGTTAGAATCTTATAAATCTCTGATTCTTCCATTGAAATATAGTTTGCAAGAACTTTAGCAGTTTTTTCAGGGTCTATTACATGACGTGGCTTGTCCTCATCCACAGTTGCTTTAGGATTGACTACAGCTACCAATCGATAACTAAGCGTATCCTCTGCGATGATTCCCCCATTACGATCTAAAATTTTTCCACGTTCAGCAGTTAACACTGCATCTTTTCCATAGAGGGCGGCTGCTCTTGCTTCTAGTTGTTGTCCATTTACAGTTCCCGATGACTGAATGTAAAAGATACGGATAAATAATGCAAAAAAGAGCCCTCCATAAATAACTAACATTAGAAAGGCTCCCCATTGGAATCGAAATCTCTTTTTTTTCATTCTCCCGGCACTACCTTCACATTTTTCTCATTAAGTGTTAAACCGAGTGCTTTTGCTTTTTCCCAAATTCTCTCATATGTCGACAGTTCACTAACTTGAACTTTTAAATCTACATTTTGTTTTTGGATTTCTGTGATTTCTGATTCAATCTTCTGTATTTCTATGGTTGTTTGTTGGATTGAACTTTGTTTATGTAGTATAGTCACTGCCAAAACTGCAACCACCACAATAAATGCAATGTATAACATTTTTTCTTTTGCCGTGATAATAGATTTCTTTCTTTTACTACCCTGCTGTTTAACTGGTACATGTTGCTCTGTAGTTATTGGTTGGCTAATATAAGAATTATGCCTAGCACGCACTGCCATTTACCCTATCCCCTCTCGTTTATTTTTTCGGCAACCCGAAGTTTCGCTGAACGTGAACGATTATTTTCTTCAAGCTCTTCTTCTGTTGGTAAGATTGGTTTTCTTGAAATAAGTTTTAAAACGGGCTTGTACTCCTCTGGAATTACCGGTAAACCTGGTGGTAAATCTGGAATAGAAGAAGCCTCTTTAAAAATCGATTTTGTTAAACGGTCTTCTAATGAATGGAAAGTGATAACACTAACTCTCCCGCCAATTTTCAATAACTTAATAGCATCTACTAATGAGTCCTCTGCAGCTCCAAGTTCATCATTCACTGCAATTCGAATTGCTTGGAAGACTCTTTTAGCAGGATGTCCGCCTTTTCTTCTTGCAGGAGCAGGAATGCCTTCTTTAATCAGTTCAACAAGCTGTCCAGTTGTTTCAATTGGTGCGTGTTTTCTTGCTCCCTCGATTTTACGAGCAATTTGCTTCGAGAATTTCTCTTCGCCATAACGGAAAAAAATACGAACTAAGTCTTCATAGGCCCACTCATTTACTACATGAAACGCAGTAAGTGGAGCTGTTTGGTCCATACGCATATCTAAAGGTGCATCATGATGATAACTAAAGCCGCGCTCTGGTGTATCTAACTGTGGGGAAGAAACACCTAAGTCGTATAGGATACCATCAATTTTCTCAATATTTAATTTCTGTAATTCCTCTTTTACATAACGGAAGTTCGAATGTACAAAAATCACTCGATCTAAATAATCCGCTAATCGTACTTTTGCATTTTCTATCGCTGTTGTATCTTGGTCGAAACAAATTAGTCGACCTTCTGATGATAATTGCTGTACTAAGTATTCGCTATGCCCAGCGCCACCTAATGTACAATCCACATAAATTCCTTGTGGATTGATGTTCAGTCCATCAACAGTTTCTTTTAATAATACGGTTGTATGATCGAACATTAACCATTACTCCTTCTTGGCGCATTCTTAACTAGAAGTCAAAGCCAATTAAATTTTCTGCTATTTCATTAAAGGATTCCTCAGCTTCGTTGAAATAAGATTCCCAAGCTTCTTTTGCCCAAATCTCTATCTTACTTGAGACACCCAAAACTACACATTCTTTTTCAAGCTTTGCGTAAGTAGCAAGTGTTGAAGGAATATTTATTCTCCCTTGCTTATCTATTTCAACTTCTGTAGCTCCAGAAAAGAAGAACCTTGCAAAAGCACGGGCATCTTTTTTGGTCATTGGTAATTCCTTTAACTTTTCTTCGAGTTTTCGCCATTCATCCATAGGATATCCAAATAGACAGTTATCAAGTCCGCGCGTAATAACAAAAGTATTCCCTAAGTCCTCACGAAATTTCGAAGGTACAATTAGGCGTCCTTTTGCATCAACGGAATGCTGATATTCTCCCATGAACATGCTACTCACCCCACTTTAGTAAATAATGTACCACATTCCCCCACTTTCCTCCACATTTTTAAAGATATTGTTAACTACTTTTTACAAATTGTGTATATAGTACTTTCCTCCACTTAGTCACATGTGAAAATTGGCACAAAAAAGAAGTCGTCTCTTTTATGAGACGACTTCTTTTTCTGCACCGAAAGCTCTATACATCAGGGTTTAACGGCTATATTAGGTATATTCACCTAACAATATTAAAGAACCAATACAATTATTACAGATGAATTACATAATGCTTATTTGCAATTTCTAGTGGAAGTGCACATAAATCCTGTATTAGAGTTGGTCCATAATGATTCATATACTGATACGGGTTATAAACTCTCTCTTGCAAGCTATCATCCGGATAGATTTCAAGCTGCATCACATCAAATTGGCGAATTGTTTTATCATGCTTTGTCAAAACCTGCTGCTCAATCTTCTTAGCCAAATAATCAAATTGCATTTCATGGTATTTGATATTTTTTTCTACAACAGCATCCATATCAAGCTTTTGCGATTTTAAGTGATCTTCTAGCTTTTTGTATTGCTCTTTTACCAATTCATTTAAAGTCTCAAGCTGTTGTTTTGCTCCCTCATCCTGAACGCTGGCAATATACTGCTCCTTCTTAGACTTCGCTTTACCCTCGATAATATCTATAATCGATAAATCGTATGTTGAAAGAAGCTGATCAATTTTGCGCTCCACCAAAGTAATATTCATGCGCGGAGCTAATATAGGCATTTGTAGATCAAGGGCGTTAAAGGCATCCTTTAATGTTGCCCAATAGGCTAATTCACCTGGACCACCAACAAAGGCCAATACAGGTATCGTCATTTCCTGCATAAGCGGTCTTGTCACTACATTATTACTTAGCTTTTCAGGGCTATTTTTGGCAACCTCTAGAAGCTGTTCTCTCGTTAATGTGATAAATCCAGTCGAATCTTGATAATTTTGACCTGTTCTTTCCAGTAAAAACCGTTCGCCTTCCAGTACATAAAAAAGATTGGCATTGTCAGCCTTTGCAAGGATGGGCGTACCATAACCTGCACTATCTAGAGCTTGCTCTTTTGCCACTACAGCCTGTGAAATTTGTTCATTTAACTCAATAATTTTCACAAAAAAATCAGCTTCATGCTTCCTGAAAGGTGTATATGCAGCATCAACCATTAATAAACCCTCAGTTTTGAACAACTCATTCATTAAACGAGCAAAGAAGTCTGTAAATGTTGTACTTTGCTCCAGCTGACTGAGACAATTTTTATAAAGAGCTTGTGTATATTCGGTCTCACCATACTCTTTGAAAATCGCGCTTATTAATCGTTCCAGCTCTTCTTTTTGAACCGTTGTTGTGGAAGCCATTGTTTTTAGTTTAGATCGGTTATTGTAGACACGTTTTTTTATCGTGCCATTTACAACGGTATAGGTATGATTGATCTCATCTAAATCATGGTCTTCCCCAGCAATCCAAAAGATTGGAACAATTTTCTCACCTAATTTAAGAGTCTGCTCTTTCGCCAAAAGAATCACTGATATAGCTTTATGAACCGAATATAATGGACCAGTTAAAATGCCGGCTTGTTGACCGCCTACTACAGCAACCGCCCCACCTTCTAGAGCATTTAAGTTTTCTTCTACCATTTCAGAAATACCAAAAGGCTCCATAAATTGACGGATAATACTGCTTAACTCATTATTATAATAATGCTTAGATTTTAAATAATTAAAGCGCGTTTTGAATGCTTCATCGTTATACTCGTATTCAAAAAATGAACGTAATTTTTCACTACCTGACCAATAATCAGCTAGCAATTTATTGTTAACTGGTAATTCAATATGCTCCAGTCTCATAAAAAATCTCCTCTACTCAACGAACAGTTATCGACCTTGTTCTAATTTCTATCTTATTTATAAATAATTCCATATTCTTTATTGTAAAGTATCAATCTTCTACTTCAAAAGAAAATGCTTATCTTTAACTAAAAGCATATTCAATTATACTTTGTATCAACCCAACAATCCATATTACAACAAAGGCAATAGTTAGCAGAATAAAGTATAATCTCCATGTCTTTTTAATCAACCTTAATACTTCAATTTCTTTTTTTGTGCGCCAATCTATGTATGTAAAAATCATCGCGATAACTATTGCGATAATAAGAATGATAATATTATAATTTTTCTCCCAAAGGCTCGAAATGGAAAGGGGTACTGAGAAGAACAATACGACAGTTGTTACATCACTTGCCAACCCGAATGATTTCACTCTGCTCTTTTTCCCTTTACGCCCTAAAAAATATGTAATGATAAATAGAATTATAGGGAAAAAGATAATAATACTCACTAAATAATGAAACAGCATCTTCACATTTTATCACTCCTTCCTTCCTTTGCTAAAACTAATAAATACAAGGTTTCTAACATTGGTAGTCTTTTTCCATTTTTAACTGCTCTTTCAATAACAGCCCCGACAATGGTTTCAATCTCAGTCGGTTTAAAGCTTAAAATATCTCCTAGCATCGAAGACGTATTGGTCGCCGTTCTCCTGCATAAGCCTTCAACGTCAGGAAAAGAAAGCTGTGCCATATCTTCTGGGAAAGCCGTAAACAGTTCATCATATAATTTTCCTAGCAGCTTATAAGTTTGCGGATTTTCTACTAGTATTCCATTCTTCACCTCTAACAGGGCTGTTAAAGGATTTATAAAACAATTCAGCAGCGCTTTCTCGAAAAGCATTTTCTCTGCACTCTTGACAAATTCAACCTGAAATAATGGGCTTGTACTGTCCGGCAAGAACATATATGGACTGGCATCCCCTTTTTCAACAGCAATTTTTAAAATGCCTTGTCCACGATGAAGAACCGTTGTATCATTTTCACGTTGCGCACCAAACTGACATGAACCAAAGGCAATTGATTGTTGAGGCAAAGATTTCGCTTCCTCAAAATGAGCTAAACCGTTTTGTAGGAAAAGGAGTGGAATAGAAGAATCTAAAGTATGTAATGTCTCATAAATCTGATGTAATTGTCCATATTTCACTGCAATAATTACTACTGAATCCTTAGACAGATTGTAGAAATCAGTTCTCGCCTTAATGACAGACTTTGTAAGTGTACCGTCAATATTTTTACGGACAAGCCCAGATTGCTCCAGATTTCTAGCCTGTTCTTCTCTATGGACGATTAGAGTTACTCTATCATTAAATTCTGACAAAAAGCTAGTCATCAGCATCCCAATAGAACCAGCACCAAGCACTACAATCTCCAATGAACCCACCCTCTTTTCCTTTGAAATGCGTAACGAAAATTAAAGGCCTACCAAATGGCAGACCTTGTTTTACATAATTATAATGGATGCTTTAAGTATTTACGATATGTTTCATAAAATTTATTACCACTTTTAGGTATATGTTAAAATCCGATAACAACATTATAAGAATAAGAACAAAAAATTATACCTGTCGGATGTAACACACCTTCTTAAACGATCACATCTATATAAAATGCATTTTTGTGCCGCCCATTTGTTTTAAAGCAACTTCGTTTAGCTACTTATTCTCATTTAGGCGACCCTGAATACATTGATGTGTTTCTTAATTAAATAAAAAATAAAATCGTTCTCATTTAACATGGCACCTTCGATTTGACTTCAAATCTCCAAAAACAAAAGCAGCGGCTAATCATCCTTTGACCCTTCAATTTAAAGATACCAATTTATCAATCTATTATTTCTGGTGTTCCATAAAAACAGAACCCTGTTGAAGCCATTTTAGGATCTTTTCGTGTTCTGTTTGTAATTCTCGATATCTAACTTCTAGCTCGTTATAAGCTTCTGTAAGCTCATCGAAACTATTTAGTGCTAGTTTTAAATGGCTACGCATTAATTGCTTAGGACGCTTTCGAACACTGTTTAGCATTTGCCCATATTGCTGTCTAAGTGTTTTGTTCCAGCGGAAGCCACACGCTTGCTTTGTTCGATTTAATATACTTGCAGCCTCAGCAAAAGCCTCAAGCTGTGTTTTACCATTTTGAACAGCCTGAATAACAATTTCAGCTAATTTTTCATCATCATCGGCCGTCCATTGATCCTTACGTCTTTTTCCATCCATATCTATCACCTCGCATTTTTTACTACTATATGCAGGTAAATAGATTAAATAGAATAACAAACAATAGAAAAAGGATAAATCGTATTAAATTTCCTTCTACCACCTTTTTACCAAAAAGAGTGAGTCAGCCATCCTCTATGACAGAAGAATACCCAATTTTTATTTGGATTTATTTAAAAATCGATTAACAGCTTCATTGTGTGCATCACTTTCCCATAGTTTTGCACATAACCGAATCTCCTGCATCACTCGCTCATAAATATTGCGCTCCTGCCATTTTCGAAGCTCTATTTGCTTATATGCCTGGTGAACCTCTGGATGGATTTTTCTTATATCAAAAATAAACTCCTCTAAGGCTTGGTCCTTGGAGCCTTCGAAAACCTGTGTTGCCCAGCCGATTTCATGGAGATGAGCTGCATCGTATTTTTTCGAATCTATGAGCATTTTTAAGGCTTGGTCGTACCTGAGCCTTCTCTCTAACAAATAGGTTCCTCCACCCCATCCGCTTGTAATCGCTAAGGTACCTTGTATAAAACCACATCTTGCATGACTGGCCACAAGTCTAAAATCACAAGCGGTCGCAATTTCACAGCCTCCACCAACAGCAGCTCCATTTACCAATGCAATCGTTGGTACAGGTAATGTCGCTAATTCGTATAAGATATTGCCCATCTTACTTAACATTCCAAAGGCTTGTTCCTCAGTTTTCAAAAGATGAAACTCCGACAAATCTCCACCCGAGCAAAAAGCCTGTTCGCCACTACCAGTAATTACTAGAAATTTCACTTCATTGTGCTCTTTAATATATGTAATAACCTTCTTCAAGCCTTCCATCACTTCATCATTAACCGCATTCCGTTTTTCCTCGCGGTCAATCGTAAAAGTAACAATCCCCTCGTTATTTTCTATTTTGTAAGCCACACTTACCATCCCCTTTATGGATACTTATGGAATAAATAGACATCTTTATTAAATAGTAAAGGAGACAATTGGATTTTACAAGCTTGGTAGGTCGAGGGAGGCTTTTAGGTTTTCTATAAAAGTCCATAAAAATTAAAAAAGGCTACTAGAGAGCCATGGCCTCTCTAATAGCCTTATTATTAGTAAATACTGAATTATTTACTAACTACTTCTTTACCTTTGTAGTGACCACAAGCTTTACATACGTGGTGAGATAAAGTAGCTTCACCACAGTTTGGGCATGCTACCATACCAGGTACAGATAATTTGAAATGCGTACGACGCTTTCTTTTTGCAGTTTTAGAAGTTCTTCTAAACGGTACAGCCATTATTGGCACCTCCTTACAGATTATCTATTCATCTGTTTGATCAAAATACTTAGCTAAATCAGCCAGTCTTGGATCCACTTTTGGTTCGTCATTTTCGTTTTGACGAGCCACATCTTCATCAGTTAAATAACTCCAGTTTTTGCCTCCCTGTACTTTTCCTTCAGTATCCTCTTTAAAAATTTGCATAGGCACTTCAAGTAGTACTAGTTCCTCTAAAACTGGTTTAAAGTCGATCACGTCACCATCAATATAATGTATATCTTCATCGTCATTTCCACGATGCTCAGGATCTATCCAGCTGAAAATTTCAACTGCATCGACTTCAATCGGGTATTCAACATCTTCCCATGTTCTAGAACATGGTAGAGTTAATGTAGCTGTCATCGTAAACTGACATGTCATTTGCGATGCACCGAAAGTACAGTGTCCTTTTACATGAACGGGTGAAATATGACGAATTTCTTTGTTTCGTTTCATTACATCATCCAATTGTACTTCTGCATCAATCGGCATCCCATTTTGGCGATACTTCGATAATTGATGAATTGACCATTTCATTCACTAATCACCTCGAGACAACAATGTTGATTATATAATGTGTATTTTTAGATGTCAAGATATTTTCTTGTCACTATACAAAATGAGTAATATAATTTTAAATAATTGAAGAAAAACGTTAGAAAAAGGAAATTATTAAAATAGTTTCAGCTAATTTCTTATTTTTACTTCTTTTCCAAGAAATTACTCAGTTAATGCTTTAAAAATCTTCCTACTTAGGAGTGTAACATAATGAAGGCTGTTGGTGTGGTTGTTGAGTATAATCCATTTCATAATGGACATTTTTATCATATAAGTCAATCAAAAAGCAAAGCAAATGCTGATGTCGTTATCGCTGTGATGAGCGGTCACTTTTTACAACGTGGTGAGCCTGCTTTGTTAGACAAATGGCACCGTACCAAGATGGCTTTAAACAACGGTGTAGATCTTGTAATAGAGCTCCCTTATGTGTTTTGTACTGGACATGCTACTTCCTTTGCAGAGGGCGCTATTCAACTGTTAGAGGCTATTGGCTGTACCAAATTTGCATTTGGAAGTGAGGAGGGCTCTATAGATCCTTTTTTAAACACCTTTCATTTATTAAAGAAGCACGAAGAACAATATAATGCTCTGATTAAACAGTATGTTACAACTGGAATTAGTTATCCCCAAAGTTTATACAAGGCATACGAGGAACTTCGTCAAAATGAAGAGAATCAGACAATCGATTTATCACAGCCAAATAATATTTTAGGCTATCACTATATTGAAGCTGCCAAGCGATTAAAACTTGAAATAGAGCCTATGACAATCCCGAGAATACAAGCTGGATTTCATGATGACATTAACACCCAATCTACAATAGCAAGTGCAACTGGCATAAGAAAGGCTCTATTTGAGCAGCACTCGCTTCATGAAATTAAACAATTTGTTCCTGACGAGTCATATAACCAGATGGAAAGCTGGCAAAATAAGTATGCTTCCTTTATCAACTGGGAAACATTTTGGCCTTACCTTCGCTTTTCCATTTTGCGAAACACGCCAGAGCAGCTCACTCAATTTGCTGATGTGAGCGAGGGCATCGAATTTGCTTTAGTCAAGGCAGCTAAAAAAAGTGAAACCTTTAGTCAATTTATGAATCAAATCAAGTCAAAACGCTATACTTGGACAAGACTCCAGCGAATGGTGACACATATCTATACTGGTATCACAAAGGAACAATTGCACTATTCCAAAATGCCATCCTATATTCGATTATTAGGCATGACTAAAAATGGACAAGCCTATCTATCACAAAATAAAAAGCAATTTCAGCTGCCACTAATCAGCCGTGTGGCATCCACGAACGACCCGATGCTACAGCTAGACATCCGTGCAACAGACATGTATGCACTTGGCGTAGAATTAGCATTAGGCAAGCAAATTGCAAGTGACTATCAGACACCTCCGATTCGGGTGTAAGGATGCTGGATTGAATGGGGATGGGAGAATAACGGGAGTGAGCTAACTAGGATTCAACTTCGGTTTGTCTCGGCTTGGGCAGTGCCGGGACACTTCGCTCGGAAAGCAGCGTCGGTTTGTCTTTCCGGGACACCTCCCGTTAACCTCGGCTTCCATTTGTCCCCTTGTAAAGTCTATTAAGTCAGTTTCAGAAAGTTATCCGAAAAATCGGAGGTTATAATTTCTTTAACATTAGAAAAACACAACTCGACTAGAATAGGTCGAGTTGTGTTTTTTCTTATGCGGATTTCCTTCAAATCTTATACTTTCTTATCCGCCATATAGACGGAAAAATTCCGCTTAAATTTCGCTTATATTTGCTTTTTAAGTGCTCTATATCTACATTAACCGGAATTTCTCCTCTTATGATACCTACACGAAAATCAATAAAGTATAATAACAGTACAAACAACAGACTGAAAAAACAGTAAATCTGCCAGAAAGTTATCCGCAAATCGGAATTTTATAATTACAAATGAAAAATAATGGAGAAAAAGCAAATGCTTTTTCTCCAACCTTTTCTCCAACCGCTCTATTCTTCTTTTGGTTTTAATTTTTCTATATAGTTAAGGGCATCATCGATTGTTTTGACTGGTACGATTTCCATTTGCGTGTCGATTTTTTCGGCTGTTTCAACTGCGGCTTGGTAATTGGATTTTAGAGCTGGATTCACATTAAGCATCGCTTCAGTAATTTCGTCATCTGGTGCGAAAAAGATTTCAACCCCATCCTTATCTGCTGCCACCACTTTTTTCTCGATACCACCAATTCGGCCGACCGTGCCATCCTCATACATTTCACCAGTACCAGCGATACTGTACCCCTTTGTTAAATCTTCATCAATTAATTGGTTTAAAATTTCCAAGGTAAACATTAATCCAGCGGATGGTCCTCCGATTTTATCGGCATCAACCTTTACGTTTGGTTCTGTTTTGATGAATTTGCTTTCAGAGTATGTGATCCCTATCCCAACCTTTTCACTGCCTGGGATTTGTTTCAGCGTGAGTGTGCGATCTAGTAGTTTATCTTGACGATTGATTACTAATTCGACTACATCATTTTCTTTTTTTGTACTTAATATCTGTGTAAGCTCCTGTGCTTTTTCGATTAGGACACCGTCCACCTCAACAATTTCATCTCCTGCTTCAAGCTCACCATCAGCTGCACCTTCAGCTAATACATTTAGAACCGTTACACCGTGGTATTCGATTGTATATGGCAGGTTTGCTTTTTGAAAGGCAATATAGAGTGCATTGAATTGAGAATCCGTCATTAGTTTTAACTGACGCACAGTGTACTCTTCTTCGTCTTCTTCCTCTTGTCGTACGTCTTCTTCTTTGAACGTTTCCTCAAATTCTTTAAAATACGAAATGGCATATGTTAGAGGAGTGGCTTCAGCCATTGCTACTGTCATCAAGCTCATGGTTCCTTCATGGTCTTTCTCACCGTCTTCAACCGTGACAAATTGACTTACATCATAGGCGCTACCAGGCTTCATAATATAGTAGTCAAGCCTATAAAAGCTTAGAAAAAAGACTACGATGAACAGAATAATTATAGAAACTAACGATTTTTTCAATATGTATAGCACCTCCAACTAGTAACCTTTTAAGACTAAAATTTTAAAGCATCGCATATATTAGTTTAGCATTTGCAGAAATGGAAAACAAAAATTTGAAAAGAGATGATGCTTATTCCTCTACTCTATTTATTTATCTGTATTACTTTAATCTGTTTATTATTATTCTTTCCAGGAGTCGCACATGAAGGTACTGATCTAGGTGTCGAGTTATTTATGGAGGCTTTATTCCCTTACTTATTACCCTATTTAATTTTAACTCAATGGTTTATCAGATTAACACCTAATAAAAGTAACTCTTCTTCACGATTTAAGCTTTATTTTAAAACCTATGGGATTAGTGCTCTTGGGGGATTTCCGACAGGTGCTGCAACGATTACTTATTTAAAAAAAAGCAATCAAATTTCCCTTCGAGAAGCGAATATCCTATTAAGTATTTGTCATAGTCCAAGCCCTTTATTCGTATTGGGCTTTGTAGGGAATGATTTATTAAATGACACAACTTTTAGCTGGCAGTTTTTATCGTTATATCATATTGTCTCAATTCTAGTATTAACCGGTATATTTTTTTATTTTCGTAGAGAGGATAAAGGAAAACCAATCAAAACTGTATCTACAGAAAAACAGACTAATCCTTTTACAAGCAGTGTAAAGGATAGCATTCCAACTGTTCTAGTAGTTGGAGCGACGATTATATTTTTCACAACAATTTACACGGTTGTCATGCATTCTGTTAAAAGCTTTGTTCCTGACATACATAATAATGTCATGCTGCTTATTGCAGCAATGCTTGAAATGACAAACGGTTTACGAATTGGACATGAACTCTTCGCCAATCACCATACGATTCTTCTGGTCCTGATGGCTACCTTTTTAACGAGTCAGGGCTTAAGCATCCATATGCAGGTTGCTGTAATTGCAAAAGGTGAAGACTTGTCCTTAAAGCCATATATTTTAATGAGAATCTTATATGTATTTTTAATTCCAACTCTTTTTTACCTACTCTTCCTATAGAGAGGGAGGGGTTTAAAAAAATAAAACGACAGACTCCGCTATAGGAATCTGTCGTTTATTTTACTTCTTAAACTTTTCTAGCAATGCATTTTCTACAATTTCTGGTACTAAACCAGTAACGGTGCCACCATATTGTGCAACCTCTTTAACAATGCTTGAGCTTAAGAAAGAATATTGGTTTTTTGTCATGATGAAAAAGGTTTCGATAGAATCATCTAAAAATTTGTTCATGGAAGTGATTTGCATTTCATATTCAAAATCCGAAATAGCACGTAGCCCACGAACGATTGCTTTAGCATTTTTAGCTCTTGCATATTCTATTAATAAGCCTGAGGAGCTTTCAATACGAATATTTGGGAAATCCTTTGTCACTTCTGAAATAAGACTCATTCTTTCCTCAATCGAAAAAAGAGGCTTCTTTGAAGAATTATTTAAAACAGCAACATAAATGACGTCGAACACATCTGCTGCACGTTTGATGATATCTAGATGTCCATTTGTAATTGGATCAAAACTCCCCGGTACAACTGCGATCTTTTCAGACAACGATTTCTCCCCATTTCCCTTTAGCATTTTCACTAAAGTACATTTCTATAAACTGATATTATGGTACTTCCGTACGTTTCTTGTCTTGTTAAAGTATAAGGACCATAATTTTCCGGCAGATTTACTTCTACTGCATGCTCACATACAATGATGGCATCACTAGATAGTTTGTCATTCTCTATTAAAGAATTTAGTAAGTCATAGTACTCCGTTTTATGGTAAGGTGGGTCTAAAAATAGATAATCCAACTGAATATCTCTTTTTAGTAGCCCTTTAACAGCACGAGTGGCATCTGTTTTAAAGGTTTCTGATACATCTTCATACCGGCATTTTTTTATATTCTCCTGCAATGTTTGAAATGCACGACCATCCTTCTCAACAAAGATTGCTTTACTAGCACCTCTACTTAAGGTTTCGATGCCAAGCCCTCCACTACCTGCAAATAAATCTAAAACAATCCCACCATCAAAGAAAGGTCCGATTATATTAAAAATAGACTCCTTTACTTTATCGGTTGTTGGTCTTGTTGTTGTGCCTGTAATTGCTTTTAAAGGCATTCCTTTTCTTTCGCCTGCTACAACTCGCATTCTATCACCAAGCCTTTTTATTTATGTTTTAGTTGCTGTAGCCTTTGAAATAAGCTTAGGTGAAATTCCCAAACTTATTGCTGTTTGATTGTTATAGTTTTTTCACTTTTTTCGATGCTTACATTAAACAGTCTTTGTAGCCATGACTCTTCGATGTAATAGCTATCCGCTATTAGCGTAAGTGGGTCCGAGACTGTATTATATCGCTGATTATTATAAACATAAAACCCATAGCCTTGAGGGAATCTAAAATTCTTCGCTTCATTTTGAACATAATAGCCGTTTTCGCCTACTGAAGTTTGATAGCCTAAGCTTTGTAAAATTGGATCTAGAGAGTAAAGAACTTGGCTATCTTTTAAAACAACGCTTACCTCATTGTTTAGTGCATCTTCAATAATTACTTCTCTTTCGTCATTGAATAAGAACGGAAAAATACGTTCAGTCGTCTCATTCATGGCAAAAAATTCAGTATGAAGTCCAAAAACCTCTTTTAACATTTCGTCTAATTCATTTGCAGAAAGCTTTGTGCCATGCGCATCTTGCAGCATATCTACAAAGCTCACCCTTTGAGTATCTGTCATTTTACTGTTCAAGGTATTAACGATTTCAGTAGATTTGTTACTTCCAACTATTGAATCCGTTAAAAATGAAGCAATGACTTCAGTTAACCATTGCGGACTTTCCTCTAAATCATATTGTAATTTAACCTGTGAAAGTACGACCTGTTCATTAATAGAATCAATCGACAGCTCTTCTAAAAATAGGATTCGTTTCCCCTGCTGAGCCGAAATATTCTTCCCTTGTACAATATCAATATGATCTTCATTTAATAGTTTTAAATCCCTCACATGCTCACTGAGTTCTGAACTTAATAGATTCTTTGCATAAATCGTTAATGCATCATTCGCTTTGTGAATATTGAATTCCCCATTTTGCCAATAGATTTCAGATATTTCACCTGTCCCGGCAAACATCGAATAGTTAACAAGCGTAAGCGATTGACTACCCACTAACGGTAACCCAGTAATCCATTGCCCCTGTACATCACTATCTGTTGAGATATGAACTGTTGTATATGCAGCATGCCCGTTTTGTAAAGTAACAAAAATATCCTTTAAAAGTTGGTTAGATTTTAGCCCACCCTCTAATGGGATGATGTAGGATAAAGACGCATTTCTGCCTTCAAATGCCTCGAATTTTGTTTTATCTTCACTTAAGCGATCACAGCTAGTCTCAGATTCTAAGAAACAATCTGCACTTACACTTAAGTTTGGCCAAGTAATATCAATCGATTGGTTCGCTAAATTATGAAAATGCTGTCGAATATCTAAACTTCCACTTCGATATGTAATTTCAATTTCCTGAGTGTAAGAAAAATCACCTTCACCAGCTTCAAGCTTGTCAGAGAATACGTGATACTGGAAGAAGAGCGTTCCGCAAATTATGAGCATTAAAATTCCCAAAAAACTTATTGCATATTTCATGTGCCTTCCCCCCTTTCGTCGTGATACTATTGTTATCGGAAAGGATGTGTGAAAGTTGATTCAACAATTTATCGAACTTGGTCGCGGGTTTGGAGACATATATGAGCTTTGCGAACTTATTAAAACAAATGAAAAAAGATATCATCATGCCTTTATCTTTATCTCGAATAAAGGAGATGTGCAGGTTGCTTCCATTGCTGTTGCGTTAAAACCGGTAGGGGAAAGTAAATTTATGCCGATATATGTATGTCGCGAAGGTATTCCATATAATCCTGAAAAACCTTCTAAACGACTTGAAATCTTTGAAGAAACTTTAAATGAACTAGGTAAAAAAGCAATTCCAATGGAAGTAAAACATTCCTCAGTATTTTCTGAAACGGTATTGTTTTACCAGCATTTAATTGGCATTTTACGAATGAATCATTTTATCCCACCAAAACAATAAAGAAAAGCTGTTAGCACCTGTAGCTAGACACTGTTTCGAATTACTATACTTCTGTATTTAATTGAACGATTATAAACCAACTTTATAATCATATTCCTTCGCTTTATCTGGTTTGGCATTTTCAAACTCGGTTTTCAAGAATGGACGAAACGACTCTACAACGTCTTTCACAAAAGGAAGGCGTTGTATTTTATTTATCGTTCCTTCAATTTCTTGACGATTACAATAAATAACAACATATTTTAACTTTCGAGAAATATAATGTACATGTCCATATTTTCTTAAACTTTTGGCATGCTTCAACTGATGAATGTATACAATTAAACCTTGTCGTTCTTGCATTCCACTTCCCTCATTTCTTACATAAAAGAATACCATAATGTCAATTTTGATAGCAACAGAGTTTAGTGACACTAAAGCATAATTTCCGTTATAATCTTTGTAGAGAGTTTACAATTCTTTTACTTTCATTTAAATTTACTTATGTGTTGAAGCGAACACATAAAAATTATATTAGATTTATTACTTGTGCTCATAACAACAGTAGAAGAAATCTTACCTCCTCTATAATAAAGAGATGGACTTTAGAATTTTTTAAGGGGAAGTCCCTGCTACATTCAACTGAGGATTATTTGCTGGAAACAGGTTTTGATTATTGTACAAGATAAGGCAGGATTTAAGGAGGATATCCATGGGTAAAAAAACAAAAGTAGCTATTGCTATTGCAGCTGCCAGTGCAGCAGCTTGGGCTGGCAGTAAAGCAATTATAAAACCTCAAAAAAGAGACGATAAAGAAGTTTTACAATACGGGCGACCAATTGTACTTGCTCATCGCGGCGGCTCTCTCTTAGCTCCTGAGCATACTATGCCGGCTTTCGAGAAAGCACAGGCACTCGGTGTAGATGGATTTGAAATTGATATACGTTTAACTAAGGATGAAGAAATCGTAGTATTCCATGACGAAACAGTGGATCGTACAAGTGACGGGACTGGTTCTATAAAAGATTTCACCCTGGAGGAATTAAAACAACTAAATTTCGGCTATAATTTCGAAGATTTAGATGGGCAATCCCCATATAAAGAAGAAAAAGTGGAAATCGTAAGTTTGCGTGAATTGTTAGAGGTGTTCCCTAATATGTATATCAACATCGATATTAAGGATCATCCAGATACGTATGAAGGCAGCTTAATGCCATCTAAATTATGGCGCCTTATTGAAGAATTCGATGCACAAAACCGCATTGTGTTAACAAGCTTCTTTAGCGAACAGGTCGACCGCTTTAACTTATATGCACAAAATCGTGTTGCCTTAGGTGCAGGCGAGAATGATGTAAGAAAAGCCTTTACAGCATTCACAAGCCAATTTGGCCATCTATATCATCCAAAGGTGGATGTATTTCAAATTCCAACCAAGCACGGCAGAGTTTCCTTGGATTCTCCACGATTTATCGCCTTTTTGGAAAAGCTCAACATCCCTGTGCACTACTGGACGATTGATGATGAAGAAACAATTCGTAGCCTAATTGAAAATGGCGCAAAAGGCATCGTAACCGACCGACCAGATATCGCCGTAAGTGTTCTTCAGAGTATACAAGAAGAGAAAGCAGCAGAAGCTGAATAAATAGAATTTTGATTTGCCTCGTGGATGGTTGTCCGCGAGGTTTTTTAGTTGTGCTTTGCTATTAATTGAGTACAAACTATTCCAAAAGAAAAAACCGTCTCTAATTTTAGAGACGGTTGATTTTTAAGCTGAGCAAGAGCAGCCTCCACCAGTGCCACAGCCTGTTCCACAGGAAGACCCACTAGTTGCAAAGAATGGATTGCTTACTGGCACTTTGACAGCTTCAGAAACGGACTTTCCAATAATTAGACTGATTTCATCAAGTAAATCTTGAAAATCGTTTTCTGCTATCTTTAAACTCGCAACACGTTCGTCTAAATCTAGACTTCTTTTTTGCTGGCGAATTTGCTTCATAATTGTATGATAATCAGGATGATATTTACCAAAACGTTGGACATCCTCATATTGTTCTTTCATGCGGTTAAATGTAGAAATCTGATGAACTAAAATATCATCTGTATATACATCGTTATATGCATTGCTTAATTTTTGAGCTTGTTCTGAAGAAAGGATCATTGCACTCAATTCATCTGCTTCATCTAAAATGAAGGCCCATTCTGATGTCATTATCATCATTACTTCCTCCAATCTACTACTACCAATCATAGCAGAATTTAATTAAAGTTTGTATTAAGAAGTTATAAATTTTAATGGAGTTTTAGAATTTTGTTGTAAAAGGCTCCAAATTACGGGATTTAAAAATGTCCCAAAGATTTGTTTATCCAAACCTCTGGGACACTTATTTATTAATCAACATGGTCATTTAATAAATTTTGCAGGGTTAGCCTTACGCTTTCAAAATCAGAGAATTCAATTTCTGTTGAACCAATAGTTTGGGTAGTTTCGTGACCCTTTCCAGCTATTAATATCGTATCCCCAGGCTTAGCTTGACGAATGGCTGTTTCGATTGCTTTTCCTCTATCTAGTATCATTTCATATTTCTGCTTAGGCGAAAATCCTGCAGCAATCTGAGCATTGATAAGTTCTGGGTCTTCACTACGTGGATTATCAGTAGTCAAATAGATTAAGTCTGCATATTTGGAAGCGACAGCCCCCATCTTAATTCTTTTGTGTTTATCTCGATCACCGCCACAGCTGAATACCACTATTAGATCTCTTTTGACCGTTTTGTTTAATGTTTGGAGAACAGCTCTTAAAGCAGCCTCTGTATGGGCATAATCAATATAAATATCTACATCTAAATTATTTTCAATTGTTTCTAATCGACCATTTGGCAAAGTTAGTTTTTCAACTACATCGCAAATGTCTTCTATCGCAAAACCTAATTGACTTACAGTTGTAATGGCAGCAATGGTATTTTGTAAATGGTGCTCCCCAACAAAGGGAATGGAAAATACCTTTTGCCCTTTATTACTCTGCAAGCAGCAGGTTGAAGTTGATAGTCCTTCTGCAAGAAGCTGTAATTGATAATCCACTCGATTACCTAAGCCAAAATATGCTTTTTTCTTTTTCGCCTGCAAACCGACTGTACGACAAAAAGAATCGTCCCCATTTAACACGAGTTGATCTGAAAGTGTAGCAAGCAATTGTTTTGCTGCTTTATATTTTTCATAGGAACCATGATCTTCTATATGGTCTTCTGCTAAATTTAAAAAGACTCCAATATCAATCGAACAATCATCTAAGCGATGCTTTGCAAGGCCCATAGAGGATGCTTCTAGGACAACATACTCAACACCACGACTGACAGCGATTTTCAAAATTTTGTGCAAATGTTTTGGCTGAAGAGTCGTTAAATGCTCATAATCAATGTTTACTTCAACGCCGTTAATGTAAATTCCGTTTGTTCCAATGACTATTACGTTTTTATGTAGTGCTTTTAGTAGCTGTCCGATAAAATGACTAACTGTTGTTTTTCCGTTCGTACCTGTAATTGCTATAACTTGCATTGCATCAGCTGGGAATCGATTTAGCTTTGCAGCACCATATGACATAAATTTTAAGACGTTTGGAACCCAGATGACAGGAACAGAAATTTTTAATGAATCCAACTGTTTCTCATCTTCAATAACAATTCCAACTGCCCCATTTTTTATTGCCATATCGACATATTTTAATCCATCAGACTTTCGCCCTTTACGTACGATGAATAAATCGCCTTCTTTTACACCTTGTGCAAAATCCTCAATTCCAGTTACTTCAACTCGAATAGAACCACCTTTTACCGTACATGGCCATTCCTTTAAAAGTTCTGCTAATTGCAAGTTGTCACTCCTTTTCCCTATTTTATGCCTAGGTTTGAATAGTGACACTAAAATTTGTGTGGGCTTTAAATTTTTTCGTTTCAAAAAAAAGAACCTCTATAGCCAATTTACTCAGCTAAGAGGTCCGGTACCACACTATTCTTCTATTTCATTTTTTTCTTCTTCTACAAAAATTTGTGTATAATAATTCATAAACGTTCCCGACCCCACTTGAGTATAGGCTTCATCAAGCATGTACTTACGGTGTGTACTAGAATTTAGCCAGCCATGAACAGCTTCAATGGAATCAATATAAGAGGTCGCAATATTTTCCTCTGCATTTTTAAACTGGATTCCTTCTGAATCTAATCTTTCCTTTAAGGAGCCTTTAGTTGGTGATTCATGTGAAAGATAACTCTCGGTATACATCTCCTCACTATGCTCCATAGCAACTGATGTTAAAGAAGCCTCCTCAGAAATAATAGGTAAATTATTGTTTACTCGGAATACATTTAGTAAATCATAAATGATAGTTGCATTTGCCTTATTACTTTCTTCTATTAAATAGGAAGTAGGACTTGGAGGAGATAATAATTTACCGACAAAGGACATCTCATATGGGCGATGTATGACTAGTGTTCTGCTATCCATAAAGCGAATTCCACTTAACATGCCAGTTTCACTATCGATATAAAGCTGTGCAAAGATATCACCGAATTTCGTTAAAATTCTTGTATTCATATCATCTTCACTCATTGTAAAACTATAGATATTATTTTCAATCGTTGCATTCAGTTCTGATTCGATAATCGTCATGCTATAAATGTCTTCAAGTGTCTGGCCCATTTTATAGGGACTTATATCAGATTCATTTGCATTGGTATACACTTGCGTTACAACACCATTTGCAACAGCAAACATCATAAACTGAGTTGGAATTTGATTATAAATCCACCAGTCATAACCATAGGCAGATTTATCAGTACGAGCAGGTTCTTTATACAGCTTTTTGAGCTCATCACTACTTTTACCAATCAGGGTTGATAAGCCTTCTTCTGGACGAGGTAAAGAGTCCTGAGAGATTTCTTGGTTACTACTTGTTTTTGGAATAATTTGAGATGTAGAATTGGGCCCCTCTAAAGGTTGATAATTATCTGAGCTTGAAGAATAAAAAAAGATAATTGCAAGAAAAGAAAGGACAATTAATATTCGAAAAAGAGTTTTCATTTCGTTCCTATCCTTTTAAATTTATTGGTACTATTATATCAATAATATAGTGGTTGACACAATGTTGCCATTGCAACAAAAGAAATTTTGCTCTATTATAAAAAATGAGCGTATACTTATTGTACGATTTAGCTAAAGGAGGATTTTTTTAATGTATTTCGAAAACAAAACACTTGAAAATATAACTGCTGAACAAGAACTACTTGTAAGCGTTATGGAAAAGAACGGTCTAGAATGCGACGGTGGCTGGGATTTCGATCGTATGACTTTCGATAAACGTTTCGATTTAAAAGAAGGGCGCTACTACTTACGTGTATTCTGTCAAGCTATTTCAGGAGACGTTGGTAATCGCTCAGCAGTTCTAAAAATCGCTAAACCTGCACTTGGTAAGTACTACTATCCACATGGTGTTGAGTATGGTGAAGATGAAGTATTCCCAAAACACCTAGTGACAGAATGTGAACAAATTCTTGAAAGTGTTAAAAAAGAATTTGCTGCTTTCGGTATTGAAGCATAATATAAAAATACACAAAGGACATGGACAAGCGCCATGTCCTTTTTACTTGCAGTATTTCCTTGGAAAACATAAAAATTCCCCAATTTTCCCGAATGAAAAAAAAAACAGCCCTTAAGACAAGCTCAAAAGACTGTTTTAGTTCAAATTAGAATCCAAGTATTGCTTTAAATAGTGACGTTGTTTCTCCACCATGGTAAATTACATACAGTAATAGATAAACGGCTACACCTGTAATAGCTACGAAAAACCAAATAATACTTGTAATTGGACCGATTTTACGGTGAATACTTAGCTTTGTTTTTAACCCTGTCGTAATACTAACAATACCGAATACGGCTCCCGAAGTAGCTAAAATAATGTGGAAAATTAAAAAGAATGTGTAATACCCTTTTATATCATCTGGACCACCAAATGACGTATTCCCGATAAATATTGTTCTAGAAGCATAAATGATAAAGAAGATTAAAGCTGCAACTCCAGCAGCAAACATTACCTTTTTATGTGCTTCAATTTTCCTCTTATAAATTAGACCCCATCCAATTGCGACTAACACAGCACTAATAACAATAAATGAAGTACTAATTGTAGGTAGAATAGGTACGCTCATTTTACATTCTCCTATCATTTAGTAATCTATATCTTTTCTTAGAAAGAATATGATGCTTTTTTCTAAAGTCAGCAATTAATACTGCTGACTTTGTTTATTTGCCTGGAAATCTCGTAATGCATTCTCTGTGATGGCTTTATCATCTTTCTTTTCTTGTATCCACCATTTTCTGAAGACAGTGGCTAATACAACACAGAAGATAATCTCTTGAATAATTTTCATTAAAACCCCACCTAATTGCTGATCCTCAAGGGGTTTCATATTATTGAAGAGCTCTGGTCCTGACAATGCTAATCCCGATAATGTTGACGCTGGTACACAAAGCTCCATTGCTTTTAACCATGCTTCACCATCTGTGTATGTTGAATACATCGGATTTGGGTTAAAAATGATTAAAGCACACGCTGGTGTGATTAAAACCGCATTGGCAATAATATAGGCGATTTTATATAAGGGCTTCATTTGCTTGTATCCTGGAACATTCCCCACTAACGGCCAGTTCATAAAAAAGGCTGATAGGAATAAGAAGAAAGTGAAAATCCCATGGAATGTTTCATCTAATTTAATGGCATCAAAAATGCCTGGCATATGATATAAAGAGAACATCATTGCAAACACAAAAGCTGAAATCACAGGTTTTGTTAATAAATCAAATATATTACGGAAAACTGGTGCTTCAACGACTACTTTCCAAACCCACCAGGGAATCCCTTTTATAAGAAACATTGGCACTAGCAATAATAGAAAGGCCATCTGTACCATATGATAAGAAAACATAATATGGGACATTAAATCAATCGGAGAGCCTTTAATGACATAAAGCAATATCATTGCTAATATAAAATAAGTTGCTTCCCCTCTTTTTAAGGGTTCACTCACTTTAAAATCTTTTCTCCATACAACTGTTACTAAAAAATAGACGACAGTTAAAAATAATATAACTCCTATTAGATAAGGACTCCACAGTGCTTGAAAACCAAATATACTTAATGGCATAATCATGCGCTCCTTTAAACTTCAGTAGTTCTATTATAGAACGCTTACATCGTAACATCAATGAACGAAGTATGACAATTATAGCAATTTCGGTGTTTAAACAAAATTTAAATGTCTAGGATAATTCTCCTTAGAAATCGAGTAGGAGGGAGTGATTAACTCCCGACCTCTCACACCACCGTACGTACGGTTCCGTATACGGCGGTTCAATTAAGATGAATAACGCAAAGTTTCGTAACGAACTTGCAGACTTTTCAGCCCTTGGCTTTCCCAATAGGAATTGCCGAGGGTTCTGTGTAATATGGGGCTATTAGAAATGCGCCAGTACCCTTTCCGGGTGTTTCCCCACTCGTATGCTTTTCCAAAAGGAACTTTCAATCGAGTAAGATTTCTGACTCTTGTTCGAGGTTTCTTCCAATTCTTCCATAGACACATCCTTAATCTTCTTTTAATCCAGCTATCTAGTGATTTGAATGTGGAACTTGTATCTGCTAATGCAAAATAACCACACCACCCCATTAGATACTGGTTTAACTTCTCGATTCTGTATTCCATGGAATATGGCATCTTTCTTGAGGTAATCTCTCGTATTTTCATCTTCATTCGGACTAGACTTGTTTTCGCAAGACGAACTTTTGGTTCTTTGTGATTCGTGAAACTAAAACCTAAGAACTTTCGGTTCCAAGGACGATCTACTGCTGATTTCTTTTGGTTTACTTTTAAACGAAGTTTTCCCTCAATAAATCTTTGTACACTCGCCATTACTCTTAACCCCGCACGTTCCGTTTTCACATAAATATTGCAATCATCTGCGTATCGAACGAATTTATGTCCACGTTCCTCCAACTCTTTATCAAGTTCATCTAGAACTACGTTTGAAAGTAGAGGACTTAAAGGTCCACCTTGTGGTGTTCCTTCTTCTGTACTTGAAACCACTCCATTTATCATGACACCGGCTTGGAGGTATTTACGAATAAGTTTTAATAAAGGTTTATCTGAAATTCGTTTCGTTAATGTTGCCATTAGTCGGTCATGATTAACCTTATCGAAGAATTTCTCTAAATCCATGTCAATTACCCATCGATAACCTTCCTTTAAATAACCCTTTGCTTTCCGAACGGCGTCATGGGCGCTCCGATTTGGACGGAATCCATAACTGTGGTCCGAAAATGTTTCGTCATATTCCTTCGATAAAATCTGCGAGATAGCTTGTTGAATCAAACGGTCTGTCACGGTTGGGATACCTAGTAAACGCACACCACCATCTGGTTTCGGGATTTCGACTCGACGTACTGGTTGCGGTTCATAGGTTCCATTCAAAATCTGCGATTTAATGGTTTCCCAATTTTCGAGCATGTGCTGTCGTAAGGTTTGTACGGGCATCATGTCTACTCCATGGCTTCCTTTATTCGCTTCAACTCGCTTTAGCGCTTGTATCATATTTTGCCGTTCAAGAATTTGATTCAACATCACCATTTCGTTCCTTTCCGTGATTAGCTTATCTTCTTATGCCCATCTGAACTCCACCCTCCGCAAATACCCTCGTGGGATTCACCACTACTTTCTAAGCGTGAGGTTTCTCTGTTTTCTGTGCTCATTCATTCTAGATGGAAAGCCAAGGGCTAATCTCTCTTAATTGTTCAGTCCTTCCGACTGGTTCTAGACCCAATCGTACTATGACCTCTGCTGACTTCTGATGATTCAGCTACTTGTCACCAAGTAGGTTATGAAGGGTACTTCATGTTTCCATCAGACCTCCCCGGGTAAGCACATGCACTTTCACACCATCTATCCGCCTCATTTACTAGGTATGACCTTCGACAGAAAGGACTTTGTTTTGTCTTGCAAACTCATCCAGTCGTAACTAGCCTTGTATGAGATTCGTGTTCCTCGGACCGGTGTTTTGCCTCCAGCTTCCTTCAGATTCCGCGTCGCCACGGACACCCTTGCTCTTGGCTAACCTCTACTTCTGTCTTCGGGGTTCGGGACTTACACCCTATAGTTCATGCGCATGCCGGGCGCACAAGAAAACAAGCCGCTCAAAAATGAGCGACTTGTTTTTATATTCTTACCACCAAATGATTGTTAAGAACGTTAAGAACATCGTAAATGCGATTACCGCACCAAACCATACAAATGTCGAAATAACACCCATGTGGCTTGCTTTTTTATCATCCATGTGCATGAAAGAATATAATTGTAATACAACTTGAACACCAGCTAAAAGCAGAATAACAGGTTTAATATAATAAGCTGAGAAATCTGCTACTACTACAGCAAATGCTAAGAATGTTAAGAAAATCATAATCGCAAAATTAATTACTTGCTTACGCATGTGAACAGCGTTGTGATGACGGTCATACTCAAACTGTTTTTTTGATTTTGCTTGAACTTGTGTATCGTGTCCCATATTATCCTAACACCCCCATCAAGTAAACTACAGTAAAGATGAATACCCAAATTACATCAATAAAGTGCCAGAAGATAGCAGCAGCATAGTATTTTGGAGCATTGTATAAGCTTAGTCCGCGTCTTGCATTACGAACCATTAAACAGATAATCCAAACTAAACCTACTACTACGTGCAATCCGTGCGTTCCTACTAAAGTAAAGAATGCAGATGAGAACGCAGAATGTGTGTAACCAAAACCAATGTGTACATAGTGATAGAACTCATAAATTTCTAGAGCAAGGAATCCAAGACCTAATAATACAGTAATACCCATCCAGATTTGAACGCCTTTGAAATTATGGTTTTTCAAATGATACATTGCATAAACAGAAGTTAATGATGATGTTAAAAGTAACATTGTCATTATAAATGCTAATGGTAACTCAAATAAGTTAGCAGCAGTGAATTCTGCACCCATACCTGCTGGACCTTTATCTTTTAAAGAAAGGTAAGTAGCAAATACACTGGCGAAAAGCGTAATATCACTACAAATGAAAATCCAAATTCCTACGAATTTATTTTTCCCTTCCATTGTTGCTTGTTCTGGCTTATCTGGCCAAGTTTGTGGGGTGAATTTTGTTTCTTCCATTATTTGTTACCCCCTTTTCCATAAAGCTCTTCTTCAGTTGCAATAACTTCTTCAACGTGTACATGGAAACCATGATCATCCTTCACAGAACGAACTATCATAGCACCAACAGTGATAGCTAAACCAAGAATCAATACTGGAATTGCCCATGGTTTGTCGCCATCTGGGTGATATAAAGCACCAAATGCTGCTACAAAAGTACCGATTGACATGATTAAAGGTAAAATTGAATTGTTAGGCATGTGAATGTCACCAAGTGGCTCTGCATAAATCATACCTTCTTCGTTACCATCATGCTTTTCTAACCAATATGGGTCATACCCACGTACAAGCGGTGTTTGTTTAAAGTTATAGAATGGTACTGGAGTTTTAATCGCCCACTCAAGTGAACGTCCATCTCCCCAGTAGTCGCGGCAATTTAATGGTTTTGATTTAGCACTCAAAATAATATTGATTACTAATAAGATTACACCAATTGCCATTAAGATAGCACCGATTGATGAGATAAAGTTAAATAAATCCCATCCTTGATTTGCTTGGTAAGTGAATACACGACGTGGCATACCCATTAAACCTAAGAAATGTTGAATGAAGAATGTACAGTGGAACCCGATAAAGAAGATCCAGAATGTCCAAACCCCTAATCTTTCGCTTAACGCACGGTTAAACATAATTGGCCAATAGAAGTGCATTGAACCAAAGATCGCTGTAACAATACCACCTACGATTACGTAGTGGAAGTGAGCAACGATAAAGTATGAATCGTGTAATTGATAGTCAAGTGGTGCAGCTGCCTGCATTACACCTGTTACCCCACCTGCTACGAATGATGGAATAAATCCTAATGCATATAGCATAGGTACTGTTACTTTTACTGAACCGCCCCAAATGGTCATAATCCAGTTAAATACCTTCATACCTGTAGGAACGGCAATAGCCATTGTTGCAACGGCAAAGATTGCATTAGCTGTAGCACCAAGTCCAGTTGTGAACATATGGTGGGCCCAAACCATGAATCCTAGGAAACCGATTAAGATTGTAGCGAATACCATTGAAGAGTATCCGAATAAACGTTTACGAGCAAATACCGGAATGATTTCAGAGAATAATCCGAATGCAGGTAAAACTAAGATATATACTTCAGGGTGACCGAAAATCCAGAATAAATGCTCCCAAATTACTGTGTTACCACCCATAGTATGGTCGAAGAAGTTTGCTCCGAACATACGGTCAACTAACATTAAGAATAAACCTACTGTTAATGGAGGGAATGCGAATAAAATTAATGCACTTGAAATTAATGAAGTCCAAGTAAATAATGGCATACGCATAAATGTCATACCAGGTGCACGCATAGTGATAATTGTTACGATAAAGTTAATACCTGAAATTAACGTACCAGCACCAGAAATTTGTAAACCTAATACATAAAAGTCAATACCATGTCCAGGTGAGTATATAGCTAATGACGCATAGTTTGTCCAACCAGCATCAGGTGCTCCACCTAAAAAGAATGATAAGTGTAAGAAGATTGCTCCTAAAAAGAACAACCAAAATCCTAAAGAGTTCAGGAATGGGAATGCAACGTCACGTGCACCAATCTGTAACGGTACGATAGCATTCATAAATCCAAATAGCAATGGTGTTGCTGCTAAGAATAGCATTGTCGTACCATGCATTGTTAATAATTCGTTAAAAGTACCGGCTGAAACAAAATCACTGTTTGGAATCATTAACTGAAGACGCATTAAAAGTGCTTCAAAACCTGCGATTGCAAAGAATAAAGTACCGGCAAATAGATACATTACGCCAAGTTTCTTATGATCGACAGTTGTTAAATAGTCCCATAGTGTTGCTCCGAAGCCCTTTTTATTGGAAACTGCGGCAGAGCTCACAACTTTAACCTCCTTCAAGTGTTACTATCTAGTTCAAATTATTCTTCAATAGACAAGCCCATGATGTAATCTGCAACTGCACTGATTTCTTCATCAGAAAGCTCACCATATTTACCAGTCATTAAGTTACCTGGTTTAATAGTTTCTGGATCATCAATCCATTGCTCTAAGTTTTCTTTCGTATGCTCAAGTACACCAGCAACACGATTACGATCACCAAATGTTGTTAAGTTTGGTCCCATAGCTCCAGTAGTACCTACGCCAGAAACTGCGTGACACATTAAACAGCTGTTAGCAAACGTTTGTTCACCAACGTCAGCTGAATCAGCAGAAGCTGTTTGTCCTTCAGTAGCTTGCATTGCTGCTACCCAATTATCGAAACCATCACGGTCAAGTACTTTAACTTTGAAGTCCATTAAAGCATGTGAAGGACCACAAAGCTCAGCACATTTACCATAGAATACGCCTTGCTCTAAACCTTCTGATTCTTCGTCAAATTGTAAATAGAATTTGTTAACGTTTTCAACGTTAGTATCCATTTTACCACCGACAGCTGGAATCCAGAATGAGTGTTTTACATCAGCAGCTTTTAAGTTAAAGTAAACTTTTTCACCAGTAGGAACAACAAGTTCTTGAGCTGTTACAATACCTTGTTCTGGATATTCAAATTCCCACCAATATAATTTTGCAGTAACATTTACTGTTAATGCAGTTTTGTTTCCTTCTTCATCTACCTCATCCATTGCTCTTACATCTGCAAGTTTATAAGTAGAAATTAAAGTTGGAACCGCAAGGATTAAAAGTAATACGATTGGAATTACTGTCCAAATTACTTCTAAAGTATGACTTCCTTCTACTTGTTTTGGCATGTAGTCTTCGCCTAATTTAGAACGGCGAGCCTTCATAAAAGCATACAAATAAAGAACTGATACTACTATTGTTACTAATGCCATAATTGCAATTGAGAATAATAGTAAATTAAATTGTTCTTTCCCCACTGCACCTGTTGGTTTAAGTGTTGTAATATAATCTTCACCACAGGCAGAAAGGAAAACTGTCATTACAGCTAACAGCGAGAAAAGACGCCATTTTTTAAGCCCTTTCATCATAGCTTATTTAACCCCTCTTTCTTTGTTGTATTTCATGTGTAACCAGGATATTGGTTTTTTAGTTCTATGTGAATCCCTTTTCAAAGAAGAATTCCAAAATGAAAAACACACACATACAAGATATTCTTAAAAATGAAAAAGCAGTTTTTCAAGAATCTCTTTCTGTGCTAAAACTTTTAACCGTCTAGAGCTAGCCAAGCATATTCAGTAGTGTAGCCAAAAATGATACAGCCTGTTCAAAATATTTCTATAAAAGTCACACTATAGACAGCCTTCATATTACCATAGTAATGTTACGTGGTTTCAACTTTTCTACAATAGCATTGGTATATATCCCGTTTGATATTCCTCAGTGCATTTATGATCTTAATGCTACAACTAAATGCTATAAAAAATATTAAATACATTTATTGAATATCAACAGTTATGTAGTAGTAATAAACCACTGTTCCCTCTTACTAATTACTTTAACCTCTTTGAATAGGACATTCGCTAGTTCCCCAAATAGTCACACATGTTGGCAACATGCATTGCCTGACATAACAAAACCTCACCTACAAATCATAAAAGTTAATTGATCTAAATGTCTCACTTTTCGTTTTCGTTGTTGATGAAAAACTGACTTTCTTCTTTTATTTCATACCTTGATAACAAACTGCTATAAAATGTGTTCATCAATCACCTAAATCCCAATTTTTAAAATCAACATGAGACTTAAGTATGAATTAAAAATTTGTAATAAGTGCAAGAAATTCATCTTAAAAAGCAAGTCGTCTTCGTTTTTTACAACTAACACATCAAGTTAAGAACAGGAGATCTGTATTCCTTTCATTTTTGTAAGCATATTTCGCTAACAATAACTATATCGAAATTTGTTCGTGATTTCTAGACATTAAGTTAAATTTCGATGAAGTTTGTCAAAAAGCAGGTTATGTTAACCAAATGTAATATGAACATCTCTATAGTAATGCATTTTACGGGAAGATTTGTGAATGTAATAGCACGAAATTATGAACAATTTGTGAAAACCCCTATGCTTCATGAAACCTTCTACTGTTTCAAGTTGTCTTTTATCTATTTATTCGCTATCATCATAAAAGCAGAGAAGCTTTTTACACTGAATGTAATATTTATTATTTTACCGTAACAGTGTTCGGAAAACATCGAATTTCACCTAATTGGGATAAATCGAGTTCTCCTAAATAAGCGTATTGATAGAAAAAGTAGGTGGCACATAATATGCAAGAAAAACAAAGTAAATTATTGAAGTGGATTGCTTTGGCTACAACAATCGGTATGTTGCTTATTCTTCTTGGTGGAGCCCTTGTTACAAAAACTGAAAGCGGTTTAGGCTGTGGTCGAAACTGGCCAGATTGTAATGGGTCCCTTATTCCAAAAGAAATAACAAAAGAAGTTTTAATAGAATTCTCACATCGTTTTGTTACAGGTTCTGTATCAATTCTTGTCTTAGCTTTAGTGATTGGAACTTGGCGTAAGCTTGGACATATTCGTGAAGTAAAGTTTTTAGGCGTTTTAGCAATTTTTTTCCTTGTAGCTCAAGCATTAATCGGGGCTGCTCAAGTTCTTTGGGGACAAGGTGACTTTATCCTCGCACTTCACTTTGGAATCTCATTAATATCATTTGCCAGTATTTTGCTACTTGCAATGATTGTATTCGAAGTAGATACCAAATTTGATGCCGATAAAGTATTCGTTGGTAAAAAACTAAAATGGCATACAATAGGCGTTTCATTATATTCTTATATCGTTGTTTATACAGGAGCTTTAGTTCGTCATACCCAATCTAGCTTAGTATGTACTGACTGGCCATTATGCAACAACGAAAATCCGTTTGCACTACCAAATAATCTGTATGAATGGGTTCAAATGGGGCACCGATTTGCAGTACTTTTAATTTTTATTTGGGTTACATATATTATGATTCATGCCATTAAGCAATATAAAAATCAGCGTGTAATTTATTGGGGCTGGATAGTAGCATTCCTTATCCTGTTGGCACAAATGACAACTGGTATGCTCATCATTTTGACAAAGCTTAATCTGTTGGTGTCATTACTTCACTCATTATTTATCTCGTGCTTGTTTGGTCTATTGTGTTATATGATTTTACTAGTGTCACGCAGCAATTATAATGAGAAAAAATAATTAGTATTAAGTGTAGTGGATTTTCCGCTACACTTTTTATTTTGCTAAAAGTGGCATTTTTGATTCGAAATCCCACTTTAAGATTTTTGCATTTTCTTCTCGAGCCCGCATAATGTATCTCCTCTATATCACGAACAAAAAAGGGCAACGAGAGTTTCCCCGTTGCCCGATTCCTTTATTCTAATTCAATTAGTAGATCGCCAGTTGAGATGGCGTCTCCTGCTATTACATGTACCTCTTTAACTACTCCATCTTTTGGTGCTTGAACTGTTGTTTCCATTTTCATAGCTTCTGTAATTAATAGGTGGTCACCGCGTTTTACTGGGCTACCTTTAGAAACTACCACTTTAAGAACTGTTCCTGGCATTGTTGCACCAATTTGATTTGGATTGCTTGGATCTGCTTTTAGTGATACATTTCCATCTACTTCTACAGTCAGATCCTGAATTACTAATTCACGAGATTGACCGTTTAGCTCGAAGTACATAATTCGAGTACCATCATGCTGTGGCTCACCAATTTCAATCAATTTAATAATTAAAGTTTTCCCTTTTTCGATTTCAACTTCGATTTCTTCTCCAAGTTTTAGACCGTAAAGGAATGTTGGTGTATCTAACACCGAGATATCTCCAAATAGATTTTGCGCTGTTACATAGTCTTCAAACACCTTAGGATATAAAGCATACGCTAACACATCTTGATGTGAAACAGGGCGTCCTATTTTTTCTGTTAGCTCTTTTTCAAGTGCTTCAAAGTTTACTGGCTCTAGTAATTCACCAGGTCTAACAGTAATCGCTTCACGATCCTTTAAAATTACCTTTTGTAATTCTTGAGGGAAGCCACCTGGAATTTGACCTAAATAGCCTTGGAATAATTCAACAACTGAATCTGGGAAGTCAACTGTTAAACCACGCTCGAAAATATTATTTTCGTTTAAGTCATTTTGAACCATGAATAATGCCATATCGCCAACTACTTTTGAAGAAGGCGTTACCTTCACGATATCACCGAATAATAGGTTCACTCGTGCATACATTTTCTTTACTTCATCCCAACGATCTCCTAAACCTACTGCTTTCGCTTGCTGCTGAAGATTACTGTATTGTCCACCTGGCATTTCATGTACATAAATTTCTGAATGCGGGCTATTCATGCCACTTTCAAAGTCACTATAAAACGTACGAACATCCTGCCAATAAGTTGATAATTCCTCAAGTGCATTAATATCAGCACGAACTTCACGCTTTGTGCCCTTCATAGCATAATACAATGAATTTGCACTTGGTTGAGAAGTTAAGCCGGACATTGAACCAAGAGCTGTATCAATAATGTCTACACCAGCCTCGATCGCTTTAGCATACGTATAAATACCGTTTCCACTTGTATCATGTGTATGAAGATGGATTGGTAGATCAGTAGAATCTTTCAATTCAGAAATCAAACGATATGCTGCTTCAGGCTTTAGTAAGCCAGCCATGTCTTTAATTGCTAAAATATGAGCTCCTGCAGCCTCTAATTCTTTTGCCATATCTTTATAGTACTGAACAGAATACTTCGCACGAGAATCATCTAAAATGTCTCCCGTATAGCAAATTGCTGCTTCTGCAATTTTTCCTGTTTGACGTACTTCATCAATTGCAACTTCCATGCCTTTAATCCAGTTTAAGCTATCGAAAATTCTGAAAACATCGACTCCAGAAGAGGCAGATTCTTTGATAAACTCACGAATTAAATTATCCGGATAGTTTTTATAGCCTACTGCATTTGCTCCTCGTAAAAGCATTTGGAATAGCACGTTTGGCATTTGTTCACGTAATTTTTCTAGGCGAGCCCATGGATCTTCTTTTAGGAAGCGGTAAGCCACATCAAATGTTGCCCCTCCCCATAATTCAAACGAGAAGAAATCATTTAGCATACGGGCATTGTAATCTGCAATTTGGTACATATCCTGTGAACGAACACGAGTAGCTAGCAGTGATTGATGGGCATCACGGAAGGTTGTATCCGTTAACAAAACTTCTTTTTGTTCTTTTACCCAAGAAATAAGCCCCTCTGCTCCGCGCTCATCTAAAATTTGCTTTGTACCAGGTTGAATTTCAGATTTTAAATCAAATTTCGGTTTATTTGGTTGTGCTAAAATCGGCTTTGAACGTTTTTCAACGCCTGGGAAACCGTTTAGCGTTACATTCCCAATGTAATTTAACACTTTTGTTCCTCTGTCTTTACGAACAGGGAAGTTAAATAATTCAGGAGTTGTGTCGATAAAGCTAGTATCAAACACACCTGATATAAAGTTATCGTGAAGTACCACGTTTTCTAAAAATGGAATATTTGTTTTAACGCCTCGGATACGGAATTCTCGTAAATTACGGTGCATTTTGGCCGATGCTTCTTTAAATGTCATTCCCCATGTTGAAATTTTAACAAGTAAAGAATCGTAATATGGTGTTACTACTGCACCCTGGAAGCCATTTCCTGCATCTAAACGTACTCCAAAGCCACCACTTGAACGGTAAACCATTAGCTTACCAGTATCTGGCATGAAATCGTTTGCTGGATCCTCTGTTGTTACACGTGATTGAATCGCATAACCGAATAGTGGGATTTCGCTTTGTTTTGGAATTCCAATTTCCTCTGAATGGATATAGTGACCCTCAGCAATTTTAATTTGGGCATGAACGATATCAATTCCTGTAATCATTTCTGTAATTGTATGTTCTACCTGAATTCTAGGATTTACTTCAATAAAGTAGAACTCATCACCTGAAACTAAAAACTCAACAGTACCTGCATTTATGTACTCTACATTTTTCATCAATTGTACAGCAGCATCACAGATTCGATTTCGAAGCTCATCTGAAATTGAATTTGATGGGGCTATTTCAACTACCTTTTGGTGACGTCTTTGAATCGAGCAATCACGCTCATAAAGGTGGACAATATTGCCTGAAGTATCTCCCAAAATTTGCACTTCAATATGCTTCGGTTTAATAATTGCTTTTTCTACATACACTTCGTCCGAGCCAAAAGCAGCCTTTGCTTCAGACTTTGCACGTTCGTAGCTAGACGCCAGCTCGTCTTTTGAATGGACAAGTCGCATACCACGACCACCACCACCAAGTGCAGCTTTAATCATTAATGGATAGCCATGAGATTCTCCAAATTCTACTACCTCATCGATACTAGAAACCGGCCCATCTGTTCCTGGGATAACTGGGATTTTTGCAGCAATCGCTTGTTCTCTTGCTTTTACCTTGTCGCCAAACATATCAAGATGCTCAGAAGTAGGACCGATAAAGATAATTCCTGCATCTTCACAGCGTCTAGCAAATTCAAGATTTTCTGATAAGAAGCCATATCCAGGGTGAATAGCATCAACATTTGCCTGCTTTGCTATTTCAATGATTCCTTCGATATCTAAGTAAGCATCAATCGGCTTTTTACCTTCCCCAACTAGGTAGGACTCATCCGATTTGTAACGATGATATGAACCACTATCTTCCCTTGAGTAAATTGCAACAGTTTTAAGCTTTAATTCGTTACATGCACGAAAAATACGGATTGCAATTTCTCCACGGTTTGCAACTAAAATTTTGTTAATTTTTTTCACAATGAATCCCCCTATAACTTCTTCTCAAGCTTGACATACATGGAAACATTCACTAATATTCCCATCGCAAAAGATAATAATAATATAGATGTTCCGCCATAACTGATAAATGGTAACGTAACACCGGTTAACGGGATAAGACCCGATAATCCCCCAAGGTTTACAAAAGATTGAACAGCGATCCAGCTGCCGATACCGGCTGCTATCATTCTAGCAAGTGGATCCTTAGTTTTTAGAGCAATAGTTAACGCTCTAAATATGATAAATCCTAAACCACCTAATACAATTATTACACCTAAAATCCCTAGCTCTTCAGCGATAATTGCCATGATGAAATCCGTTTGAGGTTCGGGTAAATAGCCTAACTTTTGAACAGATTGACCTAAGCCAACCCCCTCTAAGCCACCAGAGCCTATTGCAATATATCCATTGATTACCTGATAACTGGAGCCGTCTTCATATTCAAAAGGGTTTAAAAATGATTTAATACGGCCCATCCTGTTATCTGTAAGGATTGCGTTGCCCTTTACTAATATGATTAGGCCAATAAGGGCTGAGCCAAATCCTATTATCACTGTGAAGAACTTGATAAACTTCTTGAATTGGATACCGCTAGCTGCAACTACAGCTACCGCTATACCCGATAATATTAATACAGCACCTAAATCGGTTTCTGTCCCAACAAACATAATAATAATCAACCAAACAAGTATTGGATAAACAATATTATTTGGCTCTAAATTTTCCATAGGGTTATTTAAGCTTTTTCTATAAAAAGCACCCGCAAAATACAAGATTATAAATAGTTTAGCAAATTCAGAGGGCTGGAAGTTCATTAGCCCAAATGGGTTAATCCAGCTTTTTGCTCCACCAGCATCTATTCCATCAATTTTTACCCATGCTAGTAAAACCAAAACAAGTAAAGTCAAAATTTGCATAACTTTTTTGTTACTGAAGTGTTTATAAGGTATAAATGCACCTACTAGAAATGCTACCGCTGCAACGCATAAGTTCAAGAGCTGCTTTCGATAGTAGAATGTAGGTGTACCATCCTCGTTAACAATACTGACCATAATACTCGAGCTATAAATCATTACAAGTCCAAATAGACATAAGAATAAATAAGTAAAGAACAAAGGATAATCAAAATTCCTCACATAATAATTTAGATATTTTCTCATTTTCAATTCCCCATCTTTATTAGAAACCATTAAGTACTGCTAAACTTAGTTTCCCATTTGCAGATAAGCTCATCTGTAAAAAAAACTCAAATCGCCAAAATGCGTTTGAGTTTTAAATTATTTGTTTGTATACGCTTCATGTAACAAGGAAAGTTCTTTTTCTAATGTATCTAGAATTTCTTTACCTCGTTCACGATCGATTAATCCAAGCTTTACAGCAAAATCAATCTCACGTGATAAGCCAAACATTTGAGTATCTAATACTTCTTCATATAAAGGACATGATGGCATTGTTAAATGATCCATTTGAACTTTTATTAAACGTGCAATTTTATCTGCATCCATTAGCAGTAATTCCAAAGCTTGTTCCTGGTAGGAAGCTTGTGATTTCGTATCCATGAGGACGCCCCCATCATTTGAATTTCTTCTATTCTATCTTATTAAAGTTTATCTTTTAGCTGGTAAAAATGCAAGTGTCTACATATGAAAAGGTAACTTTTGATTTATATTTCTTTATTAATTGCTATAAGTAGCGTTATACTAAAATGGATATATAGATTTAGGGGGACTTTTGCAATGGAAAGTATTATACCAGTTAAAGGTGCAGTTAAATATAAAATCACACTAGATCCAACAGTTTGGATTTTTGATGATCGTCGAATAGATTTAAAAACTTTCTTCCTGGAAAAACAAGAGACCGAGGATGAGGATTTAAAATATCTTTTAAATACAGGCAGACATTGGTCTCGTGAAATTATGGAGGGGGCAACATTTCCTCCAACCTTAAAAACAGAAAGAAAATTCGATCGCCAAGGCATGAAGACTGGGACATTTGGAATGGAAATTAAATATTTCCTAAAAAATGCTGAGCTCGAGGAGCATGCTAAGCAAGTTGTATTCGAATTAATGGATGGTCAGGAAGTAGCCTTTTCTATCGAAGAAGCAAATACTATCATCTTTAAATATAGTCAGGATGGCAAACCAATTACTGATGGCGGTCCTGTACACCTATTATTTGCAGATGGATCAAATGTAGACAATCCTATTAAAAATATTGCAGCTATTCGAGTTGACTAATAGGAGGCAATTGTATGCGAGTCAAATGTGTAATTTGTGATTCAATTAACGAGCTTGATGATGATTTACCATTAGCAAAGAAATTACGTAATCGACCAATTCACACATATACGTGTCCAGAATGCTATGGTCGTATTGCCGCAAATACAGAAAAAAGATTAGCAACTGGAAATTTCCGCTTCTTCCGTACTTCTTCACCAATTGACGAAGAATTCTAGTACACAAAAAATCCTTGAACTTTAAAATGTGTTCAAGGATTTTATTTTATTCACTTTTAATAAGCTTCTTTTCGAGCAGCTCAACTAGCTGATACATAATTGTAGCGAAAACCGCAATTATCAGTAGTGACATCAGAACTAGGTTGAAGTTAAATACTTGGAAGCCGTAGATGATTAAATATCCAAGCCCTTTCGACGATACCAAGAACTCCCCTACTATAACCCCGACCCAAGATAAGCCGACGTTCACTTTTAAGGTAGAGATAATCGTTGGAAAAGATGAAGGCAATATCGCTTCTTTGAACATTTGAGAGCGGGATGCATTAAAGGTTTGCAATACTTTTAGATAATTAGCATCCACATTTCTAAATGCAGTATAGATTACGATTGTAGAAATAATGACAGATATAATAGCCCCCATCGTAATAATAGAGCCCATACCAGGTCCCATCGCCACAATCAAAATCGGTCCAAGAGCTACCTTTGGCATTGAGTTTAATATAACTAAATATGGATCTAACACCTTCGATAAAAATGGCGACCACCATAGAATCGCGGCTAATATTGCACCTAGCAAAGTACCGAGTATAAACCCTAATACCGTTTCAAATAGGGTATAGCTGATATGCACCAAAATGGAGCCATCTGCAATATTTTCTATAAGTAAATTCGTTACCTTTGATGGTGAACTAAAGATTAATGGGTCAATCCATCTAAAGCGAGATGCCGTTTCCCATAATCCAAAGAATGCAATAAGGATTAACAGCTGGTAGAATCGAACCCATCTTTTTTCTTTTCTAAGAGATTGAAGAAATTGTTCATGCAGTTTTTGATTATTCAAGGCTTTCAAGCTCCTTCCATATCGTTTGGAATAGAGAGGAATAGCTTGAATGTGCTCTTGCTTCAAAAGGTGTCAGGGTCCTTAATTCCTCAGGAACAAGGAAGGTTTGATGCAGCTTTCCGGGACGTGCTGAGAAAAGGAAAATCCGATCACTCATGGCAATGGCTTCCCCAATATCATGAGTAACCAGAACCGCTGTTTTTCCATATTCTTTTAGTTTGTTGGACACTAGATCCTCGAGCTTTAATTTTGATTGGTAATCGAGAGCTGAAAAAGGCTCATCTAGCAAAAGAATCTTCGGATCCACTGCAAGGGTTCTAGCTAGTGCTACTCTTTGTCGCATCCCACCCGATAGCTCTCTTGGATACTTTTTTTCCACAGGTGGTAAGCCGACATCACTTAAAAGACTGGAGGCTACATTTGTGAAGCTTTTTTTCTCCTGCTTTAAGAGCTTCAAGCCAAGCGTGATATTCTCTTCGATTGTTTTCCATGGGAACAGATAATCCTGCTGCAGCATATAGCCAATCGATAAATCCTTATTTCCATAAACCTCTTGATTTTCAATGTGTACTGAGCCTGAAGTTGGTTCAAAAAGACCAGCAATGATGGAAAGAAGGGTTGTTTTACCACAGCCACTAGGCCCGATAAAGGAAACAAATTCTCCTTTATTTATTGTTAGATTAATATCCTGTAGGGCCTCAGTTGCTGCTTCTTTAGAAAAATACGTATGGTGGACGTTGCTGACACTTAGAAAAGACATCTACTCCACGACCTTCTCCGCAAACGTCGTATCTACTAATTCGTTATAATCCATACGTTTTGGTAATTCGCCAGCCTCATCCATAATATCTTGCAGGTTGTTCCACTCTTCTTCATCTAAGATAGGGTCCTTTGCAAAGGATTCCTGCTCACGATAACGTTCTACTACAGTAGCAATCAACTCAACATCTGTATCTTCAAAGAATGGCTGAAGTGCTTCTGCCACTTCCATTGCTGAAGCTTCGTATACGAAATCCTGAGCTTTCTTCAATGCTCTTGTAAACTTCTCGATTGTTTCTGGATCTGCTTTCATAAAGCTTTCCTTCGCCATAAATACCGTATACGGCAAATGACCAGACTCAGTACCAAAGGAAGCTACAATGTGACCTAACCCTTCTGCTTCAAAAACACTTGCAGTTGGTTCGAATAATTGAACATAATCTCCAGTGCCTGAAGCAAAGGCTGTAGATATATTGGCAAAATCAATATTTTGAATTAACTCTAAATCCGCGTGTGGATCAATGCCATTCTTCTTCAAGACAAATTCTCCAGCCATTTGTGGCATTCCACCCTTACGCTGACCGAGGAATGTAGATCCTTTTAGCATATCCCAAGAAAAGTCTTCAATTTCTTCTCGCGCCACTAAGAAAGTACCGTCTGTCTGAGTTAACTGTGCAAAGTTTTTAATCGGATCATTGGCCCCTTGAGCAGACACATAAATTGAGGTTTCCGAACCGACAAGTGCAATATCAATACCACCAGATAACAAAGCCGTCATTGTTTTGTCTCCACCAGCGATTGTAGATAATTCTATGTTTAACCCCTCTTCTTCAAAGAAGCCCTGAGTAATAGCTACATATTGAGGTGCGTAGAAAATGGAGCGAGTTACCTCACCAATTTTGACCGTTTGAAGCTCATCTGAATCATTACACGCTGCTATAAGAAGGACCGCCAGACTTGTTATGACAACCAAAAGACTAGACTTCACCCATTTTTTCAATGCTCCAACCTCCCCTTTTCGTACTATTCGTACTTGTTTATCAAGAGTAGATTATGCTATTTGGGAAAAATGTGTGAATACCTAGAAATCCAAAAAATGCATTGTCCTTTTAGTTAGTTTTCTTATTAAATAGTACTCTTTGTGGTGCTATAACTAACACAAAATAGATTAGTAGAGCACAAAATGTACTTATAGCAATAACAAGTCCCATTGGAATAGCTGTGAGACTTCCTCCGAGCCCTACAAGAGGTGTAGCAATCGCTCCAAGTCCCATCTGCGCCAAACCAATAAAAGCAGAAGCACTTCCAGCATTCTTCCCTTGTCTTTGCATCGCTAAAGATGTACTGGCAGGCGCAACTAACCCTACACTAGAGACAACAAAAAATAATGGTATTAATATCCCGATTAGTCCTAAATCAAGCTGTATCATTATAAATAGAGCCAAGCCTGCTAAAAATGCTTGCGATAAACCGAAGATAAGTAGCTTTTTCTCTCCTACTGTTCGGCTAAGTCTTGAAGAAATCTGTGAAGCTGTAACAATACCAATACTATTGATAGCAAAAACTAGACCAAAAGCCTGTGGAGAAATACCGTAAATATCCTGTAATACGAAGGGTGACCCAGATATATATGCAAACATTCCAGCAAAAACAAAGCCAGATGCCAAGCAATAGCCCATGAATACTCGATCCTTCAGCATCATTCCCATGGAGAGCACAGTTTGTTTTATTCCACCAGTTTGTCGTTTTTCAAAAGGCAAGCTTTCTTTTAGTTTAAAAATGACACCAAGTAATATTCCAGCGCCGATAATACTTAAAATCACAAAAATCCCTTGCCAGCTAGTAAACCTCAGTACTTGCCCACCAACAGTAGGTGCAATAATTGGTGCAATACTGTTTACGAGCATTAGAAGTGCAAAAAACTTTGTCATTTCATAACCCGTATAGTAATCCCGTACAATTGCTCGAGATATGACTATACCTGTTGCACCTGCTAGCCCCTGAATCAACCTCAGTAAGCATAATACGACGATTGAAGAAGTAAAGGCACATAAAATTGAGGCAACAATAAATACAGTCATCCCTATGATTAATGGTTTTCGGCGCCCATGGGCATCACTTAACGGACCAGAGATTAACTGTCCTAAAGCAAGACCAAGTAAGCAAAACATTAGACTTAGCTGCACAGCAGATGCGCTAGTATTTAAATCAGAGGCCAAGGTAGGTAAAGCTGGAAGGTACATATCCATCGAGAATGGTGCCAGTGCTGACAGGAATCCCAGCACAAGAATCCTTCCAACTTGTTTTTTCTTTTTAGTGCTTACCTCTATAGGTAGCTGATTTTCCACATTTAAGGTCATTCTCTTTCCTCCCATGCGTTCGTTTTTTATTTTGCTCTGTTACGGTACATTATTGAATTTTGAGTTGGTATGAGAGAGATTTTATGCGGTAGAATTTTCGGTTATTTTCAACTGAAAGCTTCTAGAAGCCTATATAAGCGAAAGATTTCCGCTTAACCGCTTTAAATTAATGAAAATCCAAGGGTTTAGCCACTTTAAACGAAAAAATTTCCTTTATTTCCATTAAATAATGAGTTTCTGCCAATTTTAGAGGAATTTCTCCGTTTATTTTTCATAAACAACAATATCAGCGTTAGTAATCACAGAGCCTTTTTTTTAAAGATTACCATTAATTACTATATAATTCCTATAAAAATTACCCTTCAATTTCAGGTGATTCTTAATTGAATTTTTATCGGTAACAAAAAGAGGCGACAGACAAAAGTCGTGAATTTCACAACCCTTGTTGTCAGCCTCTTATTAGCTAAATCCTAAGATGCGGCTCTTTTCTCTTCTCTTTTTTCGCGCCATAAGCGTGTCTTATAAAGAATCAAAATTAAAGCAGCAACAATTAAACCTTCAATCATCGGTAAGAAAAGTGCTAAAAACGTTAATACGATACAACCTATAAATAGGAATACATAAATAATGATATTTTGTATTAATTTTAAATCGTTTTTAGCGAATCCAAGCTTATAAACAATTGCAGATAAGATAAAAATCAAAAGAAATGTAACGTATCCAGCAACAGCATAGCTCGGTAAGTTTTCATAAAGATATCGAGTGATACCTGACATACGTCCGAATACAAAGGCCGTTTCACCCGTAGTAGTAGGTGCGGATGCTTGAATATAATTTAGTGTCCCAAACAAGTTCAACTTCTACAACACCTTTCAAAATTCCAGCAAACAAAAAACAAAAACTTAACTATTACTCAGCGAATTTTTTCTTTTTCGCTTGTTTTTCACGTTCGTTTTTATCTAGAACTTGTTTACGTAAACGGATAGATTCAGGTGTTACTTCTAAGTACTCATCTTCATCTAAGAATTCTAGTGCTTCTTCAAGCGTTAAAATACGAGGACGTTTGATAACGTTCGTTGCATCTTTTGTTGCTGAACGTACATTTGTTTTTTGTTTCATTTTTGTAATGTTAACCGTAATATCGTTGTCACGGTTGTTTTCACCAACGATCATACCTTCGTAAATTTCAGTACCTGGTTCAACAAATAGTGTACCACGGTCTTCAATTTGCATCATACCATAAGTAGTTGCTTTTCCTGTTTCCATAGAAACAAGTGCACCTTGGTGACGTCCACCTACACGGCCTGCAACAACTGGTTGATAAGAGTCAAACGTATGGTTGATAATACCGAAACCTTTAGTTAGAGACATGAATTCAGTTGTATAACCGATTAATCCACGAGCTGGAACCATGAAGATTAAACGAACTTGTCCGTTTCCTTCATTGATCATATCTAACATTTCACCTTTACGGTTACCAAGAGATTCGATAATTGAACCAACGCTGTCTTCAGGTACGTCGATTTGTACACGTTCAATTGGTTCTGATTTTACGCCATCAATTTCACGAATGATTACTTGTGGTTTAGACACTTGTAATTCATAGCCTTCACGACGCATGTTTTCGATTAAGATCGATAAGTGAAGCTCACCACGACCAGAAACGACCCAAGCATCTGGTGAATCTGTATCTTCTACACGTAGAGATACGTCTGTTTGTAATTGAGAACGAAGACGCTCTTCGATTTTTCTAGAAGTAATCCATTTTCCTTCACGACCTGCGAATGGAGAGTTGTTTACTAGGAAAGTCATTTGTAAAGTAGGCTCGTCGATACGTAATGGTGTTAACGCCTCTTGATGCTCTACTGGACAAACTGTTTCACCAACGTTGATTTCTTCCATACCTGATACGGCAATTAAATCACCAGAGTATGCTTCTTGGATTTCTTCACGTTTTAAACCAAAGAAACCGAAGATTTTTGTTACACGGAAGTTTTTCACAGTGCCATCAAGTTTCATAAGTGCTACTTGTTGACCTACATGGATTTTCCCGCGGAATACACGACCAATACCAATACGTCCAACGAAGTCATTATAGTCAAGTAATGCTACTTGGAATTGTAATGGCTCTTCAGTTGTATCTTGTGGCGCTGGGATATGCTCGATAATTGATTCAAATAATGATTTCATATTTTCTTCTTGTTTAGATGGGTCTGAATCTAAAGAAGCAGTACCATTTACACCAGAAGCAAATACGACTGGGAATTCTAATTGATCTTCGTCAGCACCTAATTCGATAAGTAAGTCAACTACTTCGTCAACTACCTCGTCAGGACGAGCTGAGTCTTTATCAACTTTGTTAACAACAACAATCGGTGTTAATTTTTGTTCTAGTGCTTTTTTCAATACAAAACGAGTTTGAGGCATACAACCTTCATATGCATCAACTACTAGTAAAACGCCATCTACCATTTTTAAGATACGTTCTACTTCTCCACCGAAATCAGCATGTCCAGGTGTATCAAGGATATTAATTCTTGTACCTTCATAGTTTACAGCTGTATTTTTAGCAAGGATTGTAATCCCGCGTTCACGTTCGATATCATTTGAGTCCATTGCACGTTCTTCTACATGTTCATTTGTACGAAAAGTTCCTGATTGCTTTAACAATTGGTCTACTAAAGTTGTTTTCCCATGGTCAACGTGGGCGATAATTGCGATATTGCGTATATCTTCGCGTAACTTTGTCATTATTCCACTCCATATTCTTTTTTCATATGATTAACTGTGTTATTATAGCACAAGAAGTTCATATTGTCTTTTTATGTTTTTTTACAATTCGACAATATTCCTAGATTATTACATTTTACATACATACTAAGGAGGCATATTTCCATGAATAAAGCGAAAGCTGTCATGTTTATTTTTGCGGTCGCTGCGATGTTATCCATGATTTCTATCGGGTATGCAATTGCAGCAAAAACAATTCTCGGAGCTATTGCAGGGCTTGTAGCATTATGTGCTGTTATGTTCATCGGATTTAAGATGAAACGTAAATTCCGTGAACAAAATCTTTTATAAAGGTATACATTTAGACTGCCACATGTAATTGAATTAATTCATATGTAAAACACGATTTTGTTGAAGTTTTTTAACAAATCGTGTTTTTTCTTAAAAAAAGTAGAAAACAAATGCTGAATTTGCTTTCTACTTCTGTTTTTTATTTTTCTTCAATATAATTTGTTAAAATTTCTTGGTGGATGGATGGGTTCGCGATTATAAAAGTATCCTGTACTAATAAGTTACACGGCTCCCCTTTTAAATTTGTCGCAATTGCCCCGACTTCCTTAGCAATTATTGTTCCTCCGCCAATATCCCAAGGAGACAGCCTCATCGAAATATAAGCATCTAATTTACCGCTTACTACAAAGGCAATTTCCATCGCAGCTGAGCCATAAGATCTTGTTCCTCTTACTTTATGAACCAATTCAATCATCTTCTCGTGGTTTACACGTCGATTCGGCGCAATCCAGCTAGCGTTAATACCAATAACAGCTTCCTCTAGAGGCAAGGGTTTTAACTTTCTTAAAGGGGAATCATTATACCATGCACCCTCCCCTTCAATCGCATAGAACAAATCTTCTCGCATCACATCAAATATGTACCCAAGCTTTCCTATACCGTCTACAAAAAAACCGATTGTAATCATGAAATGGCGATGCTGCTTCACGAAATTCATAGTCCCATCGATTGGGTCGATAATCCAAACTGAACCATCTAAAGATTCAATTCCTTCCCCCATTCCTTCTTCTCCTAAAATTTTATGATTAGGATTAAAGGCTTTGATTTTATCGATAAAAAACAATTCCGTTTCTCGATCTATATTAGTCACTAGATCATTCGCATCTGCTTTTGTCTCAACCTTAATATCATAAGAGAAGGCATCCCTAATTCTCTTTCCTGCTTCAAAAATAATATCCTTGGCAAACTGGTCTATTTCACGTAAATCCACTTAACCCCCACCTATCCCTATTCATCGTTACTAGGTGTTATCTGTATATAAGAGACACCCAATTATTCGAAAAATTCTTTATTTATCCATTAGTATAACAAAAATCACTTGCAGTCAAAATGAATGCAAGTGATTTTTATAAAAATATTAACTTGTTACACATATGCGTGGAGACCATCTAATTCATCCTGTATTTCCTTTAAACGTTTTTTACTTTTCTCCATTTCGTTTTCGTCCTTATCTTGCATTGCAATGTATAAGGAGGCAAGCTCATAATCGAGCTCAAGACGTAAAACGTGTTCATATTGCTTTTCAATATCAACTTTACGTATAATCTTAATCATCTGTTTCATATTAAATCACTTCCCTTTCATATTTATAAAAATTTTAGTCTCATGAAATGGTTTGTTACAAAATTTTTCCCAAAAAGCAGATAAAATAAACATGTAAATCAAAGAGGGGGCACAAATAAATGAACAAAATTAAATGGACAAACAAAGACTTCGAAGTTTTCGAAATCGATGGTTTAGAACAACGAATGGAAGCTCTAACTACTGTTGTTCGTCCGAAGTTCCAAGAATTAGGTGAAATGTTTTCAAGTTACTTTAGCGCTAAAACGGGTGATGAATTCTTTCCTCATGTTGCGAAGCATGCTAGAAGAACAATCAATCCACCTAAAGATTCATGGGTAGCATTTGCTCCTTATAAGCGTGGATATAAATCTCTTCCTCATTTTCAAATTGGGCTTTGGAATACACATTTATTCATTATTGTGGCAATTATTTATGAAGCACCGCAAAAATCTGAAATGGCAGATCGTTTACTAAATGCTAAGAAGCTATTTGATAAGCTGCCTGACTCATTTATTATTTCAGGCGATCATATGTCACAAGACTCAATTTCTCTAAAAACAGGGCGTGAAAAACAGCTAGAAGAATTATTGATTCGATTAAGGGATGTTAAAAAAGGTGAGTTTCTTGTCGGTCTTCATATTTCACGAGAAGAGGCAATCAATCTTTCATCGGAACAATTTTTACAACTAACTGAAGAAACATTTGAAGCATTAATGCCGATTTATAACACTATAATTGGAAAGTAGCTACTTTTAAAGGCAAAGGTTAGAAACTAACTTTTGCCTTTTAAAAATGCGTATTTACGACTTCTCTGCGATGTCTTGATTTAAGTAATTTAAAGCAAGTTCTAGAGAAGTTCGTGTTTTGCTTTTGGTGTGTTGTATAATTAATATGCACAAGATACTGACAAACATTACATATTTCAACTAATTCTTTTAAATATTTTTATGCTGATTATCAATATGCCTCCAAATCTGCTCACTGTAGAAAATACACCTTCTTTAATCCACCCACACGACCCATTCTCTTTTGTTTAATAAGATTCCTAATACCTTCAAGATGATTAAAAGAAAAATATACGGGTAAAGTCCTAGGACATTATTCGACATATTTAAGGGGTGTTTTGAATTGAATCTTTATAATGGAACTTTATATTGGCCAACAACACTTACTACTCAATTTAGTGTAAAAGCTCCACAACAAGCAAAAAAACTATATGACGCCGTTATCATCGGAGGCGGAATGTCTGGATGTTTAACAGCCTATAAACTTATGAAGCAGGGCTTATCTGTCGCTATATTGGAAGGTAAGAAATTTGGACAAGGCAGTACTGCGGCAAATACTGGTTTACTGCAATATTCAAACGATATTATGCTATCAGAGCTTATCCAACAAATTGGAGAAAAGGAAGCAGTACAGTTTTATAAATTATGCTTAGAGGCATTGGATGACATTGAGAAGATAGTAAATGAATTGCCTCAGGAAGTGGATTTCGTGCGTAGACCAAGTATCTATTATGCTAGTGATCATGCAGATGTAAAAAAACTGCGCAAGGAATATGAAACATTGTATAAAAACAATTTCCCTTGCGAATTTTGGGACGAGTCAACACTAGAATCCTATATGCATTTTAAAAAGCCAGCTGCAATCGTTACTTATCAGGATGCAGAAATAAATCCATTAAAATTTATCATGAGCTTATTGATTTATTTACAGAATAATGGTGTTGATTTATTTGAAAATACAACTGTAAGTAATACATCCTATGAAAATCAGGTGATTCAGCTTAAAACCTCCACACATTCCTTCAAGTCTAAAGATGTAATATATACAATAGGCTATGAAAAAAAGCAAAATGCAAAAAAAGAAGATACGCTATTTAATAGATCCTATGTTATGGTAACAAAACCTATCCAATCTGATTCTAATTGGCATAACAAAGCATTGATTTGGGAAACAAAGAGACCTTATCTGTATTTACGCACTACAGCTGAAGGAGCCATCATGGTAGGTGGAATGGATGAAAATATATCGGAAGCTCCCATAGATGAGAGGGTTATTGAAGATTATGCTGAGAAGCTATTAAAGCAAACCAATGAATTATTCCCTCATTTAGCATTAGAGATTGATTATTGCTTTGCCGCAACATTCGCAGAAACTAAAGATCAATTGCCGTTTATCGGTGCTCACCCGACAAAGCCTCACCATTATTATCTGCTTGGTTATGGCGGAAATGGCACTATATATAGTGCACTTGGTTCTAAAATAATTTGTGACTTGATAACAGAAAAAGCAAACGATGCTGCAGATATGGTTTCTCTCAAAAGAAAGGACTCTGACAGCAAGCCATTTTCATCAATAGCATAATCGTATAGATTTATTTTGAAGAATCTCTTACATTAAAAAGAGGGTGATTGCACAGAACACTTATGACGACGTTCAATGGATTCACCCTCACTTTATTTACATTTTAATAATTTTGCCGTCTTCTTGTTCTTTCATCAGCTTTACAACCCTGTAGCTTACATAGCCACTTGCTTCCTCAAACTCGCGAAATACTGTTTTTTCCTCAGCCTGAGAAGGCACTATTTCTTTAAATCGACGATATCTCGAAAGCATATCTTCTCTTTTAATTCCTTTTTCATAGGCTTGTTCAACGCCCTCAAAAAAGCGAATAACATCTACAATTTCTACTGTTGACCAATCTGTTGAAAATGGATATGAGTATTCCATAGAAAGACCCTACTTTCTTAATTTAATGTCCCCATTTTACTCTGATTTCTTCTGCTTGTGCAACCATTCGGCTAATAAGCTGCTGTACTGTAGGGACATCTTGTATCATTCCAGCTACTTGTCCTGCCCAGCCAAAACCATTCTCCTGATCACCATCATATATAAATCTCTTATTTGCCTCACCACTTATATACTCTTTTAAGGCTTCATAGGTTGGGGAAGCTTTTTCAATTTCTATTATTTTATCTGTAAATTCATTTTTTAGGCATCGTGCTGGTGCGCCAATCGACCGCTTTATAATAGTAGTATCTGACTCCGTACTATTTAATAAGCTTTCAATATATGCACGAGAAGCGTGGACACATTCCTTCGTTGCTATAAACCGCGTTCCCATTTCAATACCTTGTGCTCCTAATGCATGTGCTGCCATCCAGCCCCTACCGTCACCAATACCTCCTGAAGCAATTACCGGAATGGAGACACTATCTACTACCTGAGGAACAAGCACCATTGTTCCCACATCATCACGGCCTAAGTGACCCCCACCTTCTTGACCGACAACCATTACAGCATCAGCTCCAAGCTCTTCAGCCTTTTGGGCTTGTCTTCTCGCTGCCACAAGTACTAGTTTTTTAATGCTTGTTCCTTTTAACAGATCAAAAATCGGCGCTGGATTTCCTCCTGTCATAGAAATAACCGGCACATTTTCTTCAATTGCAACCTTCACCATTTCCTCATAGCCTTTACCATGCATGCCAATAGCAAAGTTTACACCAAATGGTCGATCCGTTTTTTCACGCACCTTTCGTATCTCCTCTTTAAGCAATTGAGGAGACTTTAAACTCATTGCAGTAATCTGACCTAAACCTCCCGCATTAGATACAGCTGCTGCTAATTCAGAGTAGGCTAGATATGCTAATCCCCCTTGTATAATTGGATATTTTATTTCTAGTAATCTTGAAATTTTTGTCTCCCAATCCATGATTCCAACCCCTTTTGCTTTCTTTCTTATAAATACTTCTCTTTAATAGAAAAAAATCCTTTTATTTTTGTAGTCATGAAGGTCAATAGATGCTATAATTCTTTTTGTTTTCAAAAATATATATAAAGTGAGGTGGTACCTGCGTTGTCACAGTTAGAGACTCCATTGTTCGACGTATTACTCAAACATCGAAATAGACATCCAATACAATTCCATATTCCCGGACATAAAAAAGGTCAAGGAATGGATCCAGCTTTTCGTGAGTTCGTCGGCGACAACGTTTTATCAATTGATTTAATCAATATTGCTCCACTAGATGACTTACATTCACCAAAAGGCGCGATTAAAGAAGCACAACAATTAGCAGCTGAGGCCTTTGGTGCTGATCATACATTCTTTTCCGTTCAAGGTACTAGTGGCGCCATCATGACGATGATTTTATCCGTCGTTGGTCCAGGTGATAAAATATTGGTACCACGGAATGTTCATAAATCAACAATGTCTGCAATTGTTCTATCTGGTGCCATTCCTATTTTTATCCACCCAGAAGTTGATGAAGAATATGGAATTGCCCATGGTATTTCTGCAGAATCTGTCGAAAAAGCATTAAAAACATATCCTGATGCAAAGGCAATGTTAGTAATTAATCCAACTTATTTTGGGTTTGCAACAGACTTAAAGCGTATTGTTGATATCGTTCATGCACATAACATCCCAGTCATTGTAGACGAGGCTCATGGAGTTCACATTAAATTCCACGATGAGCTGCCTTTATCGGCTATGCAAGCTGGTGCTGATATGGCTGCAACAAGTGTTCATAAACTCGGTGGTTCACTTACAGGTAGTTCCGTTCTAAACGTTCGAGAAGGTCTGGTCACTGTTAATAGAGTTCAATCTGTACTTTCGATGTTAACTACAACTTCAACTTCATATCCACTTCTCGCTTCTTTAGACTGTGCTAGACGTCAATTAGCAGTTCATGGATATGATTTAATCGATGAGGCAATTCGTCTTGCCAAGGATGCAAGAAAGCGTATTAATAAAATTCCTCATTTAAAGGTAGCAGGCAAAGAAATACTTCACTCATCTGCAACATATGATATGGATCCTACAAAAATCCTAATTAGTGTAAAAGATTTAGGAATTACTGGTCATCAGGCTGAAGAATGGTTACGTCATAATGCCAATATCGAAGTTGAATTATCTGACCTTTACAATATCCTTTGTCTTATTACATTGGGAGATACGAAAAAAGAAATCAACTTACTAGTGAACGCATTGCAAAGAATGTCGCAAACTTTCGAATCAGAGGCAACTAAAAAAGAGACAATTGTGAACGTACCGGATATCCCTGCTTTAGCGATGACTCCTCGAGATGCATTCTATGCTAGTACTGAAGTAATGCCTATCGATGAATCGGTTGGGTATATTTGCGCAGAATTTATTATGGTATACCCGCCCGGAATCCCGATCTTCATTCCCGGGGAAATAATTACCGAGGATAATATTGAATATATTAAGATGAATATTGAAGCTGGCTTACCTGTTCAAGGTCCTGAAGATTTATCACTTAAAACAATTCGTGTAATTAAAGAACGTATGCCTATCATTTAAAACATTAAATTTCTACAATATAAAACACGATTCTCCGTTACTTAGGGACGGAGAATCGTGTTTTTTTGATTTATTCGGCTAGCTTTTTACATTAAATAAATAGAAATACAAAGATTGGACATATTACGGCACCAATTACAGCGCTTAACCCCATGGATAATGAGCCAATCGACAAATCCTCTTCCCCATAGTCCTTCAACTTAGAAACCCCTACACCATGGCTTGCACTTCCCATTGAAATCCCTCTCCCAATCGATGAAGTAACCTTTGAATATTTGTAAACAGCAGGTCCAAATAACGCTCCTGTAAACCCTGCCACCATAACAAATACAGCAGTTAAAGGTGCAATACCACCAATCGTTTCACTTACCTGCATCGCAACAGGTGTTGTTAAGGATTTAGGAAGTAAAGTTAAGATCAGATTTGTTTCCATTTTCATAATTTTCAACATGATATATACACTCAGTAATCCACTTATCATGGCTATAAAAATACCAGATAGAATAGTATATTTAAATTTCATTATTAAGCGTCTTTGGTTATATAGAGGATAAGCTAAAGCAACAACAGCTGGTCCTAATAAGTGCTGAATATATTTCCCACCCTCCATATAGTCGGAAAATGGAATATGAAAAACTAATAACGCTGCAACTAACACTAGTGTCGTCGTTAATATTGGCAATAAAACAGGATATGGATACCTCTTATGAAGCTTATACATCAATAGAAATAGCACCACTGTACTAACGATGAAGATGGTTGCCTTCAAGTATCTCATCCTCCTTCGTCTTCTCATTTTGCTGAGGTTCATTTAGTGAAGCTGATGGATTTATGACATGCGAGTCCTTCTCCTCAACTGAATCTAGCTCTGTCTGCATTAACGCAACTGCATCTTTTTTCACGATCATAGCTAATTCTTTTTTCTCAATCATTTCACTTAGCTTGCTCGATATTAAGATAGCAAATAATGTACTGACAAAAACTGTGCCAAGAAGAAGAATGCCTTCAATTGAAAGTAGCTCTGGGTAATCAATGATTCCAACAATCGCAGGAATGAAAAATAGCGTCATAAAGGCAATTAAAAAACCTGCCCCCTCACGAATGTATTCCACTTTAACCCACTTCATTTTCAAGCAAACAGCTAAAAGCACTAAACCCAATATACTTGCTGGTAGTGGCAGTTCAGTAACCTTGACTATCAAAACTCCAATATAATAAAAAACATAAAGTATTATTATTTGAGCAATGGTTCTTATAATTCTCATCAGGGCATCCGTAAGCCTGAAACTCAATCTCATTTCGAGTCCCCCCTATTTATCGTAATTTTACGCCTATTCAAAACGACTGTCTACGTCTCTAGCAAAAAATAGGAAGAGTTTCTTATGAAAACTTAAGAGTGGAGTGGCACTAGGCTTCACTAGGTATGCGAGTTGCTATTGTTTCATAGCCAGAGCTACCCATTAGGAGCAACTATATTATTTAATATGTAATTTGAAGAATGAAAATCTTTTACTGGCCATTAGCAGACTCATACACGCAACTTACATTATCATCACTATCTAATACTCACTACTTTAAAAAAGGCCCTCACACATAAGTGCAAGGGCCTCAAATAGATATATATTATTTTGAAATGATGTGGATTGGGTTGCCTAGTAATACTTCGGCAGTTTCCATTGTGATTTCACCTAAAGTTGGGTGAGGGTGGATTGTTAAAGCTACGTCTTCAGCTGTCATGCCGCCTTCGATCGCTAAGCAAAGCTCAGAAATCATATCAGATGCACCAGCACCGATAATTTGAGCTCCTACTAGTAAGCCATCTTCTTTACGAGCTACTAATTTAACGAATCCTTCAGTTTGGTTTAATGCTAATGCACGACCGTTAGCTGCGAATGGGAACTTCGCAACCTTCACTTCTAAGCCTTCAGCTTTAGCAGACTCTTCGCTGTAACCAACAGTAGCCATTTCTGGATCTGTGAAGCAAACAGCCGGGATTGCTAGGTAGTCAACAACTGATTTTTCACCAGCGATTGCTTCAGCAGCAACCTTACCTTCGTAAGATGCTTTGTGAGCAAGTTGTGGACCGTCAACGATATCACCGATTGCATAGATGTTTGGAATATTTGTGCGACATTGTTTGTCAACTTTGATTAAACCGCGCTCAGCAAATTCGATACCGATTTGTTCTAAACCGATTTCATCTGTATTTGGACGACGACCTACAGTTACTAATACGTAGTCAGCTTCAACTTTTTTCTCTTCTCCGCCTACTTCGTAAGAAACGATTACGCCATTTTCGTTTTCTTCCACACCTTTAGCAGATGCGCCTACTTCGATTGTAACGCCTTTTTTCTTAAGACCTTTTTTAACGATAGCAGTCATTTGTTTTTCGAAGCCAGCTAAGATATCTTTTCCGCCTTCAATGATTGTTACTTCAGTACCGAAGTTTGCAAATGCAGAACCTAATTCAGTACCGATGTATCCGCCGCCGATAACAACTAATTTCTTAGGTAATTCTTTTAAATTAAGAGCACCTGTAGAGTTTAGTACACGATCTGTATATTTGAAAGTTGGAATTTCAACAGGACGAGAACCAGTTGCTATAATCGCATTTTTGAATGTATATGTTTGAGCAGAATCTCCATTGATAATACGTACTGTATTCGCATCAGAGAAGTATGCTTCACCTTGAACGATTTCTACATTGTTGCCTTTTAAAAGACCTTCAACACCGCCAGTTAATTTTTTAACTACGCCGTTTTTAAAGTTCTGTACTTTCTCAAAGTCAAGTTTCACTTCAGAAGCGAAAACACCCATATCTTCTGAATGCTGTGCTTGTTCAAAACGGTGACCAACTGAAATTAACGCTTTAGAAGGAATACATCCTACGTTAAGGCAAACGCCACCTATTACATTTTTTTCTACGATTGTAACTTTTTGACCAGTTTGAGCTGCACGAATTGCTGCTACATAACCACCAGGTCCGCTCCCTACTACTAAAGTGTCAATTTCGATTGCGAAATCTCCTACTACCATATTATTACGCCTCCATTAATAAAAGTTCCGGGTCACTTAACAAACGTTTTAAATGATTTAAAGCATTTTGTGCTGTGGCTCCGTCGATCATTCGATGATCAAAGCTCAATGATAATGCTAACACAGGTGCGCCTACAATTTCACCATTTTTTATCACAGGTTTCTCAGAAATTCTTCCAATACCTAAAATTGCCACCTCAGGATGGTTAATAACTGGTGTAAACCATTGACCTCCAGCAGATCCAATATTCGTAATTGAACATGAACCGCCTTTCATTTCATTAGGAGAAAGACGCCCTTCACGAGCTTTTGTTGCTAAGTCATTGATTTCTGCAGAAATAGTGAAGATTGATTTACGATCTGCATGCTTAACTACAGGTACAAGTAAGCCTTTTTCAGTATCTGCTGCAATGCCAATGTTGAAGTAATGCTTTTGAATAATTTCATTTGTTGCATCATCAAATGAACGGTTGAACTCAGGATACTCACGTAATGTAGAAACTAAAGCTTTAACTACATAAGGTAAATATGTTAGCTTGATACCTTTTTCTGACGCGATATCCTTGAATTTTTTACGGTGTGCCACTAATGCAGTTACATCTACTTCGTCCATTAATGTAACATGAGGAGCCGTTTGTTTCGAGTGAACCATTGCTTTAGCAATTGCTTTTCGAATTCCAGAAATTTTCTCGCGAGTTTCTGGGAATTCGCCTTCAAGGTTAACAGGAGCTGATGCAGCAACTTTTTCTTCAACAGCACTCTCTTCAACCACTACTGTTTCTTCAAGAGCTTCTGGTTTAGAAGCTTTCGCTCCGCCAGTCAAGAAGCTTTCAATATCTTCTTTTAGGATACGGCCATTTTTACCCGTTCCACTTACTTGCTGAATATTGACATCTTTTGATCTTGCGTATTTACGAACTGAAGGCATTGCAATGATACGTTTATCATTTTCTGTAGAATCTGGTGAAATATCCACAGCTGGGTCTTCTTTAGAATCTCCCTTAACTGACGCTTTTTCAACTGTGTCGCCATCTTCAGCAGTTCCTTGAACTTGTGCGCTAGTTGTAGAAGTTGTTTCTTCTTTATGGTGATCATCACCTTTGAATTGAAGGTTTTCATAGCCCGGTGCATCAATTCGAATGATTACATCTCCTACTACTGCTACTGACCCTTCCTCAACAAGGATTTCCTCAATAGTTCCTTCTACTGGTGAAGGCATTTCTACAACAGCTTTATCATTTTGAATCTCACAAAGTACGTCATCTTCTTGAATTTTATCGCCTGGTTTAACAAACCATTTTACGATTTCCCCTTCATGTATACCTTCTCCAATATCAGGCATGCGGAATTCAAACGCCATATTTTTTCACCCTTTCCTTAGACAAATGATTAGAATGTTAATACTTTTTTCGCAGTTTCTAGGATATCCTTATAGTTAGGCAGCCAAATGTTTTCTGCTTGTGGGAATGGATAAATTGTATCCGGTGCTGCCACACGTAAAACAGGTGCCTCTAGGCTTAAAATTGCACGTTCTGTAATTTCAGCTACTACATTTGCGGCAATACCCGCTTGTTTTTGTGCTTCTTGCACGACGATTGCACGATTTGTTTTTTCAACAGATGCAATAATTGTTTCAATATCTAATGGTTGAATTGTACGTAAATCAACAACTTCTACTGAGTACCCCTCTTTTTCAAGCTCAGCTGCTGCTTTTAAGCTTTCGTGAACCATTAAGCCGTATGCAAAGATCGATAAATCGTTCCCTTCACGTTTCACATCCGCTTTGCCTAGCGGAATTGTGTATGATTCTTCAGGTACGTCTTCTTTTACAGAGCGATATAATTTTAAGTGCTCTAAGAAAATAACTGGATCATTATCACGGATTGATGAAATTAATAGACCCTTCGCATCATATGGCGTTGATGGAATAACTACTTTTAAGCCAGGTTGTTGAGCCATTAAGCCTTCTAAGCTATCAGAGTGCATTTCAGGTGTATGAACACCGCCTCCGAATGGAGAACGAATCGTTACAGGCATATTGAAGGTATTGCCTGTACGGTAACGGTAACGAGCTAACTGACCACTAATAGAGTCCATTACTTCATAAACGAAGCCGAAGAACTGGATTTCAGGTACTGAACGATAACCAGTTAAAGATAAACCTACCGCTAAACCACCGATACCAGATTCTGCAAGTGGTGTATCGAATACACGGTCTACACCGAATTCTTTTTGAAGACCTTCAGTAGCACGGAATACCCCACCGTTCACACCTACATCTTCCCCGTACACTAAAACATTTTCATCATCTCTAAGTTCGCAACGGAGTGCATCCGTAATCGCTTGAATCATTGTCATTTGTGCCATAGGTTATTTCGACTCCTTCGCTTTAAAGACTTCATATTGTTCTTGCAGATTGTATGGCTTCTCTTCGTACATATTTGAAATTAAGTCCGTTACTTTTTGTTTAGGTGCTTCATCAGCTTTTTTAATCGCTTCTTTAATTTCTTCTTTAGCACGTTCGATTACTTCTGTTTCTTTTTCTTCATTCCATAAGCCTTTACCTTCTAAGTAAATACGGAAACGAACGATTGGGTCTTTTGCTGCCCATTCACTATCATTATCAGAAGTACGGTAACGTGTCGGATCATCACCAGACATTGTATGTGGACCATATCGATAACACATTGTTTCGATTAGAGATGGACCTTCTCCTCTAACTGCTCGATCACGTGCATCCTTAGTTGCTACATAAACAGCAAGTGGATCCATTCCGTCAACTAGTACACTTGGAATACCTGCTGCAATCCCTTTTTGTGCAATTGTTTTTGCAGCCGTTTGTACTTCACGTGGTGTTGAAATTGCAAATTGGTTATTTTGTACAATGAAAATTGCTGGAGCCTTAAATGCCCCTGCAAAGTTGATTCCTTCGTAGAAATCCCCTTGAGATGAACCACCATCACCTGTATAAGTAACAGCTACATCAGCAGTACCACGTTTTTTAATGCCTAGTGCTACCCCAGCAGCTTGAACGTACTGAGCACCGATAATGATTTGAGGTGGTAAAACGTTTACGCCTTCTGGAATTTGGTTTCCTACGAAATGACCTCTACTAAATAGGAAAGCTTTCCAAAGAGGAAGACCATGATATACGATTTGAGGAACATCACGGTAGCCTGGTAAAATCCAGTCGTTTTTCTCTAATGCATAGTGTGAAGCTAATTGAGAAGCCTCTTGCCCAGCAGTTGGAGCATAGAAACCTAGTCTTCCTTGGCGGTTTAACGAGATAGAACGTTGATCTAAAATTCGTGTATATACCATACGTGACATTAAATCAACTAGCTCTTCGTCTGATAAATTCGGAACAGCAGCCTCGTTGACAATTTTGCCCTCTTCATTTAAAATTTGGAACATTTCAAACTGATTTTCAATTGTCTCTAAAGTAGCAGCTGGATCAAATTGTTTTGAATTTTTTTCTCCCATATAGCACCTCTCCTTAAGTTCTGTATTAAAATTAATTTCAAAAACACTAGTACAATATCTTATTAAATTGAGTATATAAAAATAAATCCATTCGGTCAATCATTGATTTACGTTTATTTCGCACTTTTTTTCTAAATAAATAACTATTCAGCAAAACGAAACTGTTATATATTAATCCGATAACTGTATTACAACAGAATTTACCAACTCATGTATTTATTAGTTTCCTTAAATAACTTTCCACTAAAAAAACCCTTTAATATTTGTATTCACCTTTACTTTTGTCACTAAACTTTTCTAAAGCAAAATAAAGCAACATATGATATTTTTTATAATAGATAAAAACATTTTTTGTATTTTGCAAGTATACGCCGATTCCTCTGTATTATGTGCTCGTAAAGCCTATTATTAAGAATCCTTGGCCATTCGCAAAGAATACTACTATACTTTAATTACATAGTAATTTAGTGAAAGGAAGTTTATAGAATGATTTTAATGGAAGATATAATTCGTGAGGGTCACCCTACATTAAGAACTAAAGCAGAGGAAGTGAAGTTTCCTCTATCTGAGGATGACCGAGCTCTTGCTCATGACATGTTAGAATACCTTATCAACAGCCAGGATCCTGAAGCTTCACAAAAATATGGTCTTCGTCCTGGAGTTGGTTTAGCAGCAAACCAAGTAAACTCATTAAAAAGAATGTTTGCCCTTCATTTAGAAGACGATAATGGGGAGCAATTAAGCTTTGTAGCCATTAACCCTAAAATCGTTAGTCACTCTGTCGAAAAAACCTATCTTCCCTCTGGAGAAGGCTGTCTTTCGGTTGACCGTTCAATTCCTGGGTTCGTCCCTCGATATGCAAGAATTACTGTTAAGTTCTTCACGGTTGATGGCGAAGAAAAGAAACTACGTCTAAAGGGAATGCCTGCTGTTGCCTTTCAGCATGAATTAGACCATTTAAACGGCATTATGTTTTACGATCACATTAATGAAGCAAACCCATTCGAGCAAGTTCCCAACTCCTTCCCATTAGGTGAAGAATAAATAAACATATTACTAGGTGTCCAGTACGTTTAATCATCTGGACACTTTTTTTATTTCCAATCTGCCTGTCCTTTTAAATATAGTCATAATCGTCGGAAAAGGGGGTGTCTCAAAATTACAGACGCCCCCTTCATTATTAACAAATTATTTTATTTATAGTCTAAGCATTTCAAAACATATTACATAGACTAATAAAGAAAGGAACTTTTATTAATCAATTCTTCCTATTAAAATTGTTAAATAATATTCAGACGCTTCAAGGCTTTTGCTATACCGTCACGATCCACATGATCAGTTACAATATCTGCTACTGCCTTTGCCTGTTCTACCCCATTTCCCATGGCAACGGATGTACCAACTTCCTGAAGCATTTCGATATCATTCAACCCATCACCAAAGGCTATTGAGTTTTCAATCGGGATATTTATTTTTTCTAATAATGTTTTAATCCCTCTCGCTTTCGAGCCGTCCTTTGGCAAAATATCGCAGGAATAGGGATGCCATCTAATAAATTTCACTTCAGAAAAAGTATCTCTATAGAGCTGCTCATCGGATTCTTCGATAAAAATAAGCGTTTGATACACATCATTGTCTTCATAAAATAGTGGGTTGCTGTACGGATACGGATATTTTAATGTATTTAAGCTCTGCTCGATAAAGGAATGGTCTTCTATAGAAGCAATCATTTCTTTGTCATCTATAAAAACAACCGGATGATTTCGTTCTTGTCCAAACTCGATAATTTTTGCTAAATACTCTTTCGGTACACTGTCAGTATAAATTACTTCGCCCTTGTAAACGACGTATTGACCATTAAATGTGACATATGTATCAATTTCTAGCTCTTCTAAAATACTTTCAATCATAAAAGGTGCTCTACCTGTTGCTATCGCAATTTCATAACCGTTATTTCTCGCTGCTTTAATAGCCTCTTTTGCGGATTCAGGGATTTTTTTCTCATCATTGTAAAGTGTCCCATCCACATCAAAAAATATGATACTTGTCATTTCATAACCCTCTCAACACATATTTATATGTAAACGGAAAATACTTTACATATAGAGAATCGTCAGTATTCTTGTAAGTTAGGAGTGATACGCCATGTTAAAACGACTCAAAAAGAGAATTTTGAAACGATTAAATGGCATCCTCGGAAAAAAATCAATTGCTTAAGCCCTTCAAAACGAAGGGCTTTTCTTTATTTTAAGACAGACGCATGATAATATAAAGGAAATGCATCTTTTACAAAGATTATTGACATTTATCTTCTTTCAATATTGAAAAAGCAAACTCTATCCAATTATAGAAAATCACAGTCTCATTTAACCGATAAGCACACCTAGCTATTACTAAAAGGTTTGTGGATTAGCTATACTTTCTAATACTGTGCTTTTCGAAAATTTAAAATACCTTAACGGTAGAACAAGACTCTTTAACCAATTGATGGTAAAATGGGTACAAGTGTTTTTTCGTGTTAAGAAAAATTATTGAAAAGAAGTTAAAGCTTTTTGCAAAATCGGTAGCTTTTGATATATCATCTTTTATTAATTATGTAATTTTAACGCTACTCTTTTTATGGCAAGTAGTTCACTTTAAATAATCTATACGATGCACGTAAATGTACGTTAATTAAAGGAGAGAAATCATGATTTACAAAGTTTATTACCAAGAAAACGCTCTAGAGGTACCAGTTCGCGAAAATACTAAAAGTCTTTATTTAGAAGCAGCTTCAGAAAGAGAAGTGCGTAACTATTTAAAAGATCGTAACTTTAACATCGAGTATATCCAATTACTTGAGGGCAATTATTTAGAATATGAAAAAAATAGCCCGAACTTCCATTTGGAGAACGCTTAGATCATTATGAAATTTGTAAAAAATGATCAAGCAGCGGTATTCGCTCTCGGCGGACTGGGCGAAATCGGAAAAAACACCTATGCAGTACAATTCCAGGATGAAATTATCGTAATTGACGCTGGAATCAAATTTCCGGATGACGATTTATTAGGAATCGACTATGTTATTCCGGATTACACTTATTTAGTACGTAATGTCGACAAAATCAAGGGCTTATTTATTACCCACGGTCACGAGGATCATATTGGTGGTATTCCTTATTTATTACGCCAATTAAATATCCCGGTGTACGGTGGCAAGCTTGCTTTAGGTTTATTGCGAAATAAATTAGATGAGCATGGTTTACTGCGTACAACAAAGCTTATCGAAATTAAAGAAGACGATGTTATCAAATTCAGAAAAACATCTGTAAGCTTCTTCCGTACAACTCACAGTATTCCTGACGCATATGGAATCGTTGTTAAAACACCTCCTGGCAACATTGTGCATACAGGAGACTTTAAGTTCGACTTCACACCTGTTGGAGAACCTGCGAACCTAACTAAAATGGCTGAAATCGGTCGTGATGGTGTCCTTTGCTTACTATCTGATAGTACAAATGCAGAGGTTCCAAACTTTACAATGTCTGAACGTAAGGTTGGCGAAAGCATTGATGATATTTTACGTAAGGTTGATGGTCGTATTATTTTCGCGACTTTCGCTTCAAATATCCATCGCCTACAACAAGTAACAGACGCAGCAGCACAATTTGGCCGTAAAATTGCCGTGTTTGGTCGTTCTATGGATAACGCTATTTCTATCGGACGTGAATTAGGCTACATTACAGCACCTAAAGAGACCTTTGTTGATGCCCAAACGATTAATCGTTTACCAGCAAACGAAGTACTTATTTTATGTACAGGCTCTCAGGGTGAACCAATGGCTGCTTTATCTCGAATTGCAAATGGTACACATAGACAAATTCAAATTCAACCTGGAGATACTGTTGTATTCTCTTCTTCACCAATTCCAGGAAATCAAATGAGTGTTAATAAAATTATTAACCTATTATTCCGTGCTGGTGCAGAAGTAATCCATGGTTCTTTAAACAATATCCATACATCTGGACACGGTTCTCAAGAAGAGCAAAAGCTAATGCTTCGCTTGATGAAGCCAAAATTCTTTATGCCAATCCACGGTGAGTATCGTATGCTAAAAATGCATACTAAACTAGCAGAGGATTGCGATGTTCCGATTAACAATACCTTTGTAATGGAAAATGGTGAAGTTTTAGCTCTAAGCGCAAATGAAGCTCATGTTGCTGGAAAAATCCCTTCTGGAGATGTATATATTGATGGAAGTGGTATTGGTGACATCGGAAATATCGTATTACGCGATCGACGCATCCTATCCGAGGAAGGCTTAGTCATCGTCGTTGTAAGTGTCGATATGAAAAAGCAAAAGCTAGTAGCTGGACCAGACATTATCTCACGCGGCTTTGTTTATATGCGTGAATCTGGCTCACTTATTAGTGAAGCTCAAAAAATGCTAAACAATCATTTAAATGAAATGGTTCAAGTGAAGTCTACACAGTGGACTGAAATGAAAAATGAAATCACTGACGTTTTAGGACCTTACTTATTTGAGAAAACAAAACGTCGCCCAATGATTTTACCAATTATTATGGAAGTTTAAGCACATAAAAAGGTTGTCCAAATTTGGACAACCTTTTGTTTTGGTTTATAGAATAAATATGAATATAGAAATGCTGATTTAGTTAAGCTGTTAGCTCATCATTTTTTTCACAAATCGGTTGATATCCACATCCGCACCGATTACAAGTAAAATATCGCCTAGCAATATTTTGTCGTCAGCTGCTGGAGAGATAACAATGGATTCTCCTCTTTTAATACCGACGATGTTAATCCCATATTTTGCTCGAATATCTAAATCAATTAGTGAAAAGCCTGCGATTCGATCATTCGCTCGAATTTCCATAATCGAATGTTCATCTGATAGCTCCAAATAATCGAGTACATTGCTCGACATCATGTTGTTCGCAATTCGAATCCCCATATCCCGCTCTGGATGTACCACTTGATCTGCCCCAATTTTATGGAGCACCCTTGCGTGATAGTCATTATGGGCCTTAACCGTAATCTGCTCTACCCCAAGGTCCTTTAGGATTAAGGTTGTTAAAATACTTGCTTGAATATTTTCACCAATCGCAATAATTACGTGCTCAAAGTTTCGTAAGCCTAATGATTTAATTACCTCTTCATCTGTTGTATCTGCAATAACTGCTTGTGTTGCAATCTTCGCATATTCATCCACACGCTCGGCTTGTGCATCAATTGCTAATACGTCGGCTCCCAGGCGAATCAATTCCCTAACGATACTCCCACCGAAACGTCCTAACCCTACCACTACAAATTCTTTTTTCATGTTAAACCTCCGTACAATTTCATCAATGGTATTATTTTAACTTAGTGGCCCTAATTTGTACAAATATCCATTGAAAAAATTGTTAAAAGATTTGGATTGACGGATTTGTAGGAAAAGTGTGGGGGTGGATTTCGTAGGTATGCATTGAGTCGTTTTGGATCGAGTGATGCTGGGAAACGTAGTAATATCGTTCTCTTTGCGATGATTGTGGTGGTTCGGGCTTTTGGAGTGTAGCAATATTGCTCTCTTTGCGACGTTCGGGATGATTCGGGCTTTTGAATCGTAGCAATATTGCTCTCTTTGCGACGATTGGCGCGGTTCGGGCTTTTGGATCGTCGCAATAACGCTCTCTTTGCGACGATTGGGCTGGTTCGGGCTTTTGGATCGTCGCAATAACGCTCTCTTTGCGACGATTGGGCTGGTTCGGGCTTTTGGATCGTAGCAATATTGCTCTCTTTGCGACGATTGGGGCCGTTCGGGCTTTTGGATCGTAGCAATATTGCTCTCTTTGCGACGTTCGGGATGCTTCAGGCTTTTAGATCGTAGCAATATCGTACACTTTACGACGACTGGGGCCGTTCAGGCTTTTGAATCGTAGCAATATCGTACACTTTACGACGATCGGGGCCGTTCGGGCTTTTGGATCGTAGCAATATCATTCTCTTTGCTACGTTCGGGATGTTTCGGGCTTTTGGATAGTAGCAATATCGCTCTCTTCTCGACGATTGGTTGCGTTCGGGCATTTGCATCGTAGCAATATCACTCTCTTTACGACTTCACGGAGTACCTCCCCTTCTCAATCGTAGTAATATCACTCGCACCCCACATTCTCATCCACTTTCCACCTAAAAATAAAAAGCATAGACTCAAAAACTCTGGAGTCTACACTTTCACTTTTCAACTTTAACTATAATACCTTAAGCAAACGTTTTTCTAACATCTTCATGCCACTTCCGCCAGCCTGGTAATGGCGAAGAATACCCATTTTATCAAATACATAATAAGAAGGGACATATTGATTGTTGAAAGAATCAGTTAGCTTCATTTTATTATCTATAAAGATAGGCTGTGTGATTTTATATTTACGGGCTACTTTTTTAATAGTTGTGATGTCCATATCCTCGTTGGACCTTGGCATATGCACCGCTAAAAAATTTACTTGGTCGCTATACTTTTCCCTGAACTTACCGAATTCAGGTAAGGCTTCTTTGCAATCAAAGCAGCTAACAGACCAAAAATGAATAATCGTTGGCTTTTCCCCTATTAAATCCATTCGCCTTACTTTCCCATTTAACCAATCCGTCTCACCCTGTATGTCAGGCATTGGGGACCGTAATCTCATTTAAGCTTCCTCCTTAAAAGAATAAGGCTCCTTCCATTTCGGAGTTATAGTGTATCATCGCCTGGACGCCAGCTTGCCGGACAAAGGCGACCTGTTTGAAGTGCTTGAAGAACCCGCAACACCTCTTCTGTGTCTCGGCCAATATTATTGTGGTGCACTACGTGATATTGAAGCTCTCCTTCAGGATTAATGATAAATAATGCCCTTAGAGCGACCCCCTCTTCTTCAACTAATACTCCATACTTTTTCGCCAACTGGTGGTTAGGGTCAGCTGCTAACGGGTATTGAAGTTGACCAAGACCATTTTTTGTACGCTCTGTATTGATCCAAGCTAAATGCGTATAAACCGTGTCTGTTGAAACACCGATAATAGTGGCGTCAAGCTCCTCAAAATCATCGTAATAATCGGACATTTCCGTTATTTCAGTAGGGCAAACAAAGGTAAAATCCATCGGGTAAAAAAATAGAACCGTCCACTTCAATAGCTTTATGTTTTCTTCTAAGGATACTTTTCCAAAGGATTTATCAGGCATGACCGCAGCCATTTCAAATTTTGGAGCTGGTTTACCTACTTGTAAATCTATCATTTTAAACTTCCCCCAATTGGTAGAAATAACTTTTTTGACTAGTTGAAGAAACTATACTCTAGAAAAAAGGGCATTTTTCTAGGGAAATATTTCAAAATCATCTATTGAAATGCTTATCCGTTTCTGTATAATAGTATCGTAATAGTAAACATTAAGTTATTTAAAAGTAAACTTTCATACTTTAAGTTTATGTATATTAAACAAACAAGGAGTTATTCAGGTGCAAATTGGTGCGAAAATAAAAGCATTGCGACTTAAAAAAGGACTGACACAGGAAGAATTAGGTGAAAGAACTGATTTAACAAAAGGGTATATTTCTCAGCTAGAACGCGACTTAAATTCGCCATCAATTGAAACATTATTTTCTCTTTTAGAAGTATTAGGCACAACCCCAAAGGATTTCTTTGATGACTCATTGCAGGAACAAAAAGTAATCTATAACGTAGATGACCAAAGCTCATTTTTCGATGAAGATAAAAAGTATAAGATTCAATGGCTAATTCCGACCTCCAATGAAAAGGAAATGGAACCTGTACTTATTACACTTCAGAAGGATGGCGAGTATAAGCAGTTCGAGCCCTCATTAGCCGAGACGTTTATCTATGTGTTAAAAGGTCGAGTGCGAGTAGTTTTAGGTAATAACGAATATATAGCTTGTGAAGGAAATGCTGTCTATTATGAAGCAGCTACAAATCATCAAATCTTTAACGCACACAATGGCAAAACCCAGATTTTGCTCGTAGCAACAGAATCTTATTTATAGTTTAGGAGGCTAGACAATGAACGATACAATTATTCGGTTTGATAATGTTTCAAAATCCTATGATGATGGAACGGTTGTATTAAAAAATATTAATTTTGAGCTTGAAAGAGGAAAATTCTATACACTTTTAGGGCCTTCTGGTTGCGGGAAAACGACTATTCTCCGCATTATTGCCGGGTTTACAAATCCAACTGAGGGCGGAATTTATTTTAATGATAAAAAAATAAATCAAATCCCTGCAAATGAACGTCAGGTAAATACCGTTTTCCAGGACTATGCACTCTTCCCTCATTTAAATGTTTTCGAAAATGTAGCCTTTGGTCTGCGTATTAAAAAACTGAAGGAAAAAGAAATCCAGCAACGCGTTTTAGAGGCTTTAAAATTCGTTAACCTAGCTGGCTTTAGCACTCGAGAAATTTCTGAAATGTCTGGTGGTCAACGTCAACGTGTAGCAATTGCCCGCGCGATTGTAAATGATCCAGAGGTAATTCTTTTGGACGAGCCTTTATCTGCCCTAGATTTAAAGCTGCGTTCAGAAATGCAGTATGAGCTTCGCGAGCTACAGCAGCGTTTAGGGAAAACCTTTGTCTTTGTAACACATGACCAAGAGGAAGCCTTAGCAATGTCCGATGAAATTTTTGTTATCAATGATGGTGAAATTCAACAATCTGGAACGCCAGTAGATATTTATGATGAGCCGATTAACCGCTTTGTAGCAGACTTTATCGGAGAATCCAATATCGTTACCGGTGTTATGATTGAGGACTTCAAGGTTCAATTTGCTGGCAAAACCTTTGAGTGTGTAGATCAAGGTATGAGACCTAATGAGAAAATCGATATTGTGATTCGTCCAGAGGATTTAGAAATTACAACTGTTGATAAAGGAAAGCTTATTGTTACTGTTGATACACAATTATTCCGTGGGGTTCACTATGAGCTATCCACTTATGATACCGATGGCAATGAATGGCTCGTTCATTCACTAAAAAAAGCTGATGTAGGCGCACAAATTGGCTTAGATTTTGACCCTGAAAGTATTCATGTAATGCGTCTAAACGAAACGGAAGAAGAATTCGACAAACGTTTAGAGTCTTATGGAGACGAAGAAAATGTTCAGTAAGGCTTCAAAGGGCTCGCTATTTCCCTACTATATTTGGATAGCATTATTTGTCATCGCGCCAATTGTTTTAATTGTTTATTATTCAATGCTAGATTTAAACGGGAATTTCACACTAGCAAACTACACTGCGTTCTTTTCAAGCGTTTATTTAAAAATGACATTAACAAGCTTTTGGTATGCGTTTTTAATCACATTTTTCACGTTACTTATCGCATATCCAACAGCGTTTCTTTTAACGAAAACAAAGCATAAGCATTTATGGTTAATGCTTATTATTATTCCGTCCTGGATTAACTTATTATTAAAAACCTATGCATTTATCGGGATTTTCGGATTATATGGTCCCATTAATGCTTTTTTAGAGGTATTTGGACTAGAAGAGCAGCAAATACTCTTTACCGATTTTAGTTTCATATTTGTTTCTGTTTATATTTTTATCCCATTTATGATTATTCCAATTTTCAACTCGCTTGATAAATTGAACCCGGCACTAGTGTATGCAGCACGCGATTTAGGTGCCTCAAGTTTCACTACTTTCCGTCGCGTTATTTTTCCTTTAACAATTGACGGCGTGAAATCTGGTATTCAGGTTACTTTTATACCCGCCCTATCATTATTCATGATTACTCGATTGATAGCTGGGAACCAAGTAATTACATTAGGTACGGCCATTGAGCAGCAATTCCTTGTCTCTCAGAACTGGGGCATGGGGTCTACTATCGCTGTATTCTTAATAATTATTATGGTCATTATTATGCTCCTTACAGGTCAGAAAAAAGGAGGCCGTGCTTAATGAAGAAATTATCAACTGCCTCAAAAATCTATTTATTACTTGTTTTTGTTGTGTTATATGCACCGATTTTTTACCTAATATTTTATTCCTTTAACAGTGGCGGCTCTATGAATAACTTCGAATCCTTCACATTCGAGCATTACGAAGCCGTATTTGGGGATTCAAGACTGTTAGTTATCCTTATTAATACGGTCATCATTGCCCTATTATCAGGATTGATTGCCACAATTATTGGTACTTTAGGTGCCATTGGAATTGTCTCCATTAAAGATAAAAAGATGCGAAACACATTACTGTCTTTAAACAATGTCCTAATTGTAAGTCCAGATGTTGTTATTGGAGCTAGCTTCCTCATTTTATTTACGATGATTGGTGTTAAATTAGGGTTTATGTCTGTTTTGGTTTCACATGTTGCCTTTAGTATTCCAATTGTTGTTCTAATGGTTTTACCAAAGCTTTTAGAAATGAACACATCCTTAATTGACGCAGCACTCGATTTAGGTGCCTCTAGAAGAGACGTGCTTACTCGCGTAATTCTTCCATATATTCAGCCGGGAATTTTCGCAGGGTTCTTCTTAGCATTAACATATTCATTAGATGATTTCGCTGTTACATTTTTCGTTACAGGAAACGGCTTTTCTACCCTATCCATTGAAATTTACTCAATGGCCAGAACAGGTATTTCTTTAACAGTTAACGCGATTTCTGGACTTGTCTTCTTTGTAACAGTATTAGTGGTAGTTGGCTATTACTTCGTTACAAATCGAACAAAACGCGCAAGTCAGGAGGTACAACGATGAAATCACTAGTTCAAGCTACTGTTGCTATCATAGTTGTCTGTGCTCTCCTATTCTTTGTGGCAGACCGATTAGAATCTGCTGGTTCTGCCGGTAGTAAAGATACGATAACTGTCTATAACTGGGGCGAATATATCGATCCGGAATTAGTTGACCAATTCACTGAGGAAACAGGCATCAAAGTCATATACGAAACCTTCGATTCGAACGAAGCCATGATGACTAAAGTCGAACAAGGCGGTTCTGCTTATGATATAGCTGTCCCATCTGAATATATGGTTGAGATGATGAAGGAAAAGGATTTACTTTTACCGATTGATCACTCTAAGCTACCGAATATACAAAATATCGATCCTTACTTCCTAGACCTAGCTTTTGACCCTGGAAACGAATTTACTATTCCCTATTTCTGGGGAACAGTTGGTATTGTTTATAATCCAAGCTTAGTTGCAGATCATTTAGACTTTACATCCTGGGAAGATTTATGGGATCCATCACTAAAAGAAAAAGTATTTTTAGTTGATGGTGCACGTGAAGTAATTGGAATGGGACTCAACTCATTAGGTGAATCACTTAATGCAAAAGATGATGCTCTTCTTCGCCAAGCAACTGATAAGCTAATCACCTTATCCCCTAATATTAAAGCAATAATCGGGGATGAAATTACACCACTGATGATCAACAACGAAGCAACGGTTGCCCTTACTTGGTCTGGACAGGCAGCTGATATGATGTGGGAAAATGAAGAGCTTGATTTTGCTGTTCCTGAGGAAGGCTCTAATTTATGGTTTGATAGTTTCGTTATACCAAAAACAGCGGCGAATATAGATGGTGCCCATGCCTTTATCAATTTCATGCTAGATGCGGAAGTGTCTGCACAGAACAATGATTATGTTGGCTACTCTACACCTAACGCTGCCGCTATGGAATTAATGGATCCTGAAGTAATAGAGGATGAACGTTTCTACCCTGACGAAGAACTGAGAGATAACCTAGAGGTTTATGAAAATCTAGGCCTTCAATGGATTGGTAAATATAATGAATATTTCTTGGAATTTAAAATGAGTATACGATAAACTCTATTCTTTTAGCCGATGACATTCTTTATGAATCTCATCGGCTTTTCTTTCGAATATCAGCCTAAAGCCACTAGTTAAATGTAGTTAATCAATATACAATATGATAAGCTTTTAGATACGAAATATTTTCTTTATGGGGGATATATAAGGGGAAAGGTGGACTGCAATGTCACAGAAAAAGAAAAAATTAGCCTTATCGATTTTGATGCTTAACATGTTTATAACCATGGGTGGTGTAGGGATTGTTATTCCAGTATTGCCTACCTATCTACAGATTTTCGGGGTTGGCGGAGAAGTATACGGTACTTTAATTGCAATATTTGCATTTGCACAGTTTCTATTCTCCCCCCTTGCTGGAGGTTTATCAGATCGCTATGGTCGTAAATTATTTATCATCGGCGGACTTATCGTTTATGGAATTTCACAGATTATATTTGGATTAGCTACGGATGTATGGGTGTTATATCTTGGTCGTTTTTTAAGTGGGTTCGGAGCTGCCTTTATCATGACCACTGTCATGGCTTATGTGGCAGATATCACAACAATTGAAGAACGCGGAAAAGGTATGGGCTTAATCGGGGCTGCTATTTCTCTTGGATTTATGATAGGACCTGGTTTGGGTGGATTTTTAGCAACTGTTAATATACATTTCCCATTCTTTTTAGCAGGTGGCGTATCTTTAATAGCTGCACTTCTTTCATTTATTGTTCTACCAAATGTTAAACCGCATTTGAATGAGGCTGCAAAACATGTACCTCGTGAAAAACTTTTAAAGCAATTAGTTCGTTCAGTTAAAACACCTTATTTTGTTATTTTAATTGTTGTATTTACATTTAACTTTGGAATTTCAAACTTCCAATCGACATTATCGATGTTTTTAACTTATAAATTTGATTATACTGCTACAGATATCGCTATTGTTATCACGGTTGGCGGATTTGCTGGTGTAGTTCTACAAATGTTTATTATTGATAAATTATTTAGACGCTTCGGTGAGATGAAGGTTATTTTAGTGAACCTATTAGTCGCAGCCATTACAATGGTTTTAATGATTTTTGTAAGTGGTTTCTTCGTTATCCTAACAATTGCCACTCTATTCCAAGTTGCAGGGGTATTTATTCGCCCAGCCGTAAACACATTGATTTCCAAATTTGCTGGTAACGAGCAAGGCTATGCAGCTGGAATGAATAATGCTTACATGAGTCTAGGTAACATGATTGGCCCAGCACTTGCCGGTGTACTATTAGAATGGCATTTATCAATACCATTTGCATTTGGTGCAGTTATATTATTAGCCTGCTTCGGATTAGCCCTAGGTTGGACACAGAAAAAAGCGCCACACCTAATGCATCCATCAGTCGAAGGAAAATAAAAATGGAAATGTCCTTTTTACAGGGCATTTCCATTTTTTTATTATAAGCTATGAATAAATTGCTCCACAAATTTCGCATTAAAGGATAGCAGCTCTTCATCAGGGTTAATTTTTGCATGATGTAGACCAAATTCACAATTAGCACCTGTCCAAAACATCGCGCCTGGTATTCCTTTTAGGAAGTAGCCAAAATCTTCACCAGTCATTGCTGCTGGACATTCATAAGCAGTAGCCCCTTCGAATTCTTGCGCAAAATCTAATATCTTTTTCGCAGCTTCAGCATCATTATTTACTTCATAATACATAGATCCATAATCAATGTGAATATCGCATTCAAAGGAGGCTTCAATACCAGAGCAAATTGCTTCAATTCGCTTTTTGACATCAGCCATCGCCTCAGCATTAAGAGTACGTATTGTTCCTTCTAATCTTGCATTTTCAGCAATAATATTTTGAACCGTACCAGAAGTCAGTTTGCCAACTGTCACTACAGCACTATCCATTGGATTTACATTACGGCTTACAATTGTTTGCAACTGTAGGATTAAATTTGCTGCAGCAACTGTCATATCCCGCGTTTTATGAGGATATGCAGCATGTCCTCCCAAGCCCTTTAAATCGATAAAAAGCTCTGATGTATTGGCAAATAATAAGCCAGCACGTGTTGCCACCGTCCCTACAGGGTATTCAGGAGCAACATGCAATGCATACATTTCAGTTGGTAAAAGATCTGGGCGTTCTGCTCTTAACCAATTGACCATTGGCTCAGCACCACCTGGACCTTCCTCTGCCGGCTGGAAGTACACGATTACATTTTGCTTTGGCTGTGAATTCACTAATGCCTCTACTAAGCCAAGAGCGATCGTCATATGACAATCATGGCCACAAGCATGCATATTCCCTTCATGGGTTGATGAAAAAGGTAGACCTGTTTCCTCAACAATAGGCAACCCATCAATATCTGTACGCCAACCAATTGTTTTAGATGGATTACTGCCTTCAATTTTCACCACAATACCTGTTTTCCAAGTTGTCACACTTAAATGTTCTTGTGGAAATTCAGAGATTTTATCTAACAAATACTTTTGAGTTTTGAATTCTTGGAATCCTAACTCAGGTATTTGATGCAGTTCTCTACGAATTTGAATAAGTGTATCCATCATAACACCTTCTTAAATATTTCTTAGAGCATCAATGATTTCAGTTTTTGATTTTGTTTTTTCATCTAATGTTTTTAATACACGTGCAGGAACTCCACCTACAACTGTATATGGCTCAACATCGCTAATTACGATAGCACCTGCTGCAACAACAGCACCTCGACCTACACGTACACCTTCTAAAACAACAGCATTAGCACCAATTACTACGTCATCTTCAATGATAACTGGCGTTGCTGATGGTGGCTCGATTACACCTGCAAGAACAGTTCCTGCTCCGATATGGCATCCTTTACCCACCGTTGCACGACCGCCTAATACAGCTCCCATATCGATCATTGTTTTTTCGCCGATTTCAGCACCGATATTAATAATAGAACCCATCATAATAACCGCGTTATCACCAATAGTTACTTGGTCACGAATAATTGCGCCTGGCTCAATACGTGCATTTTGATATTTTAAATCTAGTAAAGGTACACCAGAATTACGACGATCATTTTCAATTACATAGTCAGCAATTTGGCTACCATGTTCTTTTAGGCTTGCTTCGATTTCATTCCACTCGCCGAAAACTACTGCGCTATTTCCTTCACCGAAAACCTTAGAATTTTCTCCATATGATAAAGAAGCAACACCTTCACCTTTAACGTACACTTTCACTGGTGTTACCTTTTTAGAATCTGAAATAAATTGAATAATTTCTTGTGCATTTAATTTGTTAGTCATTGTTAAATCTCCTTATCTATGTAAAATTAACTCACATATTAGATTGTACTAAATTTTCTAATAAATAGCACGTATAATTGACTGGTTTCTCTTAAGTAATTATACATTACTTCGTATAATCATAAAGACAGCTTGCATGCTGTGTCACAACATCCATAAAGGCAGAAACCTGTCTCAACTCAAAGGAGGAGTCATAGCCGATCAACCAAGTATCTCGAGTTAAGCCTGTATCCTTTTCATTTTGAGTTAATGGAATTTTATTAACCTCTTCTTCCCCATTTAAAGTGATAGAAGGTAAAATTGCATAGCCTATACCGTTCATAGCCATTTGTTTACAAGTTTCAATTTGATCTACAATAATCTGCCTTTTCGGATTGGAGGAGAAATGACGCTGCCACCAAAGCTGAATCTCCTGATAATAGTTTGAATCGCTTTTAAACTGAATAAAAGGTCTATCCGTTGTTAAAATATCATCTATATTTTCAATTTCCTTATCTACGAGGTACATCATATCTCTAAATAAGTGAACTTTTTTCCCTTTCCATTCCACCTGCCCACGGACAATTCCAACATGTGCTTCACCCTCATATAAAGCTTTGACAATTTCAGAGCTCCACCCTGTAATAAGGGAAATTTTAGCATCAGGGTAAATTGTGACAAACTCCTTTAGAACTTTTGGAAGCCAATTTTGACCCACAATCGAAGCACATGCAATCTTCAATGTACCGTGTACCTTCGAATTTAAGGCTTGAATTGTATCAAAGATTTGTTCTTTTCTAATAATCGTTTCGTTTGCATATTGAATGACTAATTCTCCAGCAGGTGTTGGCGTCAGTCCTTTTTGCGAGCGAATAAAGAGCTGGGCACCCCAATCCTTTTCAATGGATTGCAGTCTTTGGGAGAGTGCTGGCTGAGTCAGGAATAATCGCTCCGCCGCTTTTCTCATATTCTTCTCTTCCGCTAGAATTTTAATGATTTCTGCTTCTGTTGCAGTCATTTAACTCTCCCCCTTATTTTTCTTAAGTGTAAAAAACGACAAAACCCATTTTGCGGATTTTGTCGAGTTTTCTAAACAATCTATTCTATTAATCTTCTACTTGATAAATATATTTTTTTAACTGCTTTAAAATTACACGACGAGTTAAAATGCCGACAAATGTTCCTTCTTCGTCAACAACACATAAAAAGGCATGGTTAATGACCAAATCTAATGCTTTTTGGAACGTATCAGTTATTTTCAAATACGTAACTTCACGATCCATGCAATCATCAACTTTGATATTGCCTAATTTTTCATATTCAATTCGTTCTAATCCTAAAATGGATTCTGTTATCATTTTACTGCTTAAAAGACCGTGTAAACGATACTTAATATCCAATACTGGTACAGAAGAATAACCTGTTTTTGTTAAGACGAGTAAAGCATGTTCTGCACTATTGCCAATTTGTACATGGGCAACTTTTTCCGATGAAATGATAAAGTCACTAATTGGCGTCTCTAATAATGCTCTTGTATTTGTTGAAATCATGACCTTCTACTCCTTTGCCTGTCAATAACTTTTGTAACAGGAAAACTACAATCTCCTTATATCATATCACAATTTGTTCACAATTGACCATGATATAAGCCGGTATTTTTGAGTAGAAGGATGATTTCAAAAAAAATTTCACATACTAATATCCGTAAATTGACCAATAATAAAAGATAATTATTCCAGTAAATAACCCGAAAATAAGATACATAATTATGATCGGGTTCATCGCCACTGGATGGTCTCTGACAATTTTACTAATAGGTACGTCGGTAGCTGATTCACGGTGTTTAACTTTTTTCATAACACCAGCCGTAAGAAAGTACGAGATAGCAACAATAATTATGCCAGTAATAATAGTGGGCACAGTCCACATCCCCATAATTACACCTCCTTTTTTTCTTATAAAGAAAGTGTAATTAGTATGTAACTAACCCTGTTTGGTATTCTGTTTTAAAGTGAAATGCCAAGATTTACTTTTGGTTATATTTTTAATGGAAACGTTTTAGCTGGTGGTCATTTTGAATTTAATTCAAGAAAAAATCAAAATGGAAATGGATTTAACCATTGTCCGCCATCTAGCGTCACACATTCCCCATTCATATAAGAAGCCTTGTTGGACATAATAAATGTAGCAAGTTCTGCAATTTCCTCCGGTGTTCCAAGTCGCTTTAATGGTACCGAATTCAACGTTCGTTTAGCCTGTTCCTCCGACTCCCAAAGCTTGCCCGCTCCACCTGTTCTTTCAATCGGACCTGGGGCGATTGCATTAACTCGAATGCCATATTGATTTCCCCATTCTACAGCTAAAGTACGCGTCAATGATAAAACACCAGCTTTCGCTGCAGCAGAATGTACGACACCAGCACCAGCACCCCATGCATAAGTCGCCACCATATTCACGATTTTTCCTTTGATTCCATTTTCAATCCAATACTTTCCAACCTCAGATGAACAATAGAACGTTCCATTTAAAACGATGTCGATAACTGCTTTCCAGCCATTTGGCGAAAGCTTTTCAGCTGCCACAATAAAGTTACCTGCGGCGTTATTCACTAGTCCATCAATTTTCCCGAATTTCTCAACTGTAAATTGAACCATGGCCTTCACATGCTCCACTTCACGTACATCCATCTGAAAAATCTCAATACTATCTCCAAAAGCCGTGATTTCTTCCTTCGCATTTTGTAAGCGTTCTCTATCACGACCAGTAATTACAACATTTGCCCCCTCTTTGACAAACTGCTTTGCCATAGCCAGTCCCATCCCACTAGAACCACCAGTAACAATAATTGTCTCACTCTTCAACATGAAAATTCCCCCTACCCCTTAATGAATGTTCATTCACTTTTCATCTTACTATAAATTTACAATTCTGTCACTTTAGTTTTCAGAATTTAAAGATAAGTGATTTTAAGAATATGGTGTAGGAAGAAGTTGATGGTAGCTAGCTGTAGTGACAATTACAAATGGGATGGGGAGTTAAGGATTATTGTTCACGAGGGGGGGCGTGGACTGAGTATCTTAGGTTTGTTTATTGGGGTTGGATTTTGGTAGCTTTTATTTAACTTTTGGTATACATGGTGAATTATTTTATCTTATGTTCCCAGTGATGCTGTTTTTGGATGTTTTGGGGAACTGACACGTTTTCTCTTTTCCCGATATCGCTGCTCTCGCTCTTTTTGGGGAACTGACTCGTTTGCTCTTTTCCCTATAACGCTGCTCTCGCCCGTTTCGGGGAACTGACTCGCTTGCTCTTTTCCCGATAACGCTGCTCTCGCTCGTTTCGGGAAACTGACTCGCTTGCTCTTTTCCCTAAAACGCTGCTCTCGCTCTTTTAGGGGAACTGACTCGCTTTCTCCCTTTCCGATAACCCTGCTTAGGCTTGTTTCGGGGAACCGACACACATTCTCTCTTCCCGCTTTCGCTGCTTTCGCCCGTTTCGGGGAACTGACTCGCTTTCTCTCTTTCCTATAACTCTGCTCTCGCTCGTTTCGGGAAGCTGACACGCTTGCTCTTTTCCCGTTACACCTACCACTTCCTGTCCGCAAAGTTATTTATTACATCATTTCTAACTATTTTTTTACCAAATGATAGTAATTTATATCTCGCTCTATTAAAATAGAAATATAAATTAATATAGAAAGGTTGAGCCCACTGATAATTAAAACTCGTCAAGAATCCTCAGAGTTAGTTATATTAAAAACCCTCAAATCTAGATTTACACTTTCAAAGGAAGACCAAACTAAATACTATAATCTAAATAAGGGATTAGAAGGAGAGCAGCAATTTGATGCCCTACTGGAAAACCTTCAGTGTGAATGTTTAATTTTAAATGATTTACTTCTAACTATTAATAATCAACGGTTTCAAATTGATTCTCTACTAATTTTTAATAATAAAATCCATCTTTATGAAATTAAAAACTATGTTGATGATTTTTATTTTGAATCTAACCAGTTATTCAAAAAAGACGGATTTGAAATCTCAAATCCCTTGATACAATTGGAACGAGCTACCTCTCTACTACGTCAATTACTGCTTAAAAACAATTTCCAAATCCCAATACAGTCTTTCGTTATCTTTAACAACCCGGAATTCTCGCTATTACAAGCTCCCCTTGATAAGCCTTTTATTCTTTCAAGTCAACTTAATCGTTTTTTAAAGGACATAAATAAAGAAGGTGTAGCCCTAACACAACAACATAAAAAAATAGCTGAAAAATTAATAGCATTAAACATGAAAGATTACCCACTTCAGCAATATCCACTTTATTCGTATGAAAATATACAGAAAGGGATCAATTGTTTACATTGCAATTCATTTTCGTTTAAAACGACAACTAATCGTTGTTTGGAGGTTGTCTGTTTAAATTGTGGAAGAAAAGAACAACTTGCATCTGCTTTAGCCAGAACCATAAAGGACTTTCAACTCTTATTTCCTCAAGATAAAATAACCACAAACAAAATGTACGAATGGTGCGCCAAGGTGATCTCTAAAAAAACACTTAGAAGATTCCTCAAAGTACACTTCAGCCAAACGGGTTCCAATCGATGGACCTTTTACTCATAGCTATTATTTACACTGACCTCGCTGCTTTCGATTTGCTTACTAAACCGCTCACTTGCATGCTGCCCACTGTCTTCCCCACTTACTTACTTACTTACTTACTTACTTACTTACTTACTTACTTACTTACTTACTTACTTACTTACTTACTTACTTACTTACTTACTTACTTACTTACTTACTTACTTACTTACTTACTTACTTACTTACTTACTTACTTACTTACTTACTTACTTACTTACTTACTTACTTACTTACTTACTGCCCGCTGACTTCCCAGCTCACTTGATTACTTACTTGCCTACTGTCTTCCCTAACTCCCACTCCCCCACATGCACAAAAAAACCAACAAATTCTACTTACATAAAATTTGCTGGCTGCTTTTATTTTACTAGATATTTTTCTACTATTTCTGCTATAGGAAGAGGTTTGTTGTATAGGTAGCCCTGTCCTTTTTTACATTGATGAAGCTTCAGGAAGTTTTCTTGCGAGATTTCCTCTACGCCTTCTGCGATTACGTCCATTTCTAGGTTTTGAGAAAGCGCAATAATGGCTTTTACTATCGCTTCGTTTTTATCATCCTTATTTAGATCGGCGATAAAGGATTGGTCGATCTTGATAATGTCAATTGGGTATTTTTTCAGATAACTTAAAGATGAATAGCCTGTCCCAAAATCGTCAACCGAAACGAAGACACCTAATGCTTTTAGGTTTTTTAAGATACATTCCGTTTCATCGACATTTACCATTGAGCTCTCAGTAATTTCTAGCTCAATATAACGTGGCTCAACATTGTATTTGAAAATGATTCGTTTTACCTTCTCGGCAAAATTTTCTTGTTTGAATTGCTTTGGTGAGATATTGACAGCAATTCGAACGGGTCTGTAGCCCTTTGTCTTCCATTCCTGCTGGTATCTGCAAACCTGATCTAAAACCCACTCACCAATTTGGATGATCAAGCCTGATGATTCAGCAATTGGGATAAATTGTGATGGTGGGACGAAGCCAAACTTTGGATTATTCCATCTGATTAATGCTTCAAAGCTATCAATTTCATATGTATCAAAATCAATTTGTGGCTGCAAATGTAGGGAAAGTTCATTAAACTCAATAGCTCTTCTTAAATGAGCTTCCATTAACACTTCATTTTGGAAGGTATGACTCATTTCCTCTCGATAAAATCTAAAATGTGCACGACCATGTTTTTTTACATAGAACAATGCCTGTTCCGCCTGGTGCAATAATGTCTCTAGATCACGGCAATCATCCGCTGCAATTGTTGAAATCCCAATTGAACAAGTCACAAAGTACTCATGAACATCTATCAAAAAAGGCTCCTTTAGCTGTTCGTAAATTTTATTAACTACAAGCTCCACTTCTTCCCGAAGTGTATGGCGTACCAAAAACACAAACTCGTCTCCGCTATAGTGGAAAAGTTCACAGGATTCACTGCCAACCTGATAGAAGCGTTCACTGATTTTCTTGATCATCTCATCTGCTTTTTGCTTACCTAGTGATTCATTGTATTTTTTAAAACGGTCTAGGTCCACTAGTAAAAAAGAGATTTGACGAGAATCATTATAATTTTGATAATGCTCAGACCATTTAATATTTAAAGCTCTTTTATTTAATAAGCCTGTATTTTCATTTTGAAAGGTATAGAGACTATAAGAATCCTTATCCTCATTTACTTTCTTCAAAATTAATGCATAATATTTTTCATTGTTTTTAACAATTGGTTGAATGTAAATTGAAACTTGCTTTGAATGATTTTCTAAGGATATAAATTCGACTTCTTCCTTTGGATTTTGGAGCATTTCCACCAAATTCGGCCAGTTTAACCATTGAAAAAACGCACTTGCATCCATTCCCTTTAAAAAAGGTACAGGAGATAGAATTGAGGCATTTGAGTTAATCATCTCTACAGTAAATTTTCCTTCATTCTGTGCTTTTAATACGACAACAGAATCAAATGGACTTAGTTTCATCATATCTTGCAAGTAGTTTTCAAACTCCATTGTTGGAAAAGTAATCATATTATCCTCCATTAGATAAAGACGTGATGCAAAAATAAATATAGTTATATTATAACACTATAATCCATTAAGTTTTGATATTTCCATCTAATTGTAGGACAAATGTACAGCTAAATCAACTTTTCGTTAAATTTTTCTTTTTTAATAAGAAAAAATGCCCATAAAAAGCATCTCTCACCATGAAATAGATGAGAGATATCGTTTTTCTAATATACTAAGGTCCTTGGATTTTCAGCTTATTCTTCAACTACTACTGTGCTCATTGCCTCAAGTAAAAACTGCTCCTGAGAATTAATTCTCTTATCGGAATCATTTAACTCTCTAAAGTAATACTTCCCTGTAGAATCTTGAATACGCGCCTTTACATTGTCAGCTATCTGAGTCTGTAAAATATTCATTACTCTATGTTTTATGTCGTGCGAATAAAGCGGGAATAATATCTCAACACGCTTAATCATATTACGTGTCATTAAATCAGCAGAAGATAAATAAATATTATCTTCTCCATTGTGGTGGAACCAATAGATACGTGTGTGCTCCAAGAAACGTCCGACAATACTCGTTACGGTAATGTTTTCACTTATCCCTGGAATTCCTGCACGCAAGCAGCTAATCCCCCGAATAACCAATTCAACCTTGACGCCATTAATAGAGGCCTCGTAGAACTTCATAATAAGGTCTTTATCAGTTAATGAGTTCATTTTTGCACGGATGAATCCATTTCCATATTTTTTATGGCAGCGAATTTCTTTATCTACTAATTCTATAAATTCATCACGAATATCAAAGGGTGCTACTACTAAATGGTGGAATTTCGGTTTTTCTGTGTAACCACTTAAGTAATTAAAGAAGTTTGTTGCATCAATCCCGAATTCCTTCACTGATGTAATAATCCCCATATCTGTGTAAAACTTAGCAGTGGCATCATTATAGTTTCCTGTTCCTAGATGGACAAAACGCTCAATCTTGCCGTTATTTTGGCGAACTACTAATGTAATTTTAGAATGTGTTTTTAAATTATTCATCCCATAAATTACGAGACATCCAGATTGCTCTAACTCTTTTGCCCAATGTACATTGTTTTCTTCGTCAAATCGAGCCTTTAACTCTACTAGAACAGTTACCTGCTTGCCATTTTCAGCTGCTAGCTTTAATGCATTGATAATTGGTGAATTGCCGCTTACACGATATAAAGTTTGTTTAATCGCCAAGACAGAGGGATCAGTTGCAGCTTCAGTAATAAAATCCACTATCGGTTCGAAGGATTCATATGGATGATGGAAAAAGATATCCTGAATTAATGCCTTCTCAAAGATATTTTCATTAGACGCTAGATCCTTTGGTCGTAAAGGAATAAAGCTCTCGTACTCTAAATGCTCCCGGCCAACAGAAATCTTCTTCATAAAGCCAAATAGGAACGTTAAATCCAGTGGCCCATCAATTTTAAATACATCGGATTCTTGAATCTCAAACTCTTCTAGCAAATAGTCTAGGACTTCATCACTCATTTCACCGTCACGGACCTCTAAACGGCTACCAACGCCCCATTTTCGTTTTTTCAATTCCTTTTCAATCTCAACAAGTAAATCTCGTGCACCCTCCTCATGAATCGTTAAGTCGGCATTACGAGTTAAACGGAAGGCTTGAGTAGATTTCACATTGTATCCATAGAAAAGCTTATCGAGATGTGAGGTAATAACATCCTCTAAAAAGACAAAAACCTTTTCACCTTTTTCACTTGGCACTTCTATAAAACGGTCTAAAACGGAAGGAACCTGTACAATTGCTACTCTTTCGTTATGCTCACTATACATATTTTCTTCAAGCATCACTAGCAGATTTAAAGTTTTACCTATTAAAGTAGGGAAAGGACGGTATGCATCAACTGCTACTGGTGTAAGAACTGGAAAAATTGTTTCTTCAAACATCTCATTTACAAACTTTTTTTGTTGTTCATTTAATGCTTTAATGTCACGGACATATACTTTTTCCTTTGGCAACAAATCGTGTACAAGATATCGAAAGACTTCCATTTGTCTACGAACAAGCGCCTGTGTCTTTTGCGCAATTTTTGCTAGCTGTTCCTTAGGTGTAAGACCAGATTTATTTTCGGGCTTATGAAAGCCCGCTCTTACCTGGTCTTGTAAGCCCGCTACTCGAACCATGAAAAATTCATCTAAGTTCGAACTGAAAATTGCTAAAAACTTTAAACGTTCTAGTAAAGGGTTAGCTGGATCTTCTGCTTCCTCCAATACCCGTTCATTAAATGCTAACCAGCTCAGCTCCCGGTTATTGTAGTATTGTGGCTTTGCAATTTCTTCTAATATATACTCGTAATCAATCATCTCTTCATTTTCTCTCTCTCCATAAGAGTCTAATTGAAATTCAGTAGTCATCTCTAGTCACCCTTTTTATAAAAATGAATTTGTACAGGTTTTTTAAATATCCGTTCAATATGTTTTTTTTGACGTTCACATTGGTAAATTTCAGCCATTGGTAAGTGCTGTGCCTTTACGATGATATGAACGACGTCATCTATTTTTTCAAATTCAATAGATTCCACAATATTTCGCTTGGAAACGTTGAGTGCATATATAAATTTCAGCATAGCTCCAAAATCTCTTAAGGTTTTTAGCTCATCTCTTGGTATCCAGGTAATAAAAGGAGCTGCAAACCTTCTGAAATAATCTTTATTTTTATAGGAAGCAACCAAGGCTAGTTTCACTCGATCCACGTGATTCATCCCTGCAATGGATTGGTTTGCAAGTAAGTAAAATGTATGGCGATTGGAGGAATCCTGTTCAATATATTCACCGATTGCAAATACTTGAGCAGCTCTTTTAAGCAATTCCATTTGCTCTTCGTTGAAATTACAAATATTTAATCGACAGCACTCTCTATAAAACTGTTCTGTTATAGCTCGAAGGAATGTACGTTCATCTTCTGTACGGCCATATTCAAAGGTAATTCTACGAGCATACCCTTCGAACACATTATACTTATCAAATGCATGATCATTGCTTTGAAGAACGCGATTATATATTAAGCCCTCTCGTAAGCCTTTCTTGCTTATTTGAAAGGTCTTTGCTTCCACAACCGCCATGAGTTCACTGAATACTTCTAAAGCGATTCCTATAATGTCAGCACGGTCTGAGGAGAGGCCGTCCAATTGCTTCAGCTGCTCAAAGCTTAATGTTTCCAAATAGCTACTTAAGTTCGTCAGCTCTTCACGAGTGATTTCGTATTGGTGGACGCCAGATATTGGATATTCAATTAGCTGCTGATGAATTTGTGCAGCATTTCGAGCACTACCCCCAATTCCTATGACAGGTAGCCCAACCTGCTTTATCCAGTCAAGCTTTTCAAATTGTTGTCTTACATACTGACGCAATGGTTCTTTTTCTTCCTTACTGATTGCTTCTCCAGAAACAAACATTTCTTTAAGAGAAACGGTACCAAATGGAAAACTAATTGTTTTTTGTAGCTTTTTATCCTCAAATAAAGTGATTTCTGTTGAACCACCACCAATATCAATCGTAACTGCCGATTTCGTATCCATCGAATGAGCAACGGCAACGAATCCAAAAAACGCTTCTTCTTCCTCCGTTAATAAATCAATCAGAATCCCTGTTTCTTTTTCCATCCGATTGATAATTGTTTGGTTATTTGTGGCTTGGCGAATTGCAGCTGTGGCTGTCGCCTTTATATCTGTTACTTCATAATCATCTATAATTTTTTTAAACGAGCTTAAAGTCTCTGCTAACAGTACAATACCTTTTTCAGACATTTCACCATTGGCTTGTAGATATGTTCGCAACCTTGCAACTGTTTTAATATTTCCGAATTCTCTTAAGCCTTCAAGGTTATTATATTTATAAAGTACTAGACGAATTGTGTTGGAACCAATATCGATAATAGCCGTTTTTAAATTTTCCATATTTTCTATTGTTATCACTTCTCTCTTTGAAATTTCATAAGGAAGAAACACTACTCTTCTATACCCTAAAGAATGGTTCAAAAATTTCAACTTTAAACCCGAGAAGAAAAAAGAACACAATCGTTAACCCATGGAAGGTTTCCGACCGTGTTCTAATATAAATCAATTCACCATGGAAGAGCCTTACTAACAAAACTATAATTTTTTAGATTGCCTAAAAAGTTGAACTCTTTTTAAAGAATCAATTCGTCGACCTTTAAAATAAGCTCGGCTATTTCAGGTTTACTAATTTGCTCTTCGGCACCCACTACTTCCCCTTTATGACGAAGGTCGTCTGTTATTAAGCTTGAGAAGATAATTACAGGCAGCTTCGCTAATGAAGGATTTGCTTTGATTTTTTTAGTAAAATGATGTCCGTCCATTTGTGGCATCTCAATATCTGTTACTACTAATTGTACATGCTCTTCAATATTGCTTCCTGTACTTAGAAGTGATTCTAGGTAGTCAAAAGCATCACGGCCATTTTCAAAGAACTCAAGATTTACATAGCCTGCTTCATGCATCGTATCATGCAATAATTTTCGAAGTAATGGTGAATCCTCTGCAATAACAATTTTCTTTTCAGAACGATCACGTTTACCTAGCTTTTTCACAGACTCTACATTGATTCCTGAATCAGGGTTAATGTCTACCATGATTTTCTCAAAATCTAATAATAAAAGCATTGTGTCCTGCTGTTTGATAACCCCAATTACCTGACTTGAGCCACCTTGATACATATCTGAAGGCTTTTCAATTTCGTTCCAAGAAATGCGATGGATTTGAGTCACATTATCTACATGGAAAACAACCTTTTGTTTATTGAATTCAGCAACAATATATTTTTGCTGTGCAGTAAATGTTCCATTAGAAATCCCTAAAACCTTAAGCATATTCACTACAGGTAATACTTCTCCACGTAGTTGAATAATCCCTTCAACATGCGGATGTGCATGCGGGATAAAAGTAACAGGAATCGGTTGGATGATTTCTTTAACCTTTATCACATTAATACCAAATTTATTATTAGCGACTTCAAATTCTACAATTTCAAGTTCATTTGTACCACTTTCAAGTAAAATACCTTTATGTTCCAAGTCACTCACGCTTTCCTTTCCCGGCTAAAACATTATTGTTTTAGCTACTTTTGATACAGATTTTTATAAGTAAATTGTAACATAGGGGAAGGTAATCTCCTATCATCTATTTTCTTCAGGTTTTACCTTCAAATGTATGATAAGTCCAATTATTGTAAGTAAGATTAGGGAGCCTAAAGCCACTCTACTCGCTATCGTTCCATGATCTCTAAGGATTAATGTGATGGTACCGTATATTGCTGGCCCAATAATTGAAGACACTTTTCCAGAAAATGCGAATAATCCAAAAAATTGTCCGCGCTTCTCTTCTGGTGATAATTCGATGATTAATGTTCGAGAGGTAACCCACATGGACCCAAGAGAAATACCAAACATACTACCTGCAATCCAGAACATTCCCTGAGTTGTCGCAAATACAGCTAACACAAGTGCAACAATCATAATAAGTGCAACAATCGTTATTGAACGTTTCGCTCCAATCCATTTAGCGATATACCCAAATACCATTGACCCGATGACAGTTGCAATCGTGCTGACCAAATACAGGATTATAAATTGACCTGATGTAAATCCTACAATCGCCGTTGCATAAACAGCCATCATAGCGATCGTCGTTGCTATTGCATCATTTAAGAAAAAGTAAGCAATCATAAAAGTAAAAATCGCTTTATGCTTTTTCATTTCCTTGAAGGTCTGAATAATTTCCTTATAGCCTTCCAAAAATTTAATCTTTTTTCTTTGTTCCTTAGGTATTGGCTTATCCTTTATAAAGAAAAATAATGGCAAGGAAAAGATAAGATAGAGAATAGCTGTTGGTATAAATGCACGATGGAAATCCCCATCACTTACAAGTAGGTATACAAGCAAGCCGCATAGCGTACCCAAATACCCTACCGCGACACCAAATCCAGATATTAATGGCATCTCTTCTTTTGTACCAAGATCACCCATCATGGAATCATAGAATACTAAACTAGAATTGAAGAAAAATTTAGCTATAACAAAGCTTACAACGACTAAAAACAAACTGAGGGGAACACCTGAGTAATTTACATTAAAATCAAAACTCGCAAAGACCCCCATCATAAACGTGAAAATAATCGAAATTGAAGCAAACCAAACGATAAATCTCTTTTTGTAGCCAGTATTATCAATCCACACACCAAACAATGGTGAAAAAAGGACTAAGAAAATACTAGCTACTGCATTCGCATAAGAAATAAACGTGCTTGCAACCTGCTGCCGAACTTCGTCAGTTCCTAGTACTTCATCCATATAAAAAGGAAAAAATACTGTATTGATGTTAGACGAAAATATCGTGTTGGCAAAGTCGTAAAATGCCCAGGAAAGAATGGGTAACGAAAGATATAAGGCAATCGGACCTCTTGTATTAGAGTTTTGACGATTAACTGTTTTCCCCAAAGTGTTCGCCCCTAAAAAAATATTTTCTATATCTAAATTTCAACAAACACAAGACAGCGTTCAATACTTATAGATTGAACTAAAAATTAATCAATATAGTATTTAATTAGGCTCTGTGTCCCATTATCTCCATAGCCTTTTTCTAAAAGCGTGTTATAAAGCTCTTTAGAAAGTTTTACACCCGGTAGATTTAGGTTCATTTTTTCCGCTTCATCAATGGCAATTTTCATATCCTTAATGAAATGCTTCAAATAAAAGCCTGGTTCAAAATCCCCTTTAATCATGCGTGGTCCTAGATTGCTCAATGACCAGGATCCAGCTGCTCCACTAGAAATAGATTGAAGTACCTTTTCAATATCTAATCCTGCCTTCGTGGCATATGCAATCGATTCACAAACACCAATCATATTCGTTGCAATCAGCAATTGATTACACATTTTTGTATGCTGACCTGCACCAGCTTCTCCTTGATACACTATATTCTCACCAAAGATTTGTAGAATCGGAAGTAATTCATTAAAAACAGATTCGTCTCCGCCAATCATAATAGAAAGAGTCCCATTTCTAGCTCCAACATCCCCACCTGATACAGGTGCATCAATGCTAGAAAGCCCTTTTTCTTTTGCTGACTCATATATCTTTTTAGCTAGTGTTGGCTCAGAAGTTGTCAAATCTACAACAACCGCTCCTTTTTTGGCCGTTTGTAATAGTCCATTTTCACCAAAGTAAACCTCCTCTACATCTGCAGGGAAGCCAACCATTGTAAAAATCACGTCACTATTTATAGCTGCGTCTTTTGGCGTTTCTGCCCATTTTGCACCAAGCTCAACTAAGCTTTGTGCCTTAGATTTTGTACGAGTATATACACTTACTTCATAATCAGCTTTTAATAAGTGTTTAACTATACTAGAACCCATAACACCCGTTCCGATAAATCCAATTTTTTTCATATGTATCATTTGATCAACCCTTTCCTATTCCCTTGAATAGCAAACAAAATTATCTGTATTAATACAATTTAGGTATATCTCATATAATTAGAATGAGATAATTTTTATAATAGTTTACCAAATATTTTCTGATTATTGCTTATAAATAGAAAAAAATTACATAAAATTTACAAAATAATTGTCATATTCTCAAAAAGGGTAGTGCTTCCTCTCATGAAGCTTTTCACTTAGGCAATACAATTTCCTTATTTGAACACAAAAAGAGAGCAGAAGACTAATGCTCCTGCTCTTAAAGGGGGAAATGAGAATGTTGCTGTGTTCATAAATAATATATCCCCCTTAATACCTTTTTAAACAATTTTTACAAAAATTTTTTCTAAATATAATTGTACTTATCATTTTTTTCTAATTGCTCGTCTTCACTTGCAAATCCAACATCATATTCATTCATTAAACGATCTAATTCTTTACTTATACGAATAGTTTTGGGGTTTTGAAGACCGTACTCTATTCCTGTTTGAATCATTAGCTGTCTTTTTTTCTCAAGTTCTTTTAAAAGGTCCTTACCCACTAAACTCCTCCTAAAAAAATATGATGTAATTATTATAAGGGTTTCTTTAGAAAATAAGGACGAAAATCGCTAGACAAAGTTCGACAGAAATAGAGTTTAACTTCTAGGCTCCTTTAAAAATGTGAAAATTACATCTCCACCCTGTTGTGCTTCCCCACGAAAATGTTTAAACTTTTCATCGCTTACTAAGAGCGTTCGAAATTGCAAAAATTCTTCCTTCGGTATTTTGATACTTTCGATTTCACCGTTTTTAAGCTGTTCGATTATTTGTTGATAGTTATCCATTTAATCACCTTTTAATTGTTAAATTTTAGATAAATTAATTAAAAATTCTAAAAATCTCTTTACTTTTTTTAGATTTTCATGCAAAATTTCTTAATATTAGTCGATAAGGAGCTGACTCTTATGAAAATAGCAGAGGTTGGAAATATTGTCGAGTTTAAAGAAGGTTTACAAGGTGTCGTAGAAAAGGTAAACGAAAACTCTGTGATTGTAGACTTAACGATTATGGATAATTTTCATGATCTAGATATGGAAGAAAAAACAGTTGTAAATCACAAACGCTATAAGATTTTAAATCATCCAAAGGAACATTAATTCTACTAACATGGTACTAGCCTTTGAAGTACCTAGAATTCACCCGAGGTCACCTCGTTTAGTTCTCACCTAAAATTAATCACCTCTGGTAGAGGCTTTAACTTCACTACATTAGTGAAGTTAAAACAAATTCCAAAAAAGTTCAACAGATTAATACAAATAAATAAAAATCTCCTTTTCATTTGCTAATAGATGATAGGAGATTTTTTTTTTGATAATATGATAAGAAGGAGGTCATTAAAAATGGAAAAATCTAAACAATTTGTCGGGCTCCTTCTCTCTTTAATATTCATTTATGTAATGCTGTATATTACTTTTAAAGAAGTTAATATCTTTTGGTACTTATACACCTTTACACTTTTGGTAGGAATAGCGATAGCCATTGTCTACGGGAAATTCATGGATGAAGTATCCACATGGCAATACATTATCTATGGTATTGGTTATGGGACAATCCTTTATGGAATTGTGCGATTAGGCTACTTGCTCATTACAAAGGTTGATAGTGGAGCCCAAATGGCAATAACAAGATTTTTAGAAGCCTATGGACCAGCTAATATTGGGCATTTTTTATTGCTAGTTTTCATCATCGTCTTAGGTGAGGAATTATTCTGGCGTGGTTATGTACAACAATATTTAAAAAAATGGGTATCATCTAAAATGGCCGTTATTATTACTAGTGTCCTTTTTGCACTATCTGTGGCTATAAGTGGGTTCTGGCTAGGTGTTGTTGCAGCCTTTGTGGCAGGACTGATTTGGGGATTCCTTTATGAGTGGAAAAAAAGCTTGCCACTGATTATTGTCTCACATGAAGTATTTATTTTACTACTATTCATGATTTTACCTTTACATTAAGCTATAGGTAAAAAATGAATTAAATGTGAAACCTTTTATAAGATAAAACGTTCTATATAATAATTAAGGGGGCTAAAAAAATGTCAAAAACTATTCAATTAATCATAACACTATCATTATCCATTGCCGTTTTAGTTGCATGTAACACTGCTGAAGAATCTACAACAACTACCGAGTCTGAAAAAGAAACTGTGACTGCCACAACTGATTCTAAAGAAGTCAACGAATCTGTTGATACAGAAGAAACAGCAGCAGAGGATACACAAAAAGAAGAAGATACTACTGAAGAAACACAATCAACTCTTACTTTTTACTCTAAAGGGGAAAGTAAAACTGAAGAGCTTACAGAAATTTCAGGTGAACGATATACACTGCAAGCAATTCCAGGCTTCAGTTTAACGCCAGAAGAGCCTGGTAAAGACATGTTAATATATGACCAAGACGATACAGTCTCTATGCGAATAGAGGCCTTAACAACAAGTGCTACAACCTTTGATGACTTAGTAGCAAACACAGAACAAACAATGGCTGCTATAAGTGAAGACTACAAACCTTACGATATTTCGGCATTTGTGGAAGATCAAAATTTATCTAACTCAGCTGCTTATGTTGCAAATTTTGACACTGAAGAAGTAATAACTGTAGTATTTTTAAAAGCAGACAAATTAGTTCGTTTAACAATCTACGATAATACTGAAGTAGATTTATCGGAAGCAATGATTAAAATGGGCTTAACAATTAAATAATCTTACATGTGAATGTTAGAAATACTAAAGGAGTTGCCTCGTAATAGAGACAACTCCTTTTAGTATGACAAATCCTTTATTGATAGTCCTAATTTCTTTAACAGCTCAATCACAGTATCCTTTTCTTCGGAAGTTAAAACACTTAATAATTCATGTAAATTTTCTTCGTGCTCTGGAAATAACTTCTTCATGAATTCCGCACCTGATTCTGTTATCTCTGCAAATGTTACGCGTCGATCTGAAGGACACGAAACTCGATCTAAATAACCTCTTTTTTCTAGCTTATCAATCACATACGTAATAGAGCCGCTAGCAAGTAAGATTTTATTCCCAATTTGTTGCAGCGGTTGACGACCTTTATGATAAAGTAATTCTAATACCGCGAATTCTGTTGGATTTAAACCGTGCTGTTGAAAAAATTGATTCGTCACTTCATTAATTGCCTTATTTGCTCTCGACAAGACAATATACAATTTAAGCGATTGCTTAATTTCATCAGAAGACATGACAAAACACCCTTTTTATCATTATATATGAATTATAGCGATAAAAAGAAACTTTTGTCAAAATACTCATCTCTATTTTTCTTTAAACTACAGGTAAACGGTTAAAAGAATCATGGCTCATCCACATTTCAATTAAGTTATCATCCTCATGTCTTAAATACTGACGATCAGATATAGGTAATGAAATTTTAAATGTTGTTCCTAAGCCAATATTACTTTCAACACTGATAGAGCCATTATGCTCCTCGACAACCTTCTTGACTAATGCCAGTCCTAATCCAGTACCCGTTGATTTCGTTGTATAGAACGGCGTGAATAACTGATTCATTTCAACATCTGACAACCCAGCTCCTTCGTCAATGACAGATACCTCTACTCCTCCGTCATGATTCTCAAGCTTAATAACGACAACCCCGCCACTACACATTACTTCAATTGCATTTTTAACTAGGTTAATAAGCATTTGCTTTAAACGATTATGGTTACCCATTACACTAATCGGACAGTAATTTGAATCATCCATCTTTAACCTGACATTGTGTTGAATAGCATGAGGAATCATCAATTCAATTACATCCTTCACTACAAGGATAATAGAAGTCTCCTCATAGCTTCGTTGTTTAGGCTTTGACAAATACAACAGATCCGTTAGTATTGACTCCATTCGCTGTAACTCTGAATCCATAACAGATAAATAATTTTGATGATCTTCATTTGAGTTTAGTCTTAGCAAATCAACAAATCCCTTTAATGAAGTCATTGGATTACGAATTTCATGAGCAATACTTGCTGCCATTTGTCCAATAGAGTTTAAAGTTTGCTGCTGTTCAACCTGTTGCTTTAATAATATTTTCTCTGTTTCATCAGTAATTGTTGTAACAATCATATTCATATTATAGTTGAATTTACTTTCCATTTTATAATAGGAAGGCTTTCCAATATCACTCGAAACATTTATAGCAGCTCGTCCACCATTCATTAGATTTGCAAAATATTGTAGTTTACTATATTCGTAATCCGAAAGTGTTTCGAATATCACTTCATGCTGCTTCTTGATAATCTGACTTTTTTCGCATTGCATACATTGTAATGCTTGACTATTTAAATCCACAATTTCCCCATTTAAATCAGTCAGAATAATACCATGCGAAATGTCATTAAACATAGAGTAGATGTCAATACTGTTGCTTTCATTAATTGAGCTAGCTTCAGACTTTGGAGAAATTCTTACAAATATAAGATCCTTCTTTTCATGAAAATATCCCATCAAGCGAAATTCCTTATACTTACCCTCATCAATTTTAAGATTCAGATTACAAAATCCACCAAGAGTGCTTTGAATTTTCTTTAAATACTTATTCCACTTACTTTTAGATGACTCGTCCATCTCTAATAGACTTCTTGATGATTGATCTATATTTAGCATTTGCGCTGCATAGTCATTAATTGACTCAATTTGACAGGAAGTATTCAATATTAGTACTGGATCTTTAACGGTTTGAAACAATTTCCTAAAAATAGGTCTGACAGTTTTCACCATTTCACGCTCACCAATCCTTTCCTTCTGGAAAAAATACTCTCTTCCACGCAATTCTCTTACTTTTATTCTATTAATAAATTGGTTAATTTATGACTTTGTAAATTAAATTATACTAAATATTCAAACTATATCTTTTAATACAAATTATTCCATAGATTTTTTTTAATAAAATGGGACAAAAACATTATTTATAAGGCATATAATCTATCTAAGTAACATTTTTATGATTATTTTTGTATTTTTACACTTTTTGCATGCTGTTAGATGTAAGACCTTTGACCTTTTATTTTTTCGACAAATTTTAAAATATAAATTCATTAGTCCTATTTAATTCCATTTTTTTCAAATTATAATTCTATCATTACAATATTTAACAAAATATTTCAATCATTCAAATAGTTATTACATTATCTTGAAGTTAATCTTAATTTAACTAATAAAACCAAAAATTGCACGTTAAATATCTGTAAATTCTAATAATTTAATATTTGTAATATAAAAGGGTCTCATATTTACAATGAGACCCTCAGAAAATTATCCTATTATCACTCGTTCCTTTGGATAGCGATAAGGTGGTTTATCGACTCTACCTCCAAGTGTATATAAGAATGAAATTAATCCAACACGACCGATAAACATCAAAATCATAATTACGAATTTGCCTTCAGTCGACAAATGCTCGGTTATTCCTAGAGACATACCTGCTGTTCCGAAGGCAGATGTGATTTCGAATATAATTTGTGTGGTAGAAGCAGCAGGCTCCGTTATTAGTAAAATCATTGTCGAAATCATAACCATAAAGAAGGCAAGCATAATGACAACATAGGACTTGAAAATATCAATCAAATAAATTTCACGACCGTATAATTGTATCTCTGTTCGTCCATTTGCAAAATTATATAAAAACAGGATAGCAAGTGCAAAGGTCGTTGTCCGAATTCCTCCACCTACTGAGCTTGGTGAAGCACCTATAAACATTAAAAAGCTTAAGAATATATCAGTTGCTTCACTAAATAAAGTTACATCATATGTCACTAACCCACCCGAACGCGCAGAAATCGAGTGAAACATTGATGTAAACAGCTTTTCATGCCATGGCATGCCACGAAAAGAGTGAAAGGTTTCTATCAGTAAAATAACTAAAGTACCAACAACAAATAACAGACCATAGGTAACCGTTGTTATTTTTGTGAATAAGCTAAAACGAAATGATGGATTTTTACGGAACATATAATTTTTCACTTCAATTAATACCGGGAAGCCAATCGCACCTAGTACGATTAAAATCATTGTAATGAATTGAACAAAATAATCCTTGTGATAGGGTATTAAGCTATCACCGGTAATACTAAATCCGCCATTTGTGGTTGCCGAGATGGCAGCAAAAACACCGTGCTTGAATGCTTGTTCCCACGTATCAAAGTATTGAAGAAAATGCATTGATAAAATAAGTGCACCGATCGCTTCAATGATAAATAGTATTTTTACGATTTCCCTCAATAAATGAACTACACCAGATAAATTGTATTGGTTATGGTCAATCATAATTAGCTGTCTTTCACGCATTCCGATTCTTTTCCCCATAATAATCCAAATAAAAGTCCCTAATGACATGATTCCTATTGCCCCTAATTGTAATATTACGAGCAATACAATCATTCCAAATGATGTAAGAGCTTCAGATAGTTCAAATACAGTTAAGCCTGTAACACTTACAGCACTTACAGCAGTGAATAACGTATCGATTAAAGATATATCAACGCCATCCTTATATACGCCAGGAATTCTTAATAAAAGGAAGGAAGTAGCTATTGCTATAAAATAATAGCTAACAAGTATTTGAAATGGTGTTATGACTCTAGTTTTTTTAGGATGCTGGGCCATATAATTCGCCTCTTTTACTTATCGTTCTAGTTCTACAAGTATAATGGAAAATTCATCTAAAGTGAACCTTCAATCAGTGAGTTTCATTGAGATAAAATATTATGTATTAAAGTTACCGACATCACAGTTTCTTCAAATAACATTCCTCAAGATTAGTTTGTGATGAATATGGTAAATTAATTCGAAATATAAAAGAAAGAGGAACAGTTTACACTGTTCCCCATTTCTATAGGTTTATTCCTGTGTAGTTTGTTTTTTCTTTTTCGAAACTCCAAGGAACCATCCACCAAGAGCAATAGCTAGTAATACAACCCAGAAAATTGCTTTCCATGTTGTAGAATGCGCAAAGTCATGTGGTAAAATTCCAACACCATCGTGGGATAATGTTAGGACTGCCAATTTCACACCTACCCAACCAACAATTAAAAATGCGGCTGTTTCTAAATCTGGGTAATCGTGCAGTACTTTAACAAACCATTGTGCTGCGAAACGCATTAGTATTAAACCAACAATACCACCAAAGAACATAACTCCGAATTGTCCGGCATTAATACCACCGATATCGAAATTACCCACTTCAGGTAATGTAACCGCAATAGCAACAGCAGCTAGCATAGAATCTACTGCAAAGGCAATGTCTGCCATCTCAACTTTAGCAACAGTAGCCCAGAAGCCCTTACCTTTTTTCGTATGTTCTTCAACACCGTCATCTTCTTCATCATCCTGCTTAAACTTCTGGTCGTAAATATTCTTAATCGAGATGAATAAAAGATAAGCAGCACCAATGGCTTGAATTTGCCAATAGTTTACTAAAACCGTGATTAGGAACAGTGCTGCAAAACGGAAAACAAATGCACCTAATAATCCATAAAATAAAGCCTTTTTCTGCTGATCTTTAGGTAAATGCTTTACCATTACTGCCATAACAACGGCATTATCAGCAGCTAATAATCCTTCTAATACGATAAGTACAAGTAATACCCAAGCATATTCTAAAAATATTTCCACTACATCTTCCTCCTTACCATTTGTTTACCCACATGAAGGGATTTTTATTAGAAAATTTCACTTATCATCATGAGCTTTGAAATAAGCAAAATTTTGTTCCCGCAGTTACACTTTCTTACTGCAGGTAAATAAATTCACTGATAACCATTTTTAGACAAATCGAGTAGGAGGGAGTGATTAACTCCCGACCTCTCACACCACCGTACGTACGGTTCCGTATACGGCGGTTCAATTAAGATGAATAACGCAAAGTTTCGTAACGAACTTGCAGACTTTTCAGCCCTTGGCTTTCCCAATAGGAATTGCCGAGGGTTCTGTGTAATATGGGGCTATTAGAAATGCGCCAGTACCCTTTCCGGGTGTTTCCCCACTCGTATGCTTTTCCAAAAGGAACTTTCAATCGAGTAAGATTTCTGACTCTTGTTCGAGGTTTCTTCCAATTCTTCCATAGACACATCCTTAATCTTCTTTTAATCCAGCTATCTAGTGATTTGAATGTGGAACTTGTATCTGCTAATGCAAAATAACCACACCACCCCATTAGATACTGGTTTAACTTCTCGATTCTGTATTCCATGGAATATGGCATCTTTCTTGAGGTAATCTCTCGTATTTTCATCTTCATTCGGACTAGACTTGTTTTCGCAAGACGAACTTTTGGTTCTTTGTGATTCGTGAAACTAAAACCTAAGAACTTTCGGTTCCAAGGACGATCTACTGCTGATTTCTTTTGGTTTACTTTTAAACGAAGTTTTCCCTCAATAAATCTTTGTACACTCGCCATTACTCTTAACCCCGCACGTTCCGTTTTCACATAAATATTGCAATCATCTGCGTATCGAACGAATTTATGTCCACGTTCCTCCAACTCTTTATCAAGTTCATCTAGAACTACGTTTGAAAGTAGAGGACTTAAAGGTCCACCTTGTGGTGTTCCTTCTTCTGTACTTGAAACCACTCCATTTATCATGACACCGGCTTGGAGGTATTTACGAATAAGTTTTAATAAAGGTTTATCTGAAATTCGTTTCGTTAATGTTGCCATTAGTCGGTCATGATTAACCTTATCGAAGAATTTCTCTAAATCCATGTCAATTACCCATCGATAACCTTCCTTTAAATAACCCTTTGCTTTCCGAACGGCGTCATGGGCGCTCCGATTTGGACGGAATCCATAACTGTGGTCCGAAAATGTTTCGTCATATTCCTTCGATAAAATCTGCGAGATAGCTTGTTGAATCAAACGGTCTGTCACGGTTGGGATACCTAGTAAACGCACACCACCATCTGGTTTCGGGATTTCGACTCGACGTACTGGTTGCGGTTCATAGGTTCCATTCAAAATCTGCGATTTAATGGTTTCCCAATTTTCGAGCATGTGCTGTCGTAAGGTTTGTACGGGCATCATGTCTACTCCATGGCTTCCTTTATTCGCTTCAACTCGCTTTAGCGCTTGTATCATATTTTGCCGTTCAAGAATTTGATTCAACATCACCATTTCGTTCCTTTCCGTGATTAGCTTATCTTCTTATGCCCATCTGAACTCCACCCTCCGCAAATACCCTCGTGGGATTCACCACTACTTTCTAAGCGTGAGGTTTCTCTGTTTTCTGTGCTCATTCATTCTAGATGGAAAGCCAAGGGCTAATCTCTCTTAATTGTTCAGTCCTTCCGACTGGTTCTAGACCCAATCGTACTATGACCTCTGCTGACTTCTGATGATTCAGCTACTTGTCACCAAGTAGGTTATGAAGGGTACTTCATGTTTCCATCAGACCTCCCCGGGTAAGCACATGCACTTTCACACCATCTATCCGCCTCATTTACTAGGTATGACCTTCGACAGAAAGGACTTTGTTTTGTCTTGCAAACTCATCCAGTCGTAACTAGCCTTGTATGAGATTCGTGTTCCTCGGACCGGTGTTTTGCCTCCAGCTTCCTTCAGATTCCGCGTCGCCACGGACACCCTTGCTCTTGGCTAACCTCTACTTCTGTCTTCGGGGTTCGGGACTTACACCCTATAGTTCATGCGCATGCCGGGCGCACAAGAAAAAGACCCATGCCTAATAAATAGGCAAAGGTCTTGCTAAGCAATTTTAGTGATTCCAAAAACAACATTTTGAAATCAAATAATCAAATGCTTTCACACCCGATGGTTCCCACCATGTAATGACGAATGTGAAGTAAGTATTTTTCAATACTTATAAGCTACTCCCCTTTGACAATAGTCAAATGGTTATTCAGTTATTATTTAACTTAATTAAAACATATGCCTAGGGTAAAAGCAATGATATTTTTAGATTTAAATGTAAATGTATTGTAAAGCTCTAATACCTGTGGAAGCTGATAAGAAAAAGAACGCCAAAATATGGCGTTCAAGAAGATTCTATAATAAGCTATATAGCTTGATATCTTCGTTTTTCTCTGAGAACCAGCGCATTGCGAATTCATTTTCGAATAAGAATACAAGGTTATCAAAGCGGTCTTTTACAAGCATTGAACGAGCCGAATGCATTGATTCTTTTACATCCTCTTCGTTTTCAATCCAACGAGCAATTTTCGAACCAACTGGCTGCATTTGCACTTCTACATTATATTCGTTTTTCATACGATGCTCGAACACTTCAAATTGTAATTGTCCTACTGCACCTAGAATTACTTCTTCCGTATGAAGCGTTTTATAATATTGAATTGCTCCTTCTTGCACTAATTGCAAAATCCCTTTATGGAATTGCTTTGACTTCATAACATTTTTCGCTGTAACACGAACAAATAGCTCTGGTGTAAATTGAGGTAGTTTCTCAAATTGGAACGTCTTCTTTCCACCAACTATTGTATCCCCTATTTGGTAAGTACCAGTGTCATATAAACCAATGATATCACCAGCAACTGCCTCATCGACTGTTTCACGATCATCTGCTAAGAACTGAGTAGATTGAGTTACTTTAAAGGATTTATTTGTACGAGAAAGCGTAATGTTCATACCACGTTCAAATTTACCTGAAACAATTCGCACAAACGCAATTCTGTCACGGTGAGCCGGGTTCATGTTTGCTTGAATTTTGAAGATGAAACCAGAAAGTTCATTATGATCTACCGGGTCGATAAACTGCTCATCCTCTGTTAAACGTGGCTGCGGTGTAGGTGCGAATTGTAAATAGGTTTCAAGGAAAGTTTGCACACCAAAGTTTGTTAAGGCTGAACCATAGAATACTGGCGTTAACTCCCCACGACGAATTTTTTCCTCTGAGAAATCATTCCCTGCTTCGTTTAATAGCATGATATCATCCATTGCTTGTGTGTAGTAAGAAGTCACTTTCATTGGATGATCTACTGCTAACTCTCCGTCTTCATCGATTGGTAAGAAGCGTTCTGTTTCATCTGTACGGAATTGTTCAATTCTTTTGTTATATCGATCATAAATTCCTAAGAATTCTTTCCCCATCCCGATTGGCCAATTCATTGGGTAAGCATTGATTCCTAAAACTTCTTCTAGCTCTTCGATTAACTCAAGAGGCTCTTTCCCTTGACGGTCAAGCTTATTGATAAAAGTAAATATTGGAATACCGCGAAGACGACAAACTTTAAATAGCTTTAATGTTTGTGCCTCAATCCCCTTTGCCGCATCGACAACCATGACAGCACTATCCACTGCCATTAGCGTACGGTAAGTATCTTCTGAGAAATCTTGGTGACCAGGTGTATCTAAGATATTTACACGATTACCAAGGTAGTCAAATTGCATTACTGAGGATGTAACAGAAATCCCACGTTGCTTCTCGATTTCCATCCAGTCAGAAGTTGCAAATTTACCTGTTTTTTTCCCTTTAACAGTACCAGCATCACGGATGGCACCACCGAATAATAATAATTTCTCTGTAATCGTCGTTTTACCAGCATCTGGGTGAGAGATGATGGCAAAGGTACGACGTGATAATATGTCTTGCTCTAATTTTGAAGTCATTTTTGTTTCTCCTTTTTATATACCCTTGCTATTGGAAAATTTACGTTTTCGCCTAAAGAGGGCGATTCGTTGTTTTCCTTATACCGATTCATTTATAAGTACATATCAGTATAATAAAAGATTCTTCTTAAGTAGTACAATCATTTTTCCTTTGTCTACTATATATACTGGGAACAAATTCTATTATATATCCAGTTTCTTGGTCTATCGACAAAATTTTAATGGCTGTTCAATAAGCTAGAGCTTACCGAACAGCCTAAAACAAGCTACATCCATAATAAGTATTACACGAATTTTAAACGGCCAGCTTCCACCGCTATTTCTGCATCACTATGAGGATATTTTGTATTCTCGATAATTTGGTAATCCTCATGTCCTTTACCGGCGAATATAATAATATCACCCGGGTCAGCAATTGAAACAGCATGGCGTACGGCTTCAGCACGATCTCCAATGCAAGCAAACTTGTCATGTAGCATACCTTTTGCTAAATCACCTGTAATACTATCATATTCTTCATAGCGTGGATCATCTGTTGTCAGAACAACATAATCAGCAAGAGATGCTTTTTGTGCCATGGCAGGACGTTTTGATTTATCACGATTACCACCAGTACCGATTAGGAAAATTAATTTATTTTCCGGCTTTTTATAAGGCAAAGCAGCATTAATCGCTTTTTCAATCGCATCTGGAGTATGTGCATAATCAATAAAAATTTGTAATGGCAAATCCGTTTTAACACGTTCCATACGGCCACGGACTGGCGCTAGATCCTCAATTTGTTCGATAATTTCTTCCAATGAGTATCCACGAGCATAAAATACAGCTGTTGCTGCTAATACATTATAAACATTAAATTCACCAAGTAAATGCATTGTTACCGGGAATTTTCCTTCAGGTGTATGCATATCAAAGGTTGTTAAGCCATCTTCATAATTGCAGTTTTCTGCTTTGAAAATCGCATCGTTTTTCAACCCATACGTCCAAGCTGGATAGGATGTCATTCTTTCGTATTTTTCAGACCATGGATCGTCGGCATTTAAGACAACAAACTTATTCTTCGTAAAATCTTGCCCCATTTGAGAGAATAGTAATCCTTTAGCATTGCCGTACTCTTCCATTGTTCCATGGAAATCTAAATGATCATGCGTCAGATTAGTGAATACTGCAACGTCATAATCTACACCAGCTAACCTACCTAAAGCTAAGCCATGGGATGATACTTCCATCACCATTGCACTACAGCCCTCCATTTTCGCACGGAAAATCATTTGCTGTGTACTAAGTACATCATTAGTTGTATTGGCTGTTTCGTAAAGCACACCATTTAATTCAAATCCAATAGTTCCGGATAATGCAGATCGTTCTCCCATACCAACTAGCATGTGATGAATAATGCCCGATACGCTTGTCTTTCCATTTGTACCAGTTACACCAATCATCATTAAATCATTAGATGGGTAGTCGAAGAATTTAGCCGCTAGTAAACCTAAGGCACGTTCCGAATTCTTCACGATTACTTGGGCAACTTCACCCTCTAGTGTAAGCTCTCTTTCAGCTACTACTACCGTTGCACCTGCATCAACAGCTTTTTGTGCAAAATCATGACCATCAACTGTCTCGCCTTTAATGCAAACGAACAAGCTTTTCGGTTGAACACTTCTCGAATCGATTGAAACATCCTTGATGGTATTTGGTAATTGCCCTGAAATTTTTTTTAAAGGGAGAACACTTAATAATTCCTCAGTATACATATTAATCCTCCGAATCCATTCGTGAAATTACGTAAGTGTATAATAACTGTGCAGTTGCTCTTAATGAGTCAACATGCGTACGCTCATATGCATGAGAAGCTTCAATACCAGGTCCAAATAATGCATGTTTTACATCAAAGCCAGCACGAATTGCTGCCGATGCGTCAGAACCATAATTCGGATAAATATCAAGCTTATAATCAATGCTGTTCGTTTTTGCTAGCTCAACTAAATGTCTTGTTAACTCATAATGATAAGGGCCACTCGAATCCTTAGCACAAATTGATACTGTATACTCATCAGAGCTTTGACCATCACCAATTGCGCCCATATCCACCGCAATATATTCAACTACTTGTTCAGGAATATTTGAATTTCCCCCGTAGCCGATTTCTTCGTTATTTGAAATATAAAAATGTGTTGTATATGGTAGTTTAATATCATTTTCTTTAATGTACTTCACCAATTGTAAAACTAACGCTGTACTTGCTTTGTCATCTAAATGTCTTGACTTAACAAATCCACTATCGATAACCTCAAAGCGCGGGTCAAAGGAAACAAAGTCTCCTACTTCAATACCAGTAGCACGTACATCGTCGGCATTAAAGCATTTTTCATCTATACGAACTTCTATATGATCTGCATCACGTTTGATGGCATCGGGATTGCTATATACATGGACAGTTGTTTCATGAAGAAGTATTGTTCCACGAATTTTTTTCCCCTGTGCAGTGTGGATTGTACAATACTCACCTTCCACTGCATTCCATTTAAATCCACCAATCATCGCTAGCTTTAATCGACCGTTAGCTTTAACTTCTTTTACCATTGCACCTAAGGTATCCACATGTGCAGTTAGTAAACGATGAGAAGCGTTATTTTCGCCTTCGATAGTCGCGATTATTGCACCTTTATTTGTTTGCTTATACTCAATCCCAATGTTTTTTAAATAACTTCCTATAAATTGCATAATTGTTGCTGTATACCCTGATGGACTAGGAATATTTACTAATTGACCTAATAAATCAATTGTACGTTTTTCATCAAATACATTATTCACTAAAAAGCCCCCTCAATTTCCGTAACTTCTAAATAAATTTAATGATATCAAAATTCACCAAAAATCGACACCCTCATTAAGTATGTAAAACCAAAATTTTTTTTAGAAAACTTGGCTAAGCACCAATCCTTTTAGCGATTAGCCTTAGTTGTACTTATGCGGATAAGAAAGTTTTATACTTTCTTATCCGTTATAAAAGCTAATAATTCACTATCCGATAATATTTGTATACAATATTATACCACTTCTAATGCATTTCAATAATAAGGAAGATAGGTCGATTTTTAGAAAAACACGATTTTCGCCAAAAGTAGCGAAAATCAGTGTTTATGAGGAAAGGTTTTATTTTAGCATCGTTTTCACAAGCTTTAACTTTTGCTTGTAGGGTGGGAATAATAAATTATTCGCCAATTTTGAGGATCGCTTCATGATGGATTTTGGATGTGTAAAGTTCTCAAAGCTTGCTTTACCATGATACGCATTGACTCCAGATGGTCCTACGCCGCCAAATGGCAGATATGGGTTCCCTACATGTGTAACGGTATCATTAATACAGCCACCTCCAAAAGGTAATTCCTCTAGGAAGATTTCAATTGCTTTTTCATGCTCCGAGAAGAAATAAGCTGCTAATGGTTTAGGGAGCTTTTGAATTTGATGTAATGTGTATTTTAAATTGTCATATTTCATGATTGGTAGGATTGGACCAAAAATCTCATCCTCCATAATAGGACTGGACCAATTGATATTTTCTAAAATAGTTGGTTCAATATAAAGGTTTTCTTCATCTAGGTTTCCACCGAATGTAATATTTTCTTTTTCAGCTTCAAGTAATTTTTGCAGTCGAGTAAATTGACGATTGTTCACAATCCGTCCGTAGTCACCGCTCTCCTGCGGATCTTCTCCATAAAATTGTTCGATGGTTTTTTTCAGTTCTTTTATGAACTGCTCATAAACCGAAGAATGTACAAATAAGTAATCCGGTGCTACACAGGTTTGACCGGTATTATTAAATTTCCCCCAGACGATTCGTTTAGCTGCAACCTCAAGATTTGCAGTCTGATCTACAATCGCTGGACTTTTACCACCAAGCTCCAAAGTAATTGGCGTTAACCTTTCTGCTGCCGCCCGCATAACTACCTTCCCAACTGCCACACTACCTGTGAAGAAAATATAATCGAATGGAGCGTGAATTAAATGAGTGACCTCCTCTTTTTCTCCTTCAACTACTCTTATATATGAAGTATCAAAAGTTTCCTCAATAATTTTTTTTGTAACTTCAGTAGTATGAGGAGTCGTTTCAGAAGGCTTAACTACTGCTGTATTCCCACCAATAATGGCACCAATTAGCGGCTCCATTACAAGCTGAAATGGATAATTAAATGGACCAATAATCAGGACAACACCATAGGGCTCCCTAACAACAAAGCTTTTTGCAGGCTGAAAATGAATAGGTGTCTTAACATGTACAGGCTTTGCCCATTCATCGATATTTTTTACGAAATAGCTAATGCTCTCTAGAACAATCCCGACTTCATTTGAGTAAGCTTCAAATTCACTTTTGCCTAAATCTAAATTTAAAGCCTTTAATATATCTTTTTCGTAATGCTTGATTTTATCTTTTAGCTTTAATAATTGTTTTTTTCGAAATTCTATATTCCTTGTATGTCCAGTTAAAAAAAATTTTTTTTGCTCATCTATCATGAATTCTACGTCTTCTGCTGTATATCTTGTCATCTACATCCCTACCCCTTAATACATAATTTAAATTTTTCTGTTCATAATAACTATGTACAATTTACTACAATTTATCGTCTAATTCCTTCTTTAATGTTTAATTTAAATTTATAAATGGTATTTAGAAGGAAAGAGACAAACTAAAAGGGGGCAATTTTATATGATTTCGACTGATACTTGGTGGGAGAAAATTTTTTCAGGACCTTTGTCTGTAGGATTGAATGAAGAAAGATTACATCAGTTAAAGGACGAATCTTTTTTATTCTTAAAAGAGGATGAAGAAGAATTGCCACAAGGTGTTTTGGATCAACAACAAATTGATTACTAATCATCTTGAGTAGTATTTGTTATGAAAGTAAAATTTAGATTCAAATAAAAGTACGGGACCCTTTTCGAAAAAAGAAAAGGGTCTATTTATTTTACTTTCGATATTGACAAATATATTGGTAAAATTTAGAATATTAGAAAATATATACAAGAAACGCAGTGATTAGGAGTATTAAGGAGACATTATTGATAAGAGAACTGTCGGTTGGTGCAAGACAGGCAATAACCTCCCCAACTTACCTATGAGTGTATAGAGATAAAATCTATACGGTTAACTTCCGTAAACGAGTCCTGAGATATTTCGGTTTTTGTACTGAAATAAGAAGAGTGGTACCACGATAAAATCCTATCGTCTCTTTAGAGATGATGGGATTTTTTATTTATTTTAAACAGACTGGGAGGAAATGAGATGAGTATGAACTGTTTTATTTGTGATAAGCATAAAGGGAAATTTGAAACTTCCGGGATTACAATTTATGAAGACGGGTATGTCTATGTTGGCCATATTGATCAAAAAGAAAAGCCACACTACCTAGGTCATATTATGATTGACTTAAAGCGTCATGTTCCAACACTTGGTGACATGACAATGAAAGAAGCTAAAGTATTTGGAGTGACCATGGCTAGAGTTAGTAAAGGATTAATGGAATCGGAGGGTGCAGAGCATGTATATTCTTTAGTATCGGGCAATGCAGTTCCTCACCTTCACATGCACTTGGTCGCACGTTATCCAAATACACCTAAAGATTATTGGGGACCGATGTCTGTTTACAATTGGGAGGGTGCTCCGACGGGTGATTCTACTGATGTAAAAAAATTATGCCATCGATTAAAAACTTATTTAGAGGAATTGGCATGAATAATTCAGTAATCGAATTCGGCTGGGTTGGAAGTCAAGAAAACTTTGTAGATAAAATTGATATAAGTAAATTCAGTTATGTATCCCTCGGGCGATTTGGAGGTAATTCTAAAGCAGGTCAGTATAAAAATGAAGATGCCTGCCTTATTTGGTTAGATCCCTTTAAAACCTGGGAGTTTACTGTAATCATGGATGCACACAATACGGCTCTGAGCGCTGAATTAGTATTGCAGCAATTGGAAAGAGGAAAAAAGGATATACAAGCTTTAATAATATTACCCATCGATCAAGCGTTTAGAGAAATAGAAAGTACCTTGCTAAGCCTGTTTCAAGAGGAGCAGTTTCTTGAGGATTGTCGAAAGGTTCAGGGTGAAACAGCATGCCTCATCGTTCTAAGAAAAGATAAATACATTTGGTGGTTTTCAGTTGGAGATTGCATATCCATGATTTTCCACGAAGAGCTTGCCAAGCTTGGTCAATATGAAATTAACCAAAGACAATTTTATGAATGGATTGGTCAAGTCAACACGTTTAATCAAGCCATTCCCTGCTATAGTAGTGGCATTAGAGAGCTAAGAAAAGGTGTAAATCGTATATTTTTAACTACTGATGGACTGATTGAATGTCCGAATGAACCTTTCTCTTCAGGTAAAAAAATCTCTAGCATTATGAACTTCAAAGAGATAGATGCAGGGCTAACGATGCTCCTGCAAACCGTTAAAGATAATCATGTTAGGGATAGTACTACTGTTATTTGTTGGGACGTCAATATTACGCAAGAAGTAACTGAACCGAGTGATGCATAATTTGATTTTAAAAATAGAATAGGAGGGTTTTATGAACAAAGATCTTGAAACAAATGTATTTAAGAGAGATACAGCATTTATAAGATTCAGCATCTTTGCAGACGAATGGCCTATTGATAAATTTACGGATGAAATTCGCGTTATACCGTCAGAAGCCTATAAAAATGGGGACACTTTTGTTAGAGGAAATCGGGAGCGTACAAGATTTGAGACAGTATGGAGCTTAAATACTGAAGCTTTTTTACGATTTGAGGACGAAGAAGATAAAGAAATTATTGAAGTCTTAATTGGACCATTAAAATCGAAAATTGATGTCATCAATGAATATAGAAACAAACATCAGCTCACTTGTATTTTCTTTATCCACTATCGCTTTTATGATGCCTCAACACCTGGAATTCGACTCTACCCTAGTGTGATTTCCTTTGCCAATAGCATTGAAGCGATAATCGACGTGTATATCGACAATGAATTACCAAGAGAGAATGAGGAAGAATGACAATAAAAAATCAGCTCTTTTAATAATTTGAGCTGATTTTTCAATATATGGATGCTACTGCTTCGGTGGGCGAAACCCCGCGTCAACAGCCTCTTTTTCTGTACAAAACATTACTTCTGCCTTGGTTTGTTCATACGAAGGTGATACTGGTGTATGGTAAATTTTATTTGAACCGATATTCCCTTTTATGAGGCAATCATTTGAGGCGTTCGCTTTTGAACTATGCTCGAATGATTCGGGATGAAATCCATCCTCCTGTGCATAATTTTCTACGGACCATATCCCAACTGCCTCTTCTTTTGCAGCTGTTTGAATAGCATCAAACCAGTCTACATGCTTTGTATTGGGCTCGTAGATGTAAGCAACTCGAGCAAGACCATTTTTCAATAATTCTTCCTGTACATTCTTTCCGTCAGCTGTATAGACATAGGCCAAGAGACGATTGTACTTATCTCGATAGGAAACATCAAATTCCAGGTAAATTGTTTCATACCCTGCTAACAACTCTTTCGTAAACGCTTTTGCTTCTTGACCAAAAGGTTGTTCACCATGAGTTGGATGATTTGTTTCGGGCGTGTCTACTAGTAGAAAACGTACAGATTCAACAGCCCCATGATATCTTATTTTAATGGTATCCCCGTCAATAACGTTCTCAAGCGGAAATTCTTCATAGGAAGAAATGTCATGGTTTTTCTCGCTATCCGCTTTTTCGAGGCTACATGCTCCTAATATTAATAATAAAATGATTGGAAAGACCCTTTTTAGCATTGTTCGTCCCTTCTCATGCAAAATACAAGTTCTATCTAAATAATAAATATAAAACGACCGCTAATATGATAGTGCCACTAGTTATTAATGTTTTAATATCTTTTGGTGTCATTGGTTTTGCCTCTCTTAATAAATAATTTTCTAGCTACAATATTATTGTACAATAAAACAATACAGCTAGATATCCGAATTTAAATTTGATGATGATTCCAGAACTAATGTCCGGGCATTAGCAAATGTTTCTTCATTCTCTTCTAAATCACGCATACGATGGGCAATTCGGGATGCCGCACTTGCTGCGATACTGGCAACTAAATCATCTAAAAATGTATGCACACAGTTATTTTTAGTATCCAGCTTTTTTATAATTCCTACTTTATTTTTATCTAAATAGCCAAAGGTAGTTAAAGCAATGCTTCCATAGGTCATAACTGCACCTAAGGCAAGGGTTTCATCAACACCAAATAATCCTTCATCTGACTCAACAATCGATTGTAGGGGCTCAGATAACATTTTCTTTTCTGCTAATTCGTCTAATTCAATCCCCACTAGTACAGAATGTTGCACTTCCCTTTTCCGTAAAACACGTTCAACCGATTCAATACAATGCTCCATTAATAGACCATCATTATAGGGTAATTGCATTTGATAGACAATTTCTGCGATATCTTCAACTTTTACTCCACGTCGCTTTAAAGCAACTTTTGTTGCTTGTGCAACAGCTTCTGATGGAACACGATTCTTTTTTCCCTGCATATTAACAAGCCCCATTTCATTAATTGTATGTAGAAGATAACTTCTTCTTTTCGTGCTTTTTGCCATACTACATAGTACACGTTGTATTATGCTTATGATACAATTTCGGTACATTGGATTTAAAAGGAGGAATACCTCGTGGATCACGGAACCATTAAAGAAATATTATTTTTTAGTACTGCATTAAACGAAGAACAGGAATTATTAATTTACGTACCTGCAAACTATACTCCTCTAAATAAATATCACATTTTAATCGCTTCTGACGGTAAAGACTATTTCCAATTAGGCGGTATCAGTCGGTTAGCTGATCAGTTACTGGATGAGTACGAAATTGAAAATATTATTATTGTTGGGATACCATATAAGAGTGTCGGAGATCGCAGAAGAAAGTATATACCTACAGGCGAATTACATGAAGCTTATTTACGTTTTCTCGCTCATGAGCTTGTTCCTTATTTAGACGAGGAATATTCCACTTTCCAGTTAGGGTCAACTAGAGGTGTCATTGGAGATTCAATGGCAGCTACCGTTTCACTAATTGCTGCTTTAAAGTATCCTACTATTTTCGGTAAAGCCATCTTACAATCACCTTACGTTGACGAGCATGTATTAAAAATTGTAGAAGAATCGAATAATATGAATGCGGTTTCAATCTATCATGTCATCGGAACAGGTGAAGATAAGGTTGTAACGACAGATAAACAAGTAAAAGATTTTTTAACACCGAATAGACAGCTGCACACATTGCTTACATCAAAGGGTTATACTACATTCTATGAAGAATTCGATGGAAATCACACCTGGAAATATTGGAAGCCTGATCTTAAGAGGGCCTTAATCAAAAATTTCAGTTAAGTACCTGATGAGGGAAATGTCGAATTTTTTTAAATTCTGTTATAATTGATAGTATCATGAATTTTAAGGGGGCTAAAATGATGAAATACGGTATTGTAGCATTTCCATCAAAAAGATTACAGGATTTAGCGAACACGTATCGCAAACGTTATGATTCACATTATTCAAAAATCACTCCGCATCTTACTCTAAAAGAGGCATTTGAAGCAGAAGAAACAGAGATTAGCAACATTTCTCAGAAGATTGCTTCAATCGCAGAAAAGCATGCACCTTTAAATATTCACGCGTCTAAAGTTAGTTCCTTCTTCCCAACTACAAATGTTATCTACTTTAAAGTTGAACCTACAGATCAGCTAAAAAATCTACAACAAGATTTACAGCAGCAATTGAATATTGGAAAACCAAAGCATGTCTTTATTCCACATATCACAATTGCACAGGATTTAACTGAGACTGAGCATGATGACATTTATGGGCAATTGCGCATGATTGGCGTTAGTGAGCAGGAAGTAATAGATCGAATTCATTTAGTATATCAATTAGAAGATGGCTCTTGGACTGCTTACGATACTTACCGATTAACTGGGGCTGAATGACCATTGTATCAGTTTAACATTGTGGAAAACAAAACGGACCTTGCTTTAGCATTTTCTGTTAGAAAAAATGTCTTTGTTGAAGAACAAGGTGTCCCAGAGCATGTTGAACTAGATGAGCATGATTCTTCTTCGTACCATTTTATCGTCAAAGACCAAGATCAACCAATTGGTGCAGCTAGACTGCGTAAATTAGAAGAAACAATCGGTAAAGTTGAACGTGTTTGTGTGCTTGAACAATATAGGGGCAAAAAAATCGGTTTACTGATAATGGAGGAACTTGAAAAGTATGCTAAGGAGCTTGGTGTAACAAAGCTAAAGCTTAATGCTCAGAGCTATGCAATCCCTTTTTATGAAAAGCTTCATTATACAGTAACTTCACCCGAATTTCTTGATGCTGGAATTCCACACCGTGCAATGGAGAAAGAAATTTAGACAATCCAAGCCTGAGTCATCTAACACTATATAAATTAAAAACACAACTCGACCAAAAAAGGCCGAGCTGATGTATTTTGGCGGACATAACGAAACCCGCTAACAAAAGCAGTCGCAAACTTTAAGCGACTGCTTTTGTACTGTTAGCCTAACATTTTTTGAATTTTGCCTAGATCTAGTGATTTTCCATCCTGTACAATCGATTTAACGATTTGATCCTCTAATTCTTTAGTTACAGGTTTGTTAGCCACCTTGCTAACTCGTTTAATAATTTTACGAACTTGTTTTTCATTTGAAAAATCAGCATGTTGAATTGCATTTGCAAGAGCAAAAATTTCCTCCATACTTACACCTGTTTTGTTTTCTATCTGTTTAAAAAAAGGGTTTTGCATTTATCTCCCCTCCTTACATATAACACTTTCCTACGATGATTAATAAGATGAATAGTACAACGATTAATACAAAGTAAGATCCTTTGTACCCTCCATCGCCTCCACACATATCATATGCAGGCATAGTGTAAGTTGGTGCACACATATCGAACGCTGGCATAGTTTGAGTTGGTCCACAGAAATCTTGGGCAGGGCTAACCTGACCGCAACCACAATTATTATTCCACATTAAAAATCCCCTCCTTTCACTTTGTATACTATGTCAGTACACAAAGGAAAGTCGGGGTATTTGTCTAGTTTGCTTTTCCTTTTGGTTTAAAAATTAGGGCTGCTATGAATCCAAAAACAATCGCTGCACTTATTCCAGAGCTTGTTACCTCAAACATTCCAGTGAGCACACCAACCCATCCATGTTTCTCAGCCTCGGCTAACGCCCCATGTGTTAAGGAATTACCAAAGGAAGTGATAGGTACTGTCGCTCCAGCTCCTGCAAAATCTATCAAGGGTTCATATAAGCCGAGACCATCTAAAATTGCTCCGGATACGACTAATATAACCAAGGTATGACCTGGTGTCAGTTTCCCTACATCCATAAGCAATTGTCCGATAACACAAATGATTCCTCCAACGATAAACGCAAATAAAAAACTATAAAAAACAATCATCCTCTTCGCCTCAATCCATCGTAATTTCGATTGCATGTGCAGTACAAGGAATTGTCTCGCCTTGCTGGAAAGACATTGGAGAGAGTAGAGCACCTGTTGCAACTAGCAAAACCTTTTTATAGCGTCCTGTTTTCATTTGCTGTTCAATATAACTGAAATAAACGGATGCTGAACAGCCAGCACCACTAGCCCCTGATTGGAATGCCTCATCTTCTCCGTAATATTCTGCACCAGCGTCTCGGAAAACTTCTAATTCTTCTTGGGTTGCATCTGTTTGAGCAAACATCGCCTTGAGAATTTTCAAACCAATTTTTCCTAAGTCGCCCGTCATGATTAAATCATAATCCGTTATTTTTTGATGACGCTTCTTTAAATGAGAGGTGATTGTATCATAAGCTGCCGGGGCCATTGCACCTCCCATATGAAACGGACTTACCTCCCCATAATCTACAACCTTCCCAACAGTAGCAGCCACTACAGAAGGCAATTTCGGATCATGTTTTCCTATTAAAGCATAGCCTGCTGCAGTAACTGTCCACTGAGCAGTTGCAGGCTTTTGGGCACCATAGTCTAATGGGTAACGGAATTGTCGCTCAATTGCATTATGTTGACTAGCAGCACCTGCAATTGCAAAACGAGAGGCACCTACTTCTGTTAGAAGACTTGCTATGATAACAGAGGATACAGAAGTCGCACAGGCAGAAAATAGCCCTATAAAGGAAATAGCCAGTTCTCTCGCTGCAAAATTGGTAGGGGTCATCTGGTTTACAAGATCCCCACTTAAAAAGAAATCAACATCTAAATTTTTCAAATCTGCTTTCTTCATAACAATGTCACAGGCTTCTTGAATCATTTTTGAGTGTCCTTGTTCATTTGTCTTTTGCCCCCATCTCTCATCTTCAGAAACAGAGTCAAAATAAGAATAAAATACACTTTTACTTTCAACTGGACCAGCTACAGCACCACAAGCAACGATGGATGGCTTTGAAGGAAATAATATCACCATTCGACCACACCCATTGATACTAAAATCAGCTTAATAAGCGCTATGAAAAAGGCTGAACCAACTCCGAACAAAATAACAGAGCCCGCTAGCTTGAACATGTTGCCTCCTACACCTAAAACCCAGCCTTCCGTTTTTCCTTCTATTGCGGCAGATACCACAGCATTCCCGAATCCTGTTACTGGGACTGCACTACCTGCTCCTGCAAACGCACCAAGCTTACGATATAGCCCTAAGCCTGTTAATACCATTGCTAAAAATACCATTGTTGCAACTGTAGCATTGCCTGCTGTTTTATCTGTAAAGTCAAAAAAGATCATATATAAAAAAGTAATTGCTTGTCCTATTGCACAAATAATACCGCCAACTAAAAATGCTTTTAAACAATTTTTCAAATACGGAGTAGGAGGTGTATTTTTTTGTTCAATCTGTTGATACTCTTGTGGATCCAATTAAGTCTCCTCCTTTGCTAAATCTTTCAGCTTCTTCACTTCATCAGTTACTTTTTTTTCATCCTCTTCTTCTAATAGCTTTTGTGTTTCCCAGTGCATTTTGAAATCAGAGGACACAAGTACATTCATATCTGGATATTTTTCTTCTATTTCCTTTTGTAATTCTTTTTCAACCTTTTGTTCTTTAAACCCAAGCCAAGGATTCACTTGTATGGCTATTAACACTTCATCCTGAACCATAATGGCCGTTCCCGTATAAACGTCCTTCTTGTCTCGTATCAAGCTTTCTATTTCAGCCCTTTTTTCCTCATCTGTTGTTATTCCAGATACTTGAATGGTTTGTTCACTAGAGCATCCAATCAAAAAAAGTGGAATAAGAACAATCGCTGCCAATTTTTTCAAGCTTCAACCCCCTTTTTTTTCTTATTATGCGCATTAAAAAATTAATCTATTCAATTCGTTAAGATAGGTATAACGGTAATTTTTTGCAATAAATTTTCAAGGAATTTTAATGCTTCAGTACAAAAGCCCGGTTTACATTTTCGAAATCACATATTGTAGATTGAACTAAACTTAAGAGGGGTGAAACAAATGGGTTGTGGAAGAAACAAATTTGAGAGTTCATCGAAAGAAGATATGATGGGCGGTTCAGGTTGTATTTGTGAAGTTGTTAAGACGATTTTAAACCTACAAAATCAAGCAGTAAAACATGATGACACTTGTGGTAGTAGCTGTTTTATCGAACCAATCGGAGGTCTAACTAAACATGGTCACGCGGATACTCGCGTATTCATGCTACTAGATCACCTAGGAAGACCATTTAAAGTGGTGGCTAAAGGTAAGGATTGCACTTACTCTTATACACCATTCTTCCGAGTAGAAGATGTATTCGGTGATTGCTGTGCTACTTTACGTGCTGTTGTAGCTGTAGAAGATGAGGAAGCTGTAGACTTCTTCGACGAAGATCCAAACGTAATGGATCCAGAAGCATTCGAAGATATCGCTAAATTCAAGAAAACAGAAACTTGTGTAACTGTTGACTTAAACAACTTCACTGCTATTCAATGTGTGGCAGATGTTGACCTAAACATCCACCATCACTAAGATATAGCTTATGCAAGACCCAAACAGCCGGCTATTTTAGGCTGTTTGGGTCTTTTTTATTTAGTAATATTCGTTTAATCTAGCCAGTTTGATGATAATCTAGCCTCTTTTTGTGATAATCTAGCCACTTTCTCCAATAATCCCGCCACTTCTAGCGATAATCTAGTCACTTCGATTAAATCCTTTCATAAAAAAAGAGCGATTCAACTTTTTACGTTGAATCACTCTTCCCACTTTAAATTCCGTTTGCGATTGTAATGGCTTTGATTTCATTTCCATTGACCATGATAATTTCGTTTAAAGATTTTAATTTGACATCAGAACCTACCACTTCATCAACTTTACCAACTACTTTTTCGCCATCTTCTAGATGAAATACCAATGTTCTGTATTGGTTGATAGGTTGTGAAAAATAATTTAACTGTCTTGCGATTACTTGATCAATGATACGATCAGATCGATTCGGCACAAAAACTGATGTACTCTCTTCTAAGAAAGTTTCCTTAACCTCCACAACCTCAGTAAAATAAACTGGAGGGCTTGAAATAAACAGTATTGGCTCTTCCATTTTACACATCCTTTTTTACTTATAGATATGCAGAAGGAAGTTTTTCGTGAATCCTGTCACAAAGACCAAAAAACTAGGACAATCAACTAACTAATTTTACATTAACTGACCTAAAAACATCGAAGCTAAACCTAAATAAATTAAAATACTTGTCACGTCATTCAACGTCGTAATGAACGGACCAGAAGCTACTGCTGGGTCAGCGCCGAGCTTATGAATAAGTAAAGGTATGAAGGAGCCTGCGATAGTTGCTACAAGAATTGAAACACTAATTGCAGCGCCTACCAATAGTCCAATAATTAGCGAATGCTTCCAAAAGAAAATGATGCCCACGACAATAAGTCCACATACAATTCCTGTTATTAAACCTGTTAGTACTTCACGAAGAAGCATCTTTATTTTGCTATTTCCGCCTATTTCGCCTGTTGCAATACCACGAACAGCTACAGCAAGGGCTTGCGTGCCACTGTTACCAGATGTCCCTGAAATCAAAGGAATAAAGAGTGCAAGTAAAGCAACCTTATCTAAAGTTGCCTCGAATTGCCCCATTAACGTTGCCGTTATCATTCCTAAAAACAATAGCATGATTAACCAAGGCAAACGTTTTTTAGCAGCTTTAAAGGGGCTCGACTCAACGTCATCCACATCCGATAAACCTGCAAGCTTTGAATAGTCATCGGATGCTTCTTCATCGATAACATCAATAATATCATCGACTGTTATGATACCGAGCATTTCATGATTATCATTTACTACTGGAATCGCTAAAAAATTATAATCCTTCATGATTTGTGCAACTTCTTCTTGATCATCCGAAGCCTTCACATAGACCACACGTTCATTCATAATATTACGAATTAACGTGTCCTCCTCTGAAATGATTAAATCTCTTAATGAAATAACACCACTTAAGCGATGGTCATCATCTACAACGAATACATAATAAATAGTTTCGGCATTGGGTGCCTCATTACGAAGAACGGTCATCGCCGAACGGACTGTCGAGTTTTCAAATACTGAAACGTACTCCGTTGTCATGATCGCCCCGGCAGTATACTCAGCATATGCCAGCAGCTCATTAATTTCTTCAGCTGTTTCGCTATCCATCATTTCTAGATAACTTTCTCGTTGCTCATCATCTAGTTCGTTTAAGACGTCTACTGCATCATCGGTATACATGTACGAAAGCATTTCTGCCCCGTATGCTGTATCCATTTCTTTTAAGAATTGCTCATATTCATCGTCTTCTAATTCAATTGTTTCAAATATTGTCGCCATCTCTTGAGGAGACAAGAATTGATAAATGGTTTTTCGTATATCAGGTCCTACCTTCTCATAAAATTGGGCCTGATCATATGAATGCAGCTCTAAAAAGATTTCACGAAATTCGTCAATATTTTCATCAAGCAAATACTGACGTAATTCTTCCTCGTTAAAAAGCTCTTCATTTTTATTATTTTGTTGTTCTACCATACTTGTCCCCTCCTCTCAAAGTAATAATATGTGGAAATTGAAATAAGGTAAAGGCATTTTTAATACATCACAAAATTTTAATAATTCAAATTTATATAGAAAAATAAAAGATGTTCGCACACTTTCCGATCATCTTCCATTTAGTTATTCATCAAATTTCGCATCGACTCAGGAATTTCACTTGTAACCTGTAGCTTTTCGTTTGTCAAAGGATGGTTCATTTCCAGCATAACACAGTGAAGTGCTTGCCTATTGAAAAGTTCCCTACTTCCTCCATATAACTCATCGCCCACGAGAGGATGACCAATATGCGCCATATGCACACGAATTTGATGAGTTCTACCAGTATGAAGTTTTAGTCTTACATGGGTGACAGGCTCCCTATCCTTTGTAAAACCTTTTTTTATAACCTTCACATCTGTATGGGAAGCTTGTCCATCTGAACGTACTTCCCTCTCAATAATACTTGTATTTTTTCGACCTATAGGAGCAATGATTGCTTGTGAGTCTTCTGCTACATGCCCATGGACAATGGCTTCATACTGCTTATTGATAAGGTTTTGCTTTTGCTGTAGCCCCATTAAATGATGGATATGACTATGCTTTGCAATACAGGCAATACCGGAAGTATCACGGTCTAGTCTAGTGACAATATGTACCGTCGAATGAATCCCCTGCATTTCAAAATACCCGCAAATATAGTTCGCCATACTACCTGTTGGATTTTCACGAGATGGAATCGTGTTCATGAAGGCAGGTTTATCTAACATTAGAAATGCCTCGTCCTCATAAAGGATCGTTAAATCTGTATGTTCAACAATAAGCCCTTCACTAAATTCTTCTTCGGGGAAATAAACAGTTATCACATCTCCTGCTTTAAGAGCATGTCGAACTGTTTTTTCCTCTCCATTCACAAGTATTGCCCCACCCCGATACTTGATTGATGTTAGTCCTCTTTTAGAAATACCAAATTTGCTAATAGCATCCCTTAAAAGCTGCCCATCATTTTCTGCGTGAAATTGTAGCTTAAATCTTTTATCCATGCTGGCTCCTCATTAATCATTCGAAACAAACGAATCATGAACGCGTTCCCAGAATGGAAAAGGACGGAAGCGTGCAAAACGTACTTTTTCATTGGCCACATTAAATGTAATCCATTTTAAATCGCTTTGTAATAGATGCTTATGATCAATCGTCATCGTGAATTGTTGATCTTTAACTGGCTTTAAAGTACAGCTATGGTGCGCTGGAAGCACAAGGGATGATCCTACTGTACGGAACACACGGTTATTGATCGAAGCCATTTCTGTAATTTGGAACGCTTGTAGAGTTGGATGGATGATTGCTCCACCAAGTGCTTTGTTATAAGCTGTACTTCCGGATGGCGTAGAAACACACAAACCATCTCCACGGAATCGCTCAAATTGATTGCCATTTAGCTCGATATCCATAACAAGGGTTACGTCTGGTGATTTAATCGTCGCCTCATTTAAAGCCAAATATCTAGCAGTATCTGAATTATGGGTATGCACTTGCACCTCTAATAACGGATACTCCACTACATTAAATTCATTTTTGGCAATGGAAAGCACTAACTTCTCCAATTCTGATGGTTTCCAGTCTGCATAAAATCCAAGATGGCCAGTATGTATTCCTACAAACGCCACTTTATCTAGTCGATGTGCATGGCGATGAAAGGCATGCAGAAGTGTCCCATCTCCACCGATAGAAATCACAATTTCTGGCTCTTCTTCATCTAAAATTAGTCCAAAATCTGTCAAATACGTTTTTGCGAGCTCCATCAATTCATTTGATTGGGAATCTCTGCGTGATTGAATTGAAAATCTCAAAACTTATTCACGCTCCTTTTCCTCTGTAGTCGTTTGAATTCGAATTTTTGGGTTTGTTGAGTCCTTAAACTCACTAAAGTAGACTTGTGCTTCTTGTATTTCACTTCTAATCGAAGACATTTCTTCATCTAATTTAAAAGCTGCTTCCGCCGCATTTTGCAAACGATTTTTGATTTCCTCTGGGAAAACCCCTTTGTACTTATAGTTCATTGAATGCTCGATGGAGGCCCAGAAATTCATCGCTAACGTTCTTATTTGAATCTCAGCCAATACTTCTATTTTCCCTTGAATTGTTTCAACAGGGTATGCCACAATCATGTGATATGAGCGGTAACCACTTGGTTTACTAAATGTAATGTAATCTATTTCTTCAACAACTTTCAAATCATCTCTTTGACGAATCAAATTAACTACGGTTGAAATATCATCTACAAATTGACACATGATACGTAAGCCCGCAATATCCTGTAAATCACTAGCCAATTGTTTTGACGGCTCAAACGTAATGCCCTTTTCCAGGCTTTTATCATATATACTTGCTAAAGGTTTTACACGCCCTGTCACAAATTCAATTGGAGAAGTTGTTCCTGAAGCTCCAAACTGTGAACGCATCCCTTTAAATTTTATCTTTAACTCATCAACTGCCTGAATATAAGGACTTAAAAAATCTCCCCACGTTCCCATCGAAGACTCCTCCCAAATGCAAGACTTTCAGCTTTCGTATTTTACTATGCTTGTTCTTTTAAAATTTCAGTAAAGGCTGTTTCTACTGCTTCAACAAAGGTTTTCCCGTAATTTTCGTTCCCTTCAATATTGAAAAGAAGCATAGTCAATTCTTCAGTGAAATTTTCGAGTTCGATTTTTTGCTCATTTAAAATAAGATAAGGGTTTTGCTCTGACTGTAAAACACGTACTAATGCCGGCCATAAGTCATCTGGCAAATACAAATAACTATACTCTCCTACTTCTTCAACAAGGTAGATAAATGCTAAATGATCAGAATCTGTCAAAACTTGTCCTGCAGGTTGGATTTGAATTTCATTTTGATTTTCGTTTAAACTAAGGTGTAACTCATTATGTACGAATTGATATTTCTCTATATAATATATATTTCGCATTATGTAACTTCCCCTTCTAAGCTTTTCTCTACATATTTTAACATAGCTCATTGCAAATCGAGAAAGAGAATGTGGAAAATACATGTTAAGAAAGGAAAAAACAATGGCCCAAGAATTAGAAATTGAATTTAAAAATGTCTTAACTAAACAACAATATGAAAACTTAATAAAAAAATTCCAGGTAACCGATGAAATGATCATCCGTCAAACTAACCATTATTTTGATACAACGGATTTTCATTTAAAGAAATTATTGAGTGGCTTAAGAATCCGTGAAACGAAAAAACGAATTGTCTGCACATTAAAAGAGCGTACAGCTGAAAATACTCATCTAGAAACCACTGATGAAATTTCTAAGGAGCAAGCTGATTCAATGCTTGCTGGAAAAGGGTTCTTTGCAGAGAGTGTTAAAGCAAAGCTACTACTATTAGGAGTTCAAGTTGATCAGTTAAAGGTCTTTGGGACGTTAACAACAGACCGTGTGGAATTATCTTACAAAGGTGGTACTATTGTGTTTGACCATTCTTTCTATTTAAACTGCGATGATTATGAGGTAGAATATGAAACAGATGAGGAATCCCTCGGAAAAGAAATTTTCGAACAGTTTTTAAAGGATAACAACATTCCAAAGCAGGTAGCAGATAAAAAAATCGCTCGCTTTATGAATGCATTAAAATTGGAGAGAGGTTGATTGTATTGAATAATATATCATCAATGAAAGCATTATTAGAACTCCAAGCTATCCAATCATTTGGTAATTCAGATGCCAATGTTCAATCAGCATCCAATGATCAGTCAATCTTCACTCAGTTCCTAAACGAAATGATGAGTACACCAAACTCATCACTTACTGAAGCTGAAAATTTACTTGGACATTTTGCAAGCTTAGATAGTACTTCTACTAATGGTTTGGATAATAATTATTTATCATCCTTTGCCTTAAATGGAGAAGCAAATTTTTTACCAAATACTTATTACAATGAATTAGTACAAAACGAAGAGAGTATGCTCTCAAATTATATAAATAATGATTATTTAAATTCTGGTGGATTTACAAATGTATTAGCAGGGGCAAATGCATATAGTGATATTATCGAACAAGCCTCTCAAGCATATGGTGTCCCACAGAAGCTAATCGCAGCTGTCATGAAACAAGAATCTAATTACAACGAAAATGCGGTAAGCTCTGCAGGTGCTACAGGCTTAATGCAGCTTATGCCAGGTACTGCAAAATACCTTGGTGTGAATGACTCAAAAGATCCTGTTCAAAATATTATGGGCGGTGCAAAATATTTAGGTCAAATGTTAGATAAATTTGGTCAAAATATCGAATTAGCATTAGCAGCCTACAATGCTGGACCAGGAAATGTCTCAAAATACGGTGGTATTCCTCCATTTACTGAAACAAAAAACTATGTTAATAAAGTTCTTAATTATTACAACGCTTAATACTTGGAAGCGTTTTTATGACTGCTTTTCCATCATTTCAACAAAGATCCTATGACTCGGTTATGCTATTTGTTTGAGAAAAAGGTAATACGTTGTTAGAATGTATTTATCACATAATTTTTAAACAGTGGTTATAGACTAAACAGTATACTCTACTTGGATTTTCTTACGTATACTAAAAGAAGTAAAGGAGTACACCTATGAATCGAAAATATACGATTCCTTACGAGGAAATTGGTGCTGAAAAACTTTCTGAGCTCCTTCACGCTTTTTATGAACGTGTTGGAAGACATCCACAGTTAAAATCTATTTTTCCAGAGGATTTAACTGAAACAACAAGAAGACAAATTCAATTTCAGACACAGTACTTAGGTGGGCCTAATTTATATAGTGATGAACATGGACATCCGATGCTAAGAGCTCGTCATATCCCATTTAAAATTACACCTGATCGTGCACAAGCCTGGTTAGAATGTATGAAGGAAGCAATGGATGAAGTTGGACTCGAGGGTAAATTCCGCGATGTGTATTACCAACGACTTGTCCTAACGGCGAATCATATGATTAACTCGCCAAATGAAGATGAGGAGGGGTTAGAGTGAATAATGTTCAATTATTATCAGAACCTGCCCCTACATCTACTACAAAACCAATAGAATTATATATTTTTATAGATCCGCTATGTAAGAATGCCTTAAAAATGCAAACGATGTTGCGCAAGCTTCAATTAGAATATGACCATTACTTTACTTGGCGTTATATTTTAAGTACAAAGCTTGCTTCTCTCAATACATTAGGCCGCCGCACAAAAGGCTGTATTACTGGAGCCGAATTAGATATAACGCATCCTGCACTTCCGTCTATTGCGATTAAAGCCGCAGAATTACAAGGAAAACGTGCATCAGCTCGCTTTTTACTAAAATTACAGGAGCATGCACTTTTAAAGACAAAAGAAGTTACTTCCTATTCTGCTTTAATCGAAATTGCCAAGGAATCCAATATTGATATTGAAGAATTCATTTCTGATTTTGGATCCAAGGAGGCTGCTCGTGCTTTTCAATGTGATTTACACATCACACGCGAAATGGAAATTGAAGAAGTCCCAAGCATTGTATTCTTTAACGAATGCATTGAAGACGAAGGGTTAAAGGTAAGTGGAATGTACGCTTATGAGGTGTATGTCCAAATACTTCAAGAAATGATGAATGAGGCAATCATTTGTAACCCACTACCCACTTTCGATGAATTATTTGCTCGATACCATACGTTAACGACAACTGACGTTGCAGCAATCTATTCCATCTCCACTCAGGAAGCTGAACGCGAATTAAAAAAGCGTATGCTCCAACAAAAAATCGAACGCCTATGTAATGAAGAAATCACCCTCTGGCGTCGCAAGTTAACTTAAACAGCACTTATTAATCTTAAAACTATTATTATATTAAATTTCTAGTAGACAAAGTCACATTGGCTTTGTCTATTTTTTTATGGATGTCACATTTCATCTGATGTTATAGGAATGAGTTTGGAAGTAGAAAGATTATATGGATGCAAGTTTTAGAAGTGGACAACTATTGATTTTGAAAACAATAAAAAGAGGCGTCATCGACTGACGCCTCTCACAAAGGGGATGGGAGAAATGTTCACGTTCAAACAAAGGGGTGTATGTTTGTTATGTGATTTATTTCACGTATTTACTTTATCACGGAATAATAATGTATGCAATACTATGAAAATAGTTTCACAAATTCGTCAAATAGTAACCGTTTTCACAGGTATATTATATATTGCCACTTACCCCCATACTACAAAGTGTGCTTTTACACCTTAAATCTATTTTGTGAAACATTTAGAAAATTGAATACAAAATTACTATTGCATTTATAATAACTCGATTTGCTTTTAGGGTTTAAATACTCCCACTACCTTCCCCCCTCCCTAACTCAAATAAAAAACGCCCACAGTTTTAAACCAACTGTAGACGTTCTAATTTCAGGCTTATTTCAATAATAACCCTTCAAGTTCATTTAATTTTTCTTCAAATACTTTACATGCTTCTTGGATTGGTGTAGGTGATTCCATATCTACTCCTGCTGCTTTTAATACTTCGATTGGGAAATCAGAGCATCCAGCTTTTAAGAAGTTATTGATATAACGTTCTACTGCTGGTTGGCCTTCTTCAAGAATTTGCTTGCTTAAAGCTGTTGCAGCACTTTGACCTGTTGCATATTGGTATACATAGTAATTGTAATAGAAGTGAGGGATTCTAGCCCATTCTAAACCAATTTCCTCGTCAACTGTCATATCTTCACCAAAGTATTGTTTATTTAAATCATAGTAGATTTCTGTTAGACGCTCAGCTGTAATTGCTTCACCTTTTTGATCTAAGTCATGAATGATATGCTCAAATTCAGCAAACATTGTTTGGCGGAATACCGTACTGCGGAATCCATCTAGCCAGTGATTTAATAAATAGATTTTTTGCTGAGCATCCTCAGTTGTTTTTAATAGATAATCGAATAATAATTCTTCGTTACAAGTAGAGGCAACCTCAGCTACGAAGATTGAATATCTTCCGTATGGGTATGGTTGGTTTGCACGTGTATAATAGCTGTGCATACTGTGACCAAACTCATGAGCTAATGTAAATAGGTTGTCTAAGTTATTTTGCCAGTCCATAAGGATGAATGGGTTTGTGCCATAAGTACCCGATGAATAAGCACCACTTCTTTTCCCTTTGTTTTCTAATACATCTACCCAACGGCTGTCTAAGCCCTTTTGTACAGTAGCTTGATATTCTTCACCAAGTGGCTCGAAGCTTTTTACCATAATATCTTTTGCTTTTTCATATGGCATTTCAATTTTCACTTCTTTTACTAACGGAGTGAATAAATCATACATGTGTAATTCTTCTAAACCTAATACCTGCTTGCGTAATGCAACATAGCGATGTAATACAGGAAGAAATTCATGAATTGTTGAAACAAGTTGATCGTATACTTTTTCAGGAATATGGTTGTTGCTCATCGCGCTTTGACGTGCTGAACCGTAATTACGGATTCTTGCACTTACATTATGAGCTTTTACGTTTCCAGCTAAAGTAGTAGCGAATGTATTTTTAAATTGACCATAAGTTTTGTACATTGCTTTAAATGCATTTTCACGTACTTCACGGTTGTCACTTTCTAAGAAAGTAACATAGTTTCCATGTGTTAACTGTACGTCTTCCCCTTTGTCATTTTTAACTGTTGGGAATTCTAAATCTGCATTATTTAATGCACTGAATGTGTTTCCAGATGCTCCTGTTACCTCAGAGAACTGTGCAAGCAATTCTTCTTTATCAGCAGTTAAAACATGTGGACGTTCTAAATTTAGCTCAGTTAACATTTGCTTGTACAAAGTTAATGGCTCATACTCATTTATATAGTTATTGATTGTCTCTTCATCAATCGATAAAATTTCAGGTGTAACAAATGACCATGCAGCAGAAAATTTCGCTCCTAATGAACGGATTCTACTATCTGTTGCTTGATATTTGCCATTTGTTGTATCCTGATCATGCTTTAAATGGCTATACACATACAGCTTTCCAAAGCGTTCTGAAATTTTATCGCTAAATTGTAATGTTTCATATAAAGCTTGTGCACTTTCAGCCACTTTCCCCTTGTATTTTTCAGCCTCAGGGATTAAATTTTCGATTTCCTTGAATTCTTGCTCCCATGCTTCGTCAGATTGGAAAATTCCTTCTAAATTCCAAGTTAAATCTACTGGTACTTCATCACGAGTTAACACTTTTTTAGCCATTCTAAATCCTCCGATACTATTATTTCGAAATTCGAATCACATGTTTATTTTCTCAATATTTCGTCTATATTGCAAGGAAATGATTATATAAAACCTCTAATAACTTGTCCTCTTGAATAGATTGATAGGAATGCTGTACTGACAGCTCTTCAAGCAATCTGCAATATTGATAGACTACATGTTTTGCTCTTGCGTTTTCAGGCAATCTTGCCCACTTTAAAAAGTAGAATATAGTTTGTCCCTTCATATGACTTAGTTCAATTTGTTCTGTGTGAATAAAATAAAAAATCGCGAGCTGCCAGTCGACCGAAAACACTTGTAATTCGTCATTACCTACAAGAGGGATACCTATATAATTAGGCAAAGCGTGCAAATTTAAACGCAGCTCATAAGCACTTCTTAATAGTATGTCCCTTACACCTCTCCTACTTAATAATACTCTCCGCTGTAAATACTTATGTTTCTCTTCGTTATTAATAAGCAAAAATTGCTTGAACTCATTTTGGGTTAACGGTTTCGGAAGATAAAAGGGGAACTTTTGTTGTGTAATCGGAATAGCTTGGACTTTTGAGATAAAGCGATTCCCCTGAAGATAAATTAGATTGGAAATATAAAAAAACTGTCGCACATTTGGATTGTACGTCATAAGATAGGGATGGTGTTCAGAAGAATGTAAAAATTGCTGATGGTTTTTAGTAAGCGATATTTTTTGTATCCCTTTTCTTACAATATTATTTGGTGTATTGGGAATCCAGATGGGAAAAATTTTCTCACTAGCATAGCCCTCGTCACGCTCTACTAATCTTTCATGTGAGATTGAGCTGCACTGAAACTCGATGGCAAATCGTTTTTCAGTTTGATCTTGCAACAGAATATCTGGCCTTTGCTGAATACTTGGTAAATAAGGCTCTAACTCGGCATTCAATTTCAATGCCTTAAAATAATTATATAATTGCTCTTTACCTTTTAAATGGATTTCGGATTCTCTATCTGAAAATAGATATTCACAATTACTTTTTGAGAAATGGGCAAAATGGGGAATTTTTAAGGAACCAATTTTAAATAAAAGCTGTTGTTTACATAGTGGGCAGTAAAATTTTTTGGACTTTCGAAGCTGGTGTAATGTTGTTTGAGGCATGCTTGAATTTAATATAAAGGGCTCATTCTGCTCTGTATAAGCTACAAGCATAACACACCTCCTTTTGTTTATTATAAATTGTGGAATATAAATTTTCAATATTTTCTGTTAATAGTAGATAAATTTATATTTTCCCCCATTTTAATAACAAAAAAAGAGATGCCTTATGATCAAGACACCTCATTTTATATAACGGGCACTAAACTCCAAATCAAGACTTTTGAAAAACAGCTGGGAGCCCGTTTGAATATTAGATTGAATTTGTTGTCTTCAATTAGGTTATTACAACCTATATCACTGCTTAAGCGAAGTATTGAAGTACTGTTTCAAAACAATCCTGTTCCATAATTGTTTCACCATATTCTTGAATGCGATAAATCGTCATTTTGGAGCCAGCCAGATATTCATTAATAATTGCACGGATATCTTGACGTTCTTGATTTTCTTCAAGATTTGAGAAATCAACTGCTAGGAAATAGTATTTTTCATATTTGTACAAAGAAGAATGTACGCCATGTGATACTACACGTTTAGCAACAGGAATAATTTCGTCAATGTCCTTAAATTTATAAAGAGATATATTATTGAGACCGAGTTGATTAATATCATCGTCATCAAAGGCATCAAAAATAGAGTCATCTAAATTTTTATGAGCAGCATCTCGATGCTCATCGAAACCGGATAGCAACCCGTTGGATTCCCCATCGGAATTTATGTTAGCTCTTGTCACAATCACTTCAAGGCCATGTTCAGAGGCATTTACGTGAATCCAAATTGGTCCATCAAGGTCAAAGTAATCTTCTGTATTTATTTCGCCAATCATATCCCAGAAAAGTTCTTCCCCTTTATTTCTGTTGTACCAAATCTCTTCGCGACTATAACCGCGGTCCTCAATATCACGATAAGTAATAAAGAGCTTTATTGTATTTTCGTTTACGCGTTCGATGTCCATTAGACTTCAACTCCCTTCACAGTCATTCGTTGAAAAACAAAGAAAGCGTTCTTAGTATGTTTTGGATTGCTAAAGTTTAACCAAACAATTCAAAACACAGCATTCATAACAACTTATTACAGAACTAAAGCTTTTTTTTCTATATATCTATGCTTTATTCTATAACTCTATTGTATGATTACCTATATGAAATGAAAAGAAAAAACAACTACAGAAAAAATTAGTTTGAATATTGAAATTGTAGATGACAAAGCAATTGAAATCAAGTAGAAAGCATTCAGATTTTAGTTAAATAAAGTGTGAAAATTCTTGCTCATGTACTAAAATTATGTAATGCATACACTGGATTGGAAAACCTGGTTTTATCAAAACATTTCTAACCAGATTGCACTTAAAATGCCTGCAAAAAATAAAAACGATAAAATCCAGTGATAATGGATTTTATCGATATACTCGCAAGAATATTCCTAGAAATGATTAATTAACCATTTTTTGTGCTTCAAGTAATTGGAACGCTCGAACTTTTCTTGGTAAGAAGCGTCGAATCTCATCCTCATTGTACCCAACCTGTAAGCGTTTTTCGTCTAATATAATTGGACGACGAAGTAAACCAGGGTACTCTTGAATTAACTCATATAATTGTTGAAGTGGTAAACTTTCTACATCAACATTTAATTTTTGGAATATTTTAGAACGTGTAGAGATAATTTCATCAGTTCCATCTTCTGTCATTCGAAGTATTTCTTTTATTTCACTGATTGTTAAAGGCTCAGAAAAAATATTTCGCTCTCTATAAGCAATTTCATGCTCTTCTAGCCATGCTTTGGCTTTTCTGCAAGATGTACAGCTTGGTGATGTAAATAATGTTACAATCATTATTACACTTCCTTTCCGATTAGGATGGATATTATCTATTATCAAGTATTTATTATTTTAGAATTAGTTTAATTAAAACAACGTCTTAATTATACAATAATCTTAGCCTTTTGGATATAGCTTACATTTAAAAATGATAGTAAACGCAATATTAATTATACCTATTTCTTCTCGCTTATGCAGAAAATCCATATGTTTGTTATAGTACACAAATAATATTCCCTTACTTGGTTAAAGTAAACATTTAACAAATAAATATAGCCAATTCTCAATTAGTCGACATTAATCGAGAAGATATCGCAAATTTCTGTTAATTACTTCTTTGGTTTACACAGATTTCACCAAAAGAAAATAATTATCTTTCACGATACAATTATTCCCCAAATTCTTTCTATTTCATTCCAAAAATAAAAAGAAAATATAATTTGCTTTTGAAACTTATTTTGTATATGATTTTTTTATATAATTTTACGTCAGGTATGTTGACGAATCGTATTTAAATGAATTGAAAAAACGATGATAAAGAATAGTACATGTGCCTCTTTGTGCATAGAGAGTCTGTGGTTGGTGGAAACAGAAGACGGAGCATATGGAATGGACTTTTGAGTGGCTTTATGAAAGTAGTAGTAAAGCACGGCAGCTTCACGTTACGAAGTCGAAGTGGTCATTATTGACAAACTGGGTGGTACCGCGGATTCAACATCATTCGTCCCAATGCGCATAAGCGTATTGTGGAGCGTATGGTGTTTTTTTTATATTAAAAATTAATTATAGGAGGGTTTACGATGAAAACCATTTTTTCTGGTGTTCAACCAACAGGCGTTATTACTTTAGGTAACTATATCGGGGCTTTTATGCAGTTTCCAGCACTTCAAGATGAGGGGAATGCTATTTATTGTATCGTGGATCAGCATGCAATAACAGTTCCTCAGGATCCAAAGGAATTGCGCTCAAATATCCGTACATTAGCAGCTACATATTTAGCGACTGGAATTGATCCAAACAAATCAACTTTATTTATCCAATCAGAGGTACCTGCCCATGCCCAAGCAGGCTGGATGTTACAATGTGTAGCGACAATAGGTGAACTTGAGCGCATGACTCAATTCAAGGATAAGTCAGATGGAAAAGAATCCGTAACAGCTGGCTTATTAACATATCCCCCATTAATGGCTGGTGATATTCTTTTATATAACACAACTATCGTGCCGGTAGGAGATGACCAAAAACAACATATCGAGCTGACACGTGACCTTGCAGAGCGTTTCAATAAGCGTTATGGTGATGTATTTGTTATTCCAGAAATTCAATTACCAAAAGCAGGTGCACGTATCAAGTCTTTACAGGAACCTACAAAGAAAATGAGTAAGTCTGATCCAAACACAAAAGCAACAGTACGATTCCTAGATACACCTAAGCAAATCGAAAAGAAAATCAAATCCGCAGTTACGGATTCCGATGGTTATGTAGCATTTGACGAGGTAAACAAACCTGGTGTTTCGAACCTATTAACAATCGAATCTGCTGTTACAGGAATTGATATACCTTCTCTAGTACAAAAATATGATGGCCTTGGTTATGGTGCCTTTAAAGAGGGTGTTGCAACAAGCTTAGTCGAGCATTTAGAGCCAATCCAACAACGATTCAACGATTTAATCGATTCTGATGAGTTAGATAGAATTCTTGATGAGGGTGCTGAAAAAGCAAATGCCATCGCTTCAAAAACGATTAAACGAATGGAAAACGCGATGGGCTTAGGTCGAAAATCAAGATAAACAATATAATGATTGATCCAATAGCCATATAAAGTTCGTTTGTGGTAATGATAAAAGCCCAAACAGCTGACCAAGAATATCCGAGAGTACTATAGTTTAAATACAGTAGTAAGTTTCCTACTGACATTACGCAAATACCATAGCAAAATAAAAACAGCATAAATCGAAACATGTCCACCATCCTTATATTAACTAAATATTCATTTACCAACATAAAAATGCCTTTAGCTTTTCGCTAAAGGCATTTAACTTATCGACAAATCCTTACAGAGATTATTAGGCTGGAGGAGCAGCTAGATATTTGCTAGATTCTATCAGCCTATTTAATCAACCTTTTTCAACAAGATACTTGCATTATGTCCACCAAAGCCGAGTGAGTTACTCATTGCATATTCAACATACTGATTACGTGCAGTATTTGGAATATAGTCTAAATCACATTCTGGGTCTGGCGTTGTTAGATTAATAGTTGGAGGTAAAATTCCCTCTTTTAAAGCTAATGCAGTAAAGATAGCTTCTACCCCACCAGCAGCACCTAGTAAGTGGCCAGTCATTGATTTTGTAGAACTCATCGCTAGATTATAGGCATGATCTGCAAAGACAGTTTTCACTGCTTTTGTTTCAAATAAATCATTATATGGTGTACTCGTACCATGAGCATTTATATAGCCCACTTGTGTTGGATCCACATCGCCATCCTCTAATGCTTGACGAATCGCTCTTGCAGCACCTTCTCCTTCTGGAGCTGGAGCTGTAATATGATGAGCATCTCCTGTTGAACCATAGCCAACGATTTCAGCATAGATTTTAGCACCACGAGCTTTAGCAAATTCATATTCTTCTAAGATTAAGATACCTGCTCCTTCACCGATAACAAAGCCATCACGATTTGCATCAAAAGGACGTGAAGCAATCTCAGCATCTGGATTTAGAGAAAGTGCAGTACTTGAACAGAAGCCTGCTACTGCCATGTTTACGATTGGTGCCTCTGCTCCTCCCGTAATCATTGCATCAGCATCTCCGCGTTGAATTACTTTGAATGCATCACCAATTGAGTTCGTTCCTGAAGCACAAGCAGTTACAGAACAAGAGTTAATCCCTTTTGCACCAAAGTGAATTGAAACTTGACCAGAAGCCATGTTAGGAATCATCATCGGAACGAAGAATGGGCTTACTCGTCGTACGCCGCGTTCTTGGAAGGTTACATATTGGTTTTCGTATGTTTCCATCCCACCAATCCCAGAGCCAATCCATACACCAACACGAGGAGCGATTTCTTCTGTAATTGTTAAGCCTGAATCCTTCATGGCCATGATGGAGGACGCTAAAGCATAATGAGTGAAACGGTCCATTTTTCGCGCTTCTTTTTTCTCAACATATTGTTCGATATCAAAGTCTTTCACTTCTGCTGCTATTTTAACTGGAAATTTCTCTGCATCTAATCGTGTTAATGCGCCGACACCAGATTTCCCAGCGATTACATTTTCCCATGTTTCCTCTATTGAATTTCCTAAAGGAGTAACAGCTCCAATTCCCGTAATAACAACTCTTCTTTTCATCGTTTTAAAATCCCCCTTTGGTTTTAAACTACTAGCATTTTTACAGTACTATTTTCCCCACTTAATGACAGCTGCACCCCAAGTCAGGCCGCCACCAAAACCAACTAATACGATAATATCGTCATCTTTGATTTTACCATCTTCTAATTCGTCTGCCAAAGCAAGTCCGATAGAAGCAGAGGAGGTATTTCCGTATTTGTGGATATGCTTTGAAAGTTTTTCTTCGGGTAACTCAAGTCTTTCGCGAGATGCTTCCATAATACGAATATTGGCTTGGTGTGGAATTAGTAAATCCACGTCTTGTTTCGATAGACCCGCTTTATCTAGAACGGATACAGCTGACTCGCCCATTTGTCTAACCGCAAATTTGAAAACTTCTCGGCCATTCATGGTAATTGTATGTTCATCGTTCAAGAATAGCTGTTTACCCCCAGTTCCATCTGCACCTAATTCAAATGATAAAATACCTCTTCCTTCACTTACCTCACTAACTACTGCCGCACAGGCGCCGTCTCCGAACAATACTGCTGTATTCCGATCATTCCAGTCAGTGATTTTGGACAGTTTTTCAACACCTACTACTAAGACATATTGATAACTCTTACTTTCAATAAATTGCTTAGCAGTAGCAAGCGCATAAATAAAGCCTGAACAAGCTGCCGACACATCCATTGCAGCAGCATTTACAGCGCCTAATCTTTCTTGAATTTGACATGCAACACTTGGAAAACCTCGATCTGGCGTTACCGTAGCAACTAAGATTAACCCAATTTGATCTGCCGTTATGTTCGCATTTTTTATCGCATTGATGGCAGCGTTATACGCTAAATCAGAAGTATTTTCTTCCGGTCCAGCAATTCTTCTTTCTTCTATACCAGTTCTTGTACGAATCCATTCATCATTTGTATCTAAAGTTTTTTCTAAATCAAAATTTGTTACAACCTTCTCTGGAACGTATTTCCCCAATCCAATGATCCCTGCGTTCATTTTAATCCCCCCAGTTTACTACTAACATTTAGTACCTGGTAATAATTATAGCTCATAAAAAAAAGAACCTCAACCTTTTATTCACGATTTGTTCTTAAGTTTGTAGTTCTTTTTTATGATTGTATATGTTATGATAATTAAGATGAAAATTGGAATACTATTTAAAATTGTTTTATAGAGGTGAAAAAGAATGCAATATGTAATGACTTTAATTTGGTCTGTTCTATTAATGTTAATGTTAAATTATGTAGTAAGCTCAGTTTTAGCTGTACCATTTGTACTTTCAACTAGCTTAATTCTTGGTGTTATTTTTACAATTTTAATCTTTATCATTGGTGCGATTATTCCAAACGACCCAACACCAGAAGCAGATCATCACTAATTTAGAATTTTAGCACTTCTTCTATGAAGTGCTTTTATTTTTCTATTATATATTTTAAACGGGTAACTCTTTAAATAGAGCTACCCGTTTTTTCGGATATTAAGCTTTCTATTTTTTCACTAGTAATTGGCCATCCTCTAATGTAGCATATAAGCTTTCTCCTGGAAGAACTTCTCCCCTTAATAATTCTTTTGCTACTGCTGTTTCGACATTTCGTTGAATAAAGCGTTTTAAAGGTCTTGCTCCAAATTGAGGATCAATCCCATGTTGTACAATCCAATCAACTACCTTATCAGTTACCTTTAGCTCAATCTCTTGTTCAGCCACACGCTCCTGTAGCTGACCAATATATTTCCTGGCGATTGCGTGGAAATGCTCGGTACTCAATGCATGGAAGGTAATAATGTCATCCACACGATTTAAAAGCTCTGGTTTAAAGTGGGCACGTAATTCCGTCATAACTAGATCTTCTATAGATTGCTGGTGTTCTGGCATAGCTTCAAGCAAATAATGCGAGCCAATATTAGATGTCATAATCACCACTGTGTTAGTAAAGTTAACCAAACGCCCTTGACTATCTGTAATTCGCCCGTCATCTAATATTTGAAGTAAGATATTTGCAACATCAGGATGTGCTTTTTCAATTTCATCTAAAAGTACTACCGCGTATGGATTACGACGAACGGCTTCTGTTAATTGACCACCCTCTTCATAGCCAATATATCCTGGAGGCGCACCGACAAGTCTGGAAACACTATGTTTTTCCATATATTCACTCATATCAATGCGAATAAAATGATCCTCTGAATCAAAAAGCTGTGCTGCTAAGGCTTTCGCAAGTTCCGTTTTCCCAACACCAGTAGGACCGAGGAATATAAATGAACCAATTGGTCGATTTGGATCTTTAATGCCTGAGCGAGCCCGCCAAACGGCTTCAGTTACAAGCTTAACGGCATTTTCTTGACCAACAACTCGTTCATGTAATGTATCCTTTAAACGCAGGAGCTTGTCTCTCTCACCCTCTACAAGCTTTGTAACCGGAATGCCTGTCCATCTTGAGATGATGGAAGCAATTTCTTCTGCAGTTACTTCCTCTCGGAGAATTCTTGTGTCAGAGCTACTGTTCAGCTCCTCCTCTAAGATAGTTAACTCCTTCTCTAAGGTTGGAATTTTACCATGACGAAGCTCAGCTGCTTTGTTTAAATCATATTTACTTTCTGCGTCCTCTAAGTCTCGTCGATAGCTTTCAAGCTGTACCCGTTTTTTCTGAATAGCTTGCAGGCATTGTTTTTCACTTTCCCATTGCTTACGTATCTTCTCTGTAGATTCCTTTAAATTAGACAATTCAGCTCTTAATGCTTCCAGACGCTTTTGACTTTGAGCATCTTTTTCCTTTTTCAATGCCTGCTCTTCAATTTCTAACTGTAATACCCGACGAGTTACCATATCTAGCTCCTGTGGCATTGAATCGATTTCAGTACGAATCATCGCGCATGCCTCATCGATCAAATCGATTGCCTTATCCGGTAGAAATCGTTCCGTAATATAACGGTTAGAAAGCTCTGCTGCTGCAATGATGGCACGATCATGAATGCTCACTTTGTGATGTACTTGAAAGCGTTCCTTTAACCCTCGCAAAATCGATACCGTGTCCTCGATAGATGGCTCTCGGACAATTACCTGCTGGAATCGGCGCTCTAGAGCTGGATCTTTTTCAATGTACATACGGTATTCATCTAATGTAGTTGCTCCAATACAATGCAGCTCACCTCGTGCAAGCATCGGCTTTAGCATATTGCCCGCATCCATTGCTCCATCTGTTTTACCAGCACCCACAATTGTGTGAATCTCATCTATAAATAAAATGATTTGACCTTCAGAATCTTTTACCTCTTTTAATACACCCTTTAATCGTTCTTCAAATTGTCCTCGATAGCTAGCCCCTGCGATTAATGCACTCATATCAAGCTCATATAAAAGACAATTTTTTAACCCTTCAGGTACATCCTTACGAACGATTCGTTGTGCAAGCCCTTCAACAATTGCAGTTTTACCGACACCAGGCTCACCTATTAGAATCGGATTATTTTTTGTTTTTCTTGATAGGATTCGAATGACATTTCGAATTTCTTCATCTCGACCAATAACAGGATCCATCTTTCCATTTTTCACTTCTTCAATTAAGTTACGACCGAATTGTTCTAATGGACTACGATTGTCTTGCTGTTGAAATTGCATTCTTAAGCACCCTTTCAAAATTTTATCTTATATAATATTTCGATTTTAGTTTGACCTTTTTTGACTAATTTGATTATAAGCTGTTTACTCTAGAATTGCAAAAATTGGCACATAGATTCTACATTTTATTTGCCCATCTTGTGATATCATATATTGAAATTATTTTTCTGATCGAAGCAAAAAGTTCACTAAATAAAGGGTGTGAAGAAATGGCAAGAACTGATACATTACCAATGAATATTAGTCAGCTATTTGAAGAGCGTGGTCTACAACTCCAAGTAGAAAAAGGAGATTATATCTTTCATGAAGGTGAAAGTGCTGGAGATTTGTTTTTTATAAAAAATGGTTCCATCCAAATCAGTAAAGAATCAGAAAACGGAAAAGAGCTTACGTTTCGTGTCTGTGGCAAGAATAGTATCATTGGTGAAAGCTCTTTATTCGGCCCTACAACAGTCCATTCAAATACCGCAAAAGCAATCGTAGACTCAGAAATAGCGATTCTTAATAAGCACTCACTTGAAATGTTTTTAACAGAACAGCCTACACTCATGATTGGATACCTAAAATGGATTCAAAATGAAAATTTAAAAAATCAAAGCTTAATACGAGATTTAGTTATTCATGGAAAAAAAGGCGCACTCTACTCTACTTTGATTCGTTTATCGAATACTTATGGAAAACCACTTGATGAGAATAAAAATCATATTCTCCTTGATATATATTTAACTAACACAGACGTAGCTAGCTTGTGCTCAACAAGTCGAGAAATGATCAATCGTATGCTAAATGATTTAAAGAAACAGAACATTATTTCCTTTGATAAAGGTTATATTACAATTTTAGATTTGAAGTATTTAAAAGAAGAAATTGCTTGTGAGAACTGTCCAGCAACTATTTGTCGAATCGATTAAAAAGGTACGCAGAGGAATTTTTTGCGTACCCTTTTTATGTTAAGGCTTCAATACAACCTTGATACATTCATCTTCATGATCATTGAATATCTTATATGCCTCGCTAGCACGCTCAAGTGCAATTCTGTGGGTAATGATTTCAGTTGGATCAATTTTTCCGTCCTTAATCATGTCAAACAGCATTGGCATGTAGTGAATAACCGGAGCTTGTCCCATTTTAATATTAATATTTCTTTCAAATAAGTTGCCTAATGGGAAATGATTATACATAGAGCCATATACACCTGTAAGCTGTAATGTACCAAATTTTTTCACAGCCTTCATTCCAATACGGATGGCACTCGTTGTACCACCTGAAAGCTTCAGCTTTTGCTCCACTGCTTCCAGAGGGTTCTTTTTCCCATCCATCCCTACGCAATCGATTACAACATCGGCTCCACCTTTCGTAATTTCAGCAATATATTGACCTGTATCATCATGCTCGTCAAAGTTGATGATTTCAACATTATTCATTTTCTTCGCATGATTTAGACGATACGGGAGATTATCGATTGCAATGACACGTTTTGCACCTTTCATCCAGGCAAATTTTTGCGTCATTAAACCGATGGGACCACAGCCTAATACTACGACTGTATCTCCTTTCTTTACGCCACCACTTTCAACACTCCAGTAGGCTGTTGGGAGAACGTCAGACATAAAGAGTAGGGACTCATCTTCAAGCTCTACAGATTCTGGAATTACAAACGGTACAAAGTTTCCGAAGGGTACACGTAATAATTCCGCTTGTCCACCCTGATAACCACCATAACGTTCCGTGAATCCAAAATATCCGCCTGTATCAACATGTGGGTTTGGATTCGAGTTATCACATTGGCTTTCCATCTCATTTGAGCAATAATGACAGTGACCACAAGAAATATTAAATGGGAGTACGACACGATCTCCCTTTTTCACTTTTTCTACACCAGCACCGACTTCTTCTACAATCCCCATCGGCTCATGGCCAACTACGTAATCCTTTGATGCAGGAAGTGCACCTTGATAAATATGGAGGTCAGAACCACAAATCGCTGTGGACGTTACGCGAATAATGATATCATCACTTTTCTCAATCTTAGGATCAGCAACCTCTTTTACCTGCATATCTTTTGTACCTTGGAAAGTAACAGCTTTCATGTGAAATACCTCCTTATTCATAAATAATCATTAAAATTTGATATTTCTACACTTCCCCTTATTTTGCATGATAATCATATAAATATTCTTATCGTTAAATTTCTTAGAAAGGATTAGTAGACCTCAATAAAAAAAATGCAGACAAACTAAAAATTTAGTTTGCTGCATTCTAAAGAGCTGTATTGCTCGTTTTATCGAATTCCTAAAGCCATTTTGGCATAGCGTGACATCATATCTTTTGACCATGCTGGCTGCCAAACGATATTAACATCAACTTTTTTCACTTCAGGCAGTTCACTTAGAGCCGTGTTTACCTGGTCAACGATTACTGGACCAAGTGGGCACCCCATAGATGTTAACGTCATTGTTACTGTTGCTAACCCTTCTTCATCTAAATCTACCTCATATACTAAACCTAAGTTGACAATATCGATGCCAAGCTCAGGATCAATTACATTTTCTAAAGCACCTAACATGCTCTCTTTCATATCATCACTGATTGCCATTTTTTTGATTTCCCCCTTATCTATAGTGTTAACTCTATCATAGCAAATGAAATTATTTATGCCAAATGTTGAGAAAGAAACGATGTGACAGCAAGTACGCCGCTACGTGGAACCTTATGCCCAGAATTTTTTGATTCGATAAACTTCAATTTCTCAGGTGATTGTTCATAGTGTGAACGTAATTCCGTATAAAAATGATATGTATTTTTAAATGGAACTGTCGTATCTTTATATCCATGCCAAAATATCACAGGTCTTTGATTGAATCTCTTTGGCTCAACTGTTATATCATATTCTGATAATTGATTTAGGATTGCCTCTTTTTGTTTTTCATCGAATGGTAATTTTACGCCCATTTTTTCAAATTGGTCTAGCTGATAATTCGCTAAATCCACATAACCAGGAGCTCCCATACAAATCGCGGCAGCACTTATCCACTCATAAGTATTTAAACAGCCAGCTGTAATAATTCCCCCCATGGAAGAGCCAGCTATCCCAATTTTAGCATCTCCATAGCCTCTTTGCTTTAGCTCTTCATATATGGTGTTAACCTCATGAATAGATTTTAGGACTATCTCCCAAAAGTGCATATTCATTTTTAGCTCTGAAATATTCTCATCTCTTACCCCGTGTAAATATGCGTCAGGCATGATGACACGGACACCATTTTGTACTAATTGATAGGCGTAGTGTAAATTATGCTCCTTTGCACTTTGAAAGCCATGGAGAAATATTACAACAGGCGTTTGTTCGTTCATTGAATTATCGTAAACATGTAATAAAGGTATACCTTTCCACATATCATCTTGAACATACATTTTCTTTCACCCCTAAACAATTTTAGAAAAATCTATTTTATTTCCTAAATAGTTTTTCTAAAGCTAATATTTTATCAATAATAGAAAAAACTATTATTAATAATCATATCATTGGTGGAAAATTTTTGCTAAAAATAAAATCAGATTATCAATTTTTGACTAAATATATCCATAAGGATAAAATTTAAAGAGAGAGAAAGGAGACTTCCTTCATGAAACAACATTTAATAGTGTTAGATTTAGATGGTACTTTATTAACGGATGAGAAAAAAATATCCGAAAAAACAAAGGCAACTTTATTCAAGGCCAAGGAAGCCGGACATCAAGTAATGATAGCTACTGGTCGTCCATTCCGCGCAAGTCAGCTGTATTATAATGAAATGATGTTAACGACACCAATCGTTAACTTTAATGGTGCCCTAATACACCATCCTAAAAATGCTGGATGGAAAATGCTCCATTCCCCAATTGATATTAGCGTCGTCCATGATGTAGTTGACTCAGTGGATAAATATCAATATGAGAATTTGATTGCAGAAGTAAAGGACGATGTTTTTATCCATAATGAGGATAATCGCATGATGGATATCTTTAATATGGGCGATCCTCGCGTGACAATCGGGAACCTACGCGGAAGCTTAAGTGAAGATCCTACAAGCTTACTTATTCATGCAGATGAGGCTAATGTGCCAATCATTCGTGATCATTTAGCAAGTGTACATGCCGAATTAATCGATCACCGTCGTTGGGGTGCACCTTTCCATATTATTGAGATTGTACGCAAAGGGTTAAACAAAGCGGTTGGAATCTCACATATTGCAAAAGACTTAAATATCCCACGAGATCGTATTATTGCATTTGGCGATGAAGATAATGACTTAGAAATGCTTGAATATGCAGGAGTCGGAGTAGCAATGTCGAACGGTATTGATCAGCTAAAAAATATCGCAAATGAAATTACTTTAAGTAATAACGAAGATGGCATTGCCAAATTCCTAATAGAAAGACTAAAATTATAAGTATAGATATAGATAGATATACCAGTATCCCCTTTAATTCACTAAAATGAATGGAATAGAGGATATTACAAATTCAAAGCTTAAAGGAGGTATGAATATGAAAATTTTTGCAGATAGCGGTAGTGATTTACCAAAGGAGTTTTTTACTGAGAATAATGTAGAGCTCTTTACCTTACGAGTAGATCTAAATAACCAACAGTATGATGACATCCTAGATATCGATCCCAAGGTGGTATACGGTGCAATGCGAGAAGGCGCTGTTCCAAAAACTTCTCAAGTATCGCCTGAGATTTTCTTAAATAAGTTTGAAACCCTTGCAAAAAATGATGAGGAAGGTATTTATATTGCCTTCTCTTCTAATTTATCGGGTACATATAACACAGCTGTGATGATTGCTTCCCAGGTACGCGAAAATTATCCAAATTTAAAATTAAAAATTATTGATACAAAATGTGCTTCTCTTGGACATGGGTTACTCGTACTTGAGGCTGTTCGTTTACGTGATGAAGGACTACCCTATGAAGAAATCGCTCAAAAGATTACGCACATGGCTGAGCATATGACTCAATTGTTTACAGTTGAAAACTTAAGCTACCTAGCTGCAGGAGGACGACTTTCTAAATCGAGTGCATTTATCGGTGGCCTTTTAAGTATTAAGCCGATTTTACATGTAGAAGACGGTAAGTTAATTCCTCTAGAAAAAATTCGAGGACGTAAAAAAGCAATTAACCGCATCATCGAGCTGATGGCAGAACGTGGCGGCGATTTTTCAAATAAAATCGTTGGAATAAGCCATGGAGATGATTTAGAATTCGCCAAAGAGGTTCAGGCTTTGATCGAAGATAAATTACACCCAAAAGCCTTCGAAATAACAATGATTGGCTCAAGTATTGGTGCACATGCTGGCCCTGGTACAATTGCCATTTTCTTTACTGATAAAGACTATTAATAAATTTCGAGCTGTTTCTAACTGAAACAGCTCATTTTTTATGCATGAATAAATAAAAAAGATGAATCCTGGGAGTTTAACACTCCTGGATTCATCATTTTTAGTAATTAGTTAGCTACTGGCTCGTCAGCTACTAATTCAATTTCATGAACTTCTGTTGCATCTGCATAGTCAATATTGTAGTTTTTCACACGTTTATTGACTGGGAAGATTTCATAACGGAATTGCATTGGAATTGTTGTTGCAACTTCCTCAATATGCTGTTGGAAGATTTTGAACTGCTCTGCACGGAAGTCAGTATCAAATGCTTCTGGAGAATCGATTGCTGTAATAGCAGATTGTAATTCTTCTGATGTGTAACGGCTGAAGTTAAACGCATCAACTTCTCCATATAAGCCTGATGGAGATGGGTTAGTACCAGTTCCCCAAGCACCCATGAACATATCGATTTCTGGGTCATCAGCTTCAACCATATCATAGAATGCGTTGAATTCGATTAAACGACCAGTTGATAATGTAACATTTAAGCCAACATCAGCCCAATTTTGTAGATAGAATGCGATAATTTCTTCTTGAGTCGCATCACCAGACATAGCTGCTAATTTAATTTCTAATTTTTCACCGTTTGGATCTTCACGTAAACCGTCACCATCAACATCCACATAACCAGCTTCTTCTAATAAAGCTTCAGCTTTTTCTGGATCATAAGTGTAACCAGCTAATTCACCATCGTAGAATGATTGGAATACTGGTGGAATTAAAGAATTTGCACGCTCACGTAAGTTTTCATAGAATACTTCAGATACTTGTTCGATATCTAAAGCGTAACCCATAGCTTGTCGTAATTGTTGGTTACCCATTTTAGTGTTTTCTAAATCTGTAATAACTTTACCTTGTTCAGTGTCGAATTTACCTACTTTGAAACCAACATAAGAATAGTAAAGCTCTGGACGTCCTAGGATAGTAATGTTTTCTAAGTCTTTAATTTCTGCCATTTTTGTTGCATTGAAGCTTCGAATTAAATCATAATCCCCAGAAGCGATTGCTACAGAAATAGAGCTTGATGGAACCACTTTTACGATAACGCCGTCAAGTTTTGGTTCACCTTTCCAGTAGTGTTCATTTTTAACGAATGATACTGATTCACCTGGTACAATTTTGTCAATTTTGAATGCACCTAATGTGATTGGGTTTTTACGAACTGCATCAGACTCGATTAATTCAGCTACAGGAATTTCACCGATTTGATGAACTGGAGCTGCGTAAGTCCAAAGACCGTCACCACCGTAGAAAATAGATGGTGATAATTGTTTAAAGCTGATTTCTAATGTTAAATCATCAATTTTCTTTAGACCTGAGATTGTTTCAGCAGTACCTGCATGATATTCTTCAGCACCAATAATGTTTTGGAATTGAGTATCATAACGTACACCCGTATAATCTTTGTGTCCAATAATATGGTAAGGTAAAATCACGTCTTCAATAGTTAACGGCGTACCGTCAGACCATTTAACGCCTTCACGAATTTTTACAGTTGCTTTATTGTTTTCTTGGTCAACTTCTAATGATGCGATACCTTCATCAGTAAGCATGAAGTCTCCATCAGTTTCAAAAAGTGCATTTGAAGCCCATTCCATTAAATCAGCGTCATATGCATCTTCATAAAGTTCCCAGTTGAAGATCCCCTGGAATGGCTCATCTTTAACCATAGCAACTTGAAGTGTACCACCTTCAATAGCTTCACCTTCGTTTGTAACAGAAACTTCAAATAGCTCTTCCGAACCTTCAGTTGTTTCTTCAGCACCTTCAGCTGGCTCTTCAGTTGTAGTACCTTCTTCTTTCCCACTACAAGCTGCTAGAACTAGCAATAATGAAAATAGTGCTGCAAATAATAACCATTTAGATTTCTTCATTGCTTTTCCTCCCTTTTCTTTTTGTACCTAATAAGATTTATTTATATAACATATTTACTTTAAATTTGTGTAAATATGGTGGTACCGCATTTAACTAACTAATTTAAAAACATGAAATCTTCAGATATTTCTACCTAAAAAAATGTCTCTTACCCTAAGCGTTGACGAGAGTCTGCTGCTCTACGTAATGCTTGACCTACATAGTTGATTCCTAACATCATAAATAAGATAAATAATGATGCAGGTAACCAAACCCACCAATATTGTTGTAATACTAGAGGATTATTGGCATTACTAACCAATGTTCCTAATGACGGTGTTGAAAGTGGAAGCCCAAATCCTAAATATGAAAGACCTGTTTCAATACCAACATTCCCTGCAAAGTTTAACGTCATTTCAACAATGATTATAGAACTTAAGTTTGGCAGTATCTCTCGTACAATGATGACAAAATCATTCGTTCCGAGAGTCTTAGATGCATGTACATAGTCTCGTCTACTTTCAGATAAGGCTTTCGAACGTACCAGACGAGCAGTACTTGTCCATAAGAACAAGCTCATTATTAAAATGAAAGCTCCAACAGTATATTTTGGTACTACTGTGATGAACACAATGATTAACATTAAACTTGGAATAGTGATAAAGAAATCAATAATTCGCATGAACATATTATCAATCCATCCACCAAAGTAACCACATAATAGTCCAACTAAAATTCCAAATATACCTGTTATTAAAGTAATTGAAATCGCAATTAACATTGAGTTTTTGGCACCTACAATAATTTGTCCGATGATATCTTTACCACCCTCATCGGCACCAAGTAAGAATTTTTCACCTGGAGCACCAAATTTATCTCGTAAGCTTACACGCATCAACTGCTGCTGATCAATCATGAAATATGCCCAAAAGAAAATACCTATAATTACTGCTACTAAAACTACGAGTGAAAACATTGCTAATTTATCTTTCATAAACTCTCTAAAAATTACTTGTAATCCAGTAGGAGGAGAGTTTACGTGATTAACATTACTAATTTCTTTATTTTTCTTTGCCATATTAAATCCTCCTTAACTTTTTAGTGTCGCCTATTCAATCCTAATACGTGGGTCGACAATACTCATAATGATATCGGATAATAGACTACCTAAAAGGGCTAAGAAGCCAAATAACATAACTAATGCTGTAATTACACTGTAATCACGTGAAGAAATTGAGCTTACAAATAGTTGTCCCATACCAGGGTAACCGAAAATTGTTTCAATAAAGATTGATCCACCTAGTAATCCAGTAATCGTAAATCCTAAGAACGCTGCGATTGGTAGTAAGGAGTTACGGAAAATATGTTTTGAATAAACTTTTCGCATCGGAATCCCTTTACTACGAGCAGTACGAACGTAATCCATTGATTTTGCATCGATAATTTCAGAACGTAAGTATTGAATAATACCTGTTGTTCCTAAAATAGCATAAGTAATTGACGGTAGAAGGATATGATAGAATCGATCCCAATAATAAGCCAATGTACCAGCCTGCATTTTTATATCAACACTACCACTTGTAGGGAACCAGCGTAGTTGATATCCAAATAAGAATAGGAATACTAGCGCTAAAACAAATGTAGGTATTGCATATGTAACAAAGCTATACAGTACAATTGTTTTATCTAAACGAGAGTTCTGATATCTACCCGCTAAAATTCCTAATGGGATAGCAAGAGCATAAAGCAATATAACACTTAGTAAAGAAAGCCAGAACGTATTTAATGCACGTTCACCTATTAACGCACCAACATCGCGTTTATACGTATAACTTAGACCAAAATCACCCTGGAAGGCATTCCCCATCCAACGAAGATACTGCATATGGATTGGATCGTTTAATCCCGCTTTTTCAGTCAGCTCTGCAATTCGTGCAGGATCTGTTTGAGGTGTGATTAAACCTGTAAATGGATCACCAGGCATGTTTTTTGCTAGTATAAAGATGATTATACTTAATACAAACAATTGAGGAATCATTATTAGAAATCTTCTTACGATTGTTTTCCACATCTCTACAAGACCTCCTTCACTTGTGAAGTAGCCGCTACATAATGAGTGTTTGTGACTGGTAATAAGTCAAATACACGTTCATTTTCATCAAAATAGTTTTTATGCTCTGCTTGATAATGTTGCTCTACTCGGATTCTTTCACGTTTTCTTTCTTCTCTACCAATAGGTGATACTTCTGGAATAGCAGAAAGTAAACGTTTCGTATAGATATGTTGTGGGTTTGTATAAATATCCTCTTTAGAACCCGTTTCTACAAATCTACCTTTGTACATGATAGAAATGTGATCACACATATGTTTAACAACACCCAAATCGTGGGATATAAATAAATAGCTTAAACCAAATTCGTTTTGAATATCCTTCATAAAGTTTAATACTTGTGCTTGTACAGATAAGTCAAGGGCTGAAACTGGCTCGTCCGCAATGATTAGCTTTGGATTTGTTGCAATCGCACGGGCAATCCCTAAACGCTGCTTTTGTCCTCCTGAGAATTCATGAGGATATTTAAACTTTGCATCTTCAGGCATCCCGACAATCTCAAGTAATTCACTTATTTTACGTTCTTCCTCTTTTGGAGTAAGGCTTAAGAAATTACGAATCGGTTCTGCAATAATATCCTTTACTCGTTTACGAGGGTTTAAGCTTGAATGTGCATCCTGGAAAATCATTTGTACATCACGATTAAATGAAGATTTTCGACTTCTTCTTTTATTCGTAACGTTTTCGCCTTCATAAATAATGCTTCCATTTGTAATTTTTTCAAGGCCAATTAAAGCTTTCCCAGTTGTGGATTTGCCACATCCAGATTCACCAACTAATCCATATGCTTTTCCTCTTTCAAATTCCATTGTGATACCGTCAACTGCAAGAACTTGATCAATAACAGTATTAAAGAATCCGCCGCGAACAGGATAGTGAACTTTTAAATCATTTATTTGCATAAAGCTCATGTGTCCCGCCCCCTTTATCCGTTTTAAACTGAAACTCTTTCCAGCATGTACAGCGAACAAAATGTCCTGGTGAAATTTCATGAAGTTCTGGATTTTCCTCATGTGCATCTCCTGATATCCAAGGGACACGAGAAGAGAAACGGCAGCCAGATCGTGGAAGATTCATTAATGAAGGAACAATACCTTCTATTACATTTAAACGATCTGATTTAGAGTTCATCTGAGGAATTGAGTTAAATAAAGAACGTGTATAAGGGTGTTTAGGATTTTCAAACAATTCTTCTACACTTGCCTCTTCAATAATTTCTCCTGCATACATAACTGCTACGCGGTCTGCTACTTCAGCAACTACACCTAGGTCATGGGTAATTAATATAATTCCTGCTTCAGTTTCAGCCTGTAAATCAATTAATAAGTCTAAAATTTGTGCTTGAATTGTTACATCCAATGCTGTAGTAGGTTCATCTGCAATAATAATTTGTGGTTTACACGCTATCGCAATTGCAATAATAACCCTTTGTCTCATCCCACCAGATAATTGGTGTGGGAACTGTCTTGCGACACGCTCAGGATTACGAATCCCAACTTGGTTTAATAATTCTAATACTCTAGCATCTCTTTCAGTTTTGTTTAAAGTAGTATGATAGATTAAACCCTCTTCGATTTGCTCTCCAATTCGCATAAGTGGATTCAGTGCCGATAGAGGATCTTGGAAAATCATACTAATTTGAAAACCTCGAATATCGTTCATATCCTCTTCTGATAATGTTGCTAAATTTTTGTTATCAAATAAAATCTCGCCTTGAACCTGAGTCTTATTCTGGTCATATAGACCAATAATGGATGTTGCAAGTGTACTTTTACCACATCCAGATTCACCTACGATAGCAAGTATTTCATTTTTCTTTACTGTTAATGAAACACCATCCACTGCATCGTAAAATGCATCTTTAATTCGAAATCCAGTATGTAAGTTATTAATCTTTAAAAGTTCGTTACCTTTCAATTTAACTCTCCTTTCTAGCAATCATGTTGACTTTAATTTGAATACTACATTCGAATCTACTATGCAAATTTTTCAAATTATTGAAACCTACCAATTATTCTTAATCTTTTTTGTATTCTTGCAATAAATTATATATTCCTGTAACAATTGAAGTCAATATAATTTAATTTTATTTTTCAGAAATAACTAAAAATTGAGTTAAAAGCGTTGCTAATGACACATTATTACGAGAAAATTCGATAGAAGTTTTTTTAACATAATATTAAAAAAGGTAAAATTACCGGAGTAATTTTACCTTTTTTATCTATTGCTGTTCAGATTTTCTTTTTTTACCACGTTTAATAATGGCAATTATAAAAGCAATAAATAATAAATAAACAACTGCTAAAGCTGCTAGATAGCCTTTATTTATCCCCTTTTCTTCCGTAACCTGGAAAATTTCGACGATTTCTCGATCTAGTACAATAGGGTAAGTGCCATTTTTAGTCATACGAATCGTATCATTGTCTAACATGGCACGAAGCTCTTTCCCAGTACCAATTTCTTCTTCTGATATATCAAATCGAGTTGTTTGCCCAGTGTTATTAATGACAACAATCCATCTTTCTGTATCAGAATAACGCTCAAAAACTAAAAACCCACTGTCATTTTTCAGTAATTTGTATGCACCATCTCTTAAAGTTTCAGATTGTGAACGTAAGGTTTGAACATTTCCGATAAAATCTATCATTTCTTCATCTGTTTTGAAGTTATAAAGCTGATGTGCCTCTGCTCCAGCTTCACCGTTCATAATAAGCTCTGTTCCGTATTGTGTTACAGGAACACCTGGTAAAAGTAATGTTGCGACAATTCCTAGTCTTGTTCTAGTTGGCGGGTAAGCTTCTACTGTTAATGTAAAACGGTCAGTGAAGACATTATCAAGCATTAACTGGGTTGGCGCTTCTTCCCCGTTCACGTAAGGTTCAATATTCGTTAAAAGATTAGATGAATCTTCGTTTACATTTTTGTAAACATTACGGAAAGCTTCTGTCGTTTCTGAGTAATAATTAGCATCAAAATTCGCATCACTTTCTTCATTAGAGATTACGTAAAGCTTCTCATTCACTTCTTTAATAGCAGAAATCAATTCATTTATAAATTCCGTGTCAGCGTTACCAAGATTAGTTAAGCGAACGCCACCAAATTTATAAGAAGTAACAAAGTCTACTACCGAATTAACTAAGGCTTGCTGAACGTCTTCATTTTCCAAATCCCACTGTACTTTACCATCAGAGGAACCTGTAATCCATTCAGCCTTTGCTGGATCCTGAGCCCATTCATGATTCTCACTGACATTTGTTAGAGGGAAATCAACCATTACCTTTACATTGCTTTTAGCATATGTATTAATAACATTTGTCAGCTCTTCTGCTGTACCAAAATGAGGTTCGATTTCTTCATAGCTAGTAACCATTGACCCATCATATTTTTCTGTTTTGAAAACAGAGCCAAGCGAGACAATACTATAGCCCATATCTGTGATTAATGAAAATTTGTCAATTAACCCGCCGAAGTCACCACCTGCAAATTGTGTAATATCCTTAGGATCTGTATTGTAATCATTTTCTGCAGTCGAGTTAAAATAACGGTCTACCAATAAATCATATATCGTTTCATCTGCAATCGTTTTTGTTTCTTGTGCATCTGCAACTGTCGTTAAAGAAAATGATGCAGCAACTAATGCTGACGCCACTGTGACACTTATCCATTTTGTGAATTTCAAAATTATCCCTCTCCTATCAAATCCGCCTGCATTTTACATCTGTAATTGCCAGGCTCTAACCTCATCCAATGCTCTTAAAAATTGAATGAAGTGAAGACATATCATCGCCATTTTACCAAAAAGAAAAGACCTTCTGCTATCTTTTACTAGGAAATCAGGAATTTACATTGGAAAATGCGACAAAAACGTGAACGTGTCACTATGATGCTGAGTTGCCTCGTGTATGAAGTTTAGTTTCGGTAACACCGATGAGTATAATACAGGGGATTTAATTGATTCAGTGTGGAGTTGATGGGAGTTTTGTACTGAGGCGTGTTTTGAGGAAGAATCAGCGCGATGGGATGTTCAGGAGATTGGATGGTTGTACAGTAAGTATGGCTTATTGCGATGGTTGCGGGGGATTAGGAGCTTGAATGGTAGCAATGTTTCTCGTTTTGCTACGTTTCAAGAGCTACACCCGCTTGGATCGTAGCAATGTTTCTCGTTTTGCTACGTTTCTGGGGCTACACTTGCTTGGATCGTAGCAATCTTTCTCGTTTTACTACGATTCGTGGGCTACACTTGCTTGGATGGTAGCAATGTTTCCTTTTTTGCTACGTTTCAAGAGTTACACCTGCTTGGATCGTAGCAATGTTTCTCGTTTTGCTACGTTTCGTGAGCTACACTTGCTTGGATCGTAGCAATGTTTCTCGTTTTACTATGTTTCTGTGGCTATACTAACTTGGATGGTAGCAATGTTTCTCCTTTTGCTACGTTTCGTGAGCTACACTTGCTTCGATGGTAGCAATCCTTCTCGTTTTGCTACGTTTCGTGAGTTACACTTGCTTGGATCGTAGCAATGTTTCCTTTTTTGCTACGTTTCAAGAGTTACACCTGCTTGGATCGTAGCAATGTTTCTCGTTTTGCTACGTTTCGTTGGCTACACTTGCTTGGATCAGTCAATGTTTCCTTTTTTGCTACGTTTCTGCGGCTACACTTGCTTGAATGGTAGCAATGTTTCTCCTTTTGCTACGTTTCTGGGGCTACACTTGCTTGGATCGTAGCAATGTTTCCTTTTTTGCTACGTTTCAAGAGCTACACCTGCTTGGATGGTATCAATGTTTCTCCTTTTGCTACGGTTCTGGGGCTACACTTGCTTGGATCGTAGCAATGTTTCCCTTTTTGCTACGTTTCAAGAGCTACACCTCCTTGGATCGTAGCAATGTTTCTCGTTTTACTACGATTCGTGAGCTACACTTGCTTCGATGGTAGCAATGTTTCTCCTTTTGCTACGTTTCTGCGGCTATACTAGCTTGGATGGTATCAATGTTTCTCCTTTTGCTACGTTTCTGGGGCTACACTTGCTTGGATCGTAGCAATGTTTCCCTTTTTGCTACGTTTCAAGAGCTACACCTCCTTGGATCGTAGCAATGTTTCTCGTTTTACTACGTTTCGTGAGCTACACTTGCTTCGATGGTAGCAATCCTTCTCGTTTTGCTACGTTTCGTGAGTTACACTTGCTTGGATCGTAGCAATGTTTCCTTTTTTGCTACGTTTCAAGAGCTAAACCTGCTTGGATGGTAGTAATGTTTCTCGTTTTGCTACGTTTCGTTGGCTACACTTGCTTAGATGGTAGCAATTATCGGCTTATTGCTACACTCTACCAACACTAACAACTAGAACCGTAGCAAACTTCGGCTTACTACGATGCATATGTTTCATTTCACTACTCGTTCAGCGCAACATTGTCTCAAAACCGCCCCTTTCCAATCTCCCCTACCCATTTCAAGTTACAACCAAAAAAAATCGCAAAGTGCAAAAGCACTCTGCGATTCTCGAGATTATTAAGCTAAGAAATTAAAACCCATTTGTAATGCAAAGCCCATATACAATATAGCAAATAAAGAAATTGCAAATAGTACCCAGAACATTGTAGTTGGTTTGTTTTTAGCTTGACGTACTAAAACCATTTCCATCATTCCGATTACTAAAATACCTAATAGGAATTTAATGCCGTAAAGCATGCCTTGTCCAAAATCCATTGCTTCAATGAATAGTGCCCCACCAGTAATGATGACAAGAATATAGAACAAACGTAATGCCATATGAATACCTTTAGATTTTGAAGCTACTGCTGCCACGAAAAATAGTATTAAAGCAACTACCCAAGTGGTAATGTGTAAGTGTGTTGAGCCTGTTAAAAAGTCCATCTTGTTCCCACCTTATTTTTCTTTGTCAGCAATATCCTACCATATGCATGTTCGGGTATTCAAATATATTAGGCTCTATTTACTTTAATGTACAAATTTAAAACTATTTTTTAAGATTTGAAGGGCAATTTACTAGACAAATTAAGAATTTTTATTCAAATCGATTGGAAAGTGTTCCAATTCCCTGAATTGAAACCTTTACTAGATCTCCAGCCTTTAAGAAAGTTGGCGGATTCATCCCTTTACCAACCCCAGCAGGTGTACCTGTTAGAATGATGTCACCTGGCTCAAGCGTTACATAGCGAGATAGAGTAGAAACTAACTCGTCGATAGGGAATACCATATCTTTTGTAGAGCCGTTTTGTCGCACTTCCCCGTTTACTTTAGTAACAACAGTTAAATTTTGCGGATCAGTAATTTCATCTTTTGAAACGATATATGGACCTATTGGACAAGAGCCTTCTAAGCTTTTACCTAAGAAAAATTGTTTATGACGATCTTGAAGATCACGTGCTGTAATATCATTGGCGATTGTATAGCCAAAAATATAGTCATAGGCTAGCTTTTTCGGAATATCCTTCCCTTTCTTTCCTATTACAATAGCAAGCTCGCCTTCATAATCTAGAGAATTTGTTTTTTCCTCATGGATTGGCAGAACTTGTTCATCAGCTGCAATCGAAGTTGGTGATTTTGTGAATACGACTAAGTCTACAGGTGCTGCATCAGCGCCCATTTCTTTAGCATGATCCTGATAATTTTTACCGATACATAAAATATTTTTTGGTGTTCTTGGAATTGGTGATAACCACTCTATTTCAGAAAATGAAAGCTTATATTGATCAACTTCTGCAGTATTTTTTACTGCTTCAACTAATCTACGCGTTTGTTCAACAAAGTCAAAACCTAATGTAATTCCATCAATAATCTGTTTTGGAAAAGAAGGGAGAATTTTAAGCTCTTCTTGAATAGCTAGTACATCCCAAACCGCTTCCTCTTTTTTTACTTTCGGACCGAATTTCACTTCTCCATTTAATTTGAACGATAAAATCTTCATAAATAAAGGCTCCTTCTTTTTTCCTTTGTAGTCTTCACATTCTCCGATATTTAGAATATATCGAATAAATGCTAGATTAGTTTCATCATACATCAAATTTTCTGAAATTGCTCACTTTTCCGACAAGAAATTTTTAGCAATTTAGTGAAATAAAATTAATATTTTAAATTACATTCCACTCTGCCATCTTTCTAAATCACTACGATTATCGATAAGTTAATTTCTTTACTAATAGCTCTAATGGGCCTTGTTTAAACTTGGTAAACCAAAGCTCTGCAAAAATGACCTGAATTACAAATAGACCAATCGCTATATAAGTTCCCATTTGAACGTCCACTTCACCATATAGCCCGAACCCAAAATTATAGAAGATTAATGTGCAAATAATCGATTGCATAATATAAAGCGTTAATGACATTCTTCCCGCTTTAGCTAACGGCTTCAATAGCTTTGGCATTACTGGAATCATACATAGACAAACTACCACGCCAATATAGCCTATGGAAAGAATCGGTCCACCTACATATACTTTTAAATAATCTAATAGATAAGTACTATTATAAATAAACGGTGTGCTCTTAATGAAAAGCCCCAGCGCTAAACAAATAACTGTTAAGCTAATCCATAGAATTTTTAATTCCTTTCCTCTTTCGATTAAGCGCCATTTTGCGAAGGCTGCACCGATTAGCATATATGGTAAAATCGTCAGCAACGAGGTAATCCACATTACTATCCCCATTTGAAGCGCTAAATCATCTAATCTTTGTAGAAAAGCATCTGTCCAGCTACCAATTCCATAGGCAGATAAGGCATTGTTAATCATTGTAATATCGACAGCCGGCTCCTCAACCTCTAAATTAGCCACGCTAAGAAGCGAAAACATGCCAATGAAGAATACCTGCATGATTCCATTAATGACTATCCCAAATGTTAGCAGCCAGCCACTTCCAAAGCGCAGGAAGAGAAGAAGAATAAAACCACAAAATGCATACATTGTTAAAATATCTCCCCACCAGATGAAAAAGGCGTGGAATAAGCCAATTATTAATAAAATAATTAATCGTTTTGGGGCAAATTTATAAAAGCTTGCACCTGTCTTTTCGGCCTTCATAAATTGCATGGCTAGCCCATAGCCGAATAACATTGAAAATAGTGGGTAGAAGCTACTTTGTACATAGATATCTAAGGTTTGATGCCAAATAATATCCTTAGCTTCTGTAAACCAATTACCTAAATCTATATGAGGCAGTGGTAGATAAAATCCGAACATGTTTACTAGTAGAATTCCAAATAAACTAAATCCTCGTAAAATATCTAGAGAGTCAACTCTCTCATTTAAAGCTGTTGGTTGAAAATTCACTATGGTTCTCCTTTTCTTTGAAAAAAATAATAACTTGTTAATTTTATTTTACATGATTATCCAACATTTTTTCCGAAAAAAAGCCCATTAATTCTGTTAAAATTAATAGGCTTTTTATGCTTTAATGCTAATCTAGTTGGATTTCTGCCTCTGCATTATATAAATACAGTATTTTTTCATCAACCTTTACCTGTAAAATCGATTCGATTGCCTCTGTGTAAATCCTCAATTGAACACCATAGCGTTTTTTCATTTCATTTGTTAAATAGGGCTCCTCTGAAAACTGTGGGAGAATTTTGTCTGTTTTATAATCAAGCAGGATCCACTTACCATCCTCATCTTCAATTAAACAGTCAATAATCCCCTGAATTATCTGTGAGTCTCCCTCATCATCTTCAATACTTAAAGTAAACGGAACCTCTCGATGCAATTGCTTGGCACGAGTAAAACGCTGCCCAATATTACTTAAAAAGAATTGATTGACCTTTTCGGGGTCAACCACTTGAATTTCATCTTCTGTTAGTAAATTTCTTTCAAGCAATACATTCAAGTACGCCCCTATTTCATCAATAGTAGAGAAGCCTTCCTGAGGTATATGCTGCATCACTGTGTGAACGACCGTACCAATTTCAGTTGCTGATAATTTCTTTTCCTGCAAAAATAGCGGTCTTTTCTTCGCAGAAACTGATTTCAAATGCATAATTTGTGTCTCTGGTTCTTCCTCTCGTTGCAAGCTTTCAATTCGTTTAATCTCTGAAACACTTGTTTTAGACTTTTTCGATACTGCACTAGCATGAGCATATGGTGTAGTATATTGGAGTTGCATTTTAGCTAGCAATCCTTGATCTACCTCTTGATCTACCTCTTCTGTCGAATCCCTCTCTTCTTCAGATTGCAATGCATTCATAAAGGAAGTATTCGAAATAGGAGTGACCAGCCATTTAGAAGAATTTTCTACCGGTTTGTACTCTTCTTGACTTAAAGCTATAAAGCATTCATGTCTAGCTACCGCAGGACCGATCCAATCTAAGTAATTTTTTGCGCGAGCACGTAAAAATTCTGGCAGCATTACCTCTGTTGGCAGATGCTGTACCTCTGCCCACTTGGCATTGACCTTCTCCCAATCCTTCACAGTACCTACTAGAATCAATCTTTCCTTTGCTCTTGTCATGGCCACATATAAAACACGCATTTCCTCTGCTTTTAACTCAAGTATCTTCTTCTCTTTCATCGCTAAAAATGGAAGTGATGTATACATAATTCGATCATCTGGGTCAATCGCCTTCACAGCTAACCCAAATTGCTGATCAAACAAATAAGAATTATTAAAATCCATCTGATTGAAGCTACGTCCTAATCCAGCCACAAAAACGACAGGATACTCAAGTCCTTTGGAGGAATGAATCGTAACGAGTCGTACTACATCATCCTTTTCCCCAATGGACTTGGCTACACCCAAATCATCGCCTCGAGAACGCATACGATCGATGAAGCGTAAGAAACGGAACAGCCCTCGGAAGGAAGTTTTCTCATACATAAGGGCGCGGTCATGCAAGGTTCTTAAATTTGCCTGACGTTGTTTCCCATTAGTCATGGCACCAACCATTTCATAATAATTCGTATCGATATAAATTTTCCAAATTAAATCAGACAAGGAGCCTCTACGTGCTAAATTTCTCCAATGTTCTAGCTGAGTTAAGAAACGTTGTAATTTTTCAGCGGTATTTGTATCAAGACCTGAATGCTCTTCTTCAACAAATTGTTTCACAGCATCGTAATAAGGAGCTTTACGATTAACTAAACGAATTTTAGCCAATTCATTTTCGGTACAGCCAACAAATGGAGCTCTTAGAATAGAAGCTAAAGGAATGTCTTGGTAAGGATTATCGACTACCTGTAAGACATTTAGCATGACCATAACTTCTAGTGCCTCGAAATAGCCCTTTGAGGACTCAGCATATAAAGGAATGCCTGCTGATTTAAACTCTTCTACTAAATCATTGGACCAAGTCATTGAACGCATTAATATTACAATATCGCTATACTTCATTGGGCGAACACGTTTTTCAGGGTCCTTTTGTTTTGCATCATAAACCGTTGCACCACTATCGATTAGCTCGCGGATTCGTTTAATGATAAACCGCGCTTCTGCTTGCGACTTCTGAAGCTCCTCTTCCATGGCAATATCAGGGGCTAAGTCTTCATCTGCTTCTTCCAATGAGTCATCCGGGTTTTCTTCATATATAATCGCCAGTTCGATTGGCATTTCCACTTCATTATAAGGAGCACCTGGCTTAAGTCCAGCCTTTTCGTCGTAGTGGATTTCCCCAACTGTCTCACCCATTATTTGTTCAAAAACAAAGTTTGTCCCGTGCAATACCTCTTTTCGACTACGGAAGTTTGCATTCAGATCTATTTTCAAGCCATTAGAAACTGGTTCTTCCTCAAATTGCGTATATTTATTTAAAAATAACATTGGCTCAGCAAGTCTGAATCGATAGATGGACTGTTTTACGTCACCCACCATAAATAAGTTTCCATCGAATTCACTACCGCTTTTAACCAACTGTAGAATCGTCTCTTGAAGCATATTCGTATCCTGATATTCATCGACAAGCACTTCTTTAAACTTATCTTTAAAATCTAATGCTACTGGGGAGGGCTGGAGCTTCCCATCCTCTTCTACCGTAAGAATTTCCAGAGCATAATGCTCTAAATCAGAAAAATCCACTAGCCCTCTTTGTAGCTTGGCTGATTTAAATTTCTCACTAAAGCTCTCCGTTAACTCGACCAATGTATCAATAATCGGAGCCATTAAACGAATTTCCTGTAACAGCCGCTCTGGTTTTCTCAGGAAGAACGATTCCTTCAGCTGATTTACAATCTTTTTGGCTTGATCTCGTTTTTTCTGTCCCATTGCCTTTAGGTCAGGATCACAGCTATCCTTTGGTATTCTTGCTATGCCCGGCCACTTCAATGTATTGAAAAAATCATATGCCTCCTGCCAAGTATGATGGGTAATAATCCGTCTTGCTTCATCGATTATGGCCATATCTAGCATTGCCGTTTCTCCATAGCCTGCTGGACCATCCGGCTTTAACGAATACTGGCGCATTTCTTCAATGTGTGCAAGAGCCTCTTCTAAGCTGAACCTTATGGAATTTTTCAATGGCTCGATAAAGGCAAGCTCATCAATTGTAATATTTTCTGGCAAATCATATTGCAGAGATAAAGAACGTAACCATTTTGTTGGCTCTGGGTGCACTCTTGACGTCTCATACAGTTTATTGATGAGTGTTTCAATTGCTTGGTCGTCACGATCAGATGTAAAACTATCCACTAATCGATACACTGCATTTAATTTAGCTTCATCGTCTTGATCATAGGCATCTTCTAATACTTCTGCTAAGGCGTCATCGCGTAATAATGCGGATTCTCCTTCGTTAGCAATTCGAAAACCAGGATCGATTTCTATTAGATAGGCATATTGGCGAACTATAGCTAAGCAAAATGAATGCAAGGTAGAAATTTGTGCTTTATTTACTAAGCTTAGCTGGCGACGTAAATGCTGATTTCGAGGATCCTTGGCAATTTCTTTTTCTAACGCCTCTGCCATACGATGGCGCATTTCTGCTGCTGAGGCATTCGTAAATGTCACAACAAGGAGTTCATCCACATCTATAGGATTCTCGCTTGAGATTACCTTTTCTATCATTCGATTTATAAGTACTGCTGTTTTACCAGAGCCCGCTGCTGCTGAAACTAGAGTATCCTGACCTGTAGCCCAAATCGCCTTCCACTGTTCGTCAGTCCATGTTACGTCTGGTTTTTTTTCAGGAATTGATAGACCCATCGTTTTTCAACTCCTCTCTTATTTTAGAGACAATATTATCTGTTTTGTCGGCCTGTAGCTGGTGATAGAGCTGCTCATGGTCTGTCGGGTCAAATTGACATACAGATTTAAAGCTACAGTAGTCACAGGCTGTCCTCCCCTTTAAGCGATAAGGCTTGATTCCCGTTTCACCACTTAAAATGCCGTCCCCTGCCACTTTATGCTTGTGTCTGACATATTGCTGGATTTGTCCCATATCACTTGGCTGCACAACACGAGATTTAGATAAGGATGTCGTTCCGTCCTTCTTTAAATACACAGGGACGATATTTGAGCTACCGCCAAGCTCTAGCTCCTCATCCATTGCAATTAATGACTCTGCATTCTCTGTTAGGAGTCCCTTCATACGATATTTTTTCATTCGCTCTAGCTCAAGGGTCATTTCGTCGACTTCCTGCTCCATTTTTAAAATTGGATTATGCACATGAACATAAAGTACGCCAGCAGGATCGACGTCTCCTTCAAACCATAACTCAGAATTTTCAACCGCTACATCTAAATACGTTAGAAGCTGTAGTGAAATCCCGTGGTATACCTCATTTAAATCCAAGTCACGGCTAGAGGATTTGTAATCGATAACTCTTAAATAGGACTTGTCCCCGATTTTCGCTCGATCAATTCGGTCAATTCGCCCCTGGATGCGCATTTTTTTACCACCTGATAAATCAATTTCTAAAGGTGGCAGCTTTTCATTTGGTCCAAATGCCGCTTCAATTGCTACTGGTTTGAAAAAGGAATTTTTGGCATGCTGGGAAAGTGCCATCATTGTTCTTTCAACGATTCGAATTAACTTTCTTTGAATATAGCGATAACGTGCACTGCTTAGTAAGATTTGATGAGAAAATACTGGTACGATATGCTCTACAGCCTGGCGAGCAAGCTGACTACATTGCACCTTCGATAAGCGATTCCATTGCAGGTTTAACCGTTCTGTTTCAAGTGTGATCCATTTTAAGGCTTCATGGAATAAATCACCCATCGCAAAATTTTCAAGGCGATAAACTGCTCGTTCCTCGAGTCTTAAGCCATAGGTTGTGAAATGAGAGAAAGGACAGCGATAAAATTTTTCAACACGAGATACACTGGAGGTTAATTCTGTACCATATAAGTTTTCAGTAATTTCCGGTGTTAGATTTTCTGTATTCTTTTTCTTTTTTAATGGTCGCATCACCGCTTGAAGCACATACTTCCAATTAGCATCCTGTTCATAAAATGATTTTAAAGCCAGCCATTCCGGTGCTAGCTCTTGAGTATACTCGGCCTGACGTAATTGCATCATTAAATAAGCCAAGGAAGTCCTCGGATGCTGTAAATAAGAAAGCGTATTTGTTGGCTCCAATTCCTCAATCGGATCATTAAGAACTCGCGTATGAGGCAAGGTTTTTACGCCTCCCACCTCAAAGAGCTTATGCAAACGATTGACGTAGAGCGAAGGCAGTAATGCTTTACTTTCTTCATCTGAGCTAGCATATGTTACATAAAGTCGATTTGTAGGAGATGAAAAAGCACGATAGATTAAAAATGCCTCCTGTAGCAAACGATGCTTCGACGTTGGTGATAGCTCTATATCAGCTCCTGCAAACCAACCTCTCTCCACATCAGTAATCAATCCCTCATAATCCATTCGCATTGGATAGACGCCATCATTCACACCAATAACAAATACTGTTTTCTTATTGTCAAAGCGTGAAAATTCAACTGTTGAAACCGTTACCTCATCAACTGAAGGTGGAATTTTTGAGAAATGAAGTGTATCAAACCCTTCATCTAATATTTGGGCCGCCTCTTCAAGAGTTAGCTTTTGATCACCGAATAAAAGAGCAAATTGTTCTAATACATTAATCCAACGGTTCCAGGCTTGGTCATGCTCACTTGCACCATGAAGATCATGCTCCTCCAATTCTGTATTTTTTATGGCCTGTAATTTCTCATAGACCTTCAAATCGTCGATACAATTATATAAGGCAATGGCGATTTCTCTACCAGTTTCAGCTTCCTTTAGCTGCTCCTGAAGCTTCTCTAATGGAGCCTTGATGATTTCTCGCATTTCATCGATGAGCTTCTGCATTTGAATCTCTTCATCTGTTTGTTTTTTAGAATAAAACTCCAGCCCACGATATTTTTTATAAAACCACCTTGAATCCTCGAACCAGCGATAGCCATAAATCCCTTGCGCAATAACGAAGTTTTCGAATAGATCCGCCTTTTCACGCATCCCTTTCAAATCGCTTTTCAATGGAAAGAATAAATCCGTTTTTACGCTTCTGAAAACGGGCTCATACTGCCAATTTGATGAGATTACTTCTAATATCGAACGACTAAACTCAATTAATGGATGATGAAGCATCGTCTTTTTTTCGTTTGTAAAAAGAGGGATATCATATTGGGCGAAAATCGTTTGAATTAATGGGTCATATACAGCGGCTTGACGATACATAATCCCAATATCCCGATACCGTATTCCCTCTTCCTGGACAATTCGACATATTTCCCGGGCAATCGCATGAATTTCTGCTCTACGGTTTGCCCCTTCAATGACTTGGACAAATCCTTCTGCCACAATTGGCTGTGGAATTGCTTGATGGAACTGTTCTTCAACATGTTGTAAATCATGATTTTGATAGCGATGATTATTTTCCAAATGAATACGCGGTTCGACATCAATTTGAAATTTATATGCCTCTTGTAGCAATTTATCGTACATTACAGCAGGTCGATAAAAGACAGCTTGGTCATCATACTTATCGTTTGGATCCTCAAAAGGTAACACAACCGTCACTCTTTTAGCTAAAGACATTAATTGTTTGACGATTTCAAACTCTCGAACTGTAAAGGCTGTAAAACCATCTATATAAATGTGTGCATCTCTAATTCTCTCTGAATTCTGCAATTGTTCAATTAGAATCGGGTAGTATCCCTCACTATCTATAAAGCTATCACCTAGTACCTCTTCAAGCTTTGTTAAAATCAGCTGTAAATCCTTCGACTTTGCGATGAGTGTATTAGGAGCAGCAGCCTCTTCTAACTGAGCAATTGTTTCGGCTAAGGTCTGACTATCGATGTTATATTGACTGAACTCTTTAATAAGCTGCTCAATTTCTTTTGTAAACCCACGCTTATCTGCTGCCTGGCGGAATAACGAAAACTGGTCTTTATTTTCTGCTAGCAAGCGACGGATGAGCATACGATAACCAATTTTATCGATTTGCTCTTTTGCAATTCCCCCAGTCTCCTGCAGGATATGCCATGCTAAACGTTTAAACGTCATGACCTGTGCTCGAATAATCCCTTTTATATCATACTGATTAGTAAGCATGTATTCTGCTTGGTAAGACATTTGGTCAGGAACGATTAAATAAATCTGGGAGCCTAAAGGTTGTTCCTTTAACTCTTTTACGATTTCCTGATGTATGAATGTAGACTTCCCTGTACCGGCTCGTCCACTAACCACTCGTAACGACATGACGTTCCCTTCTTTCTTTTCCGTGTATTATCTTCTATTATATCAGAATATACGTTCGTTTTTAAAACAATGCGTTTATGAAATTTTCACGATTTACTTAACTTCTTAAAAGTTTTTTTCCATCAAAAAAGAGCGATTTATAACAACCGCTCCTTCTTTACAGACATTTTAATGTTTTTTTTATTGGCAACCGATTTTAAGTCTTTCTCAACTTTTTTGTTTAAATGCTTTTCGATGCCTTTACCAACAATCCAAAGCAGGAAAATACCTACACCTGCGATGATTAACTTTACAGGGTCTGTTATTAATGCCTTTAGGTCGTAGCCTAGTACACTCATGCTGGCAATCATGATGAACTTACCTGCCATGACAACGATTAAATAATATTTTTTCTTAATATTAGAAAGACCCGCTACAATATTAACTAGAACTGATGGTGTGAACGGGAAGCAAAGTAGGATGAATAATGGACTTAACCCTCTCATATCAACCCATTTGATCAATTTTTGAACCTTTTCTTTTTCAATAAAAACCTTGAGTCTTGGATGTTTTCCAAATCTCCGTGTAAGTAAGAAAACAACATAAGAACCTAGAACCGTTCCTATCCACGACAATAAAAAACCTATCCATAAACCATAGGAGCTAGCGTTAGCCACAACAATAACCACTAAAGGAAGAAATGGTAAAAAGGCTTCTATAAAAGGAAGTAAAATACCTATTAGCGGTCCAAGTGTCCGATAATGTGCTGCTAAGTTTTCAATATTTTCAACTGTAAAAAAATCGTTCACATGTTCCACCCCGACTTTTAAGGAATGATATTTTTTATAATTTACTGGCTAAATCGAATTTATTTGACACTGTTAATTCAGTCCATACTTTGAATGTTTTATTTGTTACTATCTTTTGCAACATTATCCAAAGTTAAACCGTTAATTTGAGGTTATTTTTAAATCTATTACTCTCTCTATTCCCTATTTATTCGATTTTCAAAATGATATTCGCTTATTTTTTATATGATTTTAATATAGATGAATGGATATTTAAAGTAAATTTACCAATCCGAATATAAATAACGATTTTGATTGTAAATTGTTCCATTTAATTTTAATACTAGATTACCTCACACGAATATGTCTATTAATGTTAATATTTTATTAGATAACTATCGAAATAATTTTGTTGAGAAAGGAGTCAAACAAATTGAGTACCCATTTAAATTATAGTGAGTCTGCACTAACAAGCGACTCATTCTCTCAAGGGATTAAAGACTGTATCCCAACCTTATTAGGCTATGTAAGTATCGGCTTAGCTTTCGGTGTCATTGCTATTACTTCTAATCTTTCGGTTTTAGAGATATTTTTATTATCTGTACTTGTTTATGCAGGATCTGCACAATTTATTTTTTGTGGATTATATGTAGCGGGAGCACCGTTTTCTGTCATCATAATCACGACTTTCATTGTGAACTTACGTCATTTTCTTATGTCTTTAACGGTTGCTCCTCATTTAACACGGTATTCACCACTACGTAACATTGGGTTTGGAACATTATTAACCGATGAAACCTTTGGTGTTGCCGTTACAAAGGTGATGAAGGAGAAGCAGCTTGGTGGCAATTGGATGGATGGTTTAAATCTAACAGCTTATCTTACGTGGATTGCTTCTTGTACAATAGGAGGACTGATTGGAAAATGGTTGCCTAATGCAGAAAATTGGGGATTAGACTTTGCCTTAATAGCAATGTTTGGGGCTTTACTCGTTCTTAACCTAAACGGTATTGGGAAAAGCAAACTCTTACATTACTTAAAGCTAATCGCAATGATGGCAATCTTGTTATATGCATTATTATATTTTTTCCCAGGTCATTTAGCCGTACTAATTGCAACAATTATTGTAGCAACGATAGGGGTGGCAACTGAAAAATGAGTATTTCCTTACCTATGCTTTTGTTAATGCTCGGCTGTGCCCTTGTCACTTGGGTACCTCGAGTTATTCCATTTATATTAGTACGTAATATACAATTACCAGATGTCGCTTTACGTTGGCTTGCCTACATCCCAGTCTGTATTTTAAGTGCTCTTGTGCTAGAATCTCTTTTTGAAGCAGAAGGGAAATTCGTTACTTTTGATTGGCTCAACTTAGCGGCCTTTATCCCGACATTATTTGTTGCCATCTGGACGAAAAGCTTATCTAAAACAGTGATCGTTGGTGTTATTACGATGGCGATATTGCAGTTATTTATTTAGAATATATGAAGGACATTTTGATTGTAAAATGTCCTTTATTTTCGTGGAGTTTTGATTTCTGAGAATCAACTTTAGTAGAATGACAGTTTAAGTCCCCTATAACATAATAAAGAGCGAAGACTATTAAAAGTCCTCGCTCTTTTTTTATTCCGCCACCAACAAGCCAATGCGATGGTGGTCGCCGTTATATACAACGTGCTGGGTTAATCGGACTTCGTTTTCATGGTTGAGGACCTCTAAGCGACAATGGGCAGCATTAATTTGTAATGCTTCATATAATTGTCGTTCACTATGAACTTCCATACCATTAACTTTTCGTATGATTTCACCAACATCCAAGCCCATTTTTTCTGCTGGAGAATTTGGCAATACTCCTGCTATCATAACACCACTGGATTTTGCTGAAACTGCATAGACATCCTTTTGCTCACGAATAACAAAACGAATAGAAATACCGATTCTTGCAACTAACCCTACTAGTAACATTGCAAAACCTACGATAGGAATAAAATAAGCAACAAGCCCACCAATAACCACTAACTCTCCTAAAATCACAACGGCACGACCTAGTTTAGGATATAAATATACCGGCAACGTATGTCGAGTCATTTGCTGGAAGCCTATAATTATTGGGAATAAAACTAGAGAAAATTGGTTTGACCCAAGTGAAAACTGCGGCCACCATGGGAGATATGCATCAATGACATTCCCTGGAACAACGAAAAATATCGGTAGCACCCAAATCTTCTTGCTTAAAAAGGCTACTGCTTTTAAGCCTCTTTTTGAATTTTCTACAATTGGTGATGCATATTGTGCACCATATTTACGAATTAGCATCCCTTCTGCAACTAATAACAATCCAGCTAAAACAGCTGCTGTTACAGCTACGTCCTCATTCATATTCACACCATTTAACTCTATACCAAATAAATTAATCGACACATTAAAATAGTTAAATAAGAAAAGTGTCACTAAGCTTGCCGTGAATATAATGATTGGCGACAGAAGATGAAAAATGTAAATAATCAATGCTAGAAAACTAATAATCGTCGCTACATATAAAAATTGAACTGGTAATGTTAATCCAAAACTGATTGAAAGAAGTGAAATACATAGTGCTATCAGTAAGCCTTCCTTCAATAACCCAATCGCTTCAGACCATCCCCACAAAATACGAATATGGAAAAACTTTCTTTCCCTTTTTACTCGACGATAGCCTAAATAGATAGCCATTACGATTGCTATATAAAAGATTGGATTCATAAATAATCGTCCAAATGCTCTAGCAATCTCTATTAATATTTCTGTAACCATTTTTCCACCGCCCGTTTACTACTAACTAATGTCATTGTATCAAACGAGCAATGAATTGCGTAGATAGAATCTAACTATTTCGGCATAAAATTGTATTTTTCTTGCAAGCAAGCCTTCAATACTGAGAGGAATTATTTTAAATCTATCTAAAACCTATTAGACTTAGTTAAATATCCCCTTTTAAGCGATTCATCATTACACTAAGACCCATGTTTAATTGAGCATCATTTTCTACATTTTTCTTATACTTGACTACTTGCTCACTAATACTTGCAAAGAAATCATCATCCATATGACGTCCCTTTTTCAGGTCATTTTGCTCACGATAAAGCATAACTGCCTCAGCGGTATTTTCATCATAGAAGCCATCCGTTCTTGCCACATTATAGCCAAGTCCACTTAATACTTTTTGGGTGTAGGCAACCTCTTCTTTAAAATCACCTTCAGCATATTCTCCTGTTAATGGGAGTACTTCAAGGGAGAACAAAGGATGCTGTTCCACTTCGATATCTGCTTCAATCCCTTTTCCATGAATCCATTGTCTTTCAGGAGTAAGCCATTTATTTGTAGATAATTTTAATTCTCCACCATTATCAAGACCCCATGTTTCTTGAACAGTTCCTTTACCAAAGCTAGTAGAACCTACAAGCAACGCTCGCTCCCAGCTTTGAACTGCGCCAGCCATCACTTCACTTGCCGATGCACTACCTTCATTTTGAAGAACTACAATCGGTAATTTTTTCATTTCTTCTAAATAATACTCATCCACTTCAAGCTTTGAAGTTTTTAATGGCTCCATAGCCCCTTTTCCATTTTGCATATATGCAAAAACATCATTTTCCTTCTCGATACTACTTACAACAGCTGCTACGCTATGTAAATATCCGCCTGGATTATCACGGAGATCCACTATAATTCCTTCTACATCTTCACTGATTAATTTCTTCGTTGCTTCAACCCATTCTTCAGCTGTCTTTTCACCAAACATGGAGATCGATACGTAACCAATGTCAGTCTCTTCAGCCTTCATCACCTTTGATGCAACTGTTTTGTTATTCATTTCAGCTCGTTCAACACTGATTTTGATATGGCGTTCTGTACTTGGTCGATACAATACAAGGCTAATTTTTTCGCCAGCTTCACCTTGAATCATTTGCATCAATTCCCCAAGAGTTTTCCCATCAAGTCGTTCTTCGTCAACTTGTACAATTTCATCAAAAGGACGAATTCCTGCTTTTTCAGCTGGTGATGATTTCACAGGTGAAACAACAATGAATTTCCCGTCTTTTTCTGTGATTTCAATACCAATGCCAACACGTTGTCCAGCTAAAGATTGCTTATGCAGTGCAGCCTCTTTCTCAGTATAGTAAGTACTATACGGGTCTTGAAGGGCTCCTGCCATTCCTCGTATTGCTCCTTCAATAAGTGCAGATTCCTTAGTTCCATAAACAGAGTTTTCTTTAATTAAAGAATAGGCTTGGTCAATAACTGCGATATCACTGACTTTAGCGCCTCCCATTTCAGAATCCTTCGAGCTTTGCCAGAATATAAAGCCAGCTATAATTATACAAAGCACAGCTAGTAATACAAAAAATCGACTTTTCCTCATTGTTTACCCCCTCTCGTACACTCTATGAAAAAACGAAAAGGGATAACACATGGAAAAGCCGATTTTTAAATTTTGCAACTTATTCTTCAAATAAATTAAGCATTTTTGCTTATCTTAATAGAAAAAAAACGATTAAAGAATAGAGATTCTATTTATTTACTTGCTCAGTCCAAACTCTCTACATACTCTCCTATCGTATCCTGATCAAGTGGACCAACGATGTGATACTGGATGCGTCCTTCTGAATCAATCATAAAGGTAGAAGGAATGGTGATAATTTGATAAAGCTTATCAACACCCTGTTCCTCCATTAAAGGAATTGGGAATGTCAAATTATAGCTCTCCACAAATTGCTGCACTGTTTTAATCGCATTTAATGATCTTTCGGTATGTGTCAGATTTACAGCAATAATCTCAACATTATCTTCTTTGGCATCTTCCTTATAATACTTTTGAAGATGAGGCATTTCTTTTTTACAGGGTGGACACCAGGTTGCCCAAAAGTTTAAAACAACATTCTTCCCCTTTAGTTCAGACAGTGTAACAGACTCTCCTGCTATAGTTTTTAAAGTGAAGTCTGGAGCAATTTGTCCTTTTGCTAACCCTTCCTCTTGATCCAAGTTCATTTCATAGGAAACTGCTTGTTCAGAAATGGCTTCACTTGCTTCTATTTGATCTTTTATATAAGTACCTAGCATTATGACTACGAGTGCCATTACAACGACTAGCCCAATTGCTTTCTTTTTCATTTTCCACCCTCCAAGATAGAAAAAAATACTTTATTGAAGAGAGCTAAAGCTTCTTTTTTTGAGGCTCTCTCTTTCATTATCTTCATAAGAATACCACAGATGTCGAATTATTAGAAATTCCTAAAGCATAATAAAAGCAGGCTATTTGTGATAATCACGAATAAGCCTGCTTTGTAACTGCTATAAAGAAATATAATTTAGTGGGTTTACACTTCCAACACTTTGTTTTACCCATGTACCTACATGAATTTCAAAGTGTAAGTGAGTTCCTGTTGAACCACCTGTGTTCCCCATTCCTGCAATTTGTTGACCTTTTGATACTTGTGTTCCAACACCCACGTGAATTGAATTTAAGTGAGCATAAACAGAAGTGAAAATTTGCCCATCGATTGAATGAGTTACCATAACAACATTACCAAAAGTAGAAAGACTTCCTGCGTAAGATACTACACCATCTGCTGCTGATACGACTGGAGTACCTGTGCTGTTGGCAATATCGATTCCGTAGTGGAATTTATATTGACCTGAAATTGGATGAATACGAGCACCATAAGGGCTTGTATAACGTCCGTTCGCCGGCTTTGTCCAATTTCCTGCAGAAACTGCTGGTGCAGAAGTGCCACCACCATTATTTTTCGAGTTATTAGCAGCTGCAGCTTTTCTTGCAGCTTCTTGTTGACGAGCGATTTCTAGTAATCTTTTTTGTTCTGAAGCAATTTGAGCATTAATTTCATCACTTATTTCTACTGCTTCTTCATATTGCTCTTCTAATACCTCTTTCTCACTAGCAATCTGCTTTTGTTGAGCCTCTAATTGAACGATTAAATTATCTTTCTCTTTCTTTTGAGAGTTAAGTGAAGCTTTTAAACTATCAAGCTCAGCTTTTTTTGTTTCTAATTCTTTTTTCGTTTTTTCTAAAGTAAGCTTTTGCTCCTCTAGCTTGTCCTGATCTTGTTTTTGCTCTTTCATAATTTGACGATCGGCATCCATTAACGTATTAACAGCGGAGTAACGATCAATGAAATCTACAAAACTATTAGCGCCAAGTAAAACGTCTAGGAAACTAACAGAACCATTTGCCTGAAGTGCTCGAGCACGCTCTGCAAGTAGTTCATTACGTTGGTCAATTTTAGCCTGTAACGCAATAATATCAGCTTTTAATGTTTCAATTTCTTGTGTAGCTACAGCAATTTCTTGTGTAACTTGATTAATATTATTATTTGTATTTGTTATTTTATCTGTAATTTGGGTAATTTGATTTAAAAGAACCTCTTGTTTTGATTTAATAGAATCAATTGCAGCTGATTTTTCTTTGATTTCATTGCTTAAGTGATCTTTTTGTTCTTCTACCTCAGATTTTTCATTTTTTAAATCTGATAGACTTGCAGCATATGTAACTGGTACTTGAAGAGCAAGTACCAGGGCAGTTGTTGCCATAAAAATTTGGAATGGTTTTTTACTTATTTTCACAGATTAAGACCCCTTTCAACTTTCTTACACAGGATTCTACTTTTTTATTCTACTTTTTTCGCAAGACAGGCATAATTATACCCTTAGGAATTTTCTTACTGACATGAAGCTTCCCCATATCCCAATGAACACACCCATTATCAGGAGTAATCCATTTACTTGATATAGTAGTGGAGTAGCGCTAAGCAGCTGTAAAAATTCACCGTCCAGCTTTGGTTGAACGATGTTGAAAATATTAACATAAACTATTGATACTACAGCAATTGGAATCAATGCGCCTAAAACACCTAGCCACATTCCTTCTAAAACAAATGGAATTCGCACGAAAGAATTTGTTGCTCCTACTAGCTTCATAATTTCGATCTCATCTTTACGCGCAATAATCGTAATTCGAATTGTGTTGGAAATTAAGAATATCGCTGTAAATAATAAGCCTACTATTAAGATTAAACCTACATTTCGGCTTGTATTTAAGAAACTAAATAGTTTTTCAACCTTACCTTCTCCATACTTCACTTCTTGTGTATACTCGAATTTTTCAATTGCCTTTGCAACACTAGCTGTTTGTTGAGGCTCTGTTGCTTTTACATAAAGCACATTGTTTAATGGATTACTTTGCTCAAAAAGACTAAGTTCTTCTCCATAACCTGCTATTAATAAATTAAGTTCCTCTTCCTTAGATGAATATACGACCTCTTCAACTCCAGGTAAACCCTTAATTTCTTCCATTAGTTGTTCTTCAGCTGTTTTAGCTTCAGTTGGATCGGAAATAATATCTATTAACACTTTAATTTCCACATCATTTTCAATATCATCTGCCACTTTGTTTAAGTTCATCATAATGATAGTGAAGACACCTACTAAAAGTAATGTGACAGTTACAGCACTAATCGATGCAAAAGTCATCCAACCATTTCGGCCAAGTGACTTTATACTTTCACGAAAATGTCGTCGGATTGTTCTAGCTTTCATAGCCGTAGTCACCTCCGTATACATCTCGTACAATTAAACCGCCTTCGATAGCGATAACACGTTTTCTAATTGTATTAACAATTTCACGGTTATGTGTTGCCATAACGATAGTCGTTCCACGTGTATTAATTTCTTCAAAAATATTCATGATTTCCCAGGAAGTCTCCGGATCCAGGTTACCCGTAGGCTCGTCCGCTATTACAACCTTAGGCATATTAACGATTGACCTAGCGATTGCCACACGCTGCTGCTCTCCACCTGAAAGCTCATTTGGGAACATACGAACTTTATGCTTTAGACCAACTAAGTCTAAAACATCCATCACGCGTTTACGGATATCTTTTGGGTTTTCTTCTATAACTTCAAGAGCAAATGCAACATTTTCATATACATTAAGTCTTGGTAGTAATTTAAAATCTTGGAATACTACACCTAATTGACGTCTAAGTAGCGGAACTTGTCGATTTTTAAGATTCGTCAAATCCATTCCTGCTATAACAACTTCACCTGACGTAGGCTTTTCTTCACGATACATTAGTTTTATAAAAGTAGATTTACCAGCACCACTTGGGCCAACTACGTAGACAAACTCACCTTTTTTTATATCTATAGAAATTCCATTTGCTGCAACAACACCATTTGGATACTTCTTTACGACGTTATTCATTTGAATCATAAATAAAACCACCTAAGTTTCAAGTTTCTATTAAAATAGATTTTTTCACTCAACATCCATTATAGCATTCATTTCCTAAGATTTTATTACAATTTCATTTCATATTTCTTGTTAGGACGGATGGAATTTGTAATTTTTCCATATTTTCTATGCGTATAGAACTATTTCTTTTCTTACCTCTTTCTATTATTCCATAAACAGACAAAAATCCCTTTTAAATTAAAAATAGAATTTAAAAGGAAAATTAGCTATTACTAATAACAATACTTATGTATTGTAATGCATGGAAGCGACTTAAGCATACAAGTCACCTTTAATAAAATAGAATAAGTTTGTTATTCTATCACAGCTTGTTGTGTGATATTTCTTGGCCAACCCATATGACTTTTATCCCAAATGTGCTAGTTTGAAATGTGAATATCCATGTATAAAACACTCATACATAAGGTTCTGTTAAGCTTTCCCTTAAATTTTAAAATAATAATCGAGTAGAGGGAGAATAAGTTCTCGCCCCTCTCACAACACCGTACGTACGGATCTCGTATACGGCGTTTCAATTTATATTACAGTGTGTACTTTTAAGTAACGTTCAAGAGCAGAGGGTATTCCCCTCTGTTCTAGTCTTTTATTAGAGATAGCTCTATGAACAACTTTCGATAATCCGATAAATCGATAACCTTTCCTACAGTATGTTAAGCCTTTGGCTTCTTCTTCGGGTATCCCTAATTGGATTAGAGACCTAATCTGCTTTCTCGGTACCTTCCATTGCTTCCAAATAATTACCCTTATTCTTGAGCGTAGTTTCATATCAATTTCTCGCATAGCCGTTTTCATTTTTGCAGTTCTAAAGTAATTTACCCAACCGAATATTACTTGTTTTAGTTTCATTATTCTGTAGTCTAACGGTATGCTCCAGTTTCGCTTTGTTAATTGCCGAAGTTTCCTTTTAAATTTCTGTACTGACATTGGATGTGGTCGAACTTGATACTTCTTGTCTTTTGAATCGTAGTAATAACCAAACCCCAAGAATTTCAAATCTTTTGGACGAGCGATTTTACTCTTTTCTGCATTGACTATCAATCCTAATTTCTTTTCTATAAACTTCACGACTGATTCCATAACTCTATTTGCAGATTTCTCGCTCTTCACGAAGATAAGAGCGTCATCCGCATATCTTACGAATTGAAGACCTCTACTTTCTAGTTCCTTATCCAGTTCATTCAACATTATGTTACTTAACAGTGGGCTGAGGTTTCCTCCTTGCGGAGTTCCAACCGGTGTTTCTTCATATTTACCCTTTACCATAACCCCACTGACCAAGTATTTTCTTATTAAAGAAATGACATCTCCATCATCGATTGTATTGGATATAATTCGCATTAGTTTATCATGGTTGACTGTGTCGAAAAATCTTTCAAGGTCAATGTCCACTATCCAATTGTATCCATCATTCAGAAATTCGAGGCTTTTTATAATTGCCATCTCACAACTTCTATTTGGTCTGAAACCGTAACTGAATTCACTAAACTCTTTTTCGAATATCGGACTGAGTACTTGATGAATTGCCTGTTGAACGACCCTATCCACTACTGTTGGTATTCCCAGTTTGCGCATCTTACCATTTTCTTTTGGAATCTCCACTCTTAAGGCAGCTTGTGGTTGGTATTTTCTAGTTCTGATGCGCTGACATAGCTCATCCTTGTTCTCTTTCAGATATTGTTTAAGTTCATCGACCGTTATTCCATCGACACCACTTGCACCTTTATTTCTAAAGACACGTAGATAGGCTTCATTCATATTTCGATTGCTTAGAATCTTTTCTAATAGTTGCACACTCGTTTCTCCTTTCCTCTCACGTAGTAAGTAATATCTCCATTTTGGTTATCATTTGAGATACGCTCATACTTTCACCATTAACACATTCGGAGTCCGTCACTTACGCATTTGTGGTGTTGAAACACTATAAATTGTTCTGCCCTTCATGACCAAAGGTCATTACTATGGCATCTGCTGACTTCTTGCGACTAACCTTTTTCGACTGTACTTTTGGTACATCCGCAAGACCTCCCAGGGTAAGACAACTATCTTTCCTCTTTCACTCGCCTGATTTACCCTACAAAGCTACGCACATCTTTTGGACTTTGACTTGTCGTGGAGCCTTATCCCTTTATAGAGCCTTAGTATCAGATTTCTGTTCGTCGAGCCAAGATTTTATTCCACGCTTCCTCCAGCCCTTACCTCACGATAAGTACCTTGCGCTTCCTTAGTGGTTGGTCGATGTGTACCCCCACAGTGGACTTTCACCACCTAGATAGTTGCCATGCCTGGCACACACGAAAAAACGAACCGCGATTGATCTGCGATTCGTTTTTTTAATTTATTCTGCGATGTAGCGAACGACGATAGCGCCAGTTCGTGACTCACCGTTTAGTTTTAAAATATTGGCATCATCGATAATTTTATCGAAGTGGTAGGTTTTAAGGAAGAATTGGTCTTCTTCCAGTCTTGTTTCTACATCAGGTAAACCTATATCTGCTTTGCCAAAGTTTGTTGCCACTTGTCCATCCAAGGATATAGATTTTGGAACATATAGTTCAACAGCTCCTGCAACCGTTTGGGCTTTTACTTTTCTAGCATCTTTTGCATTTGTAGTAATAACCACTGCACCGTTTACAGATTCAGCTTCCACCTCTTGCAGCTCGCCATCGATATAAATGCGTCCGTTCACTGTCTCAGCTTCTAAAGCTTCACCTTTGACATTACGCAAATCAATTGAGCCATTTCCTGTCTCAATATTGGCATGCTGGAAGGATACTTGATCAACTTTAATTGCTCCATTATAAGTCTTTACTTTTAATAGCTTAGATTCTAAATTTTGAATCGTTACACTGCCATTTAATAAACGGATTAACAGAAGATCATATAGTTTTTCTGGTACCACTAGTCGTAATGAAACCTGAGAAAGCTTTGTTGAAACAGAAATCGTTAATTTGTCATTTGTTAAGTTTACAAATTTCTCTTCAAATTGAGCTTTTGTTTTTACTTCATCATGGTCAATAATGGACGTTTTAACCTGTGTTTCCACTAATATTTGTTGCACGTCTGATTTAACAATATCTACTTTTCCATTAGGGAGGTCAATCTCAATTCCTTTTACTGCATGTGCATCAAAGGTATATGTTTTATCAAACTGTACTTTTTCACCAAATGGAAATTCTAAATCGAAATCCTTAATTTTCGTAAAGGTTGTATTCATTAATCCCATTACTCGTTCACTAAAATGCGAGAGATCTTGTTTTAAATCATTCATGAATTCATCCATTTTTTTATTTGTATCAGTATTGTTGAATGCTTTGCCAAAAATGTCCTCAAAGCCTGTTGCTTTTGATTTCTTTTCTTCAGTTGTTTGTTGTTGTGATGCCCCACTATGCTCTTGTGTAGCTTTTGCCTCTTCTACTGTACTTTTAGTTAGAGGAACGATTGTAGGTTGAGTGGAGTTCTGTTCTTTTGTTAACGCCTCAAGTAAAACTATCGCCTCTTCAGCTGAGATTGTTCCGTTTTCAACTAATTTTAATATGCGCTTGCGTTCGTTTTCCATTTTCAAAAAAGCCTCCCTCTGTGTGTATACATAGTTATACGCTGAGGGAGGTTAAAAAGTTTCATATATTACCTTTAAATTTCGTCATTTATTATTTATTCGTTGCTTCTGCTAATAAAGTATCCATGCGTTTACGGTCGCGGTCTAATACAGTTTTTAAATAGTGCCCTGTGTACGACTTTTCGTTTGCGGCGATTTCTTCAGGTGTCCCAGTTGCTAAAATTGTACCACCCTTTTCTCCACCCTCTGGACCTAAATCGATTAGGAAATCTGCTGTTTTAATAACATCTAAATTATGCTCGATTACTAACACCGTATCTCCATTTTCAACAAGTCGTTGGAGTACCTTTAACAAACGTGCAATGTCATGTGCATGAAGCCCAGTTGTAGGTTCATCTAAAATATAAATAGATTTCCCTGTTGAACGGCGATGTAATTCTGAGGCAAGTTTTACACGCTGCGCTTCTCCACCTGATAGAGTTGTAGCAGGTTGCCCCAGCTTCATATAACCGAGACCTACATCCACAATTGTTTGGAGTTTTCGTTGAATTTTAGGGACGTTTTCAAAGAATACTACTGCATCTTCAATCGTCATATCTAATAGCTCGGCAATGTTTTTTTCTTTATAGCGTACCTCTAGTGTCTCACGGTTATAGCGTTTTCCATGACACACCTCACATGGAACATAGACGTCTGGTAAGAAGTGCATCTCGATTCGGATAATACCGTCTCCACTACAAGCCTCACAGCGACCACCTCTTACATTGAAGCTGAAACGTCCCTTTTTATAGCCACGAATTTTCGCTTCGTTAGTTGAAGCATAAAGATCGCGAATATCATCAAATACGCCAGTATATGTGGCAGGATTTGATCTAGGTGTTCGACCGATTGGAGATTGATCGATATCAATAACCTTTTCCAAATGTTCAATGCCTGTAATTTCTTTATATGCACCAGGCTTTGTTCTTGCACGATTTAATTTTTGTGCAAGTGCCTTATATAAAATTTCGTTAATCAGTGTAGATTTACCAGAGCCTGAAACCCCTGTTACAGCTATAAATTGGCCTAAAGGAATATCTACTTTTACATTTTTTAAGTTATTTTCTGTTGCACCTTTGATCGTTAGCTTTCTTCCATCAGATTTACGACGCTCGATTGGAAGAGGAATAAATTTCTTGCCACTTAAATATTGCCCTGTAATCGATGCTGAATCGTTCATCACTTCTACTGGTGTTCCAGCAGCTACAATCTCACCACCATGAACTCCAGCTCCAGGTCCCACATCAATTAAATAATCGGCTGCCATCATTGTATCTTCATCATGCTCAACTACAATCAATGTGTTTCCTAAATCACGCATATCCTGCATTGTTGCCACCAGTCGATCATTATCTCGCTGATGCAATCCAATCGATGGCTCATCTAGAATATAAAGAACTCCTGATAAGCGTGAGCCTATCTGTGTTGCAAGACGAATCCTTTGTGCCTCTCCTCCTGATAAAGTACCAGCAGCACGAGAAAGGGTTAGATAATCCAGCCCAACATTTATTAAAAAGCTTAATCGCTCAGTAATTTCTCGAATAATGAGTCTAGCAATTTGCATCTCTTTTTCTGAAAGCGTTAAATTGGAGAAAAATCCAAACATATCTCCTACCGAATGCTGTGTTGCTTCTGCAATATGTAAACCCTCTACTTTTACTGCAAGTGTCTCAGGCTTTAAACGATAGCCTTTACACGATGGACAAGCTTGTTCAGTCATATACTTTTGCATTTGTTCACGAACATAATCTGAAGTAGAGTCTCGGAAACGTCGCTCAATATTGCGCACAACCCCTTCAAATTCAATCGCTTTGTTATGAACACTGCCATATTCATTTTGGTAATAGAAATGGATTTTCTCGCCATCGGAGCCATATAAAATTTTATCCATCTGACTTTTTGGTATTTGCGAAACCGGTACATCCATTGGTATACCATAATGTGTACAAACAGCCTTCAGGAGCTGTGGATAATACTGCGAGCTAGTTGGTTCCCATGCAGCAATTGCATGCTCTTCCAAAGTTTTCTCCCAGTCTGGAATTAATAAATCCAAATCAACCTCTTGTTTTGTTCCTAGTCCATCACATGAAGGACATGCGCCAAAGGGACTGTTGAAAGAAAACATACGCGGTTCTAATTCGCCGATTGAAAATCCACATAATGGACAGGCGTGATGCTGACTAAAGAGTAATTCCTCATGCTCCATCACATCCACTAGTACTTTTCCATCAGCTAAGTTACAGGCTGTTTCAAGTGACTCATATAAACGAGATGAGATGCCCTCTTTAACAACTACACGGTCAATTACAACCTCGATATTATGTTTTTTATTTTTATCAAGCTCAATCGAGTCGTCTAAATCCTGCATTTCACCGTCTACACGGACACGTACATATCCTTGCTTTTTTAAATCCTCAAGCAATTTGACATGTGCTCCCTTACGTCCTGATACTACCGGCGCCAATAACTGCATTTTTGTTCGCTCCGGATATTCTAATAATCGATCTACCATTTGTTCAATGGTTTGAGAAGCGATTTCTGTCCCGTGGATTGGACAAATCGGTTTCCCAATACGTGCAAATAAAAGACGTAAATAATCATAAATCTCTGTTACTGTTCCTACTGTGGAACGAGGATTTTTACTCGTTGTTTTTTGGTCAATCGAAATTGCAGGAGATAGTCCTTCAATTGAGTCAACATCTGGTTTATCCATTTGACCTAAAAATTGTCTTGCATACGCAGAAAGGGATTCAACATAACGGCGTTGTCCTTCTGCGTAGATTGTATCAAATGCCAGGGAAGACTTTCCTGACCCAGATAAGCCGGTAATGACAACTAGCTTATCTCGAGGAATAGTAACGTTAATATTCTTCAAATTATTTGAACGTGCACCCTGCACTACTATTTCAGTATTTTTCACGATTGCTTATCCCTCTACCTTCAGTTCAAATATTGTATCTCTCAATTCTGCGGCACGTTCAAAATCAAGTGCTTTTGCTGCTTCTTTCATCTCTAGCTCAAGCGATGCAACAAGCTTCTCGATTTCGGACTTTGTCATTTTCTTTCCTTTTGTCACCTTTGTCATGTAAGTCTCTTCGGCTTCTGCTGCTTGAGTTGCTCGAATCAATTCAGGTATTTTCTTTTGAATTGTCATCGGTGTAATGCCATGCTCTGTGTTATAGTCTTCTTGAATAGAACGACGACGTTTTGTTTCATCAAGCGCTTTTCTCATGGAATCTGTAATATGATCTGCATACATAATGACATGCCCATTTGAATTTCGGGCAGCTCGTCCAATCGTTTGAATTAGTGAACGTTCAGAGCGTAAAAATCCTTCTTTATCAGCATCAAGAATTGCTACAAGAGAAACCTCAGGAATATCCAATCCTTCTCGCAGTAGGTTAATTCCTACTAGGACGTCATAGGTTCCTTTACGCAGCTCTCTTAAAATCTCAATTCGTTCAAGTGTTTTAATTTCTGAGTGAAGATACTCAACTTTCATGCCCAGTTCTTTTAAATAAGCCGTCAAATCCTCTGACATTTTCTTCGTCAATGTCGTTATAAGAACTCGCTCTTGTTTTCTTACGCGTTCGTTAATTTCATCGATTAAATCATCTATTTGTCCTTCTATTGGTCGTACATCAATTGTTGGATCTAGCAATCCTGTTGGACGAATGATTTGCTCTACCATTTCTGGTGTATGCTCTATTTCATATGGCCCTGGTGTTGCAGAAACATAAATTGCCTGACTTACATGCTTTTCAAATTCTTCAAATCTCAATGGTCTGTTATCTAAGGCAGATGGTAGGCGGAATCCATGATCTACTAAAACGCCTTTTCGGGCTTGGTCACCGTTAAACATTCCACGAATCTGCGGCAATGTTACGTGACTCTCATCGACTACAAGTAAAAAGTCCTTTGGGAAGTAATCGAGTAATGTATAAGGTGTAGCGCCAGCATCTCTCAAGGTTAAGTGACGCGAATAGTTTTCAATACCTGAACAGAAGCCCATTTCACGCATCATTTCTAAATCGTAGTTTGTACGTTGCTCTAATCGCTGTGCTTCTAATAATTTATCCTCTGAACGGAATTTTTCTAGCTGGTGCTCTAGTTCCACTTCGATATTTTCAATAGCTTTCACCATTTTTTCTTCACGTGTTACGAAGTGGGATGCCGGGAAGATGGCAACATGATCACGATCACCTAAAATTTCACCTGTTAATGCATCTACTTCACGAACTCGGTCGATTTCATCTCCAAAAAACTCTACACGAAGACATTTTTCATCTTTTGAAGCTGGGAATATTTCAACAACGTCTCCTCTTACTCGGAATGTCCCGCGTGTAAAATTGACATCATTTCTTTCATATTGGATATCAACTAATTTTCTTAATAATTGATTTCGTTCGATTTCCATTCCTGTTCGTATGGAAACAACCATTTCTCGATATTCTTCCGGATTCCCCAAGCCATAAATACAGGATACTGAAGCAATGATAATTACATCATCTCTTTCAAACAGTGCGGATGTTGCAGAGTGTCTTAACTTATCAATTTCATCGTTTATGCTGGAATCTTTTTCGATGTATGTATCTGTTTGCGGTACATACGCTTCTGGCTGAAAGTAATCATAGTAACTAACAAAGTATTCTACTGCATTGTTGGGGAAAAACTGCTTAAATTCACTATAAAGCTGTCCTGCTAATGTTTTATTATGTGCAATTACTAGCGTTGGCTTCTTTACTTCTTGTATAACATTAGAAACTGTAAAAGTTTTTCCTGTACCTGTTGCTCCGAGTAACGTTTGGTGTTTTTTGCCCTCTTGAATGCCCTTCACAAGCTCTTGTATGGCATTCGGCTGATCGCCACTCGGATGGTATACAGATTGTAAGTCAAAAGTGGCCATTTTTTGTTCGTCCTTCCATCCAAATCTTGTATATTTATTTTAACATATCCCTTTTTAAATTACGAGAAATATGCGAACGTACGTTTTTAATTTTATTTCTTACTTCTACTATTTTCTAATTTTAATCTTTTAAAACATCTGATGTGGAATTTGTCTATGATTTTATTCTTTTCCATCATTTTCACTACTCTAAACACAAAAAGTCGCCTTCAGTTTCATATCCCTAAGAGGGACTACTGCCAAGGCGACTTTTTAAACATTATTTTCATTTACATTACCGACTCTTGTGTCTCTTCCATTTCTTGAGTTTCTTGTAATTCACTTAGCTCTTTTGTGTACTCATAAAAAGCTTCTTCGTTTCTTTCGTCTAATGCACTATCGATGAGATCTTTCAGCTGTTCAATTCTTTGCAATCTTTGCATTCGGTTCAAAAACAAGTCCAAATAAATGTCATTCAATAACTTTTCAGATTCGTTTGCATGTTGATAGTGTCCAACTGCCTTAAGAAAATCTGTGTATGAATAATATTTATCCATCGATATCACCCCGATTCCCTTTTTTCTATTATAAAAAAACAGATATCAATTTGCAATATTTTCTGAAAAATAGATCTATTTTTTCATGAGCTTAGGGAAAAATTCCTACACTTTGGGATGAATCCTTTATTTTCCACTATATTCCTAGTTAATACAATGAAATTATTATTTAAATATAATTTCACAAAGTTGTCAAAATCTTCTGTTGAATCAGTAAAAAGTTCATATTATGATTTATTTAAATTAGTTATTTAGCATTAAAAAATTATCTAAGGAGGAATTTTTCAATGACAAAGGATATACCTGTTTTAGATTCATACCGGATTAATTTAGATACTTATTTGGTTGCGCCATACAAAGAGGGAGAAAAAATTTATTCTTACATTTTTGATAAAAATGGCGAGTATATTGTAAAGCGTAAGCCGTTTTACATAATTCGTAAGTCTTGCGATTTATTTGGATATAATTATAACGCAGCAATTCGGTTCTCAAAGAATTTCTTTGGTAAAGATAAGCATAAGGTGCCAATCAATCTTCCTCATCTGGAAGCACCAAATATAATGATTCCAATTTATTCTCCTTCGTCACCTAATAATATTTGGATTGGACTTCATGGCATTTCAATCATCAGCGACCCTAAACTTCCTACCGAAATTACTCTGCCTGATGGAAAAGAGCATCCATTACCAGTTAGCTTTACTTCTTTTCAAACACAATATTTACGTGCAATTGAGTTATATAAACATGTCTTTAATCTAAAACAAGAGATTAAACCTGAAAATAAACCTAAGCCAAAACCCCTTAAACCAATTAATCCTATTTATCCGCTAAATCAAGATCAAGATCTAGATCAAGATGATTAGTATGTGAAGCTTTATTTAAGAATTCTTTAAGTAAATCTTCAACATGATTTCTCAATCTAATATTCGAGTATCTTCGAACATCCATGACCTTCTTATAATGAAATTGATATTCTGTAAACATTTCATCTCGTCTACCTTGTACTACTCTTAATTGATGATTTTTCAAATACACCTTAGTGCTTCTTAACTCACTTTCAGCATATTTTCTTGCTTCATCAATTAAATAAATATATGGACGCTTTAATTTAAACTGCCCAGTCTCTATTTGTGCTTGATCATTTTCTAGTACAATCAGGAGCATAGGTAAATATATTGCTGCTTCTAGATATGGGACAGCTTCAATGGGAATATGTGCCATTAAAAACCCTCCTAATAATAGAACATTTGTTCTTATTATTATAATACAACAAATCAGAAATAATGCAATTATGATTTGGAGGTAAATAATGGGGAATTTCATCAACCCTAAAGAGAGTCGAAGAAGAGATAATTTAAGATTGCAATCATTTTTGTTAAAGAACTAAATTTGCTAAATAACTAATTTAAATTACACCTTAGATAAGCATAAAATAAAACCTTTTTAGCATGGAAAAGCTAAAAAGGTTTTTATAATTGTTATTGACCGATACGAGAACGGAGATATGCATTGATAAAATCATCTAAATCGCCATCCATAACACCTTGAACATTACCAGTTTCAAAGTTTGTACGGTGATCTTTTACCATTGAATACGGATGGAAAACATATGAACGAATTTGAGAGCCCCAGCCAATTTCTTTTTGCTCTCCACGAATTGCATCAAGCTCAGCCTGTTGTTTTTCAATTTCAAGCTGATACAACTTCGCTTTTAACATGTTCATTGCTTTTTCACGGTTTTTGATTTGTGAACGTTCTGCCTGGCAGGATACCACAACACCAGTTGGGATATGTGTAATACGAACAGCTGAATCCGTCGTATTAATATGCTGCCCACCAGCACCTGTTGCACGATACGTATCTATTTTTAAATCTTCTGTGCGAATATCAATCTCGATTTCGTTATTGAACTCTGGCATGATATCACAAGAAACAAAGGATGTATGGCGTCTCCCAGCAGAGTCAAACGGTGAAATACGCACTAAACGGTGTACCCCTTTTTCTGCTTTTAGATAGCCATAGGCGTTATGTCCTTGAATTAACAGGGTAACAGATTTAATCCCTGCTTCGTCCCCTGGTAAGTAATCCATTGTCTCAACCTTAAAGCCATGTTTTTCAGCCCAACGCGTATACATACGTAAAAGCATTGAACCCCAGTCCTGTGATTCTGTCCCACCTGCACCTGGGTGAAGCTCTAAGATGGCATTATTTTTATCATATGGCTCACTTAAAAGCATTTGTAGCTCAAAGCCGTCCATTTTACGACCAAAATCTTCAATTTCAGTGCCTAATTCTTCTTGAAGCTCTTCGTCTGGCTCTTCCTTTAAAAGCTCCAATGTCATTTCTAGATTTTCCTGTGTTTCCACAAGGTCGTTAAATTCATTGACAATTGCTTTTAGCCCATTCGCTTCATTGATTACTGTTTGTGCCCCATTTTGGTCATTCCAAAAATCAGGCATAAGCATTAATTCATCTAGCTCCTGAATACGTGCCTCTTTGTTTTCTAAGTCAAAGAGACCCCCTAAAGTCCGCCAATTTTGAGGCTGTAGTTTCTAGCACATTTCTTACTTCTGATAATTCAATCATTTAAAATCCTCCATACTCGTATTTAAAACTGTTAGAACCGTGTCATCGATTCCATAAGAAAAAGATGACTACGGTTCAAGTGTTCGTTCTTAGAATTTATTTGTAGTAAAAGGCTTTTAGTAAACTAAATTACTCAGCACCATGACAGTTTTTATATTTCTTACCACTACCACATGGACATGGATTATTACGACCGACGTTTTCTACTTTACGTACTGGCTGCTTTTTCTTTGGCGCTGTTTCTTCTTTTGGATTCACAGCTTGTCCTTTTGCCACTTCTTCACGCTCTAGATTGTTGCGAATTTGCGCCTTCAATGCATATTTTGTTACATCCTCACGAATAGATGTCAGCATGTCCTCAAACATTGCAAATCCTTCTTGTTCATATTCACGTAATGGATCTGTTTGACCGTAAGCACGTAGGTGAATCCCTTGACGTAATTGATCCATCGCATCGATATGGTCAATCCATTTTGTATCAATCGAACGAAGTAAGATAACCTTTTCAAACTCACGCATACGTTCTGGTGTTAACATTTCTTCTTTTTCGTCGTAGCGTTTTTGTACCTCAGCGTAAATAAAGGAAATAATTTCTTCTGAAGTTTTTCCTTCAAGATCGGTTGCTTTAATGGCACCTTCTTCTAATAAATTCGCTTGGATATAATCTTCTAGCGATTTTAGGTTCCAATCTTTTGACTCGCCCTGTGTATGAACACCAACAATATTTTCAATTGACTGCTGGATCATTGTTTCAACAAGAACACGCATGTTTTCAGTTTCTAATACATCGCGACGTTCTTTATAGATAACCTCACGCTGCTGACGTAGAACATCATCGTATTGTAATAAACGTTTACGAGCATCAAAGTTATTTCCTTCCACACGTTTTTGTGCTGATTCCACCGCTTTTGATACCATACCCGATTGGATTGGTTGATTATCATCCATTCCAAGTCTAGTCATCATCGTTTTCATCTTATCAGAACCAAAGCGACGCATTAGCTCATCTTCAAGAGAAAGGTAGAATTGCGTTAACCCTGGATCCCCTTGACGACCTGAACGACCGCGCAGCTGATTATCAATACGACGTGATTCATGGCGTTCAGTACCAATAACGGCTAAACCACCAAGATCAAGCACACCATCACCAAGCTTAATGTCAGTACCACGACCGGCCATGTTTGTGGCAATTGTTACGGCACCTCGGTTACCCGCATTGGCAATAATTTCTGCTTCCCGTTCATGGTTCTTCGCGTTTAATACATTATGTGGAATTTTATGTTTATTTAATAAATCAGAGATAATTTCTGACGTTTCAATAGCAACCGTACCGACTAAAACAGGCTGACCTTTTTTGTGACGCTCAGCAATTTCAGATGCAACCGCATTAAACTTCCCATTCATCGTAGCGAAGATTAAATCTGGTCTGTCATCCCGAGCAATTGGCTTGTTCGTTGGAATCGCAACGACCTGCATATTATAAATATTACGGAACTCTTCTTCCTCTGTTTTTGCAGTACCTGTCATACCAGATAGCTTTTCGTACATACGGAAGTAGTTTTGGAACGTAATTGTAGCCATTGTCATCGATTCATTTTGAATATCTACGCCTTCTTTTGCTTCAATAGCTTGGTGAAGCCCATCAGAATAGCGGCGGCCCTTCATAAGACGACCAGTGAATCCATCAACGATAATAATTTCGCCCTCTTGCACAACGTAATCAACATCACGATGCATGGAAACATGCGCTTTTAATGATTGGTTTATGGCATGCAATAATCGAACATGTGATAAATCAAATAAATTCTCAATACCAAATGCTTTTTCTGCTTTCCCAATACCGTTATCAGTTAACGTAACACCTTTTGTTGATTCATCATAAGTGTAATCTTCTTCGATTTTTAATCGGCTTACGAACATATTGGCTTGCAGGTAAAGCTGTGCCGTTTTACCAGCTTGTCCCGAAATAATCAGTGGCGTACGTGCTTCATCGACTAAGATCGAGTCAACTTCGTCAATTACTGCATAGTGAAGAGGGCGTTGCACACGCTCTTCCTTATAAACAACCATGTTATCGCGTAGATAGTCGAATCCAAGCTCGTTATTCGTACTATATGTAATATCTGCTGCATAAGCTTCGCGCTTTTCATCCTTAGTCAGGCTGTTTAAATTTAAACCTACTGTTAAGCCAAGGAAATTATAAAGCTCGCCCATCTCTGTAGCATCACGTGTCGCAAGGTATTCATTGACAGTAACAACGTGAACGCCCTTTCCAGTTAATGCATTTAAATACACAGACATCGTAGCAGTTAAAGTTTTACCTTCCCCTGTTTTCATCTCCGCAATATTACCCTCATTTAAAGTTGCTGCACCCATAATTTGCACGCGGAAAGGATACATCCCCAATACACGGCGTGCTGCTTCACGACAAACAGCAAATGCTTCTGGAAGCAGTTGCTCTAAAGTCTCGCCTTTTTGGTAGCGATCTTTAAATTCTGTTGTTTTTTCTTTTAAATCCTCATCGTTCAGTTGTTCCATTTGAGAAGCATACGCCTCTACCTGATCTGCAATTTTCGTTAATTTTTTAACTTCTCTTTTGTTCGGATCAAAAATTTTATTTAAAATGTTTGCCATGGATTTTTTCACTTCCCATATAGTCTCAATTTTCATTTTATCATTTCCTATAGAGTAGGTGCAAATGTCCGTACCATCCACTAAAACAAATTAAAGCATTCCCACATATATTAAGGAGAATTGTTTGGGAATTGTTTGGGTGCCTGGTACACGGAGTATTCTGAATTGTGCTTGAATTGTGTGTGTACCAGGCACACCTTAGAAAGTAGGTTTGCTTGTGGGAAACGAGAGTTCCAAGTTGATGTCGTATACGCTGCTTGTGCTGTTGATTTTGATTTGGGGTGTGAGTTGGCCGATTTATAAGAATGGGGTTAATTTTATGCCTCCGCTTTTATTTGCCGGGGTTCGTGCATTTGTTGGGGGTGCGATTTTAGTAGTAATCGCTTGGAAAAACAGGCACCGTTTACGGTTTAAGAGTAATTGGCGGTACTATTTAATTTCGGCGACTTTAAATATCGTGCTCTATTTAGGTATTCAAACGGTTGGTCTCATTTATTTGCCTGGTGGATTATTCTCAGTTCTTGTTTATTTTCAACCAGTTTTGTTAGGAATCCTCGCTTGGTGGTTTTTAGGTGAAGGGATGACAATCACCAAAATTATTGGCTTAGTCCTTGGTTTTATCGGCATCTTCTTGGTGAGCATGGACGGTCTGACAATCCATGTGTCCGCAATTGGCGTGACGCTTGCTCTTGCGACTGCCTTAGTATGGGCGAGTGGTGTCGTATATGTGAAGAAAAATAAAACACGGGTAGACCCTTATTGGATGGTGGTTATGCAGCTAGTAATCGGTGGAGCCGTTCTATTGTTTGGCGGCTTTGTAACAGAGGATGCAAGCACCATCATTTGGAATATGGGACTCATTTCTAGTTTAATCTGGGGCTCCACAGCTGGTATGGCAATTGCTCAAATTCTTTATTACAAGCTGATAAATGAAGGGGAAGCAAGCAAAGTAGGGGCGTTTACTTTTCTCGTGCCAATACTCTCGGTCATCATTAGTGCAATCTTTTTAGATGAAGCAATCACAGTAAATCTATTCTATGGAATGATTTTCGTTGGACTTAGTATTTATTTAGTAAACTATCAGCGCAAGCGGAAGGGTTTGCCTCAGGAAACTAAAATATAAGTGATAAGAGATGCGCGAGCTGGTAGAGGAGAGCTCGCGTTTTTTAGTGCTGTAGTTTATATATTATTGAAATCTTAGAATTCTTAATGGACTTTCTTTATCGCACTGCCCTTCATCTTCTGTATGAAAGACACTTTTGTTGTTGTTCTTGGCTAAACTGTCTTTCACACTCCTTATCAAAGACGCTTTTGTTGCTGTCCTTCGCTCTACTGTCTTTCATCCCCTTAATGAAAGACACTTTCAACGCTAGACTTCGCTCTACCGTCTTTCATTCCCCTTATGAAAGACACTTTTGTTGCTGTTCTTCACTCTACTGTCTTTCACACCACTTATGAAAGACACTTTCAACGCTAAACTTCGCTCTACCGTCTTTCATTCCCCTTATGAAAGACACTTTTGCTGCTGTCCTTCGCTCTACTGTCTTTCATCCCCCTTATGAAAGACACTTTCAATGCTGTCCTTCGCTCTACTGTCTTTCAATCCCCTTATGAAAGACACTTTTGCTGCTGTCCTTCGCTCTACTGTCTTTCATTCCTCTTATGAAAGACACTTTCAATGCTAGACTTCGCTTTACCGTCTTTCATTCCTCTTATGAAAGACACTTTCAATGCTGACCTTCGCTCTACTGTCTTTCATCCCCTTAATGAAAGACACTTTTGCTGCTGTCCTTCGCTCTACTGTCTTTCATTCCTCTTATGAAAGACACTTTCAATGCTAGACTTCGCTTTACCGTCCTTCATCCCCTTTATGAAAGACACTTTTACTGCTGTCCTTCACTCTACTGTCTTTCATCCCCTTAATGAAAGACACTTTCAACTCTAGACTTCTCTCTACTGTCCTTCATCACAAAAAGCTGATGCCGCCTTGTCCGCAGTCGACTCGTTTTCCCAACCCCAACAAAAAAAAATCACCCCAAAAGAATTCCACCTTCTTCTGGAGCGATCTTAGTTCAGTATATATTGTAAATAGGTTAGTTCGGGGCCGTAGCCGACTTGTGGGATATCTTTGGAGAAGCTGTTGATGTATTCTCCGCTCGCGATGGTCTTATAGGTGGCGTCTGTTTTGACTTCGACTCGGTACTTTTCTTTAGAGATGATGATTTCGAGATGCTCGTCATTGCCTTCGTTTTCTCGGACGACTCTTTGGACGGTAGTATAAATTTTTGTACTGAGGGCTGCATCGGCGCGAAACTTGGCATTGAAAAAGCCTTTAAGAATCTGGTCTCCTAATCTCCCAGGCAGCATTTCATTTAAAGCCTTGATATAAGCCCTTTGCTCCCCGCCCCCATTTGCTAGATAGCTTTTTTTGCGTTCTTCGATTTCATCCCATAAAGCCTCGTATTCTTCGCCTTCTCCAAGTGTCTCTAGCATGGCCTTATCAAAATCCTTGATGGCTTCCTCGGTGGCGAACAAAATCTCACTCGTTGCTGCAAAGGCTCCTAGTTGCGCGGCTGTTGATGCCTGTTGCTTGACGGCATAGACCTTGGCGATATTGACGATGAGAAGTGACAGAACGATAATGACTGTCATGATCCACAGCAGGAATATTGCTGCACTGCCCTTTTCATTTTTTAAATGCTTCATGGGACAAGCACCTTTCCTGTTGCCTTTGAATCGATAGAGATGGAAGCTCGATTGGCAATGCTATCTGGCAGAAATACTAATGGATGGCTGGCTGTAATTTTGATTTCAAATAAATCAGCACTTCCAGAGACATTTTGGATGACAAAATTATGATTTCGCAATAGCGAAGAACCACCGATTGATTGATCAATCACTTCTTTTATTTCATAGTAATCCTCTGATACCGCGTAAACTTGGGCTGCATCAGATGCCACCGCTTTTAAGCTTATTACCGCATAGCCGGAAGCTACCACCTGCCAAAGTAAGAGAAAGAGGAAGAAATATAATGGAAGAATCCCTAAAAACTCAATCGAAAGCGACCCTCTTTCCTCTTTTAGCAACTTTCTCACCTTCAAACAAATCGCCTCCTTCGCTTATCCTCTTATGTACTTCTATCACAAAAAGCAGAATAGCCACGCCCCAATATCACAGCTGTTCTAGCTCCCTTACACGTTTTGGTGTCGATAGCATGGCTGGTGAAACCATCATTAAAAAGATACCTATAAAAAAGAGCATAATGGCAACCGGCATGAATGGGCCAGTTTGTGTCGCAAGCATGTAAGCCCATAACGTACTGCCCGTAATAAATATAACGCCGCAATAGCCAAAGACGATTTTCTTAAACCACGCATCTTGAGGGTTAACAAGCGCTCTCGTAATATCATCACGCTTAAGTAAAAGAAACACTAAAAATCCAATCGTCACGACTAATAAAATCCAGAAAAACATGGATGGGTAAAGACTTCTAAAGGCTGGCGCCATCATATAAAAAGCAACCCCCAGCATCATCACAAAGGAATGTAATGAAAAATACCGCTTACTATCATTCTTATGGTTAATCCATAGAATGTAATTTGTCAGCCCCAGAATAAGTGCCAATAGAATATTGATTTTCATCCACGTGCCTACATTCTCTTCTGGTGCAAAGCTGCTCATTGCTCCTATTACGACATGTAGAAATAATGTGATAAAAACCCGATTTTTCGAAAATGATACAGTTGGTAGTTGCTGCTTCATAACATCATCCCTTTACTAACTGTGATTGGTTCAGTTTAAACTGAATATAGAAAATATGAAAAAATACTAGTAAATAAAAATTCAAAGAAATGCCGTATTCATCCTCTAAGCCTTCTTTTAAACGGAAAATAGAATAATAGAGCAGCCCTATAAAGAAGAAGTTAAAAATCGTTTCATAGGATTGAATATTGTCTATTCCGTATTCACTTAAAATAATCCCGCCAAAAATCTTGATAAATAAAAATACAAAGGAAGCAATCGTAAAGAATCGCCAAAGCCCAAAGTGAATGCCAAGCTTAGTGGGAAACTGCTGAATGGTATCTCTTTGTTTTAAAAACCATACCCCAATATAGGCACCCAATGTTACAAAAGACCATAAAATCATAAGCATCAGATTTGTTTTCCGAAAATCTAATTGGATGTGCTCGTTACTTATTAATTTTTCCATCCGCTTCATCACCATCTTTCGTTCGCTAGTTGGCCGCTTGGCGTTGCTTGATATCTCAGCGTTAAGTAAATATAGAAAAACGGGAATATGAGCATATTTAGCACACTGCGAATGATTAAATAAGCCAATAAATTATTGTCATACTGCTCAAAAAAGAGCATGAGAATCGCCCAAATTCCTAGATTAATACTTAAAATCACAATGAGATCACCAATCAGTGCAAAATTTTCTCTCACAATAGCTCTTACAGATTGGTACAGTACTTCCTTTACACTTCGCTGCTCTGAAAAGAATGGGAAAACTAATAAAAAAATCATCGCCAGCACAGTTGGAATAAACAATAGAAACATGCCCAAATAGGCAATAAAGTAAATAATACTGGTAAAGACGAGGATGATTCCGAATTGCTTGCAGAAAAATCGTATCCCGTCGATCGGCTTAATCGTATCATCTTGTTTATCAATATGAACCATTTTCTTAAATGGTGGTATACAAATCAAAAAATTCAGCAAAAGCGCAAGCCCCGCAAAGTAATGAGGAGCAATTGAATCTTCTGAGCTAATGACATAAACCATACCTAAAAAACTTAGTGTCGTCACAGGAAGAATGATTAAAAAAGACCAAATTAATATTTGACTCCAATTCCGGTTATAAATATCGAAAATATCACGAATCATTGGAGAACACCTTCTCTTCTTGTTCTAATTACTGTATAGATATAGGCAACTAGTAAACTCGTCAGAACAGCAAACGTCAGGCTTCGTGCAATTCCCTCCGGATCTGTAAAAACTAAAATATTAAATACATAATGTGAAAGAAGGAAGCTCGTAACAGCAATGACTAACGCTCCCAAATAAGCTGTTGTGTAGGGAGTTTGTGGATTCCATTTTGCTGCAAAATACCCCATAGCTCCATACGTGAGAAGCAATTGAATAAAAACGAATAAGTTCATGCTGTGTATTGGAATAAAGCCAATGATAAACGAGACGATAATCGTCACTAACAAACTTGCCCCAAGAGCTTGTAAAAATTTGATGGTATTAAACATATAGTTAAAGCCCCCTTTCTTCTGTTGCGGATGCATTGATGCTAGAAATTTTATGTATTCTATTTGCTACTAACCTTTTGGGGATAAAGAGCTGTCCCCTTATAGGAACAACTCTTCTTCCAATCAGCCAAAACCAAATAATTTTTTTGCCCCATTAAATAATCCCTTTGCTCCATCAGCTACCTTACTATAGCCTTGACTTAGCTTTTCACTAACCCATTTCTTCGCACGGCGGCCTGGTTCGGTACCGTTAATAAGGTAGGTAGACAATAATCCAGCACCTAAACCAACGACTGCTCCAACAGCTGTTCCTAAGCCCGGTACAACTGAGCCTGCAACCGCACCAGCAGCTGCACTAGAGAGAGCTGCAGATAAAGCAGTTGTCCCTGCACCAACTGCAACGTCAACTGTTAAATCGGCTGCAAAGTTAGAGGATAACAAGCCTTGATTGGATTTGTTCCCCCAGCCATAATCGTAAACACTCGTAAATGCTGAGGAAATGAGATTTACTGGTCCATTTAGCTTCATGGTGTTTGATAGAGACCAGAATTTTTTCGAAAAGACATTAAAGCCATCATTTAGACTAGACTTCACACTACTCCACGAACTGCTTAATGCACTCGAGACTGAGCTAAAATTCGTGAACTTTTTGCTGTCCAGGAAAGTCGTTACTCGATATGGCTTTGGATTCGACTTCCCAGCAGGCATATAAGCATCTCGGCCGTCTAAGCTATATTTCTTATAGTTATCATAGAAATAATTGAATACCGGATTTTTTATGGAGCTTTTTCCGACAACTTTATAATTTCCCGATTTTAATTGCTGGAAATCAAAGCCTGCATATGCAGCAGTTGCCCCTTCCATAAATGTCTTACCAAAGCTCGTAATATATCGTCTAGTATTTTTTACTATAGCGTGAATATCACCAGCGATTCCTCTATCAACCTCTGCGGAAGAGCCCGCATCAATGGAATTACTGCCTGTAGTTGTACCACCATTCCCAGCATCGCCTCCATCTGTGGCATTTCCACCACTTGGACCTTCGCCACCTTCTGCAGGATCTCCTCCACTTCCGGCATTCCCACCGGTTGGACCTTCGCCACCTTTAGCAGGATCGCCCCCACTTCCGACATTGCCGCTGGTTGGGCCTTCGCCACCTTTAGTAGGATCGCCTCCAGTTATCGAATCACCTGACGTACTGCCTTCTCCACCATTAACAGCTTCCCCGCAAGTTGTTCCTTCTCCACCTTCAGTTGCATTCCCTCCATTAACCGCTTCGCCTCCAGAAGGACCCTCGCCCCCTGTCATAGCTCCACCAGTCAAGATTGGATTATTAATCGGCAAAGTCCCAGCAACATTCGGGATAATCCATTGCCCGTTACTGCTTTGATAAGGTGGAATCAGTGGCTGACCAGAAATTGCGCCGTTCCCACCCTGTAAAACCGGGCCGCCTTGATAGGCATTTCCTCCATCAACTGGATCACCTGGAATGATGAACTGCCCACCAGTAATGGGCTGCCCTCCTGATATTGGGTCTCCCGCATTAATGGCATTACCTGGTGTAATAAAGAAGGCCATCGTTATAGACGGTAAGGCTGACCAGAACAACATAAATGCAATCATAAAAATTGCAATACCTTTTCGTAAGCTGCTGCCTTTCACACTTTCACCTCACTTTCTTCGATTACGGTGTGTTACTTGTGTTTTCAAGATATTTTTCTTCTAAAGCTTTTATTGCTTCTGCGTGATTCATTTCGTTCATCGCCTTTAACTCATCGCGCAGCTTACCATATTCATCTTCAATCCAAGCATGATATTCTTTGTTTTTTTGCTGTAAATAATCATGGGCTTCACTAGACATTTTTTCTCGTTTTTGCAGAAGAAAAGTCAGTGCGAAACCAATCGCTTGCCTTTCATTAACCCATTTTCCAAATTCTTCAGTATGATAGCCGAAAATATCCAGGGAATTATCAACCTTATAATAATTGATCCAGCCCTCTTCAGATGTTTTCCATTGCTTCCATTTCTCTGCGATTTTACTCGCTTCGTTCAGCTGGTCTTGAAGCCCCTGTGCATCCTTAACATTTTGATAAGAACCTTCAGTTGCCGTTGCAATTTCCTGCAATTGCTTTTGCCCTTGTTGGTCTACATTAAATCCGATGATATTCATAATCGGTGTAATATCTGAGTCGAATAAAGATTTAGCAGCACCAATAGGATCATCCTCACAGGTAGAAATTCCATCACTCACTAAGTAAATGATGTTTGTATTGGATTCTCCTTTAAAGGAAGCTAAATCTTTTTTAGCTTCATTAAACGCAAGACCAATAGGTGTCCAGCCAGCAGGGCCAGCCTTAGACAACGCCTGATCAAAATTTCCGGCATTATAAGTACTTAATGGATAGACTAATTCACTGCTACTACAGGACAATGCCTTATCTGTATTTTTCCCTGAACCAAGATGCCCGTAGATACGTAACCCAACATTCGTTCCTTCAGGCAAGCCCTTTACGAATTGGTTAATGGCCTGTTTAGCAGCATCCATACGCGTAACGCTTCCCTCAAAATTTGCCATACTGCCTGAAGCATCCAAAATAACCATTACATTTAAGTTTTCTTTAAATTGATAGCGAGGATCTTCAATCTCTGGACTACCAATCGTTTGGAACTTCATTTGCTCGATTAAATCCCCAGGTCCCTCATAATCCTGCTGATATACGGATAAAATCGCTTCATAATAGCGATCTAATTCTTCATTCGTTGGACTATTCGAGATATCTGGTAGATTTTTTGTCAATTCATCCGTCAGCTGCATTCCCTCTTCTTCAAGCAGACTAATATGCTCTGTATAACCAGAGGGTAACTTTTCAAGCTCCTCAAGGGTCGTTGGAAGAGGCGGACCTACGAGTGTATCCTCATCCTGGACTTCTTTTGGCTCCTCATTGGTGTCGTCCACTTGCTCGATGGCAGGTTCTTCCGTAGCCGTCACATCATTCTGTTCTTCAGCTACAACCTTTTCTTGCACTTCCTTATCACTACAAGCTGCAACAAGGAAAGTAAATACGAAGATTATTAGTAAGCCATAAAACCTTTGCAATCTCGTCAACTCCTACTATTTCAATAGTCACTATTCCTTAAGGTGTGCTATTTGTGTTTTTAAGATGGTTTTTTCTAGTTGTTTTATAGCCGATAATCTCTAACCTACCATTCCACTAATCTTTTGAATGATGTTTCCAATCAATGTTGTAATTGACCCCTCTTGATTACTTACCGCTGTAGAAATAATCCCTAAAACTAAAATCAATAACGCAGCTAAGCCTAGCCATTCCAGCGATTGTGCACCTTTTTCGTTTTTCACCGGCACGAACAAATGTAATAATAATCCTTGCATTTTTTCTCTCATGTTTTTTCTCTCCTTTTATTTGAGTAAATCGAATATCCCACTATTTTGGTTAAACATATTAAGTATCATCAGGCCGCCGATTAGAATGAGGGAGGAAGGTAAAATCAGAAAGGTAGTTACCAGCGTCACTTTCGGTGAGGCTTTTGCAGCTTTTTCCTTGATCATTTCCTTCTTCAGCTTTCTCATTTCCTCGGCCTGCTGTTTAAAGGAGGCTGCAATTGGAACACCTAGCCGCTCCCCCTGAATCAATGATTTTATTAAAATCTGAAACTCTTTTGACTCATTTCGCTCCAGCAATAATCGGTAGGCTTCTACTCTTGGTACTCCTACACTAATTTCTTGAAGAAAACGTTCAAATTCCTCTTTAATAGGTCCCACAAAATAAGGGACGATATCTCTTAAGGCCTGCGTTAAGCCAACCCCTGCCTGTAATGTCACACTCATCGTGTCCAGAAAGTCTGGGAGCTGGTATGAAATCTCTGCCTGACGTGCTTTAGCTTTGGAGCGAATCCATAAAATGGCGCTAGCAAAGCCAGCAATCGGCAAAAGTATGACCATAAACTGTGAGAAAGGAAATCCCAACACTAGCATGATGCCGCCAACCATTACCCCAATGATTAGCAGGAAAACCTTCAAGCCCTGGAAGCGTTCAACCGTAATGCCATATGGATAACCCGCTTGTATGATCCACTTCTTCACATCCCCATTTTCGCTAAAGAAGTTAATGCGCTGTCCAAGGTCTGAAAAATCATCTGCAAAATGCAGCATTTTGGCCAATAATTTACCCCTTCGACTTTCTTTCTTTTGAAAGCCATCAAAAACATATAAGGTGTCAGCCACAGTCGTTTTCAGTTCTCGACGCTTCGTGAGAAAGACATAGACTGCTCGAAGTGATACCCCGATAAAGAAAACAGTAAGTATAATGGTGATCGCTATAATTCCATCCATTTCGTCACACCCTAATGTTTGTAATCTTATTGATAATGAAAAACGTTGCGACAGTTCCTGTTACAAATATCGCAAATAATATTAATCCTATCCCTGTAAATAAAGAATCGAGGAATCCATCCACTACATTGTTCATCATCAGAACAAGAAAAATTGGAATGACCGGCACAATATAAGCAATATATTTATGCTCAGCAGTCATCGTTTTGATTTCCTGCTTAAGTAGCTTACGATCATCGAGGGTTTGACTCATTTCATCCAACACCGCATACAGGTTCCCACCAGCTCGCTTTTGAATGAGTAAGGTCGCAGTAAAGAGATGAAATTCTTTGTTATCAATCCGCTTCTCTAATGCTCGAATCGCACTCCCAAAGTCAATCCCTAAGGACAATTCATGAGCTAAATTTTTGAACTCACTTTTTGCTGGCTCTGCCATTTCCTTTGCCACTAGCTGAATCCCTTGATTTAACGTCATCCCCGACCTTGTTGAGTTGGCAAGTAGACGACAAATATCAGGCAATTGGTCGACCAGAATTTGTCTTCTACGATCTTTTCGTATTTTAAAGAGCATCCTTCTACCTGCTTCAAGGAGCAGAAGGGACAGAACTAACCCAATCAAAGGGGGAACATCGAAAAAATTAACAAGAACGAACAAAATCCCCATATAGGAAACGATTAAAGCCCCGCAAAATTCAGATGGCGTAAAGGGAATATTGGCATCCTGAAGCTTTCCTTCCATTTCCTTTGCCGTTTCGGTTTTGTCGAATTTCGAGCCCCATAAAACGATGACACTTTTCCGCTTTTCCCCTTCCCGGTAAAACTGGTGCGTCTTCTTTCGCCATTCCTTCTTTTCTTTTCGATAGCCTAGTAGATTATAGAATCCAAAGGTGAATAAGAGGACTGCACCAAAAGCAATAGCAGCAGTCGTCATACAATCACCTCCTGAGGCTCCGGTCTAAAGAGAGATTCCGGAACTTCAATGCCAAACATTCGGATTCTTTCTAGACATTGAGGCTTCCTTCCAGTCGGAGTAAAATACCCAATGACATCTCCTTGCTCAGACATTCCAATTCGTTTAAAGGTGAAAATCTCAACGATTTCGGTTGTACCATTCTCATGCTTTTGCACTTCTGAAATGGACACAATTTTACGTGTTCCATCTGTTAATCTCGTTGCTTGAATAATAATATCCAGTGCCCCGACAATGAATTCGCGAATAATGGAGGATGGGAGGTCCATCCCCGCCATGACAACCATGGACTCAACACGTCTTAATGCGTCATCTGGCGTGTTGGCATGGACTGTAGTAATTGAACCCTCATGACCCGTATTCATGGCTTGGAGCATATCGAAGGCTTCCCCACTACGAACCTCCCCGACGATAATACGGTCAGGGCGCATCCGAAGTGCATTTCGCACGAGGTTCCGAATCGTGATTTCCCCTTTTCCCTCCACGTTAGCAGGACGGGCCTCCATTCCTACAACATTCGAACGATTCAAACGAAGCTCCGCAGAATCCTCTATTGTGATCACCCGTTCAAATTTCGGAATCGAGCTTGCCGCAACATTTAATAAAGTTGTTTTCCCCGACCCGGTACCACCGGAAATCAGCATATTCATCTTCGCCTTTACAACACAGTCCAAGAATAAGGCCATATTTTCATCAAGCGAGCTAAATTCGAGCAAATCCTCCATTTGAAATGGCTCTGCGCGGAACTTTCGAATCGAAACGAGCGTCCCATTTAAGCTCACGGGTGGAATCACTGCATTCACACGACTTCCATCAGGCAATCGAGCATCTACCATCGGAGAGCTTTCATCAATTCTTCTGCCAAGCGGTGCAACAATTCGGTCGACAATATGGCGAACATGCTCATCATCGCGGAAGGTGATATTGACCTGCTCAAGCTTCCCCTTCCGCTCAACATGAACCTCGTTATAGCCATTGATAAGAATCTCCGTAATCGTTGGGTCATTAATGAGCGGCTCTAGTGGTCCTAATCCAACTGATTCATCGAGAATCCTTGTAACAAGGAGCTCCTTATCATGACGGGAGATAACTACTCGTTCCTCAGACATAAACTGGGACACATATTGCTCAATTTTCAGTCTCATTTCACCTTGAGAAAGCTGAGTCAATGCTTCTAAATTGGTATCACGCAGTAAACGAGCCTTATAGTGCTCCACAAGCTCATCTACAAGATGGTTATCGTATTGATAGGAAACTGTCTTCTTTTGTGAAGCTAATTCTTTTCTTCTCTCGAAAATAGAAGCCATTACGATACCCCCTTATGATTTTAAAATTTCCCGAGAAAACTTCCGAATGTCCTTAGCAAAAGGAATCAGCTTGCGCTCCTTCACCACTTTTCGAACAGGCTCTCCCTTGTTTACAAAAGGCTGCAATCCCTTAATATCTTTTCTTAGGGTAGCGGCAATTGGATAACGCAGGACGTTTTTTAGATCCTTTTCCTGAACCTCATTTTCTTTGGCAATGAAGTTTAGAATGACCTCCATTTTCCCCATTAAATTTACACCAATTCGCCCGGCAAGTTCTTCATAATGCTTTAAAACACGTAATGCCGGAGTATCTGGAGTTAACACATAAAAAATCTTATCTGACTCCTCCATCGCTGTGATTACTGAACCATTCAGTGAGGAAGGTAAATCGATAATTACGTAATCGAAAGCCCGGCGAGATGTTCTGAGGAGCTTTGCAACAAACTCTTCGCCCAATGTTTCTGCCACTTCTGCATCAATTGGGCTGACGAGGATTTCAAGCTTTGAATGCTGCTCTGTTTTCGATACATTTCGAATATGACTTTCGTTCAACTCTTCAATTACAGGTAGAAGATCTGCTAGCGAGCGATTTGCCTCAATTGAGAACATCGATTCAACGCCACCATATTGACCATTTAAATCAATTAAAATGACCTCAGCAGTCGACTCAAGCTTTAATGTCTGAGCAAGAACTGAGGAAATAACCGATTTTCCACTTCCACCCTTCCCACTATAGAAGGAATAAATTTGCCCTCTTCCTCGACCAAAGGAAATAGAGGATAGCGTTTCTTTTGAGCTTTTCGTAATGGAATAATTTTTAACCGTTGTTGGGAATCGACTTGTAAAGAGAGAGGTTTCCTCTGGGAAGACAAAAAACTCATCCACTCCAGCCCGCATCATATTCCGTAGTAAAACAAAATCTGTTCGCTCAGCTATAAAAATGATTAAAACGGAGCGATTGATCTGCTTCATGGATTGCACTAGGTCAATGGCAATATCCGTTTCAGGCTGTGTCATAATGACTATATCTCTGGTTTCACGATTCATTTCCCGAATGGCATCTGATGTTGAAGCTGCCAGTACATTTTCCTCGGTATTTTCAGCAATCGTTTGAAGCTGCTGACGAAGCACATGATCATCACTCACTACTAATAAATTTAACTTTGACTCCATAATTGCATCCCCCTCCCCTTACGAATTTCCTTCTGAAGATTCAGCGGTCGTATTTGAGGCAGGAGCCTCTTCGGTATTTGTTTCAGTTGCAGGATCTTTTGGTTGTTCAGCTTGAGTTTCGGTTTTTGTTTCTGCTTCGGTTGAGTCAGCTGGCGTTGGAGTTGGCGTTTCTTCTTTAACTTCCTCTGCTGGCTTCTGCTGTTCCTCTGAAATCTCAACATCCTGACCAACATTCGCCTTTAGCACACGTATGTATTCTGCGTAATTTTGCATATGGATTAGCTTCGTGGCAGCCTCCGAAGAAACTTCTACACCAATACCAGCAAAATTCTCACCTGTGCCCTGTGCAAAGGCTACGGCTACATCCTTCATGAAAAGCTCAGTGTTTTTCTTGCCTTCTTCTTCAATTGATACGATGATATCAACACGATCGAGTGCGGCAATTTCTTGATCAAACTGTATTTTGTCTGTTCGATAAAGGGCAACGAGACGATTATTTTCGTTTTGCAGGTTGGAATAATTCTTCAGCATATTGTCTGTTATAATATCGCCTTCCTTTAAAGGAACAACCGATACTTGCCCGAGTATGTCATTTTCATCAGTAATATGAGAGGCTGTTAGGAATTTTTGAGGAATTTCCATTTTCGTTAATTGACTTGAGTGAAGTAATGTACGAGCAGGGATATCTCCATTGGAAACATAAATTTCAACCATTCCGCCTAGCTCTGCATTCAATTGTTTAACCTTTTCTAAGACTAAATAGCCGGCCACCGCCGCTAAGATAAAGGCTAATAAAAGAAAAATGGCTGCACGTCGTTTTGCTTCTAACACAAATTCCCCTACCTTCTAATTCACTATTTTTTTTAAAACTTGGTGTGTAGCTATGCCTTTGTCTACCATAAATAAGAGTGAATCTTATTACGGGCGACCAACAAAACACTTTTTTACAGTTTTTAGTATAAATTAGTAACAAAAGTTGTCAAAGGTGGGCGGAATTTCACATTCATTTTCATAGATACATAGGCATGAGCGGATAGTTTCGATTTCTGAAATACCGATTTAATATTTTCTGTAGAAACAGTAGAATTTTGTCGAATGATTTGGTAAATGGGGGCAGAGGTCACATTCTAAATAAGGGAACTATGAATATAGTACGATTTTCCGGAATTTTTCATTTTTTTAGGTAGTTCGAATTGAAGATATTTGCGTTCGAAATAGTTTGGGATGATTGGAATTTGGTTGGAGGGTTTGGGGATGGATTTGGGTTGAATAAGAGGAAAAATTTAGGTTATAACAGTTGGTGCTGGTTTCTGGGAGGGACATAGGGGAAGAATGTTCGGTTATATGGAGTGGGCTCGGGATGTGGTTCCATTATTTTGAAGGTTGTGCTCGTTTCAGGATTTAAATAAGGGAAGGTTTTTCGGTTATTTTCAGTTTGGTGCTGTTTTAGAGGTAAATAAGGGGAATTTTTTCGGTTATTTTCAGATTGGGGCTGTTTCAGAGGTAAATAAGGGGAATTTTTTCGGTTATCCCATCCAAAATCCCCCATTATCTTGATTTTCAAGTGAATAAGCGGAATTTCTTCCTCTATTTCAGCTATTTTCACTCAAATTTTATAAATAAGCGAAATTTCTCCTGTTATTTACGTGGTGAAGGTTGAATTTGGATTGGACAAGTGATGTTATTACATTTATTTACATCCCCTGCTCGTTTCAGGCTTAAGATAAGGGAAGCTTTTTCGGTTATTTTCAGATTGGGGCTGTTTCAGAGGTAAATAAGGGGAATTTTTTCGGTTATCCCATTCAAATCCCCAATTCTCATGATCTTCAAGTGAATAAGCGGAATTTCTTCCTCCATTTCAGCTATTTTTAATCAAATTTTATTAATAAGCGAAATTTCTCCTGTTATTTACGTGGTGAAGGTTGAATTTGGATTGGACAAGTGATGTGATTACATTTATTTACATACCTTACTCATTTCAGAATTAAGATAAGGGAAGGTTTTTCGGCTATTTTCAGTTTCATGCTGTTTCAGGGGTATATAAGGGGAATTTTTTCGGTTATCCCATCCAGATTCCCCAATTCTCATGATCTTCAAGTGAATAAGCGGAATTTCTTCCTCTATTTCAGCTATTTTTTATCAAATTTTATAAATAAGCGAAATTTCTCCTGTTATTTATTTGATGGGATGCTTGATTTGAACTCCTAATCGATAGGAGCGAACTCTCTTGATTCTCGATGCGGGTATCAGCATCTTTTTTTCTACTAATTGTGAAAGAATATTTCTTACCGTCTTGTCACTTAGCTTCAAATACTTCTCCACTTCTTTAGGGTATATGGCTTCCCCCTTTCGCACCGCTAGCCGAAGTACTTTCTTTTCCACAGTGGACAAGGCTGTCTGGTTCTGTTCATCCCCCAGCCATTGACCAATCACTTGTTGGACAATTTGTTGGCACCGACGAGGCTGTTCTTTCACTTGATCATAAGAAAAGCGAATCACGGTCCAACCGTCAATCACCAATTGATTTTGGCGTTCCAGGTTGTCCGAAAATTGCCACCTGCTTATGCTCTTTAGGTGCGGACCATACCCGTCGACCTCAAAACAAATCCGAATGCCGGGACGAATATAAGCGTAATCCAAATACCTTTTGCCATCCTTAAAATCATCAACTTCATATTCTGGATGCAGGTACTTGGAATTAAAAAATATTGGCCACCACACTTGCTTCAAAAACAACATTTCAGCCTGATTGTGACCTTCTTGCAACCTCCGTAATCGTTCACCGCTTCTTGCCTGCAAGTGAGCATTTATAAACCCTTGATATTCTTCATCAAATCCCATAGATTTCCTCCTATCAATAGTATTAAATTTACTTTCGAAAGTTAAATGAAATAATAGAAATGAATCTTGAGTGACGTGACAAAAAAAGAGATTAAAGTGGTTTAAAATGTAGTAAATAGAAGGTGGACGAGCAAAAATATAGAGGCATGTGGATAGAGCTATTTATAGTTTAATAAAATTCTAAAATTTGTCAATCAGCTATCTTTATCTCTATCACAAAAAAAGACTCTTGCAAGATGCAAGAGCCTGTCAAAAATCATTTAAATTAATTCGTTTCAATTAACCCGTATTTCCCATCACGACGTTTGTAGACAATGTTTGTTAAATCCGATTCAGAATCGGTATAGATGAAGAAGTCATGTCCAAGTAAATTCATTTGAAGAATCGCTTCTTCTTGATCCATTGGTTTTAGGTCAAATTGCTTCGTACGAACGACTGTGAACTCTTCGTCCTCTGCCGCTGTAGTTGCCGCAGTCCCGTTAACTGCTTCTTGTGCAAAGTAAATGCCTGTACCTTCACGGAATTTACGGTTCACTTTCGTTTTGTGCTTTCGAATTTGGCGCTCAAGTTTGTCTACGATTAAATCGATGGCTGCATACATATCATCATGACGTTCCTCTGCACGCAGAGTGACACTCTTTAATGGAATAGTTACTTCAACTTTGTTTTGCTTGCCGTTGTACACTTTCAAGTTCACGTTTGCGTTAGCATCAACGCCTTCACTAAAATAGCGCTCGATTTTTTCAATCTTGTTTTCAACGTACTCGCGTATCGCTGGAGTTACCTCAATGTTTTCACCACGAATGTTAAATTTAATCATGTAAACTCCTCCTTTTGTTCGCGGATAGGAAATGAAAGATTTTAAATGATATCCGCATAAGAAAGACATCATCTCGTCCTATTTGGGTCGAGCTGTGTTTTTCTAACACCTATGTAAATATATATTCGCCATAGGTTCAAAAAATCCTACCACTACTAGAGAATCTTTTTCATCTTTCGACAATTTCATTCACATATTCTTAACAAAGTTGAAAAGATATGTTCACAATTAATCGTTGGAAAGCTGATTAATGTATGTTTACATCGTTATGTTAACTAAATGCAATTATCATAAGCCCTCAAGTAGTTTAAGGTAATAGAAGTATGCCCCAAAATGATGTCGAAAGATTTATTTTTATCGATTTTGTTTTGCTTGCAATACTTCTCTTTTACGACGTAGCTTCATTTCACTAATAATGAGCTCGTCAATATCGGCTTGAGCCTGGAACAAAATCCCGTACTGCTCGCCTCGTCCATAAGGCTTACGCCATACAATTTCGCCAATGGCACGTATGGTCGTCACATCCAAAACAAATTGCAATTCAATTTGTAGATTCGCCTTATTTATGTATTCCCCAAACTTCACCTCTGAAAACATTTTCATGCCACGAGGACTAATATCTAATATCTGACATGGACAGCTATCAAGCGCCTCCACAGCCTGTCCATCAATCAACAATTTAAAGCTTGCATCAATGGGCTCATTAAAAACAAACCGAAACCCTTCTTGTCTTTTAAACTGCATAAGTGTTTCCTCCTTAAAAAAACCGATTTAGCGCCGCTATGCGATAAATCAATGTCTTTTCTCATGCGCATAATCCGCGAAAAATTCTACTTACTCCAAAGTAATCAATCTCAGGTAGTATGTCTACATGACTTTTTACTGTTTCTTTGGTTCGAATTACCATGACTTTTGATAGCAATTTTTCTATTAAAATTATACCCAATTTATAAAACATTACTCTTTTAGGCAAAATGAAAGCCTTACATCAAAGGAAGCTGATGTAAGGCTATAAGATTATTAAACTTGTTGTGCATTACCATATTGTTGTTGACGTGTCATCTGAATCACTTGCTTCCAAGTATCACGGAATTCAGTAGTTAAACCGATTACTTCGTCGATGATGGCTGTGTCATTTTTGATGTTTGCTTCGATTAGGCGACGGTTCATGTAGTCGTATAGTGGAAGCAACTCCTGAGTAATAGGTTGATCTTGCTTTAAAGTAACCATTAACTCATTAATAATTGCTTGTGCCTTTTGGATATTTATATTCTTTTCTTGAACATCGTTTGTCTCAATAGCATTTTTAGCTTTTGTAAGGAATTTTAAGCAACCATTATATAACATTAGCGTTAATTCACCTGGCGAAGCTGTAGTAACACTGTTTTGTTTGTAAGCATTAAATGCTGAGTTATGCGTAACCATCGTTTATTCTCCTTTTAAGTTGAACTTTGAATACGAGTCCACTATTTTTTCTTATCGTAGTACATCCCGTCCATTACGCGAACAGAAGAATAAGGATTTGAGTATTGCTTTTCATTTTTTTTGGCAGTTTGGAGATTTTTCATATCTGCCTTAACCTCTTGCATGATTGCATCAAGTCGTTCACGGATACCTTTATCAAGTTCGATAAGCATCGCGTGAATTTTATTTTCAGAATTCAACTGTATTCTGTCTGCCTTTAATAATTCCAATACCTTCCCACGTTCGTTCAGTTGTCGGTTAATATCTTCAATAAAAGCATCCCGTTCATCGCCCTTTGGAACCGACTCCATAGATTGAAAAAGCTTTGCAGAAAGTTGAAGTAGCAATTGCTGGTTATCCATTATCTTATGCTCCAATCATTTTATTAAGAGAATTGTCCCATTAACATGGCTGATTGGTTATTAGCCTTATTAATCATGGTTTCCATTGCAGTAAATTGTCTCCAATAACGGTCCTCTATAGAGACCAATTTGTCTTGCCACGTTTCAATATTATTATTAACATTTTTCAAATACTTACCAAGTGTATATTGAGTTTCGGTCATAGTAGAGCGCCCTGCTCGCCCTTCTATCTTTACTTTTATTTTTGTCATCTCACCACGGAGCTTTTCTAAAAATCCTCTAGTATCTACTTCTTTTGATACACCATCAACTACAACTGTATCTTTTTCTTTCCCCTCTGAAAATGTGAATAATTTAGTAACAGAATCTGGATCTTCCTCAAGAGCCTTGCGTAATTTATTTTCATCAATCTCAAGTGTCCCACCTGAATTATAATTTTTAGATGTTGTAATTCCAACATTATATAGAGTATTAAATTTTGAATTTGATATTGAAGGATTGGATTGGTAAATTAAAGAGCGCATAGAAGATAATCCATTTTGAATGATGGAATCTCCTCTTAACAATCCACTCTTGGATTTATTTTCCCATAGTTCAATTTCTTTTTCTTCCATATCTTTTCTTTGGGCAGTTGTAAGTGGCTGATAATCACGATATTTTGATTCCTTTGTTAGATCATTTAAATTCTGTATTAAACCATTATAGGTATTTACGAATTCTTTAATTTTCAACATTATTTCTTCTACATTTGTTGTAGAAGTTAGTGTAATTGAATTACCGGAATTAATCGGCATATCTGATTCTGAAATAGCTGTTGCATTTTCATATCCTGTTTCAACACCATTATTTTGTTGTTTATATGCCTCTATAAAATCTGCTTCTGCTTTTTCACGTCTTTGTATTAAAGTATTATACTCATCTTCTTTAGTATTTTTAATAGCAAGTTTAGCATTACTATCGATATATTTTGTGGCAACATCAGACATTTCGTTTAGTTCAGTTGATGAAAGTTGTCTCAAGTTAGATTTTTGAATTGTTGTTAATGCTACTAATTTTTCACCAAGAGCTTTTTCAGTTTCATTTGATGAATTTTTCCAATTATCGATTTGCAAATTAAATTCATCTTCTGAAATTGATCCATTAACGTTATTTAATAATGATTTCTCATCTTGAGACAAGCTATTTAAGAAGGCTTTCCCTAAATTATCGTATATAGCTTGTGTTGATAGACTTTCTAATTTTGCTGAATCTAATGATTTTATAGCATTAAATTGTTCAAAACTAATATTTTCCACTTTTAATTTTGCTTTGAAATCTAAGTTACTTCCGTCATTTAACCATGCTTGGTATTCGCTATCATTGGAAAGAACACTGTTCTGGATTATTGTTAAATCAGAATCAGTTAGATCTCTAACAAGCTGGAGATTATTAATCTTATTAAAGTTAGCTTTGTCAGTATCAGAGATAGCTATAGTGCCAAATAATCCATCTCTTGCAATTGTATAGTCGTCGTTTGCAGTATTATAATTACTTACTGCAGTATCTCTTTCTACAAGTGCATCATCTATTTTCTGCTGATAATCTAAATTATCCACGTTTGTATTTTTCCATTCAGTATAAGCAGCATTATACTTTTCTGCAGTTGTCCTTTCTGAATTGAATATATCCTTCAATGTTATAGAGTAACCAGAAATAGTAAAGGTATTTGTAGAACGTTCAGTCGCGATTCCATTTACTTGAAAAATTGCGTTTGTACCTCCACTTGCTAGATCTCCATTATTTGCAAGACCTAATTTACCAAATACATTTTGTGCATCGTTTGACAATTGAACCTCTGCACCGGCTTTATTATCCCCTGTATTCTTTGCAGAGATTGAAAGTCGGCCGTTTTCAAATAAAGCGTTAACCTCTGCTCCACTATTATTAATTTTTGATATAAAATCAGAAATAGTCATGTTTGAATCATACTCAATTTTAGTTACCTGGGTAGCCATTGTACCATCTTTTTTAATAGCCTTTAATTCAAATGAACCGTTTCCTGAAATACCTATTTCACTTAATTTTGATACACTAGTACCATTTACTTGTGTGCCTACGCTACGTGCAGCTGTAGCTAATTTTGAAACTCCTTCAATAGATAGAGTTCCCACTGCCGATCCTGTAGCTGAAGCTGTAACATATTGAGAATTGGAAGTTGTAGCAGTTTTAGTATTTAAACTTTTTAAAATTAAATTATCCGCAATATAAGTATCCAATGCTTGTAATTTAGTATTAACCTCCCTATATGCATCTCTTTGCCACTCGTATGTTTGCTTTTTTTGTTCGAGTTTATCTAGAGGTGCTCTTTCTGCTTGCATTAGTTTTTCTACAAGACTATCAATATCCATACCCGATGCTAGCCCACCAATTCTCATTGTTGACATATTCTCATCCTCAACTCCTAAATTTTTTCATCTACTATAATACCAATTAGTTTTTGCATTTCGTAAAATACATCTAATAATTTTTTTGAAGGGATTTCCTTTACAACTTCTTCTGTATCAGAATTTACTAACTGAACAAAATACTTTTCCAATCCCTCATGAAAAACAAACTTCAACTCACTATGGGTAACTTCGAAAAATTCATTAATTGAATCAACAGCCTGTTGTAATTTTTCTTTTGAAAAATCTTGTTCATTCTTATTATTTTTATATTCTTTTTCATCTGTTACTAAAATTTCATTTTGAGGTTTCTTCATATTAATTTTATCAATTAAATGTCCTTGTACATCAACACGCATAATTGATCCTCCCAGACTATAGGTATACTATTCTAAATATCGGTCATATTTTAAAATTGTTAACAGTCATTATAGGTAATTAGTTAATACAAAAAATATAAGTTGTAAATTTTCACAACTTTTTAATAATATATAAAAAGTTTAGTAAAGCTCACTCCAATTAATTAAATTCTTATATTTGTATGTAAGAGAAAAGTGCAGAGATTTGCAACGAGAAATGCAGAGTGTTGCCACCCAATATATTTACAATTTTTTTGAAAGTGCGTTCGCTAAACGAAAACTTGATCCTGTGTATGAGATAATATGTGCATGATGAATCAAGCGATCTACTAACGCAGCTGTCAGTAGCGAATCGGAGAAAACACGATTCCACTGGCTAAATTCAAGATTTGATGTGATAATCAAACTTTTTTGTTCATAACACTCTGAGATTATTTGGAAAAGTAGCTCTGCACCATCTTTTCCAAATGGGTGATAACCAATTTCATCTAAAATGATTAAATCAACTTTCTCTAGTTTTTTTTCGAAAGCTTGTTAATCGGCCATTGGTCAGTGCAGATTCTAGTTCCTCTACTAGATGTGACACACGATAAAAACGTACTTCAAATCCTCTTTCACATGCCCGTCTTCCTAAAGCTGAGGCTAAATGTGTTTTCCCTGTACCAGTAGATCCAACCAAAATTACATTTTCTTTTCGTTTAATAAAATCTAAATTCATCAATTCTTCTTTACTCAGATGGTGCGGTAAACTGATATCCTTATGCCATTCATAATTCTCTAAAACTTTATAATCTAGAAAGCGTGCTTTTTTAATATTTCTTGCTGCTCTGGCTTGCTCTCGTCCATCACGTTCCTTTAATAATAATTGGTGGACGAATTCATTTGGCGTTGTAAATGGAACATCTTCAAATCCTTCTGCTATATGAGCTAGACGTAGTTGCTTACATAATTGATCAATGGTTTCCTTCATGATTCTCACCTCCAATGGGTTGTAATGCATCATACTGTGACCACTCGACATCGTAAGGATTTGATACAACTTCATCATTCTTTGAAATCAGTTCGTAGAACTGTTCATTGATTCCTTTCATATCATACTGTACTAATAACGTAATAATTTCATTGATACGTTGTTTTCTTAGAGACAGAGAGGGTGTTAGTAAGTATTCACGTACTCTTGCAGGTAAATACTCACGATAGCGTGAATGTCCGACCACTCGTGGTTTATATACCCAATCTTTTAAGATATCTTTCCAGGGAATTAATCTACGTTTTCTCATATAGGGTCTTGCATCGCTTAATAGTACTTCACCTTCGTTGGTAATAACCTTAAATTCATTCCAAAATGTGATGCAATACAGCTGACTATAGTTCTTTGCTTTCGGTACATGAATAAGATGTTGATCTAATTTGAACTCATTGTATTTATTAAATTTGATTGTCGTTTGTTTAAATACTGAATAATCATTATCTGGTAATTTAAGCAATTGCTTTTGTTCGCATGCCCAAAGGTCTTCGATTATCGCTTCTTTTCGGTAGTGCATTCTCTTTCTATCTATTAAAAACTTTTGATAGAGTTGTTCCGTCAGGTCATCAAAATCCTTGATAACAGGTGGTACACTAAAAAAGTTATACCTTACATAGCCGACTTTTCTTTCGACATTTCCTTTTTCATGGCCACTTCGTGGATTACATACCTGTACTTTAAATCCATAATGATTTTTAAATGCCATGAATTCATCTGTTAATTGTGCCTCGCCTTCAGATCCACGTACCTTTTTAACCGCAGGTGTTAAGTTATCAATTCGAATGCTTAACGGAATACCTCCAGCTTGTTTAAATAGTAGCTTTAGACCACTTAGAAAGCACTCTTGATTTTCAGAGGGAAGAGGTACTACAAAACCGGTATTACTTGCTGGGAATGACATAATTAATGCATGTACATCAACGATTTCACCTTCATGTACAGCCTCCATATTACACCAAAATCCACTTGAGCTTCACCTTTGTAAACGCTAAAATAAAATGGACAGATATCGCTAAATAAGATTGAACACTTTCGCCAAAAATAACCCTTATCCTTTATACTAAATTGGTAGTAGATTGGTAATCGGGGGCATGATGAAAGGTGAAAAAGAAATTGATGTTATATTTAGCAATCCAACAAATGAAAGAACAAAGATTTACTGTAACACAGATTGCAGAACAGCTTAAAATATCTCGAACGACGGTTTATAGCTATTTGGAAATGTCGCCTGAACAGGCTTATGAGTGGGCGAATACATTAAAATCCAGAAAGAAAAAATTAGACCCTTATAAAGATTGGTTAGTCGCTTGGCTCAAAGAACATCCTCATTTAAGTGCTGCACAACTGCATGATTGGTTACTAGAACGTCATCCTAAATTGGTTGTTGGAGAAAGTACGATGCGCATGTATGTCAGTGAGTTACGAGAAGAATATCAAATTGAGAAAACCAAAAAAGTTAGGCAATATGAGGCCATAATCGAACAGCCAATGGGAAAACAAATGCAAGTTGACTGGGGAGAAACTCGTCAAAAAACGAAAGAAAATACTGAAGTGAAACTGTACTGTATTTGTTTTGTATTATCGCACTCTCGGTACAAATATGTAGAATGGCAAGATCGACCATTTACAACACGCGATACGATAAGAAGCCACGAAAATGCTTTTCAGTATTTTGGAGGGATGCCAGAAGAGATTGTCTACGACCAAGATCATTTAATAACAGTCAGTGAAAATGCCGGGGATATTATTTTAACAGGTGAATTTCAATCCTATAAACAACAACGTAAGTTCAGAATATATTTATGTCGTAAAGCAGATCCAGAATCGAAAGGTAAAATTGAAAATGTAGTGAAGTATGTGAAAGGAAATTTCGCAGATAGCCGTATTTTCACTACTATAGATAATTGGAATGAACGATGTATAGAGTGGCTGAAACGTACGGGTAATTACAAAGTACATAACGGTACAAAAAAGAGACCGACAGAAGTGTTTCTCCTCGAAAAGCAACACTTAAAGCCAGTCTCTAACCCACTCTCAATAGAGAGTAACAATACAATTAGTATAACAAGAACCGTTAATAAGGACAACACCATACACTATAAATCTAATCGTTACTCTGTCCCACTGGGAACATATAGACCAAGAGGTCTAAACCTTGTTTCAATTGAAATGGCTGTAGATGAAAGCAATCAGCAGCAACTGGTGATTAAACGAAGTCCTGATGGTGAAGTTCTAGCGAAGCATCGTCTTGAATTAGCCAAAGGAAAATTAGTCAAAAATCGAAATCATGAACGTGATCGTTCAAAAGGTATCCAAGCCTATAAAGAAACAGTGATTCGCCAGTTTAATAATACTGAACTAGCGACTACATATATTAATCAGGTCCTAGCTGAGTATCCTCGATATAAAAGGGACCAGCTGGCCATCATCCATAAAACAACCAATGATTATCCAGATTATATCGATGAAACCCTAATAAAATGTGTTGACGAGCATTTCACAAGTGCCAATGATTTTCATGATATTGCAAAGTATATAAGCAAGATTCAAAGCAAAGAACTACCAGTTCCACCTCTCGAATCGAGTAGGTTAAAAACAAGGAATATCAAAGTAGAAACACGTTCTATCAGCACATACACAGATATTTTAGGGGGTGTCATCTCATGAATGATGGCTTAGAAAATCTACAAAACTATTTTAAACAACTAAGATTAACAGAAACAGCCACTGAGCTGCCTAATATATTAAGAAAAGCGGAACAGTCCACATGGACTTATCGGGAATTTATTAAAGAAATCGTTGAATTCGAATTAACTAAACGTGAAGAAAAGAGTATTGAAAAACGAATGCGTTGGGCGAAGTTTCCTTATATGAAAACGCTGGAACTATTTGATTTATCTGATCAAACCTCTTTAAACGAAAGGCAATTAAACCAACTAAAAGAGCTAAATTGGCTAGAGCAACAATATAACTTAATTCTATTAGGACCGCCTGGTGTTGGTAAAACCCATTTGGCCATAGGATTAGGAATTGAAGCAATTCAAAAAGGATTTAACGTCATGTTTGTGACTATGGGTGAATTAATCAATCTTTTAAAAACCAGAGAATTTACACGGAAATCACAGGTGCAATTAAACCGAATTGAATCTTCTGATTTAGTAATTATTGATGACTTAATGTACATGGCAATGGATTCACGTGAAGCAAATCTATTCTTTCATCTGATAAATCATCTTTATGAGCGTAGCTCAATTATTTTGACTTCTAACAAGAGTCCTGATCAATGGGGCGAATTATTGGGAGATGAAGGTATAACTACAGCTATTTTAGATCGCATTTTACACAGAGTAGAAGTTGTACAGATGAATGATGATAGCTATCGAATGAAGCATCGTCAAGGTATGTTTTAACATTAGCAAATGGGTATAAGGAGATTTCATGTATTTCGCAAGTAAAAATTGAGCCATTTATTAATTAAAAACTGAGCCACTTAAACCTGACTATTTTCCAACCATTCTTTTGTATCTAATATTCGATAAGATGGTCCTACCATGTCCACCATGTATGCTCGATGTGTTAGTCGGTCCGTTAAAGCTGCTGTTAAAACTGGATCATGAAATATTTCTTCCCATCGATCAAATGATAAATTACTCGTAACGATGGTGGATGCTCGTCCTGCCCGAAGGGAAAGATGAGTAAATAATAACTCGGCTCCTTCTTTATCAAAGGAGATATAACCTAATTCATCAATGATTACTAAATCATATTTTTCAAACTTCAGTTCAAATGAACGTAACGTTCTTTCAGAACGGCTTTCTTTTAACTGATTTACAAGGGATGACACCGTTGTAAAATACACCTTATAACCTGCTAAACAAGCTTCAATTCCTAAACCAATTGCTATATGTGTTTTACCTGTACCTGGTGATCCGATTAATAAAACGTTTTGTTTTTCTTGAATAAAGTCTAATTTCTTTAAATGTGGGAGGCGAGAGGCCGCATTTTGCGGTAATCTCTCAAACTCTAATTCAGTTAATAGTTTCTTTTCAGGGAAATTTGCAGATCGAATGCGATTCGCTTTTGCTCGCACTTCTCGATCTTCCATTTCTTGCACTAGTGCGTGATATAAGAAATCTTCTGCTGTCTGATATTGTTTCCACATATCATCTTCTTGAATAAATCCCCGAATGCTTGGTAATCGAAGTTCCTTACACATCTCAATCATTTCTTGTCTCTTATCCATTAGTGAAGCACCCCTGTCTTTTTCGTTTCAAATAACGCCGTTATGGCTGAAAGATTTTCGAGAGATTGGGTGGTGACTTCATTTTTGGAATGTACAGTTTTATGAATATATTCGCCTTGATTAGCTAAGAAAATAATCTTTTCTGTTGTTATTTGAACCATAGGGTTCTTCTCAAGTTGTTCAATCGCTGCTAAGACTTTTTCTAGATTTTTATTTTCTTTTAGATAAATAAGTAACTCTAGAAAATCTCGCTCATTTCCAATATAATAATCTTTGTATAATTTTTTTATTTTTGTTGGTGCTTGACTCAAACATTCACTTTGAGCCAATGCACCTTTTTTCTTTTCAAATGTACGTAAGTAATGATAAATGTCCATAATCCATTGATGGATTTGCCAACTTCGCTTATGTGTCGCGATACAGGCATTTTCACTGAAAATAAGAATTTTTTCCGCACTCGCTTTTACTTTCACCCATTCTCCAACATGTCCTTCTGGAACAGAATAACGATTTTGTCTATAAGTAATCGTGCTATATTTGTCCACTCTAAATTCATACAACTCAGAGGCATCAAATGGAATAATTTCTGTGCTTACATGCCTAGCTATACGCTCTTCTAGCATTAATTCATGGTGCGTTTGGTTTTTCTTATAATGCTTGCGAGAGTTTAATTTCATGATTACTTCTGTTAGATAAGCCTGAGCTTCTTCTAAACTTGCAAAAGTATCTCGATGGGCAAATGCTTTCCGGCGGATGTATTCTACACTTCGCTCCACATGCCCCTTCTGATTTCCTTTTCTCGGTTCACATAGTCGTATTTTAAAATGATAATGCATCGATAGATTTTTCATCCCATCGGTAATCTCACGTTCTGTCCCAATAAAATTCTTTACGACTGTCCGCATATTATCGTACGTAAAAACTTCTGGTACAAAGCCTAAATAGTCAATACATTTTACATGAGCATCTTGTACGCACACCATTGTTTCGGATTCATATAAATATGCAAATCTATCATTACTATATGGTAGGGTAAATACCGCCATTGAAAGAGATCGTAATGTTTGATCAATGAATAATTTTACTTCTCCCCAGTCAAATTCAATCTCATGACCAGCAGTTGCTTTTTGACGAATAAAGACTTCTTTTTGATGTTTCTCCTCACTATTTACAAAATTTCTTACAGTGGTATAACTAATTTCAAAACCTTCATCTAATAACTTTTCATGAATATCAATCATTTTTAGTTGTTGCTTGTGCATCTGATGTTGCCGTTTATAATCATTATCTTTTAACATTTTTCGAATACGTTTCATCACCGTAGGTGTTAAAGCACGTTTATTTCCTTTGCGTTTTTTATACGACGGAGGCGTTACATAGTTATCTGTAATAGGTAATTCTCGAATATCTTGTTTTCTTTTTTCAAGATCCTCTTGGATATACTTTTTTACAGTATTACGAGAAATCCCAAGCTCCTTGGCAATTTGACGTTGACTCTTATTTTCTTGATGAAAGGCAAGTAGTACCTTCTGTTTCTTCTCCAATGAAATCACCTCTATACGCTCCTAACTCTATGAAGTTAGGATTATTTTCATATAAAAGTGGCTCACTTTTCAACTGCGATGGTGGCTCAGTTTTAGCTTATCAAATACAATTTCATTTAAATGAAGATTTTAAATATAAATGAAGTAAGAGAAATCATATTAGAATTAGGTTTAACTTGTGACCATCAAAAAGTTGAGAGCTGGTTATCGGATGGCTCTATAAAAAATATCCAGGATGGCAATCTTTACAAGATTATTGAGCATGATATCGAAGATTTCGTATACGACACTTTGTGGATTGGTTCACCATATGAAAGAGGAATCAATAATGAAACGAAGATCGATAGATTACTTGAGGAAATTGCCTCTTTAAAGGCGAAAGTATCCAAACTTCAAGATGAAAAGCATGAATTAGAACTAGAACTTGGCAAGATGCCATTTTAATAATTCTTTCTCCTACTTCTACAAAGGAGTGGGAGAAGAATCAACGAAATTGTTCAAAATTAATTAGCAAAATGTGTCCAATTCTACTTGACGCTTACAACCTTCTGGATGAGCTAATCGTTCGTATCCTTTCGATTGTTCGTCATCCCTTGCAGCTTTACAATTTGCAATAAAGTCGCAGACTGTTCGATAAGACCCTGGAAACCCTAATGCTACTAGTTCCTCATGCATTTGCTTATTTGTTCGCCTTAGTTTTTTCTTCACCTTCGAATCTGTATTTGGCAAGCAAAAAATGCATAAAACGGCAATCAAAAATGTAACCACTTGCCAACGAAATTTAATTCTGAATAATTGATTCCTTATAACGATAACTATCGCCTTTAAATACAATCAAATGTGAATGATGGATGAGTCGATCAATTACTGCCTCCGTTAATATTGGAACCCCAAAAACGTGATTGCATTGACCGAATTGAAGGTTTGTCGTGATTATGATGCTTTTGGTTTCATAACACATCGAAATAACCTGAAACAATAATTCAGCCCCTTGTTTGTGAAGAGGAATGTAACCTAACTCATCCAAAATCAAAAGATCCAATTTCTCTATTTGCTTAAAAAGCTTATTGAGATTACCTTTTTCATTTGCTTCTAATAATCGATTAACTAATGATGCCGCTGTATAGAATTTAACAGCTTTGCCATACCTTTGTATGGCATTCAATCCAATTAACGTAGCTAAATAGGTTTTACCTGCACCTACACCCCCATAGAAAATTAGATTTTCTTGCTGCTCCATGAATACTCCATTTAATAAGTCTTCACTACTTAGTCCTGCTGTTAGGACAATGTCCTTCCAATCAAAAGGTTTCCCATTGACTTTAGGTAAGCTTGCTTGTGTAAGTAAAAGATTTGTTTTTCGTTCTTCTCGTTGCTCAATTTCTTTTTCAAAAAGCTTCAGTAAATACTCTTCATTTGATGTGGCTTCTATCTCTTGATAATGCTCTCTAATCCAACTTAATTTCAATCGTTTAGCGAATTCTTGAATCTGCGTACTCAATTTATTTCAGCTCCTTTTAGAAGCTGATTATAATGCTGTAGACCTCTAGTAGCCTCCGGCATAATAGGCAATGACTTTTGGAGATGTACTTCTTCGCGTATCCCTCGACCATTAATTAGTTGGTAGAATACTTGTTTAATTGATTCAACCGAAGGATGACCATGCTCTGATGCAATCTTCAGCGCTTCAGTAATTTTACTAAAATCATAATCTTTCATCACTGTACCTAATAACTTCAGGGCCTCTGATTTTTCAGAGGAAGTACATGAATTAAAATATGTTTGCCATTCTTGTGGTAACTGCTCATAGAAACTAGTATATTTAAGTGCCATAGGACGTTTGGCCATTAGATTTAAGTATGGCTGCCAATTAATCGATTTTCTATATTGACCATAGAGTCGAGGATGGCTAACGACTAGTTGATAATCATCTGTAAGAATATCAATTGAATTATATGAAATACGAATTAGAACCTTATTTAAAGCGTATCTTGGTGAAGTAGAATATAGTTTTTTTTCCACTTTAATATAACCGTACTTATCGGCTTTCACTGTTTCGTATCTGATGCATTGGTATTCCTTACTTGGTAAAACCAAAAAGGCTTTCCGATCCTCTTCAAACAGCTGGGAGATGAAAGATTCCTTTTCATAATGTTTTCTCTCACGATCTTTCTCAGCTTTTTCCCACAACGTCTTATTAAGTTCGTCTAAATTCAGTACGTGGAGACCAGGCAATAAATAATTGTTTCTCACATACTTCACCATTGCTTCCACATGACCTTTTTCATTCCCACTATTAGGATTACAAAATTCACTTTCGAACCCATAGTGTAGAACGAAGTTCTGAAATTCCTCTGTTAACTGCCGTTCGCCATTTGGCAATACCTTCTTTACGGCAGCTGAAAGATTATCGAATCTAATTGTTTTTGGAACACCACCCATATGGTGAAAAATACGCTTTAATCCTTCTAAGAAACACTCTTTGTTTTGAGCGGGGAATACCTGAAAATAAAATGAATTACTGTATGGATAAGAAAGAACCAGATAGGGTAGAGTTATCTGTTCCCCTTGATATTTAAACGGAGCTTCTCCAAAATCCACTTGGGCTGACCCGGGTTTGCTCTCTAGCGATAATGCTGCTTGACTCGCTTCATTTAACAATTCTTTTTTTCGTTGGGATATGTAGTTTCTTACTGTTCGATCAGAACCCTTAAAATCAAATTCCTCTTTTAATTGCTCCCAAATTCTCTTTGCAGTTCTACGAAATTTTCTCTTTTGTTTAAAATCTTCTAGTAACCATTCATCTACAATATGTTTAATAGGATCCATCACTGGAGATGGTCTGCCTTGTTTAATTTTTTCTACAGGACTAAAATCATCCTGTTCTGCATATTTCTTAACTGTTCTCGGATCTCTTCCTATTCTTTGTGCAACCTTCGAATAGTTACTGTCTTTTATGTTTACCTCATGTTTGATATAATTAATTTCGGCCACTGCCAACATCTCCTTAATACCTCCTGCGCTTGTTTGTCCCAACAGGAAGTGTATGTGTATTTTGGAATGTTGACAAGTGGTTTTTTAATTTGTGCAGGGCCTACGGCCCTTCTGCACAAATTAAATGCCATACCTTACAGTTTTATGATGCCATAAACACGAATCCTCTTCTAACCAATCTAGAACTATTTCTCCCCAACGTTCTTCATACATCATTCCTTTTTTTTGGAAATGTTTTCTCTTGAGGAAGTTGATCCCCATCCCCATATTTCTTTGCTGTTCTCCAATTTATATCTAATGTATCCGCAATTTGGCTAATAGATAGTCCTTTTTCGTTTCTTAAAGTTTTGATACAATTAACTTCAGACATTGCTAGCATCCTTTCATTCCTCCACTGATGAGATTCGACACCTTTACAGTAGAGTGACTTGGGGTGGATGGCAAGTCTTTTTTTGTGGCACTAAAAAAGTGCTAGACTCTGTACAAATACGTTGCACTAGTCTGCACTTTTATTTTGCAATAAACAATATTTAAATTTGTTGTATCCACACCGACTTTAATAATTCTGTTAAACTAAAACTAATAAGCTTATTAGTTTAGGATTTTTTTAATTTACAATAGAATAATCCTCTAGCGGTTTTCAAATTGGTAAAATATTTACTGTCTCTACAACCTTCTAAACTTTTCATAAGATGTAACACAGAGACCAGAACCTTCTTAAACTAATAAAATATATTACAAGTTTATAACTTAATAAGTAGACAATAAAAAAACAGTCATAAACTGACCCATTATTTTACCAATTGAATAATAAGTTCTATGACTGTCAAATATATGTAATTTTATTATAATTATGAAGAAAAGAAAAAACCCAAATCTAGTAGTATTATTACAATTTCAGCACTAATTTTAAATTTAAATTGCAAAAGTCTCTATCATTCCTTTTTATCAATATTTAATATAACTAACATCTTATATTAATTACAGCAAGATCAAGCTTTTCTCTTAAGTTTAAAAATAAAGGTATAATCTTTAAATTTAGAATATCTTGTAAATTAGCGTATTCCTTGTCCTCATAGTAACTAATAACTAAATTTAAGATTTTTCTTATTTCATCATAGATAGGATTTATATCATTTTTAATTTCATTGAAAATTGACTCTGTTGCATTTTTGATTGTAACAAAGGCAACTAGAACATCTTCAAATAGAAAAAGTGTTTGTTCACCTTTCCCCTGACCTAAAAGTTCTTGAATAAGATCTAAACCCTCTAGAATAGTATCAGTAAGATAGAGTGATTTTTCTACAACTTCAATATAGCTTTCCAACGTTTCCTCTCCTTGTTTAAATAATATTTCCTCTAGGATTTTAGTATATCCAAGATATTTTTTATAATTTCTTTATTAGCCTTTAAAGATTTGAACTCAATTATAAAGATTTTTCGTTAGTCAAATATATTCATGTTAGTTACGAGTGTTAATTTTTGTTTAGTATCAAAAATAATAGGTGTTGTTTTAAATCTTTCTTTTGCAAATTGAATTGCTAAATCAATTGAGGGATTATTAATATTATCATGGAAAAATAAAACCTTTTTTTCATTTTTCATAAGAGATAATGCTGCTACGGTATCATGTAAAGGTTGCATACCATGATGTCCCCCATCAATAAAAGCAAATTCAATTTCGCCATTAACTTCTGTAACATCATCTGGTGACAACCCAATTTTTAAATCCACAGTTTCTTCGAGATTGTAAGATTCTATCATGTTTTTTGCATATACATAACCTATTGGATAAATTCCTTGAGAAATATTCATTTTTATTCTTTCCACTTCAGCATAAATATCTCCATATAGATGATTTTCAAACAATTCCTCAACATATGCATCTATTGAAGTTAATTTTCCACCGACTTCTTTAAATGCATTCCCTAAATACATTGTGCTTACCCCAAAAGCTGTAGCGATTTCGAATCCACTTTTTAATTTGAATTTTTTTATAAAATTATACATAATAATTCCTTCTTCTTCAGTTAAAGAATAAGGTACTGCTTTTTCTATCATTTTATATTGCGTATCTTTTATAGCTGAATTAGGATTTACTACTTCTAACTGACTTAAAAATAAGTGTGGATTAAAATTCAAATTCCCCATAATTTACACATCCCTTTATCCCCTATTATTATCCATGAAATCCTTATCAAATAGTTCTACTTCTTCAGGAGTTCCTAATATATAGACATCGTTAGAGGGGATTATTTTAGTTATAACTTTATCACCTTTTTCTAGAAGGCTTTCGTACAAAGGTGCAATATAAATTTCGTTATATTTATTTTTAACCTTATCCTTATTTAAATTATAAGCATCTTTAAAAATATTCCACTCTTTAAAATAATAAAACCCTATTGTTGCATTATTTGAAATTGGAATTTTTTCCGCAATTTTAGTAACTCTAAATTGATTATCTATTTTCACGAAACTCCATTTATCTCCATGAGCTTTAATAGCTGGGATATATCCAACTACTCCTAAATTAAAATCTTTTTTAAGAATTAAATTCTCTTTAACATAAGTATCTATATTATAGATAATACATTCTTCGTTATCTGTAATATAATTATCTGCATAAAGAGCAGTTGTAGCTTGTCCATCTGTAACTTTGTTAATTAAAATAAATTTATAATTTTTGATTCCCAATAATCTACACTTATTTTTTAAAAATTCTTCATCATAATGCTCTAATCTAATTATAAATAGAAACTCTACATTAAAAAAATCTGATAATGAAAGCATTGACCATTCAAATAATGTTTTTCCTCTTGCAAGAATTTTATATTTAGGTTTATTTATCCCTATTTTAGTAAATCTTGAACCATTTCCAGCCATAGTAATTATTATCTTCATAATTTCACCTATTCATAGCTATCCCTTTTTAAAATATTGTGGATTTCCTCTAAAGAATAGTGTTCAAATTCTTTAGGGCGAATTGCTTTATCGTCTACATAAAATCCATCCTTACCACACCAAGGTTTTCCAAAATGGATTTCATCATAAGGAATATCATGTTTTTCTAACCACTCAAAAAGATTCTTAGCAGTTTTCGCATTAATTTTTCCGATGTTACCTTCATAAGTTCTCATTTGTCTACTTGTAAATAAAATAATATAGTACCCTTTACTATGTAGATCTTTCACTTTTGTTAATAAACTATCATTAGGCTCTACCTCTAAATAATCTTGCCCAACCTGTTTAATTTTACATAAAGTACCATCTACGTCTAAAACAATAACCTTTTCATCTTTAATCATACCAATGTCCTCTCCATTACTTTATCCAATATAGTAATTCCTGTTGATAACATAGCATATTGTCGCTTAGGGTAATCTGAATGTAAAGGTATCATACTTAAAAAAAGTAAAGATTGTATAAATGAAATCTGTTTATAATCGAACTCATATTCCTTTAATACACTTAGAAAAATACTTTCTATTTCTTTATATTTTTCAATGTTATAAAAAGAAAAATTTATCTCATTCCCAACAGTATCTAAGATAAATAAATCTTTTATAATTAAATCATACTTCCCTATAATACTATGCGATAATTTTGCAATATCGTACCTTTGATCACCATAGATATCTTTAGATCCAAAAGTACCTCTTGGGTCAATTAATCTTATTACCTTCGAATTTTTCTCATATAAAATATTAGATAAACAAAAATCACCGTGAATTATTGTGAAATAATCAATATTTTTAAGATTACAATAATCTAAAAAATCAGGAAGATGTTCAACATAATAATTAAGCGAGTTATACTTTTTATTATTTATAATAATTGGTTGATTAAAATCAATTGAAAAGTTACTTTCCTTAAGCTCTGTTAATCGTTCAATTGTTTTGGCCACGTACATCTCAAATAAGGAAGAATGTATTTCTTGTTTAGATAGATTCAATCTATAATTACCCATATCTTCTAAAACAGAAATTAAGCTTAGAAAAATTTTCTTCCATAAATCAGCATCCACATCACCATATATAAACAGATCATGTAAAGTGCTATATCCATAATACTCCATGGAAACGAAAGGATTATTAAAATCTAACGAATAATCAAAGATTCTAGGACAAATATATTGTAAATCTTTTGGAATCTTTAAATACCACTGAATTTCATTAATAAATTTCTTTTTATGCTCACTTTTCTTAGTTAGGATTCCTCTTCTTTTATCTATAGATATACTGTTGAAATATCTTTCTTTTACATCACTCTGGGCATCATTATACATATCAATATGACCTACATCATGCCAATTCTTAGTTTCTATTATCTTTAGAGGTAAACTATTATTATATTCTTTTAATCCATGGTGAAAATTATCCATATCACTACTATTAAAATTTTTTAATAATTGTAATAATAAAGTTGAATTACTAAATACATACAGACCTACAAAAGTATTATATTTATTTAGACTTTCATTATATTCTTTCTCTACAATTTGCAACTCACAATCACTTCTGAAATTAAAAGTAGTCCATCTTGAACAATCATCTGTAACTGCATAAAAAAATACATTATCAATATCCAAATCAATTAGAGCATCATCTACAATTGTATCTCCAAAGTTAATAATTAGTTTTTCGATTTTTCTTAAATCATAATTTCTATTTAGATAATCTAAACCAAATTCAATTGAATAGCCAAGATTCACGATTTGATCAACATAACAAATCTCAACGGCTAAGTTCTTTTGTTTAACATAATCTAGTAATTTTTCCTTTCCTTCATGAACAAGTAAAACTACTTTATCAACAACTGGATTATATTTTTGGAATAAAAAATCTAGTACAGTTCCCTCTTTATAAGGAAGTAATAGACTAGGAATAGCGCCAAAAAGTGATTGAAGTTCATAATTAACTAACTTAGCACTTGGTATCATACAAATTTTCATTTTTTCACCTTTTAACTTTTAGTTTCTCGGTTCATTTATATCCTAAATAAAAAATCACCTAAATTTGCATATCTTCCCAATCAAGTTGATCAATCAACTCAAGCGGATGCCCCTCTTTAAAATTCTGTATTGTTCCGTTAAATAAAGATGGTTTATACCAGAATACATCCCACCATTGAGTATCCCTTATAATAAATAGATTGGAGGCTAAATGAAGCCATTCTTCTAATGTATATTTAAACTCATAATTAAACTTCATCATCATATTTTTAAATAGATAACTTTCAACACTTTCTTCATTTCTATAAAAATCCACAAGGTCACTTTTTTGGATATTTCTATTCTCTACTATTTGATGAAAATTAGGAATTTCTTCCACACTTCGAGCATCAAATGGAGCTTCCCAATAACATAGTAAATCATCGATGTTCCCATACATAAATAAATCAGAAGAGTTATATAAATAATATTTTCTAAAGTACAAATTAGAAGTAATTATTCTATTTTTGAGGTAGCCTATATTATTTGGATATTCTTCTAATAGTAATTTGCATCTATCTATTAGTTTATTTCTAAAAAACATTTGATCCGTTCTTTGTATAAATATTTCTTTGAAATTATCTTTTTTAAGAAATTCTAATGCAGATGTTACACATTGAATTTGATAATTTCTATGCCCTTTCCCCTTATACTCTGGCTTCTTATTTAAAATAATATGATCAGCATAAATATTCTTCAATAGTTTAGAAGGTGTGTCATCCCAAGTCGATAATACTACATAGTGATTAGGATAATTAATGCGAATTTGTTTAAGAACTAGTGGTGTAAAAAATGGATCAAACATCCCTCTTACTACTATTGCAACATCATTTTCAAGTTTCCGGTTATTCTTAGGAGAGGTTGTTTGTATATCTTCAATCTGTTTTGTATATGGTGCCATTGATTGAAATAGATTTAATGGAGCTACTTGATATACACCATATTTATATAAAAAATTTGTAGCAGATTTCCAATATTCTTTAATTAAATTCAGAACAACAAACCTATCTTTATTTTTATTTAAAACAATTTCTTGTGGACCTATTATGGGTATTCCATAAAATTTTTTACCCCATAATTCTTTTTCAACAACTACTATGTAATGAATTTTATTCAATAAAAATTTATATTTTTCCAAAGTTGGTAACGAATTTTTATTTGCCCAGATAACTATTTTTTTACCTAGAAAACCATTGAAATAAAACTCATAATTATTATAATCCACTGCTATCACCTTTTTGATTTTATATATAAAAGAGAGAGGAAGACAATACATGTAACTCCCTCTCTACTCTATATGTTATCTATTTTAATTAATTTATTTTAATTATCTTAATAATTGAAGTACACCTTGTGGTTGTTGATTTGCTTGTGCAAGCATTGCTTGAGCAGCTTGAGAAAGAATTGAGTTTTTAGTTTGATCCATCATTTCTTTAGCCATATCAACATCACGAATACGAGATTCAGCAGAAGTTAAATTCTCAGAAGCTGTATTTAAATTATTAATAGTATGTTCTAAACGATTTTGATAAGCACCTAGGTTAGCTCTTTCATCTGATACGTCTTTAATTGCACTATCAATGTTAGTTAGCGCTGTATCAAAATCTGCTCCTGAAGTGCTAATATCAACAGTTGCTACACCAGAACCTAAATCTGCTGCTTTCATAGAGTTAATAGTAAGTGTTAATGTTTGAGTATCATTTGCACCGATTTGGAATTTAAAAGTACCATCAGAGCTATTACCACCACTACCAGTTAATAATTTAGCTGTGTTAAATTCTGTTTGATCTCCAATTCGGTCGATTTCCTTAATTAACTCATCCATCTCTTTTTGTAGTGCCCCACGGTCATCTCCGTTATTTGTATCGTTACTAGCTTGTACAGTTAGTTCACGCATACGTTGAAGAATTGCATGAGTTTCATTTAATGCACCTTCAGCTGTTTGAATTAAAGAAATACCATCTTGTGCGTTTTTAGAAGCCATATCTAAACCACGGATTTGTCCACGCATTTTCTCAGAAATTGCTAAGCCTGCTGCGTCATCTCCTGCACGGTTGATACGAAGACCTGAAGATAATTTCTCCATTGATTTAGATTGAGCGTTCGCCGCTGTGTTTAATTGACGGTGTGTATTAAGTGCTGCGATATTGTGATTAATTCTCATTTTAATTTTCCTCCTTGGAATGTAAGACTCACGTCCATGTGAGCAATATAGTTTTAGTATTAGTGTAAGGAGTTAACAAGCCGGCCGAACTTGTTTTTCTTGCCTTACACTAATAATATCGGTCGTACTGAATTTTGTTTAATAGTTTTATAGATATTTTTTTAAAATAGTTTTAAACTGTGTAAATTTTATTTAATTATATTTATAGTCTTCAAATTCTAAAACACATTCCGTATAGACAAAATTATTTTAAATTAATAACTTTTAAACCAGCATAGCCTAAAATAAATTACCTACTTATAGTGTACCCAGGGATGGGGGGATTGCTTTTTATTCTATTCTTGATTTTTCAGTAGCTCAAAACTTTTAACCACTGCATCTGCATTAGAATTAGACACATCCAGCCTTATTTCCCCACGAACAACCTCAATACTTCTAGGAGCTCGAATTCCAATTTTCACTTGATCACCCTTAACTTCAGAAATTACAATTTCTACATCTTCACCAATCCAAATTGTCTCGCCAGCTTTTCGTGATAATACTAGCATTACGTCACCCCTTTTTACTTTCCGTAGAAAGTTTATGGCGGATAGAAAATTTCCCGTTATCTAAAATTACTTGTTTTGCCTGTCTATTTGTTGTATTAAGTATTATAGGGGCTTTCAGGTTAACTGTTGAATTTGCTAATGTATCTTTTAATGAAACGATTGTAAACACGGCAACATCATTTTCATTGTCTATTTTCAATGCTTTAATCGTTGCTTCATCCAAGTCGAAATTATAGTCAGCTATAATTTCGAAAGGAGTAGTTAAGATAAAGGCTAAACCTTCTGTTTTAACGGATTGAAGAATTTGAAACATACTCTTTTCTTCTATAGGTAAAAGCACAAAGTTTGTTTCCTCTTCAAAACCTGGTATTCCATGGGTAAATGTGATAATTTCAGATGATTGAACTTCAATTTCACCCAAATATGCAGTTTTAATATTCATATTTCCTCTCCTTTAAATTAACCAATCGATTTTTAAAGATGGTAGTTGTAACATATCAATATTTACTTTACCAGGAGTGTAATTGTGAATTGGTTTATTTGTCGTTGTATTATTAATTACTTGTTGTGGCTCCACCTTAATATCAACTGATCCAGGTTGAAAATCAATCTTCACACTATTAGCTTGTGGTATAAATTTAATATTTAAACTTGAATATGGCTGCGGTCCTCTCGTTTTTGCTTGATTAGCAATTGGATTTCCTCCATTTTCAATTCTCATTAATTCATTACCCTCTTGTGCTCTTCTTGATGTCCCTTCCAATGCATCTTGTATGCTCTTCTGAGAAATTTCTCTGGTACGACTCATAGACGACTTGTAATCAGCACTCTCCCTAGCACCAGTCGAGTCTATTGACAACTTGGATTTAGTTGTTTGCATAGTTATTTCCGCAGCTGGTTGTTGAATATCAAGCGTGGCTTTTGGTTGCTCAATTTCCTGTACAGGTTTTTGAATATCAATACCAATCTGTGCTCTTGTTGATTGAATTTGTAATTTGGGGATATTCATGAGATGTTTCTCCCTTCAAAGAAAGCGTTTGGAGGCTAATCCAAACGCTAGTTGTTATCTTAGAAAATCAGTTAATGTTGGTTGAATGATTCGTCCACCTACTGAAAGAGCAGCACGGTGAATCGATTCTTGTGTTGTCATCTCTACTATTGCTTTTTCATAATCAATATCTTCGTTTTCTGACATTTGTTTTGTTGCAATAATCTCTTGCGATTGAAGTCGAGCATCCATTAACTCGATACGATTTTGACGAGCTCCTATATCAGCACGTGTTGTTAGTAATTCATTCATACTTCCATCAATTGCAGTGATATGTGATGAAAGTACCGAGGAATTTTCAGCATTAGCAATATCCGTTCCAATTTGTTCGAACATCTTATCAATTTTGTTAAACAACTCAATTGGTGATGTATTAATTTTCAACTTTATCCCATCAAACACTTCGATTTCAACTGACTTATTGAAAGCAGGATCAGTTGTATCTGGATTATCACCGGTTACATATTTCTTATTAGCCTCATCGAAAGGAGGAGTTGTAGTTTTCGTTCCACTGAAAATATATCGATTACCAATTTTCGTATTAGCTAGGTTTTGAATATGTTCTCTTAACTGTTGCATTTCACTATTAATTTTCTCACGGTCTTCTGGAGTTGAAGTATCGCTTGAAGCTTGTACCATTAATTCATTAGCACGTTGTAATGTTGATCCGATTTTATCAAAGGTATCGTCAGTTGTGTCTAACCAGTTGTATGCCTCTCCAATATTTCGAGAATATTGTTCAACATTATTAAGTGTAGTTCGATAGTTAATGCCCTTCATTGCTACAACGGGATCATCAGAAGGACGATTTACCTTTTTCCCTGTGTTAATTTGCTCTTGTAGTTGACCCATTTTACCATAACTATTTGAAAGATTACGAAGTAGGTTACCCGATAGCATTGATTGTGTTACACGCATTTATATTCCCCTCCTACTATAATCCTGCACGGCCCATTCCGTTAATTATTTTATCTAAAGTTTCATCGATTACGGAAATCATACGAGCATTTGCGTTATATGCTTGCTGGAATGTAATCATATTTGTCATTTCTTCATCTAAAGAAACCGAACTAACCGACGCACGACGTTCAGTTACAGCCTGCTGTAGTGTTAATGAATTATATTGCAAACGAGCTGCTTGTTGTCCATCTACACCAAGTTGACCAATAAGACCTTCAAAGTAAGTTTGAACACTTACTCCGCTTAAGTCAGATAGAGTATTGAATTTCATGTTAGCTAACTTTAGCGCCTGATTTCCGTTTCCTGGTTCTGCACTTCCAGCTGTTGAATCTGATGCGGCAATAAGATTTGGGTTGTCAATTATACTTTGTGCAACATAAATATTTCCTGCTGTTATACTAGACTCAGTACCTCTCTTAACAAAGAAAGCTTGCCCACTTGTGCCTGTTAGGTCTGTACCGCTCTCATGTATACTATTAAATTCTTTGGCAAATGCTTGAGCCATTAAGTCCAATTTATTTAACATATCAGGCAGTAAACCTTTTTCTGATCCACCATCAGAATAGCCATAAGAATCTACTAGTGATTTGAATTTTCCTAAATCACTAAAATTATTAATACTAATCCCTGTTGAACTAGAAGTTGACCAATCATTACTAACAGTTGTTTCTGAACCATCACTATTAACTTTTACGATATGAAGCCCCGTTACCATACTTGTAGGTGTTTGACCATCTGATTCACTACTACCTGAATTTCGTAGCTGTACAAAGTCCTTGCCCTCTACTAATTTTACTGTTGATCCATCTTTTAGTTTTAGCGAAACTGTTATTGATCCCTCTGCAATAGGTAATGAGTTTCCACCAGATGGTACTTTAGACGTTTCAATTGGGAAATATGTAGATAGTTGATCTAATAAATTGTCACGTGCATCATATAAATCATTTGGCATGTAACCATTAGGCTCAATAGATTTAATTTGCTGATTAAGACTTGCGATTTGATTCAAAATGGAGTTTGCATCTTTTAGAACAATTCCAATTTCTTTTCCAGCATTCTCCTTCACTTGTGTAAGTGAGTTATGCATATAGTTAAAGGAATCCGCAACAGCAATTCCACGTTGAACAACTACCGCACGAGCCCCTCCGTCATCTGGATTTACATTTAAATCTTGTAATGAATTCCAAAATTGATTTAAAGACTGAGCTAAACCATAATCCGAAGGTTCATTCATAATATCTTCAATTTGAGTGATAGAATTAGATTTTGCTTCCCAGTATCCTAATTTATTTGATTCTTGACGGAATTGTTTATCTGTAAAATCATCACGAATTCGTTGCACAGAAGTAGCTTGTACTCCAGTACCAATGAAACCACCAGTTGTTGGTGCATTCAACCCTACCCCGGGGTAGCCTAAAGTAGGCGTCATATTAACTTTTTGGCGTGAATAACCTACTGTATTTGCATTTGATATATTATGACCTGTCGTATATAAAGCACTTTGTTGTGTAAATAAACCGCGCTTACTTGCTTCTAAACCCATAAATGTGGAGCGCATGAAGTCTCCTCCTTATTTAAATTGAATAATAGATTTTATGATATTGATTATTTCGAGTCGGAATTTTAAGCTTGTGAATCAAAAATAGATTTCTTCGCAGCATTATTTTGATCAGCTGCCTGATTTCCAGAGTAATTGATTTGCTCTGGCTGCGGTCTCATCATATCTAATGACATATTGACAAATTTTAGAGATTGAAAAACAAGCTGCTGATTTAACTCATTTTGCTTTTTTAGATTAGCAATTACACTTATTAATTGATTGCTTACTTCATTTAATTGATTGCGTTCTTCTTCAGTTTCAGCAGCTTCGATTACATGAGCTACAGTTGGCGTGTCGACAAGAGCAATTCCTTTTGCTCGGAGGTAATCCGTTACCATTTGCAGACGCTGTTTCTCAAGTACTTCGATCGCTGCTACGTGTGATTGCTCATTTTTAATAATTGTATCGAGACCCTCCATGTCGCCCTTTTTTACTAGCTCTGTTTTAGCAAGGCTTAGTTCAAGCAAGCTTTTATGCATTTTTTCTAGCTTCTCTAAAATAGAGACAATCGGTTGGACTGACATAGTTGTAATCTCCTTTTGTTAAAAATTAATTATTTACGGTAGTAGTTCAGCATATCCTCGGCGACTTTTCTAGAGTCAACCTGATAATTTCCAGAGTGGATTTCTTCTTTTAATTGTTGAATTTTTTGCGCTCGTTCAGTGTTGTATGTTGATGATGCAGACATTTCTTTTGCAGCAGACGAGATTTCGATTTTATCAGTTGCTGCAACGCTTTTACTTTCAGCAGCCTTTAAGCTTCTTTGTTGTTTATTATATGGGTTAACTGAATTTACACCAAAAGATGTTATTTTCATAGTAATCCCTCCTTGCAGTTTTCTGTATATAGTTAATTTCGGTTAAATATCAAAAATATTAACGTTTTAAATGAAAAAACTCACATATTCTGCTTTTTCCCTATAAATTGTTTACTAGTATAACAATTTATAGGCATCAAGAATTTATGTGAGCCAAACTATTTTCTTATTTTTTATCAGAAAGATAAGTACCTTTATCACTATTAGCAATAGTTTCTCTAAATTCTTTCGCCGCTTCAAATGTACGCAATTCAGACTTCAAGTCATCCTGGCAGCTTTGACAAAGTTTTCCCTGCTTCGTAATACTCCCACAATTATCACAAGGATAGCCCAAATTCGGGAACATTGCTGGCTGCAGGCGGTTTTTGCGGACCCATTTGTATAATAGTTCTTCTTTTACACCTGTTGCTTCTACGATACGTTCTACTGTTGCTGCGCGGTTTTCGCGTTTGCGTAAAAAGCTATAGACTACTTGATATTGTTCTTCTTCACTTTGAACACATTTATGGCATACATCTCTAACACCTGTGAAGTTGAAAAATTCTCCACATGTTGGGCAATTTCGTAATTCTCCCATTCTGGTTTCCTCCGTTACATAGCGCGTAATTCAATTTATAGGTAAATAGTTTCTCTTACATAACTCATCGGCAGATTTTGAGATTTGTTAACCGTTTTCACAAAATGTTAATAATTACCCTCGAATCAATGTAAAGGTTGTGACAGATTTGGCACCTGCCTCTAGTAAAATGCTTTTTGCATGATTAAGGGTGGTTCCAGTTGTATAGATGTCATCGACTAATATGAAGGCTTTGTTCTGGTAATCCTGATTGGCTTTTAATGCGAAAATTGGTGGGGCGTTAAGTCTTTCCTCTCTTGTTTTTTCTGCCTGCGATTCTGTTGTGATTTTTTCAAGCAGACTTTGATAGCTGATGTTGGCTGCATTTAATAATTCGTCCACATGGCAAAATGTCCTCTCTTTCTGCTTTTCGGGATGCATTGGGATGGAGACGATGATTTCCTTTTTCTTTGCAAGGTGCTGGCGAATTTGGTGCCTGAATACCTTAGCGAGGAGAACGTCATGCATGAACTTATAACGATGCAAGAAATCCTTCATCTGCTCATTATATTTATAAAGAGACATGCTGCCGGCATCAGTGTTTTCGTAGTGCTCGAACTTTTCTTCACAATGCAAACAAATTGTTCGTGGAAAATGATTCATTAAAAGCGTTTTCCACGTTGCCGGATCATCCAGTGGGCTATTGCATAGCAGACAATTAGATACTTCATAGCGCTTCATTTTTTACCAAACCCTTCTTTATTGAGTCGAAGTATTTCATTGCGTGCTTCATCCATTTCAGCTGTAATGCCATGGTGAAAAAATACGATGTCCCCGTTTGAATAGTCAGCATTTCGACCGACACGACCGCTAATTTGAATCAGTGCACTGGAGGTGAAAATTTTCGATTCCGCCCCTATAACAGCTACCTGGACATTTTTGATGGTAATTCCCCTTTCAAGAATTGTGCTTGTAAGAAGACCTGGGATTTCCTCGTTTCGAAGCTTGATGACCTTTCCCTTCCGCTCTGCATCCTCTGCGTGTACACTTAAGATATTTTCGTTTATTTGTTGAAATAACGGGGTAGCTAGTTCCATTAGGTGGATGGTTGGAAAAAATATTAGAAATGGTTCATTGTTTGATAGCTTTGTTTTGGTCCAATCGATTAGCTTTCGAGGAATCTTCTCCTTTTGAATGGCTTTATCATACGACCAAAGGGGTTTGTAAACAGGAACTGGCAAAGGGTGATTGTGATATCGCTTTGGAATGAAGGAGCTGCCCCAGTTTTCCTTTTTCGTTCTGTTCAGTATTTTGGGAGATGGCGTGGCGGTGACAAGAGTGATTGGAGCATTCTGTTTTTTAACCTTATGAACAGCTTTTTGTAATGCTTCGTCAAAGGTATAAGGAAATGCGTCTGCCTCATCAACAATAACTACATCAAAAGCATTCTCAAATCGAAAGAGCTGGTGAGTTGTGGCAAGAATCAGCTGGGGGAAGCCAGATTGTTTTGGTGAATTCCCGTACAAAGCATGCAGAGTGGTTTTCGGAAAAACCTTTTGGAAACGAGGGAAAAGCTCAAGCACCACATCCGTTCGAGGTGTGGCAATACATACTCTTAGCCCCTGGTTTAATGCATGGAGAACACCGGGAAACAGCATCTCCGTTTTCCCCGCCCCACACACAGCAACCGCGAGATGACTGCGCTTGAGTTTGATACTTGTCTTGATTTCATTAGCTGCTTCTTTTTGAGCTTCTGTGTAGATACCACTCCAATCGAGTACATGTTTTTTATGTTTAAGTGGCTTTGGTCCATTCCATGTGATTAAAACCGTGCAGCTCGTCACCCTCCCCATATTGATGCAATGTCTGCAATAAACGCATTCTTTTTCGCATTTCGAGCATTGATAGTGGACGAATTCCTGTTGGTTTTCGTTTTTGCATCGGTTACAGGTGAAATGGGGGCGTTGGAAGAAAATCGTATTTGATTTTTTCGTGATACCGGGTTTTGTTGTGAAATAGTTGTGGTGAATGTAGTTGTCGATTTTTGCTTGTGGGAACGGTGTGTTAGTGCGTGTCCAAATGCGTCCTGTGAAGAAGTCGCGGATGGCGGGCTCGGTGATGATTCCTTTGTAGAATCCAGGTTTGTTTTGTTTAGAGAGTTTTATTTTCATTGATTGGCTCCTTTTGCTTTGAATTGTGAAATGTTCAATAAAATCAGAAATGTGTCCAATAAACGACCGCACAAGCTGCAGCATAATTTAAGCCTTGGCATCGCGAAATGTCCAGTAAATTTTAAAAATCGAGCAATGTGTCTGGTAAATCAAAAAATCTGTCCGGTACTCGCCCTCCATACCACCACAAAAAAACAGCCCCCACAAATTTCGCAGAGGCTGTTCATACTCTTAACATTTTCTAAATCTTCTTCACCCAACCAAGTCCTAACGAGCCTTCACCAAGGTGTGTGCCAATAACCGGACCAAAGTAGCTTAGGTTAAATTCTACGTTTGGATAGTTCTCGGCTAGCTGATTCATCCATTCACGGCCGTCTTCTTCGCAATTGGCGTGGATGACTGTGGCGATGTATTTGTCGCCCTTCATGGCATCCTCGGCCAACAGGTCTTCTACACGGCGCAGTGCTTTTTTCTTTGTACGGATTTTCTCGAAGGGCACGATTACTTTTTCTTCGAAGCACAGGACTGGTTTTACTTGCAGTAGACCGCCTACTAGTGCTGCGGCTGCCGATAGTCTCCCCCCGCGCTGTAGATGAGCTAGGTCGTCTACGATGAAATAAGCATGCATTAGGCGTTTCATTTCCTCTAGGGTGCTCAGGATTTGATCGCTTGTTGCATCCTGTGCCGCCATTTCAGCTGCTTTCAACACAAAATAACCCTGTGGCGAGCATGAAATTTCGCTATCAAAGGCATGTACCTTTATGCCCTCTACCATTTGACCAGCCTGGATAGCCCCTTGATATGTACCGCTGATTCCACTTGAAAGATGAATACAAATGACCTCATCATAGTCCTTTGCAAGCTCTTCAAATAACTCTACAAATTTTCCTACTGGTGGCTGTGTTGTTTTTGGGAAGGTCTTTGTTGTACGAACTTTATCATAAAACTCGGAAGAAGTTATTTCGACTTCTTCTTCATAGCTACCATCTTCTAAGTTAACACTAAGAGGAATCATTCGAATGTTGTAGCGTTCTCTTTCCTCTACGCTTAAATATGCTGTACTGTCTGTAACGACTGCAATACTCATGAATACCCCACTCTCCTATTGACCATATTTTACCGTAATTCCTGCTGTCTGTGAATGTCTTACCTTACAAATGCCTAAAAATAAATATTTGGCGCATTGGATTTCCGATGAAAAACCTGTTTAAAACAAAAAAGCGCTTCGCATACATTAAGTTAATTGTACACGAAACACTTCAGCTTTTAGGAAACTTTCGTAAGACAAAATCCTACATTCCCAAAATAGTATAGATTTTATTATTGAGCGGATTCGCTTCCAATATAGTAAACGCTTGTTACCTTCCAAGTGCCCTCTTCTTTAACAAAGACTGTTACTTGGCGTCCACTGCTTGCTAGCTCCGCATTTGTTTCGATTTCAGTCATTTCGATTGTCATATTGGCGTAGACCTGAGCTTCGTCTTCGCTATACTTTACAATCGTTGTGTCTGCAGGTGTTCTTTTGACATTGTACTCTGCAAATACTTGCTTAGCTGTATTTACATCATCCTCAAATTCAAAGCCCTTTGGATTTTTTGAGAGGGTTTCCACATAGCGATCGATGTCTTTTGCATTGAATGATGCAATGTATTCATCAAAGGCAGCAAGGATTGCGTCTTGCTCTTCCTGTGGGATATCTGTCGCCTCTTCTATTTCATCACCTAAAACCTCAAAGCCAACCTCAGTTTCACTTTCCTCAGTGACTGCCATAAGGTCTTCAGTATTCTTACTATCATTATCTGTATTGTTACAAGCAGTTAGGCAAAATAGCGCCATTGCCAGCATTAACCATTTTTTCATAACTTAATACCTCCCGCGTAAATATTGTAGCATGGTTGTCAAACTATGGCTAATTTCGTAAAATTTTCACGAAAATGTAATTATATTTTATTATTTATTACTTTACCGATTGTATGACGCCGTTCACAATCAATTAGTTTCCTGCTTCGTTCACACGCGACCCCTCAGCTATTTTAGTCTTCTGTTTTTTCCTATTATAACCATACCCTTACTTAGAGAAACATAACGCACGTATACTTCTGACATTCCTAAAACTAAAAAAATCCTAATCAACGAAATTATCGTCAATTAGGATTTCTCTTATTTTATCGAACTTCAACCCAACCGTTTTTGATGGCAGTTACTACTGCTTGTGTACGGTCGTTTACGTTCATTTTTTGTAAAATACTTGATACGTGGTTTTTGACTGTTTTTTCTGAGATGAATAATGTTTCACCGATTGTACGGTTAGATTGTCCATCTGTTAATAATTGAAGAACCTCGCACTCACGCTTTGTAAGTAAGTGGAATGGACGGCGAATTTCTGTTTGGTGGAAATTGCCCTTGTTTTCGTGCTCACTTAAGCGGCGGAATTCCGCAACTAGGTTTTTTGTTACCTTTGGATGTAAATAAGATCCGCCGTTTGCTACGACTTTAATCGCTTCAACGATTTCGTCTGCGTCCATCTCTTTAAGCATGTAGCCTAGAGCACCAGATCTTAGAGCATGCGTTACGTATGACTCATCATCATGAATTGAAAGCATGATAACCTTTGCATCCGGGAATTCTGCTATTAACTCAGAAGTTGCTTCTACACCATTTTTAGCCGGCATATTAATATCCATTAGAACAACATCTGGTAAAGTGTTGCGGTATAGGTTTACTACATCTCCGCCGTCGTCACCTTCAGCAACAACTTCAAATGTATCTTCAAAATCTAAAATACGCTTTACTCCTTCGCGGAATAATTGGTGGTCATCAATAATAATAATTTTCGTCATAAATCCTATTCCCCCTACAGTGGCCTCTATTTACTCTCGATAGTTAGTATATTTTCAGGTAAAGGCACCTTAAATAAAATGCTTGTACCATTCCCTGGACTACTTTGAATTTCCATCGTTCCTTTTAGTAAATCGACTCTTTCCTTCATGCCGATAATACCAAAGGACTGTTCTCTAGCAATTTGTTTATTAAACCCAATTCCATTATCCTTGACTAAAATGCTAATTTGCTTGCTTAGCCACTCTATCTTTACCCAAATATCAGGAGATTTACCATGTTTTATGGAATTATTTACACTTTCTTGAACTAAACGGAAAATAGACACCTCATAATCAGACGGAAGCCTTTTTTCATCGCTAAATGTTTGGAAGTGTACCTGAATTCCTGGGTTATACTCCATGATTGTAGAGAGATATTTTTTTAAGGTTGGAACGATTCCTAAATCATCCAATGCCATCGGACGCAAATCGTAAATAATACGACGCACCTCTGACAAGGCATTTCTTACAGTCTTTTTCAGCTCTGTAATTTCCTTCATAGCAGGCTCCATGCCTTTTTCTCGATACGTTCTTTCTATTAAATCGGAACGCATGAGAACATTTGCCATCATTTGAGCAGGTCCATCGTGAATTTCACGGGACAAGCGTTTTCTTTCCTTTTCTTGTGCTGCAATAATTTTAATGCCAAAATCTTGCTTGATTTTCGCATTTTCTAAGGCAAGACTTACATTTTTAAGATCTGTCGTTAAATAATTTAAAACAACATTTACTTGATCTACAATATGTTCAGCACGTTCTATTGTATCGTATAATGTTCTTAAGCGGCGCTCTAAATCATCTCTTTTTTCACGAAGCCTTTTTTCCTCAGAACGTGTAAGTGATAAACGAATTTGTAGATCATTTGCTGTTTCGTATGCCTCACGAACCTGTTCTTCAGTGTATTGGTTGAAATACTTACTCACCTCTACAAGACGTAACTTGGCGAGTTTGGTTCTTTTCTCTAAATCATCACTTTCATCTATGATTAGTTTGATTTTTTCCTTGATGTATTCTAACTCTTCCTTTAGCTCTTCAAAGCTGCTACGACTTTGTTCACTAATAATGAATATATCACTTTTTGAATTCGTTATAGTTTCAATCATACGATTAAAAATCACATCAAGTGAGCCAATATCAACTTTTTCGTTTGAAAACATACCTTTACCCTAACCCCAATCCTTATTGGTGCTCCTATTATAACAATTTTTTCTATAAAACGATGTTTCGATGAGATTTCAGAAGTGTGATAAACGTGTTACACTTTTATTTCAAATCACTCGACTACTATAATTTACTCTTATTTTTTACATTTCTCTATTATAATAATAGAAATTATAAAAAAAAGAATGACTTCTTGCCCATTAGTGGATTTGAAATGCGATAAGAAATATTGAGTAGTTAATAAGAAAAACCAGGAACTGTAATTGTTAATTATTATTATAACATTTTAAAATTAAATTTTAAGTAAATATCTTACTATAGAAACTTTCAATTTTTGTAATAAAAAGGAGATAGAATAATGCGAAATGACTATAAAACTGTAAAAGGCATGGGAGAGCGAGAAATTGTTATTTCAAAATCTCGATTTATTGCTTATGTAAATAGAGCAGAAACAGAAGAGGAGGCGATTGCGTTTATCGACAGCATTAAAAAACTAAATTCTGGCGCAACTCATAATTGCTCCTGCTACATGATTGGGGAGCATGACCAAATCCAAAAAGCCAATGACGATGGGGAACCTAGCGGCACTGCAGGCGTCCCTATGCTAGAAGTGTTAAAAAAACAAGGGTTAAAGGATACTGTTGTGGTGGTAACCCGATATTTCGGTGGCATCAAGCTCGGTGGCGGCGGTTTAATCCGTGCATACGGCAAAGCAACAACTGAAGGAATTGATGCTGCACAGGTAGTAGAACGTAAATCGCATCACGTAATGAAAATCTCGATAGATTATACATGGTTAGGGAAAGTTGAAAACGAAATACGCAGCTCGCAATATACATTGAATGAGATCCAATATGCAGAAAATGTCGAGGTACTTGTAGATGTATTAAAGGATGATGAGGAAAACTTCACGAACTGGATAACGGAGCTTACAAACGGTCAATCTTCTATTAATTGCATCGATAAGAAATTTGTTGAATTCGTAATTTAACCTCTAGCTGCAAAGGGTTTTCTACAATTTAGAAAATCCTTAGCCACTTCCCCCCCTTGCGAATAATTAGGACAATTACATACATATTTTATACTATTAATCTTATAATCTACCTAAGCATTTAATAATGAAAATAAAATCTATTTTACTGTAATTCGACATCATAGTATAATTAATCGTATTGGTTTAGTTGTCGATACCCTTCTATATAACGAAAGTTTTACCATTGATATTTAACTTTCACGATTGACATACTAAAAAAAATCACAATGAAATGATGCACAACAATTTACGATAAAATGAATTCCTACATATGAGGAGAGTTTAGATGAAAAGATCAGAACGGAATGTTCCTACAAAGAAGTCAAGAGTATCTCTTGTACTTAAAGTACTTTTATTATTGTCGGCATCGGTTTTATTATGCGTAACCGCATACGGAGTCTATATAACAAAGAAAGCAGAAACAGCTGCAAATCAGTCCTTTGAAAAAGTGGATCGCGAAATTTCAGAAAAACGACAGGCAAAGGTTGAGCCTGTAGAAGACAATGTATCGATTCTTTTTATCGGTGTAGATGATAGTGAGCAAAGAGGTCAAGGTTCAGACCACTCTCGCTCGGATGCATTGGTGTTAGCTACATTAAATAACAAAGCCAAAACGGTTAAATTAGTAAGTATTCCTCGTGATTCCTATGTATATATCCCTTATAAGGATAGAGAAGACAAAATTACCCATGCTCATGCAGCTGGTGGTACACTTGCTACAATTGAAACAGTCGAGGAATTATTTGATATTCCTGTAGATTATTATGTACGTATGAACTTTAATGCATTCATCGAGGTTGTAGATGCCTTTGGCGGAATCGAAGTAGATGTCGATCTTCCTTATGCCTTTTATGAAAAAGATGAAAATGATCAAAAAACAGTTTATTTAGAGCCAGGCCTGCAAGAGCTAAATGGTCGTGAAGCATTATCATTAGCCCGTACTCGTTATGTAGATAGTGACATCATGCGTGGTAAACGCCAACAGGACATCATTAAGGCGATCGCCAAAAAAGCAACAAACGTAACTTCTATTACCAAATACGGCGATGTAATCGAAGCCATTGGCGATAACATGAAAACAGATATGACCTTCGATGAAATGAAGTCCTTCTTTAGTTATTTAACACAAGGAATTCCACAGATTGATTCCTTAACATTAGATGGGGCCGACGATATGTCGACAGGAATTTACTATTACATGTTGGATGAAGAATCCTTAGAGGAAACAGAGCATATCCTTAAAAGCCATTTAGAGTTAATTCCCGATACATCGAATATTTCAGGTACTGAAGAGTCGAACGAAAAAGCATCTGAAAGCACAAATTCCGAAGATATGTCAACTCGATAATTCTACTACACGATGCCCATGATGGAGATTCCCTTCCTTCATGGGTTTCTTTTTGTCTTTAAAAGCTTCTGCCCTATAAAATCTCCATTAGCCACTACAAAATTATACCCACATAATAAAAATCTTAATCAGCATGCTTCTATTTCGACATAAAAAAAGCTATTACTTCATCTCGCTCAGATAAGAACGGAAGTAATAGCTCATTTATTTTCTACTTATTAAATATTCTTGCCAGGTTAATCAACGGTCGATAGTTCTTTCCTGCAAGTCCAATCACTTCAACGAACAATTCAATTGCCACAAGGATTACTGTAATCAGTAATATTGCACCCCAAAGCTTTGCCATCGAGAAGATGATTGCTGCTAAACCGAACATTGCTGCAATTCCATAAATGATCAATACAGCTTGACGATGTGAGAAACCAACATCAATTAGTCGGTGATGTAAATGAGATTTGTCTGGATCTGACCACTTTTGTCCATTACGGATACGGCGAACAATTGCAAAGAATGTATCAGAAATTGGAACGCCAAGCATAATAACAGGGATAATAAACGAAAAGATTGTTACCCCTTTAAAGCCTAGCAGGGACAAAACAGCAATCATAAATCCTAAGAATAAAGCTCCAGTATCACCCATAAAGATTTTCGCTGGGTGGAAATTGTAAAATAAAAATCCGATTGTACTGCAAGCTAAAATTGCTGCAGTAGCAACTACGAACATATTGCCCATTATTAAGGCCATACAAGCTAATGTTATTAAAGCGATTGTTGAAACACCGGCTGCTAGTCCATCAAGTCCATCTATTAGGTTAATGGCGTTTGTAATCCCAACAATCCATAAAATTGTAAATGGAATACTTAAAAATCCAAACTCTAGCTCTCCACCAAATGGCAGGTTAATGAACTCGATTTGAATACCACCAAAGAAGACGATGATACATGCTGCAACTAACTGACCGATCATTTTTGCTTTCGCTGAAATTTCATACATGTCATCTAAAACACCCGTAATGACAATAACTGTTGCGGCTAACACCATTGCTAACGGTATGATAAATGGGTTTTCGCCTGATTGAACCAATGGAGCGGTCGGAACAGGTCTTAATATAACTAGTCCAATTAAAAACGAAATAAATATAGCTAAACCACCCAATCGAGGCATAATACGCGAATGTACTTTTCGATAGTTTGGTGCATCTACCGCACCTATTCGGAATGCTAATCGTTTGACAAGTGGAGTGATTAAAATGGCACCAACAAATGCCACGATTAAAGACACGTAAAGCATGTCTCTCCTCCTCAAAAAAATATAATATACACGATAAAATCTCATTCATTATAGCATGAACGCTATTTAAAAATATAGCCTTTATCGTTTACAAAAAAAGAACAAATACTACAAAATCATTAAATTTGTAAATCGATGAATAAAAGTAGCAAACTTAAGAAAGATGGGAATAATAGTTACAGCCCATTTACATTAGTTTCTCCTTATCGTAAGTGGTCATACCTTGTAAAGTTTGATAGAATAACTAAGTGTCTACTATATATGTAGCCGATTTTTAAAGGAGCGTAAAAAAATGTTCTCAATTTTTAATCGAAACAAGGAAAAAACAAGTTCTCGAGAATTAAAAAAATACTATAAAACCGTCGATCAAATTAACCAGCTTGAAGCTACTTATTCATCAATGACAGATGATGAACTAAAAAGTATGACGTTTCAATTTAAGGAAAGGTTACAAAAAGGCGAAAATATTTCTACTATTATCCCGGATGCATTTGCAGTAGTTCGCGAAGCTTCAAAGCGCGTACTGAATATGCGTCACTTTGATGTGCAGTTAATCGGTGGGCTTGTATTAACTGAAGGGAATATTTCAGAAATGCCAACAGGTGAAGGGAAAACTTTAGTTGCTTCCCTGCCCTCTTATGTGCGTGCACTTGAAGGTAAAGGCGTACACGTTATTACAGTGAATGATTATTTAGCAAAGCGCGACTTTGAGCTAATTGGTCAAATTCATCAATTCCTGGGCTTAACAGTTGGCTTAAATGTACCGATGATGGAGCCGCATCACAAAAAAGAAGCCTATAATGCTGATATTACATATGGTGTTGGGACAGAATTCGGATTTGATTACTTACGTGACAATATGGCGCACACAATTGCCGATAAAGTACAGCGTCCATATCACTTCGCTATTATCGATGAAGTCGACTCAGTTTTAATCGATGAAGCCAAAACGCCGTTGATTATTGCAGGCAAAATGAGTGCAAACGAGGAATTACACCGCATTGCCTCCGTACTGGCAAAACGCTTCAAAAAAGATGAAGACTACGATTTCGATGATGAAACAAAAGCAACTTCTCTTACAGATCGTGGGATTGAAAAAGTAGAAGCTGCATTTGGTGTTGATAATTTATATGATTTAGATCACCAAACGCTATACCACTATGTCATTCAAGCAGTTAGAGCCCATGTAATGTTCGAGCGTGATGTTGATTACATAGTTAAGGATGACAAGATTCAGTTAGTCGATATGTTTACTGGTCGTATTATGGAGGGTCGTTCACTGTCAGACGGCTTACACCAAGCGATCGAGGCGAAAGAAGACGTAACAATTACCGAAGAGAACAAATCTCAGGCTCAAATTACGATTCAAAACTACTTCCGTATGTATCCCAAATTAGCAGGTATGACGGGTACTGGGAAAACACAGGAACAGGAATTTAGAGAGGTTTACGGAATGAGTGTTATTCAGGTTCCAACAAACCGACCTCGCATCCGTATTGACCAGCCCGACATTGTGTACGAAAAAGCAGATCAAAAATATGACCGTGTCGCACAGGAAGCATTAGCAAGACATGAAAAAGGACAGCCAATTCTAATTGGGACGACTTCGATTCTTCAGTCTGAAAAGGTTGCAAGCTATTTAGATCAATTAGGTCTACAATATCAGCTGCTTAATGCAAAAACTGTAGAGCAGGAAGTGGAGTTAATTTCACAAGCTGGTCAAAAGGGGCGTATTACAGTTGCAACAAACATGGCTGGACGTGGAACGGACATCGTTCTTGGTGAAGGCGTTGCAGAGCTAGGTGGTCTTTATGTAATCGGTACTGAAAAGCATGAAAGTCGTCGTGTCGACAACCAATTGCGAGGCCGTTCAGGACGTCAGGGTGACCCAGGTGAAAGTCAGTTCATCGTTTCGCTGGAGGACGATATGTTCCGACGCTATGCAAAAGAGGATGTTGAAAAGTTCCAGAAGAAATTAGTAGCTGATGATACTGGTCGTGTTCAAAATAAAGAGGTTTTAGAACTAGTTGACCGAACACAGCGCATAGTTGAAGGCTCTCATTTCTCCATGCGTGAATATAACCTAAAGCTAGATGATGTTATTAATGATCAACGCCGTGTCATTTATAACTTACGCGACAATGTGTTAAAGCAAGAGGATTTAATTGGCCAGCTAAAAACGATGTTAAATGAAACAGTCGATTTTGCTGTGCGCGATAATGCTCCAGAAGAGCTGAGTCCAATTGATTGGGATTTCGACAAAATGGAGTCTACAGTAAATTCACTGTTCTTGACGCCAGTTCGTATTGACCGTGAAGAAACAAAGGTGAAGAATATTTTACAGTCGATTCAGCCATCAGTGGATGAATTACTGCAAACGATTGAAGGCTTTGAGCAAAACGAGCAGGTGATGCAGATCATTCCTCGTGTCATGCTAGCGTTCATCGACTCTATGTGGGTTCGTCATCTAGAGCAAATGAGTCATTTAAAAGAAGGTATCGGTTTACGTCAATACCAACAAGAAGACCCGATGCGTATTTATCAAAGAGAAGGATTGGAGCTATTCGGTAAAAATTATCAAGAGCTTCGTCGTTCCATCGTTGAAGAAATCGTCGCATTTATGAAGTCGCTAAGTAATACAGAGGAGGAATAACATTGGGTTTATTTTCATTTTTTAAAAAGACAGACAAGGTCGGAGCAGACAGTGCCATCGATTCTAAGGACTTAGGTCAAAACGGAAAACAAGGTGCAGATGCTAATAACGTTGAAACTAAGCTTTCATTTCATCCGGACTGGCATGTGCCACAGGAACAACGCTATATTTTCAATTTCTTAGCAAATGATTTACAGCCATTAAAGCCAAACCAATTATCACTAGCTGCCATTAATATTGAAGTAGATCCAAACACAAAGGCTTGGAACGTAAAAGCCTTTGTACGCTCTTCTTTAGAACAGTCGATCCAGCTAGGTGAAATTGAATTACTTTTATTAGATAAAAATGACCAACAAATCGGTGCTAAAAGCTTTAACTTTGCTGAACTAGGTGCCCTTCCTGGTAAAAGTGCCCGCCCTTGGGTATTTACATTTGAGAAAGGCACATTGTCAGCTGAGGAAGTACCAGAGGATGGCTGGAAAATCGCTTTCAATCTTGTATCACTACGAGGTCATCAGCTGGATTTAGACGAAACTTGGAAAACACAGCTTCCACAGGATCAGCAAGAAGCATTAGTGAAAATTGTAGAAAAATTACCAAAGCTAGGTAAGAACGAAGTGAATTTCACTGGCCTACAAGCTAAAATCCAGGACGATAAAAGCTTAGTAGCATCTATCTTTATAAGAAATGGCAATAACAAAGCCATCAATATCGAACAGCTTCCATTAGAAATTGTCGATGCTGAAGGAAAGCTTGTTGCAAAGGGTGCATTTAGACTAGATCCAGTGATATCAGTTCAACCAAACTCAACAAAACCATGGACATTCATCTTCCCTGAAGAACTAGTTTCAGAGGGTGAATTCGACATGTCCCGCTGGAGTGCAAGAGTAACACAAAACAAGTAAAGAGCATTATTGAAGGTGACCCGAAGGAATTGTTGCAGGACGATTCTTTTGGGTCATTTTTTTGAAGGTGTGGGGGGTGCCGGGATGCGAATATCCGCCAGTTCAGGTGGTTTATCCGCCGGTTTTAGTGATATATCCGCCAAAATTTATAAAATATCCGCCAACAATAAAAAAACGCAAGAATGCTAGCAAATAACTCTCAACATTCTTGCGTCTCTATATTAATAATCCCGAACTTACTTTACCTGATTAAATCGCTTGAATGCGACAAATTTGGACGCCCAATATTCGTAAGATAGCTTAGTGACTTGCACCCCACTGCTACCCGCGTGAATAAATTCACCGTTCCCTATGTAAATACCCATGTGAGAAATTCCCTCGATATACGTATTTTTAAAGAAGATGATATCCCCTGGAATCGGGTTTTCGACTTTAGTTGTATCATTCATGAAGTAATCATTACTGCTTTTTCTAGCAATATCCACGCCGGCATTTGCAAAGACATACTTCACAAACCCACTGCAATCAAACCCAGCAGGAGTATTTCCAGCAAATAAATACGGCGTACCAGTTAAAGATTGAGCAATTTTAAGCACATTCGCATAAACTGCTTGTCCATTCGCAGACACGTTATTTTTAATCGCAATCTCTTTTGCTAATTTAGCGTCAATCGCTAAATCCGATTGAATGACTTCCTTTGGATTTAAGACTGCTTCCGGCTCCCCTTCAGTTGTAGAAGAAACATTTAGCTTCAACACTTGTCCAATGTAAATCAAATCAGAATTTAATTGGTTCACCTTTTTTAAATCTGCGACAGTTACACTAAATTTAGAAGCAATTTTTGATAAGGAATCGCCCTTCACTACCTCATAGTTTAGTACATTTGTATTTTGATTAGGCGCCGTTACCGGAGTGCTTGCTGGTAAATCCTTGTTTGGTGTTGGTGCAGGAGTTGTTGGCTTTGATGGCGTTGGCGTTGTGGTAGTTTTCACTTCACCAACCTTAAGCTGCTGCCCTACATAAATCGCATCGCTCTTTAGCCCGTTCCACTTCTTAATATCGGCAACTGTTACTTTTAAAGCAGTAGCAATTTTTGATAGAGTATCACCTTTAACTACTTTATAAGTGCCCACACTACTAGCTGCGGCCGGTTTTGTAGTTTGCTGGGTACTCGTTTCGGGCTTTTGATTGGATGCTGCTGGTTGTGAGCTTGTTGTCGTTTGCTTCGCATTCGTAACAATAAGCTTTTGTCCAACATAAATATTATCATTCTTCAAATTATTCCATTGCTTCAGTTGTGCCACTGTCGTCTTGTTAGCTGTAGCAATTTTCGTTAAGTTGTCACCCTTACTTACAGTGTAACTAGATGCTTCTGCCATCGGTGCACTAATAGCCGCTGTCGTAATTAAAGCAGTACTTAGGAATAACAATTTCTTTTTCTGTAACATTCTCGCCCCATCCTTTCTAGTAAATTCTCTCTCTATTTCCATCATAACTATTTTTATGACAATTTTCTATTGGGTTTTACAAAAAAACTCGGTTTGGGGCAAGTCTATGGATATATGTAGTATGAGTAGCGATCAATTTCTATTTGGCACTTCAATTTTAGTTGTTTACTAGTGATATCTCTCGGAGTCTGGGTGATAGAAGTTTTTAAGGGCAGTGACTGTTCTCTCTTCTCCATAATCTCCATTTCTAGCTTTTTGGGGCACTGACAACCCTTCTCTCTTCCCCATAACTGCCACTGCTAGCTTTTACGGGCTTTGATAACCCTTCTCTGTTCCCCATAACTGCCATTTCCAGCATTTAGGAGCACTGACAACTCTTCTCTTTTCCCCATAACTGCCACTGCTAGCATTTAGGGGCACTGACAACCCTTCTCTCTTCCCCATAACGGCCATTTCTAGCATTTAGGGGCACTGACAACTCTTCTCTTTTCTCCATAAAAGCCATTTCTAGCATTTAGGGGCACTGACAACACTTCTCTTTCCCCATAACGGTCACCTCCAGCTTTTACGGGCACTGACAACCCTTCTCTTTTCCCCATAACTGCCATTTCTAGCATTTAGGAGCACTGACAACCTTTCTCTCTCCCCCAGAACGGCCACCTCTAGCCTTTACGGACACTGACAGTTTCATCTCGCTTTCCCTATAAAACAATTCTATCTATAAACTGCAACCTACCTCGTTTCGGATAAAAAATCTAAGAATTTTAGAAAAATTTCAATATTTAAATAAATAAATATTAAGATTATGAAAATGCTATTTTATTCGGCTAAAGTGTGTGCTATAATTCAACCTTGTGATGTCGAATTTTGCGATAAATTTTTTGAAAGTTTTTTCTTTTCAATCAGAAAGGATTTTGTTTTATGAAGTTCATTAAAGAGAATCTTGCCGTTGGGTTTATGCTTTTTGCATTATTCCTGGGTGCAGGTAATATTATTTTCCCGCCGGAGCTGGGACAAAATGCCGGAACAGCCTTTATTCCGTCAATTATTGGATTCCTTATTACAGGTGTCGGATTGCCGTTGATAGGGATTATTGCTGTAGCAAAAAATGGTGGAGATTTGCAGATGGTTGCGAATCGAATTCATCCATTATTTAGTATTCTATTTACAGGTGTCGTTTATTTATCTATCGGACCATTATTTGCCATTCCACGTACTGGGGCCGTTACATATGAAATCGGGATTGCTCCGTTTCTATCGGAATCAGCAAAAGCAAGTGGTTTACTGATTACAACGATTATTTTCTTTGCGATTGTTCTGTATCTATCATTGAATCCTTCTAAAATGGTAGACCGAATTGGGAAAGTGTTAACACCCGCTTTATTGTTCGTCATTGCTTTACTTGCTGTTAAAGCATTTATTACACCAATGGGCGAATTTGGTGAACCACATGGTGTGTATGCTACAAACGCATTTTCTGAAAGCTTTATCCAAGGCTATTTAACAATGGATGTACTTGCCTCTCTTGTGTTCGGGATAGTAATTGTACAAGCTTTACAAGCAAAAGGAATTACAGATCGCGCGAAACAGGTTAAAACAACTATTTTTGCAGGGATTGTTGCTGCAGTTGGACTTGCCTTTGTTTATATTTCTCTAGAATATATTGGCGCAACGAGTGTTGATTCTATTGGTTACCTTGGAGATGGCGGTAGTATTATCGCTCAATCTGCTAAAGCTCTTTATGGCAGCTTCGGAAATATCATTTTGTCAGTAGTTATAATATTAGCTTGTATCACAACAGCTGTAGGATTAGTTTCAGCGAACGCTACATTCTTTAATAAGCTGTTCCCTAAGCTTTCTTATAAAACGTTAGCTGTTATCTTTACAATTTTTAGTTTCGTTATTTCAAACTTTGGCTTATCAAAGCTAATTTCAATTACGTTACCGGTATTGATGTTCATTTATCCAATTGCGATTGTTTTAATGTTCTTAGTATTGTTCGATCAGATGTTCAACCGCGCACCAATTGTATATAGCTTAGCTTTATTTGCAACAGCACTTGTAAGCTTATACGATGGTATTAAAACGGCGGGCTATTCTATCGGCTGGTATGAAAATATCTTAACTCTATTACCACTTTATGATCAAAGTATCGGTTGGCTGGTACCGGCTATTGTTGGACTAGTGATTGGCTGGATCATTCATTTATTTACGAAATAAGGACCATGCCTCTTTTACGAATCATTATGTAAAAGAGGCATTTTTTATAGCTTTATTTTCTAAAAATTACTATCTAGTAAATTCGTAGTAATTAGCTATAATTAAATTATCAAAAGAATTAAGGGAGTTATACCTATGAAAAAATATCTATCGTTGCTTTTAAGCATAATGCTCCTATTGCTTCTTCCGCTCCAGACATTTGCAGCTACTCTTGATGAGGTTAAAACGATTATACGTAATGATTACGTAGGCAATATTAACGGCAATCTTGAATCTGCAAAAACGATCGAAGAGGCTATTAATATGCTAGACCCTTATTCCGACTATTTTTCAAAGGATGAATATGATTCGTATATGAATACCATCAACAACTCATCTTCGGGGCTCGGAATTGTGATACAAAAGCACGAAAAAGGTATTTTAGTGACCGAGCTAGTGAATGCAAATAGCTCAACTAAATCTAACTTCCAGGTTGGCGATATTATCACAGAAGTAAATGGCCTTTCCACTACTGCCATGAGTGTTGAAGAGGTACAGGCTTTATTTTTAAATGAAGAAAATACGATGGTCGAATTGAAAATCCTAAAGAGTAATGGGGCAACAGTTACACAGACTGTTCAATTACGTTCTTCAACTCTTCCAAATGTAAATACGAAGCTTCTTTATGAAAATGTTGGATATATTTCTTTAAATTCTTTCTCAGAGGACGGAGCACAGCTAGTGGCGAATGCTTATACCAAGCTGTTAAATCAAGGTGCGACCTCTTTCATTGTCGACCTGCAAAATAACGGCGGGGGCTATGTATTGACTGCCGAAAGACTGATCGGTATGTTCCCTGGTGCTCTGTATGCTTATAAAATGCAATCATCTACTTCAAACGTACTTGTAAATGCAAAACAGCAAGGAATACTATTTCCTTCTAGAACGCGACTTTTAGTGAATCGTTATAGCGCAAGTGCATCTGAAATGACTGCCGCTGCACTATTAGACCAGCAAGCTGCGATTCTTTACGGGGAGCAAACCTATGGTAAAGGGACAATGCAATCCTTCTACTACTTCCCAGATGGGAGCGTCCTTAAGCTAACAATTGCTGAATTTTTTGGTCCAAAAGGTACTGTTGTAAAGGATACTGGGATTAAACCAAACATCGTAACAGCTACGAATCCTTTATATACAGCGCATTACGATCAAATTGCAGAAAATCTAGACACTTATAAACAATTACCTAGCTTAAACAATGTCCCTACAACAAAAACCTTTACGATTAATTTCAATAAAGAGATTGCTAGTCAGCTAGAATCAAAGGATGTAGAAATCGTACAGCTTGGTGGTACAGCTATTTCTGCCTCCACTGAGGTGACAGGCAAACAATTAATGATTAAGCCAACTTCACCACTCCAAAAAGGTCGCGAATATATGGTCATCATCAAGCCAACTATAAAAGATAAGAACGGTAAGCCTATGATCAAGGGCTATTACTTAAAGGTAACCGTACAAAAATAAAAGAATCCCCACTAAGGAAGCAAGCGCTCTTTAGTGGGGATTCTTTATATTAGGCTCAGTTATAATTGAATTCTGATTTTACTCTGAATGAGAAATAAACGGAAAAATTTCGCTTATTTTGGTGATTGTAGTTATTTTCTTGAAAATAGAGGAAGTTTTTCCTATTATTGTGGCTAAATCATTGAATTACGGCTAATTTTAAGCAGATAACAGGAATTTTTCCTCTTATTTACACTTTTAAAAGGCTCTCTCGCTAATTAGCGGTAAATTCTCCTCTTATATATCAAGCACAAAAAACTCTCTCAATATTTAACGGAGATTTCCCTTCTTATTACCCCAACAAAATCAATATTCATATAACCTTTTATTATGAAGTGACCAATGCTGGTTCTTTTTTGAAGTAAATCGAGAATAAATCCTCGGCAAGCTCCTTTGCTGACTTTTGATTAGTCAGTAAAAAAGCATTTGTAAGACGTAAAATTGAGCCCAATAAGCTTTGTGAAACAACTTGTATATCATTGTGTAGCAGGTTTGGATTATTTCTAGCTTGTCCCTCTAGAATTTCTTCAAACTTTTTCACTAGCTTTTCCTTTACAAGATGCGATTCTTCAGACTGATAGAGTCCGATTTTTGTAAGCATTGGGTTTGCAATAAAGTATTGCAGTAAATTTTCAACTACTTTAAGAAACTGAATATCCTGTTTGTCAAATTGTTCATCTAGGATATTGAAAAGATCTTGTTGAAATTGCTGATGTAAATCGTTAAATAACGAATCTTTACTTTCAAAATATAAATAAAAAGTTGGCTGCGTAACCTGCGCCGCTTTTACAATATCACTAATTTTAGTCTGATAATAGCCGTTAGTTGAGAATAATTCGATTGCTTTTTCACGCAGTAATTGTTTACTTTTTTCACCGTTTGAGTTGACTTTTCTTCCACGTGCCATAATACTTTTCCACCTTATCCTTTTTATTACTAACTTTAGTTTTCACTATCACTATGTTAATAACATTATAATACATTTTTTTAATTTAATAAAGACTTTAGTCTCACTTATTGTATAGAAAATGTGAAAATACAGTGACTTTCAATGACTTCTGCAACATTTAATAGTAGTCCTTTAAACCTAATTAAAGTAAAAAAAATGAGCACCTTTTGAAAGGTGCTCTAGTTTCAGGAAGTTTTAAAAATTTTATTTTTGATGGTGAATAAATAGTCTTTCACTTCTTTTATTCCGAATAGTAAATATGACCCTAAAGTAATAAAAGTGAAAACAAGTAAACCAACTACAAAAGTAATCCATTTATTAGCAAACTCTAAATAAATACTTGAGAAGTACATTACTATAGCGATTAGTAAGAAGGCTACAATTGTTTTGAATATATCTGTACGTTTCTTATTTGAGCTTAGCTTTAAATCATATTTAAATCGTGCATAGACGATTAGCATAATTGTATTGATAATTGAGCTAATCAGTGTCCCCCAGGCGATTGCATTTACACCTGTAGAGTCTGCCATCAAATACATTACTAAGATATTAATAACAAAAACATTGATAAGACTGAACACTACAGGTGACATCGAATCTGCTTTTGCATAATAGAAACGTGTAATATAAGTATTTGCTGCTAAGAAGAACATTGATAAGACAAAGATTTGAAATACCGGTGTTGTAATCATAGTTCCCTCAGCTGTAAATTTTCCTCTTTCAAAAACTACCTGAATTATATTTTCTGCGTAGAAAAACGAATAAATTGATACTGGAATCAATAATAGCAGTAAATAATGCAAGCCCTTGCTATATAAGTTCTTGATGGATTCATAATCATTCTCTGCCTCTTTTTTGCTCAAAATCGGATAGATGACCGTAGTAACAGCCGTGATTAGAATAGCTTGTGGAAACTGCGTCAAGCGCGATGCATAGTTGACCGCGGAAATCGCACTTTCTCCTAATCCTAAAAACATTACGAAAAAACGCTGAAGCATAGCATATATTTGTAATGTTCCCCCACCAAGGGCAATCGGTACAACCATTAACCATAATTGCTTAGTCGTTTTATCATGCTTAAACGAGAATCCCACAGGATGTGAATTTAGCTTACGATAACCAGCCACAAGGAAATACATCATAATAACTGCACTTGCTAATGCACTTATCCCATATGCAATTGGACCAACCACAAAGGATAGAGCAACAGCAATGATTAAAAAGAATACATTATAAATTAGTATCGAAATACTTGATAAATGAAATTTATCATTAATATTTAAAAGTCCACTATACCAAGAGGCAAGACATAAAAGAATCGAAGAAGGCATCATCCAGTAGAATAGATGCTTTGCCAAGTCGAATTCTGCAGGGCTTATATTATAATTCTGGTTGTATATCAAATTTAAGATCGATGTTGTGAAGCAAAGAACAATGATTGTCATTATTGATACAGAAATTAAAACAATGGTAAAGGATTGTTTTATGAATAATGCTTGGTCAGTTGTCTTTTTATTATAAAGTGAAATCACTGCAGTTGTAAAAGCACCGCCAATTACTAAATAAAGAAAATTTGGTAGTGTGTAAGCAGTAAATATAGCATCTGCTTTATAAGACACACCATATTGATACCCAATGGCCATTTCTCTAAAGAAACCGAAAAGCCTTGCAACAATATTAATAATAGCAACAGCGCCGACAACTTTCATAAACTTATTCATAGGCTAGAACCACCTTTAACGGCAGATTCGTATAGACTAATGACACGCTTCGTAATTTCGTTTGCATCATGAATGTGTAAAATTTCATCAGCAGCCTGCTTTTGATAATATTGTTCTTTCGGTGTATTTAAAGCATTCAGCATTTCATTGGCCAAAGCTTCCGAATTTTGCGGTTCTACGAGATGACCTGCTCCATTTTCAAGTAAAGAAACAAGCCCACCTACCCTCGAGGCTATTACTGGCGTTCCTGTAGCAATCGCTTCAAGAGCAACTAAACCAAAGCCTTCGATATGGGAAGGTAAAACAAATACATCACTGGCCTGGAACCATTTTACAAGGTCCATTTGTTCGAGTGGGTCAATAAGCTTCACTGAGCTATCGACTAAAGGCTCAATCGTATTTATAAAGCTTTGATCTCTTCTTGAACCGACAATAACCAATTTCACTTTTTGATCTGTACTTTTCTGAACCTGTTTAAAGGCATGCAATAATTCCTCTACACCCTTTTGTTTAATCACATTTCCGACAAATAAATAGATGTAATCCTCTTCCTCGATCCCTAATTGCTTGCGAGCTTGCTTTTGGTCAGTTTGATGGAAGACTTCTCTATTTACACCCATACTGCAGATCAGTATCTTTTCTTTAGGAATATTAAAATCTTTCTCGATTTGCTCTGCTAATACAGGACCAACAGCGATAACATGACTGCTTTCCTTGAGAATTTTTTGCGTCCAATTTCGTATTTTGGCGCTTTTCTTCGCCATGCGTTCAATATCTCCACCATGTGCTGTTACGATGTATGGAATATTGAATGCCTTCTTTAGCACATAGGAAAAGACCCCAGATGGAAAGACGTAATGTGCATGTGTAATAGAAATTAGCTTTCGTTCCTTTATCGCCTTACTAAATACACTTAAAGCCCATTTACTATATTTTAATATCGTATTCTTTTTACCTGTTGCTGGATTATTATTCGCAGCGACAATGACATCTATCTGCTCTTTTTTCAGTGCGTCGACTTGATTTTTTACAAAGATTCCAAATGACAGATGCTCGCTGGAAGGATACATATTGCTAATTACGAGTACTTTTTTCATTTGCCCTTCACTGCCTTTACCATCAATTGTTTTCCGCTCATGGCTTCTGAATATAATCTTTCAGATATATCCTTTGTATCTTCAATGATTTCTTCCCAATTGGATTGTATATGAGCAACTGCCTCAGCAATTACATTTGGGTTTTGTTGAATTTCCTCTATAGATATACAACGATTTTGCGCATTAATAAGCTTCATATAATTACTTACTTTTTGATGATATGAAAGCGCGATGATAGGTGTTTGTGTATTTGTCGCTAATATCAAGGAATGTAGACGTGTTCCGATGACGATATCGAACTCTTTTGTTACCTCTAGCAAACGCTCGGGCTTTAAGTTTTCATCAATAATTTTAGTACTGCTTCCAAATTGCATTTTCTTTTGGATATCCTTTGTTACAGATACATCCTGTGGAAATTTTGTCGCGAAAAATGTAAGTTGGACATTATGGTTTTTTATTAAGTTATCAAGGTTAGCAGCCATACCTTTTACATAATTGTCATACTTTTCAATATCGCCAGATGGCCAATAATTCGCATTATATATTGGAACAGCCGACAATCCAATTTGAGTTGGCTTTTTTACATGTTCATTCTTTGGATTATGTAAAGTAAATGCAGGATCTCCAATTACTTTTATATCTTTCTTTACTCCAATTTGCTGCAATAGAGCTTTTGATTCTGGATCTCGTACAGATACATTTTCTGCATGCTTACAAAGTAACCGAATCATTAATTTACCTGTTAATGTGTCTAGTGGTCCCGCTCCAGCACCGTAAACGATGTAAGGTACTTTTGAATTTGCGGCCATTAACCCATATGTTCCAAAAAGATGCGCTTCACGACGGTAAAAGTCCATCAGAATACCGCCTCCACCTATAATGAGTAAATCAAATTCAGCTACATATTTTTGATTTGACTTATAAGTATGAAAGAAAGTTTTATATAGATTTCCCTTTTTATAATAGAGTGGATAGCTTATTACTCCATATTGTTCTGAAGTTTGCTGTGTATTGTTACTAAAGACGGTTATATCTTCTCTAGTTATAGAAAATACTTGTTCAACCTGCGTAATGATACTAAGTAAAATTGCTTCATCCCCGTTATTATCATTACCGTAATTTCCTACGATCCCGATTTTCATTAACCTACATCCTTTTACATTTTATATTGAACAATTATACCATATTTTAAATAATCCCTCTTTTGAACTTAATATTCAAATTTTGATATAGCATATAAGTTTTTTGTAATTTAAAAAGGCGTGTCTTTCTAGTAGACACGCCTTGATTAAAATCTATGAAATTCACATAAATGGTAGCGATTTATAAACGAAAACACTAAAATGAGCACGATTTATAAACTCATGTGGCTTAAATGTTCCATCGGGATAGCCAGTTGTAATATTATTCTTCGCTAATGTTAGAATTTGATTATATCCCCAATAATCCTTTGTTACATCCTTAAATTGAGTCGGAGCTGTACCAGTAAGATTAAATGCACTAGTAATGATTGCTGCCATTTGACCTCTTGTCAAAAATCCATTCGGATCAAAGGACCCATCACCTTTCCCATTCATAATTCCTGCATTTTGTACTGCTGCGATTTCTTTATAGTATGGATGAGATGTTGGTACATCAGTAAAATTAGGATTTTTAACATTACCTAATTCTAGCTTTAATACCCTACTGATTATTAAAGCACTATGAGCACGTGATAACTGATTTGTTGGTTTAAAACTACCATCTGGGTATCCTGTTATATACCCTTTATCAGTTAAATGCTTAATTTGTTCATAATATGGATACACAGTAGAAACATCTGTGAAAATACTTTTTTCAGGTACTTCAATTGGATAAGAAACTGTTTTAGTTCCTAGCTTCGCTACAATGCTTCCTTTACCAGGTTTCGTTGCTGTAAATTTCCCACCTGTTGTGATTGTTCCTATATTCCCTTGAACGGACCACTGTAGTTGACTCGCATTGTATATTAAATTTTTCCCACTAGCATCTAAAGCTTTAACAGTATATGTAGAACTGCTTCCTGTTGAAACTTTATTACTACCACTAATACTCATTGAAGCTGGTGCGTCTACAATTGTAACTGGGAATGACTGTACAGCCTTTCCATTATGATTAATATAAACATAATCAGAGCCAGCTTTTGTAGTAATAAAAGTTGTTCCATTAATCGTTAATGTTCCTTCTACTGATTTCAAAGTAACTTCTCCCTTTGAAATTGAAAGAGGATTATAATATTGATCTAAAACATATTGAACCGAAATTGTAGAGCTTGTCCCTTTTAACATTGTACCTACGTTTGTTCTAGTATATTTCATCGTTTTTGCTACACCAGTTGGAGCTGTACTAACAGCTTCTAGTATTGCATTCACTCTACGTTCAGAACCATCTGATGGTTTGTTAGCTAAAACAACATTATTACTGCCATATTTACGAATACCCATAGCTGTCGAACCGCCACCATCTAGATTAATAGCTGTATCAACACCTAGTTCAACTAAATAGTTTGCTAGTTGTACCATATTCATTCCTTTACTGTGACTTTGACGTCCGTCTACAGTAATATAATGAACTGTTTTTTTATCTGCACTAGAAGCGACAACAGTTCTTGGAGCAATTTCCTTCGCGCGACTACTTGAAGTACTCATCATGATATAAGGCTTTCCATCACGAACAAGCATTGGACCCGAAGCTAGAATAAATTGAGACTTGTCCCACTTTTTATCAACTGAAAAGGAAACATCAATTTTTTCTCCTACTTTGACGTCAGAAAAAGCAGTGTTTGATCCACCCTGTATAGAAATGACAAATCCATTAGTAGGAATATTGTGTTTTGATTCTCCGTATGGTGCAATTGCTTTAACTGTTCCACTAATTGTATCTCCAAAAGCAATATTTGCTATATTGGAGCTTCCCTCTACAATTATCTCATAACCAAATTCATTGGTATCTGTATGTCCTTTATAAAAGAGAGGTGTATATACGATTACTTCCCCAGCATTACGAACACGATCCATCCCTGAAAGTTCATATGTCTTTCCATTGCGTGATAAATTGATATCAAAATCAAAGTAATCGATTATTCCTTGGCCATTTTGGTTAATCCCGAAGGCTGTTGGAACATTCATATATTGATCTGCTCCCTCTGTTACAATGCCGCCATTAATAATTTGATTATTTTTAGCGATTAAAAACAAAGGATTTCCTTCACTTGTATCAAAAAACGCAGCGTTTATCGCTCCTACCACTCTATTACCCTCTACTGAATGTTTAGTAGCAAGTGATGTTACGCGATCTCTCGAATTATATGTAGAAGGTAAACCTAAATCTACTTTTGTATATGGATCATTTAAATTTATTGATAAATGATTAATAACATTTGTTGATGAATTTTTATATGTATACTGACTATATTTAACCCCACTCGACACCGGATACTGTTCATTTACTGTTTGAGCTGCATGAGCAGGTACTCCGATTACTCCAAAGACCAACATTAAGACTAAAAATCCAACTGTGCTTCTCTTTTGCATAATTTTGTGCTCGCTTCTTGAGCTGTCACTTCCTTTCCTCTATTATCCATTTAAACATATTAATCTACCAAATTAAATACTTTCTAGTAAAATAACATCTTTTATGCAATAAAAACATTACTATTTACCTTGTAAGTTCTTAATTTTTATACAAGATACTAGAAATGACCTCTTATTTTTTTATTAATAATTTGATAGTATTAAAGAGAAGGAAAAGGAGGCGAACTATATTTGAAGAAGATTACTATATTCTTACTAGCATTTGCAGTAATGTTTTCTATTTTTTGTACTACTAATAAAGCGAGTGCTGCAGATGATGTGACAGGAAGCTATCATGAGCCAGGAATGCGCTATTTAATGGAAAAAGGTGCATATAAACCTGATGTAAATGGAAAATATAATCCATACAGCACAGTTACTCGTGGTCAATTTGCTAGTTTTATCTCGAAAGCTTTAAATTTACCAACTAATACTAATAAATCCTTCACTGATGTTTCAACAAAGCATACTTACTATCAAGACATTAAAAATGCAGCTGGTGCTGGAATCGTACGTGGTTATGAAGATGGCACATTCAAACCAGATGAATTTATAACACGTACTCATATGGCAGTAATGCTAAATAATGCATTAATTCATCTGAAAAAGGATAAAGTTAGTAGTTATCCACTAGATTTTGTCGATACAAATCAAATCTTTGTGGAGTATCGTCCTGCTGTTGCACTTGGTGTAGAGCTTGGAATCATTCAAGGGACTCCAGTTGGAAATGTAAAGTATTTTTACCCAAGTAAAAATACTCCAATTTCGCAGGCTTCAACTTTCATCCTACGTTTAATGCAATATGCAGGAGACACTGTAGCTATTAATGCAGGTCCATATAAGTTAAAAGAAATTTCTGGTGGGAAATTAATCGACAGTGGAAAAGTTTCTTATGATTTTGAGGAAGTTTTAAGCGCAAAAACAAAAAACACACAAGTAATCGTTCAAGGTGACCATGACAAAATTGTCTATATGCATCCTGGAACTGGTTATGTATTCTCTGACGTTTATACTACATTCTATTCACAAACTATTTCAGACAGCATCGGTACTTCTGCTGGTACTGATATGCAATATTTAGGTGCAGATGGCAAAACTGTTAAAGTAGATTTGGCAGGTCAAGTAGGGTCTGCTAATAAATACAATTTAACTTTAATTCCTTTCTCCCTTTCAAAAGGTCGTTCATACTATATGAATGTTAATGGAGAGATTACTCACTTTTTAGTAAATAAAAATGGTACTGTTACTGCTAACTATTTTTATGGTAAGGCACCTGCAGAAATGAAAACAGGTATAAAATATTATAGTTGGAATGGAATCAACTTTACAGGTGACGGTTCTTCATTTACATACTACAATTATTACCAATTTCTACCAGTTCATTCTAAGACACAATATACAGCTGAAGAATTAAATAAGTATATTGATTACGTACTTTCAACAAGAACAAACGGTGCTAATAGTAAACTAAAGAACCTTGGACCTGTTTTAAAGAAAATTGAAGCAGAATCTAATGTAAATGCCCTAATGATATTATCACTAGCTATGCATGAAAGTGCTTACGGTTTAAGTGATAATGCATTAAAGCTTAACAATCTATTCGGTTTATATGTTTACGATACAGGCTCACTTAATAAAAACTTTACTTCCATTGAGGCAAACATCAAGGAATTGTTAAACGCTTTCTGGTTGAAAAACTATATTCCAGCAAATGCTACCTATGCTCACGGTTCTGTATTTGGTACAAAACGTATCGGCTTTAATGTTAAGTATGCTTCTGATCCGTATTGGGGTGCAAAAGCTGCTGGTCATTACTATCGTGCAGATAAGTATCTAGGCTTTAAGGATGCAAATAACGCCTATAAAGTTGGAATAACGAATACTGGTGGTTTAAATGTACGGGTTGCACCATCAAATCTAAATACGGGTTTAATCTATCAATACAAACGTACACTAATGCCAGTAATTATTACTGATACAGTTAACCAAAATGAAGCTCTTCCTTGGTATAAGGTAGTTCCAGATAGTCTGACTGTAAAAACTGGTTATATCCGCAGTGATTTAATCAATGTGCTAAATACTACTAAATAATGTTCAAAAAGATTGTCTCCAATTGCGAGACAATCTTTTTTATAAAAAACACCTCTCATATCACTTAGATATGGAGGTGTATTTCTTATATCTTTAGCTGTCTCTTTTCACTTTTTATAATAGCCGAAGCCAAAATTACAAAGCCGAGCATTAAGATAAAAATCAGATCGAGTAATCCCGTATGCATTGAAACCGTAAATAATGTAACAGTAAATGCATAAGCAACAGAATGGAAGCTCTTTACTCCAGCTTGCTTTACTTTATTGTAGATAAGAGAAACAATAGCACCATATAATAAGAAACCAATCGCTACTAACAAATATCCACCATCTAAGAATAATTGTCCAATGAAAGTTGGCGTAGTCGTACGATTAGGTCTTGTGATATACTTCCCTTCCTCCACACTTAAGGAGTTTACAACCTCTGTTACTTTCATACGCGGGGAAGTTTGCTCACCAGGTAGCATTGTGCTTACAATACCTGTATGCATTTCTCCACCTAAATAACCTTCTTCTTCTGTATATTCAATAATTTTACTTAATACAATATGGCCAGTTACCATCTCTCCATTTAGCGCACGCATCCATTTAGGAGTTAGATTAACCTTTTGTTCAACGGAAATAAGCTGCTCTTTTTCTTCTTCCCCTAAGTGACTAATATCAGGCTGTTCACGGTTATTAAATTCCTTAGATGTGTCCTCTGATACTACGCGTAAGAATCCAAATAAAGCAAATGCAATACCAACTACTGCTAAAAATGTTAAGAACCAAGTTAGCTTAACCCGCTTTACTACATAGTGGAAAATGATTAAACCAGTAAATAACATAATAGCTAAAGGTGTTCGATATCCCATTAATAGGAAAAGAACCATGACAACTGCAAAAATAACAAAATAAACTATTGCTTTTTTGAATGTCATTTTTTCTTCACGAATCATTTTGTAAGAAAGGAGTAATAAAACACCAAACCATAAAAGGGAACTTAAGAAATTCAATTTCGGGTCTAAATTTCTTCTAACCGACTCATCAGAAAGCCCAACACTTCCTTGGACAATCATTAATATATAAGAAATTAACCCAATTGCCGTTAAGAGGATAATGAAATGTACAACATACTTCCCTAGCTTAGATAATCCAAATGTAGGAAATGTCCATTGTAATTTATCTATGGCATAAACACCAATATAATAACAAACTATTGATAAAATAACTACAGGCCAAATCGATACTGTTACATTAAATAATTCAAATCGGTGAAAATCGAATAGACTAATGAAAAAATACAGAATTAAAATAAACGGTAAGAAGAAATACGGTGAAAATGTATCAATTCTGTTAATATTATTTATGAAACTTTTACTTTTATCCTTCATATTATTATGACATCACCAATGGAAGGTGATGCTCTCATTTCCCTCTCTTTACTTTAAAATTTTCTCTTCTTTTTAAGCGTAACAAGCACAAAGATAGTGTTTATTATATCATATAATACTGTCATCAATCTCTATCATATGACAAGAAAATATATATATTTTTAAGCACTATTAACAATTGACGTATTTTTCAATATTAAGTTGCGAATAATGTCTCACCGACTTTTCATAACATACTTTTTATTTGTATTTGAATGAATTAAAATGAAAAATCTGTCCATAAACAGTTATTAGTAAAATAACCGATAGACAGATTTTTAATGCTACTGTATGAATTATTGTGTAATCTCAGCCTAAGTACTTGAAAACAGTTGAACCCAATAATATTTCCCATCTTTTCCTTTAATACAGGAAACACCTATATTGGTATAAGTGTTTTTCAATATATTTTCTCTATGTTTCGTTGATTTTAACCACGCATCTACTACACTATTTGAGGATGTGAAATTTTTAGCAATATTCTCCCCAAAGCTTGTAAATGAATAATCAAAGATACCTGCCATATCCCATGGATAACCATATAAAGGAGATTGATGGTCAAAATACCCATTTTGAATCATATCATTAGCCTTTACAACAGCGATTTGCCCTAGCCTCTTATCATACACTAATGGTTTAAGTCCCTGCTTTTTTCGTTCAGCATTTACTAACGTAACCACTTCATTAATCCATTTTTGATTTTGGTTTACCGTTGGAATATAGTCCTTTTGTAAAAAATCATAGATAATTTCATAATTTGTTAATTGTTCTTTAAAATCTAATATTCGCCCTAAAATTGCTGACATTTGTACACGTGTTACATTACGATGAGGTGAAAAATAATTGCTCCCTGTTCCCTTTAGCACTCCAATATCAGCTAGAGATTCAATATAATGTTTTGCCCAATTGGAGGAAGTAACATCGGTGAATTTTACCTTGTTTTTTTGATCGTCCTCTACTTGAAAGGCTATAGAAATCATTTTCGCTAACTGTGCACGTGTTAAATATCCATCAGGATTAAACTTTTTTGATTTCTGAATTGCCCCTATCTCAGACAATGCATTAATAGCCTCTTTATAAGTAGCGTTTTTAGGAACATCTTCAAATGTACTTACTTCTGCTACCATTGGCTTTTTATCCATAGCATTATAAATATACTGTACTGCTTCTGCTCTTGTAATCGGCTTCTCTGGATAGAATTTACCGTCAGGCTGGCCCATTATTATACCATTTTCTTTCATTGTTGCTACATACTCATACGCCCAATGAGAAGAACTGAAATCACTATACAGCTTCGGCATATTGTCGTTAGCCTGTACAGATACATTCATTATAAAGAAAATAGTGACACTTATAGTCAACAGTTGAATTAGTTTTTTCATTATTAGTAACAGTGTCCCCCTTTTCAATCTTCAATTCTAATTTAGTATATTCTTTTCCCTATAAAATTATTATACATCTTTTTCATCTATACTTTCCAAATTCTATCATACTATTTTTTATTCCATCCAAATTTTCATTTTCTTATAAATAGTAAAAAATCAGTAGTGCAAAAAGACACTACTGATTTTTTTGAATTAATTACTATAGTATTGAAGAATCCCTTTGTAAATTGAATCTCCAAATATTTCAGCATACTTATCGTCTACTAATTTAGCTCTATCTTCACTATTAGAAATGAATCCTAACTCTACTAATACTGAAGGGAAAACAGAGTTTCTAACAACATACCAATCTTCTCTCTTAACGCCTCTATTAGTCATAGATGCATTATTTACAATCTGTGAATTAATATTAGAAGCTAATTGATAATCTTCTTTCTCATTAGCGTTTGCAGAGATACTATAGTAAGTTTCAGTTCCCTTTGCAGAAGAATTAGTAGCAGAGTTTACATGAATACTTACAAAAACCTCAGCAAAATTAGCTTGAGCGAATGACACACGCTGCTCAAGTGAAGGGAAAACATCACTTGTACGAGTCATTTTAACAGTTGCTCCAGCGTTTTCTAATTTTTGCTTTACAATATTGGCAACTTTAAAAACAACTGCTTTTTCTGTATAATTGCCACTTACAGCACCTGGATCTTTACCACCGTGCCCTGGGTCTAGAACAATGATTCTTCCTTTTAAAGCTGAGCCTGTTTTATTGATCAATTTAAGGTAGGATTTATGTGCATATGCTTCCTGTCCTTTATAATTAATTTTTGCCCAGAACCCGCTGATTGATAAAACTGCTACCTCATCACCACGATTTAAAATTCCAACCGATTTTGATGAAGAAGAAGCACTCGCACGTACATTTAGTCCATCTACAGTGGCACGTCCGATTAAATTAGAACTAACTTCATTATTTCCTGTGTTACTGTCATTTGAACCGCCACTTTCAACAACCATTTTAGCATAGCTAGAAGATACATATGCATATTTGTTATCAAAAGCAACTTTATACCAACCGTTTTCTAAGCCATAAGTATACAATTTGTCTCCATTATGTATTTGGCCAACTACAGTGGAGCTAGTTGAAGCAGATGAACGTACATTAAGATTGTTGGTTGTTGAGACAATTTGACCTTTTGCATCTGCAATATTAGGAACCGTAACACCTTGTACAGGAATATCTAAACGATACTTTTCACTACTTCCTCTAGCAACGAATAAAGCAAATTGTGAACGTGTTAAATTATTATTTGGTTTGTAGTTTCCTCGGTCTCCTTGTGTAAGACCACTATAGTATATCGCATTAATATATTTGTAGTATTTGTTACTCGTAGAAATATCACTAAATGGATTTGAGTAAGAAGCATACTTATTAATATCCAAATTAAATGATAGAGCTAATACTTTACTCATTTCACCACGAGTTAATACTTGACTGGCATTAAACCTTGTACCATTAATTTCATCAAAAAAACCTTTTTGTACTGCTCTTTCCACATATCCTGAAAGTTCTGTTCCTGCTGGGATATCAGAAAATGATGATTTTGAAACCACCAGTGGACTTAAACCTGAAGCAATTACTACCATTTTAGCAGCTTGTCCTCTTGTCACTGAGTTAGACGGCTTATAGTATGTTTTACCATTCTCTGTGTAACCTTTAATTACACCATTGTTTACTAGATAATTAATTTCTTCAGATGCTTCATGTGTTGAAGGAACATCTACAAATTGTTGGGTTGCATAAACTTGTGGGCTATAGACTCCAAGAATTGTAATCATTGTAATTACGACAAATAGAGTCATTTTTTTCATATCCAATTTATACAATCCTCCTTTCTCGTTTTTTCTAACTTAATTCTACCAAATCTCTTATAATTCTACATGAAACTTTTCTACCTAATTATACATTTATATCTAAATAGTGTTATTTTTAAGTTTGAACATATATTTTACTTCCAATATGTTTATAAGTCGTTACACATATAAAGATTACTTTAATGCCTATAATTGAAATGTATTAATGAGTAGGCTAATCTCGAAGATGAATTGTTTTGAGGAGAAAAACTTTTTCCATTATAAAGGCCTGTGAAATTTTTCTTTTGAAAAATTTCACAGGCTCTTTGTTTTTATTAATCGGTTGTATACTCCAATTTACTGTGTGTATATCAGTATTTTGTCAATAATAATCACGTAATTCGAAAAGTAAATTTTTATTAGAATCTACAGCTTTAACTAGTCCATAGCCTGGTGCAAAATAGTAATGTGTAGTAACTGATTTAGCGAAGTATTTCACTTCAACATGGACAACGTTACTAAATTTACCTGCTGGGGTTGTTATTGTACCATTTATTGTGCGCAAAAATGCATTCCCAGTTTGAGTTTTTCCAATATCATAATTATCAAAATTATAGATTGGTGTTGGCTTATTTTGTACCAATGGGGTTTCGATTCTTGCCCAAACCCAATCACTTGATGGCATTCCTATAGCAAATTGATTTGCTGAAAATGCCATATAAGGTGGAAATCCAGTTGATCCTCCGTTATCAATTTCGTAGCCATAATAATTATCATAGTTATAGCTATCAAGCAATCCAGAATAAACACCTTTTTCTTTTACAATGATCCCCAAATAATATTCCATCCAAGATATATTTGTTGGACGTAAGTGTGTAAATGTTTTAAGTGTTTGCGGCTGTTCTATAACTCTGGACGTTGATAATTGGCTGGCGGGAACATATCCTTTAAGAGATCCACTTGTAATATATGCCCATCCTGCAATATGAGAATGTACATAAACTTCGGAATTTTTCTTGAGTGTTTATGGCATCATAAAAATGTAAGGTATGGCATTTAATTTGTGCAGAAGGGCCGTAGGCCCTGCACAAATTAAAAAACCACTTGTCAACATTCCAAAATACACATACACTTCCTGTTGGGACAAACAAGCGCAGGAGGTATTAAGGAGATGTTGGCAGTGGCCGAAATTAATTATATCAGACATGAGGTAAACATAAAAGACAGTAACTATTCGGAGGTTGCACAAAGAATAGGAAGAGATCCGAGAACAGTTAAGAAATATGCAGAACAGGATGATTTTAGTCCTGTAGAAAAAATTAAACAAGGCAGACCATCTCCAGTGATGGATCCTATTAAACATATTGTAGATGAATGGTTACTAGAAGATTTTAAACAAAAGAGAAAATTTCGTAGAACTGCAAAGAGAATTTGGGAGCAATTAAAAGAGGAATTTGATTTTAAGGGTTCTGATCGAACAGTAAGAAACTACATATCCCAACGAAAAAAAGAATTGTTAAATGAAGCGAGTCAAGCAGCATTATCGCTAGAGAGCAAACCCGGGTCAGCCCAAGTGGATTTTGGAGAAGCTCCGTTTAAATATCAAGGGGAACAGATAACTCTACCCTATCTGGTTCTTTCTTATCCATACAGTAATTCATTTTATTTTCAGGTATTCCCCGCTCAAAACAAAGAGTGTTTCTTAGAAGGATTAAAGCGTATTTTTCACCATATGGGTGGTGTTCCAAAAACAATTAGATTCGATAATCTTTCAGCTGCCGTAAAGAAGGTATTGCCAAATGGCGAACGGCAGTTAACAGAGGAATTTCAGAACTTCGTTCTACACTATGGGTTCGAAAGTGAATTTTGTAATCCTAATAGTGGGAATGAAAAAGGTCATGTGGAAGCAATGGTGAAGTATGTGAGAAACAATTATTTATTGCCTGGTCTCCACGTACTGAATTTAGACGAACTTAATAAGACGTTGTGGGAAAAAGCTGAGAAAGATCGTGAGAGAAAACATTATGAAAAGGAATCTTTCATCTCCCAGCTGTTTGAAGAGGATCGGAAAGCCTTTTTGGTTTTACCAAGTAAGGAATACCAATGCATCAGATACGAAACAGTGAAAGCCGATAAGTACGGTTATATTAAAGTGGAAAAAAAACTATATTCTACTTCACCAAGATACGCTTTAAATAAGGTTCTAATTCGTATTTCATATAATTCAATTGATATTCTTACAGATGATTATCAACTAGTCGTTAGCCATCCTCGACTCTATGGTCAATATAGAAAATCGATTAATTGGCAGCCATACTTAAATCTAATGGCCAAACGTCCTATGGCACTTAAATATACTAGTTTCTATGAGCAGTTACCACAAGAATGGCAAACATATTTTAATTCATGTACTTCCTCTGAAAAATCAGAGGCCCTGAAGTTATTAGGTACAGTGATGAAAGATTATGATTTTAGTAAAATTACTGAAGCGCTGAAGATTGCATCAGAGCATGGTCATCCTTCGGTTGAATCAATTAAACAAGTATTCTACCAACTAATTAATGGTCGAGGGATACGCGAAGAAGTACATCTCCAAAAGTCATTGCCTATTATGCCGGAGGCTACTAGAGGTCTACAGCATTATAATCAGCTTCTAAAAGGAGCTGAAATAAATTGAGTACGCAGATTCAAGAATTCGCTAAACGATTGAAATTAAGTTGGATTAGAGAGCATTATCAAGAGATAGAAGCCACATCAAATGAAGAGTATTTACTGAAGCTTTTTGAAAAAGAAATTGAGCAACGAGAAGAACGAAAAACAAATCTTTTACTTACACAAGCAAGCTTACCTAAAGTCAATGGGAAACCTTTTGATTGGAAGGACATTGTCCTAACAGCAGGACTAAGTAGTGAAGACTTATTAAATGGAGTATTCATGGAGCAGCAAGAAAATCTAATTTTCTATGGGGGTGTAGGTGCAGGTAAAACCTATTTAGCTACGTTAATTGGATTGAATGCCATACAAAGGTATGGCAAAGCTGTTAAATTCTATACAGCGGCATCATTAGTTAATCGATTATTAGAAGCAAATGAAAAAGGTAATCTCAATAAGCTTTTTAAGCAAATAGAGAAATTGGATCTTTTGATTTTGGATGAGTTAGGTTACATTCCTCTTCACAAACAAGGGGCTGAATTATTGTTTCAGGTTATTTCGATGTGTTATGAAACCAAAAGCATCATAATCACGACAAACCTTCAATTCGGTCAATGGAATCACGTTTTTGGGGATCCAATATTAACGGAGGCAGTAATTGATCGACTCATCCATCATTCACATTTGATTGTATTTAAAGGCGATAGTTATCGTTATAAGGAATCAATTATTCAGAATTAAATTTCGTTGGCAAGTGGTTACATTTTTGATTGCCGTTTTATGCATTTTTTGCTTGCCAAATACATCTTGAGAGAACCTATCGTTTTTCCACTTTGACTGGCTATATTACGCAATGAAACATCTATATTTGTATACTTTTTAGTAGATGATGTTGTACCAATAAATTTAGAGTTTACATAACCTGTAACATTACCGTATTGAACAAAGGACCATCCACCACCAACAGCCCCAAAATCCTCTACAACCATATTATATTTAAGTGTTGCTACAGTATTTGATTTTGTAGTGGCCGTTTCTTTTACAACAACACCGCTTTTCGAACTCGCAATTTTAATAGTACTTTTTGGAGTTATTAAGGAGTTTGTAAGAACATATCCTTTTTTATTGTTTGCTTGCACATATGACCAACCATCAGAATTATTACTGAACTGAGTCACTAAGGTTCCTTTAGGTAAAGTTGTAATACTAACTGCATTTGTATTAGAAGATTTACGAAGTTCTGTAGCTAACTGAACTTGCTTTACTTCACGAAATGTTGAAGCTTTTGCTTCAGTTGTAAAAATTGGCATTAGAATTAAAATCACCAAGATATAACAAAAAAATTTCTTCAAGTTTTCCCACCTACTATGCTGTATTTTATTACCATACAATATAATAAAGGTAAAATTTGGAATTGTACATATAAGATGGCTTAAATGATACATAAGTAGGATTTGTAATCACTATAAAACTACTTTTCATTATGTAGTTAATATCCCAGAGAGATCTTTCATATAGTAAAATAACACAAAAAAGAGACTAGCTATATAACTAGTCTCTTGGTAGTAGGATGTTATTATCCTATATCTTTATAATTAGATTCGAAGCGGGAACAACTTATCTATTATAGATTTTCAGCACGTTCAATAAAAGTTTTTAATTGTTTTAATGTTACATGATCATTTGGACCATATAACCCTTCAGCTTTACCAATAGTTACTTTGTTTGAAGCTAAATTTGTGATATAGTCATTTGCCCAATCACTTTTTGCTACATCATTAAATTTAAGCGTATTAACCGCTTGTACCTCTAAGTCAAATGCTTCAACTAATACCTTTGCTATTTGTGCACGTGTGATTGGAGAGTTCGGATTAAACTTTCCGGCGTCACCAGTGAAGATTTTCGCATCTTGCAACGCAGCTACTGCACCAGCATATTTATCAGTTGGTTTTACATCTGAAAAGTTAGCACTTTTATCAGTAGTATCTACTCCAAGTGCTTCGGCTAACTGCATTGCAACTTCAGCACGTGAAGCATATACCGTAAAATCAATTGCAGCTGGTTTTACTTCTTGTTTTGCAACTGGCTCAGCCACTTTAGCTGGAGCTTCCGTAAATTCAGCGATGCGTTTTGCACCGATATAACGAGTAGCCCAATAAGATTCACTCAATTTTGAAGTAGTTATCCCCTTACTAGAAGAAGCGTGTGTGAATGAATTATTCCCTACATAAATTCCAACATGAGATACCCCACGTCCAGATGTATTAAAGAATACTAGATCACCAACTTCTAAATTGCTCTTTGATACTGAAGTACCTTGAGCATATTGAGATGAAGTCGTTCTTGTTAAACTAATTCCTAGTTCAGAGAAAACCTTTTGTGTAAATCCTGAACAATCGAATCCACTTGCTGTAGTTCCTCCATATCGGTATGGAGTTCCAATATATTTAGAAGCAGTTGCAGTTACCTCATTGGGTGTTGCTGCTTCGACATTTTGTGCGATTGGTGCTGCTAATAACATAAATGTTGCAAATATAGGTAATAACATTCTCTTTTTCACGTTTCAAGTTGCTCCCTTCGAATCGAAATGTGCCTTTTCTTGTTCTAATAAAAGATTAACATAAATAGTAGAATTATAATTTTTCATTTGTGTAACGTTTCATAGTAAATAGGTTTAAAAATCTGATAACCGGGAATATGATAAACACTGTCTTTTTAAGCTGTTTTTGGTTTCCAAATTGCCTTTTGTAATATTTCTGTAATATAATCGCAACATTTATGTCGAATAACAATTTCGAATATTACAATTTTCTTCAAAATATAAAGGCCAGAGCGTATTTAAATGCTCTGGCCTTTGATTCTATTCAACATTGAGTACTTCTAATCTATCCCCACTTTGCTGTAAAGTTCTGTAAATAAAGGTTGCTAGCTGTCCGCGTAACAGATTAGCATACGGTGAAAAAGTATTTGTTGTCGTTCCTGTTGTAATCTTGTAATCAATTAAAGTTTGAATATAAAGTCTTGACTCACTATCAGGCATTTTTTTCACATCATTAAAGTTCGTTTTTAATGATATTGACTTTGATAATTCAAAACCTAATGTAAGCATTTTGGCCATTTGAGAACGTGTTAATGGGTTTTCTGGCTTAAATGTACGATCAGAATACCCTTTTACAACTCCTATTTGAACTAACGCAGCTATTGCCCCATAATATTTACTTGTTATAGGAACATCTTTGAAATTCGGATTTTTTACATTCTTAGTATCTAACTCTAATGCATTCGCAATAAATAATGCCGTTTCTCCTCGAGTAGCATGACTAAACGGTTGATATTTTGTAGATGATTTACCATAAATAATCCCTTCATTATATAAGTAAACAATTGACTCATAATGTGTATTCAACTTATCAACATCTGTAAAAGGAATTGAACCAGCTTTAGTATGTAATGTAGTACCTAAAAATAGGATGGTAACCAACAATACAGTAACAGCTTTTAAAGCTAAAGATCGATTATTCACCATGCTTGCCCTCCAAAAATGAACTTCTTATATTAGTAATCTTACAATATTAAGTTATAACTTTGTTTAAATTTATTTGAATTTAACAATCCAAAATATAGAAATGACAAAAAACTGGAGGTCTCATCTAAAATTGAGACTCCCAGTTCTAAGTTTAGTATGCTTAAGTAGGATTTAATTAAAAGTAAGAACTTCTGCATATTCTTTTTCAGAAGAAGTGACTTTTTCAAAAAAGTTGATGATAGGCTCATCATTCTTATCTTCTTTTCTAGAAAGCTGCATTACAAATACAGCGCTCCATTTAAATAAATCATTGTAGTTAATCAATTCTTTCTGTTTAGCATAAATAGCTTCAGCAGCTTTAATTTGGACTTCAAGATTTTGGCGGTTATAAGAAATCATTTCTAGATTAGACAAATATTTCCGTACTTCCTGAATAGAATTCGCTGTTTTAAATTCAGAAAAACGTTCTTCTAAAAAGCGATTTCTTTCATGAAGAAGATCCACTATCTCATCTTCGCTTTTAAACTTTTCATTTATAAAGATAATATTTTTCAACCAGTATTCTTTAACCAATGAAATTTTCTCTCTATATGAATGATCCATACGAGTCTCTATTTTCTTCAAGAAATCAAAGCCTGAAATACCTTCTATAAATGAATAAGGCAATGGTTCATTAAGATTAATTTCCTCAAAAGAAGCATAACTGTATTGTTTCTTTAGCTGGTTTATTTCATTTTGGAAATACTCTTTCAACTTAGGCAAGGAACAACGCTCTACAGCTGTCTGGGCAAGTGTAATTTCATCTGTCGACCAATTTTGTTGTAAGTTAATGCGTTTTTTTATGGATAACATCTCTTTCATAGAATTCAAATAGATTGAAGCCTGAGAAGCCCATGCATTTAAATCAATAATTTGTTGAAGCTTAAATTGTAGTTGATTCAGCAAATCATCTGTTAATACCGATCCATGAACTCGCTCACATACTGTTGCCAATTTAGCCAATTCTACTTCAGCTTTATTTTCAGTAAATGTAATATCCATTTCACTCAAAAGTTGTTCGTCAGTATTTATGAAAATACCAATTGTACCCGTTGTCATCCATAATTCCCTACTTCCATAATTAGTAGAAAAGTAGCCAGTAAACTGACTACTTTTCTTTTAGTATTTAAAATTTATTGGTTAACTACTAATTTTAAAAGCTCATTGTATACTGCTTCTTCAGATGCAAATCCTGCGTGTGCTTTAATTACTTCTAGAGCTGTAATTTTTTGATTATTATTAAACCCGTTATAAACTAGGTTAATATCATTATTGTTAAGCGCTAGTAATGCTTTTTCAATTTCAGCTACAGAAGTTTGAGTATTTAAATTACCCAGTTCAGATGCATTAACTTCATTTACCATAGCTTGTACATCTGCCGCTGTTGTGTATGCTTTTTCATCTTTAGCTGCTTCTACATCAGCTTTGATTGCTTCTAGGTATAAACCAGCATTTTTAGTAACTACATTTAATTTGTTAGTTTTCTCATCCAAAGTGAAACCAAGTGTTTCTACTTTTAAATTTGAAACTACATCTGTTGTTGTAACTGAATCAACTAATGCTTGAATAGCTGATTCTAACGTCACTGCTTCATCAACTTTTTTAATTGTTACTAAAAGTGAAGTTACTGTAGCAGCTTTGTTTTGCTCTGTTGAGTATGCATTGAAAGCAGTTAAATATTTCTCTACATTTGCTCCATTAAATTCTAAAGTTGAATCTAAAGCTTTTAAATCGTTTAATGCAGTTGTTAAAGTGATATTATCTGTAGCAGTTAATACTTCTTGAATTGCATTTGGAATTGCTGGATCAGCAACAATATTTACACTTACTGATTCTGATGCGATTGTGCGAACATCAGCATTTTCACCTGTACCGGCTGATACTACAGTATTAAATTTAACATTGTAGTTTCCTGCCACTAGCGTAGTTGATTCAAAAGGAACTGTTACTTTTACGTTAAATGAATCTCCACTTTGACTAGCTAGAGTCGGTGCATTAGCATTAATTACATCTAATAATGAGAATGTAATTGTAGTGTCACCTTCTTTAGCTGTTGGAACTGTGTAGTCAAAAGTACCTTCTATAAGCTCAAATTTCAACACTGCTCCTGCAAATGCCGCTGGAACTGTAATTTCAGAGTAAGCAGTGTATTCCGATACAAGTGCTTGTTGCTCAGCAGATACTACTGGGTAAGAAATATTGAAATTGAATGATTGATCAACTTGATCTACTTTAACAGTTTGTACGAATGCATTGATTGCACCTGTTAATTCAGCAGCTTGTAAACGTAACTCGAATGATCCAACAGTTTTTCCTGCTGCTTTAGTATCGAATACATCACCATTTGCTACATATACTGACTCTATGGTAGAAATGATATTACGTGCTGCAGAAATATCTTCTGTTTTTAGTGATTTTTCAGCTAACGCTACTGCTTTTTCAGCTTTTGTATTGTTTACTTCTTCGATAACTTTTTGTACAGCAACTAAGTCTGCAGGATTTTTAGCAGCGATTGCATTTTTATATGCTTCTAAATCTGCTGAAGTTGTTGAAACATGTACAAATGTTACAGGGTAATCTTTGTTCGCTTCTACTTTATCTAAATTGAAAGCAATTCTCATTTCATTAACACCATTTGCCGCTTTAACTGCTGCTAATTGTTTAGCTTTTGCTGCTTCAAGTGCAAGACGTTGTTGTTCATTTACATGGTTAATGATTGCTTGGATTTCTTCAACAGAATCGACTTGTGAAGCAAATGCATCAGCCATAGCTGTTTGATATTCTTCTACTAATGAGTCTTCAATATTTTGAAGGTTTAATACTGGTACTAGTAAAGCAGCTTTGAATGCAGTTAAATCAGTTGCATTTAAGTCTGCCTGAGTTTTAACAGCTTTTACTGCTGCATCAAAATCTTCTTGAGAAACGATTGTTACTGATACTTTAACTGTTTCTCCACCTACAGGGATTACTACCTTTTTGTTAGGAGCAGTTAAAGTTCCTACGAATTCATAGTTACCTTCTTTAGTATTATCGAATGATTCAGGAGCTTTCCAAGAAGCATTTAAGTTTACTTCTGGAGCTACTTTACCTTCAGCAGCTTTTAAAGTTGCTTCAATAGTAGTTGGTAATTTTGAAAGAACATCAGTACCTTCTACTAAAGTTAATGCTTTCACATTGCTAATTTTTTCTACTTCTCCTACTTGGTTTGCAAAGTAGTTAAGTGAGTTGTTTAAGAAAATTGCAAATTGACCACGGTTTAATGATTGTGCTGGTCTAAAATCTTTTACAGTTGTAATACCAGCAAAGTCTAGTGCTTCGATTTGATCTTTATAAACATTCCCTTTAATATCAATAATTTCTGATTTAAAGTTTGCAGCTTTTGCTTTTTCCATTAAGTCCACACCGTAGATTTCTTTTAAAGCTTGGACTAAAACTTTAGCTGTCTGGTGACGAGTGATTGCGATAGATGGTCTTAAAGTTCCATCTTCATAACCTGTAAATACTCCAGCTTCTTTTACTAATGCTGCATATTGTACTAATTCTTTATCAGATGTTGCATTTAAGTCTTTGAATGGGAATCCTTTTGCGATTACGTCTTCATATGTCGGTAGTTTTTCGCCTTGTGCTACTAAGTATTTACCTAAAAACTTAACAACTCCAGAACGATTAACGATATTTGTTGGTTTGAATGTGCCGTCATCATATCCAGATACAATGTTTAAACCTGCGATTGAATTGACAGCTACTTCATATGTAGTGCCTTTAACATCTTCGAATTTCGTTTCATTTGCACTTGCTGATACTACAGGAACGATTGCTGATGCTACTAATGTTGCTGTTGCTGCTGTTGCTACGAACTTTTTATATTGGTTACCCATTAAAATAAATCCCCCTAGGATGTTATCATATTTTTGTTATTTTTGTTTTGTGGTCGTTTATGTCTCAACCACACTTCGAAGTATATTACTATATTACAATTCTGTCAAATTACTATTATTTATTACCTTAAAATGATAATTACATCCTTTTTTTATCAAAATTAAAGATATAATTATGAAGTTCAGTATTATTTTAGTAAATTTCGCACCATATTTTTAATACAATATAAAAATATGTAAATATTATTTATACTAAATTATTGATTATTATAACAACCCTCACTTATTTCTCCATTTCTAGTATTAATAGCTTTAATACTTTATAGTAATTTGCTAGTTTAACTAAAAATTACCCGAATAAACCTTTCTAAATCTTCCCTGAAAACAATTTGTGCAAAAGACTTTTGGATTTCACATATAAATTTAGAATGACAACATATATTATGGATGGATTCCTCAACTGAAATAGTTAGAGGTAAATCACGAGGAGGTGTGAAGTTGTATAATTCGTATCAAAGTGATTACGATGCAGCATTGTTTGGTGGTTTTCTAGTCACATTTTTTATCATTATGCTTGTGATTGGCGTAGTTGGCTATGTGATTACTGCTCTTATTTATTATTACACAACTAAAACAAACGGCTTAGGTGAGATTTCCTTCTGGTCATGGATTCCTTTACTCAATGTGTATGCCCTATTCGCACTAGGCTCTACTAAAACTTCCATTGAGGAAATTAAAAAGGATGCCCTCAAGTTTTTACTGATTTATATCGGACTAACGATTATTTCAATCATTCCATTTATCGGTATCCTAAGTTCCATCGCCATGATTGTCATTGGCGTGTATTTCATGTATCGCCTATTCTTCCGCTGGACAGGAGAATCGGGCACGGCCATTCTTTTTGTTGTGGTGACTATTATTACAGGTAGTATCTTCTATTATGTGTATGGCTTGATTAAGATGAAGAAGCCGTTTGTGGTTTAGTAGGTAAGGTTGGGTTCGTAGATTAATCAGTTAAGTTAATTGGTTATTATACTTGGTTGATTGACTGGTCTGTTAGTTTGTTAATTAGTTGGTTAGTGAATTTCAAAAAGCTGGAATAACTCTGCATGGTGGAGGGGTTCTGGCTTTTTTGTGTAAGTATGGAGAGAATGAACTTGGTTAGATTAGGAGCTATGGTTGAAAGCTTGGTGATGAAACCGGATTCATGGAGCGGGCTGTGGGTATCCGTTACGGGGAATCTCGGGGTTCTAGTTAATGGGTTAAATTCTTATGAAATAGTCATTTGAGTTTCTCAATTTATTATAGCGGGTATTTTGGTCATATATATTGTTGATGAATCATAAATCCCGAAGAATTACGAAAGTGGCACACTCTGGTTATAGCTTTTTTATCAAGAAAGATTTCGCTTCTTTTTGGTTTAGAGAGTTATAAAATCACACAAAGAAATTATATTGAAAAACTGTTATATAATTTTAGAAAAATAATATTGCTGTTATATAACATTGTGTGCTACTATCGAATTATAGATAAAATATTAAGAATATTTAAAAAGGGATGGGGGATCTCAGATGATTACGTTTTTAGTATGTATTGCAATCTTAATCGTTGGTTATTTTACTTATGGCAAATACGTCGAGAAAGTTTTTGGGGAAAAATCAGAACGACCAACACCTGCCTATGTAAATGCTGACGGTGTCGACTATGTTCCTATGACAACGCCAAAGAACTCTTTAATTCAATTATTGAATATTGCCGGCACTGGTCCTGTATTTGGTCCAATTGCTGGGGCGCTTTATGGTCCTGTGGCATTCATTTGGATTGTTGTTGGGTGTATTTTCGCAGGGGCTGTACATGATTACTTGACTGGTATGATTTCGATTCGAAACAAAGGGGCACATTTACCAGAGCTTGTATCTAAGTTTTTAGGAAAGTTTATGAAGCATGTTGTAAACGTTTTCGCACTTTTACTTCTATTATTAGTAGGTACTGTATTCGTATCTTCACCAGCAATGCTAATCAACAACTTAATGGATGGTAAAGTGGCATTAGCACTTATTGTGGGCGTAATTTTCTTCTATTATATTCTTGCTACACTTTTACCTGTTGATAAGATTATTGGTCGCTTGTATCCTTACTTTGGTGCCCTATTAGTTGTTTCGGCACTTGGTGTAGGAATTGGAATGGTTGTTACAGGAGCACCGATTCCTGAGCTTTCTTTCCAAAATATGCATCCTGGGAATTTACCGATTTTCCCATTGATCTTCTTTACGATTACTTGTGGTGCATTATCTGGTTTCCATGCAACACAAACGCCGATTATTTCTCGTACAACTCAAAATGAGAAGCAAGGCCGTAAAATTTTCTACGGTATGATGATTGCAGAAGGTATTATCGCGATGATCTGGGCAGCCGCTTCTATGAGCTTGTTCGGTGGCTATGGTGGTTTAAATGAAGTTATTGCAGCTGGTGGTCCTGCTGCTGTAGTTAGTGAAGTTTCCTTATTAATGCTAGGTTCAATCGGTGGTACTTTAGCTGTTTTAGGTGTTATCATATTACCTATCACATCTGGAGATACAGCATTCCGCGCAGCTCGTATGATTATTGCAGAATACTTCAAATTCGGGCAAGCAAAAATTGCAAGCCGTTTATGGATCGCGATTCCATTATTCGTCATTTCTTATGCCTTAACAAAAATTGATTTCAATATTTTATGGCGCTATTTCTCTTGGGCAAACCAAGTTACCGCGGTAATTGCTCTTTGGGTGGGTGCTATGTACCTATTCTTGGCAAAGAAGAATCACTGGATTGCGACTGTTCCAGCAAGCTTTATGACTTACATGGTTGTAGTATACATCCTGTACGAACCAACAATGGGCTTCGGTATTCCACTAAACGCATCATTCATCGGTGGACTAATTGCAGCTGCCATGCTTGTCGGCATATTCTTCGTTGCTGCACACAAAAAACGCGGCACATCCTTCCTACTGGATGAAGACGTATCAACTTTCCGAGTGAATAATTAATAAGCTTAACCTTCAAGCACCCTTTAGTTGCTTGGAGGTTTTTTGGGGAGAATAAATATGGACTATCGCTTACCATTTCTGCTGCCTTTCCGGAGAGTTCCTACGTTCTCTTGTCGCTTTGCCCAGCTCTACTTTCACATTTAATCACTTTCTTACTTCAATTCAAACAGTCATATACATAACTTCTAATCACGCTCCCCCCATCATTCTATAATGAAAAAGGCAATCCCAAAATAGGATTGCCTTTTAAAACTCTGAATTTAAACTTAATCAAACTTAATGTTTTCTTTTTTAGCACCATTGATGTATTCGAAAATTTGGCCTTGTTTTGCACCGCGAATTTCGCTTACGTTTTTGCCGTCAATGATGACCTTTTTAACATTTGTTTCGTTTAATTCTAAGATGGCACCCGCTTTTTTCGGTTCAAATTTTATAGTTGTAAATTGGAAGCCTTCACCTTGCACATCTACATATTGACCTTTAAACCATGCTTCATTCACTTTTGATGTTTCATCTAATTGAATCCACACTTTCCCCTGTGGAATAACTAATTGTTTCTTCGATAGTCCTTTATAGTCATATACTTTATCGAATTCAATTACCTCTAGCTCTGGTTGTGGCTCACTCTTATTTAAGTCAATTTGTACAATTACTGGGTCGTGGTCGCTTGCACGGCCGTGTTCTTCCATGAAGCCCGAGTTGATGTGAACAATGTCAACCTCAGTTTTAGATGCTAGTTTATTATTAACTAAAATATGGTCTAATACTTGAGCGTTACCTTGGTAAGAATACGAGTAGCGTTCTTCTGCTGGTACTTGCTCGATCATGTTTGTAAGCTCGTTGCCTTTAAGTGCCTTCAGTGGGTTCGAGAATTCGAAATCGTTGAAGTCCCCTGTTAACACTACATTTGCTTTTGGATCTTTTGCTAATACCTCTTTAACAAAACCATTTACAATCGCTGCAATTTGCATACGCTGTACTTCACTACCTAATACTGCTGGCTGATTTTTACCGTAAAGTGGTTGGTCGCCACCTTTTGAGTTAAAGTGATTTGCTACAACGATAACCTTTTCACCTTTAAAATCAAATTGAGCAGCTAATGGTTTTCGACTACTATTAAAGGCAGTGTTTGTTGGGTCAATACGACCTGGATTTAAAGTTAACTCGCCATCTTCATACCCTACCGCTTCATTTGCTGTACCTTTAGTTCCTTCTACTAATGAAACTCTTTCAGGATTATAAAGGAATCCAACGCGAATATTTCCACCAGGTGCCCCACCATCTTTGTTATTTTCTGGTGCTACATCTGTGTAAACGTATTCCGGTCCGCCCAGTTCTACGATTTTATTGATTAAAGTCTGAGCACTTTGACTTGCATCAACTGTTCCGCTATCTGTTTCACCATCATTATCTTGTACTTCAGTTAGACCGATGATGTCTGGAGTTTTCATATTAGCAACAATCGCTTCTGCTAATTTTGTTACCTTTTCATCCTTAGCTTTTGGTGAGAAGTTTTCGACATTATACGAAGCAACTGTTAATTTATCTTCAACTGGTGTAATTGAAGTTGTTTCACGTTGATTTCCTCCATCAATTAAAGCAGGAAGATTTTCTTTATTGCTTAAAACTTGATAATAGCTATAGCCATAGCTCATAACACCTTGGATATTTCCTTCGAAATAGTCGCCCATTTTCGCTAGGTATTTTTCATCATCGATATTAATCGTGATTCTTTCAGGGTTATAATCATTTTCGCTAATACGCAAGCCGCCCGCTGTTGTGTTTGTTTCCATGTTTCCTGGAATAACTGTTAGCTCACCATATTTTTGTAATGCCACAACCTTTGGATTATTTACTTGAACAAGCATACCTTCAACACTTTCAAATAAATCGATTCCATCCTCTTCAGGGTCAAATACCGTTAATCCATCATTATCAATTACTTCTGTTGGAAGCGCTACATCTTCCCCTAGAACGATTGCTTTTGGAAGCTCACCAGTACCGATAACATCAATTGTTGTTGCTGCTAATTCGGTTACAGAAAGGTCTGTATCAAAACGCTCTGCATATCCTGGCATCATATATTCTTTAACAGTTCCATCAACTGAAATGATGTCACCAACTTTAACGCCATGAGAAGCTTTATATACTAAAATACCCTCTGAAGTTTTGCTGTTATTATCAGGCTGTAAATCTTGTAAATAGAATTCATTTCCATTTACATACGTAACAATCCCTTCAACGTCCGTTACATTAAAACCATCATACTTAGAATAATGACCTTCCCCTTGGATATCGTGAATGCGGATATCTTCAAGCTGGATAATATAGTCAAATACTACTACATCACTAGCCTTTAAGCCTTCTTTAACTGCAATGGCTTTTACTGTTGTGTCTTCAGTAATAGTGATTGCACCCGTATAGATTGGGCTTTCAAGAGTCGGTTCACTGCCATCTGTTGTGTAATGGATCGTTGCCGCATCTGTTCTCGTCGATAGAGTCACTTCAGAGCCTTCCTTGATTAAGCCTTGTCCAGGCGTTGCAACAACTGGTTTAACAATTGAAGAATCCTCAACTATATCATCAATGCTTCGTGGGATTAACTGATAAATATTATTATATGAGCCTAAAACTCCTGAAATCGCTTCATAGGTAGTGCCTACACTTAATAATGATGAGCTTGTTGGTCGTAATTCAAAAGTGTTTCCTTCTCCGTCAACAGCCTGGTAGTTACCGCTTTTTACAGATTCGATTTTTACATTTTGAACTGTTACAAGTTTCCCTTCACGCTCTTCCTGTAATTGTGCCCCTGTAACGACTTCCGGTTCTGGAACTTCTGTATTTCCTATTACTTCAACACTTTGTGGAGTAACATTTATTTCTATTAAAGTATTATATTCAGTAAGCTCTCCTGTCGCACGAACAATGTCACCTGGTTTAACGTTTAAGTTATTCCCATATAATACAATCCCAGAGTTTTCATCTTGGATATAAGTTGTTGAGCCCATCACAGCAGTTACTGTACCTGTTGTGATAACAGTGCTACCTTTTGGAAGAGCTCTAACTTCAGTAATTGTTCCTTCAACAGGCGTTACGATTTGTTCACCTAAAACATGTGAGCCAAGGTGCGTGAATGTATCTTTAGGATAAGCTGTCCATTGTACAGCAGGGTCGAATTCGTCGGATGGATTCGTATCTCCGGTTAAGATGGAGCCTTTTCGCACTAGGGTCATATCCATTGATTTTGCATCCGTTCCCCAGTTTGTTCCTGGATCCACACCGACTTGTCCAAATGAATCAATGATTTCATCATTTTTCTTTAATACGATTGCATCATCACCGTTGAAATTTATAGCCGATGAGTTTTCTAAATTTCCTTTTGCTTTAATATCCGCTGCCGATTGCCCGTGATAAAGGATATATGTTGCTCCCTGTTCTAATGTGCCAGATAGGGATACTGTTTGAGACGGCGCTGAACCACCGTTGAAATAAACTTCAACCTTATACTGGCTTAAATCTACTGCTGCTCCAGTTCCATTGTAAATTTCAATAGCTTTGTTATAACTACTTCCTTCAAGATATTCTGAAATAATTAAATCTGTGGCAACGGTTTCTGCTGATACTGTCGAAGGTACCATAGGAACTGCTACACTTGCTGTTAAGGTTGTTGCTAAAAATACATTCAAAGACTTTTTCAAATTGCGCTTATCCATACTTTTTCTACACCTCATAAGATTATTTATTTACAATGAATCGAAACTGGAATCTAGTAAATCATTAGATTTCACTCTCTGTTTCTATTATTCTAAAAAAATGGAATTTTCGCCTCTTTCAAATTATCCATTTAAATACATTCCATTTTCTATCAATTTTCCTATAATTGCATAAATTGAAAACTACCAGGACCTATTTAAATACCAAAAAAACCAAGCCCCATAATTCCGAATTAACTAAGGATTATAGAGACTTGGCTATTCTCAATTAAATTGTGTGAGAATTGTTTGTGTACCTGGCACACGGAGTATTTTGAATTGTTTTAGAATTGTGTGTGTACCTGGTACACACACAATTCTGTTCATAAATATATTAGTCTATTAGTTTTGCGAGGACTGTTGCTGCGTGGGCGCGTGTTAGGGGTTGGTTGGGGTTGAAGTTCCCGTTGCTTCCTGTCATTAGACCTGCTTGTTGTAGTGCGTATACTGCTTGTTTTGCGTTGTTATTGATTTTTCCATCGTCTTTGTATGTGGATTTGTTGCTAGCGTCTAAATTAATGCCTTCATAGGCTAGATAATTGTATATTGCTAGAGCAAATTCTTCTCTTGTAATTGGTTGATTTGGAGCAAAGGTTGTTGCATTTTTGCCACTCATGATTTTGTTTTCTGTTGCCCATGCAATATCGTTTGCAATTAGAGAAGAAGCCCCTACATCCTTAAACGAAGGAACGGTTGTTGCTTTTTCATCATAAGCTAAGCTGTTTAGTACAATTGCTGTTTGTCCTCGTGTTAGGCTTTTATTTGGTGCAAATGTAGATTCATTGACACCACTAAATAACCCCGCTTTTGTCACTGCGATAATTTGATTTTTTGCCCAATGATTTTCAATGTCCTTAAAGCCAACCTTATTTTCTACATGCTTTTCTAGTAAATTTAAAACCGTTACTGTACCACTTACCTCGTGGCCGACAATCAGCTGTGGAGTCTTTTCATCTGACACAAAAGCCAAACCTTCTGGTGACACATCTCCAGCAATATCCTTACTAAAATCACGTAAATTAATATAGTCTACAAATTCTGCATTTGCCGGATCTGTAATGTTGTACATCATAATGCCTCCGATACGCTCTAGTCCAATAAAGGCAAAGGTCTCATCGCCAATTTTACCGATTTTAACGTCTTCTGGTTCAGGTCCCTTTTTCCCACTTCGATTATCAAGCTTTACCTTATCGTTACTTGCATTGAAATTCTCAGGAAATTTTTCGGCTGTAATACGCTCAAAATCACTACCACTATCATAAACAACTTCCATAGTATCCGCATCAATAATGGAGAATGAACGTCCTCCAAAGATGTACTCTTTTTCTTCAGCAAATCCTTCATACTCGGCTGTATCGTAGAAGGCAATTTCATTGCCATCCACTTCTTTTTCAGCTTCATTTAGGTGGAAGCTTTCTGTGTCCTCTTCACCCCATTCTCGGGCGTCTCCTTCATTTGCAGTAACGATGTAATTTTTACCGTTAACGCTATATGTCGCCATCCCGTCAGGCATATAGATTCCAAAATAATTTTCATTTTGGAGCTTGATTTGATCGTCTTTACGTAAGTCGATTTCATTTCCTTTCACACTAAAGTCTTTAAAGCGCATTCCTTCAATAGAAACTACCTCACTCGAAGTAAGATCAAGCTTTGCAATTGCATTGTTTTCTTGTAGGGCAACGTAAGCAAACTTACTATCCTCACTTACAGTAATGTATTCAGGCTCTAAATCTAGTGAAGGCTTTGTTTCTTTCTTTAAAATTACTTGGGATGCAAGCAGCTCCTCGCGCTTTTCGCTTGAATCATATGCCTCAAATGTAATAGTTTTAGCAACTGTGTTTTCAAAACCTTTTGTTAAATCCATCATTGAAATAGAACCCTGAGGATCGATAATCCCTTCGCCATATCCCTCGCGAGGCTCCCCTTCATTAGCCGTTAAAGCTTTCGTTCCATCTGGTGAGAAGGTAATGTTATCTGGCTGTGGCTCGACCTTCACTGCATTTAACAGCTTCCCTTCCCCTGTTAAGAAAACAGCATAGCCATAGTCATTAAATCCTTCAGCTTGAACGGATGCAACAATGACATTTTCTTTCGGATGTACAGCAATACTTGTTAAATCCCCATATTGGAATTTAGAGTCTACCTTCTTTAAAAGCTCGGCAATATCGATTGAAAGGAACGGTTTCAATGAAAGAGCATCAGCCTTTTGATAGTTAAGAGAAAGAGCCTCCACCTTTTTCGTTTTCCCGTTCACTACATATGTAGAGTGATTATGCTTGTTATAAGCAACGATTTCCGTCGTTCCACCATCCGGGTTCTGAACACCAGAATCATAGCGCGCATCTAATGAAAGCTTGTACTTATTCTCAGCCGCATCCGCCGACATTGACGGAGCCACGACAATCGCCGCTGCCATACTCAAAGTGAAAATTGTTTTAGAAGAAAGAAATTTAGACATCAAATACTACCATCCTTTACCTATTTTCTTTTAAGTGTAAAGGTGATTTGTTAAGGGGATGTTAATAGAATTAAGGAGATTGTAAAATTTCTCTTGCTAAGGGATTTGGAGGAAGAATTTAAATTGTATGTAAGCGGTATTGTATATATAAAATTTTTCAATCATTGTATAAAATAACCTAATTAGGCGGACAATTTGATTACTATAATTCAATAAAAAGGATGATCATTAGTGAAAGCAATTTTTTACTTTTCATTAGTATTCTTGTTTATGGCATCATAAAAATGTAAGGTATGGCATTTAATTTGTGCAGAAGGGCCGTAGGCCCTGCACAAATTAAAAAACCACTTGTCAACATTCCAAAATACACATACACTTCCTGTTGGGACAAACAAGCGCAGGAGGTATTAAGGAGATGTTGGCAGTGGCCGAAATTAATTATATCAGACATGAGGTAAACATAAAAGACAGTAACTATTCGGAGGTTGCACAAAGAATAGGAAGAGATCCGAGAACAGTTAAGAAATATGCAGAACAGGATGATTTTAGTCCTGTAGAAAAAATTAAACAAGGCAGACCATCTCCAGTGATGGATCCTATTAAACATATTGTAGATGAATGGTTACTAGAAGATTTTAAACAAAAGAGAAAATTTCGTAGAACTGCAAAGAGAATTTGGGAGCAATTAAAAGAGGAATTTGATTTTAAGGGTTCTGATCGAACAGTAAGAAACTACATATCCCAACGAAAAAAAGAATTGTTAAATGAAGCGAGTCAAGCAGCATTATCGCTAGAGAGCAAACCCGGGTCAGCCCAAGTGGATTTTGGAGAAGCTCCGTTTAAATATCAAGGGGAACAGATAACTCTACCCTATCTGGTTCTTTCTTATCCATACAGTAATTCATTTTATTTTCAGGTATTCCCCGCTCAAAACAAAGAGTGTTTCTTAGAAGGATTAAAGCGTATTTTTCACCATATGGGTGGTGTTCCAAAAACAATTAGATTCGATAATCTTTCAGCTGCCGTAAAGAAGGTATTGCCAAATGGCGAACGGCAGTTAACAGAGGAATTTCAGAACTTCGTTCTACACTATGGGTTCGAAAGTGAATTTTGTAATCCTAATAGTGGGAATGAAAAAGGTCATGTGGAAGCAATGGTGAAGTATGTGAGAAACAATTATTTATTGCCTGGTCTCCACGTACTGAATTTAGACGAACTTAATAAGACGTTGTGGGAAAAAGCTGAGAAAGATCGTGAGAGAAAACATTATGAAAAGGAATCTTTCATCTCCCAGCTGTTTGAAGAGGATCGGAAAGCCTTTTTGGTTTTACCAAGTAAGGAATACCAATGCATCAGATACGAAACAGTGAAAGCCGATAAGTACGGTTATATTAAAGTGGAAAAAAAACTATATTCTACTTCACCAAGATACGCTTTAAATAAGGTTCTAATTCGTATTTCATATAATTCAATTGATATTCTTACAGATGATTATCAACTAGTCGTTAGCCATCCTCGACTCTATGGTCAATATAGAAAATCGATTAATTGGCAGCCATACTTAAATCTAATGGCCAAACGTCCTATGGCACTTAAATATACTAGTTTCTATGAGCAGTTACCACAAGAATGGCAAACATATTTTAATTCATGTACTTCCTCTGAAAAATCAGAGGCCCTGAAGTTATTAGGTACAGTGATGAAAGATTATGATTTTAGTAAAATTACTGAAGCGCTGAAGATTGCATCAGAGCATGGTCATCCTTCGGTTGAATCAATTAAACAAGTATTCTACCAACTAATTAATGGTCGAGGGATACGCGAAGAAGTACATCTCCAAAAGTCATTGCCTATTATGCCGGAGGCTACTAGAGGTCTACAGCATTATAATCAGCTTCTAAAAGGAGCTGAAATAAATTGAGTACGCAGATTCAAGAATTCGCTAAACGATTGAAATTAAGTTGGATTAGAGCATTATCAAGAGATAGAAGCCACATCAAATGAAGAGTATTTACTGAAGCTTTTTGAAAAAGAAATTGAGCTGTTTATTGCAAAATAAAAGTGCAGACTAGTGCAACGTATTTGTACAGAGTCTAGCACTTTTTTAGTGCCACAAAAAAAGACTTGCCAGCCACCCCAAGTCACTCTACTGTAAAGGTGTCGAATCTCATCAGTGGAGGAATGAAAGGATGCTAACAATGTCTGAAGTTAATTGTATCAAAACTTTAAGAAACGAAAAAGGACTATCTATTAGCCAAATTGCGGATACATTAGATATAAATTGGAGAACAGCAAAGAAATATGGGGATGGAGATCAACTTCCTCAAGAGAAAACAATTCTAAAAAAAGGAATGATGTATGAAGAACGTTGGGGAGAAATAGTTCTAGATTGGTTAGAAGAAGATTCGAAGGTGAAGAAAAAACTAAGGCGAACAAATAAGCAAATGCATGAGGAACTAGTAGCACTAGGGTTTCCAGGGTCTTATCGAACAGTCTGCGACTTTATTGCAAATTGTAAAGCTGCAAGGGATGACGAACAATCGAAAGGATATGAACGATTAGCTCATCCAGAGGGTGAAGCTCAAGTGGATTTTGGTGTAATGGAGGCTGTACATGAAGGTGAAATCGTTGATGTACATGCATTAATTATGTCATTCCCGGCAAGTAATACCGGTTTTGTAGTACCTCTTCCCTCTGAAAATCAAGAGTGCTTTCTAAGTGGTCTAAAGCTACTATTTAAACAAGCTGGAGGTGTTCCGTTAAGCATTCGGATTGATAACTTAACACCTGCGGTTAAAAAGGTACGTGGATCTCAAGGCGAGGCACAATTAACAGATGAATTCATGGCATTTAAAAATCATTATGGATTTAAAGTACAGGTATGTAATCCGCGAAGTGGCCATGAAAAAGGGAATGTCGAAAGAAAAGTCGGCTATGTACGGTATAACTTTTTTAGTGTACCACCTGTTATCAAGGATTTTGATGACCTGACGGAAAAACTCTATCAAAAGTTTTTAATAGATAGAAAGAGAATGCACTACCGAAAAGAAGAGATAATCGAAGACCTTTGGGCATGCGAACAAAAGCAATTGCTTAAATTACCAGATAATGATTATTCAGTATTTAAACAAACGACAGTCAAATTTAATAAATACAATGAGTTCAAATTAGATCAACATCTTATTCATGTACCAAAAGCAAAGAACTATAGTCAGCTGTATTGCATCACATTTTGGAATGAATTTAAGGTTATTACCAACGAAGGTGAAGTACTATTAAGCGATGCAAGACCCTATATGAGAAAACGTAGATTAATTCCCTGGAAAGATATCTTAAAAGATTGGCTATATAAACCACGAGTGGTCGGACATTCACGCTATCGTGAGTATTTACCTGCAAGAGTACGTGAATACTTACTAACACCCTCTCTGTCTCTAAGAAAACAACGTATCAATGAAATTATTACGTTATTAGTACAGTATGATATGAAAGGAATCAATGAACAGTTCTACGAACTGATTTCAAAGAATGATGAAGTTGTATCAAATCCTTACGATGTCGAGTGGTCGCAGTATGATGCATTACAACCGATTGGAGGTGATAATCATGAAGGAAACCATTGATCAGTTATGTAAGCAACTACGTCTAGCTCACATAGCGGACGGATTTGAAGATGTTCCCTTTACAACGCCAGATGAATTCGTCCACCAATTATTATTAAAGGAACGTGATGGACGAGAGCAAGCCAGAGCAGCAAGAAATATTAAAAAAGCACGCTTTCTAGATTATAAAGTTTTAGAGAATTATGAATGGCATAAGGATATCAGTTTACCGCACCATCTGAGTAAAGAAGAATTGATGAATTTAGATTTTATTAAACGAAAAGAAAATGTAATTTTGGTTGGATCTCCTGGTACAGGGAAAACACATTTAGCCTCAGCTTTAGGAAGACGAGCATGTGAAAGAGGATTTGAAGTACGTTTTTATCGTGTGTCTCATCTAGTAGAGGAACTAGAATCTGCACTGGCCAATGGCCGATTAACAAGCTTTCGAAAAAAACTAGAGAAAGTTGATTTAATCATTTTAGATGAAATGGGTTATCTCCCATTTGGAAAAGATGGTGCAGAGCTACTTTTCCAAATAATCTCAGAGTGTTATGAACAAAAAAGTTTGATTATCACATCAAATCTTGAATTTAGCCAGTGGAATCGTGTTTTCTCCGATTCGCGACTGACAGCTGCGTTAGTAGATCGCTTGATTCATCATGCACATATTATCTCATACACAGGATCAAGTTTTCGATTAGCGAACGCACTTTCAAAAAAATTGTAAATATATTGGGTGGCAACACTCTGCATTTCTCGTTGCAAATCTCTGCACTTTTCTCTTGCAAAATACATGAGCAACGAGAAGAACGAAAAACAAATCTTTTACTTACACAAGCAAGCTTACCTAAAGTCAATGGGAAACCTTTTGATTGGAAGGACATTGTCCTAACAGCAGGACTAAGTAGTGAAGACTTATTAAATGGAGTATTCATGGAGCAGCAAGAAAATCTAATTTTCTATGGGGGTGTAGGTGCAGGTAAAACCTATTTAGCTACGTTAATTGGATTGAATGCCATACAAAGGTATGGCAAAGCTGTTAAATTCTATACAGCGGCATCATTAGTTAATCGATTATTAGAAGCAAATGAAAAAGGTAATCTTAATAAGCTTTTTAAGCAAATAGAGAAATTGGATCTTTTGATTTTGGATGAGTTAGGTTACATTCCTCTTCACAAACAAGGGGCTGAATTATTGTTTCAGGTTATTTCGATGTGTTATGAAACCAAAAGCATCATAATCACGACAAACCTTCAATTCGGTCAATGGAATCACGTTTTTGGGAATCCAATATTAACGGAGGCAGTAATTGATCGACTCATCCATCATTCACATTTGATTGTATTTAAAGGCGATAGTTATCGTTATAAGGAATCAATTATTCAGAATTAAATTTCGTTGGCAAGTGGTTACATTTTTGATTGCCGTTTTATGCATTTTTTGCTTGCCAAATACAGTATTCTTAATTATGATTTTTGCTACCTACGATAGGCCTTTTCAATTATTTCTATCCCGATTTTTCAAGTCGATAAATCCATTATTTAATTTTATTACAAAAACTACTAAGCATTATCTAGCTTCAACCATTAAATAAATCAATATTATGTACTTGGCTAATTTAATACCAGGTACATTTCTATACATAAAAAAACCACATTCACCGAAGTGAACATGGTTGGACTATCTAATTTTACCGACTATCCACTTTCCAAATGGCAAGTAAGAAATTAATTTAGCGATGAAAATAGACATTGCTAATGTAAAAACAAACATAACAATAATTCGGATAGAGCTTGTTGGAATATATTCAACAAAGTATTTAGAGGTCAGATTCAATAGATTCCAGTGAATTAAATAGACCATAAAAGCATATTTACTTATTATGCGTGTTATTTTAAAGTGAGGAATAACTTGACCATAAGCAAGAATCATACTGGTAAGTCCAAGAACAAAAGGTACTAAATCCAGTCTTCTAGAATGGATATCCGTTTGCCCTTGCTGAAAATTAATCCAAACATAGAAGCCCGCCAATGCTGTAAATACAATTGTACCGATTCGATATTTCTTTAGTATAGGGCGTAATTTATCATAGTGCGTACCTATTAAGATGGCAATTGCAAAATATGCTAACCACGCGGTTCCGTACAGTTTTTGGAATATGAAATTCTCTTGAAAAAACTCATAAGGTAAGGAAAACAATTGATGATGAAGGAAATAGAGCAGTACAGAAAATGGCAAAACAATAAACTGCGACCATTTAAACTTCAACATACACCAGAATATTAAGTAAAGCTGTAGGATTACTAAAACAAACCATCCAACAAATCCACCAGTAAATATATTAGATAAGATTGAGTCATACAGTGCATCATTTTGATACATCCACTCTAAAATAAGTGCATCAGTAATTCCCCAAAATATGTAGGGCAAAACTAAGAATTGTAAACGAGAAGACCAAAACTTTGCTGGTACATCCTCCTTATATCGAGCTGCCAAAATGATTATAGATAACAATATAAACGTCGGTGTTGCATAGCATAGAAGTATGCGTGCAAAGTGAACGAAGGTCGAATTTTCAGTTACTCCCCTAAATAAATTATTAAAAGTTGTTGTATGTAAAAGTAAAATCGATAAACAAGCAACAACACGAAGTAAATCCCATTCTTTTATTCTCAAGGGTTACAACTCCTAGGATAATTAAAATAGTTTTTACTATTATAACATTAAATATACATAAAACTTAGTATAAACTAATATTACTAGTAGTTAATACTTCACAAAAAATTTAATGATAATCATTATAATTTTTAAACACATACAATTATCCAGCATAGATAAAAGGCTATCTAAAATTAGATAGCCTTTTACTTATTAGGTTATATTTAAAATTACTTAACTAGAGTAACGTTAATAGAAACTGGCGCAGATAATAAGTCGCCATTTTCTTCAGTTACGATTGTAGGAATTACAATTGTTAAAGTACCAGCTTTAGTATCGTCAGTTAATGACAATGTTCCATCAACATTAGTAACATTATTTAAGTTAGTAACTACCGCTGTTGAAGCATCAACTTCCACACCATTTGTTAATGTGTTTAAACCAGGAACTTCTAAATCATAACCCATAACCTTAGCAAATTGATCTTGGACTGATACTACTGGGTTTACAATATAATTCGTACCAGCAGTGTTTAATTTACCGAAGATTAATTCATCTAAAGTAATAGTTGTTCCTCCTAATACTGATAAATCATAAGTTTTGCTTGTAGTATTTACCACAGCTTTCGTAGCAACAGAATCAGTGTTAGTGTAGTTAACATTTAATGTATCTACAGCTACTCCACCTTTAGTTGCAGTTAATTTAACTGTACCAGACTTTACAAGTTTTAATAGTGCATCTTCAGTTAAAGCTACAGTTGCAACACCATCAGCATAACTCACGTCTTCTAAGAAAACTTGATCAGTAGTGTTAGAAGTAGTGGCAGTTAATGCAACTCCATCTCCTTCAAATTCTTCTTGTCCAATGATATTACCATTTTTGTCAAGTTTGTTAAGAACTACTTCAACTGAATCATCATTGTCAGCACCAGTTTCGTTAGCATCATTGTCTGCATCTAACGCAGTGTTTGCAGAAATGATTTCAAGGTCATAACTAGCAACAGCTGAATCAAAATCAGTTGATGTAACTGAAATTGTTTTATTGAAAACAACTGTACCACTAGCATTTTTGTATTCAACAGTTACAGTTGCTGAACCTTTAACATGGTTTGTTTCTGGTCGTGCAACAGTAATTTTTCCATCAGCATCAACTGATGCAGTTGCTACACGTACGTTACTAGATTTCACAGTTAATTTACTGTTATCATCATATGTTAATACTGTTGCAGTATCGTTATCTACATTTACATTTGCAAGTGATGTATAAGCTTCACCGTATTGATCTTTGAAAGCTACAGTAATTTCTTTTTCACTTGATAAATCGTTAGAAGATGAATCTAACTTCGCAGTTGTAGAAGATAATGTTGCATCAGCAACCTTTTCGTTTGCAAGAACATCAAATGAAACAGTGTACTCAATGTTATCTACTTTAATTTTTGCTGAAGCTTTGCCTGTTGATACTGTGTTAATTACAAATTCACCATCAACGATAGCAACATTAGCAACTGTTGGGTTTAAGTTTGTAATAGTAGTACCTTCAGTAGGAGTAATATAAACAATATTTCCTTCAACATCTTTAGCAAATAAGTTTAAAGTTTCTCCAGACTCGTTTACTTTTAATTTAGTATCTAATTCTCCAGCTTTTTTAGCAGAAGTATAATCTGTTACTTCAGAAGCAGGTGTTAAATCCCCAATGTGGATTCCTTCAAGACCAGCAATTTCTAGTGATGGTAATACATCAACTTTAACTGCACCAGTTGTAGCAAGTACTGTAGAACCATTTTTAACTTTAACTTCTACGTAGAATGATTCAGCAGCATCTGCAGAAACTACTCCAGTTGTAGTGTCAACAGTAGCACTAGTTGAAGAAAGTTCGATAGATAAATCTTCATTGTTTAATGTAAGTCCATTTGCATCTTTAACTACAACAGCATCAAGAATGTTGTCTCCATTATAGAATTTTGTTTTTGATAATGAAATTGTAGCAACTTCTGCAATTTCATATTTAAATTCTACTGTAGATGCTTCTTTCATTGCTGCACCAGCTTCAGATTTAACACCATCAACAGTTACTTTATAAGTTGTTAAGTCAACTAATGGCTTGTTGAAAGTAATTTTAACTTGTTTTTTATTATTAGGATTAACTTCAGCTTTAATTACAGAAACATTGTTATCTACTGTAAAGTTAGCTTCAGAAACATCACCAATATTTGTTTCGAAATTAACATAAGCAGTTGTATCATTAATTGCTGTTACAGATGATACAGTTGGTGCTAATGTAGCTGCATAGTCAATTGTACGGCTTAAGAAGTTAGCAAATTGACCACGGTTTAAAGTACGAGTAGGGTCAAATTTCTCAACAACTGTAAGACCAGCAAATTCTAATCCTACGATTGCAGCTTCATTTGAAACGCCTTTAATATCAGTGATTTTAGAAGCAAAGTTAGCTTTTTTAGCTTCTTCAGCAACATCAACACCGTAGATAGCTTCGATTGCATTTACTAATACAGCCGCCATTTGGTAACGTGGGATTTCTAATGTTGGTTTTAGAGAACCATCTTGATATCCGTTGAATACTTCTTCTTTTTTAACTAAAGCAGCATATTGTACTAACTCTTTATCAGAAGCAGCATTTAAGTCTGTGAATGGGAATCCATTAGCAGTTGCTTCTTCGTAAGTTGGTAATTTTTTACCTTGTGCAACTAAGTATTTACCTAAGAATTTAACCACACCAGCACGGTTTACTGTGTTTAATGGTTTGAAAGTACCATCTTCATATCCTTTAACGATTCCAAGATCAGCGATTGCATTAATTGCTTCGTCGTATCCTGTTCCCGCGATGTCTGGGAATGATGGTGTTGCTGCAGACGCAACTGGTACGATTGCAGATGCTACTAAAGTAGCTGTAGCAGCTGTTGCTACGAATTTTTTGTATTTCTTTGGTTGGTTAGCCATAAGAAAGATTTCCTCCTCTAATTCAATTAAAATTTTTTCTAGTTATCTTCAACTATATATAGGTACAGATAAACTATTACACATAAAAGTTTAGTAGTATCTAAATGTTATGTCAATCCTTTTTTGGTACCTTCTTGAAAATTGTCGAGGTATGTAGATTAACATAATTTTAATAGTCTTGATAACTTAAAATCTTTTTAATTATGACATAAAACTTCTATAATTCCAACAAAATCTTTCATATACAAACATATCATTATTTGGTAATAATATTCATGTTATAGTTTTCGTTGTTATTATAGGGATTTTTCCAATGTTTCGGTTGGTTAACATTTTCTTTTACTGTCATAACAATCTTATTATCGGGCGTATGAAGCAAAGTTTAATAGTTTTTTAATATTTTTTTCATATGTGCTTAATCTTTTTTTCTCTTTTACTATAAATATAGTATTTTGACTAAAATAATATTGCCTCCGTAGGCTTATTTACTTGGCTTTCTAGTTCTTCCTTAACCCTCGATAAGTATATTAGATGGTTCAGTAGAATATGCATCATCTAATAGATTAAACATAAAAAGAAAGCCTACACATATAAAATGTGTAGGCTTTCCTTTTTTGGCTACCAACCGTTTTTTTCCTTGCAGGGAAAAGTTAAAGCTATATCATAGAGAAAATCTTACTATAGACACAGTGTATCACCAAAATTAGAAAAGGACAATCAGTAATTACAAAGTTTGCATATTTATTTTCCATTTTCTTTAATTGGTTAGATTTACTATATATGACTACTTCTTCGAGCTCCGCGCAACCTCTACTAAGAATAAAGGCAATGCCAATTGACGTTTAAATCGTTTTGGTTCCTTAATTAAACGATAGAACCATTCTAGCCCTAGCTTTTGGAAGGCTTCTGGTGCGCGTTTAACTGTTCCAGCTAATACGTCAAAGGAGCCACCCACGCCCTGGTAGATTGTTGGGTGTAATTCCTCGCGATTTGCATTGATCCAGTTTTCTTGCTTTGGACTTCCCATTGCAACGAATAAAATATCCGGCTTTGCTTCATTAATCTTTGCTTTAACAATTTCGTTATCCTTTTCATAACCATCTAGTGTACCGGCAACGATGATTCCAGGGTACAGCTCTTTAAGTTTAACTGCTGCTGTGTCTGCTACGCCTGGCTTTCCTCCATATAAAAAGACAGGCTTCTGGTGCTTGGCTGCTTCTTCGCATAGGCGCATCATCATTTCAACGCCAGTAACACGCTCGGTAATCTGCCCTTTTTGGATTTTGGATGCGATGATAACCCCAACCCCATCCGGAATTTGAATCTCAGCTTCATTAAGTAATTTCTTCAATGAAGGATCTTCTTTTGCTTTCATGATTTTTTCGGGATTGATCGCTACGATGAGTGATTTTTCTTTTCGTTCAATTCGCTGGAAGATTTCCTTTAGTAGGTTATCGTAGTTTTCCGTATTTACTTGAATTCCAAGTACAGTTTCTTTCATGACTTTTCATCCGTCCTTTTATAGTAGAAACTCATATTAATTTAAAAAGGCAGCATGCTGTTAAGTGCACACTGCCTTAAATAGTAGATATTTATTTTTTTGTGCAGTTTACTTATTTATTTTTTGCATCGCCTAATAGGTGGTATTGGAAGCCAGCTTCCTGCCATGCATCACGACTTAAGCAGTTTTTCGTATCGAAAACGATTTTATGCTTCGCCGAGATTTGTAATGGGTTATAGGCTTTGAACTCATTATGATCTGTTAAGAATAGAAGAATGTCCGCATCCTTAGTTGCTTCTTCTAGGCTTTGTGTTTGTGTTTCGTGCTTGTTTTCTTTGATATGTGGGTCATAAGAAATAACCTCTAATCCTAGGTGCTGAAGCTCTTCAATCACTTCAGTTGATGGGCTTTCACGCATATCATCAACGTTTCCTTTGAATGCTAAACCAAGAACTGCGACTTTCCCGCCAGCTACTTTGTTTCTATTTAAAATAGCCTGTGTTTTTTGTGCAGTGAATGCTGGCATACTGTCATTCGTGTTACGAGACATATTAATGATTTGAGCACTTTCCCCACCTAGCTCTACTAGGAACCATGGATCTACTGCGATACAGTGACCACCAACACCAGGTCCTGGGAAGTGAACGTTCACGCGTGGGTGATAGTTCGCAAATTTGATGGCTTCCCAAATATTCACGTCTAGCATATCAGCCATTTTTGCAAGCTCGTTCGCAAAGGCAATATTCACGTCGCGGTATGTGTTCTCCATAACTTTAACAAGCTCTGCAGTAGTTGCATCCGTTAAGTGAATTTGACCTTTTACGAAAGTTTCGTAAAGCTCTTTTGTCAGCTCAGATGATTTCTTGTTGATACCACCAACAATACGATCGTTGTTTACTAGCTCTTCAAAAATACGACCAGGAATAACACGTTCTGGTGAGTGAGATACGTAAATGTCTGTCCCAATTTCAAGTCCTGTTTTGATCAGCTCAGGAATCATGATACGCTCTACCGTTTTTGGTGGTACTGTTGATTCTAGAATAACTAGGTTGCCTTTTTTAACAAAAGGAACGATCGAAGCAGTAGCTTGTCTCACATACTCAAGGTTTGCTGTTTTATCTGCATTAATTGGTGAAGGAACAGCTACGATAAAGATATCCGCTTCTTGTGGCGTAGTTGAAGCTGTTAAAAAGCCTTCATCTACTGCTTTGTTTAAGCGCTCTTGCAGTCCGTTTTCTTCAATGTGTAAAGTTTTTTCCTGGATGCTTTTCACAGCTGCTGGATTCACGTCAACTCCGTGAACCTTCACGCCATGGTTTGCAAACATAACTGCTGTTGGTAACCCGATATATCCTAACCCAACAACACAAATTGATTTTGTCATAAGATTCGTTACTTCCTTTCAAATTTCGAGAACGAGTGTATATGTCATTTCGGTCATTTTCTTTTAAAATGCCCACGAAAGCTGGATTTATGCTCATTCTTAAGCTTCATAAATTGCTTGTTTCGAAAATCCTTTTAATAATGTTACCGCATTTGCCTTCTTAGTACCGCAAACACTATGTAATCCCGCAATATAGTATACAACTTTCCATTCCATTTTGTGAAATTAAATTTGTATTACAGTGGGGTATTTTGTAATTTAATGTCACAATGAAGGATTTTTAACCTTTTAAATGAGAACGTATCTGTCATTTGAAAAGTTGCATATCTAGGTTCCGCAATCAAATCCTCAATATAAAAAGCACCTCCGATTCAAATAACAAATCGAGGTGCCTTGCAGTTTCTATTGTTAAGCTTGGGCGCCATATAGTTTGGCTTTTTCGGATGCTAGCTCATGGAAGCGTTTTTCGTCACGGTTTTCTAGAGCTTGGTCGATTAAGCGTTCTAGGTTTTGCTCCTCTAGCTCGCGAATCATTTTTTGCATTTCAGATTGAGATTCCTCTTTCGGTATAACGTTTAATGTATCGTCACTTGTCGTTGCTTTGGCCAATATAGGAGTTAAATGATCATGCACATTTGAAATTAAAAGCAGCTGATATAATGGTAAACGAATAAATCGGTTTCCACGTTGGAATACGAAAATCTCTGACAGATTTTCAATTTGCTTCGTTTCTAGGTCAATAATCATTTCCTTCCCTTCAACGGGTACAAAATGATATAACTCATCATCCTTCACAATCGAAAAATACTGATAAGCAAAAACTAAGCGCAGTGTCTTTCCGCTTACTTTTGTATAAAAAGGCTTCATAAACTGTACTTGAATCATACTATCCCCTCCTAATTTGGAAGTTTTCTGATTTTTCTAATTATAACACATTTTCATTCTTTAGTAAATGAAAGCGATTTCAGCTTTAGGTTGTAACTTAAGCCAAATTCATATGTATTTTCTGGGCTATAAGGCCGGTGTCACCTTGAAAGCCGTTATTGTATCATACGAATTTTGTATCTCGTTAATGCTATATTCTCCATACTTTTCGCTTTTCAAACTAGCAGAATCTTACTAATTTTATCGATATTTGTAAATAAAATGGAAATGTGTTACCCCACTGGACTAATTACAAGCTAATGTTAAATTCTTATACCCTGTATTCTTGAAGACAAACCAATTATCAACCAAATTACAGAAGACTTTTTCCTAAACTTTCCGTTTTACTTATCAATCCTGCATTTTAAAGTTATAATGGAAAGACAGACTTTTTTTAGTTAGAAATGAGAAAATTACTATAAGTAAAAGAAAAAGCACTGATCTTACATGTTTTTTTAAGGAGCGTATGACTATGGGGATATCGATTTCAGCACTTGCATGGGAACAAGCAGCATTCATTCGAAATCAACTAGAAAATATAGAGCAAGCATTACATCCTTCTGTCACTGAAGATGAGGAACTTATACGCCGCGCACTTTTTGCTGTACGTAACAAATCAGTTAACCTAGAGCGCTATGTTCCTGCTACCACAACACTTTATGCATCGGTTCAGGATGTCCGACTGACCAATGTGACCGTCAACTTCCGAAGCGGTGAAATACATTGTGATTGTCCTCAAGAGCCATGGTGCCGCCATAAGGTTAGTGTTATCTTGGCTTTATTCCAATATATTGATTCGGTACAGGATTGGGCAGCTAAATGGCGAACGAAGAAAAGCTTGAATTTACACATGCTGGCTTCCACTCGCACTCCTGAAAATTGGCTGGCTATGGTGAACGAAGTAATGGCCCATCTTGTACCAGAGGGGCGTTTAATCGAAAAACACCTTCTTGCAAGCACAGTAGATAACATCCATGGCAAGCTTAGAAAGCACCTCCCCTTCGAACGGGAATGGCAGCCTATCTATAATTTATTTATGGAAATCGCTATTTTAAATAAACTTTGGCCACATGTGAATTTTGAACGCGGTGGAAATAGCTTTGGTACGGATTATTTTGAGTACTTTTTTGACCGTCGATTTGAACTGATCCAAAATACTATTCATGAACTGTCCGGGAAATCTCGTCTTTTTGCAACGGATCCATTTTTTGATGCACTACAAGTTTTAGTACGCGAGTTTTTACTGGAAAAGGAACGTTATATCGGTCGAAGATTAAATATTTATTTATTATTCTGGGATACCGTTTTTATCGAAAAAAGACGCGCTGAAGAGGAATTAGCAATCCTGCAAGGCTATGAGCAGTCAGAGATTAGTGAGGATGTGCCACTCTCTACTGTCTTTAATCTTTTCCACATTTTGTTAAAGGATTTTGATTCCTTAAAACAAAATTTAGAAAACATCGCACCCGATCAAATGAATGTTTACTTTGGATTGGCTAAATTCGCATATTCACGTAACGATGAAATTGCGACTGATGCGATTTTAAAAGCTATGCTACCACTGTTAAATGAGTATATTAATGAATATTTGGTTCCATCTCAACGACAAATGTATGTGAGAAGGATTCACCAGCTCTATGATAATATTCCGCTTACAGAGCATGAAGAGATGATGCTCTACTCTGCATTTGGAAGCTATGGTGTGCAGCCTTATTCTCATTATTTACTGAAGGCAAAGCGATACGGCGAATGGGTAGCTCTCCACCAATTATATCCTTCCTCTATTTCTTATTTAGAAACCTGCGGATTAAAGGAAGTAATTGATGAGGCACCAGAAATGACCTTGCCACTTTACCATTACTATGCACTTGAAGAAGTAAATCAAAAATCGAGAATGAATTATAAGCAGGCTGTGCGAATTTGGAAAATGATGAAGTCTGCCTCGAAAAAATGTGGAAAAACTAACTTTTGGGCTGATTATATTCAGACTGTACGTGAACAATATAAACGGCTACGCGCCTTACAAGAAGAATTAGAGAAAGGAAACCTACTGGTATGACAGAAATTCAACAAACACCTTTTACGAAAATAGTTCGATTATCCATAGAAGAACTGCAACCAGCTTTCTTTTCTGTAACAGCCTACAAGGAAGATAACACACCTATGTCGCCTATTAATTGGACAAGGCAGTTATTTTTCCGTTATGAACCGAACTTCTTTGGTTTGACTGCCAATGTTAGCGACACAGATCTTCGTTTACCGACTGTGGAGCTAGTCGATTTGCTATCGCCTTCTTATAAACATCCTTTTATACAGCTAAAGGGCGCTGATGAGCATTCCGAAAAGCTCCTTTCATCCATGAAGGCAATACAGCTCCTTTGGAATAATAGTGCTTTATGGGATTACGTGGTAACGGAAGAAAAAGAAAATGGAGATTTCTCATTTTCCTTTCAGCTACCCGAGAGCTTTTTAGAGGATGAGTTTGTACATCAATATACTCGAGAGAAAAATATTACATTGAACGAATTGGAATCACTCCTTAAATCGGCTGCTTATCAAAAATTAGCCTTTGCAAGCTTGCATCCGAGAGATTTACAGACCTTGCTTCCTTTCTTCAAAAATGGAGGCTGGCCGTTAATTAAAGATCGTAATATCGGAAACCTAAAAGTGGCGATACGTTTAAGTGAACCAGATGAAGGTTCCTCGGAATGGCTTTTAGAAACGGTGCTTAGCTCACCTAAAACTACTAAGCTTTGGACACCAGCGATTCGTAAAAGACATTTACCGATTGAAAAGGCACTCCCTGAAAAATGGTTAGAATTTGCAGATGAAATCGTTAACCAGCAAGCGCAGATGTTTGAGCTGATGGATTTACGTGCATATCATGTGTTCCCTGATAAGTTTATACATACCCCTATAGATGACGGGGATGTTCGTAAATTACTGAGAGATGACTTTGCTAAATTGAGTGCACTAGGCTTTGAGGTTGTTTTACCAGCATGGCTACGAGAATTAAAGCAGACGAAAATGCGGATCCGTGTAAGTGCGAGCAACCAATCTCAAAAATCAGTCGCTGGGTTAGATGATATTTTAGCATTCAAATGGCAGCTTTCTGTCAATGGCGAGGAAATCAATGCCGAGGAATTCCGCAAAATTGTTGAGGAAAACCGAGAATTTGTCCGAATTGGCGATGAATGGTTCCGTATGGATGTTAATTGGATGAATGAAATTAGAGAGCTGATGGATAAGGCTGAGGAAGAAAACTGGACAGTTCGCGAGCTATTATTCCGCGAATTACCAAATGAGTTGGCTGCTCCACTTGAAGAAGAGGATTCCGAAACGGATGATCCACTTTTTGCATTCGAAATGCAGCGTTCCCTTCAGGATTATATTGAACAGCTGACAACCAAGAAGGGGCTTCCCCCTATTCCAAAGCCTACAGGATTGCAGGCAGAATTGCGTCCTTATCAGCAGGAAGGCTTCGAATGGCTTACATTTATGCGTGAGCAAAAATTTGGTGCCGTATTGGCAGATGATATGGGACTTGGGAAAACTGTACAATTAATCACTTATCTTTTATATACAAACGAGAATCTAGGGGAAACCGACCCTACATTAATCATTTGCCCTACTTCAGTTTTAGGAAACTGGCAAAAAGAGCTGGATCGATTTGCTCCATCCTTAAAGGTGATGACACATTACGGTTCAAATCGTATTAAGGATGATAGCTTTAAAAGCGTGCTACAAAGTGAAAAACCAAATGTTGTGCTGTCTTCCTATGGTACGATTTCTCAGGATATTGAGTTTTTAGAGCACATAAATTGGGCTACTGTAGCATTAGATGAGGCTCAAAATATTAAAAATATGCAGACCTTACAATCTCGTGCAATTCGTCGATTGAATGGAAAGCATCATATCGCTTTAACTGGTACTCCAATCGAGAACCGACTTTCTGAGCTATGGGCAATTTTCGACTTTATTCACAAAGGGTATTTAGGAAGCTTCGGGAAATTCCAGGAGCAATTCATAGTACCTATTGAGCGTGAGGAATCGGATCGTCATAAAGAAATCTTGCGTACAAAGATTCGTCCATTCCTGATGCGTCGTACAAAAAATGACCCGGATTTAATGCTGAATCTTCCAGAGAAGCAGGAGACGAAGGAATTCTGCGCCTTAACAAGTGAACAAGCCGCGCTTTATGAAGGTTATATTGAGGATACACTGGCACAGCTTGAAGTAATGACAGCTTTCGAGAAAAAGGGCCGTATACTACAAATGCTAAGTAAACTAAAGCAGTTATGTAATCATCCAGCTTTGTATTTAAAGGAGCCTTATGATGATGCAAAAGCTTTGTTAAATCGTTCTATTAAGCTAAAAAGAATTGTTGAGCTAGCAGCAGATATCGTGGACAACGGGGAGCAATGCTTAATCTTCACCCAATATATTGGTATGGGTCAGCTATTACAGCATTGTTTTTCAGAGCTATACAATATCGATATTCCCTTCTTAACTGGTAGTATGCCAAAGCAGCAACGAGATAATTTGGTGGATAGCTTCCAGGCTGGCGAATTCCCTATTTTCCTTCTGTCTTTAAAGGCTGGTGGGACAGGTCTAAACCTGACTGCAGCTAATCATGTATTACATGCCGATCGCTGGTGGAATCCGGCAGTAGAAAATCAAGCAACGGACCGTGCCTACCGAATCGGACAAACACAATTTGTGCAGGTTCATAAATTCATAACCATTGGCACTATCGAAGAAAAAATCGATAAAATGATTGAAATTAAATCTGCCCTATCTGAAGAATTGATTCAATCGAGCAATTGGTTAACAGAGCTTCAAGAGGATGAATTAATGGATTTACTGATGCTAGATACTCATGCATTGAGATAATTTTAAGGTGTAGAGTCGAGTATTGTAGTACTCGACTCTATTTTTGCCTCTCGTTATTCAATTTGCGTTTAATCCATATTCAATTGTTTGTTCTCTACTATGTAGAGTTTAGGACATTTTTTGTCACTACTGTGCGGTCAGCAGTAGTGATTTTTTTATCACCTCCTTTCAAGCTATTTGTGAATCGAGGATGGATTTATGAATTGGCTTTTAGTTGGAAGGGAGTTTTCTGATTTATAATTTCTATAGTTTAGGACACATATAAAAGAGAGATTTTTAGATTAAATTGAGATTAGGTATTAGTTGAGTCTTTGATTTTGTTGTTTTGATTCTAGGAGAGTTTTTAAATTACATTGTACAGGAGAGAAAATTTTATGTTGTTCTAAGGAGAGTTGGTTTTAGTTTTTAGTGAAAGTTAAAGGTTTTTGCGAAATCTTTTTGTTACCTCTACAACATTTCGAGTTCAGCTAGTTTTGGTCACTCCCAGACTGCCCAAGTCTTATGGAGTTGGAGTGTTGGCCACCTGTTCAGGAAGAACAAAATCCGATGACACATCTTGATTGTTTCTGGTAGCTCCACCCTTATTTTCGGGTGTCTTTAAGATTAAGAATCGGACATCATCTACAATGACTTCTGTTGTATAGATTTTTACATTTTCCTTATTTGTAAATGATCTAGTTTGTAAGCGACCGTTTATGCCTACCAATGACCCTTTTCCACAATAGTTGACAATTCGTTCTGCTAGCCTTCCCCATGCTACGCAGGCAACGAAATCGGCTTCCACATTTCCATGGTTGTTTCGGTAGTTTCGATTAATCGCTATAACAAAATTGGTTTGTACCCGATTCTCTGAAAATGTCTTGAGAAATGGGTCTTTTGTAAATCTCCCAACTAGTCCGACTTGGTTCATGCCGTTCACCTCCTTTCTTGTGAGTCCATCATAAACCGAGCTCACTAATTTCGGCAAATTCCGAAAATATAGGTTTTCCTTCGTTTTTGAGCTGAAAAATCATTTTTCGACATAGCGATAAATTTGTCGATTTTTGACAAGTCCATGCGGCTGTAAGAATATGGAGTTGAAGTGACACAAAATTGTAAGGGCCAAAATTTAATTTTCGCAGTTTTTCTATGTTATACTAAAATTATCTAAAAATATTGGGGGATTGCTGATGAAGACGTTTAAAATGCTTTCGTTTGACCTTATCAACGAAGACGGCGGGCAAAACATTCCCATTATCGACGGAATCGTAATCAATCAAGAAAACAGTCGCAAATCCTGGATTCTTGAATTATTCCTTTCCAAAGAACACAAAACAACCTTCGAAAACCTCAAGGCTTCCAATGAAGTCTTTGAAGTACATGTCATCATTTCTTTTCCAGATAACGAGCCTGCACCATTCAAGGTTTTGGTAAGTGACATCCGCGAAATCGGTGAAAAAATCACCGTTTTATTAAAAGGAACCATCAAAACTCGAAGAAGCAAGTATGCAGAGGCATTATTAAACTCACTATTAACTGAGGAATTATCAAGCGAAGAGCTTATGACCCGCTTCAAAAAAGGAATGCGTGAACGCCCACGCATAAAAGAATCTTAAACTGATTAGGTATGGATAAACATGCCTAATCTTTTTTATTTTGTAGGATTGGAGGTGGATTTGAGGGATGTGTCGTGGATAGTTAGGGTTGTGTGCGCTTAGCACAATTGGGTGTGGTTACTTAGCTTTGTATAAATATCTACACAATTATTATAAACAATTCCGCTTGTGTAAGGATGTACACAAGTGCTTTCTCCCATATTCAAGCAATGTCCAGCTCTCTCTTCCCTTAAACTAACTATTCTCTAGCTTTTGGGCAATGAGCAGTTTTCTCTCTTACCCTAAACTTACTATTCTCCAACTTTCGGACATTGACCGACTTTCTCTCTTCCCCTAAACTAACTATTCTCCAACTTTCGGACATTGACTGGCTTTCTCTCTTCCCCTAAACTAACTATTCTTCGGATTTCGGGTAGTGAGCTGCTTTCACTTTACATGCGCATAGTCGACTTTGTGTGCGAATAGCCACATTTGCTTGCACATCCGCCGCTTTGCGTGCAGAAAACCCAATCCTCATTCGTATACACATTTTTACCAACACAAAAAAACCGCCCCAAGTTAATGGGGCGATCCATGGTAGCATCCAAAATCGGGGATGTATTATTGATTTTCTGTATCGTTATCGACGCGTTCGTCGTTATTATTGACATTCCCGTTTATATTTTGGCCGGCACCATCACTGTTTGAAACACCGTTTTCGTCTACAGTATTATCGTTATTATTAAGGGTACCCGTGTCACCGTTTAGGTCATCCCCTAAATCAGAAGTGCCCGTGTTTTCATTCACTTCGTTATTTAGGTTGTCCGAGGAATCATCTTGTAGTAAATCCTCTGCACCCTCTTGGACGTCGTTTACACCCTCATTGATATCCTGGCCGACGTTTTCTCCAACATCTTCCACGTCATTAACAGCCTCATCGTCTGCATTATTACAACCGACTAATAAAGCTGATCCAAGTACGACCGCAAAGACAGGTTTTTTCCACATAAAAAAAGCTCCCTCCTTTCAAGTTTTACTCCATCACATAAGGAATGCGACTAATCATAGAGTACCCGAGAAGGAAGGAACTATCCTAAAAAAGAAGTAACGCATTTTAGCTCAATTTCTAAATCGTTACACATCGTGCAAAGTTAGTCTTCTTTTTTAAGTTGTTCTTTAAGTTGTTGTTCTACATATGCAGCTTCTGCTTTACATTCGTACGTAAAGTTTGTCCCAAGTGCTTTTTGCATTTTTTCAATTGAATCAATTTGCTTTTTCGTTGGTTTTTCACTTAAAATTTTGGCAATAACTTCGTCAATTCGTTGTGCCAGCTCCTCGTGAAATTCTGGGCTAAGTAATACATCTTGAGGAACTTTGTCATACCAAGCTGCATTTTCTGTAAAATACTTTTGCCAGTTTGCCACAAATTCGTCCATCGAAAATTTGTCCTCATTCCAACCGATGCTTGCTAAATATGATTCAAATGACGTTGAGATAGACCTAGTAATGCTTATCTTTACGCCTGAAGACAACTGTTTATACATTTATTTAAAAACCTCCTACAGTTCAAAAGCACAATCTTTGATATTACTCTAACCACCATACCATTCTACCTACTTATTTTAATGCTTTAGAAAGTGAGATGCAAAATACATGTCCAAAAATACCTAATTTGTATTCTTTACCCAATTTCGCATTAAAATATGCACTTAAAACGGAGTAGATTATTTCGGTTGAACTGGGCCGATTGCAAATAGGATGTCTGTTTCACATACAAGTTCACCATCAACTGTTGCTACTGCATGACCTTTTCCCATAGCTCCGCGTAGTTTTACAAATTCAACCTCTAATTTTAATTGATCTCCTGGAACGACTTGACGTTTAAAGCGGCAATTATCGATTCCTGTTAAAAACGCTAGGCGCCCCTTGAATTCCTCTGATTTTAACAAAGCAACTCCACCTACTTGTGCTAATGCTTCAACAATTAAAACACCCGGCATTACTGGATATCCTGGAAAATGCCCGTTAAAAAAGTCTTCATTGATGGATACATTTTTAATACCTACTGCACGTTTACCCTCTTCGATTTCTAAGATTCGATCCACTAATAAAAACGGATAGCGGTGTGGTAAAATTTCTTGAATTTGTTCTGCTGTTAACATTTAAAAATCCCCCTTTAATCCCTTATGTATATTAAATTATAGCCTGAATAACGCATAAGCACAAAAAAGGAGAATAGAAAAAATACTACAAGCCAAATCTAAGAGCAATTCGCATTGTAGTTATTATTCTCTATTCTTGCCCATTTATGATATCTAACATGTGCTGCCAAGTTTCCTGTTTTAATACATCCAATGGCTCACCACTACCAATTACGCCAAAGCCGAGCATTAAACCAGCGGCTCCAGCAATAATTAGTAGGGCGATGACAAGAATGATTCTAAGCCAAATCGGAAAAAGTCGGAAGTTGTACCAACGAATTGGCTTATCTATCTGTTTGTCACTTCTTTTTTCTTTTTTTTCTTTTTTAGGAACTTTCGGCTGGGTAGATTCACTATTTAATTCGTTTGTCATGCTCGATCACCCTTACCCTTAAAAAATTTAAACACTATGTTATCTAATTCCATTAATCAGACCTAACATCTGATCGGCGATAGAAATTGCACGGGAACTAAATTGATAGTTTCGTTGTGCAGTAATCAAATTTGTCATTTCAGTCGATAGATTTACATTTGATAGCTCTAATGAACCGCTTGTTATGCCCACTTCAGTTCGAGCTGCACCTTGTAAATCTATAAGAATATCTGCCTGATTATAGCCTAATTCGTTCAGGTTAGCTGGTAATCCGATGTAAGTATCCGAAATATGCTCCATTACTTGAGAGGTTTGGATTTCTGTAATACCTAATTCAAAAGTTAATGAGTCACCATCTGGATAGTTAACACCTAATGTGCAATCCTTCGATAAGCTAAAATTGCTTACATTATCAGGGAAGTAAATCGCATCTCCATTAGAGTCAGCTACTGCGTAACCATCACCATTAACTAGCATAACTTGTCCATTATCAACAGGCGTTACATAGAAATCACCTTGTCGAGAATACACTGTTCTTTGCCCATTATCGCCATCTGGCATTAGGATATTAAAATATTGTTTTTCTTTCGTGAAAGCTAAGTCTAAATCTCGATCAGTTGCTTGTAGACCACCTTGTCCAAAGTTCGTTTGAATTTGTCCAAGATGCGCACCAACACCATAGCGAATACCGACTGGTGAATTACGAACAGTTGGATCTAATTTATCATTGTTAAATTGTTGGTATAGAAGTTCAGAAAAAGTGGCTTCTTTAGCTTTATAACCGGCTGTATTACTGTTTGCAATGTTATTACTGATTGTATCAATTTGACTTTGCAACTGTCCTAGAGTGTTTGTTGCTGTAATCATTGTACGAAGCATAATTAATCCTCCCTATTCTATACTCTTCCAATTTCATTTACTGCTTTTTCCATGCTCTTATCATAGGCCTGTAAAACTTTTTGGTTTGCTTCAAAGGCACGGTAAGCAGTTAATAGATCTGTCATCGATTGAGCTGAATCAACATTTGAGCCTTCAAGATAACTTTGCTGCATGGAGAAAGTTACGCCCTCTTGTCCAAAAGCAGTTGGCAGATTTTCGCCATCGACTGTACGATATAAACCATTGTCTTGTTTCATTAACGTGTTAGGATTTGCTGAAAAAGATACACCAAGTGATGCTGCAAGCTGATCATCTACAAAAATATTTCCTTCTTGTGTCAGGTTGTACTGATCATTAGGAAGTTGAATTCGTTCACCCTCAGCAGAAAGTACATATAATCCCTGAGCATTAACTAGGTAACCTTGACCATCTAATGTAAAGTTCCCGTTACGAGTGTATGCTTCTCCACCTTCTGGATGCTCCAGACGGAAAAAGATTGAGCCTACTTGACCAGAATCTTCATCAGTCGGCATTGTACCGTTGATTAAAGCAACATCTGTTTTTTGACTAGTTTCATATATTGAACCTTGGGTATAGTTAGCTAGAGTTTCTTGTAAGTAAACACCTGTATTTACGGACCCGATTTGCTGAATATTTGCCATGCTTAATTGTTTATCAGTTGGAAGATTTGTATTTCCTACAGCTGATAACAGCATATCTGGAAATGAACGAATAGTTGATTGATCCGACTTAAAACCAGGTGTATTGGCATTTGCCATATTGTTCGTAATTATTTCTGTTTTTCTTTGTTGAGACACCATTCCAGTTGCGACAGTATAAAATCCTTTAAACAATGTAATTCACCTCTAAATTTATTTTTGTATTAAGTCAGATGTTAAATCAACTTGACTCATTTTTCTTTCCACACTAAAGCAGGGAATCAGTAATGGTTGTTAAATACGAGAACCCGGAGAGCGGTCGATGTTATCTAACATTAAGCCTGTACCAACAGCAACACAATCCATTGGGTTTTCGGCTACAAACACAGGAACCTTTAACTCTTGTATTAGCAATTGGTCCATCCCATGTAATAAAGCACCACCACCTGTAATGCATACTCCACGGTCGATAATATCCGCTGATAGCTCTGGCGGCGTTTTTTCTAGAACATTTTTTGCTGATTGAACGATTAATGAAACCGATTCATGTAAGGCTTTTTCGATTTCAGAAGAATGAATCTCAATCGTTCTTGGTAAACCAGTTACCATATCACGTCCGCGAATTTCCATCGATTCATCACGGCTACCTGGATAAACTGTTCCAATAGTGATTTTAATGGACTCGGCAGTACGTTCACCAATTAATAATTTGTATTGTCTCTTTATGTATTGCAAAATATCGTTATCAAAAACATCTCCAGCTACTTTGATTGACTCACTTGTCACGATATCGCCCATTGATAGAACTGCAACATCAGTAGTACCACCACCGATATCAACAACCATGTTGCCGCTAGGCTGGAAAATATCCATACCCGCCCCGATTGCTGCTACTTTTGGTTCTTCCTCTAAGTAAACTTTTTTGCCGCCTGATTTCTCAGCAGCTTCTCTTATTGCTTTTTGTTCTACACTAGTGATGTTTGTTGGACAGCAAATAAGAATACGTGGCTTGGAGAAGAATCCTTTCACGTCTAACTTATTTATAAAATATTTTAACATAGCTTCGGTCACATCGAAATCCGCAATTACACCATCTTTTAATGGGCGAATTGCCACAATATTCCCTGGCGTACGTCCTACCATTTGACGAGCTTCTTCACCAACAGCTAATACTTTTTTCGTGTTCTTATCGATTGCAACAACTGATGGCTCATTTAAGACGATTCCTTTTCCCTTTACATAGATGAGTACATTTGCCGTTCCTAAATCAATCCCAATATCTTTAGAAAACATTTAATAATTTCTCCTTCCTGCCATTCCACCATAAAAAAATCACGTGCTTATTCCTATACTTTATCTAGATTATTTTAACATAATCACATACCAATTACATCTTTATTTATATTGGTTATATGTGGTTACATGTACCTGGTACATAAACGATTCTGAATATTCACGATTGTGTGTGTACCAGGTACACCATAGTAAAAAAGCACTTAGTTGACTTGTGAAAGCCAAACTAAATGCTTTTTCAATCGTTTCGAGTCTGCCATTTCTTACGTGTTGCTTCGCCTCCTCGTAAATGACGAATTGATTTGTGATAGGCTAAGATTTCTTTCACTTCGTTTGCTAATTGTTCATTGACTAAGAATAATCGTTCAGTTAGGTCTTTATGCACAGTACTTTTCGAATAACCCGTCATTTTCGCGAGGACACGAACCGTTTCACCTGTTTCAATCAGCAGCTCTCCAAGCCGAACGCAGCGATGCCTAATGTGCTCGTGCACGTTCTCTTCCTTTCTATCGGATATAAGAATGTGCCGTTTTGCTAACGAGAGGTGTTTTTTTCGACGTGTTTATATTGCGAGTGTTTCATTGACGTTTGCAACTAGCGATTTAACGTTTATTCACAATATGTGGTTTTTTGAAATTTCAGAACTATTTTTCGCAATAAAACTCATAGAAAAACACAAAACGCCCCATAATCTCTTTTAGACGTTAAAAAATTATCGTCTTAGAGAGAGTATTGGACGTTCATCATTGCTTGTACAATTTATTGATCTTTAACTTCAATACAAGAGCTCATTGCCTGAACCTTTGAGCAACAAGCCTTGCTTTTAGTTAGGAAGATAAGAGGGTTAACTTAACTTCTTCTTATCTAAGTCACGAGAAAATGGGCAACAAAACATTTTTAGACCGTGGCACTCTTCGTTATTTAGAGTACTTTAGGCTGTCATTCATTAGAAAGCTAGGAAACCTCTTGGGTTAACGTGTTCTCCGTCTTGCAATACCTCAAAATGTAGATGGATTCCAGCTGTTGGATTCCATTCGTTTTCGATTGTAGTTGCTAAAGGTTGTCCTTGATTTACTGTATCACCTTGTTTTACTAGAATATCAGTAACTGAGCTGTAACGTGTTTCCATACCGTTTGGATGTGTTAACACGACTTCATTTCCAGTAAATTCGTCAAGTTTTACTTCAGTAACCTCACCGCTCATTGCTGCAAGTACTTCAAATGGCTCGTTATTCACTGACAAAGATACTCCTGATGAAGTAGAGAAAGTTTGATTAAACACTAAAAGTGCTTTTTCTCTAGTCTCTGCATCAGCTGTAACATCGTAAAAGTCTTGTAAAACTTCTACATTGTCTAGTGCTTCTTCATTGAAAGGATATTTCAAAGTTTCAGTACGAGCATTTGTTTCAATTACTGCAGATGGATCTTCAGAAGCTGGGTCATTTTGTACCACTTCTGATTCTTTCTCATCACCGATTAGCGCATTATAACTGAAAATTAGACCGATTAAAACTACAGCAACTGCTGCATAAATTGACGGCCAAAACCATGGCTTTTTTTGCCAACTGTTTTTATTAGGAGAGACCTTAATTTGTTTTTCTTCTCTCATGTTCATCACCTCTAATGGAAGTGTGAACAAAATTTTACATTTCTAATCACATTTTGGAAAAAAATCCTTATTTTTTACAATTTATTTTTTCAACACTTGTATTTTTATAGTAATGTTCAATTATTTTAAGTGCTGTTAAGCCGTTATCAGCCAATGCATCAGCTCCATATTGACTCATCCCAACCCCATGCCCATAGCCTTCTGTCGTAATAACTACTTGTCCATCCTGAGTTTTTATTTGGAAATCAGTAGAACGTAAGTCTAAAAGAGTTCTGAAATCACGGCCTGTCCATTCGTGATCCTTCATAGTAACTGTTTCTACCCTCCCAGTATTATTTTTTTGTAAGCGAATTTGACTAATATCTTCTATTGTAGAATTAATATTTAATTTGCTATTCCATTCTTCAATTGTGAGTGAAGTAGTAGTTTCATAATTATCGGCATATTGAAAATCTGAGCTGGCTACTGATTGTAAATACGGAAGCTCCGTCCCACTATAGTTTGCAGAACTCTCTGTCATCCCGTTACTCATCGAATGGAACATCGCCGTAATCAATTCACCATTGTATTCAATTACCTCACCACGAGTACTTTCAACAGCTTCTCGAACTTTCGATTCATATTCTTCATATGAATCGTTCCAGTTATCTTTCCTTGAATCTTCATCATAAAAAACCTGTTTAGCAACTGTTGGTTCAATTGGGGTTTGTCCATAGTTGGTTGACTTCAACACATAGGTTCTTGCCGCAATGGCTTGAGCCTTTAATGCCTCCAAATTAAAACCAGCAGGCATCTCAGCCGCCACAACCCCTATGACATACTCTTCTAAATCAAGTGGAATGTCACTGCCACTTACCGTTATTGTCAGCGCACAGGCATTTTCAGCAGTTTTAGGAATGCTTTGTGGTGCCGCCTCCGAATTTGATTCAGACTTTAAGAAAATAAATGGAAAGAAAAAAAGTGCGATCACAAAACCTATGACTGATACGACCATTATTGGGTTTCTATAATTTTTTATTTTTTTCATACATATTACTTATGATAGGAATGAAGAAAATATATCTGTTTGGAGAGGAAAATTTTATTTTTGGAATGAATGGGTGCGTGTTGAGAGTTAGATTTTATTTGAGAGACAGTTAATGAGGTAAAAGGATTGATGGTTGTTGAATTAGATTGAGATATTCTAGCGTTGGAGCTTGTGGATGTACTTGTTTGTCGTATAGTTTGGTTTAATGCTACCGTGTGAGCTCCTGCTTGCTTGCTTTTGTAGTAATATCAACGGCTTTATGCTACCTTTCTAGCTTGTGCCCGCTCCTGATCGTCGCAATCACTGGCTTTTTTCTACCGTTCTAGCTCTTGCCCACTCTCAATCGTCGCAATCACCAGTTTTATGCTACCTTTCTTGCTCATGCTCGCTCCCGATAGTCGCAATCAACAGTTTTATTCTACCGTTCTAGCTTGTGCCCGCTCCTGATCGTCGCAATGACTAGCTTTTTTCTACCGTTCTAGCTCATGCCCAATCTCAATCGTCGCAATCTCCACTTTTATGCTACCTTTCTTGCTCATGCTCGCTCTCAATCGTCGCAATCTCCAGCTTTTTTCTATCGTTCTAGCTCATACCCTCTCTCAATCGTCGCAATCAACAGCTTTATTCTACCGTTCTAGCTTGTGCCCGCTCCCAATCGTTGCAATGACTGGCTTTTCTCTACCGCTCTAGCTCATACCCTCTCTCAATCGTCGCAATCTCCAGCTTTATTCTACCGTTCTAGCTTGTGCCCGCTCCCAATCGTCGCAATCACCAGCTTTATTCTACCGTTCTAGCTCATGCCCGCTCCCAATCGTCGCAATCACCACTTTTATTCTACCGCTCTAGCTCATACCCGCTCCCGATTGTAGCAAATCACTAGCTTTATTCTACCGCTCTAGCTCATACCCGCTCCCGATTGTAGCAAATCACTAGCTTTATGCTCTCATCCAGTTCCCCCATCTCAATCGAGTAGGAGGGAGTGATTAACTCCCGACCTCTCACACCACCGTACGTACGGTTCCGTATACGGCGGTTCAATTAAGATGAATAACGCAAAGTTTCGTAACGAACTTGCAGACTTTTCAGCCCTTGGCTTTCCCAATAGGAATTGCCGAGGGTTCTGTGTAATATGGGGCTATTAGAAATGCGCCAGTACCCTTTCCGGGTGTTTCCCCACTCGTATGCTTTTCCAAAAGGAACTTTCAATCGAGTAAGATTTCTGACTCTTGTTCGAGGTTTCTTCCAATTCTTCCATAGACACATCCTTAATCTTCTTTTAATCCAGCTATCTAGTGATTTGAATGTGGAACTTGTATCTGCTAATGCAAAATAACCACACCACCCCATTAGATACTGGTTTAACTTCTCGATTCTGTATTCCATGGAATATGGCATCTTTCTTGAGGTAATCTCTCGTATTTTCATCTTCATTCGGACTAGACTTGTTTTCGCAAGACGAACTTTTGGTTCTTTGTGATTCGTGAAACTAAAACCTAAGAACTTTCGGTTCCAAGGACGATCTACTGCTGATTTCTTTTGGTTTACTTTTAAACGAAGTTTTCCCTCAATAAATCTTTGTACACTCGCCATTACTCTTAACCCCGCACGTTCCGTTTTCACATAAATATTGCAATCATCTGCGTATCGAACGAATTTATGTCCACGTTCCTCCAACTCTTTATCAAGTTCATCTAGAACTACGTTTGAAAGTAGAGGACTTAAAGGTCCACCTTGTGGTGTTCCTTCTTCTGTACTTGAAACCACTCCATTTATCATGACACCGGCTTGGAGGTATTTACGAATAAGTTTTAATAAAGGTTTATCTGAAATTCGTTTCGTTAATGTTGCCATTAGTCGGTCATGATTAACCTTATCGAAGAATTTCTCTAAATCCATGTCAATTACCCATCGATAACCTTCCTTTAAATAACCCTTTGCTTTCCGAACGGCGTCATGGGCGCTCCGATTTGGACGGAATCCATAACTGTGGTCCGAAAATGTTTCGTCATATTCCTTCGATAAAATCTGCGAGATAGCTTGTTGAATCAAACGGTCTGTCACGGTTGGGATACCTAGTAAACGCACACCACCATCTGGTTTCGGGATTTCGACTCGACGTACTGGTTGCGGTTCATAGGTTCCATTCAAAATCTGCGATTTAATGGTTTCCCAATTTTCGAGCATGTGCTGTCGTAAGGTTTGTACGGGCATCATGTCTACTCCATGGCTTCCTTTATTCGCTTCAACTCGCTTTAGCGCTTGTATCATATTTTGCCGTTCAAGAATTTGATTCAACATCACCATTTCGTTCCTTTCCGTGATTAGCTTATCTTCTTATGCCCATCTGAACTCCACCCTCCGCAAATACCCTCGTGGGATTCACCACTACTTTCTAAGCGTGAGGTTTCTCTGTTTTCTGTGCTCATTCATTCTAGATGGAAAGCCAAGGGCTAATCTCTCTTAATTGTTCAGTCCTTCCGACTGGTTCTAGACCCAATCGTACTATGACCTCTGCTGACTTCTGATGATTCAGCTACTTGTCACCAAGTAGGTTATGAAGGGTACTTCATGTTTCCATCAGACCTCCCCGGGTAAGCACATGCACTTTCACACCATCTATCCGCCTCATTTACTAGGTATGACCTTCGACAGAAAGGACTTTGTTTTGTCTTGCAAACTCATCCAGTCGTAACTAGCCTTGTATGAGATTCGTGTTCCTCGGACCGGTGTTTTGCCTCCAGCTTCCTTCAGATTCCGCGTCGCCACGGACACCCTTGCTCTTGGCTAACCTCTACTTCTGTCTTCGGGGTTCGGGACTTACACCCTATAGTTCATGCGCATGCCGGGCGCACAAGAAAAACGACAAAATCCTTATAAAAGAATTTTGTCGTTAAAAATTTGATTATTTTTGTTCTAATTTTCATTTCATCCACGTATGTTTGATTAAAATGAAAATGTATTTAAGTTTTTAAAGATTGGTTAAATTTCTACAACCTGTTCTTTTGATTGGACAGTTTGCTCTTCTTCTGACATTTCATCATCTACACGTTCGATGATTGCACCTAGAGATGCTAATTTTTTATGGAAATCAACGTATCCACGATCTAAGTGAGTTAACTTCGTTACACGTGTTACCCCTTCAGAAACTAGACCAGCTAGGATTAAAGCTGCTGCTGCACGTAGGTCTGTTGCAGAAACTTCAGCACCTTGTAATTTCACAGGTCCTTCAATAAATACCGTACGTCCTTCAATTTTAGCCAAGGCGTTCATACGACGGAATTCTTCTACATGCATGAAACGATTTTCAAATACAGTTTCAGTAATAATACTTGTTCCTTCAGCAGTTAGAAGAAGTGCCATCATTTGTGCTTGCATATCTGTTGGGAATCCAGGATGAGGCATTGTTTTTAAATCAACAGCTTTTAATGGTTGATTTGCACGAACTCTTAGCCCTTCGCCTTCTTCAAGTACTTCTACACCCATTTCACGTAACTTGGCGATTAAAGCAGACATATGCTCTGGTACTGCATTTTCAATGAAGACATCTCCACGAGTGATTGCTGCTGCAACCATAAACGTACCTGCTTCAATGCGATCTGGAATAATGTGATGAGTTGTACCATGTAATTCTGCTACACCTTCAATACGGATTGTATCTGTCCCTGCACCGATTACACGGCCACCCATGCCATTAATAAAGTTAGCAAGGTCAACAATTTCAGGCTCTTTTGCAGCATTCTCAATGATTGTTGTTCCTTTTGCTAACGCTGCTGCTGTCATAATGTTTTCTGTAGCGCCTACACTTGGGAAGTCTAAGTAGATCTCAGCACCCTTTAGACCATCCACAGTTTTTGCTTCTACATATCCATGACCAAATGAAATTTTGGCACCCATTGCTTCAAAGCCTTTTAAATGTAATTCAATTGGACGTGATCCAATCGCACAGCCACCAGGTAAAGCAACACGAGCATAGCCGTTACGCGCTAATAAAGATCCCATCACTAAGATAGAAGCGCGCATTTTACTTACATATTCAAATTGTGCTTCACTCGATAATTGTTTTTCAGCATTTATGTGAATTTCATTTTTCTCTACGTTGTAAGCTACATCAGCATTTAGGCTTTTTAATACTTCATTTATTGTATTAACGTCCGCTAAATCCGGAACGTCTTTAATGATATTCACTTTTTTAGAAGCTAATAATGAAGCTGCTAGGATAGGTAGTACGGCGTTTTTGGCTCCTTCAACTTTTACGATACCTCGTAACTTTTGGCCTCCCGTAACAATAATTTTCTCCACAATTCGTCCCTCCGAATTCAATTGTCCATAACTGTCGAACCTTGATGAATGGTTATAAATCAAATCGTCTTGGCGTAAATTTATTCAGATCTTATCTTAGTTCCTTCGATAATTTCTGCTAAAAATTTTCATGATTCGCCAGAGACTTTAACCTCATTCAAGTTAATTTAAATTTTCTAAATTTAATCATTAATATTTGAAATACTTATTTTTGTCATTAGAGTAAAACTGAATGAAGTTATTAATCACAAAAACTATCAATATAGTACTGCTAATTAAATAGTATAACAAGCATCCAAATCACTATTTTACAGGAAATATCAATAATTTTCTACATTTTATATTACGCTCGATTAAACATATTTGTGAATTTAATACATCCAATTATTGTGTAAAAAATTAACAGTGAATTATTGGATATATACCCAAAATGAAGGTTACAAAACAATTTCCAACAATATTGCCGAGGAAATATTATAAAACTTAGCTTTTCGCCAAGATTTGATTAATTAGACAAAAAATTGCAAAGCTACCGGTAGAAAACGCTCGAAATTTCATATCCGTTCAAAAATCCCTTGAAACTAAGTATGTAGCAGGTAATAGAACTCTTATATATATTATGTAACGAAAAACGAATTGTCATTTGTCCTTACAGGATATATAAATTGCCCCATTTTAGTAATACAGCCATTTCACTACTATTAAGAGAAAATATATGGTAATTGTCTAGACCAATTTGAAAAATCAATTAGGAAATTAGATACTGAAGAACCAATTGCAATACTTAATAATATGTAAATTAACTGAATTTGAAAAACCTTTCCTTTTTTAAACAGCTGCTCTGCTCTGAAAGCTTGAAGCGCAAAGAAAGTGATTGCAATAAAAAAGATATGGGAAACTAATCCGATGATGGCTTGAAAACCTAAAGTTTGATAAACCTCCATTTAAATATCCTCCTTAAAAATAATTAAAAAACACAACTCGACCAAAGTCAGTCGAGTTGATGTTTTATATACTTACTCAGTAAAAAAGCGGACAGTTGCCCGTCCGCTTTTATTAGTTGAATTAGTTATTACCCTCATGAACGCTGATACGATTAATCGCACGATTTAAAGCTAGCTCAGCGCGTTTGAAATCGATGTCATCCTGTTTCTTTTGAAGACGTTGTTCTGCACGTGCAAGTGATTCTTTAGCACGGTTAACGTCAATATTAGCTGCTAACTCTGCAGAAGGAGCTAATATTGAAATTTGGTCAGGACGCACTTCTATGAAACCACCACTAACGGCTACAAGTTCTTGTGAACCGTCTTCTTTTTTAAGTGTTACAGTACCGATTGCAAGTGGGGCAACTGTAGGAATATGTCCTGGAAGAACCCCAATTTCACCTGAAACTGTTTTAGCGATAACCATTGCGACTTCTGAATCGTATACTGGGCCGTCGGGAGTGACAATATTGACTTTAACTGTCTTCATATTTTTGCTCCTTTCGTCCGCAGATTATACCTCTACGCCCATGCTTTTCGCTTTTTCTACTACCTCTTCAATGCTACCAACTAAACGGAAAGCATCTTCTGGTAAGTGATCGTATTTACCTTCAAGGATTTCCTTGAATGAACGAACAGTATCTTTTACGTGTACAAAAGAACCTTTTTGACCAGTAAATTGCTCCGCTACGTGGAAGTTTTGAGATAAGAAGAACTGAATACGACGAGCACGTTCAACTGTTTGCTTATCTTCGTCAGATAACTCATCCATACCTAAGATGGCGATGATATCTTGTAATTCGTTATAACGTTGTAACGTCATTTGAACGCCACGAGCAATACCGTAGTGTTCTTCACCAACGATTTCAGGTGATAAAGCACGAGAAGTTGAAGCTAATGGATCCACCGCAGGGTAGATACCCATCTCAGATAATTTACGCTCTAAGTTAGTTGTTGCATCTAAGTGAGCGAAAGTTGTAGCTGGGGCTGGGTCAGTATAGTCATCGGCAGGTACATAGATCGCTTGGATCGATGTAACAGAACCTTTGTTTGTTGAAGTAATACGTTCTTGTAAGTTACCCATTTCAGTAGCAAGTGTTGGTTGGTAACCTACCGCAGAAGGCATACGACCTAATAGGGCAGATACTTCCGAACCTGCTTGTGTGAAACGGAAAATGTTATCGATGAATAAAAGAACGTCTTGTCCTTGCTCATCACGGAAGAATTCAGCCATTGTAAGACCAGTTAATGCTACACGCATACGTGCACCAGGTGGCTCATTCATTTGACCGAATACCATTGATGTTTTGCTAATAACGCCAGAGTCACTCATCTCGTGGAATAAGTCGTTCCCTTCACGAGTACGCTCACCTACACCAGCGAATACAGAGATACCACCGTGACCTTGTGCGATGTTGTTGATAAGTTCTTGAATTAATACAGTTTTACCTACACCGGCACCACCGAATAAACCGATTTTACCACCTTTGATGTAAGGTGCTAATAAGTCTACTACTTTGATACCTGTTTCAAGGATTTGTACTTCTGTAGATAATTCATCAAATTTTGGAGCTTCACGGTGAATTGAATCACGACGAGCTTCTGCCCCAATTTCTTCTCCTAAGTCGATAACTTCACCTAGTACGTTGAATACACGTCCTAAAGTTACATCACCAACTGGTACAGAGATTGCTTTTCCTAAATCTGTTACTTCTGCTCCACGTTGTAAGCCGTCAGTAGATGACATGGCAATAGTACGAACAGAATCGTCACCTAGGTGAAGAGCAACTTCAAGAGTTAAAGTTTCACTTTCGCCATTTCGACGATCAATCTTAACAGTTAAGGCGTTATAGATTGCTGGTAATTGACCGTTGCTGAATTTTACGTCAACAACCGGACCCATTACTTGAATAACGTGTCCTAAGTTCATTCTTGTGTACCTCCTATCGAGTTGGGTGTCCGAGCGGTCCGAATTGACTAACTATGTAGGGCAATTGAATTTCCCGCTTTTCTTCCTTTTATAAACGCACGCTGGAAAGTGCAGCCTATTCTAAGGCTGCAGCTCCACCAACGATTTCTGTAATTTCTTGTGTAATCGCCGCTTGACGCGCACGGTTATATACAAGTGATAAATCTCTAACAATGTCGTTAGCATTATCAGTTGCTGTTTTCATCGCTGTCATACGAGCAGCATGTTCACTAGCTTTACCATCTAATAAAGCACCATAAATTAAGCTTTCAGCGTATTGTGGAAGTAATACTTCTAGAATTGCATCACCAGATGGTTCGAATTCATATGAAGCCGATACGCCTTCGCTTGCTGGAGCTAAATCAGTGATAGGTAATACCTTTTTCTCAGTAACTTCTTGTGAAATAACACTGACAAAGTGGTTATAGTACATATAAAGTTCATCATATGTACCATCAGCGAACATACCAACAGCTTTACGAGCGATTTGTTTCACGTCAGAGAATGAAGGTTGGTCTGGTAAACCAACAACACTATCTAATACGTTGAATTCACGTTTTACAAAATAGTCACGAGCAACACGTCCGACTGCAAAAATCACGTATTCATCTTGTGATTTATGACGTTCTTTTAACGTGCGTTCTAATTGACGTAAGATACTTGAGTTATAAGCCCCTGCAAGACCACGGTCAGAACCAATTACAAGATAAGCTGTTTTCTTAACTGGACGAGACACTAACATTGGATGCGATGCATCAGTTGCACCTGAAGCGATTGCAGCAACCACGTCTTGTACTTTTTCCATATAAGGAACATATTTCTTTGCATTTGACTCTGCACGTTTACTTTTAGAAGCCGAAACCATTTGCATGGCTTTCGTCATTTGACTCGTTTTCTTTGTTGAAGTAATACGAGTTTTTATTTCACGTAAATTTGCCACTGGTATTTCACCACCTTTTAGTTTTTAATCACAAAACACATTGAACTTGTTTAAACTTATTCTGATTTAGCAAAAGTCTTTTTGAATTCGTTAAGAGCAGCTGCCATTTCAGCATCTGATGCAAGTTCTTTTGTAGTGCGAATATGATCTAAAACGTTTGTGTGGTTTACATCTAACCAGCTGTATAATTCAGCTTCGAAACGTACGATATCTTGTACAGGAATATCATCTAAGAAACCACGAGTTAATGCATAAAGAATTGTTACTTGCTTTTCAACTTTGATTGGTTTGTTAAGGTCTTGTTTAAGAACTTCAACCGTACGTTTACCACGCTCAAGTTTAGCAAGAGTAGCTTTATCTAAATCAGATCCAAATTGTGCGAATGATTCAAGCTCACGGAATGCAGCTAAGTCAAGACGTAGCGTACCAGCAACTTTTTTCATCGCTTTAATTTGAGCAGATCCACCTACACGTGATACTGAAAGACCAGCGTTGATCGCTGGACGTACACCTGAGTGGAATAGGTCAGCTTGTAAGAAGATTTGTCCATCAGTGATTGAGATAACGTTAGTTGGGATGTATGCAGAGATATCCCCAGCTTGAGTCTCAACGAATGGAAGTGCTGTAATCGAACCATTTTGATATGTTTCGTTTAACTTAGCAGCACGCTCTAATAAACGACTGTGTAAGTAGAATACGTCACCTGGGTAAGCTTCGCGACCTGGAGGACGACGTAATAATAATGAAAGCTCACGGTAAGCTGCAGCTTGTTTAGATAAATCATCATATACGATTAATACGTGTTTACCTTGTAACATGAACTCTTCAGCCATAGATACACCAGCATAAGGTGCTAAGTATAATAATGGAGCTGGTTGAGAAGCAGATGCAGTTACAACGATTGTGTAGTCTAAAGCACCGTTTTTACGAAGTGTTTCAACAACACCACGTACTGTAGATTCTTTTTGACCAATTGCAACATAGATACAAATCATATCTTGGTCTGCTTGGTTAAGAATTGTGTCAATTGCAATTGAAGTTTTACCAATTTGACGGTCACCGATGATTAACTCACGTTGACCACGACCGATTGGTACAAGAGCGTCAATCGCTTTGATACCTGTTTGTAATGGTTCGTGTACAGATTTACGAGCCATTACACCGAAAGCTGGGCTTTCGATTGGACGAGTTTTAGTTGTATTGATTGGGCCCTGTCCATCCACTGGTTGACCAAGTGGGTTTACAACGCGACCAATTAGTTCTTCACCAACTGGTACTTCCATAATACGGCCAGTTCGACGTACTTCATCGCCTTCTTTAATGCCTAGGTAGTTACCTAAGATAACGATACCAACGTTACCTTCTTCAAGGTTTTGAGCCATACCCATAACACCGTTAGAGAACTCTAATAATTCTCCGGCCATGCAGTTGTCGAGGCCATGAGCACGAGCAATACCGTCACCAACTGTGATTACAGTACCAACTTCGCTTACTTCTAGATCAGATTGATAGTTTTCAATCTGCTTTTTTATCAGCACGCTGATTTCTTCAGCCTTGATGCCCATGAATGTCACCTCTCACATTTCTTTATAATTAACCAACTAACGTACGTTTAAGATTATCTAGCTTACTAGCTACTGTGTTATCAAAAATGTAGTTACCGATTTGAACACGAACGCCACCAAGAATTGATGGTTCGATTACGTTTGTAATAGTAAGTTTTTCTTTACCAACTAATTTACCGAAAGAAGAAGAGATTTCATCTTTTTCTGAATCAGTAAGTGCGCGAGTAGAGTAAACTGTTGCTTCAGCAGAACCTTGTGCTTCTGCTGCAAGCTTTTTGAAGCTTTTTGCCAAGTTTCCAATTTCGTTAACACGCTTTTTATCAATAAGAAGTTCAAGCATATTTACTACCATTGGATTAGCTGTAGCAAAAACTTCAGCTGCAATTTGTTTTTTACGTTCGATTGAGAATTTTGGTGTAGCAAGTAGTGAAACTAACTCAGGAGTTGTTTCAATTACTTTCACTAATTCTTCTAAATCTACATTAACTTCTGCAACAACTTGTTTTTCTAAAGCAAGTTGAAACAAAGCTTGTGCATAACGATTAGCTATTGTCGAACTCATTTCGCTTCGCCTGCCTTCGCAATCGTTTCTTTAATTAATGCGCTATTGTCCTCTTCAGAAATTTCTTTCCCAAGAACTTTAGATGCAGCAAGAACTGATAATGAAACGACTTCATCACGAACCGCAGCGATTGCTTTTTCTTTCTCAGTTTCGATTTCACGAACAGCTGAGTCTTTTAAGCGATTAGCTTCAGTACGAGCCGCAGTGATGATTTCATCACGTTGAACTTCGCCTTGTTTTTTAGCACTTTCAATAATTGCTTGTGCTTCCGTGCGAGCTTCTTTTAAAAGAGCTTTTTGCTCTTCTAAAGCTTTAGCAGATTCGATGCGAGCGTTTTCAGCTGCTTCGATTTCTCCAGATACTAACTCTTCACGTTGTTGCATAATGCCCATTAATGGACCCCAAGCGAATTTTTTTAGAAGTAACATTAAAACTAGGAAGATAATAAGTGTAGCTAAAACGTCACCACCATTAAAGGCATGACCGCCAGCACCTAGTACTAGGTAATCCAAATTCACGATTGTTTCACTCCCTTCAAGAGCTATCAAAAATTATATAGTTCCGTATAAGTTCGTCTAATAAGACCGTTCGAAACATTTCATAAAATCTATGTTTTGTACTTCTTTACATTCAATTTTAAAAAAGACTTACATTTTAAACAAAAGGAATGGCGAAGTTTCTTCTTGTGGAATCATCTTCGCCACATGTGTTTTGAACCAATGATTATCGGTTCATTACGATGAATGCTACTACTACTGCGATGATCGGTAGGGCCTCAACTAATGCTACCCCGATGAACATTGTAGTTTGAAGAACGCCACGTGCCTCTGGTTGACGAGCGATACCTTCTACTGTACGTGAAACGATAAGACCGTTACCAATACCTGCACCAAGTGCACCTAAACCGATTGCGATTGCTGCTGCTAATAAACCCATTGAATATTTCCTCCTTGGAATTGTATATTATTTTTTTTGTTTTAAGCGTCTAATGTTTTACACTAAAAGCTTTATATTAATGGTCTGCACTCACTTTGTGAGATAAGTAAACCATTGTTAACATTGTGAAGATGAAGGCCTGGATAAAGCCAATGAAGATTGAGAATCCTATCCATGCTAATCCTGGGATTAAACCACCGAAGAATCCTAAAATACTTGTTCCGGCAATACCTGCTATTAAAGTAAGTAAAATCTCACCGGCGTAGATGTTACCGTAAAGACGAAGACCTAACGTTAATGTGTTAGCAAACTCCTCGATAATCTTTAGCGGTAGTAAAAATGACATTGGTTGGACGAATGTCCCGAAGTAATGCTTTGTACCACGCATTTTAATACCATAGTAAGTAGCTAATACCGTAACCATTGATGCTAGCGTTAATGTAACTGTTGGGTCAGCTGTTGGCGACTTCCACCATAGGTCTCCATGAATTACAATACCGCCAAGTGGTAAACCAAGCAAGTTTGCAACGGCGATAAACATAATAAGGGTAATACCTAAAATGTGGAATCGACCACCCGTTTTCCAATCCATGTTGTTTTTGATGATTCCTTTAACGAAATCCATCACCCACTCCATGAAGTTTTGCATACCAGTTGGTTTAAGTTTTAAATTGCGTGTAGCAACAAACGCGATTAAAAATACGATAATTGCTGTAACTAAAAGTGTTAAGACTGTGGCTAAGTTGAAAGTTAAAAAGCCTATCGTTAGTTCTGGAGCTCCATGATCCATTCTTGCATTCACCTCACTTTCTTTGTTACGTTATTTGTTTCTTACCGACGATACGATTACTCCTATAAATAGGAAAACGTATGGAACCATTAGCCCTATCACTGTGCTAATTAGATGGAAATATTGTGGCAACGTAATTGCGATAGCGACTGCTGCAATACCTGATCCATAGCGCAAAGCTGAACCGAGTGATACTGTTTTCTTCCCTTCACTTATGGAACGATCAAACTTGTCCATTCGTCGACCAAGAATCCAAAAGTTATATGTACCAAAGCAAGCACCGACGGCAATACCAGCAAAAACTGTAGGGTATGAGGTAAATCCCCATCCTAATGCACAAAGAGCGAGCAAAAAAAATAACGCTTTCTTCTGCATAGCGAAAATGTGATGCAAATCTAGCATTGGCAATTTATCTCCCAAATCTTTTTCGAGTAAAAGTTCAAATCGTTCTCTACTTAAGGAATCCAGCGAAGCATTTGCTTTACAAGCGTTTCCAACAAATGTCGAAAAAAGAAATGAAAATAGTAAAAAATCCTCGTTTGAATAAGAATTTTCTATCATACTTAGATTTCTTTGCTGTAAATACATAAATTCCAGCGCTTTGAAAACGTTGCAAATTGACGTTGATAAGTTTCAACTGTCAATCTAGTAGAAACTTGATATAACAAGCGTTTCGGGGTCAAATGTTGACTTGAAACCCTTATCATTCTTACCCTTTGTAAGCATACAATAGGGGTAAAATGATGTCAATTAGTTCAGGTGAAAAACTTCACAACAACTGAAATATTGTCAAATTCTTGACAAATTTGTGTAAGAAGTAGAAATAAAAAGATAACAATCTCACCTTTCACTAAATAGAAATAGACTATTTATCAAGTTTTTACCAGAAATATTGATTTTTTAATAAAAATTCTATAATGGAACTTATTATTTACTTTTTTCAAAGAAACTAATCAATGCTTCGACAATCCGTTTAGAAGCATGGCCATCACCATAAGGATTTGAAGCCTGTGCCATCTTCTCATAAGCCGCACTGTCTTCTAATAACTCTTTTGCAAGCTTATAGATTGTTTCTTCTTCTGTACCTGCTAGCTTTAATGTACCAGCTGCAATTCCTTCTGGGCGCTCTGTTGTATCACGTAAAACTAAAACAGGCTTTCCAAGTGAAGGCGCCTCTTCTTGAACACCACCAGAATCCGTTAAAATCATAAAGGAACGGGCAGCAAAGTTATGGAAGTCAAAAACCTCTAAAGGTTCAATTAAATGAATACGAGAATCATTTCCTAGAATCTCATCAGCTACTTCTCGAACAGCCGGATTTAAATGTACAGGATACACAACCTGCACATCATCATGCTCAGATAATAACCTTTTAATAGCCTTGAACATGTTACGCATTGGTTGACCAAGATTCTCTCTGCGGTGTGCTGTTAGAAGAATCATACGGTCATCTCCTATTTTTTCTAAAACCGGATGGCTATAGTTTTCACCAACAGTTGTTTTTAATGCATCAATTGCCGTATTTCCTGTAACAAAGATATCTTGCTCTTGTTTATTTTCTTTTAATAGATTTTCTTTTGACACTTCAGTAGGAGCGAAATGCAAATCTGCCATCACACCAGTAAGCTGGCGATTCATTTCTTCAGGGTATGGTGAATATTTGTTCCCCGTACGTAACCCAGCCTCCACATGACCGATTGCAATTTGGTTATAAAACGCAGCCAAGCTTCCAACAAAAGTAGTCGTTGTATCTCCATGCACTAACACAATATCCGGCTTAGCTTCCTTCATAACACGATCTAAACCCTGAAGTGCATTCGTTGTAACATCAATCAATGTTTGACGATCCTTCATAATATTCAAATCGTAGTTAGGCGTAATATTGAACGTTTCTAATACCTGGTCCAGCATTTGACGATGTTGAGCAGTTACTGTCACAATCGACTCAATTTGTTCAGGATACTTTTGTAATTCTAAAACAAGCGGCGCCATCTTAATGGCCTCAGGTCTCGTTCCAAAAATCGTCATTACCTTCCATTTTTTACTCAATTGACTTGCACCGTCCTTAAATTTTTTAAACGACCTCCCTATCGAGAAGGAGGTCGTATATTAATGTAATAATTGTATTGTATTTAGGATTTGCTAAAAGAATAATTTGTTTGAAGAGGCCGCAACGGTTTATCCGCCAAGTTTAGCGATTTATCCGCCAAATCTAATATGATATCCGCCAGCGAGTACCCTTTATCCGCCAAAAAATTATTTAGTTCCGAATAGACGGTCTCCCGCATCTCCAAGACCTGGAACGATATAGCCGTGGTCATTTAATTTTTCATCTAGCGCTGCGATATAGATATCCACATCTGGATGTGTCTCCTGGATAGCTTGTACACCTTCTGGAGCTGCAATTAAGCACATGAATTTAATGTTTTTAGCACCACGTGTTTTTAAAGAATTAATCGCTTCTACTGCCGAACCGCCTGTAGCAAGCATTGGATCCACGATGATGAAATCACGTTCCTCCACATCAGCTGGAAGCTTTGCGTAATATTCAACTGGCTTTAAAGTTTCTGGATCGCGGTATAACCCGATATGCCCCACTTTTGCAGCTGGGATTAGCTTTAAAACTCCGTCAACCATACCAATTCCCGCACGTAAGATTGGAACGATCGCGATTTTTTTACCAGAAAGAACCTTTGTTTTTGCCGTTGTTACTGGTGTTTCAACATCAATTTCCTCTAATGGCATATCACGCGTAATTTCAAATGCCATTAATGTCGCTACCTCGTCAACAAGCTCACGAAATTCCTTTGTTCCCGTGTTTTTATCACGAATATAAGTTAACTTATGTTGGATTAATGGGTGATCAAATACATATACTTTGCTCAATTGATTTCGCTCCTTTTTGTAACCTGGCATTTAGTGAGATTTCCCCCAACTAAATGTAGTTTCCCTTTATCTAGGCTAGTATATCAAAAAAAGTCATAACATAAAACAATATGTCGAATGGGTTTATGGAAAATTCTATGTCATTTGCAAATATGATGCATGTCAATTGAGTGATGGGGTCTAAAAGGGAGTTTTCTGGTTACTTAAAAGGAGTTATGTGATTTTAAGATGTGTTGTCCGCTCATAAACTTTGCCATGTGAACACAAGCGGCGTTTTCCGCTCATAAAATCTGCTTTGTGCTCATAATACGGGCTATATAATCACAATTGAAAAGGCTAGCGAGGAAATCCTTCTCGCTAGCCTTTTAAAATTACATATTTGTAACTAATTCTTCGTAGATTGGATATTTGTCAGTTAAGACTTTTACGCGATTTGTTGCTTCTTTTTGAACTGCTTCGTCTTCTGGATTTTTAAGAAGTTTGGCGATGATTAAGCCTACCTCTTTTAAATCCTCTTCCTTGAAGCCACGGCTTGTTACTGCCGCTGTACCAAGACGGATACCAGAAGTTACGAATGGTTTTTCTTCATCGTACGGGATTGTGTTTTTGTTAGTTGTAAGTCCTACTTCATCAAGTACTTTTTCTGCAACTTTACCAGTTAGACCAACTGATTTTACGTTTACTAAAAGTAAGTGGTTATCAGTTCCACCAGAAACTAATTCTAAGCCTTCAGCAACTAAAGTTTCAGCAAGTGCTTTCGCGTTTGCTTTAATTTGCTTAGCGTATTCTTTGAATTCTGGCTGTAATGCTTCACCGAATGCTACAGCTTTTGCAGCGATAACGTGCATTAATGGACCACCTTGTATTCCTGGGAACACAGACTTATCAATCTTTTTGCCCCATTCTTCAGAAGTTAAGATTAAGCCGCCACGTGGGCCTCGTAATGTTTTATGTGTTGTAGAAGTAACGAAATCTGCATAAGGTACTGGAGATTGGTGTTCACCAGTAGCTACTAGACCAGCGATATGCGCCATATCTACCATGAAATAAGCGCCTACTTCATCAGCAATCTCACGGAATTTTTTGAAGTCGATTTCACGTGGATATGCAGAAGCACCAGCAACGATTAACTTTGGCTTATGTTCTAAAGCTTTTGCACGTACATCCTCATAGTCAATAACATGCGTTTCTTTTGATACACCGTATTCTACAAATTTATATTGAATACCAGAGAAGTTTACAGGAGAACCATGTGTTAAATGCCCACCATGTGAAAGGTTCATACCAAGCACAGTATCGCCTGGTTCAAGAACTGTGAAGTATACAGCCATATTAGCTTGTGCACCAGAGTGCGGTTGAACGTTTGCATATTCAGCACCGAAGATTTGTTTCACTCGATCACGTGCGATATCTTCCACAACGTCTACATGCTCACAGCCACCATAGTAGCGTTTACCTGGGTAACCTTCAGCATATTTGTTAGTTAATACTGAACCTTGTGCTTCCATAACTGCCTCAGAGACAATATTTTCTGATGCGATTAACTCGATGTTCGCTTGTTGACGTTTTTTCTCTGCTAAAATACCATCTAATACCGCTTTATCTTGTGCTGCTAATTTTTCATAAGCCATTGTCTAAATCCCCCTAAAATTCTTTCATTTTTTTATTAATGAAAAATCCTATTATCGGATTTTTATCCCAAATTCATTTAACCTTTATAAACTTCTCTGATGCTTTTATCTAATATAGACTGCTCTTTCGCCACCGATTAATTTTGGACGAGTTGTTGCTATTGTAACAATTGCTTCCCCAATTTGCCGTACCGACGTTCGCAACGGAATCGCAACTTCTTTTAAATGCATTCCAATAATCGTTTGTCCGATATCAATCCCACCATGGGCACGAACATGCTCCACAACAACCGGATTTTCAAATTTTGAATACGCATAGGCAGACATGGAACCACCTGCATGTTTAACAGGAACTACTGTGACAGGCTCCAATGAATACATTTGAGCAGCCTCAGCCTCCATTGTTAGAGCGCGGTTTATGTGCTCACAGCCTTGGAAAACTAAATATAGACTGTGTTTTTGGGCAAATTTCGAAAATTCATCAAACAGTACTTCAGCTATCTCAATGGCACCAGAAGTTCCAATTCGAGAGCCTGCAATTTCAGATGTCGAGCAGCCGATAACATAAAGCTGCTTTGGCTGAAACTTTACTTGTTGTTCTAACTCACTTAGCAACTGCGACAATTGTGATTGAATCTGCTGTAATGAAGTCAAGATTCGTCACTTACCCTTCAAGCTCAGTAATTTTTTCGATTCGGCGAGAATGACGACCGCCTTCAAACTCGGTACCTAACCAAGCTTTTACGATTTCAAGCGCTAAACCAGGTCCGATAACACGTTCCCCCATAGCTAGAATATTAGAATCGTTGTGGCAACGAGTTGCTTTTGCACTGAACACATCATGAACAAGTGCACAACGAATACCTTTTACCTTATTTGCAGCAATTGACATACCGATGCCAGTTCCACAAACTAAAATTCCACGTTCGAATTCACCACTAGCTACACCATCAGCTACTGGTTTCGCATAATCTGGATAATCAACCGAATCACTAGATTGCGGACCAAAATCCTGATAGCTAATGTTAAGTTCATCTAATAGTGACATAATTTCTTTTCGTAAGTTATTCCCACCGTGGTCTGAAGAAATTGCAATTTTCACTACGTTACCTCCTAGCGTATATTGTCATGTACAGTTTACCACTAATTGAGAAATAATTACATGTATTTTATAAACATTCACATAATCTTTTAACTTAAATACGAATAATAGCGTGCATGTACTCAATTTCGTTCAGATTTAAACTACTTTCCGGTTCGAAACTCCAAATATAATTCGTGAATAGGCAGAAATTGTGTGTGTACCAGGTACACACACAATTTCTGTACAATTCAGAATCTTTTCGGTGCCAGGTACACAAACAACTCCCATACAATTCAGAATTCTCCATGTACCAGGCACACAAACAATTCTCACACAATTCAATTCTAGACAGAGAAAAGCCTCATGCGTTAGGTGGGCATGAGGCTTTTCTGTTAGTTGTTTCGATCGAATTGTTGGATCATTTTGTATAGCTGTTCGGATTGGCGTTTTAAATCCTTTGATAGGTTTTCGACTTGTTCGATAGCGTAGGCTTGTTCTTCTGTTGAGCCACGTACTTCTTGGGCTCCTGCAGAGGTTTGCTGAGCGATGGCCGCTACTTCTTGAGATTGACGTGCTGTTGTTTCGATATTGACCATTTGTTTTTCGACTAACTCTGAAATCTTTACAACTGCATCTGCCATTTCACGCACACTTGAAGCCATTCCTTCAACTGTTTCGGTTGTTTCAGAAACCTTCGAGGACTCCTTCACAGCAAAGGTTACTTGTTCGTTCATTTGTTTTACGACCACTGATACATTCTCTTGCATTGTTTGAATCAGGCTTGTGATTCCCTGAACTGCTTTTGCACTTTCGTCTGCTAAGCTACGAACCTCTTCTGCAACTACAGCAAAGCCTTTACCATGCTCCCCAGCTCGTGCCGCTTCAATAGAAGCATTCAATGCTAATAGGTTGGTTTGTGCTGCAATATCCCCTACTAAGCTGATGATTCGTTCAATTTGTTCGGCATTTTTCTCAAGCTGATGTATGTTTCCAAGGGCTTTTTCATTCCCCTGTGCAATTTGTTGAATACTTGTCACTAATCCTTGGATCGAATCTGTTGTTGTTTCTAGACTATGAATGATTTCCTTAGATTGATTTGCTGAATTAAGGGCACGCGTATTTACCTCTGATGCCAATTGGCGTACATCCTCAATTGCTTCAGCCGTCTCCTGTACAGCAACAGCAGAACCTTCTGCACCTTGAGAAATCTGGCTAACCGTTTGTGCAATTCCCTCCGCTTTAAGTGAAGCAGCTGAAGTTTGCTCCGATAATTCAATAATGACCTCGTTCGTTTTATTGAAATTTCCTTCAATACTTTCTACCATTTGGCGAAGGTTTGTTACCATTAGCTGGAATGCTTCAGCAACAGAAGCAATTTCGTCACGGGATTTTGGTACATTTACGTCCTGTCCAATTTTCCCTTCTGCTACTAATGTTGCAGATTTTTCAAGCTGCTGTAATGGCTTCACTAAAATGACACTGAAAATGCCAGCTAATATACATGACCAAGTGATCCCTAATACATATGTAAGAAGCTCAAAGACTCTTTGATTTTCGATAAACTGTGAGAAGAACATTGGGTGAAGATAATGTATAAATACAAAACTTGTTGAATACGTAACGAACGCTAAAATACCTACAAATAAAACTAATTTTTTGCGTAAGCTGAATGTTTTATTTTTCATTATTTAGTGCTACCTCCAGAAAATTTCATAAGTAATTCGTCTATTAGTCGATTTAGTTCTAGATAAGTCTGTTTATACGTTGCAATATCTCCACCAAATGGGTCAGATACATCCTTTGAGCTAAAAGGAACTACATATTCTTTTAATGTAAAGGTTTTCCCCTGAGCATTTGGGAAAGAAAGCAAAATCATATTTTTGTGAGCTAAAGTCATTGTTAAAATTAAATCTGCCCACTCAATATCCTCCTGCTTTACTTGTGATGTAATATGACTAAAGGATATTTGTTCTTGTTCGAGTACAGCTTTTGCATTCTCTGAAATTTCTCCTCCTTCCATTGCATATATACCAGCTGATTTAACCTGTACTTCCTCAAGGTTTTTACTTCGCAATATAGCTTCTGCCATAGGACTTCTACATGTATTTCCCGTACAAATGAAATAAATATTCACGAGCGTCCACTCTTTCTTTATGTTATTCGATGTTTAAAATAAATGAATAGATACTAATGCCAACTAGTGCAAGTCCTGCTATCCATTTCAAAGCATCACCTTTGATTCTCAAACGACTTTTTGCAATGTATAAGGATATATAGGATAGAACAAAAGTCCAAATTCCTGCACTGATAATAAATAAATACTTTTGTAAATTTAGCATACCAAAAGAAATGCTTACTGAAAAGGTGTCTAAACTTGCAGTTATTGCTAAAATTGCGATTGGAATAGCAATTGTTTGTCGATTTTTTGTCGAAAGTATTAATTGTAGACCAATTGAAAACAGTAAGATGCTCGAAACTAGATTAGACCATTGTAATAGGATATGTACCATCCAACTCCCTAAAGTAAAACCAATAATTGGAAATACCATATGTAGAAGGGCTGTCCAAAACGAAAGGAGGAAACGCTGTTTAACATCTGGTAGTAGCAGGTAAAGCGCTACTACATCTAATGCTACAATAAGTCCCGTTATTATTTCCTGCAATATAGTCCTCTTTCCTTCATAAGTTTTCTACTATCTTATGCCTGTCGTTCCTCTAATATCAATGGATTCTCGTCACTACTCGATTAGGTGCTAAAAGCCTATTTATTCTAATGAAGTAACATTTCGCTACTAAGCCTCTTAGACTATTAAAGTGATTACTTGTTAAGCTGCTAATTTAGCATTTATTTGAGCGAACGAAGTATTCGAAGCTGCAGAACCAACTTATTATCTCCACAAAAAAAACTTCACTTCTGACCCTAAGGACAAAAGCAAAGCTTCAGTTTACTATTTATACCAATTCCCACCCGCGGCTTTTTCTAGGCGATTCATGATGGCAGCGCCTACTCCTTGAATTGAAGTTGTTGTAGCAAGGATGATTGTGGCCTGTGTTTTATCACATGCTCTTAAATCATCGTACAACTTAGAGCTCATCATCTCTTGATCTCCCTCTTCTCCATATGGAAAGAAAAAGTCGGCACCTAAGTTTTCAAAGGATAACGGTGCAAGCAGGGCAATTTTTTCGCCTTTATTACTCAGCTTACTAATCGCTTCACTTACAGTCATTTGATCACTTTCGATTAAATACACTGGTGCGTTTGGCGCGTAATGCGTGTATTTCATGCCTGGTGCTTTGGGAGTTGAATCTAGCTTTTCCTGTAATTTAGTCGGTTGGATTACTTCACCTATTACTTCCTCAAGCATTTCCTTAGTAACACCACCTGGACGCAGAATGACTGGTGGATTTACCGTTATATCCAGTACCGTTGATTCGATTCCGATGCCTGTTGCTCCTCCATCTAAAATCAATGGAATTCGGCCCTTTAAATCTTCTTCCACATGTTCAGCTTTTGTAGGGCTTGGCTTCCCACTTCGATTGGCACTCGGTGCTGCAACTGGTTTTTTTAGCTTTCTTAGTAGGTCCAGTGCTACTTCATGATCAGGCATGCGCATTCCTACTGTTGTTAGCCCTGCTGTAACACTTGGCGCGAGTATGCCTGGTTTAGCCTTCATGATTAACGTCAATGGTCCTGGCCAAAAAGTATCCATTAGCTTTAACGCATTTTCGGGAATTTCTTCTATGAAATTTGCAACTTCTTCTATTGTTCCAATATGTACAATTAATGGGTTATCTGACGGACGGCCCTTTGCTTCGAAAATCTTTTTTACGCCCCTGTCGTTCGTTGCAACTGCTCCCAGCCCGTAAACCGTTTCAGTTGGAAATGCAACAACTTCCCCATTATTTAACAAATCCACAGCTTGTGTATAACTTTTCTCACTATTCGAATTATTATCCACAAGTAATCGAATCGTTTCCATTTTACCCCTCCTTTTCTATAGGCGCCTAAGAGGATTATGTGGATATGTGCAGGTTAATGTGCATAACTTTCAGAATATTGTTAATAACTTTTAAGCAAAAAGCTTTTTCACCCATTCCCACACAATAAATGTTACCTTTGCTTCTTCCTCTTCTTCATCAGCCTTCTTCGCTTCTTCCTTCTCCGAATCTTTGTCTGCCTTACGCTCACAAACATTCGCGAAGATGGTACACCACCAGTTATCCCCACGTCCCTCACCAATTGTTAACACAAGTGAGTTATAGTGATATTGTGGATAAAACATATTGGATTCTAATTTAGGTGGTATTAGGTTATCCCCAACATTGATTTTTACATCCTGATCTGCATAATTTTTTTCCACAAAAGTAGCTAATTCAGCATAAACCTCATCATTATCAAGTTGTGCCTGTTCATTTTGTTGAATCTGTGTTAAGAAAGGTGTTAGGTTTTCCACCATTTCCGTCTTCAACTGCTGATCGGCATCTGTATTACTATTTGCTACCACTCGAATTTTCAAACTATCATCAACTAAGTTACTTCTAGTTTCATAGACTTCATCAACCATATTCGGTACTAAAATAATAGAACACATAATTGCAACTGCAAAGGCAACTAATTTTAAAAGGCTTATAATTGGATGAATCTCATTTTTATTATCAACACTTGTAATCTCGTAATCATTTAACATTTTAAATCCCTCCCTGACATCATAATTGTCAGATTGAGAGATTTTTATACATCAATTTCACAAAAAACTATACGATTTTTTTTGTTAATATCTTTTACGATTTCAATTTTACCCTGTGGAAAACTAGATTTGAAGAAATTCGCTACAGCTTCGCCCTGTGTATAACCTATCTCAACACCGATTAAAGCTCGTTTTTTTACTAGATTCGGTAATTGCTCAGCTAGTTTCCTATAGAGTATCAATCCTTCCTCCTCCGCAAAAAGTGCAGAGTGGGGTTCATGCTCTAAAACCACCTCTGACATTTCCTTTGCCTCTTCAAATGCAATATAAGGAGGATTCGATAAAATAACATCCCACTTTTCGTTTTCTATAGGAGCCGTTAAATCTCCTAAACGGAAATCAATATCTGCATCAAGGTTTTGCGCATTGATTTTTGCGGTTTCAAGAGCCACCTCTGATATATCAGTCGCGACCACCTCAGCAGCTTGCCATTCTTTTTTCATAGTAATGGCAATAGCGCCACTACCCGTTCCAATATCAGCGAGTTTCAACTCAGCTTGATCACCGAAAAGCTTTTTCATCCGTTCTTTTGTTCCTAAAATTAACTCCTCTGTTTCTGGACGAGGAATTAGCACCGATTCATCTACCGTAAAGGTTCTACCATAGAACTCTTCCACACCTGTAATATATTGAACTGGACGACCAGTAGCGTGTTCCTCAACGTCTTTTTGAAATTGGTGCCATTTTTCTTCATCGATTCTATCGTGCATTCGCATCATTAATCCCGAATAATTTGTTTCATAAAGATGCTGCATAAGAAGTCTAGCAGCATTTTCGTCACGACCTTTGTCCACTAAAAAAGAAGAAGCCCAATTAAGGGCCTCAAAAATTGTTTTATGCTTCATCATTTAAGTGGGAAAGCTTTGAAGCTTGCTCTTCTAGCATTAATGCTTCAATGATTTCATCAAGCTTACCTTCCATGATAATATCAAGTTTTTGAAGAGTTAAGCCGATGCGGTGGTCAGTGACACGATTTTGTGGATAATTGTATGTGCGAATACGTTCTGAACGATCTCCTGTACCAACTGCTGATTTACGAGTAGCATCAATTTCCTTTTGAGCTTCCTGCATATACTTATCAGCAACACGAGCACGCAAGATTTTCATAGCCTTCTCACGGTTTTTAATTTGAGAACGCTCATCCTGCATCGATACAACCACACCTGTTGGAAGATGGGTCATACGAACAGCTGACATCGTTGTATTTACGGATTGCCCACCCGCACCAGATGATGCAAATGTATCAACACGGATATCTTTTTCATGAATGTCAACATCCACTTCTTCTACTTCTGGTAAACAAGCTACTGTTGCAGTTGAAGTATGGATACGACCTTGTGACTCCGTTGCTGGAACACGTTGAACACGGTGAGCACCGTTTTCATATTTGAACTTCGAATAAGCTCCTTGACCGTTAATCATGAAGATTACTTCTTTATAACCGCCCATTGGATTTGGTGTAGCTTCCATAATATCAATTTTCCAGCCTTGTGTTTCTGCATAACGCGTATACATACGGAATAGGTCGCCTGCAAAAATATTCGCTTCATCTCCACCTGCAGCACCACGAATCTCCATGATAACGTTTTTATCATCATTCGGGTCTTTCGGTATAAGCAGAATACGAAGACGATCTTCTAGACCAGGAATACGACTATTTAATTCATTAAACTCTTCTTTTACCATATCATGCATATCTGGATCTTTTTCGTTATCTAGCATTTCTTTTGTGTCTGCTAGTTGTTGTTTAACATCTTTATATTCACGATATACTTCTACCATCTCTTGAATATCCGATTGTTCTTTTGAATACTCACGAAGCTTTTTACTATCGCTAACGATAGCTGGATCGCTTAGGAGTTCATTTAATCTTTCATAACGGTCTTCAACCGCCTGTAATCGATCAAACATGGGTTCACCTCTAATTTATTAGTATCAATATTTTTAGCATATTCCCTTTAAGGTAAGATGCAATAATCTTTTAATCGTTTATAATGCCACATTATATGCGCATTTGTTTTCCATAATAAATTATATATGTCAAATGATTAAAATCCAAGTTTTTACTTAAGTGTTGTTTTTATAGTGGCGGATTTGCATGACACTCACGGCATACAGGATAATATGTATCATTGCCACCAATGTGAATTTGCTCACCAGTGTATACTGGCTTTCGGTTTTCATCCACACGTAAATTCATGGTTGCTTTTTTATGACAGAACCAACAGATTGTTTTCATTTCTTCAATTTTGTCAGCATAAATCAGCATATAGCGACTGCCTTCAAACAGTTCATTTTGGAAGTCATTTTTTAAACCAAAGCCCATCACTGGAATTTTTAAATGATCTACGATTTTGGCTAATTGTAGTACATGATCTTTTGATAAAAATTGCACTTCGTCCACTAAAATACAGTATAGTTCTTGTGGATAGTTTTTAACATAGCCAAATAAATCAGTGTCATCAAATACTGGTATCGCCTGGCGCTTGAGTCCAATACGGCTAGATACATATCCTACTTCATCTCGCGTATCGATTCCTGAAGTAAATATTAATACCGGCTTATCTTGTTCTTCATAGTTATGTGCAACTTTAAGAATTTCAATAGACTTTCCGCTGTTCATTGCTCCATGTTTAAAAAATAATTGCGCCATTCCAACAAACCTCTTTCTAAGTTGTTCTCCATAAACATTATCAATACATGAAAAAGTGCCTTGAGATGGTGACTCAAGGCATACTTATTTGAAATATCCTTTATATACATAGTATATCGCATAACCTACTGTTTCTACAATTATTCCTTGAAAGTCTGACAATTTGAGCTTGTGGTTGTATCTATGAGGAGTTTAATAATAATAATAATAATAGAAATTTTCTTATACGGGGTTTATTTCAAAATATATGTACTTTCTTAATTTGCCAAATAAAAGGAATAATTCTGCTTAAATTGTTAAATATCCATTTATTCTTGAAAATAAAGGAAGTTTTTATCATTATATTGGCTAAATCTTTGAATTTCGGCTTATTTTAAGCAATTAACGGGAAATCTTTCGCTTATATTGCTTATTAAGTGCTCTATATCTAAAATAACCAAAATTTCTTCTCTTATCAGTTCTCTCGAAAATCAATAATGTATAAGTGAAGAGAGACGGTACAATAAACGAGCAGATCCACAAATACTTACCTTAAAACAAAAAACACCTGCTCCAGTAAAATACTGGGCAGGCGTTTTATAGGTCTTACTTGATTCCGTATTTTTTGTTGAAACGATCAACACGGCCGTCAGCAGAAGCAAACTTTTGACGTCCAGTATAGAATGGGTGACATTCGTTACAGAATTCTACAGTAATTTTTTCTTTTACTGAACCTGTTTCGAATGAGTTACCGCAAGAGCATGTTACTGTTGCAGTTTTGTAATCTGGATGAATTCCTTGTTTCATATTCGTTACTCCTCTCGCCCTGAACCATCTGGAACAGAGTTGTTATTCGAACTGTACCTTACGTAACCCGAATATGCCAGTCACATATGTACACGTTTCATACTTAAAAGATTATAGCAAGAAATATTATTGAACGCAACAAAAAGATAATTGGTAAAATTTAATCGTTAATTCGAGGTCAAAAAATAGATTTTTTGAAACTCGGAATTAAAGCAATCCTTTACCCTTAGTTGCTTTTTTCATGTCATTATCAAGCTTTTCAAAGAATTCTTCGTTGGATTTAGATGTACGTATTTTTCTTAAGAAACGCTCTGCAAAGTCTGGTGCATCTGAAAACGTTTTACGAATTGCCCATAATTTTTCTAATTGCTCAGAAGGAATAAGCAATTCTTCTTTACGTGTTCCTGAACGACGAATATCAAGTGCTGGGAAGATACGACGTTCCGCTAAATGACGGTCTAAGTGAAGCTCTAAGTTCCCTGTTCCTTTGAATTCCTCATAGATTACTTCATCCATACGTGATCCAGTATCAACCAGTGCAGTTGCTAAAATTGTTAAACTGCCGCCTTCTTCAATATTACGTGCAGAACCGAAGAAACGCTTTGGTCTGTGGAACGCAGCCGGATCAATACCACCAGATAGAGTTCGTCCACTTGGAGGAATTACCAAGTTATACGCACGAGCTAAACGTGTGATGGAATCCATTAAAATAATAACATCACGCTTATGCTCAACCAGACGACGAGCACGTTCTAAAACTAGCTCTGCTACTTTCACGTGATTTTCTGGTACTTCATCGAATGTAGAGCTTACGACATCTGCTTTTACTGAACGCTCGATATCCGTTACTTCCTCTGGACGTTCATCAATCAACAGTACGATTAACTCAGCTTCAGGGTAGTTCGTTGTAATTGCATTCGCAACTTCTTTTAAAAGTGATGTCTTCCCTGCTTTTGGCGGGGCTACGATCAATCCACGTTGTCCAAATCCAACAGGTGCAACTAAGTCCATAATTCGAGTAGACAATTTATTAGGCTCTGTCTCTAATTTTATATGGCGATCAGGATATAGTGGTGTTAATGCTGGGAAGTGAACTCGTTCTTTTGCGACTTCTGGGTCTTCTCCATTCACTGCATCCACTTGAAGCAATCCAAAATAGCGTTCATTTTCTTTGGGTGGACGAACCTTACCTGATACCTTGTCCCCATTTCGAAGATCGAAGCGACGAATTTGGGAAGCAGAAATATAAATATCCTCTTTCGATGGAGAATAGTTGATAGGTCTTAGGAATCCAAAGCCTTCTTGGTTTACAATTTCAAGTACACCTTCCATGAAGAAGAAGCCTTCTTGTTCAGAGCGTGATTTTAAAATTGAAAAGATTAACTCTTTTTTTGTTAATTTACTATAATAAGAAACCTTGTAATCACGTGCAAGAGAATATAACTCTTTTAAGGTCATATTTTCTAATTGCGATATAGTTAAAGTCGACATAGCATATCTCCAGTTCTTTTAAATTTCCATCTATTTTTATACACAAAAAGCAAGTGTAGTTGATGAATATCTGCACAAGAAAAATATCGATTTAGTGCATTTGGAGCCACCTATCGCATTTTTCTATCATTTTAAGTTGTATTTCAGTAGGGTTTTTATAGTAAGAAAGAATAGTAGGAAGATGCCTGATTTTAGAAGTGGAGATTTAATGTGGATAGATGTGGTTATCCATAAGAACATCCGGTTTGTGATCAGGCATCATTTGTTTGAAGTAATTTATTTTTATTTTACATAGCTAGGCTTTTTGTCGATGTTGTGGCGTCCTTCAACAAAACGGACAGTTCCTGTTTTCGCACGCATTACTAAAGAGTTTGTTAAACAGTATGAACCTTTATATTGAACACCCATCATCAATTCGCTATCAGTAACAGCTGTTGCTGCAAAAATCGCATCGTCACCTTTTACTAAATCCTCTAGGTATAATACTTTGTTTACGTCAATTCCCATTTTTTCGCAACGTGTAGCTTGAGCATCGTCTTCTGGAAGTAATCTTGCTTGGAAATCTCCGCCTAAGCATTTTAATGCAACAGCTGAGATAACTCCCTCTGGAGCTCCGCCAGTACCGAACATAATATCAATACCAGTTTCGTCAAATGCAGTATTGATAGCTGCACTTACATCACCGTCTTGAATAAATTTAATACGAGCACCTGCTGCACGAATTTCCTCAACGATATGCTGGTGACGAGGGCGATCTAATAATACTGCCACTACATCTGCAATTTCTTTGTTTTTTGCTTTTGCAACTGCATGAAGGTTTTCAGTAACTGAAGCTGTAATATCTACTTTACCCGCTGCTTCAGGACCTACTGCTAGTTTTTCCATATACATATCTGGTGCGTTTAATAGGTTTCCACGATCTGCAATTGCCAGAACCGTCATTGCGCCATTTGTACCTTTTGCAACGATGTTTGTTCCTTCAAGAGGGTCAACCGCAATGTCTACTTGTGGACCGCCATTGCGAAGGCCAAGTTCTTCACCAATATAAAGCATTGGTGCTTCATCCATTTCACCTTCTCCAATTACCACGGTACCATACATTGGGATTGTATCAAATAATGCTCGCATTGCAGTTGTCGCTGCTTCGTCTGCTTCCTCTTTTAAACCGCGTCCCATCCATTTTGCAGAAGCGATTGCTGCTGCTTCAGTTACGCGTACAACTTCCATCGTTAAACTACGTTCCATTCTACATTTGCCTCCCGATTTCGGCCTTAGTCAAAATTGCCGAACTATATGTTACCACTATTGTAACATATTTTGTTAATTCATTACGGATGAATTCTATTTATATTATTTTGCTCGTTTAATTGCGCTTGTTGTTATTGTTTCTCGACGTATATCTGCACCAATTTCACAAAGCTTTTCTATTAGTGAGCTATATCCACGTTCAATATGATGGATATCCTGGATTTCAGTCTCGCCTTCAGCGATTAAGCCTGCCAGAACAAGTGCAGCTCCTGCACGTAAATCTGTAGCTGTCACTGTAGAACCATGAAGCTTCGATGGCCCTTGAATGATTGCTGAATTCCCTTCAACTCTTGCGATTGCATTCATACGACGTAATTCATCGATATGTTTAAAACGCGCTGAATAGATTGTATCTGTTACCTTAGATGCCCCGTTTGCTTGAGTCATTAACACTGAAAGGGGTTGCTGTACATCCGTTGGAAAACCAGGATAAACAAGCGTTTTCACATCACATGCTTGAAGAATGTCTGAACGATGAATATACATACTTTCTTCGCCTTCTTCAATTTTCACGCCCATTTCACGCAGCTTTGCCGTTACGGCTTCAAGGTGGAAAGGAATAACATTATCTACCGTTACCCCATCTCCAATCGCTGCAGCCATAATCATAAATGTTGCTGCTTCGATGCGGTCAGGAATAATTGTATGATTTGTTCCATGTAATTCATCTACGCCATCAATACGAATAACACTCGTACCTGCCCCTTTGATATTAGCCCCCATATTTGTTAAGAGAGTTGCAACATCAATGATTTCAGGCTCTTTTGCAGCATTTTCGATAATTGTACGCCCTTTTGCACGGACTGCCGCTAGCATAATGTTAATTGTGGCACCAACACTTGCTACATCCAAATAGATTTTGGCACCGATTAACTCATCAGCACGAAGATAAATCGCACCATGCTCATTTGTAACTTTTGCACCGAGTGCTTCAAAGCCTTTTATATGCTGATCAATTGGGCGAGGACCTAAGAAGCATCCACCTGGCAATCCGATCACTGCTTTTTTGAAACGACCTAGCATTGCCCCCATTAAATAATAGGAAGCACGAAGCTTTTTCACATTACCATTTGGTAAAGGAATTGCCTGCATTTCAGTTGGGTCAATAACCATCTGTCCATCTTTAAAAGTAACTTCGCCACCAATTTCTTCTAACAATGCTTTTAGCGTCCAAGCATCAGAAATTTCAGGTATACCGCCAATAGTGACTGAAGAATTAGCTAAGATAGATGCAGGGATTAATGCAACAGCACTATTTTTTGCTCCACTGACTTTTACTGTTCCTCTTAGACGATTTCCGCCATTAATTTTATAAACATCCATATCCGTTCTCCCTTATGATTGGAAAGTTTCACTTATGATAGTCTAACTTGTTTGCTAATCGTTCACTTTCTATCAAATACACCTTTAACACAGTAAACTGAGTAAGGAATTTATATTTGCAGCAGTCGGCAATTTTGGGCCTTCTGCTGCTTCACGATACTTTTGCTACAATGAAATTTTTTAGTATTATTGTTTATTATTTACCAATTTCACAATTTAAAGCTTAAATTTATAAACAATTCTAAATTTTTTCTATTCTCTATAGTATTTCAGTTTTTTATTATGTTGATTGTTAGGGCTTGGTTACTTAGGTAATTGACTAAATTATTCTGCCTAGACGTTGAAATTACTTGCTTTGTCGTTTTTCCCAGTCTGCTAAAAATCCTTCGATTCCTTTATCTGTTAAAGGATGGTGGAATAATTGCTTTAACACTTTAAATGGTGTCGTTGCAATATCCGCTCCAGCTAGAGCTACCTCTGTAATATGTTGTGGATGACGGATTGAAGCAGCAATAATTTCTGTTTCGATTCCGTGGATTGCAAACAAATCAGAAATTGTTGCGATTAAGTCCACTCCGCTTTGTCCAATATCATCTAAACGTCCTACAAATGGTGATACATATGTTGCACCAGCACGAGCTGCCATAAGAGCTTGATTTGCACTAAAAATTAACGTTACATTAGTTTTAATGCCTTTTTCAGAAAAGAATTTACATGCTTTAAGTCCTTCTGGCGTCATTGGTAGCTTAACTGTAATATTTGGTGCAATTGCTGCAAGCTCTAAGCCTTCCTTAATCATTCCTTCAGCATCAAGTGAAATAACCTCGCCACTAACAGAACCATTTACTAGCTCTGAGATTTCACGTAAACGCTCATGAAACGAAACATTTGCTTCTTTTGCTACTAATGATGGATTTGTTGTAACGCCTGATAAAATCCCCCAAGCATGTGCTTCTTTAATTTCCTCAAAGTTTGCTGTATCGATAAAAAATTTCATTATATTTTCCTCCAAATAATTCAAATTTGTGTCTATAAAAAACTAAGAGAAGGCCGATTGAAAACAATCAAACACTTCTCCTGCAAATCAATATTATATCAAATATGCCTTGGCTGGCTGTTTATGTTGTATGTGGATGCTCCGTATTTTAGATTATCCCTTTTGATTGGACGCGTAATAAGCAGTTAGGTTTCAGTCCTACTTCAATGCTTAACGTCTCCAAATACTAGCCAAGACTTTATCTCCACGATGAATCAAGTACATTTCACCCTTGAAATGAAGACAAAATAGAAAAGCAGTTCATCTTATTATTTACATGAGTAGTTTACATTTTCTAAGTAAAATAAACAATTCTGCTTCCTTACAATTAGTTGTGTTGGCTAATACAATCTTCTTGGCTCATTAAAAATTAAGCTTTTTGTGAGCTGCCGAATACACGCATTTTGCCGATAACTGTTTCTTTAATAGCATCACGAGCTGGTCCTAAATATTTACGTGGATCGTAAACAGTTTTGTTTGACTCGAAGATTTCACGAATTACATTTGTTGCTGCGATTTGATTTTCAGTATTTACGTTGATTTTAGCAGTACCCAATGAAACAGCACGCTTGATTTGCTCGTCTGGAATACCAGTACCGCCATGAAGTACTAATGGCATATTAGTTTCTTCACCAATTTGTTTCATTTCATCAAAGCCTAATTTTGGTTCACCTTTGTAAGGACCGTGAACAGAGCCTAATGCAGGTGCTAGGCAATCAATGTTTGTAGCCTCAACAAGCGCCTTACATTCAGCAGGATCAGCGTACATAATACCACCAATAACGCCATCCTCTTCGCCACCAACTGTCCCTAGCTCTGCCTCAACAGAAACTCCTTTGGCATGAGCATACTCAACAACCTCATTTGTAATTCTCACATTTTCATCAAATGAGTGATGTGAAGCATCAATCATTACAGAAGTAAAACCAGCATCTACCGCTTCCTTACATTTATCAAAACTTGAACCATGATCCAAATGAATTGCAACAGGTACAGTAATTTTATAACTTTCCATTAATCCTTTAACCATGTGCACAACAGCAATGAAACCACCCATATATTTCCCCGCACCTTCAGAAACGCCAAGGATTACAGGAGACTGCTCTTCTTGTGCAGCAAGTAAAATCGCTTGAGTAAATTCAAGGTTATTAATATTAAATTGCCCTACAGCATAACCCTCATTTTTCGCTTTAATCAACATTTCTTTCATAGATACTAATGGCATATACGAAAATCCTCCTCGGACAGCTAAGTAAATTAATAAGATAATTATTCCAGGTTTAATCATAGCAAAAACCATCCCGTCTCTCAAGTTCTAAGAGACGGGATGGTTTTCTGCGCCGAAAGCTTGCGACAGGCGCAAAATCTCTAAACTTTTCGCTAAGCATCCTTCCAAAGCACCTGAGCTCGCGAAAGGTGCTAACTCCTTAAACTCATTCAATGAACAATACCCTTCTGCACCTTGAGCTCGCGAAAGGTGCAAAATCCCTTACAGAAGTCGTTTCTTTTCCGTCTCTCAAGTTCTAAGAGACGGGATGGTTTTCTGCGCCGAAAGCTTACGACATGCGCACAATCTCTAAACTTCTTCGCTAAGCATCCTTCCAAAGCACCTGAGCTTGCGATAGGTGCTAGCTCTTTAAACTAATTCAGTGAGCATATCCTTCTGCACCTTGAGCTCGCGAAAGATAAATCCCTTATAAAACTAAATCCCTTACAGAAGTCGTTTCTTTTCCGTCTCTCAAGTTCTAAGAGACGGTATGGTTTTCTGCGCCGAAAGCTTACGACAGGAGCGAAAATCTCTAAACTATTTCGTTAACCATCCTATTATCGACCTGAGCCTGCGATAGGTGCATCCCTCAAACTCATCCAGTGAGCATACCCTTCCGCACCTTGAAAGGTGCAAAAATCTCTAAACTTTTTCGCGAAGCATCCTTCTATCTCACCTATGCTTGCGATAGGTGCTCCGGTCTCTAATCTCAACAAGGAATGGCTTTTTACTATTAAATAATTTTCACGCTAAGAAAAAACAATTAATCGTTCAATAAGGCATTCACTTCGTCTCTTACATCCAATATATTAAATGGTTTTCTAAAATACTTTGTCATGCCCCACTGCGTTGCTTCAGTAAGAATCTCTTCTTCTTCAAAGGCAGTCATCATAAACACTGGCATTTGATGTTTTTTCTCACGTATTCTCTTTAGAATTTCTATTCCGTTCATGCCAGGGATTTTCATGTCTAACATGACACAGTTTATCTCTTCATTATCAACAATATTAAGCGCTTCCACTCCATTTGAGGCTTGATAAACCTTATACCCTTCTCTTGAGAATACTTCATTTAATAAAAGGCGAATTCCTTTTTGATCATCTACGATTAATATTTTTTTCACAGCAACTTCCCCTTAACGTGATATAATTTTAGATGTAATATTATTCCATGAATTCCATTCCCTACATTAGCCTCTTTTAAACATACTTTTCGATTATTTTTGTAAAAAATCCTTTAATCCTTCACAAAATCTTCATGTTTTATTTTTTCTCAATAAAAATTTATAATACATGTAGAGGTGAAATTATGTCTAAGATACTTTCTACTCAAATGAGTGGATTATTTCAAAGAATTATACAAAGTGAAGAAGAAGCAATTGAAGAAACTTCACGTTTATTGGCCCAAGCAAGTATTGGCCAAGGAAAAATCTATTTTGCTTGTTTTGGTGAGTTACAAGCAATTGAACTGAATGCATTACATGGAGCCGAACCATTTACTAACCTGAAAAGCTGGTCTCCCTCAATTTCTTTAACTGAATCAGATCGAGTTTGCATCTTTACAGCAAATAGTGAAAACCCTGAAGCTTTAAGTCTAGCAAAGGAATTATATGATAGCTTTATTCCATTTTCTGTAGTCTCAAGTGAACCAAAAAGTGATTCAAATGAATTAAGTGAACTTGCCTATACGTATGTATCCATGAAAGTGCGAGGTGGAATCTTGCCGCACCCGACTAGATTGGGTGAACGTGTCGTAATTCCCTATCTCATGGCTGGGCTTTTTGTTTATGAAGCGATCAAATTAAATTATGACGAAATGATTTCTGATGACGACGAATTATAATTTTTTCTTAACCTCTTTTCCACTATGAAAAGAGGTTATACTATACTTAAATATTATAATACTAAATTTATATAAAAATACTAGATTTGTAATATTTTTCTTACATAATTATTTAAAAAAGACTTCTTTCTATAAATAAGTAATAGAAAGAAGTCTTTTAATATTAACGGTTATTGAATGCTGCACCAACAAATTCACGGAATAGTGGTTGTGGACGTTGAGGACGAGAGATTAGCTCTGGGTGGAATTGACATGCCACAAAGAATTTTTTCTCTGGTAATTCAATGATCTCCACTAGCTTGTTATCAGGGCTTGTCCCTGAGAATACAAGACCTTCAGCTTCCATTGCTTCACGGAACTCATTGTTGAACTCATAACGGTGGCGATGACGTTCATAAACTAACTCATCATCATAAGCTTGTGCTGCACGTGAGCCTTCAACTAGCTTACATGGATATAAACCTAAGCGTAATGTTCCACCTAAATCCACCTCATCACTTTGGTCTGGTAAGAAGTCGATAATTGGATAAGCTGTTTCTTTATTTAGCTCAGTAGAATGTGCACCCTCTAAACCAAGTACATGACGAGCAAATTCAATTGTAGCTAATTGCATTCCTAAACAAATTCCTAGGAATGGGATATCATTTTCACGTGCAAATTTGATAGCAGAGATTTTCCCTTCAATTCCACGGTCACCGAATCCACCAGGCACTAAAATTCCATCTGCATCTTTTAATAATTCATGAACGTTTTCTGCATTTACATGCTCCGCGTTAATCCAGTCCACTTCAATATCAGAATCATATACATATCCAGCATGCTTTAATGCTTCTACGACAGAAATGTAAGCATCTTGAAGCTCTACATACTTACCAACTAAAGCAATACGCGTTTTTTGTGAAAGATTTTTCACTTTCGTTACAAGCTCTTTCCAATCCGCCATATCAGCTTCAGGTGCTTCGATACCAAAATGTTCAAGAACGATATCATCGAAATCTTGAGCATGCAGGTTTAATGGAATATCATATAACGTTTCTGCATCGCGAGATTCAATAATATCACGTGGTTTTACGTCACAGAATAAAGCTAGCTTGTCTTTCATTTCATCCGATACAGCTTGTTCTGTACGAACGACAATTATATTTGGTTGAATCCCTAGTGAACGCAATTCTTTTACAGAGTGCTGAGTTGGCTTCGTTTTTAACTCACCAGCTGCTGCAATGTAAGGAATTAATGTACAGTGAACATACATTACATTGTGGTGACCTAGGTCAGTTTTCATTTGACGGATTGCTTCAAGGAATGGAAGAGATTCAATATCCCCTACTGTTCCACCCACTTCAGTAATTACGATATCCGCGCTTGTTTCACGACCTGCACGCTGAATACGATCTTTTATTTCATTTGTAACATGAGGAATTACTTGAACAGTTTTACCGTTGTAGTCGCCACGACGTTCTTTCGCAAGCACCGATTGATATACACGGCCAGAAGTAACTGTCGAGTGTTTACCTAAATTAATATCGATGAAACGTTCATAGTGACCTAAGTCTAAGTCAGCTTCAGCACCATCGTCTGTTACGAAAACCTCACCGTGCTGATATGGACTCATTGTACCTGGATCAATATTTAAATATGGGTCAAATTTTTGGATTGTAACCTGTAACCCACGATTTTTTAATAGACGTCCTAATGATGATGCTACGATCCCTTTACCAAGTGAAGAAACTACCCCACCTGTTACAAAAATATACTTCGTCATTGCTAATTCCTCCTCATACTACTATTGCTATTTATTAGAAAACTCGGCTAATCGAAAAGGTCTACAGCGATTAGACATAGTTGCACTTATGCGAATAAGAAAGTTTCATACTTTCTTAACCGCTAAATAAGAAAGCTTGAACACTCTAAATTAATCTTTACATAATCATTCATTCCCAATTTCTCAATTTCAAGTCTAGAATTTGAAACTTTGAATAGGTTTCCTCAATGATTTGTCTAAAGGCTGTTTAAAGTTTTCAAACTAAATATGGAGAGTTTTTCGTATTTACTACAGACCTAGAAAAAACAAAAAAACGCTCCTCCTGCATGATTGCAGAGGGAGCGTGATTGGTTCACGGTCATTCTCCATCTTGAATGGAGCCCAAGTAAAAGATTATATGGAACACCAAAAGAAGTCAAGTGCTTTAATAAAGATAAGTATTTTTCGAATAATTTAAGCAAATGGATGATTGTTCTATGGTCAAGCTTATATATCCACCTTTAGCTCTCACACCCATCAAACAAAAAAGCGCAGATAGTGGCAATTTTTCTGCCCTATCTACGCTTTCTAGGAAGCACTATATTATTTTTCTAGCTCTTCGTCTAAATCTTCTTCTTCTTCTTCTTCTTCAGCTTCTTCTTCGTCATCAATGATGAAGCCGTCTTCTTCTTCGATTAGATCGTCATCAATGTCAGCGTCTACTTCATCAATGCTGTCGATTTCTTCTGCAACGAAGTCTAAATCTTCTTCTTCCTCTTCGTCTTCTTCAACCTCTTCATCAACAAACTCTTCGAAATCTTCTTCAAATACTAAGTCGTCCTCATCAACGATTAAATCTTCCTCATCGTCTGCAGACGCTTTAGATTTACGTTTGCGCGCTTTAACAGTTGGCGCTGTTTCTTCTTCGATTGTTTCAACTTTGTACCATTCACGTAGTCCCCAGCCATTTTCATGGTTTAAAAGGAAACGTCCATCGATATTCATATCTGTATAAAATTGTACTAGTCTATCTTGAATTTCAGCATCAGACATACCATTTAAATTTTGAATTTCTTTTAATAAGTCTTGGAATGCAAGTGGTGATTTTCTCTCTTCTAAAATTGCATAGGCTAAGTCAATTAACGATTCTTCTGCTAATTGTTCTTTTGTCATTTCACGAATATCCAAATCGTGCACGTCCTTTCTATTAGTACAATTAAGTAGCACTATTTTGTTCAAAACACATTTGTAGTAAGCGATAGACTTTTCTCTATCACTATTTCAATTGTTGTAGTTATCTACATTAGAAAACTTTGCTTTTTCACTAAAGCTATTGAAGCTCTAACGACACTGTTACGGATAAAATGGTAATATCCCCTTTTTGTGAACAAAGATAATACATATCTTAAACATAATATCCATTATATACAAAGTGCTATACACTATGCTAGTTTCATTTACTCTTTTTTATTTTATATATTTCTTTAATTCCTAAATAAAATAAAAAAACTGATAATATCAATAGTGGAACGGATCCTAATTGCTTATCATACAAGAAGAAGGTGCCAATCAGACACGCCAAAATGATTATGTAATGTAAGTACTGTTTCAGCAATCGTAATCCTTCCCTTCTGTCCCATCTATTATAGCTAATTTCAAAAAAATAGTACTACTTTTCTCACCCATAATTAGCACTATTTTTTCCCTAAATTAACTAATTAATAAAATTATCTCATATTTAATGGTCGGATACCTCCTAAATGTAACCACTTTTTTCACATTTTTATTCAAATTAGAGACCAATAACTGATTTCTTGAAAGGAAGGAAATTAAAGACGCATTTATGTATGAATATTAAACGCTTTAATGAAACGCCCTCTACAATAGCCTTTCCCTTACACATCCCATTAAATAAACACGCCTACTTTTGATATCTCTACCAAAAGCAAGCGCGTTTAGCTTACATATTTCTTCTGTATTGCCCGCCAACCTCGTATAAAGCTTTTGTGATTTGGCCAAGGCTTGCTACTCGGACTGTCTCCATTAGCTGCTCGAAAATATTGTCTCCCGAAAGAGCTACTTCCTTCAGCTTATTTAAGGAAGCCTCACAGTCAGTTTGATGGCTTGTTTGGAATGCTTGTAAATTATGAATCTGCAGTTCCTTTTCTTCTTTTGAAGCACGAGCAATCTGCATGCTATTAATGCTGTCGGCTGTAGGTGGATTTGGGTTTAAATAGGTATTCACTCCGATGATTGGCAGCTCGCCTGAATGCTTAAGGTGCTCATAATACATCGATTCTTCTTGAATTTTCCCGCGTTGATATTGTGTTTCCATCGCACCTAGAACTCCCCCACGATCATTCATACGCTCAAATTCCTCAAGGACAGCATTTTCAACCAAATCCGTTAACTCCTCCACGATAAACGCGCCTTGCAAAGGGTTTTCATTTTTTGATAAACCATGCTCTTTTGTAATAATCATCTGAATCGCCATCGCACGTCGAACAGATTCTTCTGTAGGTGTTGTAATCGCCTCATCATAAGCATTTGTATGAAGAGAGTTACAATTATCCTGAAGAGCCATTAACGCCTGTAACGTAGTACGAATATCGTTAAAATCAATTTCCTGTGCATGTAATGAACGGCCCGAAGTTTGTACATGGTACTTCAGCTTTTGTGAGCGTTCATTTGCATTGTATTTATCACGCATAACAATGGACCAAATTCTGCGAGCCACTCGGCCAATTACTGTATACTCAGGATCTAGCCCGTTCGAGAAGAAGAATGATAGATTCGGTGCAAAATCATCGATATTCATGCCTCTACTTAAATAATATTCAACATAGGTAAAGCCGTTAGCTAAAGTAAAGGCTAGCTGTGAAATTGGATTGGCTCCAGCTTCTGCAATATGATAGCCCGAAATTGAAACTGAATAATAGTTGCGTACCTTGTGATCAATGAAATAGGCCTGTATATCACCCATCATACGAAGAGCAAATTCTGTTGAAAAGATGCATGTGTTTTGCCCCTGATCTTCCTTCAAAATATCCGCCTGCACTGTACCGCGAACAACCTGCAATGTTTTTTCACGCACCTCTGTAAATTCTTCCACAGTAAGCTGTCGACCTAGCTCTTCTTCTGTCTTTCTCACCTGCTGATCGATAGCTGTATTCATAAACATCGCTAAAATAATCGGTGCTGGACCATTGATTGTCATGGAAACCGATGTGGAAGGTGCGCATAAATCAAAGCCAGCGTATAGCTTTTTCATATCCTCCAAGGTACATACGCTTACGCCCGACTCTCCGACCTTACCATATATATCAGGACGATAATCTGGGTCTTCACCATATAAAGTAACCGAATCAAACGCTGTAGAAAGGCGCTTTGCATCATCATCCTTCGATAAATAATGGAATCGTTTATTAGTACGTTCTGGTGTTCCCTCTCCAGCAAATTGACGTTTTGGATCCTCGCCCTCTCGTTTAAATGGGAATACTCCAGCAGTATAAGGGAAATAACCAGGAACATTCTCAGCGTAAACCCAACGTAAAATCTCCCCATAATCCTTAAATTTTGGTAAGGCAACCTTTGGAATTTTAGTCCCTGATAAGGATGTCGTTTTTAATAGTGTACGGATTTCTTTATCCCGAACCTTAGTGACAAATTCATCGCCTGCATAGGATTCCTTGAGCTTCTCCCAGTTTGCAAGAATTCGTTTCGATTCTGCAGTTAATTCAGCTTGCACACCCTCCACCAAAGACTCAAGCGATTTGACTAATGCATCGACTGGTGATTTTTCGAGTAATTGATGAATTGTTCCTTCCAGTTGATAAAGCTTTCTTGCCAAATCAACCTGCTGTGCAGAAGTTTTATGGTAGTTGCGAACCGTATCGGCAATCTCTCTTAAATAATAGCGGCGATTATTAGGAATAATTACATCTTGTTTTTGAGTTTTCACAAATAACTCGTAGGATGTTTTCCAGTCAAAGCTAAACTTTTCATTGATTTTCGTTACAAGAGCGGCAAATAGAGAGTTCGTTCCTTTATCGTTGAATTGACTGGCAATCGTGCCGTAGACTGGCATTTTATCTAACTCTTCGGTCCATAGCTCATGAGAACGCTGGTATTGCTTCTGAACCTGACGAAGTGCATCCTCAGAGCCCTTGCGTTCAAACTTATTGATGACGATTAAATCAGCATAATCGATCATATCAATTTTCTCTAATTGTGTTGGTGCACCAAACTCGCTCGTCATTACATACATCGAAAGATCCGTATATTTTGTAATTTCAGCATCACCTTGCCCAATCCCGCTTGTTTCAACAATAATAAGATCAAAACCGGCAGCCTTTACAATATCAAGCACATCTCCAATAGATGCAGATAGCTCTGTTCTTGAGCCACGCGTAGCTAGACTGCGCATATAAACACGGTTATCGAAAATGGCGTTCATGCGAATTCGGTCTCCAAGAAGAGCTCCTCCCGTTTTTTGCTTTGTAGGATCGACAGAGATAATGGCAATTTTCTTCTCTGGAAATTCGCGTAAAAAGCGGCGAATTAATTCATCAGTTAGCGAAGATTTCCCTGCTCCACCTGTCCCCGTAATCCCTAATACTGGAGTATTCTTAGATTTTTTCCTCGCTTCTTCAACAAGGTGAACCGTTTGCCCATCTCCACCTAATTCTGCGGATGTAATCAAGTTTGCAAGTAATTCCGGTCGATCTGTTGAAAGCTTATCTAGCAGCACTATATTATTCCCTTTCAAGGTTGAAAAGTCTGCTTCCTCGATTTGTTTATTAATCATCCCTTGCAAGCCAAGCTTCATTCCATCCTCTGGAGAGAAGATACCAGCAATGCCATATTCGTGAAGCTCCTCGATTTCCTTCGGTAGAATGACTCCACCGCCGCCACCATAGATTTTGATATGCGGCGCACCTTTTTCGTGCAATAAATCATGCATATATTTAAAGTATTCCATATGCCCACCCTGATAAGAGGAAATGGCAACTGCCTGTGCATCCTCTTGAATAGCAGCATTGACTACCTCTTCAACTGAACGGTTATGTCCAAGGTGAATTACTTCTACACCACTTGCCTGTAATATACGGCGCATAATGTTAACCGAAACATCATGACCGTCAAATAAACTCGATGCCGTTACAAAACGTACATGGTGCTTCGGACGATAGACACCCTTTTTATCTGTATCGTTAGCTTGTTTTATATTTACCATATTTAGTACCCCTTTCAAGAACGTGATTACTTTTTAAAAGCGTGATTTGCGAAGCTTCCATCCCCATTTCGCCTTCGCATACACTTTATGCCTATAAAAAAAACCGCTTCTTTGCAACGTACATACGTATGCTTTTGGCGGTGTTTGAGCTTCATGATTCTTCAAAATGTAAAATTCCAGATAAGCACATCTTTGTTTGGGCAGCTGTATAGTCCTTAATGGTAAAGTGCTTATGTAAGGCCCATTTTCGAAATGCCCAAGCTTGCCCTTGTACAACGATATGATTTGCTGCTAAAAAAACCTCCTTGTCTGATACCTTCAATTGCCCCGATTGTACACAGGCTTTCAGGATTTTTTCAAAAAGTGCAACCATCTCTAATTCCTTCTTTAAAACATAGCTTTGCGCATCCTTTGGCAAGGTCTTCGTTTCTTGATACATAATGGTAAATTCATCTACCATACTATCGATCAACAAAAAGTATTGTTTTATCGCTTCTGTCAACTCTTCAATAGTTCCAGAGCTTGTAGAAATATGAGATAATCGCTGAATCACTTGATGATAAATATTGTCGCAGACTAAATAAAGGACATCCTCCTTTGTACGAATGTATTCATACAAAGTTCCGATGCTAAATCCGGCAGCTTTGGCAATTTCTCTTGTTGTGGCACGATGAAATCCTTTTTCTTTAAATAATTTCAACGCTCCATCAACGATTTGTTTTCTTCGAATTTCAATGAGACCCTCATCCTTAACAGATGATTTAACTAAGATTTTCTCATTTTGTTCTGTCATTGATTATTTTGTCAGCATACGAGAGATAACTAGTCGTTGAATCTCTTGTGTACCTTCATAAATTTGAGTAATTTTCGCATCACGCATATAGCGCTCTACTGGGTAATCTTTTGTATAGCCATAGCCACCAAATACTTGTACTGCCTCTGTTGTAACAGACATTGCAGTATCTCCTGCCATAAGCTTCGCCATTGCTGACATTTTCCCATAAGGCAAATTATTCGATTCTAGCCAAGCTGCATTATAAGTTAATAGTCTTGAAGCTTCGATAGACGTTGCCATGTCTGCAAGCTTAAAGGATACTCCTTGGTTTGCAGAGATTGGTTTTCCAAATTGAACACGCTCTTTTGCATAAACTGTTGCTGCATCTAAGGCCCCTTGTGCAATCCCAACCGCTTGAGCCGCAATTCCATTTCTTCCTCCATCTAAAGTTTGCATGGCAATGATAAAGCCCTCTCCTTCATTTCCAAGAAGGTTTTCCTTCGGGACACGACAGTTGTCAAAGATGATTTCCGTTGTTGGTGATGAACGAATCCCCATTTTCTTTTCTTTTTTCCCTACGCCAAACCCTAGGAAGCTAGATTCTACGATAAATGCACTAGTGCCTTTATGCTTTGAATCAGGATCTGTTACGGCAAACACTACATAAGTGTCAGCAATCCCACCGTTTGTAATGAAGATCTTCGAGCCATTTAATACATACTCGTCACCATCAAGCTTCGCATTTGTTTTCATGCCGCCCGCGTCACTTCCAGAACCAGCCTCCGTTAAACAGTAAGCACCGATTTTTTTCCCCTCTGCCATAGGTCGAAGGTATTTTTGTTTTTGCTCTTCATTACCGAACTTGTAAATCGGCCAGCCTGCTAAAGACGTATGTGCAGATAGCGTAACCCCTGTAGACGCACAAACTCGCGACAGTTCCTCAACTGCAATCGCATAGGCCAAGAAATCGAAACCAGCGCCACCATACTCTTCAGGCCAAGGAATTCCCGTTAACCCAAGCTCCGCCATCTTATTCCAGATTTCAATATCAAAACGCTCCTCCTCATCACGCTCTGCCGCAGAAGGTGCCACCTCATTCAACGCAAACTCCCGAATCATCTCACGTAACTGCTCATGCTCCTCTGACAACTGAAAATTCATCTTCCATTCCCCCATTAATTGTTTTGGATCAGAATTGTTTATGTACCAGGTACATAAACAATTCTGGTTTAATTCTGAATATTTTGTGTGCCAGGTACGCGAACAACTTCATAACAACTCCGAATATTCTAAATTATTCATGTACCTGGCACCCATTCAATTTTAGTGTTTGCTGATTACGATTTTTTGGATTTCGCTTGTGCCTTCGTAGATTTCGGTTACTTTGGCGTCGCGGAAGTATCGTTCTACTGGATAGTCCTCGGTGTAGCCGTAGCCGCCAAAGACCTGGATTGCTTCTGTTGTAACCTGTACTGCTGTTTTAGAAGCGAACAGCTTTGCCATTGATGCTTCTTTTGTACATTTCAATCCTAGTGACTGATAATTTGCTGCTCTATAAACTAGTAATTTCGCTGATTCTACCGCTGTTGCCATATCTGCTAATTTGAAACCGATCCCTTGGTTTGCAGCAATTGGCTTTCCAAACTGAACTCGCTCTTTCGCATAGTTTGTTGCTGCCTCCAATGCCGCTTCAGCAATTCCTAAGCTTTGTGAGGCAATACCGATTCGACCGATATTCAAGTTGGCCATGGCGATTTTAAAGCCCTCGTTTTCATTGCCTAATAGGTTTTCTGCAGGTACTTTCATATTTTCAAAGGTTAGCTGCACCGTTCGAGAGCCATGGAGCCCCATTTTCTTCTCATCTTTTCCAACGATGAACCCTGGTGTATCCTTTTCTACTATGAAAGCAGAGATGCCGCGGGACCCTCGTGTTGGATTTGTTGAGGCAAACACAATATATACATCTGCCTCACCGCCATTTGTGATAAAGACCTTCGAGCCATTCAACACATAGTAGTCATCCTGTTTTACGGCTTTCGTTTTTAAAGCACCTGCATCAGATCCCGCTTCTGGCTCTGTTAAGCAGAACGCTCCTAAATACTCTCCGCTCGCTAATTTCGGCACATATTTTTTCTTTTGTTCTTCTGTTCCAAAATATAGAATTGGATTTGTTCCAACCGAAGTATGCACGGAAAGAATCACTCCAACCACTGCACTTACTTTAGATAGCTCGTTGATGGCTAAAATATAGGAGGTAAAGTCCATTCCTGCCCCGCCATACTCTTCAGGAACTGTAATGCCCATCAGACCAAGCTCTCCCATTTTTTTCAGGATGTCATGAGGGAATTCTCCCTGCTCCATTTTGTCGATGAATGGAGTAATTTCACTTTCCGCAAACTGACGCACCATTTCTCGCATCATCATTTGCTCTTCTGTAAACACTAGATGCATCTGAAACCCTCCTTAGTCTTCGTAAACGTAGAACCCTCGACCTGTTTTTCTTCCAAGCCAGCCTGCAGCCACATATTTACGAAGAAGTGGACATGGTCGATATTTGCTGTCTCCTAATCCATCATGCAGAATTTCCATAATTGATAGACATGTATCTAAGCCGATAAAATCAGCTAGAGTCAATGGTCCCATTGGATGATTCATACCAAGCTTCATAACATCATCAATAGCTTCCTTTGTGGCAACCCCTTCATACAATGCATAGATTGCTTCATTGATCATCGGTAACAAAATTCGATTTGAGATAAATCCTGGAAAATCATTCACCTCAACTGGCGTCTTGGATAATTTACGAGTCATTTCTTCTACTGCCTCGTATACCTCATCAGCAGTTGCCAGACCACGAATAATTTCAACAAGCTTCATTACTGGCACTGGATTCATAAAATGCATCCCAATAACCTGCTCTGGTCGCTGTGTTACAGCAGCAATTTCCGTAATTGGTAAAGATGAAGTATTCGTTGCCAAAATCGCATGCTTTGGTGCAATACCATCCAGCTCTCTAAAAATCGACTGTTTAATCTCCATATTTTCTGTTGCTGCTTCAATCACGATGTCTACATCACAGGCATCCTTCAAATCAAGAGACATGGAGATTCGACTAAGTACAGCCTCTTTTTCTTCTTCAGTTTTTCTTCCTTTTGCTACATCTCTTGCTAGATTTTTTGTTATAACCCCTATGCCTCGTTCGAAAAACTCTTGCTTCATATCATTCAGTTTCACGTCAAGACCAGCCTGTGCACAAACCTGCGCAATCCCTGATCCCATTTGTCCGGCACCAACCACCATTACTTTTTGAATCGTCACTACTCTCTCATCCCCTGTCAATTGTTGAAGTATCTGACTTATTTTCGAAAATGGCACTAAATTATTGTTTAGGTACCTCGATCATAATGGCATCGCCTTGACCACCGCCCGAACAGATCGCTGCGATACCAATGCCACCTCCACGACGTTTTAGCTCGTATGCTAATGTTAAAATGATTCTTGCTCCAGATGCTCCAATTGGATGCCCTAGTGCTACTGCTCCACCATTAACATTGACTTTTTCTGAATCGATTCCTGCAATTTGATTGCTAACTAAAGCCACTGCTGAGAATGCTTCATTAATTTCGATAAGGTCGATTTCTTCTATGGATTTATTTGTCTTCTTTAATAATTCATTGATGACAATTCCAGGTGTCTGTGGAAAATCCTTAGGCTCTACGCCAACCTCTGCATGCCCTAAAACATATGCTAATGGTTTGCGCCCCTCTTCGTTTGCTCTTTCTTCACTCATTAACACCATTGCACAGGCGCCATCATTTACACCTGGGGCATTCCCAGCAGTAATTGTTCCATCCTTATCAAAAGCAGATCTAAGCTTTGATAACGCTTCCATCGAAGTGTTTTTACGAGGCGCTTCATCCTCATGAACTGTCGTGATATCACCTTTACGACCTTTAATTTCAATCGGTGTAATTTCTTCAGCAAATTTCCCATCTTCCATCGCTTTAATGGCTAATTGGTGACTTCTAACTGCCCACTCATCCTGCGTTTCTCTTGCAATTTCGAATGTATTTGCAGTTTCATTCCCGTAAGTTCCCATGTGTACATTATTTGGATGGAAGGCACATGATAGACCATCGTACACCATGCCATCTACTAATTTTGCATCGCCCATTCGAAGACCCCAGCGTCCATTTGGCAAGTAGTAAGGTGCATTGGACATCGATTCCATCCCACCAGCAACAATTACCTCTTCGTCGCCTAAGCGAATTAGCTGATCTGCTAGTGTGACACTACGCATACCTGAGGCACAGACTTTGTTAATCGTTTCAGTTTTTACTGAGTAAGGAATGCCTGCTTTTGTTGCTGCTTGGCGTGAAGGGATCTGCCCTTGCCCAGCCTGGAGTACAGTGCCCATAATGACTTCGTTTACTGTATCCGTCGCTACATTTGCTCTTTCTAAAGCTGCTTTAATAGCATTTCCACCTAAATCACTTGCAGAAAGTGGAGAAAGTCCTCCCCCAAACTTTCCAAATGGTGTTCTTGCTCCTTCTAAAATCACTGTTCTACTCAAATCTACATCCCCTTTGTCTATCGAGTTTTTTTACAGCTGGGCTTTAATATTAATGAAAAACAATCCCCTTGTTCTTAAAACACACTTTACGCCCAACATAATCGAGAAACTCCTACCTGACTGAACGCTCGCTCAATTTATGTTTAATAAAAAAGGGAGCCATTTAGAACTCCCTTTTCGCATTTATCTATATTTTATAAAATATGAAACTAATAATCAATTTTAATTTTTCAGATATCTACATTTTATTCTCTTTTATGATTAAATACCTTAGAAAAATCAACATTTTCATCAAATCATATTAATTTCGAATTAAACTTCAACAGCCTCTTCTTCTACCACTTCAACGATTTTTTCACCGAATACAGAACGTTCTAATAGCTCTGCGATATCATAAGTGCCAACTGATTCCTCAACCTCTTTTGCTTTCGTTCCATCTGAAAGCATTGTTAAGCAGTACGGACAGCCAGAAGAAATAATCGATGCTTCTGTTGCTAATGCCTGTTCTGTTCGCGCCACATTGACACGATTTCCTACGTGCTCCTCCATCCACATTAGACCACCACCAGCTCCACAGCACATTGCCGTTTCACGGTTACGCTCCATTTCAACAAGGTTTACACCCGGGATAGCTTTTAGAATTTCACGCGGTGCATCATATACATCATTGTAACGACCTAAGTAACATGAATCATGGAACACAATCGTTTCATCTACTCGATGATTTAATGTCAGCTTCCCTTCATTAACTAAATCGAATAGTAGCTCAGTATGATGGTATACTTCCCCTTCCCAGCCAAAATCCTTGTACTCATTTTTAAAGATATTGTAGGCATGCGGGTCGATTGTAACAATTTTCGTCACATCATTTTTCACGAATTCGTCGATATTAGCTGTAGCTAACTCTTGGAATAAAAACTCATTTCCTAAACGGCGAGGTGTATCCCCTGAGTTTTTCTCTTTGTTTCCTAATATCGCAAATTTCACGCCAGCTTCGTTCATTAAACGAGCGAAGGATAGAGCGATTTTTTGTGAACGGCTATCGAATGATCCCATTGATCCAACCCAGAATAAATACTCAAAGCCTTCACCAGATTTTTTCGCTTCTTTTACAGTTGGAATCGAAATAGTTGAATCAAGCTCTCGCCAGTTTTCTTTTTCTTTACGGTTAAGACCCCAAGGATTTCCTTGACGCTCGATATTATTCATAGCGCGTTGTGCATCAGAATTTACTTTACCTTCAGTCATTGTTAAGTAACGGCGAAGGTCAATAATTTTATCGACATGCTCGTTCATTACCGGACATTGGTCCTCACAGTTACGGCAAGTTGTACATGCCCAAATTTCTTCTTCTGTGATAACATCCCCAATTAATGATGGGCTATAAATATCTTCAATAACAGCACCCTCAGCTCCAGCCGCCATAGCAAGCTGATTTCCTTGCGTATTATTAAATGCAAATGCTGGTACCCAAGGCTTTTGCTTCGTAGTTACTGCCCCAGTAAATGTTAAGTGATCTCGAAGCTTCACGATTAAGTCCATAGGAGAAAGCATTTTACCTGTTCCTGTTGCTGGACACATATTCGTACAGCGACCACATTCCACACATGCATATAAATCTAGCATTTGCTTTTGAGTAAAGTCAGTAATTTTACCGACGCCAAGTGCTGGCATTTCTGCCTCATCCTCTGCTTCTTCAAGTGCAGCAAAGTCAATAGGGCGTAGTGTCCCGATACGATCTTGGCGGTTTACTACAGCATTGATTGTACCTGTAATTAAGTGGAAATGCTTTCCTTGTGGAATATATACAAGGAAGGCAAGAAGTGCTATTAAATGTGCCCACCACATTACGAAGAATACAACAGCAGCTGCCGTTGGTGACATCCATTGGAAAGCCCAAGCGATGCTAGATGCAACTGGTTCTGCTAAAGTTAAAGCATGTCCGTGCCAAATAAGTGCCATCCCGTTACCGATTAGAGTAGCGAACATTAGAACACTTAAAAACAAATACACTAAACCGTTTTTAAAGCCTCTTTTAAGACGAACAAGCTTTTCCATATAACGGCGGTAAAACGCTACCGCTACAGCAATTAAAATAGTTAATACTACAATTTCCTGGAAGAAGGTAAATACAGGATATAATCCACCAAGCGGTAAATGTGAATCCGGTGCTAGTCCCTTCCAAATTAAATCTATTGCCCCTAATTGAACTAATAAGAATCCGTAGAAGAAGGCAACGTGGACTAAGCCCATTTTTTTATCTTTCAAAAGCTTGGATTGTCCAAATACCTTTTCAGCTAAATCCCCAATACGTTCCTTTAGCTTTAACTCAAACTCTTCTTTTCTACCAAGTTGAATGAACTCATAGCGTGATTTAACTAGATAGAAGAATAGTCCTAATGCGTATAATACAACCGCTGCAAACATCACCCAATTTGCAATTAGTAATCCATTCATGTCTTCTCCCCCTTTTTGCCTTTTCCCCTTTGTCCAAAATAACTTTTCCTGAGTAGCCTTAAAATAATCTATAATATTAGTTAATTCAAAACCTCTCATTTTTATGTCTCTATTGTAAAATATGAATGAGCATTCAGTCAATCTATTGTTCGAAAATTTCTAATAATATATTGATACTTTGTTAAATATACATCTTTTTTCTATGCTATAGTATTATTCTCACTATAATAACAGTGATTAAATAAGCCCTCTAAGCTAATAAAAAAACAATCCCGTTTAAGAAGGATTGTTTTCTCACTCAAATTATTTAAATACATCTCCACTACGAATATACTCAATATCTTTTACATTCGAACGGAAGTTTACAACACGTGCAGCGGCAAAGAAGTAATCCGATAAACGATTTAGATATCTCTGGATAATAGCAGGCGCATCCTCTACTTCATTTAAAAGTGTTACTACTTGTCTTTCTGCTCTACGTGTCACTGTTCTTACAATATGAAGTGTTGCAGCTGCCGGTGTGCCACCAGGTAAGATAAATCTCTTTAAAGGCGGCGCTTCATCAGATAGGGCATCAATTCTTTTTTCCAATACCTCAATAGATGCTTCCTGCAATGTTATTTTTCGTTCCTTCATGACATTTGCTAAATCACCACCACAGTCAAATAGCTCATGCTGAATTGTTTCAAGGTCTTCTAGTAAATCTTTAAAAACTGTTGAATCTAATTCCGTTACGGCCTTGCCAATAAACGAGTTTAGCTCATCGATTGTGCCATAGGCTTCTACACGCAGATCATCCTTATTAACGCGTCCACCTATTAAACTTGTTTTTCCTTTATCCCCTGTTTTTGTGTAAAGCTTCATAATTATCTATCCCCTTTTCGATAAGATTGAACTGCCTCTACGGTTGCTTCGAACACACCTTTACCTATTACCTGACCGACTTCAGTAATCGGACCCCCATATTGCATTAACTCTCCTGCCTGTGTTGAGGCAATCAATAAGCTATCTGTTGGCGTACCTGTCGCAATGGTATTCGAAACTGAATCGTAAACCTCTTCATGCTGCAACGCTTTTGATTTTGCTTCGGTTGCTGTCATCATTGCCTGCACAAAGGCCTCATCCGATAATTTTCCGTTAATAAGCACCCATGTGTTAATGGTACCAACACGAAAGAAATCGTTACGTTTATAGCTTTGGGAGACATCAATGGCATTTCCAACTCCCGCTGTAACTACTACAATTACTTCACCAAATGGCATGCTATAGTTTTTAACTACTGCCTTTTTTGTATCAACAGCAGTCATCATACCAACTGTATTTGTCGGGGAAAAGTCTTTATCAACTAAGTATTGATAATATTCTTCCTTCACATTATCAATATCATAATTGGGGGCTACGGTGCGATTTACAAAATTCGCAAACCAACCCATACCCGCATTATGTACAGCAGATGATAGCACCTTTAAAGGAAAAGGAGATTTAAATTCAACATATTCATTGGTGATGTTTAAATGCTCGACTGTAATTACTTTTTCAAGGGTGTCCTGCAAATCAGGTAAAATCGTCATTTGTGGCTTCGGCTGCTCTGGATGTGCTTGGATTGAAATCCTTGTATCGTAAACAGCCATAACCTTTTCCTCAAGCAAGACCTCATGAGGGGCACCATATGCTCTCACTTTTCCCTTTTCCATTAAAAGTATTTCATCACAGTAGAGTGATGCCAGGTTAATGTCATGGAAAACGGACACAACGGTTAAATCATTTTCAGTTACTTCCTTTCGAATCATATCCAATATTTGCTTTTGATGTGCAATATCCAAATGATTCGTTGGCTCATCAAGCAGCAGTAAACTAGATGCCTGGGCTAAAGCCTGGGCTATAAAAACTCGTTGCTGCTCCCCACCCGATAAAAACTCTAAATAATGATTTTCATATTTCTCAATATCCGTTTGCTGCATCGCCTTTTTTACGGCACTTTCATCTTCAGCTCTCCAGCTTGAAAAGAAGCCTGATTGATGGGGATATCGACCAATGGAAACTGTCTCCCGTACCGTACTTGAAAATGCAGTTGCGTGTAATTGCGGTAAAATCGTCATCTTTTTAGCTAACTCACGTGTTGAGTATTGATCTATCTCCTTGCCATCTATGAAGACATTTCCAAAAGTAGGACTCATTATGCCGCTGATTACCTTCAATAGCGTTGACTTCCCACACCCGTTCGGACCAAGTATGCCTATCATTTTTCCCTTTTCAACTTGAAATGAAATTTCTGATAGAATAGGAGCCGCTCCGTAACCGCCAGAAATATTATGAACCTTTAGCATAGTTTCACCCCCTACTTCTTCGTTGCTTAAAGAAGATATATGAAAAGACTGGCGCGCCGATAAAGGCTGTAATAACACCAATCGGCAGTTCAGATGGTGTGATAATCGTTCGAGAAACAAGATCACAAATTATCAATAGACTTGCTCCATTTAAAAATGACAGCGTTAGTAAATGACGATGATCAGTACCCCAAAGCATACGCGTCATATGTGGAACGACTAATCCTACAAAGCCAATAGTACCTGAAACCGAAACAGCCGCCCCTGTTAGCATCGAACCTCCTGCCAGAATTAAATACTTTCTCAACTTCACATTAACTCCTAAAGCTTGTGCTCGTTCATCACCATACATCATGGCATTTAATTCTCGACGATTTAACCACAATAAAATAACACCAATTACAACAAAAGGTAGAATCATTTGCACATATGGCCATCCACGCATAGACACACTACCCAGTAACCAGCTTGTAATTTCACGGAGCTGTTGGCCTGTAAGTGCAATCATTAATGAAATACAGGATCCTAAAAAGGAGCTGAATATGACCCCTGTTAAAATAAGTGTTTCCATTTTCATAGAACGGTCGATTAGTCTTGCAAAGGATAGGACAAGAATCATTGAAAGAAATGCACCGACCATCCCGAATAACGGCAGAGTGTAAGACCCGAGTACCGGTATTGAAAGACTGAAGAAAATCGTTGCCACTGCTCCAACAGAAGCACCGGAGGAAATACCAAGTGTATATGGATCTGCCAAAGGATTTTTAAGTAATCCTTGAAAGGCTGCCCCTGCAATGGCAAGTGACGACCCGACAAGTCCAGCTAAAATTACACGAGGCATTCGAATACCCCATAATATACTATAAGCACTTGGATTGGTCTCGTTATCCCATAATGTTGAAAGAGGTATATCTGCAGAGCCAATCGAAACCCCAAGCCAAATGCTAACGAATAAAATTAAGATAGATGAACTATAAGCAAATACCATTTTCTTTTTCACAACACGACCCCAACACTATTCTTTACAATATTATATTTTTTAGTAGAAATTGAATTGTATTTCATTGCTTCACCTTTGTTTTCATAAAAATAAAAAGCCTCCCTAGCCAAGTCAAAAGGGAGACTTTTGTAATTAATAGAATTACAATCGCAGTACTCCCCCTATCCTCGTAAGGTTTGAATCGTTATCATAAAGGCAGGTCTCCTGGCTTATGTTCATCATGCTCCCCTCCTTCCCATTACGAGCCTTTCGTAACAGTGGACTTTAGGGGCACTCCCATTTACAGTTGCGGGACAGCGTTGGACTTTCACCAACTTCCCTTTTACTCTTTTTGCAAAGCTTTGCAAAAAGACCTTTACTAGCTATGAAATTATTTCTCTCTATTATACTTTATTTATGGAAAAGAATGTATAAAACTTTTCGAGTATCATTGATCCATTAAACTTGTTTTATTATGCTTTTTCGTTCAGTACCATTTCAGCTAATTTTTTTATCGTTAAATCATCCATTGGTGGATTATGGAGTCCCGCACGCACATCACGGTAATAACGTTGTAGCGGGTTTGAGCGCTGTAGGCTTTTTGCTCCAACTACTCGCATCGCTTTATCGACTACAGTAATGGCAGCATTAGTGACAACATGCTTTGCTACATTTACTGCATTAACAATAACCAAGCCTTCCTGTTCTGTTAGCGTTTTACCCTTTTGTTCTTTCGCTTTCAATTCCACATAGCTTTGTGCAGCACCATATAATGCAAATCGGGCTTGGGCTAATTCCAATTCGATTTCACCAAGCAATGCTTGAACATTCGGTAACGTAGCTATTGTCCCTTGAATGCTGTTCGGTGAATGAGTTTTGGCAAATTGTATTGCATAGTCACGTGCTGCTTGTGCAATTCCTAGGTATGTTGCGGGAATCATGAGCAGCCATCCATTCAATTTGAAGCCTGTCGTATAGTTAGGGACTTCTACCAAATCAGATGCATCCAATTTCACGGCATTCAACACTAAATCATGGCTCCCTGTTCCACGCATTGCAATAACGTCCCAGGTCTCCTCTATAGAAATCCCTGGTGTATCTTTATGTATTAAAAAGAAGCCGATTTTCTCCTCGTCCTCAATCCATGCAGAGGTTAAAAAGTAGTCTAACTCAGGTGAGCCAGTCGTATAGCTTTTTCGCCCATTAATAATCCAGTTGTCCACATCACGTTTTGCCGTCGTGCCAGGGCGCCCTCCACGAATCGGACTGCCAGTTGCCGCTTCACTTACAGCCCTGTTAATAATTGCTCCTTTTTCTACCTCTTTAGCAAAGGCCGCTAGCTTCGCAGGCTCCCAATATTTATTCTCAAATAATTCACCCACCGTTAATACCGTCCAGCCTATTGAAAGCGCTGTGCTTCCATCGTAGCTCGCTAGGGTTTCCTGTAACAAAATAGCATCATAAATAGTAAAACCGTCGCCACCTAATTCTTTCGGTAAGGTAATTTTCGTATACCCGATATCACGTAGCTTTTGAATATGCTCGCGAGGAAAGATTGATTGTTCATCAATTTGTTGGGCATTAACTTTGAATTCTGCTTCTAGGGTTGCTAGCTTTTTTAACCATTTTCGTTGTTCTTCAGTCTTAATAAATAAACCTTTCAAATTCGCCATCTCCTTATCAGACTAAATCCGCTCTCTATCTTATAAGTCTATTTTACTTTTAGCTTCTTTCATCCGTCAAATTCTTAGTAACTTAATATGGATTGTAAGCTGGTGAGTCTCTTAAAATGGATTGCGGTTTTGGAGTGGTTAAGGGTTGAAGAATAACCGAAAAATTTCCTTCTAAATTGAAATATAGTGATATTTTCATTGAATTAAAGGAAGTTTTTCCGCTTATTTTGCCAAAACCCGTGAATTTCGGCTTATTATATAGAGATTAACAGGAAAATCTTCTCTTATTTCTGCTTGTTAGGCCTCTATTTGAACCATTAACCGAAAATTTTCCGCTTAAATAAAAAGCATGGCGAACTCGATTACGATCGCCATGCTTTTTCACAAATTGTATTTACACTTTTCACTTCAGAAGAGCACCCTTTCTTTTTTTAAGCACTCTCCCATCACTATTAGATTATTTCATGGAAATACTGAACAGTTTTCATTGGGTCACCTACTTTACGCAGCTCCCAGGTTTCTTCTAAATAGATTTCCGCTAACTTTTCATATTTATCTCCAAATTGAGCTGCCCATTCTATAGCGATGACACTTTCATAAATAAGGGCCATTTTTTCTGTAATTGCCTTTGCATCATAAGTTTGTGTGGCATCATCTAAGGAAACAAATAGCTGTAGCTGCTTATCGATTACATTTAATTGAACTTCGACGATTTCTTTCAACTTTGATGTTGGAATTGCTAGTAATCGCTTATTCATTTCTTCAATAAATAAATTATGTGCATCATACTTTTTAAATAATCGAATGACCTCAAGGGCTAAAATGTTCGCCGTACCTTCCCACACCGTCAGAACCTGTGCATCCCGTAATAATCGCGGTGTGACAAAGTCTTCGATATAGCCATTTCCTCCATGAAGTTCGATGGCTTCACTTGCAAATTTGACTGCATGCTCTGCCGTTTCCTTCTTCATAATAGCGATGTACAATCGATTCAAAACCGTTTCTCTCGTAGTTCCCTTCCCATTCGTAACAAGATCATATTGCTGAATCAAATCAAATGTAGCAGCTACTTCCACATGTAGTTTTGCTGCTAATTTCCCTAAAGAATCCTGAATCATCGGGTAGTTCGTCAAGCTTTGCCCGAATGCCTCACGATTGGAAACATAGTGCTTCGCTTCTAGAAACGCACGTCGCATAATCCCTACTGAAGCTACAGCATTACAAATCCTAGAGAGATTTAGAGCTTCAAGCATATAGTATATGCCCTTACTTGGGTCCCCAACAACATAGGCACGCGCACCATCAAACTCTATTTCTCCAGACGGCACTGCACGAACGCCTAATTTATCCTTTAGCCGGCGAATTCTTAGCCCGTTGACTGAGCCATCTTCATTTTTCCACGGTACTGCAAAAAGCGTCAGCCCCTTTGACCCTGCTGGTGCGTTAGGGATACGTGCCAATACCATGGCAACTCCGCACATTCCTGCATTTGAAGCAAAATATTTTTCGCCATATAACCGGTAGCCTTCTCCATCAAAACGTGCCTTAACCACGTTTGCACCTACATCGGATCCACCTTGTCGTTCCGTTAAAAAGGTAGCTCCTTCAAATAATTCCACTTCCCCTGTTGAACAAACATAGGGAAGAAATCGTGCCTTCAATTCCTCACTTGCATAATGATCCAGTAAATAGGCTGTTGCCATCGTTAACGTCACTGGACAATAAAAGCCTGGTTCGGCATGAGAAAGCAGATAGCCCTGTGCAAAGCTATAAACATAGTTCCCCTTTTTCCCTAACTGTGGAATTTCTTTATGGACATAGCCCACGATTCCAGTATTATAGGATTGCTGAATTGTCTGTTTGTAGCCTTCATTGACCCATACCTCTGAAGTTTCCTCACCGTATTTATTGTATCGTTTTAGTCGAGGCTCTCCCTCCCTATCAGTATGCTTTGCCCGTTCATCAATTTCACCGGCAACTAGCTCCCCAAAATCCTGCAATTCTCGTTTTGCATATTCTAAGAGCTTCGGTTCCAGCATTTGTTCTAGTATTTTGTGAAGCGTCTCATCATTTTCAAAAAAGTTTGATTCTCTTTTACTAGAAGATTGCAAAACCTTCATTTAGTTCACCACCTGTTGCTTCAATTGTTGTTTTAGAATTTTCCCTGAAGCATTTCTTGGTAGCGCTTCCACTTGTTCAAATACCCTTGGCACTTTATATTTCGCTAGATGCTCAGTTAAATAGGCTTTAAGCTTCTCTTCATCGATCGGCGTTTTCGTCGCATATACTGCTTTTACCGTCTCGCCCCATTCTTCATGAGGAATACCAATAACTGCTACTTCAAAAATACCCTCAAATTGAAGCATACGATCCTCGATTTCCTTTGGATAAATATTGACCCCACCTGAAATAATAACGTCCTTCTTTCGGTCCACTATCCAAATAAAGCCGTCTTCATCAAATCGAGCTAAATCACCCGTCCTTACCCAGCCATTTATAAAGGCTGCTTTTGTTGCCTCAGCATCTCGATAATAACCGACCATATTACCCTCGCCGTATAAAACCACTTCACCGATTTCACCTTCAGCAACATCTTCCCCATCTTCGTTGATAATTCTAAGCTCTGTCCCGAACGGTGCACGCTTGCCGACGCTCCCAGCCTTTTGTTCATGTTCATCATTAAACAATAATGCCCCACTTGGACCTGCCTCAGTTAATCCGTAAACACATAATAGGTTATCCGTCTTAAAGGCTTGCTGAACTAAGCGAATTTCTTTTTCAGAAAGCGGTGCTCCTCCATAAACCCACCATTTCATCGAGGAAAGATCGGCTGTTTGAAGTCTTGGATTCGAAGCTGTTACCAAATATGCCACAGGTGCCCCAAAGAAGTGCGTCGTTTTTTCATTTTCTACCGAGTCGATTAATAAATCCGGCGTGAAGGTTGGTGTTAAAACAATTGTTGAACCTACTAAAACACCAGACATTAAAAATAAATGTAGTGGCGCGGAATGAGTTAATGGCATCATTAAAAGAAGTCGGCTTTCTGGCTTCACTTCCATTTCGATAGCTATCATTTGCGAAACGGCTAAGACATTGCGATAACTAAAAAGAACCCCTTTTGGTTTTCCCGTTGTTCCAGATGTATATAGAATTGTAGAAAGGTCGTCTTCTGTTAACTGGCAGTCAATTGGTGTAGTTTCGCTTTCTGTTAAAAGCTCTGTGTAGCTCAACCATCCATCAGTTGGTGCTCCTGTTTTGATTTTTAATGGGATAGCCGAGATTTTTTCAACAGCTGCAAAAATAGCTTCATGTGCTAGAATTGCCTTTGCCTCCGAGTGTTCAGCCACATATTCAACTTCTGATAGAGTGAATTTCGCATTCACTGGTACCACGATTCCCCCAATTCGCTGTACGGCAAAATAGCTAACCACAAATTCCAATACATTTGGCATAAAAAGAATCACTTTGTCTTCTTGTTTGATTCCTTGAGCTAATAAGGCATTGCTTAATCGTGTTACTTGTTCATCCAATTCTTTATAGGATACTCTTCTTCCATGACAGATTACTGCTTCATTATTTGAATATTTTCGGGCATTTCTTGCTAACAAATTTGAACTATTCATCAACCATCTCTCCCTTTAAATTCATCAATTTTTCATAGAATTTTGTGTGCAGCTCCTGTAGCTCAATTTTCATTTGAACAAGCTCTTCAATTTTGGAGTCAATTTCTTTCATCTTTTGCTCGCCATATTCAACAGTTCGTTCAAGCTGTTGCACGCCTGTTCGGTCGAAATCAAATAGAAGCACCATCTCCTTTATTTCATCGAGTGAGAATCCATATTTCTTCCCCCGAAAGATGAGTTTCAGCTTAGCAAGCTCCTTCTTTGAAAAGGTGCGCTGATTCGAAACAGAACGACTTGGACGAAGCAACCCAATCTCTTCATAGTATCGTAGCGTTCTAGTTGAAACATTGAATTCTTTCGCAACCTCCTGAATCGTTTTCATCTGCCTTCTCACCCCTCTTTTCCCAAATTATAGCATTGACGTTAACGTAAACTTCAATAGAATTTATGCAATTAATAGAATTTTATATTTGTTATGTAGAAATTTGGTGTGGGTGTGGGTGTGGGTTCGGGTTCTCTTTGACCAATTACCCTCGCTACAGCGTTTTCGAGGAATTGACGACTCTTCTCTTTGACCGATTAACCATGCTCCCCCGTTTTCGAAGAACTGACGACTCTTCTCTTTTACCGGTTAACCTCGCTACAGCTTTTTTGGGGCACTGACTACTCTTCTGTTTTACCGATTAACCTTACTACAGCGTTTTCGGGGAACTGACGATGCTTCTCTTTTACCGATTAACCTTGCTCCAACGTTTTTGGGGAACTGATGACTGCTCTCTTTTACCGATTAACCTTGTTCCAGCGTTTTCGGGGAACTGAAGACTGCTCTCTTTTACCGATTAACCTCGCTCCACCGTTTTCGGGGAACTGACGACTCTTCTCTTTTACCGATTAACCTCGCTCCACCGTTTTCGGGGAACTGACGACTCTTCTCTTTTACCGATTAACCTTGCTACAGCTTTTTTGGGGAACTGATGCCTCTTCTCTTTTACCGATTAACCTCGCTCCAGCGTTTTTGGGGAACTGACGACTGCTCTCTTTTACCGGTTAACCTCGCTCCACCGTTTTTGGGGCACTGATCCCGCTCCTCACTAAACCGTTAGCTGCCCCTCCCCCCAGCTCTAAACAAAAAAATGACCCACCGAGCGTTCAACTGAAACGCCCAAATGGGTCACTTTACTATAAATGTTAAATTACATTTTTTCCGGAGCTGCTACACCGATTAAACGTAGTGCGTTTGCTAGCGTTACACGGACTGCGTTGATTAGTGCTAGGCGTGCTTCAGTTAACTCTTTGTTATCTGGGTTAAGCACTTTTTCTGCATTGTAGAAGCTGTGGAATGCAGCTGCCAGGTCTTGGATATAGTTTGCAACACGGTGAGGTGTGCGGTGTTTTGCAGCATCGGCTACTACTTGAGGGAAGGCACCTACTTTTTTCAGTACATCCTCTTCTTTTTCTGCTGTTAACAGATTTAAATTCTCTAATGAAGTTTTGTAGCCTTGCTCATCAGCCGAACGGATAATTGAGCAAATACGTGCGTGTGCATATTGAGCATAGTAAACTGGATTTTCATTTGATTGTGAAACAGCTAAATCTAAGTCGAAGTCCATATGTGAATCACATGCAGTTTTCACGAAGTAGTAACGTACCGCATCTAAGCCTACTTCTTCAACTAGGTCACGCATTGTTACAGCATTCCCTGTTCGCTTACTCATTTTATATTTTTCGCCGTTTTTATATAGCTGAACCATTTGGATTACTTCAACTTCTAGCTTATCACGGTCATAGCCAAGTGCTTGAATTGCTGCCTTCATACGTGGGATATAACCATGGTGGTCTGCACCCCAGATGTTGATTAGCTTTTCAAAGCCACGTTGAATTTTATCTTCGTGATAGGCGATATCTGGCGTTAAGTATGTGAATGAACCCTCGGATTTGATTAAAACTCGATCTTTATCATCACCGAATGTAGTTGAACGGAACCAAGTAGCTCCTTCTTCTTCAAATACATGGCCGTTTTCTTTTAATTTGTTTAAAGCTACTTCGATTTTGCCGTTTTTGTATAATGAAGTTTCAGAATACCAAACGTCAAAGTTCACACGGAAGTTTGCTAGGTCATTTTTTAATTTATCTAACTCAAGCTTCAAGCCATGCTCACGGAAAAATTCAAAGCGTTCTTCGTCTGATTTTTCTAGAATTGCCGCACCGAATTCCTCAGCCAATTTTCCAGCAATCGTGATAATATCTTGACCGTGGTAGCCGTCCTCCGGCATTGCTGCATCCATTCCTAAAGCTTGCTTGTAACGAGCTTCTAGTGAATGCGCTAGATTGTTGATTTGATTACCAGCATCGTTAATATAATATTCGCGAGATACATCGAACCCAGCAAAGTCTAATACATTACATAATGAGTCACCGAATGCAGCTCCACGTGCATGTCCTAAATGTAGGTCACCTGTTGGATTCGCTGATACGAACTCAACCTGTACCTTTTCACCATTTCCAGCTGCAGAGCGACCATAGTTTTCGCCTTGCTCATTTACTGATTTTACAACATCAGCCAGGAATGCTTTACGGACTGTGATGTTAATGAAACCAGGGCCCGCTATTTCTAATTTTTCAATCTCTGTGCCTTTTGTTTCAAGGTTTTCTAAAATACTTTCAGCAATTGCACGTGGCGGTTTTTTTGCTAATTTTGTTAATTGCATTGCCAGGTTTGTTGCAAAGTCACCATTTACTTTATCCTTTGGTGTTTCTAAATGGATATTTAATTCTGTCCCGGCTTCAACTAGGCCAGCTTTTTCTACCGCTGCTTGTAAGGCGTCTTTGATTGCTTGCTGCAATTGTTCTACTGCATTCATTTTTGTACCTCCGAATATTGTATTTCTAATGTATATTTTCCAACGGATTGACCGCTAATGATGAGATCATACTGGACATTAAATTTCCCGCTCAATTGATTATCTTCATTATAATCATAGGATAGATGCTTGGTTTTTGTTATGATTGGCATCGATCCAAATTGTGTCTCGTATTCTCCAATTTCCTCTTTTATTGTGTTGAATGGCAGGCGCATTTTCACTCCTCCACCACGTAATATAAAGGCATCTTCATTTCCCATTTTGACGGTTGTGCGGATTTCTTTTTCTTCAAGTTGCTCTACATAACGCAGATAGGACTTCCCAGACTTTTTCACTACTGACCCATCTAACCACATTTCGTAGTTTTCTTTTTCTCCATCTATCGGTAAAATCGTGGAATTTAATTTTATTTTTACTTTTGTTTCTTCCATACTCATTGCTTAGGGACCGCTCCTTGGCTACCATTACTATATATAACCTTAATATTATAGGATAAATTGGTGAATTTTATCAAGGTAGAACTATGTAAGGGGTAATTAAATACTATAAGAAATTCCTAAACACTACACTGAAAACAATTAAAAAGGTATGGACACTTTATAGTAATGGTCCATACCTTTATGAATTAATCTTCTAATTATTTAACCCAACCAAGAATCATTTCACGTAATAGCTTAGCCGCTGTATTTACGGTCATTTCAGAATGATCATAAATAGGTGCTACTTCTACTAGGTCGAAGCCTACTACGTTTACGCCGCTACGTGCGATTTCGTGGATGGATGCTAGTAATTCTTTTGATGTGATTCCACCACAGTCTACTGTTCCAGTTCCTGGAGCATGTGCTGGATCTAATACGTCGATATCAATCGTTACGTAGACATTGCGTCCTTCTAAAGTTGGTAAAACCTTTTTAAGAGGCTCTAATACTTCAAATGGTGAAATGTGCATGCCATTTTCTTTAGCCCATTCAAATTCCTCTTTTAAGCCAGAACGGATACCAAATGAATACACATTTTTTGGTCCAATATGGTCGGCAATTTTACGAATTGGTGTCGCGTGTGAATACGGCTCGCCCTCGTAATCAGTGCGTAGGTCAGTATGTGCATCAAAATGAATAATAGCTAAATCGTTATACTTTTCATATACCGCTTCCATTACAGGTAGAGAAACTAAATGCTCTCCTCCCATACCGATTGGCACTTTACCAGCAGCTACTACTTTTCGAACAAAATCTTTAATTTCTTTTAATGACTTTTCTGGATTTCCAAAAGGAAGTGGGATATCTCCCGCATCAAAGAATTTCACATCGTCTAATTCACGATCTAAGTATAAGCTGTACTCCTCCAGTCCAATCGAAACCTCGCGAATTCGAGCTGGGCCAAAACGAGAACCCGGACGATAGCTTACTGTCCAGTCCATCGGCATTCCGTAAAGAACTGCCTTTGATTCCTCATAATTTGGGTGGCTTTTTATAAATACATTTCCTGCATACGTTTCATCAAATCTCATTTATTTCACCTTCACTTCTTATTTTCAAACAAACCCTGCATGTGTTTCTTAAACTCCAGCTTCAATTGGAGCCAATTGCTTTTCACTTTATCATATTTTGTCGATTATTTGTTTAACTCAAACTGATAATTAACAAGTTTTTTCATACCTATCAGCTTATATATAACAATTACAGACCAAATCTCACGGTTCAACTCGTATATATCGCGTCAAAATTGCAATAGATAGGTCTTTTGAAACTTTTTTCGACTTTATTCGTATATGATATATGGATGGTTATTATAAATATCGAATAGCCTTCACTTAGAAAAACTACAACATACAGCTACTTGAAAAAATTATAGATAATTTTAGACAAGTTGCAACAGTTTTTTTACGTATAATTTCGATTAAAGGTTACTTTTTGAGTCTATACTATGGACAGTATAAAAATGATGTGGGGTGAGATGCGGATGAAACGAGAAAGCTATAGACGACAGAGAAAAAGAAAAAAATGGTTAAAGTACACAACTTTTACTGCAGTAGCTGCTGTATTTGCGATTGTAGCTGGGCTAATTGCTTTGCGTGTATATGCTCAAATAGCTGGTGCTCCGCCTTTAACCGTGCCAAAAGCATCTGTATTTTTAGATAATAATGGAAATCGAATTGGTGATTATTATTCTGCAGAAAGACGCTATTGGGTTGAATTAGACGAAATTTCTCCTTATTTAATAGATGCAACAGTTGCTGTTGAAGATAAAGATTTCTATGAGCATAACGGCTTTGATTATTCACGTATCGCCAGTGCAGTTTTGACAGATTTAAAAACACAAAGCATGGCAGAGGGTGCAAGTACAATTAGTATGCAATTAGCTCGTAACCTCTACTTAACATTTGATAAAACCTGGGCAAGAAAAATTCAGGAGGCTTTATATGCCTATCGATTAGAAGTTTTTTACAGTAAGGAAGAAATTTTAGAGGGTTATTTAAATACCGTTAACTATGGGCACGGAATGTATGGAATTGAAGCAGGAAGCCGTTATTATTTCGGCAAATCAGCAAGCGAATTAACTTTAGCTGAGTCAGCTTTGTTAGCAGGAATTCCAAAAGGACCGAGTATTTATTCGCCTATTAATAATTATGAAAAAGCGATGAATCGCCAAGCAGTTATCCTGGGATTAATGGACAAGCAAAAATACATTTCAGCTGAAGAAAAAAGTCGTGCTAACTCTGAAGAAATCGTCTTAAAAAATGAGCAATGGACTGCGACAAAATCAATTTCCCCTTATTTCCTAGATGTTGCGTGGCAGGAAGCTACAAAGATTTTAGAAAAAGAGAATCTGAACATCCGAGAAGGCGGCTGGTCCATTAAAACTACTTTAAACCAAGCACACCAAATAGCTGTTGACGATGCTATCGAGAAAAACATGCCTGACAGTGATTTGCAGGTCGGCTTTGTTAGTATGGATGTGGAAACAGGACAGGTTACAGCACTAGTTGGTGGACGAGATTATGAAGGTAGCTCGTTTAACCGCGTGACGCAAGCAGTACGGCAGCCTGGATCCTCTATCAAGCCATTTCTATACGCGGCTGCTTTAGAGAAGGGATTTTCACCACTGACATTTTTAGATGTCGGCGAAACAATTTTCACCTATGATAACGGGCGAGCAACTTATAAGCCACAAAATGTTAACGGGCAATTTGCAGATAGCCAGATGTCACTTGCTCAGGCTATTGCAATATCTGATAACATCTATGCTGTCAAAACATTAGAGGAAATTGGCTATGATTCCTACCGAGATGTTTTAGAACGATTTAACCTAAACTTCTCCGACGCGAATAATCCATCAATCGCTCTTGGGACAACAGAAAATTCACTATTCGATTTAACAAAAGCATATAATACGATTGCTAATGGCGGGAAAGAAACAAAACCAACAACAATCCTTGAAATCAAAAATGCAGATGGCGAGGTTGTTTACGAATACAAAAAACCTAAGACTGAGCAAGTCATCTCTGAAGAAAATGCTTTTTTACTAACAGATATGATGACAGGAATTTTCGATCCAGTGTTTAGCGATTACTCCCCTGCTACCGGTGTTTCACTGCGCCCACGCATGACACATACGTATGCCGCTAAATCTGGTACAACAGTAAGCGACCAATGGTTAGTTGGTTACACACCTAGCGTTACTGCAGGTGTTTGGAATGGCTATGACCAAGGGAAAACCCTTTCCGTACAGCAAGACATGGCTGCTTCTAAGCAAGTATGGATTGACTTTATGGAGGCCATCAACAAAGGAAAGCCAAACGAAACCTTTGAGCCTCCAAAAGGTGTAGAAAAGGTATTAATCGATATTGAAACTGGAAAGCTCGCAACGGAGTCTTGTCCTAAACAGAGAATGGTTTATGTAAAAGCTGAAGATATTCCAAAGGAAAAATGTTCATCCTTTGAGTTCTTTGATGAAGATTCCTGGAAGGATTTCTTAGATTTATTCCCATTTGAAGCTTTCAAAGGTATGTTTAATAATAACTAATTAAAAAAGCTCTTTCTTGTTCGGTATTATACCCGCCAGCAAGAAAGAGCTTTTATTATTTATCGGTAAAAATTGGTATATCAATATAAAAAAATATCGATTTTTTCTCGAGGAAAAATCGATTTTTATGGCAAACGAAAGTATGAGATTCATGGGGCATCCGGCTTGGGAGTTTCAAATGCCGCATAAGTCTCAAACATTTCGTTCAGCCAAGTGTCCTAGCTTACTATTTAAGCTAGTTTCAGTGTACTTTTTTTCAAACATAGTTTCAACAACGGATTAATTCTTAAATTAAACTGTCACATTTTGTTCAAATTTAAGAATGTTTTTTCCGCAAAAACTATTGACTAGATACTATTTTTAAAACATATTTTCTATTTATTAGTCGTAAAAGTATTATTTTTGGACTTCTAAATCCTTGTGAAGCTGTTCGTCGCTTCTTTCCCACATTTCTAAATTATGAGATTTTAAGAAGTCTGTTAGCACTTCTTTTGATACATCATCCATATAGTCAACCATAATTTTACGCTTCATGGATTTGTCCATTCTGTTGACATGGTCAGCTAAAATTTTATAGCCACGACGTTTTTCTTTGTTCACAACCATTTCACAGGCAGTTACTCCAGCAAAATAAGGTCCATCCTCTTTGAAATCGATTGTAACCCATACTAGCCAATACGGTTTTCCACCTTCTGAGTCCTCACGATTCGTCGTAAATTTAACACGACGCTCCACTTCACTCTTTGCATGCATCGCACCAATATCAATAAATGCGTTTTTTTCCTGTATATCAATAAAAACTGGCGATACATTTTCTAAAGATAATGAACCGATACCAAAGCCTTTATGGCCATCTGTTGGATCATTTTTTATAATGGTAAAGCCCATCTTTTGTTTTGGTTTTTCTTCATTTGCCATATTGTCAATCCCTCCATCTAAGCCTATTATAAAGAATATACACTAATTTTATCCACTTGGGAGGATGTAAAATGCCAATCGTAACAGTAAAAATGTTAGAAGGTCGTACAGACGAACAGAAAAAAGCTCTAGTTGAAAAAGTAACAGCTGCAGTTGTAGAAACAGTAAATGCACCACCAGAAGCAGTAACTATCGTTATTGAAGAAATGGCAAAAAACCATTATGCAAACGCTGGGGTTCGCGCTTCCGATAAATAAGCTTGTCCAAGAATCTAATGCACTTGTTCATAAACTTGAACTTTGCTTATAGATTCTTTTTTATTTGGAGCAGTTTTTCTGTGTTCGTCTATTCCCTATCCCCCGATTTCTTTCGGGTAATATACCTTATAATCAGTTTTAATCTTAGTGGCAATTGCAGCAACAATATGCGACTGGTCAGCTAGCTCCCGAATCTCCCCTGTAGGCATCTCTAAATAAATTGGACTTTTCGATGAGATACCTGGACGATATAAATCGTAAGGCAAATCTGATGTAGAATCAGGTCTAATATAATATTCTGGGTCTAAGCCAATAGCCTTTACTTGCTCCACAAGCCATGCATAACGCTCTGGCTCTTCCTCTGGGTTTAAGTCAACGTGCTCAAACAAATCACGATTCACAAAGCGTCTACACAGGTCACTTAGAATAGCATCGTTCTCCTCCAGCCAAAATTGGAAGTAGGTCAGCATAATACTTTCATCTAAATCTAAATATTGCTTTAATGTATTATTATTTTCAAAAAATGGTTTGAAATGAACTGGCTCAAATTTAAACGAATAGCCCTCTTCACTTAATCGTTTCGCACGCTTTAAAATATTATATAAGATAGTTTCTGCACTACGTGATACTGGGTGGAAGTAGATTTGTAAATACATTTGATAGCGAGACATTATATAATCCTCTACTGCATGCATCCCACTTGCTTTAATGACAATAATATCCTTTCGCGGGCGCATCACGCGTAAAATCCGCTCCATATCAAAATGGCCATAGCTAACCCCTGTGTAATAGGCATCACGCTGTAAATAATCCATTCGATCCGCATCGATCTGACTGGAGATTAAACTGACTACTTGTTGATTCGTATAGTTTTTATCGATCACTTGTGCAATTCTTTCAGGGAAATCCTTTGATACACGGGCTAAAACCTCATGAATCTCTGTATCCCCTAATAGCACCATTCTCGTATATTCTTCATGATTTGTGCCAAATACATTTTCAAAGGCATGTGAAAACGGACCATGTCCAACATCATGCAACAGTGCAGCACATAAAGCTAACAGTCGTTCATCATTATCCCATTCAGGTCGACCCTGGAAAATATCGTCCACTATGCGCCGTACAATTTCATAGACACCTAGTGAATGATTAAATCGACTATGCTCTGCCCCATGAAATACTAGAAAAGTAGTTCCTAATTGTCGAATTCTCCGTAATCTTTGGAACTCTTTCGTAGCGATTAAATCCCAAATCACTTGGTCTCGCACATGAACATAGCCATGCACTGGATCCTTAAACACTTTCTCTTCAACTAACTTAGCACTCGCATAATCCTCCATAAGTCCGCACCTCACTCTCAATTACTTACCTCTTATTATATGGGACTTTTCAGCGAATTACATCAAACACCTTCTAAAATACTAGAAAAATGAAGCAATTTTATTTATTACTTTACTTTATTGGTAAAATTTTGATAATGAAGTAGTGGTTTTTCCACTCTATGGATTTGCTACCTATCATGCTTCAGGCGACTCCCTATCGTCACATTCACCTGCTCTTTGCTACCTTTCTAGCTTAGGCTTAGCCTCTATCGTCTCATTCTCCCGCTCTTTGCTACCTTTCATGCTTCGGCTGAGCCCCTATCGTCGCATTCTCCTGCTCTTTGCTACCTTTCATGCTTCGGCTGACTCTCTATCGTCGTATTCGTTGGCTCTTTGCTACCTTTCATGCTTCAGGCGACTCCCTATCGGATAAAGTCCATATAATTGTGTAAAAAGAAAAAGAGTCATTTTATTCTCTCTTGGATACAATGTTTTCAGCGACGATAAACATGAAAAGAGGGAATAATAATGACTCAATTACAGTTTAACTTAGATATGGACTTTTTAAAAGATTCTGTTCTAAATTCTGATTTAAATACTGTTGTAAAATCTGCTTTAGTACTAGTTCTAAATGAATTCATGGAAAAAGAAAGAGACGAATATTTAAATGCAGCGGCTTATGAACGTTCGAGCGATCGAATTGATTATCGAAATGGCTACTACGAGCGTGAAATTGTTATGAGTGTTGGAAAATTAACTTTAAAAGTTCCTAGAACTCGAAATGGCGAATTTTCTACCAGTGTGTTTGAAAAGTACGCTAGACATGATCAAGCATTGATTCTATCGATGATAGAAATGGTTGTAAATGGTGTCTCTACAAGAAAGGTAACTCAAATTGTGGAGCAGCTTTGTGGTGAAACTGTATCGAAATCACTGGTGTCTTCACTGACACAAAAACTAGATCCCATTATTAACACTTGGGCGAACAGACCTTTAAACACTACTTACTATCCTTATATTTTTCTGGATGCAATGTATATTAAAGTGCGTGAACATCACCAAGTTGTATCAAAAGCTGTCTATATTGCAACGGCTATTACCGAAGAGAATAAACGTGAGATTCTTGGTTTAAGCGTGGACCATGTAGAGAGTTATGAAAGTTGGAGTCGCTTTCTACAACACTTAAAATCGCGAGGAATTCAATCCCCAAAGTTAGTTATATCTGATGCTCACCAAGGTTTACGAAAGGCCATCCAACGGGAATTCATCGGAACTACATGGCAAAGATGTAACGTACACTTTAAACGTAATATTATTGAAAAGCTGCCGAAAAAGGATTCAGGAGATTTCCGTCTCATGATTAGACGCATCTTTGATGCAGTTACCCTTGAGGATATGCGCAAATTTAAAGATGAGTTAATGAATCAGTATGCAGAAGATCGCAGATATGAAAAAGCACTTACAGTACTAGATGAAGGTTTCGAAGATACCATTCAATATATGAATTTTCCCAAAGGAATACGTGTTAATATTCGAAGTACGAATTCTCTGGAACGATTAAATCAAGAAGTACGTAGAAGGGAGACCGTAATCCGTATCTTCCCTAATACCCAATCTGCCTTCAGATTAGTTGGTGCTGTGTTAATGCATTATCAAGAAAACGATTATTCAAAAAGAAAAGGACTTTCTAGATAGTACCTTGTTTTACATCTTCAACTCCCATTAATGGAGTATTCCACATTCAGTAAAGGCAGTCAAAGTGAAAAGAGCCTTTGACAGCCTTTACTGAATATGGAGTTAATAAGCCATGGGAGTTAAGGATGAAAAATGTAGTGGGGGTTGGTTTACATGCCCACAAAATATAGTTGAAAACATCTGTATTGAATTTACACAATAACTAGGACTTGACTCCCTATCGTCGCATTCGCACGCTCTTTGCTACCTTTCATGCTTCGGCTGAGTCCCAATCGTCGCATTCGCACGTTCTTTGCTACCTTTCCTGCTTCGACTGAGCCCCCATCGTCGCATTCCTCCGATCTTTGCTACCTTTCCTGCTTCGGCTGAGCTCCAATCGTCACATTCGCACGTTCTTTGCTACCTTTCCTGCTTCGACTGAGCCCCCATCGTCGCATTCCTACAATCTTTGCTCCCTTTCATGCTTCAGGCGACTCCCTATCGTCTCATTCCCCTGCTCTTTGCTACCTTTCAAGCACTTGAGCCAAGCAATTCGTCGCATTATCTCTATCTATATTAGCTTTCCCATGCCAGCTAACTGCAAATCATCCACTAAAACGCTTCACCACAATTACTATCTTTATAGTATCTAAAAAAAGCCACCTTCTCTCAATTTAGAAGGTAGCCTTTTGCAGATTATTATTTTTTCAGCTTTGCTATTACTTTTTCCATTAACTCTTCTTCTGTTAATGCATTTACTGGTCTTCCATTTACAAATGTAAATGTTTTTTTGCGTCCTGGACCACAATATGAATGACAGCCAATTTCAATCGTTGCTTCTGGATCTAATTCTTTTAACTTAGGAATTAACGTTTTTAAATTAACGGCCTGACATTCATCGCAAACTTTAAATTCGTTTGCCATTTTGCCAACAACCCTTTCTATAGATAATCTTCTTATTTTTTATATTATATTTTGAAAACTATTTTACCGAAATACTTTTTAAATCTAACAGATATTTTAGCCTATGAAAACAGTCCTCTTCAAGTAAAAACAATATTTATCAGTCAAAGGTCTGAAAGTCCATGCCAAGCCTACACCTCTCTATAAAAATCTCTATTTACTTTTTCACTTAAAAGAATTAAAAAAAGACGAATTTAATATAAAGCTTGAAAAATTTTGAATAAAATTGGAACTTCTTGGACACTATAGGTTTTGAGGAAACAAAACTATGAACTTTACAGGAGGTTAAAAAAATGGTCAAAGTAAGACAAGATGCTTGGTTAAAAGAAAACGATGAATTATTAGCAGAAGCCGTGATTAGACATGTCAAAGAAGGAAGTACTCAGTTAAATGCCTTTGAGGAAGCAGGTGATGCTTTAAATCGAACTGCTGCTGCTTGTGGTTTTAGATGGAATGCTGTCGTACGTCGTTTATATGAAAAAGATTTAGCTGAAGCTAAAAAAGAAAGAAAAGAAAGAATGAGAGTATTAGGCATGAATGGTAGACGCCGCACACAGGGGGTTTATTTACTACCTAATTCAAACACTCAAACAACTGAAGAAACAAAATCTATTCCATTATCAGCTCTTAATCTAGATATTGTAATTGCATACTTACTACGCCTGCAGCATCAAGGTGGAAACGATATGGAAGCAACAAAATGGCGTCATATTGCAAATACATCTACAGAAAAACTAAAAGAATTAGAGCTTCAATTACAACGACTAGAACAAGAGAATAAAGAAATTCGCGAAGATTACGAGCAATTTGTGCAAATTATGAACCGCGCTCGTAGATTAGTAACCCTAGACGAGGATGAAAGTCGTGTCGCACCAGTATTTAAGATGGAGAAAAACGGTAACCTAGTAGCCAACTATTCAAGTGGTGTTAGCGAAAAAGAAAACGTGGATGTGCCGCATTAAGCGCATTCACGTTTTTTTCTTTTTCATATGAATCTTATTTCTTACTAAGCATCTTTTCATTTCGTTCCAGAACACGCTTCAGATAGAAAGCATAAAGTTCTAATTCTTCTTGATTTAATGCTTGAACAGTATTTTGATTGCTTAATTGCTTCAGAACAGCTTGTAATCTGAAAACTGTATCCTGAACTGTAAGAGACGTATTCAATAATTCACTCAGACTAGCCATTACCTTAGGCTGAATATTAGGATACTCAAATTTCGTTTCTTCCTCTTTTAAGCTAATGCTATAAAAATCCTTTACTAGCTTCGCCCGTTCACTCCCACTGCCTTCAATACAAAGATAAATTTGAACAGCAATCCCCTGTCTTATTCGTCTCTGCGAAATGCCAGCAAATTTTTTCCCACCAATACTTAAATCGTAGGATCCCGGACAATAGGAGCCGATAATTTCATAAGCTTCTATTTTTTCACCAGCTTCAGGGAATAACAGCTTAATAAGGTCAAGCATCACATCATAGCCCTCGTTTATGTTAATAGCTCCCTGTTGCTCCGATAGAATAATCGAAATGTTTAATACCCCACTATCTAAAACTACCGCTAGTCCCCCAGAATTTCGAACAATAGCTTGATAGCCTCTTTCGTTTAATAATTGAATTCCTTCTTGTACAAAGGGCAGTCGATGATCTTGAATCCCCAGCACAACGGTATCGTCATGAACCCAAGTTCGAACCGTACTATGTGATTGTAACTGCCCTACTAACTGACAAAGAGTGTCGTCCATTGCAAAGGATTCAAGAGGCGATTTGTTTTTCATAGTAATTGATTGGTCTATAAAACGCCATGTATCTTGCTGTAATAATGAATGCATACTTGTTGCTCCTACCCATTAAAAAATATGTACCTTAAGCATACACGAAAAGCGTTTATTCCATCAAACTGTTATAGTTGCATTGTTTTATATAAGAAACTACTTAAAGTGAATTAAGTCCATGAAATATGGAATACTGATTTTGGAATTAAAAAATTCCACACTCTTGTCAAATTAGTGAATTTCGACAGAATGTGCTGTTTCTCACAAGGAATTATTTTGATTTTATGCTAAGATACTTGTGAATGATTATCAATTAAGGAGTGTTATCAAATGAATGAAGCAGCAATTACATTAGATGGCTGGTACTGTTTACATGATTTCAGAGCAATCGACTGGACTTCTTGGAAATTAGTTTCTCAAGAAGAGCGTACAAATGCAGTTGATGAGTTCGTACAATACTTAGAAAAAATAAATGAATCACACGTTGCAAAAACTGGTTCCCATGCGTTTTACTCCATTATCGGTCAAAAAGCTGATTTTATGCTTATGATCCTTCGTGAAACACCAGAAGAGCTACAAGAATTAGAAGCTGAATTTAATAAATTAGCGATCGCTGATTTCACAGTACCAACATATTCTTATGTTTCTGTAGTTGAGCTTTCAAACTACCTAGCAAAAGGTTCTGATGAAGATCCTTACCAAAACCCACATATTCGTGCAAGACTATACCCAGAGCTGCCTCGCACAAAATACGTTTGCTTCTATCCAATGGACAAGCGTCGTGAAGGTAATGACAACTGGTATATGCTTGATATGGAAGAACGCCGTAAGCTAATGCATTCTCACGGCTTAATCGGTCGCAGCTATGCTGGTAAGATTAAACAAATTATTACTGGTTCAGTTGGATTAGATGATCATGAGTGGGGCGTAACTTTATTCTCTGAGGATATGCTTCAATTCAAAAAAATCGTTTACGAAATGCGCTTTGATGAAGTATCTGCTCGATACGGCGAATTTGGTGAGTTCTTAGTTGGGAACTTATTAGATAACGATAAATTAGCTAATTTCTTAACAGTAAAATAGAAAAGTGAACGGTGCTCGCCCAGCTCCGACAACAACTGGAAGATTCTACAAAAGGACGCTTTTTGTCCATGCAAGGGATTCTAGTTGCACGAGGAGCTAGCACCAGCAACTAGACATAGAAACGTGACGGTGCTTGCATCCCTTGCCTTAATATATAAAAACGAGACGTAATCGAAAAAATCGATTTCACGTCTCGTTTTTTTCTTGCTCCTCTTTCGTTCTCAATATAATCATGACGGTATTTATAAAAAAGCCTATAAATACGATTAATACAAACAAATACCAATGCAATGGTTGCTCGAACAATTTAGCGATCCCAAATGAAATAATCGCACTGATGACTATTGAAATCCAAATACCAAGCTGCATACAGATCAACCCCTACTGTTTTTTCTAGATGACCGATTCCCCTTTTACCTTTGTATAGCTCATAAAAACTTTGCCTAAAGCTTACTCTAGTTTCATTTTATTAATCATTCGATATTTTTATACAAAATTCACGAACTATTTACCCCTTTGTACATACATTAAAAACATGGGCGAAAATTTATAATTTTTTATTCTGAAATGATAGCAAATGCATAAAGTGTTATGAGGAGGTATGCCATATAGCTGTTTTAGCAACCAATAACGCTCCAGGTTCCTTAATATTGTGCTCTTTAGACTTCAGGAGTTGGAAAATTTGGCATGTTGCAAAGGGAGGCCATGTTGGTGTTAATCGTGCATAAGGCATTGCTTGGATTTCAAGTGTTCGAAGCTTGAGAAAAAAGTTTTCTAGCTCCAGGCGCCTTTTTAAGCAACTCGAACTCGGGTAAAGCTGTTTCGATCTTAAATTACATTGTTTCTTATCGCCTACAACATGACTGTACAAACGTTTAGCTTCTATCTAATCCGAAAATAAAAAAATGAAAGGGTGTTTTTTTTGACATATTATAATTGGGGTCAAACAAGTCAAACAGGTCAACCAGTGCAACAAGCAGTGCAAGCAGGTCAACAGCAATTTCCAACTACACAGTTCCCTGCTGGTCAGTTCCCAACAGGTCAGTTTGGATATGCTCAATTTCCAGCAGGGCAAGTTACTCCTCCAGCTCTAAGTACAGTAGCTCCTGCAGTAAGACGTGAAGAATCTTATATTGAAAATATTTTAAGATTAAACCGTGGAAAAATCGGAACTTTTTACTTCACGATTCCATCAGGTGAAGTAGGAGAAACACAAGGTGGAAGTACGCGCGTTGTTCGTGGAGTAATCGTAGAGGCTGGCCGCGACCATGCTATTATTGCTGAGGTTGATACAACTCATCATTACTTATTCCCAATGATTTACTTCGATTTCGCAGAGTTTGATGAGCCATTAACATATTTGCCTGGTTCACCACTACCACTTAGATAAAATTAAAAGACAAAGCCGATTATTGACTTTGCCTATACATGTCATCCACTTCTAAATTGAAGTGGATATTTTTTTATTTTGCTTTAAATACTTTAAAGTTGCTAAGCCCATTGTTTTAGCTGCTATTAGCATCGCTCTTTCATCAAAGTTAAACTGTGCATGGTGATGAGGATAAGCCTCTTCCCAGGCAGGATCCTTTGCCCCAGTGATGAAAAATGTCCCTGGCACCTTCTCTAAATAATAAGCAAAATCCTCTCCTACCATTAGGGGTGCACATTCAACCACATTTTTCACTTCGGAAATCTGGCAAGCAACATCTGCTATAAATTGCGTTTCCTTTTTATGATTCACAACTGGAGGATATCCTCTAGTAAATGCGTATTCATAGCTTGCATGGAAACCGTCACAAACGGATTTCAGTAATAGCTCAATTTCCTGTTCAATCTGAGTACGTACCTGCTCATCAAAAGTTCGAACTGTCCCTTTCAACTCAACCTTTTCGGCAATCACATTAAAAGGATTGATTGCTTCAAAATGACCTATTGAAACAACAGCTGACTTCAAAGGGTCGATTCTTCTAGATACAACCGTTTGGAGCTGTGTGATAAATTGCGATGCAACCACGATTGAGTCAATGGAGTTATGTGGTTCAGCACCGTGTCCCCCCTTACCTTGAATGGTAATTTCTAAGCGATCTGCCGCAGCCATAATAGCGCCATTACGAACCTGTATTTCTCCAAGTGGTGTAGGTGCCCAAAGATGTGTGCCAAATATGACATCCACCCCATCTAAGCAGCCATCATCAATCATCGGCTTTGCCCCACCTGGTGCAATTTCCTCTGCAAATTGGTGAATGAAAACGATATTTCCTTGGAGCTCATCTTTAATTTCAACAAAGGCCTTAGCGAGAACTAAAAGCGTGGCTGTATGACCATCATGCCCACATGCATGCATCACACCATCGATTTTAGATTTATATGGAATTTCGTTTTGCTCCTGAATAGCAAGGGCATCAAAATCAGCGCGTAACGCTACTGTTTTCCCAGGCTTTGCTCCTCTTAACGTTGCAACGACACCACGGCCACCAACTCCCTCTCGTACTTCAAGACCAAGTTTTCGATGATAATCCGCGATAAAAATTGGTGTTTGCACTTCTTGAAAAGATAGCTCAGGATTCTCATGTAAATGACGTCTGATTGATACCATTTCTTCAATATGGTTTTCTAATATAGCAAATAATTTTTCCATGGTAATAGAAGCTCCCCTCGCATTTATGTAGTTTCAACAATATATGTTGTTTTCCATAATTTACTCTTGTTATGAATAACTTTATCATGTTTTGACAGGTTTAAATATGAAATTTGTTTGTAAATTCAAAAAATTAAACCTAGTATTTAAGGGATTAAAAAAGAATTACAAGATTTTTTCTCTCGTAATTCCTTCTGAGTACTATTTATTTTTTAGTGTTGTAACTATTATTAGAATCCAGCCTACCAAGAACAGCACACCACCGATTGGCGTAATTGCTCCTAAAATACTGATTCCTGATAGTGCTAAAATATATAGACTTCCCGAAAAGAAGACGATACCTAAATTCATACAGATGGCTGCGATTTTCAGCAGTTTAATCGAACCAAATAGCTTTGGACTCATTAAAATACCAATCGCTACAATCGCCAATGCGTGGAACATTTGGTATTGAACTGCCGTTTCCCAAATTCCTGTACTATAATCATCTAATACACTTTCAAGAGCATGTGCCCCGAACGCACCTAATGCAACTACTAAAAAACCGTGAATTGCACCTGAAATAATTGAACCTTTCATCTTATAACCTCACTTTGTATGTATGACTTTGAAGAACCACTAAAAATTCGGCGATATTAATCTTCCAAGCTTTAGAAGTCGAAAATCGAATCTCCATTCGCATCTTCTTCTTTGATTTTCCCACCGTTTAGCGAGCTTGAATTTTGAATAACGCTTTGTGACTGCGTAGATATCGGGTTTGATTGTATTGGCTGAGCTGCCATATTTGTCATAAAACCATGTGCTTGTGTTGATGCGTTTTTATGTCCGTTAGCTAAGCCAACATTGCATAATGCTCGAATGGCACTTAATTGCTCACGGATGTGCTGCTCATTGGTACTATTTTTACTATTGGCTACAAGCTGCTCAATTTCTATTAACAATGCATGGTAAGAAATCATTTCTACCGCTCCCCCGCTGTTTGTTTAGGTATAAACTGCATACAATCCAGACCCGAGGATTGCTTCACTACTACAGAAGGAAGTTGCTTTGTTTTAAAATTATATGCTGTGCATGATCGAGGGTTTCGCTGATCCCACGTCACCCGAAAATACTGGCATTTAAAACAATTAACCTTCATTACGACTTCCCTACTTTCTATATCAATTTAACAGATTTCAAATACTGTGAAAAGCTATGTGGTATTGAAGCTTGTTTGATTAGTTAAAGCGATCGTGGATGTTCGTTCACTTTAGGTGCGAGTTTGGTGACTTTACGTGCGACTTTTGATTGCTTACGTGCGTCTCTCATCACTTTACGTGCGAGCCGCTCGCCATAACTACCCTCTAATCCTCCAAACACCAATCAATAGGCTTATAACCCCACTCTATTAACTTACTATTAATCTTGGAGAATGGTTTGCTGCCAAAAAATCCGCGATGGGCACTTAATGGACTTGGGTGTGGTGCCTGTAATATAAAATGATGGTTCCCATGCTTTTCAATAATTGCTCGCTTCGTTTGCGCGGGTTTTCCCCATAAAACAAAAATAACAGGATCTTCTCGTTTAGCTAAGCTTTCGATAACAGCATCCGTAAAATGTTCCCAGCCCTGCCCTTTATGCGAATTGGCTTCCCCCTGCCGAACAGTCAACACTGTATTCAATAGGAAAACTCCTTGCTCTGCCCATTTCATTAAATACCCGTTTTTGGGTGTTGGACAGCCTATATCACTCTCCAGCTCTTTAAAAATATTGCGTAAGCTTGGTGGATGCGGAACTCCTTTTTTCACTGAAAAACTCATTCCATGAGCTTGACCTGGACCGTGATATGGATCTTGACCTAAAATGACAACCTTCACATCTTTATGAGCAACTGTGTAAAAGGCACTCATGACTTCTTCCTTAGGTGGATAAACTGTTGTTAGACTATATTGTTCTGCTATAAATTTTCTTAGCTCTAAATAATAGGATTTTTCGAATTCGGGGACTAATATTGCTTCCCAATCGTTATCAAATGTTTTCTTCATCAAAACACCTCTCTTATTAAAACTACTTTATCGTGATAGCTGTTTCAATAGGAGATTCTATTCGAAATCTACCAAATTTGTGAAAACTCTATGCTAGCTAGTGCTTTCAGATTAATTATTTAATATCGATTTGTACTGTACTTGAATTATACTGACCTTATATTTTTTAGAGAAACTGGCTATTTTTATAAAGTCAGAATTATTATATACTTTAGGACATTAATTTCATTATGTAGATGAAGGAGAAACGATTATGGCATTGAAAAAGACATTAACTATAGCAGGTTCCGACGCTTCAGGTGGAGCTGGATTAGAAGCAGATTTAAAGGCTTTTGAAGAGCATGACACTTACGGGATGGCGGCAGTTACAGTGATCGCTACAATGGATCCTGATAACAACTGGAACCACGGTGTATATACTTTACCAATCGATGTCCTACAAGCCCAACTAAAAACGGCATTCTCTACTGGAATCGACGCTTTAAAAACTGGGATGTTATCAACTGAAGAAGTAATCCAAACGACTGGTGAAGCAATCAGTGCAGCTGGTGTTAAAAATGTTGTTATTGACCCAGTTATGGTATGTAAAGGTGAAGATGAAGTATTAAATCCTGGTACTGTAGATGCCATGATTCAATACCTATTACCAAATGCACTTGTCACAACGCCTAACCTTTTCGAGGCAGGTCAGCTTGCACGAACAGGCACTCCTAAAACAATCGAAGAAATGAAAGTAGCCGCTGAGAAAATCAAAGCTCTAGGGGCAAAAAACGTCATTATTAAAGGTGGACGTGCACTAGATACTGAAAAGGCTGTTGATTTATTCTACGATGGTGAAAAATTCTATTTACTTGAAACACCAAAAGTTGAAACAACATATAACCATGGTGCTGGCTGTACTTTTGCAGCAAGTGTAACTGCAAACCTTGCAAATGGATTATCTGTAAAGGATTCAGTATTTGAAGCAAAAGAATTCGTAGCTGCAGGCATTAAGCACGGCTGGAAACTAAACGAATTCGTTGGTCCTGTATACCACGGAGCAAAACCTCGTCTTGGCGCACCAGAAGTAACAATTACAGAAGTCTAAATTTTTTATGTACCAGGAATTTTTTATGTACCAGGTACACAAACGATTCGAAATATTCGAAATCGTTTGTGTACCTGGCACTTTTTATTTAAGCATTTTCTTTTCATAAAGTTGCTAACTTTACTATAATAATTAGTAATGTAGAAATATTGTGGGTGGAGCTTAGGTTTCCTTCACTTGTTTTCGAAATACCTCGACCATGAGCCATATTTCATAGCTCTAAAAGCAGGTTCATTAACAGGTTGGATGTCGATGTTACCAACCTAAGTATATATTTTAACTTTAACTCCCACTTCAGCTTGCTTGTTACTTCCCTTGCTTAAAGGGATATATACACAACGCTCTAGCGCGGAATAATTAGATGTGAAAGGAGAATTAAGATGAAGGAAGTACAAATTAACGAGCTCCAAGAATTGCTTAATTCTTTTGCTAACAAGGATGTTTATATTCATCTAGAAACTACAAATGGAGCGTATGCCTCCCATTTTGATGAAAGAGTATTTAATGCGGGAGCATTTATCCGTAATGCTAAAATTCGTTTCGAATTAGCGAAAATTATCGCTGATCCCCCTCATCGTGTTGGTTTAAAAATGGACCACGGCTGGGTTTATGCACAAGGTATTACCCATTTTGAATTAGATGAAAAAGGCCGATTATTAATGGCTGGATTAGACTTTACAGGGAAACTTGCTGTTGCACTAGAAATTAGTGAAACACCATTTTCTTATTAAGGAGTGGAATTTACATGTCATTACAACCGCAACGTCAAATTTTAGTAATCTTCCCCCATCCTGACGATGAAGCTTTCTCATCTGCCGGAACGATTAGAATGTACCGAAATATGGGTGTCCCAGTTACATACGCATGCTTAACTTTAGGTGAAATGGGACGAAATCTTGGTAACCCGCCATTTGCTACAAGAGAATCATTGCCTGAAATACGCCGTGAAGAGCTAATAGCTGCTTGCGAAGTAATGGGCATTAATGATTTACGAATGATGGGATTACGCGACAAAACCGTTGAATTCGAGGATGATGAGAAAATGGTCAGCCTTGTGAAAGGCTTGATTGATGAGCTTAACCCTTCATTAATTATTACCTTCCTGCCTGGCTACGCAGTACACCCAGATCATGAAGCAACAGCACGAGCAGTATTCGAAACAGTTCGTCGTATGCCAACTGAGGATCGCCCTACGATTTATGCAGTAGGCTTTGCAAACAATACAATTGCCGAAAAAGGTGAACCAACTCTTCAAATCGATGTAAGCAGTGTGAAACTTGAGAAAGTAAAAGCATTACAAGCCCATGCTTCTCAAACAGCGTGGATGATTGAAGAAAATGCAAAACGCGTGGATGATGGCCGCCCGATGAGTGATAGTTGGCTACAATACGAGCGATTTTACGTTATTAACCAGGATATTTTGTAATTTTTATGGAGTAGGATATAATTTCCTACTCCCTTTTTTATGCATTCTATAGTATACTCTTTTTTAGGATCCGAATTTTCAGAAAGTGGTAAAAAATTAGCAAAAACCTTATATTTTCAGGTATATTTCACGTTACATTTTCAGAATAATGCAACTTTTATTAAAGATATTTACACATGTATATAAAGTATATATAGTGTATAAATATACAAAACACATTACATTAGAAAAGGAACATATAATATGACTAAAAAATTCTCTGCATATACATGGTTTCTATTCATCTTTCTTTCATTAGCTGGGATATTCTTATTCATCACGCCCGTTAATACTGGAGATGGTCTAAAGGTACCAATTGCTCTAATGGCAAATGCAATTTCTGCCTATAGCGCTAGCTTCATTCATTGGTTCGCATACATAGTGTTCATAATTGCGGCAGTCGGTGCATTAATTATTAAATTCATTCCAGAAACAGAGGAAAGAACTTTAGTAGATTCTTTATTCCGCGTTAACTGGTTCTGGACAACTATGCGTATTCTAGCTGTAATTTTTGCAAGTATGTTTTTATTCCAGTTCGGCCCTGAAAGCTTTACAAGCGAATACACTGCTGGATTATTAATAACTCCAGAAGGCGGTTTAGTAACAATGATGTTCTCATTGTTCTTGTTTGCAGGCTTACTATTACCTTTACTAACTGATTTTGGTTTACTAGAATTCTTCGGTTCCATGATGGTAAAAATCATGCGTCCACTATTTAAAATTCCTGGACGATCTGCTATCGACTGTTTAGCTTCTTTCGTAGGAGATGGAACAATTGGTGTTTTATTAACAAGTAGACAATATGAGCAAGGCAACTATACGGCTCGCGAAGCTGCAACTATCGCAACAACATTCTCAGTAGTTTCAATTACCTTCTGTTTTGTTGTACTTGATACTGTTAGCTTAAACAATTATTTCTTACAGTTTTATGGCTCTGTTATTTTAGTTTCCATTATTTTGGCATTGATTATGCCACGAATTTTCCCATTAAGTCGAAAGCCTGATACAAATATCGATGGTTCAACTCCGGGTGAGCGTAGTGAAGATGTGCCAGAAGGGTTCAATTCGTTCTCATTTGGTTTACACAGCGCGTTAGCTAAAGCTGAAGATAATAAAAACCTAGGAAAAGTAGTTGGCTCTGGCTTTAAAAACGTTCTAGAAATGTGGTTTGCAATCACACCTGTTATTATGGCATTTGGAACAATTGCTTTAGTTCTTGCTGAATACACAAGCGTCTTCAAAATTTTAGGTATGCCGTTTGAGCCAATCCTAGCTTTACTGCAAATCCCATTTGCTGATCAAGCAGCTCAAACGATGATTGTTGGTTTCGCCGATATGCTACTCCCTTCTATTCTTGGAGCCGGTATTGAATCTGAGTTAACACGCTTCTTCATTGCGACAGTATCTGTAACTCAATTAATTTACATGTCAGAGGTTGGTGGATTGATTTTAGGAACAAAGCTACCACTTAAAATTTGGGATCTATTCTTAATTTTCTTAATCCGTACGCTTATCTCAATTCCAATCATCGCACTTCTTGCACATTTAATCTTTTAATCATGAAGGGCTGGCACCGTTGCCGGTCCTTTTTTTGTTGTTTTGTTAGCAATCAACTTAATTGGTCCAGAATTTTTAGAATTAAAAAATAATTCATAAAAAATGGTTGATTTTATGCTAAAATGAGTCAATGGTTGATTTGAAAACGGAGGTAACAAAACGATGGAAGTTGTCAATTCAAATAGTATTGCTGTGGAAAACGTATTAATCGCACACCAACATTTAAAGGATGTCGTGCTACATACCCCACTCCAAAAGAATGAGTATTTATCTGAAAAGTACAATGCCAATATTTACATCAAACGTGAGGATCTGCAATATGTCCGCTCCTTCAAGCTTCGCGGTGCATTCTATAAAATTAAGAAAATCGAAGAAGAAGCACGTAATAGTGGCGTTGTTTGTGCAAGTGCCGGTAACCATGCACAGGGCGTGGCGTTTGCCTGTGCCCACTTAAATATCAAAGGGACAATTTTTATGCCTTTAACAACACCAAAGCAAAAAATTGACCAGGTTCGCATGTTCGGTCGCAACAATATCGAAATCATTTTAGAAGGCGATACTTTCGATGATTCCGCGAGTGCCGCAAAGGATTATAGCGCTGAGCATGACATGATTTTCATTCATCCATTCGATGATTTAGACATCATTGCTGGACAAGGCACTGTAGCAGTCGAGGTTTTAAACGATATCGAGGAGCCTCTGGATTATATTTTCGGTGGAATTGGCGGCGGTGGTTTAATGGCCGGCATTTCTTCCTATATAAAGAACATCTCCCCCAACACTAAGGTAATCGGCGTTGAGCCTTCTGGTGCAGCTAGCATGAAAGCTGCCTTTGAAAACGGCGGTCCTACTGCACTTGCTAAAATCGATAAATTCTGTGACGGCACAGCAGTTAAATGCGTCGGTACCAAAACTTACGAAATTTGCAGCAAATATTTAGACGATATCGTACTCGTTCCGGAGGGCAAAGTCAGTACAACAATTTTGGATCTATACAATAAACATGCAATCGTCGCCGAGCCTTCTGGTGCACTTCCCGTTTCAGCACTAGATTTCTATGCTGAAGAAATCGTAGGAAAGTCTGTCGTAGTAGTCATCACTGGTGGCAACAACGACATCAGCCGCATGCAAGAAATTAAAGAAAAATCTTTACTGTATGAGGGGCTACTTTATTACTTTATCGTCAACTTCCCTCAACGTGCAGGCGCCCTACGCCAATTCCTAACAGTCGTGCTAGGGCCAAACGATGACATTACAACCTTCGAATACACGAAGAAAAACAACAAAGAAAGCGGTCCAGCTCTAGTCGGCATCGAAGTCGCACATCCCGAAGACTACCAGGGCCTTATCAACCGCCTACGCTTCAACGGCTTCGAATTCACCGAGGTGAATAAAGATAGCCAATTGTTTGGGTTGTTAGTTTAATAGAGATTTGTGGCGGATTTAAACACTCGGAATTTTGATTTCGGGTGTTTTTTTGTTGCGGAGGGGTTTCTCTTTTTATATGCGACTTTTGTTTGTTTACGTGCGAGTTCTCCCTCTTTACTTGCTACTCCCACTTTTACGTGCGACTTTTGTTTGTTTACGTGCGAGTTCTTCCTCTTTAGATGCGACTTTCTTCACTTTACGTGCGACTTCTACTTTTACGCGCACTTTTATTCGTTTACGTGCGAGTTCTCCCTCTTTAGGTGCGACTTTCTTCACTTTACGTGCGACTCCTACTTTTACGTGCGACTTTTATTCGTTTACGTGCGAGTTCTTCCTCTTTAGGTGCGACTTTCTTCACTTTACGTGCGACTCCTACTTTTACGTGCGACTTTTATTCGTTTACGTGCGACTTTCTTCACTTTACGTGCGACTTCTCCCTCTTCACGTGCGACCTCCCCCTTTTACGTGCGCTTCTCATTTTTACATACGTCTCTCTCTATTTCTCGCTATTCAATAAAATCAGGTATCCTATATTTTCTATTTCTATAAGTACCTTGATGCTCTAAGTTTAAATCTTTAATTAACCGAGTTACGGCAAACCGAGACTCTATCCCCAAATACTCCCGTAACTCTCGATTCGAGATCCACTCGCTAATTAAATAGCGATAGTCGGTTAATGCTTCCAAATGCGCTTCTTTACTTTTCATGCCACATTTCGCACATTTGAAGCTGCCGTATTCAAAGAACATTCTACTTTTATATTCACAGTTTTTGCATAGGACGCCTTTTCGTAATTTAGCTTCATTTACTTTGGCTTTCCATTCTTTTCGCTGATGCTGATGCATTAGTTCGGTTTTGAGTTTTTCAAAGAGATTTAGAGGTATTCTTCGTTCTCGATAGTTATTGAATAGTTTATCGAGTTCTGTTTGTAGACCGCTTGCGTGGAAAATTGAATGACCTTTTGGAATAGATCCGATGATTGTGTAATCACTTACGATGATTACAGAAGATTCAACAGGTAAATTTATGTTCATCCCTCGTAACTTCCGAGAAATAAATTCTGTATGGCGTTTGATTTGGTTTAAGGGGTTTCTGAAGGATTCTATTGTTCCTTCTTGGTTTGTTCGGATCAATCGATGTTTCGACTCATCGATATCCAGCCGGCCACCGATGTTCTTTATTTCGATTATCCAAATAAAATGTGGGGTTAAAACAATTGTATCGATTTGATGGGAGTAACCTGCGTGATTATTAGTTTCGTAGCTATGTAGAAGATAATATGGGCTCTGGATAGTTAACTCGCTCCACAGCCTATCTACATGAACTTCTCCGTCATGTCCTTTCTTTTGTGCCATATATTGTTCCTTATAAAAACTATATTCTCTGGCTTCATTTTCTGGGTGCCTTCTCAATACAGCCTCTAAATTTAACAGCTTCCAGGATTTTTGTCTTTTGAGTATTTCCATTCACTTCCCTCCTATCAAACCATTTTATACGCAAAAGTACAATCTAGCAAAAGAGCCTAAATAATCAATTAACCCCAAAACCCCTTTTTTCTGATTAAAAAAGAGATGAAAATTCGACTTTCACGAATTTTCATCTCTCATAAAATTATTTTAGCTCCCTAACAACGCCCTATCGGAGTTCATTTTTTCGCCGCGAATTTTTTCGAACTCGGTCATTAAGTCTGGAATTGTTAAAGTTGGTTTTTTTGCATCATCGATTGATAAAATGATTTGTCCTTTATCCATCATGATTAAACGGTTACCTAAATCGATTGCTTGCTGCATATTGTGGGTAACCATTAAGGTAGTTAGGTTTCCTTCTTCAACCAGCTGCTTAGTCAATCGCGTGATTAGCTCTGCACGTGATGGATCAAGAGCCGCTGTATGTTCATCCAGCAATAAAATCGAAGGCCTTGTAAATGTTGCCATCAAAAGTGACAATGCTTGGCGTTCTCCACCAGACAACATGCCGACTTTTGCATTAAATCGATCTTCAAGCCCTAGACCCAATTTTTCCAAGGATGTTCGGAAGAAATCACGACGTCCACGGCTTACACCGATACGTAACCCTCTTTTTGCATTACGTGAATAGGCAATAGCCAGATTCTCCTCAATCGTCATTGATGGAGCCGTTCCTGCCATAGGATCCTGGAAGACACGCCCGATAAACTGAGAACGTTTGTATTCGGGTAATCTCGTTACCTCTTTGCCGTCAATCGTTACTGCGCCAAAGTCAGGTGTTAGTGCTCCGGAAATCATATTCATCATCGTGGACTTTCCGGCACCGTTACTTCCGATGATTGTTACAAAATCGCCTGGTGCTAAATGTAGATTAATATTATCCAAGGCGATTTTTTCATCAGGTGTTGCTTCATTAAAAATCTTATTTATGCCCTCTAATTTAAGCAAGGTTCTTCCCTCCCTGCAGTCGCGTTATTTCTCTATGCTGCTCTAGTCGTTCCATCTGTCTTTTCTCTTTACGTTTCTTCTCGCGACGCTTATCTACTAGCTGTGGAATGACTAATGCCAAAATTACAATAATCGCGGTAATTAGCTTCATGTCGGATGTATCTAACCAATCGATACGTAAAGCGACCGCATAAATAATTCGATAAATAATTGCCCCTGCAACAACTGCTAGCGTCGTGCGGAAAATCGTCTTTGTGCCGAAAATGGCTTCTCCGATAATTACCGAGGCAAGACCGATTACTATCATCCCAATTCCCATGTTGGCATCGGCAAATTTTGCATATTGAGCGATTAAAGCTCCAGAAAATGCAACTAGGGCATTTGAAAGACCTAGCCCTAATACGATTAAACCATCCGTGTTAGCAGAAAAGCTGCGAATCATTCTCTTATTGTCGCCTGTTGCACGAATCGCCAATCCTACCTCCGTTTTTAAGAACCAATCTGCAATAAACTTGATGATAAGTGTAATGATTAACACTACTAAAATGGTCCCCCAAGTGGATGGTGCTGGACTAATCCCTAACGTATTCTTGATAAAGCTTGTTAGAGCAGCATCGATCCCCAAATTACTCCAAAACACTTGAAACTGTGAAAAAATTGTATCAGCGTTCATCAATGGAATATTAGGTTTCACAATTGCATTTTCTGCAGATAATCCCATAATACGAAGATTGATGGAATACAAAGCAATCATCATTAAAATCCCTGACAGTAATGGATTTATCTTTCCTTTTGTGTGTAGAAGACCTGTCATACATCCTGCAATAAATCCAGCAACTATTGCCAATAATGTAGCTAGTATCGGGTGGTAGCCGAGCGCAATCATCATTGCTGCAGTAGCTGCCCCGGTTACGAAGCTTCCATCGACCGTTAAATCCGGAAAATCTAACACCCGGAATGTTAGATACACTCCGAGTGCCATAATTGCATAGATGATTCCTTGCTCAACCGAACCGAACAATGCTGTAAACATATTGAATCATCTCCTAATTTACTTTTTATTTATTCGTAGATTTCTGCATTCCAAGACTCTTGAATTTCAAGACCTAAGCCTTCAGCAGTTCCTTTATTGATAAGTAATTTTAAGTTAGCTGGGTAAGCAGCTGGAATTTCTGAAGGAGTTGCTTCTCCATTAAGGATTTTCACTGCCATTTGTCCCGCTTCAAAACCGATATCATAGTACTCGAAGCCATAAGCACCTAACCCGCCACGTTCTACAGAATCTAACTCACCCACCATTAGTGGAAGCTCGTTAGCATTTGCCACATCGACAACGGATTCTAGTGCTGATACTACTGTGTTATCAGTGATAATATATAGAGAATCAACCTTACCGATTAGTGATTCAGTTGCTTGTTTCACCTCAGCTGAAGTAGAAACGGCTGCTTCCTCTAATTCGATACCAGCTTCTCCTAATAAAGTTTTTACTTGTTCAATTTGTGCTACAGAGTTTTGTTCACCCGTGTTGTAAACTGTCCCTACTTTTTTCGCACCTAATTCATCCTTTAAAAAGGCTACAGTGTTTGCAATTGTATCAGGGTGTAAATCGATTGTACCTGTTACATTTCCTCCTGGTGCTTCCATTGACTCGATTAACTCGGAGCCTACTGCATCTGTCACCGATGTGAAAATAAGAGGAATATCTGAAGTTGCCCCTTTAACGGCTTGAGCTGAAGGTGTTGAATTCGCGAAAATTAAATCTACGCCTTCATTTACTAAGTTTTGAGCAATTGTCATGTTCATGCTTTGATCGTTTTGTGCGTTCTCTTCAACAAATTCTACATTTAAGCCAGCCTCTTCTAATGCTGCTTTGAAACCTTCCGTGGCTGCATCTAATGATGGATGCTCCACAATTTGTGTGATTCCTACTTTAAATGTTTTTCCTTCTTCGCTTGTTCCAGTACTAGAATCTGCTGTGGAATCAGTAGATGTTTCGCTACTACCACAAGCTGCCAATAAAAGCCCCAATCCAGCTAATAAGAACGAAAGCTTTTTCGTACTATTTTTCATGATATTTCCCCCTAATTCTTCTCTGTATCTAACCTGACTCTTTTTGAATAAATATCCTATTCTATTTTTCATTATTCAAAAAATTATAGTTTGTCGATTATATTACAGCGAACCATTTTAATAGTCAATAACATTTAGAATGTTCTGAATTCTACATTCATCAAATACTTCTTCCAACAAAGTAATTTGTCGCTTTAAACCGCTAAAGTACACCTTTTAACCGTTAATTTTATTATTTCAATAAAACAAAAATCCTGTGACATTTTTTCGACAATTCTCAGTTCTTGTCAGTTCCCCCTTTTTCCTCATGTTAATTTGACATTTATACAAAACTATAATATTATATCTCTCTGTGCTCTTTTCACGTGGTTCGAGAACCTCCCACGAAAAAAAACTAAGGAGAAATGATATAGATGAAAGTAAAATTTTTAGCAACGACAGGGATTATTGCAGCTCTTTATATTGCTGTTACCATGTTAGTTGCACCATTTGGATTTACGGAAATTCAATTCCGAGTTTCTGAAATGTTTAATCACCTAGTAGCGTTTAACCCACGCTTTTCTATTGGGATTATTCTTGGCGTATTTATCGCCAACCTTTTCTCACCACTAGGCGTTTACGATTTAGTGTTCGGTGTAGGTCACTCAATTATTACACTTGCAATCTTTATCTTGATTTGTAAGTTTGTAAAAAATATCATGCTGCGACTAATCATTAACACGTTCCTATTTACGTTTACAATGTTTATCATCGCATTCGAGCTAAACCTTGCATTAGAGCTACCTTTCCTTTGGACATGGTTAACTTGTGCAATCGGTGAATTCGCCGTGCTAGCAATTGGTGTGCCAATTATGCATCTATTAAATAAACGATTAAACTTTAAAGATTTGATTTAATGATAAAACCGAGAGCGAAAAGCATCGATTATTATAAGGAGAGTTTCCTATAATAACAGCCTGCTTCTTTGCTCTCGTTTTTTATTTTGTCTATTTGTCAGAAAACATTGACAAAGCAATCGATTACCTCTACAATTCTATTTAATTAATTGTTCGGATACGGTAGCAGGTTGCGAGAGCGCGACCACCGTTTGAGCAAAGCAGAGCTTAGATGAGAATAGCAGAGACAAATTGATGAATAAGAATAGTAGCGGTTTTAGAGCGCTTTAGAGAGCTAGTGGTTGGTGGAAACTAGTGCGGGCGAAATCGTGAATGGGCCTTATGAGAGTAGCTAGCATTTGTTAGCTGACGTATTTCCTACGTTACAAGGAAGTGTTTTTACATTATTTGGTTCGCTCTCTATGTAAAAACACGCCAAGTGGAAGTATGCAAGTACTTCAACAGAGGTGGCAACGCGGTATCGATCGTCCTCTACGAAAGGGATTTCCTTTTGTAGAGGACTTTTTTATTGTCCAATTCTAGCCTGCTAATTCCAAATTTTTAGGAGGATGAAACAAAATGACAATCTACTCTTTCACAAGTCAGGTAAAGGAAAATCAGAGCTTATCCTACGACGAAATGCTTCAAGCCGCAGAATTAATTTTTAATGAGAAAACGCCAAAAGAAGCGATTGCCGAATTTTTAATTGCTTTAAGCAATAAAAAAGAGACTACTGAAGAAATTGCAGCTCTTGCAACGGTTATGAAATCCTATGCACTTTCCCTCAATCTCGCTGCTGGCAACTATCTTGATAATTGCGGCACGGGTGGCGACGGTCTACAGAGCTTCAATATTAGTACAACATCCGCCTTTGTAATAGCAGCGAATGACGTGTCCGTTGTTAAGCATGGTAACCGTAAAATTTCCAGTGCTTCTGGAAGCTCCGATGTTTTACAGGCTCTTGGGATTTATACAGATTTTACGATGGAGGATTCGATCGATTTATTAAATAAAACAGGCATCACCTTCCTTCACGCTCCAAACGTTCATCCAAAGCTTAAACGTATTGGTGAGGTACGCCGTTCAATTGGAAAACCTACTATTTTTAATCTAGTTGGACCTTTAACAAACCCGGCTAATTTAACAACTCAGCTTGTTGGGATTAATCGACCTGAATTCGTTCACGATTATGCGAGGGTACTTAAGCTTTTAGGGCGCAAACGAGCAATAGTGGTTTCTGGTACTCAAGGGATGGATGAAGCTTCTCTTGATTCTGACAATACTCTTGCCCTTCTTGAAAATGGCGAGGTTAAATCACTAAATATCGATATTGAAGAGCTAGGCATAGCCCCTGCCCCAGTAACTGCATTACGCGGCGGTACACCTGAAGAAAATGCGATTATTTTAAGAGAGTTATTGAATGGGAAACAGAGTGCCTATTTTGATGCCGTTTTATTGAACACCGGCTTAGCCTTATTTGCAAACGGTAAGGTGAGTTCTGTTTTAGATGGCATTGAATTAGCCCGAGATAGTATTTTAACTGGGAAAGCATTAGCTAAATTAGAGTCAGTAGTTGAATACAGTCAAAGCTATTTAAAGGAGCGTGCAGTGCAATGACTATTTTGCAAAGAATTTTAGACCATAAAGCCACACTCATTCCTTCTCTTTTAGAGAATTCGCCCTTTTTCTCGGTGGAGCCAAAATCGCGCCCTTCTTTATATGAAGTTTTACAAAAAGCCGACACATTACAAGTAATCTCGGAAATGAAACGCGCCTCTCCTTCTAAGGGGCTTATTAACGAAGGAGCAAGCCCTATAGAGCAGGCTAAAAAATATGAGCAAGCTGGTGCAGCCTGTATCTCAGTTTTAACAGAAGATAAATTTTTCAAGGGCTCCTATCAGGATTTAGTGGACGTCGCTAATAATGTGGACATCCCGGTTTTAAATAAAGATTTCATTATTCACGAGGTGCAAATCGATTATGCAAAGGCAGCTGGTGCCTCTGTAATTTTACTGATTGTTGCTGCTTTATCAGATGAAAAATTAAATGCATTTTACACCTACGCAAGTGTATTAGGACTGGATGTTTTAGTTGAAGTGCACAACGAAAAGGAAGTGGGTCGTGCGTTAGCCATTCGACCTAAAATTATCGGCGTGAATAATCGCGATTTAAAAACCTTCCACTTAGATTTAGCTCAAACTGAAAAATTGGCAAATATCATCAACGAACATGAGGATATTGCCTTTATCAGCGAAAGTGGCATTTGGACTGCTACCGATGCACAGCGCGTTGCTAAAGCTGGTGCACAGGGTGTTTTAGTTGGGGAATCCCTTATGGTAAGCGGAAACGTAGAGGAAGCTCTCACTGCATTGCAGGTTCCCCTTCCCTCGCTTCTAAAGGAAGTGAAGTAATATGGTGAAGGTGAAAATTTGTGGACTTATGGAAGAGAAACATCTTCAGGCAGCTGTAGACGCTGGTGCTACTTGGATAGGATTTATGTTCGCAAAAAGTAAGCGTCAAATTTCTATTGAACGAGCTAGTAAGCTGGCTAAGCTGATTCCCTCCCATGTACAAAAAGTTGGTGTTTTCGTGAATCCAGCTGAAGAAGAGGTTCACAATGCAGTCGAAGCTGTCGGACTAGATTACATTCAATATCACGGATGCGAGGGTCCTTCATTTATCAATAATCTAGGCTACCCTGCTATCAAGGCTATTTCTATTCGTAGCTACGAGGACGTTGAAAAAGCGAGTCACTATGATGTCGATTACTACCTATTTGATGCACCAGGTACAAATTATGCAGGTGGAAGTGGTCATGTGTTTGATTGGTCGTTACTAGATGAACTTTCGATCCCTAAGAACCGTGTCATCTTAGCAGGTGGACTTAATAGCGAGAACGTCAGTCGTGCCATCTCCCAAGTGGAACCTTTCGGCGTTGATGTCTCAAGCGGTGTTGAGAAGGATGGGAGCAAGGATAGCGATTTAATTAAACGATTTATAGAAACAGCAACAACTACAAGTGTATTGAAATAAAAATGCGACCCGCTTTTAAAGCAGGCGTTAAGGAGTGAATTGGGATGACAACTGGAGTAAAAGGACGTTTCGGTCGTTTCGGTGGACAATTTGTTCCAGAAACATTAATGACCGCTTTACAAGAATTAGATGAGGCCTATGACAAGGTAAAGAATGATGAAGCCTTTCAGGAAGAGCTTCACTACTACTTAAAAAATTATGTCGGCCGAGAAACACCTCTTTATTTTGCTGAACGTTTAACAAAGGAATGTGGCGGAGCAAAAATCTATTTAAAACGTGAAGATCTGAACCATACAGGTGCACATAAAATCAATAATGCTTTAGGGCAAGCACTCCTTGCCAAGCGAATGGGGAAGAAAAAAATCGTTGCTGAGACTGGGGCTGGTCAGCACGGTGTTGCCACTGCGACAGCCTGTGCGCTTCTCAATCTAGAATGTATCGTTTACATGGGTGCTGAGGATGTAAAACGCCAGGCTCTAAACGTTTTTCGCATGGAGCTTCTTGGAACAAAAGTGGTTGCAGTGGAAAAAGGCTCTGCTACTTTAAAGGATGCTGTAAACGAAGCCTTACGTCACTGGGTAACAAATATAGATGATACGCATTATATTTTAGGATCCGCAATGGGCCCTCACCCCTTCCCTACGATTGTTCGTGATTTCCAGCGTGTCATTGGTGATGAAACACGTGCTCAAATTTTAGAGACTGAAAATCGCTTACCAGATGCCATCGTTGCGTGTATTGGTGGAGGAAGTAACTCGATTGGTATGTTCTACCCATTTGTTGAAGATAAAGATGTTGCATTGCATGGGGTAGAGGCTGCGGGTAAGGGCATTGAGACGGGTAAACATGCCGCCGCTATTTACAGTGGGCAAACTGGTGTATTACATGGGGCTTTTATGTATCTATTACAGGATGAAGATGGCTTTGTACAAGAAGCCCATTCCATTTCTGCCGGGCTAGATTATCCAGGTGTCGGTCCGGAGCACTGTCATCTGCATGATATTGGTCGCGCAACCTATGGCAACGTTACTGATGAAGAAGCACTTGAAGGCTTGAAGCTACTTTGCCGAACTGAAGGTATTCTTCCTGCTCTTGAGAGTGCCCATGCCGTCTATTATGCTTCAAAGCTAGTAAAAACAATGGCTCCAGATGATATCTTAGTCATTTGCTTATCTGGCCGCGGTGACAAAGATGTCCACACAATTTCAGAAGCACTTGGAGGTGACCTAGCATGAGTCAATTAAAGGATGCAATTTTATCGGTTACGGCTTCAGGTGATAAGGCATTTATTCCATATATTATGGCTGGTGATGGCGGCTTAGAGAAATTAAAGCCGATCATTCTGAGACTTCAAGAGCTTGGTGTGACTGCAATCGAGGTTGGCATACCATTTACTGATCCTGTCGCAGATGGTCCAACTATTGAAAGAGCTGGCGAACGTGCTTTAGCAAGCGGTACTACTTTACGCAAAGTAATTGAAACCCTAACTAGCTTTGCAGATGAAATCACAGTTCCACTTGTTGCCATGACTTATTTAAATCCGATTTTAGCTTATGGCGTGGAACAGTTTGCTGCTGACGCGAGTGTGGCAGGTATTCGTGGTTTAATAATCCCAGACATGCCCTTAGAGGAAAGTGAAGTCGTCCATCCTGCCCTAACTGCTGCTGAAATTTCTCTTGTACAGCTCGTTTCTTTAACTAGCACACCCGAACGCATGGAACGTTTAACGAAAGCAAGTGAAGGCTTTATCTACGCAGTTACTGTAAATGGTATTACTGGTGCACGTTCAAGCTTTGCTAATGAACTAGAGGCGCATTTTAAAAAAATTCAATCCTACACTGACACTCCTGTGTTAGCTGGCTTTGGGATTTCAACAGCAACTCACGTAAAAGACTTTGGCTCGTTTTGCAGCGGTGTGATTGTCGGAAGTAAAATTGTTGATAGCCTAGTTGCCGAGGATTGGGAGGCGATTGAGGAATTAGTTAAAGCCTCTAAGTTGGCTGCAAATGAAGTTGGAATTTAAAATATTGGATTTAGTGTAAGGCTAATTCTGAGTTGTCGGGATTTTGGAGTGAAGTGTCGGAATTATCCTCAAAAGTATCAGTATTCACGCTGAAACTGTCGGAATTCCTGTCCAAACTGTCGGAATCCAAGCTCCCTCAATCTCAAATTCAAAAAAGTGTGTGACCTAGTTTTTTTTCTAACTAAGTCTCACACTTTTATTTATGAAATGGCTTTTTGATTTAATTTTACTTTTAATTTTTCTAGCATATCGATTGTCATTTTTTCTAAATCGAAGTCTGCTTTGAAGCCCCACTCTTCTACTGCTGCTGAAGAGTCGATGGCGTTTGGCCAGCTGTCTGCAATTGCTTGGCGGACAGGGTCTACGGTGTAATCCATTTTAAAGGATGGGATGTGCTTTTTAATTTCAGCCGCGATTTGCGAAGGCTCAAAGCTCATTGCTGAAATATTAAAGGCATTTCGATGCTTCAATTTCGAGCCATCTGCCTCCATTAAATTCACAATTGCTTGCAGGGCATCCGGCATATACATCATATCCATGTAAGTTCCCTCTGCAATATATGATGTGTAACGCCCTTGCTCTACCGCTTTATAATAAATATCTACTGCATAATCCGTAGTACCACCACCAGGAGGGGTAGCATATGAAATTAACCCTGGGAAACGGACGCCGCGCGTATCTACGCCAAAACGATTAAAATAGTAATCACATAATAGCTCTCCCGCTACCTTGTTGACACCATACATCGTAGTTGGACGTTGCAGCGTATCTTGAGGTGTGTTGTCCTTAGGTGTTGATGGACCAAATGCACCGATTGAGCTTGGCGTAAAGAACTGTAAATCTAACTCACGTGACACTTCAAGTGCGTTCATTAACCCACCCATATTCAAATTCCATGCAAATAGTGGATTCTTTTCGGCTGTTGCTGATAATAACGCAGCCATATGAATCATTGTATCTGCCTCAAAATCCTTCGATAGCTCATACATTTTCTTCGCGTCCGTTACATCCAATAATTCAAACGGTCCACAAATGTCTTCTGGTTTACGAATATCTGTAGCTAGGACATTATCCTCACCATATATATCACGCAATTTCACAGTCAGTTCTGACCCAATTTGTCCTAAAGCACCCGTGACAATAATTTTTTTCATGTCGCACCCTCCCTTGATGTTAAAAAAGCTTTTTTGTCTATTTAACTTTCATTTTTCAAATTTTCAAAACTCTTATCTACACAAACAAATGTACATTCCAAAAATACAACTAAACACTGTTATATCAACGTTTATAGCGATTTTTATTATACTTCGTTCTTTTATAAAAGACAATATATAATTTTTAGTCTTTTCTATTAACTACCCCTTCTATCATATGCAACTCGTTAAAATTGGGTATTTAACATAAGCGGCACCCTACTATTTACACTTAAAATTTCATTTATTTACCCTTATTACAGAACAAAAAAAGCACCATGATTGTTTGTGCATAAACAATCATTGATGCATCAATTTATAAGGTGGTTTCACTCTTGCTAAAATGGGAATAAACATTAAAAAGAGCCCGCTCATGGCATCTACTACCCGAAATTTATACGGATTGCAGACTTTTTTCCTTGACTAGGCTGTAAATAGATAAATCTTCTTTATATAGGTTTTTATATGTAGCCAGACTTTGATTTTTAATCAGTTCGAATGTTACTTCATCAATCATTTGTACTGCTTCATTTAGTTGCTTTGCATTTTGCCAAGCAGTCTCTTCAAAGACGATGTTCATTTCATGCTCTTCTAAAATGATACCTAGGAGATGCTCATTTGTATAAAGCTCCACATCCGAATGATTCTTTTTTATTTCCATAATCTCTAATGTTCGATCAAGGGATTTCTGTAATGCCTCTCGATCTATCGCATGCCCAAGCTCGTGCATAGTTAACGCTCTTACATATTGCTCGAATGGAATAGCTGCTTCTATTTCCTGCCATGCCTCCACTAAACGTTCCGCATCAAACCCCACACAGTTACTAATAAAATTATATGTCATATTGATTCCAGATTCATCCTGCTTTAACTCATTCGTCATTCCTACAGCCAGAATCGTAGAAGCAATTAAATTATAAAGATAATTGTCATTGTAGTAGTCTTGCATATTGTTTCTCATTTCCCCTTTATAAGTCGGATTCCCAAAACATTCGCCATCACAGCATCAACGAGATTCAATATATCTTAATCGTAGGTAAGTTTCAAGCAACCAATTTAGCAAAATTTTGAAATTATAGCTTGTTTCAGCCTTGATTTAAAGGGATTTTCATTTTATAAAAATAAAAAAAGGGATATTCGAAAGCCTATTTCAGCTTCCAAATATCCCTTTTCGTAAGTGGTTATTTCTAAATATTAGGTAATAGTGGGATTACTAGTTTAGTAATAGTTTATTTATCATTCTTTTTACTGCTACGGCTGCGTCTACTGGCCTCGCCGCCTTTTCGACCCGCTTCTTCACGGCTCATTTTGCTGTTGTTGTCATTGTCTCGATTGCTTCTCGTATTGTTATCATTATCGCGGTTAGTGTTGTTGTTATTTTGAGTGGCTTCTCCGCCTTTACGGCCGATTTCTTCATAGAATTCCTCACCGTGGTTTTCGGAAGTAGCCTCGCCGCCCTTACGACCAATTTCTTGGAAGAATTCTTTGCCATGAGTTTCTGCAGTAGTTTCTCCACCCTTACGACCGATTTCTTCATAGAACTCTCTGCCGTGGTTTTCTGCAGTCGCTTCCCCGCCTTTTCGACCGATTTCTTCATAGAATTCTCGATCGTGATTTTTGGAGGTAGCTTCTCCACCCAAGCGTCCCGCTTCTTGAACAGTCATTTTTCCATTCTTGTTATCGTTCTTATTGCGTTTGTTAGCCATTTCTAATTCCTCCTAAAAATTTTATTTGCTTATTGGGATAAGCTTATTGGATATATTCCCAGGAGGTATAGAGATAAACATGTCCACAACATTTTCTTACCAAATTCATGTTAATATTACACCGGAAAACCTGTAATTGTGAGGACTTTCGATTGATTATTACAATTTCTTTGCACTTTCATATCAAAAACAAGCTATTCGTACTTGGTTAAACCTACGATAAATTGAAAAGGAAATCTACGGCCGTCCTCCAAATAGAGCATTCTTTTTATGTCATCGAGCTTAGAGATAATACCTGTTGCCGTAAAGATATGTGCGGCTTCCCAAATCTTCAGCTCCACTTGCATATGATCCCTGCATGCAATTTGTAATTGCTCACTAAGCTCTTGAAGTGCCCATTCATCTAACTCGGGTTTTTCAACATCCTCGTTCCTTTCCTGCCACTCTCGAAGCAATTTTACATGCTCAGGTAACATCATCGCATTCCATTTAATATTTCCACGATCCCGAATCACTTTCATCACCTCTTCCTATATAATGGCTAGATTTTATGTCCCCCTAGAAGCTGGGCACGCTTAATAGCCGTTCCCGCTTCCGTATAAGAAACAGCACGTAAAACCGCTGCTGAACCATATCTTGTTCGCAAATAATCCATTGTCGCGCCGAGCTTTCGCCTTTTCCATTTTTTATTGTCAAACAGACTAAGCTGTATGGAGCGTTCCGATTCTAATTTCGAGATACTAATTGAAATTTGCCTTGCTGGTCGCTCTGCGTAATGCTCATCAAATAACTCCTTACATACTTTAAAAATCTTCATCGTATCATTTGTCGGTTCATCGATGGTGCGAGCACGATTAAAGCCTCCACCAAAGGCGTCCTTACTATAGCTAAGACCAAGCGTAATCGTTCTCCCGGCTTGCCCGGCTTCTCTCGCTCTCCTTGCGACATCTTCACACATCTCCAGAATGACGGCTAGAATCTCATTTCGATTGCGATAATCACGCATCAATACCTGCCCTTTCCCAAAGCTAATTTGCCCTTGTGCAAGCGGTGCACCAAGTGGAGATAGATCAATTCCCCATGCATGATGATAAAGCTGATTTCCCATAATACCAAAGTGATCTTCTAAGGTTTTTAGGTCTGCCTGAGCTAAATCCCCAACCGTAAAAATCCCCATATTGTTCAGGGAAAGCTCTGTTCTCCGGCCAATTCCCCACATTTCTGACAGGGGCGAGATCGACCAAAGCTTTTTCGGCACATCTTCATATGTCCATTTTGCAAAACCCGTCTTTTTCGCATCTAAATCAAGGGCAAGCTTTGCCATAAGCATATTTGGACCCATTCCGACCGCGCTTGGAATTTGAAATTGTCGAAGAATGCTATCCTGAATAACCTTAGCCGTCTCTTCGGGAGGTCCCCATAGCTTCTCAGTTCCAGTGAGATCAACAAAGCTCTCATCTATGCTGTAAACGTGGATGGCTTCTTTTGGGACAAACTGATTAATTAAATCGGTAATTTCCATTGACATACGTACAAAAAACTCCATTTTCGGCTCGAATAAACGGATATCAGGATGCTTAGGGATTTCAAAAAGACGCGAGCCCGTTTTGATGCCAAAGCGTTGTTTCATAGGTGGTGACGCAGCAAGTACAATACTCCCCTTTTGCTGGAAATTCCCTACAACCGCAATCGGCACTTCAAGCGGATTAATATTTTCTAGCATTGCCATACAGCTTGCAAAAAAGCAGCGCATATCAATACACATAATTGAACGATTCGGCGCCTGTTCGTAAATTTTAAAAGCATCTGCAGTAGTAGCACGATAATCATCCATCCTCAGAGCATTTCCACACATCTTCTCCACCTCTCAATTCGTACGAACAGTATATGCGAACGTTTGTTCTTTTATTCATTCTAAAATGAGACCATTGAGACGGCAAGAGGAATTATTTGGAGAATTTTGTTGAACCTAAACAACTTTGCCAAAATGAATAAAAAAGAGTTCACTCAAAGCAAGATTGCCTTAAGAGAACTCTACCTACTTTATTCAATAATTTCAGTAAAAAAACAAGTTTTCATATGATTAACAAACGTGTCGCCTAAATCGGTAAAGGTTGCTACACCACGTTTATGAATTACCGTTTTAAACCCTTCTGCATCTGCTCCAGCCACCGTTAAAAAGTCACAAATGTCTGTACAAACACCTACCACATGCACCTTTTCAACACCTAGAGCCTTTAATTTCTCTGCTAAATTTGTTTTAAAGAAAGCATTATAATTTGTTTTCGGTTGATAAATCACATGAGGATTCGATTCATGCTCCTTAAACCAAGTTAACAAATCATCATAAAGCTCCTGCCCCTTTGTCCCAACGACATTATGCGCTGGCCACAATTCAAAATGGGCATCGTTTTCTTCATGTGCATCCATTGCCACCACAACAACCTGGTCCTTACTCAAAAACTCATTTGCTTGCTCAATAATATAAGGCACAACCTCCTGCGCCGGCTTCCCTGCAGTCAAGCTCCCATTATCCGCAACGAAGTCGTTGCTCATGTCTACGATGATTAAGGCTTTAGTTGGCATATATATTCCCCCAATACACTGATTTTTCTATATTATAAACTTTCTTGCATTTAATAGTATGTATATTACTGTTTAAATTACTATTTTCTCATCTGACTCCCTTAACTTATCAATAACAAAAACTCCCCAAAGCCATGACAGCCCCAGAGAGTCGAAACTATAGTATGTGAAGCATTTAATTTGTTGCAGGATTATTAGTTAAGAAAATGTAAAAATGATTAGGTAGGCTCCTAATCACTCCTCCTTCGAGAGATCGACTGAAATACTTCCATCAATTTCGAGGATGCCGAGTCTTACTTTATCGATATTAAAAACGCCTTGCTTTCTGAGCTGTGTATTTAGCTCCTGCATCGTTATGTGCTGTTTTTTCATTAGCTGCTGATTTACAATTCCGTTCTCAATGATAACTTCAGGTTTTCCATCGATCCAACGCTCGAAGGCTTTCTTCTGGGCAAGCTTTTCAGCACCCCACATAAAGAATCCCCAAAGTGCAATGCTAAAAATTATATGAGGAATTTTGAAATCCTTTTCGTGAATCATCCCCCCAACAATATCTGCTAGGATGAGCATAAATACTAAATCGGTTGGCGTGGTTTGCGCTAATTCCTTTTGACCGATGAGGCGAATAACCACAACTATACAAACAATGGAGACAAAAAATTTAGTTGCTACACTAATATACAATTCCAAGTGTATCCCCCCTGTTGACACCAAACTTTAAGCCATAAATAAAAGCTTGGTGGGTAATCATCTATTCCTCTTTCTTGACCAAGATAAACAACCAAGCTTCCAAAACGTGCAAAACAAAAAAACATACTAATCATTTAATAGCACAATTCCCTTTGATAAAGGATGCTGCATAATGTTAGTATGTTTATAGTTTTTGAGGATTACACTTTTTTACTTTTCCACTACTCCACCGTAAAGACCTGGACGGCGGTCGTCGTAAACTGGGATGCGACTGCGGATTTCTTCTACTTTTGAGAAATCGACATCAATGACAGCTAGCTCTTCTGTTTCAGAGCCTGTCCAAAGCACCTCGCCCCACGGCTCAATAATCATGGATTGACCATTGAAGTTTTCGACTTTGCGAGAAATACGGTTAACAGCAATTACGAAGCATTGGTTTTCGATAGCACGCGCTTGAAGTAAGGTTTTCCAGTGATCGATACGTGGTGTTGGCCATTGTGCAGAGACAAACAGCACATTTGCTCCAGCTAATGCGTGTGCTCGAAGCCATTCTGGGAATCGAATATCGTAGCATATCACCCCACCAGCCTCCACATCTCCTAAAGCAAAGCGATTCATTTCATTGCCTGATTCTAAGTATTGATCTTCATTCATTAATCTAAATAAATGAACCTTACTGTACTCGCTAACTAGCTCACCTTCGTTATTATATACATACATCGTATTGTAGAATTTGCCGTCCTTTTCTGTTGCAACAGACCCGCCGACAATATGAATGCCTAGTTCAGTAGATAAGCCCTGCAGAAATTCTTTGGAACGAACCCCATCTTTATCCGCAAGCTCCCCTAGCTTTTCAAGTGCATAGCCGGTATTCCACATCTCCGGTAAGACAACAAGTTCAGCCCCTTGGCTAACTGCTTCTCGAATCAATTCCTCTGCATGCGTGAAGTTTTCATCTACTTTACCGAATCCCACATTCATTTGAATACATCCGATTTTCATGTCCACATACCCCCTAGACTTTTTCTTGTAAAAGTACCCTTATCCTACTAATTAAACCATAACAAAAAATAAACTAAGATTCCATTTATCAACGCTTTCAACGTTCTTTATCTAATTACAGCTTAAATCAAATAGTAAAGACATAAAATAAAACGACCAAGGTTTGTTCTTGGTCGTTTAATCATCCTTCTTCTAATTCTTTTTCCTTTTCTTTCGCTTTAATGTGATTAAATTTACTGTTTCCATTAAAGTTTTCCCTTTATAATTTACACCGAAAAACTTAGCAAAATAGACAATCATCAATTTGTAATCTGTGTTGTTTTGGGTTAAAAAACGTGTATAAGCTTTCTGTGTAACTTCGGCATCATATGAACTTTTTACGGTGGTCTCATACCGATGAAATACAGTTTCAAGTTGTTTATCTTCTGGGTGTTTTTCATCAAAATGCACAGCCTCAAAGATTAAAGAGTTACCATCATAATTACTTCGAACAAAATACATATCTCTAACTTCAGCTTTTACTTTCAAAATTTACTCCTATTCTTTAATATTTATTAATTAAATCAACCTTTTGTAAGTATATTATTTCCAAAATTAGGATTACTAATCTATTTTTCTATTTAAATACCTTTATACAACCATATTTCTTTTTAAGTTATGTAGGAATCTCATAAAATAATCTCAACCTTTTGCCTTCACAATATTGATATTGCAGGCTTTCCTTCGATGTAGTAGTATTATTCCTAAACATTAAATTGCAACTATATTCTGAAATCTATACAAAGTATAGAGTTCAGTTTCTTCCCTGGCCTAATGGTAAGTAAACTTATAAATTTTAGTGAAAAAGAGGTATTAACATGAAACTATCAAATAAATCACAAAATCTACCAATTCAATTCTTTGCTGCTCTTGTTCAAAAAGTAAATGCTGCGATTGCCGAAGGACGCGATGTGATTAACTTAGGGCAGGGAAATCCAGATCGTCCGACACCTCCGCATATTATAAAAGCAATGCAAGAAGCTACTACAAATCCACAAACGCATAAATATTCACCCTTTCGTGGAATTCATGAATTAAAAGAAGCAGCTGCCGCCTTCTACAAACGGGAGTATAGTGTAGACATTGATCCAGATACAGAGGTAGCGATTATGGGAGGGTCAAAGATCGGTTTGGTTGAGCTGCCAATGGCCATTTTGGATTCAGGTGATTCCATGCTTCTTCCTGACCCGGGTTATCCTGATTACTTGTCTGGAGTAGTACTTGGGGATGTCCATTTTGATACAATGCCGCTACTTGAAGAAAATGAATTTTTGCCAGATTATGAGGCTTTATCAGAAGAAGTGAAGAACCGCGCAAAGTTAATGTATTTAAACTATCCCAACAATCCTACAGGAGGTACTGCAACATTAGAGTTTTTCGAAAACACAGTACAGCTTGCAAAGGAAAATGACATAACGGTGGTACATGATTTTGCTTATGGTGCATTAGGATTCGATGGAAAGCAGCCTGTTAGCTTCCTCCAAGCTGATGGTGCAAAAGAAGTTGGTATTGAGCTATATACCTTGTCCAAAACCTATAATATGGCAGGCTGGCGAATTGGCTTTGCTGTTGGTAATGCCGAGATTATTGAAGCGATTAATGTTATTCAGGATCATCTTTTCTGTAGTGTCTTCCCTGCAATTCAACATGCAGCAGTCGCGGCTTTAAATGGCAACCAAGACTGTGTGGAAGAACAACGTGCGATTTATGAAAGCAGACGTAATGTTTTAATAGAAGAAGCTTATCGAATCGGCTGGGATATAAAGGCGCCGAGTGGATCATTCTTTGCGTGGTTAAAGGTACCAGAAGGCTATACAAGTGAGGAGTTTTCAGACTTACTGTTAGATAAAGCAAACGTCGCTGTTGCATCTGGAAACGGCTTTGGTGAATATGGCGAAGGCTACATTCGCGTGGGATTACTAGTTAGTGAAGAGCGGTTAATAGAAGCAATAGCTCGTATTGAAAAACTTGAGTTATTTAAAGATAAGGCGGTTTCAATAACTAAATAATTTAGAAGGAGGGTTCTTATTGCATATCTTCTTGCATTAAGAACCCTTTTTTATAAGTTATAGCCTACCATCTCCCTAAAAGAAAAGCCTCCACAAATGTGGAAGCTTACTGCTATTAGCGATTTGCCATCCATTCGGGTTTACTAAATCCTTGAAATTCTGAATCAATGACTTCTTCATATTTAGCAGATTCAACGATTTCGATTAAATCATTTGCTAGTTGGCTATCTTTATTTTCTGATTTTACAGCTACAACGTTACGATAGTTTTCATTCATATCTTCTAGGAAAACTGCATCCATTAAATTTAAGCCCGCTGCCAGTGCAAAGTTACCTGGTACTGCAGCAAGATCAGCGTTTTCAATTTGACGTGGTAAAGAGCCAGCTTCTACTGGTTGGAAAACTAAGTTTTTGTTGTTTGTAACGACATCTTTTTCTGAAGCAGTTAATTCATCAGCATCTGGATTGATTTCAATTAAACCTTGCCCTTGTAAAGTTATTAGCGTACGTGCTGCATTTGCTGGATCATTTGCAATTGCTACAGTTGCACCTTCTTCAATATCCTCAACAGAAGTAAATTTTTCTGAGAAGAAGCCCATTGGAGCTGTTGGTACTGTGAGTAAAGCTTCTAAATCCATGTTATTTTGTTCTTCAAAAGTTTCTAAATAAATTGTATGTTGGAACAAGTTTGCATCGATATCCCCATTATCTAATGCGTTATTTGGTTGAACGTAATCACTAAACTCAACTAACTCTACTGTGTAACCTTTTTCCTCTAATTGTGGAATGATTGCTTTTTTTAGCATGTCACTATATGGACCAGCAGTTGCACCTAATTTAATTTCTTTACTTTCTTCTGTTGATGAAGTTTTTTCCTTTTCATCACTCCCAGAACATGCTGCTAACACAACAGCTAATGCTAATGTAAGAAATGTTAATAAATATTTTTTCACTTTTTCTCTCTCCTATCGTTTATCTAGTGATTTTGCAAACTGTTCCCCAATTAATTGAATCAATTGTACAAAGATTATTAAAATGACAACAGTTGAAATCATAATTGTATTATCATAACGGTAATAGCCAAAGCGAATCGCTAAATCTCCAATACCTCCCCCGCCTATTGTACCTGCCATGGCAGAGTATGCGACCAAACTGATAACCGTTAGAGTAATCCCTCGAATAATTGTTGATTTTGCCTCTGGTAGCAACACATCTTTGATAATCATCCAAGGTGTGGCACCAACAGCAATTGTTGCCTCAATGACACCTTTATCGATGTCTCTTAATGATGATTCTACTAGTCTTGCAAAATAAGGAATCGCAGCAACTGAAAGCGAAACACTTGCAGCGATGGGACCTATTGTTGTGCCAACCAGTATTTTAGTTAACGGGAATAATGCAACGAGTAAAATGATAAACGGAATCGAACGAACTAAATTCACTGCAAAACCAAAGATATTTTTCACAAATCGATTTTCCCAAAATAAACCTTTATCTGTCACAAATAGCAGTACACCAAATGGTAGACCGATAATGATGGAGATGGATAATGCAATTCCAATCATAACGACCGTTTCTTTAAAAGCCTCCCAAATATCAGGTAGCATGGTTATGAAATATGGAAAATCAAACATGTTTAACCACCTCCACTAGCGCGCCACGTTGTTCCATATATTTTTTTGCTTCATTCACTGCGTTTTTTTCACCTTGCAACTCCATTATGAAAATGCCAAGTGGACGTTCTTGAATATATTCAATCGTGCCATGCAAGAAATTACCTTTAACATCAAACTGCTGAATTGTATCTGAGATAAGACCTTCTCCAGCCACTTCACCTTTAAATAACAGTTTAATGACTTGTCCTTTTACATCCTTTAAGATTTCACTAGGAATCTCAAAAGATACAACACTATTAATAAATTCCTGGGTTAATGGCTTAATCGGTTGTGCGAAGATATCATATACTGCTCCTTCTTCAATCACTTTTCCATCTTGCATAATTGCCATCCGATTACAAATTTCTTTTACAACATTCATCTCATGAGTAATTAAAACAATCGTAATACCGAGCTTTTCGTTAATTTGTTTTAATAACTTTAAAATCGATAGAGTTGTTTTTGGATCAAGTGCTGAGGTTGCCTCATCACAAAGTAAGATAGATGGATTGTTTGCAAGAGCACGTGCAATCCCAACGCGTTGTTTTTGTCCCCCACTAAGCTGGGCTGGAAACACATCTTTTTTATCCGTTAAACCCACCATTTCAAGTAACTCTTTGACACGTTCATTAATTTTATTTTTAGGTGTTTTTGCTGCACGCAAAGCAAAAGCGATATTTTCTCCAACTGTCTTTTGACTAATTAGATAAAAATGTTGAAAAATCATTCCAATTTTCAATCGTGCAGTTCGTAGAGAACCACTCGAAAGTTGTGTTAAATCAACTCCATCAATAAGCACTTTTCCGCTAGACGGTCTTTCTAGTAAATTGACACAACGAAGCAACGAACTTTTCCCCGCTCCTGAATAACCAACTATTCCAAAAATGTCACCTTTATTAATTTTTAAGGAGACATCATCAACGCCTACTACTTGTTTCTTTTTAGATTCATATATTTTTGTAATATTTCGAAACTCTAGCATATACTTCTCCTAACTAATATGATAAAAACAACTATTCCAACCAAATATGTATGATTAAATCAGATTACACACAATAATCACAATTGTCAATATTAAACGTAAATTCAAACAAAAATGCTACCATTCGACTGAGTGAGTAGCATTTAATTCTAAATTGTTCTTGAATTGTGTGTGTACCTGGTACACACACAATTCTTCATTCAATCCACAAACAGTTTAGCCATCTTTTCTTCGAGTTTCTCTGGGATGATGGCATTGTCAAACAGTTGGCGTATTGTTCTTTCTGTTTCTGCGTATAGGTTTGCATAAGCGACTGCATCATACATGGTCGAGCGATAGTTGGCTACTATTGCTTTAATATTAGCTTCCTCGACCTCAGTTGGATGGCAAAGGCTTGCGATATCGAAGATTTCATCCCCTTCTCTTTCGGGAAAATATTGATGGGGCTCGGTACTGTCAAAGATACATAGCTTCAATTCAGGTAAAATAACCATATCCACAGAATTTGAATCCAGCCCGCACCACACCATTCGAGTGTCAAACCCGCGTTCCATTGCCGTATCAACTAGTTTTTTCATCAGCGAAGACTTGCCTGTTCCCGGGTAGCCCTTGATAAATAGGCGTTTTTCGAGGTTTTGCGTAATACTTTGAACAGTATCACGAGCACCAGCAGGGGTTAGTGTACCTAATAACCTATGTGTTTTTTGTCCATTTTTTTCGAGCTTTTTCTTACCAATCACCTTCCTCAACAGCTCTTCGGTTTTATCGTCTAATCCCTTCCAATCCATATACCGACGAGTTTCCACTTCCCAATCATCATGAATTTTTAGAGCGGTCGATAGTGCATTAAAGCATTTCTCATAATAATCATCCTTCTTATTCGATAGATTGAGAAAATCCTGTTGTTTTTCAACAACCTGCTGTTTATCTACACAATCCTCTAAGGAAATCTCCTGAACATGCGAGCCTACCGAATCAAATGTAAGATTGGTCGCTTCAAGGAATAGAATATTGTGTGGCTCTTTAACAAAAAGTGCCTCAATCGTATTTTCAAAGAATGGATCGTGGAAATATTCTATAGCCGCTCCTTTATTGCCATAAAATATCCCGAGCTTACTTAAATAATCCGCCACTTTAAAACCCTGTGCCCCTTTTAATAAATACACAGTTTTCGCTTCGTTCATAATCTCTTGATAGACATTCTTTATCCCTTGCCCTGTTAACGCTTGCCCGAAAAAATGCGTTATTGTTGTACCCAAACTGACGCCATCCTTCCATAGGTTTGTTAACATATCTTTATGACAACGGCCTAAAATATGTACCTCGTACACCCGAATTGTTTGGGAATTGTTTATGTACCTGGCACCCAAACGATTCTGAATTGTGTCCTAATTGTTTATGTACCTGGCACCCAAACAATTCAAAAAAAACCCGAATGCATGTGCATTCGGGTTGGTTGGTTTTATTGGATTACGCCTAGTTCGCGGCCTACTTTTTCGTAGATGGCTAGGGCGTTGTCTAGCATTTCTTTTGTGTGGGCTGCAGTTGGCATGTTGCGGACACGCCCTGTTCCTTTTTGTACTGTTGGGAAAACGATTGCTTTTGCGTAAACCCCTTCTTCTACAAGGCGTTTTGAGAAGGTTTGTGTTAGCTTTTCGTCTCCAATGATACATGGAGTAATTGGTGTTTCTGACGCACCGATGTCAAATCCAAGCTTTTTCAAGCCAGCTTTTAAGTAATCACCGTTTTCCCATAATTTATCGTGCAGCTGTGTTGAATCCATAATCATTTGAATTGCTCGTGTGATTGCTGCTACGTCACCTGGTGTAACCGCTGTTGAGAATAAGAATGGACGAGAACGCACCTTTAACCAGTCGATTAAGTTTTTCTTCCCGGCTACATAACCACCTACTACACCGATTGCTTTTGAAAGTGTTCCGATTTGGAAGTCGATTTCTTTTTCAAGTCCGAAATGCTTCACAGTTCCTTTCCCTTTACCAGTAACCCCTGAACCATGGGCATCATCTACATAAGTAATCAAGTCAAATTCTTTAGCGATTTCTACGATTTCAGGTAGCTTTGCAATATCTCCATCCATTGAGAAAACGCCGTCAGTAATGACCATTACTTTATTGTATAAGCCAGACTCTGTTGCTTCCTTCGCTTTTGCACGTAAATCTTCCATATCTGAGTGATTGTAAGCAATAATTTTTGCTTTAGATAAACGGCAGCCATCAATGATTGAAGCATGATTTAATTGATCTGAAAGAATCGCATCGTTTTTATCCATTACAGCTGAAATCGCAGCCATGTTACAGTTAAAACCTGATTGATAAGAAATTGCTGCTTCTGTACCTTTGAACTCAGCCAGCTTTTCCTCTAATTTCACATGCAGATCCATCGTTCCGTTAATAGTACGAACCGCTCCAGCACCAACACCGTATTTATCGATTGCATCCTTTGCAATTTGTTTTAGCTCATCATTTGTCGCTAAGCCTAAATAGTTATTTGAAGATAAGTTGATTAGTTGCTTACCATTTACTTGAATGACTGGACCATTTGCCCCTTCTACTGCATCAATTTCATTGTATAGCCCTTGATCACGTAGAACCTCTAAATTTTCGTTTAGGAATGTATCTAAAATTTTAGACATGATTTCAGCTCCCTTTGCATCTAGTTATTTAGATTTTAGCATAATCACGGGATTTTTCGATATGCGAGAATTGTCTGAAAACTAAACAATCTAAATTGTTAGAAATTATTGACAAAATGTTAAGTAAACATTACAATCAAATCAGCATATGTTAAGTAAACATAACATTTTGTTTGGTATGTTTAACAAGGAGGCTATATCTTGCTGAAAAATCGAGTTAAAGAGCTTCGAGCAAGAAATAATTATACGCAAAGTGACCTAGGAAAGCTTGTTGGGGTTACAAGGCAAACCATTGCCTTTATTGAGAAGGGTGAATTCTCACCTTCAATCACTCTTGCATTGAAGCTTTCAAAGGAATTAAAGGAGCCGTTGGAACTAATATTTTGGCTTGAGGAGGAGATAAGATGAACATTCGTATGTTTTATCCTATTTTAAATATTTTGAGCTGTATTATTCTTTTGTTTGTGGGCTGGGGCTTTACACGCAGCAATGTCATAATAACTGAAAATTTTATAGAGTATACAATCCATCCAGTAGGCATTTTTGCTTGGTTAGTTTTAGTAGTATTCGTTTTCATGCTTCTTTTCATTATCAAAAGATACAATAAGCAAAATCCAGACAAGAAAATAAAAGCCTTTTCTATTAAACCACCAGAATATAATGAAGACGATGAGATGTATCAATATGCCACAATGAATGCAACCAAAAAGGTCTATACCTTCTTAACCTGGGCATTACCTATGATACTCGCCTTATTGCTGTTGCCTATTCCCTTCAGCAAATTCAGCATTTTCGTGATCGTTGTATGTATTATTATCGTTCAAAATCTCATTTTCTACTTTGAAATGAAGAAATTCAAAGAGTGACAGATTCATTTCCAAATAAAAAAATCTCGCAAAAGCTAAATTTCTTTTGCGAGATGATCGATATCTTGATTTGTCAGGTTATTTGTTCGACCTTCATTATTAATTCTACCTTTAAGCATCCTTTCGAAATACGGTAGCGAAAACTGTACGATATAGCCAGTGAAGAACGCAATAATGATTGTTCCTACACCAATTGGACCTCCAAGCGACCAACCAACTAGGGCGATTAAGGCTTCCATTGCTAAACGTGCATTCCCAATAGAGCAGCCGAATTTCTTAGCAAAAAGAATCATCAGCGTATCGCGAGGACCCGCTCCGAGCCTTGGTGAAATATACAAGGCACAGCCTACACCTAATACAATTACACCTGCTAGAAAATAAAATACGTCAAAAACTAGCCCTGAAGAGTTTGGTAATAGCCAGTTAAAAAAGTCGATAAACATACCACATAGAATCATATTGAGGCATGTGGCAAGCTTTGGCCATTCTCTCAATAGCAATGATGTTGACCCGACAATAATTACCCCAGTAATGACAGCCCAAGAGCCGATAGATAATCCGATACGTTCAAATAATGCTATATGTAGCACATCCCAGGGGCCGACCCCTAGTGCTTTTCCTTCAACAATCATGGAAACGCCAAATGACATTACTGCTAGCCCGACAAAGAAGAATAGCCATTTCCATTTTAGTTCTCTTTTCAACTTTAAAGCCTTCTTTCTAATTAATTACATCAGCTTATATATTCGCCTTCGCAATCAAACTTACAAAATATTATTCTAATAAACCTTTACTATCATACAGTTAACTTTACAAATTTTCCACCTGTTACTTGAATTAAATCATGAGGATTTAGCTGGATTTGCATCCCAATTTTTCCTGCACTAACGACCATGTAGTCTAAATCCTTGGCCGAACCGTCTATAAAAGTCGGAAAAAGCTTTTTCATACCAATGGGTGAACAGCCTCCACGAATGTAACCTGTAGTAGGCAATAAGTCTTTAAGATGGAGCATCTCAATTTTCTTTTCCCCTGCTGCTTTTGCACAAACCTTTAAATTTAACTCTTCAGAAACAGGGATAACAAACACAAAAAATTTGCCGACACCCGCCGTTGCCACTAATGTTTTAAATACATGTGTCACCGGATGTCCAACCTTATTTGCTACCGTAACGCCATCCACTTTATCTTCAACTGTATATTCGATTAAATTGTAATGCAGATTTTGTTGGTCCAATAAACGTACAGCATTTGTTTTCGTCACTTTTTGCTTTGCCATTACTAGCACGGCTCCTAACCTTATTATCTTTATCCAATCATATCATAAAGACCTCTTAGGACTTGCTTCTAGAAACTAAAAACGCCTATCTGCACAATAAATGTCACAAGTGGAAGTTTGATACAATTTTATCGAACCTTTTCTAAAAGACGAACGAGCTGACCATATAAATCAAAAAAAGTCGCCTCAACAAATGTGAGACAACTCCTTCTTACGCTATATGTGAAAACTTTGGCTGCACTAATTGGAAGCCATTTTGTGCCATTAGCATTTGATTTGTATAGCTTGATATTGCCTTCGTATACATTTTATCTAAAATCAAAGTTTCGAAGCTTTTGTTTAGAGGGTTGAACGGCTCTGCTGGTCCTGTCGTATTAGTTAACCGTTCTGGAGAAAGGAACTGATCAATATCAATAGATGAAAGCCTATTTATATTTTTTTCTTCGTCACTAGCTACTTCTGTTTCTGCTTGTAGCATCGTTTCTGTAGGGATTTCAGCTTCTGCTTGAAATTCAGTCGCTTCAATATCTTCCTTCATATCAATTGGTGCAGTATTTTCATCGCCCTCATTTAATAAAACATTGTTGTTTTTAAAAAGCTCTTTTTCAGTTTTACCAGATAATAAATCCTCAAGAATTTTGAGCATAGGGTTCTTTTTGGCTTGTGTGTAAATTGCATTCTTTTTGTAAGCATCATTTGCCTCTTTACGCTGTATAGCGCGTTTACGCTCCTCAAAATTACCATTATTTAGTGAAAAACATGATACTCTCATCAAAAATCACCCCACTTATAGGAAAATAATCACATTCTAACTTTTATTTTAGTTTAAAATGTTATTTTTTACAATTAGTTTGATTAATATTTCACATTACAAATATCTACAATGTTCGCAACAAAAAAAGCGTACAAGAATCTAAATAACCGATCCTTGTACACTTCATGATTAAATTTGAGGATGATTTTCTTCTAAAATCGTTTCAGCAACGTTTACTGCATGGTCCCCTACACGCTCTAAATTACTAATAATATCGGCGTAGATAATACCTGCTTGTCCAGAACATTCACCTTTGTTTAGACGAAGGATATGGCGTTTGCGTAAAACTCTTTCTAATTCATCAATGCGATCTTCTTTACTTAACACTTCTCTTGCAAAGTCCTTACTTTGTTTATCTAAAGCAAGTACCGCTAAGCTTACTGTATCTAATACTAATTCATACATTTCTTTTAGTTCCTGAGTTGCCTCATCACTAAATTTAACACGGTTCGAATCCTTTGCTTGAATTAACTCGACAAGGTTTTCGAAGTGGTCCCCTACTCGTTCTATATCACGGATATTTTGGAATAGTGAATGATGTAATTTGGAGTCATTCTCGGATAAGGATTCCTTCGATAATTCAACTAAATAATCAGTAGTTACTCGGTCTAAATTATTGATGGCTTCCTCTAGCTGAACCGTCATATTGGCATGCTTGTTATCACCCGTGAATAAGTAATCCATTGACTCTTGAATACCTTTTACCGAGAATTCTCCCATACGAACAACTTCTTCTTTTGCTTGTCCCAGTGCAATTGAAGGAGATTGCCCAATTAACGTTTTGTCTAGATATTTTGCGCCATATTCAACGGTTGCATCTTCACCAGGTACTAATTTCGTTACTATAAGCGCAATCAAACCAACAAATGGTAATTGTATTAATGTGTTAATAACGTTGAACGTACCATGTGCAAAGGCAATTTGCATCTTATCTTCTAAATTTAAGATACCTGATATCCAATCAACATAATTTACGAATAACGGTAGGATAAGCAAGAAAATGATTGTTCCTAGAACGTTAAATATTACGTGTGCTGCCGCTGCACGACGAGCTGCTACAGATGCTGCTAATGCTGCTAATACTGCCGTAATCGTTGTCCCAATATTATCACCAAATAAGACTGGTAAGGCTCCACCTAATGGAATTAGACCTTCTGCATAAAGCCCTTGTAAGATCCCCACGGTAGCTGAAGATGATTGAACGATTAACGTGAAGACAGTTCCTGCAACTACGCCTAAAATTGGGTGATCACTAAAGCTTACAGTTAAGTCCACAAATGCTTCCAAGTCTCGTAAAGGCTTCATTCCATCGCCCATCATTTCCAGACCGATGAAAAGCCCTGCAAAACCGAATAAAATCTGACCAATATTTTGGATACGATCCTTTTTGAAGAAGAATAATAACACAGCACCAAGTGCCATAATTGGATAAGCATATGTACCAACATCAAATCCAATAATAAATGCCGTTACAGTTGTACCAATATTAGCCCCCATGATAACACCAATTGCTTGGCGTAGTGTCATGAAACCAGCACTCACAAGACCAACCGTAATAACTGTTGTACCTGAGCTGGATTGAATTAATATCGTAACAAGAATACCAACTAACACACCCATTATTGGGTTTGTCGTAAATCTATCTAAAATTTCGCGGAGTCTGTCTCCGGCTGCTTTTTGCAGACCGTCCCCCATGTACTTGATTGCAAATAAGAATAAACCTAGACCTCCAAGAAATTGGAAAATCATCGTTTGCCATTCCATCTATTTGTTTCACCCTTTCGATGTCGTCGACACTATTATTCATAATTCAACACGAGATGTAAAGATTCTTACGAAAATGAAATATAAAATTTACAATACCTTTACAATTGAATAACAAAACGTTCACAAAATTTATGCTTGCAAAATATTGCCGTATTATAATTATATAATTTACCTGTCAACTTCCCTCATCTATTATCTCCAAACTTTAATATTTCACTCTAAAAATTATAGATAGCGCCCTAATTTTGGACATAAAAAAAGTATCCAAAATGATTTAAAATAATGGATACTTTTTCATCTAATACTAGTATTTTATAATGAATTATTCATCAAACTTCATGCCTTTTAATAAGTCTGCAAAGGCGTTATTGATTGGTTCGGCTTCTTTATCTTGTTGCTTCATGTATTTTTGGACACTTCGCTTATCTACTTTGCCTCCACCTTCTTTTTTACGGCGGGCTTCAAATGCAGATAGTTTTTCACGATAACCACATTTACAAACGAAGATTTGCCCTTCACCCTCACCTCGTAGCTCAAGCTTTTTCTTACATTGAGGACAACGCGCATTTGTTACACGCGAGACATTTTTACGGTGACCACAATCACGATCCTGGCAAACAAGCATTTTACCCTTTTTACCATTTACCTCAAGCATCGGCTTCCCACAATCTGGGCAAGTTTTTGTTGAGATATTATCATGCTTATATTTTTTATCGCTTCCTTTAATTTCTGAAACGATTTCCTTTGTATGCTCTTTCATTTCATTTATAAATACTTCTTTTTTCAACTTCCCATTAGCAATCAGTTCAAGCTTTTGTTCCCACTCAGCAGTTGTTGCAGGTGAGCGCAATTCTTCCGGAACTAAATCAAGTAGCTGACGACCTTTAGAAGTAATATAAATTTCTTTACCGCCACGTTTTTCGATTAAGAATGTATTAAATAACTTTTCGATAATATCTGCTCGTGTTGCAACTGTACCTAGTCCACCAGTCGATTTTAATGTATCAGCAAGCTTTTTATCGCCAGTTTCTAAATACTTCGTTGGATTCTCCATCGCTGAAAGCAAGGCTGCCTCTGTAAAGCGTGCTGGAGGTTTTGTTTGACCAGACGTTTGAACAATTAGCTTAGTCTTAAGCTCGTCTCCTTTTTCAATACGCGGTAGAAGCTGCTCCTTTACATCCTCCGATGCGTCATCATCATCAAAGCGATTTTCATAAACTTCCTTCCATCCCGCTTGAAGTACAGTCTTTCCTTTAGCAATAAACTTTTCTCCAGCTATTTCGGATTGTACTGTCAATTGCTCGTATTCATGTGCTGGGAAAAGTACTGCTAAGAAACGCTTAACAACTAAGTCATAGATTTTTCGTTCTTTGTCCGAGAAAGCAGAATAGTTTACATAACCTTCAGTTGGGATAATCGCATGGTGATCACTTACCTTACTATCATCCACAAATGCTTTCGTAGGCTTAATCGGTTTTGTTAACACCTTATTAGTAAGTGATCGGTATTCCCCGATTCCGCAAGCTTTTAAACGTTCTGGTATTGTGCTCACAATATCAGAAGATAAAAATCTAGAATCCGTTCGAGGATATGTTAACACCTTATGCTGCTCATAAAGCTTTTGCATTAGATTTAACGTTTCCTTTGCAGAATAGCCAAAGAATTTATTGGCATCACGCTGTAATTCCGTTAAATCATAAAGTGCTGGTGCAAAGGATTTTTTTGCTTTTCGATCAATTGAAACTACTTTAGCATTTTGGTGACCAAGTGCTTTTACAATCGTATCAATTTTCTCTTTATTGAAGCTTCGGCTATTGCCATTTGCATCCTGCCACGTTAATTTTACAGAGTCCGTTTGAGCTTCAATACCATAGTAGGTTTGTGGTTTGAAGTTTTTAATTTCATCCTCACGTGCAGCAATCATTGCTAATGTAGGTGTCTGAACTTGTATACTTAAATTTGGGTGCAAATATACAAATCCTATTACACCATAGTATAATGCATTTAATTACACCCAATCGACTTTTTTTATGGGAGAATAAAGGAGTACATTTATGAGATTCGTAGTAAGAGAATTTGAAGTACCTATTATAAACTCAAAAAGAACTGAAAAAACAATAGGTATAGGATTAAACTATAAAGGTTTAATCTTTCCCTCTCCATTATCAAATTTTATAAAAAAAGAATACAGGAGGTATGGAAATTCATTAAAAAGCCAAGAAAATGCAGCTAGAACTATTACTAGATTTTTAAATTTTCATTTTGAGAAAAACAAAGACGAACTACAGATCAAGGGATTAAGTGCCTTATCTTTACAAGATGCTGCAGATTATCTGAGTCACCGCTCTCTCTTACAGAAGAATAGCGAGCTTTCAATGGAAACTGTATTACAAGATTTATTATATCTTAATAAGTTTTATAAATGGCTTATAACTAGTAATTTAATAGTAGATAATGGTTTAGAAAGTCCTGATGAGCAAGAAATTAGAAAATTGCGTAAGGTTATTGAAGCTAATGGAGATTTATTTAAAGAAATAGATTTAGAAATAGAATTTCCTAGTAGGAACAAGTCTTTAAGACATCTCCATGATTTTGGAGATAAAAGAGTGGAATTAATGACACGTTTTATTATAGTAGCTATTGAAGTTGATCCCTTTATAGCATTAGGAATAGTACTTCAATTTTTTGGAGGATTACGGAGATCAGAAGTTATCAATATGACAACTAATTCTTTTAAGCAGATTAACAGGAATTTAGTTGCAAAAATAAGAGATAACCAATCCCTACTATTCCCTCACGCTACAAACACTACTGATGTCCAAGTAAAAAAACCACGTGATCAAGTGATTTGGAATACAAGAATTGTAGAAGTATTATACCAACGTCATCAAGAACTACGATCTAGATATAATTTAAAACATGAAGCTCTATTTTTTTCACCTTACAATAAACAACCATTACGAGGTAAATCATATACTGATAGATTTAATAATGTAAAAGAGGTTTTTCTAAAACAGATTTTAGAGGAAGGTTTAGTAGATGAATATTTAATGTTAACAAACAATAAATGGTCAACACATATAGGTAGAGGACTTTTCACAAATCTTTTAGTAAGTTATAAATTAAGTCCGACACAGATTCAATTAGCACGTGGCGATAACCAAGTCAACTCTTCACAGACCTATGTTGATGAAGCAACATTTATTTCTGCAATAAATATAGCTATTAATGATTTTAAACAATTAGAAATATTGATTAGATAGATATGGGTGATTAACGTGAACTATTTGACCGAGCAAGGAATGAGAGAATTATTTCACTGCGGTAAAGATAAGCTTACCGCGATTTGTAAAAATTATAATCTGCAGGCTCAATATATAAATAGAAAAAAAAGCTTTCTCAAAGATGAAATTGAAAGAGCCTATTCACTTATAAAAAATGAAATTACTAATTTAAAAAAAGAGTATTATTCACTTACAGAATGTAAAGAATTGGGTATTACGGATCATGATTTATATAAAAAGCTTTCCCCTAGAATAATTCCATCTTATTTAAAAGTATTTGAATTAAATAATGAAACAAACTTGTATTTAAAGACTAAAGTTGATGAACTAATAAAACTTAAAAATAATTCACAGATTTTAACAATAACAGAAGCGTTAAAGCACCTCCCTTTTGGAAAAAGCTACGGAAAAAAAAATTTAGTACAAATAATGGACGAGTATAAGTTTAAAGAAGTTCAAGGACCTATTAAATGTCATAAATATTATTTTAAAGAAGATATTTTGAAATTAAAGGAAATAATTAACGAGAGGTATAAATTTAATAAATTTAATCGAATATCTATAAAGGACTTTGAAGATTCTAATCTACCAGATCATTATTTAAAAGATATAAGAAAATATACTCCAGAAGCAATTGATTTAGTTTATGAGTTTAAGAGTTTATTAAAACTTTATTCTAGAGAAGATTTCATCAAAGCAATTGAGAAGTTTAATAGTTTGCATAAGATTTTGGAAGAGACAATTTGTGAAAAAGATGTTATGGAAAAGTTAGGATTTGCTAATCCTAAAAAGCTTGAAACTGTCGCTGTAGAATATAATATTAATCATCTACCTAGAACAAATAAATACGAAAAGAAATTATACACAATTGAAGATTTCAAAAGGCTCGAAGATATTATTATTGATAATTATAAATTTAATATTAAATATCGGTATACTTCCCACCAAATTAAAGAGTTAGGTGGTACTAATCATGATATTAATATGATTCCATCAATAAAATTAAAGCCTATAGATCAAGTATTTCACTTTCAATCATCTGTAATTTTTTATGATAAAACAGATGTACATTTTAGACTTAATAAACCAACTCTTAAAGAAATAGATATTAAAGAAATAAAAGATCACTCGGGTTCACTTTTCAATTTTTACAGAGAAAATTATTACACGTTTAAAGAAATTGAAGATATTTATGATATGCATTCTATTAAAGTTTATAATGCTATAAAAAAATTTGAGTATCCACTTTCAATTATAGATATACCATATAATCTTAGAAAAAAGTTTCCTCATTCTAAGAAATTAATCTTAAAAAATGAAATGGATGATTTATTTCAATTAATAATTAAAAATGCAGAAGTTGGCGCTAAAGAAAAAGAATTAGCCTTGCAAGAAAGGCTCTGTAAACGCTAAAATAAAATGGACAGATATCGCTAAATAAGATTGAACACTTTCGCCAAAAATAACCCTTATCCTTTATACTAAATTGGTAGTAGATTGGTAATCGGGGGCATGATGAAAGGTGAAAAAGAAATTGATGTTATATTTAGCAATCCAACAAATGAAAGAACAAAGATTTACTGTAACACAGATTGCAGAACAGCTTAAAATATCTCGAACGACGGTTTATAGCTATTTGGAAATGTCGCCTGAACAGGCTTATGAGTGGGCGAATACATTAAAATCCAGAAAGAAAAAATTAGACCCTTATAAAGATTGGTTAGTCGCTTGGCTCAAAGAACATCCTCATTTAAGTGCTGCACAACTGCATGATTGGTTACTAGAACGTCATCCTAAATTGGTTGTTGGAGAAAGTACGATGCGCATGTATGTCAGTGAGTTACGAGAAGAATATCAAATTGAGAAAACCAAAAAAGTTAGGCAATATGAGGCCATAATCGAACAGCCAATGGGAAAACAAATGCAAGTTGACTGGGGAGAAACTCGTCAAAAAACGAAAGAAAATACTGAAGTGAAACTGTACTGTATTTGTTTTGTATTATCGCACTCTCGGTACAAATATGTAGAATGGCAAGATCGACCATTTACAACACGCGATACGATAAGAAGCCACGAAAATGCTTTTCAGTATTTTGGAGGGATGCCAGAAGAGATTGTCTACGACCAAGATCATTTAATAACAGTCAGTGAAAATGCCGGGGATATTATTTTAACAGGTGAATTTCAATCCTATAAACAACAACGTAAGTTCAGAATATATTTATGTCGTAAAGCAGATCCAGAATCGAAAGGTAAAATTGAAAATGTAGTGAAGTATGTGAAAGGAAATTTCGCAGATAGCCGTATTTTCACTACTATAGATAATTGGAATGAACGATGTATAGAGTGGCTGAAACGTACGGGTAATTACAAAGTACATAACGGTACAAAAAAGAGACCGACAGAAGTGTTTCTCCTCGAAAAGCAACACTTAAAGCCAGTCTCTAACCCACTCTCAATAGAGAGTAACAATACAATTAGTATAACAAGAACCGTTAATAAGGACAACACCATACACTATAAATCTAATCGTTACTCTGTCCCACTGGGAACATATAGACCAAGAGGTCTAAACCTTGTTTCAATTGAAATGGCTGTAGATGAAAGCAATCAGCAGCAACTGGTGATTAAACGAAGTCCTGATGGTGAAGTTCTAGCGAAGCATCGTCTTGAATTAGCCAAAGGAAAATTAGTCAAAAATCGAAATCATGAACGTGATCGTTCAAAAGGTATCCAAGCCTATAAAGAAACAGTGATTCGCCAGTTTAATAATACTGAACTAGCGACTACATATATTAATCAGGTCCTAGCTGAGTATCCTCGATATAAAAGGGACCAGCTGGCCATCATCCATAAAACAACCAATGATTATCCAGATTATATCGATGAAACCCTAATAAAATGTGTTGACGAGCATTTCACAAGTGCCAATGATTTTCATGATATTGCAAAGTATATAAGCAAGATTCAAAGCAAAGAACTACCAGTTCCACCTCTCGAATCGAGTAGGTTAAAAACAAGGAATATCAAAGTAGAAACACGTTCTATCAGCACATACACAGATATTTTAGGGGGTGTCATCTCATGAATGATGGCTTAGAAAATCTACAAAACTATTTTAAACAACTAAGATTAACAGAAACAGCCACTGAGCTGCCTAATATATTAAGAAAAGCGGAACAGTCCACATGGACTTATCGGGAATTTATTAAAGAAATCGTTGAATTCGAATTAACTAAACGTGAAGAAAAGAGTATTGAAAAACGAATGCGTTGGGCGAAGTTTCCTTATATGAAAACGCTGGAACTATTTGATTTATCTGATCAAACCTCTTTAAACGAAAGGCAATTAAACCAACTAAAAGAGCTAAATTGGCTAGAGCAACAATATAACTTAATTCTATTAGGACCGCCTGGTGTTGGTAAAACCCATTTGGCCATAGGATTAGGAATTGAAGCAATTCAAAAAGGATTTAACGTCATGTTTGTGACTATGGGTGAATTAATCAATCTTTTAAAAACCAGAGAATTTACACGGAAATCACAGGTGCAATTAAACCGAATTGAATCTTCTGATTTAGTAATTATTGATGACTTAATGTACATGGCAATGGATTCACGTGAAGCAAATCTATTCTTTCATCTGATAAATCATCTTTATGAGCGTAGCTCAATTATTTTGACTTCTAACAAGAGTCCTGATCAATGGGGCGAATTATTGGGAGATGAAGGTATAACTACAGCTATTTTAGATCGCATTTTACACAGAGTAGAAGTTGTACAGATGAATGATGATAGCTATCGAATGAAGCATCGTCAAGGTATGTTTTAACATTAGCAAATGGGTATAAGGAGATTTCATTTAAATGAAGATTTTAAATATAAATGAAGTAAGAGAAATCATATTAGAATTAGGTTTAATCTTGTGACCATCAAAAAGTTGAGAGCTGGTTATCGGATGGCTCTATAAAAAATATCCAGGATGGCAATCTTTACAAGATTATTGAGCATGATATCGAAGATTTCATATACGACACTTTGTGGATTGGTTCACCATATGAAAGAGGAATCAATAATGAAACGAAGATCGATAGATTACTTGAGGAAATTGCCTCTTTAAAGGCGAAAGTATCCAAACTTCAAGATGAAAAGCATGAATTAGAACTAGAACTTGGCAAGATGCCATTTTAATAATTCTTTCTCCTACTTCTACAAAGGAGTGGGAGAAGAATCAACGAAATTGTTCAAAATTAATTAGCAAAATGTGTCCAATTCTACTTGACGCTTACAGGCTCCTACAAAAGCAGAAAGAAGTTGAATTAAAAATAAAAGGCAAAGTAAAACAAATAGCCCAACAAAATGTACTTCAAGTTATTAATTCAAAGAGCGAAGAAAATATTCAGCAAAAACCAAGAACTATAATTAAAGAACAGAAAGAAAGAAATATTAATTTTTTAAGTTTAATGCTAGAAGAAAAACTAAATATTGAAAATCCAACTAGTCAATTAGAAATCATTAATGAAACCTTCCAGAATAAAAGCTGTAAATATTTAATTAAAAAGGCTGAAGCTAAGCAACTTTATCGAATTGGAGAAACAGCTTTACAGAGAATTATAGCTGAATATAAGATTCCCAATTTTGATTATAAAAGAGTATTTTATATATCTAGTAAACATTTAAAGGAAGTACTAACTAAATTAGAACTTTCCCAAAATCAAATACTAATAGAGTACGAAGGAAATATATCTCTTACTTCAAAAGTCAAATCAATCTATAATAAGCGATTTTCCCCCGAGCGCCTTAATACCATTCTACAATTTGGTCAACTTTTCGAAGTTGGTTGGATATATAAAAAGGAAATATGTGATTCAATTGTAAAAGAAATTGAGCTAGCGGAAAAAATTGAATTATACAAAAAAGAAATTCAAAACAACCTAATAATTGATAAATTATATCTAAAAGCTTTAAAAGATTTAGGGATTATTAATGCTAGGGACATTGAAGAAAAAACTTATTTAAAATATTGGCTTAAGTTCACCTCAAAAAAATTAAAATCAACTACAGGTAATATAAAGACACTTGAAAAGAAGTTTGGAATGTCAACACTAAACTGGACAATCTTTATAAGGACCTGTTCTTGAATTCCACTGGCGATAAATAACCTAGTGTTCCGTGAATTCGAATGTTATTGAACCAATGAACATAATCATTAAGTTCAAGAGCGAGCTGTTCAAGAGAAGCGAAGTGTGCTCCGTTTGCGAATTCGGTTTTAAATACTTTGAACATCGCTTCGGCCACGGCGTTATCATAGGGACAACCCTTCATACTTAATGATCTTTGAATCCCAAATGTTTCTAGTGCCTCTGAAATTAGTTTGTTATCAAACTCTTTTCCACGGTCTGTATGGAACATCTTGATGTTATGTAAATTCCCTTTAATGCTGGCTAATGCTTGATACACAAGGGCTGCTGTCTTATTAGGACCGGCACTGTGACCAATAATTTCACGGTTGAAAAGGTCGACAAATAAGCATACATAGTGCCATTTTTTCTCAACACGGACGTATGTTAAATCACTTACAACTACAGCTAATTGCTCTTCTTGTTTAAACTGACGATGTAACTCATTTTTGATGGGTGCTTCATTACAGGTTTGTTTATACGGCTTGTATTGTGCCACGGTATACTTTGATACCAGTCCTAATTGTTTCATGATTCGACCGATTCGACGTCTAGAAACTACCATCTTCTGCTTCTTTAATTCTACTTTTAGTTTACGAGTACCATAGTTACTACGGCTTTCTTTAAAGAGTCGTTCAATCTCGTTGGAAAGTTCTACTTCCTCTGTGTTATGTGCTTCTTTTTCACTCAAATTGGCATGATAATAGTATGTGCTTTTGGCGATGTTGAGGACGTTACACATTGCTGATATTGAATATTTGTGAGCGTTATTTCGAATCACATCTATTTTCGTCCCATGATCAGCGCTGCTTGCTTTAAAATGTCATTCTCCATCATTAAACGTTGATTTTCTTTACGTAATTTTATTAACTCATTTTCTTCATCAGTACGGTTCTCTTTCGCAGTGAAGGCCCCAGTTTCTTGATGGTTTTTAATCCAGCGATCTAATGCAGATGGCGTGATTTCATATTCTCTACAGATATCTGCACGAGACTTTCCATTTTCATAAAGCTTGACTAATTGAAGTTTAAATTCTGGTGTAAAAGTTCGACGTTGACGTGACATAGTAGCACGCTCCCTTAGGTTAGTATGTTAAGTCTACTAGCCCTTATAGTATCTGTCCAACTTAGTGTAGCCGATTCAGTTTGTACGATTTATAAGTATAACGAATCTCTTAATTTCGAGAGATACATTTGATAAATTAGCTAAATTAAGTTCAAAGGAAATAAATTTGCTTTATCTAAATGATAATACTGAATCTACGTACAAAGAAATTATCTATCAATATATATGTTTTATAGCAGATGAACTAGAAGTGAAATATAATAAAAATCATTTGAGGAATCCATACAAAGAAAAAAATGCTAGGACTTCAGCTAATACTGAAATATATTCAATTAACGAATATTTAGAATTGGTTTCCTATGTATCGGATGTGGATTATCATAAAAAACGATGTTATAAAGAGTTTAAACGCCCCCTCAATAACACTGAAAAATATAAATCTTATGAATCAGTTTGGTTATATATAATTTTGCATCTTAATAATGATTGGAGAAGCCATGATGTTGTTACAAAGGTACCTAGGATAACTCTTCCAGAATCAATTACCGATTTCGATGACTTTTTAAGCAGAAAATTAACTATAGAAGAAAAGGATAAAATTATCGCTGAAATAACTTCTAAATACTTTACTATAAAAAGTTCAAAAAAAGATAAAGATGGACATTTTTTTTGTTCAGAAGAATTACAATATCCATTAGCAAATGCATTAATAGCTTGTACCTTGAATCAAAATCATAAAAATAATCCTTATTTAATTGAATTTAATTCTTCAAACGAATTACCCAATTCATTGAATAAGAGGTTCTTTCAAGAATTCTCAAATACTCAGTTTCTTTTTAAATCAAAAAAAATGAATACAACGCTATCGACTTTCACTTATGAATATATTAAACACTGCACTAACTTAGATCCTATGCAAATTACGAAAATGCTTCGTCCCCATTCATCATTTAATACTACAAAAAAATATATAAAATTATCTCAGTTTGAACTAGACAGACTGTCAAGAAATTTATTTGATGATGGAAATTTTGGATATACCTACGATTATCTTCATAGAATAGTATTTGGTAATTCTTTGAGTGAAGACAAAATTATTCTTCAGGAAAGGAAGAGATATCTTAAAACTTTGTTTGGAGATTCTACAAAATTAGAGAATCTATCTACACAATTAATAAGCATAGAAAGAGACTTTAACTCGTTAACTGAATATTTAAGTTCATTAGATAATACGGAATTGCAAAAAAAATTAATGTTAATCAATTTGAGGCAGCTTCCCGCTAAAAACGAACATTGGCAATGCCTATTGGGAGATTGTTTATTTCTAGATCGAGACTGTGAAAAATGCCCTTTCTCTATTCCTCATTTCTATACACTGGTGAATGTAATTAGCAACCTAGAAAAGATTGTTAATGATATGAAAGTAAACTTCTTAACATCTCTAGAAACAGAAAAAAGATTTAAAGCCAACATTCTTTATCGATACTTATTCTTATTAAGTACTGCCAAGAAGAAGTTCGGTGCAAGTTTTTTAAATGAATTTTCAAATGGTAGATATGATGTCATTTTAGAGAGGGTTAGAAATTTACCCAATATAAAAAAGTACATTACATTACAAGAGGTGTAACAATGGAGATTTCAGAGGAACTTTTTGATTCTACGTATTTTATAGATAATATGCTTTCTGATATGGAAGAAAGGTTTACAGGTCAAAATGAATATATAATAAACGAATCTTATATGGATAATGAATGGATATTATTCGACTATTATTTCAAATCTAAAAGTTATATTTATTTTGACTCAATAGATGAAGAATTACAGATAATATTAAAATCATGGATACTTAATCTTTTTGAAAACAAGTTATCACCTAATCATATCCGGCACATAGCTAATATTGTCATTAAAGCAATGAGGTTCACTAATAACTTCAGTCCGGAATATGAAGATGAATTTAATGATTTCTTTAATAATAATAGAGATACAAACATTTTTAAAGCAAAGAAAATATTAACCTTTCTAGAATATGCAGGTTTCGAAGTTTCTTTGAATTACTATGAGATATTAATTGAATATACAAGCTCTGAACGTCTTCTTACTATGTATGAAATTCCTTCAAGTAAAGATGTACTTAAATTTGATTTAATTATAAAGGATTTTTTTAATTCACACTTATCTACACAAAGTTTTTTAGTCTTCTTTCCTGTGTATTTTTGGTGGTGTTTAACTAATATTATACCTTTGCGTATTAGTGAGTTTTGTTTTATAAAACTAGATTGTCTTTCTCAAAGTAATGAAGGTTATATTTTATCTCTTCCCCGTAGTAAAACACGATTCACTAGGGAACTTAAGTACGATAAAATTTTAATTTCAAATGAGCTTGCTGAAAATATTTTAAGATATAAAGAATTAACTAAGGATTTCGATTTTCGAGAAACACTTATATCATATCAAGTTCAACAAAATAGTTATTTATCTAAAAATACTTCTAATAGTAGTTCCTATCCTTATTCATACTATTATGGACTATTTGATACAATCTTAAATAAATTTTACAAAGAAGTAGTACAAGGTATTTATAACTTCAGAATATTAGATCTTAGTGATACATTAGAAATTACTAATGATAATAAGACAATTAAAAGAATCCGTCCTAATGATACTAGATATTTTGCGTTCTTAAATATGATGCTTCAGGGTTATCATCCTATCGAAATGGCAGCTTTGGGAGGACATACTTCTATATATTCACAATTAACATATTACAATCATTTGGAGTATTGGGTTGATTCTGATTTATTAGATTTAGCAAATTTAAATTATCACCATTTTACAGAACTGCAAAGTTCCTTTGATGAGTATTTTATTATAAAATCCAAAATTATTCCTGAAGTATTAATAAACTCTACTGATACTATTCCCTTAGAGATCGGTTATTGTACCGATAACAATCAAAATTGCCCTGTAGATAGTCATTACATTTGTCCTTATTGGAGAATAAGCTCTAAAGAATATACTATCCATAAAAAAACAATTGCAAAAGAACTGCAAAATCGAAAGTCATCAGTTTCACTCCTCTTTAAGAACTTAATTGGGCTTTATAATACTGCTATTTTTAACCTTAAAGATGAAAGATATGATAATAAAAATTCTAGCTTTAATTTTAAGTTAAGAAATAATGCAAAAATTGTTCAGGATGCCCTTTACAAACTTTATACATTTAAGGAGAAAATCAACTATGAGTAGAGGTAGAAAACAAGATTTAGTAGAAGAATCCTTGTTAAAAGAGTTAGCTAGGGGTTTTTTAGAAAAAGATCCACTCGTTACCATAATTAAACCCCGTCCAATTTTTGAATACTCGTTAGAATTATATAAAAATGGTAAGTTCCCTAAAAAGCTTGTATTTGATAAGCTAAAACTGAGCCACCATCGCAGTTGAAAAGTGAGCCACTTTTATATGAAAATAATCCTAACTTCATAGAGTTAGGAGCGTATAGAGGTGATTTCATTGGAGAAGAAACAGAAGGTACTACTTGCCTTTCATCAAGAAAATAAGAGTCAACGTCAAATTGCCAAGGAGCTTGGGATTTCTCGTAATACTGTAAAAAAGTATATCCAAGAGGATCTTGAAAAAAGAAAACAAGATATTCGAGAATTACCTATTACAGATAACTATGTAACGCCTCCGTCGTATAAAAAACGCAAAGGAAATAAACGTGCTTTAACACCTACGGTGATGAAACGTATTCGAAAAATGTTAAAAGATAATGATTATAAACGGCAACATCAGATGCACAAGCAACAACTAAAAATGATTGATATTCATGAAAAGTTATTAGATGAAGGTTTTGAAATTAGTTATACCACTGTAAGAAATTTTGTAAATAGTGAGGAGAAACATCAAAAAGAAGTCTTTATTCGTCAAAAAGCAACTGCTGGTCATGAGATTGAATTTGACTGGGGAGAAGTAAAATTATTCATTGATCAAACATTACGATCTCTTTCAATGGCGGTATTTACCCTACCATATAGTAATGATAGATTTGCATATTTATATGAATCCGAAACAATGGTGTGCGTACAAGATGCTCATGTAAAATGTATTGACTATTTAGGCTTTGTACCAGAAGTTTTTACGTACGATAATATGCGGACAGTCGTAAAGAATTTTATTGGGACAGAACGTGAGATTACCGATGGGATGAAAAATCTATCGATGCATTATCATTTTAAAATACGACTATGTGAACCGAGAAAAGGAAATCAGAAGGGGCATGTGGAGCGAAGTGTAGAATACATCCGCCGGAAAGCATTTGCCCATCGAGATACTTTTGCAAGTTTAGAAGAAGCTCAGGCTTATCTAACAGAAGTAATCATGAAATTAAACTCTCGCAAGCATTATAAGAAAAACCAAACGCACCATGAATTAATGCTAGAAGAGCGTATAGCTAGGCATGTAAGCACAGAAATTATTCCATTTGATGCCTCTGAGTTGTATGAATTTAGAGTGGACAAATATAGCACGATTACTTATAGACAAAATCGTTATTCTGTTCCAGAAGGACATGTTGGAGAATGGGTGAAAGTAAAAGCGAGTGCGGAAAAAATTCTTATTTTCAGTGAAAATGCCTGTATCGCGACACATAAGCGAAGTTGGCAAATCCATCAATGGATTATGGACATTTATCATTACTTACGTACATTTGAAAAGAAAAAAGGTGCATTGGCTCAAAGTGAATGTTTGAGTCAAGCACCAACAAAAATAAAAAAATTATACAAAGATTATTATATTGGAAATGAGCGAGATTTTCTAGAGTTACTTATTTATCTAAAAGAAAATAAAAATCTAGAAAAAGTCTTAGCAGCGATTGAACAACTTGAGAAGAACCCTATGGTTCAAATAACAACAGAAAAGATTATTTTCTTAGCTAATCAAGGCGAATATATTCATAAAACTGTACATTCCAAAAATGAAGTCACCACCCAATCTCTCGAAAATCTTTCAGCCATAACGGCGTTATTTGAAACGAAAAAGACAGGGGTGCTTCACTAATGGATAAGAGACAAGAAATGATTGAGATGTGTAAGGAACTTCGATTACCAAGCATTCGGGGATTTATTCAAGAAGATGATATGTGGAAACAATATCAGACAGCAGAAGATTTCTTATATCACGCACTAGTGCAAGAAATGGAAGATCGAGAAGTGCGAGCAAAAGCGAATCGCATTCGATCTGCAAATTTCCCTGAAAAGAAACTATTAACTGAATTAGAGTTTGAGAGATTACCGCAAAATGCGGCCTCTCGCCTCCCACATTTAAAGAAATTAGACTTTATTCAAGAAAAACAAAACGTTTTATTAATCGGATCACCAGGTACAGGTAAAACACATATAGCAATTGGTTTAGGAATTGAAGCTTGTTTAGCAGGTTATAAGGTGTATTTTACAACGGTGTCATCCCTTGTAAATCAGTTAAAAGAAAGCCGTTCTGAAAGAACGTTACGTTCATTTGAACTGAAGTTTGAAAAATATGATTTAGTAATCATTGATGAATTAGGTTATATCTCCTTTGATAAAGAAGGAGCCGAGTTATTATTTACTCATCTTTCCCTTCGGGCAGGACGAGCATCCACCATCGTTACGAGTAATTTATCATTTGATCGATGGGAAGAAATATTTCATGATCCAGTTTTAACAGCAGCTTTAACGGACCGACTAACACATCGAGCATACATGGTGGACATGGTAGGACCATCTTATCGAATATTAGATACAAAAGAATGGTTGGAAAATAGTCAGGTTTAAGTGGCTCAGTTTTTAATTAATAAATGGCTCAATTTTTACTTGCGAAATACAAAAGCTTAGCTATGATTTTTGGAGAAAGTCTGAAAGGCAAGGGAAAGTCTTCATTGATAAAATTAATTCTCAACGTTCTATTCAATTTAATTCTTTAGATACCAATTTTCCTACCGTATCAACAAGAGATATAATAACTAGTTATTTATCTAATTTAAGTACTAGAGAAAAACAACTTATAATAAATAAATTACAAGTTAATGAGGTAGGTTTAACAAAAGCAAATAGCAAAATAGAAAATTATACGAAACAGATTCAAAAACTTACAGCCGAATTAGAAAGAGTAAAAATAATAAATGAAGAACTAAAAGAAAAAACAGGTGTTTATGAACAGGTGTTATTTCAATGGGCAGATATATCTTCTAAACAAAATATAGATTTAATAGATACAATAACTACTGGTAAACGTAGAAATGAAATAGTTAACCAGTTATTTAATGATATGTTTTCAGACAATCCTCATGCAGCATATCTAAATATTAATAGACAAGAAAAAAATAAAATTAATAATATAATAGATTTCCCCCCTTCAGATTCAAGGGATATATTAGATGAGTTAGATTTATTAGATAATTCAGACCCCTCTGATTAATTTTCTATTATATTAAAAATTCCGGTATGACTTAGATAGAAAATGCGATTCTTAAAAGAACTGAAAAGATTGAAATTAAGTTTAGATAAAAAATTATTAGTAACTACATTCCATTTCTGTAAAATTTCCATTTAGAGAGAAATTTTGAAATTGATAATTAGAGGATAAATGTAGATTTCTAATATATTTTGATTTTGATTAAACATACCTCGAAAGCCCAGATTTAGTGTAAATTAAAAGCATCCATTCTGAAAAAAAGATTGGTCAGAATAGATGCTTTTCTGCAGTTTAAAAGTTTGTTTTTATAATAAAGTTGATCATTTCCTAAACGTGTTGCTCCACAATAGCGCCCGATTGTTGAGTAGCTAATTTACTTTACGAATTCTTATACTCAGCTAGTCAATAGAATTTGCAACCTTTATCAATACTTCTGATGGTTTATCAGAAACATCTTCATCCAGTGAAAGGATATACTGCCATTCATTCATCTCAAATACAAGATTATTACGTTTTTCAAACATTGTAGTGCTGTAAATCGCACGAATACCGTTATTCAACTTTAATTCCTTATCAATCATTTCTTCCCTTATTAGAAGTTTATAATCGATATGTCGCACTTCAACTTTATAATCATTGTCTCCTGATTTTTCATCTACATATCGAACTTCCAGCTTATCATTCCAATCACCTTCTGGATTAGAGAACCTAGCAAAACTATGTGTAAAGGTAATTGGAATTTCATTAGGTAAAACAATCTCTTTTTTAAAATGCTGTTTACTTTCAGCAAGAGCTTCATCAACTTCTTTGTATCCTAACTTTGAAAAGTTTCTATCAAATTTATCCTCGTTTGCATAAACAGATGCAGCTAAAAAGATAGAAGAAAATAATAATAAGTGATTTTTCATAACATTCCTCACCTCATTAATATTATGAGAAGAAAATATATTATTATTAATGGTTATTATTATTAAACTAAAGACACATTTACTTTAATTGAATTTCAGTATGATGTTATAGCAATAAAAAGAAGCACAACTCCTCTTGTGTTTTGCAAGATAAAAGTGCAGAAGAATGCAAAGAAAAATACACAAGCTTGCCAGCCTTCATCTGAGTATTCATTTTTGTCTTGATAATGCGTTTGTCACCCTAAAACTATCCCCTGTAAAGTTCAAAATATGGGCATGGTGTATAACCCGATCCACCAATGCTGCAGTCAATCTAGAATCACTGAAAACGCGATTCCATTGACTGAATTCCAAGTTCGACGTGATGATCAAGCTTTTTTGTTCATACCAGTCGGAGATGAGTTGGAAGAGGAGCTCAGCCCCTTCCTTGTTAAAAGGCACGTACCCCATTTCATCCAATATGATTAGATCCACACTCTTAAAACGATTCCGAAGCTGTGATAGCTTGCCTTCGCTCCATGCTCTCTCCAATACATCGGCTAAGTCTGAAACTCTATAAAACCGAACTTCAAGCCCCTGTTTACATGCCTCGTATCCAATACCCGTAGCTAAATGAGTCTTTCCGGTGCCGGGGGCACCTGTTAAAATTAGATTCTCTTTACGGGCGATAAAATTTATTGTACATAATTCTTTATAGTCGATATGTGTTGGAAAGTGAATATGTTCACTCCATTGAAACGACGAAAGTGACTTCTTCTGTAAAAATCGTGCCTTCTTAACCAATCGTTCAGCTTTTGCTTCCTCCCGTAGCTGTAGTTCTTTTTGAAACAGAGCTTCTAAAAACTGGGTTGGATCATCACATGGTATATCTGAATAAATATCACTCACATGCGCCAGCCTCAACGTTTTGCACATCTCTTTTAGATTCATTATCGCTGCACCTCGTTTCCTGTCTGTGAGATGCTTTGAAGCTGATCATACTTTCTCCAATCAATGTCGTAAGGATGGTCCTCAGGCTCTTTTAATGTGTCTGATTGCCCGCCAAGTAAATCATAAAATCGATCATTGATTTCATTCATATCATGATTAGCTAGTAATCCGATGATCCACTTCAAACGTTCCTTACGAATCGTAAGATTCGAGATATTGATGTATTCATATATGCGGCCTGGGAGATAGGCTGAAAAGCGGGAATAGGTTGCAGAACGCGGTTTAGCTAACCAAGCCTTCATGATAGATTGCCATGGAATCTCACGATTTTTGTGCATATATGGTCTATGATCCTCATACAAGATTTCACCATGAGGAGATAGTACCTTGAAACGATCCCAATACTTAACGACAGATAGTTTTGTATAATTATAGGCTCGTGGAACATAAACCTTTGCTTTGTCTAAAGTGATTTCTCCATACTTGTTTGCCTTCGCTTCTTCTTGTTTAAAAACTGGATATTCTTCTTGGGGCAGCTCCAATAGATACTGGTGCTCTTCCTCCAATAACTCCTGTAAGGAAACATGTTTTTTATAATGAATGCGTTGTCGGTCTTCCGTTAGCTGCTGTTCAAGTATTTGGCTAAAGTGATCTAAATCTTTTATGACAGGTGCAGGAGTTATAAAATTGTAGCGAACGTAGCCGACTTTATTTTCCACATTTCCTTTTTCATTTCCTGAATAGGGATTGCACGCTTGTGGTTCAAATCCGTAATGATTTGCAAATTGAAGGAATTCGTTTGTAAAGACAGCCTCTTCATGCTTATTTCTTGGCTTGACGACAGCGGTCTTCATATTGTCGATACGAATCTTCTTAGGAACTCCGCCCAACTGCTTGAAAATCACCTTCATTCCATGCAAAAGACATTCTTGATTTTCACCTGGTAAAGGAATTGCAAATGCGCTATTACTAAAAGGAAGGGTCATAACTAAACAATGAATATCTACATACATTCCATCTTTAACGGCCCCCATTAATCCAAAATCCAATTGTGCTTCCGAGGGAGGATGGATTAAACGCTCATAGTTTTTATCCTTTGTTGCATCTTCAATGTCTTCTCTTCCTTCTCGCCATTCTTTAATGAAATAAGAGACGGTCCGATAGGACCCTTTGAAGCCCATCTTCTGAAGTGCAGAAAATATCCCCTTGTTTGTCCTTCTATCTTTCTTCTTTAGTTTAAGATCTTCCCAAAGCCAATCTCCTACAATTTCTCCCCATTGCTCGTCGTACATCATTCCAGACTTTTTCTTTTTACTTTCTTCGGGGAGTTGATCTCCATCGGCATACTTTTTTGCTGTTCTCCAATTAATCCCTAGCGTTTTTGATATTTTATTTATGGATAAGGATTTCTGATTCCTCATTAATTTGATACAATTGATTTCAGGCATTGCCAGCATTCCTTTCAACCTCCACTGCATTGATTCGACACCAATTACAGTAGAGAAGTATTGTGAGGCTGGCAAGCCTTTTTTTGTTGAAACTTGAGTTGCAACGTTATGTACTTTTCCTTTTCAAAACTCTGTACTTCTATTTTGCACTAAACACCTCTTCAAGAATTGCGCCCGATTGTTGAAGAATGTAATTATTTTAAAACTTCTTATTTTGTATAAAATTCTATATCTACTCCCAGATTTGCAACCGAAGAAAATTTTTTAAAATCGCTTAACAGTTTTAATATGAATTCTGAGTCGATTTTAAATCCTCCGATTAATGTATTCCTCAAACATATATCACTATTATATTTAATATTTGTAAGTGAATAGTTAACAATTAAATCTCCCTTTTTATTATAGTTCTCAATAGTAATATTAAAATCATGTGGTGTCATTGCACTTAAAGTAACTGTCCCTTGTCTCTTTATTTCTAAATCTTCTAACTCCGTAATGAAGGACATTAATTTATCTAATTCAAACCAAACATTGATATTCCAACCTATAAATTTATTATCTACTACTTCAATTGTACAAGATAAACTGGGTAAATGTTCATGTATATATTCTTCAAGGACAAATGTTATATGTGATGTCTTATCATTAGAATATATTCTGAAATCATATTCAGATAATGGTTTATACATTTTTCTCACCTCATTGACTATTTCCAAGAAATGTTAATATTTACTAATCATTTTTAAACTATCCTGCTTTGTTACTTTAAGTACATTATTTTATTATCTTACCTAAATTCATATATAAAGATTACAATTTATAATAACTTCTTATTCAACAATCTGGCCCTATTATTGAAGAAAGACCCTTTCCTTATTCAAGGAATGCGCCCTTAATGGAATAATATAAAAGTTAGGAGTTTGAGGTTAATGTAATAGTTTCTGGATTCTCACCATCAATTTCAAGGAAAATTGTAGATGTTGTTGGTGTTTTAGAGTCCACTTTGGCCACTTCTCCACTGTTAAAATTGCCATGTGCATCTAATTCGATTTCATTTATTCCCCATCCTAAGAAATCTGAACACTCTACAAATACATTAGTTTCTTTCAATTGTTTGGGATTCTCACCAATATAATTAATTTTAAGAGTATGAATCTCTTCTCCCCAAAGGTTATGACTTGCGACCAATTCACCGTTCCAGTTTTCTCCCTTTCCCTTAAAGACAACTTGACTATTTCCGTTATTGCAAGCTACCAATATCAAAAGACACATAAAAAATATAGTGCTTAAAAAGGCTTTTTTCAACTTATGAACCTCCTTACTTTTTCTTATTTGATATAAGAATTCGATATATAATCATTAAATCCTTCTTCCACAATCTGGCCCTTTTCATGAACAAAGACGCATTTCTTATTAAAGAAACGCGCCCGATTGTTGAATATTGTTATTTCTATTTTTAAGGATTAGCTTTTTCTATAGTGATTTCAAATGAATTAAAGTTATTTTCTTTTATGACTTCATCAATTATTGCTGTAATTTTATTCGTCATTTCCTTGTTTTTTAAATCAATATCATACATAGGAATTGTAAGCAATTGTTTATTAGCTGAATAAATTGTATATGCAGCTCCTCCGTGAGGAGAGTATCCCCTCTCTTTTAGTTCATTTACGATTTTTTCGATTAATTCTGTCTCAGTTATTTTTTTATTAATTTCACTAACTTCTGAATTTTTTTTACCAATAACATATTCAGAGGAGGCAGAACCCTTATAGAAAGTAAAATACATTCCAGAACAAAGAAATAGTACTATCGCAAAAAAGCAAATACTTTTTTTTATTATATTTCTCCTTCCGTGCTTTTAATAAATCGTATGCTTTAATTATTAAAAATAAGATAAATCATTTACACATTCATACATATTTTCCACTATAAATAAAGCATGGTCATTTTCATGAAGAAAGACGCGTTTTTTATTAAATAAACGCGCCCGATTGTGGAATAGGAGTTTTTATAATTATTGAACGGTTTCTTGTTTATTCAACATTATGATGATTATAACCTCAGAAAAAGATTTATTTATGAATTACAGGAACCCAAAGTTCATTTCTAGGTTTATGCTTTGGTGGATAATAACATTCGATACAAGGTATATTAGCAAGTTGATATTCAGAATTAGGAAGCCACTCTGTGTATAATTGTTGCCAAGCATTACTAATCCCTGGAAAAACAGCCCAAGTACTATGAGTAATAGAGAAGGTTTCCATTTCACTTGGGACCTCTCCATCATATCGGACACCCATAAAGTAAGTAAATTCATTGTCCATTATAGCAGCCTCTTTTCCACAAACGCCCAATAGACCTTCAAGTGTGCATTTTGGTTCTTCCCATGACAGATCAATTAATTGTTGCAAAAATCCTTCTTTTTTGGCACTACTCCAAAGCGTAGGAATTGTTTTAAAGGCTCTACTTGTTTTGACAACTTTACCTTTTCCTATAACTTTTAAATCAAAATCAAGACTTTCAATTCGATACTCCATTTCGGTTCCCCTTTTGTAGAAGTTTATTTGGATTTACTTTAATATCTAAAGTTTTTTTGAATATTTCTCTCTATTTTTTTCAACCTTTACTCAATATTAACATAAATACCCAATTTTTTTTTTATTCTTTATTCAATTAAATGTCCCGATTGTGTAAAGAATTCCGAAAGACTTCTAATACAAGAATAAAACGAAGCCTTCTGCAATTAAGTGGAAGGCTTTTGATTATTTATTAAAATACATCTTTAGGTTATTAAAATTGCGAAAGAAAAAGTTAACTTTTTTTTACAAAATGACAACTAAAGTTTACATTTTATAATTAAAAGTTTACAATATTGATGAAATATATAAGGAGAGATAGTAGACCATGTTAAAAAATTCTGTGCGCGAATTACGGGCAAGGTACCGATTGACTCAACAAGATTTAGCCGAAAAGATTGAAGTTTCAAGGCAAACTATCGGGTTAATCGAAAAAGGGGACTACGCTCCGTCAATTACTCTTGCGTTAAAAATGGCAAAAGTATTTCAGGTACCCGTAGAACAAATATTTTATCTAGAAGGAGAATAAATCATGTTAAAAAAAGTTTACCAATCTCCCTTATTCAATGCTGCACTCATTCTCGGATTAGGGGTTATTATGCTGGGAAATCATTATTCTGAAGATGTTCCAAACTGGATGAATATTGATCCTTTAGTATTGGGTATTCCAATTCTAGTGTTACTCTTAGCAATACCAATTAACAACTTAAAGAATCCAAAAGATAAGGTGAAGCCTACATTAATCCCAATGGAGTTTAAAGAGGAAGACGAGGGACTTCAATGGATAACGTATAAAGCAACTAGGAAAGTATATATTTTTTTTGCATCATCTCTTCCTTTTGCAATAGCTTTAACTGCTTATTTTAATCATATACCTTACTTCCCTATTATTCTTTTAACAGGAATGGGGATTATCCAATACATTCTTTTTTGGTTTGAGCATAAAAAGCATAAGTAGGGAGCATTTCTGTTAGAAAGATTTTTGAAGATTTGAAAACAAAAGAGCCCTTCTGTATGATGCTTGAGTTCAACGGTCATGACTCATACATCTACAGAGAGGACTCCATTCCAATGAATTTTAATCGATGAGAAAATTAATCAGGTTTCTGAAAATACTCTAGTTATCGGTATCGACATTGCTATACATAAACATTATGCTTGCGCAATTGATAATCGAGGTCGATTGCTCCAAAAAATATCAACATTTATAGAGGGAGGGATATAATGGATAAGCAGATGATAGTGTCCTTAATAATTTTGTTAACTTTATTAGAGGTCTTTGTAGCCTATCTATTTGTTAAGTATAAACAGGGTAAGATTGATCATAACCCGATTATTACGATTATCTTAAAGGAATGGAAAATTCTATTTTATGCTTTTTTTCGATGGAAAAGAAACAAGGTGAGCAGTGAAAATTCATTTTCTCTACATAAGAATTCCTCCTATTTTTGGTTGTTTATCGCTCTTTTACACGAACAGATTATAGAAATGATAGTATTCCATATTTATTTTAAAAAAGTAGAACCTTCATATGCTTACGTTTTTTCAGGACTCCATTTATACAGCATCCTTTATATGTTGGGTGATTACAATTGGGTAAGAAACACACCTGTTTGTATAAAAAATAACGTAGTTGAAATGAAGATAGGGGCAAGAAGAGAAATTTCTTTTCATATACGAGATATAAGGCTAATTAGAAAAGCAGAGATTGCCTATAGTAAAAATGGTGCAATCATACATGAGAAAGACGTATTTCATTTAACTGTTTTTCCAAGAGTATTAACTAGAATTTTTGGAATCACAGAAGAGCTAAAACATGAAATTGTTTTTAAAGAACCTATTTCATATAAAGGTTATTTCGGATTGAAGAAAAAAGTAAGTAAAGTATTAATCTATATTGAAGACTCTAATCAATTAGTAAATATACTGGAAAAGAAAATGGAAGATCTAGAGGAAGAAGATGAAAGTATTCAAGAAGATAAGGTAGTTACCAATAAAAAGTCTCCACTCATTCAGTGGGAAATTTATCTTACCTTAGTATTCTTGAATGTTTTAGGTGCGTTAGCGATGGCTCCTTATGCAATTGCTAGAGAAGGTTACCATAAGGAAATGGGTATCTCTGAATGGCTCTTTACCCTGATATTCTCTGGACAAATGTTACTGGAAGCAGCTATCTTATTATTTCTAGCTTTATTAATGGGAAAAAGCGTAAAGATAAAGATGCCTATTTTAGAAACAATATTTAGCAAAAAAAATGTAGAAAGGCAACTTTTAAAGAAAGTTGGAATGTCAGTTATATATGGAATTATGACTTCAATCGTCATTATGATTGTCAGCTATTTTATTTCATATTCTCTTGGGATTGATAATTCGTCCATTAATGAGCCTGTGTGGTGGCTAGGTACGTTAGGTTCCTTTGGAGCAGGTATAACTGAAGAAACCATCTTTAGGCTTTTTCTTGTTACAGCTATTATCTGGTTACTTACAAAAGCGGGTAAAGGAAAAATCCCAATAGGTTTCTCTATTTGGACAGCAATAATTTTTGCAGCCCTTATCTTCGGTCTATTACATTATGGAGTAGCTGCTTCAACTTATGAAATGACTTTAGGCTTATTTTTAGGAATGCTTCTTATTAATGGAATCGGTGGGATTGTTTTTGGGGCTTTATTTGTCTATATAGGAATAGAGTTTGCAATGATTGCTCATTTTATAGCTGATATAATAATTCATGTAGTAGCACCACTGTTTATTTAAGTTCTTTTCTTTTAAGCAGCCGTAAGTTGAAGTGGAAGGTTTCACAATTTCTTATCAGCTTTAAAGTGACTTAATTCATAAAATGTACTTTTTTAGTGAAAAAAAATGTTAAAAGACAACGGACAAATAAAGTCGTCCAAAACTCATCCTGATAGATCAATCCTCTCCCCCAAAAATAAAAATTTGGGACGCACAAAAAAGAGACGACAAACGTTATTAAATCGATGTTTGCCTCTTTTTTTATGGAACATTGTTTATACGATATTTTTTGCAAGTCTCCTAAACCGTTGATATAAAGGCTTTTATGCTTGCTAGGCATGATCTTTAATTTGCATAAAAACTTGTATTGCGATTCTTTTATCGTTGTAAAACTGCATCTTTTTATCACACTCCCCAAAAAAATGTTGCTCCACAATATGGCCCGATTGTTGAATAACCAAAACTCTAAATACACAGCACTTTATAAACTTTGTTCTAAATGATTAATCTTCTTTATAAAACTACATGTATTTAGGGATTTAGTTAGTAATTTAATTATTGCTGTACGCTTTTTTAATATATAATAAATAAGTGATATTTTATTGACTGAATATGCAGTTTTACGAATATCATTAAGGGTACTATTGGTTGCACATGCAGCTTGTGGTACCCTTTCATTTTAATATAATTTCCTTATGAGCAACTCCTTCTTCTTTTGATTACATTGGTAGCAATATGTAGAAGCAAAGAAAAAACGGCTTGTAACTAGGCCGTTTTTGAGAAGATATATAATAAAAATTCAGCAAAAATATCTATTTTAGAAATTCAATATTTAACTTTTTATTGAACCCATTATTATTACTAACTTGAATTATATCATTGAAAAATATATTACTCATTACACTTATAGGCATCTCATAAGGTCTATTATAATTAGCTAATTCCCAATTTTGGGTAATAGCACGATTTGCAAATTGCTCACAATTAATACATATTTTTTCATCAAACTTTTCAAAGGTTACCTTATCTTTTAATCTTTCACCAGTAAATGAAATTGCTTTTGATATAATTCCCCAAATTTGAGCAATAGAAAACTGCCTCAATAAATATTTAAAAGTAGAATGATTAGTTGTTGTAATATAGGCTTTATATCCAATCTTTTTTAGACTAAAAAAATAATATTGAAATACTTCTTGCAAAGCTAATTCATGCCATAAACTCATCTTTTCAAATACATGAAAATCCTTTTGTTCCACTAAAAACTTTGAATAATTTAATAAACTGTAAAGTGAAGATTCATAATCATATTTAGGACTGAAAACCGATGATAATATATAACTCTGTTCATTGTTATATGAGTCTCCTCTTTCATCATCTTTTATTAAAATTCCCTTCATTTTCAATTCATTTATAATAAATTCTCCGTAACCTTTATTAGGAAAAATCTTCTCAATAAAGAACTCTAAATTATATATCCTCATTCTTTGGTAATCAAAACATAATTTCAAAATCGCAGACAAAGCCACAAAATCTCTTAATGTCAAAGGATTCTTCTCTTCTCCAATAATATCGTTCTGTAGTTCTTGTTTAGCTAGCATACTTATATCTAATTTTTCATCAATTAATGAGTATCGTTTATTTTTACATTTTGGACAGTTAAGCACATGACCTTGATGATTTGTTCGACTTTCCCAAATAACGGTATAAGGTATTTCACAATTAGTACATGAAATAGTTGATATTAATTCAGGAAGTTCTTTATTAAATTTTCCAACGATTTTTGTTATATCGTACGCCCTTTTAATATCTAATATTTTGAGGTTTGAATCGTAATATTTAATTATCAACTCTTTTAACTCTTTTTGTGATAAATGGGACATATTTTTATTTTTTATTTTAAGAACCTTTAAAATCTCAAATAATTGTTTGGTTGTTATCATTGTTATCACCTTAAATTTTTAATACTTTTAATCAAATATTAACATTTTTCACTTAAGATGACTATAGTCTGTCGAAAGAAGTTATCACCTCTTAGTTAATAAGACTAGAGGTGATTAAGATGAATGTAACAGATGCGTTTGGAGTCGTATTGAAAAAATATCGAAAATTAGCAAACTTATCACAAGAACAGTTAGCTTTACAGTGTAATCTAGACCGTACATATATTGGAATGCTTGAACGAGGACAAAGACAACCTACTATTACAACGTTGTTTACAATCGCCGACACATTAAGTATTGAACCTAATAAACTTGTTAAAGAAATAGAAGCATTATTATAAAGAAACAAAACTGAATAAACTTTTTTCTTATGCTATATTAAAAACATGTATTATGAGAGGATGTTTAATCTATGGCAAAAAGTTTAGTACTCGCCGAAAAACCTTCAGTAGCACGCGATATTGCAAACGTACTGAAGTGTCATAAAAAGGGAAATGGATTTTTAGAAGGCGACAAATATATCGTAACATGGGCATTGGGTCATTTAGTTACACTCGCTGACCCAGAGAGTTATGACGAAAAATATAAAAAATGGAACTTAGAAGATTTACCGATGCTACCGGAGCGTTTAAAGTTAACAACTATAAAACAAACAAGTAAGCAATATAACGCTGTAAAATCTCAGCTGACACGTAATGATGTGAATGAAATCATTATCGCAACAGATGCAGGTCGTGAAGGTGAACTCGTAGCACGTTGGATTATCGAGCGTGCGAAAGTGAATAAGCCAATTAAACGTTTATGGATTTCATCGGTTACTGATAAAGCTATTAAAGATGGCTTCAAAAGCTTAAAACCTGGTAAAGCGTATGAAAACCTATACCAAGCAGCGGTTGCACGTAGTGAGGCAGATTGGTTTTTGGGTTTGAATTCTAGTCGTGCCCTATCTACAAAGTATAATGCACAATTAAATACAGGTCGTGTTCAAACTCCTGTTGTAGCCATGGTCGCAGCACGGGAAGATGAAATTAAGCACTTCAAACCTCAAATGTATTATGGTATTGAAGCTCAAACAAAAGAACTAAAGCTTACATGGCAGGATTCAAATGGAAATTCACGTAGCTTTAATAAAGAAAAAATTGATAAGATTGTTAACGTATTAGGTAAACAGGATGCAAAGGTCATCGATATCGAACGTAAACCGAAGAAATCTTTTGCACCAGGACTATACGACTTGACAGAATTGCAACGAGATGCCAATAAGATGTTTGGCTACTCGGCTAAAGAAACTTTAAATATAATGCAAAAACTTTACGAATCACACAAAGTGTTAACATATCCTCGTACAGATTCAAGATATTTATCTTCTGACATCGTCAGCACCCTTCCAGAGCGTTTAAGAGCATGTGGTATAGGCGAATACCGTTCATTGGCGAATAAAGTGTTAACGAAGCAAATTAAGACCTCTAAATCGTTTGTAGATGACAGTAAGGTAAGTGATCACCATGCCATTATTCCGACTGAGGAATATGTAAACTTTGCTAACTTTACCGATAAAGAGCGAAAAATTTATGATTTAGTTGTAAAGCGTTTCTTAGCAGTTCTCTTCCCTCCTCATGAGTTTGAGCAATTAACTGTACGGGCAAATATCGGTAATGAAAAATTTGTGGCACATGGTAAAACAGTATTGAATCTAGGATGGAAAGAAGTTTATTCGAATAGTTTTGATGATGATGAGTCAAATGATGATGTGAAAGATCAACTACTTCCTCGTCTTGAAAAGGGTCAAATATTACAAACGAATTTAATCGTTCAAACGTCTGGTCAAACAAAGCCACCTGCACGCTTTACAGAGGCGACTTTGTTAACAGCAATGGAAAACCCTACAAAGTACATGGATACGCAAAATAAACAGCTTTCAGATACATTAAAATCGACTGGTGGACTTGGTACGGTTGCAACACGTGCAGATATCATCGATAAATTATTTAACTCATTCTTGATCGAAAAACGTGGTAAGGATATTCATATCACTTCCAAAGGGCGTCAGCTTTTAGATTTGGTACCAAATGAATTGAAATCCCCCATTACAACAGCCGAGTGGGAACAGAAATTAGAGCTAATCGCTAAAGGTAAACTGAAAAAAGAAGTATTTATTAATGAGATGAAGCAACATACGAAGAATATTGTTACAGATATTAAAAATAGTGATAAGAAATTTAAGCACGATAACATTTCAACAAAGACGTGCCCTGATTGTGGCAAACCAATGCTTGAAGTAAACGGAAAAAAAGGAAAAATGCTCGTGTGTCAGGACCGTGAATGTGGTCATCGTAAAAACGTCGCACGTTTGACAAATGCTCGCTGCCCACAATGTAAGAAAAAACTAGAGCTCCGTGGCGAAGGTGATGGCCAAATCTTCGTATGTAAATGCGGGTATCGCGAGAAGCTATCTGCTTTTGAAGCACGTCGCAAAAAAGAAGGTGGCGGTAAAATAGATAAACGTAGTGTACAGAAGTATATGAAACAACAAGAAAAAGAGGCTGAACCAATTAATAATGCGTTTGCAGAATTATTAAAAGGCATTAAATTGGATGATTAAGAATGGAAGAACCAACAGAATTAATCTGTTGGTTCTTGTTTGTCTTTTATACAGCTCTAAGTTTGGATATTTTTATACAGCCTGTATCCTTCCAGTACTCTTATAACCTTTTTTATTTAATCTACTCTAGATAAAATCTATGTGTACTAATAGGTAAATTATTATGGATTTTTGGAGGAGCATTTAAAGTTCTAAAAATCACATTATTTTTAATATCGTTTACTTCCTCCTCAGTTAATTCGGATATTTTATAATCCTTTTTATTCAATCCATTAAAAGAAGTTGTTAATTGTAATCCGATTCTATCCCCTATAATGTATCTATCATGCATGGGTGTAACACCATCCTTCGATGTAAGAATAGCAAAATTAATAAATGGTGGAGATTGATCACTAATATTTGTCCATGCATCTTTATACATTTGTTTAAGAGAAACCCTATCAATTTCAGTGTGGGAGCAAATGACTGTTATATTCTCCTTTAAGTGGATTTGTAAGAACATATCCATTTCATTGTACGAGAAATATGGGTCATAAATCATCAAAGATTCCCTAGCATATTCATTTATCCAATTAATTATATAACTTTTTGCTTTTTGTCCTTCTCCAGGAACAAAATTATCACTAAAATCATTATTGAAAAGAGAGTATAACTTCCTAACAGTCGGATTTGAATCACTGTTTTTAATCACAAAAGTATCTAAACCAAATATAAAGTCTATAACTTCTTGGACAAGATAAAACTGATTGTTTAGAGCAGAAGTTTTGGAATGCATTGTAGTACTTCTTGTTGAATTTTCTATATACCAATCTAGTCCTAAAAAAACTAGTTCTAAATCTAAAATACCCATTTTACCGATTGTTTCCATCACTAGATGTTCGGTTTGTATATGTCCTCTTCCAGCATTAAGGGCTTTCAATGTTTTTACATAAAAAGATTTTAAAGCATTCTTAGAAATTTTCTTAGATGACTCTTTAATTTTCGATGGTGTAGTAAAGTAATTCATTGCTTGTAAAGTTCTCTTTACTTCAATAGTCTCGTGAGGTGAATCTAAATTTTTACTTAGACTCTGAGCAAATTCAGGATTGATTTGATAAGCTAACTCAATAATATTGTCAAAGTTGTTACTAGAATTAATATTATTTGAGTTTTGAATTTTAATCATATCAAAGATTTTGTTAATAATATGTTGTGCTGCATTTTTGTTCCCTATCTTTAAATAGCTATCTGCAATTAATTCTGAGCGTTCAATTTTATCTACATAATTCGATATTTTTACCAATTCCTCTTGAGCATTATCTAATATGCTCTCAGCTAGTTGTAGATTTTCTTTGAAAGTATAATTAGCAATATAGCAGTATACAAATATCCTATCAGAAATGTTAATGATACTCTTAGCATTTTCGTATAGTTCTTCCGGAGAAGGTAGACCTCGAGTTACAGTTGAATTTTTTAATACTCTGAATTTACTAAACAAAGATTTACTTAATATTATATAACCTTCGTGTTGAATATTTATTGAGTCAGGAAGTATTTCATCTAAATACCGCAAAATATCCTTATAGAAATTCAATGCTTCTATTTCTCTAATTGAATATTCTCTTCTTACTATAGAATTTTCTAATACTTGTACAAATATTTTTAATGCTACGCTTACATTAGCATCAACTTTTAATAACTTTATCAAGTTAACTATTCTTTTAGCTCTTTCAAGATTAAAAATAAGCCCTAAGTTTTCTAGATCAATTAATTCTCCAACAGGTTTTTGCGTGGCTAGATAAGTAATAGTATTTAATATACAGTTTTCTTTAATTTCTCTATAATCCAACTTCTCAAGTAACTCAAAGTAATAATTTTCATTTTTTAAATATAGTAAGGTTCCACTATCCTTTAAAATCTCGCTTAAAATTGAAAAATTATCTTCAGATATATTAAATATCTCGATATATTTTGAAATAAAGTCATCAAGATAATGATTGTGATTAATTTCAATTAGTTTTAATCCAAGTTCATTATATAAACTTACTTGTTTAAGAATTGAATTACAACGAGCGACATTTGAACAGATTGTTTTAATATAAAATTGAAATTCACTGTTCTTTTTAACCTCTGGTAACATTTTTATTAATAAAGAAATTAAATGTACATGTATAGTATCCAATCGGTCATCTAATAAAGACCTTTGCTGTTCTTCATTTTTTATTAAGTTATAGATTTCATTAGCTAGGTCAGAATCTTTTTTACTGATATTTTGGATAGTATAGTATGCAATTTTCTTTTTATTCTCGTAGAGTCCAAGATCAGCTAGGTGTTGTTTAATTCTATCGTAGATGTCTATCGAAATATCGTTAATCTCATATGAGAGTTTAAATAAAAATGAATATGAAATAATTTTGGATTGAAGTGATTTAATTTGCATTATCGAAGATTTTAATCTCAACAATTCTTGTCCGTTTAGTAAATAATTGTTATCTGCTAAGAGATGTACTAACCTAAATATTAAATAATCTTTATAACCTTTATCACTAAACAATCTGAATGTTAAAGGGATTAAGTCAATAGAAAACTGGGTTGTTTCTATTCTTGCTTTCAATATTTGTTGGAAAATTCTAAATCTGTTCTTTTCTGTATTTATTTTATTAAAGAAAATCATAGCTAATTCAAATTCTACTTTTGCTAGTTCGAAAAATATATCTTGTGAAACTGCATAATGATCCGCCGATTCCAGTAAAAGTTTGTTAAACTGACTATTAAATTTTTGCTTCACTTCATCATAGTAATCCTCATAATCTTCTTTCATGATAGTCTTTACATCTTGAATTAAATAAATAAGACCTAAACATTTAATATCCAATTCATTTATTGAATCGATAAATATTAATAAGTCTAAAAATCTATTTTGTCCTAATTCTGGATTAATACTAGACTCCAGCTTAGCAATAGCTAATTCTAGTTTAATATATTCTTTCTTTAGTCCGAAGTTTAAACTTTCTTTAACTTTTTCTATTTTAATAATTAATTCATTAATCTTCTCATAGTCACTTCTTTTTTCTAATGTTTCTACAAGAAATCTTAAATCTCTTAAAGTAAGAGAATGATCTACGTTATTTGTGAAGATTTCCAATGTGTATTCTACTGCATCAAATAATTGCTTATGTGTTTCATGATTAATACACCAATTAATTAAATAAAACATTTTAGCAGAAGGATCATTTATTAAATCTAGTTTTTCTAAAACAATTGAAAAATCCTCAACATTTGTAGTAGTTGCTACATTAATAATGTCTTTTAATTCACTATCATCAATAGATGCTGTAATTTCCTCTATGCCACTATTTTCAGCACTTTCATCACCTAATTTTAAAAATAGTTTTAATAACATATAGTCCATTAATTTTTCTTTTGAGATATCAACAGAACTTTTCTCCACTATTTTCCTTATCATATCAAGGGCTAATTGCATGTCAGCAGAAAATATATTAGTACTAATTATTACTAGTTTATCTATTAACTCTTCACTTAAATCAGAAGAGATACTAGTTTTATCTACAAAGTTGTTAATATCTTCAGTAATAGATAATGGTATTGATTCACCGTTCTTAGCTAAAGCTCTACAAATAATGGAAAGTAAAAAAGCACGATCATCTTCTAATGAACACATGTAAGTTAGTTTAATTGCTTCTTCAAACTTCCTTAAAGTACATAATATTTTAATTTCACTTTCTAAAGCTGGGGGTGTTTGCTTAATTTCTAGTAATATTCCTCCTGTTAGTATTGATTTTTGATAAGTTGCCCAATCTTCTTCATAAAAGCTCATCTTTGAAAGTAGGTCCAAATTTTTCCTTATAGTTATTGTTTCATTTAATTGTTCTAAGTTTAAGTTGATAGTTTTTAATGACATCAACTCTCTAAGTTTAGAGTAGTTATTATTTTCCACATATAATTCCGATAAAAAGGTAACTGTTTTAGAATCAGTTAAACTTTGATTTTCATAGAGTTTAATTAGAAATTGTGTTGCATAAGTCTTTCTATGAGAAAGTTTTGTTTTTAGAAAATCTGTATATATTTGAGGAATAAAAATCTCATCGCTTTTATTTCTAATAAATTCATTATTTTTTATAGCATTTAAAATTTCATAAGGCTCCACATTAAAAGCATGCGCACATTCATTTAAATTAATTTTTTCAGGTGCATAAAGTAATACTGAAAGAACATCTATCTCGAAATTATCTCCTTTATTTAGTAATTGAGACCAAAGACTTTCTATGTATTTAGAATAATTTTCTGGCAGGGAGGTGAAAAACTCGCTATGGACTAAATCTGGATCTTCACTGATTTTAATGCTCAAATCATTTATATATGCTGGTAGGCCATTACAAAACTTATGAATATCACCTATAAGTTTTGTATCGTATACATTTTCTTGTAAAATGTATTGGGTTTCAGCTAGAGAAAAGTTAAATACATTAAGTGGAATATAATCATAATTTATCTCTAAATTAGATTTAGAATTTATGCTTAAAATTAAAAATACTCCGTTAGAATCTCCAGGGGGTAATAAGTTTAATATCTCGTTTGCTACATCTTCTTGGAGTTTATCAAGCCCGTCAAATATAATATAAAAAATCTTTTTGTCTCTTTTTGCCTGCGAACATAAATCGTGATAAATCTTCGAGAATACATCTAATATTCGTTCAGTATTTAAATCGTCTAAATCTTGCATATCTATTTTATTTCGTACTTTTAGAGAACACATTCTTAATAATTGTTTACAGATATCGCTAAATATGAAATCAATTCTGTCTTTATATCTATCACCTTGAACAAAATAGACTGCAGTATGAAAGTTATACTCTTGATAGAATTGCTTAAGTATTGTAGTTTTTCCTGTAAATTTGTCACCGAGTAGAACAACCATTTTGTTTTTTTCATTTAAATTAGATTTGATACTATTAATAACACTGTCTCGTTTAAATTCATTTTTAATTTCTCTTGGTAATGTTAATGGTTCATCAATTGTTAAATTTTCTAATACTAATACTTCAGATTGCAAATCTTTCACCCCATTTTACAAATTATTACTTTTAATTATAAATATAATTAATATAATATCCATAATTTTCTTCCAACACTCTATATTTTCCCAACAAAAAATGGGCGAAATTCATACAACCTAGATAGAATCTAGATTAACAAATTTCACCCATACTATTGACAGGATACAACATAACACGCCCACAATTTAGCTGTGCATTAAAACGTGTTGTTAATGCACGCGTTGCATTTAACCCGATATACCAGTCTGCTTCTGAACGGGCCACCGCAGCATGGTAGAGATTTTCATATTGCTTACCCGGCTTTAGATTTTGGAAGCCGTCCTTAATAGCCTTGTCCGTTACAGAGGAAATCCAAAGTCGTTTAACCGGCTTCTTCACTTTTGCTTTATCGATAATCCATCGAGCAACAAGCTCCCCTTCACGACCAGCATCTGTAGCAATAATAATTTCGTTGACATCCGCTCTGTTTAGTTGTGATTTTACTGTATTAAATTGCTTACCAGATTGTTTAATGACCGTTAGCTTTAAACGGTCCGGAAGCATCGGTAAATCTTCTAAATTCCATGTTTTATATTTCACATCATAGCTTTCTGGATCAGCAAGTGTTACCAGATGCCCTAAAGCCCAGGTCACAATATATTGAGAGCCCTCTAAAAAGCCATTTCCTTTTTTATCACACTTCAATACACGTGCTATATCACGTGCTACTGATGGTTTTTCGGCGAGAACCAAACTTTTTGCCATTTTTAAAAACATCCTTTCATTCAAATCCCTTTGTTTACTATAGCATATAGCGATTAGGTTCATCATTTTATTGGGCTCTGGGACATTGCGAATGCCGTTTTTGCGAAATGAGGTTATTGGATGCAGTTCATCTGAGTTATGAAGTGCAGTTCTTGGAAAATCTGATCCCCTTATGCAGTTCATCCACCCGATGAAATGCATCCCACTCCAAATTCAATCCACTTATGCAGTTCATCCCACCTATGAACTGCATCTCACTCCAAATCCACTCTCCTCATGCACTTCATCCTCCCGATGAACTGCACCACACTCCAATTTCAATCCCCTCATGCAGTTCATCTACTCTATGAACTTCATCCCACTCCATATCCTCTCCCCTCATGCACTTCATCCCACTTATGAATCACAACTCCCATCACCCGCACTCCCCACACCATATTCAAAAAGCCCGAAATCCACAATGGGATTTCGGGCCACACTCATTTATTTAATATACTCATCACTCACAAGAATGCTTTGAATGGCTTCGGTTGGTATGATAAACTCGACTGTTCCCATATAACCTGGTGCGACATCGAATTCGTTAAATGCAATTACTAATTTATGATCGGCATTTATATAGAAGTTTTGATGTTCAGCAATTGTTTTGAACCCATCAGATACTGGTGCGTCAGGCGAATCGATAAAATACATTTTAGATGGATCGTCGTTCATTTGCTGTTCCATTTGTTCGATTAGATTGCTATTAATTACTTCAATATAGCTATTGTCTTTAAATAGACTTGGTAACGTAATTAGCATCTCATTTTGCTTATCGATTGTATCGTAGTGAATCGTTGTCATCGAAGAGCCTGCAGTTTCCTCAATAAAACGACCTACTGACAATAATTGATCGGTATCAACTTTGATCTCGTAGCCGCTAGTAACGCTTAGATGACCATCTTCGTTAAAGGCCTGCTGCTGCTCCATTTCACTCATAAATTTTGTGTAAAGCTGCTGCCCTTCCTCTAAATACTTTGCATTCATCATTTGCTCCAAAGTTTTATTTTCTAACTCTTGAACTGCCGGAACAGCGATATCTGCTTGATAGTTTCCTTCATCAACCTTGTATTCTTTTATTGTAATTACGTCAACAACACTACCGATTACTGGCACACCCTCTAACGACTTAGCTAAGGCTGGACTCAAGTTTACACTTGTTGTGAAAATAACAGTTGCCGCCGCTACTCCCGCTATCCATTTCGTTGTTGTTCTCCTAGGCTTTTTGTTTACAATCAAAGCCTTTTCTACTATCTCATCTAGCTCCTGAGGAATCGGGATATCCTTATATTGCTCTACTAATTTATCCATTTTGTTATTATCCATTTTGTTTTGCCTCCTCAAAATTAAGGTCTTCCATTTGAATTCTTAATAATTTCAAGCCTTTATAAATTCTCGTTTTAATCGTACTAATATTTAGCTCGAGGATTTCTGCTACTTCCTCTATTTTCAAATCCTCAAAATATCTAAGAACAATGACACTTCGATAATCCGGAGACAGTTCATTTATGGCTCGGTGTAAATCAATATCTTCATAATAATCACTAACCCCTTGTGAGTGTAGCTGAAGGGTTGTGTCATCAACGACCGTTAGCTTTTTTCTTTTGCGCAGAAAATCTAAAGATGTATTGACAATGATTTTATAAAACCAACTCTTTATCGCTTTATCGTCTTTCAGGGTTTTAGATAGCATTGCTTTTTGTATTGAGTCTTGGACAATATCAAGTGCATCTTCCTGATTTTGGACATAGCTATAAGCAAGCCGGTAAAAATTCTCTTTGTTCTCCATAACATACTCTGCGATTTTTTGTTCCCACGTAGGCTCCCTTTTTAACACCAAACAACTCTCCTTAATTCTTCGGTAATAACGCGCGTTATTCATAAAATAGACGCGTCAGATATGTAAAAAAGTTTGAAGTCTAAAATAAATATTTAAAATGGCTGTTCAAAAGTCCTCTACTAGACTTTGAACAGCCATTTTGCGTTCTTTTATTGAGTTAACAGTTCAAGATACTGTATAACTGGTTTAATTAGCTCTGTTGCTGTTTTTCCAACCTTACGATGGTCTTCCACAACGGAAACGGCTAAGTATCCTGAATCATTCGCATCAAAAACAGTAACCAAGCTATTTTCTACTCCACGTTCTCCTTGAGCTTTCTTTAACTCAGCTGTTCCTGTTTTAGCAGCAATATCGCCTACACCATTTAGGTCATGTGCTGTCCCTTCAGTCGAAGTAACCACTTCTACTAACATCGGTTTAAGCGTATCGATAGTTTCTTTTTTAAATACTTCCTTGGTTTTAGTTTCTGAATCGGTTATAAGCTTTGGATATGTTAGTACGCCTTCATTAGCAAGAAGCGAAAAAGTTGTCGCCATTTGTATCGGTGACATTAATAACTGCCCCTGCCCATAAGACGTATCTGCCAATAAAATCTCTGAACCGAACGTTTCATCATTTGAAATTTGGGCTGGCTCCATCGTTAATGGTAAGCCATAATTTTCTCCAAAGGTAAGCTTATTTAAGCCCTCTGTGAAAGTCTCCTCTCCCATTTCTAAAGCTTCCTGGGCGAAATAAATATTATCGGACTTTACTAGAGCCGTTCTTAAATTTACACTTGCCGTTTCTGACACCCGTGAAATTCGATAATTCCCCCAAGTATCGTCCTTTTGCCATTGTAAGCCTGCGATCTGATGGACCTCATCTACAGTTGTAGCGCCCGATTCGAGTCCAATGGCAGCAGTAATCGGCTTGAAGGTTGAACCTGGTGCGTAACGCGTCGTAATTCGGCTAATGAAGGGTTTATCTTCATCATTACTGTAGGCATCATACTGACTTTGTGAAATTCCTACAACAAATTGATTTGGGTTATACGATGGTTTACTTACGAGAGCAAGTAAATTTCCTGTTTTAGGCTCCATTACAACAGTAGAACCTGCCGCGTTTTCGAGTGCATCAAAAGCGGTTTGCTGTAGGTTTGCATCAATGGTTACTTCGATTGTTTTTCCGTCCTGCTTTTCAATCTTTTGAATGGTCGCTCTTCTATCCCCATTTGCTGTTTCTATATAGATTTCTCCACCATTTTGTCCGCGTAATTCCTTCTCAAAGGCAAGCTCTAATCCAGTACGACCAATCACATCTCCAGCTTGTAAGGTTGGATCCTTCTCGATATCCTCTGCATTCACTTCACCAACATAGCCCGTTAAATGAGCAGCAGCCTCACGTAATGGGTAAGCGCGAGTGCCTACTTGCTGATACTGAACACCCTCAATTTTTGGTGTGTCTGCTCCGTAAGGCAATGTTTTTAAAGGAACAAAATGCTCGTCCTGTACCCAGCCCTGTCCCAATTGCCCTTCGATAAATTCAACTGTAATCCCGAGCTGCTTTGCAATATTGTCAAGCTTGGTTGTTCTTGCTTCCCCTTCACCTAAATCCTTTGGAACTACCCCAGCCTGATAAGTAATTGTATTCAATGCTAATTCTGTACCATTTCGATCCACGATTTCGCCTCGACTTGCTTCATCTACTGTATAGCGAATTTTATCGTCTGAAAGCATGCTAGGGAAAATTAGCTCTGCAGTCCAGCTCACTTTATATTCCTCGCCACTTTCAACCAGCTTCGTTTTATAATGGATATCTGATATCGTTCCTAAAACCGTATCAAAGGTAGCGATATATTCCAATGTGTCTTCTTCATCGATTTCATAGTCAATCTCCATATTAGAAACGCCAATACCACCGAAAATAGCCTTGTATTTCTCTACGATGGATTCCTTTGTATAGCCAGCTTTTTCTAAGGATTCTGCAGTCACAAGCTCCGCAATTTTATCAAAGCCCTGCTCCTTTAACGCTGTGACCCATTCCTTTGCAGCCAATTCTTTTCTTTCTTGGATTTTCGCTTCATTCCATTGCTGAAAGCCAAATACCGAACCCACAGCTACCAACAAAACCGCAACAGCAGCAATTATTATTATCGTTTTTTTCTTCATATGAACCTCCCCCTTTTCCAGTTTCCCTTATTATGTATTAATAGTATAGATCAGTATGGCCATAATAAAAAAGAATTGAGTTTCTTTTAGAGTGACTCAATTACAAAATTTAATAACTTTATTTTCTACAAGGAAGCAATGAAAAAGGCAATCCAGATATACCACTCTCTGAATTGCCTTGCTTTTCTTTTTAGTTTGCTACCCTATCTGCCTCTTGAGCTGATAGGGAATATAGGATTTTTCCTAATCGTTTAATCCCCTCTTCAATGATTTCTGGTGAAGAGTTGGTATAGTTTAAGCGTAGAGTATTGACATGCGTTTTATCCGTATAGAATGGGTCACCAGGTACGAAGGCTACCTTTTCCTCCATCGCTTTATCGAAGAATTCAAGAGCTGACGTTCCTTCTTCTAACGTTACCCAAATAAACATGCCCCCATCTGGCTTTGTATACTTCACTGTGGATGGGAAGTATTTAGCGATTGCATTTAACATGGCGTTAGCCTGTGTTTCATATAGGTTTATAATTTTACTTACATGAGATTGTAAATCATTACTTGTTAGGTAATCATGAATAATCATTTGCGAGAAAATATTTGTGTGTAAGTCTGTTGCTTGTTTGACTGTATTGATATGATGCATTAGCTCCTTATTTTTCGTTATCACGAAACCAAGTCGCATACCTGGTGTCACAATTTTTGAGAACGAACCAAGAAGAACGGAATTTTCTAACCTTCCTGCACCAATATAAGGCAATTTCTCGCCATTCCAACGCAATTCACCATAAGGGTCATCCTCGATTAATACCACATCATATTTCTTTACCACTTCATAGAGTTCTTCACGTTTTTCTCGTGAATAGGTAATCCCTGTTGGGTTGTGGAAGTTTGGCACCGTATAGATAAATTTAATATTGTCATTATTAGCAAGTGTTTGCTCAAGCTGTTCAGCGTTTAAGCCATCCTCTTCTAGGGTTACCGAGTAAAATTCGGGCTCAGCCAAAGAGAATGCTTGAATAGCCCCTAAATAACCCGGTTCCTCCATAACAATGCCTTCCCCTTTATTGAGGAGAACTTGTGAAATCAGCTGTAAGGCTTGCTGAGAGCCCGTAGTGATTAAAATATCTTGAGGATCGAAGTCTAGTCCGTAATCTTTTTTATATTTGTCTGCAATATATTGTCGTAAAGGTAAATAACCTTCTGTCGTTGAGTATTGAAATAATTTTGCCCCATTTTCTGCGATGGCATGATTGATCGAGCTTTGTAATTCTTCAATTGGAAAAGAGATTGGATTTGGTAATCCTCCAGCAAACGAAATGACGTCAGGTGCATCAGTCACCTTTAAAATATTTCGGATAAATGATGATGGAGTTTTTTGGATTTTATCAGAGTACTTCATAGTAATTCCCTCTTTTTTAGATAGTCGCTGAGCCGTTTAAACCAACTAATAACCGAGCTTTAGATTTAAAATGAATCAGTGTTACACGATTTTATCAGACTATTTTAAAAATTACAAAATAAATTTTTATCTAATTTAATAAATAGTTAAATTCTCCAATTCAAAATCTAAAAATTTGCTCGAACTCCCTTCCTTTGCGTACAGTAATGAAGGAAAAATGCTAATTTTTGATTTTTAGGCAAATGACGTGAATTTGTCAGCTTTGATTATTGGGGATTTAGTTTTTTTGTTTCCTTTTTCTCTGGCAACGCTATCAACTTCGTCCGTTAAAAAAAGCCCAGCTCATATTTGAACTGGGCTCATCACTTTTTATTGGGAATCTGAATTTCCATCGTCTGAATCAGTATCATAATCAGACTCTTCTTCAGTTTCAAGCTCACTTTCCTTTAGCCATAGGTGATCTGTAACAGTTTCACCAAGAGCATTCGTGTAATCTACAACATAAACAGTTGTTTCTTCGACAGTGTCAATCGCTCCTTCTGCCCCTAACATGCCATCAATATGGTTAACATGGATAATGACATCTGCATCTTGAACCAATTCCTGATTTCCAACCGGTGTAATCTCTCCCTCTACAAACCATTTATGATTTTCTTCAAATGGATCTCCATTTGTAGGGGTATAGGAAACCGAATATACCGTTGTATCATATGCAGCTTTAATAGTTGCCATGGCGCCCTCCATGCCATCAGTATGACTTGCATTTACAACAGCATTACTTCCAACTGGGAATTTGGGGTTTTCGGATTCCTTTAAGCCTGCTGTTATATCCTCAAGGGATAGAGCTGTTTCCTCGATAGCTTCAGTTTCTTCCTCACCAGACAGCTTATCTGACCCATCAAGATTATTTGTAATATCGGCTCCAGCTTCGGCAGGCTCTTCTTCCTCTTTATCTCCCCAACCACAAGCTGATAAAAGTAAAACCGAAAGCAGCGTCATCGTAACTAATAGCAATTTACTATCCATTTCATAATCCTCCTAAATTCTCATCTCAAGACTTTCCACTAACTAAAGGATTGAACTTTCCACCGAATTCTATTCACAAAAATGGTAAGACTTTACGAACAAACAAAATTGTTCGAGAATTGTTTGTGTACCTGGCACTCGTACTATTCTGAATTGTTTCTGTACCCGGTACACAAACAATTCAAACCTAAAAACCGAGCTGCTCAGTTAGCAACTCGGTTTTTGATGGATTTATGATTTAGTTCAACTTTTTGTAGGCGTAATGCGTTTAGGACGACGGATACGGAGCTGAATGCCATGGCGGCGCCTGCTAGCCATGGTGCTAGGAGGCCAGCTGCTGCAATTGGAATGCCCAATGAGTTATAACCAAATGCCCAAAATAGGTTTTGTCTAATGTTGGTCATCGTTTTATGACTCATAATTATTGCATCAGCTATGCTATTTAAATCTCCTCGAATCAGCGTAATATCTGCAGCTTCCATCGCTACATCTGTTCCTGTTCCTATAGCCATTCCGATATCGGCAACTGCCAGGGCTGGAGCGTCATTTATTCCATCACCGACCATAGCGACTTTTTTACCTAATGCCTGCAGTTTTTTTACTTCATCTGCTTTTCCTTCAGGTAAAACCTCGGCAATAACACGTTTAATGCCTACTTGCTCTGCAATCGCATGGGCTGTTCGCTCATTGTCCCCTGTCATCATAATTACTTCTATTCCCATATCATGAAGCCGTTCAATGGCTTGTTGAGAAGTATCTTTTATAGTGTCTGCTACTGCAACCATCCCAGCATATTCACCATCAATACTAGCAATCATAGCTGTTTTACCTTCTGCTTCAAGCTTTTCCATCGTTCCTAATACATGTGAAATGTCAATTTGGTATTTATCCATTAATTTCTTAGTGCCTACCAAAATCGCCCGCTGATTGACCGTTGCTTTCACACCATACCCCGGTAAGGCTTCAAAATCACGCACTTCACGCAGTTTAATGCATTCCTGTTCTATCCCTTTAATGATGGACTCTGCAAGGGGATGCTCAGATTGCTTTTCAGCCGAGCCTATAAATGAAAGCAGCACACGAACATTCATCCCATCCGCCACAATCACATCTGTTAACACAGGCTTTCCATTTGTTACTGTCCCTGTTTTATCTACAACGACCGTATTGATATGATGAGTTTGTTCTAGGTGTTCTCCACCTTTAAAAAGAATACCTAATTCTGCAGCACGACCCGAGCCTGCCATAATAGAAGTCGGTGTTGCAAGCCCAAGTGCACAAGGACAAGCAATCACAAGTACCGCTATCATACTTTCAAGTGCCGGTCCAAATTCACCCGGCGTTATAAAAACTAACCAGATGATATACGTAATAATCGCAATCGCAATTACAATGGGAACGAAAATTCCAGATATTTTATCTGCTAAACGTTGGATTGGCGCTTTAGAGCCTTGCGCATCCTCAACCACTTTAATAATTTGCGAGAGCGCTGTATCGCGGCCTACTTTTGTCGCCTGTATTTTAATAAAACCATTTTTATTGATGGTAGAGCCAAATACAATTGAACCCGCTTCTTTATCGATCGGTAAGCTTTCACCCGTCAGCATCGACTCGTCTACTGCCGTATTTCCTTCAACAATCTCCCCATCGACAGGAATTTTTTCTCCTGGCTTTACTAAAATTGTATCGCCCTCTACAACTTCCTCTATCGGGATCTCTTTTTCGATTCCATTTCGAACAACTAATGCCGTTTTCGCCTGTAGCCCCATTAGTTTCTTAATGGCTTCAGAGGAACGACCTTTTGCTTTTGCTTCAAATAATTTACCTAGCAATATAAGTGTAATTAATACAGCACTTGTTTCAAAATAAAGCTGAGCATGGTGATGGGCACCAATTGTAATGATGGTTTGATAAACGCTATAAAAATATGCAGCTGATGTCCCCATAACAACAAGAACATCCATATTAGCACTTTGATCACGCAACGCCTTGAAGGCCCTAACATAAAACTGCCAGCCAATTATAAATTGAACAGGTGTAGCAAGAGCCATTTGCACCCATGGATTCATTAAAATATCAGGTACGTAAAGAAACGAGGTAAAGGAAAAGTGACCAACCATCGTCCATAAAAGCGGTAATGAAAGAATCGCAGAGATTATAAATTTTCTCTGCTGTTTTCGTATCGCTTCTTCACGATAATCTAACCCATTCTGTTCATTTTCTTTAAAATGTGCACCGTAGCCCAATTTTTCAACTCGGCTTATAATATCTGACATTGACACTTGATGTGGGTTAAATTCTACTACTGCATTTTCAAGTGCCAAATTGACATTTGCTAGCGTTACGCCCTCCATCTTATTCAGGCCTTTTTCAATTCGCGTCGCACAAGCTGCACAGGTCATTCCTGTTATTGCAAATTCCCTTTTATCCTTCACAACACCATAGCCTAATGCTTCGATTTTCTTTTCAAATTCCTGTTCATTTACCTTATCTGGGTGGAACTTTATCGTAGACTTTTCTAGAGCTAAATTGACGTTTGCTACTTCTACTCCGTCGAGCTTGTTTAAGCCCTTCTCTATTCGCGTCGCGCAAGCCGCACAGGTCATTCCTGTTATTTGCAAGCTTGTTTCTTTAAGCTCGTTCGTCATTATGCTTCACCTGCCTCTATACCAATACCAATTAGGGGTATATTTTTAAGCTAAAAAGAGAGTGCTTAACTTATGAGCACTCCAATGAAATTCGTTCAATTATTCAACATCGTAGCCTTGATCATCAATCGCTTCTTTGATTTGAGAAAGAGAAACCTTTTGATCATTATATGCAACGTTTACTTTACCAGCTTCTAGATTTACATCCACCTGCTCAACGCCTGCTAATGCACCAACGCTTCCCTCTACTGCTTTTACGCAATGCCCACAAGACATACCTTTAACATTTAATGTTACGTTTTCCATTTTTCATTTCTCCTTTTCCTATACGATATAGGGGTATATTTTTAATAAAAAAATATTAAGTTTTACTTTCTCATTAGTTTTTGAATTGTAACCAAAAGCTCATCTAAAACCGCTTCGTCGCCTTCAGTAATGCGATCAACTACACAGCCCTTTATATGCCCCTGTAACAGAACCTTGGCGACACTGTTTAATGCTGATTGAGTTGCAGAAAGCTGGGTAATTATATCATCACAATATACATCTCTTTCAACCATGCCTTTGATACCACGGATTTGACCTTCAATTCGATTAAGTCGATTTGTTAAGTCTTTCTTTATATGGTCTGGATGGTGACTTTTTCGGCATTCTTGCGCATCCGTCAATTCTTCACTCACTTTATCCAGTTTCATCAACTCCGTTCTCATTACAATTGTAAGGTACCCCAATAGGGTATGTCAATTATCGTTTGATAATTCAATCCATTTAATATATGCATCTTTTCATCTTACATGACTGCTTTAGCAATTTACTAACCTTCTAAGTAATTTGACCATATATTAGTCAGGATATTAATTTTTTCGCACGTTTAATATAGGAGGCAAAATGATGACAGATTTCAATCCCCAAAAGCTAAAAGTGAGATTTATCTTACCAGCAAGTCCAATTGAGCCGTTAAAGGGTAGAAAATATACCCTTACCCACTCAGATGATAATGGACAGCTAATCTTGGATATTGGAACGGATTTTAACAATGATGTGATTAATGAAAAGTTGAATGATGGATTCATTGCAGAATGGCAAACAGATTGGGAATATCGTTTAGTGGGTAGAGTTCATGTAGCCCTTGAGAATTTTACAGAGCAAGAAGCACAAAAAAGATACGAATATCTTACAAAGCTAACAAAGAATGCGCTTCATGGAATTGCTTTTGGAGATCGTTTATTTTTATCCAGCTATCCATTACTCCTTGATGCACCCATTTATATTTTATTTGAGTCTACTAATCCACAATTAAGGAAAATCTATAATTTTGGTTCACTAAAACACTATCTGAATCAGTTTCAATATGAAATTTGACGATTCACTAGTTTTATAGTCTAGTTTCTGATTCCTCCCATTGATTTTCCAGATTGTTCCGCTTAAAATTTTCTCTAAGGAAACATTTAGTATGAAAGCATGCAAAGGGGTTAGGGCCATGATGGACTTTATTTTAGAGCTTGATCCACTCCTTCAGGTAACACTGGCCACATTGTTTACTTGGGGAATGACGGCATTAGGTGCTGCTTTAGTGTTTACAACCAAAACATTTAATCAGAAATTTTTGGATAGTATGCTTGGCTTTGCAGGTGGCGTTATGATTGCCGCAAGCTTTTGGTCTCTATTATCCCCCGCTTTAGAAATGGCTGAAGGAGGAAGTTTACCTGCATGGGTTCCAGTAGCCATTGGATTTTTACTAGGTGGAGAGTTTATTTACTTAATAGATAAGCTACTTCCCCACCTTCACCCGAATGCACCATTAAACAGTGCCGAGGGAATTCATCCGAAAAAGAGAAAGAGAAGCACCTTGCTCGTACTAGCAATAACACTTCATAATATCCCTGAAGGTCTGGCAATTGGTGTTTCTTTCGGTGCCGTTGCACTCGGCTCACCATCTGCATCCCTTGCAGGAGCCATGGCTTTAGCTATCGGAATTGGTATTCAAAATATCCCTGAAGGTGCTGCGGTTTCAATGCCGTTACTAAGGGATGGGCTATCGAGGAAGAAAAGCTTTCTATTTGGTCAGTTTTCAGGAATGGTGGAGCCCATTTCAGCAATTATCGGTTTCCTGGCCGTGGCCTTTATCGAACCGTTATTGCCCTTCGCCCTTGCATTTGCAGCAGGTGCCATGATATTCGTGGTGGCCGAAGAGGTTATTCCAAGCTCTCAGGAAGAAGGAAATAAAGACTTAGCCGTAATGACTTTAATGATCGGCTTTACCTTGATGATGATTTTAGATGTGTCATTGGGTTGATGAAAAACATAAAAACGCTTGGTATTTTTATGGATACCCAAGCGTTTTTTATTTCGATGTTTTTAACTCATACCACTAAATCATTTTCAGATTTTATATTGATAGCTTCTTGTAAAAGTCTTTGAAGTACGGCCGCAAAGGTTGCAATTATACAAGATGCGAAAATACTTAATAATGCCAGCATGATAATACCTGTAATATCCTCTTTGCCATTGAATAAAACAATAGCTGTAATAATTCCAATTAAAATTAAAATTACAATCGTAATTGCACAGCGCTTTATAAAGCGTAATGCTCGAACAGAAATATTGGAAAATGCTTCGTTTTTATCAATATAGCTTAATATTTTTAAAGCTTGGTATAATGCGCCAAAAATCGGAGTGCATAATATATACACATATCCTAAAAAGAAAAATTTCAAGTAAGCTGAATCTGGGTGCTTCGCTGCATCTCTACTAGCTAAAACAGGCAGCCCAAATAGACACACAGCTAGTACCACTATGCCTATCAGAATAAGAACCGCTTTCAAGAAAATTGTGGAACTGCGTTTTTGAAGTAACATATAAGCCCTCTCCTAATTTATAATAATTGAATTTATTTTAACAAAACATTTATCGAAACACAATAAATAATTAACGTTAAATAGAATGTAATTATTGTTTTATATTTTCGAATAAAAAAAGCATTCCTCTGACAAGAAATGCTCCAAACATATTATTTACTTTTACTGAATAATTCATAAACGCCCGGTTTGACTTCAGCTAGAAGATGATATGGGTAGCTTTTTACTGAATAAAGTTTCGTTCCTTCTTCCAAGTAATTTGATTCGAAGCTTTTATAGGGATATAACTCAGGAGAAAGCTTCATTTTAACTTCACCAATTTGCTTTTCGATTTGATAGGTTTCCATCTCTACACTATTTCCTCCCAAGTATTCATCCCCATTTACATTCAGTAGAGCCTGATAAGAAGTAGTGCTCTCAACAGTTACTTGCTTTGGCTCGTTCTTATTATCTGCACACCCAGATAGCATAAAAATCACAATTGGGATATAGATTAAAAGCGAGAACTTCATGTAATTCTCTCCCCTTTGAGTTAAATGGTCATTTTATCCATTATACTAAAGCAGACGCACTAAGATCTGAATAGTTACATTAGAAGTTTTTTAGGGAAATGCTGTTGAAATTTCATCTGATGAAACAATTTTCGAGCTAAAAACACCTGAGGATGCATTTAATTCTTCCGATGAAACGCATTACGAGCTCATTCTCTCTTGCTGATGCACATCAACTGCTTCACACACCCCACTTCACCTTCATTTCCCTCCCCAAGAAGTTCTCCGCAAAATAAAAAAACGCCTCCAACCCAAATTGGAGACGCCTTTGACAACACTATTATGCTTCCTCTTCTTCGTCCATGATTTCGTCGAAGGCAGCAGATACTTTTTCGAATTCTTCATCGCTTTCGATTGCGCTAAAGTCATCATCTTCGTCTACTTTTAGGAAGAATACATCGATGTCTTCTTCTGTTTCTTCTCGAATATCCTCTACAAAACCGACTGCTACGTATTCTGTTCCTTCAAGATTGATGGAAGCAAGGACTTCTACCTCTAGCTCCTCATCGTTGTCATCCGTAATCGTAAAGATTTCTCCAACCTCGTGTTTTTCCATGTGCGTATCCTCCTTTGATTTCTTGCTTTAATTTTTCCAATGTAGGGTCAAGTCCTTCAACCTTGCTAAACAATACCCTACCCCACAGCTATTATACCTTTAAGTGCCACAAAATGTACGATATGGGCGATTGGAGCTTGGTGGCAATGAGCAAAACTTTTCTTCGGTTGCTGAATAATCAAATGGATCTTCAAGAGCCGATAACAAGCGCTCCATCACACTTAAGTCCCCATCATTTACGGCTGCATTTAGTGCCTCTTCCACCAGATGGTTACGAGGAATCACCGATGGATTACTATTTTTCATTAACTCCGTCGATTCTTCAATGGATTGATCCTGTCTTCCGCGTCTTTGCTCCCATTTCTGAAGCCATCCATCGAACTCTTCCTTGCCATGAAGCGGTGAATTCTCAAGTTTACCTATTGTTAAAGATCGGAATGTATCTGTGTAATCTGCTCTATATTTTTGCATCATGTTGAGCAATTCATCTGCTAGCTCTCTATCTTGCTCTTCTTCATTAAACAACCCTAATTTTGCGCGCATGCCTTCAAGCCAATTTTTCTCGAACATGTCCATATATTGTGAGATTTGACTTTGTGCAATTTCGATGGCTTTTTCTTCATCATCGTCAAGTAGTGGAACAAGGGTTTCAGCAAATCGTGCTAAATTCCATAAGCCCATTTTCGGTTGATTGCCATATGCATAACGCCCCTGTCTATCAATTGAGCTAAATACTGTTTCCGGGTTATAGGTATCCATGAATGCACATGGGCCAAAGTCGATGGATTCCCCGCTAATCGCCATATTATCTGTATTCATAACCCCGTGAATGAAGCCTACAAGCTGCCATTTCGCAATTAACTCAGCTTGTTTTTTAATAACCTCTTGGAGTAAATATAAATATTGATTGTCACTATTCGGGATATCTGTATAATGGCGAATGATTGTATAGCTCGCCAATGATTGCAGATCCTCGTAAGACCCCCAGTTGGCAACGAATTGGAATGTCCCCACACGAATATGACTTGAGGCAATCCGAGTTAAAATCGCACCTGGCAAATCCATTTCTCGCATAATTTTCTCACCGGTTGAAACAACGGCTAAGCTTCGTGTTGTTGGAATCCCTAATCCATGCATGGCTTCACTTATTATATATTCTCGAAGCATTGGTCCAAGTGCTGCCCGACCATCTCCACCACGGGAAAATGGTGTTCTTCCTGCACCCTTTAGCTGGATATCAAAACGCTCGTTCTCAGGTGTCATTTGCTCTCCATACAGAACTGCTCGTCCATCTCCAAGCATGGTAAAATGACCAAACTGATGTCCCGCATAGGCTTGAGCCATTGGAAATGACCCTTCTGGTGCTTTATTTCCAGCTAGAATTTGCACTCCTTCTTCCCCTTGAAGTGCCGCACTTTCTAAGCCCAGCTCTCTTGCTAGTGGCTCATTAAATATTACAATTTCCGGATTACTCACCGGATGCAAGCCAACACTTGCATAAAAGGTGTCCGAAAGTCTGGCATAGCTATTATCAAAATTCCATCCAAATTCCATAGTATCCTCTTCTCTTTTTATTGACTATTTTTAACCTCAGCTGTTGAATTATACTTTTCATTAGATTTATGCATACTTGAAAAACCTGTGATCACAAAGCAAGTAATCCATGCAATGACCGTAGTAATACCTGCAAGCGTTAAACCAAGAGCCCTCATGAAAGTATCCTCTCCTGGATAATATGGCTCAATACTCATATACCTATAGACAAATAATATCGTTAAAACGAAATAAAAACTGCTCCCGATACCTGCAATAACGATTCGCCCTCTATTTGAACCATTCCAAGCTTTATTAACAATAATCCATGACCCTATACTTAGTACTACAGCTACAAGCATTACAAAGAAATGAACATAAAGCCCAAAGTAAATCATTAATGCATTTAGAATTCCCAAGCTTCCAAAAAACAAAACTGCATTCACTAAAAGTAACATAATTCCAGCCAAATAACTTTTTTGAAACCAGCTAACCCTTTGAATACTTTTTACAAATTTATTATTTTCATTAATACTCCCCATTATTGCCTCCCGGAAGAATAATAGGAAAAAGACAAGGATTAGAGCACCTGTAAAGAAGAATATAATCAACCTAATAACCTCCCTATTAAGGATTTAAACGTATATTAAAAATGGAGGTTTCAACCAATATGCAATTTGTAATTTTTCTATTTCTCTTAAGAAACGATACCTTTTACTCATATAAAACGTTTACATAAATTAAATAATAATTTTTCACTTTTTTTATCATCTATGTGATAAGATATTGCTCGATGTTAGAAAAATACAATTCGACCAAAATAATCGGACTGAAGTTTTTCTAGGCAGATCTATCAAAAGAAAGAGGAAAATGAATGAGTGAAACACTTAAAAAACCTGTTGAAAAACTCAGTTTATTCCATTTGACTTGGCCAATTTTTTTAGAAGTTTTCTTATTTATGTTAATGGGGCTTGCCGATACCTTTATGTTAAGTGCCGTCTCAGATGATGCGGTTTCAGGGGTAGGTACAGCCAATCAATATATACACATAGCTATTTTAATTTTAGAAGTAGTCGGAAATGGTGCTGCGATTGTTGTCTCCCAGTATCTTGGCTCACGTCGATATTTTGAAGCAGCTAAAATTTCAGCACTAGCGGTTACTTTAAACCTATGCGTCGGACTTGTTATGTCGGTCGTTTTTATTTTGTCATCAAATCGATTAATGGAAATGATGAATTTACAAGGTGCAGTGCTTGAGCATGCACAAAGCTATTTAATCATTGTAGGTGGAGGAATTTTCCTTCAAGCCATCATTAATTCACTAGCAGCAATCATCCGCGTACACGGATGGACGAAGCAAACAATGTACGTTTCTTTAGGAATGAATGTATTCCACGTAGCCGCGAACTATGTATTAATTTTTGGGAACTTTGGCGCACCAGAGCTTGGTGTCCAAGGAGCTGCGATTTCTTCTGTAGTTAGCCGTTTACTTGCAATGTTCGTTTTCCTATGGCTACTATATCAAGCACTAGAGATAAAAATAAAATTCGAATACTATATCACCTTTTCCAAGGACTATGTGAAAAAAATCTTAGCAATTGGGATTCCAAGTGCCCTTGAGCAAATCCTATATCAGCTATGTCAAATTATCTTCTTATATTATGTGACATATCTAGGAGCAGAAGCCTTGGCTGCTAGACAGTATGCAAATAACATCTCTATGTTCACTTATTTGTTTGCTCTAGCAATCGGAATCGGAACTTCGATAATCACAGGTCGCTTTGTTGGCTCAGGCGAAAAAGATGCTGCTTACAAACAGCTTTGGTTTAGTGTAAAGGCTGCACTAATTGTTACCACTGTAGTGGCAACACTTGTAACAATATTCCGTGTACCTTTGATGGGCTTATTCACTGATAATCCAGAGGTCATTAAATTTGGTGTTTCTGTATTATTATTAAGCCTTCTTTTAGAAACAGGTCGAACGATTAATATTACAGTCATTAACTCGTTACGTGCTTCCGGAGATGCTAGATTCCCTGTGAAAATTGGGTTCTTGTCAATGGTATGTATGAGTGTTCCACTAGGCTATTTATTAGTTTTCGTATTTGATTTAGGCTTAGTTGGCGTGTGGCTTGCAATCACAGCAGATGAATGGACACGTGCCATTGTCATGTTATTTAGATGGAAGAGCCGTAAATGGGAGCAGCATGCGCTTGTTTCTCCACCTTCTCCTGAAGAGGATAAGATTGAAATTGAATTTAAAGAAACACCCGCTCTACCATAGTCTACAAAACAAAAATGGATCTCCTACTATTGAGGGATCCATTTTCTTTATTTATTATCCGGCAAGGTTTCACTTAATTTGCAATATTGTACAAATACATAAGCTAATTCACGTAGGCGAGTGTGGATTGACTCATCAATAATATTGTCATTTTCATCGAAATCGGAAGCATGTGTATATACGTAATTTGGAGTAACTAGGCATCGGAAGTAATCTAAGATCGGTCTTAGTTGATTTTCCACTACTAAATGATGCTGATAAGTTCCACCATTAGCTACCATCGAAACAGGTTTATAACGCATAGCCTTTGGATCAAGCATATCAAAAGCATTTTTCAATACACCAGGAATGGATGCTTGATAAATTGGTGTCGAAATAATATAGCCATCTGCTTCTTCAAATTTCTGAATCATCATTTTCATATCCTCGTTAAGAGGACTACCATCTAAAATTTGATGCTTCAAATCAGCAAAATATAAAATTTCAAGCTCTAAATCGCTATTATATTCTGTAATATATTGTTCAATTTGTCTCAAAATCGCACCCGTCTTCGTTCCAAATACAGTGCCATCAACGAGTAATATTTTCATTTTTTTATTTCCTCCACCTTTTTATTTCCATCCGTTATTTTAACAGATGCAGTTGAAGTGGAATAGGGAACCGATTTGTATTAATTAAAATTCAGTCTTTTGGCGGAATCTCTTGATGCGATACCTTCTCCATTGCCTTTTCCATCATGCGTGTTGGCGAGGTTAAACTTACGATTGTTGTCCCTACATCGAAGGATCGTTTTTTGGCATTTGCCAAAAACACCAGGTTATTCTCACTGTCCACCGCAAATAATGGAATGGTTTTATGGTCAGTATCATTTATATAATCTCCTAATGTATATTGTTCCGTTAAATGCGTTCTTCTTATTAAATACCCTTCTTCAATTAACCGATTTAACGCATGTATATCGTATTCCTCATCAAAGAGGTATTTTCCACCGATTGATTTGCTGTAACCACTTGGATCTCCAGTATGAATAGGCGTCTGGAAAATTTGTTCGCGTCCTAATTCAGGTACAAAGTGTTGGCATATCAACGCATTATAAGCATCATCTTCTGTTGCAGCTATTAAAGTCTCATAAGGAGTTAAATCAACATGATATTCCGTATTTTCGCTTAAAATATCCCCCACCTCAGTTCGTAAGCCTAATTGGCGAGCTCTATTTAATAAACCCCAAGAACGGTCGATGATTAATACCGGCTTATTAAAGCTTTGGATTGCTTCCCCAAGCACAGAACTAAATGCACTTCCTCCAGCAATCATCACACCAGCCTCTTCAGTCGCTCTAAGACCTAGCTTTCTTGCTAGCCAGCTAATAGAAAAGCCATGCGCCAATACTGTTGCAAAAACAAGAGCAAGGGTTAGAGCAGTAATGATATCCGCATCCTCAAAGCCTTCATCCCGCAGAACACCTGCAAAGAATCCAGAAACAGTAAGAGCAACAATTCCCCTTGGTGCAATCCAACCAATTAAAGTTCGTTCTTGTTTTGTTAAATCTACACCAATTGTTGATAACCAAATAGATATTGGACGAACGATAAATAGCATCGCCAATACAAATATCAGCATATTCCAGTTTAAGATATCCCGTAGCGTATCAGGTGATAACGAAGCAGTTAACATAATGAAGAGCCCAGAAATCATGATAACCGATATATTCTCTTTAAAATGCAATAGATCCCTTAAAGATGTAAGGTGCATATTGGCCATGACAATCCCCATCGCTGTAACTGCAAGTAATCCAGTTTCATGCATTATGGTGTCAGATAACACAAATACCAGAAGTACACTCATCAATACTATGGGTGATTTTAAAAACTCAGGAATGTAACCATGCTCTAATAACCTGCCCAGTACAAATCCAATTACTACTCCTAGGATGGCAGATAGAATCGATGCACCAAAGAACAATAACAGGGAATTTCCAGTGATCTTATCACTTGTCCATAGCACTACCTGCAATGCAAATAAAGCAACCAGTGCACCAAATGGGTCTACAACAATTCCTTCCCATTTTAGAATAGTTGCTGGCCGTTCCTTTAACTTTGCCTGCCGCAGTAATGGCATAATTACGGTAGGTCCTGTCACGATAAAAATACCACCAACGATAAAAGCAACATCTAGTGAAATGCCAGCTAAATAGTGAGCTGCAAAGGATCCACCAATCCAGGCTAATAAGGAACCAATTGTGGATATCCTAAAGATGGCACGTCTGGAATCCTTCATTTCTCGGATATCTAAGCTTAAGCTTCCTTCAAATAGAATAATCGCAACCGCCAAAGAAACAATCGGATTAAACAGTTCACCAAAGCTCTCTTTTGGATTAAACAAGCCCAGGAATGGCCCAACGATTAATCCAACCACCGACATTACTACTATGCCCGGAAGTCTAAAACGCCAAGCAAACCATTGTGATATTATTCCGAGTCCGACAATAGCAACCATCTGAAATAGTATTGAATCAAGCATTGTACTTCCCCTTTTAAAACAATTTAGTAATAACAAAAACAGTATTTAACATGTCCCGAAATTGGATAGTCAACTCATTTTTGATTAGAATACTTAAAAAGCCTTAGTTGTATTTAAGCTAAAAAAGTCCTCCGCATAAATGTAGTATTTGCGGAGGACGTGCTTTCATTCCCTACTTAAGTTTGTTTTTTATTGTTGGCTTTCATTTTTCACTTGCATTGCCTGGAGCTTATTCCGGTTAAACACCACTTCATCATCGATTGGGTCCAACTCTTCTTCTTTGAATTTATCCCAGTTAAAAAGTTCTTCTCGTGATACTGGCGGTTCTTCTTTTTTTACAGGCATTTTTAAGCCCGCAAGCTGGGCAGAATCATAAATCGTAACAGGGGCTTTTTTACCAAATAAAGCAATCACCTTCATAGCCATGGCAAGCTGTACTGCCTCTATGGAACGGTATTTTTTCATGGGTCCAATTAGCAAAGGATTAACGCCCTTTAACACCAACTCTCCCATCTTCTCGCCAAATCGAAACTCTTTGCGCTCCCCTACTAATAAAGACGGTCTTACAATCGACAGCTGAGGAAGCTCTAAAGCCATTAATTCCTTTTCAAGCTTGCCTTTTACTTGGTTATAGTAAACTTTCGATTTTTCGTTTGCCCCCATTGCTGAAATGATGATGAAATGCATAGCGCACTTTTTAGCCAACGAAGCTATCTGCAATGGATATTCTACATCTACTTTTTCAAATTCAGCTTTCGACCCTGCCTTTTTACGTGTCGTCCCAAGACAGCAAAAGATTTCATGGGCAAACTCAATATCCTTTTCCTCTAACTCATTAAAAGAGCGAATCTTTACAGTTAGCTTTGGATGATCAAACTCTAGTTTTCTACGAGCGATAACAGTTACAGATACGTATTCCTCACTATTACATAGTACGTTTACTAGGTTTGAACCTACTAATCCGGTTCCACCCACCACAATTGCAGAACGCATTCCCATTTTTTCTTTCACTTCCTATCATCTTTGTCCATAAACTAGCATAAACTTGAAAATCTAGTAACCTCTTAAGCGAAAACTCTATAGTTTAATTTTCACACATACTTTCTAATTTTTCACCATAATTTAATTAATAGCTGGGAAAGGATGGGATTTTATGCAGAATGAACTAAGTGTACCTTCATTAAAAAAGAAAATAGTCTTTATCGTTGAGCATAGTACAGTAAAGGGATTTTATCCACTTGAACGTGTAGCAACAGTAGCAAAGCTTTTAAAGGATGAAGAGAGTGTCTATATTTTTTTAAAACAGGATGGACAAGAAGCTATCGAGATTTTCACGGACGAGCAGCTTTCTCCTATTCTATTTGATAATTATACTGAGCTAAAAACACAGATTCGTAGTCTTGAACCTGATTTAATCGTTCAGGAGGGCAAGGATTCATTAGTTGAGCAAATTGAGCAACTAAGACCCTTCTGCAAAACAATCGTTCATTTTGATGACTTTGGCGAAGGCGCCCTATTAGCCGATTGCAATATTGTTGCTCTTTTTGAGGAGGTAAGGGAAAATACTGCTCAAAATATTTTATCAGGAAGCTTTGCCTTTGCTGTTAAGGAATCTCTTAAAACCATTGCCAACGAACGCGTTTCAAACGAACTGTCTAGCCCACCACATATAGTTGTTTCCTATGAGGATGGGGACGAAAATAATTTAACTTATCGAACACTGCGCCATTTAACCCAATTACAAATCCCTTTACGCGTGACGGTTGCGATTGACCGGGAGTACAAGCATTCGGTTGAGGATTTGCAGATGATGGTGCTAAGCCGCCGTAATACAAGGATTTTAAAGGATGACCATGCACTAGAAAAGCTTTTACCTGAAGCCGATATTGTCATTTGTAATGCAAACTATACCCCATATAAAGTGGCGACTGTTGGTATTCCTTGCATTACAGCTGCACAAAACGAACGTGAGCTAAACAATGCTTTCCCTAGAGAGCATAATGGTTTTATTCACCTCGGTTTAGGTCGCAAAATGAAACAATCCAATATTCAGAATGCCGTTATGGAAATGTTGCTACATGAAGCAAGGCGTGAACGTGCGGTACGCAAGCAATTTGAGCTTGAGCTACAAGATAATAATGACGTGATTAAATCACTTCTTCTAGACTTTGCTTATGAGCGCCATAATATGGTGTCATTGTAGGCTACCTAGGGCTACAAGCACTTTGGACGAGCTCGATTCGTCTGAAGTGCTTTTTCTTATGTCCAATGTGGAATTTTAGTAAAAGCTGGATTTTCATTATTAATGAAAAATTACGTCCTACTATGATACAATGTTCATAAGTTTTTGTACTTATAGAATAAGGATAAGGAGCGACTATCATGACTACAAAATCAGAGCTTCAACAACAAATTGCAGAGTTAAAAATGGACTATATCAATCTTCAGGGTGATATCGAAAAGCTTGAAAGCACAGGTCATGCTGATTCAGTTACAAAAGCAGAAGAGCGCCTTTCCAACATGGAAAAACAACTTGCCCAACTGAACAAACAGCTCGCGGAGTTGTCGTAGCCCGCGAGTTTTTTTGCGGGATTAGACGGTTACAAATTTGGCACTAACTTAAATTAATTATCGGAGGAATTTGGTATGGCAATATTAACAGTTGAAAATTTAGGTCATTCCTTTGGTGATCGCACCCTTTTTAAGGATGTTTCGTTCCGCCTAGTTGAAGGCGATCATATAGGCTTAGTTGGTGCAAATGGTGTAGGAAAATCTACATTAATGGGTATCATTACTGGTCAAACAATTCATGATGAAGGTCGTGTAGAATGGCTGCCAGGCACTCACTATGGCTACTTGGACCAGCACACAGTTTTAACAGCAGGCCGCACAATGCGTGATGCATTACGCGATGCCTTCCTTCCTCTTTATAAAAAAGAAGAAGAGTTAAATGAAATCGCAAATAAAATGGGTGAAGCAACACCCGAAGAGCTAGAAGAATTACTAGAGCAAATGGCTGAAGTACAAGATGCCTTAGATGCTGGGGATTTTTATTCTTTAGATATCAAAATTGAAGAGGTAGCACGCGGTCTTGGATTAGATGCAATCGGCCTAGAGCGAGATGTAGCTGCACTTTCTGGTGGTCAGCGTACGAAGGTTTTACTTGCTAAGCTATTATTAGAAAAGCCAAAAGTATTGTTACTGGATGAGCCTACGAACTATTTAGATGAAGAGCATGTAACTTGGTTAAAAAACTATCTTAAAAACTATCCACATGCCTTTTTACTAATTTCCCATGATACAGAGTTTATGAATGAAACAGTGGATGTTATCTTCCAGCTTGAGTTCTCTAAACTAACACGTTACACAGCAACTTATGAGAAGTTTTTAGAGCTAGCTGAAATCAATAAACGTCAGCATATCGACGCATATGAAAAACAGCAGGAATTTATCAAAAAACAAGAGGACTTCATTGCAAAAAACAAAGCACGTTACTCAACAACTGGTCGTGCGAAATCTCGTGCAAAGCAGCTTGACCGTTTAGAACGAATCGATCGTCCTGAATCAGCTGTAAAACCTGAGTTCAGCTTTAAAGAAGCCCGCACACCAAGTCGCTATGTGGTAGAAGCAGAAAATCTAGTAATCGGGTATGATAAGGAAAAACCATTACTTCCCCCACTTACATTTATGATTGAACGCGGAGAAAAAATAGCTCTTGTCGGCATGAACGGTGTGGGTAAATCCACACTTCTTAAGACAATGCTCGGAAAAGTAAGACCACTAGACGGTAAAGTAATCCTTGGTGACTATTTAGAGCCTTCTTACTTCGAACAAGAGGTAAAAGCCGATAAAATCACGCCAATCGATGACGTCTGGAACGCCTTCCCTTCTATGGAACAGGCACAGGTTCGCGCAGCTTTAGCACGTGCAGGTCTGAAAACAGATCACATCACACGTCCATTAAACTCTCTATCAGGTGGCGAGCAAGCAAAAGTTCGTCTATGTAAACTGATGATGGACGAAACAAACTGGCTAATCTTTGACGAGCCAACAAACCACTTAGACGTAGACGCAAAAGCAGAACTAAAGCGTGCCATGCAGGATTTCAAAGGCACAATCGTCCTTGTATCCCATGAGCCAGAATTCTACGATGGCCTAGCAACAAAAGTATGGAACGTACAGGACTGGTTTACAACAGGAGAAACAGATTTATAGGATTGTAGTTAGTTAGTGGATTGAGCCTGAAATTTGGGCTCAGTCCGTTTTTTGTGTTTGGTGGATTGGGGTATAGAGTTAAATGCAGTGTGTATTAGTAAAAATATGATATTTTGTATAAATAGATTTTGAGACTAAAACATGCTGAAAAAATTAATTTGGCAGTTTTTGAATTTGAGTCAAAAAGTTGTTGGGAGTTAGTGAAGATTTGATATTTTAATTTGATTGTTTCCCTAGCTTCTGGATTTATTGGACAACTTTTGAATTTTATTGGACACTTTTTATTTTTTATTGGACACTTTTTATTTTTTATTGGACATTTGCTTTATATTGGGAGGAATCTTATACTTTCTGTTCCGATTGGCACCAACTGTTTCTAATTTTAGACCTGTTAACAACCTATATGCGGTTTTCTTTGATTCAATCCTAGTAAACTCACAGAATTCACTTTTTGAAATCTCCTCCCCCCACAGCAACCGATAATCATACAGCGCTTCATAAAAAGCCCTGTCATCCTTATTCCCACACCGCGGGCAAAACCAGCTACCATAACGATATTCCATGCGCGAGCGATGGTGGCAGTGTCTGCACAAGACACCAACTCTCAATTTACTTTTATCGTATTTAGGCCTCCATGAATCTAGCTTCCTGCGGGCAATGAATTTATCTGCTATAAACAGCAACTGCTCCTCCGTAATAACTGGTTGCTGGAACTGTGAATACAGCTGATCCAGCTTATATCGTAAACCGGTTATCTGAAAAACTAGCACATCGCGAGCATTCACTTTCCCAATGATAGAATTCGCATTACAAAAGACCACTCCGCACACAACGGGCAACGCTACACCTAGCTCGTGCAGGAACCCGCTGACAAATCTACCATGTCGCCTCACCTGATCGACCGGATTTGTAAATCCTTCTGCCCTTCCATCGACTCTTGTTCGAATGCATTGACTGGTTTCATCAATAATATCAATGCCACCAGAGAGATTCTTTGCCTCCAGCCAAGGATAAAATTCCGACATATAAACAAAGCATCCACTTAGTGCGTAAACCCAGTTTCATTTTCAAATTTTAGCCCGTTCAACAAGAAATAATGCCCCTGTATCTGAAAATCCAGCCATTCTCGATCTAATCGCTGTTCCCCGTAAAATCCAGACTTTTCGAGCCCTAATTTCTCTCCAAAATAATCCGCTTCATCTAAATGTAATCTCCTCAACAATGCCTCTAATAACAGAATTGACTCTGGAACCTGCCTTTCCCACTTAACCACTGCACTTTTGCTGCTCGACCGATCAACTTCCACTCACTTCACCTCACATCTTTCAATCTCCCCCTTGTATTTTACTAATCTCCTCAAACTCTATCAAAATACGAAAAACTACTTTTTCATAGGGTTTTTCATTCAAACTCATATTTTCAAATCACATTTACTTTTGAATAAATGCAAAAAAATGAAACTTTTCTTCTTGAAAGACGTATATATTTATAGGAAAACGGTTATTAATTTAATGTAATAAGCTTACTTAACGAAAGCAAAATCGCTATTGACTTACAATTAACTTACTAGTAAGATATTAATATAAGCAAAACATCTTACCAGTAAATATTTAAAACTTTAAAATATATGAAAGCGGGGAGATTTTATGACAGTTACAATTTACACACAATCTAGCTGTTCTTCTTCACGAAAAGCTATTAAATGGTTAAAAGAAAACGAAATCAATTTCAATGAGAAACGCATTACATCTCAACCTTTAACATTAGCAGAATTTAAAAATATTTTAAGAATGACTGAAGATGGTACTGACGAAATCATTGCTACAAACTCAAATGACTTTAAAAACTTAAACATCGACATTGATCAATTATCAATTCAAGATCTATATAACTTAATTCAACAATACCCACGTATGCTGCGTAGTCCGATTTTACTTGATGAAAAACGTATTCAAGTTGGCTACAACGAAATGGATATTCGTCGTTTTATCCCACGAAAAGTTCGTGCTTACGAGTTAAATGCTATGCAACAAGTCGCAGCACAAGGTTAAACAAATCGGCCTGCGAAAGTGAATTTCGTATAAGTACAAGACCTGCGAAATGAATTATGTAAGTGGAGCTGAACATTATGGATAACCAACGGCATGAATCCCTTTCCTCTCTTTTTGAAGTCGTATCTTCACTAGAGCGTAAATGGGCTAATGAGTGGAACCAACAAAATATTTTAGGATTTTCTAAATCTCATATATTACTTTTAGATTTATTGGCGAAAGAGGGTCCAAAACGCCCTTCTGCGATTGCTGAACGCTTAAAAGTGACGACGGGTGGAGTTACTGTTTTAACAACAAAGCTTATTAATGGCGGCTTTATTGAAAAAACGCAGAGTAACGCTGACCGTCGAGCTTCCCAAATCGCTATTACTATCGAAGGCGAAAAGATATTAAAGGAATCTCGAGCGCAAGTATCAACAATGGTTAACACTATGTTTGGCATGCTCTCAAATGACGAAATTAAAACATTACATACCATTTTTGAAAAGTGTCTTGTGAATGGTAGTGGACTAAATAAATAAAGAGAAGATGAATGAAGGCACGAGAAAAACGCCCCATTCAAAACGGCGAGCAGGATGCAATTTTAACGCATCCTGCTTTTTTAGTGCCCACAAAAAAAGACTCCCCATAAAGGAAAGTCTTTCTTTTATGCCATCACAACATCCTGCAGGGATGAGTCAGCAATTAATATTTCTTTTAATCTAGCTTTAGCACGGAATAAACGTGATTTCACTGTTCCGATTGATACCTTCATTAACGTTGAAATTTCAGCTAGTGAATATTGATCAACATAGAAATACCATAATGTTTTTTGATAGATTCCGTCTAATTCCTGCATTTTCTCTTGAACGATTTTCGTTACAACCTCTTTTTCTACTTTTTCTTCAGTAGAAATTTCATTATTGGGAACCAAATCTAAAATCGGTACGTCTAATGTTTCAGGTTGACTCATCATGTACTTGCTTCTTCTTACATTTTTGCGATAGCGGTCGCGGAATGTATTCATTGTAATTGTAGTAAGCCATGCTTTCACGTGGTCAACCTTCTCTACCTGCTCTTCATTACGTACAACTTTAACCCAAACCTCTTGCATTAAATCCTCAGCTTCAGCTGTGTTGCGAGTTAATTTTAAACATAAATGATATATGTAACGATTATATTCCTCGTAAATTCCATTTAAACAACTAATCATAGTTTGTTTCCTCCAATATCGTACTACCTTCTGTATACATTTTCCCAAAAAATTGTATTACACTCTATCGGATTTGCTTTCAATTACATTACATTCCTGTAAGCTTCAAATCTATCCCTTGTAATTTTCGTAAATTGTGTGGGAATTGTGTTTGAATTGTTTGTGTACCTGGCACACGAACTATTCTGAATTGTTCTCGAATTGTTTGTGTACCTGGCACCCAAACTATTCTGAATTGTTTTGGGACCAGGCACGCGTATGCTATACTATTTCTATTATCTAAATAATTTTGGAAATGAGGGTTTATGTTGAGTCAATCACAAATTTTAGATGCTTATTTTACAGAAAACCGAGAAAAGCATTTGGAGGAACTTAGTGAGTTTCTTCGTATTCCAAGTATCAGTTCCCTTTCTGAGCACAAACAAGACATTCAAACAGCAGCAGAGTGGTTAGCGGACAAGCTTCGCGCGCTAAACATTGAAAACGTATCAGTAGATCAAACTGCAGGTCACCCAGTTGTTTATGGTGAATGGCTGCATGCAGAAGGCAAACCAACGATATTATTTTATGGTCACTATGATGTACAACCAGTGGATCCCCTTCACTTATGGGAATCTGAACCTTTCAATCCTGTAATTCGCGACAATAAATTATTTGCTCGTGGTGCTTCTGATGACAAAGGTCAAGTTTACATGCATTTAAAAATGCTTGAAGCATTGTTTGCAACAGAGGGTACCCTTCCAGTAAACGTGAAATTCATCTACGAGGGCGAAGAAGAAATCGGTAGCCCTAACCTACCTGCTTATGTAGAAGAACATAAAGAAAAGCTTGCAGCAGATTTAATCTTAATCTCTGATACTGGTCTTTATGCTCCTGGTAAACCAGCTGTATGCTATGGCTTACGTGGACTTACTGGTGTTCAAATTGATGTGCGTGGTGCAAAGGGTGATCTTCACTCTGGCCTTTATGGTGGCGGTGTTCAGAATGCTATCCATGCATTAGCTGATATTTTAGCTTCATTCCGTGATGAGCATGGAACAATCCAAGTAGAAGGCTTCTATGATAATGTTCGTCCCTTATCTGAAGAAGAGCGCCAAGCATATCGTGAGCTAAATTTTGATGAAGCAGCATTAAAGCAAGAAGTTGGTGTAACTGAATTATTCGGTGAAGAAGGCTACTCTTATTTAGAACAAACGTGGGCTCGTCCAACATTAGAAATTAACGGTGTATTTGGTGGGTTCTCTGGCGAAGGTATTAAAACCGTTTTACCTGCTGAAGCTGGAGCAAAAATCACTTGCCGTCTAGTACCAGACCAAGATCCAAATGAAATTGTTCAATTGCTTAAGGCCCATATTGAAAAGCATAAGCCAAAGGGCGTTGAAGTTACTGTATCTGAATTTGACAAAGGTGCTCCTTTCTTAACACCATTTGATCATCCATTAATCCAAGCAGCTGGTCGTTCTTATGAGCGCGTTTATAATGTACCAACTGCCTTCACACGTGGTGGTGGCTCAATTCCTATCGTAGCTGCATTTGACGAAATTCTGGCATTACCTGTCGTGTTAATGGGATTCGGCCTAAATAGCGAAAACTTCCATGCACCAAATGAGCATTTCCACTTAGAAAACTTCGACAAAGGACTTCGCGTACTAGGCGATTACTTACATGAGGTTTCCAATTTGAAATTCTAATACTACTCAAACCTAAAAGTTCATCTTTGAGCTTTTAGGTTTTTTATTGCCAATTTTATATAAATCAAATGTATTAAATATTTCTTTTTTGTAACAAAAAGGAATTTTCTAAATATTTGTAGAATTAATTTAATATATACAATTTATATGCTAATTTCTAGCAACATGTATCTTTTCAAACAGGAGTGTGATTTGTATGGAGAATAAATGGAGTCTGGTAGTCTTAATGCAGCCCGTAGTGGGACTGTTACTTGTGTTGATTGGAGTATATACGTTCGCTGTTGGGAGCCCAAATCTACTACCATGGGCATATATGATAATGGGTCCCCTCTTTTTAGCTATGGGACAATATGAGTTGAAAAGAGAAAATAAGAAAAATAATAGTATCTTCTATTACTCATTGGCCGCTGTTTCATTTTTATTTGGTGTCTATTCATTTATCGCCTTCTAATTGAACATTAAAATATGCTTTTAGCCGATGATATATTTCATCGGTTTTTTCATTTTAAACACAAAAACAGCACTACGCCAAAAAGCACAGTGCTGTTTCAAGTTTAACCTTTAGAAAGCGTTTTATATATAAACATAGGGGAGGTTATATATCTTGTCGATCAAGCTTTTACAAAGGTTCATATGAGCTTACTTACCACTTTTTTACTAAAGAGCGATTTTCAAAAAAGGACTTATAATTATCCTCTTTTTGATGTTTTTATCATATCATTTTCCACTAACGATTGTGGATACGATATCACCATATGTCACATTTTTATCACAATATCGTTCACAATTTCGATAAATTTTGTTATATAACAACTTATCCATTCAATGCATTCCCCCCTGAAACTCTAACCACTTCTCTTTCACAAGCTATCCCCATCCTGATATGCAACAGATTATCCACAAGATAATTTTTATTAAAGTATACTGTTGGAAATCTAAGTCCACTATCAGCATAAAGTTATCCACAAAATAGCAATACCTATTCGTTTTCAAACTTTTTTATACCCACATATCCACTGTTTCATCGATTTTTGTCCACATTATCCACAAATAATTAGAATTTTAAGAATTATCTTAAAAAGTTATCCACAAATCCTTTGAAGACGCAAAAAGGCGCCCTAGAAAGGACACCTTTTCACCTTATTGAAGTATCATACCCACACTTGAATAGATAATTACTGTAGCAAATACGGCCATCATATAAATTAAAGAGTACGCAAACATTTTATTTGCCCATTTTTTCTCGTCCATTTGGCGATAGCCCACAATACTAATCCAAAGCCAAATCCCACCCAAGATAAGTGAAGTAAGCGTTAGGCCCCAGCTTAAAGGGACAAATAAGAAGCTTGTTAGCATCATAATGACTAAATAAATATTTGTCTGCACATACGTTCTTCTCATACTCTTTTTAACTGGTAGCATCGGAATATTCGCTGCGGCATAGTCATCTTTTTTACGAATAGCAATTGCATAGAAATGTGGCATTTGCCAGATGACCATGATGATAAATAATGCCCAAGCTGCCGGGTACCAAATATCTGGTGCAACTGTTGCCCAACCGATTAACGGCGGCATAGCCCCGGAGATACTTCCCACTTCTGTATTCCAAATCGTTCTTCTTTTTGTCCACATAGTATATGGAATTACATAAAAGAACACACCAAGGAATCCAAGAAATGCAGCAAGCCAAGTAGTTAAAGAGAGAATCGCCAGTCCAGCAATTAATAGAATAATACCAACAATCAATATCGTACGTGCATTTAACGTACCTGTTACAGTAGGTCTTAATTGAGTACGTTTCATAATCGCATCTATATCGCGATCATATAGGTTATTAAAGATACCGGAGGCTCCGATTATGAAAGCTGAACCTACAACAGCAAATATGATGTGTGGTATATGGTCAATAAAATTTAGTTTATAAGTATATAAAGCGAGCATAAGTGCAGCAATCATGGGAATTAAATTAGATTTAATAATCCCTGTCTTAACCGTCTTAGCCCAGAGATCAAGATAGTTTTGCATAGTATGTCTTTTCCCCTCATTATTAGGCATCCTTCTGGAGAAGCACTATATTCTATCATACCACTGAACTATATATTTCAACAATGACATAGCTTTATTTAATATGAAAATTCAATGACAGATTGACATAAAGTTATGTAGAATTTCCTATTAATTTCCTAAAGTTCTAATTAAATTAAAAAATAAAAAGGTGTCCGTTACGGAAGCACCTTCTCCTTATGATTTTCTTTCGCTTGTTTTTGATCAATGTAAGAGCAAGCCATCTTCAATAATGGTAAAACAAATAAAAAGACAAATAGGAGTCTAAAAATTTGAAATACCGTTACAGCAGAAACCTCTGCACCGACTGCCGTAGCAATTAAGCTCATTTGATCGAGTCCACCTGCTGCTGTACTTAAGAAGCTTGTAGATAAAGAATAACCTAAAAAATGAACCAATAAGAGACCCTGTCCAAAGGTTATAACAATTAATAGTAAAGCACTTCCTACTCCTAATAGGATTACCCTTTTTCCAAGTCTAAGCATTTTCGGTTTGAGTAAAAGACCGATATAAGCTCCCATAAATATTTGTGCAATATGTAACAAAATTTCTGGTACATGAGGTGTCTCAACAGAAAATAAAGTAAGTACGATGATAAACAAAATTGGTGTAAGAAAATATGGAACCGGTAATTTAATCCTTCTCCCTATCCACACCGTTGCCCAAGAGGCCAGTAGTAATATGACAACTGGAAGCCATTGTATTTCTAAAAGGTTTTCTCCACTCCCTGATTGAACAACATGGCCTGATAAAATAAAAGGAATTACCATCACGATACTTATTACTCGAACCACGTGAAAATATGTAACTACTGCTAAGTTGATATCCTTTTCCTCTTCAGCAAACACCACAATTTGCCCTAAACCACCTGGAACGGTAGAGGTTAGTGCTGTCTTCAAGGAAACCTTACCGAATTTTTGTACACCCAATGCCATCCCAATACTTATGATTACTAGAACAATATTTATAAGAAACATAAGAAAAATCAGCCAGCCCATTCCAGAGAAAACATTTAACTGAAAGGTTTGACCAATGGAAACGCCAATTACAACTAATCCGATATTACGAAAATGGACCGGCCAAAAAAGCTCATACTTAATAAAAAATTGGCTTAGTAAGACCGCAAATAATGGACCTAGCATCCAAGGAACCGGCAGCCCCAGCACATCAAATAACCCTGCACCAATTACGCTAATTATTAAAACTATAATAATCGATTTTATATGCAACGAGGAACCCTCATTTCTATTTCGTGTTCCTAAATAGATTACCATAAAATAAATTATTTTGAGCTAGCTATTTAATTAATTTTCTTAGCAAAGCAAATAATACGATTTACTTCTTGGAAACCCAATTTTAAATGGACAGCTAAACTTTCTTCATTATGTAATTCACAATCACTTGCAAATTCCGTACATCCTTTACTTTTTGACCATTGCTCACAACACTCGACAAGATGCTTGGCATACCCTTTTTTGCGGTAATCTGACTTTACAAATAACCCTTCTAAATATCCAACTACATTTGAATTCGTTCCCTCCACATAATCCGTTCGAAGCTGGCATTGGGCAAAGCCTATTGCCTCCCCCTGCTCATACGCAATAAAAACTGCTGTACGATCAGAAGCTAGCAATTCTTCCATATCTAGCAGGAGATCTTCAATTGTATTATCTGGCCACAGTAATAGAGCTAATTCCGAAGCTGTTCGCACTTCATTTAAAGTCGCTTGCTGAATCATCAACCGTTCCCCTCCCTATCAGTCACTTTAATGTAAATTATCCACCAAATTCCAATTTAATACAATTATAAAAACCGATTTCCTCTAGGGGAAACCGGCTTTTATATAGAAGGATGATTCAGTTGTGTTCTGACCCTTCTTAGCATGTACAGAAGGGTTATAATTATGCTCGATTTATTTTTGATAATTCAAAAGCCAGCCTACTCCAAACTGGTCAACCAAATTGGCATGTAGTGCACCCCAAAAGGTTTCTTGTAGCTCGACTGTCACAATTCCAGATACACTTAAATCATTATAAATCCTCGTAATTTCCTCTTCACTTTCACATTCGAGGCTCACTCGCACATTATCACCCTGCTTCGTTTTTCCAAAGTCATCGGAAAAGTGAATAATACTATCTCCCACAACAAGTTCAGCATGCAAACACTTGCCATCCTCAGTCTGTTGAACATTTCTAATTTCACCATTTAATATATTCCGATAATATTCTATAATTTCTACACAATTTTCTACAAATATATAGGGATTTGCACTTCTCAATGTAATTCCTCCAGCTCTATTCATAAATCATTTTTCCTTATTATCTCCAAAAGGTTGTGAGAAAATAATAGGGTTTCCTTAGCGAATATGTGTCATTAATTCCTTCATCTCGTTGATAACGATGTCAGCTTGATTTAATTCCTCTAGTTGAGCAAAATCAAAATTTACCCCTATTGACACTAATCCATTTTCTTTAGCCGCCATAATATCAGACAATCGATCTCCTACTACCCAAGCGTTCGTTATTTTATTTTCTTCTAAAACACTCTTTACTAATTCCGATTTGTTACCTGAAGCTATCGATTGAATACTATAAATTTTTCGAAACAATTGATTCAATTCATATGTATCAATAATCGCCTGTAAATACTCCCACTCACCATTACTCGCTACAAAAAGTGGATATTTGTTACTTAGTGATTGGAGCGTCTCTACTACATTAGAATATAACTCCCCTTTGCGAAGACAAATCATCTCAATTAGCTTTTTCTGAAACAACTCGTTACTTTTTTCTCTAACTTCTTCAGAATGATCTGGACAAAGAGTTTCCCAAACAACTGGTAATGGCACTCCCATAATTTCTCGGTATTTGCTGATAGGCGTTTCGTCAAACCATAACTGATTCTCTCTTAAAACATCGAATGTAGCAGCCAATGCTGGTTCTAATATCATATTTGTCTGAAATAAAGTTCCATCCATATCAAAAATTATTGCTTGTTTCATATTTTACCTCCTCTTTACTTACGATTGATTATCATTACGCCTCTTTCATTATGTAAGATTACCTTACTTATATTTCAATTAGAGGAAATTTCCTTCAAAAAATTATATTTTAGATAATATTATATATTTATAATAGTCGAAAAATACTAAATATATCATTTTTTTAACATACTCAAAAATAATTTTTTGTTATTATAGTAACATTCTTATTTTACTATATCGGGAGGAGATTTTATGAAATTATCTATTAAATGGCGAGTACTTGCTATAGTGTTAATAATTATTGTTTTAGGCTTAGGGACTCTAGGAACAGTCAGCTCTCTTTTAATCACTTCGAAAACAGAGGATAACGTGATAGAACAGAGTAAGGTAGTAGTAAATGGCCTTTCAGATAATATCTCAACATTTTTATCTACTTACGAGAAAAGTATATTAAAATTAGCTGCATCGTCAGATATACAAAATTTCCATTTAAATTCATCTACATATAATGATGAAGCAGATCAGCTATATCGCTTTGATTTAGCAGAATACTTATCCATTTACGATGCTTCCTCAGGCATTTACTTTACTGATGGTGAATACACAATTATTGAACCACATTTTGAAGGGATTAATGATTTAGATATAAAATCTCGTCCTTGGTATACAAATGCAATTCAAAATCCAGATCAGTTTGTATGGTCATCTCCTTACCTGGATAGCGTTACTGGTGAATATGCAATAACAGGATCACTAGCGGTAAAAGATGGTAACACGGTCATTGGAGTTTTAGGCGTAGATATTTTATTAGCAGAGCTTACAGATATGCTCTCTTCTACTGATTTAGGCTATGAAGGATATCCAGTTGTATTAGACAGTAACGGCGTAGCTATTGTGCATCCTTCCCAAATGGGTGAAGACCTTAGTACAGATCGATTTGTACAAGCAATGCAGGTTGATGATAAAAGCATCAACAATATAAAATCAACTATTAACAATGAGGAATCAGTTATTGTTTATAAAAAGGTTCCAGACTTAAATTGGACAGTATCTGCTGTGTACCAAGTTGATAATTTACACGGTTTAGCTAAGGATATCCAGCAAGTAATAGCTTTAATTGCAGTTGCGATTATTGCAGTAACATTCATCGTTTTATATTTATTTATCACGAGCGTTTTAAAACCGATTAATAAACTTGGTGTCTTAATGGAAGAGGTTTCTCAAGGTGATTTATCAGTTAATATCAAGGTGAAATCTCAGGATGAAATCGGCAAGCTTGCTGAGCATTTCAACTCAATGCTTTCGAATATGAAAAATATCATTACTGTTGTTCAAGATTCATCCAATAATGTAGAGCAACGTTCCCACCATTTAAGTGCACTTGCAGAAGAAACAAGTGCTGCAAGTATCGAAGTTTCCAATGCTGTGAATGATATTGCGATCGGTGCAACCACTTCATCTGAAAATGCAGATATTGTCACAGAAACTACAGGACAGCTTGGCGAAAGAATCAATGACATGAAGGTTCAAACAGCATCGTTACACGACATTACAATCGAGACTGATAAGTTAAATATCATGGGGCATGAGAAGATGAATAATTTGCTAGGCTCCTTCACTCATTCAAAGCATGAATTAATGAATATGGCAGACGCAATAAATGGGCTTGAAATTAAAGTAGGCGCAATTGATACTGTAATGAACACAATCTCTGAAATTTCAGCTCAAACAAATTTACTTGCACTAAACGCTAGTATAGAAGCAGCGCGTGCAGGTGAGCATGGAAAAGGCTTCGCGGTAGTTGCGGATGAAGTAAGAAAGCTTGCAGAACAATCAGCAAAAGCAACTGAACAAGTAAAAACAACAATTCAGGAATTACAATCAGAGTCACAACAAGTCACAAATCGAATGACAGAGATGCAAAATACATTCCAAAATCAAGGACTTGTCGTTGAAGATACGAGTTCCCTATTCACAAATCTCTCAACATTGATTGAGAACATGGAGAGTACATTTAAAAATGTAATCTCTCAAATCGAAGGAATAGTAATTTATAAAGATCAAGTAGTTCAAACAATTGAAGAAATGTCCCTAACAGCACAATCTACAGCGGCTGCCTGCGAAGAAGTCAGTGCATCTAGTGATGAACAGCTAACAGCAATTCAATCTGTAGCTGAAGCATCTGAAGAACTAAATAATTTGAGTACAGAATTAGCGATTGCAATTAGTAAATTCAAAATATAAGAATTTTTATTGAAAGTGGTCCCAAAGGATTTTAGTACCCTTTGGGACACTTTAATATTAATTATTCCCTTCTTCTCACCATCGTCATAAATTCTGCTCTCTCAGTTTCGAATTCATGTTCTTCTACAAACCCTAGTTTTCCATATAAATGAATAGCTCTATTGTTAAATTTAGCAACTGTTAAACGTATAGGCGTGTTTTGAAATTTTTCTTCAACTAGTTTAATTATTAATAGGCAAAACTCAGTTCCTCTACCCTCTCCTACGAGCATTGGATTCATGCCAAGTCCCATATCAATAAATTTTTCTTCGTAAACTCCCATGGCATGTCCAGCTGGAACCTGGGCTGATTTTCCAGTACAAAAAAATCCAAATAATTCATTTTCCATATCTACTAAAGCATAGTATGAACTATCAAGTAATTCTTCAAGAGCTTCTTCTGAGTACTCATTATTATAAAAATCATATGGAGGTTTATATTTCCAATTTAGTATTTGAATAGCGAATTGATTATTCATGTTGTACACATTCAGTTTCATATTTACACTCACCCAACTATTCTTTTCGCTAAATATCTTGAAAAACCTTTATATGAATCTGTGATTATGATTACTTTTTACAAGGCATGCGAATAATTTTATTTTAGAGGACTTTTATATTTCTTATAGAATTCAACTATCTTTAAAGACATGTATTTCAGGAGGGATTTCAATGATTGCGAGTTTAATTGGCCATAGCGTTACTTTAAGAGAAATGTTAGAAACGGATTGGATGGATGTACATGCCTATGCTTCGCTTCCAACAGTTAGCAGGTTTCAGCCTTGGGGACCAAATTCAGAGGATGATTCATTAGAGTTCGTTCAGCAAGTGGTTTCCGATAGCAATGAAGTTCCTAGATCCCGCTTTGTCTTCGCAGTCATCGTAGAGAATAAACTAATCGGTTCTGGAGAAATCAATATTCAAGATTTCATCGATAGAAAAGGTGAAATTGGATATGTTGTACATCCAGATTATTGGGGATTGGGTTACGCTACAGAGGTGGCAAAGATGCTTATCGAATTTGGCTTTACACAGTTAAATCTGCACCGTATTTCTGCAACCTGTGACCCTCGAAATATCGGCTCTGTAAAGGTTCTAGAAAAGGTCGGCATGGTAAGAGAAGGAACAATTCGCGACGACTTTTTAATTCACAATGGCTGGCGAGACTCTCACCTCTACGGAATATTGGAGCATGAGTGGTTAGAACAAACAACTTCCAAAAAATAAAACAGTTATACTGAACCCTGTCCCAAACTCACCTCGCCCCTCGAGGTGAGTTTTTTAAATGTCTATAATCCATCACAAGTAAAAGACCAATTAGAAACTAGACCTTCTTTATGTACAATAGGATTCCCATTCAAATTATTACATGCGTTAGTTGCGTCCATAATTTCTTTATGCGTTAAATACATATCAATCGATAATCCAATTGCAATCATAATGGCAAGGGAGGAAATAATAATTACAACTTGTCTTTTCAAGTTAAAGCTCACTTTTATCTTTACACTCCTTATTTAACAGCAACAGTAATGATATATGAATAATGCAATTGGTAAATGACAATTTATTGCATCAAATTCGACTTGCTTTTATTAATATACGAAAAAGGAAGTGCGAATGTTTCATTTTTTCAGAAAAATACTTTTCTATATACCGTCATACAGTTTTATCCAAGGAAGGAAACAATATTGTGCTGATTCGATCGTTATATTTAGCAAAGGATTGTAAATAATTAAATGGCAGTACGATAGTGAATTTTCAAAAGGAGGATTTCAGAATGAATGCACAAAGAGCTCAAGAAATTTCAGAATCACCAGTCATTGCAAAGGTCCTGTATAACGGAGAAAAGGTCTATATTCAACATGTAAATGCAGACGCTGGAACAGCAAGAATCTATCCCCTCGATGATCCACAGAAAGAACAAGAGGTCTCATTATCAAATTTAACGGAACATTAATAATTAAAAATAGTTTAAGCGACAACTTGTTTGACTTTCAAATACAAAATAAAAATTTATTTAAATCCACCTTCTTTATTACCATTTAATGCTTTTCTAAGTAGTTTTTATTTATAGAATAAATCCGCTTTCCAAGAGCAAATTAGTATCTAGGAGGTGAATCCATGGGTAACAAAAACAGCAAGGAAACAATGAACACGAGAACCCACAACCCTTTTGAAACCTACGCGCATTTGCATAGGAATACTACAAGCCACCAAGATAACCCAGAAGATAATACTGCTGAAATAGCAGAAGAATTCGACTCAAAGGTTAAGAACAAAAATAATGCCACAAATCATGATAAAAATATGCAATCAAACAAACGATAAATTTAATCTATAAAATATTGGAGGAATTCACAAATGAGTAGAAAAAACAAAGCACAAAAAAATAACAACGATCAAAATAATCAAAAAAAGAATAAGCAAAATAACAACGCTGAGTATGCTCAAGAGTTTGATGTTCAAGAAAATAACAACAATAACTACAGCAAGCAAAACAATAACAACAATAATAATTAGTTAATAATAGATGCACTAAAAGTATTTATCGCGATACTTTTGGTGCATTTATTTTTGTCCTCAATCATCCAAAAGAGTCTTTAAAAATCTCTCTCGATTTTCTAAAAAGTACCTTGTAATCTGGTAATGACTAGTTTGTTCGTACTCAACCTCTTGTATAGTTTCTTCATCAAAACTATAGATAGTAGCATTAGGATACCCTAAAAGAATTGGAGAATGTGTGGCAATAATAAATTGACTATCCCCGTCATGTACTAAATCATTTATAATTCTTAAAAATGCAAGCTGTCTCTGAGGAGATAAGGCTGCTTCTGGCTCATCCAATATATAAATAGCATTGCCATTAAAACGGTTTGAGAATAAAGACATGAAGGATTCACCGTGAGATTGCTCGTGCAAGGACTTGCCTCCATATGCATTAAATGCTTTTACATCATCTATATGGGATGCAAAATTATAAAAAGATTCTGCTCTCAGAAAGAAGCCATTTGACATTTTTGGCCACCATGAAAGACTAATAAATTTACCTAATGCAGATTCGGAACGGTGGACATCGTAATAATTATTCCTTCCTCCACCAGCAGTATTAAATCCACATTTTTCAGCAATGGCTTCCAGGAGCGTTGATTTACCGGAACCATTTTCGCCAACAAAAAATGTTACTGGACCTTGAAACTCTAGATAGTCTAGTTCCTTTATTCCCGGAATCGAAAATGGGTATTCAGTAAAAGAAGAAATTAATTCTCGTTGGAGCTCAATTCTCTTTAACATTCTTCATCACCCGCTTTACAAATAATAACTCATAATGATAAGTTCACCTTTTTTGCCCATTCTACGTTCCCCTTCATCAACGTACCCACTTTTCTTATACAAGCTTTGCGCTACATCATTTTGAACATTCACAGCTAATACGATTTCGTTTATATTAATAAAGTTTTGCTTCACAAAAGAAGGCAATAGCTCTAATGCTTGCTTTGCATAGCCCTTCCCTAAATAGCGATAGTCCGTTGAAAATGTCCTTAATAAAATGGCATGACTATTAGTAGAATATGGCTTTACCCCAGCATTTTCATGTAGATTGAAGAAAGTAACAAGCTTCCCTTCCTCTATGGCTAATATGGCATAACGGTCTAAGTCTTCTTTTACCAGTTCCATACTATCAGTCGGTGAACCCGTATAGCGAAGCTGTTCTTCAGTTAATTGATATTGTTTAATCGCTTTTTCATATTGCTCTCCATAAAAACAAAGCTCCAATTTTCACACCTCGCAATAGAACGTTTGTTCCTATTTTATAATTATTCTAACGATTTTACAACCATATTTTTCAAAATATCTCTACTTCATTCCATTACTACGATTAAATTTATAGCTATATAATAAATCTCTCTCTACAAATCCAGCTTTAATATAAACATGATTTGCTTTGTCATTTTTAGCTTCAACACATAATTTCATCTCGTTTATTTCTCTGAAATTAAATATTTCTGTTACAACTTCCTTCAACAGCAGAGTGCCATATCCTCGATTTTGAGCAGTTGGTGCAATCGCAAAATAGTGTAAGTCTGCCTCATTCCTGTCCAAATCTACCTCGTAATAGGCATACCCAAGCATTTCTCCTGCTTCAGACTTGAGGATTTTTAATATATGCTCTTCATTTAATCGGCTTACAATTGTTTGAGCTCTATAATATGTATTCGGAAAAGCTGCTGAGTGCAGAGCTTCAAAAGCTTGAAAATCGTTTTGAATAAAGTCTGTACTCTTTATATCTTTAACCCTTACAAAATTTCTCTTCTCCAACCCTAAAATAAGGTGCTCTCCCGTTTTAGTTGCTTGGATCATATTCATAAAATCCTGTTGCTTTATATTTTCTTTATTTAAAAAGAAAGAAAAATTCCTAAGTGTTGGATACTCCTGCATTAGCTGCTCCCACAGTTGATTTTGTACAGTTAAGGTAGCATTTATATTAAATGGCCCCCAGACTTCTGCTGTTTCCTCGTCTATATCCACCCCGATAGCAGCCTCAATTTCCCCATAGCTATTCCTAGCAACCAGAAACGCAATTTTGCCATCATCCCCTACAAAATCTTCTTCTAAGGTTTCGTAGATTTCATCAGCTAGAAGTCCACAATAACCAATATGAAAGGCTTTTTGATTATTTAATTCAGCTAAAAAGTGCGCTAACTCTTTAAAATCTTGCGAAATCCCGATAGTACCTGTCATAAATACTCCTCACATTTCTTTTTCCTTCTAACTAAAAATTCGGTATCTCTGAAATTAATCCTTTTAAAAAAAGAAAAAAACGTCTCCTTTTACAGAAACGCTTTCTATTACATATTAGTGAATATCTTTTTTTCTAAAGTTTCCGCCCTTTACTTCTGCTACATCATAAACTGTAACAAATGCACCTGGGTCGATTTCTTGTATAATTACTTTCATTTTGCTTTCCTCTAATCGGTTGATGACACAAGTAATTTCCTTGAACATTTCATGTGAATAACCACCATAGACATCATTATAGGTTGCGCTACGACCTAATCGATCACGAATCGTTTCTACCATTACCTCAGGCTCAGCAGTAATAATTTTAAAGGTTTTTGAACCGCTTAAGCCTTCTTCCACAATATGGATTACCTTCGAAGCAATGAAGTATGCAATCCCCGAAAGAATGGCTCCTTGTAAACCAAATACAGTCGAAACAACGATGAAGACAAAGAGGTTTAAAAATAAAATCAAGTCACTTGTCCCAAAAGGCAATTTTTTAGATAGTAATACAGCTAACATATCAATACCATCTAACGCACCACCATTACGTAAGGCCAGACCCATCCCAAACCCGAGGATTATCCCACCAACAACAGTGATTAATAGCGTATCTCCTTCGATAATGGCTGGTATATGGTGCATCCATACTGTACCTACCGCTAAAGACACAATTCCAACTACTGAATATATGGCAAAGCTTTTACCGATTTGCTTATAGCCTAACCAAACAAACGGGATATTGAGGATAGAAATTAAAACCCCTAGAGGTAAATCGAAAAGCTGCGACCCGACGATACTTAAACCGGTTACTCCACCATCCGATACATTATTGGGAATCAATACGGCCTCTAATCCATATGCCGCGATTAACCCACCAAGGATAATCATGATCGTTTTTCCAAAAATTTTAGCTATATTTGGCTTTCTCTTTATAACCCTGTTCATCTCTTCTCCTACTTTCAAACTCACTTATATGTATGTATTTATGCCTTACTTCCTATTTAATTATAAGTTAGCTTGTCCAAAACTCAAAACACCTGCTCTAAGAATTTATATATGCAAATATCTTTTATTAAAATATTTTTCTTAAGCTCCTACTAGCAATGCCGTTAATTCCTCCACAGATTCAACTATTTGCGTAGGCTCACTTTCCGTCAGCTCTTCGATAGAACCGTAGCCATACTTTACTGCAATCGAATCAACCCCGGTTTCATTTGCCCCTATCACATCGTACTTTCTGTCACCAATCATTACGAACTCATCTTTTGGAAATTCTTGATATCCTGCTAAGATATACTGAATGATTTCTCCCTTTGCCGATCTTGTACCATCAAAGTTACTACCAACAATTTTGTCAAAGTACTCGTCCAGCTGAAAATACTTTATGATTTGCTCAGCAAAAGCAGTTACCTTTGAGGTTGCAACAACTAATATATACTGCTGCTCTTTTAATGCTTTTAATAACGGTACCATCCCATCATATAATACATTTTCATAAATCCCTTTTTCCTTAAATCGTTCTCGATAATGTTTTACAGCTAATAGAGTTTGTTCTTCTGTGAAACTATAAAATTCAGCAAATGAAACATGTAAAGGAGGTCCTATAAAGCAAGTCAGCTTCTCAAGGTTTGGTTCCTCGATATCCATTTTCCTAAGTGCATATTGAACCGACTTTGTAATCCCAACCACTGGATCCGTTAAGGTACCATCTAAGTCAAATAATATTACTTTATATTTTCCCATTAAAAACATCTCCTTTATTTGTAATATGTTTTATTTCTATCTGCCCCCAAGTTGCTTTCCAATTCTTTTTAGCAACGCGCTCTTCGTAAATAAATGCCCGTTTTTTATCTACTAAAATAAACGGTGTTGGTTGGACTATCATGTTAACAACATCGTAAATTCCACAAGGCGCAGTTAAAATTAGATTGTCCTCTGCATCCAGCTTCACTCCTAAAGCTGTTGCCGTTTCAGGAAACTTGGAAATTGCATCTGTAGAGGATTGATAGGGTTCACAATTATTGCGAAGGTGCATCCTTGCTTCATTTTTCACAGACCAAGGAGTGCTGGGCGAATATGATTTCAATGCTTCTTCATAAGCCTTTTCTTTTGCCTCATCAAGATTGGATGGGTCAAAATAAATCACATCCACATCTTCAATCTCCGTTCTAATATTGAAGCCATGTAATGTATCCCAAATCTTAGACCTTACAAATCCAGCACATATCCACCAATCCGGTAAGTTTAGTGCTTTAGCAGTTTTTAAGATTCCCATCATCCACAAGTCTTCTTGAATAATGGTTAATATTTTTTCTTCATCCAACAAATACTTAGGCCTCCACATGCTAAAAAAACTGCCGATTGGGGCAGCTGCAGCTTATTTTTTCTTTGCCTTAATGACGATAAAGGAAGGTCGTCGTTCCTCATCAATCAATTTTGGCCTTAGCTCTATTCCACCTGAAATTGATGTAGGCTCAATAATTCTTTCTAGAGTTAAACCTTTTTCAATCAACGTATTAATGAGAGTAGAAACAGTTCGATGGTACTTTACCACTCCATTTACATACCAATAGCCTTCCCGCTTACCTTCTTGTTTATAATGATCGACAGCCCAGTGCAGCTTGTTCCCTTCACTGTCCCTTACCCAGTTAGATATTACTTCTTTTCGGGCTGTTACTAGTGGATGCTCGGTGGAAAAGACAAATTCTCCATTAGCGATTAGCAGGCTCTTAATTTTATCTATTAGCTTCGGGTAGTCTTCAATATAATGAATGGCTAGGGAGCTTACGATGATATCGAAGGTTTGGTTATGTAAGTCTAGCTCTTCTATCGGAGAGCAGAGATAGTCGATTTTTTCATGAAGATTCTCCTTTCTAGCCTTTTCAATCATATTTTTAGAAATATCCACAGCAACCACCTTAGCTGCCCCTTTTTCTACGCAATACTTTGCAAAAGCACCAGCACCACACCCTAAGTCTAGAACCTTTTTCCCTTCTATTGCTGTCAGAAGTGATTTTATGGCGGGCTGCTCCACAAAATCATTGGCCGTAACACCACTATCTCTTAAAGCCGTATACTGTTTAAAAAAGACTTGGTTATCATAAATGTTTTGCTTCAAATTATCTCCTCCAATTTCCTATCGATAATTATCATGTAGTGGGGTAAACAAATCTTCATCAGAATTTCGAACCATTGAAAAGTTATCCACATTATAATGCCCATGCAAAATTCGATTGTGATGCTGAATGATTTGTTGACCAGATAGTGTATCTGAATCTGAAGTAGAATGTGCGTCGCCTACCAGAGTGACATCAAACCCATTGACCGTTGCACTCCTTACAGCCGTATCAATGCAATACTCTGTTTTACAGCCCATCATGACAAGATGCTCAACTTTATGTTCTTTTAAATAATCCTTTAAAGGAGTCCCATAAAACGAATTGGTTGCTGCTTTATTAAAAGTAACCGCACTCGCTGGCACTTTAATTTCATCGTGCACCTGAAAGCCTGTTCCCTCACCCTTAGATACATCTACATCCCTAATAAAAACTATCGGAATCTCTTTTTCTACTGCTTTTTGAATAACCAAGTTTATATTTTTTACTAGGCTTTCTTTTTCAATGACCCCTTTTTCGACTTCGTCTCCATCAATTAGTGCCTGCTGTGCATCGATAACTAATAAGGCTTGGTTCAAACCATTCGCCTCCTCTTTGGTAATTTTCATCTTCTTTGTATTCTTTAATTTCCCTTGGAAATCCTTCTTCAACACTACTATTTATTTTTTTGAAATCTCACCTTTCGCAAAAGCCAGAAAGCAATTATTAGTAATACTATTAAAATAGCAAAAGGCAATCCATCTGCAAGAAGGTTCATCCAGTGAAACGGTGCTTTTTGAGCATAGACTGCCTTCAACCACTTATTCCCTTCCTCTTCTACTGCAATTGCTTCCTTTGTTGTAATCCCCTTTATTTCAAAGTATTTTGTTCCTTCTGTATACGCATTCGATGCGTCGCCAAAATAACTGCCTGTCATCTCATTGGGTCTTCTTTTTACTTCTCCAATTTTCTTGCCTATTTTTTCTTCCAGCACTTCTTCCTCTGTCACCTCATAGACATCCCCCTTCCAAACTACAAAAGGATATGCCCAGCTTAATGCTTGAACAGAGGTGGAGGTTATGGAAAAACTCACAAGAACCATTAGCAGTATTTTCTTCATCCAAACACTCCTTTTACTCTGTAATCTACCACTTACTTCCCTATTCGATAAAAAAAGAACGATTACCTTTTAATAAAAGTAATCGCTCCATTTTATTTAATCCTGGTTATTGGCCAAAAACGAACAATACGCTTTTTAGCATAATGTAAAATCGGCTTTTCGTTTTCCGTCTCGATGCCGATACTCGAGAGTAATGTATTTTGTTGGAATTCAGCTTCTGCTTTTTCGATTAGCCAAGGCTCATGTAAAATGTCTGCTCTTAGTGGAACACCTTTTTTACTCACGTTATATAAGCAGTATCTTTCCAACAGCCATTCCTCTAAAGAGCCGCGGTTTGTCGGTGAAGCTTCCGATACTGACCTATAATTGCAACTTAGCTCTAAACCTGCTTTCTCTTCACTTTCAAAAACGATTAAATTCTTCTCCTGCTTCATGTTCATATCCATTTGCAGATATGGGAGCTGAAAAAAGGTTTTTGCAGATAAAGCAGCAAGATGCTTTGCAGCTGTTAACCGAAAAAAGTAAACACCTGGTTTTCCATTCATGGTTACATAAGTACGAATATTAAAGCCCGGATAGGTAGATATCCCTGGAACAGGAGGCACACCCCTCAAATGCATAGAGCTTGTTAAGTATGGCACAATGCTAATCCACCCGGTTTGGTAAAACGTATCCACTGTCAACTGACTTGGAACAATTTCCTCTAAAACCTTACGTGACACAGGATAATGGGCAAATAAGACATCCTTCCAGGTCTGCTTCATAATCCAGGGCAAGTTAGTAGTTAGCTTTTGCCTCTCATTTAAGTTGCTATTTTCAACAAACGTTCGCTCTTTCATTTCCTTAGAGTCACCGCCTTTAGTTAATGTCGATAAACCCTAGTATTAACTAAACTCCTGGTACCCAACCCGGTCTATTTATAATCATTTTCCATAATTGATCTGGAATCACTAATTCTTCTTGTTTTTCTTTATCAAGCTTCGTTACAATTTCAGCTTCTTTTCCATCTATAACTTTTTGAACCCAGTCAGGATCAATTAGTAATTCTCGTCCTAAAGCAAGTAGAGGGATTCCCGTTTCAAAGGCCTTACGAGCGTCCTCAGCACTATAAATTGAACCAACACCAATTAGTGGCACACGATTATTTATTTTCTCAAGTAAATATTCAACTCGTGTTTTTGTTAAATCATCTACACCTCTATGAACAGTTGAGAAGAAATCACCTAATGAAACATGTAAATAATCTAGACCTTTATCAGCTAAAGCATCTACTAATTCCAGCGTATCTGCCATTGTAATTCCTTTTTCCTCTGGCTCTTCCGGTGAAAAGCGATGACCAACGATGAAGGAAGAATCTCCATACTTTTCTACAACATTCTTCACCTTATCAACTACAGCTAACGGGAATGCCATACGTTTTTCTAAAGTACCGCCAAAACGGTCCTCACGACGATTTGAGTGACCAGAGAAAAATTGCTGAATTAAATAACCATTGGCACCATGAATTTCAACCCCATCATAACCAGCTTCAATCGCACGACGAGTTGCTTCTCCATAAGCATTGATAATTTCTTCAATTTCACCTTCTGTTAAAGGTCTTGGTGTCTTTCCTGGTACACCATTTTGTTCTGCCGGAATATCACTTGCACTTACGATTTCACCATTTGGTACTAATTCAGGTGGCGACATTTTTCCACCATGGTAAATTTGTAAAACAGCTTTAGCTCCCTGCTCTTTAATAGCGTCGGCTACACGTTTCAAGTCTGGAATAAATTCATCATTGTAGGCTGCAAATTGCCCATGGAAGCCCTGCCCGTTCGCAGTTACGTGTGTACAAGCAGTAATCACCATGCTCACTCCATTTGAGCGACGTGAATAGTACTTAATTTCAGCATCTGTCACCGTACCATCCACATTCGAAGACCAGTGAGTCATTGGAGCCATCACAATACGGTTTTTCAATTCTATTCCATTAGGTAAAGTAAATGATGCAAATAAATCTTTATATTTTTCATTCATGTTTATATTCCTCCCCATCTTCTTTTGACAGAGTCTATTAAAAATCACAGGATTTCTATACTTAATAACGATGCCCATGACCCTTGAGATATAGACCCTATTTATATACTAAACCTACAAACTACATTTTATTAAGTGATATGCACTTTAAAAATACGCATCCTAAATTTTGGGTAATTTGACCCTCTAAATCCCAAAATTTATTCAGAGATAATTATATGGACATAGATTTGTAGCACAATTTCAAATTTTTAGAGAAGATTTTACATATAAATATCCTAGGCAAGATATCACTTTTGCACTATTTTTATCATATAAATCCATATTATATCAAATTCTTATCTTCATGCCGCAAAAGTCCAATGCACTAGACACTCTATTTTAATATTACACATAAACTTAAGTCCTATAGAATATAGACTATATCAAAATTTGGTGTATATAATAGAAAAAAGTCGAAATTTAGGGTGAAATCAATTGGACGATATCGTAATTACAGGCTATGGCATTAAAGCACCTGGCGTTTTAGATAAATTTAGTTTTTTAAATGTACTAGAAAAAGGAATTTGTACTCAGAGCATATTAAAAAATGCAGACCCGTCTCAAAGTGATTTCGTTGCAGGTATTATTGACGAAAGCTTTCTCGAGATTAGTCAAAGAAATTATCAACGCTATCCCCGCTCGGTAAGAATTGCGGTTGCAGCAGCATTAGATGCTTGTGAAATGTCAAATCTAAATTATTTCGAGCCCTCTCGAGTTGCTGTAATAATAGGTACTGCCGCTGGAGCGATTCTTGAAATTGAACAACACTCTGCTGATGCATTTGATTTTAAAAAATTCCCCATCCAAGGGGTTTCAATAGTTGATACGCATACACTATCAAGTTCAGTAGCTGAAGCAATCGGTCTAAGTGGCCCAGCCTTTACATTAACAACAGGCTGTACAGCAAGTTTAGATGCAGTATCATTTGGAAAACTTCTTCTTGAGAGTGGAAGTGTAGACGCTTGTATAGTAGGTGGATCTGATGCTCCATTAGGCCAGTGGACCATCCATGGCTTCAAAAAAATTAGAGCCCTTTCAACTGATTCCACTATTGAAAGTGCTGGTATTCCATTCTCTACAGAACATCGCGGTTTTGTTTTAGCTGAGGGTGCCGGGGTAATTACCATGGAAAGAAGAGAAACAGCAATCAAGCGAAATCAGAAGATTTACGGCAAGATTGAAAAAGTCGTTTCAAGAAATGAAGGACAAAAGATACTAAACTTTGATAAAACCGGAAAACATATGCTTAAAGTATTCCAAGACACAGTTGAAGATACGGTACCCAGCTATGTAAATAGCCAAGCACTTGGCATGGATGCAAACGACCAAATAGAGCGCTTTGTTCTAAAAGAGACATTTGGTACAGAAGTGCCAATCACGTCCATAAAGGGAATGCTCGGTCACACATTTGGTGCTATGGGGGCAATGCAAATAATTTCGTCCTTACTATCAATGGAATACGGCTTTATCCCTCCGACCACTAAAACAAAAGGAATCGGGTTTGAGGATATCCCTATTGTTTTTAACACAAGGCAACAAGATATTGAGTCAGTGTGCATAACTACCCATGGGAGTAGTGGAAATAATGCTTATCTATTACTGACACATACATAGGAGGCCCATTCTTACATGTTTTTAATTTTTTTAATTATTTTAGCTTTAATTCCTATTTGCGTTGGTATTACGCTCTTAGTTTTATTTAATAAAAATAAACTCTCAAAGGTTATTTTACTATTCTTACTGCTTGCAACCCTGTGGCAGCTAGATGTTGCCTTTTTATATTCGCATGAGTTATTTAAAGAAGAAACCATCACTTTCTTTTTCAAGCTTTTCAGATTCGGCCCAATTATGGTCACACCGACACTTTTCTATATTGGCTATATAATGGTTCAAGAAACATTATCAAATGATTTGCAAAAAAAGTGGCGATTCCTTGTTAATCGAACAACCGTTATTATCTCATATGTATTAGCTTTTATAGTGTACCTGATTGGATGGACTTCAAGTGGAGTAAAAGATTTACAGCTTATACAGGAAGGTATGAATATATTTTACTTCCCTATCTACGGCGAGCTCCATTGGGTATTTCAAGGCAATATTGTACTTTTCTTTGCTAGTACTGCTCTCTGTTTCTTGGTTAGTCTCAAAGTACAAAATAAGAGTGAACGTTCATTTCTAATTTATTTTATAATCTTCTCGACTATCGGGTATTTAATAGGTACTTTGAATATGTTTTCAACTACAAGATTGTATCCAAGCTCGATCGCCGTGCTTGTATTTGCAGTTTCGTTATTAATACTAGCGAGCAGAATGCATATCAAAATTGTAAATAATATGAACAAGAAGCTAAATGAGCAAAAGAAGTTCTTATTTCAAGTAATTGATTTAAATCCTAACTATATTTATGCACAGGACAAATTTGGTCGTTATACACTTTTAAATCAATCCTATGCTCAGTTAATGGGAATGGATATACTAGCGATGATTGGAAAATCTGACGCTGAACTACAAATTAATCAGAACGAGAAGAAGCAAAATTTGACCCTAGAAATTGATAAATCCAATTCACAAAGTAAACTCTTCATTAGAGAAGAATCTCTTACTGCCGCAACAGGCGAGAAAATTTGGGTACAGACTGCAAAAGTACCTATTAATTTTAATGAGAGTTCTGCATCACTTGCCGTATCAACAGACATTACAGAACGAAAGCAGTATGAGGATGAAATCAAATTCCAGGCAAATCATGATGCTTTAACTGGATTACCAAATCGCCGTATGTTCAATGAGGACCTTACAGACCTTTTAGAAAAAGCGAAAATAGAAAAAAGTCAAAGTGCTATTATGTTTCTTGATTTAGATCGTTTTAAATACATTAATGATACCCTAGGACATGATTGGGGAGATCTTTTATTGGTTGAGGTTTCGAGACGTATGGAAACCTTACTAAAAAAACAACACCGCTCTGCCAAAATTTATAGACTCGGTGGCGATGAGTTTACGGTTATCCTTCCCTACTACAATTCAACCGAAAGTGGAAAATTTGCTAACGAATTACTGGAGCTGTTTAAAAATGGCTTTATCATTGCCGATAGCGAGTACTTTATTACACCAAGCATAGGTATCAGTATTTATCCAAATGATGGAGAAGATGCAAATACGCTTATTAAACACGCTGACACTGCCATGTACTATGTAAAGGAAAAAGGAAAGAATAACTATCAATTATTCAATTCAGATATGCAAAGTAATTTCTATAGAAAAATGATGATAGAAAAGCAATTGCGTACAGGTCTAGATAATAAAGAATTCGAGCTTTACTACCAGCCGATAATTGATTTAAAAACTAATGAAATTATTGCAATGGAGTCACTTTTAAGATGGAATAATCCAATTCTTGGACTAGTTTCTCCAGATGAATTCATATCAATTGCAGAAGAAACTGGAATGATTATTCCCATCGGTAAGTGGGTATTAAATACCGCCCTAAAACAAAATATTCAATGGCAGAACGAAGGCTACATTCCCTTAAAAACAAGTGTTAATGTTTCTGTTCGACAACTACTTGATTCAAACTTTGTAGCTGATGTGAAAAAAGTGGTAGAAGATGTAGGAATTAATGCAGACCTTGTTGTGTTAGAAATAACTGAGAGCATTGCCATGTATGCTGATTCTATGATTGCAAAGCTCAATACATTAAAAGATCTTGGTATCAGTCTCTCGATGGATGACTTTGGAACAGGCTATTCATCCTTAAGCTATCTGAATAAGTATCCACTCGATTCGTTGAAAATCGATAAATCCTTTGTTATGGGCATGAATCAAGACGATGAGAACAAGGCGATTGTAAAAACGATTATTGCAATTGCACAGCAGCTTGATTTAAGTGTTATTGCTGAAGGAGTTGAGGGCCAGGAAGAAGCTCATGTTTTAAATTCGATGGGCTGTGATTTTGCTCAGGGCTATTACTACAGCCGTCCACTACCAGCAAATGAAATCAAGAAAAAGTGGCTAATGACTAGGGACTAAAACAAGAAAATATACTTAAAAAGCCTATCCTCTGAGAAATCTAGGATAGGCTTCTATTTATTTCGTTTTCTTTAGCCTATGATTAATAATTTACGAAGAATGCCGCTATATCAGCATTTCCAAAAACCTTCTGCTACACATATCCCCTCAGTTCTATCTAATAGGTATTCTCTCCTATAATTACCAACCTTCTAATCACTCTTTCTATATTATTATTGATAGTGAGGTGAAGACATTGATAAAAATATATAAATACCCAGTGATTTTTGCAGTAGAGGATAATGAAACAGATGAAGGTGATTTCCCAGTTTACATTAGAATACCTGACCTAGTTGACGCAGGGTTTTCATTTGCTTCATCAGCTGGACATACAGAAGATGATATTTTAGCAATAGCAAGAGATTGTATGAAAATGTCTATTGAAGACGGGCTTCGTCGTGACTTACAGGCTCCTGTAGCATCCAAGCTTCGTGAAATAGATTTAAAAAAACATCTTTCTCGATATGACGAGGAACTAATTGATTTAAAAAGTATAGCTGTAGAATGGATTAAAGCTGAGGTGTAAGCCTCAGTTTTTTTCTATTAAAAATAGATACTATATCCCCCCTCCAGTTTAGATATTCACTATTTTAAAAATACTGAAAATTATGGTAACATGGTGGTATCTTAATAGAATTGGAGAGGTGTTATGATTAACTTTGATAAACCAGGTGTAGAACAATTTTTTCAAACATTAACGGTTTCTAATTTTACTGTCAGCCCCGATGAGAAACAGGTTGTTTTTAGTACAAACCTAAATGGTTACTCGAACCTTTGGGCAATGGATCTTCCAAATCAATTCCCCTACCCTCTAACTTTTAATAATCAAGGTGCAGCATTTCTTTCCTACGCGAAAACAGGTGAATTTATCATTGCCGGCTTTGACCATGATGGGGATGAAAACACTCAAATCTATGCGGTATCTCCAAAAGGCGGTAAATTCGCCCCTCTTCGTACACAAGAAGGCGAACGTCATTTCTTCTCGTATTTAAGTGAAGATGGAAAGCGTCTTTACTATCCAAGTACTGTTGGAAATGCTACTTATTTTAATAACTATGTTTATAATCTTGAAACTGGCGAAGAAAAGCTATTACTTGAAGGAACAGAAGCCCCAACAGCAATCGAGGCTGTTAGTCCAAGTGAAAATTCTTTTGTCTCTATCAAGCAATTTGGCAACACGCATTCTCTAGCTTTCGTACACGTTGGAGAAGAGAAGTTTTTATTGACTCCAGAAACAACTGAACAGCACACAGTAAGTGAAATCGTCTATACATCAGAGTCAGATATCTATTTCTTAACTGAATTTAATGATGATTTATCTTATCTTGCTAAATTCGATTTAACTTCGAAAGAATTTTCAAAGGTTTTACAGCTAGAAAAAGAAGATTTCTCTAGCTTAACTTACTCTAAAAAGAATAACTCTCTTTATTTAGTAGGTTCATATGGTGTAGAAGATCGACTTTACGAATATTCTCTAGCAGATGGCAAATTAACAACTTTAAACACACCAACAAGCGTAGTAGATAAGCTAGTCGTGATGGCCAGTGGTAATCTTTACATCCAAGGACGTACTGCAATAACACCTGGTAATCTATTCGTTTCCAAGGATGGTGGAGCGAATTGGACTGAGTTAACACATTATCGTGTACCTGGTGTAAGCGTTGAGGATCTAGTGGAGCCAGAGGTTTTAACATACCCATCATTTGATGGGATGGAGATTGAGGCACTGTTCTTTAAGGCAAAGGAAGAAAATTCAAATGGACATGTAATTCTTTGGCCACATGGTGGACCACAAGCGCTTGAACGCAAAACCTTCCGCTCTATGTTCCAATCACTTATTTATAGTGGGTACTCAATCTTCGCCCCGAACTTCCGTGGTTCAACAAACTATGGATTAAAGTATTCTAAATTGGTCGAGGGTGACTGGGGTCATGGCCCACGTTTAGATAATATCCAAGGCTTAGAATGGCTAATCGAAAATGGCTATGCGGATAGAGAAAAGATTTTACTATTAGGCGGAAGCTATGGCGGCTATATGGCCCTTCTACTTCATGGTAGACATGCAGAGTACTTCAAATCAGTAGTGGATATTTTTGGTCCAAGTGATCTCTTCTCCTTCATAGAGTCTGTTCCTGAGTTCTGGAAGCCATTCATGGAGCAATGGGTTGGAGATCCTGTAAAAGATAAAGAAAGATTAACAAAGGATTCTCCTATTACTTATTTAGATGGCATGACAAAGCCTATGCTTGTTATTCAAGGAGCAAACGACCCCCGTGTTGTTCAAAGGGAATCCGACCAAATTGTCGCAGCACTAAAGGAAAAAGGTCGCGACGTTGAATACATCGTGTTAGAAGATGAAGGTCATGGCTTCTCCAAAAAACAAAACGAAATCCTCGTATACGGAAAAATCATTGAATTCTTCAATGAAACTATTAAAGAAGCAAATCCAGTAGTATAAATAATAGCCCCTCAAGTTAGAGTTACTCTATCAATTGAGGGGCTTTTGGCTTCAATTTGGCATTCTTTTTTTAGCCTGCTTTAACGTGGCAACTATAAGAAAGCTTACAATCACTAATAAAAGCCAGGAACTAACCTTGCCTAAATGCACAATACTCCATGTGTCAGCTTGGTTTGGGTATTGCCAAGCTCCGAAGAATGTTGCGATATTTTCTGCTATCCATATAAAAAATCCAATGAGTACAAATGACAATGTGATTGGCATCCGGTAGCTTTTGTCATTCACTTCATATCGTACCCATGACCTCCAAAACACGATTACTACTAGTCCAGATAGCCACCAACGTACATCAATCCAATAATGATGCGTAAAAAAATTTAAATATATGGCAGCCGCTAATGGAACTACAACTAAAAATGGAGGCCAGCTCTCAAGCTCTACATTTAGCCTTCTCCACGCCTGGCAAAGATAACTCGCGACACTTGCGTACATAAACCCACTATACAAGGGTACTCCAAAAATTTTAGTATAACCCTCCTCTGGATACGACCAGGAGCCCATATGCACCTTAAAAAGCTCCAGTGCCAGACCAATTAGGTGAAATAATGTAATCACCTTTAATTCATCTCCTGTTTCAAGCCCCGAACGCACCATCCACCACTGCATTAGTAGACAAATGATTAGCAACCAATCATACCTCGGCAGAAATGGCATAGGAAAAATTTGAGTTAAGGCCAAAGAAGCAAAGATAACGACTGGAAACAAACAGGATTGTGCTTGCTCAATCCCAAATCGTACAAGCTGTTTTAACGCTCTCATAAGCAGCCCCCTTAGAAATTTCAACTAACCGGTATTTATTGTTTATCAATACTTTATTATCGAATAATAAGACTTATTTATCCCTTAAAGGTTCCTTCAGGAAAAAATCAAAATTTCCCTGTCTCCTTCTTTTAAATTCTCAATTTTAGAAATATGGTAAAAGTTATTTCAAAGTATGTTTTTTCTACTAAAATAAGAGACAATCGTTTTTTAGGAGGCAGGAATATGAATAAAGCCGCACATTTAATGGGTGGTGTAGCAGCAGGAATAGCAGCAGCAAAATATATAGCCCCCACCGTTCCATATAGCGGATTAGTCGATGGAATTGTAGGTTCTGGAGTGGTATTCTGCGGTGCTCTATTAGGTTCTCTTCTACCGGATATCGATCATCGTCATAGCTATATCGGTCGAAAGCTTAAAATTGCTTCCTTCATTATCAGTAAGACGCTTGGACATCGAAGTGTGGTACATACTCCACTGATTATCTTTGCATTTACAGCACTTCTTTTTTTCTTATCAAATGAATTTACCGATGAAGTACAAGCTTTATCAAAATCCTTTGTTATTGGACTAAGTGCTGGTATGTGGAGCCATCTATTATTAGACTTGATGACAAAAAGAGGGATTCCCCTTCTCTACCCCTTTACTAAGAAGAGCTTTCGCATTGCAAACTTTAAGGGCGGTGGTATTGGTGACAGCCTAACAACTACAGGCTGTACTATTTTAATAGTATTAATGCTTTTAGATTTTCTTTAATAAATATGCATGCAAAAAAGAGAGTACCTTACATCACCAAATGTAAAGTACTCCCTACTAAATTGAATCCTCTTCCATTTATTCCTTCGAATTGTTGACCTGTTAAACATATTTTACCATTGCAATCTCGCTACAGTTATCAATTTTGGGGCAATTTCTGCAATCAATCCAAACTTTTTCTGGAAGTGTTTCTTTACTGACAATATGAAATCCACATTTTTCAAAAAAATTCACTTCATATGTTAAAGATATTAATCTCTTAACTCCTAATTTGATGCTTTCTTCTACAATGTAATCTACTAAAATACGGCCGATACCCTTACCTTGGTAATTAGGGGATACTACCAATGATCGAACCTCCCCCAAATCCTTTCCCAAAATATGCAGCCCTGCCACACCAACCACTGTTTCTTGATCCTTTACTACATATAAACATTGCAGACTCTGATAAAGCGATAACAATGAACGTGGCAGAACTATCTGTTCCTTTACATAAATTTCAATCAACTCATATATAGACTCTACATCTGCCGTAGTCGCGTTATAAACCTTCATTCCAAATCCCCTTTTCAATGAAAATATACATTTTTCATAAGACAGTCCCATATCTTTATTTTATTATAAATATACATTTATTAGAATAAAAATACAATAAATTATTTAAAAAATACTCAATTCTTCTTATAGCTTAAGAGAATGAGTATTTAAAGCTAGTGTTGGTAATCTTTTATTATTCTGAGTGCTAAGGAGTCCTCTATAAGCTCGTACTGTGAACACTCCGATTGTGTGCCTGCACACATAAAATAATAAATATCTTCATCATTTTTTATCCGTATTTCAATTACATATCCTGTATTTTGTTCAAAGTCCCCTCTTTTGGGTGCCCCATGAAATGTTATTGAATCAATATCAGCATTATCCTTTATTCCTAACTGTTGATATTGTGGTGAATTTCCCAAAATCGTTGCAAGCTCCATTTGCCGATTTATCTTGTAGTCTGGAACTTCCTCTATTGCTACATAAGATTTAACCCCAGTCATAACAACCACCAGTACCAGTGCAAGCATAGTCGGTATCTTAGGGCTTCCTTTTCGAAGAAGCCATATTAAGAGAATGGTTATAATACAAGCGCAAAGGTATAGAATACTAAACTCAATCACTACCTCACTAGGCTCAATTCCATTTTCAAATAAGACAATGGAATAAATCACAAGCATAAATGTGACCAAAACTCCCCACCACATAAAGTTTGCTCCTCTCGATTACTTTAATCTACTTGCTAGAATGAGTTGGATGACAGAAGCATTCTAGAGTGTGATCGTTCACCATTCCAACAGCTTGCATATATGAATAACAAATCGTACCTCCAACAAATTTGAAGCCATACTTCTTCAGCTTTTTGCTCATACGATCACTAATCTCGGTCGTGACAGGTACTTCTTTAATAGACTTCCATTCATTGATAATAGGCTTGTGGTCAACAAAACTCCAAATGTAATTTGAGAATGAGCCATACTCCTTTTGAATACGAAGAAAGCTTTGTGCATTTGTGACCACACTTTGTATCTTCAACTTATTCCGTACGATTCCAGGATTCTCCTTTAAGGCTTGTAATTTTTCCTCTGTATATTGAGCTATTTTTTCGACATCAAACTGATCAAAGGCTTCACGATAGTTTTCTCTTTTTTGCAAAATTGTCCACCAGCTCAATCCAGCCTGTGCCCCTTCTAAGCAAAGCATTTCGAATAATTTTTTATCATCATATACTTGAACGCCCCACTCCTTGTCGTGATATTCAATATATAAAGGTTCTTTTGTTACCCAGTCACATCGATTCATCCTTTTAGCTCCTTAACTTAAATATATTTAGTTTATCTTTATTGTACACGTCTAAGCACAATTAAGATATTTCTTGGAAATCACTAAAAAACCACCTATGCCTATATGCATTAGGTGGCTGTCGATTATATATCTATATTCTTTTATAATTCATCCCTGAATACATGTGTCCCAGCAATAAAATCGTGAATAGCCCTTTTATCCTCTCGAGTCCCTACCATGAAAGCGCTCAAAATGGGAGCAATACCTAAAGACACATAAGCTAATAGCTGCTTTCCGATAACTTCTCGTTTTATCATTGTCCAAAAATTAATAGGTTTTTCATCTATTCTCTCAATATGAATTTTCATAACTCTTTTACCTATTATATACCCCTTCCAATAGATTGGAAGCAACGTGGCATAAATCACATATAAACCACTTGTAATATTATTTATTATATCCGAAGAATAATCAAAGCCAAAAATTAAATCAAAGACAATCCAAATTAGACCTATAACAATAACTATGTCCAATATATCTGCCCCAAGCCTTCTCCAAAAACCCGCTAAATTTTGCATTAATCATCCCCCCTATAATATGCCCACATAACATTTATCCAAATTATACCATAATAATTTCTGTAAGATAGTTACAATTTTTGGGATTTTTAAATGTGAGAACAGGAAAATAGCGCGTATACATTATTAGGTCCACCAAAGTATTTTTCCACAGAGGCTGCCGTGGTCAGTCGTCTAAAGTAGATGTAGATGAAAAGCTTTGTATAGAAAATGGTAGCCTGCATTATAAGCTAATATTAAAACGAGCAATTCTTCATCATGAAGAATTGCTCGTTCTATACTTATCAATTTAGTTCGCTAAAATAATTTCCTCTACCTTTTTCATCACTTGCTTTGCCGATATATTAAAGCTCAAAGCTAATTCCTCAGAAAATAGTGACGTTACTTGCTCTAGCATGAGCAAATCTTGGTTTGGAAGAGTTTTGTCCTCTTTTTCCAACTCAAACTTTTTTCTTAAAATGGTATTAATCATTTGGGCAATCTTTACATGATTCTTTGACTCAATTACTTTTTGATAATGCTGCGTCCGTTCGTTCATACGGCTAGGCCAATCATCTGGTGGATTTTTAAAAGTCTCCAAAATCACTTGTGCTGCTTCTTTTGAAGTGATTGGTGATAGTTTAGAATCCTTCGCTTCAACAGGATGATATAACTTGATAGATACATCATGGAAAGAATGTAAAATATAATAATTTTTTTGTCGCCCTGAAAATGTTAATTTTTGTATATCTTGAATTATACATACACCATGTGCACCATAAAAGACTTTATCCCCAATTGAGAACATCGTTTTCCCCCTTGTTAATACCATTTTTAATGTGTGCCCTTCCTTTCAAACACCGACAGCTACAAAATTGTTCTATACGTTAAGTTCATCAAATAGCCCCTCCATTAGTTAGTATATTCGCCGACTAGCTCAATTACGTCTAAATTTGAATGGTTCCTACTAATTTACTATTAACCTTCTACCTTAATGGAAAAACTCTTAAAGAAAAAAAGTGTTAAACCGTTACCGGCTAACACTTTTTCAAAAATATATAAGCTATACTGAATCTCTTGCCTTAAGCTTTTTTGGTAAATTTATGATATTTCCCGTTATTAATGGCGAGGTAATGTCCCAAACCCACTTCCTCGATAATAGGTACACAACAAAAAATGCGAGTCCGAATAAGATAATATAGTTTCCTGTTTCTTCAATCCAATCATAGAAAATAGTTGCCTTAAACGCTCGCACGACAAATAAGTGTAATAGATAGATAGCTAATGTTTTAGCTCCAATATCTGTATACCATTGTTGATTTTGAGGAACTAATGATAAGAATATATAGGTTGCTACAAGCATTGCAACATATACTACTAATCTACTTAATGCACCGATTTCAACGATGCCATAGCTGATATCCTCGTACGGAATTCTCCCAAAGAACCATTCCTTCCACCGAACATCTGCATATGCATTAACAAAGAATACAAGACCTGTCCCAATAATACTTGCTATTCCAATATTCCATTTGTTTTTTAGCTTCACAAAATTTTCTCGGTTTAAGTAATAGCCTAGTAAAAAGAATGGGAAGAAGAAAAATGTTCTTGCTAATGATAACCATTCATTGATTTCACTGATGTATCCTACCACTAATGATAAGGCAATGGACACTAATACCATGATTTTATGGCTACCAAAAGCCCATAATAGGAATTTCCAAATTGCCATACTTAGTAAAAACCATAACGCATACCGAGGCTCAAAAATCTCGAATACTACGCTATCTCCAAAAACATTTTTGTAATACAAGGTGTATAGCAGTTGAAAAATAATATATGGCAGCAATAAGGTTTTCCCTATTTTCACTAAATCCTGCTTACTCTTAATGGTTCTAGAAAAGTGTCCAGAAATTAAAATAAATGCCGGCATATGAAACAAATAGATAACCAAATATAAAGTATCGATATACTGGTTTTCCAACAGATAGCCTGACATTAAGTGTCCTAAGACGACTAAGTAAATTAAAATTGCTTTTGCGTTATCAAAATATGCACTTCTATTCATGTTGCCTTCCTTTCAAGCAATTATTTTAACATAGAATTATATGATTATAGATGCCAATTTTTACATTCCCTAAACACCCTGACATGAAACGTTTCTATCGCCCTATCTTTTTAAATAGTGCTTAAGGAATGTTGCTTGAAGAGATAGTAATTCTGAATTAAGTACTTTAAAACGCAAAAGAGTATTAATCAATTAAGATCAATACTCTATTTATTAGTATTATATTCTTCCTTTAATAACCCGTACATGTATAGGTCATCAAATTTCCCACAAGTGTACTCGTATTTCCTTAACAAGCCTTCTCGAGTAAAACCAGCTTTTTCGACCATTCTTTGTGATGCTTGATTTAACGGTTCAATTAATGCTTGAATACGTTGGATAGTTGTATGTTCAAAAGCATAACGAATAATTTCGTTCATAGCCTCACTTGCAATACCCTGCCCCCAAAAATCCTTACTTAGTTCAAATCCAATATCTGTTCGATAATGGCTTGAAACTGTGTTTAAAAAACCGCAGCTTCCAATGACTTTATCCTCATTCTTTAACGTAATTCCCCATCGGATGCCTGTTTTTTCTTCTAAAATGGAGTTATACCAAGCGATTTCTTCTAACGCCTCATTTTCAGACCCAAACGGCTCTAATCCATAATATTTCATAACCTCAGAATCTGATAAGTATTCATAAATACTACTCGCATCACTCTCAGTAATTTTCCTCAATACTAATCGCTCTGTTACAAGCACTGGGAATTCAGTAATTGATATCATTTAATTACTCCTTTCTTTGGACAATTATTTAATTAATTTGCTATTTTGGGTTCCCATTATAGAAGAATATCCACCCAAATTTTCACTGCTGTTCCTAGGATAAGAATCGCTAGGATGTTTTCTAACATTTTAGTGTTTAGCTTCGTGCTTACTTTTGCTCCAATTGGTGCTGCCATGAGACCCGCAATAACGATGATTAGTGTAGGAAGGTACTCAACTTGTCCAGTTGTAATTTTCCCTATCGAGCCTGCAACAGCAGAAATGAAGGTAATGGCTAAACTTGAAGCAATTGCCATTCTTGTTGGGATACGCAATATTAAGAGCATAATTGGAATAAGTAAGAATCCCCCACCTGCACCAACTATTCCTGAACCAATTCCTACAAGAAATGCTAAAAATGCTGCGAGGGGTTTATTAAATGTTACATGCTCTATTTGACACTCGTCAATTTGCTTTTTCGGTATGAACATCATAATAGCAGCAAGTAAAGCTAAAATACCATATACTATATTCACTTGAATCTCAGTTAAGTATTCTGAGTCAAAGCTGCCTATTAACGATCCTATTAAAACTGAACTCCCCATAACGATGATTAAGGATTTATTTAAATACCCGCCACTTCTGTAGCCGAGCACTCCTGCAATGGAAACAAATAATACATCTAATGCACTGATGCCTGATACCTCATGAGCTGTAAAGGCTTCAAACCCGAATACTGGCGGAATCATTAGCAGCATTGGATATTTAACAATCGCACCGCCAATACCAAGCATTCCAGATAAAAATGACCCTATAAAGCCGAGCGTGAAAAGGAGTACCACATAATAAAACTCCATGTTGTTTCCTTCTTTCTATGTAAATCTAGTAGCAGTCTAATCCTACTAAAGATAGATGTGCATTACAACTCACCTTTCGTTAAACCTACTATAAGAAATCGTAAACAATAATTTCATCTTACTTAGTCCGAGACCCTCACCAAAGCTTGTTTAACTGTGAATTATGAGTTATGGATAATTTTTAAGTAAAACTAATTGAAGTGGGATTAGTATGAAGGATACTTATTGAGCAAAATCCTTCTTTTTTGTCCTTCATTGCCCAGTTGATGGACACTTTTGGGGATGCACTATATTTTTTTGTTCTTCATACCCCGAATGATAGACACTTTTGGGATACACTCTTCTTTTTTGTCCTTCATACCCAGACTCTACTCATAAAACTGAAATAAGTGGAGAAAACAGATATGCTTTCTCCACTTATTTCTAGTAACATATATTATTTTTTAGCGATAACTGCCATTGTGCAGCGAGAGACGCAAATTAACTTCTCGGCTTCATCTACAATTTTAATTTCCCAAATCATCGTTGTACGCCCTTTATGTAAAGGCGTTGCTATTGCTGTAACAATACCGTCCTGCTTACTACGGATATGATTTGCGTTAATTTCTAGTCCTACTGGGTTAAATTTTGTTAAATCTACATTGATGGCCGTCGCGATACTTGCTGCAGTTTCTGCTAGAGCAACAGATGCTCCACCATGTAAAATTCCCGCTGGCTGCCTGGTTTTCGGACCAACAGGCATTGTCATTACAACACGATCCAATGATAATTCAACATATTGTATATCCAATGCTTCAATTAGCGTATTGGTTGCATTTTTTTGCATTTGGTCAATAAACGCAGTTTCATCCTTTGCACCAAATCGATCTAACACATCTTGTGAAACAACCATTTTCATAGCCCCCTATAAATTAACTAGTATTCTGCCACGTGCCTGTCCTTTTAGTAATGTCGGAAGGACTCCCGGTAATTCATTTAATGTAACCTCTTGCTGGATAATGTCTTCTAAATTATCTAGCTTAAAGTCTGAGCCAAGTCGATTCCATACCTTTAAGCGAGTTTCCATATCACAGTATACTGAGTCAATTCCTAGTAAATTCACGCCTCTAAGAATAAATGGGAAAACACTAGTTGGTACACTTGTACCTGCTGTCAATCCACTTACAGCTACAGACCCACCATATTGAATTTGACTCAATAGGGATGCAAGGGGTTCTCCTCCAACTGGGTCGACTGCTGCAGCCCACTTTTGTTTACCTAAAGCACGTACATTCCCATCGTATACCTCTTCACGCGAAACAATCGATGCTGCACCTAGATTCCTTAAATACTCTGCTTCCGATTCTTTTCCTGTACTCGCTTCTACCTCATAACCTAATTTTGAAAGAATAGAAACAGCAAAGCTACCAACCCCACCAGTTGCTCCTGCTACTAGTACTTTCCCCTTTTCAGGTGTTACACCATTATCCTCTAGACGTAAAACAGATAGTGCAGCTGTGAAGCCAGCTGTTCCAATTGTCATCGCTTCTTTTAAAGTAAGACCTTTAGGTAACGGTACAATCCATTTGGCTGGGATTCTAGCATATTGGCTATACCCTCCAAAATGTGTTACTCCGATTTCATAGCTTGTTGCGATTACCTCGTCTCCCTCTTTAAAACGTGAATCCTCAGAAGACACAACTACTCCCGCTATATCAATTCCCGGTACAAAGGGATAATTTTTCACGATATTCCCATTTGGAATAGCAGCTAGACTATCTTTATAATTTACGCCCGAATATTGTACGCGAATTAATACCTCACCCTCTGGCAAATCCGCTATCGTTAACTTTTGAATCTCTACAGAAAATTGCTCTTCTTGTTTATTTACTACTAATGCCTCGAATGCTTGCATCACAAAACTCCCTTTCCCTTTATCTTTCTCCCAATTTAAAACTTCCACAAAAAGCCATTAAATCCTTCTTACTAATATAATAGCTATGGATGGATATTCTAATCTATCTCTATATTAACTTATCAAAACAGTGATTTAAAATAATGAAACTCAGGATTCATTTTTCACAAAACCATTACATCCGCTCAGGTAACTCTTTCAAGCTCGCATATTTTGTATATGAGCTACTAGATTGGAGGTGATATGGTGAAAAAACTAGGACAAATATTTATAGCACTTCTTTTTGTTGGTACTCTAACATTTGCAAATAGCGCATTTGCGGTAGAACCAGAGAGCTCTTCCGAATACGAAGGAATAGACGTGAGTAGATATCAGGAGAACATTGACTGGGAAGCAGTAGCTAACGCTGGAATGGAAGTGGCGATTATTAAATCCAGTGAAGGCGTTGACTATACGGATCCTAACTTTGAAGTCAATTATGAAGGCGCAAAAGCGGCTGGTTTAAAAGTTGGTTTTTATCACTTTTTAACTGCTACAACTGTTGAACAGGCTCGTGAAGAGGCAAGCTTTTTCGCATCCATAATTAGCGGCAAAGACATAGATGTTAAGCCTGTAATGGATTTTGAGGAGCTGGATGGTCTATCTGTTGAAGATATCAATGCAATTGCACTTGCCTTCGCTGAAGAGGTTGAAAGTCAAACTAGCTACCCAGTAATGGTGTATAGTAACGCAGACAATGCTACGAATGTCTTCGGAGAATCATTAACAAAGTATTCCTTATGGCTAGCCCAGTATGATGGTAACCAGCCTTCTAATGACGTTATCTGGGAAACTTGGGCAGGATGGCAATATACGGACACAGGCTCTATTGATGGCGTTACCGGAGATGTCGATTTAAATATATTCAATGATGGGATTTTCATAGAGGCTACATCATCCGAGGAGGAACCAGAAGAGCAGCCGGAACAATCTGAGGAGCAGCCTACAGAGCCTTCTACACCAGAATCAGGTGAAAATTCAACTGCAACTACGTATGTTGTAAAGGCTGGAGATACGCTATACAGCATTGCGAAAATGCATGACACAACAGTTTCAGCTATTCTAGCAAACAACAATCTAGCAAATCCGAATCTTATTCACCCTGGTGTTGAGCTAACAATCTCGAATATCTCTTCTTATTTAATCAATTGGGGAGATACACTCTGGTCACTATCGAAAAAATTTGGAACAACTGTTGAAGCACTGGCTTCTGAAAACAATATCGAAAATCCAGATCTTATCTACGCTGGCGATACGTTGAATATTCCACAATAACAAGTGTAATGTGAGGGCTAATCGAATCGATTAGCCCTCTTTAATTTTTAATGATCTATCATATACCTAAACCTCATTCAATTCCATCGCTGCAAGAATGAGCTTAGTATAGACTTCTGGCTGAAGGTCTTCCTTCTTTTTAAGCGTGATATATTTCATCGTTTTTCCCGTTCCCTCTAAGATTTCCTTCCCTACTCCCTCTTGAAGTAGATTGCCTTTATGAAAGCCTAGCTTCACATGTTTTTTAGCTGTTTGCAGGTAACAGACTAATCCCTTGTACGAATAATTCGGCATGGACCATTTATATTCTTCGAGTAACAAAGGTGAAGCATCGAGGATGATATTGCGTAATGCTTCTGTTATTTCTTGGATTTCTTCTGGCAAATTTCCAATAAAATGTTCGACCTCTACAACTGTTCTCTTTTCACTATTCATAAGCTCTTCCCCTTTTTATGTAACAATCTTTCCTCATTATCTACTATTCCTACCTATTTCAACAACGAAGAAGCCATCTCCTCTATTCGAGATGGCTCTTTCAGCTAACTAAATCAATGGATAATATGCTTCATACCGCGGATGGATATAGTAAGGTGGTCTTGGTCCGATTTTAGGCACCTTTATGTTGAGCGATTGATATTGCATAGTTTCCTTTTCCTTCGACTGATTGATCAATAAATATTTCACTTCCGGATTGTAATAATATTTCATCCTTTTAAGCCTCCTATTAATAAGAGTTTCCCCCTATGTTATTCGAGCATTTAACAATATGTCCATAGAATCGGGATGCACACCCAACTCCAGCCTTGCATATCGTAAGCAGAAAATCGTTTTTGGAGGTTGAAAAACGTTGACTAAGGAACCGAACAATCAAAATTACCCGATGCACCCGAATTTCGGAAAAATTACTCAATACGAGGAAGTTGCCTTAACAGTCCCCGAGCAACGTCAATACCGTCACCCTGGAATAGAAGGTCTTATGGTACCCAAGCCGATTATTGAAAATCCAAATTATAAAGGAAGCGACAAGCTTAAAGGAAAGGTTGTCCTAATAACTGGTGGTGATAGTGGAATGGGGGCTGCTGCTGCAATTGCCTTTGCAAAAGAAGGCGCAGAAGTAGCAATTGCCTATTTAGATGAGCATGAGGATGCGATTCGAACAAAAAATAGAATTGAAGAGCTTGGACAGCGTTGTCTTCTTTTACCGGGTGATTTAAAAGAGAAGCAACAATGTGTAGATATCGTTGAAAAAACCGTTGAAGCTTTTGGGAGACTAGATATTTTATGCAATCATGTTGGAGTTCAATTTCAACAATTAGAGCTAACTGATATTACAGATGAACAGTTCGATGATACTTTTAAAGTGAATATCTACTCTCACTTTTATACAACTCGTGCTGCATTAAAGCATTTAAAAGCCGGAAGCTCCATTATCAATACAGCCTCTGTTGTTGCTTATGATGGCAATGATCAGCTAATGGACTATACGGCAACAAAGGCCGCCAATGTTGGATTTACGCGGGCTTTAGCTAAAAATTTAGTTCGCAAAGGAATTCGTGTAAATGCTATAGCACCAGGGAAGTTTTGGACACCTCTAATTCCTGCAAGCTTTTCTGCTGACCAGGTTCCACTTGCAGGTAACCCGATGGATCGCCAAGGTCAACCTTTTGAAATAGCGCCAGCTTTTGTTTACCTTGCCTCAGATGATTCTCGATTCGTGACAGGTCAGGTTATGCATGTTAATGGGGGGCAAATATTCGGATGATTTAGGTTTGCGTTCTGCAAGAGTCATTTTCTTGCAGAGCTTTTTATTTTCAATACTTTTTCTAAATACAAGGTGAAATTGAATAAATCACTTTCCGACAGGGAAGCCTTTTTAAAGGAAAATTCAGGAGGTGCGGTTTACATGTTCGAAAAGAAATTAGCCCTTCATGAAACAATGGAATTTCATGAGGTCATTAATTTTATGACAACTAGTCTACTTAAATCAAAACTTAGTCAAGGTGTTGTTTTTGATGATGATTTACGTGCTTTACTCGACAAAAATGTAAAGTTATCTACCCCAGCTCTGCAAGCCATGATTAAGCTCTATTCTAAATCGGAATTAGAATATTAGGAGGACATCATATATGGAAGACTATTTAGATCCTATTAACTCAGTTGGAATGCCTGAACTTACAGATTCGGGAGTTGCGTTAGAGTTTTTGCTAACAACCAAAACAGGGATTCGAAACCTATCAATTGCCCTAACAGAAACTGCCTCCCCTGCTCTTCAAAAAATTATGCAAACTCAGCTTAATGTCATGATTGACTTGTATTTCGAGATATCCGAATTGATGTTAAAGAAAGAATGGCTAAAACCATATGATCTTGAAGGTCAAAAAGAATTGGATATTAAATCGGCTGAAAACGCGATTAGCATTGCACAGTTAGACTTATTCCCTAAAAGCATGAATCGCAAAGGAATGTTCCCTACTCCACCGAAAAAATAATAGAAAACGAGGGATTTTTTTATGAAAGCTGTTACTTTTCAAGGAATCAAAAACGTTGAGGTAAAGGAAGTAAAGGACCCTAAAATTAAAAAAAATGATGATATAATAGTTCGATTAACGACAACGGCTATTTGTGGTTCGGATTTACACTTACTTCACGGGATGATACCGAATCTTGGACAAGACTATGTCATCGGGCATGAACCAATGGGCATTGTTGAAGAGGTTGGCAAAGGTGTAACAAAGGTTAAAAAAGGAGATCGAGTTGTCATTCCTTTTAATATCGCCTGTGGAGAATGCTGGTATTGCAATCATGACCTCGAGAGCCAATGTGACAATGCCAATGACAATGGCGAGATGGGTGCTTACTTCGGTTACTCTGATACAACTGGAGGATTTCCTGGAGGTCAAGCAGAATATATGCGCGTTCCTTATGGTAATTTCATTCCCTTCAAAATCCCCGAGAAATCTGAAGTTCCGGATGAAAGTCTGGTTCTCCTTGCAGATGCAGCAACTACAGCCTTCTGGAGTGTAGAAAATGCAGGAGTAAAAAAAGGCGATACAGTTGTTATTCTTGGCTGCGGACCTATTGGATTATTAGCGCAAAAATTCACGTGGTTAAAGGGAGCTGAAAGAGTTATTGCAGTAGACTATGTTGGCTATCGATTAAAGCATGCAAAGAAAACAAATAATGTTGAAATCGTTAATTTTGAAGACCATGAAAATTGCGGCGAATATTTAAAGGAAATCACTAAAGGTGGCGCTGATGTTGTAATTGATTGCGTCGGGATGAGCGGAAAAATGACGCCTTTGGAGTTCCTTGCAAGTGGTCTAAAACTACAAAGTGGAGCAATGGGTGCCATAGTCACAGCAAGCCAAGCCGTAAGAAAAGGCGGAACGATTCAACTAACAGGTGTTTATGGTGGACGCTATAACGCCTTCCCTCTCGGAGATATTTTCCAAAGGAATGTAACGATTCGTACAGGACAAGCCCCGGTTGTCCACATTATGCCTCATGTCTATAATATAATAGAAGATGGCAAAATCAATGCTGGGGATATCGTTACCCATGTCCTTCCTCTTAGCAAGGCAAAGCATGGCTATGAGATTTTTGATACTAAAACAGAGGATTGCATAAAGGTTGTTTTAAAGCCTTAATATTGAAGGTGCTTTAGATTTTTCAAATTGCCTTTAATGCTTTTTATATACTAAATAACCCCATATTAAACACTTATATGACTTCCTGCCATTAATATTGCATTGAGCAAAAGCGCGAATCTAGCTATGATGAAGTTAAGTTAATAATTTGAACGGTTATTAACTTAGCCATTTCACTATAATTTAAGTGAAAATATGAGTAGAGTTATTTTTGCCCAACCATTTTAATTAATGGTTGGGATTTTTTAATTTATATCATATTTTCTTTTTCTCCATTACTTGGATTACTGGAAATAAGTTGGGGCAGCAAAGTCGAAATTATGCCTTGAGGTGTATGAACAACATACTTTGGCTTTTCCTTCTCTACAAGATCCAAACCGTCCAATCCCCAACTAACCCACATAAATGGCAGTCCTACCTTATTGCAGGCAATAATATCTCGCACTTCGTCTCCAACATATAGCACATTTTCAGGTATGAGCTGATGCTTATTTATAAATTTCTTCAATACTGCATCCTTCCCAAATAATTTGCTGGATGTAAGTACCTGGGATACAGTATGAATTTGTTCCTGCTTTAACAGCATTTCAATATTTTCCTGGGCATTTGATGACAGAATTATAATCTTATAACCATTTTGAGAGAGTATATCAAGCATTTCTTTAATGCCTTCAAAAACCTTAACTTCCAAAATATGATTCTTAAAGTAGCTATAAATTTTCGGCAATATAATCGGCAGTTTGTGCATTGGAAAATTGAACAGCTTTGCTCTTTGATGCAAATTTAAATTTCTTGTAGCAATAATGTCTTCACTCTTAACGGAATAATACTTAAAGGTTTCTGCATATGTATTCCACGCATCCATAAAAACAGTGCTTGAATCAGCTAAAGTTCCATCAAAATCAAAAATAATATATCTCATTTTAAGTAACCCCTCATTTTTATTGGTTATTTCCCATTTTAAGGTATGCTCCTATCCATTAGCAAAATTTTATAGGTCGTTAAAAACCTACTACAACTCACCTACTAAACTTAAAGTACGAAAAATTGTCATATTCAAGCCTAATAAATCCTATCATTTAGGGAATACTCCACATAAATATGTTAATAACAAAAAAGAAAATGAGTGAGTAAAATGAAAACTGATGAAAAAATTTATGATGTGACAATCGTTGGTGGCGGTCCTGTAGGTCTGTTTACCGCTTTCTATGCAGGTATGCGTAACTTGTCTGTCAAAATAATCGAGAGTCTCCCCCAGCTTGGAGGTCGCCCTTCTGTTATTTATCCCGAAAAATATATCTATGATGTTGCAGCCTTCCCTAAGGTACGAGCAAAACAACTAATCGACAATTTAGTGGAGCAGCTAGGACTATTTGAACAAACATTTGTCCTTGAGCAAACGATTCAAGGCTATGGAAAACTAAAAAATGGTGTGTTGAAGCTCACAACCGACAAAGAAATTCATATGACAAAAACCCTAATTATCGCCGCTGGTTTAGGTGCATTCCAGCCAAGAAAACTATCTATTGATAATGCTGAAAACTTCGAAGGAAAGTCCCTGCATTACTTTATCAATGATATGAGCTTGTTCAAAGGAAAGAAGGTCATTGTTTTAGGTGGTGGTGATTCAGCAGTAGATTGGGCGTTAATGCTGGAGCCTATTGCGGAAAGTGTAACGATTATTCATAGACGTGATAAGTTCACCGCCCATGAGCACAGTGTCGAGCAATTAAAAAAATCATCCGTACAAATTAAAACGCCGCTTGTTCCTACAGAGTTATTGGGTGAGGATGGAAAATTGCAAAAAGTCATCTTTAAAAACGGTGAGACTGGTGAATTCGAAACACTAGAAGCAAATGAGCTGGTTGTAAATTATGGCTTCACGTCCTCACTAGGTGCCCTAAATGACTGGGGATTAGATATGAGCAAAATTTCCATTAATGTAAGCTCTAAAATGGAGACAAATCTTGAAGGGATTTATGCAGTTGGCGATGTTTGTGACTATGAAGGAAAAGTAAAGCTAATCGCCACAGGCTTTGGTGAAGCAACAATTGCCATCAATGCTGCCAAACATTATATCGACCCCACAACTCGTGCCCATGTACCGCACAGCTCTGATATGTTTAATGGTAAATAAAGAACAAAACGTGAAAATCTAAGCTATTGGATTCATAATTTGAAATGAACTGAACCCAATTGGGAGATACAAGCTAACATTCGATGGTGCAGTTCAATAAAGGAGTTTCACCATTCTTCCTACTTTAGAGCGAAGCATGCAATAGAAGGGAAATTTCCTGTTATTTTGTATTTTGGAGCTTAAAAAGCTGAAATAAGGGGAAATATTTCGCTTAACTGCTCATAAGGAGACAGAATTAAAGGATTCTAGCAATTTAATTGGAAATATTACCGTTATTTCAAGGAAAATGGGCGTATTTTTTAATTTAACCGGAATTTCCCCTCTTATTTTTTCAACACTCAGAACAGCGGCAGAGCAAAAAAGGAGATGTAAAATTCACATCCCCCTTTTTTTAGTACTTTTATTTCACAGGACCTTCATCTTCACTATTAGTGATATCGTTGTTTGATTTCTTATCTAAGCCTTCATCAAAGTCCTCTGAAAACTCAGTTTGTAAATTTGAAGCTGTATAATTTCTGCCGTAGGAAGCTGGCTTTGGGTCATCGACAACTCCCATTACGTGATCTCTATAATAACGGTGAAAATATAGTTCTCCGACAGCTACAAAAAGGGCTGATAAAAAAGCAGCTGAGAGAACTGCGATACTTTCACCAAATAGAATCGTACCCAATGCCCAAACACCAAAAAAGGCAAGAACTAAGTCCCCTGCTGCTGCCATAAAATTACCAACATTAGGTAGTATGAATACATCTCCTACAAAAGCAACAATTGTAAGTATTGTACCAATAAGAAGTATATTTCCAAAGGAAGCGCCAAAAAATAATCCTAAAACTATCCACAAGACCACTAACGTCATGGCTAGCTTAATAAAAAACGCTTTCGTATACTTCAATATAAACTTCCTCCCTTCTTTATTTCTTAAGGTTTAGACTATCCTGTTCTAAACCCTTCATACGTCAAGAAATAAAGCAATAGAGGAAAAAATACCTAATACGTTTTTATAAATATTATCTTCTTTTTTCTTCTTTTACGGATAAAATTAGAGGTTCTGATCCATATTTTATTCGAATGGTTTTTCGTGCTTCTACCGGCGTTTTAGCTATGATTGGACTCGTTTGAATTTCACCATTGACCTCGTATTCAACCAAAAAGCACTTTGATCCACATCTCATGAAAACCCTCCTTAAATCAAAGAACCCTTCCAGGAATTGAAAGGGCTGTTATCTGAGAAAATTATAATGTTAAATGAATTTTATTGCTAAGATTACTGACCTCCAGCCTGCATGTTCACTTCTTCATAAGGCTGAACAATCACAAAGCCATCCCCTTCAAAACGCATTTGGATTGATTCTCCACTGCCTCTTCCGACAAAGGTTTTTAGTGAAATATCCGTCTGGAACTCTGGCATCAAATTTCCTGACCAAGCAACTGTAGCGTTAGGATCTGTAATAACTGGATTGCCAGGCGTAACACGTAATGTCAGTGGCTCGTAATGCGTAGTAATCGCAACCATTCCTGTTCCTTCACAGCGAACATTAAATAGTCCACCTGCCATCATTCCCGCTACTTTTCTCATCAGCTTAATATTGTGCTTAATGGATGGCTCGAATGCCAACAGATCATTGCCATTTACATGGATAGCTTCATTTTGCAATTTTAAAATAATTATTTTTTTACCCATATCAGCCAAATACAATTTCCCTTTTCCATTCGCCTTCATAAGGGTAGCACCTTCACCTGTGAATGCTTTTTTAAATAAATGACCAATTCCGTTTTCTAAAATTCCTTCACGCTCGAATTTAATCTTGCCATTATAAGAAATCATTGCCCCCGACTTTGCCCACACTAGCCCATCAAGATTCACCTCTAAAATACGAGGTGTTTCTAATTCAAATAACCCTTCTCCCTTATCTACCTGCTCTGTATTTTTTATGAATTCTTCAATCGAATATCGATTCACCATACGATCCCCTCCATTATTTAACATATACGTTAAACATTCTGATTTAGTTTCATGACTTCCATTCTTTTTATGAACCAAATCGATTTTATTAATTAGCCTTACAGTTTATTCCTACTTAGTCACAAGTATCATTCGTTATAAAGTAAAATGAGTACAAACAGGCTTCGTTTATTATAGGTTTTACAACTTACAAACTTTTTATCTTTTGAATTATTTTTTTGAGAATATCTTATCTAACTGTTCGTTGTACATTATGAAAAGTTTTTCACTACATAAGGAGCGATGTGAATGAAGTGTTCATCGACAAATTTTATAAGCCGATTAAAGAAACAAAAAGAAGACGCCCTTGACTATATAATCGAAGCTTATTTGCCCCTAGTAAAAACGATAGCAACAAAAATTTTACACAATATGAAGCACCCTGATATCGAAGAATGTGTAAACGACGTCTTTCTTACAGTTTGGCAAAATGCCCATCAATTTAATGGCGAGGCAGACGACTTTAAAAAATGGATTGGTATGATTGCAAAGTACAAAGCCATCGATCGGTATCGACAGGCTGAAAAGCTAATGTCAATCGAACAATCTTATGAACCCCTTGAACAGAAAGCTAGCAAGATACAAACAGACCAAACTGTTCTAAAACGAGAAGCTAAAAATGAAATATTATTTGCTGTTAGTCAACTAGAAGTAATCGACCGCGACATTTTTATAATGAAATACTTTTTGGAGCTCTCAAATTTAGAAATAGCAAACCAGCTTGGTTTATCAAAGGCGGCTGTTGATAATCGGCTATATAGAGGTAAGAAAGTTTTAGCCAAAAATGAAAAGTTAAAGGAGCGATTTGTATGACAGAGAAAGAATGGCTCGATTTAGATATTGATCAGCTGGAGTTACTAGATGTAACAGAGTTCGAAAAAACTCGTGTTAAGCAGTACGTTGTAAAAAAACGAAAAAAAACATCCCTTTTACGTAATATTGCTGTTGCTTCTATTATCATTATCAGTGCAACTACTGCATCAGGATTCGCCTTCCCTTCGCTTGCATCACAGCTTCCTTTTATGAACAACGTCATCCAACTTTTCAATGATGAAGAGCATCGATATGAGGCTTTTGAGGACTTCTCTACAGATTTCAATCTTACACAATCGAGCAATGGTATTACTATCATGATTGATGACGCAGTATATGATGGTACTAATATTACAGTGACTTACGCAATTGAGACAGAACATGATTTTGGCGAGACGATGCAGGAAAAAGCGCCGAATTGGTTTGATGTGACTGGTTCACACGCCCTTGATGGAACAGAGGAAATTAAACGAATTAGTGATACAAGCTATATAGGAATATCCACCTTCACCCCTAGTTTTGAAAATGATGTCTATCCAGAAAAAGTGGAAGTAACTTGGACCCCAAAAGCTTTTATAAGTTTAGCGAATGATCTGGAGGTTAAAGGTGACTGGTCATTCTCCTTCTCATTAGAGCGTTTAAAAGGCAATTTACAGCATGTTAATCAAACGGTCGGACAAGAAGGGATTAACTTTACATTGCAAACTATTGAATTTACAGATGTTTCAACAGTTATTACCTACGAACAAGTCGTGACTGATGAACTGGTTTCTAAATGGCCAATGGTAACACCCACTTTCCGAATTAAAGATAATTTAGGGCATGTATATGTGGATGGTACAAACGGAGGCGGTGTATCTAGGGAAAACGGCAAGCTCTATAATGGCACGACCGGGTTTGGTAAAATTCAAGATGGTGCTAGTCAGCTCATCATCACCCCAATCGAAATCGCGAGTGAGATGTCAGGGTTAGCTCATACCGAAATTGAACTTGAACCAATCGTAATTGATTTAAAATAAAAATGTGTGCCTTTATATGGAACCAGTTTCCTTCTATAGAGGCATTTCATTTTGATATCTAAAGGAATTTCCACATATTTATAGAAATAGTTATCTATGGAGGTGTTGGAATGCAAGTACGAAAAGCGGTTATGGCGGATGCTGCTGGAATTGCAAAGGTTCATGTAGACAGCTGGCGGACGACCTATAAAGGGATTATCCCGGATGATTTTTTAAATAAGTTATCCTATGAGCAAAGAACTGAGCTTTGGAATCGGAACCTCGCAGAAGAAGATAATTATGTGGCTGTGGCAGAGGATGAAGAAGGCAAAATCATTGGCTTTGCTAGTGCTTCAAAAAGAGAAGAAAATTCGACGCCAAATTCAAGCGACTTAACATCTATCTACTTGCTTGAAGAATATCAAGGCCAAGGAATCGGAAAGAACATCCTTCAGCACATATTCTTGCACTTTAAAAGCTTGGGTCTTCAAAAGATATTTGTTGATGTTTTAGCAGAGAATAAAACACGCCATTTTTATGAATATTATGGCGCCAAGTTATATTCAACCACTCAAATTAAAATTGGCGGAAAAGTTCTGAATGAACTCATTTATGAATGGGATAGTGTGGATGAAGTGTTAGAAAGGTTAAAAAAGGTAGCTCATTAGACGAAGCAAATTTGGCGTTAATCACTGGACTAACGCCTTTTTTATATTTACTTTTCTGTCCAAATTGCTTTCGTATAGGCAACCTGCAATCCTGCTCTTTCCATATTATTTTGACTGACAAATCCATATTTTGCTTGCCCCACTATTAAGCTACAGTCTTTATCAATCGCCTCGTTGATACGGTGGTTGATTAATGCACTTTGGATACCTCTATTTCTTAAGGAAGTAATAGTTGCTGCCGCAGCAAGAGTAGCAATGTCATCCTTTATGAATAAAACACCTATCCCTGCAGGTACATTTTCATACGTAGCAAGATAAAATGTCCAGCCCTCAATATCATAGAGAATTTTATTATTCTGAGCGACGCCGTTTTTAAGAAAATCTGGCATCCCAAATCCTTTTACGTAAATATCAGCAAAGGTATCAAATTCGTCCCTGTCCAGCTTGCGAATCCTGATGTTAGATTGAATTTCGATTTTAGTTTTCTTTGAGAGCGTCCCGTACAAAGCTGTATGAAAATCGTGATGATAATAGCCCGCCCTACTAAGGCAAGTAAGTAATTCTGAAGAGGTGTTAGCTGGTGCTAGTTCAAATCGAGCCGGTATTTCTTTTTGCTTGTAAAAATTCCGAATCTCTTCAATACAGGGTTCATCCCCTGTCTTTAATCCCTTTACTGTATTGAAGGAGGGACCTGGGATATTTCGTACTGAAAAGGTAGTTGCATAACCAAACTTTTGAATTTCGACCCCCATTGGATTCCCTTGAAGCTGCTGAATCGCTGATAATCTAGATTCCAAGCAATCTATTTCAGACTGCTCCAACCTTTGTGCCAATTCATGGTTTAAAACTACTGTCACTGTGTCACCTTCTCTCATTTTTCAGGATCGAATAGACATTTGTATCATGAGAAGCCCCATTATGATATATATTCTCCCGTAAAACTCCCTCTTTTTTAAAGCCTAGTTTGATAAGTAAATTATTAGAAGCTTCATTCTCTATGAAAACAATCGCCCCTATTCGTGATAAGCCCATCACATCAAACCCATAAGGGAGAACCTTTGATAAGGCTTCTGTTGTATAGCCCTTTCTCCAGTAGTCAGGATGAATTTCATAACCGATTTCAGCTTTTCTATGCTTTGGAGACCAACCATTAAAGCCGATTGTACCAATAATCCCTTTTGTCCTTTTTACCTCAATACCCCAACGAATACCCCGTTTTGCTTCGAAGCTTTTTGCAAAGAAATCAACAAATTTCTCGGCTTGCTCGATTTGCTGTAGTGTCTCTTCACCATAATACCTAGTGACTGCCTCATTTGAGAAACAAGCAAAAATTCCTTCTGCGTCCTCTTTTGTTATTTCTCTTAAGCGTAGTCTTTCGGTTTCTAATACTGGGAACATAAAACCTCTCCTAACTCAATTTGAATTACCTAAGCCCAAATCCAAATAGATTAATTTCCTAATTGTCTTAGAGATTATGCAAACGAACTTGTTTCTTCTGAAAGTAATCTATAATGCCCCATACAACCAAGTAAAAGATTATTGTCATTAATGAAAACATCTCGTAGCTTGTGTCTAAAAGAAGGTTCATGCCGAATAACGGCACAATAAAAATTAAATAGACTGGATATTGGATAGAGGCTATGACGTCGAAAATACTACTTCCCGAAATGTAGTAGGTCTCCAACTCTGAAATAAAGAAGATCACTATGCCCGCATACGTTCCTCCAATTATAAATTTTTTCAATTTTTGACTTCCTGTTTTAAGGCAGATTACTATGAAAGCCATAAAAACTAAGGATACAAGGAAATTGAGCATAGCAATTTGCAGATCCGGATACTTTATGGCAGGCATTAAGTTTATTGAAAATGCTAATAGATACGACACTATTAACAAGATTAAGAGTTTTTTATTCATAAAATTTTCCTTCCTTACTGATTAAATTGCCTATTAAGTTCACTAGTAGTTATTCTTTTTCGAGAATTATTGACCCTGTCATCGCATCAATATATCGAATCACTCTTTTTGTATGACGGTCACATGCTCGATAGATGAGTGAGTATTCCTCGTTCTCTCCATCTTCATCTCCATAGTTTTTATCCCACGCTAATTCAAAATCTAAAGATTTCAGAAAAATTTTGTGCGCTTCTTCCTTTGAAATAACCGGGTCAGAAGGAATACTTTCTAGTTGGTCAAAGTCAAAGCTAGGGCCACTATAATAATCGATTAAACCTGTATGTCGATTTACTGACACTATTACCAATTCTAAAAAAATTTGTATTCCCTGTTTGCTCTGCACTCGAAAACTAAAGGTTTCTTTTGCTCCAGGCTCTTCAAAGTCGTCATCGTTATCATGTACCTTTAATTGCAAATATTGATAGAAATTTGGCGTAAGCATTTGTAAAAAATCGAGGGCCTTTTCATAGCATTCCTCACGTTCAAGACAAAGGTCACCATTTCTTTCCTTAAACCAGACAAAACCTCTAACCTTCTCTGAATCTTTTGAAATGAAAGCCTTTACGGTATCTTCATTGTGACTCTGTAAAAAGCTATCTACCGATAAATCTTTTTTATTTTGTTTCCATCCACGTTCTCGCCAAACAATCCCTACCTCTTTTCCCAACTCTACTTTACGAACGACTTCCATCTCGGCAGGAATACCGATGACTTCTTCAATAGAAGCTGCTTCTATTGCTACTGTATTGGCTTTAGGCAGTGGAACATATTGGCTCGGCGAATCCTCATCATGAATAATAGTTAAAGTCGACTGGACAGCATCTGCTTTGTAGTTCATGAGAAGGTCAATATCATAAACAAGATGCAGTCCTTCTTCCCTAACATCATGAATCGCAGAATTTAAGTTCGCTATTAAAGGCTGCAAATCAAGCTGTGTTTGGACATACTGAAACAATTTTTCTTTTTCTATCAATGTCTCAGGAATAGATGGCTCATCTTTAATTCCAAAATATTTAAATCCGATAACTCCTCCACTTGGTTCAACATCTATATAGAATCCAGTTCGAGGTAACGGTAGGCCCATCACTATTTGTTCATAGTTAAAGCGGTAGGCACCCTCTATTTCTGGGGTAGTAAATAGAGTTAGCTTTTGTAAAGCATCTGGATAATGGCTGCTTAAAAACTGCTCCGCCTTTCCTTTAAGTTGTGTCTCGTTTAGTGAAAACACCCCGTTAGTTGGTTCATTTCGTTCAATTGATAAACTAGTTAAATTCCCATTCGAATCGAGGCTTACCGAAATCCCTTCCTCTTGTTGCTCATCAGCCCACGTAAACATTGCTTGCCCTTCGCCATTCTCATCCTCAGCCACTTCTTCTATTAATAGATTAAGATGATCAGGCAGCTCGACTAAGGATAATGCTCGTTCCTTTAACTGATCTTTATTCAACGTAAAGCACCTCCTACGTTATTGAAATACTGTTAATAACAATATTAACATATATATCCAAAATAAAAATCACCTCCCCTCTTACAAATTCTTTGAGGAGAGATGATTTTTTTATAAATTATTTTTCTGAACAGGAAGCCAAATTTCGCATTCTACCATTGAAGACGTTAAATCTTTCGTTTTAATCGACAGGATTTCTGGACCTTGCGCTACTTGGTAACTGGAGGATGGAAACCACTCAGAATAAATCCTTCCCCATGTTTCCTGTAGTGTGCTCGGAAATGGACCTGAGGATTCGAATATTGCCCACGTTGACGCAGGTACTTCAAGCTTTGAATAGTCTTCGGGGCAGATTTTCGTTGTTGCTACTCCTATATACTGATCAAGCTCCCCCTTTTCTTCCATGCGTCCTTCCGAAAAGTTTGTCGATGCTTGAATTATTCCTGTCGGTTCAACGTTAGAGAGACTTTTTAGTTGCGTTATTTTCTCCATAGTCAAAGATTTCCACATCGCTGTAATTTCCGGGTTTTCCCCTTCAAAAATAATCGGAACTCTTTTCATAATACCAACTATGTTAAATGCCTCTTTTTCTTCAATTCGATAATTCATCTCATTTCCTCCTTTAATGGATAATTGAAAGGTCATTAGAGGATAGGCTTTTAGTGGCTTGCCATTAGCTCTTGCTTCCGAAGGGGTTATACCATGCAAATTTTGAAAAGCTCTAGTAAAAGAGTCCGGTGAATTGTATCCATATTTGATGGCAACATCAATTATCTTCATGCTACTACTGTTTAACTCCAATGCTGCCAAACTAAGTCTTCTACGTCGGATGTATTCCGAGAGCGGGATACCTGCAAGGAATGAAAACATCCTTTTAAAATGATATTCCGAGCAGTGCGCTATTCTTGCCACCACCTTGAAGTCTATTTCATTCATAAGGTTCTCTTCGATATACTTCATGGCATCATTCATACTTTTTAGCGAATCCATTATATGACCTCCTTTCATCTATACAATAGCAGGAGCTGAGTGTATCCATCCGACATTTCGTGCACCATTATGTAGGGGGATCAACTGAACTTCAGGAAATAATTTACTATTCAGTTTGCACCTTTGCATAAATACATGTGTCTGTCAGTTTACTGCCATCTGCGGACAAATCTTCATTTTTCAAAATACCTTCCAACTCAAAACCTAGCTTTTCAGGAATGGCACGACTTTTTATATTTGTAGATTCACACCTAATCTCGATTCGATTAAATTGAATTTTGTTCAAGCCCAGATTTGTTAATGCCTCTACTGCTTCTTTCATATAACCGTTCCCATTATATTTGGTATTTATCCAATACCCAATTTGAGTTTTAGGGATATCCCAGCTGACACCTTCAAAGCTCGTTACCCCAATAAACTCATTACATTCTTTACGGAATATAAGATACCGCATACTTTCTCTATTGAAAAAACGAGCGGATGCTTCTCTTAGATTTAATTCTGTTTCTTCCATAGTTGGGGTTGTTTGTGCAAATGGTAACCACAATTTCAATTCATTTATTGATTCTCTAATTGCTTTGTTTACGATACTACCGTCCCCAATTCTCGGAGCTCGCAATGTTAATCTTTCTGTTTCAAATTCTGTTGGTATATCTATATTCAATTTCATTTCTCCTCTACAAGTTCATTTCCATCCTCCTGCTCACACTCTTCATTCCAAATCGCTCATAGAATGAAATTGCCTTCTGATTGAATTCCCAGACGTTCAGTTCTAATGAAGTAGCACCTTTATCTTTAGACCATTCCTTACATGCTTTGAACAATTCAGAACCAATTCCCTCTCTTTGATAGCTACTTTTGATGCCGAAATCATTCATATATGCATATATCCTTGGAGTCATCGTTTCATAAGGGGGAGCTTCATTTATTTCCATCACTGCAAACCCAACTATTTCTTCATTTATTCTAGCTATCAAAATATCACAATTAGCAGCTGCCAAAAGTTCATGATAATAAGGTTCTGGTATTGCCTGTTCAACCTTCATAAAAATATGAGGGAGTGCCTCGGAATGCTCAGCTTGCCCTTCCTTAACAATTGCATTTACTCCTTGATAATCTGCAATTTTCGCCGTAGTTATTTGTATCCTCAACTCAATCCCCCCTTATCACTTTCGTAATTTATTCAACAAAAAAAAACTTAATCCTTCTTGATCAAGGCCATAGCTCTATTACTTTGTTATCGCAAGCTCCTTATAAGTTCTTCTCAAAACTAACAAAAGATATAACAAAATCGTATATATGCAAGTACCAATCATGTAATAAATTGCGTGTTCCTTTGGGTTAACAATTGTAAAACCATCTTCGCCATGAATGGTCTGATATACTTGAATTGACCCATAAAATTGCCAGAAGTAATATAGAGTCACCACTAGCATTACTAGGGCCAGGAAAGCTTTTTTGTGAAAAATAAGTTTGATGGAATTTCTTTTGAAGGCCTGTGAAAATGCAATATTCGGCATTACTTGTAGCTCTAAATTGAATGGCGTTAGGAAATAAATCATTAATCCTCCCCAAATCAAACCGACCACAATAATTTCTAGTAAATTCATGATTGCCTCCTTAAAAAGCAAATTATAAATAGAAATGAAGGAAAATAATAATCCCCTCCAGTTTATTCAAATTATACATTAATTACCATATATAAACCCATATATTTCCTTGATCGAACTACTAGAAAGAGTACAAATCGTATGCGTATCCTTCGTATTCATAACGGCCCCTGCCCCATCTGAAATCCATAGAAAATAGGACTCAATAGCAATAGAAAATTGAAACTCCGGATTTGCCATATTTACAATGACTGAGTCTTTTATCGAATCTTTTACAGCTCTTTCGAAAATGACTACCTCTTCTTTATTTAATTCTAAATTTATAGTGCCATGGTTCTCTTTAGGTGTAATTGCAATATCTAATTTACTCACAGTTTTTTCAACTACCTACCCGCTCTTCTTGAGAGCATCCAGCCAATACCATTCCTATCAGGCTCAAAAAAATAAGTACTATTTTCAAATTCATCACCTCTTTTATTAGACATTCTTTTTATAAGATAAGATACAACAAAAAAAGCGCTTATCCTTATGAATAAACGCCCTGTATTACACTATCTTATTCGATAACTTCAAAATAGATTTCTGCTTTTAGTGAGTAACGCGGTTCTTCGTCGACGATGTGGAAATCTGTAACTCCTTCTATTTTATATTTACCTGGCGGGAAGCTCATGGAGGCCATTTTTTCATATTCCTCCTCTGAATAGGGATTTCCACCATTCCCTTCAAAATAAGAACCTCCAGAGAATTGATATTGCTCTTCTATTGGTTCATTTGGTTTCATGGCTGTCACGATATAAGGTTGAATCATAACTCCCTCGAATTCATAGCCTTTGGTAACGTTTGTTGTGTTAAGGAAAATCCATGATCCAGCATGCCCAATCTCAATGTCTTCTTCTCCTGTATATGTTAAGCTCGCAGTAATCTTCAATTCTTCCCCAACTTTATACTGAGATTTTTCGCTTTTTAGCTCGAGCTTGAAATTGTCCTGAATCTCTACAGTTTGGCTATTTTCATCGACATTACTTGCACTATTTGAAGCATCTTCACTATTTCCTGCCCCACATGCAGTAAGGAGCAATGACATTAATAACAATATGAAATATCTCATTAAATCCCTCCTATTCCTGTTATTCCATTAGACCTTATTAGTTATGAAAAGTTACAAAAAATGCAAAAAAAGCGCCGAATTCTATCAATTAGAATTGGCACTTCATAAACGTTTAGCGTGACTCTTTTGGCGGTTGGCAAACGTCACATTTTCGTTGATTATTATTTTTAAATTTCGTAAAAGTTTTTTCGAAATTTGTCCCACAAGAACATTTAAAAAGTAATTTTTGAGAGAAGCCGTGATATTCTGTCGTTAGTAGCTTACTTTCAGAGTTTTTCTCAACGAATTCTTTTATCTTCCCGATAGTCCAGCGTTTATTCATACTTACACCTCTATTTTTTCTTTCATAAGTTCTTCATTATACCATGAGCTTTTGTTTAAAGGTTCTTTTCTTTATGGATTAATTTTATTTCGTACATATTAGCACAGCTATTGCAATTAATTCCTCTAAATTTGTATCCTTCATGCAAAAATACATTGCTTTATCATAAAATTTCCCTATTTGCCAAGCGATAATTAATGCTATGATGGCTGGGATAGGAAATTTATGGGGTGGTTCACCAAATTGATGGATTACAACGGTTCTTATAAACAAAATTAAAAAACCGACAGAGAGTAAACTAATAATCCTCCCCCTGTAACCGAGCGTATTATTAGTTCTCAATTTCATAGTTTTCACAACCTTAGATTGATAATCTATGCTAAATTTTCCCCATAAACCGAACATAAAATTATAATAACCAACCAGAAGAGATTAAAACATGAAAACCATGGATTTTCACAATTTGAAAAAATTTGCAAACTATCGAATGCTAATTTAATCGTTAGAAGGTGTCATTAATGCCAGATTGGTCATATCATCCATTAAAAGAAGTTTTATTAGATAAAGTTAGTGCAAGGGTAGGCCGCGAGTTTATTCATCAATCGATGAGTACTGTTGCTAAAGTTCCTGGTGGCCGAAGCTTTATTGGATTTTTGGGACATATGAATCCTCCTCACCAACTTCAGAAAGACATTTTCCAAACGCGATTTTCTACTTCGGTTGGGTTAAGTGGTGTAATTGACCCGAAATTATCAGGATTACGAGCTTTTCAAGAGCTCGGTTTTGGATTCGTTGAAATTGGTCCAATTGTTATAAATGAACCTCACGAGCAAAAAGAGCCATTACGTGAAAATAGACAAATCCTTTTTGCTAATCAGCCAGAGAAGGTACCACTTAAACTTGTAATACAAAAACTTACGCTACTAAATATTCGAATCCCAGTATTGGCAAAGATAGATGCACAGGTTAATAGTCAAGAACTGATAAGCGTAGTCCAGCATTTAACGCCATTTGTTGCGGGCTTCATTGGCACAAGTGAGCAACTTCATTTCATAGATCAAGATTTAGCTCGCCCTTTTTATGTCTCCTTTACAGCTGAGGAGTTTAATGAAAATATACTAGATGAGCTCGTGGTGCGGTCTTGTTTTGCTGGCGTAGTCCTCACTGCCCCTCGGCAAATTGCAGATAATTATTGGCTTGAGACTGCTAATGCAAACGAAAGCCTTGTAAAAATAGTAAAACAGGCTAAGGAAGTCAATCCTGAATTGAATATCATCACTTCAGGGGGAGTAGAGACACCAAATGAAGCCTACCGTTTAGTCGAGGCGGGCTCTGATTTGGTCATGCTTACGAGTGGCTATGTGAGGGCAGGTCCCGGCTTACCTAAAAGAATTAATGAACGGATTTTGTTTGAAGAGCGACCTCTTCAAAAACCTAGATGGGCTTGGTCGCTCCTATTTGGGCTCTCCATTTTAATGGGTGGATTAATCGCTCTCTATTTTGCATTAACGAGCATTATCCTTCCCTACGATGAATCATTCATCGGGTTAACTAAGGAAGAAATCTTACTAGTCAATCCACGCATTTTAGCATTTATGTCCCATGATCGAATGGCGTTAGCTGGAACGATGATTTCTGCAGGCATTTTATATATCCAGCTTGCACGGCACGGCATTAAGCTCGGTATGCATTGGGCAAAAATCACGTTTCATAGTGCAGCGATTATAGGTTTTCTTGGCATCCTTTTGTTCATCGGCTACGGTTATTTTGATTGGCTACATGGTCTTTTTTGGCTAATATTATTGCCAATCTATTTCTTTAGCTTTAAGGAAGGAAAAAGAGTTACTGGCTCTCCCTTCTCAAGTCACGGAGAAAATAATACAGCCTGGAGGATTGGCCTTTACGGTCAGCTATTGTTTATCATTCTTGGATTTTCGATACTAGTCGGTGGGATAGTGATTTCTACAATTGGTGTATCGGCCGTTTTTGTATCAACTGACATCAGCTTCCTATGCATGTCCCCTGAAATGTTAGACAATATTAGCAGCAAGCTAATCCCTGTGATTGCTCATGACCGCGCTGGATTTGGAAGTGCCCTAGTCAGTGTTGGGCTTCTTGTTTTAATGCTTTCTTTGTGGGGCTTTCGCCAGGGTGAAAGTTGGGTTTGGAATACGTTAGCAATTGGGGCATTACCGGCTTTTGCTGCCGGAATCGGAACGCATTTCTATATTGGCTACACAAACTTTTTGCATTTGCTACCTGTCTACTTTTTAGTTGTTTTGTATTTGGTTGGATTGGGTTTATCTTATGGTTTCTTAAAGAGTAAAAATGAGTTTAATTAAATAAATAAAACGCACAAATGCTGTTGCTCAACATTTGTGCGTTTTTTGATTGTTAATTGTGCAAGTGCAATAAATATAACTAAGGTTTCTCTTAGTAATGTAGTTATTTTGCTTGTGAAAATCGTATCTGTATCAATATGGCTTTCTAACGCGTTTCATAGAGGTTATGAACATCGTTTCAATATCGATTCCCCGCTCCAACGCGTTTCATCAATTTCATCCATCCCATCTTACAAACCCAACCGATTAGAAATCAAAGTTATCTGGATCTGGGCCGACGCGGTGGTTTTGGTTTAAGCCATCGATTTGTTTCATATCTTCGTTTGTTAGCTCAAAATCAAATACATCTGCATTTTCAATAATACGGTGTTCTTTTGTTGATTTTGGAATTGTGACTACACCGTTTTGCAGATCCCAGCGAAGGATGATTTGGGCTACGGATTTATTATGCTTACCCGCAATTTCTTGAAGTGTCTCGTTATCAAGTAATTGCCCTTGCATTAATGGCGACCATGCTTCAAGCTGAATTCCATTCTCCTTACAGAATGCTTGGACTTCTTTTTGAGTCAGTCTTGGATGGTACTCTACTTGGTTGATCATCGGTTTTATCTCAGCATCCTTCATTAAATCCTCAAGATGGTGAATTTGGAAGTTACTTACGCCAATCGCTTTAATGCGACTTTCTTTATAAAGTGTTTCTAATGCTCTCCAAGCATCCTTGTATTTCCCCTCCACCGGCCAGTGAATTAAATACAAATCTAAATACTCTAAATCCAGCTTCGCTAAGCTTGTTTCGAAGGCTGCTAAAGTTGATTCGTAGCCTAAGTCAGCGTTCCATACTTTTGATGTTACAAATAGTTCTTCTCTTGAAATTCCAGCTTCCTGTAAGCCTTCTTTAATACCTTTTCCTACCCCTTCTTCATTTCCATAAATCGCTGCTGTATCAATACTTCTGTAGCCATTTTTAATAGCTGCCTTTACAGCGTTTACTAGCTCAGGACCTTCTTCTACTTTAAAAACCCCTAAACCAAACCAAGGCATTTTTACACCGTTATGCAAAGTTGTTGTAGCTTGTAAATTTTTCATTATTTTATTCCTCCATTTTTTCTAGTTATTTTGTGATTGATCTTTACGCTCCATCGCTCTACTGAACCAAGTTAGTACTACTGCCGCTAACACCATTAGTGCACCTATCCACGATGTATGAATAAGCCCAATAGAGTCTGTGACAATCCCACCTATAAATGATCCAATTGCTATGCCTGCATTGAATGCTGCAATATTAATAGCCGATGCTACATCGACTGCACTTGGTACAAAGCGTTCCGCAAGCATTACGACATAAACCTGTAGACCTGGTACATTCATAAAAGCAAAGAGACCCATGAAGAGTATTGTAATTAAACCAACTATTTTATACGGTGCAGTAAACAGCAAAACAAATAGAATCACGGCTTGTACTATAAACATATAGAACAATGCATTGATAGGATTTCGGTTAGATAACTTTCCACCAATCGTATTACCTATTGCAATGGCAATTCCATAAACCAATAAAATCACTGCAACTGTTTCTGCTTTATAGCCTGATATATCCTGAAGTAACGGTGATAGATAAGTAAATACTACAAACGTTCCCCCGTAGCCTAATGCTGTAATGATGAACACTAGAAGTAAGCGTCCATTTGTTATGAGCTTGAACTGATCTCGAAAAGTTGTTTTGTTCCCTTTACGTAATGTAGTTGGAATTAGGAAGCTTGTTGCAATTAACGCAACGATACCTATCGCGACAATTATTAGAAATGCCGCTCTCCAACCGACCTGTTGTCCAATATATGTTCCAAACGGTACCCCTGTAACTGTTGCAACAGTAAGCCCCGTAAACATAATAGAAATCGCACTAGCTCTTCGATTTTCTGGTACCAAATCAGCTGCAATTGTTGACCCGATTGACATAAAAATACCATGAGACAATGCTGAGATGATGCGAGCGATTAGTAATATCTGAATCGAGTTAGCAAAAGCTGCCAAACTATTTCCTACTATGAAAATAATCATAATCCATAGCAAGAGTGTCTTCCTTGGTATTCTAGATGTTAAAGAGGTTAAAACAGGCGCCCCTAAAGTAACCCCTAATGCATATAAAGAAACCGTTAACCCTGCAGTTGTTACCGGTATACTTAAATCCTCAGCTATCAGTGGCAGTAACCCCACACTGATAAATTCGGTTGTACCTATAGCAAAGGCACTTACTGCTAAAGCGAGTAACGCCAATGTACTTTGCTTTTTATTTAAAGCCATTTCTCTCTCCTCCTCTAGATGGCAAATCAACTAAAACTACTTATGAACTTAAAGAAAGCCTAGTAAAAATAAACCGGCAAATGTTATTATGAGATATACGAAACAAAAATAGAAGTACGCACTTTTAAGTGATATAAGCACTAAAAAGTAATATAGGCACTTTAAAGTACCTATAGAATGGAGTAGTTGAATATGCAGAAAAAGAAATACAATATATCAGTCGAAGCTACTTTGGAGGTTATCGGAGGTAAGTGGAAATGTGTTATCCTTTGTCATCTTACTCACGGAAAGAAACGCACAAGCGAACTAAAACGCCTGATGCCAAGCATTACACAAAAAATGCTTACACAACAGCTTCGTGAGCTTGAAGAGGATGGCGTTATTAACCGCATCGTGTATAACCAAGTACCTCCAAAGGTAGAGTACGAGCTTAGTGAATATGGCAAAAGCTTAGAAGGAATTTTAAATGCTCTATGTAATTGGGGAGATACTCACATTACGCGAGTTTATGGGGACAAATCAGAGGTTTTAGAGGAAAGTATTTTAAATAATTAGTTGCCCTACTAGTTAGGACTTTTTCAGCCATAAATGTAGACCGTCTCTATTTTAATAGCGACGGTCTTGCTTTTTTAGGTTATCTTACTGTTTTAACTTACTTTTAAAGGGAATATCCAAATTATACATACAGCTTGAAGTTGCCTTTGCTTTTTAATATATGGTACGTTTTATTTTCAAATATGAATTTGTTAACCAAAGGAATGAGACTATGAGAAAATTTCATTATATCTTTGCAGTTTTTACCTTTGTTGTGTTTTGTATTTTATGGATGACTTTTGAGACCCCTGCTATCCTTTCCTTTGACAAGAAAGCAGCCGATTTAATGTATGGGATTGATTTTATTACATGGTTTCATAATCTAGGTGAAACGAATGTTATATTTGGTGTTTCACTGGTTGTTCTTATTATTATCTGGTTTCGTCTTCGTGATTATAAATTAATGTTTTTTACCTTTTTAACAATTGGTGTTGGTTTTGGGCTGTATCAATTTTTAAAACGAGTGGTTGAAAGACCCCGTCCTGAGATTGTCGATCAATATACTACCTTTAGCTTCCCATCTGGCCATGCCACTCATGGAATATTGTTTTTATTAACACTCGCCTTTGTTTTTAGCCGATTGGTTAAATCAAAAAAAGCTTCACAAATTGGCTGGATTTTAGCCATTATAATTTTTATGTTAATTGGCCTGTCCCGAGTAACAGAAGCACGTCATTATGCATCTGATGTATTAGCTGGATGGTCTCTTGGTTATACTTGGTTTACCATATGCTCTTGGTGGTATCGGACTAGCAATCGCATTCATTTACAAAAGACAAACTCAAATGAATAGCTACTATATGTTTATGTAAAGACAGGTGAAAAATAATGAGCTTAACAAACAAAGAATTAGCGGACCTTTATATGAAATACAAGAAGGAAAAAAAATTATATAAACAGAAAAAGAGAAACTCTCTATATGATTTAAATCATTATTTTGAATGTAAAAAAGCCTTATCCCTTATTAAAGTCGAAATGCTTCGACGTGGTTTAAAGAAAAAGCATGCCAAGAGGCTCAGCAGCTTTTAGCATGAAAACTTCCTACTACACTTGAATGGTGTAGTATTTTTTTATTTAATTTTATGAATAATTTGCCTCCACTTTTGACAAATTACAATGTGGGAGGTGGGAATTATGGCAAATACAATTGGAGTAGAACAATCATTATCAAATGTGGAAGCAGCTTTAAAGGCAAAAGGCTATCAGGTCGTTCAACTACGTAGTGAAGCAGATGCAAAAAACTGTGACGTTTGTGTTATTACTGGTCAAGACGATAATGTAATGGGCATTAGCGACACTACTGTTAAAGGACCTGTTATTGATGCTACTGGTCTTTCTGCTGATGAGGTTTTAGATCGCGTCGAAAAACTATTCCATTAAATTATGAAAAAGGTGCTATTCTTTCGTCTTTCGGACTTTTGAATAGCACCTTTTGTTATTAGTGATAATACTTTGAATAAAGATCACCCAGCGTCATTTTCCCTACGCTAAACTCTGGCTTGTTATTGTCGCTTAAGAAGGTTGAAATACTTTCCAATCTGCCTGCTTCATTTTTAGGGAAATCGATTAGCGTTACGCCGCTCGCAAGTAATTGGATTTTGAGCTCAGGAAATGCTTTTGCCAGCTTATCTTTTAACTGCTCAGTTCCCTCTTTTACTCGAATCACCATATTTCCATTAACCCCTAAATCTTGGTAGATATCCTCGATTAAATCCAGGCTCCCATTTTTTACAAAGAAAATTCGATCTGCGTATTTCTCTAAATTTTCTAGTAGGTGGGACGCAATAATTATGGTTTTTCCCTCTGCTTTTTTCTTTACGAGAACTTGTGAAATAATCTCCACCTGTGTAGGATCTAGTCCATTCATCACTTCATCCATTAGCATAATTTGCGTATCTGAAACAATTTGCATAGCAAAGCAAAGTCTTTGACGCATCCCCAATGAGTAGGTGCCCGTTTTCTTATTTACATAGGACTCCATTCCAAGTGCTTTAATAGTACTATCAATCAATTCAGGATTACTATTCCACATAGAACAATAAATTTTAAGATGCTGCCTTCCTGAAAGATGGTTATATAAGTCACTTTGATCTGGCATCATCGAAACAAGCTGGTGAATTTTCACTTCATTCTTTTTCGAAGTGTATTCTAACCCATTATTAAAAATGACTTTCCCACTGTTTGGTCGAAGATAGTTCATGATGACATTCATCAATGTCGATTTCCCTGTGCCATTTGGTGCGACTAAACCGATGATTTCCCCAGGCTGGAAGGTGATTGAAATCTCTTTTAAAATATCTCTACCTGAAAAATTCACACCTATATTTTTTAGTTCAATCATTTAATTTCCTCCTGTTCATCAAAGTAGCTTATACCTTCTATGATTACTAATTATAAAAGTAATGAGTAAGCAAATAACTATACATAGCGCCATAACGAGAAGACCGTTTTTTAATGTTAGTGCTACAGAATTATTGAGATACTCACGATAGCCTGAAATAATTTGTCCTACTTGAACATAGCTAGACGGATACCAATGTATATCCTTTACATATCCAAGTCCTCTAACATAATAGTAATATTCCGCAAACACAACGACACAGCCAACTACTAAATTAGCAAACTCATTTTTTAGAATGACACTTACTAGCAGTAGCATTGAAATCAACAATAAAAACCAAAATAAGATTAATAAAGCATTTTGGAATAGATACTCACCCATCGTGATAGCGGTAAAGTCCTTTGTCTCATAGCTAAAAATCGGAACGGGTAAATTTAAACCTCCAAGCCCATTTTTTATCGCTATAATCACAAAGCCTACTGCCAGCGGAATAACCGTTAGGATACTTCCAATTAAAGCTACTACTCCTTTAACTAGTAGGCTTCTCCAAACAGATATCGGGAAGCCCTTTACCAAGCTTGGATTTTTTTTATCCTTTAACACGATATCTGCTGTAAAGAGAATACAGCTAATCAGTAGAATTAATGGCAAATAGGAATGCAGCAGTCTTTGTAACGTTTGCAGGGCTGTTCGCTCCTCAAAAACATTAATGGATAGATTAGAATCCCCCTTAGCATAGCCATTAAAACGGCTTGCAGAGTACATGTAAGCATAGTGCCCATCCTCTGTTGCATAAAGATTTCCTGCTGTATAGTAACGAGAATTATAATAAAGTAAGTCCTTCCCATTTCTAAAAATCATATTGTCCGAATATACATACCACTTATAAGTTGCCTCTGTATACTTTTTCATATCACCTGCAGCTAATGCGTCTAATCTCTGTTTATCATATTCGTTCCATTCAGGGTAAATCGCAGCAGCAAATCTTGTTAAAGGGTACGTATTTTCATCCAGTACAACATTATTCAGAAAATCCTCTCTTGTTAGGTACCTTGCTTCGATTTCCTCTCTATCAACCTTCTCAATTGGGTCATAGGATGGAGCGATTTTTAATGCATAGAAGCAGGCGAAAAACAGCAGGATGACATAGATCGCAATATTTTTCTTATTGAACATAAATTGAATAAATTCAAACTTAAAATAGGCTCGCATTGTTCTCCTCCTATACCTTTTTTAGTTTTCCAGTAGTAAAGAATAGCTTTACTGCAGCCAACATTAGAATAATACTTATCCCAATGTAGATGAGTCCATGGACGAGCTCTAACCCAATCGGCTTTGCTAAATCAAGACTTTGACCATTTAATAGATTCGTAAAGTTCATATAGTTGAATGGATTAAATGGAACAAGACTTACTAGTACTGGAAACAAAGAAGGAGCAATAAACAGCAGCAGCTGCACAAATAATGTTAAGTACATATTTTTTAATAGTACATTTAAAATAACAGACAAAAGAATGGTAAAAATCGCTATAAAAATCATATAAATTAAAGCAATTCCTATGTATTCAAGGGTTGTGATTACTTTATAGCTACCATCAAATATCGCAATCGGATAATTGGCGTCCCCTACTCCATAAAAGTAAATGAAGGGTAAACTACAAATAAAGATTTCTGCTATAAAAATAAAGATAATCAGCATTGCAGAAGTCGATTTTGCTAGGACGTATTTATCAAAGGAAACCGGATAGCCTTTTATTAATGAGATATGACGAAACTCTTCAATGAGAATTCCACTTGAAAAGATGCTGATGAAGATAAACCAAAAAGAACCTAGCATCATAAATACACTTAAGAGAAATGGGAAAAAGGATAAGGAATCCTGGGATACAACAATCCCCGCTTTGTCCATGAATTGGTAAAGGATGGCATCTAGATGATTCTCTGTTTTGGTAGGTAGATTCGTAGCAACCTTTTCATAGCCCTCTAATTCAAAGGCATTTGCCCTTAACTCAGCTAGCTTGAGGCCAGTATCCAAATATAACTGAGGCCGGTCTATTTTAAGAGCCATACTTTGATTCACAACATATTGTTTTTGCTGGAGCAGGTTATAATATAATTCGTTCCCTGTACCATCATCCATAGCATCTGGCGGCTGGAACTTAGTCAGAGCAGCTGCTACTGATTGATATTCACTCCCCTTTTCATCAATCAGCTTTTGAGAATTTTCAAGCTTCTCATAGGAAAACAGGCCAAAAACGAAGAGTGCAACTACAAGAAAAGCAATAATGTTTTTCTTATTTGACTTTTCAATGATTAAATCATTCTTTAAAAGCTTCCACATAACGACCTCCATATTAGGTTTTCTTTCTAACAAAATTCTTTTTTCCAAAGAAATGGAATCCTTCATCAGTATATCAAATTTTCCGAATATTATATAGATATTAAATATTAAGATAATAATAGAGAAAAGACTTTTAACCATGAAATTTTGGCAGCTTATTTGGATTTGCATCTGGCATCTGACCAGCTATCTTACAGGTTCGATGCTCAAATCGAGTAGGAGGGAGTGATTAACTCCCGACCTCTCACACCACCGTACGTACGGTTCCGTATACGGCGGTTCAATTAAGATGAATAACGCAAAGTTTCGTAACGAACTTGCAGACTTTTCAGCCCTTGGCTTTCCCAATAGGAATTGCCGAGGGTTCTGTGTAATATGGGGCTATTAGAAATGCGCCAGTACCCTTTCCGGGTGTTTCCCCACTCGTATGCTTTTCCAAAAGGAACTTTCAATCGAGTAAGATTTCTGACTCTTGTTCGAGGTTTCTTCCAATTCTTCCATAGACACATCCTTAATCTTCTTTTAATCCAGCTATCTAGTGATTTGAATGTGGAACTTGTATCTGCTAATGCAAAATAACCACACCACCCCATTAGATACTGGTTTAACTTCTCGATTCTGTATTCCATGGAATATGGCATCTTTCTTGAGGTAATCTCTCGTATTTTCATCTTCATTCGGACTAGACTTGTTTTCGCAAGACGAACTTTTGGTTCTTTGTGATTCGTGAAACTAAAACCTAAGAACTTTCGGTTCCAAGGACGATCTACTGCTGATTTCTTTTGGTTTACTTTTAAACGAAGTTTTCCCTCAATAAATCTTTGTACACTCGCCATTACTCTTAACCCCGCACGTTCCGTTTTCACATAAATATTGCAATCATCTGCGTATCGAACGAATTTATGTCCACGTTCCTCCAACTCTTTATCAAGTTCATCTAGAACTACGTTTGAAAGTAGAGGACTTAAAGGTCCACCTTGTGGTGTTCCTTCTTCTGTACTTGAAACCACTCCATTTATCATGACACCGGCTTGGAGGTATTTACGAATAAGTTTTAATAAAGGTTTATCTGAAATTCGTTTCGTTAATGTTGCCATTAGTCGGTCATGATTAACCTTATCGAAGAATTTCTCTAAATCCATGTCAATTACCCATCGATAACCTTCCTTTAAATAACCCTTTGCTTTCCGAACGGCGTCATGGGCGCTCCGATTTGGACGGAATCCATAACTGTGGTCCGAAAATGTTTCGTCATATTCCTTCGATAAAATCTGCGAGATAGCTTGTTGAATCAAACGGTCTGTCACGGTTGGGATACCTAGTAAACGCACACCACCATCTGGTTTCGGGATTTCGACTCGACGTACTGGTTGCGGTTCATAGGTTCCATTCAAAATCTGCGATTTAATGGTTTCCCAATTTTCGAGCATGTGCTGTCGTAAGGTTTGTACGGGCATCATGTCTACTCCATGGCTTCCTTTATTCGCTTCAACTCGCTTTAGCGCTTGTATCATATTTTGCCGTTCAAGAATTTGATTCAACATCACCATTTCGTTCCTTTCCGTGATTAGCTTATCTTCTTATGCCCATCTGAACTCCACCCTCCGCAAATACCCTCGTGGGATTCACCACTACTTTCTAAGCGTGAGGTTTCTCTGTTTTCTGTGCTCATTCATTCTAGATGGAAAGCCAAGGGCTAATCTCTCTTAATTGTTCAGTCCTTCCGACTGGTTCTAGACCCAATCGTACTATGACCTCTGCTGACTTCTGATGATTCAGCTACTTGTCACCAAGTAGGTTATGAAGGGTACTTCATGTTTCCATCAGACCTCCCCGGGTAAGCACATGCACTTTCACACCATCTATCCGCCTCATTTACTAGGTATGACCTTCGACAGAAAGGACTTTGTTTTGTCTTGCAAACTCATCCAGTCGTAACTAGCCTTGTATGAGATTCGTGTTCCTCGGACCGGTGTTTTGCCTCCAGCTTCCTTCAGATTCCGCGTCGCCACGGACACCCTTGCTCTTGGCTAACCTCTACTTCTGTCTTCGGGGTTCGGGACTTACACCCTATAGTTCATGCGCATGCCGGGCGCACAAGCACAAAAAACCAAGTCGACCTGACTCGGTTTTTGCGTTTGAATATCTAGTTAAAAAAGCTTCTTCCCTAAAATAATTAGATCTCTTTTTATTCCATCTAAAGAGGCTACCTCTGGGAGATTCGCCCATTGTTCAAAGCCAAACTTTTCAAATAAGCGCAGGCTTGGCTGGTTGTGGCCAAAGATGAAGCCTAATAAAGTATCCACTTTACAGCTTGGTGCAGCTTCAATCACTTTGGCTAAGACTGTTTTCCCAAGACCGTGCCCTCTAAAGCTCTCATCTAAATAAATACTTACCTCTGCTGTTGCTTGATAGGCAACTCTACCATAAAAATCCTGGAGGCTCACCCACCCACAGATTTCTCCCGCTGCTGTTTCTACTACCCAAAGTGGTCTTTTCGATGGGTTATGCTCATGGTACCATTTTAATCGGTCTTCCACTGTTACTGGTTCAGTGTCTGCCGTAACCATTCTGCCAGGAATCGTTGAATTATAAATCTCTACAATTCTCGGTAAATCTTCTAGTGTCGCATCGCGAAATGTAATTTCTAGTCCCATCAAAACACCTCATATTTAAATTTTATATTTATGTTAATTCTATTTACATCGGAATACAATAAAATCTTTACGCACAAAAAATAAAAGTGCTCCTACCTAGTAGAAACACTTATCTTTTCATTCTCTTAAAAATCCCCAAATATACAAGGATAAATCCGATTACTTCCAGTAAGACGAAGCTATAGATCATCACAGTAAATCCGATAAATCCGTCCCCTTCATCCATCCCAAATGAAATTCCCGCAATCCATGAGACTAATGGTGCTATGGCCACAATTGTTGTAATTCCCCAAACTAAAAGCTTTTTTTTCCTTGGGTTGTTCCTGCTCATATAAACTGCCAATACAATGGCGAGTAATAAGATTATGATAGCTATTGGCAAATTATTTTCTCTCCTACTATTAATACTATTGAAAATTTTTATTATATTAATTATAACAAAAACTTTCTTCCTCATGTAATAAACTCTATACCTGGAACCTAAAAATAGGAAGGCCTCAAAAGTTAAACTAAACCTTTGAGACTTTCCCCTTATCATTTATATTAAATAATAATTTACTGTACATATGTGCTTTGATGAGAGTTCATTTGTTGGAAGTAATTTAGGACAACATCTAATTCTTGACTACATTTTACGGTATCTGGATGAGTTAAACCTTTAGATAATCCAATATCAATCATACGATTCTTAAGTGTTACAATTTCATCCTCCAAATTTAATAAAGAAGTAGCTACTTTACCCATATATATATTCCCTCCAACTTAATATATTTTTTTCATCCCTCAGCATTCGGAAATTACTTAAATGAATTATTTCTAGATTAATTATCTATCTAATTCTTCCAATTGAATATCACCATACATTCTTATTTTTATACTTTGTGGGGGTGAAGAAATAGGAAGCTCTTCTCATTAAATCTAGTACAGCTCCTATTAATAGAATAGTACCCTGATAGATTTCCAATAAACTCCGGTTACTGATTTGTAATAAATGAAAAAAATGCGTAATCCAATTTGGATTAACGCATTTTATATTCTCTATCTTATTCCTTATTGAACCAAAGTGGCCCTGTATCATCGACTTCACCATTATAGTTAATGAAGATTTCTTCTCCAGCCTTGATATCCTTGTAAGCAAAGAAGTCAAAGGTATGATTATCAAAGTTAATCTCGTAAATGGCATTTGGCTCATAGGAATGGTTGAACAACATGCCGTAACCGAGAAGTATCGCCGTATGATTGATGCCATACTCAAAAGCGTAGTCAGCTAGTAACGTTTTCTCGATATGTTCATGCTGCTCGTTTGGATAAGAAATGACTGGTGCTTCATGAAAAAGCTCACCCTTTTTAATATCCTGTTTCGCGAATATGCCTCTGTTAAATTCTCCATCACTAATTGGAGAGGTTTTTACCTCAATCATATTGTTCTCCTACTCATCTTAAAAATTTTCTTTCTAACTGTAACATGATTTTAACCATTGGTGCTCATTTTATTGCTTATTTGAAAGGGCTTTGTAAAACTTCCATCCATTTTTTAAAGATTCCTTTGTCATTGATCTCTACATCATTTAAATCATTCGTATAAATTTGATAATTATTCTTCCCATTATTCTTTGCAGAATACATTGCTTTATCAGCTGCTTTTATCAAAGTATCCTTGTCTTCCCCATCATCAGGATACATACTAATTCCTATACTTAGAGATATGCATGCACTTTCATCATTGATTGTATAAGGTTCTCCAACATACTCAATAATTCGTTTAGCAATTTGTTCGATTTCATCCTTACCTGTTTCTTCAAACATGACGATAAATTCATCGCCACCAATACGTGAAATCACGTCTTCTTCTCGTATGCAGTTATTTATTCTTGATACTACATCTATTAATAGCTGATCTCCTGCATCGTGACCGAGTGTATCATTTACCTTCTTAAAATCATCCAGGTCGATAAACATGATGGAGAAATTATGCCGATGACGCTTCGAACGAACAAGGGCTTTTTGAATTTGTCTATCTAGCATTTTTCGATTTGGGATATCTGTTAACTCATCGAAATAGGCCATACGCTTCAATTCTATTTCTAATTCCTTCTGTCTTGTTATATCCTCAAACTGGCCATATACTTTTTCTAATAACCCTTCACTATTTTTAAATGGTTGGGCTTTAAATAGCACCCATTTCTCTCCATGCTCGGGATGGACGATTTTCACTTCACTTCTAATTTTATTCCCCATCGTCAAAGTTCTTTGAATTTCATATAACAAAGTGACATTCTCTTTATGAATGATTTGTTTTAAAATCGTCTCCCTATTATTAAATTCAGATTGAGTAAATCCTAGTAGCTTTTCAACCCCTTTTGAAAAGCTGTACTGAAGACTCGCATAATTATAAGAAAAAAAGATGGCTTCATCAAAACTAGCAAAGAACTGTTCATAGTCGTCATATTTTTGGGCTAAGTCCAATTTTTCTTTTGTTAATTTTTCATTTTCAGCCTTTAAAAGCTCATATCGTTTAATAGTTTTATGGTGTTGTATTGAAAAGAACCCTGAAACGATTATTAATAGTAAACTTAGGAGCAAACTCTGCATATGTACGGAGTTAGTAATGTAATAAACAGATAGTATATTGACAAGAGTGATGACGGATATTGAAATGATGATGCTTTTCCCTGATATTTTCATGGATTTTATCCTTCTTTGTTATGCTTCGCTTTATTTCACTCAAAATTACTAGTTCTTGAGTACGTTCAGATAATACATGATGCTTAGAAACTTGTAAATAAATATTTCTCTAAAAAAAGCTTGATAATTTTAAAGTCTAATCTAGACAGTCAATGAGAAGATGCACCACCCTTGTCACTCACCTATATCTAAAGAAATATTATCCATACTCTAATGATAGTTACTTGTATGAATTTACTAGGAGGTGTCATTTTGCATTACTATTATCAGCCCCACTACTACCACACACCATATAATCATACTACCTATCAGCCTGCTGTTAGAGCTCCATTAAGTAATCATCGTCCTATGCATCAACCAGCTCAGCATGCTCAGCCGAACCTTATGCGTTATGTAGCGCAGCGAAACATCGCACCAGCTCAGCGAAACCAAAATCCCCAATCCTCTAATGGATCCCCATCGCCATATCCTGCTGTGGATCCAGAGCTTTTGTACGAATCTGCAAATGAATCGAATAAGCTCATGAAAGAAGCGAGTCTAGTACTCGATAAATTGGCTTCATCTAAGGAATTTGGTGCTAGATTAATGGATGTTGCACAGCATTCCAATACTCAAGAGGTAGAACGTTTAATTCATTCAGTTGGTATTACATCAGACGTTGACATTAAATACAACCCAGATGGTCTAGAGCTTGAGTTTAAGTCAAAGGTTCAAAATTTAGATTGCTGTAAATTGTCCATTTCCTTACGCTGGCGTTAGACTTATGCCAGATGTTAGTTAACTAAGACACAGATGTTTCTCGAGAGCTTTGCTTCCATAGCAAAAACAAAGCATTTCGAAGTGGAAGTGCTTTGTTTTTAATTCGTCAAAAAGGATAGCCGAGAAAGATATCCTTGATATTAGATTTATTTAAGAAATTCCGGATTATTTTTCAAATAATTTTGCCACGCGTTTTTCATGCCTTGCTCGATTTCTTCTTTAGTGGCAGTGAGTCTCTTTTCCGTTCCTCCGTAGCCAATTTCCAGCTTTTCATTTCTTAGGCCATCAAAAATACCGGAGATAAACTCATTCAGTGGTGCACCAAATGTATGGAGACCTGCCCCACCTAAATCCGTATTTACTGCTGGAGGTAATACTTCCACAACTTCAACATTTGTATTGGCTAGCTGTTCACGTAAAGTGAGTGTAAAGGAGTGCATTGCCGCTTTTGTCGCACTGTAAATTGGCACCCAAGTTCCAGGCTGTACCGCAAGACCGGATGTTATATTAATAATCGTCGCTTCCTTTTGCTTTATAAACTGCTCAATCAACAGCATTGATAAGTGAATTGGCCCCTCTACATTAATAGCAATCTCGTTTTGATAATATTTCCAGTCATTTGATGCATTCAGTAGATTTACTCTTTGCTGGATGCCCGCATTATTGACTAAAACATTTAACTGAGGAAATTCCTTAATAACCCATTCAGCCAATTGAATACGTTCGTCTTCCTTTGACACATCACATGCTCTAGTATGTAGCTGCGGGTATTTTTTCTTTGCTTCAGCTAGTTTTTCTTCCCCACGCCCTACTATGATTACTTCGTTTTCTTCCTTCAAGAATTGTTCGGCAAAGGCTAGTCCAATTCCTGATGCCCCACCTGTTATCAAAATTGTGTTACCTGATAATTTCATAATCCACACTCCAGTTTTAGAATTTAGATTCCGCTTTTAAGCTCGCATAATCATTCTCCTCTTAAAGCTATTCCTTTAAAACAAATTCTTCAACAAATGCGAACTACATTTTGTTCTAATAATTAAGGATTTCTAAAGCTTTTGTTGGCTATACTCGTGAGGAATGCTATATATAAAGGTGGGCCGAATGTGGTGAATTTAGGACAAACAACTATCGAGCTAATATTTGGATTTATAGCACTATTAATTGCTGCCAAAATATTAGGTAAGACACAGATTTCCCAGCTTACTCCCTTTGATTTTATTTCTGCTATGGTACTGGGGGAACTTGTGGGAAACAGTGTTTACGACCCTGAAGTAAAAATTTGGTCGATTCTATATGCATTAATTTTATGGACGGCTTTAATATTCACAGTTGAAAAGCTAACACAGAAATTCCGAGGCTTACGGAGAACCTTTGAAGGCAATCCCTCCATTATCATTAGACAAGGCAAAATTGATAGAGATCAGCTAAAACAAAATCATCTCGATATTGACCAATTGCAGCAAATGCTAAGACAGCAAAAGGATATTTTCTCTATTCGAGAGGTTGAATATATGATTTTAGAGCCCAATGGACAAATCAGTGTCATGAAAAAGCCAAAATATGAATCCCCTACTTTGGAGGATTTAAGCTTGAAACAAAAGCCGGCTTACTTACCAATTACCTTAATTAGTGATGGGATGGTTGTTAAAGATAACTTAAGAGAATCTGGACATGATGAGGAGTGGCTTCTGAATCAGCTAAAAAAGAGGAATGTCACCAAGTTTGAAGATGCCTTGTATGCAGAATGGGTAGAGGATGAAGGGTTTTTCTGCTTAAAAATGAATGGGCAGTAAAGAGAGTTAAAGTCGGTTTCTTTGTTTTGAAGAGCCGACTTATTTTCTGTGTTTATATATATGGTGATAACTATACTAAAAAATTCATGAGAAGCATGCCTAGAATCCAGCCTACAATGCCTCCGACAACACCGGAAACGATTAATGCTAACCCTTGTGATTCGGCTTCGTAATCACGTCTTAACACTACACCAATACATATAGGGATAAACATAAGCAACGGTGCCATTAAGTGACATGTTAATAAGACCACCGATATCCACCCTACCGTTGCGAGAATCTTCTTACCGTTCTTTTGTTCAGCTTCCAACCTTATCAGCTCCTAAAATATGTATAACACTATTCTACCATTTAATTACAAACATTATGATAACCGTTTAGTAATCTCCAAAAATAGAAAAAGACGTCAATCCAATTAGATTAACGTCCCTATATTTATTTCTTTAATATCGGTTTTAAATCCGTTGAGCCTTTAATCATTTCTACAATAAAGACAAACAATGGAATCCCTATAACTAATCCCCATGCACCAAATAATAATTCACCAACCATCAATACCATAAACGTAAAGAAGATAGGTAATTTCATTGTAATGGAGTAGAGTTTTGGATTTAAAATGTAAGATTCAATCGCATGGATAATCATGATGATAACAAAGATGTAAAACACATACATGACGCCCCCGATTTGGAAAGCAATTATCGTCAGTGGAATTAAAGAAATTACCACACCAATAACCGGCATTAACCCTAAGAAGAAGATCATAATTGCTAGCCCTAATATATTGGGGAATCCTAGGATTAATAAGCCAATTACCGTCAAAACAGTGTTTACTGTTGAAATCATTATTTGTACTTTAATAGCTAATCCAAACGTATTTAAAAAGCTATTTCCGAAAAGAACAACCTGGTTAAATACTTTTTCGGTTTGGTTCGTTTTAAAGGACTTACAAAAGATTTTTATCTTATCAATCTCTAAAATAAAGAAGAAGCTTAACAACAGAGCCATAAACGCTTCCAGTAAAAACGTGCTGACATCTCCTATTTTGTCTAGAATCGTGCTGCCAATATCCTTTAAGATTCCTTCCATATCAAGATTTAAGATAAAAGCATATATCTTTTCGGGAATCATATCTCGATATTGCTCAATATGGAATGACGAGCTTTGGACAATAATAGCTGATAATTGACTTATAGCAGATGGGAGATACCGATAACCAGTAGTTCCCACGATAGCTAAAATCAGCAAATACATGAGTACCAAAAGAATCTTCGGACGTTTTAAAGGCTCAGGCAAGATATGTAGCACCTTTACAAATATGGTATAGGCCAAATATGTAATAATAAATGTTAATAATAAAAAGTTTAATGCATTTGCAAAAAAGTACAGGAGACCGATAATGAAAATCATAATGATCCACTTTAAATTTACTTTATCCCTTAACCAACTCATTTTCTATCCCCTTTAATTCACAAATAAATCCTTAAAAAAAGCCTTATTTTAAATCAAAATAAGCGAATCTATTTTTTCAAGAGAAATTTCGTTCATCCTCTAAAATTTCATCGATTTTTTAACAGCGTAGCATGAATAGACCCGTAGAAACAATACTAAAACCTTGCTTTTCGACAAGAATTGCGATTTTTCATAAAATAGACATGATTCTAAAATAACATTTTGATTCCACGATACTTTTGGTAGTTAACAATAGAGGAAAATAGGACTCATGGCTTCTGTTAAAAGCTTTCTTAGTGAGGATAGTTTTTATTTAGTTTATGTTGGAGGTAAGGAGTAGAGAATTAGATTTTGAGGAAGCTGCTGTGTTTTAAACCATATATAGAAAGGAATATGAATACATGATTCATACTCCTCAATTTTAGATATGCTGTTGGTTCTTTTCCAATTCGGCGATTACAGCTGCTACGTGCTCTTCTGTTAAGCCGTGCTTTTCAATGTAGCGATTACGTGGATGCTTTGTGCATTCAAGTGTACAGCCGCCAAGGTGTTTGGCTTCATTTTCCTCTGAGGCTAGAATATGCTTGTTGCATTCAGGGTTGGCACACTTTACGTAGCGCTCACAAGGAGTCCCATCATAGTAATCCTTCCCTACAACAACATGCTCGACTCGGTTGATAGGTACAGTGATTCGCTCGTCAAATACATACATTTGACCATCCCAAAGCTGCCCCTTTGCCACTGGATCTTTACTATATGTTGCAATTCCACCATGTAACTGGCCTACATCCTCGCCAATTCCTTCAGCCTTTAACCAGCCAGAGAACTTTTCGCAACGAATCCCGCCTGTACAATATGTCAACACACGTTTCCCCTCGAAAATTTCTTTGTTCGCTCGCACCCATGCTGGTGTATCTCGGAAGTTCTCTACTTCTGGACGGATTGCGCCACGGAAGTGACCAACATCGTATTCGTATGTGTTTCGCACATCAAGAACCACTGTATCTTCACGCTGCATTTCTTCCATAAATTCAGAGGGAGATAAATAACGCCCTGTACTTTCATGGGGATTAATATCCTCTTCCAAGCCTAAATTCACAAGCTCTGGTCGTGGACGTACACGCATTCTTTTGAAGGCATGCCCCTCTGCCTCATCAATTTTGAAAACAATCCCCTCAAACAAAGGATGATTTTTCATCATATCCATATAGGCATTCGTTTGTTCAACTGTACCTGAAACAGTGCCATTTATTCCTTCATGGGCAACAATAATTCTTCCCATTAAGTCGATGTCCTTACATGCTTGTAAATGCTCTGTCGCAAAAGCCTCGGGATCTTCAATAGTTGTGTAATGATAATATAATAAAATTCGATAATCCATGTTAGTTCCACCTATCATTTATATTTGCAGGATATCCCTGATAGCAAGAAAAGCGCCTCATTCTTACTCAGGCACCAATAAGTTATGTCCTTTTAAGAAATTCATTTTGTTTTCTACATAAGTAAAACAAAATAATCCGAGAGTCTGACCGCTGTAGCTAGACACTTTCAAAAGTATATTTAAATAATATATGAATTGGAGAGAATTCTCTACCGTAAAAAAATACTTGTGTTAAGCTCGGAAGCAAAACACAAGTAAGATAGTTGAAAAATCAATTGTCTATTTAGTTTTTTTCCATCACTGCAAAGTAATTCTCTTCATTATCTGCAAAGTTAAATACTCTGCCAGATGGCATATTAACTATTTCTCCAACTGTAATATTCTTATTTAAAAAGTCATTGTATAGTTGCTCTAGATTCTCTGAAAAAAACATTAAAGATGGGGTACCCAGATTTAATTCTGGAGAAAATTTAGCAATTAATTCCTTATTATGAAGAATAATGCGTGTTTCAGAATCCTTTTGTGGTGAAATTTCAATCCATCGCATTCCTTGACCATTATTCTCTTCTGAAATTACAGTAAATCCTAATTGCTCTGTCCAAAATTTCACAGCCTCATCTTGGTTATTAACATACAACATAATTTGACCAACTTTACTTAACATAAGTGTCCACTCTCTTTCACTTTTTCTCTTCTACTAGCTTTTATTACATTCGAGAAAAGAAAGAGAAATCCTTTTTAAAAACCATTTATTAAACATCAATATTAATATATTTTCCTTACTTTTGGAAAACTTATTATTAGTTTATATACTCTACTTGCCTAGCCTGTCTTGCGTGCATTTTTTTCATAGCAAATCTCGCTATTGGCTGAGCAATCAATAGCTCAATCCAAAATGCTACCCCAAAATTTCTAAACCAGCTGTGAAAGAAATTTTGAAAAGGCTCAAGGCTAATTTGTTTCGTGCCTACCATAGGTCCGATAATTGTAAGAAGAATAGATAATACCGTAACGTTCAATAGAATATTCAATAATACGCGAGCGTTAAATCCATCTGTTTGTCCCATAAACTTCGGCATTACTTTACCCACTACCGGCCCAGCTACTAATCTTACTAATAGAACGACGATAATCCACATAAATGGAATTATCTTAAGTGTTGCTAAATAATTTTCTTTACTAAAACCAAGCTCCAACCCCATAATAATCGGGGCGATAGTGTTTACTGATATGATTGAAATAATTAACATAAATACTATGCCCTCTTTTGAATTATGAGGAAGACGATCTTCCTTATACATATTTTCCCCTCCGAAAATAAAAAATTTCAGATGGTAGACGTATCTTGCGACATATATTTTTGGTTAATAAATTTTCAACCAATATCTCTACACACTGTTTCAACAGTATAACAAGCTTATATGTAATCATGTAAGTTCTAATTTTTATTATTTGTCCTGAATTTATTATTTAGAATCGCACGCCTTAAATCAAAGTAGCCTATCGTTCCACAAATTAATGCGCCAAGTGAAAAGAAAATGGTCCAAAACCAATTTTCTCCCCAATATTGGACTACATTATATAAAAGACCCAATGCAACTACTATTCCAGCATATTTTGCACGCCCACCTTCAAGCCTTGAAGGTTTTCCCTTCTCCATACTCCACCATCCTTTATTACTATGCTTGCATTGACTTTATGCTTTAAAAAATCGGTAAATAAATCTGCACTTCTTCTCCGTCTTCTACGGGGTGATAGGTCTCTATAATATAGGACTCTAGGTTTCTCTTATAGCCTTGCTCTTCTCCCCAATTAATTAGATTAGCATGCAGCGCCCCTATACTAGAGATTTTTCCTCTTGCGGTCATAAATCTTTCATCTACTTCTATAAAATGCATTCCAGCAGGTACATCCTGCAAACGCTCATTTACTATTAACCCTACTAAATACTCTCCTATTTTATGAGCCTGATTTCTTTTAGGCTCAAATAACGCTATTTCTACACCCGTATGGCTCTCGATTTCATCTGACCGACTTAATAATTGTTTGGCGAGCGCCGGTACTTCCTTATCGAAATTTCCAAAGTCTCCTCTACTTTTTAAGCTCACTACTTTAAAATTTTTATTAATAATTTTAAAATCCACTATAATCCTCCCTTTAAAGCATCTATGCTTAAAATTTCTCTTTAAACCTTAAAAAATCCTCCATCAAAAAAAGACAACTGCCTCATTACAAGCAATCGCCTTTTCTTATTTATGGATTTCTTTATTTAATAAATTCGGGATTTCTTCAAAAGGTACAGGCTTACTGTAGAGATAGCCCTGGAAATGCTGGCAACCGAGATTTTTCAAATATTCTAGTTGTCCCACCTCTTCGACACCTTCAGCAATTATTCCTTTTTCTAAGCTTTCTGCCATCAAGATAATCGTTCGTACAATCGCTTCTTGCGCCGAATCATTGATATTTTGTACAAATGATTGGTCGATTTTCAAAGTATTAATAGGAAGTACGCCGAGATAGCTTAAAGAAGAATAGCCTGTTCCAAAATCATCAAGAAATACACCAATTCCTGATGCTCTTAATTGATTTAGCTTTTCAATTATCTTCTCTACATCCTTCATCATAATGCTTTCCGTTAACTCTATTTTGAGATTTTCAGGATTAAAATTCGTTTCCTCTAAAATCTTTTTAAGCTTACTTACGCAGTGATCCTGTTCAAATTGCTTTGTGGATACATTCACAGATAGATATGGCATGTATTCACTATTCTTATATAGTTCGTTAAAAGCTGTGCATGCTGTTCGAACCACCCATTCACCAAGTGGAATAATCAGTCCCGACTCTTCAGCAATAGGGATAAATTCTGCAGGAGAAAGGAATCCTAAAGTCGGATCATTCCATCTTAAAAGTGCTTCGAAGCCAACTATTTTTTTATCATCTACAATCGGCTGATAGTGTAATGTTAACGACTCATTATTCTTAATAGCCTGTCGTAGTGCCTGTAATATATCCAATTTCCTGACAATATCCTCTGAAAAGTCAGTCTGATATATTTTATAAGTGTTTTTTCCATCCTTTTTCGCAGCATTCAACGCCTGATCTGCAAAAGTTATTAGCTTCTCTGGATCTCTTGTATCGTCTGGGTAGATGCTTATTCCAATACTGGCAGTAAGGACGTAGCTTCTTTCCCCTAAAATAATAGGCTGAACAATTTCATCTATTAAGGTTTGGGCTTTGTCTTCAACCAACTCTATAGATGACACATCCTGCAAAAGAATAATAAATTCGTCTCCACCTACTCTTGAAACTATACCTTCTTCACCAACGATATCCTGTAACCTCTCAGCTATTTTCTTTAATACCTTATCTCCATTTGTATGTCCAAGCGTATCATTAATCCATTTAAATTGATCTAAGTCAAAGAAGAGAATCCCAAGTTTTGTACTAGCTTCATCGGCTTTCAAAACGGACTCTTTTAATAGCTGTTCAAGTCGTCTACGATTAGGCAGCTGTGTTAGTTCATCGGTGAATGCCATAAAGACTAATTTCTCTTCGGTTACCCGCTGTTGCTGAATATCTGCAACCATCCCGTTTAGTCGAATAACCTGCCCCGACTCATCAAAAATAGGCGTTGTATAGCTAGATAGCCACTTAACATTGCCATATGCATCAATTATGCGATATTCAAGATTGATTGTATGTCCTTCTGCTAATTTAGATTGCATTGCCAACACTTGGTCACGGTCCTCAGGGTGAATTAATCCCTTCCAGAGTTGAGGGTTTTTTTTAAATTCCTCTTGTGAGTAGCCATAAATCTTTTCACAAGCGGAAGAAACCTGGAAAACTTGCTTATAATCAAAATCACTGGACCATACACAGACATCAATATTATTAAATACACTTTCTAATTCGAGCTTCGTTCTTTCAAGCTCTCTTTGAATTTGTATTTTCTCTGTTATATCTCTTACGATTCCCGCAACTCCTAAAATCTCACCGCCTACAACAATAGGCACTGATGTTACGTATAATTCAATTCTTTTACCTGTTTTATGATTAACCGCTACTTCAAAACTTTTTCTTGTACCATTTTTTAAAACGTCGATGAACGTTCCATTTATGTGTTCTCTATATTCTTCCGCCACTATATCTGAAAAGTAAAGTTTAGAAAATTCCTCGTGAGTATATCCTGTTATGTCCATCGCTCTTTTATTAATGATGATAAATTTCCCACTTTGATCTAATGCATAGCATGGATCAGGGTTAGATTCAAAAAGGGATTTATAGATTGAAAATAAAGCGTCTGAATCTTCATAGATGGGATGCATCTGTACTGCCTCACTTTTAATAATTAGTAGTAACAAAAGAATATATTAGTTCTTATGAATATTCAATTTATTTCTTACGGGAACTCTGTTTAGTAGAGTAAATCAGCTCTTTCACTGTTTAAAATCTCCAATTCCCCATATTTATAAGTTAATTCCTGTTTATAACTGCCCTTCGGAAAGATAAACGTCCAGGGCATGCTTGCTTTTGGTGGAATTGTAAGGGCTGGTAGATTGAAAATCTCTTCTGCAATAGTCTTTCCCTGTATTCTATAAAGTAATCTTGTATTCTCAAAGATGAGTGGATAGTCCATAAAATTATGCACTAACACGGTCACAAGTAATGCTTCTTTATGGTTGATCGCTTCTCTTATAGGCGCACAATAATGTGCAGAATGATTTAAACTTTTTGTCTCATGAAATATTCTTTCTATATTTTGCCGATCATTGGGTGCTAAAGCTTTTTCCCAAGATGCCTCGAATAATAATTGCTGCATATCGTACATCACCTCTTGATTGAAGTGTAACATAAAGAGGTGAGAATTCAGAAACCCTATCTATAGACAAAAGAGCGATAACTATTCTCGTAATCGCTCTATCAAGTGATATTCAAATTTATAATATTTACGTGGTTTGGAGCATAGATAATAGAAAATAGGACGATTAGGATGATAGGAGTTGAATATTAATTGGCACTAGCTTTTTTAGAAAACGTAAAAGAGGTCACTACATTAATACTCTTTATTTCGTGTGTTATTTATCGCAGGCAGCTGAAGCTTACAAAATGGAAAAGGAAGCTGACTAAAGGCGAGATGGCCATGTATTTAATCACTTCCATTACGATTCCGATATATGCCCTTGCTTATTTGATGATTATGTTTGGGGTAGAGTGAAGCTAGGTTTTGAGTAATGGGTGGGACGGCTTCGCTGAGGAATCTAGCCAGTTTTGTGATTTTTCTAGCCACTTTTGGCGATAATCTAGCCACTTTCCCCACTAATCTAGCCACTTTGAAAATCTGATAGCTTCGATAGAAAATATTTTTTAAATCTCAACTTAATTTAGTTTCTTACTGCAAGAAGATGCTCTTCAACAAATTCCATCTTATGTCTTTGAACATACGCTAAAATTTGATCTTCTATCTTCGGAAAAAGTAGAATTTCATCCAGTTCATTTAAAGGAATCCATTTAACTCCGATTTGGTGGGGATCAGGAGTCTTTGGCAGTTTAGGTACTGTCCCATTTTGAATTTTGCACTCAAAAATCATATGCAAAGAAGGCGTCTCACCATAGTTATTATCATTCAAATGTGGCGCATACTCGTAAACTAAAGCTAACTGACCTACTTCAACATCGATTGAGGCCTCCTCCTTCGCCTCTCTTTTTACAGCCTCCACCACGGATTCGTTCTGCTCAACGCCACCTGCTGGCAGGTTATAATGCACCCCTCGATGATCCTCAAATTCAACTAATAAAATCTTTTCATCCTCAATAATGAGTGCACATGCTCGAACTCTGATTGGATATGTCACTAATGATCCCTCGCTCTCTTAAGGTTTTATAAATTACATTTTATTACATTTCCTATTTTTTAAACAGTAAAAAATCCCCACTATAATTAAAAAGTGAGGATTCTCAAATTGCGTTCTATGCTGTAAAGTTGCCATCATAGCTCAACATAATAGCTGATTTTACGCCTTCTATGTTGGAAATATTATTGATAAAGCTCATATCATTTTCTTTAACACGAATCTCATATGTTACCTCAAAATCATCACCAGGCATAATGGACTTTGATTTTACTGAATGTTTTTTTACATGCTTTGAAATAATGTGTTCCATCGATTTTTCAATAGAGGTTTCATCATAGCGAACTACTAGTAGATAAGGATTTTCTACTCGAATTCGGCTGCCAAAAAGAATTAAAACCCCACCGATTAAAATTGAACCAATAATAACTAAGGGAATAAATCCAGCCCCACATAATATACCCGAAACGATTGCCCAGAATAGATACACGATATCCATCGGGTCTTTTATAGGTGTTCTAAAACGCACAATTGATAATGCTCCTACCATTCCTAGGGACAGCATGACATTAGATGAGATACCAATAATGATTAGGGCCGTTGCCATAGACATGATTATTAAAGAAATATTGAACGTATGGGAGTAAATGACCCCTGAAAAAGTTTTCTTATATACATAGTAAATTAATAAACCTATTATAAAGGCTGCTAATAATCCTATCACTGAATCTACAATTGAAAAGCTGCTTGTTTTTTCTAAAATACTTGATTTAAAAATATCATCAAAATTTACAGTATCCATTTTAATTCCTCCAATTTTATATACTTAACCAAACATTCTGCTGACTTGATATTTTGAATAGGTGCCTTTTTTTCTGTTGCCAAGCTGCAGTAAATACTTAATGACGTCTGGCAGAAACTCGTCATACTTCACTTCAAGAATGACAACTTCTGGGTTTGTGTCAATCATTGCTAAATCAGGATTTAACAAATCTGGATTTCGAAAGCTTGTCTTAATATTACTGTCAAAGGTTACTCTGACATTCCCTTGATCATAGATAAATACTTCCCTTTCATAGTCAACTACCGTTACAGGCTTTATTTGAAACAGGTTCATTTGTAGATATAAACCCTGAATAAGCGATCTCGAATCTTTCTCCATCCAAGCAATATTACCAACTGCTATTTTTTCGTATTCCTCTGCAGTTATGGAGCATTTTTGCTTGTAAGTAAGATTATTTCTTTTACTTTTTTTCTCTAAATTTAAGAAATTCATATTGTAGTCATAGAGTCTTACGCGAAACTTATCCCGTTGATAAAACCCTTCTTTTTTCTCAGTAAGGACTTTGTTATCGAAATTATCAAAGTACACACTACGAATTAAATATTTGCCATCTTTCTTGGCGTGGGGATCCACCCTCATAAAATGCTTTAATTTATTTCTAAGAAGATAGCAATCCATTTTGGAAATTTCATGCTTCAGCTCCGTTCGCCCCATTACCCCGTTTAAGCGTCTTCCTTCCATTTGCCTTACTCCTTTGCTCTGTTCTATGTTTTACATTATTGAGGACAAACCTTAAACAAACCTTAAAAGAAAATGAAGCTAGGAAAATAAATAGAATTTATGGATTTTGGATAGGTTTTGGTTCATCCACTACTTGAAACGCGTTGTCTGCCTACATCCCACTCACAACACGTTTCATCCCCTCTGCTTCCGCTCATCTCAAGCTCGCCACAAAAAAAAGAGACTGCATTTCTGCAATCTCCTACTTTGGTAGTTTGATGATAAAGTTTGTTCCTTTGTTTTCGTTTTTTGTTACTTTGATGGCGCCTCTGTGTTTTTCTACGATCCACTGGGCGATGGATAATCCTAAGCCAACGCCGCCAGTTTCTCTGGATCTTGCTCTGTCTTCACGATAGAAACGTTCAAAAATATACTGCATATTTTCTTCTTTAATGCCAATACCGGTGTCGCTTACTTCAATGACTACTCGATGGTCTTCGATGTAAGTTTTTACGCCAATACTGTCGTTATCACCTGTGTATTTAAGTGCATTATCAAGCAAAATTACAAACAGCTGATGTAATCGGGTTTCGTCTGCTGTTATGGACACAAGACAATTTAAATTTAGCCACAAATGCTTTTGCTGTGACTCGGCAATTTCCTGATATGGCGCACAAACCTTTTGAACAAACTCATCGAATTCAAACGTATTGAATATTAGCTCTGTTTCAGCAGAGTCTGCTCTCGCCAATGTCAATAAATCAGAGGTAAGCTTAGATAATCGGCGTGTTTCAGAAAGACTCAAGGCGATGTTTTCAAATTTGTCGGCAATTCTTTCTTGAGGAGCTCTAAGTAGTAACTCCAATTTATTTTGAATGATCGTTAACGGCGTTCTCAGCTCATGTGAAGCATTTTCAACAAATTCAGCTTGTTTATTCCAGGACTGAATTATTGGCTTCATCATTTTTTTCGATAAAAGGAAGCTCGCTGATATAGATAGAATGATGAAAATTACCGAGCAAATCGTTACAAGCTTTACGAAGTTAGCGATAATAATTTGTTCAGCATCTACATTGATTAGTAGCTGCGTATAAGCTACACCATCCTGATTATTTGGATTTTCAAAAAGAAGATATCTAAAATGATATAATTCATCAATGGATGTCATCGTAATTTCGTCTATTTTGGTTTTATCTAGCTGATAGTCCGAAAGATAATTATCATAAAATAGTGATCCCATATCCCCTTCATTCACCATATTTCCAGCCTCATCCCAATGGATAACCACGATTCTAGGGTTAGGATTATTTCTATTTTGATCGGTTAAAGGAGGGTCCTGATTTCCCTTTCCAGGCTGGGGCCTCATATCTGTTCCCACATTCACATCATCAGTAAGTTTTTCTTTAAATAATTTCAGCTCCTCATCTGCATGAGAATATAGCGTATTTTGAACCTGTCCAAAAATGATGAAACTGAAAATCGTGAAAATGACCGTAAAGGCTAGTAAGTTAAGGAGCATAAACTTAAATTGCTGCTTACCGAAAATTGTTTTATTAAACATTTTCTTCACCACTGTCGCTTAGCATATAGCCCAATCCTCGAAACGTTTTAATGTATTGGTCGTAGCCATACTTCTTTAAATTTTTACGCAAATTGCTCGCATACACTTCCACCACTGTTGTTGAGGTGTCGGACTCAAATCCCCAGATTCGGTCGAAAATTTGCTCCTTTGTTAAAATCGCATTTTTATTATTAAGTAAGTACTCTAATAAATCGAATTGCTTGCCGTTTAGCTTCAGCATTTCCCCGTTTATTTCTGCGGTTTTATTTTTAATGTTTAGTTTCAGCTCCTTAAAGGTAATTACATTTTCCTTTAATAATCCGCCGCTTCTTCTCACCATTGCCTCAAGTCGCAGCAACAGCTCTTCTCGGTGGAAGGGCTTAACTAAATAGTCGTCCGCGCCAACTTTGAACCCTTGAATTTTGTCATCGATGCCATCCTTGGCAGTTAGCATAATTACCGGGGTCATGATATTTTGCTTACGCAAGCTCTGCAGTACCTCATAACCGTTCATAGAGGGAAGCATGATATCTAAGATAATGACATCAAATATATTTTGTTCCGCAAGAAATAACCCTTCTTCCCCATCAAATGCCTGCTCTGCCTGAAACATTTCCTTTACCGTTTCACATATAGAGTCAGAGAGGTTTTTGTCATCTTCAATGATTAGTAGCTTCATATCCCTGTTCCCCCTTTTCTTCATTAAATTTCTACGTTTGATTATATGTCCAATTTCTAGAAATGCAAATTTTATTTTTTTAAGGTTGCTTTAAGGTTGGTCATTAATAATAGCCTCATACCCAACAATAGCTTTCAAAATTCGAAATGAAAAGGAGTTAAATTTTATGAAGAATTCTAAACTTATAAAAGTGGCAACACCTTTTATGATGTGTAGTGCGTTATTATTTGCTTGCAGCGATAATACAGAGGAGGTCAAAACTACGAGTGATCCAGCTGTTGCCGAGGCAGAGAGCTTAAGTACTATTGGTAATCAGGAAATTATTAGTGTGATTAACGAGAAGGTTTCTTATTCAGATGATGATTTTTATAGCGAGTGGAAAAATGCCACTTCTATTAAATTGAATGGCGATAGTGCGAGCTTTGATGGCAACGGAGGCGTAGTCATTGATGGAAGTACGATTACAATTCGAACTTCTGGTGTTTATGAAATCAGCGGAAAATTGAATGATGGTCAAATTATTGTGAATGCAGAGGATGAAGGAACTGTTCGGCTGATTCTTAATGGTGTGGAAATCAGTTCATCGACTAGTGCGCCTATTTTTGTAGAAAAGGCAGAAAAAACGGTTGTTTCATTGGAAGATGGAACTGAAAATATTTTAAGTGATGGCGAAAATTATGTTTATGAAAATTCAGATGATGATGAGCCAAATGCAGCCCTATTCAGTAAGGATGACCTTACAATAAACGGGGATGGCACTTTAATCGTGAATGGCAATTACAATAACGGAATTGCCTCTAAGGATGAATTAAGAATTACTAGTGGGACAATCCAAATTGAAGCAGTAGATGATGGGTTAATGGGACGAGACCTCGTTGCTGTTAAGGATGGAGAGATAAGTATTACAGCTGGTGGAGATGGCATTAAATCTACAAACGATAAGGATGCTTCAAAGGCTATTATTGCTATTGAGGGTGGTAGCTTTGACATAGAGGCTGCCAATGATGGGATTCAAGCTGAAACCTCTCTACTAATTGCTGATGGAGATTTCACTATTACAGCTGGTGGTGGTAGCCCTGAAACGGTTGAGACGAATGAAAATAATAGAATGCCTGGCATGCCGGGTGAAACGAATACAACTACTACGAGTACAAGCACGGATTCCGAAAGTACGAAGGGGTTAAAAGCAACTGTGGAAGTGGCTATCGGTGGTGGTAGCTTTACAATTGATTCCTTGGATGATGCTGTACACAGTAATAATTCAATTACCATTACTGGTGGAGAGCTAAATTTAGCTACTGGTGATGATGGAATTCATGCCGATACATCCATTTTAACTAAGGGTGGAATCATCGATGTTACAAAGAGCTATGAAGGAATTGAAAGTAAAAGCATTACCATTGCAGATGGTGAAATTCATGTAAATGCAACGGATGACGGCATTAACATAGGCGGTGGAAATGATGGGTCAGGTCGTGATTTTGCCGCTACTGAAAATGCAGAAGAGAATGTCCTATCTATTAATGGTGGATACATCTATGTCAATGCTATGGGAGATGGACTTGATTCGAACGGTTCGATTTCCATGACAGACGGAACGGTTATTGTCAGCGGTCCTTCCAATAATAACAACGGGGCACTAGACTATGATCAAAGCTTCGAAATTAGCGGTGGGCTACTTATTGCTTCAGGCAGTTCAGGTATGGCTATGGCGACTTCTGAAGAGTCCGCGCAAAGCTCGATTCTAATGACATTTACCGAAACACAAGCAGCAGGAACCGTGCTTCAGCTTGAAGATAGCAACGAGAATTCCATCGTGACATTTGCTCCGGACAAAGACTATCAATCTGTGTTAATCAGTTCCCCACAGCTTACGAAGGATGGGTCTTATAAGCTTATCTCAGGTGGAACGTCTACAGGCTCTGAAACTGATGGATTATTTACTGATGGAACAATCCAAGGAGGGTCAAATGAAGTCGAGTTTACGGTTTCTGATACAGTTACATGGTTAAATGAATCAGGTTTAACAGAGCAAGGTGCTAATGGTTTTGGTGGTATGGGAGGACCTGGTAATGCAGAAGGAAATCCAGGTGGAAGCCGTGGCGATATGTTTGCAGACTTAGATGAGGAAACTAGACAAAAAGTCCAAAGCATTATGGACCAACAAAGAAACGGCACGATTAGTCAGGAAGAAGCCCAAGAGCAACTTTCCGAACTAGGTGTGGAGCTTCCATTTGGAGGACAAATGAAAGAACCTGGTCAACCAGAATAGGATTTAAAGAAGTCAAATTTAGCCCAAGTTACTCAATGAATTTCGTTGAGTTGCTTGGGTTTTTTTATGTATTTTCCCTTTCCTCAAGAATTCTCTAAACCGTTTTTAATTTATGCTATACTTTAGCAAAGGGGGTAATATTATCAAATATTTCAAAACTTTTGACTCGTTATTTATTGTAGCAATTACTCTTTTATTCATTTATGATTACTTTCCTACTGTTCCCTTTGCTAGTGCGATTCCAATGGGCGTAGTGATTTTTCTTATTTTGGGTTCACTCCTATTTAACTTTGTGCTAAAAAAATACAATGAGACAGATTTAAAAACTGAGGTAATATGGAAGATTATTATAATTTTATATGTACTCTTTCTTCTTTGGCTGTTCCCACTGCTAGGTGGCCAATCTGTTTCAGGCATTAGCTTTAGTGATGGCGGTTTATATATCATCATCTTAATTTCCTTATTCGATATTTATTCCAAATGGAAGAAGCTAAAAGTTAATCATTCTGAAGCTTAACAAACATATATAAAAGCGTATTCGGTAAATTAAACGAATACGCTTTTTCGATTAGAATGACCTATCATTTTTGTACCTCAAATACTAATCTGCTTTTTCCTATAGCCGTACCGTCTTCCCAAACAAACAGCAACTCGTAAATTTTATCGTAAGCTATGTCTGTAATCACTAATTGAAAATTCTTTTGTTCATCTGGAAGCATTTCGGTTTCCCCAACCTGATTAAAATCGGTTGTGTATACTCTTACTTCCACGCTGTTTGGAGCAGGAATCATATGATCCCACTTCACATTAAATCTATCACCGATTTTATCCTTTATGTTTTTATCAAATCGACCATTTAATTTATCCTCTTCGGTACACTCATTCCAACAAACCTCTTGATAAAAGGAATCAAAGCCGACCCCATCATTTAGCGAGATTATGGGATGTGCAATCGATTCAAAAGAAGGAAGCTGCACCTTCTCCTCTATCGATATACTTTCTATCGGTTGTGGTTTTGGCTGCTCTTGAATTTCTGCTGTCTCTTCCTGAATCTCTTTTTCATTTGTACAGCCTGTTAAAGCAAGTAAGATTATTAGTGCTCCTATTAGTTTTTGCATGAGGTTCCCCTTATCAACGGTTATGGCCAATATATTGCATGACATTTTCTATATATGTATCTACCGGTTTACTAGTATCCACTACTAAATAGGGATCATCCTCCGACTTTTTACTATTTTCAATTGTGTTTTGAAAAGCTTCCATCGATTTCACTTCTTTTATTTGGCTTAGCTTACTTTCACGATTTTTAAGTCGGAAATTTACCTCGTCAAAGTCATTTAAATAACATTCAACATATTTATATTTTACATTGTATTTCTTCGCTAACGTTGTTCCATTCCTCACCATTTCATCATATAAACATGGACTATCAAAAATCACGCTTTTCCCCTGTGAGAGATAGAATTCTATTAAGGCCCAATCAACCTTGTATGAAATCTTTCCCAAAAGATTTTCTTCAAGCTTTGTTTCCGCTACATTTTCCAATAGTGCCGTTTTTGAAATATCATGGTCAACGATGATAGCATCTACTCTTTTTGCAATTTCACGAGCTAATGTAGATTTTCCCGAACCAGGGAAACCAGACATTTGTAAAAAAAACATTGGAACCCCCCACTATATCTCATCAAAATTATAAATAAACTCTCCCTGATAATCCTTTAGCAAAGGCGTTACTTTAACAAGAGCATTTAAATTTAACTCACCGTAAATATGTGGATAGGTGCGACCGTAATTACCGTCATCCTCCCATTTAATCTCGGCCTCTACCTTATTAGTGTCTATAAATAAAAGAACTACTGGCTCTAAAACATCTTTAAAGTTAGGTGCTACTCTCCAAAAATTTTCAATAGACGAGCAATGTATATACCCAAATGCCTCAATTGATTCCCTGCCATAATATACATTATCCTTCGCTTTCTCCCAAGTGCTCTCTTTGAGACAATGTAAAATAATCATTTGAGCTCCTCCTCTCACTTCTAGATTTGCGATTTATTCCTTACTAACCAAAAAGCATCGTCCTTCAAAGCCGCCCCGTTCTTCATACTTTTTCTGGCGTACTTGTTCAACCTGGTCAATCGTTACTTGATGTGTCTTAGCTAAGGAATGAATAACCTCCAAAATATCTGCAAGCTCCTCAGTTGCAGCTTCTTTAGTGGATGAAGCCAAATACTCGTTAACCTCTTCCAGGAGCTTTTTCTTCAGCTCTCTGATAAACGTCTTTTCATCTAATATCGTAAACTGGCTTTTTTCACCACTAGCTTCTATGATACTAGGGATTTTATCTCGAACTAATTTATTAAAGGTAAGCATTGTTTTCTCCTGCTCTCTAGAATCTCGCCTTACCATTCAAGAGCTGCTGACGAGAATATTTATCTAATCGAATATAGTCTTTTGTTTTTGATATTAGGATGGAATGTCTGTCAGTAAATTCATCTAATTCTAAACATACATTTTTAGGTTCAAAGTTAATAATTCGTAATGGTAATCCTTTTTTTAATTTAATGATTGCACTCTTTTGTGCCCATCCAGTTCGAATAAATTTCACATGTTTAATGTCCTCAGGGTATATTATTCTTTTATATAGCTGGATTGTAAAAAAATTAATTTCAAAAGTGAGCGTGTTTTCTTCGATGTAAAACTTATATTTTATAAAGGCTAACGAAAAAAATATAGCTAGAATAGCTATTTGTAAAATTAATATCTCTCTTTCTCGCCCCTCAACATTGATTGTTGTGTTTAACACCATGACAAAAGTCAGAGAAATCAGGGGTCCATTTGGTAGTGAAGCTGTGAAAAGAAATTTAGACTCTTTTTTCCTTCTTCCTTTTATCTCCTGAGCACTTATCAAAATCATTGAAGAGACCAAGCTAAAAATTGACACTATGTAAATATATTCCCAATCGTATTTTAACTCGAACCAAGAACTCATTAACAGCTGGATCAATAGCGCAGGCAATAATAAAATCATTAAAATGTTTGAAATATGTTTAATCAAGGACACCTCACTTTAACATTATTTTACTATTTTACCATTAATGGATAAGGGAATGGGATAGCTATTTTGGATAATTCTATTTGTTTCATACATAAAGTTATCATTCTCTCTTCCAAATCAATTGCCCGCGCTCAATTACCGATTCCCAAGAATCCTTTTCAAGGAAAACTTCATTGGCATCAAACTCAACATAATACACGGCATCGATTTTCTCACTCTCAGGAAGCCCGAAGATATAGTCATATTCATCTTGACCATTATTTTCATCCAAAAGGTTCCTTGTAGGTGAATGGGCAATGGTTTTTGTATAATAAATAAAACTCACATTCTTTTTCTCGCCATCCACTACAACTGAAATCGGATGCGTTCCATAAACACCAGCATGGCTTTTTCCTAAATAATGAGAAACCAATTGATCATTTTGAGTTTCGATTTTAATCAGATTCTCTGAATATGGAATAACTGTTTTATAATAAAAGACATAGTTAAAAGCACCGAATAAAATTATAGCCGTTCCTAAAATGGAACCCATGGCAATCATAAACTTTTTATTGCGCCACTTTTTCTTAATGGCTTTCAGAAGAGATTCTTTGTTTTCAACAGGAATGTAGAGCTCCTGTTTCATCGACTCATATTCCTTTCGACAGTTCTCACAATCCTGTAAATGCTTGTCTACCATTTCTGTTGTATCCTGACTCACTACTCCATCAATATAGAGAGGTAAAATATCTTGGATGATTGTACACTTAATCTCTTTCATGATTGATCGCCTCCATATGCTCAATTATTTGTTTCCGCGCTCTGTAAAATGTCACCCTAGCCCACCCCGCACTTTTTCCAAAGAGTCTTCCAATTTTCTCAAAGGGCAGTTCTCCAAAGGCTCGCAGTGAAAACACTTCCTTATAAGGCTCTGCCATCGTATGGAGAAACTCGTGAATCGCAAAGGCCCCTTCTTCATTCATCAAATGACTTACAAATTGAACTCCTGTATCTACTACTTCATCAATATCTAACTCTATTTGTCTATTATTTCTTTTGTAGTATGAGAAATATGTATTTTTGGCAATCGTATAAAGCCAAGCTCTAATGTCCTTAGAACCATCGAATTTGTCGATAGCTTTTAACGCTTTAAAAAATGCTTCTTGGGTAATTTCTTCAGCTATTTTTCATCTCGGCTTAAAGAAATGTTGTACAAATAAACCTCTTTAAAATATTTACGATAGATTTCCTCGAAGTTCATAGCCATGCCTTTTTCACCCCTTTCACTTATATAACTTCGGATATAAAGAAACGTTACAAAAAAATGAGAATTTTTTATTTCAATTCTATTCCAGGATTGGCTTTTGGACTTACTAAGTTTGTTATTGGGCATAATAAGTTTAAATTTCAAATTTAGGAGCTTATACTATGCCGCGAAAGTCATCCCAAACAAATGAAGAATCAGAAACTGTAGAAATAGAAGAAGTTGATAAAGCATCAAATAATCTACAAAATGAAATCGACAACCTCTCACGAATGCTAGCTGCCGTACTGGATTATTTAGCTGATGAGGAAAATGAAGAAATCGACATCGAATACCTTTTCGATAAAACTGAGGGTCTACGAGAATGGCGCAAGCAATACCAAGAAAAAAATCGAAAGCTAATCGAGGATGAAATCAAGAAGTCCCTAGGTAATTTATCATTCGAGGAATTGCAACGAATACGGGAGCAGATAAAAGAGAAATAAGTATATGGAGGATGTTGCTGGTTTCATTGGCTTTATGAAGGGGGAATTTTAGATTTTGGCTCGGCTTTTTGTCTTTCATTCGATTGATGAAGGATAATTTTCAGATGCTGGCTCGGCTTTTGTCTTTCATTCGCTTGATGACAGACATTTTTCAGATACTCGCTTTCGGTTTTGTCTTTCATTCGCCTGAGGACAGACGTTTTTCAGATGCTTGCTTTCGGTTTTGTCTTTCATTCGCCTGAGGACAGACATTTTTCAGATGCTTCCTTTGGATTTTGTCTTTCATTCGCTTGATGACAGACATTTTTCAAATGCTTGCTTTCGGTTTTGTCTTTCATTCGCTTGATGACAGACATTTTTCAAATGCTTGCTTTGGATTTCGTCTTTCATTCGCTTGATGACAGACATTTTTCAGATGCTTCCTTGGCTTTTTGTCTTTCATTCGCTTGATGACAGACATTTTTCAGATGCTTCCTTGGCTTTTTGTCTTTCATTACCAGCATGAATGCCACTTTTCAAATTCCGCTCAATATTTTTGGCGTTCATCACCCTTATGAATGCCACTTTTCAAATCCAGCTAAATATTTTTGGCGTTCATCTCCTTCATGAATGGCACTTTTACAATCCAGCTAAATATTTTTGGCGTTCATCACCCTCATGAATGCCACTTTTCAAATTCCGCTCAATATTTTTGGCGTTCATCTCCTTCATGAATGCCACTTTTCAAATCCAGCTAAATATTTTTGGCGTTCATCAACCTCATGAACGCCACTTTTACAATCCCTCTCAACCTTTTTGGTGTTCATCACCCTCATGAACGCCACTTTTACAATCCCTCTCAACCTTTTTGGTGTTCATCTCCCTCATGAACGCCACTTCTCAATCTCCCGCTCAACCAGTTTGGCGTTCATCACCCTCATGAATGCCACTTTTCAAATCCAGCTCAACCAGTTTGGCGTTCATCTCCTTCATGAACGCCACTTCTCAAATCCCGCTCAATCTTTTTGGCGTTCATTACCCTCACGAACGCTACTTTTCAAATCTCGCTAAGCAATATTAGTCTTCATTACCTTCATTAACCACGCTTCGTCTATGTTTCCGCTTGTTCATTCACCTGATTCCAGAATCACCTCTACGAAACTCCTTTTCCACCCTTTGTTTTAAGAGTACTGATTCTTTCCATGCCGGTTATGATTGGTTTGGCTCGTTGAATTAGCTTTTGGGTAGCTTCAAGAGTAAGGGATGCTTGGTGTGCTTCTTCGTTACTCCATACTTCATAGACAAACACCGAATTTGGCTCGTCTGGTGAAATATTAATAAGGTAAACCTCACATTCTATTAGATCAGCCATTGATTCTGCGGCTTCTAGTAAAATCTCTACCAGTGTGTCACGTTCACCGTCCTGTACCGTAAACTTGCCAAACAAACTGAATTTGTTCATTTCGTCCTCCATGATTTTGACTTATGAGTATTATTTCTACATAGTCACTCTTTTAACCTCTTACTAAAAGAGGCCTCATTCTAAATTGATGAGGCCCCGTCGCATTCTTTCAATCTTCTATTCTAAACTCGCAAACTTAGCTAAATCGTTACGATTTCCTATTGTTACTAGAATATCGTCAGGTTGAAGTAATTCGTCCGGCGATGGGGAAACGATAATATCGATGCTGCTTCTTAAAATCGCGATAACACTTACTCTAAATTTTGCGCGTATATCAAGCTCCTTCAAGCTTTTCCCGATCATTTTCTTAGGTAATAAAACTTCTTCAATATTATATTCCTTAGACAGTTCTATATAGTTCAGCATGTTGGGTGAGAGTAGCTGATTTGCAACGCGTTCGCCCATATCTCGTTCAGGATAGATAACCCAGTTTACCCCGATTGTTTCTAAAACCTGCCCATGACGTTTACTTGTTGCCTTGGCGATAATTTTTTCGATGCCCAGATTTTTGAGAAGCATCGCTGTGAGAATACTGGATTGGATATCATCGCCAATAGCTACAATGACACAATCAAAATTCGTGATTCCTAAAGCAGTAAGTGCCTTCTCTTCACTAGCATCTGCTATAGCGCTATCTGTTACATAAGGCTCCGCACTCTCAACTCGTTCCTCACTAATATCAATTCCTAACACCTCTTGCCCAGCTTCATGTAATCTTCTTGCGATGCTTGTGCCGAATCTTCCTAAACCGATTACTGCATATTGGTTTCTAGCCATTTTTTAACTCTCCCTATTTTGAAATTATCCAATCATCATATTTCCTTTTGGTCGTTTAAAAGCTTCTTTTGTTTGTCTTTTTGTAATAGCAAAGCCTAAAGTTAACGGTCCTAGCCTGCCAATAAACATTGTAATCACAATCAAGATTCGTCCGATTGGCGACAATTCTGGTGTTAAACCCATTGAAAGGCCTACCGTACCAAATGCAGAGGTTGCTTCAAACAAATACATCATAAAATCATGGCCATGCTCCGTAATGCTAAGCAAAAACGTAACCAGAATTACAATCATCATCCCACTTACCGCAACTGTAAGAGATTTTAAAATTGTCTCTTCGACAATACGTCTTTTAAATAAAACGACATCTTCTTTCCCCTTTAGCTGCGCCATTACCGTAGCCATTAACACTGCAAAAGTAGTTACTTTAATACCACCGGCTGTAGATCCTGAGCCCCCGCCGATAAACATAAGGAAAATCGTCAAGAACAAGGTTGCATATGTCAAATCTGCCATCGACAAAGTATTGGCGCCTGCTGTTCTAGGCGATATCCCATGGAAAATAGCTCCCAATATTTTCCCTTCCATATTCAAAGGACCTAGCGTTCTCACATTTCCATACTCAAATAAGAAGATTAAGATGGACGCCCCTACAATCAGAATAGCTGTTGTCGTTAATACAACCTTAGTATGGAGTGAAAGCTGCTGTGTTTCACGATACTCATACAATTCATTGATAACAACAAAACCAAGTCCACCGATAACGATAAGTCCACAGATTGTTAGCACTACAAACGGATCATCTACATAGCTTGTTAAACTGCTGAAATCCCCAAAAATATCAAACCCTGCATTATTAAAAATAGAAACACTATGGAAAATCCCAAAGTAAACTGCCTCTCCATACGGCATATCAAACGCAAAACGCATAGCTAATAAAAAGGCACCGATTCCTTCTACAATCACTGTAAAGAGCAAAATTCGTTTCACTAACTTCACCATTCCAGCAGTAGAAGTCGCATTATAGGCTTCCTTGAGAAGAATTCTTTCCTTAAGCGAGATTTTTTTCCCTAGCAATGTAAATAGAAACGTCGCAAAGGTCATAAACCCTAACCCGCCAATTTGAATCAGTACCAAAATGACGATTTCACCAAACTTCGAAAAGGTATCTCCTGTATCAACCACGACAAGTCCTGTTACACAGGTAGCGGAAGTGGCAGTGAATAATGCATCTAGGAATGATAAGCTAACACCATTAACCGTTGCTATAGGAAGCGTCAGTAAAAATGCTCCAACTAAAATCACCAATGCAAAGCCTAGCACTAATATTTTAGAAGGATTAAGACCCTCTAAAAGTATATTTTTCATGTTTCTTCTCCTCGATTTCAAAGTAAAAATGACTACTAAAATTAGCTTCTTCTCTTAAACTACTTGTTTTTTGGCATAATAAAAGACCGCATTTAATACAAGTCGCTTATCTGTTGGATTTACCAACAAATTGGCACCTTGAATTAGGCGGTCGTATAGACCTCCTTCGCTTTAGCCGACGAAGTTAGCTGACGGGTAGGATGGCGAAGAAGCTAGAATCATCCTTTCTGCAATTTGCAGAATTAACCCCAAAAGATCGGGTCCTCCGTTCTCATTTAGAGATTTGGCCATTTATTATTCACTTGATTTCGGATTCATTCTACTCCTCGAATTGTCACTTGTAAATATGAAAATAATTACAAATTTACGCATAAAAAAAGAACCATTTTGTTTATGGCCCCTTTAACATTTGCTTATTTAAACTACCACTTTTATCTCTTTAAAGACATATATGCAGATGGATCTAATGCTTCGCTCTCGATAACAATTGCCGTTAACCCAGTATCAGTCTTTGTTTCATGCCATTCATCTCTCCCCCAAAACACGGCATCGCCTGTCTGGACAGTAATGTATTCTTCCTTATCCCCACGGACATATCCTTCTCCATTTAAGACAAGAAAAAGCTGAGGAACAACTGCTTGGTGAAAGCCAACAATACCATTTGGAGCTAAATACATACACCCAATATTTGCTTTCCTATCTGTTTGAATAACGCGCGCCATTACAAAATCTGAATTGAATTGTGCGATTTGCTTTCCGTCTTCCTTACCAAATCTATAAAATTTCATGGATATATATCTCCTTTTATATATTTTCCGTTCTATTCCAAATTCTCTTAACCTCTTTCAATTCCTGGTATTCAAAGGTTAGTTTATAAATGTCTGGCATATCGAGGGTTTTCCAGAAATTAAAGTCATAGTTTTTATCGAAATGGTTCAGAATAAGCGTCATCAAATTACCATGGGTTCCGATAACAACATTTTTTCCTTCGCAGGTAGTTAACAGATTTTTTAACGCCTTTACCCCCCTTTTTTGAGCGTCCATATTGGATTCTCCACCTGACCAGGAAAATGTAGGCTCGACCCATACCTTTGTAATAGCGGCTTCAAAATCCTCCACAGCTCCTATGGATAAAGTGCGTTCTTTAAAATTTTCTTCTAATAAAACGACCTTTTCTCTAAAATTTGCAATTCCTTCTACAGTTTGAATGGCTCGTTTATAGGGACTCGAAATGATAATATCAATCTCTTCATTTTCAAATAGCTTCTTTATTTTTTCTGCATCAATAAACCCGCGTTGAGATAGTGGTCTCCCTAACTCATCCGGAGAATATGTAGAGTAGGCATGACGTACAAGGTACAAATTAGTTAGCAAGCTTCACACTTCCTTCAATGTTTTTTGATATGTAATTAGTGTTGGTGCTGGTAAAAATGAAAAGTATTTTAACATCTTTAAAGCAGCAGAGTCCGATGTATCAATTTCGGCTTCGATAAACTGCACGCCCTTTTCAAAGGCATAGTTTATTTGCTTAGCTGTTAGCATCAGTAGAATTCGAGAATCTGCATCATCTCTGGTTCCTCTCCATCCAAATTCAAATTGGTTTGGGTGGTTAGAATGGTGCAACAGAGCGTATGCGTGGACTACATTATCCTTCAGTAAAATAAAACTTCCATCTAGAATGGTATCTTCATCGAAAATCAACTCTTCCCATTTCTCTAAACTGTGCTCACCTACCGGATTTGCTTGATGTGTTTTTGCATAGTTATCTTTAACAAGTTGTGTGAGTTCTTCCTTCAATTCTGGATTATTCACTACGCTATTTAAGTCTTTTAAGTGTAAGCACTGTATGTGAAGGTTCCCATAATCTAGCTTAGAGGTTTTCAGCAAAGGTGAGTATGTCCGCCTTACCTCTTTGAACCCATTATCCTCGTAAAAGTTTTTTAATTTATATGAAGTTTCCCAGATGGAGGTTTGTAGCGGCGATTGTATATCTTCTAACTGATACAACGAGCCAATCAAAGCAGCTTCGATTTCATAATCTAGGTGCGATTTTGAAACTATTGAGAAATATGTACAATGTGGATGAAATACTGATTTCCATGCCGTTAGTAAGCCTACTAATTGATTATTTTCTAATGCTTCTATAGTGACCAAATTTGTATTTATATGTAAGCCCCGTAAAAAGTAATCACGTGTGAAATCATCTCCTGCCCAAGTCGTTACCAGTTCCTTAATGAGTTCAATATCTGGAGAATTATTGTTTTGAATAGTGAAATCTCCTGTAGTCATTTTATCCCTCCCTAACCCTTTATCGAAAAAAAGGAAAGGACATTAGCTTTTTATGACTAATGCCCTTGTTACTATAACTATTCGATTGATTGTATATATTATCCTCTAAATTTCGATTTTGTATTGTAGTAGATGAGCATGAGCGAGAAGATGATTAATAATATATACCCTACAAATGACAGAATGTCTGCGACTAGCACGATAAACTCTTCAAGAGCTCCCCCTCCATTGAATACGCCCACTAAGGCAGATCCAAGTAACGTGCTATTTAGCATTGCCAGGACAAAGCTTCCTAATAAGCAGTAAAGTAATTTCGCATTTTTAGTCAATGTGAAAACACCTCCTTATGCTATTTTATTAGAGAACAGCACAGAAGGTTACACCCCTTAGATAAACGCTAAGCTTTGACAATAGACTGCATCACTTTCACACAATGTTCACAAGGTACTCCCTTAATACATTTCGATCCTCAGGGAAAGTAAGCTCCAGCTCATGTATTTCATCTAGAGATTTCCAGTCAATCTCATAAATCAGGTTGTCAGGATCTTGGATAGTTTTTGTCCCACCAACTAGCTCGACTAAAAAATAATGCACCTCAATGGAGATATTGGCTTCCTCATAGCTTCCCTTTTTTACCTGAAGCTCCTTAACAATCTTGACCTTGTACCCTGTTTCCTCTTCAATTTCTCGAATACAGCATTCCTCAAAGGACTCATTGTTTTCTCTTCCCCCAGAGGGTATTGACCAAGTTTTCTTTTCATCAGGCTTCCCTTGCAGTACCATCAAAAGCTGGCCCTTTTCATTAATGCAAACACCTGAAGCACCCTGCCATTCTTGCATATTGATTCAGCTCCTTAATACAGCCTATTTACTTAAGGATTCTTCTTTCAAAATGGAAATTCCTTTTTACCATATAGAACCTAAGGATGCTATTTTGTTTCACTCATTGCATTTACCTTGAGAGAATTTATAGTAAAATAAATAGCCACCTGTTTCCCAAGCGGCTACTCTAGCTCCATCCGAGCATATTCATGTAATTTACCATCTTCTAGCGTATATTGATAGCTCACATTCGGATCGTTTTCAAAGATAACCTCTACTGCAAAATCATATGGAAAACTATAGAGATTTATATCTTTGTTCATCGTCCATTTCTGATTTGGATACTGTTCATTCAGCTTATTTTCAACTTTAATTAAAAAAGATTCATAGTTATGCGCTCGAATCATTGGGGCCGTTATTTCAACGGCTGCATACGCGATCAGTAAAGCAAGGATCGCTATATAGCTCCATTTACGCCAATTCTTTTTTAATAATAAGGCAACGATAAATAAAGCGATTAACGCAATGATAAAAACGATAAGCCGAAAAGCATTGAATTCCATATTTTTACTCCTTAACGCTAATCCGAATAAGACCCTCCCGGTAAAGTGAATAAGTACAATCCGTTATCTCCTCGTAACTGCCATCCTTCAAAATAGCTACTGTCATGGAATACTTCCAGATAGATATCGTCTTCAAATTCAACGACCAAATCCGATATCTCTTCATAATGCCAGATATTCGAGATGCTCTTCCCCATAAGAATCTTTTCAACATTTTTATGCGAATATTCTCCTGGTGCCAAAAGACAATCTGAATAACCCACGACCACGTCTCTAGAAACTCTTAATCTCCAAGGGCATTCCACGGTTAAATTTCCATTTTCAAAGGAAAATCCCAGTGGTTGTTTTTTATCTGTGTTTACCTCTGTAACCCTCTGACCTATAAAATATTTAAAATCTATATCACTTAGCTTTTTATACATGCTTCTTCCTCCCTAGGATTTTCTTTGGATGAAAAATACTATTCAATCACAATCGCCACCTGGACTATCTGGTGAGATATCGTACTTCTTTTTAGCGCTCGCATTATAATTACGCCGTCTTTGCTGTCTGATTTTTTCATATTTCCGTTCAATTGGATTCATGCGCTGCCATCTAATCCAGTGGTACACTTTTGTAATCACTTTTATAAGTAGCATATAACCAAAGCAAGTAGCAAAATAAGTAGCAATACACCACCGACACTTTTAAATAAGGCTTCCATCCAATCAAATCCTTTCTTCTCAATCCCCTTCATTTTATTTAAAATAAAGGAGAAACCTCGGGAGAATTTCCATTTCCGTCCACTTTATTATTACATACGGGGCTTTTATCTAGAAAGATTCAAATGGAATTTTTTTACTTATCCACATCATTGTATGAGGGGTTTCTTTTTGTTCATACTTAACATTATTTTTCTGCCAACATTGAATACTTTCGATAAGCTTTATAGTAGCTGCCCCCATAAAAAACAACCATAATAACCGGAAACAATCTTAAAAGAGCAAATGGAGTTTCAAAAATGAAGGCTTTCCAAAATAAGCTTCCCTCCATACTCCAAAGACCATCAGTTAAATATAAACCTGAATCCTTGTAGAGCATATAAGAAAATAGCAAAAACAGCATTCCAAGACCAGATGAATAGCTCATCAATCTTTTATAATAATTACGCTTTGATTGGCGATCCGAGAAAATTTCATTTTGATGATCATCTTCTTTTTGCCAATATTGAATTGAACCCATCGAGGAGCCTTTAATAAAAGTCCACCCAAAGTCTTCATAAATCCCTTTGTAATCCCTGAATTTCTCCTTCGCTAAATAATCTTGATAATCCAGTTTCATCACGTATCTCTTGTCGGTTTTTTCGAAAGTATATATCCCTAATCCACTAATATTTGTACAACGATAGCCTTTTTGTAATTGGTCGTTCAGCCATTGCTCCTCTTTTTCAATATCAAAAAACATCTTAACTTTCCTCATTGGATTCACTTCCTTCGTACAAGGATAAAATATGCAATAACCTGCTTTGTTCCATTTTCAAAATAGCATTTCCTTCATCAGTAATCATATAGACTTTTCTCCGCCCAGACTCTCCAACCGGTTCAATCCATCCATGCTTATTCAGGTTTTCTATCGCACCGTATAATGTACCAGCCGCCAAAATAACCGTACCGTTACTCAACTTTTCTATCTTCTGCATGGCAGCATAGCCATGAAGCGGCTCACGCAAGGCCAACAAAATATAATGCATCGTTTCAGACAGCGGTAATAATTTGTGCTTCATCTTCTCAACTCCTATTCAGTCCGACTATATAGTTCAACTTAATAAAAATATAATACAGTTCAACTGAATAGTCAATGATAATTCCAAAATTAGTAAAGGATACTTAAGGGAAAAGAACAATAAAAAACCGCTTCCCCTACGTAGGGAAAGCGACTCTTAGATAGACTTATTCAAATTTAAGGGTCTTTCACATGCAAAAGACGCTTAACAAAACGCATATTATTAATTGATTATTTCTTCCGTTTATCTAAATAGAAAGATACTATAGCAGAAATACATAGTGCCGCTATCAACGTCCATGCATTGAAAAACAAATGATTTGAATAGGGATTAAGATACCCAATTTCATCTTCAAAATAGGGTTGCGCCGTTAAATTGAAATCGATTACTCGATATGCAGTGTAACTAACTAGAATTATAGATAAAAATGTGTAACCCATAATAAAATGTTTTCTATTGACCTTGTATTTACTATGAATAGATTCGAATACAAAGATCATTGCAAATAAAAAATAAGCAATAATCGGCATTGGAAAAACTATAAAAAATAAAGCCGGATTCCCATTGCTCCACATTGCATTACTACCGTCTGGATTGAAATTGAATGTATATAGCTGTACAGTCTGAATTGCCAAGATTGTGATTATGCCTGAGAATAGGACACTCCCATTGAATATCAAAAGCATAATTTTGCCTCCATCAATTTTTTCTGTCCAAATTTTACTTATCAGGTGAATGCCATTGTTTTCCATGTTGTTTCGGCAATAGTTTTCTCCATAATTAGTTCAGCAAGATAAGAGCATATTTATTCCAGAAAGACAGCCTCCCACCTCAGTGTTCCAAGTAATTAGCTAGATTAATATAAGCGAAGATTTTTCGGTTAAACAAAGAAAAATCCCCAATTTTCACGTTTTTTAAGGCAATAGACGGAATTTCTCCTTCTATTTTTGATATTTTTCACCTTATTTTCTAATTAAGCGGAAATTTTCCTGTTATTTTACTGATAGGGCACTTACCTGAACGTCAATCGTTTAGAGCGCACTTCCAGATCTTCATTTTCGCGCTATTTGCTGATTCTACAAGTCTTTTAAACTCTTTTTTTAGAATCCCCTCTATAAAACGGATGATTATGTTGGCTACAACCGAATAAATAGCAGCCTCCTTCAACGTAAATATCGATTTCATATGGTGGTACATAGCCTTTTTTCAGGTTCTTGAGCAGGCCTGTTACTTCCTCGCGCCATTCCTCTAATTTTTGGATTTGTTCATTTTTATCTTCTTCTGACCAGTCAATTTCTTTTTGTACCTCTTCCACCTCTTGCTCAATATTAGCCAATGTATGCTTTTGGATTTTCATAAGTTCTTCTTCTTTTCCTAATCGATACAACACGTAACTATAACGTTTCACTATATAAGGGGATGGAAAAGTTATACCCCATTCTTTTTCAAAACCTTCTTTAGCGTTTGTGAACTCACCCAGCTCAATCCATAAATCAGCAGCTTCACTCCACCCGATAAAATCATCCTGACTTTCATCCCATTGAAGTAATATGTCCTTAGCTTTTATATCATTTGCTTGAATACGACAATGAATTTCCATTATTTGGATGTAACTTGACATTTTAGCACTTTCTTGAAAATAATTAGCCGCCTCTGTCCATTGTCTTTTCTTGGCATACAGTACACCAAGATTATGAATAATGGATGGAATACGATGTTTCTCTAATACTTTATGTAAGTGTACTTCCGCACGAGGTAAATCGTTTTTCCTTAAGTAAATTTCAGCAAGTAGCGCGTGAGGAAAATGATGATTAGGCCCTAATTCCACAGCTTCTTCGGCTAATTTTTGTCCCATATTTAAATCTTCTTCTTCATTTAAATAGAGCCATGCTAAATTGTGTAGATTTTCAACTGAACGCTCCTGTTCAACTAATTGTTTCATCCGCTTAAAAGCTTGTTTATACTCATTTCCTTCAAAATAGGCTAAAGCTTGTATCATAACTATCTCCCCTCTTCTCAAAGTGCAATCATATCTCTCCTGCACTTTCAGCTTTTTTAGATTTAATTATGACTAAGTTTTTTCACGTTAGAGAATAGAAAATAAATAAATTCTGCAATTGCATAGAACGTAATAAACGTTATAAATATATTTAAATTCTCCCCAAAGGAAATAGCCCATAACCATCCCGGCCATCCAACCTATTAGTACCGTAGCAATATGTTTTATTCTGTTCTGAAAATAAGTCAAAAAAATACCCCTTTTCATTTTTACTTACATCAATTATCAATAAACTGTAAAATCCAACGCTCGCCCGTTACAGAAAAAGGCACAATTCATTTCAAGAATTGCGCCATAAGGAACCTTTCAGTATCATTACCACCTGTTATTATTCTTATAATTTTTTGTATGAAGGTACACTCTATTATCGATTGATGCTCGTGTACCTATGAAGCTCATAATCGCCACTAAAATTCCAAAGAAAACAAACGCAGTTCGATAATAACCTTGGAACATGGCAACAAAGGACGCTACCATCAAAAAAATCATAATCCCGATTATTATTAACTGTCTTTTTCCCCTTTTCTTTTCTTCCATGTCTCAACCCCCAATCCCTCGGTAATATTGCACTTTTTTTATATGTATTATTTTACCATAAACCAATAAGAACACTACTACTCAACGAGAAAGTCTTATATGTACTGGATTTTGGTTGATTGTATCCTTTAAGAAATACTCCGTAAATATTTCTCAATTTTCATTGTTATATTTTCTTCGCTCATTTCTCCCAAAAACTATTTAAAGAAGTTTTTTATTGCATCCATGCGGATTTTAGATTCGCATGCTTCGCAACGAAAAATCTTATTTGTTCGCTCCTTGAATAGTTTATATTTTAGCGTACCCTCACTTAGTCTGAATGTTCTTCTACAACTACTGCACACGATTTCATAGTAAAACATAGTTCTCCTCCTAGTGACACTTTACTTTTTAGTTGAACTCTCAAATTGTAACCAGTTCGTTAGAATATTTCTGAAGTCCTTTTCCTCTTACATTACTTTTTTTAAATGCATTCGTATCCTAAATTAAGCATCTTTCTAGGAGTAAAATAAGCGGAGATTTTTCGGTTATTTGCAGAATTGAGCTGGAATGAGGCTAAATAAGGGAAGATTTTCCGCTTATTCAAAGGAAAATCCCCAATTTTCATGTTTTTTGAGAGGATAAGCGGAATTTCTCCTTTTATTTTTATCATTATTCACCTTATTTTCTAATTAAGCGGAAAATTTCCTGTTATTGATAATTACTTTTGATTTTAAATAAAGAATGAACGCAATTTACTTTAAAATCGCGCCCAATCGGTGAATCTTACGAAATGCATTTTCTGGCTTATAACAATTTATTTTCCTCGAACCTTATTTGACACTGTGAAAAACAAATGATTTATTTTCTAAAGTAGCTTGTTCAAACTCCCAATCTCCATAGACTTTGATTTGTGAAAAGCCTACTTTTTGTAAGGATTCATAAATGGTCTCTTGCGTCCGAAACTTTAGCTGCATTTTTTCGCGAATGACTACTTCACCTGTATGTACTTTTTTCACAGTTTCATAGAACGTATAAACATCATCTACGAACCCCTCGTATTCAGTCCAAATCTCAAGCGATTCGCCGCTCGCCTGATCAGTTGCAAAATCAGGTGTTTTATCCTTTTCCCACTCTTCCCATACTTTTGCTGCTGGGTTTCGTGTGTCAAAAATAAAATGACCCCCCGGTTCTAAAGCTCCATAGACATCTAATATGACCTGCTGCCAGCTTTCATCAGTTAGAAAGACTTGGGCAACATTCGCTGTCATGATAACGGCGTCAAATTCATTTGCTTGTAAATTTGAGCTATCACCAACAATCCATGTCACTTCACCCGGATACTCCTTGTTTTTCGCATACGCAATTGCTTCTTCATTCGGGTCAATAGCTATAATGTGATAGCCTGCTTTAGCAAAGTGCTTTGTCAATCTTCCTGTGCCACAACCCAAGTCGGCTATTTTTTTAACATTTAACTTCTTTAACAATGCCATAAAGAATTCATCATCTTTTGCCCATCTATTAACCTGGTCATATACTAATGGAATCATATATTCGCCTACTTTCAAATACTTCAGTACCTATCAAATGTTATTTGTTTAGCCTCTAAAACTAGCTGTATTTACTTTTTATTAAATTCGGCTACCACATAAAAATTTCCTGCAAATCATGACTAGATGGTTAGCGTAATCATTACTTCACGACCGGCGACTTCAATCTAAAATATGCCACATGTCAAATATTTTACTACCTTATTTTGCTTTCAATATCAAATTAGGGACTGCCTTTATATAGATCAGCTCTCCAATTAACTCCATTATCGTTTGCGTTACAATTACAGCAGCTGCTATCGTTGCCCAAGACTCGGGTAAAGCTAATGCCAATGGAAGAACAACAAGGGAGTTCCTTGTCCCAGTACTAAAAATTAGCGCTCTGCCTGCATCAACATCCAGTTTGAAGGTCATTACGATAACTCGAGAAACTATGGGAGTAATGACTAAAAACAAAATATATATAGGAATTACGCGTACAATTACATCAAAGTCACTATATACCTTACCAATTTGTGACGCGACTACAGCTATTAATACTAATGCCATAAACGGCACTGGCAGCCATGCTGTATACTCTAAAACTCTATCTCCTATTGCCTTCTTTTTAGCCCACAATTGCGTAATCACAGCCACTATTAATGGTACAACTATTAATAATAGAAATGCTTCTAAAAATGGCTCTATATGAACGATTCCCACCATATCTTTCCCTATAAATAACCACAGGTATAGTGGCAGCAAAATCATTTGCAGGGCGAACAAAATTGGTGTAAAAGCTAGCATTAGTTTCTCATTTCCCTTACCTAATTGCGTAAAGACAATTACATAATCTATACAGGGAGTTAGCAAAACTAGATAAACACCCAGTAATACAGGTGTAGACTGAGGAAATATCATGGTCAAAATCCAAACAATGATAGGTACGGCTATAAAATTTCCGATTAGTAATGCTGACATGAATCTAAGATTTGTCATTGCTTCTCGTAGTTTTAAGAATGGAATTTGAGCGAACATTCCATACATGAGCACGGCAATAAGTGGTGAGATAGCCCACTCTAAACTGGCTCCTATTTTCTCATTTGATAGACCTATTATTAAGCCAAGAATTATAGAAAATACATAGATCCAAATCTGCTGATTTTCTAAATTTACCCTAGTGATTTTCACTTCTTAACCCTCCCTAACTTATGAGGTTTTTAAATCATGTAGAAAATACTTTTCCTCAGGTTATTAATACACGATGAATACTTTTCACAGTATAACATGGCCGTTTTCTTTCTCTTAAAAATCACATTATTGATAGATATGGATTTGCTTTACTCAACCAGCTTTCCATTTTCAATCCCACTATTTACCTCTCCTCTCTCATGTTCGATAAAATCAAAAATGTTTGATTTTCACTAAATTGTTGACACACATATTAGTAAATACTAATATGATAGTATGAAAACATATTAGTTTCAGCTAATATGAAAGGAGTCAAACCATGCAAAATCAAACATCCAATTTTGATATGAAGATGAAACTAATTCACGGTTTTTCTAATAAAACAAGAATTCAAATTCTGGAATGTATTAAAGAAGAAGAAAAAACTGTTAATCAAATTGTTGAAGAAATAAAAGGAAGTCAATCGAACATTTCACAGCATCTTGCGTGTTTAAAAGGCTGTGGAATTATTGTCGGTAGAAATGAAGGCAGATACATGTATTATAGTTTGCGAAATCAGCATATACGAGATTTATTATCTATGTTTGATGTAGTACTAGAAGATGTAGAAAACGACGTTGCTTGCTGTGATCGTCACATAGATTAGGGAGGACAATTCATTGGCAGAAAAATGTTGTAGTTCAAATATAGAAGTTAAACCTATTGAAAATAGCTGCTGTACTTCTACTGTAAAGTCTGAGAAATCAAGTTGCTGTTCCGAAAACAAAAATTCAGGAAATAATTCGATATCCACTTTAGATGGAGAAAACTCAAGCGGTTGCAGCAGTAGTAACTCAAAGAAAGAATCAGAAGAAGAAACCAGTTGCTGTAGTAGTAAAGAACAAGCACCAATCAATACATTTACGAATTCAATCTCTTCAGTTGAAAATGTGACATATCGAGTGAATGGAATGGATTGTTCATCATGTGCAGTAACAATTGAAAAAGGTTTAAGTAGACTGAAAGATATCATAGAAGTAAAGGTAAATTTCAGTTCAGGCAAAATGCAAGTAGTTGCAAGTAACACTAATGCGCTGATACCCATTGAAACGGAGATTCAAAAACTTGGATATTCCGCTAACCCTATAACTCAGAATAAAAAACTGAAAACATATAACATCGAAGGAATGGACTGTGGTAGTTGTGCCAAGAGTATTGAAAATCATTTAAATACCCTCCCCTCCGTTAAAAATGTTAGTGTCAATTTCTCTACTGGAAAAATGAAAATTGAACATGATAGTAGTGTGGATGATATTATCTCAGAAGTCTCCAAGATCGGTTATAAAGCTTCCTTACTGGCTAAGAAGCATTCTAATCAATCTCTACAAAAACCTAGAAAAGAGTTTAATTTAGTCATTTTTTCTGGAGTATTAATTGCATTTGGTTTTGTTGGATCATTGATTAATATTTTTCCAATGCTTTCCACAATTCTCTATGCTATTGCTATAGTGATGAGTGGTTATAAACCAGCTAAGAGTGCATTCTATGCAATCAAAAGTCGATCACTTGATATGAATGTACTTATGTCAGCTGCAGCAATTGGTGCTGCTCTAATTGGAGAATGGTTAGAAGGTGCAACTGTCGTTTGGTTATTCGCAGTCGGTACTTACCTTCAAAATAAATCAATCGAACGCACAAGGGATTCCATACGTAATCTGATGGATCTGGCACCTCCTGAAGCATGGGTTAAGATTGGCACTGAAATTATTAAAAAACCAGTTGAAGAAATAAATGTTGGTGAGACAATCGTTGTTAAACCGGGTGAAAAGATTCCTCTAGATGGGGTAATCATTCTTGGAGAAACAAGTATTAATCAGGCGCCAATCACTGGAGAATCCATTCCTGTGGATAAAACGATTGACGATTCTGTCTATGCAGGTACAATCAATGAGCACGGTTCAATTGATATCAAGGTTACTAAGTTAGTTGAAGATACAACGATTTCAAAAATTATTAACCTTGTTGAAGAAGCTCAAGAACAAAAAGCACCCACAGAAGCGTTTGTCGATAAATTCGCTAGCATATATACTCCAATTGTCTTTATCTTAGCATTGGGCATTATGGTACTACCTCCCCTACTTGGCTTTGGAACATGGGGAGAATGGTTTTATAAAGGATTAGAATTACTTGTTGTTGCTTGTCCTTGTGCTTTAGTTATTTCTACTCCAGTTGCTATTGTGTCAGCGATAGGTAACGCTGCAAAAAATGGTGTCTTAATAAAGGGCGGTACATTTTTAGAAAAAGCTGGTACCATAACTGCCATTGCATTCGACAAAACTGGTACTTTAACTGAAGGAAAGCCTAAAGTAACTGAAATAAAATCGGTAAATGGGTCAGAAGAAGAGTTATTATCAATTGCATTTACTCTGGAAGAATACTCCACACATCCTATTGCAAGTGCGATCGTTGACTATGCAAATCGAAATGGGATAAAGCGATACAATGGAGATTCATTCAAAAACATTGTAGGTAAAGGCGTTCAAGCTACCATTCAGGATGAAATTTACTATGCTGGTAATCCAAAGTTATTTGAAATGCTACCTATTTCATTAGCAGATATAAAAAAACATGTTCAAGAGCTACAAACTAAAGGAAAATCTGTCGTAATAATTGGAACACAAAATAAAGTCATAGGAATTATTGCAGTTTCTGATACAATACGTGAAACCTCAGCTTCTGCATTACAAAATTTAATACAAAATGGCGTTAAGCAAACCGTCATGTTAACAGGGGATAATGAAGGAACAGCTAAGCTAATTTCTTCAGAAGCAAATGTTAATAGATATTTCGCAGAATTATTACCAGAGGATAAAGTAGATGCCATCAAGAAATTACAAAATGAAGGCCATAAGGTGGCAATGGTTGGGGACGGTATCAATGATGCTCCTGCACTCGCGACAGCAGATTTAGGTATCGCTATGGGTGGTGCAGGTACAGATACAGCAATGGAGACAGCAGACATTGTATTGATGGCTGATAATTTAGAAAAGCTTCCTCATACTATGAAATTAAGTAAAAAAGCATTAAGGATTATTAAACAAAATATTTGGTTCTCCATTTTTATAAAAGTTGTGGCACTAGTATTAATTTTCCCTGGATACCTTACACTTTGGATGGCCGTATTAAGTGATACAGGTGCTGCATTAATCGTTATTTTAAACTCAATCAGACTGCTAAAATTCAAAGAATAATTATTGTGTGAGATGTTTCTTTATATTAGAAACATCTCATTTTTCACTTACTCTCTTTGACCCTTTTAAATAGTAAATTTGTGGATTTTACAATTTATAAGTTCTTCAACGCTTCACGTTTACTAAGCGGCTTTAAATCGTTTGAGGCAACAAACTCTTTAACTAATAAGGGGTTCGTTTTTGCGTATTCTCTCAATGCCCATCCAATCGCTTTTTGAATAAAAAACTCCTTACTATCTGCTCTATAGAGAATATATTGAAACAGTCGGTCTTCATCTGTTCCCTTCTTATATTTCAATTGATAGAGTATGGCCGTTCTTTGTAGCCAAAAGTTCTCATCCTTAATCCAGCAATCTGCATATTGCGAAAGTAGCTCTGGATAAGCTTTAAACATATGCCCCATTATTTGTGGAGACAGCTCATCCACTGTATCCCACCAAGATTTGTTCTCTATTAAAGAGCTTAACCATTCCATATCCTCAGGAATGAGCGTCTTTTTTACTTGTGAAAGTATATCGAGAGCTGCTTTTTGATACTCTCTTTCTGGAAGCTCCCATAATGCAAAAATTACATCTGGCAGATTTTCTTTTGACGGGCTACCAAACTCCTTTAAAAACTGTTTTGTTAGCTTTCTACGTATAGGTGTGCGAATCCCTAAAAAGTCAAATTGATTTCTCATATAATTTTCCGACCAACTAGCATAGACCGGATCAATATGCTCGGAATACAGCTTTTTAAGCTCCTCTACATACTGTTGATTGTTAAGATTTATGTTGTTCCTCATCATTTTCTTCTCCCATGCTACTATAAATAACTTCTTCATTAAGCCTTATCATAATCTAAACTGAATATCCTTGTAAAAGGTACCTTCCCAAAACTCCTCTCATAAACTAGTAAGCAAACAAAGGAGTGAATACCATTATGCATAGTCCACGTAATCAGAATCACAATTTAGCGGTACCCCCTGGTCAATATAAGTATTCTAATCATTTCCCTCAAGTCATGCAGCAGTTATCGCCTACTTATACAGTGGCTACAGAACCCGTTTTCTTTGACCATTTACTTATGAATGTAGGAAAATCCATTCGTGTCGTAACATTAAATGATACTTTGGAAGGAACACTTTCAGGAGTAGCAATCGATCATATACAGCTTACAATCGGTGAAGAGCACTATCACATTCGCATTCAACATATTAGTTATTTTGTTGGGAAGCCTTAAGCCAGCTATTCAAGTAAAAAGGATACTACAGCTGTAAATACGAGCCATAGTATCCTTATAAATTATTTAAATTAAGATAGCTTGAATTGTTGTATTAGGCTGTTTAATTCCATCGCTAATTTTGCAAGCTCTTCTGAACTAGCTGCAACTTCTTCCATTGCGCTGCTAGTTTGTTGTGTTGAAGCGGATGTTTGCTCGACACCTGCAGCTGATTCTTCTGAAATTGAAGCAATCTCCTCGATTGATGAATTCATCTCTTGGCTAGTGGATTTAATGCTGATTAAGCTATCGCTAACCGTTTGGATTCTTTCTACCATCACTTTGACAGAGTCACTAATTTTTTCAAATGTCTCGCCTGTTGTTTTCAGCTGTGATGCGCCCTTTTCAACTTCTGTATAGCCCGTTTGTAAAGCGTTTGCCACCTCTGAAGAATCTGTTTGTATTCTTCCAACGATTTGCGTGATATCCGATACGGATCTTGCGACTTGTTCAGCAAGCTTTTTTACTTCCTCTGCCACCACTGCAAAGCCACGTCCATGCTCTCCAGCACGTGCTGCCTCTATTGCTGCATTCAGAGCTAATAGATTTGTCTGTTCAGCTACTTCTCTTATTACAGTAACTAACTGTGTGATTTCGTTTGTTTGCACATCTAATTGCTTTACTTTTTGCACAGAGCTATGAACAATTCGGTCAATATTCGTCATTTGCTCAATTGATTGCAGCATTAACTGTGAACCGCCTTCTGTTAGCTGTAATACTTCGTTAGATGTCTGATGGATTCGTTCACCATTTTCGTTTGCTTCTTCTACCTTTTCCACATACGTCCCCATTGAAGAAGAAAGATCTGATGCGTGACTTGCCTGAGATTCAGTGCCTGAAGCAATTTCCTCCATTGTTCTTGCAACTTGCTCTGCACCTTCTTTTACTTCATTTGCTGATTGTGTTAGTTCCTCACTGTGCCCAGTAATCAGCTGTGAGGCCTGAGAAATATTTTGGATCATCTCTTTTAACTTCATTTGCAGGCTATTTAAGCCGTTTGCCAGCTGGCCAGTCTCATCCTTAGATGTAATCTCGAGTTCACTTAGAGTTAAATCCCCGTCAGCGATATAGGCCATTTGTTCTGTCACTTTCTTTATAGGTCTTGATACGTGATTTGCAAAAAACCAAATAATGAGAATGCCAATTACTAAAGTAACTCCGATGATAATCAGGTTTAACTGAAGTATTTCATTTGCTGGCTGGTTAAAATCAACAATATAAGTACCTGCAACAACTACCCAGCCCCACTTAGGGAAGGCTTTTGAGTACGTTACTTTTTCTTCAACCTGCTCTTGGTTACCTGGAAGCGGGAAATGGTAATAGGTAAAGCCTCCACCATTCAAACCATTTTCGATGAATTCCTGCGCATAATTGTTGCCATTAACATCCTGCTTATCCCAAAGATTTGTTCCTTCACTGTTTGGATGAGCAATCATATTTCCCTCGTTATCAGAGATAAATACATATCCATTTTCACCTAGGTCCAGGTTTTTGTTTATCGGTCTTGTGTTATCTGCCTGCATCTCACCAAGGATAGCTACCTTCACTTTTTCCTTCGCTTCATCTAGTGAAAGGTCACCATTTTCAACTTGTTCGTTTAGAACGTTCATCAATTCAATGGTATATTCAACACTATTTTTTAGATTCGTTTCACCCAATTCACTTAAACTACTACTACTCTTCTGATAGCTGAAGAGTCCTAGGATAATCAACGGAATCGTTAATAGTAAAATAGAAACAGTAAGAAGCTTTTTCTTTATAGATTGCTGGGTAAATAAAGATTTAATATTGGATTTCATTTAGAAACATCCTCATCACTTTTATTAGTTCTTCTTCATATTCGACATTTTATAACAAAATTTTCTCTCTCGTACAATTCCAGATTATATTCCTACTAGACTAAAAACACAATAACTATATTAATGGAAAATAATATTTTTCATTATAAAAGAACCCCTCCTTCAGTCTTGGATAGATTGAAGGAGGGGTTCTCTCAAAGGTTTTATTCTATTTAACCATACATCTTATGGTGGAGCTGCTTTAACTCTCTATTAATCAATTCTCGAATACTCGAATGCTCGTTTTTAAAGCCGATTATAAAATACAAAGATTTTAGGAAGTTGGTTATGTTAAACTTAGTTCGAAAATATCGATTTGAGAAGCCTTCGTTAGAGTAAATCGCTTCAAGATCATTTAAAATTTCATGAATCCATTGCAGCAATATACTTTCATCCACATTCTTTTCAAATAATGCCTCGATGATGAAAACTAGCCGTTCATCTTCTTCATTAATATATGTAGCGTTCTTTAGTAAGCAGTTTTGGATTGCCTTTAAAATCCTTTTAGATTCATCTATTTTAAAGTTGGGGTGCTTCACTACTGCAACTAATAAGTCAGCACCGTGAGCTATGCTATGAGCCCACCCTTTCACTTCTACAAAACCTCTTGTATCTAGTTCACTTTCTAAGTAAGCTACACTCCTACTCAATACATATCTAAATTTTTCATCGGTTAATAGCTTTAGGTCCCTATCTTTATAAAGGAGTCCCACCAGAACTAAAGCGGAAAACGATCTTGTAAAGACCGAGTCTGTGTTTTCCTCACCAATCTTATAAAATAAATGATTGTCATCTAGACAAGAGTCAAAGAGATAATGAACTTGTTTAGGAGTTAGTAATTCTTCATCAATCATCTTCATAAATGTTGGATAAATGAGAGCATCTCTTAACTCTGCATCACCAGAGCCAATATGCTTTAACATAGCCTCAAGCATTAAATCCACATCATCTATTTTTGATTCCTTAAGCCGTACTTTTAGTCTTGAAATTTCTTCACGAACGATCATAAAAATTCCTTTAACCTCTCTAAATTCTCCTCTAGAAATACTGCATTCTTTTCTATCCCGCGGCGTTTGCACCATCCTACACTGTTGAAGGCGTCAGTGAATAAATAAAATGGCAAGACGACATCTAAATCGATGAGTGGCCTGATTGTTTGATAGCCTTCCTTAAAGGCTTGATACAGAGACGGGTCAAAGCTTAAAAAATCACGATACAACTTAGTGAAGTCGATTTCTGTGGAGCCAAATCGGACACTCTCAAAATCAATCATGCCTGCAACCTTATCACCATCAACAATAATATTGGCTGGTCTAAAATCCATATGTACAAAGCTTGGACCATCTGGAGCTGGAATTTGCTGCTTCATCTCTTCATATTTCTTTATGGATTGCTTGTAAATCCCCTCATCTACTACCTCTTTTACATCCTCAGCAAAGCTATAAAATTGCTTTTCTATAAACTGAGACCAGTTTAAAAATTCGTTTTGTATACCCGTTAACTCTTTTCCAGCTGGCGGCTCGATTGTATGCATCGTAGCTTGAAGAACGCCAACTTGATACGAAGCAGCTGGTGATACATCAGTTGTTAGTGGCTTCCCCTTTAGCTCAGACAATAACAAGGCACCGGGACACTCTTCATCCCCAGACCAATAATCTAGTAATTCAGGAATGGCAACTCGCCCTTTTAATATTTCGTACGCTTCAAGCTCTCGCTGATACTTCAATCTTGTGTAAGGTATTTTTAAAAAGAGATTTTGACCATTCAGTAAAGTAATTTTATAGACTGTGGAGCTATGAGAATCCTCCACCTCACTCATAGAAGAAAACTGCAAACCAAATTGTTCAACGACACGATTTAGCAACGAACATACCTCCTTTTTCGAATCTGCTCTTTTCTTGCTTCGATATATATTCAACAAAAAATTCACTAGTCCTGCACAAGCATCCTCAACATGACAAAAATGTCACTTTACATGCTCTTACATCACTGGTTGATGGGCAGATTAGTATATATAGTAAATAAAGGCGAAGGAGGACGAAGCAAATGACTACAATTATACAAACAAAAAATTTATCCAAGGCTTATGGTGAAACTGAGGTCTTAAAAAGTATCGATTTAACAATTGAACAAGGTGAATTCACTGCGATTATGGGTCCTTCCGGCTCAGGGAAAACAACCTTGATGAATACTCTCTCCACAATTGATAGCTTTACCGGTGGCGAAGTATGGATTGAAGGAAATTCACTTTTAGATATGAAAAAGAAATCTTTACGAGAATTTCGTCAAAAGCGAATGGGCTTCGTTTTTCAGGACTACAACCTGCTTGATACCTTGACGGTGAAAGAGAATATTTTATTACCTCTTTCATTGCAAAAAACACCTGTTGCTGAGATGGAAGAAAGACTAGGGAGACTAGTTGAAGCGTTAAATATTGAAGACATTTTAAACAAATATCCTTCTGAAATTTCTGGAGGGCAAAAGCAAAGGACTGCAGCAGCAAGAGCGATTATCACCAATCCAGCGATTGTCTTTGCAGATGAACCAACAGGTGCTCTTGATTCCCGCTCTGCTACACAATTACTCGAGCAAATCCAATTCTTAAATAATCTGTTTAAGACTACAGTATTAATGATTACTCATGACCCATATGCAGCAAGCTATTGCCGTCGTGTTGTATTCCTTCGTGATGGAAAAATTGTGAATGAGATGTTCAAGGGAGAGCAATCTGAAAAAGAATTCTTTGACCACATCCTAACGATCCAAAGTGCCCTAGGTGGTGAAAGACGTTGAGCTTGATTGATTTATCTTGGCGAAATATGAAACGGAACTTCCGTTTATATACGATTTACTTTATCTCCATGCTTGTTGGAGTAGTGATTTACTTCACCTTTTCAGGGTTAATGTATAACAAGGATGTTGTAGCAGCGATTCAAAATAAAGAAAACTACCAAACGGTTATTTTAATTGCTTCTATTATCGTTTTTCTATTTATTGTTTTCTTCATCTTGTATGCAAACTCTTTTTTCATGAAGCAAAGAAAAAAAGAATTTGGTATGTATTTACTTTATGGAATGAAGGAACGTCAAGTTGCTACGATGGTATTCTTTGAAACATTATTCTTGAGTGCATTTGCTGTTGCCGGTGGTATCTTAATCGGTGGACTACTTTCTAAATTTTTCGGAATGGTTTTAATGAATTTAATGCACTACAATGACGACATTTCATTTGCTTTTCCACTGAAGGCAATTCTTTCAACTATCCTGATATTCGTTTTATTAATTGTGATTATTACGATTCAAAGCTATTTTAATGTTCGTCGTGTACAGCTAGTTGAATTATTTCATGCAAAGGAGAAAATGGACAAGCCGTTTAAATTTTCATTTATCCTAGCGATTCTTTCAATCCTGTTAATTGCAGGGTCCTATTATACAATCACTCTATCTGGACACACAGAGTTATGGTCAGAGCATTTTAATCTAGTTTTAATCGCAACAACTGCGGCATTGATTATCGGAACGTATTTATTTTTCCGCCAGTTTTCAGGTTGGCTATTGCAAAAAATGAGCGAAAGGAAAAATTACTTATTTGGCAACAAAATGCTGTGGATTTCCTCCCTTCGTTTTTCGATTCGAGGAAATACTATCAACTTTACGTTCAATTCACTCATTAGTGCAGTGGTTATTTTCGGGGTTGGTTTTATCGCGGTAGACTACGCTGTGAAAGCTGATGTCGTAAAAAAAGAATTCCCTAATCATTTTGTTTTTTCAACACCAAATGAAAATGCTCTTACAGAAGTTGAAGAGATAATGAATGATGCCCATCCGATTCTTGCACATGAAACGATTACTGGTATTCAAACAGAAAAATTTACAGATAGAACACCCTTCTATAGTTATCCTGAATATTACACAGAGGAGTTTTACCTTTTCCCTGAATCTCAACTAAATGCGATTGTGGATTTACGTGGAGTAGGCGATAAAGTAAATATGCAGGAAAACGAGTCGATTCTATTAACAAGAGGCATTGATGATCCTACTAAATATTCGGACCTTACAATTACAGTTTTAGAAAATCAAGAATTTGAGGTAACGGAAAAAATACGTTATCCATTGTTAAGTATTCCGACGAATCCTGGAGGAGATACAGGGCCTCAACCGTCTGTACTTGTTATTTCAGACGAGGTATTTGATTCTTTAAAGGAAAATAATGTTCTTTCCTCTTATGAAGTCTATCAAATCGAGGATCCGAATACATCTAATGAAGAATCTCGTAAAATACACAAGATTATAACTGGAACTGAGGGAGCTTATTATTCAGCTTATGTAGATGAATATTCAACAAATACAGAATCATCCTCATTAGTTCTGTTCTCTGTTGCCTTTTTTGCAGTCATTGCCTTGTTTGCTTTAGGAAGTGTTATTTACTTCAAACAGCTCCGAGAAGCAACAGAAGAAAAAGAACATTATGCCATTCTACGAAAAATGGGTGTTGAAGACAAAGAGCTAAAAAAGATAATCCGTAAACAATTACTGTTCGTATTCTTACCACCATTACTGCTTGGATTGGCCCATAGCTGGTTCCTTTTATACTATACGGTAATTCAAGTAATACAGGATTTACCTTCCCTCACGACTATTATTTTCTCTGTCATGGGCTTATATGTTTTAACGTATTTTATCTTTTATATTTCATCAGCATCGATTTACTACAAAATTATCAACGAAAAGAACACGCGATGACTACTCATCGCGTGTTTTTTGTCTTATTAAATATGGATCATGATTTTTCGGAAAGTGAATTGTGAATTCTGTGTAGGAGCCCATCTCAGATGTACAAGTGATAAAAGCTCCGATTTTGTTCGATAAAGCTTGCGCTAAATATAGTCCCATCCCCGTTGACTTGGAATGAGTGCGCCCGATTTCTCCAGTAAATCCACGGTTAAAAATTCGTGGGAGGTCCTTCTGGCTAATCCCGATTCCATTATCTCTTATTAGTAGCTGCTTCTCCTTGGCGGTTTCATTTACTGTTATCGTAATCTCTCCACCATTACCGGTATACTTTAAGCTATTTGTTAGTAATTGATTGAGTATAAATTGCAGCCATTTTGCATCACTTTGAACCTTTAGAGATTCAGCCTTCAGTTGAATTCGAATTTTTTTAGCAAAAAAGGTTTTTGAATGGGATTTAATAAGCTCTTTTGCAATCTGGATAACGTCACAATTATGAATATCATAATCCTGATTAAAGCTATCCAGCTTCGCATAGTAGAGAGCCTGATCGACATAGTTTTCTATCTTTCCAATTTCTTCTCTTAAGCTATCTCGATCCATATCCGTTTGCTGTAAGAGACGTAGAACCGCAATTGGTGTCTTAATCTCATGAAACCAAGAAACGATAAAATCATAGTGATCCTCTTGCTTATTCAAAATCTCATTCTTGGCACGAATATGCTCTCTTTTCAACTCATCGATATATTGTTTGGCGAAGTCCCCTTCTAGTGAAAGTGGTTCGTAGTCATCAATCTTCATTTGCCGAATTACACGTACATTTTGTTGGTAGCGTAATAACAAGAAGCCTATTAGTAGAAGGCAAGAAAGAAGGAAAGCATAGAAAAAGGTTCCCCATTTCCAACCATCATCATTAGCAGCACTATATACCGCAGATGGAATTAAGGTCCCTAAAAAGTACAAGTAGATATACGGCTTTTCATAGGAAAGAAAACGAAGGATACTCATTCGATTAAATACCCCATTCCCTTCCGAGTAACGATGAAATCCTCAAGACCAAAAGTGGCAATCTTTCTGCGTAATCGATTCACATTGACCGTTAAAGTATTATCATCAACAAATTGGTCTTCATTCCACAGAGCCTGCATCATATCCTCTCGCGACACGATTTTCCCTATGTTCCGCATCATTAACTGTAAAAGGATAAATTCATTGCGGCTCAGCTCTGTCATTTGACCCTCATACTCAATCGTTGAATTCGTGACGTTTAACTTCAAGCCTCGATGGATGAAACGAACATTTGCATCCTCCTGATAGGTATATTTTCGACGCAGCAATGCACTAATTTTAGCAACCAGAATTCCTAAATCAAATGGCTTCTGGATGAAATCGTCGCCACCCATATTTATAGCCATGATGACATCCATATTTTGATTTCTCGACGAAAGGAAAAGTATCGGCACCTTCGAAACATTACGTATTTGCTGGCACCAGTAAAACCCATCAAAGACAGGGAGATTAATATCTAATAAAACAAGATGGGGCGCTGTTTTCTCAAATTCTGATAGGATGTTGTCAAATTGCGTCACTTCCACCACATCATACTGCCACTTTTTTAAGGTATCTGCGACGATGCTTCTGATCTTTTCGTCGTCTTCTATCAACATGATTTTGTACATGAAATCCCTCGTTAACTAAATAGTTTGTGCTTTTATTTTAGCATAAGTCACACTCGGGATACTTTCAGCTGGCATTGAAGGTAGTAAAATCAGGCATTAACAAAAAGAACGTCAATTCATTCCGAATTAACGCCCTTCCCCAATTTAATTTCAATTTCATTCGTTTAGTAGTACGCGCTTTTTGCTGACGATGATTTATCAATAAAATGATGCCAGCTTGAATAGTCATGGATAATACAAGAAGGATAAAATGCGTAGATCCAAGACCAACCCATGAGAAAATAAGAAAGCCGGCGCAGCCGAAAGATACGAGATATATTGGTTTTTAGCTGCTATATAAACGATTGTTGAAACACATGTCGTTACCAATAGAACCTCTAATACCCTTCTTATAAAATAGAAATCAATCGATAATCAATAGGGTACTTCATTTCATTTAGTATCGTCATTATTCTTATTCCCTTTCCGATATGTAAATAGTTTGTTTTTCTAGTAGTCTCTGAATGCTATTTCGTTAAATCCAATTCATAATGATAGAATTCTCCATCCCTTTCATATCCCTGCTTTTCATATAAACGTTGAGCAGTGAAATTGTCTGCAGCTGTACTTAGACTCAAGCTTTTTGCGCCTGTTTCAAGGGAAAATTCCTTTGCTTTGTTTAATAGCTTCTCACCTACACCTTGCCCCCTTGCCTCTGCCTCGACATATAGATCATTTAAAATCCATGCTCTTTTCATAGAAATTGACGAAAACGTTGGATACAGCTGCGTAAACCCGAGCATTTTTTCATCATCCTTAGCCACAAATATGACAGAATCCTTGTATTTAAGACGATCGTTTATGTAAGCCATAGCACCTTCTAAGTCTGACTCCTGCTTGTAAAACATTCGATATAAGTTAAACAAATGTGCTGTTTCCACTAAATCTTCAATTGTTGCTTGGTATAGCTTCATTAGAATCCTCCTTAAAATTAGCTCTTAGTTTTCAGCAATTTTATAGCTTTTTAACCACTCATCAATAACTTCGAAGTACCGCTCATTCTTCCACAATAATAATGTATCTAGTTCACTGGTTTGCTTGATAGAGTATTGAAAGAAACAATCTGCTATAAAATAAGCAAGTCTTGAATAACCAAATGTAACGCCACCATTGATGGAAAACCATTCTTTAAAAATTTCTATACTTGTTTTTCCATTATCTATATCATTTGCAAAGCATCTTATAATTTTCTCTCGGTTAGCCTTCGCAAATCCTAGCCATTCGTCTCCCTCATTATCGTAAGAGAAATAGATAGATTCCTTTAGATCAGGGATAATCTGTCTTGAAAAATGGGTAGCTGCTCCTTCTTGCAATAACGTGATAAAGGGATGCGTCCATTGTATATTTTTCCACTCTATTTGATGGGCATCCGAAATTATGTTATGTGCTGCATGACCAAATTCGTGTGCAATTATCACCCGCAATGGATTTTCCTCAAAAGAAAGCCGCTCCATCGCAAAAGTTAAATCGGGAATGATTTCTCGATGTGTATAAGCATTAGATCCATATGCGCCAATTATTAAATTGACCGAGACCGGGAACTCTATTTGATATTTCTCTTTATAGTGCCCTACTACTTCCTCTATTAAATCTTTGATAGAATGGTGTACCTTTTCAATGGACTCCCAATCATCAGCGTATTTCTCAATGGCTTTGTTTAACCGCTCATCTGTATCCTTGCAATGATATAAAAAATAGGTGTTAAATATTTGAGGGTACTTAGCGTAATATTGCCTTAGCAGATCTAAGCTTAATTCTTCTGGGAAGGCCGAGAATGTGTCAATGATTTTCAAAACTTATTCCTCCTCGTGAAAGCCAGTACTTAAATAACTTCCACATTAAGTGCGTGAATCCTTCCTGTCATTTATGAGCTCTAGATTTGGTTGCGCCGTTAAAAATGCTCAAAATTAACGAACTACCGGCAATAATTCCAAATAGATTCGAAGTGTACATTCGATTCAACCAGGTATAGATTGTGATGGCTAAATTATTGGACGGTATCTCGATTTTTAGTACAAAACTCCATAATGGTACGGCAAAAGCAAGGACAATATTAGGAATGAATACACACCAAAAGAGTGATGGATTCAGATTAATCGTCCATTTTCTAACTAAAATAAGTGAAATATACAATCCATAAAGCAGAGCAATTATCGGTTTCGACCAATACATATACGTAGCATCAAAAGTGTCAGCTACATGTCGTTGAATTTGGTTTTCAATATTAAAAACAATGATTGTCAAGATGATTAACCCCACAAGCCAACCAAGCTTCCACAAATAACCAGACCATTTTCTCACTATAACTTCCCCCTCATAACACATTAGCTGTACAGGCATAATTGTATTACGTTTAAAATTACAAAAAGTTCCAAATTTTTGGTATAAATTGAAATTTTAATGTTTGGAGCAGGAGGAGTTTATAGATTAGATACTGGAATTGGCAATGTGTCTGGTAAATTTGCGAAGGTGTCCGGTAAAACGAGAATGTCCAATAAATTTGTGAAAGTGTCCAATAAACTAATAGATGTTGTCTATAAGAATTAAAAAAGCATTGATTCATCTGCAATCAATGCTTTTCATTAATATTCTGTATGTAATCATTTATAATCGGTAAATCAGGCGGACTTATATTAGGAGGGAGTTCATTCAAAATAAAGAATTTCAATTCCTGGACTTCACTTTCATCGATTGTTAATTCACCATGAAAATCCTTGCATATATATGCTGCAACAACACCGTATACCTCGTCACCGTGAGGATATTTATAGTAGAACTGTTCTCCTGAATACATATTAAATAATTCAAGTGCGTTAGCAACTAAACCTGTTTCTTCAAACAATTCTCTTTTGGCTACCTGTTCCAAAGTCTCCCCTAATTCTAATGAGCCTCCAGCTAAACCCCAGCATTTATTATCCTGACGAAGCTGTAATAATATCCTATTTTCTTGATCTAATAAAATGACACAAGCTCCAACCATTATTAGCGGCCTGCTTCCAACTAACTTTCTTAACTCCATTATGTAGCCCAAAATATATCCCCTCCCAATAGCTCTATACTTCTTACACTATTCACTCCCTTCAATCCCCCTCCAACAAGAATCAATATTGGTAATTTTTCCATTCAATCGTTGTATTTGCATGTAAATAGGGAACACTAGAAATAGGAGTGATTCTATGAACACAATTATTTACTTCCTTTTAGCTTTCGGATATTTTGTTCTTTTGATTTGGGGGTTAGCCCTTTCAAAAAATAACCTGTGGAATTTAACAAACGTACTTTTACTCGTTATTGTCGGACTCGTTTATGATAATTTAATTATTGCATTAGGCAAATTTATTGGCGAAGGAGAGCTACTTAAAGGATTAAGCTACCCAAGATTCTGGTTACACGCCCTCTTTACGCCAACGCTCATTCTTTTTGCTTGGAGCATTTGTAATAAACTTGATTTACCATGGGCTAAGAAGACGCATTGGAAAGTCATCTTCGGTTTCCTAACGATTGGGTTAATTCTTTATGAACTCCTTACTTCTGTTATGAATCTTGAATTAAAAGCTAACCATGAAAACGGTGTTTTAAACTATGAGAGTATTGAATCCACTAGTCCAGTAATGGTTATCTTCGTTACGCTAGTACTCCTCATTGTCGGTATCATTTTATTAAAAAAGTTCCACTTCCCTTGGCTATTAATCGGAACCATTATTATGATATTAGGTAGTTTATTAGCGATATGGATGAAGACCTTCCCAATCATGAATATATTGGAGATTCTTTTGATTACCTCATTAGTTTTGACAAAACAGCTTCAAGTGAAGGAGTCCAAAATAGTAGGTTAACATCCTAGAAAAGAATCGTCTAAATTTAGAGGATTCTTTTTTAATTGGATTTATATCTACTTTATATTGAATGTAGATCCATCAATTACTTCAATATCGTCACGTTTTTTTATTTCATTCATTAAAGTAAATAGAGCTTCATCCTTCTTTTTTGCTTCAATCATACAATCGATTTGTGGAACTGTTCCTTTGATTTCTTTTAAAAACCTAAAAAACATATCAACATCTACATAATCTGAGTGATGTCGAAATTCAGCAAGACTTTTAGGACTAGAAATATGCATTTTGATGGGCAAAGGTGAATACTTCCAAGTTGCTATAACACGCTCCCAATTCTCTTCCCATTGTTCGTTATAATGGTGAGCAAGATGGTGATGATAATCAAATACAAGTGGAATTCCTAGCTTCTCACATAAATACAGCGTATCATCCAACGTAAATGATTTATCATCATTTTCAAGCATAATCATCTCTTGGATGCCCCTAGGTACATCCATCCAATTATCAACAAAACGCTCTAACGATTTCTCTGTTTCCTGATATCTTCCGCCAACATGGAGTACACAACGATGAGTAGGATTAATTCCCATACCATTTAATAATGATTTGTGTAGTTTCAAATTTTTAACTGAATTAATAAACACTTCTTTTTTGTCAGAGTTCAGAACAACAAAATGGTCGGGGTGAAAATCTATTCGTATCCCTTTATTTGTTGCGTATTCACCTACTTCTCGAAGCCTATCTTTAATTGGGGTGATGTAATCCCAATCAAGTAATGCTTCATGAGTAGCTAACGGAATTAGACGAGAAGTTAAACGATAAAAGTGAATTTCATGAAAAACATTATGCTTAAGTAGCCTGAGCGTGTTCTCTAAATTCGTTAGTGCAATTTGTTCTAATTTTCGAATTGCCGCTTCACGATCATCAATTTTTTGAAAATTGGTAAAGGTCATCGTTTTAGAAGGCGAAGCATTCTTAAGTTCCATACTCATGGCAACATAGCCTAATCGTATAATTGTCATCTTTCCACCTCTAACATAGTATGGAGGTTTAAGATTGGTGGTAACCATTTTTAAAATAGGAAATCAGAACTAAATATGTGTAAGCAACAGGCTTTACTTATCAGCTAACTGTATATTTGATGACGTTGAACTAATGAATTAATGACGCTCTCAAACCTGTTATTTCGTTTTCCAAATAAGCCTTTAAACAAGTTAATGTATATACCCAACCTTCTTTTTGTCCTAACATTTTGTTCACTACTTCTGGGTCACTTTCTTTAAGTCCCGTTTCTTTTACTTCAATCACTGTAGTTTCCGGATTTACCTCATTTAATGTTATGGTCACAATTGTCCCTTCTCCTGCTTCTTCCCCCCATGAGAAAGTGATTTTCTTGTTCTCTTCTATTTCCAATATATTAATGACGCCTTCTGCTTCGTATTCAACATAGCATAATGTAATTGCCTTGCCTTCTTCCCATCTTTCCGAGCTCGATGAAAACCAGTAATTTCCGATTTTCATCGGATCAACGATAGCCTCAAAAACCTCGCCAGCAGATTTACGTATTTCAAGTTTCGTTGTTATTTGAGTATCCACGAATCAATCATCTCTCTTTTTAATTGTATTTTTTCCGTACCTTTTATATTTCAATTACAAAGTCCATATTCCTTCAAAATCGACTCAAAAGAAAATATGAGTTCAGTGTTTTTGAAGCTTCAGCTTGGGTAAGCTAAATTGAAAGGAGTGAACAGAAGATGCCAAGAAAACTGATTAACGCTATTAAAGAGCAATCCCTCCCTTTGAACGACCAAAGCTTGGACAACATCATTGAGACAATAGGAAATGCCCGTATTGTAATGATTGGTGAAGCATCCCATGGGACATCTGAGTTTTACACAACTCGAGCCGAGCTTTCTAAAAAGCTGATTGAGCAAAAAGGTTTCCATGTCATAGCAGTTGAAGGAGATTGGCCTTCAGTACAAACAGTGAACCAATATGTAAAAGGCTTTGGTGATGAAGGCGCCTCGGCTAAAGAAGTCCTTATAAAATCTTTTAATCGTTGGCCAACCTGGATGTGGGCAAATGAAGAGGTCGAAGAGTTTACAGAATGGCTTAAGGAGAAAAATAAAGCATTAGAGAATAAGGTAGGCTTTTACGGAATTGACCTCTACAGCCTCTATGAATCTATTGATGAAGTACTGAAATTTTTATCGAAAAATCCTGAGTACAAAGTTGATTTGGAGCACGCTAAAAAAGCCTTCACCTGCTTCGAGCCCTATAACAGAATGCCTGAGCACTATGCCCTTTCCACCGCGCATTTTACAGGTGAATGTATTAGCGAGGTTTCCAGTTTACTTAAATCCTTACGAAACAATGAAGAAAAGTATTCCGAAGAGCACGAAGAGGATTTAAATGTAATCATGAATGCGCTTGTAGCCAAAAATGCAGAAGCCTATTATCGTGCAATGATGCAGGATGCAAAATCGTGGAATACTCGTGATTCTCACATGGTCGAGGCGATTAATGAACTAATTAAGTATCATGGTGAAGACGCCAAGATTATCATTTGGGAGCATAACACCCACATTGGGGATGCTTCTGAAACAGATATGAAGGACGATGGCTTAATCAATGTTGGCCAACTTATGAGAGAGCAATATGGCAAGGACAACACATTTGCCATTGGATTCGGAACTTATCAAGGAAAAGTTATTGCTGCTGACAGCTGGGGCGATCCTTTAGAAGCTATTGATGTACCGCCTTCGAAACTCAGTACGTGGGAAGGACAGCTCCATGCAGCTGGTGCAGAAGATAAGGTACTGCTTTTTAATGATGAAAATCGCGACATCTTCAACGATTGGATTGGTCACCGTGCAATTGGCGTCGTTTATAACCCTGAATTTGAAGCCTATGGAAATTATGTCCCTTCCCGGGTAGGTAGCCGTTACGATGCTTTCATTTATATTGAAGAATCAAATGCGTTAAAACCATTGAAGGAGTGAGCCGTGCGATTTTTCGTACGGTTTGTTTATTGGCATTTTTTTCACTCTTTCAATTTTGCTTCAGTTTTAGTTAGAAATTTTTCCAACGCTTCACCACTATCAATATCCATACGTTCAGCCAAAACTATCAACCACCACATGCATTCACCGATTTTATGCTCAAGATTAGTTTCACTGCCGCCACTAATTGGCCAACGCTTTTGTTGTGACATTGTAAGACGACCTACTAATCCAGCATCTGTTAAGAATGCCAAAGCATCCTCTTCTACTGTCCATTCACTTTCATGATACTGTCTTTCTAAACGATGGTAGGCTTTTCTTAATTGTATGGAGCGTTCAGCTATGTCGCTAAAATTCATATTAATTTTACCTCACTTGTATTAAAATTTTTTCTTCTTCTCTCGACAAACAAGGAACGTATGTTCTCATTTCAATTATAACCTTTATTAAACTAAAGTACAAGGAATATATTACCTTAAAGCTACTACCTTTACTGTACACCCACTAAGGAGAAAAAAATCCGTGCATATATTAGATTTCCCCTATCTTGATGAAGGATTATGGATATATTATAGAAAATAACCATATGGAGGTACGAAATGGAATTTTTAATCTATATCTCATTATTTATTTCAGCCGTTTCATTTATGCTGGGAATCGCCAAATTATCATGGTGCTACCTGCTTGTTAGCACCATTACATGCATCCCATTGTCTTACTATTTTCTCGGAACAAACAATGCTTGGAAATATGTAGGCTTTATTCCGTGGTTCGTACTATTTTTATTAGCCGTAGCATTTGCGATTATTAAAAGGAAAAACGTTGATGTGAAAAATTTAGGTGAGTTTCTCAGACGTATTTGAAGAGATGAACTTTGTTCTGTCCCCCCTATTCGTCAATTGAATCTGAGAACTCTAGAAAATAGCTGCGTATTTCTTCTGGCAGCTCTTCAACAGCAAGAACCTTAAGTTTTGATTTTCCAGGACTTGTCAAAATGAGATAGGTTCTGTCTTCAAACTCAAACAGCGTAAATTGGTTCACACTTTTAGCTACTGTTTCAGGCTTACTTATGTAATCGAAATCCTCTTTTTTAAAATTCCTCTCATATCCCGTTAAACTTAGCTTTTGAGCCTCTTCAAAATCCTTTGCAAAGGAAATAGACTGGTATAGCTCAAGTGAATTCTTGGGTTTGAAGAAGAGTATGAAATAGCTTGATGCAGCTATTGCTACGATTGCGATTATACAAAATGAGAGAATTTCTTTTAAGGTTAATTTCTTTTTCACATACTCTCTCCGTTCCTAAATAAATTTTAATTAGTAGATTTTTCCATCAAAATGAAGGACACCGGATGGCCAAAGAAGCCCCCTTGGTTTTCTTTGATTCTCTTAAACCCTTCTTTTTCATAAAACGAAATATTAGGATTACCTTCATATACTGTTAAGGCGACAGTTGTAGCGTTCGGAAAATTGGAAATTGCCGATTGTAATAGTTTCTTCCCTATCCCTCTTCCTTGGTAATTCGGGTGAATATATAGAGATTCTACAAATAGCTTGTTATCGGATTTCACATATAGAAAAGCATAACCCATCACCACTCCATTTTCTTCTGCTACCAAATTTAAAGAGGATTTAAAGCGACTAGCCATCTCTTTACTAGAGTAAGCCTCTGCTAAAACTTTATCCTGAATTTCTTCAGGAATAAAGCTACTATAAGTCGCCCTCCAAGCATCTCTCGCAATCAACCTAACCGTTTCAATATCCACAGACTTCATATCTCTAATTATCATAAAATGCCCTCCAGTGTACGATGTTTTATAGTGCCGATTATTTCAAATTATGAAATCTCATAGTGTTTTTATAATCATTACTGACTCTCATGTAGGTATGAAAACTAATAAGAAGAGAAATTTCCGTTAATGTTAAAATTGAGCATTTTAACGGCAAAATAAGCGAAAATATTCCGGTTAACTCCTCTAAATTCGGCAAAATCCAAAGAATTAACCACAATAAGCGAAAAAACTTCCTTTATTTTCAATAAAATCTGGGTATTTTTCAATATAAGCGAAATTTTTCCCTTTATCTTCTTCACATAAAGCAAATGAGCTTCGCCTTCATATACTAGCTTGAAGTTTGTTGTTCCAGTTAACTAACTTTCCCTTTACTCTACTAACATCTATATTTTTTTAACCTTTAAAAGTACTTGTTCAATCCAGCATTCCACTTTTGACTTTCGTTGCTCGTAGCTTAGTTGATAATCTAGAGTTAAATACTGTAGTTCGGATGGTAAGCGATGTATATGTGGACGGATATACTGGTTTGCTTCTGCTTCCTCATCTAGAAAAAGATCATTTTTTCATTGTTTAAAGTTATTAGGGTACGTACAGAGTATTCAACTTTATCAATGACCACCTCTAAATGACCCCTTGCGTTAAGTGACAACGGCTAAAAATGCCTTTATTTAAATTGAAAAGAGAGGACTCAAAAGTACTTAATTGCTCCTCGTTAATTATGTAATGATGAAAATAGATGTCTTCGCTTTTTCGATTCATTTCCATATTCATATCGTAAACATCCATTTGGAACAAAATATTTCCTTCTTCATTCTTATTTTCAGGGATATCGCCCCACTCTACCTCAAATTTACTTAATCTATCTTTTACTAAATAATGAATATTAGAATAATCAAGATTACAGCCGTAAATGGCAAGTAAGATTCCTTTCAAGGCTACGCTACCCTCCAAAGTGAAAGTGTTCATTGTATGAAGTATTTTCGACAAAAAGAGCGATAATCCTTTTTCTGGGATTATCGCTTAGTCATAGTTCATGGAGTTAGCAATTTTAAGGTAATCTCCAGCCTCGAAGGTTTGTTCCTCTTCCTCGCCACCTTCTAAATGAATGGAGTAAATCAGGTTATTATCCTGCAATAAAAATTGTTCTGAACCTGGTTTGTAAAGAGCTTTTAAGCCATTACTTAATGTGTAAATTTGATCGTTCGCAGCTTGAAAATCTTCTAACGCTGTAGCGTTTTGCTCTACCGCTATTTGTAGTGAAGCCTCGGTTTCTGTATTTCTATAATTTAATTCAAGACGTCCATTATCTATATTCCCATCAACCTGCTGTACCACAAAATGATGTTCTGTGACGGTAAGAATGTTGGTTTTACTCTGACTTTCAAATTCATTAACAAGATTCATCTCGTTTATGAATGGATTTGAACCATCGTACACCACACGAATGTCCGTGATTTTCTCATCTTCTACTGTTAGCTCCCAAATAAATGCAATTCGCCCACTTCTTCTGGAAATTCTTTCGTCCTCGAAATAACTGATGACCACACTTACATCTTCATCTGGCGAGGGATAGCCTGTTACTCTGTTAATCGGTGTGTTCTCATTGACTTCTGGAATCGTTACGTTTTCAGCAAGATAGGTTCTTGCTTGTTCTTGATTATTCTCTATAAAATAAACAATGACAAATTCACTTGCATTTGTTACAATGGTTGATACTGCCTTAGCCGGCTGAAAGTGTATGATAACAAGGGTCAAAGCCAAAAATACAGTAACTATTTTCTTCATTTTTCATCACCAATATTAGATTGTCCTTGATATGTTATTTTATCCTTTGATGACTACGGAAAGTATATTTTATAAATCGAGTATAAGAACTGACAATCCATCCATACTATTAGAGATTTCACTTCTAATCCAGTGACTTAGGAGGGTTAACCCGATGAGTGCGATTGATCGTTTTCTCTAGGAAGAACCATCTAACTGAATAGCTAAGCAGTAAAATGCGAAAGCGAGGCAGCGTGTCGTGGATACAATAATGTAGTGCAATCAGACCCGGAATTTATTCCGGGTTTTTCTTTTTTTCAAAATTCCATGTATGAGATTTAAAAAACCATCCATACTATTAAAGATTTCACTTTAACTCCAATGAATTGGGAGGGTTAACCCGATGAGTGCGAATGATCGTTTTCTCTAAGGCAATCTAACTAAATCGTGGGACATGTGTAATCAGACCCGGAATTTATTCCGGGTTTTTCTTTTTTTCAAAATTTCATGTATGAGATTTAAAAAACCATCCATACTATTAGAGATTTCACTTTAACTCCAATGAATTGGGAGGGTTAACCCGATGAGTGCGAATGATCGTTTTCTCTAAGGCAATCTAACTAAATCGTGGAATACGTGTAATCAGACCCGGGATTTTTTCTGGGTTTTTATTTTTTTAAAATTTTATGTATGACATTTTTAAATCCATCCATACTATTAGAGATTTCACTTCTAATCCAATGATCTGGGAGGGTTAACCCGATGAGTGCGAATGATCGTTTTCTCTAGGTAAAACCATCTAACTGAATATGCTTGAGCGATATTATCTTAGGTCAAACTTAAGGTTAAAAAGCGAAAGCGAGGCAGTGTGTCGTGGATACAAATATGTAGTGTAAATCAGACCCGGAATTTATTCCGGGTTTTAATTTTGCTTAAATATCAATAGGCGGATCTTGTAAAATAAGTCACCACCACCATTAAATAAAAGAAAAAGTTCCCCCAAATTAAACAGACCAAAAACCTATAATCTACAAAAAAGACGTTTATTAATACTGTGAAAAAAATAGCTAAGGCGATTGCGTAAAATAGTTTCCCATGTTTGCAAAATAAACTTTGTATGACTGCAAAAACAATCGTTAAAAGAATTGGAAAGTAAAAACTCATCGGCTCACCTCTGCTTCTATCGAAAATGCTGATTTCCATGAAAAACCTTTAAAATAAAATCCTTAGCAGGTACATTTAACTGCTCGTAGGCAAGTAAAAATTCTTTATTGTCATATGGCACCTCTATAAATGAAACATCAATTTGCCCTGAATTCCCCACCTTCAATGTTGCATAGGGAGCTAATGGAGAATGATTACAGCCTAAAGAACCCGGATTGATATAAAGTCTCTTCTTCGATTTAAAATGATGCACGATGTGATGGTGACCAAAACATACGACATCTATATTTGAATCTCCATAAAGAGTATCTAATTCTAAAGCAGTAGGTCGTTCATCAATCGGTAGAAATTTCTCTTCAACGTTCAAATGATAATGTACAAAGAGAAAGTTTTTACCGTTTATGGTTTCGTATCTTGTCATCGGAATACTGGCTAAGGCTGGTAGAAATTCCCGCTCAATTCTCGAAGCAATCCAATCATGATGCTCGATTTTGTTTTGAATACCTGTGGACTCTTGCCCCGCCAGAGTATTTAATATATCCTCATCATGATTTCCCTTTACAAAAGAAATATCTTTTCTCGAAAACAGCATCTCAAGCACTTCGTTTGTTTCATGGCCTATCGCTATTAAATCCCCAAGGCAATAAATATGTTTTATGTCAGTATCCTGATCAATATGATTTAAAACAGCCTTAAGAGCTGAACTATTCCCATGAATATCTGTAATAATTGCAATTTTGTCCCGCATTGTTTTCACATCCAAATTGCTTATTAAAAGAAATGATTGTTGAAGCTTTTCAACTCGGATAATACTCCATTGCTTCCTTACAATGAACGTATCCATTCTTTTGGTAATATGAAATGGCCTCATCACTTGGCCAGACGATGACAAACTCATAGTTATTTTCTTTAATCCAAGCGTTTATGGAGCTAAGTAATTTACTTCCAACGCCCATATTTCTATATTCCGGTACTGTATAGACGTTCGTCATGTATGCAAATGGTTGTGTGACTCTACCGGGACGTGGCACCTTTTGTATTAATTCTATGTATATATGGGAGACAATTTTCTCAGCTTCTTCTACAACCCAAACAAACCATTGACCACTAGTGAATGCCTTTTCAAAAAATGATTTACACTCTCTTTCAAAATGAAAAAAGGACGCATTTTTCTTGCTTTCATCGTGCTCGATCGTAAAATCCCATCGCATTCTAATTAATTGATTGACGTCTTTTGCTTCAGCTAACCTAATAATCAAGTTAGTTCCTCCCTTGTTTTAGAATCTAAAAAGCTCGTTATTATAATAGTTCAACAAAAAAAGAGCAAATCCTTGTTGGAAATGCTCTTTTATATACAATAAATCCCAATATTTTGTTCAATAGTTAACTATTTGTAAAAAGCTATGTTGCTGTTACATTTGAATCAGCTTATTATCTGCAATATGAAATTGTCCATCTGCGACATTGGCAATGAACTGCTTATCATGTGAGATAAATAGAATCGTTCCTTTGTAGGCTTTAATAAAGGTTTCTAATGCTTGAATAGCTTGGATATCTAAGAAATTAGTAGGTTCATCCAATAATAATATATTATATTGCCCTAGAAACAGTTGGCAAAGTTGAAGACGAATCGCTTCTCCTCCACTTAACGTTTTGACTCTTTTTTGCAGGTCTGTTCCAACAAATCTCATGGAATGCAGCACACTCCGCAGAAATCCTTCATCGTATGAAGAGCGATTTTTTAGAAATTGCAGAATTGTTTCATCGCTACTAAATTGATAGCTCATTTGTTGAAAGACTCCTATTTTTACTTTAGGAGATATGGTGATACCTTGCTCTTGATTCACAATATAATGAAAAAGAGTACTTTTCCCACTACCATTGTTCCCTGTTATGGCGATTTTTTTACCAAGCGGAATTTGGAAGCTTATGTCCTCTAATAAAGTTTTGTCCTCTACACCAATCGTTACACAGTCTGCCATTATCGGAAACTTGTTGTGCAATTCGAGGGTACTCGATTGATGGAATACAATTGGTCGCTCCTCTTGAATTGCATCCACTGCATGAAGCTTTTCTATACGCTGCTCGATTGCTTTTGCCGAACGCTGTATTGCTTTTTGACTTGTGCTTTTCGATTTCGTTTCGAACATTCGATTTGCTTTGGCTTTCGATTCCTTTGACATAGCCGTAGCTTTTGCGATTTTGTCTGCTGCCTTCATTTTTTCTGCAGCAGCTTTTTCAAGACGACTCTTTTCTTTTAGGTATTGTTCATGAGCTAGTATTTGTTGCTCCTGCTCGAGCTGTTTCTGAGCGATATATTCACTGTAGTTTCCAGCATAGACATTGACCTTACCGGCTTGAATTTCCCATATTGTTGTAACCAACTCATCAAGAACAGCTCGGTCATGACTTATTAAAACAAGCGCTCCATAATAATAACGCAACTCATCTAGAAGATATGAAATTCCCTCCTGATCTAAGTGTGTCGTGGGCTCATCTATTAAGAGACACTCATAATAATGAGAAAACAGCTGAGCAAGCTTTAGTCTCGTTTGCTCTCCTCCACTTAAGGAAACCTGCTGTTTCGGCACGTGTAATTTCCCCAATAACTTAGGGTCCACTTCCTTAGCATCTGGTGGTTCAACTTGTTCAAAATAAGCAAAGTCTACATGGCGATTCACCTTGCCTAGTGAAGGCCGAATCTCACCTGCCAGAAGCTTTAATAACGTACTTTTCCCAGCACCATTTTTCCCTACAATACCGATGCGATCAAATTGATGTACAGCCAAACGGTCAATCTTTAATATCTCTTTATCTAAATAATTTATCTCTATATTTTCTAATTCAAAACAAATTTGTTCCATTTTCGCTACCTCCGAAATTTTGAAATTCCGTATCGATAGCTATAATCTAGAATCGATACGAGCTTCTAAATCAAGCTCGTATTAAAAGAATAATAACCACATATGGTGTCCTCCTAGTTTTCTGTTTGATAAAGCTCTATATGCGACTAAATTGGATGGGGTGAAAGACATTCTTTTTGAAATCTGAAGGTTTTTGTCCTTCATCCACCCTATGAAAGACATTTTTTCTGAAATCTGAAGGTTTTTTGTCCTTCATCCACCTGATGAAAGACATTCTTTTTGAAATCTGAAGTTTTTTAGTCCTTCATCAACATAATATTAATCATCAATACATAGGAGACTCAAAAACAAAAAATCACAGACTGCACGCCTGTGATTTAGAGTAAAAAGGAGTATCCCTTCTTTTAACTTAAATTGAAAACAATAAAGAAAGACAGAAAACCTACCTTTCTCCCCAAAAATACCTGAAGATTATTAAAAAAGGACAGACTAACCCCATTTACTCTGCTAGACAAACAGAGCCTTTGACCATATTCAATTACTGGTTCAAAGCTAGAAAACGTAGTCTCATAGAATGCGTCATTTTTTAATAATCCTCCTTAAAGTGTAATACAGTATCATTATATATTTTGAATTGTAACAAAGTCAAATACCCTATTTAGATAAGTAATCTCTAAACTTTAGTTAACATGTTTTTTTTTTGCGATAGAGATTTTCTCTACCTCACAGCGCAATTTATAAAAATATTGAACTATCTCATGGTCCCCTAAAACGGATTCTCTAATATTACGTAAAGTCCGCTTTCCCACTCGGCGATCTAGTAAACAGAGAATTTTAGTTAGGCTATCTGGGGATTTTAAAGATTCTTCAATTGATGAATTGAAGTAGTTCTCTAAAGCCGTAAAGAAATCGTATTGAGCATAGACTCCTTCTTTTTTCAATTGTTGATGCGCTTGATCTTGTATATCCCTATTAAATTCAACATTGTCAAAATCAAAATTATTCAAATCTCTTCTTATCTCTTTTTCTCTGTAATACTCTTCTCTTTCAGCTGTAATTGTACACATATTTACTTTTTCAAGTTTATCGACTGTAATAACCGCTCTTCCTAACTGATCGTGAGCTCTACGATAATTAATGACCTGAAAATCAACTCTTGAACGCAAAGGTTCACAAATAAAACTCATTAGCTGTTTCTTCGCTTTACTCCATTTTGGCTGAAATAACACTAAACTACTTCCTCCTTTGGAATTTACCCCTTGTGATGCAGGTCACTTTTAGGTTTCGGGGCTCCTGTTATGCCTTTCTTTCTGATGATGCATGCACTTTTACGATTTTGGCTCACGTTTATGGCGTTCATCCCGGTTGTGAATGCCACTTTCAGAGTGCTGCCTCTCGATTTTGGCTTTCATCACACTTATGAATGCCACTTTCAGGTTGCTGCTGCCTCATTTTTGGCTTTCATCACACTTATGAACGCCACTTTCAGGTTGCTGCTGCCTCATTTTTGGCTTTCATCACACTTATGAACGCCACTTTCAGAATGTTGCCTCTCGGATTTGGCTTTCATCACACTTATGAATGCCACTTTCAAAGTGCTGCCTCTCGTTTTTGGCTTTCATTACACTTATGAATGCCACTTTTAGGTTGCTGCTGCCTCATTTTTGGCATTCATCACAATGATGAATGCCACTTTCAGGTTGTTGCCTCTCGGATTTGGCTTTCATCACACTTATGAATGCCACTTTTAGGTTGCTGCCTCTCGATTTTGGCTTTCATCACACTTATGAATGCCACTTTCAGAGTGCTACCTCTCGATTTTGGCTTTCATCACACTTATGAATGCCACTTTCAGGTTGCTGTCTTTCATTTTTGGCTTTCATCCCGTTGATGAATGCCACTTTCAAGTTGCTGCCTCATATTTTTGGCTTTCACTCTGATTATGAACTACCCTACATCACTTCTCACTACTCGCCAAAAACATCGAGGCATCTTGGTTCATGAAGATATGACTACCATGGTGGAAGGTATTCATTTCAATTGATTTAAATCCAACTTCAGATAAAGTTTTTTTCAGCTCTGCATGAGAAAAACCATTGTGCACTTTTGGATGATTGATTTTCTCGTTTTTATCAAAATCAACGATAATCAGCTTGCCACCATCATTTAAAATCCTATATAATTCCTGCAGTATATTTTTTGTATCTGGAATATGAAGTAGCACGAGCGACATGAATACAATGTCTGCTTTTAGTTCAGGAGTGGCTTGAGTAAAATCTGAATAGAGCACTTTTGCATTGCTAATTCCTTTATGAGAAATTTTAGCTTCTGCAACCTCCAGCATTTGCTTTGAGGAATCCACCAACAAAACTGTCTCGACTAAGTCTGTAAGCTCTAGACTGACTAGACCTGTACCACTTCCATAGTCTATTAAAGCTTTGGATTTACTGTTCTGTAATTCTCCTCTTACTTCATTAACTATAACTTTCGCTAATTCAATTCTGTCTTCTGTATCATATCTTTTGGCCATTTCTTCAAAAACGTTACTTTCCATATTCTACTCCCCCTGAATTAAAGCTTCTTGGTGGTCATTATAGCAAAAATCTAACCTTAAGGCTTTGTTCATAGCTCAAAAAGCACCGAGCAGGTAAAACTACGCTCAATGCTTAATAATTATTCTTGTTATTCACACTTCAAAATACAAATGCTTATGAAGGCTACAGCCTGGGTTAAAGGAGCTCTCGCAGGATGGACAGGTTGAATGGCAGCTTAGATATTCATTGATGGTTAGTTCATGTCCACAGGCACCGCATAATATGGCCTTTTGATGAAATTGCTCCTTTGGCCAAACCTGTGGGTTACTGCAGCCTTCTTCTTCGTGACAGGAAAAGCAAGGATAATAGGTATCGCAGCAATAGAATTTGATGGCGATTCGATCAACCTCTGAATGATAATGTCCACAGCGTGTTTCGTTGTCCACATTATTTCCCTTCACTTGATGTCCATGTATCAGCATTTAACTCACTCCTAGGCAGTAACTCTTACTTTTTGAACCTTTGTACAATCGGCTTAAGTCGATAGCCAAAGATTCCGGCGAAAATAGCCAAGATGATGTCCTTTGGTAGTGGGACAACCATCCATGCCCACGCCATTTGATAGGTAAAGCCTTCTGGTGCAGCAAACCAAAACTTATAGGCTGCATACATCCAATTTGTTCCGATAACATAATTGATAGCCGTTCCTACCAAAGCCGCTATGATAAAACCCTTTACTGATGGGAATTTGCAAACGATTTCCCCTACAATGTAAGCCACGAAAAAATATGAAACTATAAATCCGAAAGTTGGTGATATAAGTGAATCAATTCCTCCTGAAAACTGTGCGAAAACAGGTAGCCCAGCTAGTCCAATAAATGCATAAAATAGCATCGCAATTAAACCTGTACGACTGCCTAATATCATTCCTGCTAGGATTGCGAAAAACGTTTGTAGTGTGATGGGAACCCCACCGATAACTAAGAAGGAAGAAATGTTAGCACCAATCATCATTAATACTGAAAACATTGCAATTTGAACCATTTGTAGCGTGCGTGAATAATTCGTTGTTTTTTCAACTGTAGTAGTCATCATATACCTCCCAAAAATCCAATATTAGGAATAGTATATTTAAGTCTCTATTATGAGTCAACCTTTTTTTATTTAGGTTAACGTAAATTTGCACTAGAATTACAGAAGTCATTTCAAATTCAAGATAGCTTCAGCTTTTCTTTTATTCTTTCAATAATATGCGTAACGCTAGTATTTTCAGTATCTATAAATTCTCCAAAGGCAACTTCTTTATAGGCTTCCAAGCATTTTTCAGTTTGCTGGAAACACCAATTTCCTTCTTCCTCGCCCCGTTCTCTTAGCCGCTCGTAAATTGTTTCTTTACTTGCTGTCAAACAAAAGTGGAAGCTTTGTTCATCAATTTGCTTGAAGCCCTCTAGAATATATTGAAGGTACTCTGATTTTCGAATAGTCATGGGTACGATAAGGTGCATTTTATATTTAGCCACAATACTTTCCGCTACTTTAACAGTTAACTCTCTCCACAGGTGTAAATCCTGAAAATCTCCGGTTTCAGCTTCACTCTTTTTTATCTCCTCTGGTATAACATTTCTTAACATAAAACCAATCTCTTCAGGATCATAGATCATGCTGTTTCCGAGCTGCTTTTGAAGCTCACCTGCAACCGTTGTTTTCCCTACACCAAAGGCTCCATTAATCATTATAATCATCTTGCTCCCCCTCTTATTGGATTTTCCTGCTTTATTACGCTATCAATCTCTTAGCTAATTCACTGATTTCTTTATCCTTTGTCTTGCTGGCAATATTTTGGATGATTTCGATGAGCTCTGGATTTTGCCAATGCTTTTTATCTTGCGCTTCTAATGTATTTAAGGCAAAGTATTGACAATTTAGTTCACCTGAACGCAAGCATTTTCCAACGAAATGAAGTCCCGTTCCTTCAAACTCTTTTAATGCTTCTAATAAAGAAATAATCTTATATTGTTCCATATCAGATAAATTTTCAAATGAGTCGAGGTGTTCCATAGAGTTCACTAAAGCTTCTATTACCTTTTGCTCCTTTGTTGCAACAAGGGCTATATGATATTCTAAATTATCTGGCTCGCTTTTAAGCTTCTCAAATAATAGCTCTGTGATGTTTAATTTAAAATAGAGTGCAATGGCTAATGCCTTTGTATTGTTCTGATTTTCTGATTGGAGAATGTCCATTGCTTGTTGTACCCAGATTGGTTTTTTTGCAATTTCTTCAATCATCTCATTTACTGCATTCCGTTCGTGAGGCTTCCAATTCTCTGCAAATCGCTGCTCCCAAGTCTCCAGGCTTTCGTTCATATAATCTGCAATACGTGTTAGAATATAAAATTCCTCGAGATTTCTACAATGCAATTTTGAATGATATATAAAACGCATAAGCACCTGTCCCGCGTATTCATATTCATCAATGGCTTGATGAGGCACATCTCCCAGTAACCCTAAAATTATTTCTCCTGCACCGTGATATAGCTCTTTTGAGATTTCCGGTTCATGTAGCATAATATCAAGCTTGCCTTTTACAGCACATGCAAGAGACGAATAACCGTTCATTACATCATTAATCGTGCCTTCCGTTAATAACCAATGCTGAATCTCTTCTGTACTGGCTTCTAAAAAGTCAATCGCTTCGATTTTCCCCCACCCATTTACAGACTTGGCTATTTGGTAGATTGTTTCATTGGCATTTCTTGTTCCATTCTTCAGCGCAAATAGAGCAACACCTGTAAATTCTTCGTGTAAGGCAAGCATTTGCAGGCGTTCTTTTATACTTTCACAATTTGTGCAGCCGAGAATAATTAATGCAAATTTTACTACCTCTCGGTGAGCTGCATGCTCCAATAACCAGATTGCCTCCTGCTGTACCTTCTGCTCGTCTTTTTCCTCTTGGGCAAAAAGCTCAATTAGCTCCTGGAAATAGCTGATTACCTTCTCATCCTTAATCTTCTCATAGGTTGCTTTACGTGTTTGATTTGTTGGGTTTTCAACTTGCTCCATAAATAATTTAAGGAGCCTTTTTGTATAAAATGGAGTTACACCCTCAGAAACTAGCTGATCTGATAAGCCAGGTGCTAGCTTTGGATGGTTTTCATCTACTAAAAAGGCATCGTCTGGTAAGGCAGTATTTATAATCTTTTGATGCTCTACTATTTGCTGTTCAAGATACGGGACAATATATTCTTTATTTGCCCATGGTAAGAACTCCAGCTTCATGGCTTCCTTTAATATAACTTGGCCATTTACTTTCACCGTAATATTTAAACGGACAAATCCACCTATCTTCACAAATACTTTATGACGCTTGCCGTCCCTTGATTGAAATGTCCCTGACAAGTTTGTAAAAGGAATTATGTGAGACCAAATAGACTGCCTGATGTTACTTGCAATAATATGTCCATCAACTAGTAAACTTTCTTCCATCATTTTATTGTGAATCTCTATTTTATGCCCCTTAAAATCGATTGCCCAGTACTTGTCGACCTCTTTTGCCGCATCATTTTTAGCATTACGCATCTCTCGTTTAAACTCTTCTTTAAATCCCATTTAGTATCTCCTTTTCTTCTATCTACTATATTACTCTCTTTATTAATTCTTAGACTTCGTTATTATGTAAATATTTAGTAAAATAGGCGCCTAAAATCAACAGCACTATTGTAATTGACCAACTTAAGACGCCCAAGAAATCAAGCCAGTATGCAAGTAGATTGGTGATCGAAATTAGATATAAACAAATAGAAGATAAAAAGGGTTTGATTCCCTTAACACCTGTTTTTTTCCTCTTTTGAAGCATCATTATTACAGAATAAGCAAGAGCAATTACCAGCAGTATTGATAAAATAATAGGTAGCATTTTAGTTCATCCTTTCACTTAATAGTTAAATTGCTCGACACTCAATATCCCCAATCCTTAACATGCCATTTTCCGTTTTCACTATTTCGTATTAATACCCAGCGCCACTCAGTATAAGTTGAATTTGGCTCTAAGCTTCCGTCACCACCAGAAGAGTCCACCTTAAAATTTGAAAGTAAGCCAATCACGTTATCTTTGTCTATATTCTTCTCCGAGCCATCACCATAGTTTAAATAGTCTTCAGCAATTTTATCGGACTCAGCTTCTGTGTACCAAATTTCAGTAAGCTCACATCCTCGAAATCCCCAAAACTTCCTCTTCACCTTGGACACGGCCTCATTGATTTCTACTTCAGAGAACTTAGTAGATTCACCTATACTCACCTGAGCATTATTGCTTTTTCCAAGCTGATTCATTAACAGAATCGCTGTTCCACCAACCACCGCTACTACTATTATGAAACGCAGTAAGTTCTTCATTTGAAATCTCCTTAAATTTTTCATTCACTTAACATATAACCAACCACTTCTTTGGTAATAGGATCTACTAGAATAGAAGGTGTTCCGACTACAGCATCCTCCTTATCTTGAAAAGAAACACTCAGCACTTCTTTACCTTCAAAACTCGGGTCCAATAATTCATAGTTTTCATCCACAACTATTTCTATGACAGTCGTATTTTGCCACTCTTCCTTCGCCATCTGATTCCAACCTTTTTCGTTAACAAACTCCCAAGCAACAGCCTTAACCTCTCCGAAATCATCTGCTACCTGTTGGTTAGAACAACCAATGATTATTAATATCGGAAATACGGTTAGGGTTAATATCTTAAATTTCAATTTACTCCCCCTATAATTAGTCGAAATTCATTTATTTTAGTTTCACAGATTATTCGTTTTTTGTAAAATAATTGAAATAATTTATAACTCAATGTTTCCTGTAAATAGAGAAAAGACTGATTTGAAAACCAAGGTTCAAATCAGTCTTTTAAATTGATGGATTGCATTTTCATTTCAACTTCAAGTTTTTGAATGAACAAACCATTTTCAACATTCGTATTTAACATGACGTCAGGATACTGGTTGATAATACTTTGAACTGTACTAAGTCCTTTTCCGCGATTCTCTCCTTTTGTTGAGAATCCTTCCTTAAAGATTTGCTCCAATAAGATGGACTCCTCTTGAACAGTATTTTCAATAATGATGATGATTGAATCCTTCATACTCTTCATTATTGCTATATTTATTTCTTTTCCATTTTCTACATGGCTAGTAGCTTCGATTGCATTATCTAAAAAGATGCCCAATATTCTTGAAATATCAATTACATTCATTGCAATCTCTTCTATTTCTCCTGGTATTTCAATATCTACTTCAATTCCCTCTTTTTCTGCCTGCAAAGCTTTCGTTAGTAACAACCCTTTAATACCTGTAATATGTAAATTTGATAGGTTAGCAAGTCGTTGATTTCTCTTTAATGTATCTCCTTCAGCAGACATAATATGTTGCTTGAAATAGTTCTTCAGTCCCTCCAAATCATTTATCTCCATATAACCTTGCATTGTAGATAAGATATTGGCATAGTCATGACGGAACTTTTGCATATCATGATTGATCAATTCCAATGAATGCATATAATCTGTGAACTGTTCTGTTTCAATCTCTATCTCTCGAAAATGATTTTCTTTCTTTAGATTTATAATTGTTATATAAAGAACAATGCACATAAACCCAAAATACGTTAGCTGGGAAAAGATATTAAATTTTAAAATAGTATCTTGGGAGAAGTAATCTGTTAAGTATAAATTGATATAAAATGTACACATCGTGATGAAGACAATAGAAAGAATAAAAACATATGCTGTTTTTGTCAGACCTAATAACTGGTATATCTTCTTAGAAACTAATTTATAAATGACAGCACAAGAAATAAATATAATTATAAAAATGATGTATTGCTCCAAAATTCCCGGCAGAACATCATAGGGATATACCACCATCGTAAATTGAGCTAGATTATCTGCTATTATTCCGATAATAACAACAAAACAAATATGTATTAGTGTAGAAAATCCTCTTGCTAACCAATAGAAATATGTAAATGAACTAACAATGAAATAGATAATGCCTAGCCACTGACCAAAAATTACAAAATTTAATGCGGTAGGACAAATTACTACTAAAATAAATGCTAATACCCGTTTAATCGTGATTTTTATATTAGTTAAAAATGTAATGGCCCAAAATATTAAGCTAAACTCAATTATTAAAAATAACAGCTCCATCCTGTTCTCCAAATCTTAATATTTTTTGTACAAACGGTAATTCTTTATAACTATTATTGTAGAAAAACTTTATACGAATACAAACTTCTTTTTAGTTAGGAATGGTGCTAGTACTAAACGTTATATCTAAATTCCCACCTTTATTCAGTACATATCATCCAACCCTTGTTAAATAAGCCATAAGTCTCCATTCTAGCACAACTTATATTATTATCCCCTCTGTTTTTTCAATAATCATATAAAACTATCAATAATATATTTTAATTATAGAAAGTAGAGAGGCATGGACACAACATAAAATATCAAATTTCTCACTGAGAAATTTGATATTTTTTCGCTTATGCTAAATTAATTTCCAATGCGGAGATGCTTTGCTAGGGCACGGCTCGAGCCTGTAGTGACTCGTATCTATTAATAATATTCGGTTAATTTATAGTTTTCATGTATAACTTATTATTTGATCTCTACCAATTCGTTTTAAAAATTTATGGAACGTCTCTCGTTTCTTCCCGGTTTGTGAATATAAAGCGATTATTTTCTCAACTGATTCGTACAATTCCTCTGGTGATAGATTCTCCAATAACAACGAACCCACTTCAGCATCTTTTCCTTTTGCTTTTCCACCTACATATAAATTGTAATGCTCTCTTATTTTCATAATTCCTATGTCGCTAACCATTGGTTCACCGCACCCAATTGGACAACCTGTATAAGCAACCTTAAGGGTAAATGGAACAGGCTTTCCTGCTATACGTTGATTTAATTCTTTTGCTACAGGCATCCCTTCCTCTAGTTCCCCTTTGCAAAAATTACAGGTTCTCAAGCTCTTTACGAAGTTTCCAACTGGATAACAGACTAATCCAACACTTTGAAATTCTACAATGATTTCTTCTTTTTTATCTTCTGGTATTTCTATATAGAGTTGCTGAAATGTCGTTAACTCAAGTTCCTCATCTTCATCCATATATTTTGAGATTGTTTGAAGCTGTTTTGAATTAAGTTTTGCCCCGAAACCGATTCCTCCATTGATGGCAATTTTAACTTTTTTAACATCGTTCCCCATATTCATTTCTCACCTCGATTTTCCAACTTATTACTCCATGCATACCTATACATGGTATATATGGAGCAGTGAGTAACCATTATTTTTCTAATTTCACCCTTTGTAGACGTAAAGCGTTTAATACCACCGATACAGAACTAAATGCCATAGCAGCACCTGCTACCCAGGGTGCAAGGAATCCTGCTGCAGCAATCGGAATCCCAATTATGTTATAAGCAAATGCCCAGAATAAGTTTTGTTTAATATTACGCATTGTTTTGCGACTCATTATGATTGCATCTGCAATACTATTTAAGTCCCCTCTTATTAACGTAATATCTGCTGCTTCCATAGCGACATCTGTACCTGTTCCAATCGCCATACCAATATTGGCTGTTGCAAGTGCTGGTGCGTCATTAATGCCATCGCCAACCATTGCAACCTTTTTACCTTTCTGTTGTAGCTTCTTCACTTCCTGTGCTTTACCTTCAGGAAGAACTTCTGCAATAACTGCATCAACGCCTACTTCTTTTCCAATTGCATGTGCAGTCCGTTCGTTATCCCCTGTCATCATAATGACTTCGATTCCCATAGCTTTTAGACGCAATACAGCTTCTTTGGACGTTTCTTTAATTGTATCTGCTACGGCCACTAGACCTGCGTATTGCCCATTTATTGCAGCTAACATTGCTGTTTTCCCTTCACTTTCAAGCTCCTCCATCATCGGAAGGACAACTTGAATATCGATACCATATTGCTGCATTAATTTTCGGGTACCTATGATAATACCTTGACCAGAAACTGTTGCCTGTATCCCGTAGCCTGGAATTGCTTCAAAGAACTGAACATTCCCAAGTTCGATTCCCTTTTCCTGAATACCTTGAACGATTGCTTGTGCCAATGGATGTTCGGATTGTTTTTCTGCTGCACCAATTAGTGATAAAAAGCTCTCTTCTTCTTGACCAGTTGCTGTATAAACATCCGTTAATACTGGCTTACCATGTGTGACAGTGCCTGTTTTATCGACCACAACGGTATTAATGCCTTGTGTTTGTTCTAAATGCTCTCCACCTTTGAACAAAATACCAAATTCTGCTGCACGACCAGATCCAGCCATAATCGAAGTCGGTGTAGCTAAACCTAGTGCACAAGGACAAGCAATAACAAGGACTGCGATTAACACTTCAAGTGCTTGTGTAAAATTCCCTGGTTCAACCAAGAAGAGCCAGACTAAAAATGTCAGGATCGCAATACCGATTACAATCGGAACGAATACACCAGAGATTTTATCCGCTAATCGTTGAATTGGCGCTTTTGTTCCCTGTGCATCTTCTACTACTTTAATAATTTGAGCTAGAGCTGTATCACGACCAACTTTTGTAGCCTTCATTTTGATAAAACCATTCTTGTTGATAGTTGCTCCGTATAAAACATCACTTACCTTTTTATCTACAGGTAGACTTTCCCCGGTTAACATCGATTCATCAACAGCCGTTGTACCTTCAACAACTTCACCATCAACTGGAATTTTCTCACCGGGTTTCACTAGAATTATATCAGCGATCATTACTTCTTCCAGCGGCACTTCCTTTTCAATACCCTCACGAATTACTATGGCTGTTTTTGCCTGAAGCCCCATTAATTTCTTAATCGCTTCCGACGAACGCCCTTTAGCTTTTACTTCGAATAATTTACCTAAAAGTATAAGCGTAATTAATACCGCACTTGTTTCAAAATATAAATGTGGGACGTGGTGTGTACCCGTTGCAACAATAGCTTGATAAACACTATAAAAATAAGCAGCTGAAGTACCCATTACCACAAGTACATCCATGTTAGCACTACCATTGCGTAGCGATTTATATGCACCTACATAAAACTGTTTGCCAATAATAAATTGCACAGGTGTTGCTAACATCATCTGAACCCATGGATTCATTAAAAACTCTGGTACATAAAGAAATGAAGTAAATGAAAAGTGACCAACCATCGTCCAGAGTAAAGGTAATGAAAGAATGGCAGAAATTAAAAATTTTCTTTTCTGGTCTTTAATTGCTTTTTCACGATAATCAACTTGTTCTTTTTCATCTTGTTTTTGATGTGCACCATAGCCAAGTTTTTCAACCTTTGTAATAATGTCTGTAACGGAAACTTCGGATGGATTAAATTCGATTGTTGCTTTTTCTAGTGCTAAATTGACGTTTGCAGAAGCTATACCATCGATTTTATTTAAGCCTTTTTCAATTCGAGTAGCACAAGCTGCACAAGTCATACCAGTAATATCAAACTCAGCTTTTTGTTTTACAACGCCGTATCCAAGAGATTCAATTTTCTTTTCAAAATCTTCCTCACTCAGTATAGAAGAATCATATTTAATCGATGTCTTTTCTAACGCTAAATTTACAGTGGCTATTTCAACACCTTCTATTTTATTTAAACCTTTTTCAATTCGAGTAGCACAAGCTGCACACGTCATACCCGTAATTTGAAGGCTTGCTTCTTTAGGTTTTCTTATATCCTCATTTGATGCTGTCGTCATTCACTTTCACCTCTCATACCCGTTAGGGGTATAATTTCCTGTAAGAATTAGAGTGCCTATAAAAGCACTCTTGAAAAATTCACTATTCAACTTCATAGCCTTGATCATCAATAGTTTCTTTAATCTTTTCTAGTGTAACAAGACCATTATCGAATGATACAGTTACTTGACCATCCTCAAGGTTGACTATTACTTGGTCTACACCTTGTAATTCGCCGACACTACCTTCAACTGACTTTACACAATGTCCACAAGACATACCCTTAACAATTAAAGTTACATTTTCCATATTATCTACTCCCTATTTTTTCATTAATTTTTGGATTGTAATAAGCACTTCATCTAGAACTTCTAAATCCCCTTCTTGTATGCGCTCTGCCACACACTCTTTCATATGGGTTTCTAGAAGCATTTTAGCTACGCCATTTAAAGCTGCTTGTGCTGCAGATATTTGCGTAATGACATCATCACAATAAGTGTCTTTTTCAATTAAGCCTTTTATGCCGCGGATTTGCCCTTCAACACGATTTAACCTTGTGATAAGATTTTTCTTTGTTTCATCTGAGTGATGACTTTTCCGCTCACTAGAACTTGAACAGCAGCTATCTTCATTTATTTGAACTTCGTTATTTAATTCATGTTTCATTTATTTACCTCTCCTTAGTTCAGGAATTGCATACCCCTATACCCTATACAAGAAATATAACATACCCCCACACCCTATGTAAAGATTATTCCTCAATTATTATTTACCCACAACAGGCCTTTTAGTATACTGCATGATTAAAACTCTATTTAAAAAGCGTATATCCGTTTAGGACACACGCTACTTGTTTACTTATTTTAAAGTGTTTTTGTCATTATAAAGTCCAGTTGTTCTTCGTCACCCATATAAAACGAGTGTGTTCCTGTTTGGACAAACCCCATTTTCTTATAGAAGGCAATGGCATTTTCATTTTCTTCCCATACACCAAGCCAAACCTTCTTTTTATCTAGGTCTGTTGCTATCTCAATGGCTTTATTTAGCAGCACTTTACCTAGTCCATGTTTTTGAAATTTTGTCTTGAGATAAATACGCTCAACTTCTAGTGATTCATCCCCCATTTCTTCTGACTGCGCTTCATTGATATTAATCTTTAAATAGCCCGCAACCTCATTACTAAAATGAATTAAAAAGAATTGAGAAGAAATATTGGATATCTCTAGCTCTAACTTTTCTAAGTTAAAAGCTTTCTCCAAATAAGCTTCCATACTTTCAGGTGAATTTTGCTCCTTAAATGCCTCGTAAAATGTCTCGATACTTACTTCTTGTAGCGTCTGTAAATCTTCAAGGTTACACTTTGTTATTTCTATAGACATATATATTACTCCCTTACCATTAGTAATCTCGCTTATTTCCCTTTTTTACATACTCCCAGTCTTTCTCCACGTTTTTTCTTACTTTTTGAAGAAGGGTGAAAATGGTTTCTGCTTCTGTTTCGGAGAATCCCTCTAACGCTACTAAATTAGAATAATCATTTTCTCTTTTTATAAATGGATATGTGTTTTTCCCTTTTTCTGTAGGATAGAGCTTTTTTATTTTTTTGTTGTTTTTATCATCTTTCTTTTCTATAAAACCATTACTCTCTAGTTTTTTTATAGCCCGAGCTGCTGTTGTACGATCTACCTTGATCATTTCAGCTAGTTTTTCCTGAATGATTCCTGGATTTTCACATATTCGAACAAGATACAAATACTGTCCCTTCGTAAGATCGATTTCTTTAAACTCTATATTACTGATAGAATCTAGTGCCCTTGCTATCATTCCAATTTCTCGGAGAATCTCCTTCATAACTGACTCCTTATTCTTTTTGTTGCAAATACAACAAAAAATAGTATATATTTAATTTAATCCAAAATTGTTGTAAATGCAACAAAATAACAATTTATGAGGTCGATAAAGTGAAATATGTTTTTTATGTTTTGGGAATTCTAGTATTAACCCTTGGTATTACTTTCACTATTCAATCAGACCTTGGAACTTCACCTTTTGATGCACTTTTAGTAGGGTTGTTCATAAATTTAGGGCTAACTGTTGGAAGCTGGGAAGTAATTATCGCTTTACTATTAATAGGTTGTAATTCAATTTTGAAAAGACAAAAACCGGAATTTTTGGGTTTGGTAACAGCTTTTATAACGGGGATAGGAATTGATTTATGGCTATATTTATTACATAATTTTTTATCACCTGAATTCTGGTTAGGAAAAGCGATATGCTTTGCATTAGGTCTAGTTTTAATAGGATTAGGTACAGCAATCTATTTACAGACTAATTTCGCCCCCATTCCCGTTGACCGTTTAACACTCATCATCCAAGAAATAATGAAGAAAAGTATATTTTTTTCAAGAACACTTATTTATATCGTATTTTTAGTTATGGCAATCATTTTCAATGGTCCTATAGGTATTGGAACTCTATTAACAGTTTGTTTAGGTGGGCTAATACTCAATTACTTTATGCCACTCACTAAAAGATTTATAGACCGTTACACCCTAAATAAAAACGAACGCTGTTGAAATGGATATCAACAGCGTTTCATTTTACTCATAAATCTTTTCCCACGTTATATTAAATGCTAGCTTCCACAGAATCATTAAGACGATAAGTAGTATTCCAATATAGTAGTATGTTCCAAAAGTGAACCATGTACTTATATAGTGCAGCCCTGTCAGCAATAAAACTATCAGTGTTAAGCCTATCAATATAAATGCGTTGCTGTTTTGATTGTACTCATCAAAGGACTGTGAAAATGGAATGTATTTCTTAAGGAGCATGAAGCAAATTACTGCGAAGCTGCATGCATGCAAAAATACTAAAATCAAATCTGGCAAAATTCTAACACCAAATAGGAAAATAAATATAATACTAAGCAGCAAGTAAATCGGTAAATATAAATTCACTATAAATGCCTTGATGGTTCCACTGAACATGGGTGCCAATCTTTCTAAAGGTGCTGCCTTGTAAATCCATGCCCCTTTATATTTACCCGAGAACTTAAGTACAATCATAACTGTTGGGATAACAATTAAGCTAAAGTAAATCGACAAATACGAATTGCTGCTAGCTAAATCATTTAAGTCTGTTCTAAATACTCCAAAGATGAATAGCAAAGGAATGACAATAGAAAAACCTAATGATGGATAGACCTTCAGCTTAAATTCACGCTCATTTTTCATCATCATCGTTGCAAATCTAAAAAATGCTCGCTCCTCTTTTGAGCGACAAAGGAAATTCACAAGCATTTTTCTAAGCTTACTTCTTCTTTGTTCCTTTGCTTTTCCGTGATACGAAAGCTTTTGAAGATTGTGCTCAAAAGCTGGCGTAACTTTCATATAAATCCAGATTGCTAGTATAGGCATAAGTAAGCTTAATACTGAAAATAGGATAATTGCTGGCTCAAAATTTTGATTCAAGAGCAGGTCAGTATTCGCCCCGTACCATAATAGGAAAACAAACACCTGCCACCACTCGAGATTAAAACGTACCGTTAAATCAAAGAGCTCAAAGGAACGACCAAGCAATTGATAGCCAATCATAATAGCAAAGGATAGTCCGATTTGAACGTAATTAATAATATCCTTCAGCTTCTCCCCATCAAAGAACCGTAAAATCAGGAAGTAGATGAGCGCTGTAAAGACAACAATCAATAGATCCAACAAAATGATATTCAATACCATGACAAGGAAAAATAGAATACCCTTCGTAAAAAGCCCTACAATCAAAGGGATTCCGGCTAATGCAAGTGTTAGGTAGGATAAATAAATAATGACATGCATTAGCTTTGCCGTACTAATCGTTTTCCGATCCACCGGCTTTGGATAGAGTATGTTTCGGTCGCGAATATCAAGTAGTACTGACGAAAAATCCGAAATCAATGAGGTCATTATAAAAAAGGTAAAGATTCCATAAACAATACTCATTTGGAACAGTAAGTTGTTACCCATAAACATAAACGGAAGCAAAAACAGACTAAATAAAACGTAGATCCATAGTGATTTGATATATTGGTTGGTAGGTTCTTGGTCTTTCTTTTTTGCGTTTTGGGAGAAAATCGTTGGTACACGGCGACCATCCATTGTTAGCTTTACTTGAAGAGTTTTTCGCATTACCCTGTAGTCAATACCAAGCCCTCTAAAGACCTTTTCAAAACGGTCTAATAGTTTCAGAGTGAAATAGTCCTGCATCGTTACATCTCCCCTACTACGGAGACAAATCTTACCCCAATTTCTTTATGCTCACTAAACCCTGTCAGCTCGTTGAAAATCTGCTCGAGTGAACCTTCCTTATTCGTATCCTTTAGCTCTTCAAAGGTACCATCTGCTGCTATTTTTCCGTCATGCAGAAGGATAATTCGGCTGCTTATTTTTTCAACCACGTCCATTATGTGAGAGGAGTAAAAAATTGTTTTTCCCTGAGCCGCAAGCTGTGTCATAATTTCCTTAAAAATCATCACACTGTTTGCATCCAAACCATTGATCGGTTCATCGAAAAATAGAATTTCTGGATTATGTAAAAGGCTTGAAATAATTAATATTTTTTGGCGCATTCCTTTTGAATAAGAGGCAATACGAGAATGATAGACCTCCCCAATTCCGAAAAGATCCATCAACCGCTTTGCCTTAAAATCAGCAAAATCAGAATCTAGACCATATAATTCACCGATAAAAGTAAGATACTCATACCCCGTTAAATTATCGTAAAGCTCAGCGATTTCTGGAACATAGCCAATCTTCCTCTTATACTCCATATTTTCAGTGGAAATATCCTGTCCGAAGATTTTCACTTCCCCAGAATAGTCACTTTCAATGCCCAGCAGGATTTTAATAGTTGTGCTTTTCCCAGCGCCATTCGGACCGATATAACCAATAATTTCTCCCCTTTTTACTTCTAGGGATACACCATTTAAAACTGTTTTAGAGCCATAATTTTTTCTTAAATCCTTGATTGATAATAATATCTTATCCATTGTGTAAACCCCTTTCCTTTGGGATAATTACTCCCAGGTTTGATCTAATTTATCAGCATAAAAAGTAAGTGCTTTTTTATATTCAAGTATATTGGAATCGTTTGTTGTTTCGATGAGACAGTTTAGTAACAGCTCCATCGCTTGGCTATGCTCATTTAAATTGTAAAGTGTCATGGCATAGAAGGTTTGGATTGCCCGATTAGCTGGGAATGCTTCCACTGCTTTTAGGAAAACACTTTTAGATTTTTCGTATTCACCTAGAGCTCGATAAGTGCTCCCTAAGCCGATAAAAGCTCCTTCTAGTTCCTCATGGGGTAGCCCCAACTGTATGGCCTTTTCATAATAAGAAACTGCCCTTGCTTCCTCTCCCAATAGGTCAAAGCTCCAGGCACATTGATAGTTGATAGCCGCATCGTTCGGGAATTCTTTTACTAATGCGGTGAGGATTGCATTGGATTCCTTGATGCTTCCACTTTTTCTTAAAGTAATGGCTTTTTCTAAATTAAGTTCCAAGGTGTTCACCTCCAATGAACGCTGTTATTATTTCGCTATATCTATTAAATCCTCGATTGAAGGACCATCTACAAGCTTATATTCCCTGCCATGAATGTTCAGTAGCCCATCAGAAGTTATTAAAATGTCATAGGGATTAATGGGTTTTTCTATATTTGAAAGGTTTATTCGATACATATCTTGAGAGGAATCCTGTTTACTAAAAAGTGTCCTCTTCACTTCCCATTCATTTAATGCAGCAATTACTTCTTCATACTTTTCCTCGCTAGAATTGAAGGTAGCTAGCGTTTGGACAGTTCCATTGCCTCCCTCTCCCCAAATCGTAACCCCGTTTACTTTGTCTGCTAATTCTTCAGGATCTGAAAGAAATGCGTGTACAAAGTTCACCGTTCTAAATTCCGAATAGAAAATAAGTGCACCTAACAAAAGCAAGAACGCTACTAATGATAAAATAACCTTTTTCATGTCAATCGCTCCGTTTCTATTCATTATAATTTATTTACGTTAGAAATTTCCAAAAGTTTCAATAATTACATTTTTATACAATAATATTAAAATTTTCTTTGGAAATTAGGCATTCATCTGTTATATATCAGTTTCAATTTAAATATACTGTTATATACCAAATAAAATGTAAGGGGTGGTAAAATGATTACGGAGAAAGAAAGACAAAACATGATGCAATTTCTAATCAGATACTTTGGTGTGGATCCAAAACAGCTCGTTAACATTAGCGATCGCATGCTTGAAGCTACTTATGATTTTGCCTACAGAAGAACTGAAATGGAATGTGATTTTTAAGCAAACTATAAAAAAATGAAGAAGGAGTCGATTCAACTATTGAACCGACTCCATTATTAATGAGACAACGATCTTGGTTTTTATCGACTAATGATGAACTGCCCCCCTATCTTACTTTGAATTTATTAATCTGTTCATTTAATTTAATTGCTAAGCTACCCAACTCTTTAGCAGAGTTTGCAATGCTTTCAGTAGAAGCTAACTGTTCTTGTCCTGTTGCTGATATTTCTTCTGTGCTTGCTGCAAAGTCTTCTGCTTGTGATGTCAAATCCTGAATTTGGCTAGATACCGTTTTAGAATTTCCGTTCACAGTTCCCATAGCTGTGGCTGTTTGTTTTAGTCCTTCTACAATCCCTTCATACGTGCTTTTTATCTTATTAAAAGCTTGTTCTGTAATTCTTAATCCATCTCTTTGTTCATCTACTAATTTATTTGAATGCGCAATATTAGAAACAGCTAAGTCAGTCGTTACTGAAGTCTTTTCAATAATAGTTGTTATTTCTTTTGCGGAATTAGAAGTCTCTTCTGCAAGCTTCCTAATTTCATCTGCTACCACGGCAAATCCTTTACCAGCTTCACCAGCTCTAGCTGCTTCGATAGAGGCATTTAAGGCCAATAGATTTGTTTGACCTGCAATAGATGTAATAATACCAACAAACCCAGTAACTTGATTAATCATTCCTTTTAGTTCATTTATGGAGTGATTAACGTCATTAGATACACGGAGGGTTTCATCCATTTTCTTCGTCTGCATATCAACACTTGTTTGACCTTCATTTATTGATTCTAAAGATTGATAAGCTTGCACTGAACTGGAAGAAGTATTAGTAGCTATCTCATCTATTAACGAAACAACATCTGACAATGTATTACTAATTCCACTCATCGTCTCGGCTTGTTCAGCGTTACCCACAGCCATTTCATCTATAGTTGTTACCACTTGTGTTATTGCATTTAAATTTTCACCTGTATTTTTTGTAAGGTTTTCCGATTGATTGGTTACAGTTAAAGACACCATTTGTAAGTCAGAAGCTATGACTTTTAATTGTTTTCTTGTTTCATATAATGCCCTTGCCATATCACCTGTTTGATCTTTTATATTGATCAGTTTTTCTAATTCATCATCTGTATCAGCTAAATTTAATTCCGCTGTTTTTTCAGCAAACTCCGTCACTTTAACAATTGGCTTTTCAATCGCTTTTCCTAAAAAATAAGATAAAAGAACTCCTATAATTAAAGATATAATCAACCCCCACAATACCGGTGTGGGTATCATAAAACCTGTTTGCATTTGTTGTACCGCTTCTAAATTTGAATTAGTTGCAGTTGCAGCTGCAGCTGCATCACTGCCATCACTTCGCATAATCAATGATGCAGCTACGTTTATAACTGCTACCAATACTGAGTTTAATAATGATAAAAGGATAATCTTAGTAGATATTTTTTTCATTTGATTCTGGCCACCCATAAATTTTTTAGTTTATTAACATTCAACAAGTATATTGTCCGTCGTTTATAGTAGCGACTCAACATACTTAACTTGATTTTAATTATCAATGATGTACCTTAAAAAAACCTTAAAAGTTATTAGTTTTATACCTCCTCCGTATGTACAAATGAAATGTATTACCTCTATAAAAAAAAGCGTTAATCCTTTTTTGGATTAACGCTCTGTTTGTATATTATAGTTCTGTTGTTCTAGCCTTCAATTTAGTAGAATAATCATTTATCGGCTTCTTCCAGAACATTGTTAAAACTATGCCTAATGCTAGTATTACTGTAGCAAAATAGTAAGGGTAGTTAATATCCACATCAAATAACATCCCCCCTATAATTGGCCCACTTATGTTCGCTAGACTCGTAAACATCGAGTTCATTCCCCCAACGAAGCCTTGTTCGTTACCAGCTATATTAGATAGATAGGATGTCACAGCTGGTCTGAATAAATCAAATCCCACAAAAACAATAAAAGTAACAAGTAAAATAGAGAAATACGTGTGAACAACGGTCATTAAAAAAACAAGTAATGCTGATATTATCAAGCTGTATCGAATAAGTTTAATTTCTCCCCATATTCGAGTTAGCCTTTCAAATAGTAGCACTTGTGCAATTGCACCAAAAATTGCTCCTCCTGTAATCACAATCGCGATATCAGAGGGTTTAAACCCAAACTTATGATCGACAAATAAACTAAAGAAGGACTCAAAAGCTGCCAAACCAAACGAGGCAATAAAAATTAAGATAAACGCAATAAGATACTTTGGAGCGGTAATACGTTTGATGCCAACCTTACCATCTTTGTCCTGTTCGTAAGTCTCTTCTGTACGATTTGGCTCTCTTAATAAAAGAATCGATAGTATCCCTGCAATGATACCAAGACCACCAGCGAAGAAGAACGGGATTCGTGTTCCAAATTCAGCAAGAAACCCACCTATGCCTGGCCCGATAATAAATCCTGTGCTAATTGCTGCTGACATGTAACCAAGTGCTTTTGCGCGATTATTTAGATTCGTAATATCAGCAATAAAAGCTGTAACAGCTGGCATAATGAATCCCGCACTAATTCCACCTAGAATACGCGAGATGAATAACACTTCGATTTCCTTGCCGAGCCCAAATAATAATTCGGATATACCGAAAATAAATAAACCAATAACAATCATAATTTTTCTACCAAATCTATCTGCTGCTTTCCCCGCAAAGGGTGAAACAATTAATTGTGCAATAGCAAAGCTAGCTGTCAAATAGCCAACTATTGTTCCCGTTATACCTAACTCAGTCATTAATGTAGGTAAAACTGGGATTACTAAGCCAATCCCCAAAAAGGCGATGAATAAATTCAACAATAATAATCCCAAGGTAATTTTCTGTGTCTTCATCTTCTTCATACTCCTTAACAAAACAAGCAAATTAGATTTGTTTTGTTTATTTACAAGTCTAATCCTAGTGTATATAGTAACTATATAGTCAAGGGTGGTGGTGTAGAAAATGAGTAAAAAAGAAGGAAAATATCTAACAACTGGTGAATTTGCGAAGCTTTGTAAGGTAAACAAACAGACCCTCTTTTATTACGATCAAATTGGGCTTTTGACTCCGGTATTGAAAAGAGAAAATGGGTACCGTTACTATTCTATTAACCAACTAGAATTATTCTTTGTAATTGATTTATTAAAGGATCTTGGGATGTCGCTTAACGATATTCAACAATATATGCAAAATAAATCGCCCGAAAGATTTTTATCATTAATGTATCAAAAAAAAGAAGAGATTGTGAAAAAGCGCCAGGAAATTGAAACGAAGGAAAAAATGATTGAGGCAAAAATAGCATTAATGGAAGAAGCTTCAAATCTAGTTTTTAGTCAAATTACCCTTGAACAATTACCAGAGGCAATACTTTATTTGAGTAGAAAAATTCAAAATATGACTGATGAAGAGTTTGTAGAAGTCACATCAGACTTTATCGAAGAATTGAATATATCGCATCTTGACTCTGGATACCCGATTGGGAGTATTACGGAACGGGAGCAAGTATTAAACGGAGAATTCTCTAATTATAGCTATTTATATATTGAGCAACCAAATCCAAAGGAGGGGCATCCCTATTTTAAAGCAGTAAAGGGGGATTTTCTCATTGGTTATCATATTGGGGATGAAAAAACCGTACGCAATACTTACATGCGATTTTTTACAGAGATGGAACGGTTAAATTTGACCCTGGGGGATTATGTTTTTGAAGAGTATATTTATGACACGGTTGTTAGGAACCATAAGGAAGAATACGTTACTAAAATCATGATGCAAGTCAATAAAAAGTAGTCTTTGAATTTCTTCATAACGATGTTAAACATCGATATACATATACTTAGAAAGAGAGCGCATCAATAAGCAATAATGATTAGAACCAATTCAACAAAAATTGCTTCATTCGTCTGGGTCACCCCGGGTTCAATTTTAAAGCGACTGCACTACTTATGCAGTCGCTCATTAAAACTAATTCATCATTACACTATTTATATACCCGTATTAATCTTTTTGAGCCTATTTTGATTAGCTAATACTTCTTTAATAGCTTTATTGTAAAAGCGGTTCTTCCCGGTGTGCTCATTACATAAATTTCACCTTCATGGAGGTCAATAATACTTTTGGTTATCGTTAGCCCTAACCCTGAGCCCCCGGTGAAATGTGAACGTGATTTTTCAACACGGTAAAATCGTTCAAAGATATGCGGAAGATCCGAAGGTGGGATTGCTTGCTGTCCATAGTTGGCAATTTCAATCTCGACCGTTTTTTCAGTTTCGCTTAGATAAACGTCAAGATACTTACCGTCACTACCATATCGAATGGCATTTTGGATGAGATTCTCGAATACTCGTGCTAGTTTCCCCCCATCTCCTAAAACAATTGGGTTTGTCGCTGAAGTAAATAGGCGGAACTCCATTTTAACTTCATCTAACTGGACTCTAGATACAACAGCTAGTTGATTAAGCATTTCTTCAATATTAACAAAGTCCTTTTGAATGTTGACATGCCGATTTTGCATATAAGTATACTCAAAGATATCATTGATTAACGTATGCAAGCTTCCTGCCTTCTCATGAATCACTTGAATATAATAACGAAGCTCTACCTCGTCACGATAGCGATCATTGTTAATAAGTTCTAAATAACCAATAATTGAAGTTAGTGGTGACCTAAGATCGTGTGCAACATTGGTAACAAGATCGTTCTTTAATTGTTCCGCCATTTTGACTTCTCCAATTGCTTCTTCTGATTTAGCAATAATATTTTGAATTCCCTCAAGTAATGATTGAAATTCAGGTGGAACTGACATATCCAATGACGTATATTTTCCTTCTGCTATCCGGTGGACTCGCTCCGTCATTTTATTTAGATAAAAAGCAAGATATCGTTTACGCTCGAATTGATAAATGACTACCAGGTATAGTCCCGTAGTTAAAATATAAAAACTAAAGACTATTAATTTAGGAAAATAAGATAATACGTAAAGTAAGCTCTTAAAAAATCTGGAAGTATCCTCTAAATACTCTAAAGCCGGCAACAGAATGAATCCTGTCACAGCAGTTAAAATAAGAGAAGTTATAATATATAGTATAACTTTCCATTTCGGCAGAAACTTTAGGAGATTTACTACATTACTTATCAATTTTATATCCCACTCCCCAGACGGTTTGGATGATGGTTTCACCTGGAATGGCTGCCTCCAGTTTATCTCGGAGATTGCTGATATGAACCATCACTGTTGGGTTTGAACCCTCTCCCGGTGCATTCCACACCCTTTCAAAAATATCTTCGGATCCAAACACTCGTCCACTATGCTTAGCAAGTAAATATAATATCTCAAATTCCCGTGCAGTTAGCTTAATTACATTTCCTTCTACAGAAACTGTATGACTTAGTTTATCAATATCAAGTAATCCAACACGAATTACATCCTCATCCTTCTCATGAAGCTTATAATTAGCCCTCCGAAGCAATGCTTTCACTCTTGCGGTTAACTCCAAAGGATTAAACGGCTTGATTATATAATCATCTCCACCCGTCATTAAACCGATGATTTTATCCATATCCCCTATTTTGGCACTAACCATTAGAATCGGTATCTGACTGTTTTTACGCACTTTTTTGCAAAACTCAAGCCCATCCATGTTAGGCATCATAATATCTAATACAATGAGGTCAAAAGAAGAGGTTTGCTCCAAGATTTGATAAGCCTCCATACCATCCGAGGCTTTCTCTATTACGTATCCCTCGTTTTTTAAATACACCTCTATTAACTCGGCAATTTGTTGATCATCATCTACAACTAAGATTTTAGTCATTTTTATTGACTCCTCACTTTGGATAGAGCTGTAACCTCTGTAAAATACTTTTAAATAGCTGTATTTTAAACAATTTACTTACAATGAGAAAACCAGTAACAGCACCAGCAGTATTGGCTAATAAGTCATTAATATCTGTACTTCTGCCACTTCCTAACACCATTCGAAAAAGAAGTTGCACTAATTCAAAGGAAAGACTCAAACTAAACCCTATTTTAGCAATTTTCTTAACAGAAGGTTCAACCTTGTTTAGAAAAGGGATATACATGCCTAATGGAATAAGCATAATGACATTTAGTAAGAACGTCTTAAAATCTATTGTTAAGATAGGGATAAAGTTAATTGTTTTATACCAAGGCGTTTGGTTGGCAAAGCGTCCTATATTCACATCAATTGGGAAAAATACTAGGTGAATAACACAAAGTAAGTATATCCCAAATGATGTCAGAACAACAAATTGAGCTGCATTTAACATTCGTTTTTTACGCTTTGTCCAACCTACCATCCATATCAGTCCTAATAGTCCTAGGGGAACTAATACATACCATGATTCTATCGTAAACATAATTGACATTGTCTCTTCCATATAAGTACCTCCTATTCTTTTAAAACAAGAATCAGTTTAGATGGAAATTATAAAGTTTTTATAAAGAGGAAATAAAGGATTTCTAAATTATTCAAAAGAATTTCTTACTTTCCCAAATGAATCATTATCATTAATAAATTTAGAGAACCTTAAAACAATTTTTAACAAATCTTTAGAACTCCTCTATATGCTAAAGACATTCAACTAAGTAACATTTAATCTTAGCTTGAATCGGAAGATGACATCTTCTACTAATTAAAATGGAGGAATGTTTATGCAAAACAAAAATGTGAAGAAAAATGTGAAAGGAAGATTGTTTAAAAGAAGTTTATTAGCTGCGTCCACTGTGTTGGTCATCGGAGCTTCTACGGTGGCAGCTCAAGGTAGTGAATATTTTTCGATGTTTCTTGGACATGAAGGTCAGGATTTAATTGAAAGCCAAAATTCCACTCAAGTATCTAAGATTGTTTCGGGTATAGAGATGGAAGTAGAAGAAACTATCATTGGAGGTAAGAGCGCGCTCATCATTGTGTCATTTGAAAAGGAAGATGGAACAGCCTTCTCTGGCGATATCAAAATTCCTGCACTAGAGTTGGATTGGAAGCAGAATGCAAGTTATATGGTTGAGCAAAAAATGTCAGAAGATAACAAAAAGCTCATTACTATGTTTGACATTGATACAACTAAAAACCTCGATGGGGAGGAAATCACGATTATGGCTGATAGTCTTGTAGAATATAGCACAGATAAGGTGATAGCGAATGGTCCCTTCCTCATTTCCTTTGAAGCAAGTGAAAGCAAAACCTCTAAGAATATAGAAACAGACATAAATTTAACTTCATCCAATGAAAAGTTAGCACTAAAAACTATTAATATTTCAGCAAATGGTATAGGTGTCGAGGGAACACATCAAGATGGGAAGAAGAACGAGTTGCCAGAATATACGCCAAAACTAAAGGTAATAACATTCGATAATACCACGTTTGAACTAAAACCAGGTTCAACGAGCACAACCGAATTAGGCTTTAAGTGGCAATACAATTTAGATGAAACTGGAGAGAGATTCCTATTAAACGACGAAAACATTAAAGGTATTGTGATTGATGGCCATACCATTGATGTTCAATAAAAGTAATAGGTGTAGAGTTCGGAATGCGCATTTACTAGGTTAAATAATATTCAACATAAAAGTCGATTTCCCATTTTAGGAATCGACTTTTCAAATGGTCTATTCATACTTCGCCGAATTGCATCTTTATACAATAAGCAAAAGCAGTTTTTATTGATATTTCACTCCTGTTAGCAGAAGAATATAACTCTTAATCAAAAAAATCCATATATTTTTTCTTGTTTGTAGTAATCAAATCTATCCTATAAAGTACCTGTATGATATTTCGAACTTGTAACCATCTGGATCAGTAAAGTAAATAATTTCTTATCAATTTCATCTCTTGGACGAACTGACAGTATTTTTACATATTTATTGGGCAAGTTCAACGTATTAATAGCGTCACGAAGATTCAGTAATTCGGACAATTTCCTTTATAATAATATACACCTCTGCACTTTCTTTTATGACAAACAAACGATCCGCCTCACCATCGATTGGAGGTGATGCACTTTTTGATGCTTGCTGCCGCTTTAGCACTTCTTCAAAAGAAGTCGCAGCTCCTCTTAAAATATTGGTACTTCGCTTACTTTCAGTCACTCTTTTTAGAAGAACTTCATTCGGGATATCCAGATGAACTAGAATACGATAAAAATCATTTTTCTGAAATAACTCTTCTAGCAAATATTCGCGATCCTTTCGACTTCGATTTGAGTTGCAGATAATAATGTGAAGATTTGTATGTTCTTTTGCATAGTCAACGATTTGCTTTGATAGTGCGTGCTTTAGTATATTCGGCCCTTGGTTGGGCTGAAGATTCTTATAATATGTATTGATAAATTCAGCCTGATTGTCTTGATCCATCACAAAGGAATTAGTCAGCTGTTTTTCTAAAGCTTTTGCAAAAATCGTTTTGCCACTATGGGTTTTCCCTATCGTAATAACCACAAGCCTTTGCATAACCTCAACTCCATTACTTGTTTCAGTCTCAAATTCCTAACTTATTTCATAGAAGCTTTTACTTTGTTTGGTATCATCACTACCTCAATTTTTAAATCTACTGGACGATATGTTTTATCGATACATTCATCCCAATACTCCAGATGTTTTTTGTCAATCCAGTGTTCGGATGCTTCTACGTCTACTCCCCCTGTACCTTGGACTGAATACCAATATAGAAACTCGTCCCCATTTAAGACTTCTCGAAAGATGGTTTCAACAAACATCTTCTCACCTTCTAAAGTAACCAATACATCGTCCAAATGCTCATTTAAGAAGGCTAACCATTCATTTACCTTCATTGTTTTTCCTTGCTTCACGCGAAATCTAGTACATTCAATATTCATACAAGCACTTCCAATCCTTTAATAGTTTGCTACTATCCCCACCACCAAATCAAAACAAATAACGACCAACAAATCGTAAGTAATGCCACGAAACAGCCCATGACATATAGAAATGTCATTAAATTCATATCTATCAGTTTTTGTTTTCTATACAAACGCGTGACTAAAATAAAATACAGATATTTAAACTGATACTTACAAATGTTACAACCGCTAAATAAAATATCGGTGCTACTTCAAAGAAATTTTCATTTAAAAAATAAGCCATATTCTGACCGAATATTCCGATAATAGTTGCTATAGTAAAGCTCAATAATAGCATCACATGATTCTTCACAAAAAACTCCTCCCTTAATTATACAATATTACGCTTTCTAATAGGAAAAAGTTTCCTTAAATGAGAAAAGGCCTCCAAAATTGGAGACCTCTCTACTAATCCTTGCTACCGCATGTAAACCATTGATACATCTTGCATTGATATCTGGTTAGTTTGAGCTTGTGGTCGCGGCGGCAACTTAGGCTCTATAAACATTGTTGAATAATATGCATCCGAAATAGTAACAAAGTAGACTAAAAATAATAGCTTTTTCAGTCAATGATCCAAAGTAAAATCTTTTCTCCTTCTTACACATAAACTCCGGTGAAATCTCACCGTGATTGTACACTTAATATATACGAATGGTAGCTAAATAAGTTTCATGTACATTCGAGTCTACCTGACTTTTTGAATTACGAAAGTTTAAATTTAGATACCTCTTCATTTAATTCCTCTGACATTTTGGCAAGTAAGTTCGAGCTTGAAGTAATTTCTTGAACTGTTGCAGATTGTTGAACAGCTGCTGCTGCTACCTCTTGTGAGGATGCCGCTGATTCCTCAATAATACTTGATATTTCTTCAATCGAAGACAATACTGTTTGTGTATTATTATAAACAGAGCCTAAAATCTCCTTCATATTTTCACTCTTCATTTCCGTATCATGTGTGTTCGTTACAATCTCATTTAAGGATTGCCCCACTAATTCGATATAGCTCATTTGCTTTCTGACAGACTCAAGATTTTGTTCAATAATTTGAACAATCCCTTTTGTTTCATTTTGAATTCCTTCGATTAGGAATGTAATGTTATTTGCAGAATGCGCTGATTGTTCTGCTAGCTTACGCACCTCATCAGCTACTACTGCAAATCCTTTTCCTTGCTCCCCTGCTCTTGCCGCTTCAATAGCAGCATTTAATGCTAGCAGGTTTGTTTGGTTGGCAATATCCGAGATAGCTGTTGTAATACTGCCAATTTCTTCAGAACGTTTTCCTAAGGCTTTTACAGATTCAGCAGAAGATTTCACTTGATCGTTTAATATTCTTAAATGATTAATCGTTGTTTCTGTGACTTTTTGACCTTCTTTAGCAGATGAATTCGATTTCTTAGCTAGCTCCACTGCCTGTAAAGAAGCCTCTTGTCCTTCTTCCACGATTCCCACTGTAGCTTTCATATTATCGAGAATTGTATTTGCATATTCAGATTGACTGACTGTACCGTCTGCAATTTCATTAATTGTCATACTAATCTGCTGTGCTGTTTCACCTGTTTGTGATGCACTACTTGCAAGCTCTTCAGAAGCTGCTGCACCTTGCTCAGAATTCTCTAGAATTTTATATAACATGCTTGATAAACTCGTTTTCATCGTTTCAAAGTTTCTAGCAATATCTCCAATTTCATCTTTGCGGTTTAGGAAATTTGCAGGAACTTCACGTGTAAAGTCACCTTTAGCTAAATCTGTTCCTACTTCCGTGATTGCTTTAATAGGCTTTGTAAAACGATTTGCTAGAACAAGAATGGAAATTGAGATTAGCAATAAGCCGACAATGATTGAAAAGATTGTTATGTTTTGTAAATCGTTTGCATCCTTCATTACTTCTTTTTCAGGTACTACTGCCATCGCATACCATGCGTTTGCACTGTCTCCAAAAGTAATTGGTGAGAATTCATATAAAAGACCCTGCTTTTCATCCATATATGGCTCGCCATTATCAACTAATTTTAAAACTTCTTCGATTGAGCCAATATCATTAAATATCGTGTCTATACCCTGACCAATAACCTCTGCATTAGGATGGGCAACAATTTGCCCTTCAGCAGAAACAATCACGGCATAGCCTGTATCAAAAATTTTATAATCGTTAATGTAATCTTGAATGGCATCTAAATTAGAATCTACCCCAACCACTCCAGATACTGTGTTGTTAACTTTTATGGGAACGACAACTGAGAGATAGGTACTCACTTTCCCATCTACTTCATATGGATATGGCTCTAACACCATTTCCTCTCCGGTTTCTTTCGGAAGTAAGTAGTAAGTTCCTAAAGTGGGGTCATCATAGCCCTCATCGGCATCTATCGTTACTTGACCTGCATCATTTCGATATACGTAAGGGACATAACGCCCCGTGCTGTCATAGAAGTTTGTATTTGCAAATTCTGCATCCTTGTTATCAAATGCATTTGGCTCCCAAATTGTCCAGATTCCTTGAAATGAGTCATTTTTCTCAATAATTGAAACCAGCATCGAGTTTACTTGATCACGGTCTGTTGAATTTGTTTCTTTTAAACCTTGCATAGCATTTACCATCACTCTCGCACTATCAAGTGATTCTTCGATATTAGACCTCACATTTAAGCTTAATTTGTTTGCTTCAGCCTCGAGTATGAGATTCGCATTACCTTCAGACATTGTTTTTGTTTTTAGTATATTAAAGGTGAAAACAATACCAAATATTAGAAAAACAGTTATTAATATAGTTACTAGCATCCTTGCTCTTAATTTCATTTTGTTCCTCCTATTGTAAATCTTGATGTATTTAACATTATAATTTACAAGTAGGGGGAAATTTAGTGGTAATTAACGGGAGAAAGATTTTAATCCAAATCCTGGTCTTCACTTCCCCAAATACCACACTACTAGGCTTTTCTTTCTCCAAGGACATGTATTCTTGGCATATATTCCCGACATCATCTTAGGCTTCTAAGCTATTTCATAAACTTTCTAATTTAGTTAATAATCATCAAATCCAACTAAATTCGCCATTATCCTTGCTTATAAACCGTTACCCGATTCTTCCCTGCCTGTTTTGATTGATAAAGGGCATTGTCCGCTCTTTCGATAATGACTTTTGGTGTGTCATCATTTGGTTGAAGTGTTGTCAAGCCAAGAGATACTGTGATTGGTCTTCCAGTTGGGCTTTCAGTACTGGCAATTTTCACTCTGAATTGTTCGGCAATGTCTCGAGCTTCCTCTTCCTCTTTCTCTCTGAGCAATAACCCGAATTCTTCTCCACCATATCTAAAGCAAAGGTCTCCTTCTCTCGAAAAACTAATGAGGATGGAGGTTAAAAATTTTAGCACATCATCCCCTACTAGATGTCCATAGGTGTCATTGATTTGCTTGAAATTATCAATATCTAGAATGACAAGGGAGAACGGCTGCTTTTGCTCCATCCATTCATTGATAACGATATCGAAAGCTTTTCGATTCGCTACACCGGTTAATCCATCCAGTTGAATTTCTTTGTTTAACCTCAATAATTGAATTCGCATTCGACGGTATAGTTGATTGATTTCGTAAATATTGGAATTAATGATTAGCTCATCATTTGGATGATTTAATTTATTGGTCGTAATTAATCTTTCGGAGTACTCCGCTAATCGTGTTAATGGATTGGTTAATCGCTTTACTAGGAACATTGCAACGACTAATATTATGAGTAAAATCAGTAGTGACTGAGTAATGATTTTAAAAACTAGATTATTTAAGGGTTCATGGATGATTGACGTAGGAGTAAGTAAAACCACTCCCCAGCCTAAAGTTTTAATATGATAATAGCCTGCAAAATACTCATTACCTGCTTCAACTGTTACTTTAGAGCCACTTTCCCCACCTCTTACAGTCTTCACAATTGAATTTCCACTAACATTTTCATAAACTTTATTGGTATCTGGATGGCAGATAATTCGCCCATTTTGATCGACTGCATAGACAAAAGAACCGTCATGATATTTATTTGAGCTTATAACGGTTTTAATAGCATTTTCCTTCTCTAAATAGATTGTCCCTACCATCATTCCTTCAAATATGCCACTCTCATTTAATAATGGTGCTGTAATGAGAATTAGTACTGTTCCCGATGTTGTGATATATGGTTCAGAGATAAACGGCTTTTTAGTTGTTAAAGATTTCTCAACCACATCCGGGTTGATTTTTCTGCCTGCCTGTATTATTACGGGCGTTTCCCTTTCCTTGAAATCGATTACTTCGGGACTCATTAGCTGGATAACACCCTTTTCGTCGGTAATGAAGATGGAATTAAAGTGCCCGTTTTCAGATTTCTTTAAGATATCTAATTGGTTTTGGTCAAAATGTGGCGATTTGGAAAGCTCAGCCATGCCGATGATAGTTTTTTGAAAGTCCCTTGTTACATATTGAATACCTTCAGCCAACTTATTTGCGTAATTGTAATTGTTCTCGAGATAATTGGTTGCTAAGGAATTTTTTAGTGCATTGGTGGAAGAAACTAATTCGATTACAGTTGCAATCATCACAGCAATGACAACTAAAATACTAATAGCAACATTGAGTTTTATTTCCTTTTTCATGATTTAATCTCTCTCATTTTTTAGTTATTCTTGTTCAAATAGGCTACCATACAGACATAATAATAGGAAGTAATATGAGAAGGGTTTGGAGAACCCTAAAAAAGCAGCGCATCCCCATTGGGTTAACGCTACTTTTTTTTAGGTATTTTTAAACTAATAATAGTCACGGCGATTTAAATAAATGTGCTCAGCTTTTAGATCAGCCTCAACCGTTTTTGTTTCTAAATAATCATTTGTTTCATCATCTGCATAAATCAAGATGCCACCGTTTTCTACAACCTCTTTATAGTGATCAAGGTCTGCTTCAGGTATTTCTCGTCCTTTTAGTCCTTCTATAACAGCATCATCACCAGTGAAAAGCGACTTAAATTTGTCCATCATATTCCCCGGACGATGCATATCCACATCGGCATCCCATTTCAGGATTGTAAAGTCATCTAAATTTTTACCAACTAAATGTATTTGACCCATCGGAGTTCCACCTGTCTTCAATCTCTCGACAATTCCCATGGCTTCGTCAACCGTATAAGCCACCTCAATCTTGTTCGATGAATACATGCCTGAATCCCTCCTTTTACTAGTCTATTAACTTACTTCCCAATATGTGATTTTTTAAACCTGTTCCATAGGAAAAAGAGACGCCAACCCCCTCTGGGATCAACGCCTCCTTTTATATCAATAAAGGCTTCAGCCCTCATTAATTATTTGGATACTTCTATTAGAGCCTAATTCCAGCTCTTTTTTATAATTTTAAATTAATGGGTTACGATCATTTGAGTACGTATCCATACCTGTATTCAGGTCACGTTCTACGACTGTCGTATCCATATAGTCATCTCTATAAATTAGGACTCCACCATTTTCAACTACATCTTTATAGTGAATTAGCTGGCTTTCTGGTAGATCCGCATCGCGTAAGCCCTCCATCACGGCATCCTCACCAGTAAAGAGCGATTTAAATTTGTCAGCAAAATTGCCGGCATTGTGGACATCCACATCTGCATCCCATTTTAAATCTGCAAATCCAGATAAATCTTTCCCGATAATATTAATTTGACCCTTTGGAATCCCATCATTTTTCAATCTGTCAATAATCGCCAGTGCTTCATTCCTACTGTGTGCAACTTCAATTTTGTAATTGCTTTCGTTCATATTGTTTGAATACATGTTTGAATTCCTCCTTTTAATAGGTTATTAGTTTTATACCCTGGTGGGATGGTGGTAAACATTTTTTGTGGTGGAAGTTGAGTGGGATGTAAGGTTCGAGCTGGCGGAATCGGCTTTGGCCGAGTTGAAATGAATTCTAGTATTCCTGTTGCTTTTCTCCGAAGTGGCTTTCTTTCACCTGATGAACGCATTTCCACTTATGCTTTTCTCAAAAGTGGCTTTCTTTCACCGGATGAACGCCATTTCACCTCATGCATTTTTCCAAAGTGGCTTTCTTTCACCTGATGAACGCATTTCCACTTATGCTTTTCTCAAAAGTGGCTTTCTTTCACCTGATGAACCCCATTTCACCTCATGCATTTTTCCAAAGTGGCTTTCTTTCACCTGATGAACCCCATTTCCACTTATGCTTTTCTCAAAAGTGGCTTTCTTTCACCTGATGAACGCCATTTCCTCTCATGCTTTTCTCTGAAGTGGCTTTCTTTCACCTGATGAACCCCATTTCCACTTATGCTTTTCTCCGAAGTGGCTTTCATTCCACCCATGAACGCCACTTCACCTCATGCATTTTTCCAAAATGGCTTTCATTCACCTGATGAACGCCATTTCCACTTATGCTTTTCTCCGAAGTGGCTTTCATTCACCTGATGAACTCCATTTCTTCTCTTGCATTTATCCAAAGTGGCTTTCATTCCACCGATGAACGCCATTTCTTCTCTTGCTTTTTCACGAAGTGGCTTTCATTCCACCGATGAACGCCATTTCACCTCATGCATTTTCCCAAAGTGGCTTTCATTCACCTGATGAACGCCATTTCCTCTCATGCATTTCTCCGAAGTGGCTTTCATTCCACTGATGACCGCCATTCCCCCACCAACCCATAACCAAACTGGCTTTCATCACATGAATCCTTTATACTTCCTCTTTTTCATCACTTAGCTTGCTTTCTTTAAGTTCGATTCTCATATCCAGTACCATCATCATAGGTAGTCGGATCATCAATAACATTTGGATCACGCTCCATTTCCTTCACGATTTTGGTTGTGTGCAGGTATTCGTCAGTATAGATTAGGACGCCGCCCTTATCTATAATTTCTTTAAATTGTTGCAGCTTGTCTTCAGGGAGCTTTGAATGCTTTAACCCCTCGATTTCAGAGTCTTCTCCTGTAAAGAAGGATTTAATTTTGTCCCCTGGATTTCCAATTCGGTGGAGATTGATTTCTGCATCCCACTTCAAATTCGCAAACTCATATAATTCCTTCCCTACTACATGGATATCTCCCTTTGGAATACCATCTGCCTTCAAACGCTCAATGATCGCCATTGCCTCCTGTTTTTCGAAGGTCACTGCTATATTTGCTCTACCCGGTGTTCCATTATCTATTGGATTCATGTCGTCTCCTCCTAATGTAAATTAGTAATTTGTACCCTAGAGAATCATCAAATAAACATAAAAAAAACTGCCAGAGCTTATTACCCAGCAGTTAAATTAATCCTATTTCATCGAAAGCTGTCTTTCAATTTCTCTTTTGGCTTCTAATATATACTCAGCATACATTCCTGTTTGTTCATCCTTGAAACGAACGTCCGGGATAATGATGGCGATGGAGGCAATGGGTCTGCCAAGAGACATAATCGGTGTGCTTATTGAGCATGCCCCGATAATTCTTTCGCTCTTTGTTGTCACGTAGCCCTGAAGACGAATTTGCTCTAGTTCAGCCAGGAGCTTCTCCCGATCAACCACCGTGGATTTTGTAATCGGAACTCTTTTCACTCGGTCTAGATATTCCTCAATTTCCGCTTGCGGAAGATAAGCGAGTAACGCCTTTGCCGAAGCCCCTGCATATAAAGGCGAGGTATCCCCTACCTGATTTCGAGCCGTTAGTGAATGTACACTTTCATAATTCAGGATGCATCTCCGTTGGTCGCCATCAAAAATGCTCATCGAAACACTTTCGCCGATTTTCTCGCTTAACGCTTTTAAAATTGGCTCAGCAACTGCTAAAATCGTCGACTCCTGCTCCACCAGCTTACCGAGATAAAACAAGGATAGCCCTAGCTGATACTGTTTTGTTCGTTCATCTTTAATAAGAAACCCTTCATGCACCAAGGTTGCGACAAATCGCTGAAGGCTGGAGATTCCGATGCCTGTCATTTTGTTCAGGTCCGTTAATGTAAGCTTCGGTTCTTCCCTTGTGAACGCCCGTAATATTAAAACTGTTTTTTGAACTGTATTCATCAAATAATTTTTTTCAAATGTTGTTTGATCCATGCAGCATCCCCCTTACAACCATAATAGCAAACCCCTCTATTTTTCGTTAAGTAGTTTCATAGATTGACCTTTAAAGGATTAATGATGTCTGCTGTATGCTCGCCTAATAGTGGTGGGGCCTGGTCATAGGAAATATTCAACCCTGAGTGCTGTAATGGATTTTTTACAAACTTCACCCTTCCGTAGCTCGGATGCTCCATCTCGCCGATCAAATCTCTCGCCTTCGCTTGTGGCTGCTCCAGAGCTTCTGCGATTGTATTTACCCGACCACCAGGGATTTTATATTGTTGCAATAAAGTCAGCCACTCGTCCCGAGTTTTCGTTACAGTTATTTCTTCAAGCAACTCCGTAAGCTCCTGCTCATTTTTCTTTCTTGCTGAATTTGTTTTGAAGCGTTGATCTGTTGCCCATTCCTCTCGTTTAATCATCTGACAGAACCTTTCAAACTGGGCATCCGTACCGACACAAAACATTAAAGGACCATCTGAACAAGGGAATACCTGATATGGCGCTACATTATTATGCTTGTTTCCTAAACGCCTTGATGCAAAGTCTGCATTCAAATAGGCACTTGATACATTTGCTAAGGAGCTCAGCTGCACATCCAATAGTGCAAGATCGATAAATTGACCTTCATTTGTCTGGTCGCGCAAGCGTAACGCTGCCAGAATCCCGATTACTACATAATTAGAGGTTAGAATATCCGCGATCGGAACCCCTACTTTTGTAGCCTCTCCATTCGGATCTCCCGTCACATCCATAAGACCGCTCATTGCTTGAATGACTGGGTCAAAGCCAGGTTCATGTGCAAGTGGTCCTGTTTGACCAAAACCAGTAACAGCACAATGAATAGTCCGAGGATTCACCTTTTTTAGTACTTCATAGCCTAATCCCATTCTTGTCATATCACCGGTTTTAAAGTTTTCTAAAACAACATCTGCATCCTCAACCAAGGCTAGGAATTTCTTTTTATCCTCTTCTTTTTTCAAATCAAGCAAGATCGATTTTTTGTTACGGTTGGCACATAGATAGTAGGTGCTTTGATCATTCACAAATGGACCCCACTCCCGCATGCTATCTGACCCATTTGGATGCTCGATGCGGATGACCTCAGCTCCTAAATCTGCCAACAGCATCGAACCAGCTGGTGCAGCATACACTCTTGATAAATCTAAAACTCGAATCCCATCTAATGGGCGCATAGCTCACCCTCCTTAGTCTTTTACTAATGCCGTTTCCTTTTCACGTTCTTCTTCTTTTTCCAATACTTCCATTTCACTTACCTCTACTTCTGCTGCAATCGCCTTATCTCTAATTAAAGCTTGAGAAGCGACTACTAATCCGACAACAATTAGTGAAATGATATTCACAAGAAGAGTTGTATCCATCAAGCTGATACCAGCTATTAATAATAAAATCCGCTCGACCAAATAAGTCTTCCTAACTAGATAGCCCTTCAACCCAGCAGCTAAAGCTACCCCACCAATGATTGCTGTTATCCCAGCATAGATGTACTCTCCAATAGTTCCACCTGTTAGTAACAAAGTCGGGTTAAAGATGAAGAAGAATGGAACGATAAAGCCGATTAACCCTAGCCGTACCGATTCAACTGCTACTTTATTTGGCGACTCCCCTGCAATTCCAGCCGCGGCATAGGCAGCTAAAGCAACAGGTGGTGTAATACTTGATAAGGCGGCAAAATAGAAGGCAAACATGTGGGCAGCTACTGGTGCGACGCCCAGCTTAGTTAAGATTGGAACAGAAATCGTGGCAACGATAATATAAGCAGCTGTAGCCGGAACCCCCATTCCAAGCACAATGCTGATAAAGGCCGTTAAAACTGCAGCCAGAAGAATACTTTCTCCAGCAAAGCTCAATACGTTGTTCCCAATCAATAAGCCGACACTAGTTAATGTAATCGTAGCAATAACAATTCCTACAACTGCACACGCTATCCCTACACTAATCGCACCTTTTACACCTTCAACAATTGACTCGATGACTACTGTTAAACTCATTCGTGTACTCTTTCGAATCGCAGCAGCAGGTACAACGGTAATCAACGAAATAATTGCCGCATAAATCGGAGAAAAGCCACTAAACAGCATGATCAGTAATATGATCAATGGGATAAACAGGTGCCCTCCATCTTTTAATACCTTTTTGGCATTAGGGATATTTTCCTTTGCAATACCTGATAGACCCATTTTCTTGGCTTCAAAATGTACTATCATAAATAAAGATAAATAATACAACATGGCCGGAATGATAGCAGCAAGTAACACAACAGAATAAGAGACTCCTAGATACTCCGCCATGATAAACGCCGCCGCACCCATAACTGGTGGCGCAATCAAACCTCCTGTAGATGCGACCGATTCAACAGCACCAGCGAATTTCTTAGAATAGCCCGCCTTCTTCATCATCGGAATTGTAACTGTCCCCGTGGTCACAACATTACTGACAGCACTTCCACTAACAGTTGCCATTAAAGCGCTTGCAAAAACGGCTACCTTTGCTGGTCCACCGGCAGTTCTTCCTGCTATTGTCAGCGCCAGGTCATTAATGAAATTTGAAAACCCGCTATTTTTAAGGAACGCTCCGAATAATACAAAGACAAAAATGTAGGTTGCCGAAACACCTAATGCTGTACCAAATACTCCTTGACCACCCCAATACATCAGGTTCACGACACGTTCAATGCTAAATCCGTAGTGTCCTAACAAGCCGGGTATATAAGCACCAAAGAAGTTATAAGTTAAGAAGAACAAGGCAATCAGTGTTAAACCAATTCCAACTACTCGACGGCTCGCTTCAAATAAGAGAATTAAGGCTAAAGATCCTACGTAAATGTCCATTGTTGTGTTTTCACCAGCTCGTTCACGTACAAATGTGTCATACGTAAAGAGGAAGTAGAAAATAACAAATGCCGATAACCCAATGCAAAGGATATCTAGTATCGTCGGCAGTTTACGAGTGCCTACACTCTTTTTAGTAGCAGGATAGAATATAAAGCTAAATAATAGAAGAAATCCTAAATGCCAAGCACGGAACTTCACAGCATCCATGACACCAATACTACTCATATACAGCTGAAATACGGTCCAAATGATTGCGAGAAGCACTACAACTTTCCCAAAAATGCCGATATACTTTCTTGAGTTAAGTGTTTTCTCCTCTATTTCCACTAATCCCTGTACATCAACATCCACACTGTTTTTTGTCGTCATTTGAATCGCCCCCTATTCCAATACGCCGATTTCTTTATAGTACTTTTCTGCCCCTGGATGCAGTGGCACTCCAGCAGTTCCTTCAATGGCTTTTTTAGGATCAAACTGTTTAGCAATGCTGAAGGATTTTTCAAGTTCCTTTACATTTTCCCAAAGCAGCTTTGTCAGCTCATAGGCAGCTTCCTCTGACACACTTTCGTCGATTACAATCGTGCTGTATTGACCAACTGTTATAATCGGTTCAGGCTGCTTATCATAGGTATTGGCTTCAATGACATATTCAAAATTCCATGGATATTCTTCCGTCATTTTCTTAATGGCTTCAGGTGAAAAATTTAAAACCTTTGTATCCAGCGTTGAGATTAGCTCGGTTGTGGCTGCAGCAGGTACACCAGAATAGATATTTACTGCATGGACCTGGCCATTTCTCATTAAATCCGTGGCTTCAGTAAACCCAACATAGTTCCCCTTTACTTCATCTGCTGCAATTCCATGTGCTTCTAGTACGAGCTTTGATTCCATTTCAGTGGAGCTTCCTGCCGCCCCATATACAAAGCTTTTTCCTTTTAAGTCTTCAATGGATTGAATCTTGCCATCATTCACAGCCACAATATGGCTAACATTTGGATAGAGGTTGCCTAATATGCGAACTTCTTTGTATGGCTTCTCTTTAAAAGTCCCCTCACCGTTATAGGCTTCATATGCAATATTTACCGTTGTAAAGGCAATATTGGCTTCTCCTTTACTCATTAGCTTCAAATTTTCAACACTACCGTTGGATGCTTGGGATGCCACTCGCTTTCCCATCTCTTTCGTCCATAACGTTGAAAGACCTGCACCTAATGAGTAAAACACCCCCGTTGTCGTTCCCGTAGTGAAGATAAGCGGTTCCCCATACCGCTCTGCATTACTTTGACATCCTATGAGAAGACCAACACATAACAAAATTGTGATGATAAACCTACCTTTCATCCCCCATCCCCCTTGGTTTGTTTAGTTAAATTTTGGTTTCCTCTTTTCTAGCACAGCTGCTACACCTTCCTTGTAATCTGGTAATTCCGTCACTAGGCCCATTTTAGAAGAAATATAGTCTAGTGAAGAACGTAGACTCATTGTCTGGCTTTGGTACACTGCACGTTTTATAATTCGGATGGCTTCCTGTGGACCGTTGCTTAGCTTCTCTACATATGCTTGAACAAAAGCATCCAGTTCCTCATCTGGAATTACAAATGTTACCAGTCCCTTTTCCTTGGCCTCCTCTGCTGTTAAAACGCGTGCAGTCCATAGCATATCCAGCGCCTGATCGATGCCCACTAATTTTGGTAAAAAGTAAGCGCCTCCATCTCCAGGTACAATTCCTACATTAATGTAGCTTTCAGAGAACTTAGCCGAGCTTGCAGCGATTCGAATATCACACATTAGAGCCATATCAAGTCCTGCTCCCATAGCATAGCCATGCATTTGGCATACAACAGGTTTATCGATTTCCTCTAGTAATAGTGGAACACGCTGCACTTTTTTCCATAAGGAATGTTTTCTAGCAAGGGCTGTTGATGTAATATCCTCCTGACTTTCAAAGAAGCCTTTTCCTGCTACCATCGCCTTTACATCCCCACCGGCACAGAAGGACTTTCCATTTCCTTTCACAAGGAGTACGCGAATCGAATCATTATCCCTCACCTCTTCTAAAGAAGAAATCCAAAGCTGAATCATTTCCTCGCTGAAGGCATTAAAGCTCTCCGGTCGATTTAATGTAATTGTCGCAATCCCGTTATTCACTTCAAATAGTAAATCTGCCACTGATTCATCCCCCTTAAATGTGTTCCACCTGTTTTTTCTTCGTTAAGACATCCCAAATTGTATTTGATGAAATCAGCCAGTTTTTGGCTAGCTGCTTTTTCCAATACTTTTCATGGAAGTCCTCATCTCGCCATGCCCATAATCTACGTGTGTAGTGGTGTAATCGGTGCTCGTGTGTAACACCAATGGCTGCATGTACCTGATGTGCACTTGTAGCAACAATGCGGCTTGCATCATCTAGCTTCAACCTTGAAAAGGCGATTTCGTCTCCTGCCTCATCTTTTTGAAGCAAGGCAATAATGTTTTCAAGTGCTGCTGCTGAAATTGCTTGCTCGCCAGCTAAAACAGCAAGATGCTGCTGCACTAATTGGAAACGGTGAATTGGACGACCAAACTGCTCTCGTTCTTTACTAAATTGAACGGATAGCTCATAGGCACGGTCGATTGCTCCAGCCATTTTACTTACCGTGGCTGCTGTCTGTAGTTTTGTAAGGAATTCATGCTGTTCTTCTGTGAGGGGGTGACTTGCAATAATTTTGTACTCTGTAAACTGAAGGCTATCTCTAGGCTCTGCTGCTAGGTTGGTGTGGTTTTCAATTTGTGCTTCCTTCAAATCTACTAATATTAAGGATTGGGTCCCTTTTTCAGTCGCAAGTGTTACGAGTTTTTGTGCGTATCTTGCCCATGGAACATGGTCTAAACTGCCTGAAACCTTTCCAGCTGTAAGTTCTAAAGGCTTTGCTGCTAGGTGCACTGTGGATAATTCTGTTTGTGGTTTTATATTGGTGAATTCTAAGATGAGATTTGCCAATGTATGTTCGATGAATGGAATCGGTACTGCGTATTTGCCAACTAATCGATAGAGATGAAATAGATCCTCATAATCGCCACCAGCACCGCCATTTTCTTCTTTAACGGCAACCTGATGGATTTCATTTTCAAGGATTAATTTCCAAACATCCTCTGCCCATTGGTTTGCTTCTAATAGGTCTACTGTTTCTTTTTCTACCTTTTCCTTAAAAATTCGTTCTACGGTTTCGATAATCATGTCCTTCATTTCACTCATCCTGCCAGCACTCCCTTCGCGATAATGCCATATAACACTTCTGACGTCCCGCCTCGAATCGTAAAGCCAGGAGCATGAAGTGTGGATTCTGCTAAGTAACGGTCTACTGCACGGTCAGCATGAAGCTGTGGATAAACATCCAAGAGTAAACGAACAATCTCAGGGATTTTCTGTTCAAATTTCGTACCAACACTCTTTACTAATGCTGCTGAGACACCTACTTCTCCGCCATCTTCTAGCACTTTTGCAACGCCAATTGATAGATTTCTAAGACTCCATAATTCTGCTATTAGCTTTGAGATTTGTGCTAAGCCTTCGATATCCTGCTGGCGTTTGAGCTCCTCCATCGCTTCATTTAGCAATGGGAAGGTGCTTAAAATACGCTCTGGACCACTGCGTTCGAAGGCTAACTCTGCTAACCCTTGGGCCCACCCGTTTCCTAATGTCCCAACGACCATTTCATCAGGCACGAAAACGTTATCAAAAAATACGTCATTGAAGTGATGCTCCCCTGTTAAATAACGGATCGGCGTAATTGTTACACCTTCTGACTTCAAATTAATAATTAATTGGCTTAGGCCTTGGTGTTTCTTTTCTGTCACTGGTTCTGTTCGAACAAGTGTGACCATATAATGAGCATCTTGTGCGTTACTAGTCCACGTCTTTGCGCCATTTACAATCCAGCCACCCTCTACTTTTTCAGCCTTTGTTTTTACAGAGGCCATATCCGAGCCGCTATTTGGCTCACTTAGCCCAATGGCAAAGAAGCATTCTCCTTTAACGATCTTCGGTAGGAAGAAATTCTTTTGATAATCCGTCCCAAATCGCAGTAGAAGCGGTCCAGTTTGTCGATCAGCAAACCAATGCGCTGCAACCGGTGCCCCAATTGCCAAAAATTCCTCCGTCAAAATATATCGGTCAATAGAGCTGCGTTCAGCCCCTCCATATTCTTTCGGCCACGTCATCCCAATCCAGCCCTGTTCAGCGATTATCCTTGAAAATGCCGGGTCACTCCCACTCAGCCAGGAATCACATTTCGTTTGAAACGTCCCCTTTTGTAGCTCCTGTTGCAGGAAAGTACGAACCTCTTCTCTGAATAATTCTTGCTCCTTTGTAAATTGAACAGTAGGTAAATTCAATCTATCCACCCCTTTTACGCATATGCGGTAATCATTACCTTATATAAATAGTGTATATTTTCTGAATAATAAAAGTCAATGGGTTTTTGACAAATAAATTGATTATAAAAGAGGAATATTGCTTTAAAGAGAAAATGTTGTTTTTCGCATGTGTTGGAGGAGTTATTCAAGAATAACAATAGAGGTAGTAAATAAGATTGAGGGATAAAAGATTGGCGTAGCTATTGGAATTGAGGGTTATTCTTTTAGAAAAATGATTAAGGGATTTGGGGTTTTGGAATTTGTTTTCGGGAGAACTTAAAAATAATCGATCAGATGACAGACACTTTTTGGGGAATTCTGTTCATATTGTCTTTCATCTATGTTCTGAAAGACACTTTCTGGGGATAGCCTGTTCATAGTGTCTTTCATCTGCCTTATGAAAGACACTTTTTGTGTATATCTTGTTCACACTGTCTTTCATCGTCCTTACGAAAGACACTTTCTGGGGATATCTTGCTCATAGTGTATTTCATCACACTTATAAAGAACTTTCGATTGACCTGTTGTTCATACTGTCCTTCATCACCCTTATGAAAGACACTTTCGATTGATCTCTTGTTCATACTGTCCTTCATCACACTTATGAAAGGCACTTCTTGGGGATATCTTGTTCATACTGGTCTTCATCACACTTATGAAAGACACTTCCAGGGGATATCTTGTTCGTACTGTCTTTCATCACACTTATGAAAGACACTTCCTGTGCATATCCTGTTCATATCGTCCTTCATCACACTTATGAAAGACACTTTCAGAGGATATCTTGTTCGTACTGTCCTTCATCTCACTTATGAAAGACACTTTCTGGGGATATCTTGTTCATACTGTCTTTCATCAAACTTATGAAAGACACTTCCTATGCATATCTTGTTCATATCGTCTTTCATCACACTTATGAAAGACACTTCCAGGGATATCTTGTTCGTACTGTCCTTCATCTCACTTATGAAAGACACTTCCAGAGGATATCTTGTTCGTACTGTCCTTCATCACTTAAATAACACAAAAACCCCTGCCTAGATTTAGTGCAGGGTTAACACAAACATATTCAATTACTAAAGTAACCTTTGCCGTTCCTATTCAGGCACCCTCACCTTATTACTGCTGAATCATTTGAATGAGGTTGCCGCATGTGTCATCGAAGACCGCGATAGTGATGTCGCCCATTTTTGTTGGCTTCATAGTAAACGCGACGCCTTTTTCTGCCAAGTCTTTGTATTCTTTTTCAATATCAGAAACCCCAAACATTGTTACGGGAATCCCATCAGCAAATAGCTTTTGTTGATATTCCTTGGCAGCAGGGTGAACATTTGGCTCAAGTAAAAGCTCGGTACCATTTTCTTCACCAGAAGAGACAAGCGTTAACCATCTGTGTGCACCACTTGGAACGTCATGCTTTTTTACAAAGCCCAGCGTATTAGTATAAAACTCTAAGGCTTTCTCTTGATCTTCAACGAATATACTCGTAATAATAATTTTCATCATGATTTGTGCTCCCTTATAATTTTGATGTCTAGTGTTTGCCTACACTCTTACTTAAATTAATCTATCCAGCCTTTCAGTAAATCTTCTAGCGGTTCTTTATTAAATAATAGTACTCGATACTTGCCCTTACGTTCGGAGGTTACAAGCCCCGCCTCCTCCAAAATATTAAGATGCTTCGTGATTGCCTGCCTCGTGATTGAAAGCTGGTATTTCATAATGAGACGTGCCGTAAGCTCATACAGCGTCAGCTCGTTCCGTTCAGAAAGCTCGTCCAGCATCAGTCGCCGAGTAGAGTCAGCAAGGGCTTTAAATATAGCGTCTTTGTTCATGAATTGATTATATGCAACTAATCAGTTGCTCGTCAAGTATAAACAACTAGATGGTTGCATTTTGTCCCCAATGAAATCAAGAGAAAATTAGACATACGAAACCAGTGGGCACCTAATTATTTTTTCCATTTTACTAAAATTATATTATCCATTTCTTCTTCACAATCTACCAGAACGTATTCCGTTGCATCGCTTCTTTCAACAACTTCTATTGCAATACAAGTATTATGATAGATTTCTCCAGCACCATATTCATCTCTACTCGTATCTTTTGTTGACTTTATAACGACTCCATCATAGTCGAGCTGGTGAAATATAGGATCCCCTTCAGTTGTATATTGTACAATCGTCAATTTGTCCTGAATGCCCTTTTCCGTATTGCTTTTAAACTCTTCAAATCTTTCCAGGTTTTCAATTTCACCAAACCGTGCCACTACATCTCCAGAGGGTGTACTATCACTTGCAACATTAACTTTCTCAGATGTTTGGCCATCTGTATTTTGACAGCCTGAGATTAAGAGAATAGCTAATAATAAAACCAGTTTCCTCATAGCATTCCTCCATAATTTAATAAAGCCATCCCATACAATGCACAGTTGAGACGGCCCTTTTCACCCTATTTCAATATCAAAATCATCAAATCTTCATCAAAATATTCATCGCCCTCTTTTAATCCCCTCGGTTCAATACCATATGTTGTAAACCCAAGAGATTGATAGAGCTTCTTTGCCGATTCGTTTTTCGAAACTACCTGAAGATGAATCTGCTCAACTCCATCGAAATCTTTAGCACGTATGATTGCCTCTTGCATTAGCTTCTTGCCAACACCATGACCGCGCACTTCTGGAGCCACATACATCCCATAGATATTTCCCTTGTGCTTTGATTTTCGAGCAGTGTCTCGCATAAAACGAACTACTCCAACCAGAGCTCCACCTTCTTCAAACGCTCCCAGCACATAACGATCTTCGGCTTGACGAATTCGCTCCTCCACCGCTTCTATCGGAAAATTGACTTCCCTTTCATATGTAGACCCAAAGCTTTCCGGGTCTGTTTGCAGTGCTCTTAGTCTAAGTTCGTGATAAATTTGTGCATCTGCTACATTTAAAACTCGTATGTTCATGTTAGTCCTCCTAAAGATTACTTCTCACCTGGAAATAATATTGCTAGGATATAAAAGTTATGTTGGTCCTTTTTATAATAAATCCGGAATTTTTTTACTACTATACGGGAGATACCTGCATACTTTCCAAATTCCTCAGTGTATATAGTTGACCAATCACACCATTTTTCAATATCTCATCAATTTCTAATATTAAATGTGTTATAAATACTAAAGTCTCTTCTCTTGTAAACCTTTCACTTCTAAATCCTAGTAGCTTCTCTCGAACAGTAATTGACCAGATTACGTTCCGATTCGTTTTATTTAAAATCCTCCACAGATAAAGACTTTATCAATTCTGAAGTAGGGATTCTCTCCCCTTTATCATATTGATTTTGGCTCTCTTGAATCATTTGACCAAGCTGTGGATTTGCTTCTACATCATTTTCAATTGAATCCACTTCTTTTATTTCTTCTTGTAAAACGATAGCAAATTTACCCTTACCTGGTATCGTAAATTGCAAAACTGAATTATTGTGATCCATTTTTGAGATATAGTTCATTAATTCTTCTGAAGTATTGATTTTACTCACAAAATCACCCCCTATTATAAATTTATCTATCATTATTATACCTATAAAATAGAATTATCTACTGAATCTTTTCCGCTCATATAAGTCATTTTATATTTATTCGTATTCATTTTAGAAAATCCCTTCTTCTACTTCAACCAAAATATAACTTACAATTCTACCATTATTTAGTAAAATGGAATTACTGATTATGCGAAAGGCAGTGGAGATTTTGTTTAAGACACTAATTAATACCGTTGTAAATTTACTAACCCCTCCTCCTTCAACGAAACCAACAGACAAACCAAGTTCAAAGTCCGTTATCTCTACATACAAGGAACAAACGGGAAATGGCTTTTTAAGTACAATGTTCAACAAAGGCAATTACGGGGAGTTCTCCTCCTATGGAAAAATGGCGAAATTACCAGGCTATCATAAGGCACTATTCAATATCTATATTCCAAACGGTAATAACCAAACGACTGAAATTGACCTCGTCTATATCCATGAGACTGGCGTTTACGTGATCGAATCCAAAAATTATAGCGGCTGGATATTTGGCGATGAAAAATCTCAAAAGTGGATGCAAACCTTTCCGAACGGTCAAAAGTATCCCTTTTACAATCCTATCAAGCAAAATATCGGTCATATCAAAGCATTACAAAAAATCCTTCCCTCTATTGAAAAGGAGCACTATAAATCGGTCATCGTCTTCAGTGAAAGATGCGAGCTAAAAAAAATCTCCTTCGAGGCAGCAAATACATTTGTCCTCAAACGCTATCATCTAGCTAAGCTAATGACCATACAAATCGAAAGCTCTCCAAAAATTCTGGAGCCCGACTTCATCGACCGAATCTATAACTTCCTGGCACAATACCAAAAAGCTGACCAAGCCGTAAAGCAGGAGCATATTGAGAAGATTAAGGAGAAGCAAGGATAGATGGAGAAAGGACTACAAAATGATGAATAACTTCGTTGAATAATTGAAAACTGGTTAAGAATAGCTTTTGTCGGCTACGAGGATTGGTTGGGGTTGGAGATTTAATCATAAAAATCGTTTAAAATCTTTATTCAAGCTGGATCTCTTCAACCTTCTACTCTTCATCAAGTATTTGATATCAAAACGATTATCATATGAGAGCTGCTTATAGAAATAGTTGATAAACTCTAAAATTGCAAAAATATAAATAAAGAATGCAGTTAATAGCCCACCTATCGGCAAAGATGGATACCATCTAACAAAATCAATAATAAATGCAAGGATTGCCAAAAGAATTATAAATTTATTCAGCCCTTTGAAACGGTGCAGTAGACGAACAATCTTAATCGGTGTAATCGATGTATTCTCTACCCTCAATCTTTTAAGCTTGGCATGCCAATAAATCGTCCCTTGTATCAATAGACACTCTAAAAGTATGAATGCTACCCAAAATGAAAAAAGTGAATATAGATGTAGGTTCGGCATCGCATAATTAACTATATAACTGACAAAAACAAACATAATCACAGAGGTTAACTCACCTGTATACAAATATGCCAGCCTTCTTTCTATAATTCCCTTCATTTTCCAAACACCTCCCTCTTTAGTATATTGAGAGTACTAGAGTGTTTCAATGTATAAAGGAAGAATTGCCATATCGAATTTGTATTTGCTCCAAAAACCTTTTAACTATAGAAAATAAATGCTCAAATACTGGAAATCAGCTAAAATTAAACTATTAACAGTAAAAAAGGTGATAAAGATGAAAAAGCAAGTTCACGTAGTTGGAGCAATTATAGAAAATGATCAAAATGAAATTTTCTGTGCAAAAAGAAGCGCAGAAATGGTTCTCCCAAACTATTGGGAATTCCCTGGTGGGAAGATTGAATCCGGCGAAACACCTGAACAAGCACTTGCACGAGAAATTCAAGAAGAATTCAGCTGTAGCATCAGTGTGGGAGAAAAAGTAGAAGACACAACCTACGAATATGAAAAATTCATCGTTCGACTCGAAACGTATAAAGCAAAAATGGAAAACGGACACCCTATCGCTATCGAGCATGCCGAAACAAAATGGGTAAAGCGAGATACACTTGCTCAGCTAGATTTTGCTCCTGCAGATATTCCAGCTGTAGAAAAAATAGCGAGAGAAAAATAAAACATTGAAGAGACGGTGGAAATAGTTTGGAACAGCTTATTCGTAAAATTGAGAGCTCCTTATATAAAGGATTTATTGATCAAAACAAACCAGTTTCGGCACAATTTAAACCCAAGCTTTTAACAAATAAAAATCATGAATCAGTTTTATCAACATTACTTCAGGAATTAAAAACATGTAACACTTTCACTTTTTCCGTAGCTTTCATAACTGAGGGTGGTCTAGCATCCTTAAAAACGATGCTCTATGACTTAAAGCTTAAAGGCATTAAAGGAAGAATACTTACATCCACTTTCTTGAACTTCAATCAACCAAAGATGTTTAAGGAGCTTCTTAAACTAGAAAATATTGAAGTTGGTCTAACCGGCGAAAAAGGCTTCCATTCAAAAGGTTATATTTTTGAGCATACAGATTATTATTCTTTAATTGTAGGAAGCTCGAATTTAACCGACAGTGCATTAAAGGCGAACTATGAGTGGAATGTATTTTTAACTTCATTAGAAAACGGCGAAATTATTAATCACTTTAAGAATCAATTTGAGGATGCTTGGAACGCAGCAATTCCATTAACTGAAGAGTGGATAAACAGTTATAATCAACACTTCGAGCTGCAGCCATTCATTAAACGACTTACCGGCAATACCTTTCAAATCAATGAAAAGTACCTTACCAATCAATTAGCAGAGAGCTTATCCGTCCAACCAAACAAAATGCAATCAGTAGCATTACAGCAAATAAAAGAACTAAGAGAAACTGGAGCAAATAAAGGGCTAATAATTTCTGCTACGGGTACAGGTAAAACCTATTTATCTGCCTTTGATGTAAGAAACTTCGCACCAAAGAAGATGCTGTTTGTAGTCCATCGAGAGCAAATTTTAAAGAAGGCAATGCAAGATTATCGCAAGATCCTAGGTGGAAATGAAGATGATTACGGCATTCTTTCAGGCAATTCAAAAGCTGTTGATGCTAAATACTTGTTTGCAACCATTCAAACACTTTCCAGAGATCAGTATCTTCAAGAGTTTACTAAAGATCATTTTGATTATGTTTTAGTAGATGAAGTTCATAAGGCTGGTGCAGATTCGTATCTTAAGGTGATGAATTATTTTGAACCTGAATTCTTACTTGGTATGACTGCTACACCTGAACGGACTGATGGATTTAATATCTATGAATTGTTTGATTACAACATTGCTTATGAAATAAGACTTCAAGCTGCTCTTGAAGAAGACATGCTTTGTCCATTCCATTATTTTGGTGTAACAGACTTTGAAAAAGATGGTGAAATAGTAGATGATGCTACCGAGCTTAGGAACTTAGTTTCAAATGAACGAGTAAGGCATATAATCGAGAAAGTAAATTATTACGGTCACTCTGGAGATCAGGTGAAAGGTCTAATGTTCTGTAGTTCTAAAGATGAAGCGAAAAATCTTTCTATTTCATTAAATAATGCTGGGCTTAAAACTACAGCGCTAACTGGAGATAATACTCAAGATGAGCGCGAAGATGCTATTCAAAAGTTAGAAAAAGGAAAACTTGAGTATATTCTAACAGTCGATATTTTTAATGAAGGAATTGATATCCCCTTCTTAAACCAAATTGTTATGCTACGCCAAACACAATCGAGCATTATCTTTATTCAACAGCTTGGTCGTGGGTTACGTAAACATGATTCAAAGGACTACGTAACAATCATAGATTTTATCGGAAACTATAAAAACAACTATCTCATTCCCATCGCTTTATCCGGAGATCAGTCTATGAATAAGGATAACGTTCGTCGGAGAACTGTAAACACTGATTACATTCAAGGGGTTTCAACTATTAACTTTGAAGAGATTGCGAAGAAGAAAATTTTCGATGCTATTAACAATACCAATTTATCAACATTGAAAACATTAAAAGATGCATATCTAGAAGTAAAGAATCGTTTAGGTAGAATCCCTACCCTATTTGATTTTATAGAACAAAACTCTCTAGATCCCGAGGTCATTGTTGGCTATTCAGAGAACTATTATAATTTCCTTGTAAAAATGAAAGAAGAAATCCCTTCCCTTTCAGATTATGAGCAAGCTGTACTAACAATGATTTCAAAGGAATTTTTAAATGGGAAACGTATGCATGAAGTTATTTTGATCCAAGAATTACTTAAAGAGCAAGCTATTTCGAAAGAATCTTATTTAGCTAAATTAAATGATTATGGTACTTATGTGGATGAGGCAACAATTCAATCTGTTGAAAACATATTTGCCTTAAACTTCTTTGTTCAAAATGATGTGAAGAAGTACGGAGGAAAAGCGATTATAGAACTAATAAATGGCACCTATCAATTTAATGAAGAACTACAGGAAAGTCTGAGAGATTCCAATTTCAGTGGCTATTTAGAGGACATTGTTAAATGTGCATATATTAAAAAGGAAAAGTACGAGAAATCGTTGCCTTTTACATTATACGAAAAATATTCAAGGCGAGATGTCTGTAGGCTCTTTAATTGGGAAAAGAACGAAGAAGGTACATTAAATGGTGGTCGAATTAAAAACGGAACATGTCCAATATTTGTTAACTATCATAAAAATGAAGAAGACTCTGACACAAATTATTTAGATGAATTTTTATCTAACGATTTATTCCAATGGTGCTCTACTAAAAATCGAACAGTAATGGCAAAAGATATCAATCCTATTATCCACTCCACTGAAAATGGCGTAGATGTTCATTTATTTGTTAAAAAACACAATGGAGAAGGAAAAGACTTCTATTACCTCGGCCCAGTAAATGTCGAGAGCGAATCAGCATCAAACCAAAAAATAGAAGATGGTGGCGTTCAGTATGGCGTCGTCACTATGAACATGGTTCTTGAATCCCCCGTACAGTATGATATTTATCATTATTTGGTGGAGGAATAGAAATAACAAAGTATAAGGAGTATAACAGCTTCTTATACTTTATTATTTATTAAGAAGATATAAGTGATTACGACAATTTAATTGAATCGAGGTAGCAATATGTTCTCTTTTTTTAAAAAGAAACAACAACCAAAAGAAACTTCTAAAGCAATTCCACCCCAAACTGCAGCTTTTCCAAAAAATAATGAACAACTGGCAAATCGAAAAGGAGAACTTGGAGAATATAAGATAAATATTCAACTAGATCAGTTTCCGAAGAACTATAAGCATATAAGTGATTTGATGATTAAAAATGCGAAATCGTCTACTGGATTCTCACAAATCGATCATATTATTATCACTCCATACGGTTTATTTGTCATTGAAACAAAGAATTATCAGGGGACGATTTATGGAGGAAAAGACAGAAAAACCTGGTTAGTAAATGGTAAGTTTAAAATGATGAGTCCGCTTGTACAAAACTTTGGACATATTCAGGCTATAAAAAATGTTCTCGAGCCTTCATATCAAGATTATTTTATCTCAATGGTTTCTTTCACAAAACGATGTACCTTTAAAATTGATGAAGAACTTAGGCAGATTTCTTCCAATGAACTGGTTGTCTATGATATCGAATTATCGGAGTTTATCAACCGTAAAATTGCAATACGTAAGCTGCAAAATGAAGAACCGTTCCTATCGGACATTGAGATAGATTTAATTTATCAAACATTAAACAATCTTAATATCTCTGATTCTACACTCAGAAAGCAACATGTCGAAAATATCAAAATTACAAAATCTAATGATAATAAGGAAATTAAAAATACTTGTTGTATCTGCCAGAAACCCGTTTCAGAAAAAGTAAAATCATTTTGCCTTTCCAATAAAAAATTCAATGGACAGATTTATTGTTTTGAGCATCAAAGGGTTGTTAAATAACAGGCATTGATTATTCAGATACATATTTTATGGGGATTGTTAACAGTCCCCTTACAGTTTATTTAAAATTAATCTTCTAAAAATATCTATCTATACTTATCCATTCAATCCCCTCCCCCAACCTCCCACCATAACAAAATTACCATCCACATAATAGAGAAAAAACTACCTAACTCTTAAGCTAATTCCGTTTGTTATGCTGTAGTTTAACGGTTCCATCAAATGGTAAAATACAGGGAATATAAGCGCTTATATTGTAAAAAGAGTTTGAGCTAATTTAAAAGCATCATGAAGGAATCGACAGAAGAATATTTTATTAGCATAACTTTTAATTTATTGAAGCTTAACCTGACCGCCCCGCATAACTGAGAAATCTCTTTATCCTAAAAGGGTTTCAAGCTGCCCCTTCGAGACAATAAAGTTCTTTCAACACTTGTTGCTTCCCCCGATGCTAGAAGTTGTAAAAACGACACTGTTTTTTTCTTAGTAGTTGTATGTCTCTTTAGATTGCTGTTCCGTGTTTATCTTAATCAACCTAATTTCATTTTAAGAAATAATACGTTTTAGAATTAAAAGAATTTTAAGCTCCTTACCGTTTTGCACAAATAGATAGTAACCTTTCCTAGTAATTTTAATCCATAATAGGAAAATACTTATTGTGCAAATCAATTTATAATAAACCGATATTAAATTTGGGATTAGTTTTATACAAAAGTATTTTGAAAAGGAGCATATGATGAACATAAAAAATAAATTATTTTTGGGATTTGGAATTGTATTGTTAATTTCCGTTGTTGCATTTGGAAGTATGTTTAGTTCATTAAAAAGTATTGGAGAATCTTATACAAACCTGGCGAATAATGAGGTTCTAAAGTTAAATTTGGCTCAAGAAATTCAATATAATGACCTGATGCTAGCTACTTCATTGAAAGGAATTATCATTGACCCCAATGATCAGGAAGAAATAGAGAATTACAATACATATGCAGAACAACTTGCTAACAATATTACAGAAGTACGTTCTTTAATAAAGATTGAACGCGCAATAGAGATTTTTGAGGAACTGGATGAGTATAATCAGGAATTGGTAACTTTAGAGAGTCAAATGATGGAACTTGCTAAAACTGACCGCGAAAAAACTTTAGAAATCTATAAGAGTGATTATGCTGCAATAAGAGAAGTATTCTCAAGTAATCTAGAAGAGTTCAAACAGATCCAACTACAAAATATCTCTACAAAAGCAACGCAAGATGAAAGTCTCATTAGCAATAGCTCGACTTTCGGAATCATTGCCATTGTTATTTCAATCCTGGCAAGTGTTCTTGTTGCGATGATTGTTGCAAGATTTATTACAAGACCCATTAATACAGTCGTTGATAAGCTAACAGAATTATCCAATAATGATGGGGATTTAACTGCTCGACTCACTATCAAGAGCAAGGACGAAATTGGGAAACTAGCGCAATCGTTTAACACGATGATTGAGAATATCCAAAGAGTCATTAAGCACGTGCAAACTTCTACAGTGGAAGTGGCTACTTCGGCAGAGGAACTCTATGCTAGTGCGGAACAAAATACCTCCGCAACTGAACAGGTGACGACGTCCATTCAACAAATCGCTTCTGGTACAGAGAGACAGCTTAAAGGAACAGAAGACAGTTCCATTGCAATGGGTGAAATTGCACTAGGGATTCAACGCGTTGCGGAGTCATCCACTAAATTGGCGGAAGCTGCTCTTAACACAACGCAAGAAGCAGAAGAAGGCAATGTGTCCATTTCAAAATCGATTACACAAATGAAGCAAATTCAAAGCTCTGTTACAAAAGCAGAAGGCAAAGTGAGTGAACTGAGTCAGCTATCAATTCAAATCGGTCAAATTCTAGATGTCATTACAGGAATTGCCGATCAAACAAACCTTCTTGCTTTAAACGCTGCCATTGAAGCAGCTAGAGCAGGAGAACAAGGAAAAGGATTTGCCGTTGTAGCAGATGAAGTGAGAAAATTAGCAGAAGAGTCAAAGTCTTCTGCATCTGAGATTACATCACTCATTACTCAAATTCAACTAAACACAAAAGAAGCTGTAGATTTTATCAATAATGGTTCAAAAGATGTGAACACAGGCCTTTATATCGTAAACGAAGCAGGAAATGCGTTTGAATCGATTCTTTCATCCATTCAACTCGTAACTGAGCAAATTCAAGAAGTCTCTGCCTCTGCAGAAGAAATCTCCGCAAGCACTGAGCTCGTAGCGAGTTCTTTAGAAGAGTTAACAATGGTTTCAAAAGAATCATCGTCCAATTCACAAAGTGTGGCAGCCTCTTCTGAGGAGCAATTAGCTTCAATCGAAGAAATTTCTCTCTCAGCAGAAAACTTAACTAAAAATGCAGAACAATTACAAGTTCTTGTAGGAAAATTTAAGGCCTAACCTGTAAGGGTGCTCTAAAAGTTTTGTCCATAATTTAATTTGAAATAAACGTAAAGGGAAGGAGAGCCACTATCAGCTCATCTCCCCTTTTCTACTTTGCATTTGACCTATCCTTGGCTAAGCACTACTACCGCCTTCGTAGTTCGAAAACCTGCACCTATAGCTCACATACATGGTTTGGGCACAGCAAAAGGAGCTAGAAGTCCCCTTCCAGTCCTTTCCATTCAAATCAACTCAACTCTCTATAAGCTCCAAATCACAGCCCTTTTCCTTATACATCGCTTTGTCTGCTTCTTTAATGATTTTATCTAAGTCTGCATTAGCAACTTCTGTTGTGTAGGAGCTTCCGATGCTTGCTGAAGCTTTTATCGTTTGGTGATTGATAGTCAACGGTTTTTCGAGAGCAGATTGAATTTCTGCCGTTAGACTTGCTAGCATTTGATTATTTTTATTGGATAATAGAATCACAAATTCATCTCCGCCTAATCGACACAGTAAATCTGTTGCTCTAACACCATTTAACCTAGATACAACTCCCTTTAACAATAGATCTCCTACTTCATGTCCATATGTATCATTGATTTGTTTAAATCCGTTCATATCAATAAATAAAAGTGCGATGGAATCTACTTTTGAATCTTTGAGTGAATCAAACTTTTTCTTTAGTAATAATCGATTGGCAGCCCCGGTTAAAGTATCGTAATACGCTAATTCCTCGAGCTTGGCGTTTGCCTCTCTTATCTTGTGAATGAAAATTAATAAAAAGACTGTAGTAAAAACACCAAACATAATCAGATAAATAAAGTCTTCATTTCCGACATTCGGGAAAATTTCATCGTGAAGAATAAAAAAAGCATAAACCGTAAGCAGGCTTGAAAGACTCCCTGCCACTACAACCAATTGATAGACATGGTAGATGGCACATAGAGGAAGCACTAGCCACATAAATAGATAATTTACTAAATATGGAGAATCATTTAGTAGAAAATAAAAATAAATATACATGCAACTGACCATTCCATACATCGTAATCTGTGGATATACTTTTTTGTGAATCAATAATGTCAGGATTATCCCAACTATAATAAACATGAATGCAGGTGGGAATACACTTGCTAATCCTTCTATGAAAATATTAGTCGTTGCTTGTATGATATAAAAAATACTAATTAAACTAAATAACAGTGCATTTCGCCGATGCATCACTTTATTACCATTCATAGCTGATCTTCCTATTCCTGTAGTAATGGGGTAGAGTTCGTTCGTTATGTACCCCTATAAATATAGCGTTCGTCCACTTAATTATAACTTATGAAACTTCCATATGTTTGAAAAGGTTCTCGACTGCCTCACTTACCACGGCTACTTTACTAGATAAGCTAGCCGATAGGACCCAACAGAAAAAGCCCACACCTTTAAACCAAGGCATGGACTTCATCCGTTCGAGTAATTTATCATTTTATTTTTTGTTCTCCATTTTTCTTAAGTTCCCTTTTAGTTATAGGCTTGTAGCTCATAGGAAACTTTTAATCCATCTTGTCTGTTTCTAAATGATAGGATTAGGGCGTCATTTGATAGCTGTTCGATACGCATGGTTGCTGGATTGTTGATAATTGGGTCTAATCTTTCACTTGCCTGTGTTATAGCATTATCAAGGTTGTCTGCGTTTAGTTTTAGCTCAATTAGTTGAATCGGGACAAAAAATGGCCTGTCCACCTTGCCAAGCAGTACCTCACTCTTATTTTCGATTAATTTCGCTACGTACATCGAGCTCCCTCCTTTCCTTCACCCTATGTGTTATTTATTCACTCGATTATAAAATATAAACATATTACAATAAAAATGGCCTCCTTTTGAGTAAGGAGACCACCTTTATACCGCTATTATTAGCACTTTATAATTAGAACTCAATTTCCGGTTTTAGCCAACGGGACCTGCCCTGTAATCATTGCACCACCTTCTGAGGCATTCCCTGCAACCAGTTCCCCGCCATGCTGTCGAATAACACGTTGTGAAATAGTTAAGCCTAATCCAGCCCCACCTGTTGAACGATTTCTTGATGCATCTCCCCTATATAATGGTTCGAACACTTTTGGGAGATCCTCTGAAGAAAAGCCCCTTCCTGTATCTTGAATTGAGAAGGTAACAAGCTCTTCATCCTTCTTGCACTTAATTATAATTTGGCCATTAGTAGGTGTATGCCTGACCGCATTATCGATTAAGTTATTCATGGCCCTCTCTAATAAATGTGGGTCCCCTTTCACCATGCAGCCCTTTTCCAAGCCTTCAGCAATAACCGTGATATTCCTTTCTAGAGCTTGTGGATTAAGGCTATCAATTGATTTCTTCAAAATAAGCCTCAGGTCAACTATAGTAGTGTTCAGCCCCACTTCCTGATACTCCGTCTTTGCAAACGTGAAAAGCTCCTCTACTAGTCGGTCCAATTGCGCTGACTTCTCTATACAAACTGCCAGATATTTCGCCTGTTTTTCAGGAGTACCTGCAATGCCCTGCTTCAGCCCGTTTAAATAACCCCGCAAAGCAAAGAGAGGTGTCCGTAAATCATGTGCAACAGCAGCAATTACAAAACGTCGTTCATCCTCCAATTGGATTTGCTTTTGAACGGATTTTTTTAAACTATCTACCATAACCCTAAATCCATCATGGACTTCCGCAATTTCAAAAATTCGAGAGGAAGGTAACTGGATATCCAAATCTCCTTCTGCAATTTGCCGCGCAGAGCGACCCATTTTCTCCAGAGGAATGAGAATATATTTTCGAATGGCATAAGCAACAATCAAAAACGCCACTATAACCCCTATAATTATCGCTACGATTTGAGTGGTTTTTGAATCAGCTTGATAGATTGCTACCCTTCCTAGTACTTTCCCGTCCTGTACAATCGAGAACTGCTCTTTTCTCGAAAATGAAGGCTCACGATTAGCGTCCGTTTGTAAAATTACCTGATCTCCTTCTGTCAAAATGGATACTTCCATATTCATTTGTTCTATCTGTCTTTTAAATTGATGCTGCCAATCCGGATCAGTCCATTTATCAGCTTTTTTTTCAATTAGATCCTTCGTTGCTTCCAAATCCAGTTGCTGTGCTTCATCCATATCAAAATTGAAGGATTTGGTTTCAGCAAAATGCGCCCCTACATAAAATATCCAAGGAAAAAGTAGGAGGATAAATAAACAGAGAACGGTGAACTTACGAATTCGAATGGTTTTCATCTTATTCTCCTTTGAAACGATAGCCAACACCCCATATGTTCACTATCAATTGCGGATCATTTGGATCAGCTTCAATTTTCTCCCTCAGCCTGCTTAGATGGACACGAATGGTATGCTTGTCACCGATTCCTTCCCAAAACTTTTCAAGTAATTGGTCATATGTAAAAACTTGCTTGGGATGTTTTGCAAACAATAGCAACAATTCGTACTCTTTTGGTGTAAGTGAGATGGACTGCCCTTCTATAAGCACTTCCCTTGTAGTTAAATCCAGCTCAAGTCACCCGTAATCCAGCACCTTACTTTGTGGGGCCTGCAAGGTATTAGAACGCCGTAAAACTGCCTTTACTCTTGCTACAATTTCTCCTGGCGATGCGGTTTTGACAATATAATCATCTCCTCCAAGTGCTAGGCCTCGAATCTTGTCCACATCATCACTTAAAGCACTCAAAAATAGGATCGGCACATTGTTTGTCATGCGAATTTGTCGACATAGCTCAAACCCGTTTTGTCCTGGCATCATAACATCAAGCACGATGCAATCTATTGTATTTTTATTTAACTCGGCAAGAGTCTCGGTAGTATTAAAAGCTGTTTTCACAGAAAAGCCATCGTTCTCTAAAAAATCCCTCATTAATTCCACAATGCTAATGTCATCATCCACAACTAGAATCGTATGTACTTCCTTCACGAAAATCCCACCCTTCTTTAGATGATTCTCTTTAAAATTTCAACCTTAGTTTATCATTTTTTCATTCAAGTTAACGGTGAACACTGGATTGTGATACTTTTGTGATTGTTTTGTACCACCCTTTGAGATATTAAAGGGATATTCTTCATTAATAGAGTGGTCATTAGGTTTCACCCCACTATTAAAAAGCTTAGATGGAGGAGTAAAAATGCACATCCAAATAGTATTGTTTGACGGATTTGATTTATTAGATGCGATTGCCCCTTATGAGGTGTTTACTGCTGCTGCCATGTATACAAATGAGGCAATTACCGTTAAGCTCGTGTCTGCTGAAGGTGCACGAATGGTGCCTAGTGGCGTAAATGATTTAAAAATACAAGCAAGTGAAAAACTCGACCTTAACTATAAAGGAATCATTCTTGTTCCAGGTGCCTCAGGTTCTGTTGATGGCAACGGACCAGATTCGGTACCTGTGAAGCTAAAAAATGCAACCGAAACGGAATTAAGTAATCTATTAAAAGAAGCCCTTCAAAAGCCCGATATATTACTTTCAACTGTGTGTGGCGGTTCTCTCATTCTAGCAATGGATGGTTTATTAGAAGGACGTCATGCTGTGACACATCATATGGGGATGGGGCTATTGAGTGCCACAAATGCTATTCCTATTCAGGCTCGTATTGTTGATGACGGTGATCTTGTAACGGGTGGCGGTGTGCCATCAGGACTTGATGTTGCCCTGTATTTAGTTGAACGAGAATTAGGTCCTCGTATAGCACATGAGGTAGAAAAGCTATTTGAATACGAACGTAGAGGCACTGTTTGGAAGGCTGAAGGAAGCGTGCCGAAAGTAACACAACAAGAAGTGCCAGAGGAAGAGTCAAGCAATGCTAGCATGGTGCAAATTCATAGGATTGTTGATGTTCTAGGTAAATGGGATACGACCATTGCTACTCCTATCGGAAAACTTTCCGTTTTACTTGATTTGGTCTCTGAGGATGGACGAATTGTAGGAACTGCTAAGCAAGGAAATGAAATTGTCCCTTTAAATCATCCGGTTCAAGAAGGCAATCAATTAAAATGGTCCATGAAGGTAACTAAGCCTATGCGTCTTACTTTAAAATTTACAGTTAACGTAGACGGGAATAACATGACTGGTGAAGCAAAGGCTGGTATGCTTCCTGCCTCAAAATTAAGTGGCCATCGCATATTATAGATAGGATAAAGGCTACATTTATAAGAGCAATCGCAGCTTCTTTCCCTAAGCATTATCGGAGGATTTCACTTTATGAAACAAAAAATAGGAATAATATTATTAGTCATCTCAATGATGTGGGTATTACACACATTTTCAAAGAATTATATAGTTGACCCTTCTTTTGAAAAATTTATTTCTAGGAAGGACCAAATTCTTACAGATGAACGTTTATGGATTTTGATGATTCGTATTCATATCTTACTTGCGATTATTTCGCTTATTACCGGGCCACTAGGAATTATTAAAGCACTTCGAGATAAATCAAGAAGCTTTCACCGATGGAACGGGAGATTATATGTATTGTCCATCCTTTTAAATTTCATTCCTGGTGTCTATGTCTCGTTCTTTGCAACGGGAGGATGGATAAGTGTTATAGGATTTCTTATTTTAAATACATTATGGCTAGGAACAACACTTCTCGGCTTTTATTACATTAAAAGAAAAAAAGTTATACTGCATAGCCAATGGATTACCAGGAGTTTCTTTCTTTCCTTTGCCAACATGACAATCTATGTAATTGTAGTTAGTGCACATAATCTTATGAATTTTGCTTATGAAAATTCCTACACAATAGCAGTCTGGTTAAGCTGGCCTCTTAATCTACTTATAGCGGAATTTATGATTCGTAAGAAGGTATTCATTTAATCATGTCAGACATATAAAAATTCGCACATGATAAAAAAAGGCTTAATTGTGTAAGCCTTTTTTCTATTTAAAGATTGCTTCAGTTTTTCACTCTGCCCAATTCATATGGTTTCAGGATGCCATAAAGCGTCTCGATAACCGGAATCGAGACATCATGCTTTGTAGCCAACCGCAGTGCCCCACCCTGCAAATGCTCGAGTTCGATTGGGAGACCCTTTCTTAGATCTTGATGCATGGAGGACGTTGCCTCTTTTTTGAAGCCAAGTAGCATATTTACGACACCTTCTACTTCACTATCTGTTAGATGAACCCCCTCTTTTTCGGCAAGCAAGCTCATTTCATGGATGACGTTTTTTGCTACATTAAGAGTCGCAGGTGTATCTGAGATAAAGCCTGATGGTAATTGCATTGCTGAAGTGATACCAGAGAGCGCTGTGATGAATGCATACTTAATCCAGAGGTGTTTTAGGATGTTTTCTTCTCTTATGAAATTGGATTTCAGCTGTTGTTGGATTTCTTCGATTTCATTACAGAGTGGCGTTTGTTCACTGTGAAGCGCTCCGTATTTTAAAATACTGGTTGGATTCGTATGCTCGACATGACCTTGTTCATTTAAGGTTGCAACAATTGTGGCAAGCCCGCCCATTACCTTATCTTCACCAACTACCTGCTGTAGCTTTTCGATATGCTCAATTCCATTTAGTAAAGGTAGAACGACAGCACCAGTTTGCTGTGCAATCGTTTGAATTTGCGGAATAACTGAATCGAGATGATAGCCTTTGACAGTGAGTATAATTAAATCTGCATTTTTCACTTGTTCAGGTGACGTATAAGTTGTGATGTCTTTCCTTTCAAAGTCACCTTCTGGACTGCTGATTTTCAGCCCTTCATTTTTCAGCTGCTGTGCACGTTTTTCTCTCACAAAAAAAGAAACATTTTGACCGACCTCAAGCAGCCTTCCCCCAAAGTAAACCCCTAGCGCTCCTGCACCAAATACTACAATATTCATAAAACAGCCTCCATCCCGAAAAATTACTAGATTATTAATATCTCTAAATATAACATATCTGATCTAGCATCCGCTTATAACTTTCTGTTTTTTCAGATAACATTTGCTTGGCGGATATAATGTGCAACTTGGCGGATATCTTCGAAAAATTGGCGGAAATATCAACAAAACTGGCGGATAAAGTACTAATTTCAGCGGATAAAATCCATTAACAATAGGAGAAACTAATACAAAGTAAAGGAATAGGATGGGGATTAATGAAGGAACATACAAACACAAACAAAGTTTTTTGTAGGAGTGAGTATGACACATTAAAACGGGTAGTTCTTTGTCAGCCTCAATATATGACGATTCGGCAGGTCATCAATAGTACGCAGGAACACTTTAAGAAGCAAGGGCTTCATATCGAACGGGCCTTGCAGCAGCACGAAGAGTTTGTAAATACACTTAAAAAGTACGATATCGATGTTGTTTTTTTACCGTATCATAAAAAATATCCTGAGCAGGTTTTTACAAGGGATATTGGCTTTACAATAGGCGAAACCATTTTTGTGGCGAATATGGCTACTGATGCTCGTTCTGGTGAGGAGAACGTTTTGAAGCAGTGGCTGGAGGATGAAGAAATCTCTTATTTTAATTTGGTGAAGGAAAAAATTGAAGGCGGCGATGTAATTATTGACCAGGATACCGTTTATGTTGGTCTAAGTAGTCGCACTACCCAAAAGGTGGCGGATCACCTGCAGCGTCTTTATAGTAATTTGAATGTGATTACGATTCCGTTCAAGGAGAAGTATTTGCATCTAGACTGTGTCTTTAATGTCGTCTCGCCCGATGTGGCAATTATTTATCCAGACGGTTTGACAAAAAAAGAAATCGACCTCTTTGCTTCACGCTATGATTTGATTAGTGTTTCAGAGCTAGAGCAATTTCAATTAGGCACCAATGTGCTAAGTATCGGCAACAAACGCATCATCAGCCTGCCGATTAATAACAATGTTAACGACCAACTTCGAAAACGAGGCTTTGAGGTCATCGAAATCGACTTTTCAGAAATCATCAAATCCGGCGGCTCCTTCCGCTGCTGTACATTACCATTATTGCGGGAAAACTAAAAAAACAGGCCAGGTCCACACCTAAAAGAGCACGTGTGAACCTGGCCTTCCATTATTCTGAATTGTTCTGGAATTGTGTGTGTACCTGACACCCGTACTATTCAGAATTGTGTGTGTACCTGGTACACACACAATTCTCCTAATTATTCTCTTCAAGACTTTGGTAAACCGCCATCATATCTCGTTTATTCAGCTCTCGAATACGATTGAAAATAGGGATAGCTGCAACAGTTCCCTGAGCTTCATGCACAACATCACAAACTTTGCCAGATAGCCATGTTTGTACGTCTATGCCTTCGACGATTTCCTTTCGCCCTTCTTCATTAATCCCACTTGCCTCGCAACTTACACAAGGAATTGTCAATTTAAACACGCCATCATGGAGGTTATCCTCAGAGATCACTTTCTTCCCTTTACAGAATGGACACGGATGGCTTTTTTTAATTTTATTTATTTCGGTTACTAATTTTTTGTAACCAAATGCCTCGTAAACATAGGTTAGTTTTTTGTATTTTCCATTCGTGAAATACTTATCTATGATGGTTTCTCTTGTTTCATTGATATCCGGAAAATCACAGATGGTCACTTGATTATTTTCGCTAATAGATTCAATACTGTGTTTGATTTTGTCCCAGAATGGTAAAACATTTTGCAAGACCATTTCATAACCCGAAAAGCTTGCTAGTTCTAGCTCAAGCAATTTTAGCGCAACCTGTGTTTCTCTAGGTAATAGTGAGACATCTTGCGTCAAGGTCATATCACCGCCAACAACCGATTTTAAATTTACAAGTTCTGGTAATTCCCCGACTGTTTTTATCACTTCACTAAGTGGCTGATGAATAATTTCGCGAATATCTGTGTCACCATACTCTAGACGTTTTTGATGGTTTAGCACGGTTCCCTGACAAATTGGACACATAATCATTTCTTTTGATACTTTCATTTGTTCCTTAATAGCCGACTTCGAAATGAACATGTAGGTCCCGATAATCGTATTAAACCCTACCCAAGTTCTACGTGCCTTGCTTTTCTTATCATAAAATGACTGATCAAAATACCCGTACCAAAATGTATGCTTTTCTTCCTCAGACATTTCATTATAGCTTTTCGTCAGGTCATGCCCTAGTTCATTCTTAATTTCTTCAAATAGAAACTCTAGCTTTGAATATTGATAAAACTTTAGAACTTCCATAACATCTGGATGGAATAGCCCCTCCCAGAACGGAACATTTTTGTTTTGGATAATCAATTCTTTATCAAAGATTTGAATTTCGAGACGCCCTGAGCAGGATGGACAATGATTGTCCTGAGAAAAGAAATCAAAGCTTCTTGTATCCTTGTTGACTGGATGAGATGCAATAATATGGTTAATCACGCCACCCATTTCATAGAGGAAGCTATACTGACTATACAAATGTCTCTCTAAATCAATTGCAATGACTGGAGCAATCGTATTAGAATCATATTCACTGTAAATAAGCCGTGCCATTGATGATAAGCTTTTTAAAATGCCGCCCTTATAGATGTTTTCCGCATTTTTAAAATAGTCGATATGATTTTCTTTTAAATAATTAATACCAATTTGCTGCTTAAGTTTGGAAGAAATAGGCGAAGGAACACCGATATCATCCCTATTTTTAAGTCGATAGTAATCTTCATAGCTGACAATATCTAGATGCTCCACAGCTCCAATTCTTCTCTTACCAAAATCAACGATAAAATCAGAGCTTTCCAGCATATATGCATTATGTTCAATCATAATAATCGATACTGATTCGTCTTTCAAAATGCCTCTAATGCTATCAATGATTTGGTTTAAAATATTTTGTGATAAACCCTTTGATGGCTCGTCAAAAATAAATAGCGTATGTGGGTTTCTTGAGTTGGTAAACAACTCGGACACTAAATGCACACATTGGAATTCACCGGTTGATAACGTTTGCGTCTTTCTTTCTAATGTCAAATAACCTAGACCAAGCTTGATTAAAAGACTTAGACGTTTATGAACAATGTCTTCGTTTGGAATTTCATCGATAATATCTTCAATCGATCGCTGGAAAATATCATCAATGTCTTCACTATATTTTGTCAGTTTCTTTTTAATATCAAGGAAGGTCGCAACAGTTGACCGACTTGTAATGGATTGATTTCGATCCTGTCCTACCATCACGAGTTTATCTTTTGGATATCTCTTTAGAAAATTCTTCACTATACATTCATTTACTAGTGTAGATTTTCCACAGCCAGACTCACCAGTAACAGTTACAAGTCTATTTTTAGGTATTTGAAATTCAGATATTTGAATATTACGGCAATACAAATCATGGAATTCATAGTATTCTGCTGGCTCTGTTTGATTTCGTTCGCAATGGATTGGTGCAGGACGAGGTGATTTTTCTACAATTTTACCGCCATACTTACCACTACCTGGTCCAAAAAACAGCTGGTTATCCGTTGTATCGAGTACTGTATCAGAATGGTCTATAAGCCAAACCTGATTTTTATAGCCTAAATGTTTAATTTGCTCTAAAATTTGCACGAGTGTTTCGTGATCAAGTCCAACAGAGATCTCATCAATGATGATTACTGTATTTTCACTCGCCGCCATGAATTCTGCCAGGTAAAGTCTTGTAATCTCACCACCTGATAATGTACCCATTATGCGATTTAAGGTTAGGTAGCCTATATTCATATTAATGATATTTTGAAGAATATGTTGCTTTGCTTCACTAATATGTAACTCTTCAGCTAGTGAAAGAATGGATTCAATACTCAATTCGTTAATATCGGAAATACTATGTGGTCGCTTCGATAGCTCTATGGTATATTGCAAAACTTCCGAGTTATAACGTCTGCCTGCACACTTTTTACATTCAACATTTTTGGTCGTACCCCGCCCTTTACATGAAGGGCACCAACCTAATTCATTATTAAAGGAAAATACCTCTGGAGATAGATTATATTTTTCAGCAAGACAGGTACGAATCTCAGTAAACACTCCCGTATGGGTACCGATTGTTGAACGTGGATTAGAAGATATTGATGATTTTCCTAGAAAAAGCACTAAAGGCATTTCTTCCATTTTAATGGCACTGAAATTCGTTTCCATAATATTAGGAAACAAATATTGATATTCGGCCTTAGGCAATAAGGAAACTAGGCGCTTCTTGGATTCTTCACCAATCGTTTGACAAAAAGTTGTTTTACCAGACCCAGACAAACCAGCAATTCCTAAAGACTGATCTTCCGGCAAGAAGGCATCTAAACGATTAATATTATTGGCAATTAAATGATTGATTTTCATCGGCTAACCTCTCCATTCTTTTGTGTACCAGGTACATAAACAATTCTCACACAATTAAAAAGCAAACGACTTAGCACTTTACTAAAACGTTTGCTTATTTAACGATGCAGGTTCAAAGGAATCCTACATTTACCCAATAACTTTTTTAAGCTCTTCAACCATATTCGCCCAACCGTATTTCGCACCATTGAACGCTTGGTCTTCCTGTTCGAATCCTGTTTGTTCAAGATGTAAGTAAGTTGTTCCATTTTCTTCTCTTAGTGTCCAGGTAACGATCGTGTTAATCGGTCCACCTACCCAAGTGTATGATAGCTTATTAGGCTCGTCCACAACTAATACTTCACTATCGACGATTAAATTCCACTGTGGATTTCTAAACTGGCATTTATGACCCACGATCGGTTTAAAGTCATTTTCCATAATCCATTTTGCTAGCGTTTCTGAATCTGTTAATGCATCCCAGACCTTGTTAATAGGATTATTAAACTGAAAATCTAATGATAATTCTGCCATTTATTATTCCTCCTCTAATAAGTTTTTTAGAAGTGTCACTCTATCAATCCAAAGTTCCTCGTAAAAGGATACCCAATCTTTAACTTCCTGCAGGGGAGCTGCATTTAGTCGATACCTTGTTTCTCTACCAACTTTACGGTCAGAAACCACACCAGCCTCTTTTAGTATAGCCAAATGCTTTGAAACAGCAGTACGCCCCATTTGAAAATGAGGGGTCAATTCGTGAAGAGGCAGCTCTTCTGCGTCTGCCAACAAACGCAGCAATTCACGTCTCGTTGGGTCAGCTATCGCTACAAAAACATCACGCTCTTGATTTTTCCCTTTCAAAAGCAACATCCCCTTAATAATTGGACACCATTTAGTGTTATTATTATAGGACACTTTTCGGTGTCACGTCAATTTAGAATTTCCTAATTCCCTGACTCCTATTCCAATTTTTATTAATAAACTACCCCAACTTCAATATTCAGAATCGTGTAAGAGTTGTTTATGTACCTGGCACCGGTACAATTCAGAAGAGGCTGGGACATAACTAGCTTCAAATAAAGAGAAAGGTGAATTTGAGTACGCTCAAATTCACCTTTCTCAATTTTGTCGTTTCAATTCTACTATTACCTTAGTTAATGGCAGTGAATTTTCTTAAATTCACTGCCATTAATGCAAGACCCATTTCGTTTTCCACCTTTGATTTTCCTCGAACGGAAAATCGAGCGAAACGCAAATTAGCCTTCAAGAATCCAAAAACTGGTTCCACATCGATTTTTCTTTTTCGATAGATGGCACTCGTTTTCTCTTCTGAAAGCTTCGCTCTCACATATTCTTTTTGTTGTTCCCACTTCTCATTTACCATTAACTTTCGATTATTACCTTCTTTTGCTTTCGTACATAACGAACGAAATGGGCATCCTGAACAGTCTTCACTTTCGTAGATTTTAAACTTTCTTGTGAAACCAGCTTTATCTGTACGTACTGAATGATATTTAAATACAAGGTGTTGCTGATTTGGGCAATTGTATGTATCGTTTTCTTCATTATACTTCCAGTTGTCTGGATGGAATTCATTTTGTTTGTACTTCTTCTTTTGCTCCTTCAAATACATGTTATACGTAATGAGTGCTTCTCGTTTTCTGTTCGAAAGGATATCATTATAGTTTTGCTCACTACCATACCCTGCATCTGCGACAATATGTTTCGGTAGCTCAAAATAGTGCTTTTCAATCTCGTCTAAAAATGGAATTAACGTACGTGTATCTGTTGGGTTAGAAAATAAACTATAGGCAAGTGCGTATTGACCTTCCGTTGCGATTTGTACATTGTAACCAGCTTTCAATTGTCCATTTTGCATATAATCATCTTTCATTCTCATAAATGTCGCATCGAAATCAGTTTTAGAATAGCTATTACGTGTGCCGAAAATTTCAAGGTCGCGTAGATATTTTTGTTTGCGTAAGACAAAATCAATCAACTGTTTACGCACTTGTTTCGGATATTTCCGTTCACTTCGTAAGTTTTTTCGCTCTGGCACATCTGATGAGGCTTCAATTTCCTTATCATATTCGCTTACGATATCGTCCACTTTTTGAACCATTTGAGCGAGTTCTTCTACCGATAACTGTTCATCGCTTTCACGTTCGATTTCAGGGATGATTTCATTCTCAAGCAGTTCATTGTATAGCTGGTTTGACTTTTCAATTAAACTTTCATGATACTTCTCAATCGATTTCTTCCAAACGAACGTAAACTTGTTCGCGTTCGCTTCAATCTTTGTGCCATCGATAAAAATAGCTTCTTGATCGATTAGTTTTTCTTCAACTAATTGACAACGGAATTGGATGAAACATTGGCGAATTAGATCTTTTACTTCAGATTGAACACGGAATCGGTTAATTGTACGGTAGCTTGGTTCATAGCCTTGAGCTAACCACATCATGCGGATACTATCTTTTAAAAGGGCTTCAATTTTGCGCCCAGAAAATACAGATTGTGTGTAGGCACATAAAATAATTTTAAGCATCATTCGAGGGTGATAGGCAGGACAACCCTCGTTTCGAAGAAATGGGTCAAACGCTTCGTGGGGTATACTTTCAACTAAATGATGAACATGGAAGGCAATATCATTCTTTTGTAATTTCACTTCTAATTCTAAAGGCAAAACGATTTGATTCATGTTATAATTTTTAAACATAAGGATCCTTCTTTCGATATGGTTTTGTGTGGTAACTTAATTTTATCAGAAGTGGTCCTTATTTTTTTATTCAAAAATAATCAAAGCCGGTGAAATTTTACTTGTTGTAAAATTTCACCGGCTTTTTCATTTCAGAGATGGGTTTTGTCCCAGCCTCTTCTATTTTTCTATGATTAATCACATTCATTTTGGGTATCTAGAGGTTAATCTACGTGCAATTGATTAGGATGTGTTGATGTATGTTTGGACTATCAAATCTTGTTTCTCTTATTGTTTCGGCATTTATCATCCTGCCTGTTGTTTTATTCCTTCGGGAGATGAGCTACTTAATTGTCAGTGGTATGTTTGGGGTTATTAAGCCTAGGATCACAATCGGTTCTGGCCCGCGTGTTATTAAACTAGGAATTATCGATATCCGAAAATATTATCATTTTTATAGCTGGTTTTCGTATGATGATTTAAAAAGTAATAGTAAGCTTGCGTATATTTTGATTTACTCGAGTCCCATTGTTTTCAACCTGGCCATCGCACTTCTCATCAATGCTTTAATAGCCAACGGAGTGCTCGATGAATACAAGGTTTTCTGGGATCGCTTTGTTTTTTATGTGTTCTATTTCATGTTATTTGATATCATTCCGATGTTTACAATAAATGGTAAAACAAACAATGGCATGATTATTTATGAAATGATTCGGTATGGAAAACGGGTGGATTATAATCCGGAGTCCTTCTTTCCCACTACGTCGGATATGGAAAAGCAACATAAGGAATACATGAAACGAATAGAAGAAATAAAAAGGGAACGCGAAGAGGAAGATTGCGATTAAAAAAAGCCAGCTCTCCAATTTAAAATGGAGGGATGGCTTTAAAATTTAATTTAGAAAGGATTTGTAGCAATAAATCCTGCCGTTTTCACGTAGATACGTGGGTTAAGCTTTAATTGATTAACGATAAATTCAGCAATGTCCTCTGGCTGCATCATTTTCGATTCATCGTTTTCTTTAATTAGGTTCGTTTCTACTGCTAGATCAGTAGCTACAGTACTTGGTGTTAAAGCAGATACACGAATATTATTGCGACGAACCTCTTGTGCTAATGATTCAGTAAAACCGATAACGCCGAACTTCGATGCACTATAAGCACTTGAAGTTGCCGCCCCACTTAAGCCACTTGTTGAAGAGATATTGATGATGTCACCAGCTTCTTTATCTAATAATTGAGGTAAAACTGCACGAGTAACATAATATGTCCCCATTAAGTTTACATCAACAATTTTTTTCCATTCTTCAGGCTCCATATCTAAAACTGAGCCAAATGTTGCAATTCCGGCATTATTGATTAAAATGTCAGCATTGCCTAATTCTTTTGCTAGTAGAGTAACAGCTACTTCCACCTGTTCTTGAGATGAAACATCCGCCATCGCATAGGCAACTTTAACGCCTAAGCCTTCGATTTGAGTTGCCACTTCTTTTAAGCCTGATTCAGAGCGTGCAATTAAACCCACAGTTACGCCTTCTTTAGCTAAAGCGATTGCTGTTGCTCTACCAATCCCTCTTGCTCCACCTGTGATAATTGCAACTTTTCCTTGTAACGATTGCGCCATAAAATCGGCTCCCTTCCATACAATTTAATACCTTCGCCATCATTATACTATCTCGGCATAATTGTCGCATGGAATTAGCTTAGGGGAAATTGTGTGTTGGTAAATGCTCTTGTACACTACCGACTACTTAAATAATCTATCAATTTTCTCACGATTGTAGTCTAAAATCCATTCATTGTATCGTGGATAGATATCTTCAATCGAGTCCCTATTTGCTGCAGCCTACTCTGGTAGTAACCCTTCTATCTCCAATACTTCTCCATTTATAAGCCTTTCTAACTTTCTCAAAAGATCATCCAATTGCCCGACAAAAGTTACAATGCAGAAATTCGCTTTAATCCTTTCATGTGAATCTAATTTATTGTCGGCTAGCACCTCTACTCCTACATAGCCTCTGTAATTTATTTTAAAATGACGTAAGGATAAAAAATGCGTTGCATCACTTTTGTCTTCTCCCGCTATCCAAGTGAACTCGTCAAACGATTGGGAAAAACCAATAATACCTTGTCTTAAATTATTAAGTTCCTCATTGTTAGAATAGATGTTAATGTCCAGTGAACATGCAGTTGTTTTAAAATTAAACCGAAGCTCAAAAAAATCAATATCCTCCCATATTTTTGTAATTCTTATAGCTGGCTCCATTTTTAACTCCTTTTAAATCTAGAATTTCTTTCATTTTTAATATAAATGCTTTTTGGTTTAATTTATTGTAAATTCCAAAAATTTCGTTGTCATTACTTTTATTATCCATCATTATAGAATTAAATGTTACAAGAAAATGCAGAAGATGCGGATTCAACTTACTATTATGTTGAATTAGGAAAGGGAACAATCAAATCAGCAATTGACTGATGTGAATTTGCACTTAATTAAATTTTTCAATGGGGTGTTTAAGATGGGTAATCCAATTAATACAGGGCGTTTTACTGTTGATAATTCGGACGATATTGTCGTTTTCATTATCGGAATGAGAATCAACAAGCGACTTGCAGTTCACAAATGGCTACCAGTTTTCAATGCTATGCCAGGTATGATTAAAGAACTTTATATAAATAAGGATGAACTGGGCTTCTTATCTATGGAGAGCTTTTTCGGATTAAAAACAACCGTCATGATTCAATATTGGCGCTCAACAGATGATTTGCTTTCATATGCTAAAAATGAAAAACACTTAACTGCATGGAAGAAATTCAACCAAAAAGCAGGCAACAACGATGCTGTAGGAATTTACCATGAAACCTATCAAATATGTAAAGGCAACTATGAATCAATTTATGTCAATATGCCAAAATACGGTTTAGGAAAAGCAGTAAACCATGTTCCTGTTACAAAAGAGAAGAATTTTGCAAGTCAAAGACTTAATGTTAAGTAAATTGTGTGAGAATTGTTTGTGTACCTGGTACACAAACAATTCCTAAACGCTCCCCATCAAATACGCCAACACCTCATTCATCTCCTGTGCTTCCTCTGCTCCATCTTCTACCGCCCAAATTACTTGTACTGTCAGTAGTGCGATGGCTGCTTTTCTTAATCGTTGCTCTTCTAATGCTTGTTTTGATGTAATCTGTTTCAGCCGTGTTTCCAGCAATACTAAGTCACCATTTATTTCATTAAATAAAAACGAGATGTAATCGTAGTAGATGTCTCCCTGTACCCCTTTTGGATCGATGGCAACCCAGCCTTGTTCCTCGTCAAACAGGATGTTTTCATGATGCAAATCTCCATGTAGGTGTACATTCCCTCTAGAAGACTCTTCAATTTCCTTTTTATAAAGAAGTGCCGTCTCGATTTGCTCGTCTGTTACAAAATCGTTCGAGACAGGATTCACCAATGCATTAAACCAATTATGTATATGAGGTAAATCCTCTGAATACTGCCTGTTAAATCTGTTCCAAACCGTCAAATAAATGTCGATTTGCTCGTCCTTTTCCACCTCTTTTAGCATCTTACCCGGTGTTAGTCGTTCAAGTAAAAGGCATCCTAGCTTTTCGTCATAGTTATATAGTTTTACGAAGCCCTCTCCCTGAAACTCTTTTGTCGCCTTGATTTCATTTGAAAAATCATATCCTGGAATACCGATTTTCAAAACAAGCGAGCGATTCATGGCGTCCTTTACGTATGCTACATAGTTATACGATAAATTAGCAGGCTCTCCCTCTACTGTTAACCCCCACTTGTAACAAATTACTTCAAGTGTCTCAGGGAATTGCTCAAGCCACAGCTCACCCCTTTCACCAAAAGCTGCTTTTATTTTCTCTTTGAATCTTTTATTCATGCTATCCCTCCTTTGACATCCACTATTAGGCTTCAATATCCATTAAATAAATCCCTGCAAAAATAAAACCCCTAACACTAATAAATAGCGTTAAAGGCTTCGCGCTAGAGAGAACTAACTCTGGCTTTTATTTTTACTCATCATCGATTTCACCATCACCGATTTCATCTTCCTCTTCAATATCTTCAATGTGCTCCCCTTCTTCAGGTGCTTCATCGTTACCACAAGCTACTAAAGAGAACATTGAAAACGTTAAAAACATCATCATAAGTAATTTCTTCATAAATAGGAAAACCTCCTTTTTATTAAGTTTTCCCCAATTGTCCTAAACAAAACCCTTGCACTAACAAAATCTGAATTGTTCTAAATTGTGTGTGTACCTGGTACACACACAGTACACACACAATTCTTATCTAAACAAATTAAAGAACGACCCAATTTGTCTTACCATGTTAATGCCTTCTGATAGTTTTCCGGCATGGTTCATCATCATGTTGAGATTTTCAGGGAGACCTCTTCTTTGGCCCTGCTGTGGGAATCCGTAAGGCTGTTGCTGGTTGTACATGTATGGATTGTCTGGTCTTCTTCTCTCTAATGTTGGGCCAAAATTTTGTCTTGGTCCAGGTGGCATAGCTCTTCTTCTAGGATCCTCCGAAAATGCTCTTCTTCTATTATCTGGTGGATAAAACGGCATCAATCTAATCACCCCCTATTAGGATTAAACTTTATCTCTAATATATGTTTGAGTTTTTTAGCGGCTTAGACTTTATTAATAATTAGTTTTCACAAGAAAAAAACAACCCAACAAAGCTATTACTTTGATGGATTGCTCTAATTTTATTTTAATAATTCATCTGGCACTACAAACAAATGCCCTGAGTTATCTGCGTAAACACCTATAATTGTTTTGTCTTCAATATATTTTACGATATAAAGTTTTTTTCCATCGTGCTTTGTTGTATTCAGAAGCTCTACCTTCTTACCGTCTCGTTCCATATTGGCCTTTACTTCTTCCCATGTTAAGTTAATCGGTTCTTCCTGAAGAGTGACCCATCTATAATTCTCCATAAACCACTCTCCATTTTGTTTAACTAGCGTAAAGTAAACCGTACTTCCTCCTGAAACCATTTGATCGAATACAATGGAAGAAGCTACAACTCGGTCACTTGTGTTTTCTAGCACATTAAAACGGATATCTAAAGCGGCATAAGGATATGGAGGCACATCACATGAGCAATAAAATTCATCCTTCACATCTTTCAAGAATCCATCCGTAAAGGTAGGAGTGGCATATTTTAATAATTCCGGTCTTAAAATAGTAAAGTCTGGATGATTTTCAAAAGACCAATTATGTTCTTCTCCTAATCGCTTAAATGTATCTACAATTCCGGATAGCTTCTCTTTTACAACGTTCTTTGCTTCAATATTGGAAAGCACGCTTAACTCGCCATCCACTCTTTCTTTTGACTGTTTGACTAGCTCATCTAGTGCAAGACCTTTTTCAGCTGTATTTGAAGCAGCTTCACTGACTTTACCGAAACCACTTTGATTCATCTTATATAAAAATGTAACTACTTGAGCTCTCGTAAGTTCATTTTTGTAACCAAAAAATTCAAATACATTTTCTTTTTTATCATGATTTTGACCAGTAGAGATTTCATGGTCCAGCAAAAATTGAATTGAATTTTTCAAATCTAGATCATCATGCCCTAAATATACTAGAGCCTGCGCCACTAATCCGCGTTTTGCTGGTTGGTTTCGAATCGTATGATCTAAATACCCATTTAAAGGTACGCCATACGAAGCTAGTGAATTATATACATCATCTGCCCAATGTTTCGAAGGAGTATCTTTCGTAATCTCTCCCTCCACCTTGTTTAACTTGTATAGATTATTTAACATAACCACTAATTGAGCTTCACTTACTTTATTATTAGGGCCAAAGCTTCCATCCTCATAACCACTTACAATTCCATTCTCCTTTGCCCAAGCAACCGCCTCATATGCATAATAATCACTTTTCACATCAGGAAAACTTGAACTCTTGACCGGGGCAGCTGCTAAAGCATTAGACTGGATGCCCACAGCAACACAAAGACACAATATCGAAACTAGTATACTCAAAAGCTTTTTCATAGAGCCCTCCTACTTATTTGTATATTTTTGGTAAAAATCCACATAATAGTATTTTATGTATCATCAAAGACAAAAATTCTCCCAAATTTAAATGTTTAGAATCTATTTTTTGTTGCTTCCAAAAGATATGTCTACTAGTAAACTCTATTTTTAATTTCTTTTCCCTAATCAGAGTGTATTAAACCTATCATCTCTTCATATGGGATATAATGGGTATATGATTTTATTTTAATTTTAAATGGAGGGTCTATGAAAACTTTAATTCGTGGTGAAAAAGTAAATGTATCTGATTTTACTTCTGCAACTCAATTAGAGGTAGAGGTAAATGTATCTTCAAGCTTTGAAATTGATATTACGTGTTTTGGGCTAGACCAGAAAAAACAGCTTACAGACGATCGGTATATGATTTTTTACAATCAGTTAAATTCCCCATCCAACGAAATTCAACTTAGAAACCTCGGGAATGGCAGTGGCAATTTTTTTATCGACTTAGCCAAAATTCCGAATTCCATTCAATACCTCGTTTTCACAGCAACAATCGATGGAAATGGAACAATGGGTATGATTCAAAATGGCTCCCTGAAATTAAAAACAGGCACCCAGACTCTTCTTGACTATTCCTTTAACGGAACTGACTTCAAAAATGAAAAAGCCGTGATTATTACAGAAGTTTATAATTATAAATCCCTTTGGAAGGTTTCATCAGTCGGGAGTGGCTTTGACGGAGGTCTTTCTGCTTTATTATCAAGCTTCGGTGGTACTGCTTCAGAAGAACCAGCTCCAGCTAATACACCTACACCTGTAACAGCAGCCGTGTCAGAAGCGCAAGCCGCTCCAGTGCTCGATAAAAAAATACTGTTAGAGAAGAAGATGGAGCAAACAGCACCAAAATTACTGGACCTTTCAAAGAAAGCCAAAATCTCACTAGAAAAAGCCGGACTGCAAAATCATACGGCGAAGGTAGCCCTTTGTTTGGATATCTCTGGATCTATGTCAAAAATGTACCGCACAGGCAAAATCCAAGAATTTGTTGAGCGTATTTTGGCATTAGGAACTCGCTTTGACGATGACGGCTCCATTGATGTGTTTTTATTCGGCAAAAATGCCTATGATGCAGGCGAAATCACGATTGATAACTTTGGCGGCTCTGTGGATCGCTTAATTAAGCAGCATCCGTTAGAAGGTAACACTTACTACGGCAAAGCAATGAAAATTATTCGAAAGCATTATTTTGGTCATGGGGGAAAACGCGACAAACCCTATTCGCAAAATCATCCTGTTTACGTCATGTTTGTAACAGATGGCGCCCCATTCGATAAAGCTGACGCAACGAACCATATTCAGCATTCTTCCTATGAGCCGATGTTCTGGCAGTTCATGGCGATTGGTAAGTCAAACAAAAGCGCCAAAAAGAAAGGCGGCTTCTTCAATAGTCTTATCCAATCTGATTTCACCTTCCTAGAGCAGCTAGATAATCTAAGTGGTCGCTATTTGGATAACGCCAACTTCTTTAGTGTCGAGGATCCGTTAGAGCTATCAGACACAGAGCTCTACGATTTACTAATGACCGAATACCCAGGCTGGGTCAAATCAGCCTCGCAAAAGGGATTAATTCAGTAGCCTCATGAATAAGTAACCTTTGAAATGCAACACTAATACAACTTTCTTGCTAGGAGGAGCAACATGTCCACTATATCTTTAAGAAAAGACAAAGTAAAAATCGTACTGACTAAGAAAAAATTAACTGGTGTTAAAGCAAAAGTCGGTCTCGTCCTGGATATTTCGGGTTCTATGAGACGCCTTTATAAAATCGGTGAAGTTCAGGAAGCCGTTGAGCGTGTTGCTGCAGTGGCTTCCCAGTTCGATGATGATGGCTCCTTGGACGTTTGGGTATATGACAACGAATTTTCCAGACTACCTGAAGTAACCGAGCATAACCTACTTGGCTATGTTGAAAAGAATATTCTAGGAAATAACGCTATTCACAAATTCGGTCGTAATGACGAGCCTCAGGTTATGGCAGACATTATCAACAAATACACTGTTGAAGAACCAAGTGATGAACCTGTTTTCTTAATCTTTATCAATGATGGTGGCTGCAAACCGGGCATTAAAAGATTTATCGTAGAGTCTTCAAACAAGCCAATTTTTTGGCAATTCGTCGGCATTGGTGACTCAAACTTTGACGTCCTACGCAAATTGGACACAATGGAAGGCCGCTTTATCGACAACGCGAACTTCTTCCATTTCGAAGACATCGAAAAAATCACAGACGAGCAGCTTTACGAAAACCTATTAGACGAATTCCCCTCCTGGCTTGAAGAGGCAAAGGAAAAAGGTATTTTGTAGTAGAATGAAATGAAATGTAATGTAATGAACCCTTGAACCCTTGTTAAGCAGATTTTGCTTGGCAAGGGTTTTTATTATTGTCTACAAGTAATTGGGCAAGCTTATTATATACAGGTTTTGATAAATTTCATTAATTATTAGTATTTTTTTGAAGTTTGATTTTGAAGTGTCGGTATTATTGATGAAAGTGTCGGGATTTTTTTAAAAAGTGACTGAATTTCGACAAAAAGTGTCGGGAATATAAGCAAAAGTGGTTGGATTAATTCTCTGCAATCACTTCTTCTAAAAATTTATATAACGTATATTTACTTCTAACTGGGATTTATCACAAAAGTTGGCGGATAAACGAGCAGAATCCACAGATATAATTTGCCAAACAGCACTTATCAATTCGATTCTCTCCCATCACAGTTTTCGCAACTTTATTTTATGGCTTTTCACCTAACAAATAACAATTATATGTCGTATAAAAAGACTATCCAAAATCAAAAATAAGAGAAATCAAAAGGAGGTGTAATGTAAATGAAAAAGTTTTCGAGCGTCCTTCTGTTTTGTGCCTTACTCCTGTTCTCTTCTAGTTATTCTGTACAGGGGCAAGAAATCAAAATGTTCAAGGAACCACCATTTGAGTATTATAAGGTCTCTAAAGGGGATTCATTCTGGTTCATTGCCAAACGATATGGGTTAGATTATAAGGAACTTATGAGACTAAACCCTTCAGTTGATCCACTGAACATGCAGGTTGGTTCAACTATCCGATTAAAGGATTCGGGTAGCCCGGTGGCAAGCTTTGAAGAAGAAGTCGTTCGTTTGGTGAATGCAGAAAGACAAAAAGCTGGATTAGGTACTGTCCAACATCGAGCTGATGTGAAAAACGTTGCTCAAAAGAAAGCAATGGATATGATCAACAGTAACTACTTCAGCCATACCAGCCCGAACTATGGTAGTCCTTTTGATATGTTGAAAACCTTCGGCGTATCTTATCGAGCTGCAGGTGAAAACATTGCCAAAGGACAGAAGACTCCACAAGAGGTTATGAATTCTTGGATGAACTCATCAGGACATAGAGCCAATATTTTAAATGGTCAATACAACGCTATTGGTGTTGGTTACTATAACGGTGCATGGGTTCAAATGTTTATTCAATCATAATAAAAAGTAGCCGTCTCAAATATGAGATTGGCTACTTTTTCGTTTATTTTCTTCCAGCTACCCAGTTCATGCCCCAGTTATAGGCTTGGTCCATATTTTTGTGGCCATTAAAGTACTCTACAAGACGCTCCACTTTAAATGTTTCGTCATTCACATTTTCAATCATGGCGATAGCACACATAATTTGCCCGTTTTTGTGCTCATCCAGCCTTACTTCAATGTCTGGGCCTGCAGGGTATTTTAATGTCACAACGCCATCTGCTTGCGACCAATTGGCTGCACCTTCATAGATAAAGGCATACACTAATACACGTTTTATTTCAGAAAGCTTACTTCCATTTATGCGAAGATTTTCTCCACCTGTAGCAGAGCCAGTGCGATCATCTGCATCTAATTGCATATATGGATAGCTCTCGTAGGAGCCAAATGCATTTCCCAATGCTTGCACACAGCCCTTTTCGCCATTTTTCAGTTCATATAAACAGCCTAAATCAAGATCTACATTATTTGACTTACCTAGTAAAGAAGAAAGGAAGCCCCCTGATTTTTTCCCAGTATTTTGCTGATTCCAATTCAGATTGACTAAAATTTCACCTATTGCTTGATTGTTTTTAGTCAGATTAATGGATTGTCCTTTTTTCTTTAACTCGATTTTGTTTAAATTCACCATTTAATGTAGCCTCCCATTTTTTATAGGTACTTTCATTTCAACCGATTTACCGAAATTTATTTAATCCCGAATACCTTATGCTCACAGGCACGTCCACCTACTACTTCACCACATTCAGCTCCAAAATGTTCTGAAGCAGCTCCTCTGTTGAGGTAGCACCCATACCGTTTAGCCACTTTACTTTTTCATCATTAGGCTGCATTTCGTATAGCTCTCCGTGTGTTGGGCTATAGCCATAGTCAGCTTCGATAATCATATCGTAGTCCATCATGGAATCACCTGCAGCTACGTGAAGGTCATAGTCTACAAAGTTTTGTAAATATTGAACCGCGTAAGCTTTGTTTAAGCTTGTTGGCAGGACATATAGTTTTCTTCCATGCAGGAAGATACTCCAGCCCATTGTCATTAGCTCTCGTTGGAATTCTGCAAGCTCGCCTCTTGGCACAAGCTCTCTATTGACATGGAACATATAAAACAAATCATCGATGTAAAATTCACGTGCTACCCAGGACTCATGGCGAATCTTAGAAAACACCCGAATCATTTCTTCCTTTGGCTGAGATTGATCAGCTAAACGATTACGCACAATTTTATTCCACTCTAAATCCGATTTACCATCGATCAAGAGCGTTCCTCCATTGCTTGTTATCGCATATTTCGGATTGATATCCTTTGCGAGGGCGTGAATTCTTTCATATTGATAAACCGCTCTAGTTGTAACCGGTACAAATAGATGCTCTTTGCTAAATTGCTTTAGCAAATCGATGGAATCCTGAGACATGTAAGAAATCTCAAGAGCCTCTTTATGTTCAACCGGAATCACGTCTCCAGCAACGGGATATGTCTGCATCATCGTATTTGAATAAATTAAAGTACGATCTAAATCGGATGTAAATAAAATCAAGCTATATCCCCCTTATAATTCCTTAATTATTCCACAACATGAGTAAGACATGTCCGTAAATTCTTCAATTGGCACATTACGCTCTTTAGCAAGCATCAGGATATGGGTTAAATCATTCGAGTGCTCAGGATTCACAAGAATCTTCCAAGGTACACGACGCAGTAACACACGCGTTGTTTCACCAACACCAGGTTTAATAAAATGCGTATTATTTATCCCGAATTTTTCTTGAATTACTTCGACAGATCGCATGCCCTTCCATGAAGGTGTTGTATCCTCTTTTCTCAGCTCCTCAAGCTTTTCTATCACTTCGTTTTGCACATGCTCGAATTCACTTGTTAACGTATCTACGTAAAGGTTGGACACATCCACATCAGTTAATTCCCTATAATACTTCGCCCCGTGGAAGTCACTTTCCTCCATGAAATCATAATTCAATACAGTCCGGCTAACTAAGCCTGAAACTGTTGAATTTAGACAAGCCGATGGAATTAAAAAATCGTCGCGTGTTCCGTAAATACTTACACAATGACCTGGGTCTGCTAAAACACTTAAAGAAGAATCAAGTTTGTCCTCACGCGTCTCATTGTAAGCCTTACATGCCTCATCTAACTCGTATGTAATGGCTCCTTTTCCTGTCCAGCCATCAACAAATTGAATTTTTGCTTGTGGGTGTTGGTCAAAGATATAGTCGATGGCTACCTCATCAATTCCTCTGCCACGAATTATCGAGATAGAGTAATGTGGAACCTCCACTTGATATTTAAATGCCAAGTATCGCTTAATTAAGATTCCAATTGGAGTACCTGCCCTTGCCAAGCTTACAAGAACTAGATTTTCAAGACCGTTTATTTCCTTGATTTGCTCTGCAACAACGCCTACTGCAATGGCCACGCGTTTTGAGTACTGCTCTAGCGTATTATGAAATAATGATAAATATTCATCTGTTGGTTGGTATTCTACAGGCAGCATTTCTGAATAATGTGTACCCGATTGGATCAGTTTTTCTCTTTCCTCTGACTTTCTCTCAATCTTAAAATTGCTAATATCCCGTAATAAAAAAACAACATCCTCTTCTTTGTAGCTTCCCATTTTATCCGGTTTCACAATTGGTTTGTTCATACATATTCCCTCCATGCTTTTGTAGTTTGGCGTTTGCTCCTTTACTCCACGATTTCTGTCATATTGACGATATTAATATATGGTAGATTTACTCTTGCTAACTCTTCTATTAACGGACTTGCCGCATCTAAAGAGGACATTCTCTCAAAGATAATAAAGACTTCATCATATTGGTTTGCTTGAATATTGTACAGATAGTTTGTTACCCCTTGGTTCTCAGGACTATCGAAGTTGAATTTTTGCCAAATGGTATAGTCATTTGAGTTCGTATGATAGATTGGGCTACGTGTAGTTGAATGGAAATAAACACCCTCTCCCATCTGAGCAGCAATGTGCATAGGTAAATACATAAATTCACCCGTACCTATGACTAATGTTTTTTTACCCCGTCTTTTTTCTTTCACGTAATTTGCAACTGCTTGGATTTGATTTGAAAACTCTTTTTCCTTTTGTATAGAAAGACCAAATCTTCCTGTTGCATGTAGATAGCTCGATTTGTTTGAAATGCCATTGACACTAGTTGAAGAGCTTTGTTGAAGGCTATCAGATGATAAAAGGTGAGAAACAGGTAGATAAGAAACTTCTGGTTGGAATGTGTGATCTGTTTTCATTTCATACTCATCTGTGGTTGGTGTTCCGCTAATCGAAACGACCCCATCTATCAAAGCAATGGTATGAATTTTAATGTCCAATTCTTCCTCTAATTGACGGTATCGTTCACGGTATTCTGGCGTGCGCCAATCTAATATCGAGACGACTGTAAATTCATTTTTTAATGGATACTCGGCCTTGATCGTCCGAATAATGTTGATGGCTGTTTTTCCAGTTGTAACTTCATCATCCACAAGGACCACTTCACTGCCATCCTTGAAAAATTCCGCATCAAGTGCATAAACTCGATGACTCGTCGCATGAGAATGCTCTTCTTCAAAATTAATAATTGAAGTGAGACTATCAATTTGCTCTCGTGTTGTATGAATGTACTTCGCATTATTGCTAAAGCTGCTAAATACTGCATGACCCAATGCAGTCGCTGTTTCTGCAAAGCCAACAAAAGTAGTGGCCTTCGGTAGTGAAATTGGGGCTTTTTGTAGTGAGCCCCAGATCTCCTCTAACCCTTCATTTGTTTGGATAGCATTTGCAATTTTTTGAGCACGTGGGTCACTTTCCCCATAAACTACTTCTAAATAACGTATTGCAAGTAAGCTTCCTACAAGCAATGGTATTTTAGGATTGACTGCAAGATGCTTTCCTAAAACCTTGCTAACAAATAAGAAGCTTCGATTTTTATTGATTCGTGCTGCCATTTGAAATAACTGACCAAGCTGAAAGTTGTATGGATTATTTAATACATCCACTTCGACAGTTAAGTCATTTAATACTTGATATACTTCTTTATTTTCAACAGGCTTCAGAGTTCATCTCTCCTTATCTCTTAATCTTTACATCTTCTATAATCAAGCTTGTAAAGTCCTGATGCTCATTATATACACCAAAAGCTTTTGCTCTTAGTAAAATGCGTTTCGCCCAATAATAATGCGGCTTCACTTCATTCATTTTATTTTGATACTGACTTTTTAGCACGCCCACATTACCTTCAGCATTATTGATGATACTTAACGCATCCATATACTCCTCATGTGTTACGGTATAAAGTGCATGAACAGGTTTAATATGGGTTGGGTGAATGATTGTTTTACCAACAATGCCATTTAATTTATCTAAAATGACTTCGTTAATCAGTCCATCTAGGAATTCATTAATTAGCTCTCTGCGTTTTTTAAGGCCTGTGCTCCCGTGTCTGAATTCAAACGGGCTGACACGTAGCTGTGGCTTTAAAATCCGTTCTTCTTTTGAAAAATACTCCCACACTGGTCCAGAAATAACATAGCCATCGTCTTGTCGATTAAATATATTTATGATGTTGGCTAAACAATCGCGAATAACCGAAACATCATAGATTGTCGTATCTACATTTCTTCTAATACCATACAATCCGCAAAAATCTGTACAGCCAACTCGGATATTTAAAATATACTTACTATACGAATCTATGATTTTTTTTGTTTCTAATAAAGATTCTAACCGATCTTCCTTATAAATAAATTCACTGGACTCAAGGATTGGCATAGCATATAGAACTGTATCCTCAGTATTAATGTCATCAATAATTTGTAAAAATTCCCGACCATTTTTAGGGGAGAATTTAGGGAAAACATAGCCAGTTAATACTTTATTAAATACGCCAAATTTCGAATTCATTCTCTTCAATTGCTCTGGAGTTCTAACCCTTACAAAAATCAGGGGCAAATCCTCGATTGTGATAATATGATTTTCCAAAGCATAATAAATGGTTTCCAGATGCTTTACTAAAAGCTCTTCTGCCTCTTCTAGCTGGTTATCCCCAACCGCATCCTCTAAATCGATTACCATTGATACTAGCTCTTTAAATTTCTTTGTAATGACATCTTGAGCAATACTTTCCTTTGTCGCCGGCATATAAAGAGTTGCACCTACCATGTAGGAAAGAACCTCTTTTTCTGAATACTTAGTAAAGGACTCTGGCTGTTTATAAAAGATTTTCTCCAATCTTTCAGGTGACTCAAAGCTAAAATGTTTCATCCCATTCCCCCCAACCTTTCGTATTAGAAAAACACAACTCGACCCAAATTGGTCGAGTTGATGTCGTTTCCTTGCGGATATCATTTTTTCAATAGTTCATATCCGTTAAAGAAAAGCTACCGCTTAAATAGCAGTAGCTAAATCTATTGATTTAAACTAAGAGATTACTATTATATATTCTCTTCATCTATCAATTTCTTCTTATTCTTAAAGTGAACAACAAAGGTAGCTGCAAAGGCTGCAATTAATATTAAGAAGAATAACCAGTGCTCTAAGTGGAAACCAAACACACTCGCTAACATTTTTAATGAGATAATACCAATTAAAATAAATGCTGTATTTTCTAATTCAGGGACTTTTTCGATTAATGTAAGGAATACTCCCGCAACTGTACGCATCATGATAATTCCTAGCATACCGCCAAGTAAAAGCACCCAAACCTGATCGGATATGGCAAATGCCGCTAAGATTGAATCTACTGAGAAGGCAATATCCATTAGCTCAACGGAGATTACTGTTGCCCAGAACGTACCAAATAGGCGAACTAATAAAGTACCTTTTTTAAACTCTTTTGCTTCATCTTCCTCTTCTCCACCCTTTTTGCGGAAATGAGAATATACAAGCCACCCTAAATAAAGGGCACCCAGTACTTTAATGAACCAGAATTTGATTAGATATACACCAATACCTATGAATAGGAAACGGAAGAAATATGCACCCAGCATCCCATACATAAGTGCTTTCTTTCTTTGCTTCTCTGGAAGGTGTTTTACTAATACCGCTAAAACAAGGGCATTATCAGCTGATAATAGACCTTCGATTACAACCAGCGATCCAATTAAACCCCATGCTACAGGGTCTGTTAATACTTCACCCCACATCTCCCAGTCAAAAAACATGGCATATGTGCTTAGTATTTGATTAATAATCTCCAAAGTAGTCCCTCACAATTTACATATTCTATTTTTATATTAAATTCATTTAGATAGACAATTATGCATTCAGTCCATAGGCATTTACTAATGCCTGTAAACCGCCTTGGTAGCCAGAACCGACCGCATTAAATTTCCAGTCGTTTCCGTGCTTATAGACCTCACAGAAAACAACTGCTGTTTCAATACTGAAATCTTCGCCTAAATCATAGCGCAACACTTCATTACCGGTATCTTCATTTACTAAACGAACAAATGCATTAGACACCTGACCAAAGTTTTGATGGCGCACCTCTGCATCATGAATCGTTACAGTAATTGCAACCTTTTGTACATCATGAGGAATTTTCGATAGGTCAATTTTAATTTGTTCGTCATCTCCATCGCCTTCACCAGTTCGGTTATCTCCTGTATGAGTTACTGAACCGTCAACACTACGTAGATTATTGTAGAAAATAAAATCAGTTTCTTTTCTACATTTACCACCTGCATCTAAAAGAAATGCAGAAGCATCTAAGTCGAAATCTTGACCACCATCAAATTGTTTGATATCCCAGCCTAATCCAATAATGATTCTTTGTAATGATGGGTCATTTTTGGTTAAATCAATTCGTTGACCTTTACTTAATTGAATTGCCATATTTTAATTCCCCCTAACGATTTTAGAATAATCAATCAATTATATTGAAAGTAACACAGCAACTAGATAAAGATAAGTCACTGTGCTACCTCAAAATTTAACCTACTTGTAAGCCAAAGTCATTACATAATGCTGCTAAGCCGCCTTGGTAGCCAGAACCAATAGCACTGAATTTCCACTCGCCATTATGACGGTATAATTCTCCAACTACTACAGCTGTTTCGATACTGAAGTCTTCACCTAAGTCATAGCGAATAATTTCTTCATTTGTATCATCATTTACTACACGAATAAATGCATTTGTAACCATACCGAAGTTTTGAGTTCTAGTTTCAGCATCATGAATCGTAACTGTGAACGTTACTTTTTGAATGCTTTCCGGGATGTCTTTAAGAGCGATTTTAACTTGCTCATCATCTCCCTCACCCTCACCAGTTAAGTTATCACCAGTATGAACTACTGAACCATTTCCACCTGTTGTTTGGTTGTAAAAGACAAAATCTTGAGGGCCAGAAACTTTATTAGTCGCATCTAGTAAGAATACTGATGAATCTAAGTCGAAATCATGTCCACCATCATACTTATTTGTATCCCATCCAAGTCCAACCGTAATTTTTGATAATCCTGGATTTGTTTTTGTTAAATCAACCTTTTGACCTTTTGCAAGTGATACTACCATTTGAAATCCTCCTAATTATTGATGAATTTTTTTTTACTATAAAAATCATATATAACGGTTACAGATTGCTGATAAGCCAGGATCTGTCGTTCCAGTTCCAATTGCCGCAAACTTCCATTCATCGTTATGACGATAAATTTCACCCGTTATTAATGATGTCTGACCAGAATAGTTATCAGATAAGTTATATCTAACAATTTCTTCATTTGTTTGTGGGTTAACCACGCGAATATAAGCATTTTGAATCATGCCGAAATCTTGCTTTCTTCTTTCGCAATCGTAAATATTTACGACGAAAACTAATTTATTATATTGGGCTGGGATATTTCTTAAATCCAACATAATTGTTTCGTCGTCACCATCGCCTTCACCTGTTAAATTATCCCCAGAGTGAACAACCGAACCATTATTACTACTTTTGTTCCCAAAGTATATGAGATCCTTTTTATCTGTAAAACGGTCATTTTGTAACATAATTACGGACGCATCACAGTCGACATCTGGTCCAGAAGATTTAAAAAAGCTAAATCCTCCTGTTTTCCCTACAGGATCCCAGCCTAGTCCAACCATTATACGGCTTAAATCTGCCTTACCTTTTGTTAAATCGATACGTTGACCTTTTTGCAAGTTAATAGTCATGAGCTTTTAGTCCCTCCTTCAAACACTTATAAATACAAATTTTCAAATTCGCTAAATCAGTATGTACGGTTATGTACTTATTTAAAATCGTTAAATTCAAATACCCATTATTAGTCTAGTAATAAAAAAGTAGTAAGTAAATGATATTCCCTTAATTTTACATTTAATTAACAATTTACGACTGACCTTTTACCATATACATAATCTGGTAAGAACCATGTTACTAATGGGTGATTTTAATTATCGAGAATAAAAATATAGCTAGTTTTAAGCACATAAACGCTACATTAAACGCATTATTCAGATAATTAATACAGTTATCATGTTACCATATGGGGCATATTTTTACAATTAATACACCCACCTATAATTTTCCATATATATGGCATAAAACAAGATTTAAGGTTCATTAACATGAACACTTCATATTTCATTAGAAAAACACACCTCGACCAGAATAGGTTGAGGTGAAGTTTTTTCTTATGCGGATTTCCCTTAGAACCTATACTTTCCTATCCGCTTAGAATAAATGGCTATACGACAAGCGTTTTTGGTCATACAAAAAACCTAACGTTTAGGTGTAGTTCCCAAAGTTAGGTCTGTGTGTTTATGGAATTTACTTTCTCTGAGTAGATTAGTACACGGTTTCGCCCTTCTTCCTTTGCTGCGTAGAGGGCTTTATCTGCATTATTAAGCAGCTGTGTTAGTGTTTCATCTATAGCGTTCGAAAATTGAGCTACACCGAAGCTTGCCGTTATTGAAACAATTAAATCCTCTACAACCAGAGGCTCTGTCCCAATTGCACATCGAAGCTCATTAGCAACCTTAGCTCCATCGTTTGCTGTATACCCCTCTAACGCGATAACAAATTCTTCACCGCCATATCGGGCAAAAAGACCAATCGTATCTAGCTTTGTTTGGCAAATTTGTGCCACATGCTTTAATATCTGGTCTCCAATCATATGGCCATATGTATCATTTACTTTTTTAAAATAATCAATATCAAATAAAATGACAGTCAAGGGTGTTTGAGCAGCTTTGGCATGCTCAAGCTTTTGCCCACACTGCTGAAAAAATGCCCGGCGATTATACACTTGAGTCAGCTCATCGAAATAAGCTTGCTTCTCGAGTTGTGCTTGAAGCCTCTTTAGCTCCGTAATTTCCGTAAGAATGATGAGCAATCCTTTTTTAACTTCCCGATCCTGCAATGTAGAAGTACGAACCTGATAAAAATTCTCCGCAATCTCAATTTCAAGTGTCATCTCCCGCTTAATGTCTACGGATTCTAAATAAAAGCTATCCGAAATACCAGTAACATTTTGCCAAATAACATGAAAATTTTGTCCAATCATGGATTTATTTAGCTGCGGAAACATTCTTCTACTTGCTTCGTTAAATTCAATTAGATGGTATTGCTCATCTAATACGAAAACACCATTACTAATACTGTGAAAAATTGCATCCTTTGCAATGGGCATTACAGTAAATAATCGAGTCGTGCTGATTGACCATAAATATAAAATACTAGTTAGCCAAAGAACCATTGGTACTGGATCAAAGCCAGGAGGTGTAACACCTATTAAATAAATAAATGCTGTCACCATTGGAACTAGCTGACCGATTAATAAAGCAATAATTTGAGGTCGATACATTTTCGCCGTTTCTTTCCAGCGGAAGATTAAAAGCATGAAAGCTACTAGCATGCAGCCAAAGGTAAACATTCCATGAACTAAATACCAAATACCAACTTCAATAGCACTAAACGGAGCACCTAATGATGGATGAACCATATACGATTTATAGTGAAAATGATGAAAATCATTTGTTGCAACCATGATAAAACTAATCAAAGGAATTGCTAATAGTAGAATTACACGTGGCTTCGTTATTTTCACACCTAAGTACTGCATGATAAACAGTAAACCCAGAGGTGAAGAAAATGGCATTCCAATATATTGAATAATGGTCCAAAACTTAATTTCTTCTAGGTTGGATGCTGTTAAACCAAAAGCAGCGGCAAAGCAATAAATCGTTATACTTAGGCAATACACAGCAAAAACATGTTTAATATTGGTAAATTGCTGACGCTTAATAAATACATAAATAAATAAGTACAAGTTCAAAATACCCGATGTGCAAAACAATGTAATATAGGTTGTTAATTGAGAATTCACTTATTTTCCTCTTCAGATCACTTTTTTCTTTAATGTAGCACATTTAATATCTATTGTGGACTATTATATAAATATAACAGTTCATTTGAATCACTTACCTACACGAATCTTACACTTCTTTTAGCAAGGAGTTAATTTTGTTTAAGGATCCACTAGTTTTTATTTCTTTTACCTCGTTCTTCGCCTCTACAGGTGTGTCATCGTGATTATCCGTACAAGCTGCTACAAAGATTAGCGAGCATATTAAACACATGATTAAATAGTAATGTTTTCGCATATTCCACCCTCACTTTTGTCATTTAGTTTATTTTTTACAATAGGTGTTAAAATATGCGAATTATATTTTCCCAGTCTTTAAATTTGTAATAAGTATTGAGCTTTTTTAAACAAAATACTGCCACTGTTCTAATTTTGCTTCTAGCTTGTTCTATAAAATCCAACCTTGTACCCTTACAAAAGCGAACGTATGTGCTATAATTTAGTTGTGATAGTTTAGCTTCCTTTTAAGAATGGTTGGCTTCTCACTTCTTTAGAGAGGTGGTGATGCCATGACTGTTGCTGAAACGCTTATGTTTGCAGTTGGGTTTTCAGCGTTGATAGTGTCCGTTCTATCTTTTAACCACAAAAAATAACCCATCCTTTTGCCGCGCGAACGTCTAGGTGGGTTAATTGTTTGAAATAGCCAATCCTCTCTTAATGGACTAACCTATTGCACTGACTGCTTGATGTTGCAGCATCAAGTAGTCACATTAAATTATGAAATTCTTAACTTTAGTATACCAGACTTGCTACTTCCCTAACAAGATTGGACAGTCTAGAATCTTACTGATTTTGAATTAAATAAATATAGCTTATCTAGCGCATCATCTCACAGAAATTCTTCAACAGAAATTCCTTGCCAACCTGGTTAAATACGACCTTTTGGTATTCTCGACCATTAAAAGTTCGAGTGACACATTCTATTCCATACCCTTCTGATTTATCATTTGTTACCGTGCTACGATGTCCTTGCTCATCGACTTCTTCACTTAAAATACCGAGTTCTTTTAATTTTTTATTAATCAACGTACCAGTAATATTTTTACTAATCGTTCGATCGATTACCTCATTGATGGCTTTAGCAAATTCGTTAATGCCAATACTGCCTGCTGGTAGAGACACTTGCTCCAATTGTTCGTCTGTAATGATAAATTGGGTTGGTTTTCTTCTTGGTTTCTTTGATTTTTCAATTTCATAAGAAATATAGTCTGTAAGGAAAAATAGTGGATGGATAATTTGTGTATTATGTAAAAAGCTATCTTCTTGGATGGGTGTATCGTCTAGAGGATTAATTCCACTTGCAATCTTTATCAATACATTTTTGGATTCTAATAGTTTTTTAGTTTCGTGTACACTACCTTCACCCTCTCCAACGAGGATATTTTGTTTCTATGGCTTGTAAATAGGGTTTATAGATTTCATAGTTTTCTGCATAGATATCTAGAAAATTACTAGGTACCTTCCCATACTTTACGAAAAATGCACCACTAGAGTATTGAGCGATAAAACTATTTTCTGAATCCACCTCAGGTATTTCTAAATATGCAGCAAAATGTGCTAAAACCTTCTCTTCAATATCCGAGTTGAACATGTATACATGGGAGGAGCCATCTTTTTTACCTAAGCTAAATATTCCATAAGCATCCTTATACATTATTCGATAGCTTTGCATTTTACCAGTAACTTCTCTTTTGTCAGAAAAGTCTTTTTCACAGGCTTCACAGCTTCCTGTCACTATACCAGATTTGTAATCATAATATTCAGTTGCTTCACCATTACAATTTGGACAATCGACCCTTGAAATAATAAATTGCATACTTTACACTCCTTCATTTTTAGTTATCGAATAGATAAATTAGGAATAATTAAAGCTGTTTTTATGAGGATATTCTTAGAGGTAGTTTTGAAGTTACCCTTATTTTAATCAATCCCTAAATAATGTCAAACGCCCATAAAATCTACATTCACACGGAAATGACCCAAAATTTGATTTTGCTATGTTTTTTTATTCAAAAATCGAGTTTTGCCCAATGTTTTACCTTCAAAAAAATATTTTCAGGGTTAGAAAAAAGCTCCCCAATCTAGTAAAATGTACCCTATAAGATGGACACTTTAAAAAAAGTCCTTCTTGTAGGGTACTTTTGTTTATAATGAGAAAAAAGATGTTGGAGCGGAATTAGAATGACGAAAAGATTATTAACGAAAAAAGAACAAGAACTGCTAAAAAGAAACCCTTATGTAAAGTCAGTCAGCGAGAAAGCGATTACCTATACCGACGAATTCAAACGTCATTTTATTGCAGAAAATGAACAGGGGAAGCTACCTAGAGATATCTTCGAGGAAGCTGGCTTAAGTGTGGACTTAATTGGAATGGATCGTATTAAAACAGCGGGGAAACGCTGGCGTGCAGCCTATCGTAATTCTGGCATTGTAGGTTTACAAGATACTCGTAAAATGAATTCCGGCCGACCTTCTGAACGGAAATTAACCCCAGAAGAAAAAATCGCCCGTTTAGAAGCGAAAAACCAGTTATTACGTGCAGAAAATGAACTACTAAAAAAGCTCGATCTACTCGAAAGGCAGATGTTGAAGAAGAAATTACAATCGAAACGAAACTAAAATTTGAATTAATCCACCAGACGCTTCAAAAGTATAAACTAAAGCGTATGGTGAGCTATCTATGTAAGGTAATGGGTGTGTCTCGTTCAGGGTTCTATCATCATTTTGATGAAAAATCAGCGCAAAATCGCGCCAAACAAGATGAAGCAGATGAAGTGGTGAAAGACATCATTTTAAAGGCGTATCATTTCCGAGGACGTAAAAAGGGAGCACGCCAAATTAAAATGACGCTTCAAAGCCAATATAGCATCACCTATAACTTAAAGCGGATTCGCCGCATTATGAAGAAATTTAACATCATCTGTCCAATTCGCAAGGCAAATCCTTATCGAAGAATGGTCAAAGCGACGAAAGAACACCGCATTTATGCGAACGAATTAAAACGCAAATTTAAACAAGGTATAGTGGGTAAAGTGTTATTGACAGACATCACATATTTGCCATATCGAAACGGCAAACGTGCATATTTATCAACGATTAAGGACGCTGAAACGAACGAAATTCTAGCTTATGAAGTGTCATCTTCTTTACACTTGGACATCGCTCTGAATACGTTGAAGAAATTAAAAAAACATTCGCATTTAGCAGAAGATGCCTTTATCCATTCCGATCAGGGTTTCCATTATACAAGCCCGATTTACCAGGCATTGGTGAAGAAAATGGGTTTAGGTCAGTCTATGTCACGGCGAGGAAACTGTTGGGATAATGCGCCTCAAGAATCATTCTTTGGGCATTTAAAAGATGAAACAAACTTTAGCAATTGTGAAACGCTTGAAGAAGTAAAACGTGAAATCAAAAGTTACATGACCTATTACAATCATTATCGTGGGCAATGGAATTTAAAAAAGCTGCCGCCTGCAAAATACAGACAGCAGCTTCAACAAGTTGCCTAGGCTCTTTTTCAAAATGTCCTTTACAAAGGGTACACTTTACTAGTTAGGGAGCCTCACATTTATTTAACTGGTATTTTCACTATAGCCGTCGTTATATTATCACCTGAAGATTCAATCGAAATATCACCATTATATTTTCTTACAACCTCTCTGACGATAAACAACCCTTGTCCTCTAACCTTACCTTCTTCAATAGGCTTTGTAGAAAACCCTTGTTTGAAGATCGCTCCACTACTGACAACTTTTGGACCGGTATTTATTACCTTAAATATATATTGCGTTTCGTTGGCATCACAAAAGATTGATACTTTTCGTGATTCTTCTGCTAACTCTCGAGTCGCATCCATTGCATTATCTATTAGATTTGAAAGGATTTTGATCATATCCGTTGTTTTAATACGCTGATAGGAATCCTGTGTTACCTTTGTTTTCATTGCAATTTGGTGATTTTGTGCAGCTATTTTTTTCGATTTTAACAGAATTGCCAGACCTGGATGCTCAATTGTCGAATTTATAGACTCGATTAACTGAACTTCGTTTGACAGTGAATTTACATATTGCCTAGCTTTCTCTGATTCTCCAATTGTAAGTAGACCATGGATAACTTGAATATGGTTTGAGAAATCATGTCTTAGAGAAGAAACAGAGCTTAATAATGTTTGAATTTCCCCTTGATATGTATCTTCTGTATTTTCTATTTCCTTTGTTACTTCCCTTTGATACCAATTTTGAAGGAAGTAAGATAAACAGATAGCAATTAAGAGAAATATCGAGTTAACCAAAAATATAATTACATTATTTTCTTGCACACTTTCATTGATGGTACTAATTTTATCTGTACTAATGTCGATTGCAAGAAATCCAATAATATTATTATACTCATCGAATATTGGAGCACCAACGGACAAATACTTACCATAACGAGTATCATCTATAATGTCCGAGGTGTATGATTCACCATTATAATAAGCATGCCTAACCTCCTTCTCTGGAAGGGTACAAACCGTACCAATTTTGAAAAAATCTTGTTCCATTTTAGGTAATCCTACTATCATCGTATGGGATACTTTCGGATTATCTACTTTTAATGTATAAACAAATAGAGCACCTATGTCTTCTCTAATAGTATTTAACTGATAATTCAGCTTCCAATAATCATCATTCTTTTCAGGATTACTTAGAAATCGTATATACGTAGCCGTATCAAATTTTGCGGAAATCGCTTTGGCTGTTTCTAGCGTTTGATTGGCAATCGCCTCTTCAACCGTGGTTTCTATATTCTGATCTGTTACGTAAAAACTTAGAACATTAAAAACTATCAATAAAGTAGCAGATATTACTAAAATTAGTTTTATTTTATGATTTTTCATTACTAAGTACATCCTTAATTTATTTCATTCAGTATTATAGTACTATAGTAACGACTATTTTTAAACAAATAATTTATGGGACTAAAGAGTTACCTCTTTATGTCCCATATTTTCAAGTATTAGAATAACTTCATCAAATAGCTAAACGTTAACTAATTCCAGGCTGTTCTTTCACTTACCGGCAGCCCCTTACGCTCATTATTTTGATTACCAAACATATTTTTCGATTCATAGTTTTCTAAATTTGCATTTAGATGAATCTCGGAAGCAAACTCCTCATTATCATTATTGGTTTGTTTGTTTTGATTCACATTAAGTTTATCCACTGCACAAACATTCCCTTCCTTATCGGAATTATAATTCGTGTTGTTCGCTTCTACATTTGGCATGATAGCTATCCTCCCTACTTGAATATAGCCATATAGAAAAGAATTTTTTTTAAAAACCATTTCTATATGTTACTTGACTAGTTTGTCCAAAATAGGCTTATTTATTTGAGTAAAAATAGAGAATCCGTTGAAATCTAAAGTGAATTTTTTAAAATTTACCCTTCATATCTTTCTACAATATCCTTTGCTAAATTATAGAAAGCAGTATATTGGCCATCTTCTTCCCACTTTTCCTTGAACGTAGAATATTGCTGATGATAATCTGCTGCCTTAGCTACCTGATTATTTTCTTTAAATATAGATCTAAATACATGAGGAATCACTCCCTTTTTAAGCTTATCTAGAGTTTCTTTATGTACCTTTGAATCTTCTTTAAATTTAGTCACAACAATTCCTAATGCTTCGATTTTAATGTCCATATTATTTGAAAATTCCTCGATACGATCCACAACATAAGGTATTCCATACGTAGAAAGGACATCAGGGATTGCCGGAATGATATACCCGTTAGCGATGCGAAGACCATTCAATGTTATGATCCCCATATTAGGGGGACAGTCGATTAAGATATAGTCGTAATTATATTTGATGGGGCGTATAGCCTTTTTTAAAATTTCAATTGGGTTGTCTGAGTAAAATGGTCCCGTCGGCATTTTAGCCAAAACATCCTGTATATTTATTAAATCTAAGCTTGATGGAAGTAAATCTAAGTTTTTCACTGAGGAAATATTTGAGACATTTTTTTGAAGTGTTTTATCGAGTATAAATTTAGACTCATCAGGATCCAATGCTTCTTCAAACAATGCAGCTAACGTATAACCATTTTTATTTAACTCTTTCCAACGTCGATTACCGATTAACATCGTAGTTGCACTTGTTTGCGGATCTAAATCTATTAGTAAGACTTTCTTTTTAAACTCTGCCGTTAACACTTCCGCAAGACCCACAGTCGTTGTTGTCTTCGCTACGCCGCCTTTTAAATTGATTGTCGGTATAACAATTGCCATTCAATCTCCCCTTTCCCTTGTCAACTAAGCTTTCTATCGTATGAAGTACCTTAAAACGATTTTAAGTGAGACAATTTCCTCAATGTAAATTACCTTATGACAAGGTATGTCTATCGTCCTCATTTCATTAATCATTTAAAGGTTTTTACATATTCCTACCTCAAACGCAAAATAAGACATTTCTCGGGAAATAATTCTCAATATTACTTGGAAATTTGTTGAACGCTGGGGAGATTAAATGATTAGTAGAAGAGCGAAAAATTCAGTAAAAATTCCCTTGTGGATAACCTCTATTCTGTCAACAATTGTGGATGAATTTTAAAGGATTGTGGAAAAGTTTTTTGATGGGGTTAGTTAGAGGCGGTAAGGTGAGGATGCATTTTTAATTCTGGTGGGCTTGGTGGTATCGGTTTTATAGATTGGGAGTGTTAGGTTAGAGATGTGGTGACCCACTCTATAAATAAAAGGAGAATTTCCGTTTATTTGCCCGTTTTGATGCAAAATGAAGAAAATAGCGGAAGAAATTCCGCCTATTAACTTAAAAAACATGAAAATGAGGCGTTTTTCTATGAATAACAGGAAAACCTTCCCTTATTCACACCCGATAAGAGCCTCAGCCTTCATATAACCGGAATTTCTCTGCTTATTCACTAAATTCAGGCACTGTTCATTTATCCACAATAGTCAATTAACAGGTTCACGCACCCAAAACTTATCCACAAAACTAAAAGCCAATACCGAAACTTCCAGCATTGGCTTCATATACCTTATTTACTATGTGATAGATTTTCACTTTCAGCAAAAACCAGTTTCCCCTTGCAGTATGTTGCTGCAATTTGATAAGGAAATTCGTGATTTTCATATAAAGAGTCCTTGTGCTTTGCTTGTATTGTCTCCTTCGTCACGAGATAAGGTATTTCCTCTACAATGGCAAAATCGGCATCATAGCCTACCTCGATACGGCCTTTCCCCGTTAGTCCAAAGCGAAGAGCCGGTGCTTCTGCTGTTAGCTTAGCTACTTCTGTCAAAGGCAATCCGTTCGCTTTTGCCACTTCTAATGTTGCTAACAAGGTAAATTGACCACCGTTAATTCCTCCCCAGGCTTCAAAGAAATTCCGTTTCTTTAAATCCTTCAATTCAGGAGAGCATGGAGAATGATCGGATGTTATAAAGTCTACTTTGCCTGCTACAACTAGCTCGACCAATTCCTGTTGAACACTTGCTGCTCGCAATGGTGGTGCACATTTCGCATAAACGCCATGGGCATCAAAGGCTTCATCATTAAACAATAAATAATGGGCACAGGTTTCCAATGTGACATTAAGCCCACGCACTTTTGCTTCATCTATGATTCTCACAGCTTCTGGGCTACTAATATGGACAAAATGCAAGGCACATCCAGTAACCTCTGCATAAGCAAGGGCTTGCTGTACAGCTTCAACTTCCGCAATGATTGGACGAGATTCACAGTAATCCTTTGGATCCAGTAAACCGTTTGCGATTTTCTCAGCTGCTAAAAGCTGTGTCATTTCATCGCTTTCTGCATGCAGGGCTAAAATTTTACCTAGACGGCTGATTTCCTTCATTCCGTTTAGTAAAGCGAGATTATCCACAGATTTAAATGGCTCAAATCCAGAGTTTGATATAAAGGCCTTAAATCCAATGACCCCTCGCTCTGCTAGACTTTCTAGCTCGCTTATGTTTTCTGGCACAAGGCCGCCCCAGAATCGATAATCTACTATAGATTTTTCAGCGGATAACTGTACCTTCAATTCTAGAGAAGGTACATCAATTGTCGGAGGGTTACTGTTTAAGGGCATATCAAAATACATTGTTGTCCCACCCGCAGCAAGCATTCTAGAGCCAGTTTCAATCCCTTCCCACTCGACGTTTCCCGGTTCGTTAAAGTGAACATGGGCATCGATTGCACCAGGTAGAACGATTTTCCCCTTTAAATCTACCGTTGGAACGTCCTGACTCAAAATTTCTGTTGCTATTTGAACGATTTTGCCATCCTTCACCGCTATATCGCAAACAGTTGCTTGATGAGGCTCGACTACTATTCCACCCTTTAAAATAATATCCAAATTCATGCTTATGCCTCCTTTACCGGTACATATGAAGGAACATCATAATAATCAAGGGCCGCCTGAACTCCTTCGCCACGTTTCGGTTCAAATCCGTTGCGAATTAACGCTGCCTCTAAAGCCTGCAGCACCTTTAAGATATTTTCTTTTCGACAGCTGTACCCCATTGTTCCGATTCGCCAAATTTTCCCTTGGAGAGGACCGAACGAAGAGGCGATCTCTACACCAAATTGCTCTAGCATCACTTTGCGGATATTCTCGCCATCTACGCCATCTGGAATGACCACACAAGTAACCGGTGTTAGCTTGCAAACTGGATTCCCATAAATCGTAAGCCCCATCGCTTCCAAGCCTTTCATAAGTGCTGCTTCATGATAGCTGTGACGAGCAAAACGCTCTTCCAGCCCTTCTTCTAGCACAAGTCGTAGGCCTTCACGCAGTGCATAAATCATCGATGTGGCCTCTGTATGATGATTCAAACGTCGCGGTCCCCAATAATCTTGAATCATTGCAATATCAAAGTAGTTGCTGCGAATCATGTTCGCTCGTTTACTGCCAAACTCTTCTTCAGTTGCAACCCCGTATTCCACTTTTTTACGCCCTTGAATAACGGCCTCAACCCGGTCATTATACGTAATTGGCGCCATCCCTGCTGGAACTGATAAACATTTCTGTGTCCCCCCAATGATGCCATCTATATACCATTCATCTACCGGGATGCTGATGCCACCAATCGAAGCCACAGCATCGACAATAAGCAGCACATCTTGTTCACGACAGGCCTTACCAAGAATATCTAACCCCTGCATACAACCGGTAGAGGTTTCGCCATGAACGACGGCCACTATTTTAGGTTGGACTTCCTTCATCTTGTCGATAATCACTTGCTGCTCAAACACGCTTCCCCACTCTGTTTCTAAAGTATAGACTTCCGCACCATAGCGTTCACAAATCTCAACAAGCAAATGACCGAAGCGACCGAAAATTGGTACTAGCACTTTATCACCCGGTTCAATGACACTCGCTAGAAGTGCTTCATTGCCTGAGCGGGAAGTTCCATCAATCGGAAAGGCCCATTTATTTTTTGTTTGGAATAGCTCTCGAAGCATTTCCATTACTTCATTCATAATATTAGTAAAGGCTGGGTCAAACTGTCCTAGGATTGGTGTACTCATAGCCTGTAATACACGAGGGTCTACCTCGACTGGACCTGGTGTCATTATTGTTCTTGAAGGCGTTTGTAATTGTTTATAGTTCATCACATTTCACTCCTTAGTATGCTAACTCGTATAAATAATCCATTAAAACAGAGACACCAATTTCTAGCTTGGCGCTATCTGTATATTCGAGTGGTGAATGGCTAATGCCGTTCTTACTTGGAACAAAAAGCATCGTCGTTGGGATATGCTGACCAAAGACTTGTGCATCATGTCCGGCTCCACTCACCATCTGCATATAGGTTAACACCTTTGCAGCGAGCTTTTTTTCCATTTCATTGTGCAATTTGGTGTCTAAAGGAACGGGACTAATATCCGTCCATAGGTCAATTTCAATTGCAATGGCACTTTTAGCTGCCAACTTTTGAAGCAACAGAGCTGCTCGTTGACAAAACGCCTCTAAAACTTCTGATTCATGATGACGTATATCTAAAGTGAAATTTACATTTCCTGCGATCACATTGGGGACATTCGGTTTTGCAATTAACTGACCTGTTGTCACGCGTAAAGTGGGGTATTCTGCTTTCGCAATCGCTGTCAGTTCACTAATACAATTCGCCGCGCACACAAGTGCATCCTTCCTCTCCGTCATTGGCGTTGTACCTGCATGATTGCTTTCACCATTTAACGTAACGGTAAATCGCTTTTGGCCTACTATATGACTGACTAGCCCTAAATCCAGCTGGCTTTTCTCTAATACAGAGCCTTGTTCAATATGGATTTCTATAAAATGCTGGATATCGCTTCGTTTTTTTGTTTTATATGCTAAAAACGGAAAGCCCGCTTCGGTCATTGCTTGCTTAAACGGAATTCCGTCCTTGTCTTTCATACCTTCTACTGTCATCGGTGAATAATCACCGACTATATTTTTGGAGCCCCAATACGTGAGCGGGAATCGGCTGCCTTCCTCTTCACAGAGAGAAACAACTTCAATTGTTTTCTTCGGCTTACCATATAGCTCTACTAATCTTTTGGTAGCTAGATAGCTTGCTAGTATGCCATATGCGCCATCATACTTTCCACCTTGAACTACTGTGTCCACATGTGAGCCAGTTAAAATAACATCCTTTTCCGTTCCTTCTATTCGCCCAAAAAGATTTCCGACATTATCAAAGTAAGTAGTATACCCTGTATCTTCCATTTTTTGTTTTAGTGCGCTTTGTGCCTTTACCCAATTTTTTGAATAGAGTAATCTCGTGACTCCACCTTCGCTTGTTATGCCAAAAGCAGCTAGCCAATCGATTAATCCTTGAATTTCACTCACTTTAATCTGTGCCGTTTGAGCCTCACTCATGTGACACACCACCTTCCCTCCTGAAATTCGTAATCTTGGTTTTTTAACCGTATAAATATCCGAATATTCAACCTTTTTATCAGTATAAAGAAAGAAAAGAAGCCACTTCATCAGCATATTTGTTAAAAAAAATCTCATTTTTAGTTAATGTGAACAAAAATCGGTCCTTTGCCTCTTTTTTATGTAACTTTTTATAACACACTATTATTTCTATTGATTTTATGTTAGATTTTGTAACATATAGCGAAAAAGGAGGGTTTGTTTGTGAACATTCTACAAATGCTTTCTCAAAAAGAATTAGCCCCTATTACATTAGTAGCCGGGGAAAAAAGTAGAGGTCGGGAAATCAGTTCCATTACAATGATGGATGCACCGGACATCATTCCATATCTGCGCAAAAACGAACTGATCATCACGACTGCCTATCACCTACAGAATAATCATGCTTTCTTTCAGGAGCTTATACGCGAAATGGCTTCAAAGGGGTGTGCTGGTTTCGGCATTAAAAAGAATCGCTTTTTACACGAAATCCCTCAAGATATTTTGCTGCTAGCAGATCAACTACATTTACCTTTCATCGAGCTACCCGAGCATCTATCACTAGGGCAAATCAATTTTTTAATGACCGAAAAGATATTACAAAGTGAAGCTTCTTTATTAACTCATGCCATGGATATCCATCGACAATTTACACTACTTATATTGAACGGCCAAGGTATCCCGAGACTTGTACGCCAGTTGACATCCTTAATAGGGAGAGAGGTTCAGCTAATCAGCCCATTTTTACGACCGATGTATTCTGCTCAGCAATACATTCCCGAGCTGGCATCGATTCACAAAATGATGCGAAATGATATCAGACATACCCCATCAAATAAAGCATGGACCTTTTCATTAATCGCTGACCGCCAAGCAATTTCTTTGTATCCAATCAACATTAACTCTGAGAAGAATTGCTATTTAATGATTAAAGGCTCGATAGATGAGCAAGATATCCTCTCCCGTTTAACGATTGAGCAGGCCATTAACGTATTATCCTTTGCCATAATGCAGGAACAAGCACTCCTTCAGCAAAAACGCAATATTCGCAATCAGCATTTCCGCGATTTGCTGGAGCAGGAGGGCCACTCACCTATCGCCTTAAAAGCATTGTCACAAGAGCTTTCATTACCTTATCAGCAAGGATATCTTTGCATTATCGGGCACGTAACGACAAAAACAGCTTCTTACTCATACCAACCAAATTTCGTCATCGAGCAAATTCATAAATATTGCGAGGAAGCCCTTCAAACAAGTCGGATTCCTATACACGCCTTCACACAAAATAACGAGTTAATCTTTTTATACGAATTGCACGACCCAAACTCAGACTATACATTATTTTTAACCGAGCTATTCACTGAATTAGAGGCTTCCATTTACCAGTATTTCGATCTTCATATGATGTTCGGTGTCAGCAATCAAACTCATAACTTCTCCGAGATACAACGTGCTTATAAAGAAGCACAAAGCACAGTGCTAACAATAAGAAATCGCAGGAAATTAATTTCCTTTTATAAGAAAAAAGAAATCAATGAGCTATTACAAATGATTCCACAAACAGATTTAATGAATTATCACCGCATGGTATTTAAAGCTTTTTCCTCTCTTCCAGACGAAGAGCAGAAGGTACTTTTTGAAACCTTAAACGAGTTTTTAGAATGCCATTGCCAAATTTCAGAAACAGCAAAGCGACTTTATGTACATCGAAATACAGTGATATATCGGATTGAAAAATGCAGCAGTCTTCTACAGAAGGATTTAAAGGATCCAGAAGTGACCCTTCAGCTTCGCTTAGCACTTCGCATCCAAAATCATCTGCTAATCGAACAATACGCTTAAATTTGCATTCAGTTATAGTAGCTAAAACTTTATAGCTTAATTAGCCAAATTATCCAAAGACAATTAACTGAATATTTTTTATTATGTAATAAATCGTAACATTAATAGTCAGAAAAAGTTACAGATGGATTTGGAGGGAAACATATGATTGAACAGATAAGCAAACCAAAAGCCGCCTCTCTCGGTTTACAGCATGTCTTAGCTATGTATGCCGGAGCCATGCTCGTTCCAATTTTAGTGGGTGGTGCAATCGGGTTAAATTCTACGCAGCTCGCTTATTTAATCGCCATCGATTTAGTGACCTGCGGAATTGCTACCCTATTGCAAATGTGGAAAAACCGCTTCTTCGGGATTGGCCTACCAGTTGTTCTTGGTTCCTCTTTCGTTGCTGTAACACCGATGATTGCAATCGGAACAAAATACGGTATGACTGCTATCTACGGAGCAATTATTGCCACTGGATTGTTTCTCATCCTTTTCGCGAAATATTTTAGCAACATATTAAAGTTTTTCCCTCCAGTCGTTACAGGCACAGTTGTGATGATTATCGGTTTATCCCTTATTCCCACTGGCGTTAAAAATATGGCTGGTGGTGCAAGTAGCGCAGACTTTGGATCGAGTGAAAATTTGATTTTTTCGATTTTGACGCTGTTTATTATTTTACTAGTTCAGTATTTTGGAAGAGGCTATGTTAAATCCCTTGCTGTACTGTTCGGGATAATCGTAGGTACTGTTGCTTATGGCTTTATGAATCCGATTGATTTCTCAACAGTAGGAGATGCTTCTTGGTTCCACTTACCCGCTCCCTTCTATTTTGGGATACCAACCTTTGAAATTGTTCCTGTTATTACAATGATTATCGTTGGGATTGTCGTGATGATTGAGTCAACTGGTGTATTTTTGGCACTCAGCGATATTACAAAACAAAAGATTACTCCAAAGGATATGGAACGAGGCTATCGAGCAGAGGGTATTGCATTTTTATTAGGCGGAATTTTCAACGCATTCCCTTATAACACTTTCGCTCAAAACGTAGGGCTTGTTCAAATGTCTGGCGTTAAATCTAAAAATGTAACGGTTGCTGCAGGAATTATTTTGATTGTTCTCGGCTTAATTCCTAAAATCGCTGCTCTTGCAACGCTAATTCCTACAGCTGTTTTAGGCGGCGCAACGGTTGTGATGTTCGGAATGATCGTTTCTTCTGGCATTAAAATGCTTAGTAAAGTTGATTTTACGGATCAAAACAATTCACTTGTCATAGCCTGCTCAGTTTCCCTTGGATTGGGGGCAACAGTGGTACCAGAGCTTTTCTCTAGCCTCCCAGCTGCATTAAAAATGCTTGTTGGAGACGGTTTAATCACAGGAAGCTTAACTGCCATTATGATGAATCTTGTTTTAAATTTTAAGCGTTCAAAAAAAGAAAAAGTTCAAGTACCCGAGACAACTCTCATCTCTCAAGGAGGGAATTAAAGATGACTAACGAAAAGATTAACGTCTATAGCAACGAGGAATTTGTAGAGGTTTTTGGGGAAATTTTCGAGCATTCACCCTGGATTGCTCAAAAGGCTGTTGCGAAAAGGCCGTTTAATACATTTGAAGAAGCATTTGAAATAATGCGAGCAATCGTGGCAGAAGCAAGCTACGATCAGCAGCTCACATTAATTTTAGAGCACCCGGAGCTTGGCAAACGCATCAAAATGAGCGAGGCATCTGTCCGCGAACAAAACGGGGCCGGTTTGGATTCTTTATCGCCCGAGGAATTTGAGGATTTCTCAGTTACCAATAAAGCCTATATGGCAAAGTTTGAGTTCCCCTTCATTATTGCCGTTGCTGGTAAAGATAAAAACGACATTTTACATGCCATGAAGGAAAGATTAAACAACTCCCGAGAAACGGAATTTGAAACCGCTCTGCGAGAAATCTATAAAATTGCAAGACTACGATTTAACGCGATACTTGCAAATATGACTAGCAACTAAATATCTAGGAGGAAAAGAGATGCCCTCATTATCAACACATGTCTTAGATTTACACCACGGAACCCCTGCTCAAAATGTAAAAATCGAGGTATTTTTTCAATTGGAAAATGAAGCAATGGAGCTCATTAAAACGGTGACAACAAATGCAGACGGCCGCTGCGATGAGCAAATCGTTAAAAACGAAGACTGGAGACAAGGAACCTATGAGCTAGTCTTTCACGTAGCAGATTTCTATCAAGCAAAAGGCGTTACACTCCCTACCCCGAACTTTTTAACAACGGTGCCTGTTCGATTTAGCATGATGGAAACTGGTGGTCATTATCATGTCCCATTATTGGTAACACCATGGGGTTATCAGGTTTACAGAGGTAGCTAATTCCCTTTTACATTGTTGTTCAATCGTTAGAATCAAAACTATAAGAAATCATTACATATAGATAAAGGAGATGTGCTCAATGAGTTTAGAAGCGTTAAATGAGCAAGTAAAAAAGGACCTTTCTTATATCGCCCATCCAGTTTCCACTGTAGATTGGGTCAAGCCGATTTCGCATCCTGAAGGGCATGTATATGAGGCGGTTGTGATTGGCGGCGGTCAAAGCGGCTTAAGTACAGCATTCGGCTTAAAACGAGAACGCATTACGAATATTACCGTTTTAGATGAAAACCCCGCAGGCATCGAAGGTCCTTGGATTACTTATGCACGAATGGTTACATTACGGACTCCAAAACACTTACCTTCTATCGATTTGGGTATCCCCTCTTTAACCTTCCAATCTTGGTGGATTGCACAGCACGGCCAAGAAGCTTGGGACCAGCTCGATAAAATCCCTCGTGATGAATGGATGAACTACTTAAAATGGTACCGAGAAGTATTAGAATTACCTGTACAAAATGAAGTGAAGGTCGATCTAATCGAACCGCTTGGGGATGGAGTACACCGCCTTCAGATTTCAGGCAATGGCGCAAAATCAAATTCTCTTCTCGCTCGCAAAGTCGTATTAGCAACAGGGATTCAAGGGGGCGGCGAATGGCATGTTCCTGATTTCATAATAAACAACTTACCAAAATCACTTTATGCCCACACCTCAGAGGCAATCGATTTCCATGCTTTAAAAGGAAAACGAGTTGGCATTCTAGGCGGCGGTGCTTCTGCTTTTGACAATGCGAACTTCGCCTTATCGAGCGGCGTAAAGGAAGTCCATTCGTTCATTCGACGCAAAGAAATGGTTCGCGTAAACCCTATGCGAATTCTAGAGCAATCTGGCATTATCGAACGCTACCATTCCTTAAATGACGAAGAGAAATACGCAGCCATGCTCCATTTCTTCAAATTCAATCAACCACCAACTAACGATACATTCAATCGTGCCAATGCTTGGGAGGGCTTCCATGTGCACCTCGACTCTCCTTGGTTAGAGGTTAGCGCTTCAGAAGAAGGTGCAGTAGTTCGCACGCCGCACGATACATTTACGTTTGATTACTTGATCATTAGTACAGGATTAATAACCGATCCTAGTTTGCGTCCAGAATTAAAACAGATTGAGCAATTTATTACTCGTTGGGGGGACGTATATAAGGCAAACCCGGATATTGCCAATCCAGTAATCGATGCACACCCTTATCTATCTAAAAGCTTTGCCTTTGTTCCAAATTCCGAAGAAGGCAAAGCCGCTCTCTACGGGTTATTTGCCTTTAACTATTCAGCTCTAATCAGCTGCGGCGTCTCAGCATCAGCCTTATCTGGCATTCGCTACGCAGTTCCAAAGCTAGTGACCGCCATCGCTGACGAGCTCTTCTTAGACGACAAAGCAACCATCTTAAAGAATTACTTCGAATACGATGCAATTGAATTTACAGGCAATCCAAAGATTCCAACTAAATAATCTGCGGATTTCTAATATGACAAACCCCGAGCAGCTTCCCCTCTCTTTGTTGCTCGGGGCTTTTATTGGTTTGAGTTTGGTGGGTATGTTGTTTAGGTGCGAGTTTATACGCTTTACTTGCGACTTTTCCCTCTTTACGTACGACTCGCCCTTTTACTTGCGAGTTCGCATATCTTACTTGCGACTTCCCTCTCAATACTTGTGACTTTCACTACTTTACTTGCGACTCACCCGTATCCGTCCAACTCTCACACCCAAAGCCACACAAAAAAGCCGCTAACTCATTCCATCCTCAGAACAAGTTAACGACCTAAACTTAATTTTTATAAGAAAAATCCACCAACTACTAACCCAGCCATGATCACAAATGCTGGGTGAATTTTGAATCTCTCCAGCGAAAAATATGCAGCGACCATCAGCACTACAGTTATTAGTAAGCCAATCGCATTGTAAGATGTGTTGAAGAAATCAAATGTCATATCAGCTAATAATATTGCTATTGCTGGTAAAACGAAGCTAGATAAACGTTTTACACGAGGCGAATTCCGATAGCGATACAGGATATTCAATAAAATGAGCATCAGTACTAATGATGGTCCAACTGTTGCAAGTAATGCCACAATCGCTCCTGGTACACCTGCCACCTCATAGCCAATAAAGCCCGCCATTTTTGTTGCAATCGGACCAGGTAAAGCATTCCCTAACGCTAATACTTCACTAAATTCACTCGTTGTCATCCAACCGTAGTTATCAACGACCTCATGTTCTATTAGCGGAATCGAAGATGGACCTCCGCCATATCCGAGAATCCCTGGGAAAAAGAATGCTAGAAATAGCTTAAGATAAATGATCATTTATCTGCCCCCTCCTTTTTAATGGGAAGAGCTAAGGCTAATATCAATAAAACCGCAATCACGATTCCTGGATGAATGCCTAATAGAATCATCGCTACAAAGGATGCAGCTAATATAATTGAACCAATTTTCCAGCCCAACGATTTCTTGGATTTCTTTAAAAAATCCCATGTTAATACCCCGAGCATAACTGCAACGACTGGCACCACACCATTCGTCATTCCTTTTACAAAATCAAAATCCTTAAATTCATTCAAGGACGCAAGAAGAATAATCATCAATACAACTGTCGGTAACACCGTTGCAACTAAGGCAGTCACCAGCCCTAGCCACCCTCCAACTCGATAGCCAATATACCCCGCCATTTTCGTTGCGATTGGCCCGGGTAATGTGTTCCCGATGGAGAGCACATCCGAAAAGTCTTCGTCGTTCATCATTTCGAAAATGTCTACTACTTCTTTTTTTACTAACGGAATGGTAGAAGGCCCCCCACCAAAACCTAAAATACCCGATCGGAAGAAGGCGATGAAAATAGCTCGTTGCTTTCCCCAAAACTCCCTCTCTCCAAAGGGTACCGATATTTTTTTAGTAACCAATTGCCACTCCATCTCCTCTTGGGTCCGCACCGCCAAATTTCACATTCGTTTCTTCGTCAATGAAAATTGCCCCCGCATGCCCCATTGTATCCGTAAAATCCTCTAATACTTCAAGCTCATGACCTAAACCAGCAAGCTCATCTCGCACACCTTCATTAATACGATTTTCTACCTTTAAGCTATTGGAGGAAGCTCCCCACGTACGGCCATACAACCATCTCGGCGCTTCAATTGCTTCCTGCATGGACATACCGTAGTCAACAATACGCGTCACAAGGGCAGCCTGGGTTTGCGGCTGACCTTCTCCACCCATCGTTCCATATACTAAAGCTGGTTTCCCGCTCTTTAATAGCATTGCAGGATTCAATGTGTGGAAGCTACGCTTGCGCGGTGCAAGGGCATTTACATGATTTTCGTCTAGAGAGAAGAAGCTCCCTCGATTTTGAAGAACAATCCCCGTCCCCTCTGGAATAAAACCAGAACCAAACTCATGATAAATACTTTGAATGAAAGAAACCGCATTTCCGTATTCATCCACTACACCAAACCACACCGTATCGCCCTTCGCATCTAGAAGCTGCAATTCTTTCGCAAGACGGCTTTCTTTTATTTTCTCAGCTATCTCCAATCCATGTTGCTCGCTCAACAGTTCATCTAAAGGAATTTGCACAAAGGCAGGGTCCGTTAAATAGCGATCACGGTCGACAAAGGCATGTTTAATGGCCTCTACAAGTACATGATAATAAGTTGAAGATCCCTCTTCTAAATGCTGCAAATCTATGTGATTTAAAATATTTAAAATAGATAAAGAGGCCATCCCTTGTGTATTTGGCGGTAAATTGTAGGCTGTGTAATCCCGATACTTTACAGAAATCGGCTCTACCCAATCACTTATATGGGTTTTAAAATCTTCTACAGTTAGTATACCACCATGCTTTTGCAGGTCGGCTACAATTTTTTCAGTCAATTCACTGTTATAAAGATACTCGGCACCATTTTCAGCGATCAGCTTTAACGCTTGCGCTAAATCCTCCTGCTTCATAATTTCGCCAGCTTTGTATGGCTTACCATCCTTTAAGAAGACCCGTGTAAATTCCTCGAAACGCTGCAAAGCTCGGAACTCAGTATCACTTTCATCCAAATTCACCGTTGTCCAATGCTCCTGACTTGGCGTAACCGGAAAACCTTCTTCTGCATAGCCAATTGCTGACTCTAGTAAACTCTCCCAAGATAAAGAACCTTCCATTTCAGCTTGGGCATAGTTATAGGCCTCGCCCCAGCCAGCAACCGCACCTGGAACAGTGTTCGCAGCAAGCGCTCCACGCGAAGGAATTTTCTCAAAGCCTTTCGACCGATAACACTCAATTGTTGCCTTCTCTCCAGAACGACCACTCGAATTAATGGCCTTTAGCTCCGTCGACTTTGCATTGTAAATCAACCAAAAGTTGTCTCCACCGATGCCATTCATATGTGGGTAAACCACCCCAATTGTAGATGCTGCCGCAATCGCAGCCTCTATCGCATTGCCACCTTTTTGCAAAACTGAAAGTGCAGCTTGAGATGCTAGATAATGCGGAGTCGTTACCATTCCTTTTGTTGACATTGTTGTAGCTCGGTATTGCTTTACCATATGAACCATCCCCCTTTTTAATCCCCTATAAAACTCGATTCTTCAAATCTAGCAAACCAGCTATCGTGCACCCAGCTTCATCCCCGCTATGCAATACAAACGAACCAGGAGTCCCCGTCATAATTAAATCTCCCGGCTGTAAAATAACAAATTGTGAAATATAAGAAACGATAAATTCCGGAGTATACATCATGTTACTAACAGAGTTTTCAGCACTAACTTCTCCGTTATGTACGCTTTGTACAATAAGCTCTATTAAGCTTTCATCTCCATCTAATAGCTTAATCTGCGGTCCAAAGCTAAAGAATGATTTAAACACCTTAGAAATTTGAACGAATCTTGGGTTTTGCGCATGAATATCCTTAGCCGTTAAATCCAAGGAAGTCGTATAGCCACTAACATAAGACATTGCTTCTTCAGGACTCACCTCATGACACGTCTTCCCAATGATTAAGCACAGCTCCCCTTCAGCCGTAACAATATTTGAAAACTTTGGTAGCTCAATTAATTCATTCATCCCGATTAAGCTCGATGTAGGCTTCATAAAACACACTGGTGCATCTTCAATTTGCGTTGCCTCTAAATCGATCGCCTTCTCCACATAGTTCATCCCAACTCCGAAAATATGCTGCGGATTACGATAGGGAGCTACAAAGGAGAGCTCTTCGCTTCCAAGCTTGGGAATTTCAATCCAATCTGTTTCCACAAGACCTGCTACAGCTTGTTTTAATGCTGCTACAGCACCCAGCTCAACTAGACCCTCCATCGTTAAAGGAAGCACCATTCCAGTATGCTCATTTATATTTTTAATGAGGACAGCCCCCTTTTCCAAAAGCAAAACCGGCTGCTCACTATTTTCATAGTTAATGGTTGCTAGATTCATGGCTGTTTCCTCCAAAAAACTGACGTACAAATTTAAGCAACGAACGATCTTGACCCTTGCTAGCAATAAAGGACAGACCTATGGCCATACCATCCTCTCTAAAAACTGGTACTGTTACTTGCGGTAAGCCTGCAATTCCCGCAATGCACGTTAATTGCATGGTCATGGCACGAATTGATTCAACTGATTCAGCAGGTGCATTTTTTACAGGAGCAACAGAGGCGGCAGTAGGAAGGACTAGCACGCCAGTATCCTTTAATAATTGATTCATAAATTCAGCAATTTCATACTTGTAACTAACTGCATTTTGATACCCTGAAGCATCAAGCTTACTCGCATCTTTAAATCGTCCATCAATCGCCTGCGAAAAGGTAGGATTTGTTTCCCGAATCCACTCCCCATGTGCCCTCCAAGCCTCAACACCCTGTATATATTTAAATATTTGAGGCCATTTAGTTAACTCCTTTATATCAAAATTAACATTTTCAATCAGAAGCTCCTTTGGTACTGCCGATAGCAATACCTCTCGATCCTCTTGGGCAAGCAGGCTCCACGTTGCTTCTTCCATGAAAAACCTGCTAAATTCGCTCAATTCCGTTTCTGGCAGTAGCACTTCTCCAACCGCTTCAAGGGTTTCGATATCCTTCGCCATCCAACCCACCGTATCAAAGCTTGGCGCTAGTGGTATGACCCCTTCTAAAGAAACCACATCATGAGTTGGCCTTATACCAAACAAGCCACAATAGGATGAAGGAACGCGAACAGATCCCCCAGTATCCGTACCCAATGCAAAGCTTACTAATCCGTTTGCCACAGCAGAAGCTGAGCCACTTGATGAACCACCTGGAATACAATTAGGATTCACCAGGTTAACAGGCGTGCCATAATGTATATTTTCCCCATTCAAGCTATACATGAGCTCATCCGTATGAGTCATCCCTTGTAGAGCTGCTCCATTTTTCAGTAGTTGCTCAATACACGGCGCCGTTGATTCCGAGGCTTCATGAGTTTCAAGCCAGGTAGGATTTCCCGCACTATTCCGATGCCCCTTTACGGCAAATACGTCCTTTACCGCGAAGGTCATTCCACTTAATCTCCCCTCACTTTTTGCTGGCAAAGTCAATGTCCCATCAAAAAACGCATTATTCTCCACAAAACCCCTCCTATCCTGTCGATAATCTTTTTATCAGTATAAAAAAATAAATATCTCGCTTCATCGGTAGAATTACCAAATATCCCAAAACGTTTTAGTTAAATTATATAAAAATTCCATCAATTCAGTTATTTTACCTAAAAGGTTACCCGACAACCCAGTAAATGTAAAGAGGCGCCCGCTATTTAACGGTACGCCTCTTACTCATAAATTATTATTCTGGTAAATAATCATTCGTGAAGATCTCATTTGCATCAAAGACTTCATCTAACAATTTCAAGTCGTTTAATTGTTGAATTAATGTTGCCCAACGCTCTTCTGTCATGTAACCAACACCATTTTCAGCAGCATCCATACCATAAACAAAATCAGCCTGTGATTCTGCTTCGAATTTTAAAGATTCTATTTCAATATCTGGATTGTCTTGTTGGATGATTTTATTAATCTCTTCATAAGAATCCTCGTACAAGTTCCAGCCTTCAACAAACGCCTTTGTAAAAGCACGTACTGTTTCTTCATTTTCCTCTAAGTAATCCTTTGTAACGTACAACACAACATTGTATGGATCGTAGCCCGCTTCAGCAATCAACTTCGTTTCTACTTCCACACCCTCTAGTTCCATGAAGTATGGCTCAGAAGTTAAGAAGGCTTGTGTTACTGCTTCTTCATCTGGAATGAAGTTCACATGTTGACCTGTGTAAGCTAATTCTTCTACTCCACTTAAATCATATTGCGTTTTTAAGTATTCCCAATACGTGATACCTGGTTGAATATAAACTTTACGACCGTTTAAATCCTCGAAGTCCTCAATTCCATGCCCTTTATGGAACATGAATGCTTGCGGACTACCCTGCATCGCAGTAGCAACTGCCACTAACTCAATTCCTTGATTACGCGCCACAACAATTTGGTCAGCGTGAGCTAAGCCGAATTCTGCATTTCCTGAAGCAACCATGTTGATAGAGGATACTTGAGGTCCACCTGGTTCAATTGTTAGATTCAATCCGTTTTCTTCAAACAAACCATTTTCTTGTGCCGCATATACTCCACCATGCTGAGCCTTTGCGAACCAGTTTAGGACAAGCTTTACATCCTTCACCTCAGTAGTCTCTTCACTCACTTCTTCTGTTGTACTAGAGCTAGATTCCGTTTCAGTTCCCGCAGATTCACCACCTGTTTCTGTTTCACTGCAAGCAGCTAGAATTACAAACAGTGCCATCATCATAACTAGAAAAGTTAAGGTTTTTAATGATTTCATTTTGCTTCTCTCCTTCTGAACAATCTCTTTTATTGTAAGTTTGTAAAACTAGGAAGTTCGTTTTTATTTCTCAACCTTCATCGCCGATTCATGCCAAGATTTCAGCACCAGGCGACTTACCATACTTACTATTAAGTAGAAAACGATACCGAATAGTGCACCTGCAATCGCACAAGCGAATAGGTAAGGTGTTTTCAACTGGACAGCGGCTACTGTAATAGCGTAGCCAAGTCCACCCTTTCCTCCGCCAATTCCGGCAATGTATTCACCAGTGATAGAACCGATAATCGCTAAAGTACAGGAAACCTTTAGCCCTGACATGATAATTGGCATGGCGGCTGGAATTCTTAGCTTGACCATCGTTTGCCATTTGCTCGCATTGTACAATTTGAACAAATCGCTCATATTTTTATCGACAGAGTTTAAGCCCATTAATGTATTTGAAACAATTGGGAAAAAACCAATTAAGAATGAAATAATCACTATCGAGTTGAAGCCTGAACCAAACCAAATCACAATGATTGGAGCGATAGCGACAATAGGAATTGTTTGTAAAATTACCGCATAAGGGTAAAGGCTAATCTCTAGCACTCTCGAGCTTGCCAATAATACTGAAATTCCAATCCCTACTACCGCACTTAAAATAAATCCAATTACCGATTCGAAAATCGTAATTTGCATCGCCGGCCATAATAAATGCCAATCCTTAATGGCCGCAGCTACGATATCAGTAGGTTTAGGGAGAATAAAAGGCTTGATGTCTAATAGGGTCGGGATGAATTGCCATAAGGATAGGAAAATCACGAGTGCTAAAATAGGCCCTAAATACTTAAGGTTAAACTTTTGTTTACCCTTCATGACTTTGAGTTTACTAGACTCATTAACTAATTCATCAGCATTCGTAGATACCGTTTTAACAGTCATTTAAACCAGCTCCTTTCGACCCATGCTATGTTCAAGACTTTGAGACGCAGCATCCACATACTCTGTGAATTTCGCCGTAGTTCTTTCCCTGGAATACGGCAAATCAACATCGATTAAATTAGATAATCTTCCTGGACGAGCAGACATCACTGCAATTCGAGAGGATAAGTAAACCGCTTCATAAACGTTATGGGTAACAAATAATACCGTCATCTTATCGCGTTCCCAAATGTTCAATAAATCCATTTGCAAGGTTTGCCTCGTCATTTCATCCAAAGCCGCAAATGGCTCATCCATAAGTAAAAGCTTTGGTTTGGCAGCAAGTGCTCGAGCGATCGAAACACGCATTCTCATCCCACCTGAAAGTTCGCGAGGAAAGGATTTTAAATGATCTTTCAAACCCACTTTTTCCAATACACTGATTGCCATTTCTTTTCGACGCTTTTTATCTGAACCTCTTAATTCAAGAGGAAGCAATACGTTATCTAGCACCGTTCGCCAAGGAAGCAAGTTGGCATCCTGGAAAACAAACGCGACATCATTTGAAGTTTCAATAATATCTTTCGGATTTTTCCCAAAGACCTCAACCGTCCCTCGTGTAGCTTCACCTAAACCAGCAACCATCCTTAGTGCCGTTGACTTCCCACACCCAGAAGGACCTAAAAAACTTATAAACTCTCCTTCTTTAATCGATAAATTCAACTGATTCAAAGCAACAGTTCCCGTATTATAGACCTTATCTACCCCTTGAAACAAAACGACCTCTTTTTCAATTACCATCACTTCAACCCCTCCCTCGATAAAATTTTCACGTTAAATTTTACAGCTCAATATATGTTACATTTCCTGACGTTAGTTTTGTACTTTTCATAACATATGGCTATTGTATAGTTTTCAGAATCGTTTGACATTGTGTAAGATTGACAAATCAATCGCCATATTTTAGCTACTTTAACTAGAAAAAAGCATAAGAAAAGTAAAACTCGACCAGCAAAGGTGCAAGCTCTTATTTTCTTATGCCACAAAAAATGACTCCATCAAAAATGCTGAAGCCATCTCATTTATATAAAATTGCTATTAAATCGTATGTACGCCAAGCTTTTCGTTCAATTTTTGGTACACGACCTTCATTTCTGGTTCTGTACTTATCTCGATTGCTTTTTCTAATTCAAACCAGCCAATATCACTGTTCTCATCAGGTTTAATAAAGGTTAAATCACTTTCGCTTGCTTCCAACAAATACGTGACATTTAAGTGAACATGGGTTGCCACATGTTTGCCTTTTTTCACATGTGCTGGTACACCTAAAATTTCAATTGAATAGATTTGCTCCGATACAGGTCTAACATTTTCTAGGCCTGTCTCTTCCTTCGCCTCTTTTAATGCTACATGTAATAGATCCGTATCTCCATCGGCATGCCCTCCTACCCAAGACCAGGAATTATAAATATTATGGTATGCCATTAACACCTTTGTACGCTCTTCATTTACAAGCCATGCGGATGCTGTGAAATGAGCAAATTCATTTTCTCGAGTAAATAGATTATCAAAAGTGTCCATATAACGAAGAATGATTTCTTGATCCTTCCCTTCCTGCGGATTAGAGGGTTTGTACTGCTCAAGCTGTTGTCTGATATTCATAGTGTAATCCCCTTTCAACCTTTTTGTTATTCTGCTATTTGCCTATATATTTTTTGTATTCTTCTTACCTGAGGCTTGGTCATATATGGCTCACGTTCCCTCAGAGCATTTAAAAGATCTTCTTTAGATGCCTCTGTAATAGCCAATAAAATACTTTCTGCATGCTGAGGGACTACCTTAGTACGACAGTTTTTCAAATGCTCGATTAGAAACGGGAATATCCGCTCGTGATTTTGTTCGTTTAACATGGCTAGTTTAGCTAGAGTGAGGATTCCTTTATCGGTTGTAATTACTGATCCAGTTTTAACAGCCCATTTAATGGTATGTAGATGCTTCATCAATGCAATCGAACTTATTTCTGTGAGAGTAGACAATACTTGCATTGCTCCCCATACTAATCGGTTGTTGGAATCCTTTAACAAATCAATAAAAATCTCTGCGTAGTCATTTATTAATTCTGGTTTAACTCTTCCGATTTCATAGGCAACCTTAATACAATCTGCTTTAATTCGCTTATTAGGATTCGCTAGATTTTCAACTATTTCTTGTATCCCTTCAATATGATTAACTTCCATCAGTTCAATTGCAAGTTCAATATTTGGACGCTCGTCTTTTCTATTTAGTTGTGATGCTAATTTCGTTTGAACAGTCATTTTTTATCCCCCAAAAAATCTAAAGCTTTCCATTCACTACTATTCCCATTATTGTTTCGTTTTCTTATAGCCAATTAAAGTCATTTTATCATTAACAATTTGTTCAAAATCCGTTCGCTCATATCCCAACTTTTCGTATAGATAACAATTCCCTATTTCCTATAAAATCGTATGCAGCTCCCAAGTGTTATAGTTGGTAAAAGATTGTTCAACTTGTTCGATTGCCTGCTGTGCAATTCCTTTCCCTTGATACTCTGGCAGCACGAATATTGGGCTAATCCAATAGCTGGCATTCTTCCTAACTATACGGATGCCACCCACACATTTTTGGTCCACTACGATTTTAAAAAATGAACTATATTGTATTTTTTCAAACAAACGATTAATTGGTTCATTCGCTGGATTCGTCTCAAAATCTAGATACTTTTCTAATAAGGGCTGGAATGCTCTTGTTTGAACATCATGAAGCAACAGTACATCACCTGCAGTTGCTTTTATTAACTTAATCTCCACTTTTCTAACCCCCACCTTACTACTCACAATCTAAATTCGACAAACTTCTCTCTTTTCCCTTTTATAATTTACTGAAAAATCACCATCCAATTTGGGACAGCGATTGGATATTTTCAATTCAAGCCTTGGCTATTAAAACCCCATTCAAACCTTTACATCCTCAAGTAATGACAATAGGTAAAAAGATTCATTCGAAACTTTTTTCCTTTATTAAATAATAGCGTTTTCATTTAGATAAGATTGGGATTTATAGCAAATTTATATTCTAGCAAAATCAGCTCTTTCACTCTAGCAAGCCCTTGAATGATATCTTTATACATGTTAAGGTAATAATCAATATTCTAATATTTCTAATTATTAGGATATATCATGAAAATTCGAGAGGAGAAATGTCCATGATAAAAGCACTTATTTTTGATTTTGATGGAACCATTATTGATACGGAAACTGCCTGGTATATAACCTTTAGAGATGCTTATAAAACCCACGGTGTTAATTTAACCCTAGAGCAATATTCTCAATGTCTCGGAACGAGCCTCCATTCCTTTAACCCGTACACGCATTTAAAAACTCATCACAATCTTCCAATAGATTTAGAGGAATTCAAACAGCTAGTCCAACAACAGCATACTGAAATGATGATTAAGGAACGAGTACGTCCAGGTATTCTTCAATTACTCGAAACAGCCAAATCACAAGGCTTAAAAATTGGGCTAGCAAGCAGCTCCGAACGTACCTGGATCGATAAATTCGTAAAATTACATGGTATCGAAGACTACTTCGAGTGTTATTGTACAGCAGATACTGTTAAAAATGTAAAACCTGACCCTGAATTATACCTACAAGCTTTAGAAAAACTCGGTGTTGAAGCTAGTGAAGCCATCGCCATCGAAGACTCCCCTAATGGTGCACGTGCAGCAGTTGCAGCAGGCATACCTACAGTTGTTATCAAAAATGACATTACAAACCAACTTCCTTTTAGCGAAGGTCATCACACAATAGAATCTCTAACAAACTATGATTTAGAAAAATTAGCTGAGCTTGTACAACAAAAAGTGCATTCAAGTTAAGTTGGATTGTAAATAAACGGATTGGCGGATATTACTACTAATTGGCGGAAATAAAGAAATAGTTGGCGGATAAATTCTGCTTTCTGGCAGATTTCCAACCCAAATTGGCAGATATCCTAGCTAACTCCATAGCCCGTGTCTGTGTGATCAACCTAACCCTAAAAAGGAGAGTGATACACTTGAATGATGTTAATATTGATAGGCCTAAAGCAGTTCACTTTGGTGCTGGCAATATCGGAAGAGGATTTATAGGTCTTATCTTAACTAAATCTGGTTATGACGTTTGTTTTGTCACTCGTAGCCAAACAAAAATTGAACAATTCAATCTTAGAAAAGAGTACCCTATCACCATTGCAAACGAAACAAAAGATCGTATACTCGTTAAAAATGTGGAGGCTGTTTCTACAGACGATACCCTGTCAGTCGTAAAAAAAATTGTCGATGCGAAAATTATTACCACTGCCCTTGGTGTATCGAACCTACCTACAATCGCTGAGAATATTGCCTTAGGAATTAAAGCAAGAATCATTAAAAACAACAAAAATCCCCTCCACATTATCGCTTGCGAGAACATCATTGGCGCAAGCTCCAAGTTAAAAAAATATGTCTATTCATATCTTCCAGCATCAATGCATGAACAGGCTTCACAATTTGTAGCCTTCCCAAATGCCGCAGTAGACCGTATCGTCCCTGTACAGTATCATAAGGATCCGCTTGAAGTTACGGTAGAGCCTTATTTTGAATGGGTAATTGAAAGCTCCCAGCTACAAGAAAAACTCCCAACTATCCAAGACGTCCAATTTGTCGATTCCCTCGATGCCTATATCGAGAGAAAGCTTTTCACCGTAAATACCGCTCATTGTAGTGCAGCCTATTTTGGCTATTTGAAGGGCTACTCTACAATCCAAGAGGTTATGAAGGATCCACAATTATCGATGGAAGTACAAAAAGTAATGAATGAAACAGGTGAGATGCTAATTGAAAAATATGATTTAGATGAACAAGAGCATAAGCGTTATATCCGCAAGATACTGCATCGTTTCGCAAACCCCAATTTGAAGGATAAAATTGTCCGTGTAGGTAGGTCCCCACTTCGAAAACTATCTATCAACGATCGCCTTGTGAAACCAACTGTTCAAGCTTATGAGCTCGGTATGGATATCTCAAATCTAACAAAGGCCATTGCTGCTGCTCTCCACTTCGACTACATCAAAGACCCAGAAGCAGTAAAGCTTAACGAGGAACTAGAAAAATATGATATCCATCTTGTCATCTCCAAATATCTAGGTATCCCAAAAGCACATCCAATTCATGAAAAAGTCGCTGCCAAATATAAAGAAATTAAAAATAGAAATTTAAAAGTAAAAACCTTAAGCTAAGTAGCTTGGATTTCAGACCTTATCAAGTTAAATAAAAACTCATTTTGTCTAAATATTGTTAGGCTTCCCTCATTGTACCCTGCATTCATATGATTTTTTATTTCGCCGTTGTTATAGTTTGTAATAAACTATCTAGTTACTAACTCCATATGTTGACTCTTTATAAGTACAGTGTTTAATACATCTGTACGTACTCAATGTGCAAATTGTGACAGCTGTGAAAGCTTACAATGAATCCGAAATCGACAAATTTTTAGACAATCGCACCAAAATACTTATCATTCCTATCTAAAACATCCATAACTGAATTGAAAAATCGATTTCTATTCGATTCAATTCGCAAAATAAAACATTTCTCGGGAAATAATTCGACATTTGTCATAATAAATCTAAGAATAGTCTTGCCTCACTTAGCTAAAAAAAGCAGAATAGCTTTTTGCCATTCTGCTTTTTCCTTATTTATTTAAATGATAAATTGCTTCTACAATTGTGTTAATGACGATTTCTATATCTTCATCAGGAATACTTAGGGGTGGAGATAATAGAAGCACATTATTGTATCCAGCTACTGTAGCCCCATTTTTCCCTATGATAACTCCCTTTTCCTTGCACATCGCAATTACTTTGTTTACATATTCGAGCTCTAGTGGCTCTTTTGTTGCTTTATCTTTAACTAATTCAATTCCTATTAATAAGCCTTTTCCACGTACATCCCCTACTAATGGGTGTGTGTTTAATTGGGCTTGTAGTGAAATGAACATTTCTTCACCTTTTAGTGCAGAACGTTCAAACAGCTGCTCTTTTTCCATTATTTCGAGGTTTTTCAAGGCTAATGCACATGATGCCGGATGACCCCCAAATGTATTGACGTGTCGGAAATAGTCATAGTCCCCACTCTCCATAAAGGCTTCATAGATTTCTCGTTTCACAGCCGTTGCAGATAGCGGAAGATAAGCGCTTGTAAGGCCTTTCGCCATCGTGATAATGTCTGGTTTCACTCCATAATTCATAAATCCGAAGGGCTTACCAGTTCGACCAAAGCCACAGATTACCTCATCTACAATTAACAATGCACCATGCTTTTTACATACGGCTTCAATTCCTTTTAAATAACCCTCTGGTGGTACCAGCGCTCCTCCACCAGTTATGATGGGCTCTAGAATCATTGCCGCAATCGTCTCACTAAATTCCCAAGTCATCACTCGATCGACCTCTTTTACACTCGGGATTTCAAGGCTATCGGTATAGCTATCTTCATTACTTCGGTAAGAGTCAGGTGGTGCAACATGAAGAAATCCAGGTGATAACGGCTCATACCGGTATTTACGTTCTGCTTGCCCAGTAGCCGCTAATGCTGCTCCTGTATTTCCATGATAAGCACGATAGCGAGAAACAATTTTAAAACGAGATGCAGCTCCCTTTTGTTGGTGGTACTGTCTCGCAATCTTAAAGGCCGTTTCATTTGCTTCAGAGCCACTATTGGAAAAGAAGATAACATAATCTCCACCTAGCATTTCATTTAACTTTTCAGCAAGCTTAATGGATGGCACATGCCCTTGGGACAGTGGCGTATATGGATTGACAACCATTTGCTCGTAAGCAGCCCTTGCAAGCTCCTCCCGCCCATAGCCTACATTTACACAAAACAATCCAGCCATTGCTTCTATATACTCTTTGCCATCTACATCAGTAATTCGGGCACCTTTTGATTTTTCAACTACTAGAGTTGCATTTGGGTTATAGGGCTTCATTGAATGCCAAACGTATTTTTCGTCCTTCTCTAGTAACTCTTTTCCTAAAGTAGTATCCAACATCCCAGTCACTCTCCTATCTTCATTTTGAGGTAAACGTCTCTCCTTACCTCTTTGAAACGCTTAGTTTACAAATATTATGAAGAAAAAAGAGCTCCATTTCATGTAACAAAATGTAAAACAAAACCAGTTTTTTTATACATTTCGTAAAAACTATCATACGACACACCAGTTTATTTTATTTTCCTCGTAAACTTTCGTGCTAGGAGCATAAATTCTAATACAAGACGGTTTTGCCCGTTCATGAAGTCCTTCCCTATTAAGCTTTCAATCCTCCTTAAACGGTGATATAGGGTTTGGCGTACGATAAATAATCGCTTTGCCGTTTCCTGCTTCGATCCATTCGATTGCAAATATACCTCTAACGTTTCAAGTAGCTCTCCCCCATGCTTTTCTTCGAAATCCACTAAGGGCTGAAGATAGTCTCGAATCATTTCCTCTAAATTTGTATGCTTTTGCATTTTATAAATAAGATGAAAAACATATAACTCATCATAAAAACAGGAGGGAGAATCTAGGTTTCTGGAAATATACAAAGTATCTAAAGCAGTTTGATAGCTTTCATGAATCTTTGTTAAGTCTGTGACAAACTTACCTACAGCAAATTCTTGTCCCATCAACAAATCCGATGTTTCAAGTTTTTGAATGCATTCCCGCAGTCTTTCCTTCATAGGAATCCCATCCTGCCGATTTAGTAAGATTAAAATCAAACTATACTTTTTTTGAATTGCGAAGGGATAAAAGCCTTTCTTGTCAAAGGTTGCATGGCAATATAATTTAAAATAAGTGCTATCCAATTGCTTGTTTTTTTCGTTTCTTGGTAGAGAAATAACTAGAACGGCGCTTTCTTTTTGTTTAAAGTTTGGCCACTCAGATAATATAAACTGCTTTACCTCCTCTTCTGAATGGCCCCCTTCCAACCATTCCTCCAACCATTTCGCATCCTCCATGCCCTTCTTTTCTTCTACATATAAATTTCGAAGCAATACTTGGGCCAATGCCGTAACAGTCCTGTCTAAAATTAACATTTCAAACTCTGTAATTTCACGATTTTCACTATGAAGTGTAATTTCACCATAATTATGTTCAAATAAATAAATTGGATAGATTGTAAATTGAGAGGAGGTAGCAACGCATTTCTTCTTTTCTAAAAGAAGCTCTCTTTGCTTTTTCGTCATATTAGGATAGAAAATAGCAACTTGTCCTTCAACCTCAAAAATGATTTGAATTTGCAAAAAGTTATAAAGGATTTTTAAGAGCTGCTCGGCATTTTGTGTAGATAATATTTCTTTGTTTAAAAGTTGGGAGTAATTTTCTAGTTGAGTCATCTTAGAATATTGATGATTAATGATGAGGGTATGTAAATCTTGTGTAATTTCTACAAAGCGTACTTCTTCATGAAAGACGATAATCGGGAAATGATGTAGATTTGCCAGTGCAAGGATTTCGGTCGGGATACTTTGTATGTAATCTCCATATTCAATACAAAGACCAGAGCAATTTGTTTCAATTAGCCCCTGTACAAATTGCAGGAAAATTTCTGAATTTTGCTTAAAGCTAACACCAGTCGTTAAAATAAGCTCCTGCCCCTTCAATAGCTTCTGAGCATTCGTTACCTCCAGTACATGCACCCATTTAATTGGATTTTGAGCTCCATTAAATCCGGCTACTAACTCGGCCTGTTTAAAGTGTATATTGGTGAGAATATCATTGATTTGCAATGAAGTTTTGTTCATCTTATCCCTCCTCTAGCAAAATACCTGCCATACGCTATTTATACGTTTTTTAAATTAACTATATTTTAATAGAACTCAAGCAGTTTAGCTATAAATATCTGATAATTCAAAATAAGAGCAAAAAAAAAGATATCTAAAAAGTTGATAGGACAACCTTCTAGACATCTTAGGACATTATTGGTCTTTTTCGTTACTTGGAAAGGCAAAGGATGTAGTTGTTTCATCATCTACACTTAGCCATTTTTCTGAAATGGTTTTTACTTTAGTAAAGAAACGCGCCTGATCTGGGCCGAACATATAGCCTTCTCCAAATTTCGAACGCTTCCATCCACCAAAGTTATAATAGCCAACCGGGATTGGAATTGGTACGTTTACACCGACCATCCCAACTTCAATTTCCTCTTGGAATTTACGAGCTGCTGCACCATTATTCGTGAAAATAGTAACCCCATTTCCTAATTCATGGTCATTTATAAGCTCAATCGCTTCCTGTAAGGTTTCCACTCGCACTACAATTCGAGCAGGTCCAAACACCTCTTGCTGGTACACTTCCATCGCAGGAGTCACCTCATCTAACAAGGTTGGCCCTAAATAGAATCCGTTTGAGGTTTCGCAAATGCTAGGGTTACGTCCATCGACAACAACCTTCGCACCTTCTTCAATACTTCGATTTATATATCCCTCAACCATTTCCTTTGACTGATTTGTAATAACAGGTCCAAAATCCACATCATCCTCTGTATATGGACCCACCTTCAACTTTTCAACCTTTTCTTTTAGGACTGCGACAAAGTTATCTGCCGTCTCTTTCCCAACTGTAATCGCTCCAGAGATCGCCATACAACGCTGGGAGGCTGCCCCATATGCAGCTCCAATAAAAGCATTGGCCGTTTTTTCCAAGTCTGCATCTGGCATAACAATCATAAAGTTTTTCCCGCCACCTAAGGCTGCAACCCGTTTGTTATAATTCGTTCCTGTTTGATAAATATATTCAGCAATTGTTGTTGAACCAACAAAAGATACAGCTTGAACAGTTGGATTTGCTAACAATTCATCAACCGTTTCCTTATCTCCATTGATCACTGTCCAAACGCCATCTGGAAGCCCTGCTTTTTTCCAAAGCTCTGAATAGAAAAGAGCAGACATGGGGACTTTTTCAGAAGGCTTAAGAATAACAGAATTCCCTACAGCGACTGCCATGCTTGTTTGAGCAAAGGGCACCATCACAGGGAAGTTAAATGGAGAAATTGCTGCAACTACACCTAAAGGAGCCTTTGTTGAAAAGGCATTGATATTACCTCCAACATTGACTGAATACTCCCCTTTTAATAAATGTGGTGCATTAATGGCAAGATCAACTGATTCTAAGCCACGCGTGATTTCTCCCTTTGCATCCTCACGCGTCTTTCCGCTTTCAGTGCAAATAATCTCAACTAACTCCGCCTCATTATCCTTCACAAGCTGCCTGAACTTCATAACTATTTCCGCACGCTTTCCAACGGACATGTTTTTCCAAGCAGGAAAAGCTTTTTGGGCCACTTCGATGGCTTTCTGAACTTCCTCTTTTGTCGCTAAAGGAACCTGTGCAATCACTTCCCCGGTAGAGGGATTATACACATTAGAAAATCGTCCACTTGCACCCTCTACTAATTCGCCACTTATAAAATGATGTAACTCTTTTACCTTTTGTTCAACTGTCACACTACAGCACCCCTTTGTGTGGAATAAACTTATTTAAAAGCTAGACTTCTTGAATTACTATTAATTTACATGAATTATTGTCCTACCGAAATGGACACTTAGTAAACAATGAACCAACAGTGTTTAACAATCTGTATAAACTAAGGGCTTCCTCTCTTTACAATACATATTCTCCCGCTCTTAAATAGATTCTCATAAACGAATAAACTAAAAAAACTACAAGCTTTCTAACTTAATAGAAGAGTTTATAGTTTTTATATCTGCTAGCTTAACAGGTCAATAAGCTGATTTACTTCTTTTTTCATCGAGACCACTATAGTATCATCGCCATTTATAAGCTTAGTAGTTTCTTCTTCAAATATTTGATAGCCCTGATTTGTATATAATCGGATATTTCGTTCCACATTTTTCCTTACCTTACAGCGCACTTCTCGTACTGTATTTTGTTTTGCATATACCTCAAGCGCCTTTAATAATTGTTTTGCAAAGCCCTTTCCCCTGCATTCAGGCAGTACAGATAATCGATAAAAGTGCATGACATTTTCAATTACTTGAAATCGTACAGCTGCAACGGGTTTCCCATTCTGATCATAGCCAATAAATGCTGTTGCGCCGTTTTCTAAATCCTGTTGAACAGTATCAATAGTTTCCTTTGACGCACTTGAGGGTACTCCAGCTTGTTCGTATTCTAGATATGCTTGTAACATGATGTTGTGAATAACTAGTGCATTTTTCGAAAGCTCGATTTGCATATTAATCACCTTTTTATCATAAATATACATACAATAGAATGAAAATACAAGTTAAATAAACTGAAATTTCTATAAATTATCCAAAAGAAAAAGCTTACCCAAAGCATACTCTGGATAAGCTTTACCATTATATTTTATAAGCCTTCGATTTCACTTTCACTTTCTCCAAAAAACGAGACAATCTCATCGCTCTTTTTGCGTTCTGCTGCTTTAGGAATATCATCGTAATATCCCATTTGAAGCATAGAAATAATTCGCTCGCCAGATTTTACACCAAGTGCTTCACGAAATTCTGGAGCATCAAGGAAATCTGGAGTTTTCCAGCAGGAGCCGATTCCATAATCCCAAGCAAGTAATTGAATGTTTTGAATAAACATACTTGCTGCAGCATAATCCTCTAGTCTTTGCTTTTGACGGACATCTTCTGGAACAATCACAAATGCATATGCCCCCGGTAAAGTGAATTTTTGCATTTGTTTTTCTAGTACATCCTCAGAAAGCTCTTTCCATTTAGGAATGGCCGTATCTCGTAGAAGCTTGTGTAATTCTAAAATCTCTTTGCCGCATGCTGCTACTAGTCGCCACGGTTCTCTATTTTTATGATTTGGTGCCCAAACTGCATCATCGATAATTTGTAGTAATACTTCGCGATCAACTGGTTGACCATTGAACTTTTTAATCGAACGTCTCCCAATTATTGCTTCGCGAATAGATAAAGAATGTTGGTCCATTTGTTTCTCTCCTTAAAGAAATTAACTAAATATAGAACTATAGTAATGTTAACCTCTCAATTAACCTTAACATATATTTCGTACATTTAAAATATACTTAGCAATTCCCATTTTTATACAACGGAGAATTCAAAGTAAACCTTTTAGTTAAACATATCATCTATTCTAAAGAAGTAGTACCGAATATTAGGCGTATAAGCTAATGAGTTGGAATAGTCATAATGACGATCCGCACTGTCAGCAGTATGGGCATGGATGTATGGAACACCGTCTATCATACTCGTCACAATCGTTGTATGATCCACAACACCATTGCCTTGAAAATCGTAGCAAATAACATCACCAATTTGCAGGTCTGAAGGGTTTTCTACTCGCTTTGCCGTAAGACCTGACCTCGCATTTTCCAAATACCAACGAAAACTATGTGCAACAGACCAGCTATAGCTCCACGTTTCTTTTGAAAAGTGACCATCCGTATTATGACCACTTCTCCACCCATCTGTAATCCACCAACCGCTTCCACGGTTTGGTGCCCCTGTCATCGGCGCGCCACCTGCAAGCAAGCATTGTGAAACAAAGTTTGTGCAATCCACTAAGAATGCGGGAAATTCCGGGTTTTTCTTATCCCACCACGCTCTTGCGTACTCAACAACAGCATTACGATTATAATAAGTCGGAATTTGATAAACCTCCTTTTTTTCATTCTATGCAGTTTTTTGCGCATCTTTCGTATTTTTGAATACTCAGTGGATAATTGTGACAATTATTTAATAATTTGCTATGTCTAAAGAAATGCTGCTTAGATTTTGCTACAATAAAACTAATTCACATTTTTGGAGAGAGAAATTTTATATTAAAAATATTACAAATACTTGAGGGTTGATATATTTACTAGATAAAAATCATATTTTACTTTCAATGGAACAGATACTTATACTAGATAACTTGATTGAGAGGATGTTGGAATTGACGCAGCACGCTGAAAGAGAAATAACTGAACTAACAAGGCTTTGTGATAAAAAAGGCAATTTGAATCCAGAGGCTATTGGTTTTGCTCGTAAACCTATCATCGATTGCAACTTATCTGGTCATTATTTACGAAAGAAAAAGTGGAATAATTGGTACATCTATGGAGAAGAAATCTTGTTCTCTATATCAATTTGTCATTTAGATTATGCTGCGGTTTGCTTTGTGAACTTCTTAGAGTACGAAACACAGCGCTTCTTTGAAAAAATCATAACAATTCCTCTTGGTATCGGAAGCAAGTTAAAAATGCCAACTAGAGTATTAGAGCCTATTGAGTTCAAAAATAATGAGATTCATATTAATATAACGTATTTTCAAAACCAAACCTATTTAAAGGTTACCTCTGACAATTTTGATAGTGAGCCCCTTCTAGCAGAATTGAACATCCATCATCCACAGGAGGATGATACATTAAACGTTGTCGTTCCTTGGAATCGTCAAACCTTCCAATTTACCGCAAAACACCATACTTTACCGACATCAGGCTTTGTGAAGCTCGGAAATCGACTCTATCATTTTAATGAGGAAGATTGCTATGGAGTTCTTGATTACGGTCGAGGTGTTTGGCCACGCGAAGCTAAGTGGAATAGAGCCATGGCCTCTCAGCGTGTCCGCGATCAACGAATCGGCTTAAACTTCGGTGGACAATGGACTGATGGAACAGGGATGACGGAAAATGCCGTTTTCGTCAATGGACATATGACGAAAATCCATGAAGATGTGCTATTTAACTATGATTCTTCCAATCTCTTGAAGCCTTGGTATATCACATCAAAATTCTCAGATACCGCCATGCTAACCTTCCATCCATTCTTTGAGCACTATGGAGAAATGGATAAAAAACTAGTGAAATCCAATAACCAGCAATTGGTAGGCTATTTTAACGGCCAAATCAAACTTGACGATGGCTCTACACTGTTAATTCAGCAAATGCTCGGGTGTGTCGAGGCACATCAGGCAAAGTGGTGAAAAAAGGCGACCTTCATCTATATGGAATGGTCGCTTTTTTTCGTGGATATCTTACACGTTTACACTATTCTCTTTTATAAACACCATCATCTTCTCTGGTTCATCAGTAAAAATAGCTTCTACACCACTGTTTACAAGCAATATCACATGCTCCACCTCATTAATTGTCCAAACACGTACTACAGAGCCCCTTTGGATAGCCTCTTGTACAGGTCGACGAAGTGCAGAGGGTAATGAAACATGCAAAGCCTTGGCAGGGAGTTTTTCTTGATATTCAACTATCTCTAATATTGTGTTAACAAATAGTGCAGCATTCTCAATATTTGGAGCAAGTTCAGCTACTCGAGCTACTGCTTCGTGGTCAAAGGATGAGATTACAACCTGCTCCTGCATTCCTAGTGCTTCAACCTCTTTCAGTACTAGTTCCTCCATTCCAGCATAAGCAAAAATATCGGATTTCAGCTCAATATTTACTCGAAGGTTCGTATCACGGAAAATAGTTAATACTTCACTAAGAGTAGGAATGGTTTCACCGGCAAATTCCTTACTAAACCAGCCACCATAGTCAAATCCGCGTAACGCTTGTAGTGTCATATCTTTTACAAAGCCCTGGCCGTTAGAGGTACGGTTAATGGATTCATCATGAATAACAACAACCTGCTGATCCTTTGTTAAATGCACATCGAACTCTACCCCATCAATTGGTAAGTCAGCTGCAGCTCGAAAAGCAGCTAAAGTATTTTCAGGATACTTCGCAGAATATCCGCGGTGAGCATATATTTTCATAACAAGACCTTCCTTTAACCTGAATTTTTACAATAACCATTCTTGATAACACTCTATCTAAGTTCTATAGTATCAGTTCAAAATTAACAAACCACACTCAAATAATTAAATTCATGTAAAGATTCTTGGCAATTTATAGTCTTATTTTAAAGTTCCATATTCATATACTTTCAACCTCTAATCTCCTTTGCTGCTAAAAAAGTTCATAGGATTGTTGGAAAGCCCTATACAAGTCCCTAACCTTAAACCCTTCTTAAAGGCTTTTATCAAAGGAAATATGCTACAATTTAACCGAATTTATAAATTTGGAGGTTTTTTTGTGCTAAAAAAATTCCTAATCGTTTCTTTTATCTTTTTATTTACTTTTGTAAATAATGCATTTGCGCATACACATATTGAAAGCTCCTCCCCACAATCTGGTGAAGTAATAACTGAGGAATTAAATGAAATTCAATTAACCTTTGAAGGAAAAATTGAACAAAATAGTTCCTTCACACTTCAAAATACGGCAGGCGAATCTATATCAATCGATCATATTTCAGCAACTAACACTATATTGACTGGTACCCTTTCTACTCCTTTAGAAAATGAAGAATACGTTATTAACTGGACTATTATCGGTGCTGATGGCCATGTCATGGAGGGAGAAGTACCCTTTAAAATGGACTTACCTACAGCACAAACAAACGAAAATACTGAAGATGGCGCAGTAGATGTCGAAGTGACCGATGCAGACCTTAGTATAGCTACAAGTGAATCAGAGTCTGCTGCTGAAGTGGATTTAGCTGAGAGTGAACCTGTTGAAAAAAAGTCCTATCTAGCACCATCACTTATTGGCGTGCTTATTCTGATTGTTATCGGTAGCTTCATCTTTTTCGCCAAGAGGAAGCAATAATTATGGATATGTTAGGTATGTTAAGTCAGACAATCGTATATCTTTGCTTTGCTATTTTAATGGGGAGCTTCATTTTAGCAATAGTACCTGAATCAGCACGGCCTTCTATTTTTGTACCGAAATGGGCATTGCTTCTTTCTACAATTGGACTCGCCCTCTTTTCTTTTTTTCCAGTACTACAAATTCTGTTCTACCTAGTGCCGAACATGGGCTTAGCCGATACACTGCAATCTGTTTTATTTACATTTGAGGTAGGTAAAGCCTGGTTATTTACGTTTATTGTTTCGATTATTTTATTCCTTTTCATCGCTCTTTTCGATGATCGGGCTAACAGGTTTTACTGTGCGATAGCTATAGCGCTCACTTTTCTTTTGATACTAGCTTTAGGCTGGTCGAGTCACGCTAGCTCTTACAATCAATTACTGGGATTTGTAAGTGATACCATTCATTTTACTGCTGTAGCTGTTTGGGTTGGTGTACTGATTATCGTTAGTTGGTTTTCAAAAAATCATTCCAACTGGGCAAGCTTTTTAAAATGGTTCACGCCTGTTGCGTTACTATGCTTTACGGCGACAATTGTAAGCGGTCTTCTTTTGATGGACATCATTGTGGAGGACTATACAAATTCCTGGCCAATTTCCTATGGGCAAATGCTGTTAATGAAGCATTTATTAATCATTCCATTAGTAGTTTTTGCTGCGATTAATAGTCTATTTATTAAAAAGAAGGTTCAAAGAGAAGCAAGCTTCAATCCCCTGCCTTGGACAAAGGCCGAAAGTATTTTTATGCTGCTCATTTTTTCTGTAACTGCTGCATTAGGACAACAGCCGCCACCGAGAGAAACAGCTATTTCGGGCAACAATGTATCACCATTATTCAGCTACATTTACCAGGGGCAGATTCAACAAAATATGAGTGTACAATTTGCTCCAAATGCAACAGCGATTATGCTAGGAGTTCTAACTCTTCTATTCTTAGTACTGATGATTTTTTCCTTTTTAAAGAAGATGCCAGCAATCATGACTTTTATGATGGGTATATTCATTGTTTTAAGTGGCTATCTTTGCTTGATTTTAAGTATTAAATAAAACAAGCCGTTTCCATGTTTTTGAAGATGGAAGTGGCTTTTGTTATTTCAACATTTATTTTTAAATTATCTGAAAAAACATTATACAAAACTTCACTTCAGTAGGAAAATTTAGTAAGATAAATATCTAGCTTTTTTTGTACGTTATTACACAATGAATGGGGGTTTGACCTAAAGTGGCAGAACAAGGTGAACAAAACACAATCCAGCATCCTGATTTTCAAAAAGAAAGTGAACGATTAGAGTACACAAAGCATTATATGAGCGAGCTTCTTGAGGCTTCACAGAGAGATTTAAAGGCTGTGCAAGATAAGATTAAGGAATCGATGGCCAATCTTGAATATATTGATTCCAGTGATAGCTATATCAATATTTTAACGAATTCTCGTTTTTTTGAATTAGCCTTAAATCAAAAAGAAAGTTTGGAAGCCGTTAAGAAAAAACCTTATTTTGCTCGGATACATTTCCAACGAACTGGAGAGCTTGAGGAGCTTTTATATATCGGTAAAACCTCTCTTTTTCATAACGAAACCTTCGAGCCTATTATTGTGGACTGGCGTTCTCCAGTGGCCAATGTGTATTATGACGGTCGACTTGGCGAAATTTCCTACCCTGTCCGTGATGAGGTTTTTACAGGGCACTTATTTTCAAAACGACAATATAAAATTGAAGATGGTGAACTGTTAAGCTTCCAGGATGTTGATTTAACAACGAATGATGACCTCCTTCAGGAAGCACTTTCGGGGAAAGCCGATGTACGATTGACCGAGATTGTAGCAACCATTCAAAAAGAACAAAATGAAATTATTCGCGCCCATTTAAAACAACCGATACTTGTACAGGGAGCTGCAGGAAGTGGAAAAACCACCATTGCTCTTCACCGAATTTCTTACTTCCTATATACAATGGGCGAACATTTTAACCCTGAGCAGCTAATGATTTTAGCACCCAATAAATTGTTTATCGAGTATATTGGAGACGTCTTACCAGAGCTAGGTGTGGAGCAAATTTGCCAAACAACCTATGCTGAATACGTCCAAAATGCTACAGGCACCAAATTAAAATTACAAAACCCGAATGAACAGCTTGAAACAATCGTTGAAGAAGGCCTTGATGCACTTCCCGCTTTCAACATCCCTCAAATAAAGGGCTCCTTATTTTACCGGGAATTGTTAAACCGTTATATCAAAACACATGAACACGATCTAGCAGATTTATTTAATGAGGATGTGTTTATAGAAAAATATCGGATAATGCGTGGCAGTCATTTGAAGAAGCTGTTCCTAGAGGAATTTGCTTACATGCCGATCGAAAAACGTATTGAACGCATTAAGAAGATTGTTCAAACCGAAGTAAAACGAAAAGCAAAAGCTGTTCTTACATCTCTAAATACCCGTTATGAGGATATGATTGGAAAAGCATTAAGCGGTTTACGAGATCCCGACAAAAGACGTGAAACAGTTACAAAATTCATCGACGAACGGGATGAACGCATTCCTAAAATTACAGCTGAAGCTAAATCTACTGCAACTACTTATATGAAGCGGTTTGAAAAAGCGAAGATCAAACAGATGTATCGCAAGCTTTTGACTGACCGTCAGCTTTTACAAGAGCTTGCACCTGAATGGACCTTTGAGCAGCAAGAGAAATTTTTGCAAACCCACGCAAAGGAAAAATGGGCATTAGAGGATCTAGCGGCCATTTATTATTTACAGGCCAAAGTCAAAGGCATTGCTGATCAGTGGAAAATGCGAGTTGTCTTTATTGACGAGGTACAGGATTATAGTTTATTTCAGTTAGCTGCTCTACAGGATGGTCTGGAGACAGACATGTTTACAATGGTTGGTGACTTAGCACAGGGAATTCACAGCTATCGTTCTTTAACAGAATGGGATTCTTTACTTGAACTGTTTCCCCGTGCAAACTACTTTACCCTGCAAAAAAGCTATCGAACGACCATTGAGATTATGGAGGTAGCAAACAAAATTCTCATGAAAATGGACGAGGATTTACCATTAGTTGAGCCCGTTGTTCGACACGGCCAGGAACCAACCTTTGTACAGGGCGATACATTTGCCCCTGAGAAAATCAGTGAAATCTATCAATCAATTGGTCAAAATGGACACAAATCCATTGCTCTTATTTGTAAAACTACAGCTGAGGCAGCTAACTATACACGGCTATTAAATAACGCTGGAGTTCCTGCTGAAATGCTGAATGAAGAATCCGCGCTAGGCGATGCAAAGCTTCTCATTGTGCCTAGTCACTTGGCAAAGGGGCTGGAGTTTGATGCGGTAATTATCGCAGCTTTCGATATCCCCTATTTCGATACAGCGATCGACCGAAAGCTTTTGTATGTTGCCTTGACCCGCGCTATGCATGAGCTATATTTAGTTGGACCTGGATTAGATGTCTTTTTACTTAATGAAGTATCTGAAACAGTGAACAAAGCGTAGTAATATAGAAGATAATCTAGGGATGAAGCTGTTCAAAGTCTTTAGACTTAAGAACAGCTTTTATTTTCTTGGTGGAATTCGAACGAAGGGTTTCTTTTTAACAGCTCTTTTTGAAAGTATTTGTCGAAGCAGCCTGAACAACAGTCTTCTTCTTTTAAACTCAATATCCTTTGTTTGAGGTAAGGCAGGAATTCTCATAATTTCATCACTCCTTTATTTTAAATATATTAAAAAAAGAACTATATTATTCACCGTAAGTGATAGTTTTCAAAATTTCTTTTGTAGAATATAAATAAGGCCTAATCCAAAAGAACTTTGAATTAGACCTTCTAAAAACTACTTTGTATGCGAAAAGAAAGATACTATTCTACATTACCTTCCCAGGCAAGCATGCCACCACTCATATTCGTTACATCAAAGCCTTGGTTTTGTAGAAATTCCGTTGCCTTGCCACTGCGTCCACCTGAACGGCAAACCATAATATATGGTTTGTTTTTATCTAATTCATGTGTGCGAAATTCGAGTAACCCTAGTGGAATATGCGTTATACCAGAAATATGACCAGCTTGTACTTCATCAACTTCACGTACATCGATTAGGTTTAGAGCCTCTCCATTTTCTAAGCGCTGTTGCACTTCTTGTGGTGTAATCTCTTTCATGTTATTTTCCTCCTTTAAAATTCCAGTTACTTAAGCCGCCACGAACATTTGTAATATTCGTATGGCCACGTCGTTTTAATTTTTTACAAGCCTGATTACTTCTTATACCCGTTTGGCAAATCACAATGATTTCTTTATCCCTTGGTAAATCCTTAAATTTCGATTTTAGTGGGATATTTTGAAACTGTTGAATATGCTGCGCATTATATTCAAGCGGGGACCTTACGTCTACAAATACCTTATCCGGATCATTTATAATTGTTTTTAGCTCCTGTGCCGTGATTGTTTTAACTCCCCTTGCTGGTGTTAAACGGTACACGAGAAACGCGACAAGAATTATGATTAAAATCCATTCTAACATCGGTGCCTTCACTCCTATTTTTGCCTATTAAAATCAATGCAATTTCAATCTACTTATACCTATTATACACGAGAGCGAGCTAGTTAAAAAAGGTATGGTTCTTTTGTTAACCATACCTCTTAATGTTTTTTTCGTTTTTAAAGCCCTTCACCTAAGGAAAAGCGAGCATATTCATAATATTTAGGTGTTCTATCTAAATGTGTCTCATAAAGAATAACTTCATCGATCGTAAATGAAAGTCGTTCATCGAAGTTAGTAAGCGTTGCGATATCAAAGTCTTCCTCGCCCTGCCATTTGCGAGCTAATGTAATATGGGGACGGAACGGTTTTTTATCTAATTGAAAGCCGATATTCGTACACTGGCGATAGACCTTTTTTTGAACTTCGTTTAATTCCTCGGATTGTTCTACATCTGCCCAAAATATACGGGGTTTTTTATGCGGCCCAAAGGTACCAATTTTATTTAGTGTTAAAGTAAGTGGATTTTCATTTATTAAAACCTGTGCCATAGTTTCAATAACTTCTTGTTTCATGTTTTCTTCAGCAAAGCCTAAAAATGCTAAGGTTATATGAAAATCCTCATGATGTACCCATCTCGCAAATGGAAAATCTATTTTATTTGCCTCAACCCACTCTTTTAAAAACTCTTTTACTTCTTTTGGTAGCTTGGCTGCTAGAAAGTAATGATGCTTACTCAACGTTTTCCACTCCTTAAGAAATCTGACTACCATTTATAGTTCTCATATCCTTCAAAACTATAACGTATTTTTATTCTTATGAAACAATTTTCAACCCAATACTAGCACAGAGAATAATAAAGATACATAGAACCCTTTTCCAATCCTTGGATTCCCCGTAAAAAAGCATGCCTACGATTGTTCCTCCGACTACTCCAATACCAGTCCAGATGGCATAAGCTGTTCCCATTGAAATCGTGTGCATCGCGTAGTCTAGAAGGAATAAGCTAATACAAAATCCAAGTATTAATAACGCTAACGGTTTCCAGCTTCGGCTTACGCTATATTGATTCATCATTGCCACTCCAAAGGTTTCAAATACCCCCGCTACGATTAAAGCTACCCATGCCATTATTCAGCTGCCCCCTTTTCCTCTTGACCATTGTCCGTTACAAGCTTTAAGCCAATAACACCTATCAGTAACAAAATAATTAGTAGAATTTTTACTATGTTAAAGGGCTCACCAAAGAACATAATCTCCGAAAGAACTGCCCCCGCAGTCCCCAATCCAACAAATACCGCATAAACGGTACCTGTAGGAAGCTCTGAGGTTGCCTTTATCAATAAATAATTACAAATTCCGATTGCTAGTATTGTACCTGCCCATTCCCAAAACTCATCTGCATGAGCAAGACCTATCACCCAAAATACCTCAAGCAATGATGCTAGTAAAACCTTTAACCAAGCTTTCATGTAAACTTTCCTCCTCCATTCAAATAAAAAAAAGCCTTGAGAGATATTAAAAATATCTCCCAGGCTTTTGTCCTTCCGTGTCACGCTTTGCGTAGTTCTCTCTCGGACCAGACTATCAAAATACGATACGGAACCCTAGAAAACCTTTCTCTTAATCTAATTGTCTAGAATTATGTCACATTTTTTAGGGGGATTCAAGCGTTACTGTCATGCTATCAAAAATTTCCAAAGAACATCGATTTCAGCTATCATAGAGGAAATGATTCCATGTGAAGGGAGGGGCGAGAATGGATAAAGAAAAACAAAACGAGCCTGAGCCAATTAGTGAGGAAGAATTGATAGAGTTAGTCCTTGAAGAACAAAGAAAAGCCCTTGAAAAGGACCGAGAAAATCGATTATCCGGCGTGAAAGTAACTAAGAAACGCTCAAAGCCAGTTCGCCTTTTTGCTTGGATCATGGCTGCCATGCTTGCCTTTAGTACATTTGCGATGATTTTTGAAATCTTCTCAATTCCTGCTATTGAATTTTTGAAGGTTTCTGCAAAGCTTTCAAGTCAGGAAGACATTCAAACCTATAAACAATCTGTTGTTGAAATACAAACTAACGATGGTAAAGGAACTGGTTTTTCTATTACTGAGGACGGTTATATCGTGACGAATGATCACGTCATTGAAGACGCCCTGACCATCACTGTTATTTTTCCTGATGATAGCCTGTATAAAGGTGAAGTGATAGAAACTTATCCAGACATTGATTTAGCTATTCTTAAAGTAGAAGGTGAGCAGCTCCCCTACTTAACCTTAGCTGATTCATATACACCAACCGAACAGGAGGCTATTTACTTTATCGGAAATCCTTTATATTTTACCGGGATAGCCAATGAAGGTCAGGTAATTGATTACATGCAGCTATCTGATTGGAATGAAGAGGTTTTAATGTTAGATGCGCCGGTCTATCGAGGAAATAGCGGAAGTCCAGTTATTAATCTAGATGGTAAGGTCATCGGAATAATCTTCGCTACAATTAAAGACGAGACGCATGGACGTGTAGGATTATTTATTCCCGTTGACCTACTACATGACAAAACTCAATTTTAATATAATAAAATTCATTCTCCCTTTTTCAACAGACCGTTTATGAGGATTGCTAATATAAGTCGGTATGCTTAAATTTTTGTCAACTTAGGTTACGAAATTGCTTTATCGGCAAAATAAAAAGTACTTGTCCAGATAATATCCAGCAAGTACTTTTTCGTTTACTATTTTGCTACACTTTCTAAAACATCATCAATAATTTGACCATTTGCAATAGCACCTGTGTATAACCAGCTTGTATCTGGTCCGAATTCATACACATTGCCCGCTTTTACGGCAGGAATGCTTTTCCATAATGCATCACTTAAAGTTGTACTCTCGCTACCATCGCTGTTTACTAGGAATAGGTAGTCTGCATCAAGCTCAACTAATTTCTCAAGAGAAACGGCATTCCAGTTGTTTTCACCGCTAGCTGAAATTTCTTCTACTACTGCTGGCGCTTCAAATCCTAAATCATTATAAAGTACATCTCCACTTGATAATTCTTTATTTACAACAAAGAAACTTCCCCCAACTAACCAAACCGCAGCAGCAGACTTTTTACCAACTTTTTCTTCAATCTGCGCCTTTGCTTCTTCTGCTTTTGTTTCATAATCAGAGATTACTTCTACAGCTTTATCTTCCATTCCGAAGATACCACCTACTGTTTTAAGCTCTTCTCTCCAATCATTATTTAACTCTGCCCCGATAACGTATGTTGGTGCGATTGCATTGTATTGTTCATACTTTCCACCCTATACCATGCTAGGTGAATCCATAATAATTAAATCTGGCTCAAAGCTTTGAACTTCTTCGAAAGGAAGATCATAATTGATTAGATCAATATCTTTTAAATTATCTTGTAGATAGCCTTGAATACTTGCGCCTTCATTTAATGACCATTGAGCAATCGGTGTAATCCCAAGCGCTACTAGTGGATCCTCTAAATAAGATGCAATAACACGTTTTGGCTCAGCAGGTACTGCTACTTTGTTTCCTAAAGCATCTGTAAGTGTGCGAGCTTCAGTTGAATCTTCTCCTGTTGTAACTTCACTTGTAGCTGAATCATCTGTTTTAGGTGTATCTTCAGCCTTATCTCCACATGCTATTAATGCTAAAGCTAAAAACCCTAAAGATGCTATTTTTAATGGCTTTGTTGATTTAAAGAAAATGCCCATTTTAATCCTCCTGATTATGTGTTAAAATTTACTTTAGTTGATAATGATTATCATTTATATTAAATGCTAAATATTCAATATAGTCAACATTTATTTTTAATATAGGTTTAAAGAAAGTAGGCTTTATAGTATGGGTCAGCCCAAAAAGATATCTCAACATTTACATAACTCCTTTAAAGGAAAACCTTATATCTCGCTGATACTTGGATGTGTGGGTATCTTTTTACTTATATTTCTTGGTATTATTTCAATCCTTTATGGTGCTACCTCAATTGATGTAGCAACCATTATTCAAAGTCTCTTACATTTTGATGATGAAAATAGCCAGCACGTGATTATTAGAGAGCTAAGAATTCCTCGTGCTATTGCAGCCGTTGCCGTAGGAGCAGCTTTAGCAGTTTCGGGTGCCATTATGCAAGGTATGACGAAAAATCCACTTGCTTCTCCATCAATCATGGGGGTTACAGCTGGTTCTTCTTTTGTACTTGCTCTAGCAATGGCTATCCTGCCTTCTTTACCTTATCAATCACTTATATTCTTCTCATTTATAGGTGCTGGTGTAGGTGCATTCCTTGTGTTCGGTATGGTCGCTTTAGCAAAAGGCGGAATTACACCGATTCGTTTAGTATTAGCTGGTTCTGCCATCACATCCTTACTAACATCTTTATCGACCATTATTAGTATTCGCTTTGATATCGCAAAAGATATCAGCTTTTTCTATGCGGGTGGTGTATCCAGTATCCAAAAGCACCACTTATCCATTGCTATACCTGCAATTGTCATTGGTTTAGTATTTGCAATTCTTTTGTCACGATCCATAACAGTGTTGAGCTTAGGTGAGGATATCGCGAAGGGTTTGGGGCAAAATACTAGACGCATCCAATTATTCGGCACAATTACAGTACTGATTTTAACTGGAGCAGCCGTTTCAATCGCTGGGATGATTGGCTTTGTCGGCTTAGTTATTCCGCATATCACTCGCTTCTTTGTCGGATTGGATTACCGTTATATCATTCCATGCTCGGCCATCTTGGGTGGCCTGCTACTTTTAGGAGCAGATATTGTTGGCCGTATGGTAAATCCTCCATTTGAAACACCTGTAGGAGCTATCACAGCCTTAGTCGGTGTACCTTTCTTTCTTTATTTAGCTAGAAAAGAAGGGAGAACAATGAATTGAACTCGCAACTAGTCAACTTACGAAAATTTGTAGGTTTCATGGTTTTATTTCTCATTTTAATAATTGCCCTTGTATTAGTTAGCATTAATGCTGGGTATATACATATTCCCTTTTCTGATGTGTACACAACTTTAACTGGGAACGGTACTGCGGCAAATCAGCTGACTATCTTACAATTCCGCTTACCGAGAATTGTCATCGCCTTATTAGTAGGTGCTGGAATTGCAGTGTCTGGTGCGATTTTACAGGGGGTTACGAAAAACCCAATCGCAGATCCAGGTATCCTTGGAATCAATGCCGGGGCAGGTTTAGCTGTCGTGCTTTACATGTTCTTTTTACAGGGCTCAGCATTCTTTTCAGGACCATTATCAATTTTCATCATGCCACTTACAGCTTTAGCTGGAGCGTTTTTAGCAGCGATTTTCATCTATTTCTTCTCAATGAAAAATCGTACTGTGACGATTACCCGCTTACTTTTAGTTGGAATTGGCGTAAATGCTGCTTTCAATGCTGGATTAATCATCTTCCAAATGAAAATGGAGCCGGCTGATTTTACAGCTGCATTGGTTTGGATTTCCGGCAGCATTTGGGGAACAAATTGGACGTACGTTTTGGCCTTATGTCCATGGATTTTCATCTTCATTCCACTGGCAATTTATAAATCAAACTATTTAAATATCCTAAATCTAAACGACTCTGTCGGTATTGGGTTAGGTATGAGAATCGAACGCGAACGTCGAATTCTATTATGCATTGCCGTAATTTTAGCTGGTACCTGCGTGGCAGTTGGTGGAGGGATTACATTCTTAGGTTTAATCATTCCACAAATCGTACGCAGACTTATTGGCGCAAATCACAAAAGACTCATTCCACTAACAGCTCTAGCCGGCGCATTATTCTTGCTCCTTGCAGATACATTAGGAAGAATGTTCATGGCGCCAGCGGAAATTCCCGTAGGCTTGATTGTATCGCTTATCGGCGCACCTTACTTTATGTATTTGTTGATAAAGGGAAGATAAACCACAAAAGCATCTCCTATTTGTTAGTTTTGACGCTAACTGGTGGAGATGCTTTTTAGATTTCATTATATAGAGCTGTTTTGAACATTATTATTTATCCTTTTCATTTTCACAAGCATAGCTAATATCATAAATTTTTACTTTTAATCAATTTTAGCATAAGTATCCAATTTATTTTAAAAGCAACTCTGTTAATTTGACGAGTACATCTCACTTCTATATCCAAATAACAAAAAATATTACTCAAATATTTTGTTACCCGCTTTCATCATTAATCTAATAAGCCCACCATGTAGAATCTTTGTCAACCCAGTTTACGAAATCACTTTCCCTCTATAACTAGGGCTTCCTGTAATTACGTTAAAATTTCTGTAAAGAGACGTTTTATTACTAAAACAATATCAAATGAGCGATTTTCAAGTTGTACCCCTTCAGCTTTGACAGCATCACTCCACCCCACGAAATTTTTGTCAACCTAGTTCACGAAATGAGTTTCCTTATATATTAAATTGAAGAAAAAAATAGGACACCACCAATTTTGGTGGTGTCCTATTTTCATTCATAATCTCTCATGGAATACGCTTTTTTCAGGGGTTAATAATTTAATTGTATCTATTTGGAATATTCTTCTGTGTAGTATTCTACTCCATTTGAATCTTTAATTATTCGTTCTCCTGTTTTTTCAAACTCTAATGAAATATTATCATCAAGAGTTACATAGTATTTTGAACCCTTTGTTTCAATCTTTCCTTGGTTATAAATTTTTAAAAAGCTTGGCCCAGATTCAGCATTTTCTTTCTCAAGAACTTCATCTATATCGCTCATTTTAGGCTCTTCATACAATAGATGAACAGTACCACTACTAACTAATATTCCATCCTCAACTAAAATGATTAGTTGATTATTATTATTTCTAAATCCTGAATCCTCAAAATCTGTTACTTTTGCCTCTAATTTAACGTCATTATTTACACAAGCGGTTAAGAGCAAAGTTGTTAAAACAAACAAGATTATTTTTTTCATTTAGTCCTCCCTGTTTTAAATGTTTTAAATTTCCAATTATCTAATATACGAATGGAATCCTTATTAGATACAAAAAAGCTGGTGTTGTATTAAAGAAAATAAAGTTGTTGCACTAACGGGGGCGATAGTTCAACAAAGGAACTTAAAGCAGTATAATTCAAATAAATGGTAATTATAACTGGAGGTAGATTATGAGGAAGAATGGATTTTTCGTTTACCATATTGTTACACGGCAGGAAATGAATCTCGGACAAGTACTTCACTTTGACAAGAAGCAACACAACACCCTCTATCATTTCTTTTTCGAGGGAGAACAATTGAATACTAAAGAAGAAGATTTCTTTCAAATTTTAAAGACTCATTATACAAACGAGGGGCTAAACTTGAATAAAGAAGATGCCGATTTAGCTATGAATTACTCCGGCAAAACAATTCGAGCGATAAGAGAATTAATCTTGGAAATGGTAAGACTCGAAGAATATCCTGAGTATCCTTCAAGACTCTCTTGCTTATATGCAGCTAAAACGTACGAAGATGCACTGCAATGGAAAGAGATATTCACCTCTTATAATCGTAAGGTCTTACAAATTGTTAAACTACAAGTTTTTGGAGATCCTTTTGAAGGCGACGGAAACCTTTTACCAAAGGAAGATGGTGCGCCATTCGCAAAAAAATTTGAACAAGCTAGAGCTTATTGGAATGGAAATATTCAAAATGAACTCCCCGAACTATTGATTAACGGAAAAATTGAAGTGGTAGAAATTATTGATCAATTCAATTAAGGAATTTCAGAGGGAAATGGGGTTAATATTCTACTGAAGGCTGATACTTTCTTATTAAAATATATTTTCTTAAGCAATTTTCAAGTCACACCTTTTCAGCCTCGATATTATAACTCCATCCCTCGAAATCTTTGTCAACCTGGTTCACGAAATTGGTATCTTTCTATAACTTATGCCGATCCTTCCCCCTAGTTGCAACTCCATATTCATAGATACTTTCTTACTAAACTATATTTTCATATACGATTTCCAAACCACACCTTTTCAGCCTTGATATTATCACTCCACCCTGCGAAATTTTTGTCAACCTAGTTCACGAAATCGGTATCTTTCTATAGCTTTTCCCGGCCTTTACCACCTAAATTACTCTCTCCTAGGGGCTGGCATTAAACCACTTGACTCTAATTCCTATTTCTTCACCCTTTTAAAACCGATTGACATTTAATATCAATTTATATAAAAATTAATCCTAGTGAAGTAATCCTCCTAGATTAGTAATTTCATAGAAAACTTTCACATTCTAAATAGGACGGTACTCTAAATGACAAACACTATAGTGGTTGCACTTAAAGGTTTCATTCTCAATAACGGTAGGGCTTTGTTTGTTCAGCGGGCTGCAGACGATGAAATTGGGGCTGGAAGCTGGGAATGTGTTGGGGGACAAATCGAATTTGGGGAAGATTTAGAAACTGCACTTTTACGTGAGATTCATGAAGAGGTTGGTCTTCTTGTTACAATAGAGCAGCTTTTATACGCAACGACTTTCCAAACTACTCCAACAAGACAGGTTGTAATTATCACTTATCTTTGCAGTAGCAGCAATCAAAATGTTGTTTTATCAAATGAGCACTCAAATTATATTTGGGCTAATAAGGACCAAGCGAGATTCTTATTGCCTCAAGACATTATTCGAGATTTCGAGAAAAATAATGTTTTTGCTTTAGAAGCTTTAAAATAACCCAAAGAAACACCTGGATTTAATATTATCCAAGTGTTTCAATTCTCTTTATATTAATTCCTTTGCTAACAAACGATAGACGTTCAATCGTGCATCCTGTGAATGCGGAATTGAACAAATCATCGCTTCATCAAATCCATATTCTTCTTGTTCAGCTAGTAGTAAATCTGCTACTTCTTTAGGAGTCCCAACGAAATGCTGGCTTCTATTTTCTTCAATCCATATGCGATCCATTTCTGTTAATGGGTAATCCTTTGCTTCCTCTGGTGTCATTCGAAGCAAATCTACCTGTCCTCTATTAAATAAAAGACGTGCGATATCAGCTGGTTTTGCTTGATATTCAGCCTCTTCCTTACTTTCGGCAACCGTTACAAAATAGGAAATCATTATCTCAGGCTTCTCCATAAATGGCGAAGGAATAAAGTTCGACCGATAAGCATCAAAGACCTTTTTATTCATATAGCCATTGAAGAATTGAGCATAGGAATAACCCATTCCCATCTTACCTGCCTGTACAGCACTATTGCCACTCGAGCCAAGCAGCCAGCTTTGTGGAAGAGCTATATCATATGGTGAGGCAATTACTCTTTGGTAGTACGGATTTTGAGGTGCTTGCTCATTCATGAAATCCAGTGTCCATTGCAGCTTCTCATACAAATTATTCACTTGGGGTTGCCGTCCCTCAGATAAAGCATACATGGCATAATTATCACCACCAGGAGCTCTTCCAGCACCAAAATCTATTCTTCCAGGCGCTAATGCACTTAAAGTTTTAAACACCTCAGCTATTTTGTAGGGTGAATAGTGCATAATCATCGTCCCGCCCGTTCCTACACGGATTCGATTTGTTTTTGCCGCAATATAGGAAGCTGTTATTTCAGGGGCTGAGCTTGCAAACCCCTTTGTGTTATGATGTTCAGCCATCCAAATTCGTTCATATCCCAGCTCTTCAGCCAAAACTGCTAATTCAACAGCTTTTCGCAAAGCATCTGGAGCAGTATTTCCCTCTGTAATCGGCGCTTGATCTAATACACTTAACTTCATTTTTGAAGACTCCCTTCTTCTCTATAAGCATCCCCAATTATGATTGATTCATAAAACATATCAAGGTTATCGGAATTAGTTATATTTTATAGAACGAAGACCAATAAATCTAATTTCATGCCTAAGCTATACAATCAATTTAAATGTCGAATTGTTCTTAATAACTTGATTTCCAATAGAAATAACCATTTCAAATGACACTGAACGACACACTACTATGACCTATATACTTTTTTCGTGAACCAGGTTGACAAAAATTTCGGTACCTCAGGTTATATTACCAATCCCAAATGAGACTGTTTTGAATTTCACATTTCAATTTTTATTATGCTAATAAATTAATAAATCCATTTCCTTTTCTCGACAATTTCATTTTCTAATATAGCCGAAACGTCAACCAAGGTTGACAAAGATTTCGGCACCTCCCCTGATTAGAAAAACGCTAATTAGCCTTGATTTGAAAAAGGACTATTTCAAATAGCTATAGTAGGAGACTTTTTACACCTCCTCCTTAAATCGACATCTATATTTTTATGAAATAGCTATATCGTCAACCATGGTTGACATAAATTCCAGACCCTCGTGCTTTAATAAATATACTTGAGGATAGCTCATTTGAATTTTCTTTATTTCAAATTACTTTCTCAATAAAATATCAAATTCCATTAATCTTCTCGACAAATAACGATCTGCTTACTCGCCTAATCGTCAACCTAGGTTGACAAAGATTTGGGTACCTCGGGTTATAGCACCAACCTCTATTCGTCCTCAAAAATTCAGCAAGGTAAATTACTAGCCTTTATTTGCAGCATTTTAAATACCTATCATATATCAACTAAAATCGACAATTACATAAGCTTAACCACTTTATAGCAGTCCGAATTAGTTTATTTATTGGTATTAAATATATAAAATTAAACTTGTAATCTCTCACTCTACTTCCATGACCTACTTGATGATAAAAACTTTTAGAAAGAAGGATGCCATCTTGTTAAACAAAGTTCAGCTTGGAAAATCAGAGCTCCATGTTAACCCTATTGGTTTAGGAGCAAATGCTGTTGGAGGACATAATTTATATCCTAATTTAAATGAAGAGGTAGGCAAGGATTTGGTTCGTACAGCCATTGATAATGGAATGAACTTTATCGATACAGCTTTTAGTTATGGTCCTGAACGTTCAGAGGAATTGATTGCCGAGGTTTTGAAGGAAAATGGAAGAAGAAATGACGTTATTATAGGAACTAAGATTGCACAAAAGTTTGTGGATGGAAAAACAATTATCGATAACTCTCCCTCCTTTTTACGTAGCGAGGTCGAGAAAAGCTTAAAACGGCTTCAAACTGATTATATCGATTTATTGTATATTCATTACCCTGACAAAGCTACACCTAAGGATGAAGCAATTGGAGCTCTTAAACAATTGAAGGATGAGGGGAAAATCCGTGCTATAGGGGTTTCGAATTTCACGCCTGAGCAGTTAAAAGAAGCAAATAGGGATGGATATGTGGATGTAGTACAAGGAGAATATAATTTATTTAGTCGAGCAGCTGAATCAACGTACTTCCCTTATACAACACAAAATAATATTTCTTTCATTCCCTACTTCCCATTAGCTTCAGGTCTGCTAACCGGAAAGTATACTAAGGAATCTACCTTCAATGATTTCCGTACAAGACTTCCCTATTTCCAGGAAGAAGTTTTTGCAGCTAATTTAGAAAAGGTAGAACAGCTGCGAGCTATTGCCAATGCAAAGGACGTTGACGTTGCTCATGTTGTTTTAGCATGGTACCTGACACACGAAGCTGTAACGGCTGTCATTCCAGGTGCTAAAAACGGCGAGCAGGTGCTAAACAATTTAAAAACTCTTGATGTACAACTTACAAATGATGAAATTCTAGCAATTGATCAGCTATTTAAGGCTTAAATTAAAAAGGGTGACCCTAACTTTTTGTTAAGGTTACCCTTTATCTATTAATCTAATGGCTCTAATCTATTTTCGATTTCCTGTCTTCGCTCCTCTAAAAATGGAGGTAAATCCAGCTTTTCACCTAACGTTTTTACATCTGCATCAACCGTAAATCCTGGACCATCTGTGGCAATTTCAAATAGAATGCCATTTGATTCTCTGAAATATAAACTCTTAAAGTAAAAGCGATCGACAACTCCAGAAGAATGGAATCCACGCTGTTTCACTTGTTCATCCCAATAGGCTAATTCCTCGTCGTCTTTTGCGCGTAACGCTAGATGGTGTATGCTTCCACGACCTGGCTTTTCACTTGGTCCATCTAATTCCTTTACTAAGATCTCACCAAACCCTTGCCCTTCGATTGATTGTAGAAGAATTTGTTCCTCATTGCGTTCCCTCACAACAAAACCAAAAATCTCCGTTAATGTTTTCACAAGCTTCCCAGCATTTTTCACCGTTATTTCAATGGTACCCATCCCTAAAATCTGATGTTCAATAGGTACATTGGAGTTATCCCAAGTCGTCCAAAAGTTTGGAACCTCTTCCCCATCGCTGTTTAATAGAATCATTCGCAGCCCCTCTGGATCCTCGAAGGCAAGTGCCTCTCTACCTGCGTAACGCGAGATTTCATTATGCTTTACGTTCAATTCTTCAAAACGATTTTTCCAGTAAACTAAACTATCAACCGATGGCACAAAAAGTCCGATAAGAGTTATTGCATTCGTTCCTCTATGAGTTCTTCCCACCATTGGGATTTCAAAGAATGTTAACCCTGTTCCAGGACTTCCGACTAAGTCTCCAAAGAACAGATGGTACATCGAAGGATCATCCTGATTGACCGACTTCTTAACTCTGCGTAACCCTAGTGTTTCTCTATAAAACTCATCATTTTTCTTGGCGTTTTTTGAAATCATAGAAATATGATGATGACCTAAAATAGTTGCCATTTCCCTTCCCCCGTTTCTGATTATCTTGCTATCATTTTATCTCGAATTCGAGATAAAATCAATCTATTGATAAATGTGATGCTGTTATTGTGAGCATTTCCCTTTCTTCTATACTTAAAAACGCCTCCCCACATTCGTAGAGAGACGTTTGTTTTAAAACAAATAGCTTATTAACAACCCAATTGATAATAAAAATGAGAAAAGTGTATTGGTGATTGCCGTTGATTTCATAGCAATTCGCATAAATTGCGGCTCTTTTTCACCCTTTTTAAATCCTTGAATTGCGGAAATCGGTTTTTTCACACTTAGTAATACAACTAATGCCCAAGGACTAACAATGCCAGCGAACACTAGAACAATTATCCATAGATATGAGATAACAAAGGCAATTGCTAGAGAAAGTACAGCTTTATCTCGCCCAAGAAGAATCGCTAATGTTTTGCGTCCACCCTTCGTATCCTCTTCAATATCACGGATATTATTGGCCATATTGATGCCGCCAACTAAAATCCCCACTGGAATAGAAATTAACAATGCAGTTAGTGATACATCGCCAGCTTGAATAAAGTAAGCAATTAACACAAAGCCTGTCCCCATTAACGCTCCAGCAAATAATTCTCCAAATGGTGTATAAGCAATCGGCATCGGTCCGCCTGTGTAGAAATAACCTACTGCCATACCGAATAATCCAATCACCACTAACCACCAGCTACTACTTGAGCAAATATATACACCGATAATAGCAGCTAAAATGTACAGGAGAATCGCTACACTTAGTACATTTTTAGGCTTTAAGCCATGACGCACGATTCCTCCACCAATTCCAACTGAATCAGCAGTGTCTAAGCCGCGCTTGAAATCGTAATATTCATTAAATAAATTTGTCGCAATTTGTAGCGCTAAACATGCTACCATCATAGCGATAAATAATAGCCAATGAATTTGAGTATCGAATAAAGCGATTACTGTTCCTAAAATTACAGGAGCAAACGTCGCCGTTAATGTATGTGGTCGAGTCATTTTCCACATTAATTTTGCGGGACTCATATTTTTTTCATTTTCCATGAATCTATTCAACTAACCTCTCTGTTATAGTTTTTCACATTCCTTCATTATATCAAATTCACGAGAATGCTCAATGACGACTTGTTGGGAGAGTGGCTTCGAATTAAATGTAGATTGATAATTTTGATGATTTATGGTGCACATTAAATTTTACCAGACAATTTTTCTAATTTACCAGACACATTCACGCAAATACCGGACACTCTACCTTACTCCCCCAACTCTAACAAAAAAAAACACCCACAAATCACTTAAGATTTATGGGTATCCCCTATTTACTGACCTGTATAAATAAAGTAATCTACTTGCATTGATTTGATAAATCCAGCTTTTTCATAAACTGCTAGTGCTCGCTCGTTTTCTAGCTCGACGTCTAGCATGACATTTGTATCGCCATTTCGCATAGCAAAATCTTTTATCCACTTTAACAGAGCCGTTCCAATACCTAGACCTTGTTTATCTGGATGAACGGCTAATGCCGAAATAGATTGGGCGTTTCCATCCTTAGAGGAGGTTACTGTCCCAACGATTTCTCCATCCAATTCAGCAACCCATAATACTCTACCTTCTGACATCGTATTATAGTGAATTAGCTCAATAGATTCTTCACGTAAATCACCAAATGCGTTGCTGAAAATTTCAATCAACGCCTCCTGATCTGTACCCTCTAAATAAGGACGAATGTGAATAGACTCAAGTGATTCCATTTCTTCTGGCTGAGCTTCTAATGTTGCTTCTGAAAAACTATAGGAATAACCATACTTCTCTACAAATTTGCGGCGAGATGTATCATTTTCGATTACTAATGCCAGTTCTCCCTCAGCGCCTCTTTGATGCAAGCCATCACCAATCACCTTCAATAATGCTTCATCTAAGCCAATATCGCGGTACATTGGAGATACTAAAATGGCCCATTCATACGTATTTAACGCTATTTGGTCAGTAGCACTCGCTACGCCTACCAACTCATCCTGCTCATTATCATAGGCAAGGACGAAAAAGCCTTTAACATTAAAATTAAGAGAATCCTGTAAATTTAAAACAGAACTATAATTGTAATTATCTGATAGCAATGCAGCTTCACATAATGATTTGATCTCACTATAAGTTTCCGGATCAATCGGAAACGACTGTGTAATAATTGAAAGGTTCATTTATAAAACTCTCCGATTCTTAAAACTTATGCTTTTCATTTTAGATGAACCCTCATACAGTCGCAAGGTCATTTCAGGAATTACATGTAATTACCTAGTACAATCATTTAATACCAGATTGACTAAGCATATTAGCATAAATACCATTGTGCTCCATTAATTCCTTTTGAGTTCCCGATTCCATTACTTCCCCTTGCTGCATAACAAATACAACATTGGCATTGCGAATCGTATTTAGACGATGGGCGATTACGAAGCTCGTTCTTCCCTTCATCAATTCCTCAAGAGCTTGTTGGATCTTCACCTCTGTAACTGTATCGATACTACTTGTAGCCTCATCTAGTAATAAAATGACCGGATCTGCTACAAAGGCTCTCGCAATGGAAAGCAGCTGCTTTTGTCCTTGAGAGATCTCACTTCCGTCAGCAGTTAAAATCGTTTCATAGCCATTCGGTAGCTTCATAATAAAGTCATGGGCATTGGCCTTCTTACAAGCCTCTATAATCTCTCCATTTGTGGCATCTAGTCTGCCATATCGAATATTTTCATAGACACTTGCCTCGAACAGGAACGAATCCTGTAAAACAAAAGCCATTTGGTTTCTTAATGTTTGCCTTTTAATGTCCTTTATATTTACACCATCAAAAAGCACTTCGCCACTTTCCACATCGTAAAATCGAGAAATCAGTTGCATAATCGTTGTTTTCCCAGCACCCGTAGCTCCTATTAAAGCTGCCGTTTGACCTGGCTTTACACTAAAGCTTACATTTTTTAAAGTGTAAGCTTCTTCGGCAGATTCATATTTGAATGAAACATCACAGAATTCAACTTCACCCGAAAGCTTATGCTCACCAGCTACTTTCCCTTCGTCCTCTTCCTTCGTTTCATCCATGATTGAAAATACACGCTCTGCCCCTGCAATAGCTGATAAAACGGTATTCATCTGGTTTGCTAAATCATTTAATGGACGCGTAAATTGGCGAGAGTACTCCGTAAAAATAACGATGGTTCCTATCGATACATGACCGTTAAAGGCTAGAATTCCACCGATACCTGCAATAATCGCAAAGCTGATATTATTTAATAGGTTCATAACTTTAGGGATGAACCCTGAATAAGTAAATGCCCAAAATCCAGTTCTGCGATATCTCGCACTTTTTTCACGGAATTCGTCCTTTACTCGTTCCTCCTGAGAAAAGGCTTTTACAACCCGTTGACCAGAAATTGTTTCCTCAATCATTCCATTTAAAGCACCAATCGCAGCCTGCTGTTCCTTAAATAGCTTTCCTGTTCGTTTTGTAATCCAACGAGTTGCCATAAGCATTAAAGGAATAATCAGCATCGTCAGCAATGTTAATAACGGGCTTAATGTTAGCATTACAATGACTGTACCTGTTAACGTCAATATGCTTGAAAACACTTGAATAAAGGAAGTATTTAAAGTAGCACTAACCGTTTCGATATCATTTGTTGCCCGACTCATTAATTCACCGTGTTGTCGCTTATCGAAAAAGGTAACTGGAAGGTGTAACAAATGATGAAACACTCCCGTACGCATATGATAGATAGTTTCTTGAGCAATCCCGATCATCCAGAAGTTTTGGAAGAAGAGCGATAGAGCCAATGCAACATAGATAAATACTAACCCAATAATCATCGGAAGCATGCCATCAAACTGCTGCTTTAATACATATTCATCAATCATATGACCAATTAGATATGGACCTAAAAGTGCCATTGCCGAACTTACAACAACCAAAAGTAAAACAGCAATTAGTAAAGCTCTTCTTTCATCAACAATTTTCCAAATTCGCAGCAATGTATTTTTCCAATTGCTCGCTCGAGGTCCCTTCTCCTTTTTAATAGCAGGACCCTTCAGATCTTCCTTTGTTAAAACTGGTTCATAGCCAAACGGTTTTCGTATGAATTTCATCACGCTTCACCCTCTTGCTCTTGTTGTGACATAACAATCTGATTATAACGAGCATTTGTCTCAAGAAGTTCTTCGTGTGTTCCATAACCAATCATCTGTCCTTCATCTAGCAGTAGAATTCGATCAGCACCCTTTGCCGTTCGAATCTTTTGAGTTACCACAAGCATTGTCGCGCGCTCCTGCTCAATTGCATCCCAGAAGGCAGTTTCTGTTTTTACATCCAATGCACTTGTACTATCATCTAATATAAGGATGGAGGCGTTTCTTATTAAAGCTCTCGCTATACTTAAACGCTGCTTCTGCCCACCCGAAAGATTAACTCCTTTTTGGCCAACTCTTGTTTCATAGCTGTTTGGGAAGCTCTCTACTGTTTGGTGAATTTGAGCGTTTGTGGTTGCTAGCACAACTTCATTCATTGATGCATCCTGTTTACCCCAGCTTACATTTTCATAGATAGTGCCTGTAAATAACATGGAGCTTTGAGGAACATAACCCATAATTGCTCTTAGCTCTTCTAAGGACCAATCCTGAATAGCGCGTCCATTGACATAGATAGTACCCTTAGTCGTGTCATAAAGTCTCGGCAGTAAGTTTAGAAGTGACGACTTACCTGCTCCCGTTGCTCCCATAATCGCTAGTTTTTCACCTGGTTCAACCGAGAAGGAAATATCCTGGAGAACACTCTTTTTCGTATTTGGATATTGGAAACTTACATTTTCAAAGCGAATTGCTTCATTATTAACTGAATTTAAGTTAAACGGACGAGAAGAAGGCTCATACGTCTCTGTCCCCTTTTCAATAAGTAAGATTTCCTCCATTCGTTCTGAGGAAGCCTTTGCACGTGAAAGAGCAATGATGATAAAGGCAAACATTGAGAAGGAGCCAGTCATTCTTAAGGCATAGTTGACAACTGCTACTAGTTCTCCAACCTGTGCATCCCCGTTTCGAACATCCATTGAGCCATACCATAGTGCCGCTAATAAACTAAGATTCATGACAAATAATAGTACCGGTTGAATAAGCTCCATAATTCGAAGGGCCTTCACCGTATCAAGCTGCAAATTGGTTGACACCTTTTCAAAACGCTCTGTTTCATATTTTCCACGCATATAGGCTTTTACTAAACGAATCGCTTGTAAATTTTCCTGAAGTACACGGTTTACACGATCGAGTCTACTTTGAACCTCACTAAATAGATGGACACCTTTTTTCGCTATGAACACTAAAAAGACAATTAAAATTGGTGTACCAATTAGTAAAAACATCGCCATTTTAGGATTAACGATAAATGCCATCACCAAGCTCCCAAGTGCAGATAGTGGAGCACGCAGCATTATTCGCAAGCTCATAAATAAGACTGATTGTACCTGCTGTACATCACTAGTAAGTCTAGTAATCAGACCCGATGTAGGGAAGCGCAAATAAGTTGCCATTGTAAAGGATTGAATTTTACTAAACAAAGCATTTCGCAAATCAAAGGCAAAGCTTTGTGCAACATGTGCCGCAAAATAGGAATTTATAATACCACTAGCAAAAGCAGCGAAGGCTAATACTAGCAGGATAATTCCCCAATAGCCAATTATCCCGATATCCCTTGTTACAATCCCATTATCAATAATTTTGGCAATGATTAGTGGCTGAATAAGCTCCACAACTAACTCGGTTAACATTAAAAATAATGCAAATAATGCCGGCCATTTGTACGGCTTTACATAGGAAAAAACTGTTTTCAAAACCTACACCCCTAACCCGCATTCCATTATGAACAAAACCAAAATCTAGATGCCATTCTTGTTTGTTAAAGCGATCACAATGTCAATTCTCACTTTTATTTCGTAATCCGTAATATATATAAGAATAACTCAAACCCTAAATTTTGCCAACCTCCTAAAGTCGTAAGTGAATCAAACAAATTAGAAAAACAGCATTTATAAGCCTTAAGTCTCAACGGTTTTTAATTAAACATATATAAACCATTTATATCATCTAAAAACAATACGATTCGTCCACAAATTTCATTACATTACATATTTTATCTTTTTAACATTACTTTTTACCCTCATATTTTATAAACAAAAACTTCCCAATACTTTAATAGTGACTATTTGCCATAAAATCTTTATAATAAATAGTATGAATTTACGGCTATTTAGGAGTGAGAAATAAATGAACCAAGAGAAAACAAACATGGTTGTCGATGAGACACTGGTGAATTTGTCTCCTTTCCCTTCTTTTGTACTAAATCGAGATGGACAAGTAATTATATGGAACGATTTAAGCAAGAGATATTTTGGTTATGAGATGGAGGACTTTTTGATTACGCCCTCAGCTATTAAGACTGGGTTACTATCTTCACTATCAACAGAGGCATACCAAAACATCCTACTAGGAAAAGAGTCTTTGCTTTTTGAAAAAGCACAACTTTTAACAAAAGTAGATACAATGATTGATTCAACAATTATCACATCTAATGTCACTATAAATAATGAACCCGCTACTTTAGTTACCTGCATCTTAGAGAATTCCTATACTCGAATGGATGATTCCATGCAGGGATTAAAGGATTTAATGAACGGCCTATACTCTTCATATATGGTAGTAACAGTGGATGCAGAGGGACTAATTATCAATTGTAACCCGAACTTCTTAGCAATTAGTCACTGGACTCCTAAACGCGTTTTAGGAAAAACATTCTGGCAGCTGTTCCCTGATAATGAAAGCAACATGAAAGTAACGGATACTATCTGGAAAACCATCAACTCAGGTCAAATTTGGGAAGGTGAGGTAGAAAAGATTACAAAGGATGGCTCTCCATATTGGGTGTATTTAACTGCTATTCCGACGTACTCACCAGCTACGAAAAACTATGAATTCGTTCTTTTTGAAAAAGATATTACAAACGAAAGAAAAATGAAGCATCAGCTTGAGAAAATTGCTTACATCGACCCTGAAACCGGCCTTATGAACGCTCACCGTCTAGAGCAGGTAGTGAATGATATGATCGAAGAAAAGCGTCACTTCTCTTTCGTATATATTAGTATCGATAAATATTACACAATCAAAGAACTGCACAATAGTCAAAGAGAAGATAATTTAATTACCGAATTTACAAAGCGTATGAAGATTTACTTCCAGGACAGTGAAATGGCCCGCATCAACGAGCATGAATTTGTGGTTATTACACCTCTTGGGGAATGGTTTACTCAAGGCTTCTTAACTTATCTAAAACAAAATCCAATTTACTCCGGCAATGTGGCAGTACCAATTTCCATTAGTGGAGGCATTACCCGCTCTCCTCAGGATCAATCCACATTCCCTCACCTTATGAAGGCATCCCTTGCTACAATTGCCAACGTTCGTGAAGCCGGTGGAGATAATATTGTGTCGTTATCAAATGCAACTCATAAAGCGATTAATCGTAAATCGATTATCGAAAAACGCTTATTGCTTGCCCTTGACCAACAGAATCTAAAAGTATTTTACCAACCACAAGTGGATATTCACACAGGAAAGTTTTTAGCAGTTGAAGCATTAGTACGTTGGGAAGACGATGAAATCGGCGTAGTAAAGCCGGAAGAATTGATTCCTATCGCTGAGGAAACTGGGCTAATCAATAACATCGGTTCCTTCGTGATTGAAGAAGCCTGTAAGCAAGCTGTGAAATGGCATAAAGCAGGTCTTGATTTAAAGGTTACGATTAACTTATCTGTTCGCGAGTTCCGTGACAAAAATATGGCCAAATCCATATTATCGACTTTAGAAAGCACAAACTGTCCAGCTAACTTAATACAAATTGAAATTACAGAGAAATTTGCATTAGAGGCAGAAGCAGAAACGTCGATTATTAAACAAATGCGCCAGCTAGAGGAAGAAGGAATTGTCTTTATCCTTGATGACTTCGGTACAGGCTATGCATCCTTCCGTTACATGCAGCTTTTACCTATTGAAACTTTAAAAATTGACCAAACGTTTATTCACTCTCTTCTTCAGTCTGAAAAAACACAACGATTGATTCACGGTATGGTTCAATTCGGTAAATCCATGAACTTAAATGTACTTGCTGAGGGTGTAGAAACGAAGGAGCAGCAAAAGCTTCTACAGGAATATGGCTGCGATGCTATTCAAGGCTATTTAATCAGCAAGCCAGTATCCGAAAAAATAATAACTCAGCTAGCATTAAATTCAATTAAATAAACCTATATAAAAAGGCTACTCGGCGAAGAGTAGCCTTTCTTTTGTATATCGAGAGATCTATTTCAATCTCCTCTTTGCACGGGCAAAGGATTGCATCGAGGTTAAACCGGTTTTAAAAAACTTCATCATTAATTGAATAATAACCTCGGCAAACACGAGTCCCATCGCGATGGCACCAGAAATCATGAAGGCTCTCATCCCATTTTGAATGCCCATAGTATAGTCTAGCTCCACAATATTGCGCATAGTATTATAAGCGATTCCACCTGGAACCAACGGAATAATCCCCGACACATTAAATATAATCATCGGCATTTTAAAACGGCGGGCAAAAATTTGTGCGACAATCGCTACAACAAAGGCCCCTATAAAGGATGCCTGCACTTCTGTTACATTGATTTGTATAAGCATATAATAGATAATCCATCCAATAGCACCTACAAAACCACAATAAGGTATTGCTTTTGTCGGTGCATTGAAAATTATGCCAAAGCAAGCTGTAAATATAAAACTAAAGATTAATTGTATGATTAACTCCATATCCACTCTCCTAAAAGGCGACAATAACTGCAATGCCAGCACCAATTGCAAAGGCTGTTAAAAATGCTTCAGCCCCTTTTGCAATGCCGGCTGTAAAGTGTCCCGCCATTAAATCTCGAACTGCATTTGTAATGATTAACCCAGGAACAAGTGGCATTACTGCACCAACAATTATTTTATCCATTTCAATCCCTAAACCAAAATGAACTGCAAGAGAAGCAATTAGCCCTACTACTAACGCAGCAAGAAATTCTGAGAAAAATTTTACCCTCGTCATTTCTTGTGTAATTGTTACCACAGCAAACCCCACTCCCCCTGCTACAAAGGCAGCAGGCATATCGGACCAATACCCATTAAACAAAACTAAAAAGCAACTACTAGCAACAGAGGCGGCTAACAATTGTATGTGAATAGGTAAGAAATAATTTGTCTTTTGTATTCTCTTTAACTCTTCATAGGCTTCTTCTAATGTAATCATTTGTCCTGAAAGCTTACGAGAGACGCTATTGACTTTAGCAATCTTATGCAAATCAGTAATCCTTGCTGGAATTGAAGATATTTTAGTAATTTGTCTTTTACCTAGTGAAAGGATAATCCCCGTTGGTGTCACATAGCTTTGTGCATCTTCAATATTTTGTGACCTAGCCATACGAAGCATCGTATCCTCTACACGATAGGTTTCGGCTCCACTTTCCATCATGAGCTGACCAGCTAATAATAAGCAATCAAGAGCTAATTCATATTGTTGTTCATTATTCATAAATTTTTCGTTATTCTCCTTTTTTCTCCATGCTCATATTATCGAACAGTTTCATTAATCTCAATACATATTTTTGTTTATTTTTAATTAACTAGGATAATTTTGTAAACTATTTCGTTTGAAACAACCCTAAAACGAAAAATAGCGATGAAAAATAACCCTTTTTCATCGCCTTAGTTTTATTTTATTTTATTTTTACACTACTTATTTCTTTAAAGCTATGCAAATCATAGCTCTTCACTTCTTCTCTGGACACCGTGTAAAGGGTATCATCGATATAAAGTAAACGTGAAATTAGCGCATCCCAATCCTCGTATTGCTCACCTTCTTTAGCAGGGACTACTAAATCACTTTTTAATTTAATGCCATTTTCTGCTGTAATTTCATATACAACTGCACCTGAGCCTTTGTATTCTACGTCATACTCACCCTTCCCTTCATAAACAATGATAGGGAAACCAAAATAGCTATTTTGTTCATTTCTGAATAAGGCTTTATGGTTATATTCAACCTCTGAATGAGTACCGCGTCCCCCAATGACAACCGTATCTTGTTCCTTTGGATTAGCGTAGTCTGTTATATCAAACAAGGAAATTTTAATGCCCGTAGTTGTTGTAAACGGCTCTTTTGTGATATCATCTACTCGATTTTCTGTATCATATCCAATCCCTATTAAATGATTTTCATCTAAAGGATGCAGATAATTACTAAAGCCAGGAATTTTCAATTCGCCTAGTACTACCGGCTTTTCTGGATTTTTTAGGTCGATTACAAATAAAGGATCGACCTGTTTAAAGGTTACGATATAGGCTTTATCCCCCATAAACCTTGCAGAATAGATTTTTTCTCCCTTCGCAAGATCTGTTACCTCGCCTACTTTTTCCAGGTTTTCATTATAGATAAACAAATGGTTTTTAGTCGGTTCATCTCCTTCTAAAAAAGCATTTCCCTCTGTTGTGGCTACACGGAAATAACCATTATGCTCATCCATCGAAAATTGGTTCAGTATGGAGCCCTTAATGGAGGTAGTCGCTTTAAATTCTACATCGGTACCATCTATAGCAAATTTATAAATGTCAGTATCAGTTGCACTTATAGGCATTATCGCCATGTCTGCAGCGATTTTCGTTGAAGCATTCCCTTCAAATGTTGTGATTGGCAAATAATTCACAGCTGTTAAATATAATGCCTCTTGTGACATATAAAGAGCCGTACTCCCACCTAAGAACCCCTTCGTTTCTACTTTAGAGCTTTCAAAATTAGCTAAATCAATAGCTGTAATAATTGTATAGTTTGGTTCGCTTGAGCCCGGCAGAATCGTCAGCTTATCAATTTCCATCGGCTCAAGCTCCTCGCCCTCTTCACTATCATAAGTGAATGGTCGAAGCTCTACATCTGTCTGCTCTGCTAGTAACCAGTAATCCGGCGTTTTGTTTGTCACGATTATATCCCCAATTCCATGCGAATAAATGGATAATTATAAAATCAGAGTAAAAAAGGCTCTATATAAACATTTATAACCTTCCCCATTTTGACAAACTTTACAAAAGTTGTGTGGAAATAATTCCCTACACAGTTTATAATTAGATGTATATTTGTTGTATAATTTTTACTTTAAACTTTTATTAGATCTCTAATACAACATCTAAATATTGTTTGTTGTTTTAGACCAAAGGTGGAATGTATAATGGATTACTTTCTCTTTGTTAAAGAGGTAGCAGAAAACTACAAAAAGTGATGAAACTATCGGACGATGGCTTCCAACGGGAAAATTACTAACGCTCTCAAAAAGAATGACAACAAGGATGGAAAATTCCTCATCAAGACCTTCAAAATTTATCTTTACACACTCAACCTCAAAACCGATTCACCAAATACTTCACTCCATGATGATAACATCAAAAAATTATTGACTTTGCTGATCTGGCAGTCACATTGACTTCACTTACAAATAAAATTCTTAATTTATTGAGTTATGTTGGCATTAATCGGGATTTGATTAAATTTTCCTTATTATATAACAATTAACAAAGTGGTTAAAAAAACAGAAGGATTTTTAAAAACAGCAATTTCTGGGGATTGGATCCCTACTACATTACCAATCAAAAAGAATGGAATGTCAGAATTTTCAAACCCCATATCGACATATCAACAACGAACAACGAACTGTACCCTTCTACAATATGCCTGAGGAGGATTAAAATGAATTTCCAATTTATAGTAAGACAGTTGAAAATACAGGAAGTAAAATCGGGAGAACCTTATGAATCAATTAAAACCTTTCTATGCATTCAAGATAAAATAACTGGCATTATATACCCTCACCCACTAACTAACTTTATAAAAGGGAATTTTATAAATAAACCTACTGCCCTCACTACACAAAATAGATATACCGGGGATATTTGTAAGTTTCTTAATTTCATATTGGATAATATCAATGAAGAAGATGAAGAGTTTTTACCGTTAGAGAAGAATGGATTAAAAGAATTAAAATTAATTCACGGTGCTAAATATCTAAACTTTCTTAAAGATAGAGTAGATTTAGGAGAATTAAAACCTAACTACATATATGATATAGAACGTTTACTGACAAAGTTTTATGTGTGGCTAATTGAAAGTAATATCATACATGAAAAGACAAACGTTATTTATGATAAAAAGAAAATTAAAGGTAAAGAAATATACGTTGCTCGTTCCCTTTTTAAACAAATAGATCTTGGTGTTGAATTTCCTGCTTCAGAAAGTGAGGAAGCCATTAAAGCAAGAAAACTCCATGATTTCGGTAACGGAAGATTAGACTTAGTTAACAACTTCCTTAGAGTGGCAGAACTTATAGCCCCAGAAATAGCATTAGGAATAGCCTTTCAATTCTATGGAGGATTAAGAAGAGGCGATGTTGTCAATTTGACGAAAAGCAGTATAAAGAGACCTAAAAAAGATGGTTCTGGTGCGCTTATCCTTGATATAACAGATAACTGGAGGAGACTCTTCCCTAACAAGTTAATTTCACTCTCGGAACAAGTTAAAAAGCCAAGAACACAAGCAGTTTTCAAAACTGATATAGTTATGGAACTTTTAAAAAATCACGATGAAAGGCTTCATCGCTTAGAGAAACTAGGAAAACTAAAGAATGAACAGGCCTATTTCGTATCAAACAATGGGAACCCCATTTCAGGTAAAGAATATTGGAAACGATTTACAAAGGTACGAGAGAAATTTTTAGAAATAATAAGTGTCCATAATGATGATGATTATCTGTTTATCACCTCAAAACCTTGGTCTACCCATATAGGAAGAGGTGTTTACACCAATATGCTTACGTTTTTGCTTGGATGGAGTGCCGAAGAAGTCGCTATTGCAAGAGGAGATAATCAAATCGAATCAGCAAAAAGATATATCGAACAAATAAATGTAATAAAAAAGACAGAAGAATCATTGGAATTACTTGGACAAGCCGCCTTTGAAGCTGAAAGAAAAAGCAAAATAACGATTGAAGATTTGAGGGGGATAAATTGATAGGCTACGTAACATATCATGAACTAAACCAACTCTATGATTTAAAAAAATATGGATTATTTAGAAATAATGACAAACTCCGTAAACTTCTAGACGTTGGTGAGTTTGATGGAATCATTCAAGACAATGTAATACTAATTTCAATCGACTCATTTGAGAAATATATTAATAAAATAGATATAATCTATAAGGATTATATCGCTATTCACGATTTCCTTAAAGATCTTGCTGGAATTGATTATAAATCGGCTAGGCTATATCTTAAACACACCAAACAATTGGTCAATAATACTTGTTTAGAGTTAATAGAATTAAAAGTTCCCATTAATGTAGATAAAAAATATTTTATCAATAAAGAAAGTTACAATAAATTTAAGAAGGATTACATATCCATTTCAGAAGCATACAAAAAAACCCACTATAAATCAGCACCAGTCTTTCTAAAAGTGTTAAGACAAAGGAAAGAGGAAATTATAACATTCATACAAAAACATGAGTTTATGTATATCGAAAAAGAAAAATTAAAGCTTTTTGATGAAATAAACAATGGTATTAATGTAAATGACGCTATGGTTCAGTTAGAACTTAAAAATGATTTGTTTTATAAAGTCCTAGAAGAATACAATATTAAATCTTGGACTGGTGACGCTTATTTTCGTTTTTTGTTAAGAGAAGATTTCGAAACTCTCATCTCTAAACAAAGGGAAATCTATGAAGAACTTGATAGAGATTATTACACATTACAAGAAATACAAGATATAAATAACAGAATTGGGAATATTAGTTTAAATACTCAATTAAAATCTCGAAGGTGGAAAAAGCACAAGGGTATTCCTACTATTGTACGAAAAGGTAAATTTAAAGGAAAGCAAACGCTATATTTAAAATCCGAAGTGGATTCTTATTACTCTAGCTTCGAATTGGATAAAGAAAGAATTTTACTATACGATAGGACTACTTCTAATTATTACGGTTTATACGAACAAGTCCTGCAAATTGAAAATATCCATTTTTCACAAAATGCTAAAAAAACAAAAGAGTTATGGTTTCAGTTTGTAAAAATAAAATTGGCAAAGCAATATGGGTCACATGTTACCCGAACCTCAAGAATCACACAATACAAAAAAGTTACCTGTTTATTAGTAAATACAACGATGGAAAAGGAGATTTTTGAATTTAAGGAGAAAGAATTAAATCTCATTTTTTTTAACAATTCCGTCCCCAAGATACACCAAAGAGAGATTTATTCTTTTCTCTATAACATAAATCAGTCCTTTGAAACCTATGGAAAAAAAATATTTGATTTTAAAAAACTGGACTGTAATCCTTATGAACAGGGTCAACCTAAAGAGAAGGAAATATACTCAATTGATGAATATTTATCATTACACAACTTTGTTGGCGACTTTGAAAAACATAAAAGATTGGCAATTGAAGATGTAAAAATAGCACTTAAAAATAAATCTAAATCTAAGAAATACGACTCAATGTGGTTATATGTTCTATTTCATATGAATAACGGATGGAGGAAGTCAGATATAATTGCATTTCCAAGATATCTTTCTAATATATTTGACAAGTACAATTTAAACAGTATTGATTCACTAATTAATCTACAACTAACCTATAATGAAGCTAATAAAATTGTGAATCATTATAAACTCCAATGGTTTAAACACAATAAAAATAATGAAAAAGCCTTTTTTTATTGTTCAAGCCATTTAACTCTACCAATGGCATATGCCTTACTAATCTGTGAGTTTAGATGCCGAATGCTACATCCGCACGATGAAGGCAATTTAATTCATTTTTACACAAAACGAAATACCATAGGTATGTCTACACACGATACTTTCTTTAATTGCTTTATGGATGGGTTTAAATTTGAATCAAGGAAAATGAATCGTACGGTTCTCTCCCTTACCTCTTCAGTTACTAATCAAGATATTGGCGATCCTATTGAAATTGCTCGCCATTTAAGAGGACATGCATCAAGTGAGACCTCAAACATATACATTCATATACCACAAGAGCATTTAGATTTTATAACAAGGAACTTATTTGACACAGGATTTTTCGGCTACATTTATGACCAATTAGGAAAATCTTTATTAGGAGAGCCTCCTGAAGTTCGATTAGTTCGAACGGATAGATCAATCAAAATCAGAGAGCTATTGGGAGATATTGTGAAGTTAGAGGATACTGCTATCTACCTGAAACAATTGTCACAAGAACGCGAAGATTTAGGGAAATTATTGGAGGATATTCCAAAGGAAGAGTTACAGAGAAAAATGAATTTAATTCAATTGGGGCTTTCCCCTGGTAAAGAAGAAAATTATCAATGTTTCTTTTCAGATTGCATCGCAAAAACTATGGGTTGTGAAAATTGTCCGTTCTCAATACCTCACTTTTACGCTTTATCTTCTATTTGTAATCGCATATTACGAACATTATCAAAGTATCAAGTGGCAATAAAAAATAAAAATGTACCCGAAGGATATATATCTAAACTTATCCAACTATTTTTATATGATTATGACAAAATCCTCGGGGCAATCAACACCTTTGGAGAAGATATAGTGGAAATGTTCATGGAAATGGAATATCAAGAGTTCGATGTCATGATAAATCTATTAACCGAACCACAAACAGTAGGAATTGGAGGGGAATTATAGTGTTTGATAATTTAGCTGAAGAATTTTTAATTGATTTGGAAGAGTTCAGTGAATCAATGTTTGATTTAGAGAATTCAGTTGAAGAAGCTAAAAATATCCTCCAAGAAAAAATGAACGAGTCACCTATAAATCAATGTAATTTTGAAGATAATATATGGTATTTGCATTATAAAACTACAAGTAATCGAAGAATTATTAACTTTGATCAAATAAAAGAACTGTCTGTATTTAATACTGAATTAAGAGATATGGAGTTTCTTACTATTATAAAATGTTGGGTATCAAACTTGCTCAATTCCTATTCAGTTCCTTTAGTCTCGACCTATACACTGGGAATAATGAAGTTCTTAAAAATCACAAAGGGATTAACAAATATAAATATAGAAGATATTTCAGATGACTTCTCAACGTTAAATGAAGGAACTAAGGCGGTCATTGTTCTTTCATCATTAAATCTATTAGACTATTTTTCCGATTTGGAAAAATATGAAGAGATTTTGTCACTGCTATATGAACTAAAAAAACAATATAACATTGAAAAAAAGGTTCGTATTTTACCATCTTCAAGAGATATATTAGTTTTCTCTCGAATAGTGGAAGATTTCTTTTCTAAAGAACTGACAGAGAAACAATATTTAAGATGGTTTCCTATTTGGTTCTGGTGGAAAGTAACCAATCTAATACCAATGAGACCAAGTGAGTTTTGTAACATCTCACGGGACTCTCTTAAAGAATTAAACGGAAACTACTACATTCAGTTACCAAGAATAAAACAAAAAAAGGTAAATTCCAATAGAATTCAAATTGTTGATAAAGTTTATATTCCCCACGATTTTTATCAAAAATTAGAAGAATACAAACAGATTACGGAAAAATTCGGATTCACAGATACGTTTATCACTTACGAATCCATACCTCTAAACAGTAATAATAAATACAATAAAATAGATAGAACAAAGTTTAGCTACGCTATACTTAATTATACTTTAGCTTCCTTTTATGAACATATAGTTTTCGGAGAATATCATATTCAATTTAATCCAAATAACTCAGAGGAAACAGAATTTCAGTATATCACTCGTAAATTGCGATTAAATGATACCCGCCATCTTGCCTTCATCAATATGAAAAGACAAGGGTATCATCCTGTTGAAATTGCACGTATGGGCGGTCATACATCAATACGTTCACAAGAACATTACTTTAACCATATCCAAAATTACGTTGATTTAGAAATACTAGAGCTTATTACAAATACAGATTTGGACAGTTACTCAAACCTTATAAAGGATAAATCAATTTCACTGGGAATGGACTTTATTAATAAATACGTTCTTAGACCCACTAACACAGGTTTCCAAAGAATCATGACTGAAGGGTATTGTACAGACAAAGAACAAAGATGTATGGATGAAGACTGTTGGGGGTGTGATCATTGGAGAATTTCAATGGAGGAATTCATCCAAAAGCAACATATCTTAGAGCAAAAAATGAAAGAAAGGAAATCCTACCTCAATGAAACCATTGATAATTTAAAAAAACTATACAAGGCTATTTATGAGAATATAGGTAAGGATGAATATTATACCTCTGAGAATGTAGAAATTAAAAAACAACTAATTAATCATTCTAAGTATATTGAAAAAGCAGTTCATAAGTATATCAATCTATACAAGGTAAAAGAGAGGATAGATAACAGTGGAGACAAGGGGTCGAAAACCAAAAATCTTCCCACAGGAAGAAATTAATAAAATTATTTATCAGTTTACTCAAGAAGAAAAAGTGTCAGGATGGCTAAAATATTCAGAAGTCTATCGTTATTCTAAAAAGCTTTATGAGAACGAGACAATTCCCTACCAATTAAGTGAAGACTATTGGAGAAGAGATGGAAGACAAGGAAAAGAAACAATTGATAAGATAAATAAGGCTTATGAAGCTGCCCTCGTCAACAAAAAGACCACTGAATCTGATGTTTACATAGATACCCAAGAATGTGTAGATAAATTTTTTACAGGCAAACCTTCCGACAAAAGAAGGCTTATTGAAGCACTAAAATTAAACGAAAAGAAAGCAAAAAACTACAATGAACTCTTAGGAAAGATGAATACCTTAAAAGGTACAATGAAGGCTTTAAAACAAGAAAATAAGGAATTGGAAGAATTACTTCAACAATATCAAACAGTTTTGTTTTCATGGTTCAATGCCAGTATCAAGTCAGATGTTCCATTAATTAATTTAATGGCAACAGGAAAAACCAGGCACCCAATTGTGGATTTCTTTTTTGATACAAGCTTTTCTAACCCAACAGAAGGATACGAAAAATTTGAGGAGTTTAGAAAGAGACTCAAAGGGGTACATGAGGAACCAACAATAAACAACAATGTTTTGCCACTATCACAAGGTATTGAATCCCTTAGGCAAAAGCATAAAAAAGAATAATTTAATTGGCATTAACGGGGTCCCTTTGAGGTGGAAAATATACGTTTTGTACATATATTTCAAAATGGAACCCGTTATATTTTCTATAATGAATTGAGTTAAGTAAAGAAAATGAACTCCTACTATCCTTAGTTACATTGTTCAGTTAAATTGCAAAATGTTACAACTTCTTTTACGTTACATACATTCATTACAAGCTCTAAATACAAAACAGAATATTCCTTCGGTAAGTTTCCACCTTTATTAACAATAATCGTTATTCTCCACAACATTTAGCGGTACACGAATGCGCCTTTTAATAGAATTCTAAATTTCAAAGTGATCAAAAATATTTATTCTATCTGTTTATTTTCATGACAATGAGTTCTTAAATTTAGAATAATCTATTCAATCGCTCCTTTTGTCTAATTTTCATACGGTTTATTTAATTTATTTTTAATATAGACGGTAAATAGACAAAAATAAAACGTTGGATTAGAAGTTAGGACTATGCTTATACTTCGATTAAATCTACTGCTAGTAGTCTAGCGGCTTCTTTGAACCATTTTTCTATTTCATTATAGCAATCACTATTTTTTAATTGTTTTTCAGAAACCTCAAAAATTAATTCATTGTTAATTCTATTCTTAGCATTTCCCTTTTTATTCTTTTTCTTTTCATCTTTTAATTCTTCCCAGCTTTTACTACTACTAGGATCCGATTCGTGAGTTATTTTAGCAATCAACTCTGGAATATCTAATGTCGTCCAATCTGTGGTACTTTTATCAAAGCATTTTGGATATTTTTCTAATACGTATTCCGGTGTTAAGTAATTTTCAAATTCCCTCATTGACGTTTCAAATCCAATGCTATTTGCCCGAGTATTAATAATATCAATATACTTTTTATATTTATGAGGAACATTAGATCCAACATCACTATCATAGATATGCAATTGAGCTAATTTAAGTTTTTCAAGGTAATTATCATTTACCCAAAATTGTAAAGTACTACCACCCATAGGTATTATTATTATTTGTGGGTCATTTAAATCAATAATTTTTTTAAATGAAAGAATATTATTATTTATGTTTCTTAAAAAATTAATATCATTTTTTCCTTCTACACAAATGGCGAGTTTAACTCGATTGACATTATCCAACTCAATATTTGGTAAAATACCTAAGTTATCAGCGATATCTGATAACATATCATCACTAGTTTCTCTGATTATTGTATCTCCTGCATAATTTTTAGTAATCAGTCTTAACGATTCAATTGGTAACATCTTTGCTATAGCTGGGCTATGTGTAGTTAAAATAACTTGGTTAACATCCGAATTGGCTAAGTCCTTAAATGCTTCAATTAACATTTTTGGATGATTAGGATGCTGTGAAGTTTCAGGCTCTTCAAATGCATAGATAACATTTGGAACATTACGTTCATTTCGCCTTCTTTCTGCCTCTGCTCTAAAAAAGTTAAGTAAAATTAATCTTCTAACCCCACTCCCCCTTTTATTAACAGCTATACCTTGATCAGTTTCTAAGGTAAATTTGAATACTTTTTCCCAGGCAGGATCTTCAAAATTGGCAGATAACTCTTTTGCGATGTCAGGGTTCATTTCAGAAAGTTTTTCAATAGTTTGTTCAGCTAATTTCTTGGACTCCTTTACAATTTTTTCATAAACTTGCTGTAAAGGTTCTAATATAGTTTCATCTCTCATTAATTCTTTAATAAGTAATTTCATGGGGTTTTGTATTTCACTATCTTGATCCTGATTTTTCCTATCTGATTGAAAAAGTTCATAAAGTGGTATGTAGTCTTTTAAACCATTCCAAATTTGCTTTGCTCCTTCTTGGTCAACCGGTATTCGTATCTCTTCTAAAACCGGGTTCTTAATTGAATTTAAAATTGCTTTCCTAAACAAAGATGATTTTCTTTTATCATCTATTGTTAGTCCTAATTTTTCCGCCGTTATTTTTAATTCGGGTGTTTTTCTGATATGTAAATCTTTACATATTTCTGAATTGGGGAAATTAGCGATTAAAAATGTTTCTTTAAGAGAGCCATTTTTATAAACTTTATGTATTTCTAATTCAAGATTTTGATTTAACAAATACTCATCTTTTAAGGAAGTAGGAACACTACTATCAACAATTATTTCCTCAGGATAACCTATGAAACTTACACCGATTACAGTTTCTATTGAATCAGAGTCAACATTTATATCTGACTTTTCCATTTTAACGATGTTCTTCCCATCATTAAAAAATATGTCTAGAGCTTCAAGTAATGTTGATTTTCCAGCATCATTTTGTCCTACAAAAGCTGTTAAATTGTTTAAGGTAGTTTTTGTTTCTTGTTTATAGCCACGGAAATTTTTAATATAAATACTACTAATTTGCAATTCAATCACTCCTTTATTATAAAATAATTATACATTATTGGGCATAACTTACATTATACTATCAACATTTTACTATTATGGGTTTCGTCGGCATTTTGACAATTCACATGTTAATGGTACAAACATTGTTATATCAAGGTTTAGGAGGGTCTTATCAATAGAGCCTCAATCTATAGATATTGGAGTTAATAATTGTAGCTTTGAAATAAAGTTTGTTCAAAATATCCAACAAATCAGCATTTAACGGTAAATAAAAAGAATCCATTTTGAAAAAAAGATTGATCAAAATGGATTCCTTTTCAGCAGATTTAAGTTTTGTTTTTATAAAATGTTTGATTATCTTCTAACTACTATGATCTTCAATAATAGCGCCCGATAGTGGAAAATCGGAATAATTAAAGATAGTCAATATATCTTCCAGTTTCAACATAGCCATAAACTCTAATTACATTATCAAAAACCTCTCCAGGAACGTGAATTTTATTAAGTATTTTTAATACATCATTCCTTATCTCATCGGTTTCTGCTTTAATCTCCAACCATTCAATTGTTTCAAATTCGCCCAACTTAAAATGATAATACCATTCCCCATCCCATGGGCAAATGTAGCCTGTTTCAATGTCTTTTGTTCTCCATAGTTGATCGATTGGATAATTAAACATAGCTTCCCTAATTTCTTCCCACTTTGTATTAGTCATTACTTGCAGGTATTGATTATATTGCATTCATTTAACCTCACTACTTTAAACAATTTTATAATTTATTATAGGTATTCTTCTTCCAATAAACCGCTTTGATTGTATTATTTCATTAAATGAACCTTTAAAAAAAGAAGGAGCACAATTCTTGCTGCAGAATTGCGCCCGATTACTGAATAACGATCAATTCTGTTCCCATCTTAAATAGGCCCAAAACTGTAACATTTCCATTTTTAAAGGGTGTCTATAATTTAAATATTCCTCTTTAACGTCCTTAATTATGGGAAAATCAGCTATTACTTCAGTACAGGCAACGTTTAATATTTCTTTTTCTTCCTCAGTTGGTTCACCATCAAAATAGCATTTCCAATACAACGTTTCGTTTTCTAATTTTACTGTTAATCCTCTTAATTTGTTTGGTATAGAACCTAAAAGGGAGTAATGAGAACTAATAATCAATTCATTCAAAGTTGGAACCATATTAACACCTCTATTTATCCATTCATGAAGAAAAAGTACCAATTCTGCTGCGGAAATGCGCCCAATTGTTGAAGACTATTAATTTAACCTTATTAGAAAAGCACATAATAGTACAATTAAAAATCTATTTAAAAACCAAATAATCTCCATTATCTTGTTTGGCTAAAACAATATCTGGATTCCCTTCTACTGAATAAATTTCAGTTCCATAATCTAAAAAATTTGAAGTAAGTTCAACAGTTGGTCGCTTTTCTACATCTGTTTTCTCTTTGACTGTACCAATGAGTTCTCCAACTTCAAGCCCCAATTCATTAGCTATTTCAAAACCAGTGTTCAACACCTCACCGCTAACAAATATTTTTGCAACATATGAACTGTTTGAACTCGTTTTTACGGCCGTTGTATGATTATTACTATTCGTTTCTGTTGAACAACCAGTTATTAAAAGTAGAATAAAAAACACTAAAGTAGCTTTTATCATTTTTATTTAAAACCCTCCTTTTAGTTGAATTTATCTTGAATTTTTTAGTAATACTACTTTTAAATTAGTCTGATAAAATGTAAAAATGTTACAGTTTTTCTTAAACATCTGACCCTTTCAAGTAAAAAAGCGCAAATCCATCTTCATTGCTATCAGATTAATAAATTCAAAGTGTAATAGACAAGTCCTTTTTTAGAGTTTAGCCAAAGTTTTCTACTAGAACAAAGCATTTCTCTTAAATATCTAATGCCTTTAAGTTGTTGATTAGAGAACATCCCAAGTGAAAATTTAATTACACCAAACATTTATATATTGATCTACAACTCTTGCGTTTACGATACGGTAACGATTTTTGATGTGAATTTTTTTATATTTCCGTTTAGTTAAATGTTGTTAATTCCTCTGAAACTGAATTTAAAAAATCTTTTTCAAACTTAATAAAGTAAGCCCCATTTATACTTATGTCTTTCCCTCCATCGATTAATGATACCGATTGGATCAATTGAATTTCCATTTTATTTTCTAACAAATTTTCAATTGGAAGATTTCCTTCTATTTTAGTAGTAAATTGTTTTAATTGTTTTTGTGGTAATACGTTTATTGCTTGGTCTATAACTGCATTAATGAGGTTTACTTGATCTTCTCCATCCAAGCTTCTTCCATATGTAGCATCCATCATTAATGCCAGAACCTCTTCTCCATTCAAACGATTCTTCCCCTTTTTGAATTCAAATGCCACTTGAGATATAGCCCTTACTTGAATATCTTCTTCCAAGTCGTATTCTATACCATTCACTGAATCAATCATTGTTGAAAAGGTATCTAAATCAATGGCTGCATAATAATCAATTGGTAAATCAAATAGCTTAGAAACTGTTGCTCTTACACTTTCACCTCCAGCTCCTCCCGAACCGTAAACATAAGCATGTGTCAACTTATCATATGAAGTAGTTCCATCATTAACCAATATCGGTGCATACGTATCACGAGGAATCGATAGAACTTTCATCATCTTTTTATCTTTACTATAAGTAAGTAAAAGGTTAATAGGTATTCTATTATTCTCATCTTTCACCGTAAATAGAGTGGTAAAATATTCGTCTTCTTGAGATACTACTTCACTAGCATTACTTTCGTTGTTTCCGTTATTAGAATTACCATGAAGAATCGAGGGAATAAACAAAAATATACACAAGCCAACCACTGCTAAAGAAGCTGTAAGAATGGAGAATTGTTTTGAAATAGAAAAAGGAGATTTCTTTTGTGCATGATGATTATTCTCCAAATTATTAATTTGTTCAAACACTTCATTACGGTCTTCTTTCGTAAATCTTAATTCTTGTTTAGACATGTTATTAAATTGATCTTTTATCCGTTTATCTTCCATTAAACTCCGCCTCCTTTATCATCGACTCCAATCTTTGTTTTGCTCTTCTTAATCGAGTTTTCACTGTATTAACTGGAATATCTAAAACGTTAGCAATTTCCTCAGTATTTAATGAATCATAGTAGTATAGATAAATCACTTCCCGATACACTTTCGGAAGAGAAAAGATATTCTCTTTCATTTCTTCGTTAGTATATTTATCGATAACTGTTTTTTCTGTTGATGGTAATATTGACCTTGCTGTTTCACTTATAAAACTTCTAACTTGTACCTTTTTATAATTCCAACTTTTCAAATAATCTTTACATTCGTTAATGGTTATACGGTAGAGCCATGTTTTTATTTGTGCATCAAATCGAAACGTATCCAGGTTTTTATAGCATTTGATAAACGTATTTTGAACCATATCCTTAGCAATTCCTGCATCTTTCACATAAGTAAATGCCAATCGTACTAACTCATTACCATATTCGATCATTATTTTTTCTAATATAAAATCTTTTTCTTCTCTGTCCAATCTACTACCCTCCCTTTCAATCAACTTCAAATTCTGCTATTAGACGATTATCAGTTCATACTAGGTTCAATTTTAAAAAATTTTATTTTAATAAAGATTCTCTTCTAATCGGCACTTAACATTTAATTGATTTTTATTAATAGCTCGTATAAATGCATCCATACAATTATAATTGAAATACAAAACCTGTATCTTAGATTATTAATTAATCATAGATACAGGTTATTGTTTAATAATTATTCCTTTTTCCGCTAAAATGACCCTACTATACAGTATTGACTTTCTACCATAACCAACAGTTAGCAAAGATACTAAAAGTTCCAGTTTTATTCTTAGTAGAAGTATTAAATACAGGTAATCGTTATCTACCGTTACATAGAACAATGATAAAAGGTTAAATACATCAATGTTTTATTGCTGATACTGTACACAAGCCCCGTTACTCAATCTTTTTTCAAAGTGGAGGGATGTCACTTAATAAAATCTGCTTTTAATAGATATACAACGTCATATTTCTCTAATTCATTAATATGACCATCAACATCTTGATAAAAATCGGCGGTAAGCGAATTCATAATTCCATCTTTCGAATAACAAATACTTCCTAATACTACTTCTCCTTCAATAAAAGTGTTCTCTCTTTGAAAGGGAGCCCACACACTTGACATATCATCTAAATCTAAACCATTTAAGTTTGGATCAAAGGCACTTTCCGAACTAACGCCCCCCTTACTGCTAATTGCAATATTAAATGTAGGTTGCTTTTGGATATAGTTTGTTTTGGAAGTGGTAAAGATAATAGAGCCATCTCCCTCTACCTGCATCGTTAAATCGCTTATTTTATCCTCAACCAAATTTCCTAATTCATATTTTTCTATCCATACAGTTACTTCTTCGTATTCTTTGTCTATATTGAAATCAAATACAAATGATCCGCCTGAACTACTCGAAAGAATTGCATTTTCTCTGTCTGTTAATTCAGCAACAGAAATTGTATTTGAATTATTACCTTCACAAGCACTTAAAATAAATAACAACAGAGCAGATATTAGTATTGTAAGTGTTCTTTTCATTTATATTCCCCCCTAGTTGCTTTTTAACATTCCTTATTAATCTTTTTATATTTTAACATAAATATCCAATTCCCTTTATAGGTTGCTCCACAATATGACCCGATTGCGAAATATTATCACTTTTGTTTGTCCTAAAGGTCTGCTAACAAGCACATCGATGCTGAAGCATCGTGTCATTGTTGCATCTCGCTTCCCTCTAAATTCCAAGCGAACGATAGTATTCTATTAAACCTATTAAAATATAAAAATATCTACATATTGTATATGCAAAAAATCTACCCACAATATGTTGTGTTATTTATTTATAGGCTTTATAATGAAATCAGGGGAATTTTTACTAGAAAAATATAATAGAAAGGAGAGCTGTGTATGGTGAAAGGTTTTAGTAAAGCAAAATTAAATAGTGAAATTCGTCGTGCCGAGAATAAAATGAAAACAGAATTAAATAAGGCACAACGTGAAATCAATAGAGAAATTAATAAGTTCGAAAGACAAATAAAAAAGGGATTCTAATGTGCAGCAACACATAGAACCCCAAGAAATTATTGTATGACTTTATCATAACCGTATTCAATTTGAAATAATAGAGTATATATGTTCTAATTTCCCCTAATAGTGAAATGGAGTGAGGTTAAATGGCTAAATCTAGTTCTCGTAAAACTTCAAGTGCAAAACTAGCTACAAAAGCTTCTAAAGTACTTCAAAGTAAAAGCTCCAGTAAAGTAGCAAGATCTTTAGCTGGTAGTGTATTAGCACAAGCAAAATCCAAATAAGAAGTTTAGTATTTAACAAAAAAGTATGTTTTGATATTCAAAACATACTTTTTTACCGCATCCTCTGATATCAAACTTGCACTTTCTGAAGTTCTTGTACTCTGTTTACCATTTCCAGAGTTATAGTAATAGACAACATATTTCTCTTGATTGTGTTTAAAAGTTTCTTTTTCTTTAACTACTACATAGTAAGAATACTGTGTACGTGTAGAATCATAATACCCATTTAAAGAAGTTGTTAATAATGCATTATAAACACCTACACCTAGAGAAGTTAATAATACTCCAACTGCTACGATAGGCGCTCCCCATACCATAGTCAAAAGTATTTACTATAAAAATCCTGTCTTAGTTTTCCGCTTAGTTGAGCATATATTTTTGTCGTCTCACTCTTTTCATGACCCAGTAAACTTTGGATCACATCAATAGGCGCACCGTTATTAATCATTTGAGTTGCATAACTATGTCGTAATTGATGGGGATGTATACTCTTTTTTATCCCTGCTCGATTTGAAATGCGTTTTATAATGTATCTTAGATTATCAATACTCATACGCCTTTTCGGCCTTCTGTCCGTAATAAATAAGTAAGGATCTTTATCATCTCGTTCGTCTAAATACCTTTTTAACCAAATTGAACAACGAGTATTAAAGTAAACTTCTCTTTCTTTATCACCTTTTCCATGTACAATAACTGAATTCGTTCGAAAATCAATATCATCGCGATTTAATTTTGCAACTTCCCCAATACGGCAGCCAGTCGAATACATAAACTCAAATAGCGCATTCTCCATTGTTGTTTGACAAGCTTCCCTTAGATGTTCTATCTCTAATTCTGAGAGAAACTTTGGAATCCTTTTACCTAATTTTGGCTCTTTCAATTTAGCTGCAGGATTTTTTAGAATATAACCCTCTTCATGTGACCATCTAAATAGTGATTTTACACAACGGATCCTGTGGCCTAAACTGGAAGGCTTTAAATGAACTCCTGACTGTATTAAATATTCTTTTAATTTCTCCGTAGTAAATGCGTTCATATCAATATCCCCAAAAAAGCGCAATAAGAGATTATATTGAAAACGATATGTTTTTAATGTAAGTGATGAATATCCCTCGATTTTTTTATCTAGTTGATATTTTTTCCACGCTTCAGATAATAACATACGACTATCACTCTCCTATTATTTAAATCTATTAATCTAAATTCTATTATGTTCAAGGATAGTCTTTTTCATACGAAGTTATATTCAATAATCTAAGATATTAATAAGTTTCTGAACTCTAAGTAACCCTAAAACATTAGAAAAAAAGCCCTTTCCTTGTTTCCTGAAAAGCGCCCTTTTGTTGAGTAATGGTAATAATTCTTATGAAGATAAATGTTTGTAATCTAAAATTTTAATTTCAAATTGATGATTACATTTCTGCTTATTAATCTTCTCACTATCACAGGATGGCGATATTCTTACCTTAACTAAATCTTCTTTGACATCATCATTAAGGTTTTTCGGAGGGATCTCAATTCTTACAATCACATCATAGGAATGATTGTCATTGTAAGTAATACCAATAATCCTTTTCCATTGCCAGTCAAAAAGATTCTCTCCGCCATACTCTTTGATTACTCTTTTATCAATAGTTGGGAATATGATGTCTAAGATAATGTCCTCTGCTGTGACATACATATCTTCTGCTTCTGGATTAGTTTCTGATTTAACAATTTGCGTAGGAATAAGAATAATAAATACAAATCCTAGTAAGACTAAGTATTGCTTAATCATCGAGTTTCACCTCAGAATTTTGTTTAATTCTTATTCTTTGCATATTGTAATTTTTTATTAATTTAACTTTGTCCTTTAATGAAACCAGACGTATTTCTTAGAGAAACGCGCCCGATTGTAGTTTAACTAAAATAGTGTCTCAGTCTTTAAAATTAATTTATTCTTCTTTCACTAAAGCACCAGTGGAAACAACTATAAGTGGCAGTCTGTTGATTTATACAAAATTAAAAATAGAATTTGTTCTATGAGGTAGAACAAATTTGGGCTTCAACTATTTCAACTTTCCCTTCTTTATTAACGCTATCTTTCCCACGTTCACAGTTATCTTTTATTTCCCATTCTATGTAGTATTTATTATTCTTCAATTCAACTGAAAGTATTTCGGTTTTACCATTATGGCTATAATGATTATCTAACACAATTTGTTTTGCTTCATCTTCTGAAATTACATTTCGAATATTAGTACAGGCTCCTAATAATATGACCGAGATTATGACAAATACTCTAAAATACACTCCAACACCTCTACGATTCTGCCTCATTACTTCAACTCTTGATTCCATATTCCATTAGGCTTTGAACACCCGAATACTTTCTGTTTCAGTTTCCACATAAACTCACTTAAATTTTAACAAAAATATCCCGATTCCTTTATTGATCGTTATTCAAGATAATGATCCTTAAAAGCCAAAAGAACGCTGATTCCTCAAGAATCGCGCCCGATCGTATTATAAGGTCAGCCAGAAAATATTTCTGGTTGACCATTTTTTATATCGATATATGATAACTGTAGCCGGGGTAGAACGTTTGCGCCCGTGGGGCTACGACCCCGTCCGCAAAACAGTTCGCCCCCTACTTGTAGAAACATGTTTGAGGCTGGTTGGGACATTGATCTCGTATAACAAGCGAAGCTATGACACTACAAAGAGGATTTAGGGGTTACCGGCAAGTTCATTTTGAAGGAGGAATTATAATGAATCCAGTCATTGGTCTGGATGTAGCGAAAGGTGAAAGTCAGGTTCAAGCATACTTGGAAAGAAAGAAGCCCTACAAGAAAAGTTTCAAAGTAAAACATGATCTTGATGGGTTAGCTAGTTTATTAGATTTCATTAAAGAATTAGAAGATATTTCAGGAGAACGTCCCCCTCTTGTTCTGGAATCAACGGGGCATTATCACACACCAGTTGTTCAATATTTTGAGGACAAAGGCTATTTAATCATTATCGTAAACCCACTCATCTCTTATAAAGCAAAAAGTTCTAGTTTGCGAAAGGTAAAAACAGATATTATTGATGCCAATCACCTCTGCGAGCTGTATTATAAGGAGGATTTAGAGCCTTATAAAAAGCGTGGTATCCAACTAACGAACTTACGTCATCTTACGAGACAGCACGATAATGTTACAGGCATGTTTGTACAAACTAAACTACAATTCCAGGCGGTTTTAGATCAAGTTTTCCCTGAATATACTAATGTTTTTGGAGACCTATATTCGGATGTTTCTTTGAAAATACTACATGCATTTCCTACTTCAGAGGATATATTAAAAGCCAATATCGAAGTATTAGCAACTAAAATAAAAGAATTCTGTAATTCTCGATCTTTAGAATGGGCAAACAAACAGGCTGAAAAGCTAATGACTGCAGCAGCTCAAAACCCTTTTCAGAAGGCCCTGTATTCTAGTCTTTCCCTAAGCTTAGATATGTATATTAATATGCTCTTTGAATATAAAAAACATCTATCCATGCTTGAAAATGAGATAGATGCTTTAGCAAATAGTATTGAGGAATCAAAGATTATCCGATCAATTCCCGGTATCGGCGAAAAAATCGCTGCCACAATAGTTTCTGAAATTGGGGAAATTGAAAGGTTTAATCATCCTAAGAAACTAGTCGCATTTGCCGGTATTGATCCAAGTGTCTTTGAATCTGGTACATTCAAAGGTACTTATAATCGAATAACCAAAAGAGGCTCTAGCAGACTACGGCAAGCTTTGTATATGGCCGTTAAATGTGCTATTCGTGACTGTCGAAAGCAGAAAACAACGGATGAAATCCTTCCTCGTAATAAGAAATTAAGGGCTTTTTATGATAAAAAGCGGGAAGAAGGAAAACCATTTAGAGTAGCTGTAATAGCTTGTGCAAACAAACTCTTACATTGGATATATGCACTATTAAAAAGCAAAACTGCTTTCCAAGACTTAGCTTGATTTAACAGATTAACCAAGTGACCCTGAACTTTCCAAATCTAATTTGGACGGTTATTTGGTATGCACAAATTTAGTATAACATGATAATTTTATTATTTTTAATGAAAATTATTGACAACTATTAGCTGGTTTAATGAAATTGGGCGCATTCCTTATTATAGAAATGCGCCCTATCCTGGAATAACGGCCAGCTTCTATTAGCTGGTTTAATTGAATAACACTATTTATCTAATTAGATTTTCAAATCAATATATGGCTTGGTAGTTAAAAATGTTTCCAGCACATTGCTGCAGACACTTGTTACTTTGGAATTGAATTATTTATTCATAAAAGCTGTGATTTCTTCTTCTGGCACGGATGAATCGCATTTCACGTTTACTGTGTCACCATTAGTATAGATAAAACCAGGAACCGTTGGAATGTCGTATTCATTACGAAAGGCAGCAATACCTTCCATATCAGATTCTTCCACACTATTAACGTAATAGATATGAGTATCAGTTTCTTCAGCAACTTTTTTTAGTTTTTTAACAAATTTTTGACAATAAGGGCATACAGACTTGCCAATATAGATAACGGCTTCTCCTTCCCCTTTTATCAATTCCTGTGCTTTTGCGGAATCAATTTTTTCAAAACTAGCTACAATTTCTTCATAAGTAGAAATCATCTCTCAATCTCCTTTCTCAAATGTCATTATTATGCAACGGTGTGTAATTCCTCAAATAAATTACGCTTACATGTTTGAATGTTGAACCTTATCATAAATAGATGTAAAACACAAAATTAAATCTTAATCAAATTATTAAGAGACTGAAAACGTAAAAATATAAATTCTTTCGCTTATTGTGGAGAAATATATAGATTCAAACGATTTTATATCTATATTTTAAGCGTCAGAAAATATATACATAATATTTTAACAATATTATTTTAACCACGTCCTTACTCAACGGGGTTATGCATGTTTAAGATTTGAACAGTAAATAACTTTATTGTCATTCAATAGCTTACTGTTGTAAATCAAAGTTTTGGAAGGGGTACCCCTAATTTATTGACTCCTAACTTTGTAATAGTTCAGGGAATAAATAATGTATGATATGCATAGTTAAACGTCGAGATTTTCCTTTATATGGATAAATATGCATATACATTGATGGATTAAAGTTCGCTTCAATAATTCCATAAGCGTTTTTATTCGTCGCAGGAACATTTGTATCTTCAATAATCAAATCGATCCCACAAATTTTAGCTCCAAGTGCAGCTACTGCATCCACTGCGATTTTTTTATAATCATCCGGAATTTGATCGGTCACATCAATCGAGTCTCCACCTGTACTAATATTGGAGTTTTCACGCAGAAAGATGATTTCATCCTTTTTAGGAATCGAATCGATTTGATATCCTTGACCTTTAAGCATAAGTTTCTCCAATTCACCTAACTGGATCCTTTCTAAAGGTGTCCGATGGTCGCTTCCTCTTAATGAATCGTTATTTTTTTGATTGACTAACTCTTGGATTGTATGTTTACCGTCACCTTTAACATTCGCAGGAATTCGTAATAAAACAGCATAAACTTGATCATTTATCACAAAAAATCGATATTCTGTTCCTTTAATAAATTCTTCTATTAATATAGTATTGTCTTCTTTAAATGCTAAGGTGATTGCTTTATGATAATCTTCTTCATTTGCGCCTTCTTTGAAGATCGATATTCCTAACCCATAGTTTGTTGTTTTCGGCTTCACAACAAAAGGTTTAGTGGAAAAGAAATCATAGGAACGTAAAGCTTGTTCGATTGTTTGAAACTCCTCACCCTTAGGCACTCGGAATGCATGTTGGTGAAGAATTTTCTTTGTTACTGTTTTATTCTCCATAATTAAAGTGGATACATAATTATCTACACTTGTCATATTTCCATTTTTTACATATTCAACATGATCTTTTAATTTCAGCTTCAAAAATTGATCCTGTCGATCCAAAATTTCCACTTGGATTCCTTGTTGAATCGCATCAAACATTAAAATCTGAGTCGACAACTCCATATCAGTAAATCCTGTTAATTGATAGGGCTTATCCCATGATTTTTTATAATTTTCTTTAGCAATTGACGTAGCCACTTGACATTGACTGCTTTTTCCACTTTCTTTATAAAGTCTTCCCGCTAAAGTCTTACTTGGGTCCATTAGCATTTCTCTCAGATGAATAAATAACGTATCTGAAATTGGCAAATCTAAGATTTGTACTAAATGTTCCATCTCATCAATCATATTTTCAGCATCTTTTTTAAACTTTGTATGCTCTAATGGGTGTTCAAGAGCCACTACATCATTGTAGTAATCGCCCATTTTTACCCACTCATCACAATTTTCTCCTTCATCTTTCCATAGTAAATAAATTAAGAAAAGATGTAGAAATTCTGCTTGTTCATAGCTAACTCCATACGTTTCAAAAGGATTTAAATCTATATTTCGCAATTCAATATAATTAATACCGTGAACCGCTAAATCTGAAACCTGTTGTCCGCCTCTTAAACGGACAGGTGAATAAAATTCTTTTTCTTTTGATAGAAGCCCTCTTTTAACCATTAATGAAAGATCGGATAGATAGTTCTGTATACTGCTATATGAGACTTCAACACCAGCAGAATTTGTATAACCATACTTACTGTTTCTAATGCTTCTTACTGGTCCATTCAAAGAATCTTCTTCAAAAAAATTTTTTTCACTACTAGGAGAAGCTCCATAAAAATATGTGACTAACCATCGATAGTGTATGTAGTTTCTTGTGGCTTTTAGATAAATCTCTGTTTTAAAATGGTGAAAATCTTTAATCTCTGATTGAGCGTTAAATAATGCTCGAATGAGCTCATCGCCAAATTCAAAGTTAAAATGAACACCACAAATCATTTGTTTACGACGGCCATAAGTATCGGATAAAGTTTGGCGATATAAAACATTTTCAACATTTTTCAATTTTGCAATCACTATATTTTCTTCTTTTTCTGGTAACTGTGGCGGCATGCTTAATGGCCAAAGCATTTCATTTTTACCCATAGATCGATAAGCAACATCATGGATCGCTGCTAAGTAATTAAACAGTTCCTCTAATGTGTTAGAAACAGGTGTGATGATTTCCATCTGTAATTCTGAAAAATCCCGCTGAATATACGGATGTTCATCTCGCAGCGAAATACTTTTAGGATGATCCGTTTTAGCTAAATTTCCGGATAAGTCAACCCTATTACTTTCTTTTTCAATCCCATATCGGGCATTTAATAAGTATGGTTTAACATGGTCATTGACTAACATTTTTTTAATATCCATAGTAATTATCCCTCCCAACCTAATTATTTTTATAACTATTTCTTAATTTTTGTTAATAAATTACCTTAAGTACTTCATATGGAAAGCGAAATGTTCATTTAGAAAAATAGCAATAAAGAAATAGCTATGATTATAACCTTCCATTTTCTGATAATTTATTGTTTGATTATTTTCCCCTAAATAAGAGGTAAAAGCTTTTATTCCCCATAGGACTTGGCAGGGACTTTAAATAGGAGAAAAGGCAGAAATTGCTTTGAATCGCGACGTATTTTTCATGCCACTCACTAAAGCAACATGGACCGCTCATTGAGTGGTCCATGTTGCTTTCTTCTCCTAAAAATTTAGTACTAAAGTTGACGCAATGGCATCTACTAAATACGTATACATTTTATAATACTTTGCCCATGGGTCTTGTGTAGCATTTAAATAAAAACCTGCGCCTTTTCCAAGATTCCATGCTTCATCTTCTTGAAGGCATCTTCCGAATGTTTTCTTATATTAATATAGGACTATGGAAGAATGCAAAAAAATAAGCTTGTTTTTATTTGAGATCAATTTCCGAATAGGGTTTTCTTGAAATTTATTACATATAGCTTAATCTCTATAAGTCCCTTTTAATTTAGCTACTTGGATTGAAATTAAATCCATTAACTCAGGTGACAAAACATCATAAGTAGGCAGGCCTAGATCATCGTGTAAAGTGTTTCTAATTTCACTCATTTTTGAAGCTGGTGTTCCTGTTTCAATTATTGAAGAAACAAACGCTGCAAATTTAGGTGCTGACCAACCTTTTTTGTCAGATAATTCTGTGTGTACAAAATCTAATCCATTAAATGCGTGGTCCTTATTTTCGACTCTTCCAAATAAGTGAACCCCACAATCTTTACATTCATGACGTTGGATTAGCGTTGATTCATCGACAATTTGTAATTTATCTTCATTTTTTAAAACTTTAACATTTTCACTACCGACAACGGCTACAAGAGAAAAAATCGCACCTTCTGGTTTCCAACATTTAGAACAGCCGCACGCATGGTTGTGCATAGTTTGTGCCTCAACGGCTACTTCTACAGGATTATTTTCACATAAACATTTTAATGTTCCACCAGAAAAATTGGAGTCTTCTTCATAACGATATCCATTATCTAATCTTGGGTGAAGGGAAATTTTTGACATAAAATACATCTACCTTTCTTGTTAGTACTTATTTAAATAGTTTTTATGAAATTTAATATGATCTTCAATAAATGATGCAATCGTAAAGTAGCTATGATCATAACCTTCAACTTTTTGATAATTCACTTCTTGATTATTTTCTTTAGCATTATTTAAGAAAATAGTTTCTTTCAATTGTTCTGGATAAAACTCGTCTTGAGTTCCTTGCATAATGAGAATAGGTGGAACGCTAGTTTCTTTGACCAGTTCTGAAGCATCCCATTCTTTCCAGGAATTTTTGTCTTCACCTAAATAAGAGGAGAAAGCTTTTATCCCCCATGGAACTTGACTAGGGCTTAAAATAGGAGAAAAGGCAGAAATTGCTTTGAATCTCGTCGGATTTTTCATGCCTATCACTAAAGCACCGTGGCCACCCATTGAGTGGCCCATTATGCTTTCTTCTCCTGAAAAATTTGGTACTAAAGTTGTCGCAATGGCTGTTAATTCATCTACTAAATACGTATACATTTTATAATGCTTTGCCCATGGTTCTTGTGTAGCATTTAAATAAAAACCCGCACCTTGTCCAAGATCCCATGCTTTATCATCAGCAACATTTTCTCCACGCGGTGAAGTATCTGGAATAACGACTGCCACTTGATATTTTTCAGCATATCTTTGAAATCCACTTTTTTGACTAAAATTATCGTCTGTACAAGTTAAGCCAGATAACCACCAAATAAGAGGGATTTTTTTCATTTCTTTATTTGATGGCAAATAGATACTAAATATCATATCACATTGTAAGACTTCCGAGTAATGGCTGTACTTACAATGTTCTCCGCCGAAAGAGCGATGTTTTTCAATAAGTTTAAGACTCACTTTCTCACTCTCCATATGTTAAAATCGTACGAATCGACTCGCCCTTATGAAGTAAATCAAACGCTTCATTTATGTCCTTAAAGCCTAAGTGGTGTGTGATATAAGGATCTAAATCAATTTTACCATCCATAAACTCTTCAACCATTCCAGGTAGTTGAGTTCTTCCTTTCACTCCACCAAAGGCAGATCCACGCCATACTCGACCTGTTACTAATTGGAATGGACGAGTGTGAATCTCTTTTCCTGCGCCAGCTACACCGATAATCGTACTTTCGCCCCAGCCTTTATGACAGCATTCAAGAGCAGATCTCATTACTTCAACATTTCCAATACACTCGAAGCTATAATCGACTCCTCCATCCGTCATTTCAACGATGACTTCTTGGACTGGTTTATCAAACTTAGCAGGATTTACAAAGTCAGTTGCTCCCATTTGTTTAGCTAATTCAAACTTATCCTCATTTAAGTCCACAGCAATAATTCGGCTTGCTTTTGCTTGAACCAACCCTTGAATTACAGCTAATCCAATAGCACCTAAACCAAATACGGCTGCCACAGCTCCTTCTTCAACTTTTGCTGTGTTGTGTACAGCACCAATGCCTGTAGTAACACCACAACCAAATAGGGCAACTTTATCAAGTGGGGCTTCTTGGTTAATTTTTGCTAAAGAGATTTCAGGAACAACAGTATATTCACTAAATGTACTTGTTCCCATGTAATGATAAATAGGCTCTCCATTGTAGGAGAAACGTGTTGTTCCATCAGGCATTAAACCTTTACCTTGAGTTTCTCTTACGGCACTACATAAGTTTGTTTTACCGGAACGACAGAATTTACATTCTCCACATTCAGCCGTGTATAGCGGAATAACATGATCACCTGGTTTTACTGAAGTCACTTCATCGCCTACAGCAACGACAACACCCGCACCTTCATGACCTAGTACAGCAGGAAATACGCCTTCTGGATCATCACCTGATAATGTGAAAGCATCTGTATGACAGACTGATGTATACAGTATTTTTACTAATACCTCTTTTGCTTTTGGTTCTTCTACATCGATTTCAACGATTTGAAGTGGTTCTCCTGGTTTAAATGCAACAGCAGCTTTACTTTTCAATTGAATACCTTCTTTCTTTTGTTTTCTAATTTACTTTAACCATAATTACATATTATAATTCACTGAACAATACTGACGTTTTTGTCACTATAAACAAAATAACAACAGAGAAGGGATCATAATATATGGAAACCCAATATAAAGAAAAAACTTTTTTTACTAGCAAAGATTTGGCTTTATCAGTGATAGGTGGACGATGGAAAATAGCGATCATATGGTGTCTGCTCCAACAATCCCCATTAAGGTTAAGCGAAATACAAAAATACCTTCCAGATGTCAATCAACGTATGTTAATTAGACAATTAAGGGAATTAGAAGAGGATAAAATAATTACTAGATATGTTTACCCGGTTGTCCCTCCTAAAGTGGAATATGAACTAGGTGAAATTGGTTTACTTCTCGAACCCGTGGTAACTTCCATTTGTGATTGGGGAGATAATTTTAGAGAATATTTAGAAAAAGACGTGAATAAAAATCAATTGAATAAAATTTAAGTCGATTTTGATTAGTTATGACTAGTAAAAACTCCGCATTCAGTTTATTCAGCACTTTACTATTATATTTTAAGCAAATATGCAAAAGTCTATACAAAGACTGCTATCAATCCATCTCCTTGAAAATCGATAAAATTGTTAGGATAACGGAAGGAATCGAATAATAATACGCTAATTTCTTATGTATACGCTATACTGTTTATGGCATCATAAAAATGTAAGCTATGGCATTTAATTTGTGCAGAAGGGCCGTAGGCCCTGCACAAATTAAAAAACCACTTGTCAACATTCCAAAATACACATACACTTCCTGTTGGGACAAACAAGCGCAGGAGGTATTAAGGAGATGTTGGCAGTGGCCGAAATTAATTATATCAGACATGAGGTAAACAAAAAAGACAGTAACTATTCGGAGATTGGAAAGAGACTTGGAAGAGATCCTAGAACAGTTAAGAAGTATGCAGAACAGGATGATTTTAGTCCTGTAGAAAAAATCAAACAAGACAGACCATCTCCAGTGATGGATCCTATTAAACATATAGTAGATGAATGGTTACTAGAAGATTTTAAACAAAAGAAAAAATTCCGTAGAACTGCAAAGAGAATTTGGGAGCAATTAAAAGAGGAATTTGATTTTAAGGGTTCTGATCGAACAGTAAGAAACTACATATCCCAACGAAAAAAAGAATTGTTAAATGAAGCGAGTCAAGCAGCATTATCGCTAGAGAGCAAACCTGGGTCAGCCCAAGTGGATTTTGGAGAAGCTCCGTTTAAATATCAAGGGGAACAGATAACTCTACCCTATCTGGTTCTTTCTTATCCATATAGTAATTCATTTTATTTTCAGGTATTCCCTGCTCAAAACAAAGAGTGTTTTTTAGAAGGATTAAAGCGGATTTTTCACCATATGGGTGGTGTTCCAAAAACAATTAGATTCGATAATCTTTCAGCTGCCGTAAAGAAGATATTGCCAAATGGCGAACGGCAGTTAACAGAGGAATTTCAGAACTTCGTTCTACACTATGGGTTCGAAAGTGAGTTTTGTAATCCTAATAGTGGGAATGAAAAAGGTCATGTGGAAGCAATGGTGAAGTATGTGAGAAACAATTATTTATTGCCTGGTCTACACGTACTGAACTTAGACGAACTTAATAAGACATTGTGGGAAAAAGCTGAGAAGGATCGTGAGAGAAACCATTATGAAAAGGAATCTTTCATCTCCCAGCTGTTTGAAGAGGATCGGAAAGCCTTTTTGGTTTTACCAAGTAAGGAATACCAATGCATCAGATACGAAACAGTAAAAGCCGATAAGTACGGCTATATTAAAGTGGAAAAAAATCTATATTCTACTTCACCAAGATATGCTTTAAATAAGGTTCTAATTCGTATTTCATATAATTCGATTGATATTCTTACAGATGATTATCAACTAGTCGTTAGCCATGCGCGACTCTATGGTCAATATAGAAAATCGATTAATTGGCAGCCATACTTAAATCTAATGGCCAAACGTCCAATGGCACTTAAATATACTAGTTTCTATGAGCAGTTACCACAAGAGTGGCAAACGTATTTTAATTCATGTACTTCTTCTGAAAAATCAGAGGCCCTGAAGTTATTAGGTACAGTGATGAAAGATTATGATTTTAGTAAAATTACTGAAGCGCTGAAGATTGCATTAGAGCATGGTCATCCTTCGGTTGAATCAATTAAACAAGTATTCTACCAACTAATTAATGGTCGAGGGATACGCGAAGAAGTACATCTCCAAAAGTCATTGCCTATTATGCCGGAGGCTACTAGAGGTCTACAGCATTATAATCAGCTTCTAAAAGGAGCTGAAATAAATTGAGTACGCAGATTCAAGAATTCGCTAAACGATTGAAATTAAGTTGGATTAGAGAGCATTATCAAGAGATAGAAGCCACATCAAATGAAGAGTATTTACTGAAGCTTTTTGAAAAAGAAATTGAGCAACGAGAAGAACGAAAAACAAATCTTTTACTTACACAAGCAAGCTTACCTAAAGTCAATGGGAAACCTTTTGATTGGAAGGACATTGTCCTAACAGCAGGACTAAGTAGTGAAGACCTATTAAATGGAGTATTCATGGAGCAGCAAGAAAATCTAATTTTCTATGGGGGTGTAGGTGCAGGTAAAACCTATTTAGCTACGCTAATTGGATTGAATGCCATACAAAGGTATGGCAAAGCTGTTAAATTCTATACAGCGGCATCATTAGTTAATCGATTATTAGAAGCAAATGAAAAAGGTAATCTCAATAAGCTTTTTAAGCAAATAGAGAAATTGGATCTTTTGATTTTGGATGAGTTAGGTTACATTCCTCTTCACAAACAAGGGGCTGAATTATTGTTTCAGGTTATTTCGATGTGTTATGAAACGAAAAGCATCATAATCACGACAAACCTTCAATTCGGTCAATGGAATCACGTTTTTGGGGATCCAATATTAACGGAGGCAGTAATTGATCGACTCATCCATCATTCGCATTTGATTGTATTTAAAGGCGATAGTTATCGTTATAAGGAGTCAATTATTCAGAATTAAATTTCGTTGGCAAGTGGTTACATTTTTGATTGCCGTTTAATGCATTTTTTGCTTGCCAAATACACTATACACAAAAAAGGGGAAACGATTCTCAAATGATGGGTTGGAAACATTCAAAAAGCCACGAAACGCATTCATATCAACGTGCTTCGTGGCTTTTATATATTATTACTCAAACCTTTCTTTTCCCCCTTTTTCGTGTAAGGAATTTTTCCCGTGAGTTCAAATTTTCTGATAGTTATTCTTAATATAGCAATTTTCCTAAAGAAAAAGCTCAATCTATATTGCCCTGATAGTAATTCCAATAATAAATATTATAGCTAATACAATAACTCGTTTCTCATTTACTTATCTCTTTATTGACAATGGCTTGTTCTAACCTGACCGATAGTTAAGTCTTTAAAAACGCACCTAAATTTTAACTAAACTCCTATTCTATAAAGAAATTCACCGATTGAATACATTATAGATGTAAAGGGTAGTACAACAAAATAAAAAACCAAACCGCAACTTGAATGCAGGATTAACAGCTGGATTGACTCCAGTAGCAAAACTTTTAAGCTTTAGAAAGAGTTAAGGTTAAAAAATTCACTGTAAAAGACCTTGTTCCAGAATCGGGAGCTTATATATAGTATCGTGGAAAAAAATGAGGTTCTATCGAACCTCATTCAATGTTTACATGTAATTAAAGATATGGATAACTTTAATTTATTTCATTATAAATTGCTGCCCAATCGACCTTTAATTGTTCTTTCAATTTCTTATTTTCCTCTTCGAGATGCTTCACTTTCTTTCGAAGTGATTCAATCACCACATCTTTAGAGGAATCTGTCATATTTCGTTTAACTTGATTTGGTGTATCCAATTTTTCTTCCTGTTTTCTTAATGTTTCAATTCTAGATCTAATCTCGCTGTATTTATATAAAAAAGGCTTTGAAACTCCTGATTTTACTGATACAGAATTAAAATTTATCTTCTCTTTCTGCTTAATCATCTCTCTAATGGTGCTTTCAACCTTTTGCTTTGTTTTTTGCTTCTTTTCTTCAATACTTCGAAGCAGTGGTTCTGTTTTTGGATTTTGATTTGCCATTATATTTCATCCTTTTCTATGTTCAGTTTCTCGCTTCTCTTTTTGTTTTAGGAAGTCCATAAACCCCACCATTATTTATAATTCCATCTCTAATTTCTTTATACTTTTTCAACTTTGGCTGAATAATTTCAATTGACCTGTTTCTACCTGACTTTTGATATATCTCAATATCCGATTCAATTTTAAGAATTTGATCGTTATAAAAATCCAGGAACGTATGATCGACATGGAAACTGCGACAGTTGTTTTTTATACAAGGTGGTTCTAAAGTTTGTTCCAAAAAGTCGCAATTATTTTTGGGACTTTTAATACAAAAACCGTGATCTAACCGAACGGAATCCAAATTATGGCGTAACCATTCTAACTCTAATCCATTTTGATCTGCTTGTTCTTCCATACTAGTAGCGGTAATTGTGCCTCCTGGATTCAATCTTACAGCACCGTTACTTGTTGCTTTCTCCCATTCTTTCCGAAGCGTTTTATCATGAATCTTGGCGTACACTAGTGTCATTTCCGGGCTCGCATGAGCCATTAGCTTTTGTACATGCAAAATATTCATACCGTTGTTAATAAGGTTAACTCCATAACGATGTCTAAATGCATGAGCTTTACATCGATAAACGTTACCTTTGTCGTCAACTATATTATTCTCAAAAGCTAGTTTGTTTAAATTATTTACTACATTGTCCCTAGAAATCGGTTGACCTTTTCTTGTGCCATGATAAGTAGGAAATAAATAATTTAAAGGATTTGTTTCTGTAGTAGATTTTTCTCTCGTTAATTTTTGTTGAGAAAGTACTACACTGGCTATTTCCTCCGAAATTGGAACACGATGATTTTTCTCTTTTACTTTACGCTGATCACCGATAATCCACCAACCATCTTCTTTTTGAATCAAGCAATCTATTTTCAAAGTACAGATATCTGAAATTCTAAAACCCGTTGCTTCTAATAAGATTACAAGTGGAATAATATCTTGTGGAAGTTTATCTATATGAAACATTAATTGATCCCAAACAAAATCAGATATGTACTTGATTGGGCCGGATGCCTTTGGGGGTAATCGTGGTTTATCATCAGGTACAATTAGAAAGCCTGCGGGCTTTTTAGGAGCTTCATCCCATTCATATCTTTGGATATATACAATAAATGTTTCTAATACAGATATTGAGCGATGAATGTGATTATCAGATGGAGTTTGACCTTTATGAACACTATCTCCACCCATAGGGGAAGTTCGCAAGAAATATATATAACCCTCTATATCGCTTCTGCTTAGTTCAATCAATTCTTTCCAATTTGGATATTGCTTATATGTATTTTGCAAGAGAAAAGTGCAGAGATTTGCAACGAGAAATGCAGAGTGTTGCCACCCAATATATTTACAATTTTTTTGAAAGTGCGTTCGCTAATCGAAAACTTGATCCTGTGTATGAGATAATATGTGCATGATGAATCAAGCGATCTACTAACGCAGCTGTCAGTCGCGAATCGGAGAAAACACGATTCCACTGGCTAAATTCAAGATTTGATGTGATAATCAAACTTTTTTGTTCATAACACTCTGAGATTATTTGAAAAAGTAGCTCTGCACCATCTTTTCCAAATGGGAGATAACCCATTTCATCTAAAATGATTAAATCAACTTTCTCTAGTTTTTTTCGAAAGCTTGTTAATCGGCCATTGGCCAGTGCAGATTCTAGTTCCTCTACTAGATGAGACACACGATAAAAACGTACTTCAAATCCTCTTTCACATGCCCGTCTTCCTAAAGCTGAGGCTAAATGTGTTTTCCCTGTACCAGGAGATCCAACCAAAATTACATTTTCTTTTCGTTTAATAAAATCTAAATTCATCAATTCTTCTTTACTCAGATGGTGCGGTAAACTGATATCCTTATGCCATTCATAATTCTCTAAAACTTTATAATCTAGAAAGCGTGCTTTTTTAATATTTCTTGCTGCTCTGGCTTGCTCTCGTCCATCACGTTCCTTTAATAATAATTGGTGGACGAATTCATTTGGCGTTGTAAATGGAACATCTTCAAATCCTTCTGCTATATGAGCTAGACGTAGTTGCTTACATAATTGATCAATGGTTTCCTTCATGATTCTCACCTCCAATGGGTTGTAATGCATCATACTGTGACCACTCGACATCGTAAGGATTTGATACAACTTCATCATTCTTTGAAATCAGTTCGTAGAACTGTTCATTGATTCCTTTCATATCATACTGTACTAATAACGTAATAATTTCATTGATACGTTGTTTTCTTAGAGACAGAGAGGGTGTTAGTAAGTATTCACGTACTCTTGCAGGTAAATACTCACGATAGCGTGAATGTCCGACCACTCGTGGTTTATATACCCAATCTTTTAAGATATCTTTCCAGGGAATTAATCTACGTTTTCTCATATAGGGTCTTGCATCGCTTAATAGTACTTCACCTTCGTTGGTAATAACCTTAAATTCATTCCAAAATGTGATGCAATACAGCTGACTATAGTTCTTTGCTTTCGGTACATGAATAAGATGTTGATCTAATTTGAACTCATTGTATTTATTAAATTTGATTGTCGTTTGTTTAAATACTGAATAATCATTATCTGGTAATTTAAGCAATTGCTTTTGTTCGCATGCCCAAAGGTCTTCGATTATCGCTTCTTTTCGGTAGTGCATTCTCTTTCTATCTATTAAAAACTTTTGATAGAGTTGTTCCGTCAGGTCATCAAAATCCTTGATAACAGGTGGTACACTAAAAAAGTTATACCTTACATAGCCGACTTTTCTTTCGACATTTCCTTTTTCATGGCCACTTCGTGGATTACATACCTGTACTTTAAATCCATAATGATTTTTAAATGCCATGAATTCATCTGTTAATTGTGCCTCGCCTTCAGATCCACGTACCTTTTTAACCGCAGGTGTTAAGTTATCAATTCGAATGCTTAACGGAATACCTCCAGCTTGTTTAAATAGTAGCTTTAGACCACTTAGAAAGCACTCTTGATTTTCAGAGGGAAGAGGTACTACAAAACCGGTATTACTTGCTGGGAATGACATAATTAATGCATGTACATCAACGATTTCACCTTCATGTACAGCCTCCATTACACCAAAATCCACTTGAGCTTCACCTTCTGGATGAGCTAATCGTTCGTATCCTTTCGATTGTTCGTCATCCCTTGCAGCTTTACAATTTACAATAAAGTCGCAGACTGTTCGATAAGACCCTGGAAACCCTAATGCTACTAGTTCCTCATGCATTTGCTTATTTGTTCGCCTTAGTTTTTTCTTCACCTTCGAATCCTCTTCTAACCAATCTAGAACTATTTCTCCCCAACGTTCTTCATACATCATTCTTTTTTTTAGAAATGTTTTCTCTTGAGGAAGTTGATCCCCATCCCCATATTTCTTTGCTGTTCTCCAATTTATATCTAATGTATCCGCAATTTGGCTAATAGATAGTCCTTTTTCGTTTCTTAAAGTTTTGATACAATTAACTTCAGACATTGCTAGCATCCTTTCATTCCTCCACTGATGAGATTCGACACCTTTACAGTAGAGTGACTTGGGGTGGCTGGCAAGTCTTTTTTTGTGGCACTAAAAAAGTGCTAGACTCTGTACAAATACGTTGCAATAGTCTGCACTTTTATTTTGCAATAAACAGCTTATAAATATACTTAAAGAATTCTTGTAGCTTTGCCATAGTTTGTATGGCTGAACCCCAACTTAAACTCTCTTGTATAAGAACTCGCTTTTGGATATATCTTTTTGCCAAATTTCGAAAGGGCATTGGTATGGAAGTGAAATTTATAACATAACTATAACTACTATTATTGTAATCAATATCTAGTTTCCGAACATCCCAAATATCTTTCTCTGTTTCCTGTCGCTGATCATACCAGTCTAGAAAAAATGAATAAATTCGATTGTATAACTGGAGGTAGCCCTTTACTGTGAAGTTGCTTTTTCCATGTTCAAGGAGATAGGTTTTATAGTGAATTGAAAATTTCTCGTAAGGGATGTCTAGAATAGAGCCAATATCAGAATAAAATCGCAAGATAAAATCTTGTAATCTATTGATTGCACTAGAATTACTCCAGACTGTCACCATATTTATTTCTGAATTAGTTAACCGTTTGAAGAAATAATATTTTAACTCATTTTTAATTCTTGGATTTAATGTGTCCTTGAATTTTATTGATTGTTTTTTTATTTTTGCTCCTTTTTTGTAGAGTGGGCAATCTAATGGATCCCATTGATCATTTTTCCAATATCCACTTAACTCTTGCATAACTTTCTCATAACTTAGAGCTAACGCCTGTTGTTCAGAAGTTTTATTTAAAATCATTTTCTTTATTGTCACCTTTCATCTTGTCATGTGCTTTCTTCCACTCTTTTCGTATAGTGTCATCTGTAGGGTGAACATACGTATTTATTGTCGTTTGAACGTTCGAATGACCCAATAACTTTTGTATTATTGATATTTCAACCCCTTGTTCGTGAAGCTCAGTGGCATAAGTATGCCTTAACATATGGGGAGTAATATCAATCTGAGTTTTTTTCCTGATGCGTTTTATTACATCGTAAGCTGCTTGATAATTTAATGGTTCGCCCTTATTAGGGCCAGTTAAATTTATAAATACATAGTTGGTATCTGCATCATGATAATCAATCAGGTAATCTTGAAAAACATTCATTGTATCGCCAGATACATATATTCTTCTTCCTTTACCACTTACAGTTTTAGATTCTCTTACTTGAATGGAGGTAGAGCCGATATCAAAGTCCTCAATCCATAAAGATAACGCCTCACCAATTCTAAGGCCACCTTCATACAAAATCCGAACCAATAAGGCGTCTCGAATATTGCTACACGAATCATGAATAGATTGAATCTGATCTTTTGTGAGCGTTAAAACTTCTCTTCGTGGTTCTTTGATTTTTAATATGTTTTTATCATGTGGCTTACCCCTTGAAATATGATGTAGAAAGGGTTTGAATGATCGATGATTACCAATCACTTGTTTCTTTGTTTTTTCGGATAGGTCTTTTTCATAGTCTTCAATTCTCATCAGGTAATCGTAGAAACTCTGAACACAGGTCATCATCGTATTAACTGTTCGCTCGGATCTTCTTGCTTTTGTTTGTTGAAATTGAACTACTTTAGTAGATTGATAAGGGCTTCTAAGCCAAGAAATATACTCCGCCAGGAGGTCAAGATCTACTTCCTTGTACTCTTTTTCTTTTTCGTTTAAAAATTGAAAGTAAAACTTTAAATAATGACAATATGACTTTAATGTATTTTCCGCTTTTCCAATGTTATCTAGATATTTAAGAAACTTTAAAACAGGAACAACAGGTTTGTTATCCCCATCAATTAGCAAATATCTCTTTCTGTCATCAATTAAAACCTCTTGCACTTTCATCAACATCACCTCCAGATACAATAGTGCTATAATTTTTTTATTCTATCTATGAAAACTATGTTTACTATATTTTTCTACTCAATATATGTTGTAAATAAAGAAACAAAAAAAGCGTAGTATTTAACGTTATTAACGATAAATACTACGTACTGGTATACTACATATAATGGCCCGATTGTTTCTGTAATGCTTTAACATTTATAACGGTAATTTTAATAGACTACATGCTAGTAGGTAGCTTTTTTAATTAGGTTAATTAAGATATAATTTAATCATCAATGTACCCTTGTGTTCAACGTGAGATCTCTTTAAGAGAAACTCTGCCGATTGTTTGGGGACATTGTTTTTTTATTCAAAAAAATCATGTAAAATATAGGTGTGCAGTGACCTTTATGGTGATTCCGACCTTTACTGGATTGGGGCTAGTTTCCTAGACCTCTAATATTGACGTGAGGCACTCCATGTTATTTACGGCACTGCACATACTAATTATATATAGCTGCTTAAATCCTGTTAATTTCGACAGGATTTTTTATTTTTTAGGAGGGAAATTAAAATACATGTCGTATTTTTTAATAGACTATATAGAAATCAAAATAAATCTAATATTATTTTAACAGTTGAAACTCTACCGTTGTTTGGAGCTTTGAATAAAGACTCTTTAGTTCAATATGAGATTTAATATCTGGCGAAATAATCCTGACATGCTACATTGGGCTTAAAGCTCTAACAGAAACTTGGATAGTCAGATATGTCATACTGTTAGTTTATTGGAGGGAAATTAATGAAAAGCACCAGTAGTCCATTTAGCTATGGAAATGAAACTGAAGTTAATAATGAACAAGAATCACGGAAGTTTTACCAGTTCTATGTTGGAATTGATATAGGAGCGAGTTTCCATGTTGCTTCTTGTATAAGATATGAAGCTTTTTTAGACCCTAAAGGAGTAGCTTGGAAGCGCACTAAGACACTGAAGTTCAACTCTGATAGTGTGGGAATCGCAGAATTTTTAAGCGCCCTTAAACAAATAGAGGAACAGTTCAATTTAAATAAAGACGACTTCTTAATCCTCTTAGAACCAACGGGTGGACATTATTCTTATTTAGCCCAACAAGTGTTACTAATTGAAGGTTATGATTTGTTTCAAATAGAAAATAAAGCAGTTGGGGAATTCCGTAAAAGTTTAGGAATAAGCGAGAAATCAGATTCAATGGATGCAAAGGTAATGTCATATATGGGATGGCATAAGCAACTTCACCCCAATATGCAAGGTGTAACTTTTATACGACCACAAACAGTACTACAATCCTTATTTAGAACAGTTATGAGAGATCGTTGGTATCTCAATGTTCAACTTACTCGCAGAAAAAATCAAGTACAACAATTACTAAAAGTCACACACCCTGATTTAAACAAAGCTTTTAAAAAATTAAGTTCAATCTCAGTAATGAAATTGGTTCTACAATACCCTACCGGACTACATATGAAAGAAACTAGCGAAGATGAATTATACAATGCTATTTCAAAAGCTGGTGCTAAAAATGTTGCCAAAAAGGCTGCTAAAATTTTAGCGGAAGTGATGCCTAATACTGTCGCTGTGCCTGTTGAGCATCTTGTAGGACGCCAAAAGTGGGTTATTGAAGAAGCCTTACGGCTTGAAGAAAGTTTAAAACTGATAGATCAGGAAATTCATGATCTTCTATGGGGAGTACCCGATAAAGGAATTCAACCCCACCCATATACTGAAATTCTACTATCCCTCCCCTTCGTTAGTGAAAATATAGCTTGTACATTAATAGGCGTTATTGGTGATATTGAAAGATTCAATACATATAAAGAATTTAAGAAATACTTAGGGGTTTCGGCTGAAAATACACAATCTGGTACATCAGTAAAAGGGACTAAACAAACCAACAGCGGGGTTCGGGATGCTCGTCGAGTACTTTATCAGATTGCCTTAATAATATTGGCTAATGGTAAACCTCATCCTACCGTGTTTAAAGCCTATTATGACCGTAAGGTTGAAGAAGGAATGAGTAAGAAAAAAGCAATTGGTCATTTGTGTGGTAAATTGGCTAATTTAATTTATTCGCTTCTGAAAAATAACGGTAAATACGATCCAGTTGTCCATGCAGCTGCTTGCGGCATTAACTTGGCTGACTTAACTAAATCTAAAGAAGAAAAAGAACCTTTATTATTAAGCTAACGAAGCGGATTTGTTTAATAAAAAATTCAAAATGAGGATGGAATACTAAATGAAGAAACTTTGGATATCATTTTTAGTATTAGCAATAACCATCGGTGGTGTTTATTTCTTTATAAAATTTAATCCACCATTGGAAATTGGTACACTTGCATCAAGTGAAGATGATAAATTAGTTATTGTTAGTGTTGGTAATAAAGGCTTTAGTGAAATAAATATATTAGATATATCTGTGAATAACAGTGAAAAGCCTATGGAAACAAAGATACAAGTGAGTAATGCGTTGCAAGGTTTTACCTTAACGAATGATGATACCAGTGTGGAAGCGAAAAAATATGGTTTTACAGATATAGATAAGGTAGCCTTGAAAACAGGAACTTCACCATCTTCTAACTTTGAAAAATTAGATAATGGAGCTGCAACAAAAAATGATGAAATCTATGGAATTAGTGTAATTCACAACGAGGAAGTAAATAAGGTTCATATAAAATATAAATATCTTGGAATTCCATTTAATGATACTGTGATATTTAACTAACGAAGGTTTTCACATATCCTAAGTCTATTAAAACGCCAAAAATCCCTACTTTTATATTGAAAGCAGGGATTTTACTCTGTATCCAATTAAAAATTTTTAAATTAAAGCACTACACTACATTGAACAGAGTTAAACAACACTATTCATCTAAACTTACCGTTTGTTTAATTTGACTTCTTCACAATCTCATTATCTCCGTTTAGTCTTTTCATAATGAGTCTTCGCTTTTTTGCTTCTTTATACAAGTAATCGAGAAAAATATCATTATCTTTTGGAAATCTATACGAACAGCTTAATTCATTGTAGATAGATTGCTTTTCTTCTTCCAAAATAACTTGTTCTTCTAAGTTATTAAAAAACCATTCATGAAGATAATTTGATGAAAGACCTCGTTTTTTTCTAATTTCTAAATACTCACTATGGAAAATCATATACTCTACATTGTCCCAAAAGATTTCATCCGCAATAAATATTTTTGTAGTTTTATTCTTTAAACTAATTAATTTAGTTTTCACCTAACTTTTCCTCTCTTTATTATAATAACTATAAATTTAAACATTCTGCGCTTAAAAATTAGAGTAAGTTTCACCTCTACACATTATCGCTATATTTCTCTACTATTCTCTTTAAAATAAAAGACCAGAACGAACAAGTCCTGGTCCTACTTACATTTTATACGCTGTTAAATACCTAACCTTTAACACAATTTAATATATCCCCCGATAACATATAAGCGCCAGGCAAACCTTTTAAATATCTTAGATCCCCACTTCCAGACCAATCAATATCTTTCAAATTGGCTAACAAACTTGCTATTTTAGCTGAATCTGGTTGATTAGATTTAGGTAAATAATTTTCATTAATTATCTTGTTCCCAGCGATAGCCAATGCGTATAAACAAGTAATATGGGTTAATCTATATAATTTGTTGTCTTCCCATTCTTCAGGAAATAGTTGTTTAATTAAATTGAAATAAAATAGCGCTAAATTAAGTTTCTTTTCTTTAGATAGGTTCTCTAACTCTGAATTTTTAGTTAAATATTTTATAATGTTATATAAGTTTAGAAGAGTAATATTTTTCTCTTTAGTTCTTTTTCCAATTAAAGTACCCTTACTAAAGAATGGACTCTCTGGCTTAAGAATTAAATTAGTTGCAACCCAACTAATTTCATCACTATCTCTATTTAAATAACGACTTAATGAAGTACCTATCCCCTTCGCTTTTGTATTAATAACGTCAAACAATTTAATTTCTTCGTCTTCATCTAAATAGTGAAAAGCTAAAAATGGGACGTTTAATGTTGTATCTGTTTCTTTTATATATTCCTTTATTCCCCCTAGTCTATGTTGACCATCCATAAGCGTCGCTTTCTTCTTACAAATTAATCTTCCATAATTAGGACGATGATTATCATAGGCATGAAATTCCCAATTCCCAGCAGCATTTAGCAAGATAGGCGTATAAAGAGCATCTTCTCCTTGTGAAAGGTAATTTGCAAAGTCTTTACAACGTTTATTATCTATAGGACGTTGATATCCTTTTCCAGAAGAATCATTATAAAGTTTTGAATATGAAAAATTAACCGCTACCTGAGAGGATACAAAGCCTTGATAAGAAACACGACCCCTCATTTTGGATTGGATTACATTTTCTATTGCTATATTTGAAGGTAAACTATTACTCATAATAAATAGATCTCCTTATTAAAAATTTGATACTACGAAATTATAGTACTTATAAGTACAAAAATCAATAAAAGTTATATTATATGTATCTTTAACCCTTTTAAACCCTCACTTAGTCTTAAGATGAGGTGATTTTATGGATAGTTTAGTGAAGTTAGTTGGTATGAGGATTAAGGAAATAAGAAAATCAAAAAAAATGACGCAAGATGAACTTGCAGAGAAAAGTGGCCTTCAAACATCATATTTAGCCGGTGTAGAACGAGGAGACAGAAACATTACCTTACAAACGCTTGAAAAAATAATAGTAGGCCTAAATGAAGTACCTGCGAATATTTTTAGTTTTGAAAGTTTAGACATCAATGAAGGACACTTCGAGAAAAAAGAGTTGATTACGTTGCTACTTAATCTAATTCAAAATAAAAATGAGACAGAAATTCGTTTAATTTTAAATATTGCTACAGATGTTTTTAATACCTATAAAGGAAATTAACAAACAGCTAAAATCACAAGCTGTTTGTTTCGGACAAATACGATAAACCTCATATTTTGCCATCCAAATCTTCAAACGTAACATTGAATACAAATACATATATACGAATAATTATGTAAACGATGATAAAAATCAAACATATCTTTTTTATTTCACACAAATGCCCTTTGGTGGAAATTAATATAACAATGAGTTTTACTCACTCGGTTGAATTTCACCCAACTATTTTGGGAATATAAGACCTCTGTAAAGGGTATTGCCATATTTACGAACCCCATTCATATATCCATCTTGGCCAATTTCTCTAATTAGCTTAGGATTTTCTGCATTCTTCACATTATAAAAGGCTGCCTTTGTGATCGTCATTCCACTAACATAGTCATCCTTTTTCGTTTCGATATATTGATCTATAATGACAATCAGCATGTCGTTATGAATCATTAGCTGAGTTGGATAGCTATTTGCATCTAATGTGATTTTACTAGCGACCTTTAATTTAGGATTTGTTGCATCTGTTATAACAATCTGATTATCTAGGATTGTATAAATATATCGACCATCTGTTGCTACAATATCTCCTTCTTCAATATCTTCAACCTGGTTATTAGTTGAAGAATGGGAAGGACCAGCTTCCCCATCTGCACTTGCCTTATCGGACGCCTCGGAAAAAGTCTCTAACTCTCTACTTTCCTCGACCGCTAAGCTTCGATTTTTTGATTCTCTATTTAAAATTGTTTGGAAGTAGTCTTGTAAGTCTTGAACTGATGAAATCTTCTCTATTTCCTCGATAACCTTAAACTCGATTACTTGTTTTTTCGTATTAAAAGATTTCTTTTCAAATGCTGGTTCTTCAACATGGAGAATATATTGACCTGGCATTAAATTTTCAACTGTTAAAGATTGTTTAGCAGCATCTAATGTAAGTGTTGCATCCACGGGATTACCATCAGAATTTGTTACAAAAATCTCTCGATCCTTAATGCTACTCTCATCAATAGCTTTAGAAAAATGAACATGATAAGGCTGATTTAACATAACCGTTGATGCACTCATCACTTCAAGCTTGTGCCCAAAAAAGAATAAAACAAGACTAGTAATCATCGCAATTGCCACTACTAATATTCCACCTGCAAATATCCTTCGTTTCAAGTAATTGCCTCCTTTGATTCTTCTGTTTGATTGATTAGACCTTTATAATTTGATTTCGTTTCACCATTTGTTAAAAAATTCTAAAATAAATTCTTCTACAAATAAAAAACCCAAAAGCGAGGTTAACCGACTTTTGGGTAATCATTATAAATTTTCACCACTTCACTATCGTAGAACGGTGAGAGGTTTCTTTTATCATCACACCGCGCTTAGCCATTTCTTCAATATAATCCTTCCCTGGTACAACCAATTCAGGCGGGAAAACGCCTCGTTCTTGGATTACGCCACTTCCAACCATAACAGCCACCGCCGCGATGGTACACGCCGTAGCCCTTGCCATTGCAGTCATCGTTGTCTTTTGATCCCTTTTAATGTTCAATTCGTATTCATAGGTAACTTGCTCGCCCGATTTTTCACCTGAAACAATCACCCGTAATAATACGGCATCTTCCTTATCTCCTAAATCCAGCTTTTTCTTTAAGGCTTCTCGTACAACATCCCGAACCAATACTTGCTGGCCATCGACTTCTACGATATTTTCCTTACTTAGAAACCCTAATTCATTTAGAAGCTTGAACTGATCAGCATGCCCTTTATAACGAATTGTTTTATACTCTAACGTTTTGATATGCGGGAATGTATTAATAAGTGTTGAAGTTCCACCAGAAGTATAAAAGGCTTCCAATACACCATAGTTATCAAAATAGATTGGCTCAACGCCAGATAGAGACGGCACCTCTGTTAATTTCCCACCTTGGATTACCTTCGCAGGCTCTGTATAATGATCAAAAACTCCTTCTAGGGAGAATACCAATGTGTAGTTTAACGGTGGCTCCGGTTTAGTTGGAATTCCCCCAACAAATAGCTTTATGGATTCCACCGTATCTAATTTTGAAACGCCATAGCCAGCTAAAATGTTAATCATACCTGGCGCTACCCCTAAATCCGGTATTAAAGTGACATTCTTTGCTTTTGCTTCTTCAGTGAGCGTTAGCAAATACTCCGTTACTTCCCCAATATGTCCACCTAAATCAACGGAGTGAACACCTACTTCAATAGCTGTTTTAGCTACCGCTTTATTAAATTCATAAAAGAGTGCATTAACGCAAACGTCTCCTTTAGACATGACCGATCTTAGGTCGTCTTCATTTCTTGCGTTAAGTGCAACTACTTCAATTTTTTCTGTTTGAAGGGAGTCTACAAATTTTTGAGCAACAGCCGTATCTATATCTGCTAAATATATTTTCTCTACCTTTTCACTAGAATTTAAATCTCGTGCAACCTCTTTCCCCATCAAGCCGGCGCCTAAAACTACAACTTTCATAACACACATCCCCTTTTCGTCGTTTAGTTTTCCGTATCAATTTGCGCTCTTTGAAGCTTTCCACTGTAGTCAATGTAAATGCTTTTCCATTCTGTATAAACGTCCAAAGCTGCTTGACCTGAATCACGGTGTCCATTTCCAGTACCTTTTGTCCCCCCAAAAGGCAAATGAATTTCCGCTCCTGTCGTTCCTGCGTTAACATATACAATGCCCGTATCTAGATCTCTTTGGGCTTTAAATATTTTATTAACATCCTGTGAGAAGATAGAACTCGACAAACCAAATTTCACACTGTTATTTACTTCGATGGCTTCTTCTAAACTAGTAACCTCAATAATACTTAGTACTGGACCAAATATTTCTTCCTGTGCGATGACCATATCATTTTGGACATCTGTAAAGACTGTTGGCTCATAATAGTAGCCTCTGTCAAATGGTGGTGCTGTTAGCGCTTTACCGCCAACCAATAATTTAGCACCTTCTTGCTTTCCAATTTGAACATAATGATTGATTTTCTCTAATGCAGCACCGTTAATAACAGGACCAATTTTATTATTCTCATCAAGGCCATCTCCAATTGTTAGCCTGCTAATATGCTCAACAAGCATTTGTTCTAGCTCATTTTTCACATCTTTATGCACAATCACACGGCTACAGGCAGTGCAACGTTGTCCTGCTGTACCAAAAGCACTCCAAATAATGCCCTCTGCAGCTAATTGTAAATCAGCATCCTCCATTACAATGACTGCATTTTTACCGCCCATTTCAAGAGACACCTTTTTTAAATGCCTACCGCCTAATTCAGCTATTTTACTTCCCGTTTCAGTAGATCCAGTAAAGGAGATTACTTTTACATCAGGATGTTCGATTATCTCTGTACCTACAGTAGAGCCTGCACCAAAAACAACATTTGCTACACCAGATGGTAAGCCTACTTCTTGAAAAATTTTAGCCATTTCGTAGGCCATCATCGGTGTTTCTGTTGCCGGCTTCCAAACAAATGTATTTCCTGCAACCAGGGCAGGGAAGGACTTCCATGTAGCAATAGCAATCGGGAAATTCCAAGGCGTAATGAGCCCCACTACTCCAATCGGCGCTCGAACGCTCATAGCAAATTTGTCAGCAAGCTCTGAAGGGGTTGTTTCACCAAATAGGCGTCTACCCTCACCAGCCATATAAAATGCCATATCTATGCCTTCTTGAACCTCACCTCTTGCTTCCTCAATTACCTTTCCCATTTCTTTTGTTAGAATTTGAGCAAGGTATTCCTTCTTTTCTTTTAATCTATGTCCAATCTCATATAAAAAGTCAGCGCGTTTAGGTGCTGGTGTTAGTGCCCAAGACTTTTGAGCTTTTCTTGCAGCTGCAACAGCTTCTGCAACTTGAGACTTTGTTGATAGTGGAACAATTGCAAGCTGTTCACCATTTGCTGGATTCACAACAGGAATAGTTTGAAGTTCTTCATTAGACATCCATTTACCGCCGATAAAATTTTGAAGTTCCATATACATCCTCCTCATTTTTACGTTCGAGTTATCATATAGAATCGCTCTATGTTCTCTATCCTTTCAAAACCCTCTTTATAGTTTATTAATACAAAGTTAAATTTATTAGATGAAACTTTTAAAGAGGGAAAACGTAACCTTTAATGGTATATATTTATTAATGACTTTAGGAGGTTATGAATAATGAACAATCATGAAATAGATTTCAAACTGTATGGGGACGATATGCAATTTGTAGAAGTTGAGTTAGATCCAAACGAAACGGCAGTGGCGGAAGCAGGAAGCTTAATGATGATGGATGAAGCCATTAAAATGGAAACTATTTTCGGTGACGGTTCTAAAGGCAACGGCGGTATTATGGGTAGATTAATGGGTGCCGGGAAACGTATGCTTACTGGCGAAAGTTTATTTATGACTACCTTCACCAATGTTGGTCAGGGTAAAAAACATGTTTATTTTGCATCTCCATATCCAGGAAAAATCATCCCAATGGACTTAAGTGTTTATAATGGGAAAATCATATGTCAAAAGGATGCGTTTTTAGCTGCGGCAAAGGGTGTGTCAGTCGGCATTGAATTCCAACGTAAGCTTGGGGTTGGTTTCTTCGGTGGTGAAGGCTTCATTATGCAAAAGCTTGAAGGTGATGGTATGGCCTTTATTCATGCTGGTGGTGCTATCAAAAGAATTGGTCTACAGCCAGGGCAAAAAATCCTTGTAGATACAGGCTGTCTGGTGGCTATGACTTCTGATGTCCAATATAATATTGAACCTGTTAGCGGCGTTAAAACTGCCCTGTTTGGTGGGGAAGGAATCTTCCTTGCTTCTTTAAAGGGTCCGGGAACTGTTTGGGTGCAATCTCTACCATTTAGCCGATTAGCGAGTAAAGTATTTGCTGCTGCTCCTGTTAGCCAAGGTGGAGGCGGCCAAAATGCTGGTGAAGGCGGTATTGGTGGCTTGTTTAATCTCTTCAATAAATAATATTAATATAAGGTTGAGAGTCTCTTTAAAAGAGACTCTCCATTTTAAAATTGGCTAATCGTGTCCTTTAAGGTTGTGGAGGCAAGCTCAAGCTGATGGACTGAATCACCTATATGCTCAACAATGTTTGATAATTCTCCGACCTGCTTTCCGACATTTTCAAAATCTAAAATCGTTGCATCAACAGAGGCAGAGATTTTTTCAAAGGATTGCAGGGATTTATCGTTTTGCAAAATCCCATCCTCTACTAGATTTTGAATTTGATGAATGGACTCAATAACTTGAGTGGTAGCAACACTCGACATTCCAATTAATGTAGCAATTTTCTCAACGGATTGCTTCGTTTGGTCAGCTAGCTTTCGTACTTCATCTGCAACAACAGCAAAGCCCTTCCCATGCTCACCTGCGCGTGCCGCTTCAATAGCAGAGTTTAAAGCTAATAGATTCGTTTGACCTGCTATATTTTTTACAATCTCAACAACTGCCTGAATTTCTGAGGAAGAATGATTTAAGTCCTCAACCAATTTAGTCATTACTATTGTATTTTTATTAATTTCCTTCGTTTGCTTACTTAAATGCTGTAGCTGTTTATAGCCTTCCCCTGACGCTTCCTTCGTCCCTTGTGCATCCTGAATACTATTTTGCAATACTTCTATTACCTTTTTTGTATTGGCAACTAAGTCTGAAACTGTCGTATTTGTTAATATCGATTGATCTTCAAGTGTAACAGAAATGCTCCCAATTACTTCCTTCACCTGTGCTTTAACATTTTGTTGCTGGTCCATCAATGCATTTGAAGCTACTCGATCATACTCATCCAAAACAATTTGCTGCTCAAAGCTAAAAATCTTTCTTACTGCTTGAATCGCTTTTCGTGCCTCTATGTAATCTAAATTTAAAGCGAAGATAATTTCTTGAATTTTAGCCTCTAAATTATAAAAGGATGCTAAATACCATTTTGTTTTTAACCCTATTAACACATGCATATTTGCAACCTTTCTTCTTACCTCAATGAAATGATCATCGATACGACCATCAAACATTTCAATCATATGGTGTTTTAATGTTTGGTGAAGTCTACCAGATGTATCATAGGTTGCTATCAAACTCTCGAATTCTCCCCCCGTTCCAATTACATCATAAAAGATTTCTACAATTTCTTTAATTTCTAATTCGACATAGGGCTTTATAAATCGAATAATATGTAAATCTTCTTCCGTAAGTCCAATAATTTTTAGCTGAAGTAAAAGATCTGCGTCTCCAATAAAAATTCCTACATTTGGGTAATTTTCTTTGTATATTGAATTTTTGACCTCTTTTTTCTTTAAAGCGAACAAATGGTTCACCCCTCAATCATTATTTGATATTAAAATTCACTCAATAGAAACGATGTATCAAATGTAATAAAAAGGAACTATTCTAATATTTTTAATATAAGGTCTCTTTTAAAAACATTCAATATTTTTATGACACTTATCAAAAACTTAATATTTCAGCTGTTGAAAGACAAAAATTTGTTGTGACTTTTCTCACACTCCCAACTCATCGATAAGCCTTTCAAAAATTAAAAAAGGAACTCCTTTTCACTAGGAAGTTCCCTTTAACATGTTAAATACTCAAATCATATTCAAGCTTTATTTAACACTTAGATATAAACCCCTTCACACGTTCCAGCTGCCGGTTCATAATAGCAGTGATTTTTAAATTGTCCTGCAAACGGCTGATCATACCAAGTTGGAGGGCACGGTGCATACGGATTAAAATACCAAAGAGCGTATTTGCCCGGATGTTCTCTCCAATAATCCAACACCTGTTTTGCTAACCTTTGTTCGTTTGCTCGCGCAGGATTATAAAATAGATTCCCCTTCTGAACTGCTTCAAAGGAATAGTTGCCTCCCTGTACATGATAAATAACGTCCTCAATCGATCGTAAATCCCTAAAGTCCAAGCAATTCGACACAAGTCGATTCACAATTACATTCCCAACGTAAAGCATTCCTTGATTGCCTTCACCTTCTGCTTCCGCTCTCATCATTCTTGCGATTAAGTCAATATCAGCATCACGGTATTTTACTCTCGCCATTTTCTCACCCCAAATCTATAGTATGAAGAAAAGTGTAAGATGATGTCATAATTTGAGAGATGTCTCCCCTTTATCGAAAAATCGATTGAAATCTGAGTGATATATAGCATTTCCTAACAAAATAAAAACGCCTCAAAAGATTAAACTTTTGAGACGTTGGTCTTTTAAAGATATAAAACTACGATTAGAACAATAGCTAAAACAATTCGATAAATTGCAAATGGTACTAGCTTTACTTTTGAAATCAGTTTTAAGAAGAACTTAATGGAAATCAAAGCAAATACAAATGCACTGACAAAACCTATGATATAAAACCCTAAATGATTAGGCTCTAAGTCACTCCAATTTTTGATTAATGACAAGCCACTAGCCCCTGCCATGATTGGAACCGCCATGATAAAGGTAAAGTCAGCAGCCGTTTTATGGTCAAGCCCTAAGATTACCCCACCAGAAATTGTGGCACCCGAACGAGAGAAGCCAGGCCATAAAGATAAGCATTGAATTAACCCTACTTTAAACGCCTTACCATATGAAAGGTCGTCTAAGGATGTAATCGTTGTTTTTCTTTGCCCACTTACTCGATCGGCAATAATCATCCAAATCGCCCCGATGATTAAACCAATAATTACTGTATTGGTAGAGAAAAGATTTTCATCGATAAAATCTTCAAATAATACGCCGAAAACTCCTGCAGGAATAATCCCTACAAATACATGTCCTAAATTAAATTTACGAGAGGCTGTTTGTCCCTCAATTTTATACAAACCTACTAAGCTAAGCATTCGCTTCCACATAACAACCACAACAGCTAAAATTGACCCCAGCTGAATCACAATTTTAAATGTATTCGCTGATCCGCTGCCTAAAAAGTCCTTTGTGTTCAGCCATAAATCATCGACGATAATCATATGCCCTGTTGATGAAACCGGAGCAAATTCCGTCATCCCCTCAACAAAACCAAGGATTATCGCCTTAATCAAATCGAAAAATTCCATAAGTTCTTTTTGTCTCCTCACATTTTTTTACTTATTACCAATAACAATTAAATCACTTCTAAATAAAGTCCTAATTTACAATACATGAAGCATTTTTTATTGTCTATACGTCTCGAGCTGTATTCGGGACTAATTCCCTTTAAATTTAATATCCACTATCCATAGCTCCGAACGACTGCCGATACGCATCGGCGGTCCCCAAAAACCAAATCCAGAGGAAACAAGTGCATGCATGTCCCCTTTTTTCATATGACCATAATCCAACTCAAAGATTCGATCAGTGATAAAATTATTCGGCCAAAGCTGCCCTAGATGCGTATGACCTGACATATGCAGATCCACTCCAGCATCCTGAGGCTCATGTAAGTCATTTGGCGTATGGTTCATGACAATCCAAGGCATCTCAACATTTTCTGGCTTTAATTCTTGAATTGCTTTTCTCTCATGATTTGTAACATCTTCCTGGCCTGTTAAATAAAAACGATTTCCAACTAAAATAGTTTCATCCATTAAAATTTGAACATTCGATTCCTTCATTTCTTCTATAAATTCCGGAATTTTTCCTCCATAGTATTCATGGTTTCCAAGTACTCCATAAACACCATATGTTGCATTTAACTGCTTCATCACTTCGTTCATGCCCTCATCTACAAACCAAACAGGGTCATCATCCACAATATCCCCTACTAATAAAACAGCATCAGGATTCGCTTCGTTTGATAGCTTAACAAATTTCTGTAGGTGATTCTTATGAGAAAGAACCCCTAGATGAAAATCAGAAGCCACTACAAGTCTCATTGGTTCACCAGACTTATCTACGGAAATCTCTAAATTCCGAACCACCGGCGAATACGCATTATATGTACCCCAGGCAAATAGAACAACTAAAAGACCTACAACAACAGACCCGACAACCGCAACATTTTTGTACGGTGTAAACGTAATAAAGAGGTTCGCAATGATACATAATATGAGCCCGTACTCAAAAAAGAACATCCAATAATTACCGACAATCGACATAGGGCTAAGAAAAGGATGCACTCGCCCAATCAGAAAACCAAAAGCAATTACAAAGAAAATAATCCAATAAATAATCGGCCAACGAAATACATGAATAGCCTCAAGCCACTTTTTCAAATTCATCCCTAAATAAGCCGTAATCGTACTATATAAAATGAGCGCAAACGTTATGCCCAATATCCTTCCCATCTGTATAATCCTCCCAAAATTTTAATATTTAAAAGTATACCATGTCGGGATAAGATGTATCATATTTGGAGTTCTCGGGATGGTGAGGGGGTAGAGGGGGGAACTGTAGGCGTGATTGCTACCTTTTGTTTGTGGATGCTTTTCACTTCGGTGCAGTTCGGGTGGGATTGCTACCTTTCGTTAGTGGATTCGTTTCCTTTCGTCTTAATACCGGCGCGTTTGCTACCTTTCATTAGTGGATTCGTTTCCTTTCGTCGCAATTCTGGCCGGTTTGCTCCCTTTCGTTAGTGGATTCGTCTCCTATCGTCTTAATTCTGGCCGGTTTGCTCCCTTTCATTAGTGGATTCGTCTCCTATCGTCTTAATACTGGCCGGTTTGCTCCCTTTCATTAGTGGATTCGTTTCCTTTCGTCTTAATACTGGCACGTTTGCTACCTTTCATTAGTGGATTCGTTTCCTTTCGTCTTAATACTGGCGCGTTTGCTACCTTCCATTAGTGGATTCGTTTCCTTTCGTCTTAATACTGGCGCGTTTGCTACCTTCTAATAGTAGATTTGCTTCATATCGTCGCAATACTGACCGGTTTGCTCCCTTTCATTAGTGGATTCGTTTCCTTTCGTCTTAATACCGGCGCGTTTGCTACCTTTCATTAGTGGATTTGCTTCATATCGTCTCAATCCCAGCTTTATCACTTCTTTACAAGCCCCTCGTAACACGCTTCACACTGACTTCCTTTGTCGCTGCCAAACTATCACAAAAAAGGAGAAAAACATGGATTGTTTTTCTCCTCTCTATTATCTTTTGCAAGGTTATTTAATATTCGGCTGGTACTGATACTGTAACTTTAAACAAATCGCCATCCACATCTATGCTTAGTCGTCCGTTGTGTAAATCAGCTATGGATTGTGCAATGGCTAAACCTAAGCCGGAGCCATCTGTGTGGCGAGACGCATCGGCACGTTTAAAGCGTTCCGTTAGTTCATCTACATTTTCATCCAACTCATATTTTGAGATATTTTTCACTGTGAATTCTGCTGATGAACCACTTTGCTTCAATGTAATGTAAATTCTTGTCCCCTCTAATGAGTACTTTAATGCATTTACAATCAGGTTATCGATTACACGCCACATTTTTTGCCCATCAACATAGGCAAATAGAGGTTGTTCTGGCATCAAAACGCGCAAATCAAAATTAGACTTTGCGAACTCTTCCTCATGTTCACCAATTGATTGCTTTAAAAGCTGAGTTAAATCCAATCGTTGCTTCGTTATCTCAATATTGCCGCTCGCCATTTTGGAAACTTCGAATAAATCCTCTATTAACGTTTTCAAGCGCGCTGATTTTTTATCTAACACGTCGATGTATTGTTTACGTTCTTCTTCTGTCAAATTAGGATTTTTCAACAGGTCGGTATACGTAATAATTGATGTTAATGGCGTTCTTAAATCATGACTAACATTGGTAATGAGCTCTGTTTTCATACGCTCACTTTTCGCCTGCTCAGTCATCGAGTTTCTAACACCTTCACGTAAATCATTTAAATTGGCTGCATGCTTGGCAAAAACTGATTTTCCCTTAACTTTAATTTCAGTAGTTAAACGCCCTGCTGCCATTTCCTCCGTCTGTTTCATAATACGGTTAAGGTAGCCCATTCGACGAAGGAATACTAAAGTGGCAGGTAATGCAATAAAGAATAATAATAGGATATAAATTACTACTAATTCTCCTCCACCTACGCCTGCTCCAACAAATCCTACACCACTTAGGAACGCAACAATCATAATTCCGACTGCCTGCATCCCTATAGAACGATTTAAAAATAAATCCCTCATCCCATCAGCTAAACGATACAGCATCGCTTGTTTAACCTGTTTTTTCATTTTTTCTTCTGTATTAGCAGAATTCCAAGTCCAAATTGATCCCATAATTACTACGAATAGTGATAAGAAGGAAACTAATAAAAATACTAGAAAATCAAATGAAATCGATAGTGTATCAGCTGAGTAATAAAATAAATTTCTAATTGTATATCCAAGACTATCTAGTGCAGCAAATAAAACAGTAATCGCTACAATCATTAATACTACTTGAACATCTATAGGAGCTCTTAAGTAAATATTTTGTAGATTGTCATATTCCCCTTTAAATATGTCTCTTGAAGGTCTCGCAAATGTAAACAACCCAACAATTGCTAACACCCCTGTAATCCACACTATATAGAAAATAATTTGTGCAACTTTATAGGACTCATATTCATTCGCAAAGTTTGTATTTTTCAACATCGATTTTGTAATATAGATTGTTCCTATAAACTTCCCAGTTCCTACATCTATTTGAATTTCATCATTCATATAGTTATTACCGAAATTATTAATATGGAACGTATTATTTACGCTTAATGCTGAAATTGAATTAAATTCTTCTTGGTACAAATTTGAACTTTGTTGTGAGCCAGATTCAAAAATTTCACCTGTGTCTATATTTTCAAATCGATAACCAAAATAACTATATTCATTTATAAAATCTTGACGCTCTCTTTTTTGTTCAGCTGCATATTTATTCACAGCTTCTTCTTTTAATTTTCTAATTTTTTCTTCAACATATTCATTACTTTCAAAATTCTTTTTTATATCTGCAATTTTAGTATCCCGCTCAGCAACAAGTACCTCTTTAAGTTCAGTGTCCTTTGCCTCTTCTGCCTGAGTTATTTGATCAATATATTGATAACGAATATTCTCGATTTGTTCCGTTAATGAACCGTAATAATTACGATAATTTTCAATTTCTTCTACCGATACATTTAGCTGCCCTTTAGCTTTGTCGGCATCAAATGGAACTAACACGTAATCCTCTAATTTCTCGATAAAGGCATCTTTAGTACTCTGAAATTCACCCGCTTCAAAATACGATTTAAATAGATAATTATGCGAATGATTGATAAATGTTACGACTGCTAACGCTGACCACGTTATAAGAAAAAGTATGAGGAGTAATTTGCTTTTTGCTTTCATAACCTTTTGTTCCTCCTCTAAAATAATTTCACAAGCATTTTTACCGTTTCATCGATATGTTCATCTATAAACTGCCACGTCTTTGTGATGATAAAGAACATACCGACGACACTTGCGATAAGACTTAGCACCGTTAGGCTTGTCTCAATTTTGCTTTTCAATTTTGTATCCAATGCCCCACACAACCTTTAAGTATCTTGGATTTTTTGGGTCTGTCTCGATTTTTTCACGGATTTTCCTGATGTGTACGGCCACGACGTTTTCCGCATTATAAGCCTCTTCCTTCCACACAAGCTCATAAATTTCGTTAATCGAAAAAACACGCCCTGCATTTCTTAATAACAGCTCGGTAATCTTGTACTCAATCGGTGTTAGCTTCACCAATTCACCATCTAAGCGTACCTCTTTCGCATCCATATCAATTGCTAATCCATTTACCTCAATTTTAGAGCTTTGCTTTGTGTTACCGTTAAACGTTCCCAATTGAACGTAACGTCTAAGTTGCGACTTAACACGAGCAAGTAACTCTAAAGGGTGAAATGGCTTCGTAATGTAATCGTCTGCTCCTACAGAAAGCCCATGGATTTTGTCTGTCTCTTCGGCCTTCGCACTTAACATGATGATGGGAATATTGCGATCTGTGCGAATTTTAAATGTAGCTGTAATTCCATCCATATTTGGCATCATAATATCCAGGATGATTAAATGGACTTCATTATCTTCTAGTAGCTTTAAGGCTTCAGCTCCATCTGCAGCTTTTAATACGTTATAGCCTTCATTTTTTAAATAAATTTCGATCCCATCACGAATGTCTTTGTCATCATCTGTGACGAGCACTGTTAACTTCTCCACTGCCCTCACCTCATCTTTTTCTTATGTTTCTATCATAAAGTTTGAATCTTAATTTATAGTCGCTATAATTCTGAAGAAATTCTTAAGATTATGTTATATTTATGTGTATTTCTAATTAACAAACCCTTATAAACATTAGGTTTTTTAACTATACATTTAATTTTACATTATTTTCAATACGATACTAGTATTTATTCAAGGTGGGTGAGCTGGGGTTCGTGAATTTTTTAGTTGGGGTTCTGTGGGGTACGGTTATTTGGTCCCTTCATCACTAACTATTTTAATAAAATATAATGCATTTCCAATCGATTTCCATTATAGTAAGATTGAAGGGAGACGATTTACTTATGAAAAAACCATTTTATAAACGTTGGTGGTTCATTGTACTTGCTATCATCGTAATTTTAGGAGCTATCGGCTCAATGAGTGATGATACAGAACAAGTAGATACCGATACTACGACACCTACTAACGAACAAGCTACAGAAAAAGAGACTGAAAAGCCGAAAGAAGAGACTGCTCAAGAAGCTAAAGAAGAAGTTAATGAAGAAACAGTTGGAAAAGGTACACCTTTAGAGGTTGGAGATGTTACATTTACTTTAAATGACGCACAATTAGCAGATCAAGTAGGCCCGTCTGTTTTACCAACAACTGCAAGCGGAAAATACTTAGTGTTAGACGTAACTCTTAAAAATAACGGAAATGAAGCAATTACTGTTGATTCAAGTTTCTTTAAATTAACAAGAGGTGAGAAGACTTATGAATCGGATTCTGCCGCAAGTATGTCTGCTAACCAAGGTGAAGATGGAACAATTCAAAATAGTTTCTTCCTACAAGAAGTAAATCCTGATATGGAAATAACAGGTAAAGTTGTATTTGATGTTGCACCAGATGTAGCTGAAGCTACAGACTTACAATTACAAGTACAAACAGGTTTCTGGGGAACTGAAACTGGAACGATTAATTTAAAATAATTTTAAAAAAGTCACTCATTAGAGTGGCTTTTTATTTACTCCCTTTACAAAAGCGAACATATATTCTATATTTAATAAGAACGTATATTCGTATTTATAAATTGAAAGGAGATCCTATAATGACTATTAATGCCGTTCCTAAACCAAAAGCATTTAAAAAAACTAAAGAACCAAAACATCTTCCACGTGATGAATTTGAAATAGAAGAACTTGCATATGCATTAAAAGAGGCTCAAGAATACAATCAAATGAAATTGTTCACTATTTATAAACAAGAGACCCCTTTAAAAGGTACTATTACTAAAATGGATGGTAATACAAAATTGATTCATATTAAGGATCAAAAGCATGATATTCATAAAATACACATTTTAGATATACTATCAATTTCAGAAGTTGAATAGGTAGATGATTATGAAAGTCTATCTATGGGGGCATAAAGATGGTATCTATTTAATTAATGAAGACTTTACTATGGCAGCTAAACCCTATTTCATTACTCATCCCCAAAGAACATTGCTATTAAAAGAAAGAATTGAACCAGGTATGGATAATATAAAATTATTATCCACCATCACGGATGAGGATTTGCAGTTACTAGTTAAAGATTCTGTTATTCGTTGGAAAACAATTATCCCTTTATTAAATGGATTTAAAGAAAATTTTATAGCGATTGCAGATATTTTAAAACCGGGAGCTTAATTGCTACCCGGTTACTTTCGTTTTATTGTACTGCTGTACCAATCGTTCTTAAAATATCATTGAATAGAGGTAACATCTGCACCAGTACATATCCAATGCCTGCATTCATTATCATGGTTAACGCTTTTTCTTTCATTCCGAACATCATAATGAAAAATCCGATTGCCATTACTAATGAAGCTACTGGAAAGCTTATACCTACGATTATTTGAATAAACGGGTCAAATATTGTAGCTAAGGTTTCTAAAGTTTTATCAGCAATGTAACCCGTAGGCACTAGTTGTGGAGGTTGAGCTTGAATTGCCCATTCCCCAGTAGTAGCACTCGCACTCTTCAAGCTGTTAAATAGGGTATTTAACGTAATTACACTCGTACCTATCATCAATGGAGCAATGTTACTAGGTGATTTTAGTTCTTTCACAGACCTACTGCCGTAATATTCCATTACCTCTGCATTTGAATAATCCCTTGCAGCAACAACCTCAATTTTGTTTCTTTTAAACATTTAAGTTCCCTCCTAATTGATGTCGTTAATCGTGTAAACCTTTACCTTCAAACCCTCACAAGCCTTCTCTAATTGCTTTCTACGGTGTTCTGTAGTTGTTACCCAAATAAGGGTTGGGTAATAGCCCAATTTCATGACAATGCTTTGCATTAATTCTTTGTATCTTTTAATCTTTTCACGATTTTCTTTCATGCTTTGTAGATTATCCACCTCTAAAAAACATTGGAATCCATTTCTTGAAAACATTGCATCCGCAACAATAAATATTTTGCCATTCGATATTTTAACTTCATTTTTCCAGTCTCTCGGGCATACATAAAATAACCAAAATTGATTGCGCATAATTACGTGCTGCACATGCCCACCTTTTTTTCTAACTTTTTCACAATCCACGTATTCACGTCCCTCTTTTGAGAGATAATAAATTGTCTGGTATCCTTCACGGATAGTCATAAGATAATCAGACAACCGCCTAAAAATTCTGTTAGCGTTACCTACTTTTCCTAACTTAAAATAAGTTCTTAATTGATCACGCGTAAGGAAGTCAAATTTCTTCAAAAGTAACAGCAGCTGTTCGTCCCTCGATGTTAGTTTTTTCATTGTGGCCATTATTTACCTCCTTCTCGGAGATGTGTGGAAGGATTGTTTCGCTAATTATATTAGAAGTGATTAGTGGTGTTTGAAGGATTTCGCGTTTTTCAGCAGTTTGATAGATAGCTCTACCTTTAATCTGTGGAAGGAGTTCGGCGCCTGTTTCGTCTAATACGACACGGCTTGCTATTGCGGATTGCACTCGGAAAGATAGTTTTGCATCTGAATTTTGTTTGCATTGTCTAGGGATTACATCACCAGTCGGATATTGGGTAGCTAGGATTAGACGGAATCCAAGCCCAGCTCCTAATCTTGCAATCTGTGACATAATTGTTTGGCACTCTTGTTTTAATTTCCTTTCTTCTGGTGTAACTACCTCTTGTGGATTTAATTCCCCTACTTCATCCACAATGACGAAATAACGCTCTTTTATATTCGCATCTTGTGCGTTTTTCTTGCCTATATTACGCACTTTAACCTGCAACCTTCTCATTTGTTCATAAGCCAATTTGAGCGTTTCTAAGGCTTCCTCTGGTTCGTAAGCAATCGATACACATTGTTTAATATTTTCATAGTCGCAAAGCTCGACTCCGCCTTTTAAATCAATCAAGAAAAAACGGACGTGCTCAGGTTCGCTTTGTAGCAAACTATTAATCATGGAATTAATGAAATTACTTTTGCCATAGCGAGTAGCCCCTCCTAAAACTAAATGAGGTATCTTTTCAAAATCATGATATCTGAATGAATTTCTATCCCTTGTTAACCCAACTGGCACAGACCATTTAAAACCACTTTGAAAAGGTACTTGTATTGGTAAAGGTTTGTCATAAACTCGAATGATTAATAATCCATCAAAATCAAGTTCGATTTCTTTCCGTTCCGTTAGTCTGTTCTTCCATAATTCTTGAAGTTGTTGAATGATAGTAGAATCAAATTTCAATGCCTTTAAATCAGCAAACCTAATTCGTTTCCTACGATTATTAATGCCATCTTGTAATACGTCTAATTTGCTCATGTAATCATTGAAACTACGACCTAATGGTATTCGATACTTATATTCCCATCCCCAGTCATATTGCTTTTTCTTAATCAGTTGAGTAGTTAAAGTGTCATTGCCATCTTTTACATTCAAACCACTCAAAGACATTATTCGTTGAATCTTACCACTTTCGTTAGTCGATAATCCTTGTTTTTTGATAAAAGCAGTAGCAGCAATACCACCAAAAAATGAGGTTGTTAAAATTTCGAAAATCAATTTTTACCGTCCTTTCCATCCAACAATTTTAATATCCCCTCAAGACTTTTAATTAGCTTAACCATTTGTTCTTAAGTTAGATTATTTTGATAAGACTCTAAAGAAAATATTTTCTCTAGATCGTTTTCAATTACTTCAAATTTGTTCATCTTTTTTCTATCCATTTCAAATTCCTCCATTCAAATTTTGGATGCGTCACTGTTCTCTTACGTAGTAAGAGTTACAGCCATCTGTCACATTAAAAAACGAACATGAAGCATTTAAAATAAAGGATTTATAGACTAACAAGTAGAAATAGTAGGGTGTCATTCAATCTGTTCTTAGATGTGCTATTCAATCTGTTACGTTTTTCTAATTTAATCTTACGTTTAACGGAAGATAAATATTCCGTTAAACAGATATTTTTTTATTTGGAGTGAACAGTTATGGAAATAGAAGTGAAATTAAAACAATTATTGAAAGATAGAGGAATGAAACAAGTTGAGCTCTCTAATTTAACTGGATTAACTCAACGGTCCATTTCTGAGCTATCCAATAACCAAGTTGAACGGATTCCAAGGAATTCGCTGTGTAAAATTGCAGAAGTATTAGGAATTGAGGATATCCGGGAGATTATTGACTTTAAAAAATAAAAGAGCCGGTAAATTCGGCTCTCTAAATCACATGAAACTTTCTAAATGCCTCTCGTTTACGACCTTCTGAAACAGGCGCATACACTTGAGTAGTGGTTGCAGGATTTTCGTGACCTAATAAATGCTGCAGATCTGCAATCTCCATTCCAGACTCCATGCCCAACATAGCAAACGTATGTCTCAAAACGTGAGGTGTAAGCTTTTTATTTATATCAGCACGTTGTTCAATCTTGTCTACCTGGTACTGAATACCTCGATTGGTTAAACGACGGAACGGCCTTCTAACAGTCGCAAATAATGCTGGGCAATCATCGTCTCGAGTTTTTAAGTATTTCTTCAAGAAGAACAAAGCTTTGTAGCTCAGGTATACCTTTCTTTCCTTATTACCTTTCCCGATAACGCGTGTGCTCATGTCCTGCCAGTTAATGTCCTCTAAATTCAAATTCCGTATTTCGGACAATCTACAACCTGTGCTGTAAAAGAATTCTATTAATGCTCTTTCACGTGCGTTTTCACAGGATTCTCTAACGATTTCTAACTCTTCTATGGATAGTCCTTCTCTAAGTCGCTTTGGTTGCTTTGGCATTTTAATCTTAAGTGTGGGATTCCTCAACAGAAAATCTTCCACTACAAGCCATTTAAAAAAGGAGCGCAATATAATCAGCTTTGTATTTACCGTACTTGCTTTCAATTCACTAAAGGTACCTAAAAACTTACGAATATCAGCTGTAGTTACTTGAATGATAGGTTTCTCTACAAAATCAATAAAAGCCCGTAATACATATTTGTAACTAGTGATTGTCTCATTTGAGTAATTTTCTAAACGGATCGAATTAAGGTATAGCTTTAAGTAATCCTCCGAATCCTCTTGATGCATTTCATTTGTTTTTTCTTCAATGTAATAGTTGGAAAGCAAATCATCTAGATATGTTTGCAATTTCACTTCATCAATATCGACAGATGACATTTTTACAATGGTTGCTATCTCGTTTAATAAATGCAGTCTAGACATTTATTCCCTCCCGTTATTCATAAGAGCATAAAAAAAGACCGCCTCCCGAATTGAATCGGAAAGGCGGTTAAATCAATTTTATAACCTGCTGAAATAAAATTGATATCCTGTAAACAAGTCTATTTTTACTCATTTTTAACAGGAAATCAATGCTTTATTCCAAAATAAAATTTTGGGCTATTTTTTAGTAGCTTTTCTGTATTCGATCGTTGCAAATTGTTCTCGTGTTAATGGTCTGTTAGGATTTTTACCGTTTACAAGCCCTTGAGACTGTGCCCATTCCCACGCCACTTTGTGATCTGGTGCTACTGCACGTTCTTTAACGCCGGCAAAAGCTTCTAGAACTTCAATTCGCTTTGCTTGAGCTTCAATAATTTTCTTTAATTCTTCGTATTGTGCCACAGTTAATTCCTCCTTTGTGTATGACGCTCCTTTTACTTCCTGCTCTTCAATAAACTTAACGCCAAAGGATTCACAAATACCTTTGGCAATTTCCAATGCGCACTCTCTACGGAATGAGTCTGATAACAATAACCTTGCTTCGCGCTCATTATCCATAAATGCACACTCTACCAATATCGCTGGAGCAATTGTATTACGGATTACGTAAAGATGAGTACCATCTTTTACACCACGATTTTTTTGAGATGTACCTTTAATCAACTGATTATGGACATTGTTCGCTAACTTTTTAGAAAATGATGAAGCTCCAACAAAAGTTTCTACGCCTTCAGGACTTCCCCAGCTTCCACTAGCGGCATTTGCGTGAATAGAAATATAAGCATCTACTTTAGCCTTATTAGCAGTGTTTACACGAGTAACTAGAGGGGTGTCGGCATCGGTAGGAGCAACTAAAATAGTATCAAACCCACAACGATTCAAATGTTTATCAAGGTATTTTACAACCACTTTGTTAAAAGCATTCTCGTACATAAAGGATCCATCGCTGAACTTAGGAGTACGTTTTCCTGGCGTTACTCCATTATCTCCGTGACCATCATCTAACGCTAGCTTAATTCTCGTCATTTGGAATCATCCTTCTTATTCGATGCTTTGAGCAAATCAAATGTACCGCTGGAAGCTAATCCTGAAACAATACCTGCCACAATCATTAGGTAAAGCGAGTACTCTGTGAGTGGCCAAATTAAAATGGCAATAAAAATTCCGACCACTATTGATGTAATCGGTAAGTAACGAGGACTAATATTTAATGTTTTTTTGAATACTTCAACTACTGCTGTAATAATCGCTAGTAAGGCAATCGCGATAATAAAAATTGCTGATAAATCCATCATTCATCATCCTTTTCTGTTTTAAATGAGTATTTTTCTATACGATCCACTCGACTTTCTAAAGAAGTTAAACTTCTATTGATACCTTCAAGTGCGATAGCTGTTTTTTCTTGTGAATCATTTGATCGTTCAAGATGGGTCATTAATTTATCTTCTCGCTCTTCTGCTCTTTTCGATAACTGTTCATTTTTCTCATACATTTTTTTAAGCACAAAGGCTGCTAATAAGATACATAAGATTGCCCATACCGCCTGAGATGTCGCTATTTCACTAAATGCTGCTACTAATTCCATGCCCTCACCTGCCCATAAAAATAGCACTGCTCGGTACAGTGCGTTTCTGGATCTTGTTGCAATATAAAAAGCACCCTCATTAAGTAAAATGTACCCTATAAGATGGACACTTTAAAAAAAGTCCTTCTTGTAGGGTACTTTTGTTTATAATGAGAAAAAAGATGTTGGAGCGGAATTAGAATGACGAAAAGATTATTAACGAAAAAAGAACAAGAACTGCTAAAAAGAAACCCTTATGTAAAGTCAGTCAGCGAGAAAGCGATTACCTATACCGACGAATTCAAACGTCATTTTATTGCAGAAAATGAACAGGGGAAGCTACCTAGAGATATCTTCGAGGAAGCTGGCTTAAGTGTGGACTTAATTGGAATGGATCGTATTAAAACAGCGGGGAAACGCTGGCGTGCAGCCTATCGTAATTCTGGCATTGTAGGTTTACAAGATACTCGTAAAATGAATTCCGGCCGACCTTCTGAACGGAAATTAACCCCAGAAGAAAAAATCGCCCGTTTAGAAGCGAAAAACCAGTTATTACGTGCAGAAAATGAACTACTAAAAAAGCTCGATCTACTCGAAAGGCAGATGTTGAAGAAGAAATTACAATCGAAACGAAACTAAAATTTGAATTAATCCACCAGACGCTTCAAAAGTATAAACTAAAGCGTATGGTGAGCTATCTATGTAAGGTAATGGGTGTGTCTCGTTCAGGGTTCTATCATCATTTTGATGAAAAATCAGCGCAAAATCGCGCCAAACAAGATGAAGCAGATGAAGTGGTGAAAGACATCATTTTAAAGGCGTATCATTTCCGAGGACGTAAAAAGGGAGCACGCCAAATTAAAATGACGCTTCAAAGCCAATATAGCATCACCTATAACTTAAAGCGGATTCGCCGCATTATGAAGAAATTTAACATCATCTGTCCAATTCGCAAGGCAAATCCTTATCGAAGAATGGTCAAAGCGACGAAAGAACACCGCATTTATGCGAACGAATTAAAACGCAAATTTAAACAAGGTATAGTGGGTAAAGTGTTATTGACAGACATCACATATTTGCCATATCGAAACGGCAAACGTGCATATTTATCAACGATTAAGGACGCTGAAACGAACGAAATTCTAGCTTATGAAGTGTCATCTTCTTTACACTTGGACATCGCTCTGAATACGTTGAAGAAATTAAAAAAACATTCGCATTTAGCAGAAGATGCCTTTATCCATTCCGATCAGGGTTTCCATTATACAAGCCCGATTTACCAGGCATTGGTGAAGAAAATGGGTTTAGGTCAGTCTATGTCACGGCGAGGAAACTGTTGGGATAATGCGCCTCAAGAATCATTCTTTGGGCATTTAAAAGATGAAACAAACTTTAGCAATTGTGAAACGCTTGAAGAAGTAAAACGTGAAATCAAAAGTTACATGACCTATTACAATCATTATCGTGGGCAATGGAATTTAAAAAAGCTGCCGCCTGCAAAATACAGACAGCAGCTTCAACAAGTTGCCTAGGCTCTTTTTCAAAATGTCCTTTACAAAGGGTACACTTTATAAGAGTGCTTAGTCATTTTTTAATCCTAGCTTTTCTTCAATTAGTTTTATGAAATATTCATCTGTATTACTAACATCTGAGTTAATAATGTTTTCAAAATACCTAAATACTTCAAATGATCTTTTTGTTAATAATTCTTCATAAATATCCGGATCAATCAATTCATTAGAAATAAGATTCTCTAGCAAAGTATCGTATTTTATTTTGTTAGCAATTTTCTCAGCTTCTAAATTTGCTATTGCCTTAGATATATCTTCTAAGCTTAGTGTCGTGAATTTGTCATTACTCAAAATACACCCTCCCTTCATTCACTAAATTCGACAAAAAGGGAATATATCCTTTTCAGGCATAAAAAATAACGCTAGCTTATGCTGCGTCTTCGTTAAGTAAAATGGAAGTTACCGTTTCACGTAAATTGCCTACGTTTGGAACATTTTCGATTGTCATTTCTCCATTACTTGCAAGAATAAGGATTACGTAAGATCGAGCGATACTTGAATTTTTAGTGAATGTCATTTTAAAAAGCTCCTTCATTATTTGGATTTGTAGTTTGAATATATTAATTGCTGTTTTTAAGAACATCGGCAACTACCTCTTTTAGGTTGCTGTAATCTGGTACATCCTCAACTTCTTTTATTCCGCATTGAATTAGTAAAACATAATCTTTCACGAGTTTACTAGATGTATTAAACATCAGCCAAGCCCTCCATTCATTGCCACCATCATTTCAAATAACTCAGTGTTAGATTGCGCCATTTCTAAACGTAAGTTTGCGTTTTCTGTTTTTAATTGTTGAACCACTTCTTCTATTGAAAGTGGTCTGTCGATGTATTCGTAATAAAATGTTTTGTCCTGTAGAGCAATCTTTAGTACCGCGTCTTTTGTTGAGTCTGTTGTATCAGGAGTCGGTATGTTGTCTACTAATATCCCTTTTTGTTCTAATTCCTCTTTTGTCTGCCCTAATCCGTAAACCTTGTCGAATGGTTTGTAATGCCTTGTTGTTACTACGCCATCGCTATCATATTGAATATAGATCATGCGCTTACCTCCTTATAATAAATAGTACTTTGTATACCGCTGTACTTTAATTATCCCGTTTTGCTCACTACTGCTGAATCTGGAGACGTATATATATTCGGGCGATATGGCAATCGCTCTTACATGCACCGAGATTGGCGTAGACCACTTTAGCACGCCATCCTCTGTATACCGTCCCACATTACTACTAATCGACGTGAAAATCTCGCCTGTAGCAAAGTCTAGTTGGGCCTCCTGTAACTGACTGTCTATAGCGAAGGCGTATGTTGCCACCAGATTCCCCTCGGTATCGTATAATTTCGTGTTAGTTGTATTTAATACATATATTAGATTGTTCACAGGATTATATAAGACGCATTTCGCACCTGCTTGTTCTGCGTATGTTTTGGACCATCGAAGGACCCCATCCTTCGTATATGACATAAGGGTTTTCGTTTCAGAATTGCCGGAGTTTCCATAACCCACATAATAAACGTTACCTATACTATCTGTCGTAACTGCTGCCCCGTTAACCATGACACTATTTACAGTCCAAATTATACTCCCGGCTTTGTTGATTTTATAAAGATTGATTCCCGCTAGATTTCCACTACATGAGATCAGTAAATTTCCATCCACGTCCTCATGAATATGATTCGCAGGGTATGTCGTGCTCGTACCCATCGACTTTGACCACACCAATTCTTTTGTTCTCATATTAACAACTGTTATTAGACCGTAATCCTTTACCATATATAAATTTAAGTCATGGTCGATTATCATGTGCTTAAGGTCATTCAAGGACCCGTCCTTTAGTGGAACAGTATCTAATAGATTGAGGTCTAGGTCGAATACCCTTATATTGTTGGTGGAATCATCGTAATATGCATATAGCCTGTCGTCGGGACCTAGCACGACCCCTTGACAATTCAAACCGGTTAATGGCTGTGCAATAATTTGCCCACCTGTAGTCACAGGTGCACTCAAACTACCGTCTGTAATGAGTTTTCCTTTTCGATACTTTCCTGCGCCATAACTTCCACCATGATCTCTAATATCAAACATGCACTACACCTCACTAACTAAAACACCATCTGAATCATAGGACAGTGTACGAATTGTAGTTTTTTCAACGCTTGTGCCATTTGCTCCATAGTAGGTAATGGTTCGCGTTGTATAATTTGGAGCAGTTCCACCGCTGAGAATGGATTTGACAGCAAGTGTCCCGTCAGTTCTTTTGTACTCAACAGTGGTGAAAGTTCCTTCTGAATCTTTATTGCTTTTATATATTTGGAAATCTGTTTGTTCAATTTGTTTTCTTGCACCTTCAGGTGTTTCTTTGCCATTCCAAGTAGTACGTTCTACTGGAGTGATGTGTCTGTCACCATCTAGAACATGTTCATCAACTTCTCGTATTACTGTTTCGAGATTTTTACCAGACGATAAGTCAATCACTTGATCACTGGATGTCTCTGGATAAAGAGTGTCATAGCCTTCCTCTGTTTTAATATTCATTCTTGCTTTTTGTAGCACATTTATCACTCCTTCCTAATAAAAAAACTAATAAAAAAACACCCTCGTTAGAAGGTGTCTTACTGCATAATATGGGACAATTGCCTATAACCATTTATTCTTGTTGTTATGCAAGTGCTTTGTAGCGTAAGCAAGCAAATGACCGAAAGCATGAGTATGGTAATCATTAAAACTACTATCAGAAGAAATTTCAAGTATCGTACCGGGTATTCCTTTTTCGATAAAACTAAACGCCATCCAACCTTGCCCTCCAAGTGTATAACTTTCTTGAACTGCTACATCCGGTTCGCTTTCTGTAACTACCTCTGGATGAGTTTCTTTGAAGTCAACATCCATTTGTCTTGCCCATCCAGCTAAATATTTGTTCATACGTAAATTCTTAGTTCCAACCCACATAGTATACTTATCTTGCGAATATGGATTGTATCTATGGAAATCCAACGCAAATATTATGTCTTTTTCAGTTTCTAATAGATTGTGAATATATTGCGACTCTGGTTCTGATAGCGCTACCGAACCGGAATCTGTACCAGCACTCCAACCTACTGGGAAATTTCTATTCAAGTTCACCCCGTTATAATTCGGGCGAGAATGGTTATTTACACCCCATACGTTCAAACAGGGGATGACTATAAAATGAATATTTCTTCTAAGAGTCTTTAACAATTCATTCCCTTGCCAGTTTTCAGTTAAATCCTCGAAAAATCTCATTGCACTTGCAATTGATTGTTTTTCATCACCATGAGTCCCGGTTATTACTAATATTTTAGGGAATGTTTCATTGTAATTTTTTAATGAACCCGGAATGTAATCATAGCGATAAACAGGTAATCCTGTCGTTTCGTTTGTTCCTATTGATCGTGACCAACGTGAAGGATGATTGGCTACAAATTCATCAAATTTAGCATACGCTATGTCGGATGTTAAAGTAGTATTCATAACTGGTGCTGTTGCAGTCGGCTTGTACTCTGCGTCCAAATTACCGGACAAGATAAAATTAGCTTTCTCTGTAACGCTAGGGAAAGATGCTGAATCAAGTTCGATGACTACAGCTTCATAGGGAGTGTATTCTGTAACTTCTTGTCCTTTCTCAATCTGGACTTTTTCAGCGTTAAAACCACTTGCCGAATAATGAACATACATATATTTAGCATTAGTAGGAGCTTGTGCAGTAGGCGCATTAACATAAGAGATGTATTGTGCGTTTGTATCTTCAAATCGAAATACGTTTACATTTCCACCCGACACGCTATAATACTCATTCGGTTCTACTTCTAAACGTTTAGATGTTCTCGAAGTAGCACTATTATAAAACTGCCCAGCTAATGAATCAGTTCTAACTAACCTGTTATCAAACTCCCCATTAAAAAGGTTTCTGCCTTTTTTAACGAAGGAAGTCATTTCAGGTTCGATATTTGGTAATGACTCTCTCCCTAGGTTAATTATTAAATTTGTATTTGGTGGTTCGTATGTTGTTGATAGTGAACCCTTTTCTACTTGCAATTCAAGAGGTTCTGCTCCATTTGTAGAAACGTAAACTACTAAGTACATTTGCTCTGCTGTGGTTGTGATGGTTCTAGTTGTTGCTAAATCGTACTGTGTACCATTAGTTGTAGTCATACCAACTACAGGGTAAGATGTGAAGGCTGCTACACGAAAACGGTCTGTATCATTAGATTTAGTAATAGTGTACTGTGTGTTAGGTTCAACCTCGACAATTGAACATTTAGCGTTTGGATCGGCATTAAATGTATAAGTAGTTGAACCGTTCAACACTGCATTAACAAAAGTGCCATCAAACTTATTTTTCCCTAATTTTACAAAAGCAGTTTTACTAGGTGTTACAGTCCCTTTTGCAATACCCGTACTTTGATAAACTCCTCCAGCAGTCCACGCTGTACCATTCCAGTAGTACCAATTCCCATCGGCAGAAATGACATAAATATTTGAATTACCTGTTGGAAAGGCTGATTGTAAAGCTGATAATGTTGCGTAAGTTCCTTTAGGCGATCCACTTGCTTGAGCAGTAATTTTCGTATTTAATGTTGATAAATTAGTATCTACATAATCTTTATCTGCTTTAGGAGTGACTAGAGTAGTGACTTCTGTTTTATCAGCTTTTTTATTCTCAAGTTCAGTTTTAGTTTCTGCCAATTGTTCAGCAAGACCTTCTACATTTTCCATCTTTGTTTTTGGGTATAAAGCGTCCCATTGTTTTGTGCCGTTATTGTAATTTTTTAAAGTAATATTCTTTTCAGCCATTTACTTTACACCTCTTCTTCTGCCCAGATTGATGTGGTATCTGACGGTGCTGTAGTGGATACATTCATATTTCCTAATACTAATCCTGAGTTATTGTTGTCAATAGTGGTTCCTAATTCGAACCAGATGCCTCCTACCGCTTGATTAGTTGGCATTTCCGCACCAACTTTAACATGGCCATTGCTTGTTTCGTGACTATTCAATTGTTGCGATACGGAATCTATATCAGACTTCGATGCATAGACAAGTGAAGAATCAATAGTAGCAGTAATATTCGTTGCATTACCGACCAATGTTTGAATATCTAAATTTCTTTCAATTAAATCTGAACCGCCACCAGGTGGGATATATTCAGCTAGTGCACCTGCATTCCCATAACAGTATAGAATTTCACCTAAATCAGGATCTTGTGCAAAAACGCCAATTTCACGAAAATAAAAGCCCTCAGTTAAATCGCTATTTGACCACACCGAACCAACCGTAGCTTTTCCGCCTGGTTGGACCTTTAACTTAGTAATGTTTAACGATTTCTTTTGGCTTATTAATCCATTTAAAGCTAGTATTGAGTTAGATCCTAATGTTCCGTCACCCATTGCAATTCGCGTATAGTTTAAAGGAATTCCTGTTTGTGCTTTCGATTGAAGGTTTTTACCACGATTTGTTAATACTAAGCCACCAAATGCTCCCATCTTATCTCACCTGCCTATATTCTTCTTTAATTCCTTGATGGACGATTCCGCCCCAATAAAGGTCCATGTTTTCACTTCTTAAAATAACCACACCATCTAATGTTGAACGGGTATTTTTCACTGTATTTAAAGCTCTTACAAACTCTTCGGCCCTTTCTTGTGTAACAGATTTATTGCTTGTCACCACTCGGAAACGATAGGGGGTACCCCCGTATTTAAACCATTCTTCAACTGTGCCTTCATCAAAGAGGGTTTCTATCAATATTTCAACAGCTCTTGGAGTCCCTTTAATCTGATGAATATACACGCTATCTTTGATTAGTTTTCTTTTTGTCTCGATATCTAGTGACCTATCATAAAAATCTACATGAAAATAATAAGCAACGTGATCTAACACGTCGCTTTCTAAGTGATCTATTCTTGGTAGTATGAGGGTTTTATTAATATCGTTTACTAGTACTGAGAAACCCGAATCTACAGCTTTTGAAGCAGCTATAATGTCTGGGTCTCTTTTTAAATTTTCGGGTAAGAGATCTGTTAGTTGTACTTCAAAAATACTCTTACTCATCCTCAAACCCTCCAAACGAAACTGATTTAATGTTTACAACAGCAACTTGAATATCGCTTAGCACCGTATGATTAGGAGAGGAAATTTCAATTCTTTTAGCTCCAGCAAGAATTGTTTTCGCTGTTAATTCTGATGGATTTATATCTCTACCGATTTTTGAGCGTTGCCACATTGTGTACTCATCAACCGAATGTTCTACTCTAGCTCTCATATCTTGTTCTACACTAATATCTGAACTTCTTAGGTAGTAAACCACATCTAAATCATATTGAATAATTTCTGGTGCCCCAACTTGTACCTTATCGGTTAAAGGTCTTCTAGACTTATCACTCATGTAAGAAAGCAATCCATCTAACAATGTTTGATTTGGAATTTCTCCATTTTGCAAAAGTACTCGAATATCAACAACTCCATCGCTTGGAGAAAATATCTTTACATCAGAGATAAGTGGACTGAACTGACGAACAAAATATTCATATGCCCCTTCTGGACCAGCAGTTGAGAAACCTTCAGGCGCTAAATGAATACGATTGCGATAATTATCATCATTCTCTGCTTCTATTCCACCGCTGCTTGTTTCAATATTCTCAACAGTAGCATTATAAGGTAAAGGATCTACGAGAATATTGATTTGGCCAGGTGTGAAATCATTGCCTATCGTCCCCGTTTGTACGCATTGTGTTAAGACCTCAACAAACGTTACTCCGGCCGGTATAACGGTATCTTCGATAACAGTAAAATAAATTTCGTTCCCCGGGCTAACTCTTGTACCAGATGGTATTATTTCGTTGGTAGGTCTGGCAGCACTTAAATTAAATTTCATCAACACTCTAGCTGATTCTGCAGCTAGTTTATCGGTTCTGAAAAATGCTCCTAAATTTTGTAGAACTTCGCCTCTAGCATATTTCAATAGGTTTTGTTTGGCTGTGTCATTCAATATGACTCTTAACTGTAATTCTCTTAATGCTTGAGAATATAAAAATATTCTGATAGGATCACCAGGATACAATTTTTTTATTTTTCCGGTTTGTTGAAAGTATGCTGCTTCATAACCAGAAATCATATCATTTAATATTTTATTGGCATCCGTTTCAACAAACGTTACTTCTGGTAAATCTTTAAGATTCAGAGACAACCTCAATCACCACCTTTGGAATAAGTTTACCGTTTACAGTATCCACTTCAAAATCAACCTCTTTTACACTTGCTCTCGGTTCGTAAATGCTAGTTTTTTCAGCGTATTCTACAATTAACCTACCTTGAGCTAATGGGATTGGCATATCTAAAAAATCAATATTAATACCAAACTCTCTATCAAAAGGAACGGTGCCTGCAATTGTTGTATAAAGCGTCTTAAGATTTTGAAAGATTTCTGAGTTTCCTTCTGCAGCAAAGTCTATATCGCTTATCAGGACTGAAGAATAATCAATTATCATACTCGTTCCACATACTCCTCTAATTCAATATCTAAATTTCCACTTAATACTTGCCCTTTGTTTAAGATGGTTCCCCACATTTGAGATACCGATTTAACAACCCATTTATCAACACCTAAAAATTTGTTTCCGATAACCAACTTTGCAGCTGAACCAGCTCTTGCTTTAACTAACCAACGGTCCATTTCCTTCAGAGGATGAACCCCATACTGTCCGTTTAGCTGAATTGTAAAAGAAATAGTGTCTAAATCCGGTCCAATGAACTCGGATGTTGGTTTCTTTCCTATCACTTCATGTTTTGCCCATCTACTTGCTGTGTTCCTTTGAAAGTCCGAAAAGGTTAATATACGAGAATCGTTTGTTTCAAAATGAATATCTCCGTAATATCCAATCATAAAATCACCTAACTTCCAATGTTGCTTGATCTGATGGTACCTGTAGCCACGATATCACCTTGTACATTCAAATTCCCAAATATAGTGATAGGTTCACTTGAATGTATGCTTAGTTTTCTTGAGTCTTTTTTATATTCAATAAATGTGCCATCACTAAATTGCTTTCGGTATATATTTTCATTTGCAACTGGAGGTAAATTTATATCTGAATAAAATGTTCTTAAGCAAAATCCTTGGCCGATATCATTTCCTAAGAATAAACATAGGGCTTGTTGTCCAATTTCAGGAATATCATATTCAAATGCCATTAAAGGTAAATCACTTATGATTTGATTGTCTCTGTCTTCAAAGAGCACATCTACAGTTCCTGTGACTGCGTTAATGGAATTAACCTTTCCTACTCTTATTAAATTTCTCGCTAACACTAGGGCATCATTGGTCATTAATAGCCCTCCAATACTTTTCTTATTTCTAAATCTGTTGTGGAGCCTCCGCCAACGTTATGGGTTGCTTTGGTGATGAAGTACTTACCATCGAAAGCGCCGAATCCCTTTAAATTTATACAGGAAGAGCCTAGCAACTCGAGATTAAGAGTTACTGACAACGAACCCGTATATTCGGTTTTATTTAATTTTCGAAGCGTTTTCTGTGCTAAGCGCCTTGCTTCTTCACCAGTACTTACTTTTGCATTTAATTGATAAATCTTGTCTTTTTCTTTATCGATATCTCGAATACTAAAGAGGAACTCGATGTTTTTACCGATTTTTGAATCATAGTATTTTACATTCACACCAGCATAGGCAGTGTTAGAAAGAGAAGTTTTAAACGAATAATCTAATACTATTGAATCGGACTCATTATACGTAGCAATTGCTTTCCTTTTTTCAAATTCTTCTTCATCAAAAATAACAATTTTGCTGTCTGTTAGCTTCATAGATAAGCCTTCTTTCTCACACAGCTCAGATAAAAATGAAGAATCGGATTTTTCGGTCTGCTGAATGTTTTTGTATACTGGATTAGTAGTCCCGATAAATTGAAGTGTCAAACCTGCACGTTTGGCAATATCGGTAGCTATCGCTTTAATAGTGACATTTCTCCAGGATTTACTGCGCTCTGTATTAGAAAAGTTAGTATTCAAAGGAGATGAAATAGCATTAATCGTCATTACTCTTGGACGACCGGAAAACTCTGGTTCATCTACAAAAAAACGACCACATGACAATTTCTGTCTGTCGCCGTCTTTTCTCCAGTTTGTTGTATGCAGGGTTGAATCTATTACATCTCCTTTAGAAGGAAACCACGGACCACTCCATTTTTTCTTTTCATCTTTGAGTGACACGCTAACGCTATCAGCTTCGCCCGAAGCATTATCGGTGTATGTAAAGCTTATGAGATCAGCTGAAACTTCTTTTGTTATATCTACACCTGAGTAATTTAATTTTATAAAGGCTCTTCTTGCTTCCATTATCCAGAACCTCGCTTCCAAGGAGGTAGATTATCAGAAATTGATTCTTCTATTACTGGAATGTTTAACGTAATACCTGCAGGGAATATTACGTTAAATACTTGTTCTATATTTTCTTCCATCAAGTCATTTGCAAGCAACGTATTTCCCATTTGTTTATGAGCAATGGAGTCCCACGTATCACCAGAAACAGTTGTGTAAGTTATCAAATCATCCACCTCCTTAATTAAGCCCTAGCCTTTTCTTCTCCGCTTCATATTGTTTCATTAATTTCTTAAATTCTTTAAATGAAATACCTAACGCTTTTTGAATTGTAGATTCATCTGCATTACCTTGAATTGTAAATTGGGGATTAAAGATAATAGTTGGCTCGGGATTTCCTCCTCCGCCATTGCCTTTCTTGCCACTACCACCATTTAATAAAGATTCTAATTTTGATAGTGGAAGGACCGCTTCTTGTTCTGCTCCCTCTCCAATCATTGCTAAGGTTGGTCCAGTTGTAATACCACCTTTTGCAAGCATAGGGATTTTCGGAATTTTAAGTCCGAATGATTTTCCCCCGACTCCTGGTACCCAATCTGGTATATCAACATTCAGCTTATTCATACCGCCGATTACTGCGTTGGCAGCCATGATTAGCCCATTTATTGCACCTTTACCTACTGAAAGTACACCATTAAACATCCCACGGATCAGCCCGGATATAAAGCTTACAACTGTACTCACAATTGATTTCAGAGAAGAAAAAGGACTTGCCATTACTGTTCTTAGTTGAGTAAATATTAAAACAATATTGGACCATAATAGCTTTAAAGTTCCCCAAATTTGACTGAAGAATCCACCGACAGTGGAAACTAGTCCTCCGAAGGCTGTTCTTATTACTCCAAAAGCTGAAGCGAAAACATTCCGCACTGCCGATACAATGGACATGAAAATATTAACCCCGAATGTTCGCGCTAGATTAAATACTTGGATAAACATACTGACTCCATTTTTGACTATACCCACCATTTTACCGATGGCTTTAAAAATGGTTTGAATGATATTACCGGCAATTCTGTAGAAACCTGAAACAAATTGATGGTAATAATATTGGACATTGGTTGCTATTTTTTGACCTATACCTTTTAAGAACCCGAAAAAAGTTGTCGCAATGGCTTTGATTGAGCCTACCAATTTACCAATCATAAGCAAATTCCATAGATTCCAGAGGAATTGAACTGCTCCACCTAACAATTGCTTTACTCCATCCCACAATCCCGACCAATCCCCTGTAAATAACGTAGCAAATACTTTTACCAGGCCGAGGATAATGTTTAACGCGCCTTGAATGACGCCTTTTACATTGGTCCAAACAGTTTTAAGGATGAAGAAGACTATTGGAGCTAACACTTGGACTACTTTAGCTATAAAACCAAAAATGTTTTGTGCAGCTTTAACTATTTGGGCTCCATTTTCTTCGAAAAATGTTTTTATTTGCCCCCAAATTTCTGTGAAAAAATTAACAGCATCTAATACAATTGGACCTATAATGTTTTTTATTGATTTAATGATTGGTGATAGCTTACTAATAGCACTTATAAATGCATCTTTTATTTTTGAAAGAGTACCCTTTACCTCACTCACTTTAGGTAAAGCCTTAAACATTGGTCCGATTAAACTAGATACTTTTGAAAATGCCTTCCCTGCCTTGTCTAATGAACCTTCTACAAATTTTTCAATTTTTGGCATGTGAGTTGCGAATCCTTTTGAAAGATCCGTAAGTACAGGAAGGAGCCTCTCACCAATTGGTATTAACATACCTGTTTCAATTTGTCTTTTTATCCCTTGGAACGCTAAACCAAGTGAATCATATTTGATATTTTTAATCTGCTCCATCGTCATCTTCGTCATATCAAACTGACTTCTAACATTTGCCATTGAGGCAATTACGTTCATTTCCAAATCCTCTGCTTGGGTACCGAATAAACCAACAGCAATGGCATTTTGTTCTGCTGGATTTTTCACTTTTTTAATCGCTTCTACGACTTGATTAAATGCTTTTTGAGCCGCAGGACCTCCAGCAGCAAACGTTTGAGTCATTTTTTCTCCACTCATTCCAAGCATGTTAAAGGCTTCCATACTTGTCTTGGAACCATCTTTTGAACGGATTCCAAACTCTTTTACTGCATCCCCTACTTTGTCGAGGTTAAAAGCTCCATTTTCTAAGCCTGTAGAGAAAATATCGAACATTTGATTTGCATTAAAGCCTAATGTCGCAAAATATGGCGCATATTCGTTTGCAGAATCGATTAACTCATCTGATTTATTAAGGCCATTCTTCGCACCTTGAGCGAGTAAGTTGTAAGCTTGTTGACTAGTAATTCCAAAGTTCCTCATCATTGTGTCGGATGCTTTGATTGATTGACTGACTTCTTCGCCAAAGACATCACGATAAATAATTGCGTTTGCCGTAGCAGTTTCTAACTCTTTACCAGCTAGTTTTGTTACACTTTCAGCCGTAGAAATAGCTTGCGCAATATCTTCCCAATTTTCTCCGAGATTTTGATTATATATATTTTTAGACATTTCCCTCATTTCAGCCATTTTAGCTGCCGAAACATCCGTTGAAGATTCAACTTGTCTCATAGCCTTCTCGTATTCGCTAGTAGCCGATATCACACCGGTTGTGAAACTTACGAAAGCAGCACCTGCAGCAATAACACCTGCACTTAAACCGCCTATCGTTCTAGTAAGATTTCCAGAACCTTCATTCAATTTTGCCACGCGATTTTGAGTATCCGATAGGTTTCGGTTCGCATTGGCAAAAGCTGTTCTCATGGATGAGTTCATCGAGGCGCCTAATTGAAAGGCAATTTGATAAGATCTTGTATTACTCATTTCGCCTTCATCACCTCTTCCGCATCTTCGATGGTTTCGCTAAGCTCAAAGAAGTTCATTTTCACAAAATAGTCTATACTTGTTTTTAGGGAAATAGAAAGACGAATGCAAAGTTTCCTTAGCATTCGTCCGTCAATTTGTTTTATATATTTTTGTCCGTCTCTTTTAATAATTCCTAAGCGTTCAAAAAACCCATCACCATATTTTTCACTTTAACGCCCTCACTAGCAGGGAGCTTTTCAAAGAATTCTACTGGCTTTTTCGATGCTTTAGCAGCAACAATAATTGCATAACCAATTGTCACTTCATTCATAACAGAAAACTGTCCAGATGTACTGAATTGTTTATCCGCTTCAATCAAATCTGTTGTAGTTAAATCATCAAGACCGTTTAAATCAACTTCTTTATACTCTTCACCTTCAAAATTAAATGGCTTTTTAAATACTACTTTCTTTTCTTCTTGGACTGCATTCATAGTTAATCATTCTCCCTCTTAAATTAAATTTCTAACATCAGCAAGCATATCTTCGCCATCGACAATATAAATAGAGTTGAGCTTGTCCAGTTCTAATAGAACTCGTCCATTCTCTTCAATTTTCATGTAAAGAACTTCGATAGTGTTCTTTGTTTCTGTTTGGGTACCAGCAGCTAATTTCCCTAATTCCAAAGCTTTTGGAAGACCTCTAAGAGTGATTTTTAAACCTCTTTGTTGGATACCTCCACCAGATACATCGTAGCTTTGTTGTGCTGCTCTAAGTACAATAGATCTTCCTTTATGTTTAAGTAAACTAAAGGATTTATCTGTTAAAGTTCTAAATGGAATTTCAATCGTGATACTACCGAAATGTCCTGGTGTTGAGCTTTCATACTCTCCAAGCATACCTGCACCGGATACTGTTTCCGACATTGCCTCTAAAGTTGGTAGAGTAACTTCTGCAGCTACCCCAACTAATTTTTCTGTATCATCATATACGTTATAACTATGGACTTTTTCTGGAATTGGATTACTCATCCTTATTCACCTCCGAAAATTGCTGAACTCAGCATGTTAGGGTCAAATTCTAAGTTGTTTTCAATAAACTCTGCCGGCGTGAAGAAAGCCATTTTTTGAGAAAATTGAATTTTCCCATTTAAAACGTTTGAGATTGGATTATCCTGTTGGTTAAATTCAATTTTAGCTCCAGCAATCTGACCTTTAGCCTTAAATCCATTCGCTCTAATGTTTTCGCTATCCACTACACTTTCAATCAAGCGTGTGTTAGTAGGGTTATCTACTTTTTCAAAGTAGGTTTGGATGAATGAATTACCCCACCAGTCAAACATGCGTCTTAGTGCGATAAAACGGTCTTTAGGATCGTTATTATCTCCGAGTTCAGGGTCGTATGCAGCAGTATTGTTCCCCCAAAGCTTCCAACCACCCATGTTAATAGCTGTAACAATAGCCGTTCCGTTTAAGACGTTACCTTCAACTTGATCTAAGAACACTTCATCATTTTCGTCATTTACCATAGCAGTTACTGGAATGTTTGAATTTGAAGGAGATTTATATGGAACACCTTCGTTTTCTGAATCTTTTTTGGCAATGGCAGACGCTACGATTGAGCTATAATGGTATGTTTTTTTTCCAATTTTTGCTTTTGGCCAACATACGATAGACGATTTATCATTGTATCCATTAGCATCCTTGTTTTGACCTGCAGCCTCTTTTGTTTTCCCGCTAACATCTAAAACGTTAATAGCATTGAATGCGCCATTTATCTTTGTAGATTTAGCTACTAGTACATTCCCTACTTCCGCATGATGGGAAAAACCAGGAGCCAAAAGAGTATTTGGAAGAACCCCTAATGTTGGATATACGGTTTGGATAAGCTCTAATCCTTTATATTTATTCTCAGTAACATCATAACCACCGATGATATCGGCATTAGTTACCTTTGTTGGGTCCAATTCATCGAAAGTGACTTGAATTTCAGAAACACTTGTCATTTGACCAGAAGTTAATACAGAAATTAAAGGTTTGCCGTTTTGGTTGAAAGAAACAAAATAATCTTGGTCCTTTACGTAAGTAGTGGCTCCATCAGAGCTATTAACTACTAAAGTAGACAATAGCACACCTTCTTTATCAACTAATCCTTCTTTGTTAGAGATTTGTATTGTTTGAGGTGCAGAACTTTTCTTATGAATTGTTGGATCTAATACATTAATAAAAACTACAGGACCAACTTTAAACTCTCTGAAACTTGCATCCATAACTTCACAAAGAGTAAAAGCATCCCAATCATCCGAATAGCCCAATTTCTCTTTTCCTTCATCGAAACTGTGAATTAATAATGGTTTGTTTACTACAGCAGCAGGATCTTCTACAAGATTAATTGGTGCTGTACCCGTTACTACTTGAATGGCTGAATATGCTACTTCTGGACTGGAGATTGAGGTTGGCTTTTCGTTAAGACCGATACCATGTTGATAGCTCATTATTTATTTCCTCCTTTAGCGTATTTAAGGGCTCTTTCGAACAATAAATGTTCTCTAGTACCCTTTTGCTGAATTTTACTTTTTACTACAGCTAAGTCTTTCACCGGAATTAATAGCTCTCCTACGGCTAATTCAGCTTTAATATGTTTGTTGACACGTTGGGGTAACTCTCCTTGGAAAACAGCGTACTGTGAAAGCTCCCCATTATTTAAAGTGGGACCGCAATAAATAACTGTCTCAACTTTGTTAGATATAGCTTTTCCGACTTGTTCTGCAGTCGCTTTCGAACGCTCTCGAATTGTTTCATTTTTACTCATATAAGGTGTTCGACATCCTCTCTTAATGGTGTAGGTACCTCCCAATTCGTTTCAAGACCAGCAAAATAATAAGGGGCTGAATCTTCCTCTTGATAGGTAGCTCGAATTGGATACACCAATTGAAATTGCTTATTTATCATTGGATTTCTAATTAAACTTTCATAAACTTTTTGAATAACAACTAAGGCATCTCTATATCCCTGATTGTCTTCTGTTCGGTCAAATACTCCTGCAATAAAAAGAACTCTACTCTGACCTGGTTCTCCCTCTGATACACCCTCTACATCTGTTAAACGGATACAAAGGTACGGATACAATGATAAATCGGTACTCTTATTTTTCTGAGGGAGGTGTTGTGGAAAAATATTAATAGGTTTATATATTTCGGGATTGTTAGGATCTTTAAGTGCTAAACTATCTAATTCTCCCTTGAATCTTTCAACGAGACCATCTAATAAATGAATAGGTATCATCTATTTCCACTTCCTAAAATTCGATTTATTTCATGATCGAGACGAGTTTCAAATGTTTGATGTCCTTGTTGCTCGATTGTTGTACGAACTTCGTCGTTATCAAGCATTTGTGGAACAGATGGGCCAAACAATCTTTTGATTGGAAGTCTAGCTCTACCTTCACGTTCAAAAACTTTATTGCCATGGATATCTGCGATGAAAGCACCTAGTACTTTCTTTATGTTTCCTTTTTTAACCCCAGCTTTTATAGGCGTTTTTCTACGTGGGTTTACAGTTTTAGGTGAAACCCTGAATTTATCTAAGCCTATTGGAGAACCGCTTGATTTAACTTCCCCTCGTAAACTTGCTTTTGTTGCCTTGGTTATTTTTAATGTTGGCTGGATATCGCTAGCTTTGATGTTATACTCTTTTCTAACTTCCTTTTTCACATTAGAATTTACATTGGTTACAGCTCTATTGATTGCATTCGATAAAGCATTAGGTGCTTTTTTTGAAAACGTACCTAATCTACGCTCCAATTCCTCTAACATTTGCCGGTCTAAATCAACAACAAGCCTCATGAATCCCTAACCTCCAGTGAAATTGAGTACATACCCAAAGGCTTTTTCACATCGGAAATATAATAAAATTCACCATTGAACATTAAATTTTGTCCTGGTTGAGGTTCAAATGGTAGATCATTTACCTTTACATGAAAAAGAAGCCCATCAGTAATGAGCCCCTCTCCGTTTTTAGAATTATAATTTGTAAGCGATTCTTCATCGATAATAACCGTGATGTTTTCTCCGTCAATATCAACTTTTTCAGCAAATCCGCTATCTGTATTAAAAAAAACATTAGCAAGATCACGTTCTAATGCATCCTTGAAGCCCATATTGTTCACATCCTAGTCTTCTAATTGATCTAAGAAGTGATTTGCATGACCAGCTTCAACAATAATTTTAATTAACGCTTTTTTACTAATATTGTGTTTAAATTCAAGCTCTAATTCAGTTGCTCCTTCTTTCAATTCGTTTGTATCAAAATTGAGATCAAGAGTTTCTTCTACTGGTTCATCTTCTCCGCCTAGAGTTTTCAAATCTCCAACTACTTTGACAGGTGCTTCAGATTCTCCAATTTTTACAGCTGGTTCGATTACTTTTAATTTCAATAGACGTAATGCCTGTGTTTCTTTAATTTTTTCACTATTAATAAAAGCCCCTACGTCATACTTTTCATCGTCATGACGTAACGGCTGTAAGACATTGTAACCATTCATTTTACCGCTCTCCTATTCTATTAGACTACTGTTGCAACAAACCAAGAATCTACATTGTTTGGATGAGGTACTGGACGCGACGTTAAACGTGCCATCTTTGCATCATTGCCTAATTCATTCCAGAATTTTGGCACTCGTGCTGCTTCGTAAGTTACGTAGCTTCCACCCTGTTCTAGTTGTGTTACAGCACCGAATACATAACCACCTAGGTTTGTGTGACCCATCACGATTTTATCAGCAGGAACAAACGGTAATTCGTTTCCATTCTCGTCGATATACCAATCATTATATAAATAGATTTCAATATTCAGTTCAGGAAGTTTCCCAACAAATGTCACTTGATCACTTTTTACAGACGGTTGAATTTGACCAAGTGTAATATTTAATTTATCAAATAGTGCCACTACCTTTGGATTTTGCATCCAAGCCTTATAAGCATCTTCACCGAAGATAGCGATGTTAGGAGCAATACCGCTCTTCTTCAAAACATCTAATCTACGGTTTCGTAGGTATTCATACGGATTAGATCCTTCATCTGTCCACATATCTAAACCGCTTAATGTTTCAAAACCATCAAATCCGTAATCGATTTCTTCCTCGATAACTGTTGTTAATGTATTATCTGCATAACCTTTTGCGATAACTTTACCAGTGAAAAGGATTTGTGCTGCCATCCACTCTTCACGACGATCAATTTCTCCGCCTAATTCAACCATATCATCAGCTAATAAATCTAACGCGCGTTGAGCTGGTGTTTTTTGACTATAAAGGTTTTCACCAAGCCCGCGTGATGAAATGTCATCGATTGTTAAAATACGTTGTGGAGCAATGCGTAATGGTTTTAATGACTTAGTTTGGAAACCTTCACGGCTAACTGTTACACCGCCAACTCGTGGAGCTACGAATGGGGCCATTTTGCGACGGCCTTTTTTGTAATCGAACTCCACGCTTTCAGTAACAAACGTTTTATCATTTACTCGAGGGAAAAATGTATCACGTAAAAATGATGGTACGTGAGGCATTACCTGTACTGCTGGTAGCATTGTTTTTGTGTTATATCCTGCCATAATAATTAATTCCTCCTATTAGTGAAATGCTTTCAAGTAAATTCCGAATGATTTTAGTGACTCTTCATGTTCATCAATAGAACCTTCACCATCGATAATTAATGCCGAGCGATTAAAAGCCCCTGACACGTAAACTACAACAGAGATAGTGCCACCTAATTCTTCTGTTGTGTCAACTGGCTCAGCCACAACAAATTGTGCCTTGGCTTCCACAGCTCCTCCAACTAAAATTACAGATCCCTCAGTATTTGTTCCTAATACAGATCCGCGTGATAAAATTCCTTGACCACTTGCAACTTCTATAATTCCTGTTTGAACTGGGAATGAATTTGCAATTAAATTTTCGTACTCAAAAGTTCCTACTGTTTCCATAATTATTTTCCTCCCCATAAGTTAACAAGTGCTTGTGCTGCTTTTTCTTCATCTGTTACATTATCTGTTTCAGGAGTAGCTGATGGTTTGATATTATTTAAAGCTGCTGCATCGTCTTTTGCATTATGCAAATAGTTCTGACCAGCTTCTTTTTGTGCCTTGATCATGTTTACTGCTAATTTCTCAGAGGATACTGGCTCAGTAAATTTCGCATCATACACCATTTTGTCATTCCCTGCAGGTGCCATATCTTCAATCGATTTAATGCGAGTATTTTCGGCTTGTACACCTTCAGTAAAGCCCATGTTTTTTATTTGTTTAAATAACTCTGGATGTTCGTTTTGTAATTGTTGTAAATCCATCTTGTTATTCGCTCCTTCATTCTCATTATTTTTAGGTGGTTCGTTATTAATTGGTGTATTTATTTGTCCTGCATTATTTAAAATGTTTGCTCCAGCCTCATTAGCAAGTTGGTTGCGCATTTTGTCAATAACGGCTTTAGGTAACATCCCATTTACTAATTCTGGGCGTTCTACACTATTAACTGCTTCAACTTCGTTTTCAAACATTATAGAATCGATAAAACCATGTTCTTTGGCTTCTTGTGCTGTCATCCAAGTCGTTTTATCCATCATTTGTTTAAGTTCATCATCACTCTTATTTGTTTTTGCTTTATAAGCATTAATAATTGTCTGATTTACTTTTTTCAGGAAGTCACTGGTATCATCCATTTCTTGATAATCCCCTTCTGCTCTTGTCAAAGCGTTATGAATCATGATTTGAGCAACAGGAGACATTTCAGTTTCACCAGCCATTGAAATAACACTAGCAGCACTAGCAGCTAAACCAACAATCTTACTTTTCACTTTTCCTGAGAAGGATCTTAAAGCAGTATAAATTTCAGCTGCATCATAAACTGAGCCACCACCAGAATTAATCCACATAACCAATTCGTTATCTTGATTTCGAATAGCTCGCTCAATCATCATGTTAACTTTGCTTGGACTTGTTGCTGGGATTCCAAACCAATCGTAAACCCATTGGTCTGCATCACTAATAATTGGACCTTTAATGTCAATCTTCATCTTCTTTTTCACCTCCCTTCTCTACTACTACAGGAGCAATAAGCCTATCACGTCTTCTCACACTTTCCTCACGGATGCGTAAAGCATGATTTTCAAAATAACTTGTACCCGTCATTTCCATTGCTTCTCTTGTTCGTGTACTGAATCCAGATTGCACACGGAGCTCGGCAGCTTGAGCTTCTTTTAAAGGATCTAATTGACCTTGAGTCGGTCCATTCCATTCAGCGCTACAATATGCTTTCCGGATAATCGGATCACTAAAAAAACCAGGCGCATAAATGCGACCAGTTGCAATAGCTTCTGCTAAAAACTCCTCGTAAATTGGCTGACAAAAATTTCTGGCCATAAATTTACGATAGGTTTTAAACATCTTCCACGCTTCAAGTAAAGCTCCGCGAGAAGCAGAATAAGAACTTGTAAAGTGTTTCATCAAAACTTCGTAGGGTATTTCTAACGCGACACCAATTTGCCTAAACATGCTTGTTACAAATCCATCAAAGGCTGTATTAGGACGACCCGGATTTGATTCTTGAATTTTCTCACCTTCCCGCAAGAAATTTACTGCGCCATTCCCGACTTGAATATCTGAATCGTCATCATCCTCAAAATCTATCTCATCATTGGGTGATAATGGACTTCCCATTTCAGATGCTTCAGGCGATTCACTTGTAACAAACAATGTGTACATTCCACTTATAACAGCAGCCATTAATTCAGCATCCGAATATCTTGTTATTTGTTTAAGCGTATCTACTACTGGTGCTAATATCGGAATTCCTCGACGTTGTTCAGGTCGTTCCAGTCGGACAAGATGCAAGATGTTAGGGCGCCCAGACTTATTCCCAAACTTTTCAATTCTTTGCCAACTATTATTGAACGAATGCAATGATTTTGGATGTTTATCCGCAACATGGTAAGCAGTTACTTCTCCTGTTGAATCTACTTCAACACCATTGACGATTTTTGTATCAAACATTGCATTTAAGTTGGGGTTACAAACCCTATCAGCTTCAAGGATTTGTACGGTTAACTGGTACGGTGTTCCAGCTCTTTTCTTATACGGGAGCAATGCAAAAGCATCACCACTCATAAGCATAGATAAAAACGCGAGAAATTGTAGTTCATCGAAATCAGCCATGCGAGAAGCGTCACAGTTCTTTGATTCGGACCATAACGCAAATTCACGTTCGATTGTTGTTTCCCAGACATCCGCTTGTTCGATTGTCATATTTAAAAACTCGTAATCAATAGTTGAGTTAAGCTTTAAACCAGAGCCGATAACATTTGTTGTCATTGTTTTAAGTGCACCACTTGCAATTGGTGCACCCATGTACAAATCACGTGATCTCTCACGTAATTTTTCAATGTTTCTTTCAATATCTTCAAGCGGTGACGCTAAACTGGTAATCCAACCTTTTAAACTAGTTTTTTGAGAGCTTGCAGCATGTCGACCATACCCTTGTCCATCAAAACTGTTCAAAACTCTATTCTGGGTCATGTTTTTAGCAACATTTGGTCTAAAAACATTAACAGCACGCTCTAAAACATTCATTTTTACCTTCATTTCTGCTCACCACCAATCATAAATCACGTGGAATAAAGCGTTTTGCTCGCCTAATTTGTCTTCCAGATGCTAGTATTTTTAATTTTTTCACCTTGTTTTCCCAATACGTAATACGTTCTGTGATCTCTTTTAAATCCAAATAGGTTAAATTTCGACTACCAACTGCATAACTTTTGACCCTTCCAGATGCTAAATTCTTTTCAGCATCTCGCCATAATTTCAACATTTCTTGTGCATCAACTAATTCGTTTTTGATATTAGACATTATTTCCTCACTCTTCTCCGTCGTTTTCTGGTAGGTCTTGCAATCATGGTGTATTCTTTATCAAGATTTGGGTCTAACATTTCCAAAGCAGCAGTGTTATACACTCGTAAATCGAAAGCTTCATTTCGTGCTCGTTTTTTTACCCAAACTTGATAAGCTACATTTCTTTCAAAACGAGTTTCTAATTTTTCAGCAGTTAACGCTTTAAAATAATCAATGTTATAACCTCTACCTTTAGGGAAATGGCAATAATTTGGACCGAAATCAGTTACTTGCAAAGAACTCATTACTTTAGATTTTCCATCGTTTACACCGAGTCGAATCAATATGGCTTTGATAGGCTTTGGTCTCGAATGTCCTCCAATTAACGGAGTGTATTCACCTTTTTTATCAGATGCACCTTTTATTGCATAAATTCTACGGGCTTCCCTCAATCTCGTAAATTTATAAACTTCTTGGGTAAAGTGACCCCCTGAATCTATAAAAGTACTAGCAATTTCAAATGTCCGTCCATCAGCTTTTTTCCATGTTCTTGATAAGTACTCGTCCAAATCCATCCATACTTGAGGTTGATTTAAGTCACCTCGTATAATGTGATAACCGATACCCCACGATTCCTTTCCTGGACCCCATCCAACTACTTCAATTTCAAAACGATCATCTTGCACGTCGACTGCTGCTGTTAAAATGCTGACCTTTTCCGGCACATCACAACCATAATCTTCTCGTCGTTCGTACAACGTTAACTCATCTACTTGCACTCCTTGCTCTTCCCAGACTTCACCAAGAGAAGTATTTTTAAATACTTTTAAAGCTTCCTTCCCTTTTTTCTGTGCATCTTTGAAAGCTGCAATAATTTCTTCCCATTTGCGCCAAGGCGAAAGTAATTCGTTAAGATGAAAGCCACGTTTAGTCGCATCGGGTACTTCTGCAACCCAACGCCCCTCTTGATTTTTCCATTCAAATTGATTATGCATGGATCCACATTCAATGCAGGCGTGTGTTACTGTATCAAAATGAACTTGTTCCCAACGTAAAGGCTGTTCATGGCCACAAGATGGGCAAGGTAGGTGGTAACGCTCTTTTGTACTCAACTCAAATTCTTTTTCAATCCGAGAAGTGCCTGCATCAGTAGGAGTTGATACCTTTACCTTTTTTCGATTGTAAAAAGTTGTTGTTCGTTTCTCTGCTAAATCTAACGGATCACCCTCGCTACCTGCACTTACCGGAAATCGGTCTATTTCATCCGCTAATAACACTCGAATCGATCTTGATGCAAGACCTGCTGGTGCATTAGCTCCAGCTAAAGCAATAAATCCTCCAGGAAAACTTTTTTGAAGAATTGTGTTTTCTCCATCTCTAGATTTTGAATTAGATACTTTGTTACGTAACGTAGGACAAACTCTAAACATTGGAGCAAGCCGTTCTTTCGAAAAATTTTTAGCTGCTGCTTCTGTAGGTTGAAGCATCATAATTGGATATGGCTCCATATCTATAAAATAGCCAAGTGCATTTAATAGAATTTCAGACTTCCCTACTTGAGCTGAAGACATGATGACAACATCCTCATGGGTTGGATCTGTAATTGCATTCATAATTTCTCGTTGGTAAGGTGCTCTCGATGTATCCCATTGTCCAGGTTCAGCTGATGTCTCGGATGGTAATACTCGAAATTTATCTGCCCATTCCGATACTGTAAGATCAGGTGGTGGTGAGAGATTCTCTTTAATACATGTTTGAATTAACTTTAAAGTTGATTTGAAGGATTTATCCATCTAGATCATCTTCATCATCTTCGACCACATCGTCCGAATAAAAATCTTTGGGATTATACTCAGCTAATTCAGTCATCGCTTCATTGATTCCCGACTTTAAAAGGTTACGGATTTCAGTTAAGTCTGATTTCCCAGCAACTTTTGCTGCCATTTTTGGTGGAAAGGCCAACAACTTCCCTCTAAAATTGCCAAGCATACTATTCATAACTCGCTCAACATCTTCAGAACGATGTAATTCCCCTTTCATCACCTGCACTTGCAATTCAGTTTTTTCTCTACGTGCCCTCGTCCAGTAAGCTTCTTCAATAGACTTGTCCAATACTTCTTCACGTTTTGATTCCAAGTAATTTATATACGCCTTAAACGATTTTGGTAGGTCATATTTTCCATGCCCTACTCTCACCACAGCATTTTCTTTCGCTAATTGGCGTATTCGACTCTCGGATACATCAAAGATTAACGAAATTTCTTTGCTACTAACGATAACCTCAAAGTTCTCTGAATCCTTTTGGGTCAATGCTCGAACACCCCTTTCGCGAATTATTTCCCAACATTTAAAACGAAAACGTTAACAACCTTTTTAATTTTGTAACTAGACGAACTGTGGGCTCGATAGCACCCGTATGAACTTCAAAAGTCCAGAAGAACCTAAAATTTTCTGACAACTTTGAAAAATTGGCTTGAAGCTTAGAGCCATAAGGGATTGACCTGTTTTTCGTTACGTTCTCTAAATTGCTCTCTTCACTCTTAGTAGGCAATCGTATGACTATACCCTCTCTAACGCAACATATCTTCAAATTCTGTTGAACTCGAAAAAGAAGGGCGAAGCCTTGATAATTCTAATATCTTTATTTTTTTTAAAAATGAATTCAACGAAAATCTTTTTATGTTTAATACAAAATAAATAAGGTAGATTAAAGCTGATAGATTGTTATATTTAGACATAAAAAAACAGACCTTAATCATAGAGGTCTGTCATTTTATTATCTAAATCATGTTGTGTTGCTCCAATATAACGCAGTGTTACTGATTGTTCCTCGTGCCCAAAGTATTCCTGTAGTGCTGCTACATCTTTGTGCTTGGTATAAAACGTATAACCGAATGTCTTACGTAAAGTATGTGTACCAATAGGGATGTCATAATCTAAAGCTTTAGCTGCATCCTTCAGTATTTTGTAAGCTGTTGTTCTATCGATTGGTTTAATTTTCCCTGTCTTCTTATCCTTATTTCGTGAAGGGAATAAAAGGTCGGTACGACTCATATTCTCCATATACTCATCTAGTATTTCTCTTAACTTAGGTTCGATTATTGCTCGTTTATAGTTTCCTGTTTTCTGCTCTTCGATCATTAGGTAAGTCCCCATTAAGTCTCGTTTGCGTAATAACAATATATCGGATATGCGTAAACCTAAGTAAATACCAACCATAAACATCACATAGTTTCGTTTATTCCCTTGGTCAATGAAATATTGAATAAACTCTTTCAGCATTCTTTTATCTCTAATAGGTTCTACATATTTCATGGCATAAACCATCCTTCCTCACGAATCTTTTCTTTCACTCTGTTAAGAGTCTGAGAAACCGTACCTTTGTGTACATTCAATATCTTTGCTATCTCATCGTGTGAAAATCCATTGCTTGCCAAATCTAATACTTCCTTTTGGCGTTCAGTCAATGATTCAGTAAGGGAGGCTACAGTGCGCTCTTTTTGTTCTTGATTAATTGAGACCATAGCTTCATCTTCACTATTAAAGGATTCGTAATGGCTGAAATCTCCTGTATCCTTTTGAAGTTGTATCCAATAAGGTTCAAAAGGGACTTCCTTGACATAAGCTGACTGCCTTTCAATACCTCTTCGTAGTCCTGGTTGTTTCCCTTTTCTTATCCATTCGATTGTGTAATTTATATTAGATAACCAACTTCGAACAATTGTCATATCTTCTTCATATTGGTGTAGTAGCGCTAGTTCTTCTGTGCTTAATACATTTATCAAATCTCTGCTATTTTCCGTATATCTTAACTTGTCATATTTCCCTTGAATCTCGTTTAATATTTTAGTAGTTTCGCGTCTAGTATCTCTATACTCTTTAAGCAGTTCTTTCAATGCTACTACACCCCTTATTTCGTATTATCGTGATCGGTAAGAGCCTTTAACTTTGTGGTAGATAGGTCTTTTCGTTCCCATCAGTTCCTCTAAATCTCTACGACTTAGTTTTGTTGTCTTGTGCTGCTTCATCGGCTTCTGCTCTTTTGGCTGTTTACTTTGTTGTTTTTTGGGTACTTTGTTTACTAAACCTTTTTCAATTAACTGACTTTGTAATGTACGTGTCATATTCAATCGCCCCTTTGCACAAAATAAAAGAGGACATCAAACAATGAGAGATTGCCCTTCTCTCAAAGCTCGATGTCCTCGGGTGTTCCGATAGACTTATAATTTTTCGTTACTTTCGTGCGTTGCTCTTGTTGGTTTATTAGCTTCCCAACTGATTGTCGTTTTTCCAAAACCAGTTGTTGGCGCTTGAACCATTTTTAATTGCCCATTTTTCATAATATAAAGCCCGTCTTGTAATTCTTGTAATTCCTGTAATTCTTGTAGTTGTTTGCCCATTTCAACCACTCCTTGCTATAATAGTAGTATTCATGTAAATAGCAGGAGTGGTTGAGTCGTAGTTGTCGCTACGACTTTTTTTATTGTGGTATTGTGGTAAAAATATTTTAGCAACTGAATCCTTTCTTTTATAATTTATAAATTAGCACAAACAAAGGTGTAGCATCTTTCTTTAGTTGGAAATCCTTCGTGGTATTCATCACTTTCCACTTCGTATAATTTCCCATTATTTCTAATACAAAATGAATCAATTTGTATTTTATCGCCTTCTCGTAACTTCTCGATTAGATTGAACACAGGGTCATTCTTTAACCCTAAGAATTCAAACAAATTTGTTTGTTCAACCAATCCATTTCAACTCCTTATTTCTGACGTCTATTATGCAATTCTATTAGTTTGCGTATCTCTACTTGCGCCTTTTCTAAATCGCGTACATTAAATCCCTCTTTCGCTCCATAACGAGTTAAATATTTAATTGCATTCAATCTGTGAAAACCAACATTTTCATCTAAGGAAAAGTTCTCTTCCCCGAACTTCCAAACATCAACTTTTCCCTTTTGATAATGAGGAGAAAGCTGCATTCTTTGCTGATTAAGGTGTGCTGTTTGAAATTCATCTTCGTTTTGTTTAATCATTCCCATGTTAGTCCTCTCTTTCGTACATATTCATTTACCAATTATTAAAACCTACGACTAAGACACCTCTGTTTCTTTCTCTGCAAGTTTTATAATCAAACCAATGTGATTCGCATAACACTTCTTGACCGTTATAATTTCTTTCCTGTTCTTTTTGATAGACATACTCTGAAAGAATAACTTTGTACCCGTTTTTAAATTCTATAAGCCAACAAGATTCCATTTATCTAACTCACTTTCTACGAGCTGTGTATTAAAGAATGTTCATTACACGCTCTCCGAAATCCATTAAATCAATTTCTTCGTTGTACACATCTTCTGCTTCGTTTGAGATTCTCTCTAACGTTTTTGCTTTTCGGATTAACTCTTCTAAATCAACTGGCTCTACCTTCAATGAATTCGGATTGCCAGTCCCACCCCAAAACATTTCACCAGAACCAACTATAAAACACTCGCAAATACCTTTATCTGTACGATATTCACTTTTTACAGCGTAAGTATCACCCTTTTTGAAGATTGTACCTGGCTCTAATTCGCCTAGTTTGACTTGTACCACCATCTACATTTTCACCTCTTTCATGCACACCGTTTCTTCGAATTGTTCATTTGTGTTTATTGAGTTGTATAAAAAAATCTATGAAAACAAGTATTATAAAAACAATCATGCAAATGGCATAAAACCAAGTTGGTGGAAATTCCATAAAATCATACCTCCTATTTATTTCGTAATATAGTTCAACTATGACTTTTTCTCTGTTACTTCAACTTCTACAAAATCAAAATGCTTCATCATGTTTGTATATCCATAACTACACATAGCGTCTGGACCATATAAATCTGTCATAAATTTCTCGTAAGCTTTCATTTCAGCGATTGCAGTTTCTTTGCTGTCATACAATGTAGCTTCACTTAAGTCTTGCGTGAGCCACATCCATTCAGCTGCTTCGCCTCGCTCCGAACTATCGTGATAATACTCACCGACCATACCATTTTCTTTGTGCTCGTCTTTTAAACGTAGCACCCACATATCTCTCATATAATGCCTCCTTCTTGTACTCCTATTGGTTCAATAACTCATCGTCCAAAGCGATAACTCGTAATGCATTTTCACTCGTTCGCTTTAACCAAGATGGCGTCATATAAAATTGAATCGTTTTTCTTTTTACACCTAAATATTGAGCTAGTTCCTTTTGTGTACCATCTGTTAAATACTCCTCACCACGATACAAAGCATAGATACGATTGTTGAAATGTCTTTTCGGCTCATAAGCCAAAGTTATCCCTCCAACTTCTTCAATCAGTATCACTCGCGATACCATTTCTCTTTACATTTTACTTTCACGTGAACACGCCCGTTTTTAATTTCAACTTTTTGAATAGAGCCAATTACATGTTCGACTCCGTTTATTTCAAAGCTATCTCCTTTTTGAAAAAGTTTTACATCCTTCAAAGTTTGGTCAAAAGTAAATGATTTTGATTTTGGTACACTATCTCCACGAACATAACTATGTGGCATTAGATCACTCCTCCTCAAAACATTGGCAATTGATTTTATTCAACCCACTCTAAGCACTCGCATGTTTCTTTCTTTTATCGTACTTATATATTCCTTTGGAGCGTAGTGATTTACGTTTGGATTTAATGTCCACAACTTCTCTACCTAGCTGCTCAGCAATTTCCTTGTCACGAATGCCTTGTTGATCCATTCGTATTAATAAATCGATTTCTTTTTGTGTCCATTTGATATAGGCTCTAGTTTTCATTATTCGTGCCATTCTTGTTTGCAGAGATTTAATAGAACGCCCTAATTCGTTAGAAATGACCTCTAAAGAATCCCCTCGCTTTGTGCCGGCTAATAGATGCTTATCTTCTAACGCTGTCCATTTGATGCCCTTTCTTTTCGGGGTATTCAATACGTAATTTTTATAAGCACGATCTAGCCATTCCGGTTCTGGCGCTAGCATGCCTCTTTCAATTTTTGAAAAGTTTATTAGATTTTGATTATCTTTTGCCCATTTCCAAAAATTCGAGATATCGATAAAAATGTATTTTTGTTTGTATACTGTTAGTTCTCTGTATTTCAAACCTTTTGTGTGCCATAGTTTAATAGTTTTGATGTCAACGTGGAGATGTTTTGCTAATTCAGAAAGTGTTAAATAGCCACCTGCCGTTAACATGCTTAAACCTAAGCGACGGGCCTTAGCAACAACTGCAATTTCAGTTCGATTTAAATACTTTGCAATTTTCGAAACTTCACGGGTTCCGTAATTTGATTCCAGGTATTCAAGTTCTTCTGCCTTCCATCTTGCCATTTTTGGTTCACCTCTTTAATTAGCATTCATACTGTTGTTATATACAGCTACCAATTCTTCATCAGAAAGTCGTTCTAAATACTCTTCGCTGTAATGAGTTCTCATGCTGCAGGCGAAAATTAGTTCGTCACGTTCTTCTTCCGACATAGTTTCAATCCTTTCTCTCCAGGAGATCAATAACCAGTATTTTGTCGCTCATGATTAGTTTTATTTTTCTCGAAATAGGCTTGTTCAACTTCTTCCCAGCTAAATCCTAACTTCTCGCCTAGCATCACAAACTCTCTAAACACCATTGAGTAAAAGTGGATACCCTGGCACTCTACGTCTCGTAATAAGTGAATGTGATGGAACAAGTAATTAAATAGATCAAGCACCTCTTCGTCTGGTAGTGCACTTGGCAATACTTTTTTTATGTTTAACATGTTTCCGATTGATAAGAGAAAATGTAGGCAGTCGACGTATTCTTCAAGAACCAAATTTCGTATTACCCATGGTTTATTTTTGTCTGTTTTATCTGGATTGTTCGTTATTACTTGTATCCTCGGTTTCTGGTCATTACTCCAAAACTTAAACCCACGCCATTCATTAGCAAGTTCACCAAGTTCGACTAATAAGGCTAAAATACGTTTATTCAGTCGATTTTCATTTGGTAGTGTTGGATGCTCGCTTTCAATATGTGCATCCAGTGTTCGTTGTGCTTCAAATAATTTTATTAAATCCATTCATAATCCCTCCTAAAATGGCAAGTCATCTTCCGAAACTTCAATTGGTCCTTTGTTTGATGCAAAAGGATCTTCTTCAACCCGACTATAATTTTGTTGATTGTTATACTGTGGGTTTTGTCCATAATTTTGTTGAGTATTACCACCAAATGGTTCATTTTGATACTGTGGTTGGGGCTGATAATTTGGAGTTGGATTTGAAGAACCGTTCGAGCGTGGTTCTAAATATTGAATTCCTTCTGCAATGACATCTGTTGTATAAACTCGTTTGCCATCCTGCCCTTCAAAACTACCAGTCTGTATTCGCCCCTCTACACCAATCAAGCTACCTTTCTTCATGAAGTTTGCTAGATTCTCAGCTTGTTTTCTCCAAGCGATACACTGGATGAAATCGGCTTCTCTATCCCCTTGTTGATTTGAAAATGTACGATTGACTGCAACAGTAAATCTAGTCATCGGTACTCCACTTGGTGTGTAGCGTAGCTCAGGATCCTTTGTCAATCTTCCGACGATTACAACGCAATTTATCAATTTTGAACTACCTCCTCACCCTCTTGTCCTAGAGCTTCTAAAATTCTTTTTCTTCTGGCTTCTAAGTACTCAGCTTTCTCTTGTTCTATTGCCTCTGCTTCCTGTTTTTTCGGTTCGTTTCGCTTATGGAACCAATCCGGCACTACTTCGGATTTAGGAGCAAAATTTTTCTTTTGCTGCTTTTGATTCCGACTAGCTTCAAAGCGTTTTTGTTCAGCCTCAACATCTGAAAGTGATTTTAATTTTTTGTTTGACCAATTTCGCAAAATAGTTTCAACGTATTTCCAATTCAGAGCGTTATTTTCAAGTGCTAGTTTCATAGCATGAGTTACCATCTCTTCGTTTAGGTCATCAATCCATGCCCCGATTTTTTCTGCAGTAAATGGTGCCAGTACCCCAAATCCGTTTTGTTCGTAAAATTCAAAAACCGATTTCTGAGCATCTGCATCACGTACCTGCTTATTATCATCATCATAATTTTTCTTTGTAGTAATCTCTGTAGTAATCTCTGTATTTGTCTGACGTTTAACCGTGATAGGTACCTCGTTCTGACGTGGTAGGTGTGACGTTTGGATGTTATAGGTGTCACGTTGAAACGTCATAGCTATTACGTTGTCATGTTTTAATTCGATAAATAAAACATTACTCAGCTTTGTATTATTTGCTGTGATTGTACGGAAATGTCTTTGAATTAAACCTATTTTTTCTAAGCGAATAATCGCATCACTTGCTTGTCTTTTTGTTATGCCGAACTGCTCAGAAAAACTCTCATATGATCTCTGCAAGAGATCTGCTTTGAATCTTTTTTTCACACCTGTAAACTGACCTGTAGGCTCGTCCTTCGTGTAAACTGGGCGATACCAATAAATAATTTCTGAAAGAATAATTATCCCTACTAAATCGGGTTTACCACTGTCGAATTTAATATTTTCAAACCAAGTATGTGGAATAATATTCCCTTCTAAATGCATTTGCCCTATAGCGTCAACTGATGTATTCCCTGTTGTAAAACTCATGAGTTTAGCCCCTCCATTTCTCTACAAAGCGTAGTGCTTCCTGTAGCTGATATTGCTTGATATCGCGATATGATCCCACGCCGTAACGCTCATAAAGTGCAGCGTAAAGAGAGCTATACAATTTTTTCTGAGCCCCTTTATCAGCAGTCAGTTCATTAACTCGTGCTCCAACAGCCTTACGTAATCTGGCTTGTTCTCCAGTATGCAAGGTTGCATTTTTTGCTAGTTGTTCCAAAGCGTCCACCCTCCTTCCCAACTGCTCAAATTGCTCAAAGGAGATTGCTAGAGTTTGAGGCTCTTTAGTTTTATTAGTAATGCTAAAATAGCTCTCGATAAGCGCTTGTATCGCCTGGTGAGCTTGATTCGTGTTAATCGATTTAGTGTGCAACCAGACGCCTTGCTCTGTCCATAAATACAAGACTGCTGCATGTTTTATACTTGCGTCATTTTGACGTTCAGTTTTAAATTTCCTTAGTTCTTCACCTGTAAGTGCGAAATAATGGATACCTTGTTGGTAACGGTTTTTGTTTCTTTGAAAATTACGAGTGATAACTTTACCGTTTGTATCAAGTGATGCTGCTAATTGAGCTGTTGTTAATACTCTAAGATTTTTATGCTCAATCACCTGTAACTCTTGAAGTTGCACCATAACAAATCTCCTTTCTGTGAAGTAAACGTCATTTTGACGTTTACTTCAATTTGATTAACCTTTTAGCACCATATTTATTGTGTCTTGGATGCCAGTAATACGAGCCTGCTGCGTAGCATATACTGCTTTAGCTTTAGATTCATCGTTGTCTGATTTTGCGTTTGCAACATCAAGAGCAAGATCCTTTAAAAGCTCCTTTTCATCTGCTAAAAATTGTTGTAGTTTATCTGCTTGTTTCATAGAGTTTCTCCTTGTAATTAGTTAGATTTTGTTTAATAATAGAAGTACAAATTTAGTTTAGTGATCTCGGGAAAGACACTATTGCAGGTGCATTGAGCACTTGCTTTTTTTATGCACTTTTTAGAATGAATTTTTTATATTCTTCATGATCTAATAGCGTGAAAAATTTAATCCCGTCTATTTCAACGGATGCTTCATAGTCACACTTTCTTTTCTCTTCAAGCTTTATCACGTCGTACTGACGGAACAGTTGAAAAAATACATACTGTTTGATTACGTGTACTGAATTTCTCCCATCGTAACTAATGTTAATGTGAAGACGGTTTTCTTCGGCGTCTGAAAAGAGCTGACTGATTAAATCGACCATTCCTCCAAGTGTAGCTTCGACTTGAGCTGTATCCATCACTGGAACCTTTCTAGCTTCCCCGTCTTGAATTTGTAATTGTGTTTTACAATTTGTACAAAAACAAAAATTACGTGAAAACCAAACAATTTCATCAGGTCTAAAATCTTGAAAACACTCAGAACAATGAGTACAAGTAGTTTCTTTCATAGTTTTTCCTCCATTCATATTGATGGCTTATCCCATCAAGCAGCTCATAATCATGGCTAACCAACCAAAATCGATTAGGGGAAATCGATTGATTATGAACTGCTTGACGAGAGCGAATATATATTCGCTTTTGTCGTAATTTGTGTTATAATAGATTCATAAATAGTCTTTCGAGATTGCTGTTTAATCGTTGCACCGATTAAGCAGTTTTTTTATTTGCCTTAAATTGAAGTAATACTAATTTTTGCTCTAACGTTAAATGATTCCACGCTTTAACTTTGATTCGCATACCGTTTCACCACCTCTGCCGTTACACCAATCTCTTGCAAATAACGAGGCATTGTATATAGTTGTTTGCGTTTCTCCAGTACTCGTAAAGCATTAAGTGATTTAATAGCATCCATTAAAAGCTCTTGCGCCATTTCCCACTCATCACGTGATCTATACACGTCTGCTCTTACAAGTAAGTCCACAAAACAAGCATTTTCCTTCGTAATTTGTTGATTGATTTGTTTTAAATCCATATTTTTAATCCTCCAAATATAAACGTTGGTACTAATTGTGCTGCTTGCATGATTGCATCCATGCTGAATAATGAAGAGATAATAACATCCTCTGAGTTCGTTACTTTCCCGACCTTTATTAAGAAACGAGCCTCAACGGCAATTAAATTTTTTTCGATTCTACTAATTGTTGATTGAGTCGTATGTAACATGTCAGCAAACGCTTCTTGTGATAAGCCAGCTTTTTTACGACAAACTTTTACCAATTTTCCAAAGTCAAATTCCACCATGACCACCTCCCTTTTATGCACAGATTGCATATATGCATAGATTGCATGGAAATCATTACCAAAGATTAATAGAATTAATCTATAGAGTTGATGCCCATTACTCTAAAAAAAGTAGTGTTTGCTATAATTCCCACTCGTTCATGATGATTTCTTGGATAGCCCTAATTGTTGGTTCATATAACCAAACTCTTTTACTACGTGGTCCACGACGTCGCTGAAATTTTCTAACCCGTGGATCGTTTAGGATATGTTTTTCTAAAAAGTCACGTTCAAATGAAGTTAGCTGTTTTAACTTTTCTAAATCAACAAAAAGCGTTTTCGTTTTGATTGCCTCCTGCATTAACTCCTCAGCGTGATGCTCCAGTTTTTCTTTAGTGATTCCTGACATCTGGAATAGAGTTTGTATAACTGCACTTTCACTTGGTTGTTGTTGAATCATAATGTCCCTCCTATATAAGGCTGTTTGCCCGACAGCCTTTCTTCTGTTGTCCGCTATAAAGTTTCCGTTTTGGTAACTTCGTTTTCAAAAAAAAGTTCATTTATTGGAACCTCCAAAATTACTGAAATCTTTGCAATATCATCAGCACTCATTTTTCTAGTTCCATTTTCTTTATAGTAGTAACCTTGATAACCTTGATAACCCATCATCTTTGACATTTCTTCAACTGAGATGTTTTTATCGATTCTCAAACATTTTATTAAGGCGAGGTTAACTACTGAATGCTTAACCATCTTTTCACCTCCAATTACCTTATTGGTAACTCTAAATATAATATACATTACCATTTTGGCAAAGTCAACACTCCAATTACCTTTTTGGCAATTTTTTTATTTACCATTGTGGTAAATGATTAAATCCATATAAAATAATACATACGAGGTGAAATGAATTGGTCTCTATAGGTTCTAAAATTAAATATTTACGAGAAAGGAACAATATCTCTCAGAAAGATTTTGCTAAAAAAATTGGAGTATCGAATACAGTATTGTCGCGCTACGAGTCTGGGGATAGAAAACCTGATTATGACACATTACAATTAATTGCTGATTACTTTGAAGTTAGTACGGACTATCTTCTAGGCCGTACACAGAATTTAGAAATTATTTCACAAGATGATGAGGCAGATTTTCAAGCTTTTGCCAACAATCCAGAACTTAACACTTTTTATAAAGAGTTGCCTGAATCTGATGAAGAAGCAGTTAAGAGACTTAGGGAAATTTGGGAAATAATAAAAGCAGACTATAATAAATGAAATTTGGCATTTTGCTCCACTTCCAAAAGGTGGAGTTTTATTTTATAATAAAAAGGGAACAAACGTTCTATTATTTATTTTGTTGGAGATGATCTTATGTACACCACGAGTCATACCGAAGATTTAATTAAAGTTTTTTATACAAAGTTGGGCATTTTAAAACCAGATCAACTAAAGTGCGAAATTATTGCTACGAAATTAGGTATTGATATCTTTTATTGGGATAAGCCTAGCCAAGCTCTTTTTATGGAAGACCGTGCATGGATATTCTTAAATGAACACCTAACTCCTTCACAAATGTGGCAAGATTTTTGCCATGAACTTTGCCATGTTCTTTTTCACTGTGGAAACCAAATTTATATTAAAGACAGTTTTAGGCAATACCAGGAAGCTAAAGCGAATCAATTTATGTATCACGCTTGCGTACCATCCTTCATGTTAAGGGAGTTGAATATAACAGATTCGAGTTATAAATCTATAAAAACAGTTAGTCAATTATTCAATGTTGATTACAGTTTTGCATCTAAAAGGTTAGCTCAATACGTAAGTAATAAATATTATGCTCTATTTGCATAGTTAATAGATTGAAATTTTTTTATATTTAGATTGAGGCTATTAATAATTTAATAGGAATGAGGTGGAAATATGGCTAGACAAAAACTAAATCCAACTAAAAAAGATAATATTTATTGGTATAAAGATGGAAGAATAAAAAAATATGCTTACAGATATCGCTTTTATGACTTTAACGGAAAACGTAGAGAAAAGACAAAACAAAATTTCGATACCGAGCGTGATGCTGAACTAGCATTGACTGAAATGAAAGCAGAAATTTTAAAAGGCAATATTCAACAAGTTGATAATAGTAATGTTACTGTTCAACAATGGATCACCACCTTTTATCAACGAAATGAGTCTAAATGGAAAATTAGTACAAAGAAACAATATCAAAATTCAATCGAGGGTCAAATTATTCCTAATTTAGGCCAAGTGAAGTTAAGCAGATTAACTAAACCTCAATATCAGGAGTTTATTGATATGTTAACTTTGAAGTATGCTGTTTCTACTGTACGAACGATTCATTCTGTATTTAACAGTGCGATGAATGCAGCTGTAGAAGAAGAAATTATTATAAGAAATAAAATATCCAGAGTAAACTTGCCTAAATTCAAAGTGAGGCAGTATGAAGTAAGTGAGGAGGATATTTTGAATGAAAGTGAAGTAGAACGTCTTATAAAATACGTAAAAGAAAATGAAACCGAAACACACTATACCTTAATATTACTTCTAGCAACCACTGGAATGCGAAAAGGAGAGGCATTGGCCTTAAGATGGAGTGATGTTGATTTTGAAAAAGAAGTAATTTCTATATCAAGAACTCGAGATCACCTAGGTGAACGGTCAACGAAGACGGATAATAGTCAAAGAACTATTGATGTAAGTAAGGCATTATTAAAACATCTTAGAAAGTATAAGTTATGGTCTGTCCAGAAAAAGATGATAAATGGCATGAAGTTAAATGCTGACGATCTTATACTTATAAACACCTCAAATTCAGAACCAGTTGCAAAGATGTATCCAAATCAGTTGATGGAGAGAGTTTTTGAAAAGGGTATTATAAAACGAGTTACCCCACACACTCTACGACACACCTATGCCTCTTTATTAATTTCAAAAGGAATTCCAGTCACAACAGTTGCAAAAATGATTGGCGATGCTGTAGAGATGGTCTTAAGGGTATATGCTCATTCTTTCCGTCAAAAAGAACATGAAGCAGTCAAAGTTATTAACGATATGATTAAAATTAATTAAAAATAAAAAGTGGACATATTCTAAGATAGCTAGAATGTTGTCCACCTTTATGTCGTTAGGTCTTATGTATATGTTTAAAAAAGCTAAAATAAAATTACTATTATGAGAAGTTATCAGCAGACTTTGTTCTCTTTATTAGAAATCATTTTTAACTTCTTTAAACTCATTTTCTTCAATCATTTTCACAATATTCATTGTGGGTAAAATAATAGGGGTCTCGCTACCCTTACTAGTAATATCAGAAATAATACTTCTTAGATAAGGAAATAGTATAGCTACAGCGTTATATTTATAAAAGCTCAATATTTCTTCCTCTGACATTTCTTCATTTGGGTGCATTAAAAAAAATCCAGATACTTTCGCTTTAGCATAAAAATTAAAATCCCTTAAGTCTTCATCGCCAATTTCAATACCTAAATAAATAATTGCTTCTTCGAATGTTTGAGGGTTAGTTTCTAATTTATATGATATTTGGGGTGTTAATTTAACTTCCTCATCAAATTCCTGAAAATAAGGGTTAAACTTATAATGAGACTCTAATATATGATAATCTCTAAATTGTAACACAGCACTCATATTTATCTCCTATGCACTCATTGCTAATTGATTTTTAAATCTATTTGTAACTTGTTGTTCTTCCACTTTAATTACGGAATGTTTTAAAATTATTTCTTCCACAAAACAATCGGTATCTTTGGTTACATAATTTAATTCCTGTAATTCAGGGAAAAAATCTTCAAGTTGGTACTCTTTACTATTTGTTACGATTTTACTCTCTTGTTCTTCAAAACTCACTTTTAGACCTAATTTTTCAGCTAACTCAATTGCTTTTACTTTATTTATTGAATTTGTCATGTTATCCACTCCTATACTATACAGATAATCTTCGTGGCTCTTTTCTTTTATTTCTTTTATATAACTTTATTTCTTTACCGTTTATACTATTCCCATTTATTACATTTTTATTCCTAACACAGACTTGAGCTCCAATTAAATTGAGTTGCATCTGGCTAAATAACTCTTTTTTATCGAATATAGATTTTACAGGGAAACTACGCTGTATCATCCAAATTTCATCAGATACTAATGATAGTAGAAAACATCGAACTTTTGCAGAAGATTTTTCATCATTTTCATTATATTCGATTACTATTCCCTCTGATCTTAATTTTTTTATATGACTATCAAGATAATTAAGACCTTTTCTGCTATCTAAATTTAAGACATTTTCTTCAATTGCCTCAAGTATTACTTCTATAACATACGGTGTTTCACCTTTATAATCAGAAGAATTTGTTACTTTTGAAATTGCCCATTGAACAGCTTGTTCTTCATCGTCTTTAAAAAAATATGCTCCTTGACCTAACCAATGGTCTTCTCTAGGTTCCCCCAGCTCAAATTCTTTTGTTTCTAGAATGTTATTGGCGCAACTTTCAGCCGTACCATGAAAACCATAAAATTTATAAAATCTCTGTTTTTCCATTCCCACCTAGTCCTATTTTCGAATAAATGCACACAAACATACTTAAATACACGTAAATACACGTAAATACACGTATTTAATGATATTTTTATAATATCATATAATCATAAAAATAAATAAGTTAAAATACTCCACGAATAGTTTTGTATTGCCAGATAAGTTATTAAAGATTATCGAAGTAGTTCTATTTTCTAGTATTTTGGGGTACAAATTGGGGTACACGATATTTACATACCTATTTAATACCTCTATATAGCAATCTTTTAACGTTATGAATCTTAAGAAATTCTTAATTTTTTATAAATAACTTACTCTTCCCCCGTTTTCCGACTCCCCAATGTCAGCACAATAATCCCACCTAATAATAAAACAACACCTACCCATGAAGTTGGGCTTAGGTATTCTCCAACTAAAAAGACGCCCAGCAATGCGGCGGTTAGGGGTTCTGCCAAGGATAAAGTGACTGCAGAGGATGAAGAAATCTTCTCTAACCCTCCTAAAAATAAAAGGTAGGCTACACTTGTTGCGGCCAAGCCCATGAAAATCATAGGGAACAGATTTTGACTGTTGAATGCCCACATGACTCCGTCTCCTGAAAACGGCAATAGCAGCAGGGCACATAATGTGAAGGTCATTGCCACTGCAGGAAGTGTTTCTTCTTTTTCTGTTAATTGCTTACTACAATTTGTGTAAAGAGCGAACATTAGTCCAGCACATAAAGCCAATAAAATTCCAATTGGATTTACTGAAGCTTCTCCTCTATTCACAAATAATAAAACACATCCAATAATCGCTAGAGCTGTTGCGATCGCCCAAACTCGATTCGGCTTTCTTTTCCAAATTGCCCATTCGACTAGACCTGAAAATACTGGAGAACTCCCAATTGTCACAACTGTTCCTAATGCAACACCAGTAAAACGTACAGAGGTAAAAAATAGTGATTGGAACAGAGCAATCATTATTGCTGCTAGAATCGTCCACTTCCACGACCAAGTTTTAAACTTGATTTTTCGCATGAAGAGGGCCAATACAAGTAGTACCCCTCCCCCAATTGCTGAGCGGACTCCTGCCACTGCTATGGAAGAAACCTCTGCTTGTAAAAAGGTTTGCGTTGTACCCACTGTTCCCCAAAGCATTGCTGCTAATAACACAAATATGTATGCCATTAAATTCATTAAATACACCCCATAATCACACTTTTTATGAATCATCTATCTAATACAAACAACTTGTTAAATTATACCAAAATCGAATGAGAATCGATAACATTTCTTATTAATAGGAAATGACGAAAACTGTTGTACAACACTCATCAGGGAAATTCTCGCAAATTAATAAACTATAAGATTTTCTCGCATATACTTACTTTCCCTTTATATATGAAGAAATTTCTTTTCGACAAAAACCGATATTTTTTACTTGATAATTTCATGATTAAGGTTCATTATATGATTATAGCAGTAGAAAACTAGTTAAAAAATTCTTCATAGAATATTTTTTTATACAGAAATGTAAGCGTCAACATTTCTATATTTTCAAAGTTTTCACTGTATATACTTCCTAAGGGGGATCACATTATGATCTATGCAAATCCTAACACAGCAGGAGCAATTGTTAATTTTAAAGAGAAGTATGATAACTTTATCGGCGGCGAATGGGTTGCACCGGTAAAAGGACAATATTTTGAAAATAGAACACCAGTAACTGGTGAAGTATTCACAAAAGCAGCTCGCTCAACAGAAGAAGATATTGAATTAGCATTAGATGCAGCTCATGCAGCAAAAGATGCTTGGGGAAAAACGTCAACTACTGAGCGCGCGATTATTTTAAATAAAATTGCAGATCGTTTAGAAGAGAAACTAGAATATCTTGCAGTAGCAGAAACTTGGGAAAACGGGAAAGCTGTTCGTGAAACGTTAAATGCTGATATTCCATTAGCAATCGATCACTTCCGTTATTTTGCTAGCACAATTCGTTCTCAAGAAGGACATATGACGCAATTAGATAATGATACAGTAGCATATCATTTCCAAGAGCCACTAGGTGTTGTTGGACAAATTATCCCTTGGAACTTCCCGATCCTTATGGCAGCATGGAAAATCGCTCCAGCGTTAGCTGCTGGGAACTGTATCGTTCTAAAACCAGCTGAACAAACTCCAGTTTCAATCATGGTATTAGTGGAGTTAATCCAGGACTTACTTCCAGCAGGTGTTTTAAACATCGTTAACGGTTTTGGTATTGAGGTTGGTAAACCACTTGCTACAAATCCAAGAATCGCTAAAATTGCCTTCACGGGTTCTACAGCTGTTGGTCGTCAAATTATGCAATATGCAACAGAAAATATTATTCCAGTAACTCTTGAGCTTGGTGGTAAATCGCCAAACGTATTCTTTGAAGACGTTATGGACAAAGACGATGAGTTCTTAGATAAAGCAATCGAAGGTTTAGTATTATTTGCATTAAACAATGGTGAAGTTTGTACTTGTCCATCTCGTGCCTTAATTCAAGAATCTATCTATGATAAATTTATGGAACGTGCATTAGAGCGTGTTAAAGCCATTAAAGTTGGTAACCCACTTGATACTGAAGTAATGATGGGTGCGCAAGCTTCTTCTCAGCAAAAAGAAAAGATTCTTTCTTATATCCAGCTTGGACAAGAAGAAGGAGCAGAGTTACTAATTGGTGGTGAGGAAAACCATTTAGGTGGTGACCTTGAAAACGGTAACTACATCAAACCAACAGTATTCAAGGGCAACAACAAAATGCGTATCTTCCAGGAAGAAATCTTTGGTCCAGTACTTTCTGTTACAACATTCAAGGATTTCGATGAAGCAATTGAAATTGCAAACGATACACTTTATGGTTTAGGTGCTGGTGTATGGTCACGTAGTGGAGATATCGCTTACCGTGCTGGTCGCGCTATCCAAGCTGGTCGCGTTTGGACAAACACTTATCATCAATACCCAGCAGGTGCTGCATTTGGTGGCTTCAAAATGTCAGGTATCGGCCGTGAAAATCACGCAATGATGTTAGATCACTATCAACAAACAAAATGTATTTTAACAAGCTATAATAGAAATGCTATGGGCTTCTTCTAAATCGAAGGGAGATTAGGATATGATAGATCGTGTTATCGCAACAGATGAGGCACTTGAATTCTTAAAGCTGCTTAAAGAAAAACATGACTCTATTATGTTATATCAATCTGGAGGTTGCTGTGATGGCTCTGTACCAATGTGCTACAGAGAAGGAGACTTTCTGTTATCAGATTCTGATGTCTATCTAGGTTCATTAAATAATGTGCCCTTCTATATTCATAAAAGCCAATATGAATATTGGAAGCATACACAGCTGATAATTGATGCACTTGTTGGTGGCGGTGCGGAATTCTCGTTAGATAGTATAGAGGATAGACACTTCATTACACGCTCACGAATTTTCACTGAGGAAGAATATTCAGAGGTAAAACAGCTATTCTAATTAAATAATCGAGCAGTCTGATTGGATGGAAGTTCAATTGGACTGCTCGATTTTGTTTGTAGCGTTTTTTGCAGAATAACTTATAATAAATAAGGGAAATCTCTCATTAATTAGTTTGAGAGACTAGAAAATACAATATGAATGGAGGTCACCATAAAATGTATAAAACTGTTGCTGAGACTGCGCAAGAAATATCTATGCCCGAGGAACAAGTACTTCGTTACATCTATGCTGGCCGCATTAAAGCAGTGCATGATGGAACTCAATACCTCGTAAACAGTGCTCAATTTGATTTGTATCATGAGCAGCTGGAACGCATCAAAGAGGAAATTGAAATTTGGCGCAATACACCGATTCCTGAAGATCCAGATATTAAGGATGAGGATTAATCTATATCCTTCACTTATAAACGCAAAAAACATCTTGAAGCGCGAATTTCTTTTCACGCCTCAAGATGTTTTAAATTGTTACGACAAAGCCCGCACGTTTGCCGATAATTTCTGCATAGTCTTCCACCATGACACTTGCTGTTGGGTACATACCTGCTCCAGGTCCGACCAGTGTTAAAGTTCCAATATAATTCGTTTCCATTGTAACTGCATTAAACACGTCATCGATTGGATATAGTGGATGCTCTTTATCTACTAGCATTGGCGCTACTTTTGCATATAGCGATCCATCTGGATACTTTTCAACCTCTGCTACATGACGATACCGTAAACCTTTTTCTATGGAATCAGATACCTGTTCAGCAGAAATGCTGTCAATCCCAATTACTTCTACATCTGCCCAGTTTGGCTGATCTCCAAATGCCAAGGAGGAGAGAATCATAAGTTTTTTGAATGCATCCTGCCCAGAAATATCATTATATGGATCAGCCTCTGCATAACCCAGTACCTGTGCTTCTTTTAAGGCATCTTCAAACGACCAGCCTTCTGCACGCATTTTTGTCAAAATATAATTTGTTGTACCATTTAAAACCCCTTGAATTCTGGAAACATCATTTACTAATAGAATATTCTTCATGGTTTTAATAACTGGTACCCCACCTGCTGTTGTTGCTTCATATCCAACAAATACTCCATTTTGTCTTGCTAATTCCTGTAATTCTAATCCCCTTTTAGCAAACATTACTTTGTTGGCAGTAATCACATGGCACTTATTTTCAACAGCCTTCTTTAAATAACCAAATGCAGGCTCTTCGTTTACAATCGCTTCAAATACAACCTGGATTCCTTTTACTGAAAGACAATCATCTATACTGTCTGTTAGTAAATGTGCAGTCCCTGGTACGCGTTCCTTTGTTGTATCTCTAACTAGGATTTTAGCTACTTCTAATTCAAGCCCTAGTTTCGCACGTAGCTCTTCACGTTTTTCATTTAAAATATGATATATTCCCTGACCTACTGTGCCAAAACCTAAGATGGCCGCCTTGATTGTTGCCATTTCTATACTCGCCTCCATCTTTACTCTACATGTTATACCTTTATTTGGCATCTACGAATCTAAATCTATAAGGATAGGTGATGTACGATTCCTTACATTATCTTACGCCAAACCGATAAGTATATTTCAACACAAAAACAAACAATTCGAAAAATTTAACTTAAGTGAATTTTATCTTATATTTGGAAGGAACTCAAGAAAATTCTTCCTAAGGAGGACAATTGTTTTTCTAAGAAGGTCAATAAGATTTATAAATTATTTCTATTTTAATATGCCTATAATAAATTTCAATTAATTAGCTCGTACAGCTTTTTTTATAAATAAAAAGGCATCTCATGATTCGAGATACCTTTTTAATTTTAATTGATTCGAAATCCGTTACTTGTATCGGGAAAGTGAATTATTAAATGGGAGATTACTAGGATGCTATCTTTAAAGAGATTTTACAAAACTTGTTAAGTACACTGTTAACTATCAGTGCTTCTTTTGATGTAAAAACTGGCACGCCATACGTACGTTGGACAAGCTGAAATTGTCCATATTCTAGATGCCACTCTTTAGCAGGTAATGTTAAATGCTGATTACCAAACTCCTCGTATGTTTCGTAAATGTCTTTTACATAGTAATTACTTTCTGAAAAAGATGCTGTATCTTCCTTGAAAGCACTATGTCCAAAGGTCTTATACCAAAGCTTATCAACCACAGCCAATAAACGCTGAAGAGAATGCGAGTTTATAAACGCACCTTTTTCATTTAATTCATATATAAAATATGCTGCAATGTTTTGCGCACTATAGATGTTTCCCATTTAACAACTCTCCCTTTCTAAGTAAACAAAAGTCAAACCTTGTTTAACTACGCATCCTGCAAGTGGTAGATTTTAATTCCGACAATTCTTCTCTATATTAACTAGTATACGAACTAAAACCTCTTAAGTCAATAAAACAAATTAATTTACTTGGTTTTAATATTTATTGCTGCCCAATGATTGGCACGCTTCCTAAATCGGCCGTGAAAACCATCCTTTTCACAAATGAGTTAAAGGTACTTTCATCTAACCAATTTAGTTATTTTCGCTAATGAATGCGATATTTTTCATAAACTTCACAAATGAGTGATTTTACCATAATTGCTGGTTGTCCACGCAAATGAAGCGTATTTTGACAATGCAAATGGTAACGCAGGGATGAGCTGCTTTTTAGATCTTTGCTTTTAGTGAATTTACTTTGCTAGCCCAATGAATGGCCAAGTTATTACTTGTTTCCCCCTCCTTATTTAGAATCGATGGTTCGATCTTAACTTTGAGGAGGACTTTTTGGAAAAATAAAAAGCCCTCTTCTAAGAAGAGGGCTGCATAGCTGCAATTTTTCCTCCCCTTATCTCTCAGATCTAATCAAAAATCTGTAGGAATTAGCACCTTTGCGTAAAATACGCCGGTTGCTGGGCATCGTAGGGCCTAGTCCCTCCGCCTCTCTGGATAAAGGTATTTGATTTTATGTTCCATCGTTAAAGCTACTATAAAGTATAGTAATCTACTATGTCAAGTGTACTTTTTAATTTTTCTAATTTTTTCGATACTTCCTTTATAATCTTAGAGTATATTGTTATAAAGGGGATTACTGGAAGGGGTTTTTATTTTGCTTTATGCTAATATTATTGTTTTGTTGGCAGGTTATCTTCTGGGCTGTGTTCATGGCTCTAATATTGCTAAATTATTATCTGGCGTTAACTTAAAAGAAGTTGGACATGGAAATGCAGGCGCTTCTAACGCTACCCTATCCTTGGGCTGGAAATACGGTATTCTAGTTGCTTTAATTGACATTGGAAAAGCGATTGCGGCGATTGTATTAGTCCGCCTTTACTTAAATAACATGGAGACGTTCACTACTGAACAAGCTTCTATATTACTCTACCTAACTGGAGCAGCAGTCATTCTGGGGCATAACTTCCCTATTCACATGAACTTTCGTGGTGGAAAAGGGACGGCATCTTTGATTGGTATTTTTATCGCCCTAGACTGGAAATTGGGGTTAATTGGGGTACTCGCTTTTGTAGCCGCTTCACTTATAACAAATTATATACTAATTGGTGTTTTTGTTTTATATATAATATTCGCTGTAACTGCGCTTTTAATGGAGCCAACCATTTGGCCGTTTATAATCTCATTGACTTTAATTTTAATTGCGCTCTTTCTTCATATCGAGAACATTAAGCGTATGCGCCACGGTACGGAACCAAAAGTTACTGCGGCTTTTAAAAAGAAGTAATCAGCGGTAACGTTTCTATTGAATGTAGCTCCCTTTTGTGTGACTGCCGTTAAGGCTTTCTTCACAAAAAAAATACAATCTCTCATGTATCAAACGAGAGATTGTATTTTTGTAAAAATTTTTAAAATATACTAAGATTGCCTTATAGGGTACTTTTGCTCTGTAAGGCTTAAAACATGCAATTTTTGGGGAGGAAATGAAATGTCAACAAAAGGATTATTACGTAGTCATTCATCTGTAAGAAAGTATACAGGTGAAGCTATTTCAAAAGAGACAGTTGTAGATTTAATCAAATCTGCGCAAATGGCAGCTAGCTCACACTTTGTACAAGCATATAGCGTTGTTTGGGTTACAGATGAAGAAAAGAAACAAAAACTAGGTGAGCTTTCAAAAAACGATTTCCAATTCCAAACAGCTGGTGCTGCTTTTCTATTCTGTGTAGACTTTAAACGTCTTCAGGTTGCGGGACAAAAACACGGTGTCGACATTGTTGCTGATAGTGCCGAGAACGTGCTAGTGGGAATTGCAGACGTTGGCATTTTTGCTCAAAACTTTGTAATCGCTGCCGAAGATGCAGGCTATGGTATTTGTTATATTGGCGGTGCTCGTAACAATCCGCAGGAAATAAGCGAGCTATTTAACTTACCTGACTATGTGTTCCCTCTCTTTGCGATGACAATCGGAACACCAACAAAACGAAATGAAACGAAACCACGTCTTCCAGTAGAGGCTATTCTACACGAAAATGGGTATGACGTTAAAAAATACGATACGTTACTTGATCAATACGATACAACAATGGAAGAGTACTACGCTAGCCGTAGCTCAAATCAAAAAATGGCTAACTGGACGAAACAAATGGCCGACTTCCTTGTTGAACAAAGAAGACCACATATTAAAGAATTCCTAGCTACTAAAGGCTTCAACTGGAAATAAAATAAAGAGGGTGACACCAAAGGCAATTTAACCAATTGCATTGGTGTCGCTTTTTTATTAAGTGCATGGGAAGATTTTGTGTAGAGTGGAGCAGAATCTAGCGACTTTTTGCCATAATCTAGCCAGTTCGAGAAATATTCTAGCCACTTTTCTTAATAATCTAGCCACTCTCTCCATTAATCTAGCAACTTCAAAATTTCCGCCTAAAACTCACCCAACTTGCACATAAAAGCCCAAACCAGGTGAGGTTTGGGCTACTATCTAATTTACTGTGTGACAATATCTTCAATCATAATTTCTTTAACAGGAAGGAATTGCTCTTTCGTCGCATAATACGTAATTACGACATGGTCACCTTCTTGCAGATAGATTGCTAATGGTGCATTCTGTGAGCTAATTGTAAAGTTTTGCCCCGTGTTTAGCAGGAACGACACGACTGTGTAATCACCGACACGTTCCTTATAGACACGAAGTACATCGCCGGAAATGGTAGCTTCCTCAGAATTCGAAGTACCATCCACCGTTCCACCACCACGACTTAGGGCAGTTCGATATTGCTTCAACGCATCGTTTGGTGTTGTACCAAATGCTGAGATTTCAGGATTTGCAGCCGAAACAATAAAGTAGTTTTGCAGGAATCCATTCGAATCTAGAACCGGTGCTAGCCAGCTTGCTTCTCCGTAGAAGTTATAAAGAATTGGCATTTCGCCTTCCCATTCTTTTTCGATGAATTTCTTTTCAATGATATCTAATGCCCCTCTTGAATCCATATAAGATTCTTCAAGGTTACCTGTATAATATGTGGATTCCCCTGAGCGAGCATCTGTTAAAGCATACCCTAGCATCGAGTCCACTCCCTCTTTCGGACTTGTAAAGTCTGTGAAGTAATACATTTCGCCATTCTCATTAAAGATTGGACTTACATTTGCTTCAGTTCCTTCATCTGAAGGCAGCTTCACATCTTTTTTACCGAATACACTATTCCAAAAACCGTGTATATAGTTTCCGAAATAGCTGTTTTGAAGACTAACCGATTCTGGAGAAACCGCGCCATCTATAAATTCAGGTACTTCATCTAATGTTAGTACTTGAGAGTCTCCTGTTGCTGCATCAACCATCACGATTCCTTTTACATCGAAACCATTACGAGCAGAGATAAATTCTCCATAAGAACGAATATAAAATGGTTTCCCTTCATCATCCACCTCAAGCTGCGGATCTCCATAGAAGATCAAGGTTGGATTTGCTAAGCGTATATGACGTTCAAGATTTTTGTTTAAATAGGCAGAGGGTACATAAGTCATCTCTGATTTTACAAATTTCGGATTATCTGTTGAATCTGTTGCGCTCATCGTGAAATAACCCGGAGTTGTTTTTCCGTTAAACCATTTGAAAAGCCCTGAAAACTCAACTGGTGCAATATAAACATATTCCCCATCCACTTTTTGAATTTGTAAATTTCCAAGCTCATAGTAGCTTGTATTTGGTACTTGCCCAAAGGCTTTTTTCATCTTATTTTGTGCAAAGCGAGGAGGGACACTTGCTGGTGTTTTTGTTTCATCGAAAGGTTCAATTTCAACCTGTTCTTCCTTTTGAGCAGATTCATACTTTTTATCTGCATTAAAGAACGGTGCACTAAACATATAGCCAAGCAGAAGTATGCTTGCTAAAAACAAAAATCCTTTAAGAGTTTGTTCTACTCCCTTAGAAACCAGCGCCCCTATTAAAGTAATAACCGGTAATACGTATGCGAAAACTGTCCAATGCAGATCGATTTTTGTAATATAAATGATTGTAAAGCCAATGACAAAGCTTGCGATTAGGACAAAGATAAACGAATTTAAAAGCTGCTTATTTGTTATTTCTCCTTTTTGTACCTTCTTTGTAAGTGGGACAATCAGAATTGTAGTAATGACCGAAGCAATTAACGCCATTATTAATGTTTGAGTCAATTGAACCCTCCTTTCTCTTATATTTGTTCTACGGAATAGCTAACCATATAGTTTCATAAATATAATAAATCCTTACTTTTCTGAAAAATGAATAGACAATATTACACTTAGTTGTTAAATTCTATAAAAGGAGTGGTGCATTTGTTACGGAAAATACTTTTAGCTCTCATTATTATTTTAGGCTTGTATTATGTTTTCTTTATTAATACCATTAGTGAACAATTTGTTATGTTCTTCAAATTACTGCCCATGGTACTAATCATTTTATTAGCAATACTAACCAAAGCTGAAAATGTTATTCCTTATAAATCACTGATTATCATTGCTCTAATTTTTTGCGCCTTAGGAGACTATACGATTCAATGGTTTATCATTGGTCTTATTTGTTTCTTAATTGGCCATTTGTTTTATATTCGTGCTTTTTTAACAGCTAAAGAAACAATTGCTCCCCTATGGATTACCATATGCTTAAGCTTATATGGTTTAGCCATGATGATTTGGATTGGTGGCTCTCTCATAAAAGAGGATAATATGATTCTGGCGATTGCAGTCTTTGCTTATATGATTATCATTTTAATAATGGGCTGGACTTCCTTTAGAGCTGGGTCAAAGCTTGCAATTCTTGGTGCCTTCTTGTTTATCATTTCGGACTCAATTCTAGCAATCAATAAATTTATGTTCCCAGTGGAATATTCTCATCAGCTAATTATGCTGACTTATTATAGTGCACAAATTTTAATAGTTTTAAGTATCCCAAAATATTCCGCTATTCGAAGCAAAGTGATACAATTATAACAACCAATCTGTTAGGAGGCTTTATATAATGAAAGAACAAGTGATTGAACGATTAATTCGCTATGCAAAAATCGATACTGAATCAAATCCTGAAAGCTTAACTACCCCATCAACAGAAAAACAATTCGATCTATTAAACGTGTTAAAAACTGAACTAGAAGAAATCGGACTAACAGAAGTTACTCTGGACGAAAATGGATATTTATTTGCCACTTTACCTGCCAATACAGATAAAGAAGTTCCAACAATCGGCTTTTTAGCCCATATTGATACATCACCTGATTTTTCAGGTAAAAACGTTAAACCTCGTAGAATCGACAATTACGATGGTGGAGATATTCAGTTAAATGATGAGCTTACTATGTCTCCTAGCTACTTCACTAACTTAAAAAATTATGTTGGGCAAACTCTTATAACAACGGATGGTACTACACTTTTAGGTGCTGACGATAAAGCCGGAATTGCTGAAATTGTAACGGCTATGGAATACTTAGTACAGCATCCAGAAATCAAACATGGCAAACTGCGTGTGGCTTTCACTCCAGATGAAGAAATCGGCCGTGGTCCACATAAATTTGACGTAAAAGCCTTCGGTGCTGACTATGCTTACACAATGGATGGCGGTCCACTTGGTGAATTACAATTTGAAAGCTTTAATGCTGCCGGCGTTAAAGTAACAACTCGAGGAACAAGTGTACACCCTGGTTCTGCAAAAGGAAAAATGGTCAATGCCATTACATTAGCTATTAAATTCCAAAATTCGATGCCTGTAGATGCTGTCCCTGAAAAAACAGAAGGCTACGAGGGCTTTATCCACTTGATGAGCTTTAATGGACATATCGAGGAAGCAAAACTTTCATATATCATTCGTGATCATGATCGCGAAAAATTCGAAGCTAAAAAAGCACATTTCCTTGAAGTCGAAAAAATGGTGAAAGAAAAATTCGGTGAAGATGCTATCACTGTAGAAATTGAAGATCAATACTACAACATGCGTGAAAAAATCGAACCGGTAAAAGAAATTGTTGACATCGCTTATAAAGCAATGGAAAATTTAAACATATCACCAATTGTTGAACCAGTTCGCGGCGGTACAGATGGCTCTCAATTATCTTACATGGGCTTGCCTACCCCTAATATTTTTGCAGGTGGCGAAAACATGCACGGTAAATTTGAGTTTGTATCCGGCGAAACAATGGAAAAAGCGTCACAGGTTATTTTAGAAATTGTTCAATTATTTGAAGCACAAGGGAAATAAAATAAAACTTGCGAAGTGGGAACAAAGCCTTACTTCGCTCTTTTTTACATTTAATATATCAGAATATTAAGTCACCTATCATCAAGACTACTCAAATACACTTGTGACAGAGTTAAATTTGGTATGGAAGTAGGTTATTAGTTTGAAGGAAATTGCCTTAGGTATACTTGCAAGCCTGTTTTTTGCAGTTACATTTATCTTAAATCACTCGATGGAATTAGAAGGTGGCAGCTGGCTATGGAGTGCGTCTTTACGTTATTTCTTTATGCTCCCCTTTCTACTAGTCATTGTGCTTTCGCGTAAAGGGTGGCAACCACTCACGAAAGAAATGAAGGCTCAGCCAACAAAATGGCTGCTTTGGAGCTTTGTCGGCTTTGTTTTATTTTATGGACCGCTCACTTATGCAGCTGCCTTTGGTCCAGGATGGATTGTTTCTGGAACCTGGCAATTTACAATTGTAGCTGGTGTTTTACTCGCTCCGCTATTTATAACTGTTGTTGGGGATAAAGCCATTCGACAAAAAATCCCTGTCATTTCTCTATTAATTTCAATAGTTATTTTACTAGGGATACTACTTATACAAATTCCTCAAGCACAATCGGTCTCTTTTGAAACCTTGATGCTTGGAATTTTACCAGTTATTGTGGCTGCCTTTGCCTATCCTTTAGGGAACAGAAAAATGATGGAGGTTTGTGGTGGCAGACTGGATACTTACCAACGAGTGCTCGGGATGACCATCGCCTCTTTACCAGCATGGATCATCTTGGCTGTTTACGCCCTATTTACTGTCGGACTTCCATCTGGGTTCCAAGTGTTCCAGTCATTGATTGTCGGGATTAGCTCTGGAGTAATAGCAACGGTTTTATTCTTCATAGCTACAGATCGCGTTCGAGATAACCAAGGTAAGCTAGCAGCAGTAGAAGCTACTCAATCGACAGAGGTATTATTTGTTATTATTGGTGAAATGGTGTTACTAAGCGTTCCCCTGCCGACGCCGGTTGCTTTGATAGGTATTGGCGTTATTATTATCGGGATGCTATTGCACAGCTATCATACGATGCAGCTTTCAAAATCGGTAGAAAAAAAAGAGGCCGAGCTTCAACATTGAAGCTCGACCTTTTTCGCGCCTAAACGTTCTAAATAGGGGGGAAGAACGTTTGACTTTATTTTGGAGAAAAGCACTTATCACAAAAGTAATAAGGTTTTTTATTCATATGATAATGATAATCGTTTTCAATTAGAGAGTCAACTATTTGCATAAATTTTTAGAAAACTTTTTTTAGGAATGTCTTAAGCTTCGACGATACTGAAACTGTTTTATCTGGAAGAAGATAAAACAACCAACACAAAAGCCTAATATAGCAATAAAAGATGCAACTGCTACCATGATTGTAAATACGTAACCTAAAATCGTCCATCCAGCGATAAAGCTAATAAGCCCTCCTGCTAAGCAAAATACTGCAATACAGGCATTGAACTTTTGCTGTGTTATGTCTTCAGGGATATACTTCTTCCCTTCTTTTATAAGAAATACTCTAGCGATTTTCATAATCGGGTTATAGTTAAACAAGATGCCCATCAAATTAGCTACAAGAGGAATTGCTAATAGCCATTCTGCTCCTGTAATCCATGTTAAAACGACAGAAAGGAAAATTGTCCATTGGTTTGTTCTTACTAATGGTCTAGGTATTGACGGTATTTGTGCCATTTATAAAACCTACTTTTCTTATTAGTTTTATATATTTTATTATGATTAAGGATTTTTGTATAGCGAAATCAAAAATCTTCATCAAATTTCTTGATAGTGTTATAGTTAATGTAAAAAATGAAGGTGAAATAAATGCCTGCTCTGACTTATGATCAAATACGTGTTTTAAATTCATTTGGTGTCTTTACTGAGAATCCTGATCGCCCATTATTTACACTAGAAAATTTACATAAGGATTTTTATTTAACGGATTTTCGTAACTTGATGATGGGGATTACACAAGCGAGTACGGAAACAGCCGCAGTTTCCCACTTCAGTAGACGCTATGGAATGTTCATGGCCATGCAGTTTTATATGCTTTCTATGTACGACGAAATTTGGGATGGCAAAAAGGTAGATGTTCGCTTCAGTCTCATTAATGAGTTCGGGGTGAATACTCTTGGTACATTTATAACGCCAAATGATTATCGCTTTGTTGAGGATAAAGAACGTGAGTATGTAATTAGCAAGCTTTTATATCAATGCCATGAAGTATTTCAGCAATTCCGAAAAACTACTTCAATTTCTCCACTTACATTATGGGAAAATCTTTTCGGCTATATGCTTTGGAATTATTATGAACAGCTTGAAAATCCATTGCTAGCAGACCGTGCCTTTGAGGATTTAGAAATTCTGGAGGGCACAAAAGCATGGCAGCTCTTCTCCAACAAATCCTGGTTTTATCAATACACTGACGGCAAAAACCCTGCCGACCTTATCAATAAACCATTAAGAAAAAGCTGCTGCTTCTCAAAAGACATTCCAGGCTTAATGCACTGTGAATATTGCCCGATGAAGTAAAGTAATCTAAAAGCAACCAAAAAATAAACAGTCTTTAGTAGGTTAAGTGACGTACATGGACTGTTTATTTACTGGTTTCATAAGCCAATTATCTTAAGTTTGAAGAGCTGATTTTTATAAGCTCGCTCACTGCCTTGCTTATTTCTTTATAGTGAGTCCAATGAAGATAATGATGCCCCTCTAAAATAACAATCTTACTAGCCGGGGAATTAGATAGCTGCGTTTCATAAAAGGTCACGCTGTTTTTCCCATTCGTGGTTTCCTTCTCTTCTTTAGTCGTGAAAAGTAAAACTGGCATACTAGAAGGAAATTTCATATTAATCGTTTTTCTAATATTATTCTCTATCTCATTGGTCTCATTTACAACGGTTTTGTTATAACCCTTCCATGCAGAAATCGCCTCGGTCATTTTTTGATTTTCTTCGGAATAGGTGCCATCCACAGCAATCGGCAAAAATCCTTCTGGATCAATATTTAGTGCGAATCTTGCAATTCCAGTAGGTGCTACATAGCTTAAGATTTCAGGCATGGTAGGTGCTGTTTCATCAAAATAATCCAACGCCTCTGGCAATGTAGGGTCGATTCCCACAATGGCTTTTACTTCCTCAGGATATTTATTGGCAAAATACATACTATAGATTCCAGATATCGAATGGGGCATTAAAATATACGGTCCTGGTAAATTCGATTTTGTTAAAGCTATTCTAATCTCCTCAACTATATTCTCAACCGTTCTTTCTTTGTTTGTTACATCGCTCCACCCATATCCAAATGGCTCTACCACTACTACCTTGTTCGTTTTTGCCATTTCATTTATTAAAGGTTCAAAATCCAGAACAGGCGCTGCTGTTCCAAGCCCGCTCAATAATACTACTGTATTATCACCATTGCCCTTCGTATAAATGTGCATATTTTCACCATTTACATCTACTAATTCTCCGATTGCTGGATACTTTTTTTGTTCGTATGCAGTCATCAAATTACTTCCCATTACCCATATCAATAGTGCTGCGACAATAGCTAAAATAATAATCCTAAGCATCTTCCAAAATCTAAATTTCTTTTTAGTTTTCATTTTCTCTAGTTCCTCTGCTCATTTGTCTATTAATTCCATTTTATCGCAAGAGCAAAACCCCTAGTAATAAACCTGAGCAGTATTTTAGACTAGTCCTTGAGACTTACATTTTCTAAATTTGCACCCTTCCCACCATTAACAGTTTTAATAGCTATTAGTCCTAATATAAAGAAAGCAAATGAAGCAACTAATCCGACTGGGCGAATAGAGGAGAATTCTGAAGCTAAACCTGTTATTAGCGTTAATGAAATTATTAAAGCTGCTTCGATGACACTAAAAATGCTTATAAATCTTCCCATCATGTTCGTGGGTATATTATCTTGGAAGTAAGTGAGATAGCCAGTATTTCCAAACGTAACTGCAAGCCCTATTATGAATACAGCAAAACTGGCACTAACAAAGCCGTTAGCTCCATAAAACAAAACATAGCCAATTGAAGTAAATATTGTTCCGAACCCTATTAAACCAGTAACTGCAAGCTGTTTTGAAAATACTATATTTATAATTGAGCTTAATATTATTCCTGCACCAAATATACTTAATAAAAACCCATAATTAGTATCAGATATGGAAAGCACTTTTTTGGCAAATGCTGCCTCAAGAGAATCTATTGCTGTCATAAATATAATTGTGCCACTGAATAATAAATAGATCCTAGTGATATAGCTATTTCTCTTACTGAAATTAAAAATCACTCTAAAATCATTTACTACCATACCCCAAGTGGAGCCATTTACCTTAGTTTCTCTGTGACTTGAATCTACATTGGGGAGCATCATGAGAATAAGCACTGAACAGAATAACGCCACTGCATTCACATAGATAGCAGTATAAGGAGTTCCCATCCAAAATAAAAGTCCAGCAATGGATGGGCCTATTAATGAACCACAGGAGTTGAGAAAACTTCTTAGGGCATTAAAGCGTTGGCGAGCCTCTTCAGGTATCAGTTTTGTCATATAAACCATTGATGTTGGCTCAAAAATAGCACTTCCAATATTTATCAAAAATGCGAGTACATACATATAGATTAGTGACGGTGACAATGGGATTAACGCTATACAGAAGGCTCGGAAAAAATCCAACAACATCATAAGTCGACGAGTATTTATCCGATCAATTAAACTGCCTGACCATACATTAGAACAAATAGTTGCGATGGGACCCAGCATATACAACAAGGCAATCGCAAGTGGAGAACCGGTTTCATTCAATATAATTAAATTGAGAGCAATGAGGTAAACCCACCCACCAACATTAGAAATTCCGATTCCCCCTAATAGCAAGAAAGGATACTTCCATTTAGACATATACACCACTCCGATTTTATTTTTTTACATTAGAAAAACAAAACTCGACCAGTATAGGTCGAGTTGATGTCTTTTCTTATGCGGATTTCCTTTAAAACTTATACATTCCAATCCGCAAATAAAAAAACTCACCCCCAAGATATTTATCTTGGGGGCGAGTCTTGTCGCGGTGCCACCCCAGTTCACCTCCACATTACTGCAAAGGTCTTATCGAGTACGGCCCTGTGAATACATCAAATTGCGATACTCTATCTCTTTAACGTGAGAATACGTTGCATCATCATTGCTCTAAACGAGCAAATCCATTGCACAGCTCCAAGTCTTGTTTCAACAAATTTCCTATCCCTCTTTTTCAGCTGACAGAGGTCTCTGCAGATAGTACATCTGTTTACTCTTCTTTTCATAGCCTTTATATAGTTTTTTATATTCTAAATTATTTACAAATAAAAACCAACAACAAAATGGAATTTTTGGTAAACTTTAATGCCACACTACTTTATAGACTTTGCATGCCTCCTTGCAAATGTAGAAGGAGAAAACGTTACTTTATATCTCTCTTTAAGTTCATTTTTCACTCTGTTTGCAAGCTTTAATCCTTGTATATTGTGTGCTTCTTCAAGTTCAACTCCATTTGAAACGATTTTATCATTTTCCCAATCAATCCACTCTCCATATTTTAATATCCATTTTGTAAGTTCTGACTGTAGTTCAATGGAAATTGGAACATATAATATTTCAAAGTTACAAGAACATTTATTACACCAGATTGCATCAGCGCCAATATCCGCATCTACCTTTAAATCATAAGTTTCGTCACATTTACATAAATCTTTCATTTTAAATGTGCCTCCCTTTTCTTAATTATAGATATGGTATCTATAGTTTTTTTGTCCATCCTTTAAAATAGTCATTTATTCTATCCCTGAACCTACAATATACGTGCACTCTTACCATCCATTAATTTGAAATGAATTTTAGCAGTACTCCCCCATTCAATATGTTTAGGAATCCCTGATACATCTAGGATTTCATTTACTTTAACCGACCTTTTTTCATTCGCTTCTATTGTTAAATTATATGGTCCAGCTAAATTCATGAGCGACTCCATTCGAACGGCATCAGCCATCACATCTGAATCTAAAAATTCTAATTCGAATGACACTGCTTCATTGCTATGATTATGTAGTATGAAATTGCATTCACCTTTTAATTGTTCTTCTCCTATTGATTCAAAATGGCATTCTCCATTGCCATCATATGAAATAGAGTCTATGCCACTTGCTAAAGTTTCTTGGTACAATGTTATGAGAATGAGTGGAGACAATCCATATAAGACGGCAACGATTGCTACCGTTCTAAAACGATATCTCTTTAAACCTAATACGATTAAAAACAATGCTATTATAAATAAAATGGACCCAATAATTCCAAACAGAATATATCCATCTTTATAATTGATAGGGAACGTCATAAATTGCGATCGGGCGCCTATTTTCTCAGCATCTGAAATTGAAAAAGTTAAATATAAACAGATACATAAAAGCATGGCCGCACCAATAAGCGCTTCTTTACTTCTAATCATCTTTTTATTCACCACCTCAATATTAATATGCGATTATGCCAATTCAACGCTAATGGTCATATAACTCACTGTATTATTTTACCATCATTATTCTTTAAAGAAAGAAGCTTTCGTTACAGAATTGGCATAATAATTTCCCGGATCGAATTTAATTAAAGAGTTAAAATTTAGAACTGATTTTTTACTTATCCATTTGACTTTTCATAGAGAGATGGATAATTAACTAGATTTAAGGTAAGATAAATTATAAAGAAAAGAAGGAGAGATACGATGTTCGATCAATTAGCAATAGGTATTTTACAAGGTCTAGTAATTTTAACATCTGTAGTTGTAGTGATTGGAATCCCTCTGGCGGATACATTACTTCGCAAAAAATAGGAGCTCTGGACATAAGAAGAATTTTTATCATAAAGCTTCGAAAACCTATAATTAGAAACCGATACTTATAAATTGATTCAACGCATAAAAGCACAAATCAATTTAAGCTATGCAAAAAACACCATTACGTTGTGATCTGACCCAAGAAAGTTAGACATATGTAATTAAGCTGCTTCAAGGACCTGAGTTCGGTATTCCACCGGGCTTAGGTCTTTTAATTTTGCCTTCATACGTTTGTTATTATAATAGTGAATATAATCCGATAGTTCCTTCTCAAAATGCTCCATGCTCTCAAATTCTTGCAGATAAAGTAGCTCAGATTTTAGTAAGCCAAAGAAATTTTCAATGACTGCATTATCCAAACAATTGCCCTTACGGGACATACTTTGTGTGATATTATGTTGTTTTAATGTTCGTTGGTATAGTTTCATTTGATAGTGCCAACCTTGGTCTGAATGTAGAAGGACTTGATCATCTGGTCGAAGCCGCATTACTGCTTGTTTTAACATATCGCCAACTAATTTATAAACTGGGCGACTCATTACCGTGTAGGCAATGATTTCACCGTTACATAAATCTAATACTGGAGATAAATAACGCTTCTCACCAAATAAATGAAATTCTGTTACGTCCGTTACCCATTTCTCGTTCATGTTTTTCGCTGTAAAATCACGATGTAAAATGTTCGGTGCAATTTTCCCGACATTTCCTTTGTATGATCGGTATTTTTTCATACGTACTTCGCATTTAATGCCCATGGCATTCATCAATTTATTAATTGTTTTTGGATCATGAGAGAAGCCATATTTCTTTAATTCTTTAGCAATTCTACGATACCCGTAACGCCCTTTATGTTCGTGGTAAATGGACTGAATAACAGCTTTAACTTCTGCATATTTATCATCACGATTTAAACGCTTTTCCCAGTAGTAATATGTGCTACGTGGAATATCAGCGACTTTAATTAATTCCACCACTTCATAGATTTCCTTTAGTTCATAAATTACTTGCGCTTTGATTTGGTTGGTAATTTTTCTTTCATTTGAACTAAAGTGTTTAACTTTTTTAAATATGCATTCTCCATTTCCAGTTGCTTTATACGCGCCTCTAGTTCTTCTACAGATCCTTCAGCTGGTAAAGTTTTCGTGTCCTTTTTCATAGGTGGTCGCCCCTTTTACTTAGAAACAAGAGTATCATAACCACCAATTTCAAACTTTATCTTCCAAGTTCGAATCAAGCCAGGAGATGAAATGTTAAATATCGCAGCTGTGTCAATAGAGGATGTACCTGTTTCGTTCATATAGTTAAGTACATTCATTTTAAACTCAGCAGAATAGTTTGTATAGGATTTTAGGAATGCCTCTCTACCGTTCTCTTGATAAAGACGAACCCAATCACTGATTACACGCCGAGTAACACCAATATCCTTCGCGATTCCATTCATTGATTCATGCCCATTTATATAACGTTCAACTGCTTGAATTTTTTGTTCGATAGAAAATTTAGCCATAAAAAAACCCCCGTAAAAGTTAGATTAGTGTCTAACTTTTACGGGGCAGTTCATTGAGAATGGTGTTTTTTTTGATTTATCCTAACTTCGTTGAGAGCCCATATCTGTAAAGACGAGATGGATATCAAATAAGAGGAGATTTTCCGCTTATATACTGAATGGAGCTGGTTTAGGGGTTATATAAGGGAAGTTTTTTCGGTTATGTTAAATAAATTTCCCTATTTTAATGTTTTTCCGGTCAATAGAGGGAATTTCTTCCGCTATTCAAGCTGTTTTTTACCTAACATTCTAAATAACGGAAATTTCTCCGTTTATTTATCAGGTTGGAAGCTTAACCGAATCTCTTCCTCCCCCAGTACCCACTCCAGTTAAGTCTACTAGCCCTCATAGTATCTGTCCAACTTAGTGTAACCGATTCATTATTAATCCCATCCCCCATAACACCCCTTTCAGCCCTCCCCATCCCAAATTATGAGAAAGCCTGCTATTTCACCACCAATATAGCGGATACTTTCGTTTTGGATGTAGATTATTAATAATTAATCCAAAAACAACTATAATAATCGCCCCGATTAAAACCGGATGAAATAAAAATCCCCAACTGTACCCGCTCATCATAATGATAATAGGGTCGCCACATGCTGGTGGATGAAAGGTTCTCGTCATAAGCATGCAAAAAATTGTACAGCAAAGGGCTAGACTCATCATTACTGGGGATGAGCCAAATAAATTCAGGATCGCTATTGCTATAAAGGAAGCAATCAGATGGCTTCCAATTACATTGCGAGGTTGGCCAACAGGTGCATTCCATGCTGTCATTACAAGCATGCTACTTGCACTGAAAGAGGCAATAAACCAGAGTGAATGCGTATATTGAGTTAACTCAAAAATAATAAACATACAAACAAAAACCCCTACCGAGGCGATGAGGGCATCTGATATTGTTGTACGGTTATTAACTGCAGTTTGTCCTTTCATTTTCTGTAGGACAGGCTTTATATGATGGTTATTAATCACAATCTAACACTCCACTAATCTATAATTTCTAATCTAAACTAAACTAAACTCTATTTCTCATGATTTCACACGAAAAAGCTACCTTACTAGTCTAATTGACCTTTAGGTAGCTTAACTATACTTACTTTAAAACGTTCAAAGGCTTTTGATATTCGACTACCCAGTCATCTGCCAGCTGCTTCATTGCAGTCCCGACATAGCCTTCTTGCTGGATTCTTTGTTGAGCCTCAATATCCCCCATCGAAATGGTTACCGTGTCCTCTTCATATTGCTGCTTCTTATGTAAATCTAAAGCAAATACATAGCGTAATTTACCACCATATGCATATTTTAAACGTACAATATGGAAGCCCTGTGAGAATTTATCCTTTAAGCTTGCTATATTGTATGGCATTACTGTTGCTGCAATATAATCAAAGTCCTTTGTATCGATTTGCTGCATGATGACTTTAGCTAGGGTTTTCTGAAGACCAAAGCCTCGAAAATCTGGATGAACATTCGAGATTTCCTGATAAAGAACCCGTTTTAAATCCGACTCATTTACTAGCCCAATCGCGTAACCCAGATGATCAGCATCAATTGCAGGTACTAAAAGTGCTCGAAAAGCAATGAGTTGTTCTTCAACAAATGTACCTACCAATAGACCTTGCCCCTCTAATATATAGAGAAATTCTTCATCTGTTAATGGCTCCAATATATCTTTATTTAGTAAGGCATCATAAACTAATTCCTGTAAAGCAAGAATCTTAGGCAAATGGTTCTTATCGAGTACCTTTACTTCAAAAGGACGCTCACCTAATAGCCCTTCATAAACTGAACTCAAAATTTCCCCACCTACTCTACTAAATCCGAGTATTGAGTAAGCTCAGCAAGAATTGCCTCATCTACACTTACACCTAAACCAGGACGTTCGTTTAGTTGAATATTTGGAATAACATAGCTTTCCTTTAGATCTCCAGGATCCTTCGAAAATTTAACTGGACCGGTTAGCTCCACACTTTTAATAATTTTTTTCGAAAAACCAACATGGAAACCAGCAGCAGAACCAATTGAAGATTCAACCATCGAACCAATTTGGCACTCCATGCCAGCCATCTCAGCCATATTCGCCAGCTTCATAGCAGGATAGATTCCACCACATTTCATCAGCTTAATGTTCACTTTATCCGCTGCACGCTTGGCAATAATCTCACGCATATTGTACATATCACGAATTCCTTCATCAATCATGACAGGAATAGTTGATTTGGATTTAATTTCTACCATTGCATCAATATCGTCCTGAGCAACAGGCTGTTCTAACCAATCAATCCCAAGAGCCTCTAAGTGTCGAATAGCAGAAAGTGTATTTGCACTATTCTCCCAGCCCTGATTTACATCAACTCGAATAGCAATTTCTTCACCAACACGTTCACGTACAGCTTTAATGCGTTTTACATCACTTAAGACATCTTGGCCCACTTTCATTTTGAAAGAGGTATATCCTTCTTCCATCTTTTGTGTGGCTTCCTCTGCCATTTTTTCAGGCTCATCAATACTTAGAACGTGTGTAACCGGAAATTTCTCATGATAACGTCCACCTATTAATTGATAAACTGGAACGCCTAACTTTTTCCCTACCGCATCAAAGCAAGCAATATCAATAGCTGCTTTTGCTGCTGGTGCCCTGTGAACCTTTTTATCCATTAGTTCATGAATCTTTTCAAACTCCATTGGATTTTGTCCAATCATTAATGGTGCTAAAGTATTTTTTAGCATCGCATAGGTTGAATGCGGAGTTTCACCTGTTATATGCTCGTCTGGAACACTTTCTCCCCAGCCGACTACCCCACACTCTGTTGTCATTTTAACTATAATCGATTGAATGTTTGGGTAAGTTGCATAGCTAATTATAAATGGATCGATTAATGGTAAATTTACTGCAAAGATTTCAACTTGCTTGATTTTCATAGTAATTAAACTTCCTTCATCTAAACTAATCTATTAGTTTGTTTTTGCTGCATTACGTAGAGTAGTTGTTAACACTTTGGCACCTGTAATTAAAGCTTCTTTGTTGAAAGTCATTTTAGGATGATGGAGACCTGGTGTTAAATCCGCACCAATTCCAATCATTGCTGCCTTTAATTTCGGTCTTAGTACCGTATAATAGTGGAAATCATCGCTACCAGGTGTGTAAATTGGTTTTTCTAAATGCTCAGTCCCTATTGCCTCGACAATTGAATCTGCGGCAATTTGAGTAGCTAACTCAGAAACCTCTGCTCCTGGTGTGCTATCCAACCAATCCCATTTTAACTCGATTCCAAACATATTGCGAATTCCTTCAAAGCCCTTATCAATTCTTTTTTGAAGCTCTTCAAGCACCGAATTTTTTTGTGCACGAATATCCATTGAAAATGTTGCGTTTCCAGGGATAATATTCGTACTTCCCCCATCTGCAACGATTTTTGTTAGCTTTGCACTATAAACCTCAAAGGGGTCAATATAAATGCTTTTTAGCATTTGTTGAATGGCAAAAATAACATCAATTGAATTTTTCCCTTGATGTGGTCTCGCTCCATGTGCATCAACCCCATGAATGGAGCCCTTCAGGAACATTGCCGCGCCATGATGAATGGCCGGTGTTACTTTTCCTAAAGGTAATTCTTCAATCGGACGTAGATGTACACCAAACAAATACGAAACATCATCGATAACACCATGCTTTACCATTTCAATTGCACCACCACCAGTCTCCTCAGCAGGCTGGAAGATAAAGCGAATGCGTTTATTTAATTTTTCATCCTTTAAATCAAGAAGCGCTCCGAGTACCATCGAAATATTGGCATCATGCCCACAAGAATGATTTGCACGCATTGTACCATCTACCTCTTGCCATAACGCATCAATATCTGCACGTACTGCAATAACTTCCTCTCCCTGTCCTATCTCTGCCACTAGACCAGTTACATCAGAAAAGAGTTTATATTTTATTTTCATTTCATCTAATATCGATGCTATTTTCTTTGTCGTTTCTACTTCCTTCCAGCTTACTTCTGGATGAGCATGAAAATGATCGAACCATCCATAGATTACTTCTTCATAAGTTTTTACCTGACCCATTTTCCACACCTCAAATTATATGTTGGCTTTCTCTATTATACATATGAAAGCGTTACTTATTAACTGCTTCTGCCTATAAATTAGAATTTTGAAAACTAATAACTCACTTCTATAATGGAAAAAACGGCAATTCCCTAGATGGATTTTGCCGTAGGAAGGAAGGAAAGTATTCCCTCCTCATATTAAATCTTATAAGCCTGAAAAGAATCCAGGTGGATATTCTTCATAATTTACAGACTCTTGATAGTTATAATCTACTTGAGCCTGCTGATTCTCTAATTCAAGCTCTTCATCTAATAAATAAGTTTCAAACTTGGATAATAATAGGTTTGTCATTATTTAAACACCTCTTAGTTTGAATTTTCTGATATTTTATATCATACACATTTCTCTTGTTCAATACAACCCATTTTCGTTAACTATGCAAAAAAAGTATCATAAAAATCGCAATTTGTGATAATTATTCATTTGCAATTGTCGAATTTTGCTTATAATCATTGTACAATACAAAAACCCAACTATATAGTGGTAGATTCTTCATTTTGGCTTTGAATTTTGTTGGCTATTGTGGCTTTTAGAAAGGAGTAAAAAAGCCCCTACTAAGAGGGACTAATTTCAAAGTATTTAATATAGTCTTACTTAATCATTAATATGAATTACAGGTAAAAATAAATCGCGAATCTCTTTCCAATTACGCACTCGTTTAAAATCCTCACAGCACTCATTATAAGGCTGGGAATATAGGATACCTTCTCCAGTAAAGGAGTGTAGCTGCTTTACATTATCATCAATGAGGTAATCTGCCTTTACTACCTTTTTGTCCCCACAGAAAATAAAGTGCTCCGGATTTAAAAATGAGAAGTGTTCAAGTAACCATTCATACTTTGCATTAAAGCAACCAGGCACATCCATTGCAGCTGTAGCAATATAGATTTCATAATGCTCACTAAGCTCCTTTAAAACTGAAATTGCATCTGGATCTAATAACTCAAGATCCCTAAAAAAGTCAGGCTCATTAATCATTAAAAAGAATTTTTTCACAAGCTCCGGATGATGTGCCTCTAGTTTAGCTACATCAAATTCTTCTTTAGAGATTGAAAGGTTAAATCGCTCCTTACAAGCTCTTGATGCCTTACCTAGGAAATCTGCTAGTACCTGATCCATATCCACCGCTATACTTTTCATAGTTACCCCCATTAATATAATATTTTTATCCTCAGCATACCTCGACATTTTTTCACCGATTCATAAATTCTAGCCCTCTTTGTTATTAGTGTAAAAAAACCTGTAACGAAAAACAATGAGAATCGGAAACTATTTACAAAAAATATATATCTTTAACAAATTCCGAACTAGTCCAATAACATGGAAAAAAGCCTGCATACGTTAATATGCAAGCCCTTTGAATCTACTAGTTCGTAGCTGTATTTAAGTCTTTGTTGTTCGGTTTGTTTTTATCTTTTGACATTAATTGTAATATGAACATAATGCCGAATACGGCTAATCCCACAAAGTCAGAGAAGGACTCTGGATAAATCATCGCTAAACCTGCCCCAAGCACGATTAAACGCTCTAGCCAGTTGATTTTACGATACCAGAATCCGATAACTCCTGCTCCAATGGCTATCATACCCATTATTGCTGTAAACACTACCCAAATCACTTGCCATAATGTCACATCGATCATTAGTAATGCTGGTGAAAATACAATCATGTATGGAATGATAAACGCTGCTATCGCTAGCTTAGCAGAATTCACCCCAGTTTTGATTGGATCCCCGCCGGATATTCCGGATGCCGCAAAGGCTGCAAGAGCAACTGGCGGTGTGATATCGGCAATAATTCCAAAATAAAATACAAAGAAGTGCGCCGATAATATAACTGTAATTGGTATTAAAGCTTGTGATACATCAGGTGCTAGTAATGTAATTATCGCTGGCGCAGCAATTGTCGATGTAATAACATAGTTTGCTGTAGTTGGTGCACCCATCCCTAATACTAGAGAGGCGATCATAACAAAGAATAATGTTAAGAAGATTTTACCGCCAGCAAGGTCTACTAAACTATTTGCTAAGCTCAAGCCAAGTCCAGTTTTTACTACTACACCAACGATAATCCCCGCACATCCAGTAGCAGCTGCAACTGCCAATGCCGTACGAGCACCATCAACTAGTGCATCGATGATTTCGCGAACACCAAACTTTATCTCTTTATTAATCAATCCAACAAGAATACATGCAACGATTCCATAAAGTGCTGCATGAATAACAGGAATTCCTGACATCATTAATACAATGATTAAGACAATTGGCGTTAATAAATAGATTTTCTTAAATATTGCTTTTCTATCTGGTATTTCTTCATCTTTTAGTCCTTGAAGTCCTAGACGTTTCGCTTCAAAGTGCGTCATAATCCAAATTCCTACGAAGTAAAGAAGGGCTGGAATAGCTGCCGCTTTTGCGATATCCCAATATGTGACACCGCGGCCAATAAACTCAACCATTAAAAAAGCTGCTGCACCCATAATCGGAGGCATTAACTGACCACCAGTAGAAGCAGCTGCTTCTACTGCTCCTGCAAATTCCTTTTTATACCCTAATTTTTTCATCATTGGAATTGTATAAGAACCTGATGTTACTACATTCGCTACAGAACTTCCTGAGATAGTACCCTGCAAAGCAGAAGAGAAAATTGCAACTTTAGCAGGACCACCTACTAATTTCCCTGCTATAGCGATGGCTAAATCATTAAAATATCCACCTACACCCGTTTTAACAAGGAAGGCTCCAAATAATAAGAAAGCAAAGATGTATGTTGCAGAAACACTAAGTGGTGTTCCTAAAATACCGTCTGTTGAGTAGTACATTAGGTTAACAATCTGTTCTAAAGACTGGCCACGATGGGATAAGAAATCTGGCATATACCGTCCAAACATAGCGTAAGCCAGGAATAAAGCGGCGATAATTGCAATTGGTAAACCAACTGCACGTCTTGCCCCCTCTAATACTAATATGATTACGATAAGACCGACAATAAAGTCCATTTGTGTAATACTACCAAGACTTTTAACTAGTCGTTCATAGTTAATCGTCCAATATAGCCCCGAACCCATGGCAGCTATTGCAAGGATGTAATCATAAAACGGTACTTTATCTTTTCTTCCCTTTTTAAAGGACGGGAATAGTAAAAAGATAAATGTTAAAGCAAAGCCTAAATGGATTGAACGTTGAATATAGGCAGTAAATTGACCGAAAATAGCTGTATATAATTGGAATAGTGAAAATGAAAGTAAACCAATATAGATAACCCATTTCATTACACCAGCTAGTCGTCGCAAGTTCGATTCTGTATCATATTTTTCTAATAATTGCTGTTGCTGTTCTTGAGATAACGCTTCAATTTGGTCTGCTGCAGGTATATTTTCCATACTGCCTGCACCAACTTTAGAAGACTTTTTGTCATCCTTTTTCATGTAACATAACAACTCCTTTCAGCTTCTCAAATAATGAAATCCTTTTGATTTCAAATAGAAAGGCATTTCCTCGTCCTAATGACTTTTTTAAATCATAGGTATTCCCTTCATAAATAAACGCTAATTCTAGATTAATATCTCCAACATAAAGTGTAAAGCTATCAATTATTTGATTCTCAAATTCAAGCTTATATTTACCATTTTTATAGCTCAATGTTTGACCCTCCTCAGCATGCGCAGGCATACCGATGGCAACATCCTCATATTCCATTGAAAGTAGCCGTATCTGATTAGAGTCAGTTACTTCATAGGTTTCAAGTACATCTGTTAAATGAATTGAATGGATATAGCGGATAATAAATTTATTATCTTTTGTTACGTTTATGTAAGTACTTTTGGGATGATTCGTTTTTGTTTCTTCAAACGACAGCACCGTATAATTTGGTGAAAACAAAAAAATAATACCAAGTATAGATACAACTAAGAGTAAAATTGCTCTTTTCATTACATCGCCTCATCTAATCAAATGTTCCTTAAAAAGTACACTGAGCTATATATAAGAAAGCAAAGTCAAAAAGAGCTTGAAGAAGCAGTTTCTTCAAGCTCTTCTTTACTACTTATTTATTGTTCATCAAAGTATTTTTGAGCACCTGGATGAACGTCAATTCCAATACCATCTAAAGCAGTTTCAGTTTTAATGAACTCTCCTTTAGGATGACTGATTTCGCCAGCATTTCCGTAAATTGCTTTTGCAATTCCGTATGCTACATCTTCAGATAAATCTGATTTAACTGCAATCATAGCTAAAACTGATACAGTTGGAACTTCTGAAGTTAATCCATAAGTACCTGAAGGAATTGTATCTACTGCATAATAAGGATATTTTTCAATTAGAGCTTCAGCTTTGTCAGCTTCAACCGGTACGATTACTACATCAGCTGTTGCACCTAATGCTTCAACAGCTGCTGTTGGGTAACCAGCTGTGATAAACGCAGCATCGATTTGACCAGTATTTAAACCATCAGTTGATTCACCAAAGTCTAAATTTTGTGCTTGAATATCGTCCATAGTTAAACCATGTACTTCTAATAATTGCTCAGCATTTGCATAAGTACCAGAACCTGGTGCACCTACTGATACCTTTTTACCTTTTAAATCATCAAATGAAGTGATTCCAGATTTTGAAGTTGTCACTAAGTGAATTGTTTCTGGATATAATCCACCGATTGCCACAAGATCTTCAACCGCCTGTCCTTCAAACATTAACTCACCATTTTTTGCATAGTAAGCGATATCTGTTTGTAGGAAAGCAATTTCAGCATCGCCAGCTTTTAATGCATTAGCATTTGCTGCAGATGCTTGAGAAACTTCAGCAGTTGTTTTAATACCCGTTTCATCTGAAATTAAATCTGCAAAAGTACCACCTAGAGCATAATAAGTACCTTGTGTACCACCAGTTGCTAAACTTAAAAAATCATTAGATTTTGTTTCTTCAGAGTTACCGTCAGTAGCCTCATCTCCGCCACAAGCCGCAAGAACTAGAAGTAACAAACCTAAAACTGTCATTAGTAAATAATTATTTTTCTTCAACTAAAACCCTCCAGTACTAAATTGTTACATTACAGTTTCAATTGTAACTATTCACTTTCCCTTGTGTCAATGATTTTGACACTCTATTAATAGAGTAATTGGTATTTTTACAGCATGAAGGCGCTTTCTTAAAGAGGTTTTAGATATTCCACTATAACGATTTTCCTAGATAGATAGCTTCTTGTTATAATACAGAATTAGTAATTACTGGTATTAACGAACTACATATGCAATTTTAAACCTAAAATAGACTAGCAAATTATTATATTACTTTAAATAAATTTCTACTTTTTAAAATTGAAAAATATGTAAATTCGAATTTCCCTACATACCCATGTAAAGAATTGATTTTCCTCCTCTTTCTAAAATTCAGAAAAAAACTGTGCAAAAGCGCAAAATTTTGCCTTTTTACACAGCCAATTTACTATTTAGAAGAACTAATAACACCACATGCTATACGATCTCCTGAGTTTCCAGATGGGTCTGTTTTATAATCATCTGGACCTTCATGAATTACAATTGCACTACCATCCTTGTCCAAGATAGAGTTTTCCATACCCGGTTCTAATGTTAAGTTTTTCGCTACAAATTCAACTTGAACCGTTCCATCCTCTTCTGGTGCAATGTTTGGTAAATCTCCAAGGTGAGGTCCTTTTGGATTTTCGATACCATGTTGTTTTTCAAGTGGGTTAAAATGTGCTCCAGCTGATTCAAATGTAGGCTTTTCACATTTTCCTACCTCATGGATATGAATACCATGCTCGCCTTCTGGAACTTTAGTTAGTCCAAGAGATATTAATACACCATCTGAGCCTTCAGTTAACTCCATATGTCCAATTTCATTACCTTCATTATCTACAACATTAGCTGCTGCCTTTAAAGTCTCTGGCGCCGCAACTGGTATTTGTTTTTCATCTTCAGCCATTCCAAAAAATCCACAGCCACTCAAAAGAACTGTCATACTACCTAAAACAATAAGATTTTTCCACATATTCATACCCTCCTATATGTACAAGTATTACCCATAATTATGAGAAGTATTCCGATACTGTGGAAAGATACCATTTATACTATTTTAGAGAAAATATTGATTTTCCATGTGGTTAGACCGATATAAAACAAAAGGAGTGATGAATATATGGAATTAAGTTCATTTATGTCTACACAAGTGGCACAGCTACAGCAAACAGTGCAACTGAGCATTATGAATAAATCGCTTAACATGGGTGCAGCCAGTGCTGTTCAAATGCTAGAGCAAATGCCAGCACAGCAACCGGCTGCCCCACACCCTCATAAAGGAACAACGATTGACGTTTCTGTATAAGGGAAAGGATCTTTGATTTTAATCAAAGGTCTTTTTTTACAAAGTTCTCTCTATTACCATAAGCCAAAGAGCAAGGTAGGATATATTGATAAAAGAACACCCCTCATCAATTTTCTTAAAAAAGAATTATTTTATTTACAATTTAGTTCACATTTTTACCGCTGTTGCATATCTTATAAATTAAACCATTTAAATTTTATTATTTGTAAATACCTTATTAATTGTTTGTTAAATGATTTAAATCCACATCTATTGGGGTAAGAATAATTGTATGATGCAGATATAGGCATATTTATTATGCTAAAAAAGTTGAGGAGTGATTTTTATAGGTATCCATAGATTTTTTACAAGCTTAAATGATTTAGAAAGAATTTTCCGTGCTCCTGGTCGTTTTAAATTCGAAGAGCATAATGTAGCTGCTCATTCTTGGAAGGTTTCACAATATGCTATGTTTTTTGCTACACTCGAAGAAATGAATGGTGCAACGATTAATTGGAAGTCACTATATGAAAAAACAATCAATCACGATTTTGCTGAGGTGTTCATTGGTGACATTAAAACACCAGTTAAGCATGCAAGTATAGAGCTTAAACAAATGCTAGCCCATGTTGAAGAGAAAATGATGGAAAAATTCATACAGGAAGAAATACCTTCAGATTTTCAAGAAGTCTTCTCTGAACGTATGAAGGAGGGAAAAGACGAAACAATTGAGGGCCGTTTACTAGAGTTTTCAGACAAACTTGACCAATTTTATGAGTCCTTTGCAGAGTTAAAGCGTGGGAACACTGATAAGGAGTTCGTAATTATGTACCAGCAGGCCCTAGAAAAGCTATTGAAGATGCCTCTTCATGTAAGCGTCCGTTATTTCCGTAATGAAATTTTAAATGATGTAATGCATGAGGACACGCAAATTAATATTGCTGCCCTTACGAATGAAGTGTTAAATACATCAGAATAATTTTAAAAAGTTTTCCAATAATGGAAGGCTTTTTATTTTATCAAAAAATCAATATTACTTCGATTTAAGCCTATTTTGTCCTCTCCACTTATCCAACCATCCCGTTAAATCCATTATTTACAATGGAAAATCGCATGATAAAAATTTGACAATTATCTGCGATAGTACTTACTTGCACAACCCCAAATAATCGTTTAATATAACATTAAAGCTGCGTTGTTCGTACACATATTAAGTTTTAACCTTTGAACTGTAAAAGGGAGTTTTATATAGAAGATGGAATGGCGAGCGTCACACCAAGGTGAATGACGATATACAGGAATTCTTTTGCGAACACCCACTTTGAGGAGTGGTGGTTAAAAACTTTCTATAATTATTACGGCAAGGCGGCTTTGCCATACATATTGTATAGCAAGGCTCATAAGAAATCTTCCTGCATTCATTTGCCGGAAGATTTTTTTGTTGTCTAGTTAAGTTAATTAATTGATTGATGGTTTCTATCCAGATGATCAAGAAACAGAATATCTAGACTAAGCCAATCTTTTTAGAAAGCCCTTAGACACTTTTTATGCATTCGATGATGAAGTTCTTATTAATTAGAAAAAAAGACGTGTAGCAAATGCTACACGTCTTTTTATGACCCGTACGGGATTCGAACCCGTGTTACCGCCGTGAAAGGGCGGTGTCTTAACCACTTGACCAACGGGCCGTGGCTCCGAAGGTAGGACTCGAACCTACGACCAACCGGTTAACAGCCGGTTGCTCTACCACTGAGCTACTTCGGAAAAATTGTATGGTGGGCCTAAATGGACTCGAACCATCGACCTCACGCTTATCAGGCGTGCGCTCTAACCAGCTGAGCTATAGGCCCCAATTGGAGCGGGTGATGAGAATCGAACTCACGACATCAGCTTGGAAGGCTGAGGTTTTACCATTAAACTACACCCGCAAAAAATGGTGGGTCAGGACGGAATCGAACCGCCGACACTTAGAGCTTCAATCTAATGCTCTACCAACTGAGCTACTGACCCGTTCAACTTAAATTTCATAAAAAAATGGCGGTCCCGACCGGGATCGAACCGGCGATCTCCTGCGTGACAGGCAGGCATGTTAACCGCTACACCACGGGACCATTTGGTTGCGGGGACAGGATTTGAACCTGCGACCTTCGGGTTATGAGCCCGACGAGCTACCACTGCTCCACCCCGCGAAAATATAATTGATTGAATATGTATTAGAATAAAAATGGCGGAGGCAGTAGGATTCGAACCCACGCGCGGTGTAACCCGCCTGTCGGTTTTCAAGACCGATCCCTTCAGCCAGACTTGGGTATGCCTCCGAGTTTATATGGTGGCGGCAGAGGGGATCGAACCCCCGACCTCACGGGTATGAACCGTACGCTCTAGCCAGCTGAGCTACGCCGCCATTGAAAAATTATAAGTTTTGGTGGAGCCTAGCGGGATCGAACCGCTGACCTCCTGCGTGCAAGGCAGGCGCTCTCCCAGCTGAGCTAAGGCCCCATTAATAAAGTTAAAGTTAATGGTCGAGAAGACAGGATTCGAACCTGCGACCCCTTGGTCCCAAACCAAGTGCTCTACCAAGCTGAGCTACTTCTCGTTATATGGCGCGCCCGGCAGGAGTCGAACCCACAACCTTCTGATCCGTAGTCAGACGCTCTATCCAATTGAGCTACGGGCGCATATATGAAATGGTGCCGAGGACCGGAATCGAACCGGTACGGTAGTCACCTACCGCAGGATTTTAAGTCCTGTGCGTCTGCCAGTTCCGCCACCCCGGCACATTTGGAGCGGAAGACGAGGTTCGAACTCGCGACCCCCACCTTGGCAAGGTGGTGTTCTACCACTGAACTACTTCCGCATGTGCATATATATTAAGTATTTAATTTCATAGTTTAATAAAAAACTGGTGAGCCATGAAGGACTTGAACCTTCGACCCTCTGATTAAAAGTCAGATGCTCTACCACTGAGCTAATGGCTCTTGCAAATGGTGGAGGGGGACGGATTCGAACCGCCGAACCCGAAGGAGCGGATTTACAGTCCGCCGCGTTTAGCCACTTCGCTACCCCTCCATTTAAACGATGCCGGCGAAAGGAGTCGAACCCTCGACCTACTGATTACAAGTCAGTTGCTCTACCAACTGAGCTACACCGGCATATTTATGGTGGAGGATGACGGGCTCGAACCGCCGACCCCCTGCTTGTAAGGCAGGTGCTCTCCCAGCTGAGCTAATCCTCCACATTAAGAAACAAGCGAAGCGACGTCCTACTCTCACAGGGGGAAGCCCCCAACTACCATCGGCGCTAAAGAGCTTAACTTCCGTGTTCGGTATGGGAACGGGTGTGACCTCTTTGCCATCATCACTTCACTTATTTAGTTGAAAAGAAACTTGTTCTCTCAAAACTGGATAAAGACATTGATTGCATTCAAGATTTGGTTAAGTCCTCGATCGATTAGTATTCGTCAGCTCCATGTGTCACCACACTTCCACCTCGAACCTATCTACCTCATCGTCTTTGAGGGATCTTACTTACTTGCGTAATGGGAAATCTCATCTTGAGGGGGGCTTCATGCTTAGATGCTTTCAGCACTTATCCCGTCCACACATAGCTACCCAGCGATGCCTTTGGCAAGACAACTGGTACACCAGCGGTGTGTCCATCCCGGTCCTCTCGTACTAAGGACAGCTCCTCTCAAATTTCCTACGCCCACGACGGATAGGGACCGAACTGTCTCACGACGTTCTGAACCCAGCTCGCGTACCGCTTTAATGGGCGAACAGCCCAACCCTTGGGACCGACTACAGCCCCAGGATGCGATGAGCCGACATCGAGGTGCCAAACCTCCCCGTCGATGTGGACTCTTGGGGGAGATAAGCCTGTTATCCCCGGGGTAGCTTTTATCCGTTGAGCGATGGCCCTTCCATGCGGAACCACCGGATCACTAAGCCCGTCTTTCGACCCTGCTCGACTTGTAGGTCTCGCAGTCAAGCTCCCTTGTGCCTTTACACTCTACGAATGATTTCCAACCATTCTGAGGGAACCTTTGGGCGCCTCCGTTACCTTTTAGGAGGCGACCGCCCCAGTCAAACTGTCCACCTGACACTGTCTCCTGCCCCGCTAAGGGGCATGGGTTAGAATTTCAATACAACCAGGGTAGTATCCCACCGACGCCTCCCTCGAAGCTGGCGCTCCGAGTTCTCTGGCTCCTACCTATCCTGTACAAGTTGTACCAAAATTCAATATCAGGCTACAGTAAAGCTCCACGGGGTCTTTCCGTCCTGTCGCGGGTAACCTGCATCTTCACAGGTACTATAATTTCACCGAGTCTCTCGTTGAGACAGTGCCCAGATCGTTACGCCTTTCGTGCGGGTCGGAACTTACCCGACAAGGAATTTCGCTACCTTAGGACCGTTATAGTTACGGCCGCCGTTTACTGGGGCTTCAATTCAGAGCTTCGCTTGCGCTAACCCCTCCTCTTAACCTTCCAGCACCGGGCAGGCGTCAGCCCCTATACGTCACCTTACGGTTTTGCAGAGACCTGTGTTTTTGCTAAACAGTCGCCTGGGCCTATTCACTGCGGCTCTCATTGCTGAGAGCACCCCTTCTCCCGAAGTTACGGGGTCATTTTGCCGAGTTCCTTAACGAGAGTTCTCTCGCACACCTTAGGATTCTCTCCTCGACTACCTGTGTCGGTTTGCGGTACGGGCACCTCCCGCCTCGCTAGAGGCTTTTCTTGGCAGCGTGAAATCAGATACTTCGCTCATAAGAGCTCCCCATCACAGCTCAACGTTACAGGAAGCGGATTTGCCTACTTCCACGCCTTACTGCTTGGGCGTACTCAACCAACGGTACGCTTATCTTATCCTACTGCGTCCCCCCATTACTCAAACGGCGGGGAGGTGGTACAGGAATATCAACCTGTTGTCCATCGTCTACGCCTATCGGCCTCGACTTAGGTCCCGACTAACCCTGAGCGGACGAGCCTTCCTCAGGAAACCTTAGTCATACGGTGGATGGGATTCTCACCCATCTTTCGCTACTCATACCGGCATTCTCACTTCTAAGCGCTCCACCAGTCCTTCCGGTCTGACTTCAACGCACTTAGAACGCTCTCCTACCACGGAACATCTAAGATGTTCCATCCACAGCTTCGGTGAATCGTTTAGCCCCGATACATTTTCGGCGCAGCGTCACTCGACCAGTGAGCTATTACGCACTCTTTAAATGATGGCTGCTTCTAAGCCAACATCCTGGTTGTCTAAGCAACGCCACATCCTTTTCCACTTAACGATTACTTTGGGACCTTAGCTGGTGGTCTGGGCTGTTTCCCTTTTGACTACGGATCTTATCACTCGCAGTCTGACTCCCGTGTATAAATATCTGGCATTCGGAGTTTGTCTGAATTCGGTAAAGCGAGATGCCCCCCTAGTCCAAACAGTGCTCTACCTCCAGTATTCTCAATCACGAGGCTAGCCCTAAAGCTATTTCGGAGAGAACCAGCTATCTCCAGGTTCGATTGGAATTTCTCCGCTACCCACACCTCATCCCCGCACTTTTCAACGTGCGTGGGTTCGGGCCTCCAGTGAGTGTTACCTCACCTTCACCCTGGACATGGGTAGATCACCTGGTTTCGGGTCTACGACCACGTACTCATTCGCCCTATTCAGACTCGCTTTCGCTACGGCTCCGCCTTCTCAGCTTAACCTTGCACGTAATCGTAACTCGCCGGTTCATTCTACAAAAGGCACGCTATCACCCATTAACGGGCTCTAACTACTTGTAGGCACACGGTTTCAGGATCTATTTCACTCCCCTTCCGGGGTGCTTTTCACCTTTCCCTCACGGTACTGGTTCACTATCGGTCACTAGGTAGTATTTAGCCTTGGGAGATGGTCCTCCCGGATTCCGACGGAATTTCACGTGTTCCGCCGTACTCAGGATACACTCAAGAGAGAATGAACTTTCGACTACGGGGCTTTTACCCGCTACGGCGGACCTTTCCAGGTCGCTTCGTCTAACTCATTCCTTTGTAACTCTTATGTTGAGTGTCCTACAACCCCAAGAGGCAAGCCTCTTGGTTTGGGCTCTTCCCGTTTCGCTCGCCGCTACTCAGGGAATCGAATAATTTCTTTCTCTTCCTCCAGGTACTTAGATGTTTCAGTTCCCTGGGTCTGCCTTCAAGACGCTATGTATTCACGTCAAGATACTGTTCCATTACGAACAGTGGGTTCCCCCATTCGGAAATCTCCGGATCAAAGCTCACTTACAGCTCCCCGAAGCATATCGGTGTTAGTGCCGTCCTTCTTCGGCTCCTAGTGCCAAGGCATCCACCGTGCGCCCTTAATAACTTAACCTAGTTCGGCTTCCAATCCACATCGTTATACTGTGTCAACTGCACTCACTCACATCCTCATGTACTAAAGTACACTGCGGTGTTCGCTCGCTTGTTTCCTTGTCTAACTCGTGTCTTGAAACCCTCGATTAAAAGTTACTGCTTTTCTTAAAAAGAAAAGACTTAAGAACTACACAATCAATTACTTGAATTTTGTTGCTTTCAATGTCGTTTTATCCAGTTTTCAAAGAACAAATCAGCTGACTTCAATCACATCGTGATTAAACATCAGTGATATTACTCCGTGCAGATTTGCGACGATAGCTTTGAGTTACCTCTTTGCTTATTCTTCGCGGCAGGAGCACATTTTGAAGTTTCATTACTGAACCTTCAAAACTGAACACAAAACGTTAATGTTGGTTTGACCTCGGAAGGTCAACCATTCCGTTAATAATCCTTAGAAAGGAGGTGATCCAGCCGCACCTTCCGATACGGCTACCTTGTTACGACTTCACCCCAATCATCTGTCCCACCTTCGACGGCTGGCTCCCAAAAGGGTTACCCCACCGGCTTCGGGTGTTACAAACTCTCGTGGTGTGACGGGCGGTGTGTACAAGGCCCGGGAACGTATTCACCGCGGCATGCTGATCCGCGATTACTAGCGATTCCGGCTTCATGTAGGCGAGTTGCAGCCTACAATCCGAACTGAGAACGGTTTTATCGGATTAGCTCCCCCTCGCGGGTTGGCAACCGTTTGTACCGTCCATTGTAGCACGTGTGTAGCCCAGGTCATAAGGGGCATGATGATTTGACGTCATCCCCACCTTCCTCCGGTTTGTCACCGGCAGTCTCCTTAGAGTGCCCAACTAAATGATGGCAACTAAGAACAAGGGTTGCGCTCGTTGCGGGACTTAACCCAACATCTCACGACACGAGCTGACGACAACCATGCACCACCTGTCACCACTGTCCCCGAAGGGAAAGCTATGTCTCCATAGCGGTCAATGGGATGTCAAGACCTGGTAAGGTTCTTCGCGTTGCTTCGAATTAAACCACATGCTCCACCGCTTGTGCGGGCCCCCGTCAATTCCTTTGAGTTTCAGTCTTGCGACCGTACTCCCCAGGCGGAGTGCTTAATGCGTTAGCTGCAGCACTAAGGGGCGGAAACCCCCTAACACTTAGCACTCATCGTTTACGGCGTGGACTACCAGGGTATCTAATCCTGTTTGCTCCCCACGCTTTCGCGCCTCAGTGTCAGTTACAGACCAGAAAGTCGCCTTCGCCACTGGTGTTCCTCCAAATCTCTACGCATTTCACCGCTACACTTGGAATTCCACTTTCCTCTTCTGCACTCAAGTCCCCCAGTTTCCAATGACCCTCCACGGTTGAGCCGTGGGCTTTCACATCAGACTTAAAGGACCACCTGCGCGCGCTTTACGCCCAATAATTCCGGACAACGCTTGCCACCTACGTATTACCGCGGCTGCTGGCACGTAGTTAGCCGTGGCTTTCTAATAAGGTACCGTCAAGGTACAGCCAGTTACTACTGTACTTGTTCTTCCCTTACAACAGAGTTTTACGATCCGAAAACCTTCTTCACTCACGCGGCGTTGCTCCATCAGGCTTTCGCCCATTGTGGAAGATTCCCTACTGCTGCCTCCCGTAGGAGTCTGGGCCGTGTCTCAGTCCCAGTGTGGCCGATCACCCTCTCAGGTCGGCTACGCATCGTCGCCTTGGTGAGCCGTTACCTCACCAACTAGCTAATGCGCCGCGGGCCCATCCTATAGCGATAGCGTAAACCATCTTTCAACATTCCAACAGGAGAAGGAATGTATTATTCGGTATTAGCCCCGGTTTCCCGGAGTTATCCCCAACTATAGGGCAGGTTGCCCACGTGTTACTCACCCGTCCGCCGCTAACTTTAGAAAAGCAAGCTTTTCTAAAGTCCGCTCGACTTGCATGTATTAGGCACGCCGCCAGCGTTCGTCCTGAGCCAGGATCAAACTCTCCATAAAAGAGAAAATTTGATAAAGCTCAAATTTTGTGCTGGCATCAATTTTGATGTCCAAAATTTCGTTTCTCTAATTTAATAGAAGAAACTATGTTCATTAACGTTTTGTTGTTCAGTTTTCAAGGTTCACACTGCCGTCATTTCTCTACAGCAACTTTAATATAGTATCACATCTTCTCTCGAAGTGTCAAACACTTTTTTAAAAAAGTTTTAACAGTTATTCGAGACAACTTTTATATATTATCAACTTATCGAATCGATGTCAATTACTTTTTTTCGAGTTCAATTAAGTTTTCATCACGTCACCGTAGCGACTTTTACTATATTACATGTCTAAATAATACATGTCAACACTTTTATAGCAATTTAGTTACTAACCTTCTGGAAGATTTCAAAACGATGTATCACTCAAATTAGTTCCTTCCATATAGAAGGAATAAATTTGTACTCATATTATTTCAAACCTTCCTTATCAAACTTTTACTTCTAAAATAAAAGCGCAGACATAGTCAACAAGACTTTGCCTACGCATAAAATTAATTAATAACTTTATAAATTCTGTTCATACCATTGCTTACCCGCTTGAACCTCAGTCATTGTTAATTGGTGTCCACGATCTTCCCAGTGTACTTCTACCGAGGCACCAGCTGAATCTAATATTCGTTGTAGCTCCAAGGATTCTTGCTGTGGACAAATCGGATCATTTGTTCCAGCAGTGATAAGCACTTTAGTTTCTTTTAAATCTGGTAAATCAATTCCACGTCTTGGCACCATTGGGTGATGTAAAATTGCACCCTTTAAAGCGTCTTTATAATGGAATAAAAGACTAGCGGCAATATTAGCTCCATTTGAATACCCAATCGCTACGATATTTTGACGATCAAATTTATATTCCTTTGAGGCATTTTCTAGAAACTCATTTAATTCCTTAGTACGGAAAATTAAATCCTCTTCATCGAAAATACCTTCTGCTAAACGTCGGAAGAATCGCGGCATTCCATTTTCTAAAACATTTCCTCTAACACTTAACACTGAAGCTTCAGGGTCTACAATATCAGCTAAAGCTAATAGACCGTTTTCATCTCCACCTGTACCGTGTAATAAAAGCAATACCGGTTTAGTTGGATTAGTACCTTCTTTAAATATATGCTTCATAATTTCTCCACCTTATTCAAATTATTTCGGTCTTTCAATTGAGAAAAATTCTCCTAATTTTGCATAATCAGCACCAGCTAATCGACTAACTGGATTGAGCATCCCAGCAGTTATTCGACCATTCGCCTCATAAATTCCTTCATCTAAATGAAATTGAATCACTTCACCTATGAATAGATCACAAATAACCTTACCATCCTTTTCTATAGGAATTACTTTTACAAGATTACATTCCATTCGGACTTTCGCTTCCATTACACCTGGTACGCTTATCTTTTCACTTTGAACCTCGGTCAAATTAGCAAGCTCCAACTCGCTTTTATTATATGGTAGTGGAGCAGCGGTTTCATTTACCTTCGCCACGTTCTCCTCATCTACAATATGAACAACGAATTCCCCATTGCTCTCTATATTTCGGGCTGTGTCCTTTACGACACTCCCCTCTCTTTGTATGGATAAGGAAATCATAGGAGGGGATGCAGTTACAATATTGAAATAGCTAAATGGTGCTCCATTTACAATCAGCTCATCAGAAATTGTTGTTACAAAAGCAATCGGTCTTGGAATAATTGTGCCTTTTAATATTTTTGCAGCCTCATGCTCACTCATAGCTTTGGGATTTAGAGAAATCATAGATATCGCTCCTTATTACTTAGTCAAGCGGTTTCACTTCAATTGGTATAAGCGACATTTCCAAACGGTCTCGGAATTGTTCGTATTGTTCTGGAAGCATCAATTGTGTACCCATTGTTTCATACGATTCATCATGAGCAAAGCCTGGAGGATCAGTCGCTATTTCAAATAAGATTTCCCCAGACTCTCGGAAGTAAATTGCATTAAAATAATTACGATCTTTTATTTCAGTTACGCGTTGTCCATGGTTCATAGCATAGTCTTGCCATTCTTGATGATCTGCATCGTCTTTTGCACGCCATGCAATATGGTGAACCGTACCTACACCCATCGTCCCTCGCACACCTGTAGTCATTTTCACATCTATAATGTTGCCGATATCAGCGGTTGCTTTAAAGCGAGTATAGTCTCCTTCTGTTCCTACCACTTCAAGACCCATAACATCCACTAATGTTGAAGCAGTTTCTTCTGGGCTAGCAGAGTATAAAATCGCTCCGCCGAAACCTTTAATAGCAACTTCCTTTGAAACGCCCCCAAATGTCCATGGGTTTAGTTCACCTTCTTCTCGTTCAACAATTTCAAGATGTAAACCATGCGGATCGTCAAACTGAAGATAGTTTTCGCCGAATCGTACTGCTTCTATATATTCAATATCAAATTTTGTTAAGCGATTTCTCCAAAAATCAATTGAGCCAGAGGGTACTACATAAGTAGTTACCCCTACTTGACCATCCCCTATCCTCCCTTGATAGGCATTCGCCCATGGAAAGAAGGTAATGATAGAACCCGGTTTACCTCCCGCGTTTCCAAAATATAAATGATATGTTCCTGGATCATCAAAATTAACGGTTTGTTTTACGAGTCGTAAGCCTAGTACACCTACATAGAAGTCTATATTTTCTTGGGGATGCCCTACAATTGCAGTTATGTGGTGTATCCCTGTTGTATGTTTTTTCATCATGATTTGCCTCCCTCTATAAATGTTGATATATCAACGGTTTAACCCGTTTTTATCAATTCATAAAATTATTTTTTATAGATTTATATTTTAGTATTTTACAGTACTTCAATTGATTTACAGTTTTGGGATACGCTTCGCTAAAGCTAATTGGTAGTAATTAACTTTCAGTTCCAATATGTGATGCACAATTGGATCTCTGCGATGCTTATGATGACGTACCCTCCCATGTCTCTTGGCGTCTAGCGCATACATTCCTTCGTGCGGTCTATTCATAAGGCAGAGGCTGGCGATGCTCCTATAGGGACTCGTAGTCGGATGGGATAAATAATGCCGGCTTCTCCGTGTCATCCTTCTGTTTTAGTTCGAGCTAAGATGTTGCTTAGGCTGCCCTTTCGAGACAATAAAGATTTTTCATCATTTGTTGTTCATCAAACTGTATTTTTTTCTTACATAAAGCGTGTAAAATCTTCAGTAATTTCCCACAAAGCACGACAATCGATTGCTTCTTTCGAAGCGGGTTGATGGTGCGTGTAGTGTAATATTCATGTAATTGCTTAAAGGCTTGGTTATGACGAATTAACGGTATCATGACACGGAATAAGAGAGCTCGTAGCTTCCTTCTACCTCGTTTAGAAATGCGTTTCTGACCCTTGTGCTGCCCAGATGAGTTTTCACGTAATGTAAGTCCCGCTAGTTTGATTATTTGGCGTGGATGCTCATATTGCGTGAGAGAACCGACTTCTGAAAGCAGATCGACAATCGTAATATCGCCAATGCCTGGTACAGACGCTAAGTACTCATAATCCTTCATTTGTTTGGCTAATTCGCCTAATTGTTCATTTAGCGTGTCAAGCTGCTCTTGCAATAAATGGTGCTGTTGAAGGAGTGTGGCGATTTCTATTCGTGCCATCACAAGGCCTTCTGTCAGCCCAATGGAGTGCTGAGCCACCTCGACTAACTGCTTCGCCTTAGGTAACTGAGGTGATTTCATGCCCTCTACTTGGCGATATAAAAACAATAATTCTTCCGGTGTTTTCCCTTGAATATCTACTGGAAGAGGCGTTTTTTCTAGTACCGCATACGCCATCTTTCCGAAATTTTTAAATACCTTCGTGAATTCAGGGAAGAACCGATCAATCCAACGTACAATGCGATTTTGAAGTGCATTGAGGTCTTCTTGAATTTTCGAACGCAATGTTGCCCCGTTGCGTAATTCAGCTTCTACGCCTTCAAGTAGTCGTGGATAGCTGAAGCGACCATCCCGCATTAAACGGGCGATGACAAGCGCATCCTTTTGGTCATTCTTTGTTTGAAGATTATCGTCTAACTCTTTTGAACGATTGACATGTAACGGATTTACCATCACAAATGGAATCCCATAGTTCGTTAAAAACGTAGCTAAGTTCATCCAGTAGTGTCCGGTTGGTTCGAAGCCAACGATAATATCCTGTTTTCCATGTATTGATTTTAAAGCGAGTAAGTGCGTGTAAAACGCTTCAAATCCATCCCGTGATTGTGTGACGGGGAATGATTTTTGGAGCACACGCCCTCGTTCATCAATCGCACAGGCATAATGTTTATGCTTGGCGATATCGATGCCGATTACTAAAGTATTTTCAGAAACTTGATTAATTTTATGGTTCGTATTAGAATTCATAACGTAAGTCCTCTCTGTAGATGTTCGAGTCAATTTTCCGGTTGACACTCAAGCATCATACAAGAGGGCTTTTTTTATTTCAAGTCCCCGAAAATCCTTCTAACAGGAATGCTCCTATATAATACGTCAGCATAAAATCTGAGTACATCCTTCAAACAATTTAATTGATTTGCTCAAACTTCATGCACTTAAAATTTCTAATCTTACTTACAACACGTACACAACCTATGTGTACATGTTGTAATTGTAAGAAATCCGTTTACTTCATTCTTTAGTCGATACTTTTCTGACCTTACCCGGAGCTAATTGAGCACCTTCCACTTTTCTTTTAACGAATTGTTTTTAGAGCTGTCGCCCAAGGAATTACTTGGTCTAGCATTTGATTTACTGAATCCGCTTGAACTTCCTTCGGCTTGAAGTCGGTACCATTTTCAAAATCTGTGAATAAAGATAACGCTGGGTGTACACGTACATCGGCTACTAATAATTCACCTAAGATTCCGCGTAAGTGTTCTGCTGCACGAGCTCCGCCAACGGAACCATAAGATACGATACCAGCAGCTTTGTTATTCCATTCCTCACGTAAGTAATCTAATGCATTTTTAAGAGCTCCTGAAATTGAATGGTTATATTCTTGCACGATAAATACAAAGCCATCTTGAGCTCCTACTGCCTGTGACCAAGCTGCTGCTCCTGAAGCATCTCCCGCTTCGCCTAGTAGTGGCAATTTATAATCAGCGATATCAATGATTGTATAGTTTGCATCACCGCGTTTGTCTGCTAATTCTTTAACCCAAGCACCAACTTGCGGGCTTACACGTCCATCACGTGTCGATCCTAAAATAATCCCTATGTTTAATTTAGTCATTGTTTGTTCTTCCTCCTGTTTTTTACCGAATAATTTATCTAAAAACCCCATATTCCTTGTTTCCTCCTTATTCGTATTCCTTGTCAAAATGCTTTGTACTACGAACTGTATCGATTGGTCTTACTAATTTTTCAATTTGGTCACGTTTTTCTTCAAAGAACGGAGGTAATGCTAGTTTTTCACCGAGCGTTTCGTATGGTTCATCTCCCATAAAGCCAGGTCCATCTGTTGCTAGTTCAAATAAAATTGAAGGGGCAACATTTGAATATAAAGAGCCGAAATAGAAGCGTTCTACGTAACCTGAGTTTGGTAATTTGAAGCTTTGCAGACGTTGCTGCCAGGCTTCTAAATCCGCACGATCATCAACGCGGAATGCCGTATGATGAACTGTGCCAAAACCTTGTCTAGCTTGAGGAAGCACTGTGTTGTATTCAACGATTACCTGTGCCCCATTTCCACCCTCACCCATTTCAAATAAGTGGAACGAATCTTCTGCTGCTACTTCTCTCATAAAGAACACTTTTTCGAGAACCTCTTTGAAATAGTCAAAGTAGGAAGTTCGAACAAAGATTGGGCCTAATCCTGTAATGGCGTATTCTAGAGGGATTGGTCCCTTTTGCCACGGTGTTCCCGACTCTACTCCTTCATTGAACTCATCCGAAATCAACTGATATTGTTGGTCGTCAAAATCCACGAAGCCTAAAACCTTCTTACCGAATTGTTCTTTAATTCCCGTATGCTTTACGTCTAAACGATCAAAACGCTTTACCCAATACTCTAATGCAGTATCGTTTGGTACACGGAAGGATGTTTTAGAAATTTCATTTGTACCGTGAACACCCTTTGGAATACCAGGGAAATCAAAGAAGGTCATGTCCGTCCCAGGACTTCCAACGTCATCAGTAAAGTATAAATGGTATGTTTTAATATCATCTTGGTTAACAGTTTTCTTTACTAAGCGAAGACCCAGAGTATAAGTGAAGAAGTCATATATTTTTTCCGCACTACTTGTTATAGCCGTTACATGGTGAAGACCTTTTAGTTCATCCATTTTTATTCCTCCTACACAATTATCTCGAATTCGAGATATTAATATAAAAAAATTTTGTCCTATCAATATTATGGTTTGGTTTTTATATTTCATTCAAAGACTTAAAATATCTTCAATTCGAGATAATAATAACACCTGTTCAAGACTGTTGTCAATCTCATCACTTACTTCAAAGAGGAGAGCAACTCAAGTATATGAATTGCCCTCTTACCTCTATAAGTTAAGCAGCTGGGTTAACTTCTAATTCAACTTTGATTTTGATGTCTTTTCCTACTAATACGCCACCAGTTTCAAGAGCTGCGTTCCAAGTTAAGCCGAACTCTTCACGGTTGATTTTAGCTTCTGCTTCGAAACCATAAACCTCAACGCCCCATGGGTTTTTACCTTTACCGCCATACTCTACATCAAACGTTACTGGATTAGTTACACCCTTGATTGTTAAATCACCAGTCACTTTGTAGTCATCGCCGTCTTTAGTGATGCTTGTAGATTTGAAATCGATTGTTGGGAAGCTTTCTCCATCAAAGAAATCACCTGATTTTAAGTGATTGTCGCGGTCTTCGCTACGAGTGTTGATGCTAGTTACATCAAATTTAAATTCGATTGTTGCTGTAGTTAAATCAGCAAGATCCGCTGCTTCTACTTCTGCAGTATAAGCATCAAAAGTTCCTTTCACCTTTGAAACCATCATGTGTTTAACTTCAAAACCAACGCTTGAGTGTGATTGATCTACTGTCCATTTTGCCATTTTATATTCCTCCATTTTGTTTATCTCGAAATCGAGATATTATATTAAAAAAATAATTTACTTACTGTTTCAATGTTTATACTTAGAATTAATTTATCTCTAATTCGAGATAAATTTATCACATTTTAAATGCATCTGTCAATAAGGTTCCTTAACTTTTTAAACAAAATAAAAAAGTTGCCCTATAATAGAGCAACCTCATGTTTACTTCTTTTTTTGCTGTCTAGCGAATTTCTCCCATTGAACAAGGGATGGGTATGGGTCAAATGCCCACTCTGTGCGACCATTAAATTTGTACATTCCATAATGTAGATGAGGAGGGAATTTTCCAGAAGTACCTTCCTTCCCATATCCCGAGCTTCCCACTCCGCCAAGGAGCATTCCCGGTTCCACAATATCGCCCACTTTTAAATCTTTGTTGAAGTATGCTAAATGAGCATAGTAATGGTACGTATTGTGATTATCTCGTACACCTACTCGCCAGCCACCAAATTCATTCCATCCCATTACTTCAACAACACCATAGGATGTAGAAACTACTGGTGTACTATAGCCTGCAAAAATATCTGTACCTTCATGTATACGTCTTCCGCCCCAGCCACGATTGGCACCCCATGTTCCTCTATAGCTATAGTTGTAGCCACGTACAGGAACAGGGAAAACATGTATATCTAAATCAATGGTGTCGTAATGCTTATACATTTTAGTAATGGTGAGTATTTGTTTAACCACCTGTTCACTTTGGTAATAATCATATAAAGCCAGCTTGAAGTCCTCTTCAGTCGGGCCAAATTTACTTAGAAAATTTGCCATTGTGAACATTACATCCTCGTCATCATCACGACTTGCAATGCCATCACCATTCCCATCAAGTCCTAAACCGCCAAAATATTCGATTGAAAACGGCGAGGTATCATCTTGCTGCGGATTCAATGCTCCAGACCAATACTCTTTAGAAAACTGAATGGCAACGGTGCTTTCTCTTTTTGGAATGTCCGGTCTAACCGATTGGATGTTTCGCTCATATTGATCGATTGCAGCTAAATAATACCAAGGAATAATATGATCCTGATATTGTACATACATCGACATTCGCTGTTCTACTACCTGTTCCCTGGAAGGTGCTTCATTTGCATTTGCGACATCAGAAATGACTGTACTACTAACTAACATTAATATAAACCATGGAATCAAATGCCGGATCAAATAGAAACCTCCTTTCGTTTTTAGAATGTCCGAAAATTTTCAATCCATGAGTAATGAAATATTTGGCTTCTAATTTAGAAATTGAACTAAAATGAACAAGTAAATTCTTCACTAGTTAAAGCAAAATTTCTAATGTAAATATTTTGGTCAGTTTGTGGAATATTATTTGCAGAAGTTTTTGTCATTCCTTAGCTAACTTATAGGAAATAATACTTCAATATGGTAAGATGAGGTAAAAAATATAGGGGGAATTACCGTGGAAAATTTACAATCCGTTGAGCAATTTGAACAGCTAAAAGCAGAAGGAAAAACCATTTTTATGTTTTCAGCAGACTGGTGTGGGGATTGTCGCTTCATAGATCCTGTTATGCCTACTATTGAAGAGAAATATGCAGACACATATAAATTTGTAAAAGTAGACCGTGACGAATTCATCGACCTTTGTATACAGCTTGATGTGTTTGGAATCCCAAGCTTTGTTGCTTATAACAATAATGAAGAAACAGGCCGTTTTGTGAGTAAGGATCGTAAAACTCAAGAAGAAATCGAAGCATTTATCGATGGTTTAAAATAACAATCATGATTTTATCATCTGTGGGTACTATAAATGTACATTCAAAAAAGCGCCTTATAAAAGACGCTCTCTTCTATAGATGAATATAATAGCCGCAGAAAATAACATCCCCGACGCATTAGGCGAAGGGGGTTTTTCGCGCTTCATAAAAATAAATTTATATAAGTTCAAAATGTTTCGGGTTACTTTTTGGCTTTAAGAGCGCTTCGAACTAACCATGTCGCAGTTCTTGCTAAAATTTCCGTACGTAATTGCACTAGCTCTTCATATTCATAGAAGAATAAAAGCTTTTCTTCCTTTACGTTTTGCCCACTAGGTGTTTTCGTTAGAACAAAATGAGCAAAGGACTCCGAAAAATCCTCTTCAGGAGAGTACATTGCATATCTTGAAACATAAAAATCCTCTATTTTACCTTGTCCCCCCTGCTCCCAAAACCGCTTGTAGAAATTACTTAAATAGGCATTCTCATAAAAACACCCTGAATCCTTCAAAAATAACGAGGTACATCTTTTTTCAGGCACCCAATAATCAATTTGACTTTGATTTAAAGAGAGAAAGTGTGCATATTCATGTAAGTATGTAACAAGCGTTTCTGAAGCTAGCTCGATATCCTCATTATTCATTCCTAAAGTCCAAAATCTCCCGTATCTATCGTGCATCGATACATAGGCAAGAGTGTCACCACTTTCAAAAACCTCAAGTCGGTTAATTTCTTTTCTATATTGTTCAGGAACCAACCAGCTAAAGCTATACCAAAGATGTGAGTGATATTGCATCACTTCTTCAGTTACTGCTTGCTCCGTATAAATGACTTCTCCTTCATGATCAACATTATAGCTTGCGAGTAAGGTTATCCCTTCATTCCCAGTTGCAACAGATTCCTCATAAACTAATGAACCATAATCAGCTTCTAGATCTTCTACTACTCTATTCCCCCATTCAATGCAGGAACTATTATCGGTACACTCAATTTTTAACGAACAGGCTTTTTCTTCTTCAATATAGATTTCATTACTATAGCAAACATTCAATAACTCAATTTCGTCACTGGAAGTCTCCAATTCTAATATCTCTTCTTCTGGAACTTCTTTAACTGAACTTGCTTCAATCGCTGGTTTAGCATATACCGTAACAACTGGATTATCTTCCACTGACTCTTCACAACCTAACAAAAGTACAATGAAGGCAACTAAGAGAAAGTGGAAAAGCTTCAAAAGGGACTCGCCTCCTTTCATACGTCACACTATATATTACTAAAATTAACCAATTTAAATGAATGAAAATAGAAATGTTTTTGTCGCTTTCTTACTACAATTTACTTAAAAACTTCATAGTTATCGACATAAAAAAGTGCACCCTTTTAGATTCTAGCTAAGTGTGCACATTCTTCGTAAATTTTTTAATTATATCCTTTTTCATGAAACGGCTGCAGCTGATCTAACCACTTTTGTTCCATTGCCATTAGCGCATCTCTCTCGTTAAAGTACAAATCACCCTCATCCTTTTTCAAGGTTTCCAAAATTTTAAAGGAAAACGCTTCTTTACCAAACTCATTCCAATCAGATTGCAGTTCTTTATTTATATGAGTATTGTTATTGAGCGTAAATTTAACCCCATTAATGGTTTTTAAATTTCTTGTGCTTTCTACAAACACTTTACCATTAATATTATTTTTAATTTCATAGACACCAGCAACAATCGCAATCTCTTGATATTGATGCTTCAATTCTTTTTTTCTATCCATACGAGTATCTCCCTTCCGAATAATCTATTTTTTAACCCAGTAAGCACTGCCGTCTGCTTTTCTATCAAAAAAGCCATATTCGATTAGATATCTTCTTAACAATACGAAATCTTCATGTATCTCCTTCAAAATTCCGTTCATTTCCTTTTCTGTATAAACCGCAGCCTCATCAAATCGCTCTACAATCGCTCGTAAAATAACGATACGCTGCTTTTCTTTTGGAGGAAACTTTACTATTGGACCATTTAACCCTTGAGTAAAATACTTCTCCAGGATTTTCGTCTGTTCCTCAGTCGTAACAGAATAACGATCATCCACCATTGTTGCATGCTTATGTGGCGTCACAAAAGCTGGTGCATTCTGATCCTTTTCCTTTAATAGCTCCATAATCGCTAATAGTGTTTTCGCCTGACGTTCCTTCTCCTTCAATACAAAGCGATGATGGCGGATTGTCGAACTACTTCCGATTCCCATCTCTTCTTGTATTTCCTTATCACTCATACCTGTGTAAAAATGACGAAGAAGCGTTGTTTGATGCTCTGTCAGACCGGTGAATTTCTTATCCAACCCAACTAAATACTCGAACACAGATCCATGCTGTTGTTCAACATGCAGCCGAATAAATCGACTTGCTTCGTACAAAACCTTTCCCTGTGGATAAATCACACCTTTTTCGATTTGCTCTCCACATAAAAGACATGTATATCGATTTGCATCTTCTGTATAACCATCCTTCATTTCCTCTAATGTTGCATTCCAAAACAATTCTGATTGACTCATATACCACAACACCCTTCACTCTAAACAGAAATCACATTCGTTTACTAATTAAATAAACTAAAATGTAATACGTTTGTTTAATCACTAACAATTTATCAAAACGTTTAGAAACTGTCAAGGTTGAAATTGGGGAACTTATACATTTATACTTTCATAAAAAATAGAGTAACTAAGGAAATCCTCAGTTACTCTTCTAGATATGGTTTTATAGTAGCTCACATTAAGATAAACATAACTACTTATCTTTTTCCAATAACACGATCAACCCCGGTAATAGAATTCCTCGAATTAGGAAAGTATCCAACAGGATTCCAACTGCCACTATGAAGCCAAACACAAATAACAGTTCCATTGGTTGGGTCATAAGTACAGCAAAGGTTGCTGCAAGAATTACACCCGCAGATGATATAACCCCACCGGTGTTTGTAATTGCAATTTCTACCGCCTCTTTCACCGAGTGAGCCAATCTTTCCTCCTGGAACCTGGAAATAAGTATAATATTATAGTCAATTCCTAGGGCTACCAAGAAAACAAATGCATAAAGCGGCACTCGATCACTAATAGAACTTATATCAAAGAATAAATTACTCAAAAATAATCCAAGTCCTAAAGCTGCTAGGAAGGATATCAAAATCGTACCCATCATGTAAATCGGCATTTTAAATGACTTCGTTAAGAAAATTAGCATTATAAATATTAAAATAGTTTCTAACACTACAATAACGATAATGTCTCGATTATTAATATTTCTATCGTCAACCTTTGTAGCGGTTTCCCCTGCAAAATAGAGATTTCCTTCAACACTACTTTCAGTCAGAATTTCATCACCATTATTAATGATTTCTTCCATAGCATCGATGGTTTTATTAGCGTAAGGATTATCCTCAAAGGTTAGACTATAATTGATTACCTTTTGGTCTTCTGTTACAGCATTAATACGAACATCACTGACTTGGTTCTGTTTTGCTAGTATCCTTCTTAAATCTTCTACTTCTGCAGATTTTACTGCTTGCTCACTTTCAAATAAAACAGTTGTGGGTGCAAGAGTTCCTTTATCAAACTTTTCCTCTAATACTTCATAGCCTTGACGTGAAGGCATATCATCAGGAAAAGACTTCATAGTGTCGAATTCATACTTCAAGTTAAAAATATTACTTGTAGCTAACAATAAGATAATGCTAGATATAGCAACAGAAATACCTGGTTTTTTTGCAACAAATTTACCTACCTTTCCCCAAAGTGTCTCTTTGCGAGAAATTTGATCGTCAACTTTCGGGATTCTCGGCCAAAATGATTTTCTGCCGAATAAAGTAAATAGCGCTGGAATAAGCGTAATTGACGCAACCATGATAATAATCATCGTAGTGGCAAAAGTAGGTGCAAAATTACGATAGTCTCCTGATTCTGCAAAAAACAATACAAGCATCGCTACCAAGACAGTTCCACCAGAAAAGAAGACAGGCATACCCGTTTCCTTCATAGCAGCTCTCATAGCTTCATATTTACTCTCTTTAGTCTTCAATTCCTCACGGTAACGTGAGAAAACAAATAAAGAATAGTCGATAACTGCTGCAAATAAGAGAATGGACATTATCGATATAGTTTGACTACTCATCAATACTCCGTTTTTCCCCATAAGGCCAAGTATTTGTGTTACAACCAGATAGACAATAGCTGCACCTAAAAGTGGGATTACGGCCAATAAAGGGGATCTATAAATTACAATTAATAATACTAAAATAATGGCAACTGTTGAGAAAATCAGCACTAAATCTGCTCGTGTAAACAATTCAACAGTATCAGTAGCAATACCAGCTGGCCCCGTTACATATAAATCCAAATCTGAAGAATCTTTCACAATAACACTAATTGCATCAATTAAATCCTTCATTTGATCTGTTTCTAAAGAAGAATCAAACGTTAAAGGAATCAGGGCAGTTGTTTGGTCCTCTGAAAAAAACTCTGTTGCCGCTTGCGGTGGAATCTTCGATAACTGGACTACTTGTTGTAGCCCTTCAATTTTTTCACTTTCAATTAAATCTAGGATATTGGCAATGTCTAAATAGTTAACCTGTCTATTGTTTGATTGAAACACTAATATTGCCGGTATTCCCTTACTATCCTCAAAATATCTATCCACTTTTTCTTGAGAGATAATCGATTTTGCATCCTCTGGAAGTGTTTCTAATTTTGAAACCTGATAATCTCTCACACTCGGTGTGAATAGTGTTAAGCCAATTGTGATTATTAACCAAGTCGCTAAGGTTACATACATACCTTTTTTAGTTGTAACTCTGTCGGTGATTGCTTGTAGCAATTTCCTCATAATGAACTCCTTTCAAAATGGATTAACAAAAGTAACACAAGTGTCACTTTAATCAAAAAAATTATTGACACTTATGTCACTATCATTATCTTTCAAAGTAACACAAGTGTCAATTACTCTTATTTTAAAAATCCATAGCAGAGTACTTCTTTAATCGAACGAACCCATTCCGATTGAGAAATCCCATGATGGTTAGGAATTAAAATGGATTGGAATATTACCCCTAAAATTAATGGGTCTGGAACGGAATCTCTGAACCTTTGCTCTTTTCGCCCCTGTTCGATAAACCCCTGAAGATATTTGTACATAACAAGATGGAGGTTTTCTAATTCGAAGATACCCTTTTTCACCTTTTCATTTAAGGGAATACGTTGACCAATCTCAATTAATTGCGGGATTGTGGAATTTTTAAAGATTAGGTCCATTAAATAAGTTAATTTCCCCTCAAATGAATCATACCGTTCTATTTGCTTTAATTCTTCAAGGAAAATGTTCATTTCATATTTCATAAAATTGATTATCAGTTCTTCTCGGTTATCAAAATATTTATATATAGCTCCTCTGGATATATCCAAATCCTCTGCTAAAAGACTAAAACTAAATCCCTCATAACCATTTTGAAGAAGGAGCTGTTTAGTTGCACGATATAAATCATCAGTTGAAAATTTCCGTTCACGTGCCATTTGGTCACCCCCTCAAAACACTATTATAGTGGAAGAGGATGCACAAAGGAATAAATGAGCGTACTAATAAGGCCGATTAAATATGATATATTAAGGTAAATATTAAAAAATAGAAGGGAAGCATTCAACACCTCCCTTCACCACTTTACACTTAGCTAACGAATAATAGCTTTGTAGCAATATATTTTCTGGCTTCTGCAGTAAGTAATTGTATTTGAACAACCTCTCGCTCAATTGCTTCTTCACCAGTAACAAAGTCAACAAATGTGCCACTTAAATTTTCAAAAATACTGATGACTTGGTAGCCTTTGTCAAAGTAACTATCAATTTTGTTTTTCTCTTCCATAAAAGTTTCATACTCAGACATGCTTACACCTCACTTTTCTACTCAAAGTCTTAGATTTTCAAAAATTATTTAGTGCTCTTTCAAGTCATAAAGCTGGCAATTCTCGACTGGCGTTCATTCCAGGTCATGCTTGGCAATGTCTGTTTTATCTCTACCATGTCGATAGCACCATCTACAGGACAAACAATAGAGCATAGGTTACATCCAACACAGTCCTCTTCACGTACCTTCAAATAAGACTTCCCAGTTGCATCTTTTAGCATATCGATACATTGGTGGGAAGTATCCTCACAGGATATATGGCATTTGTTGCAGTTAATACAAACATCATTATTAATGCGAGCGACCACTTTATAATTTAAGTCTAAATCTCCCCAATTCGAGTATTTCGGAACTGATTTCCCTACTAAATCCATTACCGAGGCGATTCCCTTTTCATCTAGATAATTATTTAAACCATCAATCATATCTTCAACAATGCTAAAGCCATGATGCATAGCTGCCGTACAGACCTGTACACCCGTTGCACCCATTAATATGAATTCAGCAGCATCCTTCCAATTTGAAATACCACCAATTCCTGAAATTGGGATGTCAATTAGGGGGTTACGAGCACATTCCCCAACCATATTCAACGCAATTGGTTTTACTGCAGGACCACAATAACCTCCATGTGCCCCTTTACCAGCAACATGCGGAACCGTATTCCAGCTATCTAGATCAACTCCCATTAAACTATTTATGGTATTAATCATACTGACTGCATCTGCACCGCCACAAACAGCAGCTTCTGCCGTTACTGTTATATCAGTAATGTTAGGAGTCAATTTAACAATTACCGGTGTTTTTGCTACTTCCTTCACCCAATAGGTTTGCTTTTCAACCAGCTCAGGGACCTGACCAGATGCAGCACCCATCCCGCGTTCAGCCATTCCATGTGGACAGCCAAAATTCAGCTCTAAACCATCTACACCGATATCCTCTACACGTTTAACTATTTCATGCCATTTTTCTTGCTTTGGCTCAACCATTAAGGAAGCAATTATTGCATGATTTGGAAATCTCTTTTTTGTTTCATAGATTTCCTTTAAATTGACCTCTAATGGTCGATCTGTAATTAGCTCAATATTATTGAATCCCGCGACCTTCTTACCATTGAAACTAGCTGCCGCAAATCGAGCAGTTGTATTTATGATTGGATCGCCCAGCGTTTTCCAAACCGCTCCTCCCCATCCTGCTTCAAAGGCTCTTTGCACTTGATAACCAGAGTTAGTTGGTGGAGCAGAAGCTAACCAGAAAGGATTTGGTGATTTTATACCTGCTAAATTAATTTGTAAATCTGCCATATCAATTCCTCCTTCTTATGCAATTTCAGACTGTAGCATAAAGGTACGGTGAATGGCTTTTGCTACTTCTTTTCCTTGCTGTGCTGCCGAAACAACCATTGCCTCTCCTTGACCGTTACCAAATATACAATCACCGCAAGCGAATATATTTTCTTGTGAAGTTTGGAAGGTCTCAGAATCCACATCAACTACACCCTTTGTATGATTTAAACCAAAGGCTTCGATTAGCTTTGTATGCTTAGATTGACCAATTGCCTTTATCACCACATTCACATCTAGTACGGTTTCAGAATTCTCAAGAGGCACCGGCTTTTGTCTTCCATCTAAGCCTGGCTCATCCAAGGTCATTTTCACACACTCTAAGCCTGCAACCTCATTTTGTTCATTACTCACAATTTTACTTGGTGCTGTTAACCATCTAAATTCCACACCATCCTGTTTAGCAAAATCATACTCAAACTGATAAGCAGACATTTCATTTTTTGTTCTTCTATAAACGATTTTGACATTCGATGCTCCTAGACGAATGGCGGTTGTCGCAGCATCGATTGCTGTATTTCCCGCACCAATTACCGCTACCTTCTTGCCGATCAATTCATCTGTTGGGGCATCTACCTTTGTCTTTTTCACAAATTCAATGGCATCATAGACACCTTTTAAGCCTTCTCCTTCGATACCTAAATTCGGTACTTGGCCCATTCCTACGGCTAAAATCACACGCTCGAATTGATTTATAATTTCTTCGGTTGAAATATCAACGCCTACAGTTGTGTTTGTTTTAATCTCCACACCAAGCTGTTCAACCTGATCTACTTCCCACTGAACAACTTCTCTTGGTAGTCGGAAAGAAACAATTCCATAGCGGTCTAATCCGCCTGCTTCTTCGGCCGACTCAAAAATCGTCACCTGGTAGCCTAGTAAACTTAGTTCTCTCGCAGCAGATAAACCAGCTGGACCACTCCCAATAATGGCAACTGATTTACCATTACTGTCTCCCGCTTTAAATAAAGGCTCTTTTTGTTTCATCGCCCAGTCTGTCGCATAGCGTTGTAGGTGCCCAATAGAAATCGGCTTTGTGTCATGATTTAAAACACATGCGCCTTCACATAATTCTTCTGTTGGGCAAACCCTTGCACAGCTTGCTCCCACTGGATTTGCCTCCAAAATCGTTTTAGCCGAGCCTTTTAAATTATCTGTGGCTATTTTTTTTATGAATTTCGGAATTTGAATACTTGTTGGACATGCCGTTATACAAGGGGCATCATAGCAATATAAACAACGATTCGCTTCCTCGATCGCTTCACTCCTTGTTAATCCTTTGTGTATCTCTTCAAAATTCTCCACTAAATTTGAAGAAATACGACCACCTGTAATAGTACTCATACGATTCCCCCCTAGATTAAAGCTAAAATAAATACGAATTAGATACAGCGACTTCTAATACACCCACTTGTTCTTTCGCAACTTTACGTTTTAGATATTTTCCGTAATCTAACGAACCAACAAATTGTTTATCTTTAATCACAAACTCTCCTCGCAATAGGACACTAACCGGCTCCCCCAACACTTCTAACCCCTCAAATGCATTGTAATCAACGTTCATATGATGATTTTCTGCTGAAATGGTTCTTTTTGCATTTGGATCAAAAATTACAATGTCTGCATCAGTGCCAATCGCTATTGTTCCTTTTTGAGGATATAAGCCAAAGATTTTGGCAGCATTTGTTGAGATCATATCAACAAAGTCATTGAGTGAAATACGTCCTTTAGCGACACCCTCTGAATATAAAACACTAAAACGGTCTTCGATAAATGGTCCGCCATTTGGAATTTTTGAAAAGTCATTGATACCTAATTGTTTTTTTCCGTTGAAGTTAAAAGAGCATTGATCAGAGCCAATTGTTTGTAGTTGTTTTGCTTTTAAAGCATTCCATAGAGGTTCTTGATGTGATTTTGGTCGTAGAGGTGGAGACCATACATATTTGGCACCTTCAAAATCAGGTTTTTCAAGTGCTGTTTGGTCTAAAGTTAAATACGGTGGGCACGTTTCGCCGTAGACATCGTAGCCTTTTTCGCGAGCCTTGATAATTTCATCTACTGCTTCTTTACATGTCACGTGGACCACATAAAGCTTCGCACCTGCAACATGTGCTAATTCTATTGCACGTTTCGTTGCTTCCCCTTCGATTTCTGGAGGTCTAGTTAGAGCATGGTAAATAGGAGCAGTATTTCCGGCTAGCTTAGCCTCTTCTACAAGCTCATCGATAACTGAACCATTTTCACAATGGACCATTACGACAGAACCGGTTTCTTTTCCGATTTTAAACGCCTTATAAAGAGTACGGTCAGATGCTTGGAATTCCTTTGCATAGGCCATAAAGACTTTGATAGAAGTAATCCCCTCTTTTTCTAATAACAAAGGGAGTTCTTTTTCTGTTTCCTCATTTAAGTCACTAATCATCAAATGATAGCCATAATCGATCGCCGCTTTACCTTTAGATTTTTCATTCCATTTTATAACGGCATCAGATAGCCTAGTTTCCCCAGCTGTTAAGACAAAATCTAAAATGGTAGTTGTTCCTCCGAAGGCAGCTGCAATTGTTCCTGATTCCCAATCATCATCTGTTACCGTATTATTAAATGGCATATCTAAATGAGTATGGGGGTCAATTCCTCCCGGGAATACGTACTTTCCAGTTGCATCTATCACTTGGGCATCCTTGTCTTCAATCTTAGTCGCAATTTGAACAATTTTTTCATCTTCTATTAAAATATCTGCCTTAAACGTATCTGTCGCAGTCGCAATTGTACCACCTGTAATAATTTTCTTTGCCATAGTTTGAACTCTCCTTTTCTCATGACCAATTACAAGCCTGTAATCAATTATATGCTTTCATTTTCATAGAAAATCTCAAAATATCGAATTATTAAAATAGACGTTGCTCGATTTAATAGAAGGATGAAATCAAATTAACGCTTCTTTCATCGCTACCTTTGTTTGTAAATTCAATACTGTTTCAAGCAATACATCCGCCCCTTTAACACAATCCTCAAAGGTTGTTTCTTCCTCTTCACAGTGACTTTTACCATTAATACTCGGAACAAAAATCATGGCAGATGGAATGTAACTCGCAATGAATTGTGCATCATGACCGGCTCCGCTATATAGCCGTTTAGAGGAATAACCATATCCGTTGGACGCCTTTTCGATTTGGTTGCAAATTTCCTGGTCAAACACCACCGTGTCACGATCCCATAGCTTTTCTTTCTCTATTTTGCATCCACCCTCTAGCTGCGGCAGAGCGTGAATGATTTCTTCTACTTTAGCTATTATTTCTGAGTCCTTATGTCTTGCCTCTATTGTAAAGACTACTTTATCGGGAATAACGGTATGAATATTAGGTGTAACGTTCATTCTTCCTATTGTGTATACTAGCTCCTCATCCACTTTACCAAGCTCTTCGAGGAGCATCGTAATACAGTTGTTAGCTAAGAATAACGGATCCCTTCGCAGCTTCATCGGCGTTGTACCAGCATGGTTGGATTCACCAAATAGACGAATTTCATAGCAAACCATTCCTAGTACTCCTTCTACAACACCAATTTGGATATTTTCTGCTTCTAATACTGGGCCCTGTTCAATATGTAATTCAATATAAGCAGATGCCTCCGTCAAACGATTTTCTTCACTACCCTCGTACCCACTATTTTTCAATGCTTCTTCAAAAGAAACATATTCTTTATCGATGGATTTCAGCATTTTTGCTTTATCAAATTTACCTGATAGAACCCCTGAACTCATCATGGATGGTTCAAATCTTGCACCTTCTTCATTGGTGAAATTTACAATCGTTAAAGGTACATCTAATTCAATATCATTCTCTCTTATGGTCCTTACAGCCTCTAATGCAGTTAATACACCCAGAACGCCATCAAACTTACCACCCTTTACAACCGTATCTAGGTGTGACCCCATCACGATTGGAGGTAAGCTACTTTTTCCAGGAAGTGTCGCATAAATATTGGCCATGTCATCTAGTCGTATTTCCATCCCTAATTCCTTACAGCATTTTATGAAAAAGTTTCGAGCTTCTAAATCCTCTGGGGATAAGGAAAGCCTTGTTACACCACCTTTTTCAGTTGCACCAAACCGACTAAAGGCAACAATGGATTCTTTCAAACGAGCTTCATTGCATTTATACATTGAACACCCTCCAATACTTATGTTAACTTTTTTAACATATAGATTTATAGTTTATTTTAAGGTAAAATACTCTTACAGAATATGGTCATTCTTACTAAAGATTTTTGTGCAATTGCATAGTTCTAATGTTAAGTCTTCTAACATCCTAATAAGGGAGGAAGTTTAATATGGCGTCAGTAAGCGATCTACTAGTAGAACCAGAATTTAAAATGCTCAAATTAATAGCAGGAGAAAATGGGCTTTACAGGCAAATTTCTGGTATAAATGTGATTGAAAGCGTTGATCTAATTCCTTTTTGCCGTCCAAACGAAATCATCATTACAACCGGGATTCATTTAGATAGTGACTCAAAACAATTAGAAGAGCTTATAGAAAAGGCATTTGAGAAGAGGGTAGCGGGGTTTATCGTTAATACGGGACCTTATATTTCAAAGATACCTTCTTCAACTATTCAATTTGCCAATGATAAACAAATCCCTATTTTTGAAATGGCCTGGAAATATCGTATTGCCGACTTACTAAAAAGTACTTTTCAATTCCTTTCAGTAAAACAACAGTCTGCACACCAGCAGCAATCAGATGAAAAACTTCTATACAATTTGATTTTTCACTATGATGAATTTCAATTTTCGATTGAATCCTTGGAAAAACGCGGATTCCCGAATGGTTCAGAACTCGGAATTATCACTTGTACAACACCTACTTCCTCAAAAAATAACATTCATCGTTACGAATCAATTATTCTTTATGAATTTCAAAATCGTTATAATTACTTCCTAGCTTTAAAGCAGCATAATCAATTAATCTTTCTTATAAATCGGCAAGAGGTTAAAACAGCTCATATCCCATTTTCCAAAACAGTAGAGAAAATCTACGAAAAGGTGACTGAGATGAACGGTCAAGAGGATTTAATAATTGGTATGGGGAATTTTTCAACTTATTTAGGAGATATCGCAAAAAGCTACAAAGAATCTCTAACCGTCATTCACTTAGTAGAGCAGCACAAAAATCCCTTCATTCAAAAATACAAAGAAATTGGTGCCTATAAGCTACTAATGAATGTATCCGATCAATCAATTATAAAGGCGTTTCAACAGGATATGTTAGGGCCGCTTTATATGTATGACCACCTCCATAACACTGATTTTGTGCACTTTTTACGTATTTTCCTTGCAGAGGAAGGCAGCACTATTAGAATTAGCAAAAAACTATTTATTCACCGAAACACTGTGAACTATAAAATAAAAAAGATTGAAGCATTACTCGATGCCAACCTCAATCATACTTTTACAAGAACTAATTTAAATATGGCGTTGATGATTGAAGACATTTTAAGCCAGAAGAACAATCTATTAGAAAACTCGACTAAGCGCCAAGTCTTTTAGCAATATGCATTAGTTGCACTAAGGCGTAAAGTAAAAAATGGTGAAAAAGCTTAGACTTTTTCACCATCTATCTATTTATTTTGCTGTACTTTCTTTGCTTCGAAATGCATGAATAATAAAGGTTAATATAAACGCTAAAACTAATACGACAATAAATATTTCATTTGGAATGTGGATATTTACGAGAGTTAAGCCCATTTTAAGTGCAATAAATACTATCAACACATAGGCGGTCGTTTCCAATTCTGGCACCTTATTCATAAGAGTAATGAAAAATGTCGCAATACCTCGCATTAGTAAAATACCGATCATCCCTCCAAGTAAAACTACCCATACCTGTTCAGAGATAGCGAGTGCCGTAAGAATACTATCTACTGAAAAAGCTAAATCCATTAGCTCTACACTAATTACCGTTGCCCAAAATACACCGAACACCTTTACTAACCAGCCCTTGGGTTTCGCGTCAGCTTCCTCATCAGTATCCTGACCTTTACTTTTTTCACGGAAAAACTTAAATGCTAAATACAATAAATAAAGAGCCCCTATTAGTTTGATTGGCCAGAATTTAATTAACACTGTACCGAGTCCAATAAAGATAAAACGGAAAATGTAAGCTCCCCATAGCCCATAAATTAGAGCCTTTTTTTGCTGTTCCTTTGGCAGTGGCTTTACGAAAGCAGAAAGCACCAATGCATTATCTGCTGATAAAATACATTCCATGACTGCTAAAGACAAGATTAGTCCCCAGCTTTCCGAACTCGTTAATACGTTTGCCCACATATGCCAATCGAACATGGAAGCATAAGTTGAAAATATTTCTTCTAACACCCTACTCGTCTCCTCGAATTATGAATTGTAATTCATTTGCCATTCAATAGAAAAAAGATATATCCATATAATAGATATACCCCAAATTTACTCGTATCAATTATATGGCATGTCATTTCTAACAGTATTCATTATATACCTTTCAATTAATTTCAACCAATTTTCACACATAAATTTTATTGGTTAACCTCCCAATTCCACGTTAAGAATTCATTTTTTCAGAAAAATTTCTTTAATAGTAAATTCAGGATAATAATTCCAACCCCTTATGAATATGATGAATAACACTATGTATGATGGAGGTTTGGGAGTGGAAAATGTAAAAGCTATTGCCACCTTTCAGCTTATTGGAGAGGAAGTTTATCGTACAAATACGTATATACAATTTGGATCTTCGCGCAAGTCATTGGGTGCCGTGATCATGTTAAACCCTGGTTCAGCTGAGTTACAAGGAGAGGCAAGAAAAAAGCTAATTATGAATGGTTCCCATACTGATGAAACGACGATAGACAATACCATGCGTCAATTGATTCATTTTATGAAAGCTACTCATTCAAATTTAGAGGGCCGACTTCATATCTATAATTTATTTTACGTTAGAAATACCGCAAGTGTGGAAGCTATTGAACTTTTTGAGCTTTTGAAAACTACTGGGAAATATCCTACCATCACACTGCCTTCTCTTTTTGAAATGACACAGCATCCTTGGATCCTCATGGGCTGGGGAGTTGAAAAAAGGAATAGATGGCGTTATTTTGAGAAAGAAAAAAGAGATTGGCTTCAACTCATTAATGCAAGCGGCATCCCTTCATTCGGTGTCTTATCTGAGAATAACGAATACTTTCACCCTTGTCCAAAAGGTCCTGCCAAATCCGAAAGACTCCAACAGCTCATCCAAACATTCAACTTAAATATCAAGCCTCTTTCACTTGAAAAGTAAACATACCACTTGCAATTAATATAGAATGCCTCCCTATTAAACAATCCTAAAAACATGGAATTTCCTGCACTGTTGCTATCTAAATAAAAAAAGAGCTAGGAATATTCCCTAGCTTTTATTATTGCTTAAGTCTTAGTTTTGCCTGTTTTCGCATCCGATCTACTAAGAAGCCGCCTTTAAAGGATTTTGGCTCATAGGAAATGATAAATGCTTTTGGTTCAATGTTTTCAACAAGTGTAAATACTTCTTTTTCACGATTTCGCTTTGCTAATATTTCATATTTATAGCGATCGCTATCTCGCCCTTCTCCAACATAGGTTGTAATGGCGAAACCATTTATTCTTAATGTATCTACGAGTTCTTGATTTTTATTTTGTGTATTAATAGTGATATAAACGTAACCAATCGCTAATTTGTTTTCAATTTTCGTTCCTAAGAACATTCCCAGTCCAAATCCAACCGCATAAACAACCATCGCTAGTATATTTTGATCTCCATTAAACACTAAAGAAAGACCAAAAACATAAATCAGCATTTCTAGTATCCCAAAAATAGCCGCAAATAATGTAAGATTTTTTACTAAGAAAATCGTACGCAACGTTAATAACGGTACGTAAACGAGCTGCAATATTAAAATTAATATAATATTAGTCATACAAACGCCTCTTTCAAAATAATCTATTATCCTTATTGTTTACCCACAATGACGTATTGTACTCTTATTATTTTTTATCGTCTAGGTAGAAACCAATAATTTAACAATAAAAAGATATTCAAAAAGCCACTAGCTTTTATAAAGTGTACCCTTTGTAAAGGACATTTTGAAAAAGAGCCTAGGCAACTTGTTGAAGCTGCTGTCTGTATTTTGCAGGCGGCAGCTTTTTTAAATTCCATTGCCCACGATAATGATTGTAATAGGTCATGTAACTTTTGATTTCACGTTTTACTTCTTCAAGCGTTTCACAATTGCTAAAGTTTGTTTCATCTTTTAAATGCCCAAAGAATGATTCTTGAGGCGCATTATCCCAACAGTTTCCTCGCCGTGACATAGACTGACCTAAACCCATTTTCTTCACCAATGCCTGGTAAATCGGGCTTGTATAATGGAAACCCTGATCGGAATGGATAAAGGCATCTTCTGCTAAATGCGAATGTTTTTTTAATTTCTTCAACGTATTCAGAGCGATGTCCAAGTGTAAAGAAGATGACACTTCATAAGCTAGAATTTCGTTCGTTTCAGCGTCCTTAATCGTTGATAAATATGCACGTTTGCCGTTTCGATATGGCAAATATGTGATGTCTGTCAATAACACTTTACCCACTATACCTTGTTTAAATTTGCGTTTTAATTCGTTCGCATAAATGCGGTGTTCTTTCGTCGCTTTGACCATTCTTCGATAAGGATTTGCCTTGCGAATTGGACAGATGATGTTAAATTTCTTCATAATGCGGCGAATCCGCTTTAAGTTATAGGTGATGCTATATTGGCTTTGAAGCGTCATTTTAATTTGGCGTGCTCCCTTTTTACGTCCTCGGAAATGATACGCCTTTAAAATGATGTCTTTCACCACTTCATCTGCTTCATCTTGTTTGGCGCGATTTTGCGCTGATTTTTCATCAAAATGATGATAGAACCCTGAACGAGACACACCCATTACCTTACATAGATAGCTCACCATACGCTTTAGTTTATACTTTTGAAGCGTCTGGTGGATTAATTCAAATTTTAGTTTCGTTTCGATTGTAATTTCTTCTTCAACATCTGCCTTTCGAGTAGATCGAGCTTTTTTAGTAGTTCATTTTCTGCACGTAATAACTGGTTTTTCGCTTCTAAACGGGCGATTTTTTCTTCTGGGGTTAATTTCCGTTCAGAAGGTCGGCCGGAATTCATTTTACGAGTATCTTGTAAACCTACAATGCCAGAATTACGATAGGCTGCACGCCAGCGTTTCCCCGCTGTTTTAATACGATCCATTCCAATTAAGTCCACACTTAAGCCAGCTTCCTCGAAGATATCTCTAGGTAGCTTCCCCTGTTCATTTTCTGCAATAAAATGACGTTTGAATTCGTCGGTATAGGTAATCGCTTTCTCGCTGACTGACTTTACATAAGGGTTTCTTTTTAGCAGTTCTTGTTCTTTTTTCGTTAATAATCTTTTCGTCATTCTAATTCCGCTCCAACATCTTTTTTCTCATTATAAACAAAAGTACCCTACAAGAAGGACTTTTTTTAAAGTGTCCATCTTATAGGGTACATTTTATTATTACTAGTGGCTTTTAGATTTATTTAATTAATGCTTTTTTTACGTCTTCTATTTGACCAACATGACGCTGCTCATGATAGCCTACTAATGAAATCCATTGATTTAAGGTTAAGACACCAAAGCGACGATGGGCAAATGTTTTTTGATTTAAATCTTCCTCACTTGTTTCCTGTGAAATTTTTTCTAACGAAGCCCTTGAAGTAGCCAATTTCTGCTTTAACTCATCTAAGGTTTGAAAGTTATTAGCTGGCATTAAAAACTCTGGAGCATTAATCTTCTTAGTACGATCTGCAACTACATGAAGAGGGAATGTGCCAGGCGCCTCGAATTCATCCAATGTAAGCGAATGGCTGATTAAACGTACTGCATTTTCTTCCATTAAATATAAATGCTCTAAAACTTGTGCGATACTCCAAGACCCTTCTTCTATCACTTGATTTAATTGGTCATCTGTTAAATCACTAACACTTTCTAGAATCTCTGCTCGAACTTTATGTAGATTTTCCATTACCATTCCCCCAAAAAAGTCATTAGTATTTCATATTCCCTCTCACATCAACTTAGAACTTCCCCCAAAAATTAAAAAAGTGAGATACAAACCGGTATCTCACTTTAAATTAGGGGTATATTCACGAGCTATAGGGATGTGGATGGGTATGCTAATTTATTAGTAGCATTGGAAGAACCAGATACTATTCCGGTTGATGACATCATAAACCCAACCTCTAGTTCCTCTCCAACGGAAACCGATAATTTGATTTCCAAAGGCAAGCATTGGGAAGAACCAGAAACTATTACCATTTCTCAGCCATATAAATGTGTTTCTGAAAAAGCATCTTCTAATATTACCTATTCCGCCACTGCGAGTGAATTCTTGTTGTTGAATTGACGTCATTTGTGGTGTAAAGCTTGGCGGCGGTGTCGTTGGTGCTTGAAGTTGGCCTGGGCCACCTCCTGGAAAGCCTGGAGCTCCGGGGAATCCTCCTGGAGCACCGCCAGGGAATCCTGGAAGTCCTGGGATTCCTGGAAGCCCTGGAAGTCCTCCTGGAAAGCCGAATCTTTGTCCATCACCTCCTGGCCCTCTACCACGTGAATTATCAAAATCAAAAGGGTTCAATATACTACTCCTCCTTTCTATCTAATCTAATATCAATTTATGTAGAAAAAAAGAGCCCGTATAGGTTGTCCATCCCTACTATAAAAGTTTCTATGAAAAAAAGATTAAAAAGTATTTCTGCTAAGTCTCCTCCTAGATACTTGAAAAACCATAATAATTTTATTAATTCTTCACCATAAATTTTAAGAATCTATAAGAAAAACCAATAATGATGAATAATATTTAATTTTGAGAATATGTTTTAACGAATCGCTTTTTCTTATACAGCCAGAAAACTGGCCTAACAACCTAGAAGGAGCTGAATGCTATTCTTCAATTTGTTATTCCAAAGGAAAAATACAGTTTATGTCTTGTGAACCCGGGCAAAAAAGACGTTCAAGATGTTTATATGAAGTATTCTGGTTATGCGGTTGAGGGGTCAACGTATTACGAATTTGAACCAATTCACCTGCAAACAGAAGTACTTTATGGGGAAAGCTATGCCATTTTAGAGGAAGACAACACCTGGGAAGTAGATACCACATTCCAATATGAAGTTCTTTATGTTTCAGACGAAGGCATTATTTTAAAAAAGTTTCATCGAAAAAAGCTAGACAATGTGCAAACGCTAGAATCCCATCCTTTATTTCAATCAGCGATTTGGATGATCGAGGAAACCGCAAGCGAATACATTAATGAGGAAGATATAATTCAAATTGTTACAAATGATGTTTATGCTTCGACAGTGCCAACTAATAGTAGTACTTACCGATATCTAAAAGAACGAAGTGAGTTATTTGAACAATTTTTTGAGGATTTATATAGTGAAATGGATAATTATTATAACGGTGCGAAGCAAAACTCACCCGAGAAGTGGGATTTCGCCAACTATCTTCAAACAGATTACGGTGTTGAATTTGAACAATCTGAAGGAGCCGACATCGTATTATCCAACTGCTTAGGCTTAATGCGTAAATTAAACTTGACCTATCAAGAGATGGCAGAATATTTTTGTAAATATATATTGTAAGAAAAGATTGGCCTAATCCTTATCTGGGCCAATTTTATTTTTGTTTTTGTGGGTTTCTATGATCATCATCTACATTTCTTGCTCCCCCACAATTTCAATTATCCTTTATCCCCATAATATTTTAAATAATAGTTCGGTTAAACTATTTCGGGTTTAAAATTATTTAATTCGAAAGATGGATGAAACATACTAAATTTCACTGTTATAAACATTTTTTTCTTTAAAAATCAATAATATTGTTACATTTCTCCTCATACCTTTTAACATAGTGAATCTGCTGTCGTAGATGAAGGAGGTCATGGTCCATTTTATACATTTTTCTGATACTAACCGCAATCTGTCTAGTCGTCGCATTAAGAAAAAAACGCTTTGGAATTCTTGTAGTGCCTTTCGTAGCAATTGTGCTATTCATCATCGTGGAAATCATACTTGTACCAGTTCCATTTATCGATACTATTAAATTTATCTTTAGTCTACAGTAATTACGACACTACCTATTCTTCTTATGAACAATTCTACATTTCCCTAACGACTAAAACCTAGCTCTTAATTATCAATATCAATTTTCATTTTTTCTTTGTCTATCGAGAATAGCAGACAAAGTAAAAATAGAATTCTAACAAAAAGGAAGTGGGAAACTTAAGTTTGGTGTTTCATAAAACATCCTTACAAAAACGTTTTAGGAAATTGAAAAACAGGGGTGATCTAGTGAGAAAAATTGAGAAAAGCAAGGCTGACGCGTACTTCCGTGAGAAAAATACCTATATGGTTATCTACTTTATAATTTGGGCTATTGTTTCTTATGGTGTCGTGCTTATCGCTGAACCTTTAAGTGATGTTTATTTTAATGGGTTCCCATTACATTATTTTATGGGAGCACAAGGAGCTTTAGCGGTCTTTATTATATTACTATTTGTTAATGCAATTGTAGGGGATAAAATCGACAAAAAATATGGGATTGACCATAACAAAAATGAATTGATTGGTCGAGGAACGACTTCCAATCATTAAAAACTAACAGCACAATAAAGGGGGATGGTTTTTGGATACACAATTTATTGTTTCATTGGCGATGATTTTAGCGACTTTCGCTTTATATATTGGAATTGCCGTTTTAAACAGGGCAAAAGGAACATCTGAGTTTTATGTAGCCGGTCGAGGCGTACCACCATTATTTAATGGGATGGCAATTGGTGCGGACTGGATGAGTGCAGCTTCGTTCATCGGTATGGCCGGAACAATCATGATGCTAGGCTATGACGGGTTAGCTTATATTATGGGCTGGACTGGTGGTTATCTACTGTTAACGTTCTTGCTTGCACCACAGCTTAGAAAATCTGGTAGCTATACTGTTCCTGAATTTATCGGCGACCGTTATAAGAGTAAAGCTGCACTCATTATTGCAGCGATTTGTACGATGATTATTAGTTTCACTTATTCCATTGGTCAGTTGTCAGGTTCTGGAGTGGTAATTGGTCGTCTTTTTGAAATTGATGCGAGACTAGGAACAATGATTGGTGTCGTTATTATTGCAATTTATGCGGCATTCGGCGGAATGAAAGGGATTACATGGACACAGGTTGCACAATATCTTGTATTAATTATCGCTTATCTTGTTCCTGTAATTTTCATGTCACTGCAAATTACAGGTAACCCTCTTCCTTGGTTATCTTATGGAGAGGTTGTTAGTAAGTTAGGAGAACTTGATCGGGAGCTTGGACTATCTGAATACTTTGCTCCGTTTGAAAAAGGAAGTAAATGGCAATTCCTTGCACTTATGTTTACTTTAATGGCTGGTACTGCCGGTCTTCCTCACGTAATTGCTCGTTTTTATACCGTTTCTACAATGAAAGCTGCTCGTTGGTCAGGTGCTTGGGCATTATTATTCATCGGGTTATTATACTTCTCTGCTCCAGCTTATGCAGCATTCTCTCGTTTCATCTTAATGACTCAGGTAGCTGGAAGTAAAATTGCAGAACTCCCTGCCTGGACGAAAACTTGGGTAGATACTGGGCTATTAAAGGTAGCTGATTCAAGTGCTGATGGGATTCTGCAATGGAATGAATTAATCATTGCGAACGATATTGTTGTAATGGCAACTCCTGAAATTGCGAATTTAGGTATTTTTGTTATCGGTTTAGTCGCTGCCGGTGCTATGGCTGCAGCCCTTTCAACTGCAGGTGGATTATTAATCGCGATTTCTTCTGCCTTTGCTCACGACATTTACTATCGCATCATTAAGCCAACTGCTACAGACAAACAACGATTAAATGTTGGGCGTATCACAATTGTAGTGGCTACACTTTTAGCTGGTTTAGTAGCATTAAATCCTCCTGGAGCTATTACGCAAATTGTAGCGTGGGCCTTTGCAATTGCAACGGGTACATTCTTCCCTGCCCTAGTCCTCGGTGTTTGGTGGAAGCGTTCCAACTCAAAAGGCTTAATCTCTGGGTTGCTTGTTGGTTTAGGTGTAACCTTGGCTTATATCTTTGCTGCAAAATATGGTGGCTTTACAATCTTGGGCATTATCGATACAGGTGCTGGTGTGTTCGGTGCGATTGCTGCATTTGCCACAAACATCATTGTATCCCTTTCAACTAAACCACCTTCACAAGAAATCCAAGATGCCGTTATCAACCTTCGCTACCCAGAACAAATGACTTACAAAGACGGCGAAGTCTATATGGAAGATTAAAAAAAACGTACCAGGTACCCAAACAATTCTGAATTGTTTGGGTACCTGGTACTTTAATGATTTTTTTTATGAACTAAGAAATAGTATAAAACAAGAGCAATTAGGATTACTGGAACCATTGCTAAAAAAAGTATGCGGTAGGTTGTGTGAGGTTCAATCAGTCCTAATACAAATGGACCTACCCCTAATCCGATATCGAGTAATATAAAGTAGGTTGAAGTGGCAAGACCATATCGATGAGGTTCAGTTGACTTAACGGCCAAGGCTTGGGCAATGGAGTTCATATTGCCATACCCAATTCCGATTAACCCTGCTGCGACTAAAAAGAGAAACGAATTTGTGGCTTGACTAAATAACAGCATGCCGACTGCAAAAATACCTAACGCCGGATAGACTACTATATTTGCTCCTTTTCGATCCATTAAAGGGCCAGTGATTGGTCGAGTACATAGAATAGTAATCGCGTAGACAAGGAAAAAGTAGCTACCCGCTTTTACTAAATCAATACTCTCTGAGTAGAATGATAGAAACGACATCACACCAGAGTAAGCAAAGCCAATAAATAACACAATTATTGATATAGGCAATGCTTTTGGCTCAATATAGTTGCTAAGCTTAAACCCTTTTTCACTTGTTGCTTCCTTCTGTATAATTGGTGCTTTAATATTATTCAAATTCACAGTGAAATACATTAATACACAAACAACTACTAAAATAGCATTAAAAATAAATATAGAAGTAAAACTTTCTGTATTTTGTGTAAGGAGTATACCAATAAACGGACCAATTGCTGTTGCCAGCACTGCACTCATACTAAAATAACCAATACCCTCGCCACGTCTTGATGGCGGAATAATTTGTGCGATCAGTGTCCCTGTTGTCGTTCCAATAATCCCTACAGCTACACCGTGCAATAAACGAATTAATATTAATACTGGCAAATTCACAGCGATAAAATAAGCAAATGTTGTAATAAGGAATGCAATTAGCCCGATTTGAAAGGTTCTTTTACTTCCGATAGAGGTAATAACTCTGCCTGTTATTAATCGACCTACTAATGAACCAACAATAAAGATACTCGAAACTAGTCCAGCAGTACTTGTTGATGCATCAAATTCATCAACCGCATATCCTGCAATAACTACAATTAGTAAATAAAATATTAAAGTGACCAGAAAATTAGTCAATGAAATCATGATGAAATTTCTGGTCCATAATCGTTCTTTTTCAATCACGGTCTTTTCAATCACGTTCTTTACTCCCCTATCCTATCTCAATAGATTTTCTAATATTTGATTTAAGACATCGCGAGTAGTTTTCAAATCTTCCTCGTTAATGCCTTCGGTAAGCCCATTTAAAAATGTAGCTAACTCCTGTTGAATCGATATATAAACTTCTTTTCCTTTTTGCGAAAGGCGTACGTACTTTTCTCTTTTGTCCTCACCTTGAGTTACTTCGACAAACCCGAGTTCAATTAGCTTTTTTATCGTTGGTGTAATACTCGGTTTTTCAACTCGCATCTCTTTTGCGATTTCTGCCGAAGTACATGAATTCAAATCATTGACTAACCTTAAAACACTCCACTGAGTCGTATATAAATTATATTTTGCTAATCGAAGGTTTACTGCATTTACATATGGACGATAAAGCTCTCGATAGCTGTCAAAAAGTGTTGGCTCTAAACCACTCATTTTCATCCCTCCGAATTTAGATAGTTAGCCTAACTAACTATTATACTTTACACCTCACAAGAAGGCCTGTCCATATATTTAATACATAAACTTCTAGCAAAAAGTCATCTTAAGGAGATGAAACTTAATTCACTTTTTTTCGTATAATAATTATCACCAAAAATAAAACAAGATCATTTAAATAAATGAACTTTAAGAAAGGAAAGATTGTATGTTAGATAAGATTTTAAAGGGAATATTAGGTGGAGGACATGGGAAGCGCCGTCACTCCTCAAGTAGCAGAAAACATTATTCTAGAAAACACAATTACTACGGTCACAAGCATTATAAAAAAGGCTACAAACGTAGCTCCGGCTTTTTCGGTTCAAGAAGTTCACGCAGCTTTTTCAGTAGCTAATGATGCTTCGATATTTTTCCGAAAAAAAATACAATCACCTCGTAAAAGATTATGTAACAGCTAAAACCATTTATAACTTTATCGAAGAAATTGGTGTTGGGGCTTATGGGGTTGCCTATTTACTTGAGGATATGAATACTCATAAAAAATATGTGTTAAAACGCTTGAAAACAAAGCATCGTCATAAGAAAAAAATACGCCAAAAATTCGATCAAGAAATTTCAATTCTTAACGAAATAGAACTTCCAAATGTACCAAAGCTGGTTTCAAAAGGGGAAATTAGTGGAATCCCATTTTATATAATGGATTATATTGAGGGAAAGACCTTTGAACAGTCTATTTTTCAGGATGGGCAAATTTTCTCGCTCAAGCAATCCATGCAAATTACTAAGGAATTGCTTCAAATTTTGATAGAGTTTCATAAAAAAGGCATTGTTCATCGAGATTTACGCATTCCAAATATTTTACTAAAGGATAATACTCTTCATATTATCGATTTTGGATTAGCTGCATATATGAAACCTGAACTTCAATTAGATAAGATAAATAATCCGAAGCGAGCAGAAAATCATATTAGTGATCTATATTACATTGGGCATTTCCTGCTTTTTTTACTCTATTCCACCTACACACCTACCAAGAAGAAAGAACGAAGTTGGCAGGAGGAATTACTGTTACCACAAGAGGTTATTGAATATATAGAGCGACTTCTAATAATTCGACCTGCATTTTCTAGTGCTGCAGATGCATTACAAAGTCTACCTTTAAGAGAACATATTGAAAACACCAATATATACTAGTTTATGTTGTTTATTTACAAGATAAGGTATCAGTAACATAATTCTTGTCCATGCTTATAACAAATCTAGATGGAGGAATAAGACACCAATGTTACAATTTGAATCCGAACTTGATGGGAAACAAGCACAATTTGGTTATTTGCGTAATAAGTTAAAGAATTACGGTTTTTGCCTGGGCGGTTACTGGGATTACGATCGAGGCTTTTTCGATGCTATCTTGTCTAAACAGGATGGAGAAACAATCTATTTAAGGTTACCTTTTGTTGTTATTAGTGGTGTCCTTGATTCTGATAACGCTTATATTCAATTTAAAACCCCCTTTGTCATTAAACATATTGTAAATTACGGATTAGATTATGATGAAAGCTCTCTCTTAGATGCTACAGGGTTTAGTCAGTTCCAAACTCCCGTAGATAAAGATGGCAAAATTGAAAATAAACACAAATGGGTTCATGCTGGTGAGCAGGTCGTAGGAAAGGTGCTCCAATATATTAACTAAATAGAACGAGAAGCAATGTAGAACCTTTGGAATTTGGTTCTACATTGCTTCTTTTACGATTTATTGAAAAATTGAGCAACTTGGTCATAAATAAATTCTGTATTTGGAATCGGTTGGTTCGTAATTCTTAATGTAGTCATTCGATTTATGAGCCTAGATAGGTTATCCTCTAAGCTTCGATTTAAGTTGAATATTACCCCATAGGAGTACACGTCCTGAAGCTCATCTTCAATCCACCTTAATTTCCCAAAAACCTCAATCACCTCGTTAAGCACTTTAAACTCAAATTTAAATTTCATATTAGAGTTCACGGGTAGCTTTAAATTCGATAGAACCTTAATGCCACCCAAGCTTAAATTTTCAATTAATACCGGTGTTGAGCCTACCTGAACCACCTGATCATTTACTTCAGCAATGGTCATTTTACCATGGATATATAAAGGCAATTCAAATCGATAAAATTTACGATTTTCTCGCAAGCTGCTTTTCTTTTTCGTTCTTTGTACTGCCTTTAAATATCCTACCTGAATAATTTTTTCGAACTTTTCTTGGGGTACAGGCTCTGAAAACAGGAAGCCCTGTATCATATCGCACTCGTTGTGCTTTAAAAAATCCAGCTGTTCCTTATCTTCAACCCCTTCTGCAACCACTTTCATCTCGAGTCTTTTACCTAAAAATAAAATTGAAGCAATTACCCCTTTATCGACTTCACTTTCGCTCTTAATATTATTTATAAAGGTTTTGTCGATTTTAATGGTATCGGGCTTTATCTTCCTTAAATAGTCCAGAGAGGAATAACCGGTTCCAAAATCATCAACCGCTACTTTTACTCCTAATGCCTTTAATTCCTTTAGGATGGTTAAAACTGTTTGATCGGTTTTTAAAAGAGAGCTTTCGGTAATCTCTAATTCTAAGTATTGTGGCTTTACATCATACTTTTCTAATTGTGCCTTTACAAATTCGACTAATCCCTTTTTCATAAATCGAATTGGTGATACATTGATGGAAATCGGATAGAGACGGTAGCCCTTCCTCTTCCATTCATGAAGGATGGCACACACCTTTTCAATTTCCCAATCGATGATTTGATTTACCATATGATTTTCTTCCGCTAATGGGATGAATTCTCCTGGGGATATATCTCCCCACTCAGGGTGCTGCCAACGAATAAGCACCTCTGCCCCTACAACAAACCCTTTACTCGGCTCAACCTGAGGCTGAAAATATAAAGTAAACTCATCATTCAATAAAGCTAGTCGCATATCTCGGTCAAGAACATACTTTTTATAGGACGGGATATCTCTCGAGTGAGAAAACAAATGATAGGTATTTTTCCCCTGCCGTTTTGCTTGATATAAAGCAGTGTGTGCGTTTTCTAGTAAGGTTAACCTCCTCTCGCCCTCCTCAGGGAAGAAGGTAATACCGATACTCGTTGTAATATGCAAAACATAATCCTGGATTGTAATGGATTTTTCAAAAGTACCCAGAATTTTTTCTGCTAATTGATAAATTTCTTTTTCATCCCGATATTTCTTAACAATCATTATAAAATCATTGCTGTTTAAACGTGCAAGATAGCCTTCTTCCGGCGTTAGGTCAGATAAACGGAGCGCAATCTTTTTTAATGCCTCATCGCCAATTTGATAGCCTAACGAATTGTTAATAACATGGAATCGGTCGATATCAAAATAAAGTAACGCAAAATCTGCCCCTTCCCTACAGTCTTGGTCAAGCTTTTCAAATAAACTTTTTTGATTTGGCAGCTTTGTCAATGAGTCATAGTTTGCTAGAAAATTAAGTTTTTCTTCGATATCTACTTCATGTGTCACATCTGTAATCATGCCAAAAACCTGACTGACAATACCGTTTTCATTTACTCTAGGGACAATTTGTTCTAGAAGCCACTTTTTCTGCTCTTTTCCATCTGTAATCGGATACAGCATTTGCACCGTTTTCCCTTTGGCAACGAGCTCAAAATTAGTAGCCACTTCTTTTTTATGCATTGGGTGGACCATTCGATATCTTAAGGAGGGCGTTTCGTAAATTGTTTTTAAAGGCAGATTTAGAATCTCCTCAAACCCTTTTGAAGCATAGAGTAAATCACCATGAGGCTCCTCACGCATCCATATTCCTGTTGTTAAATGGTCGAATATATATTGGAAACTATTAATCTCACTTTCTATACCCTTTTCATCTAGTTGTATAGAGTCGAAATTAATCGTATTAGCTATTTTGTTTAGTTCGGCTATTTCAGTATTTTCTTCATTATTAAAAAGGCGTTTTAAAATATTCAATTTCGGTTCCTTATACCTTAAAATTCCCACTTCCTCCTACATTTATCAATAAATTGGAAATGTTTAGCTATTACCATTTTAGTATAAAAGTCACCGTTAAAGTATAGGTAATTTCTACCTATGTTATTGTTTGAAAATATAGCTCACCCCTCTCTAAGAGCTTGTACATAAAAAAAACAACCAAACTTTATGTTGGTTGCTTTTGTTTACTTTCACTTATTTATTTCAGTCAAAAAGCGGAAGGCTCTACTCATTGTAGTAGGAACGACCGATGCATGATTTTCCTCGGGTGCTATATACAATTGCTTTGTTTCACAGGTTGGGAGCTTATCATAAAACCGTATTGCATCTGTTACCATAAAGCCTTCCTGCTCCCCAGCAATGATAAATACTGAACAATTCTCCTTAACATCTTCATTTTCAAGATATTGGAATAATTCTTCGTCATTCCACCAAAGAGATGGACTTACTGCCAGGTAAGCTTGAAAGCACTTATTCTTAGTTAAGTAGCTCCAAAGCACAAAATATCCCGACAAGGAATGACCATATAAGGTTTGCTTATTTTTATTGATAGGATAGCGGGCTTCAATTACAGGCTTCAGCTCTTCCTCGATGAAGCGGCTGAAATTTTCTGCCCCGCCCAATTCATTTATCTCGACCCATTTACCTTTTGTATGCTCTGGGAAATGGTAGTCACTTGCTGGTGCTGTAAAGTCAAGAAACCTTCTAAGACTTTCTCCATTTTCCTGATGACCAATTCCTACAACAATGGCTCCCTCTATTTTTGTTTTTGGAGAGTTTCTAACTTGTAAATTAATCGTTTGTTTAGCAAAATCAAAGTAGCTTCGCCCATCAAGCACATAAATGATTGGGAACCCTTCTTTTGGTGTTTCCATATTTGGAACATATACCGAAATATCATATTGATAGTTTGTGTTTTTCGAATCTATTGTAAAATTACTCATTTAAACCTCCTGCAATTTTGGTGCCTTTTGCTTTTGCACATCGTAGCTAAAGCAGATCGGAGCATTTGTCTCCTCATCATGTAAAATCTTTGCGTTGATTTGAAATACCTCTTGTAATACTTCTGCATTAATAATTTGCTGTGGAGTTCCACACTTAATGATTTGCCCTTCTCTCATAGCAATCAAACCATCGGAAAAACGGGCTGCATGGTTGATATCATGCAATACCATGACAACCGTACAGCCATGTCTCTCATTCAGCTCCTTAACAATCATTAAAACCTCGAGCTGATGGGCCATGTCTAAGTAAGTTGTAGGCTCATCTAATAGTAGAATTCTAGTTTCCTGAGCTAAAGCCATTGCAAGCCAGACGCGTTGTCTTTGTCCGCCGGAAAGCTGAGCTAATTCCTTATTCCGATAGTCTAACGTGTTAGTTACCTCCATAGCCCATTCAATCACTTCAACATCCTTATTTGTAAGCCGATTTACATTTTTTCGGTGAGGGTATCTTCCATAAGAAATTAGCTCCTCAACCTTTAACTGGGCAGGTGCTGTTGGAGATTGAGATAATATGGCCAATTGTTTTGCAATTTCCTTGGTTGATAGACCCTCCATATTCTTCTCCTGCAAATAGACCTCACCATAATCCTTTTTCAAAATACGTCCAAGTGTTTTTAGCAGTGTAGATTTCCCACAGCCATTTGGACCTATAATTGTTGTAATCTGCCCTTCAGGTATGACTATATTTAGGCCATTTAATATTAAATTGTCTTGATATCCCGAGGACAGGTTTTCAATTCGAAATGCTGGATTCATGCTTTTCCTCCTACTCCTTTGCCTTTACTAGCAAATATAAAAAGTACGGGATGCCGATAATGGAAACGATAATACCAACAGCCAGCTCAGTCGGTGCAAAAACCGTTTTCCCTATAAAATCAGCAATTATTAAAAGTGAGGCACCTATAAGAGCGCTAACAGGTAGCACATATTGATGTCGAATACCAACTAGTTGTTTTGCGATATGTGGTGCCATTAAGCCAATAAAACCAATACTTCCTGAAACCGATACACAGGCACTTACTAAGGCTACACTTGCAAGTAGCAATTTGATTTTCTCTTTTTCAACAGCGATTCCCAGGCTAGTAATACTACTTTCTTCTAACTGGAAATAATCCAGTAAATAAGCTTTTTTATATAAATAAAATCCTAAAAGAATTATCCAGGGCAGCATCGAAAGAATAAAAATCCAGTTGGCATTATAAATCGAGCCAGCCAGCCAAACAGCAGCAGATTCATAATCCTTTTCATTCATTTTCAAGGATAAGTACATAGAAAGTGCACCAAAGCCACTATTAATAGCTATCCCGGTAAGAATTAATCGCTGCATATCTAGAAAACTATTTTTTATGGCAAACATGAAAATGAGTGCAGCAGCAATCGTCCCTCCTATGAATCCAAAAATCGGCATCATTAGGATGGAAAGCCAGCTACTAATATCTGCACTAACTATCTGTACCTGAAAGTAGTACATAAAAATAACGATTGCTGCACCAGCTCCTGCATTAATACCGAGTATGCCAGGATCAGCCAGCCCATTTCTTGTAATTCCTTGCAGGATAACCCCTGCCATCCCTAATCCAATACCAACTAATCCAGCAATAATAATACGTGGTAAACGAAATTCAAAGATTACTAGGTCGAAATCTCGATTGGGGTCTATTCTGAATAGCGTTTTCAAAACCTCTAGGATAGACATATTAAAAACACCATTTGTTATATGTAAATAGCTCGCACCTATTATTAGAAAAAGCAAAGTAATCATTATAAAAGGAAAGTTTTGGGTTGGTTTTTTAACCACGATTTTCACCCCCAAACCTTCTAATTAAATATAAGAAGAATGGTACCCCTATCAATGCTGTAACGACGCCGATGGGAGTTTCATATGGAAAGTTAATATATCGGCTCACCACATCACAAAGAGCCAAGAAAAATGCACCTAGTACTGCTGAACAGGGAATGATGTATCGATAATCCTCCCCCACTATAAATCTAGTAATATGAGGAATCACTAGACCGACAAAAGCAATTTTCCCTACAAGAGCAACTGCCGTTCCTGTTAAGCAGACGACTGCAAGCATACTAATTAAGCGCATCGCCTTTGTTTTTTGTCCTAGCCCAACAGCAATATCCTCACCCAATGATGAAATTGTAATCGCTCGAGCAGAAGCAATCGCAATAATAATTCCCAGGAAACCAAATGGGATAGCGAGTAATAGCATTTCTAGATCCACCATCTGCACTTTCGTGTTATACCAGCTACTTACGGTTTGTGATACCTCAAAGTACATTGCCACAGCCGTAGCGACGCTGCTAAGGAATGTACCAATAACCGTCCCGATAATAGCTAATCTCACTGGAGACAGCCCATTCCTGATTATTGAACCGAATCCAAAAACCAGTGCTGCACCAATACACGACCCTAGCATTGACAGTAAAATCATTTGGTAGTTTGTCAGTCCCGGGATGAATACTATAGCCAATGTAATAACAAAAGCAGAGCCATCATTTACGCCCATTAAGGAGGGAGAGGCTAAATAATTACGTGTAATCCCCTGCATGACCGCCCCAGCTACAGCAAGAAATGCACCTACTAAAATAACGGCTAGAGCCCGAGGTATTCGGCTAGTCCGAATAATTTGATGATCTATATTATTAACATCAAAATGAAAAATTGAATTCCACACAGTAAACGTACTAATATCTTTTGTTCCATATAAGATTGAGATTAAAGCGATAGCACAAATAAAGAACGGTGAACTTATTAAAATAGCGAATGGTCGATGAAAACTACTTTTCAAAATACCCACCTTTTCTGATTTTAAAACTGGTAGCTAGGTAGTTTATTTTTTCTAGCTACCAATGATTTAAATTTATTGGAATAAGTTTTCGTAAGCTGCATCTAAGAATTTTACTTTTGACCAGGCTGTACCACCCTGAGCTAAAGGATCAATCGAATTAACATATACTTGACTTGCTTTTGTAGCGGCTAGATTAGCGAAAATTGGATTGCTTTGTAATTCTTCCAAGCTTTTTGGAGCCTCTGCATTCTCACTTGTTTCAAATTGAAGGAAGATAGCATCCGGGTTTACCTCAGCTAAGGTTTCTAGCGTAATTTCAGCCTGTGCTTCTGTTTTCGCAATAATTTCAGGTACAGGAGCACCTAAATCTTCATATAACACAGGATTTAAATACACATCTTGTGGATAGATATACATTAAGCCACCACGAATACGGATGATTAAAATCTCTTTATCTGCTAATTGCTTTGTTGCTAAGCTTTGTGCATCTGCAACCTTTGTTTCGTAATCAGCAATTATTTTTTCTGCTTCCGCTTCTTTTCCGCCAAGCTGTGCAAGAACCGTTAAGTTTTCTTTCCAGTTTGTTGAAATATGAGAATACGGAATCATCGTTTGAATTTTATTCATTTTCTCAACTACATCTTCGCCCCACTTCGATGTACCAACAATCACGTCTGGCTGCAAAGCTAATATGCTCTCAGGATTTGGCTCTCTCTTATCACCAATCAGCTCAGCCCCAGCTAAATCATCTGCTATGTAAGTAGGAATTTCCCCACCAATTTGTAATACCCCAGCAGGTTTAATGCCCAATATAGCGGCGTCCTCCATAGCTTCTAAACTAGCGGCTACAATACTGTTTACTTGTGTAGGAACTTTGTAATCTTTGCCTAAGTATGAAATTGTTTGTGTTGCTGATTTCGTCGTTTCCCCTGCTGAAACAGTTGTTGTTTCCTGTTGAGACACCTCTGTATCTTCATTGGTAGCTTGTTCGTTACCCGCGGTACATCCTGCTAATGCTAATGTTAAAATTGCTACTGCACCAAATCCCCATCCTCTTTTCATTTCAAAACACTCCTATAGTTAATATTTGTAAAAGTCGACTTTTATAATGATAATGATAATCGTTTTCAATTAGATGTCAAGAGAAGATTTGAATTATATGAAAATTAGGGGGATTGGGGGCGGTTTGAAGAGGCATTCTTATATGAGGAATTAGTACGGTTGAATGATAATAATCTTCTTGCTTTTGTTCTACGCTACTGGCTTATGTGACTGTCATTTTTCTTGGGGATTGCTCTGGATTTTGCCTTCATTTGGTGCATGAAGGATGCTTTTCGTGGGGATCGCTTCGGCTTTGGCGTTCATCGAGTTCGTGAAGGTCATTTTCCTTATCCATTACTATCGTTTTGTCTTTCATCAACCTCATGAAGGTTACTTTTCTTATCCATCGCTATCGTTTTGTCTTTCATCAACCTCATGAAGGTCGCTTTCCTTATCCATCGCTATCGTTTTGTCTTTCATCAACCTCATGAAGGTCATTTGCCTTATCCATCACTATCGTTTTGTCTTTCATCAACCTCATGAAGGTCATTTGCCTTATCCATCACTATCGTTTTGTCTTTCATCAACCTCATGAAGGTCGCTTTCCTTATCCATCACTATCGTTTTGGCTTTCATCAACCTCATGAAGGTCGCTTTCCTTATTCATCACTATCGTTTCGACCTTCATCTACCGCATGAAGATCACTTTCCTCATGCATCACTCCACTTTCGACCTTCATATATTCAAAAATCATCAAAACACAAGAAGATACAAAAAAGCCCTAAAAGCTTCACATTCAAGCTTTTAGGGCATTCTAAATTATCAACTATATTGATGCTGATGTAATCTTGCAAAGATACCGTTATCTGCAACTAAATCATTATACGAGCCATCTTCTTCTATACCATTTGGCGTTACGACCATGACACGATCCGCATCCTTAATGGTAGCTAAACGATGGGCGATAACAAGGGTTGTACGGTTTTCTGCTAATTCTGCTAAAGATTCTTGGATAATCTTTTCTGTTTCTGTATCGAGTGCAGAAGTAGCTTCGTCTAAAATTAGAATTGGCGGGTTTTTTAAGAACATACGAGCAATCGCAAGTCTTTGCTTTTGTCCGCCCGATAGCTTTAAGCCACGCTCCCCAATTTCTGTTTCTAAACCATGCGTTAAATTATTAACAAATTCCTCTAAATGGGCTTTTCTTAAGGCTTCAACAATCTCTTCCTCTGTAGCCCCAAGCTTACCATAAGCGATGTTTTCACGAATTGTTCCTGTAAATAAGAACACATCCTGCTGCACAATACCGATTTGGTCACGTAACGAACGCTTTGACATATCGCGGATATCCATTCCGTCGATTGAGATCGACCCACTTGTGACATCATAAAAACGTGGTATCAATGAACAAATCGTTGTTTTCCCTGCACCGGAAGGACCAACAAAGGCTGTCATTTCCCCAGCTCTTAAATCAAATGAAATATCATTTAAAATAACCTTGTCTCCTTCATAGCTAAAGGTTACGTTCTCAAATTTAATGTCCCCATGTAAATACTCAACATCGGTTGCACCCGGTTTGTCTTGCACTTCTGGTTGTTCATTTAGCATCTCTTGGAATCGTTTAAATCCGGCCATTCCTTTTGGATACAGCTCAAGTAATGCACTTATTTTATCGATCGGCTTGATTAACACATTTGTGTAAAGTACAAAGCTTACTAACTCTCCGTGGGTTAGCTTTCCATTCAGACTTAACCATGCCCCAACAACTAGTACGACTAGAGTTAGTAATCTTGTCATCATGTAAATTCCTGAATGCGTCCCAGCCATAACTTTATAACCTAATAATTTCGCCGTTTTAAATAAACCATTTTGCTCGCGGAAACGGTCCATTTCAAATTTTTCATTTGTAAATGATTGCACAACACGTATTCCAGAAACACTGTCTTCAATACGGCCATTTACATCCGCTATTTTGCCATACATCTCTTTCCAGGCTTCGTTCATTTTTTTATTACTGTATGTAACAATCCAAATTAAGAACGGTACAGCGACAAGAGCAACGAAAGCTAATGTTGGATTGACGTTGAACATAATCAAAAATGCCCCGATGAACGTCATAATCGCGATGAAAAAGTCTTCCGGTCCGTGATGGGCAAATTCTCCAATATCAAACAAGTCATTTGTTATTCGACTCATTAAATGCCCTGTTTTGTTATTATCGAAGAAACGGAAGGATTGCTTTTGGAAATGGTTGAATAAATCCTGGCGCATATCGGTTTCAATATTGATTCCCAGTTTATGTCCTAGATAGTTGACGATAAAATTCAAAATCGTACTAAGCACATATACCAATAGCAATAAAATACTTACATTTACGATTATTCCCCACTCATTCGTTGGAAGCAATGTATCGATAAACCATTGAACTGCCATTGGAAATGCTAATTCTAAAATGGCTACTATAATTGCACTTGAAAAATCGACTATAAATAATCGTTTATGCGGCTTATAATAGGCAAAAAACTTTGAAAGCATGGAAGTCTCCCCTCATTTCGGTTTACGAAGTATAATTTCTAATTTTAACCTATCTATAGGTAAAATGTTAGAAAAAAATTATGTTAATCTAAGAATTTTTACAAGCTGTTCATTTAAATAGTCTGCCTCCTGCTCAAAGTCATTATTATACCACTCAATAATTAATCCTAAAATAGCATTTGCCGCATATGTTGCCTGGAAATTTGAGTCAATACTGTCCTCTAATTTATAATCCTTATCTAAATTTCCTCTTAAAAGTCTCTTAACCTCTTCAAGTAATAAATAATAATACGTTAGAGGTACATTTTTAGATAATATAATACGATAATATTCTTTATACTTCTCAACATGATGAAATATTCGAATTGTCGTTGGATTTAATTCTTTAGGATTTAACTTTATGACATGTCGATAAGGCTCCTGATAGGAGTTTGCTAAATCCTCCACAATCTCTTTAAAATATTCTTCGAATAGATCACCAATCTGTGTGTAATGCAGATAAAAAGTGCCCCTATTTACTTTTGCAATCCGACAAATTTCAGAAATTGAAATGGCTTCTAACGGTTTATTTTTTAATAAAGTTAGTAATGCTATATGCAGTGCTTCCTTCGTTTTTACAATTCTCAAGTCGAGTTGAGTCATTTTTTTCACCCCTTATTGAACAAAAGAGACATGTTGTGTTCATTACTAAACATTATACTCTTTTTTGCTGATTGAAAGCGTTTACTTGATTCGTTTATAATTTTATTGTACAACTGTTCAATAATTTAACGGGAGGTTTTTTATTATGAGATTACAGGACAAAGTGGCAATCGTTACAGGCGCAGCTTCTGGTATGGGGAAAGCTATCGCTGAGCTTTATGCAAAAGAAGGCGCAAAAGTAGTTGTTTCTGACTACAATTTCGAAGGAGCACAAGCAGTAGCAGAAGGTATTAAGGCTGCTGGTGGAGAAGCTATCGCTAACCGTACAAATGTCGCTGAATTAGGTGATTTAGAAAACCTATTCGCTGAAACAAAAGCAGCATTCGGTAAATTAGACATTTTAGTAAACAATGCTGGAATCATGGACGGCATGGAGCCTGTCGGTGAGATTTCAGATGAAAAATGGGATCGTGTATTTGCAGTAAACACTACTGGTGTTATGCGTGCAATGCGTATCGCAACAAATATCTTTTTAGAACAAGGTCACGGTGTAATCGTAAATAACATCTCTGCAGGTGGTTTGCGTGGGGCTCGTGCAGGTGCAGCCTACACTGCTTCAAAACATGCCGTAACTGGCTTAACAAAAAATACTGCCTATATGTATGCAAACTCAGGCATCCGTTGCAATGGGATTGCACCTGGTGGAGTAGAAACAAATATAGGTGCTTCAATGACAGGCATTTCTCAGTTCGGTATGGGACGTCAACAAACTGGTAGTGGTACAATGCCACGTGTTGGTAAGCCTGAGGAAATCGCACAGCTTGCCTTATTCCTTGGCTCTGATGAATCAAGCTTTGTAAACGGTCAAGTAATTGCTGCTGATGCTGGTTGGACTGCATACTAATATATTGAATTAGATTTTTTGAGGGGACCATTGAATAATGGTCCTTTTCATATCACTTGAAGGTTGAAATACATTTCGGGCATGAAGCAGTTTATTCGAGTGTTGAGCTGCAGGTGATGCAAGGTTTCCTTTCAAAGATACAGTTCCCGTACCGGCTCTTTAGCCTAAAAGCTCTGGGTTTCCTAGCACTTGAATTGCTAATTCAGTGAAATAGTTTGCTGCTACGTCTAATGCATCTTCGTTCAATTTAAAGGCTGGATGGTGCCAAGCTTTTGGACCGTCAACACCCACCCACACAAAATAACCTGGGATTTGGGTTTGATAGAAAGCAAAATCCTCGCCGGCAGGAATTTGTTCAGCCTCAACTGCTTTGTAGCCAATATTTTCTGCTGCCTCAGCTGCAATTTTCGTAAATCGTTCGTCGTTATTTACAACTGGGAGATAAGAAAACCATCTAAATTCAGCACTTGCTCCGTAACTTTCTGCAATTCCTTCCGCAAGAGCTTGCATACGTTTACCGATCACTTCTCGGGTTTCTTCCTGGAATGTTCGAACTGTCCCTTCTAGTTCTGCTTTCTCCGGAATGACATTCCATGTGTTGCCTGATTGAAGCTTTGTCACCGAAACAACAGCATTATGGAATGGACTTAAATTTCTGCTAACAACACTTTGGAACGCACTAACAATTTGACTAGCAATGACAATTGGATCAATCGTGTCATTAGGAATACCTGCATGTCCACCAACCCCAATAATATCTAATTCAAAACGATCAACACTCGCCATTAAAGAACCGGAACGTATACCTATCGTTCCTACTGGAAGCTCGGGTTTATTGTGCATCCCGAAAATCGCTGATACCCCTTCTAAAACACCTTGTTTAGCAACATATACCGCGCCTTCGGCAACTTCTTCTGCCGGTTGGAAGATTATACGAACTGTCCCTTTTAGCTCCGAACGGCGATACTGTAATAATATTGTTGCTCCAATCATCGACGAAGTATGGAAGTCATGACCACATGCATGCATAACCCCATCTGTTTTAGAAGAAAACTCAACTCCAGATTGCTCCACGATAGGAAGTGCATCTATATCAGCACGTAATGCTATCGTTGGTCCATCTTGTTCACCCTTTACTTCACATACTAGGCCAGTTTCCAAAGAGTAATCTAAAACCGTAATACCTGCTTCCTCTAACCAATGACGAATACGCTTTGTTGTTTCATATTCTTCAAAGGCTAGCTCGGGGTTTTCGTGAAGTTCCCTACGATATGCAACAAGCCTTGATTGTAAATTTTCAACTAAGTTTGTTCCCATACTAAGTACCTTCTTTCTAGATGTATTTATTCAACAGATTCCAAATAACGATAAAGTGTTGACTTACTGATACCGGTTTCATTTTTAATATCAAGTAATGTGTAATTTCCTGAATCGTACATCGCGATAGCTTTTTTTATATTTTCATTTGACTTTTTAGGTCGTCCGATAGATTTCCCTTGTTCTTTTGCATTTACAAGACCAAGAGTTGTTGATTGTTTAACAATATCGGTTTGGAAAGCAAGCAAATGGTCTAGCATTTCAGTTAACGTAAAATCCAAGGCTCCCTTACTTTCTATCTCTTCATTAATAAACTGAATGGTCACACCATCTTTATCACATAATTTTAGTAGCTCTATGAGGTGTCTTGTTGTATCAGCAATAGCAACCATTCGTTCAACAAGTATGATATCGCCTTTTTGTAGAGCCATTAACATTTTTTCAAGCTCTACTCTTTTTTTGGGAGAGCCGTGTAATTCCTTATATATCTTTTCACAGTTGGAAAGCTTTTTTAGCTGTTCGTTGCAATCTTCATCATTATATAAAGGACGTATATACCCGTAAATCATTTATTTCACTCCTTTTCAATTCCCAAAAAGGTTCCTTTTTAGGAATAAAAGTGTTATGATAGCCAAAGAAATTTTAAAGTAAAGGAGATTTCCATGCAAAGTTTAAAACAACAATGGTTCGGTAATATCCGTGGTGATATATTATCTGGACTTGTAGTAGCACTTGCACTTATTCCAGAAGCAATTGCCTTTTCTATTATCGCTGGCGTTGACCCTATGGTTGGTCTATATGCATCCTTCACGATGGCTGTCATTATCGCCTTTGCTGGTGGACGCCCCGGGATGATTTCCGCCGCCACTGGAGCAATGGCTTTAGTAATGGTTCCATTAATAAGAGATTATGGAGTAGAGTACTTATTTGCAGCAACCCTTTTAACAGGGGTTATTCAAATAATTTTTGGTGTACTAAAAGTAGCTAAATTAATGAAATTCATTCCAAACGCCGTCATGATTGGCTTTGTCAATTCATTAGCAATCTTAATCTTCATGGCGCAGGTACCACATTTTATCGGTATCTCAACAATGACCTATGTCTTTGTTGGCGTAACTTTATTACTTGTCTATACATTACCACGTTTCATCAAGGTGATTCCAGCACCGCTTATTGCGATTGTTGCATTAACAGTAGTGGCAATTTTTAGTGGTATTAATTTAAGAACGATTGGAGATCTTGGAACAATCACTCAATCACTACCAACATTTATTATTCCTGATGTTCCCTTCAATCTTGAAACATTTAAAATCATATTTCCATTCTCCATTTCACTTGCCATAGTCGGCTTAGTGGAATCGTTATTAACAGCTCAAATTGTTGATGATATGACAGGAACTGAAAGTAATAAAAATCAGGAAGCACGTGGACAAGGAATCGCCAACATTGTTACTGGATTTTTTGGAGGAATGGCTGGTTGTGCAATGATCGGTCAATCTGTTATTAATGTGAAATCTGGTGGGCGTGGTCGATTGTCTACTTTAATCGCCGGCTTATTCCTAATGTTTTTAATACTAGTGCTTGGTGATTTAGTCGTTAAAATCCCAATGCCTGTTTTGGTTGGTATCATGATTATGGTTTGTATTGGCACTTTTGATTGGAGCTCATTTAAATACCTTGTCAAGGCGCCTCGAACAGATGCCCTTGTCATGCTTACGACAGTTGTAATAGTCGTTTGGACACACGACCTTTCGAAGGGTGTTATTGCCGGGGTCATTCTAAGTGCCGTATTTTTTGTAGTTAAAATATCTTCAGTCAAAATCATGCAGGAAGATAATCGTTATTTTGTAAATGGACAGCTATTCTTTGCTTCTACTGACTCCTTTGTTGACTACTTTAAATATAATGAAATTAAAAGTAATAACATTCAAATTGATTTCTCAAATAGTCGCATTTGGGATGACTCTGGTGTTGGTGCACTTGTTAAGGTGGAAGAACTTTTAAAGGAAAAAGGGATTCAGGTTGAAGTGGTCGAATTAGATGCTTCCAGTAAGAAAATTATTTCGCAATTAGAAAGCCTATCTTCATCTCATTAGGGGGGGATTATAATGTACAAACATATTTTACTTGCTGCTGACGGTTCAGAAAATGCTGTTCGCGCTGCTAAAGAAGCCATCAAGATTGCTTCTTGTAAAGAGGATTCATTTATTGAAGTAGTTTATGTAATAGACTTCGACAAATCAAAATCAGGAGTATTACATTCAAGCTCAAGTGAAGCTTTAAATTTAGAAAGGCGTCAAAAGATTTCTAAAGTAGAACAGACACTTAAAGAATCCAATGTATCTTATAAAGTAACTTTTTTACACGGGGAACCGGGTCCTGAAATCGTCAAATACGCCAATGAACAGCAGGTCGAATTAGTTGTCATTGGTAGCCGCGGCTTAAACGGTTTACAGGAAATGGTTTTAGGCAGCGTTAGCCATAAAGTCATGAAACGTGTTAACTGCCCTGCATTAGTTGTAAAATAAACATTAAAAGTCTCTTCAAGAACATTAAAATACCCCGTAAAAGCTAGAAACCAATCTATCCTTTACGGGGTTATTTATGTTTATTTAAAAAGCTGCTTCACCATTGTTCCGTTGTTATTATAAACCCTTACCTCTGCATATGCTCCGTTTATAAACGTAAGCTGGGGTGGCATATGTCCACAATCTATATCATATGCAATGGGCACATTTAGTTCTTCAGCAAGCTCCATATAGACATCCAATATATGATAGTCATTTACGGTTTCATTTGCCGCGCTTCTTCCAAATAAAATCCCACTACAATTTTCAAACCAACCAGCTAGCTTCATCTGAACAAGCGATCTTCGCAAGTCGGGCACACTCAATTCACAGTTTTCAAAGTACCAGATAATCGGATCATTATTTATGTACTTTTGTTGGAATTGCCCGACATCCCCAAATGGAGTGCCAATTAAATGACGGATAACATCAATACACCCTCCAAGTAAGCGCCCTTTTATGAGAATCGGGGTATTTTTAATGGTCTTCCATTTTGTTGGCTCAGTTAAGTGATACACCCAATCGGTTACATAATCATGCTGCCATCTTAGCTGATACATTTCAGAGGGATACTGGGTAATTTCCTCGCCCTTTTTTGTAAACAACACCTTTTCCCACATGGCTGTTGTAGGATCCGATGCTTGTCCACGCATATCGATTAAATTTGGCCCGTGTGCTGTAGCGATTCCTGTTTTTAAAGTGATAGCCAGCAAAAGCGAACTTATATCGGAATAGCCGAGTATCCATTTAGGCTTAATATTATCAAAGTCGATATGCTCTAAAATTTCGATTAACAGCTCTCCGCCCCAAGGTGGATATATCAATTGGACAGTGTCATCTCGCAACATTTGATTCAGTTCCTCTGCTCTTACTGTTGCTTGCGCCGACTTCATTTTATATTGAGTCCAGCATGTTTGTCCTATTAAAAATTCGTAGCCTTTTCCTTTCATACGATAAACTGCCTCTTCTAATAAGGAATGCTGCTCCAAATGTAATCCAGATGAAGGTGCCGTAACACCAATTTTTACTGGCTCATTTAATAATGGATAACGAATCATCAAAATAGCCCCATTTCGTCTATAAATACTTATGTTTTTAATAACATATTATACACTCGAGTTATTTAGGATTAATTTTCAAAAAAATAAAGCCGATTTCTGAATAGAAATCGGCATTGTTCATTTAATTATTCTTCATTTTCATCGAGGTCAGTACCTGTACCAGTTCCACCAGTACCTGTTCCGCCTGTTGTTCCAGTACCACCAGTTCCACCTGTTGTACCAGCACCGTCAGTTGTAGTACCACCTGTTCCACCCGTTGTACCATTTGTTGTACCACCAGTAGAATTATTAGTACCACCAGTACCATCAGTTGTACCATTGTTGGTACCCATTCCATCTTCTGTATCTAATATCTCATCGTCACCGACAGTATTATTGTTAGTACCTGTACCGTTTGTGTCATCATTTAAATTAGTATCCACGTCATTTACATCTTCATTAATAACGTCATCATTTTGAGCCTCATCAGTCAAACCACATCCAACTAAAGCTCCTGCAAAAAGAAACATAAACGGAATTGCTAATAATTTTTTCAACACATTTTCCCTCCTTAAAGTGATGGTCTTAGAATGTGTTGTTTTAAGGAGGATATACTTATTTTTTTTATAAATCTTCCCCATAAATCCCTACAGTTTGGCGCACAATAATAAACTCTCTTCCATCCCAATGTAGCAAGTTTTCAACAAAGCCTAATCCATCTGCATGGTAGCGTCCAGCAATTTGTTGCATAGTAAGCAAATCATATTTGCCATTTCGCGCTAAATCAACAGGATAAATCGCACTGATTGGATCTACCCAGCCTTCTATTGGCTCTTTTAGCGTGCCATCTGCATTGTAAATTTCATTTAAATAATCTGAGCCCTTATATTGCAGATCTAAAGTATATTTTTTCTTTGGATCTCCACTATATACGCCGACTTTATAGTTATTTTCATATTGCACCTTAAATGTGTGCCGGTCATTAAATTGAACAGAGTCAAAAATTTTCATCAATCTTCCTTGGATAAAGGAATAGACGTAGGCAAAAATAACGCCTCCACTACCACCCGAATCCATGGCAACAAGGATATCCTTCACTCCATTCCCAGTCAAATCGCCTAACCAAATCGTTGGCTCATAACCTGCATTTTCTGATAGTGGAAAGGCTTGGAATTGATTAGTTCGACCATCTTTAAGCACCATCTGGATATTCGTGATATACGGACTATCCGATTGCTTTGTACCAGTTAAGTAAATCCAATCAGGATGCCCATCTCCTGTTACATCCCCCATTGCGCTAGCAACGACTGTCTGACCAGTAGCTGACACTCTAGGAACCCTTCTCCAATAAAATTGATTATTCATCATCATTCTCCTTGCTATAGATTCTTCTATTTATTAAATGAGCTAAGGCAAGGAAAAGTGTAGCTTTATCGATAAAAATAAAAACCACACAAATACCTACTGAAAAACAGTATTTGTGCGGGTATAGGTTATCGTTTGTTAATCCATGAAAAAATAATGGCAATTATAATTGCAAAGCCAAGATAGCCCATTAGTGAATATACCTGGCCGACTAGTGTAGTAAAGCCTACAAAGCTACACATAAAGCCAATTGCACCTACCATAATGACAATCGGTTTGTAGTTTGGATCCTTTCGCGGGACAAAACGAACTACAAACGAATAAAAAAGACCAACTGCTGTGTTATAAATCATACCTAATAATGCAACCGCCATTAATAATCCGAGCGCTGGGTGCATATTAGCTGCAATTTCTAGAATCGGCATGTCCTTCCCAGCTACCACATCCATTTTAGCTAACATGGCCACATTAATAAGAATGATTAAAATCCCCAGCATTACCCCGCCAATTATTCCCCCAAATCCGGCTACTCTGCGACTAGTTGCCGTACTGCCAACAACTGTCATCATAGCAACACTTGTAGCAAGATTATAGGATACGTAAAGTAGTGCGCCCATTAGCCAATTGGGAGCAGCTACTCGTTGATGCTGTGCTAATATATTTTGCTCTGCTAAAGTTAAGTCCATAGTAAAAATCGAGTAGATCGCTATAATCAGCATTATTCCCAACAAATAAGGTGTAGCTACAGCGATTACATTAATGATATTTTTTACATTTAGCATTAATGTTAAAACCGTAATGATTACCATAAACAGACTACCGATAATCGGATCAATACCAAGTATTTGATACAAAGTAGCTCCTGCTCCTGCAAACATTGCTACTGTTACGGCAAATAAAAAGAAGGTAATTAATATATCTAGAATTGATCCAAATGATCGACCTGCTATGTGATAAACAACTGCTTTATGTGATGTAGTATGTAGTTCATAGCCTAATTGCGCTATATTCATTCCTAAAAATGCAAAGCCTATCATAGCAACGATAGCACCAACAATCCCATAAATTCCAAAGCCAGTGAAAAATTGCATGATTTCCTGTCCAGATGCAAAGCCACCACCAACAACTAATCCAACAAATGCGCCACCAATTTGAAAACTCTTTTTCACCAATTCCCTCTTTTCTAAAATTGGACAATCATATATCTAAGCTTTTTTGATATGATTTCTCTCTCTTTATACATACGTCTAAGGGAGCAATTAAATGATTTTCAAATTTCGACGAAAAAATCGCATGGAAGAGTAATTTGCCATACCCATCCCTGCGATTTTTGTTTTTTACTTATAGGTTTTACTAGCTACAGTATATTTTGTAATAGCTTCTAAATTCGGTTTAAAACCAATTCCTACCTCCTGTGGGACGGTAATATAACCATCCTCTACAACAACTTCTGGTGTGATAATATCCTGTTCAAAGTAATGGCTTGAACCTGCTGTGTCACCTGGCATAACAAAGTTTGAAAGTGATGTTAACGCTATATTGTGGGCACGACCAATCCCTGACTCGAGCATACCGCCGCACCAAACTGGAATCCCTTTTTCTTCACAGTAATCATGGATTTTTTTCGCCTCTGAAATCCCACCAACACGACCAATTTTAATATTGATAACACCACAGCTTCCAAGTTCAACGGCTTTTCGAGCATCTTCAAATGAATGAATACTTTCATCCAAACAAATCGGTGTTTTGATTTGCTTCTGTAGCACAGCATGGTCAATAATATCATCCGATGCAAGGGGCTGTTCAATCATCATTAGGTTAAATTCGTCCAGCTGTTTAAAGACGTCCACGTCCTCTAAAGTGTAAGCTGAATTGGCATCTGCCATCATCGGCATATCCGGGAATCTTTCACGAAGAGCACGCATTACTTCAATATCCCAGCCCGGCTTAATTTTTAGCTTAATGCGTTTATAGCCATCCTTAACTGCCTTATCTACAACTTCTATTTGTTTCTCTATCGTCTCTTGAATCCCTAAACTAATCCCCACTTCGATTTTTTCCTTTTTACCACCTAGTGCCTGTGCTAAGGATTGATTCGTTTGCTGTATATAAATATCCCAAATAGCCCCTTCAATTGCAGACTTCGCCATATAATTTTTTCGAATTCCCTTGAATAGCTGCTCAAGCTCATCAGGATGCTCGATTTTATTATTTAAAATTAATGGAATTAAAAAGTCCTCTAAGATATGCCAATTGGTTTTTAACGTTTCCTCGTTATACCAAGGGGCATCAAAAGCAACCGATTCTCCAAAGCCGATTGTTCCCTGCTCATCAGTGACCTCTAATAATAAAAATTCTTTATCGAGAAAGGTACCAAAGCTTGTAGAGAAGGGGGTTTTGAGCTCCATTTTCAAATGACGGATTGTTATTTCTTTTATCTTCATAGTTTTCCTCTTTTCTTCTATGTGAGTTCGATAAGCTCTCTTTTTATAAATTGATAGTAATGAACATCTTTTCCTTTTTCCAAGCGAACAGCTGCATAGCCATTTGAAAATAACATTTGAATCAGACTGCGCGTCTTCAAACGCCAATCTAAAGCAAGCTTTGGATCTGTTGCTTTTAATTGCTGAAAACTTTGTGGTACTGGTAATAAATATACATCTTCTTCAAGAAGAAGTTGAGAATTCACCTCTGCAAGTACAGGGAAGTTTAAGTCATTCATTTTATATGGAGCAACTATACTCGCTTTTGTTAAGTCGATTGCATGCTTTTTTTCCACATACTTTGATGTTAAATGCCAATTCACCTCAAATCGATCTGATGGAAGTCCCTTATTTAACCCATCCTGCATTTCACCATAGCAGTTTTCTATATATGTATCGCAGATAGTGTGTAATTTTGTTAGGTTTAAATAGCCGTTTCGTGTTTCTAGTGGATCATATGTCCACAACATCATGTCATAGCCGCGCTCAATAGCAATTTTTCTCTGTTCCCACTTTAGTGCTTCTCCAATTCCCTTTTCACGTACGTTTTTTGAAATTCCTAGGATATGTGAGGTTAGATGAACCTTTCCTTTTTTATATCCCGGAAAACTATAACTTACACCTACTAGCTTTTCTCCCTCAAATGCCCCAACAACAATTCCACCATTTTTAATAGCTGTTAAGGTTTGATGAATTGGAATTGGTGGATGTCCCCAAACCTCCACTTCAAGTTGCTGCATTTTTTCGAGCTCTTCAATTGATCTTATCTCTCTTATCTCCAACTCTAGTCCTTCTTTCTAGATGAAGTTATTTATACATAATTATATATATTCAAAAGGGGTTCCTTCTTTTATTTTTTAAATTAAATTATCCCAATGATCCATTTTCTAAAAGTGTTGATTCCCGAATATAGAATGTTACAATTATAGGAAAGTTTTTGAAATTTTTCATAAATTGATTTTAAGGGGATGTACTATTTGCAGAGACAACACATAGGGGTGCTAATTGGGGGCGTGCTGCTTTTAGTTGTTGCAATGGGAATCAGTCGTTTTGCATTTACACCGATTTTACCATTTATGCGAATTGATGAAGGACTTTCATTTGAGAAAAGTGGCTATTTAGCTTCAAGTAATTATATCGGTTACTTTGTTGGAGCTCTAGGTGCTGGATTTATCTATCGCAATAAAAAGAATTTTTTGCTTCTAACCGTTCTTCTGAATGTATTATCGATTTTGATAATGGGGCTAACACATTCCTTTTTACTGTGGGTGCTCTTACGCTTTGTTGCAGGCGCTACTAGTGGCTTTATTTTTGTACTTACATCTAGCATTATTATGGATTACTTAGCCTCACATTTTCAGACACGTTTTTCAGGCTTTTTATTTTCTGGAATTGGAATAGGAATTGCGATTTCTGGCTTACTCGTCCCTTTTATAGAAGGTATTTATGATTGGGAAGGCACTTGGTTAGGGCTAGGAGTTCTAAGTGCATTATTTGCAATCTCCACTCTCGTTCTTTGGAAAAATATATCTATTAAAGATGGAGTGAAAGTTGAAAAAACAAATGATACAAAAATCCTTCAGGGGTTTATGCCCTGGCTAATTATCGCTTATGGCTTAGAGGGTCTTGGCTATATTATTACAGGGACATTTTTAGTAGATATTATATACAATATTGAGAGTTTAAGATCCTTTGCGAGCTTTAGTTGGGTAATCGCAGGAATTGCTGCTGCACCAGCTGCTCCTATTTGGATGATGTTAATCTCTAAATACTCTACTGTCAAAGTTTTATCAATTGCTTACATATTACAAGTGATTGGGATTCTATTACCTGTATTCACTCAAACAGCTTGGAGTGTACTTCTATCAGCCTTTTTGTTCGGCTTTACTTTTGTAGGGATTGTATCTCTTTCAACTGCATATGCACGCGAACTATTTCCAAAGCAAAGCGGTGTTGTCGTTTCAGCTCTAACAACAGCTTATGCACTCGGTCAAATTATTGGGCCTATATTAGCAAGCTCGGTTGAATCCTACTTTAATAGCTTTAAGGCGCCGCTTTCCTTCGCAGGCTCGATTGTAACCGTCGCTCTAGCAGTTCTACTAGTAGGAAAATGGTATAGCGATAGAAAAGAGCTTTCTAAAGCTATAGAGGCTTCCCATCATGCACGTTAAATCTATTATTTAGTAGCTTCTCTTTAGATAAGAGAAGCTTTTTTACTTCTCTCCATTCCTAACCTCAATTAATCCTCCAGCATTTCTCTAGTCACTCTCCCAACTTCTATATGAAAGTAGATTCATTCCTCCTGTTTTCATATTAGCCTTTCGTAAGTTTTTAACTTTCATGGCTATATGTCCATGAACTAAATCTATTAAGCGAATATTATGGTACAGAAAGGAGGTGAAGAAATGGTTTGTAATTGTTCTTACCCATTCACTTGCCCTGTTCACACTCCTCCAAAAAGGCAAAGGGATGACCTAGAACTTCAAAGAATGGATACAAACCACCTTATTAATCTATTATTAATCTCTGTTTTTATGAAATGGCAACATGACCAAGACGGAGTGGAGCGCCCAATAAGAAATGATTACCACGTTGGAAAACAAACTCATCTGGTAGATTTAACTGAACAGCGACTGCTAATTCATTTTCTTTCCCCTCTCAAGCGGATTCTCCATGAGGAATTGGAAGTGTGCATCCAACATTTCTTAGAAACAATGCAAATGCAGCATGAAGTATATAGAGGAAACTGCCAATGTGATCATGTAAGCAAATGCTATAATGCAGAGAATTCTGAAAAGGGTTCAGAGGAACACCATAATAATTGTTTAGTAATATCGGATATTCTAAAAGCCTATAAAATAACCAATCATCCATCAGATTCTAGCAAATGCGAGCATTGTGAAGATTGCACGTTTACTCAAACCGAGGCAGTGGAATCCGAATTCCAACAGCCGCCTCTTGAAAAGCAACAACAGCATGTTGATATTCCTGAGAAGATTTGGCTTCCAGATGTACTTTCTCTTTTGCACAAAGAAGGATTTCTCCATTTAGATGCCTTATTTTCTAAACCGGAATCTGAGTTCAAAGAAGATTCCAAAAGTATAAAGCCCTAAACCGAATCTAGCATCAATCACAACCAATAATGATGAAAACCTCCTCCTTTCTGTCATTATTCACGAATGTGATTGGAAGCTAATAATTTAAACACTTTTACTTGAACGTATGAATTTTAAGATTTATTGTAAATTTGGCTACCTTTTTATTAAGGGCAAAATTTTCTTCCACTAACCCATTTTATACAACCTATTTAATGCCTATTAGTTCGAAGCTAATAGGCATCTTTTTTGTGTGAGGGGGGCATCTGGCTAGTCTGACGCGTCTCACACTCGATTTCCTTTTGAGACGCGTTTCATCAGCACAGTTACCCCTCCTCTTTTCCCAAAACAAAAAGACGAGGAAAATTAAAATTTCCCTCGCCCTCGTCGCATCCTGCCCAAGCCTAAACGCTATTCTTTTTTTCTAGATACTAGATTTTTTAGTTTCTCTGTTAGCCCCATTACTGCTGGCATGAATACCGGTAGCATCAGGAAGCTTAGTAATACTAGGCCGATTAATACAAGAATGGCTACTTGCATTAATGTGATGATGCCTGATGGAATTAGAGCTGCAAACGTACCGCCTAAAATTAGTGCAGCTGATAAGACAACGCCGCCGATATGTTTTGATGCATCAATAATTCCTACACTGCCTTGATCCTTCACCTCATGGTAGCGCATCATTAAGAAGATACTGTAATCTACTCCTAATGTCACAATCATGATGAAGCTGAAGAATGGTACATTCCAGCTCAGGATACTTTGACCTAGCACTGCTTCACTTAATAATTCTGCAAGTCCAAGTGATGTGTAGTACGCTAAAATTAGTGAGCCAATAATGATAATTGGCTGCCAAATCGAACGTGTGATAAACACTAGTACAAGCGCAATACCGATCATCATGATGACAATTGTGCGTGTAAAGTCATCACTTGAGATTTGCTGTAAGTCTACATTGGCTGTAGATTTTCCACCTAATGCGATTTCTGCATCAGAGAGGCTCGCATTTTTAGCTGTTGCTTTGATTTGCTCGTCAATGTCCTTGATGATTGCCATCGCTTCTTTTGAATATGGATTTACATCTAAGATAATCGTCATTTTAGTCATTGTACGATCATTCGACATATACATATTTAAGCTTTCTTCAAATTCCTCGCCGTCTAGAACCTCTTGCGGGATATAAAATACGCTATTTGAATCTGAGCTAGATACTTCACCAAGATAATCCTGTGCGTCTAATAAGCCATCACTAATTTCAGTTAAGCCATCTGTACTCTTTGCTAAGCCGTCTTGTAATTGCTGCATTTTATCTTGTAGAGTAGCTAAGCCATCTTGCAATTGTTTTTGACCGTCATTCACAGTAGATAAGCCTGTTTTCAGCTCACCCGTTTTTGAGCTAATTTCATTGACCCCTGCTTCACCAGATTGAAGACCTGTCGCTAAAGTATTTGCTCCAGTTTGTAATTGCCCTACTCCTGCTTCAACCTGCTGTAAGCCATTTGTAATTTGAGAAAAGGCCGTATTTGCTTCATGTAAAGAAGCAACAGCACCATTATATTGTGGCGTAAGCTCTATTAATTTTGCCTCTAACTGTGCAAGCTGTGCTTGAGCACCTTTGGCTGTTCCAATTACTGTTTGAACATTTACATCAGAGGCTAACTCTGGATTTGATTGAACTAATGCATTCATGGATTGTTCAATTGCTACATAACCTTGAGCGCTACTTGCTATCGCATTTTCCACTGTAGTGAAAAGCTCACTAAATGCACTAAATCCATTTTCAAGCTCTCCATAGCCTTGCTGTAATCGTGTTGCACCGTCACTTAACTCCTCGATGCTTTGCTTCAGGGTATTTAAGCCAGTCGCTAACTCTGTTGCACCGTTTGCACCATTTTCAAAGCCTTGTGCTACTTGGTTTAAAGCGTCACCTAGTTGCCCAACGCCCTGCTCCATCGAAGACGTACCATCGATTAGCTGCTGGACGCTGTCAAAGCTGTTTTGATCGACTGCTCCAAGCTTATCTTCAGCTTCAGAAAGTCCTTCATTAATCGTTCCTAAGCCTTCTTGTGCAGAGCCAAGACCTTCATTTAACGTATTTGTTTGATCTTGAATATATAAATCCTCTATTTTCTCACCAGCTGGACGTGTTACCGATAAAACCTTTGAGACACCATCTATATTTGAGATGACTTCTGCCAATTGATCGATGTCCTGTAAGCCTTTTTGAGTTGCTAGAGAGTCCTCAGACTTAATGACCAAAGTTGTTGGTGATGAGAATCCAGATGGGAAATGATTTTCAATCACATTGATTGCTTGTTTTGATTCGTAATCATCACTGATTTCAACTAAGTCGTTATAATTCAGCTCGCCAGAATATTTAATAATAAATGGTACCGAAATCGCTGCTACTAATACCAAAGCGACAATTGGTCTAAAGAAGGAATGCTTTGATAAAAATAACCAGATTTTATTTTCACTATGGCCATTAATAGTTTTAATCGGCCAGAACATTTTAATGCCAAATACCGCCATAAAGAACGGATTTAATGTAAGTAGAACAAGTAATAACACCGCTACCCCAATGGCAACTGCTGATGTTGCTTGGTAAAGCTTGAATTCAGCTAGATACAAAACGATAAACCCGATAAAAACAGCAATTCCACTATAGATAACTGTTTTACCCGCAGTACGATATGTCTCCGTAATCGCCTTTAGTATATGTCCACCCTTACCAAGCTCTTCTTTAAAGCGTGTGTAAAGAAGGATATTATAATCTGTCCCAATTCCAAATAAAATAACGATTAGAAATACCTGGGTAAAGTTCGAAAATGGGAAGTCAAACTTATCAACAAGCTGTGTAACAATCCCAAGAGAAACGATGTACGAAACGCCCACTGTAATTAAAGAAATTAAAGGTACTACTGGTGAACGGAAAACTAAAACTAAAACAACCAAGATGAAAACAATGGCAATAACCTCTGTTTTCTTAATGCCCTCTTGAGAAGACTTAACGAAATCATCCATTACAATATCTGTTCCTGTATAATAAGAATCAACAGATTGTAATTTGGTTTTGTCTCGTAAGCTTTGAGCAGCTTCTTCCACCGTTCCTTGACTTTTGTCAACGGAAATTTGAGTCAAGATTGTTGTGCCATCATCGGAAACGAGTTGCTTTTCTGCTTCCTCACTATCAGAAGGTGCAAGCATATCTGTAATGCCTAATTCACCACTTTTGTCTTTTAGTGATTGGATAGCTTGGTCGACCTCTTCAAGCTGCGTATCACTTAATGCTTCATCACTTCCACTAGTAAACACTGCTATAAACTCATAGGCATCTGTACTATCGTCTGCCATTTCTGTTAGCAGCTTAGATGCTATTTGACTTTGTGTATAGGACGGAATTTCTGTTTGACCTTTTTCACGCACTAGCATATCTAAGTTTGGCATTGTGACAATCATCACGATGGAGATAATGACCCATATTAAAAACGATGCTGTACGTACATTCAGCCAATTTTTCAAAACTAATCACCTTTCTTCTATATATTTCATTTTGTCCATAAACTTTTGATTCATGAAAAACTCTATAAATACCCTAACATGATAAAAAAGTTTACAATATAGACAATCAGGGTCGATTTGTTTAAAAAATAATTGGAATAAATAGGTGAAAAAATGAAGCATAGTGATGAAACGAAAAGAATTCTTTCTGTGTCCTTAAAGGAAATTATGAGAAATAAGCCGCTTGAAAAAATTTCAATTCGGGAGCTGACCGAAAAAGCCAATGTGAATCGCCAAACCTTTTACTATCATTTTGAGGATATATACGATTTGCTTAAATGGACCTTCCAGCAGGAAACGGTTCAGTTACTAGATGTGGATGAAAACTCACTTTTTTGGAAGCAAGGATTACTGCAGCTTTTCAAATATTTAGAGGTAAACAAAGAGTTCTGTTTAAATGCTTTACAATCCTTAGGTAGAGGTCATTTAAAACGGTTTTTTTACTCGGATATTTCTACAATGCTCGGGAAAGTCATTAAGTCACTTTGCAAAAATTTAAATGCAAGCGAGGAGCATGTAGCATTTCTAACACATTTCTATACACTTTCCTTAGCAGGTCTTGTAGAAAGCTGGCTATTGGGGGAAATGGATCAAACACCGGAGGAAATTATCGAGATAATTGATACCTTCATCCAAGACCAAATACGAGGAGCAGAGCATAGGATTAACGGGATTGGTTAGAACTCTAACAAAACTGGGGGGTAGTTTAAAATGGAATTCGCTAATTTCACAGTGATTTTTTTAGAACTCCTTGCGCTTTTTTTATTTTTGTCTGTATTATTTGAATTTGTATTTAAAAATAAAAAAGTGCTGATTTCAGTATTAAGAAATTTCATTTTACTGGTGTTTATTAATTTTTTTGTAATTTCACAGCATGAATATATGTTTGAGAATTTTCGAAAGCACGCTTATGGGATGTGGGCATTGCTATTCCTTATGTATTTCATATTTATAAGAGATTTATATTCATATATAAAGTCTATAAAATCGGAAAGAGCCAGTATTAAAGAGTAGTGTTGACGTTTTTTACTTTCTTTCTAAAAAAACAGCACTCATCTTCAAAAAAAGATGATGTGCTATTTTTTTCGTCTCCGTTTTGTCGATTGCGAGATTCCGAGCTCTTCTCTATATTTAGCGACTGTTCTTCTAGCTATAGGAATACCTTCAGCTAGCAGGATGTTAGCAATTTTCTGATCGGAAAGCGGTCTTAAAGTATCCTCATTTTCGATAATAGCCCTTATTTTTTCTTTTATGAATAAAGGAGACTCTACCTCGCCACCTTGTATCCTTACCCCCCGCACGAAAAACGTTTTTAAAGGCAATGTCCCTTGTGGTGTTTGGATAAATTTTTGGCTAATCGTTCGACTAACGGTTGATTCATGAAGCCCTAAGCTTTCTGCAACGTCCTTTAACCGAAATGGAACCAATTCCTTTTTCCCGTTGTTCAGAAATGCCCTTTGTTTCTCCACAATACTTTCCGTGACTCTAAAAAGCGTTTCATGTCGTTGCTCAATACCGCGCATTAAAAGAAAAGCCTCTGAAAGCTTAGTATTTAAATACTCTTTTATTTCCCCTGAAGCGTTTGCTCGAAGCAATTCCACGTAATAAGTATTAATCGAGACTTCAGGTAAATATCTATCATTCAAATGAATAACATACTCGCCATTCATTTCTTCAACAATAATATCTGGAATAATATATTCTTGCTTTGAAGACAGAAATTCCCTTAACGGTCTTGGATTCAACTGCTTAATATAAGAAAATAAATTTTCTACTTCTTCATTTGTCATTCCATATAATTTAGCAATCCTTTGAAAATCCCCTTCTGCTAAAACTTCCAAATGATTTTGAATAATCAGCACTGTATTTTGAGGAGCATCCTGTTTACGAACCACTTGCAAATACAAGCACTCTGCTAAATTACGAGCTCCGATTCCAGCAGGCTCAAGGCTTTGCAGCACAGCAATAAGCTCTTCACACCTTTCTATCGAGAGTTGAAAACGTTCTGCTATTTCCTCAATATCACAATCTAAATACCCTAAATCGTTTAAATTGCGAATTAAATAAAGTACTATTTCTCGATCCTTCTTAGACAAATGTTTTAATAGCACTAGCTGTTCCATTAAAAAAGCTTCCATCGATTCTTCTCGATTAGGAACCTGTAATAACGGGTCAAAGCTTTCATCCTTCATAGAACTAATCGCTTCGGGAGCCTGAATTCTTGCCATCTCAAGTATATGCTTCGAATCAATTTCCTTTAATTCAATAAGTGGGTTTGCCTCTGCTTCTTCTTTTATGAAATTTTCAAGCTCCACCAAAGAATATTTTAAAATCTCTAGTGATTGCCTCGCTTGAGGTGTTAAGGACAGCTTTGTTTCTAGCTTTTGCTGCATATTTAAAGAAGCTTCCATTTAACCCCCCCTTTCTTAAATCTTTTGTACCCGTATATCTAACCGTTTCATTCGATATTGCAGACTTTGACGGCTAATTCCCAAAGCTATTGCTGTATTGGTAATATGAGAATGATGCTTATGTAAATAATGCTCGATTGTTTGCTTTTCAAATAAGGCTAATTGATCCGTTAACCCCATAGTCTCCTCCATTGACTCCGTAAATTCTGGCGATGAAGCAGCCATTTTCACTTCACTCTTCCTATATTGATAAGGTAAATGGTCAAACTCGATTACTTGTTCATAATTCACCAGGTTCATGGATGCTTCTATGACATGCTCAAGCTCCCTGACATTACCTGGCCAGCTTTGCGCTTCAAAAAATTGAAGCACTACATTTGAAACTGATTTTACATTCAGCTTGAATAACTCATTATATTTTTGAATAAATTCCTTAATCAGCACTGGAATATCCTCGTATCGTTCTCTTAAAGGAGGAATAAACAACGTCACAACGGCCAATCGGTAATACAAATCCTTTCGTAAACGATTATTCGAAATCGCATCAATCGGATCCTCATTTACCGTAGCAATCACTCGCACATCAATCGGGATTTCCTTAGAACCACCTATTCTTCGTACCTTTCTTTCCTGCAAAACTCGTAATAGCTTTGCTTGTAGAGAAATATTCAAGGAATTCAATTCATCAAGCAAGATTGTGCCACCCTGTGCCTGCTCAAATAATCCTGGACTATCGATAGCACCTGTAAATGCACCTTTTGTCGTACCAAAAAGAATCCCTTCGATTAGTGTATCCGGTAATGCAGCACAGTTTTGAGTGATGAAGGGAGAGTCCGAACGATCACTTTCCGCATGAATACTTTGAGCAAATAATTCTTTTCCTGTTCCAGTCTCACCAATTATTAAAACATTTGAATTGGTACGGGTCGCTCGCTTTGCCAAAGCAATCACTTCTTTTATTTCACTGCTTTTCCCTATAATATGATTGAATGTAAAGTCTGTCTTTGTTTGTCTAAGATTTTGGCGCATTAAGCGTTCCATTCTTGTCACATCTGTTGCGATTTCAACAGCCGCTGAAATTTCCCCATCCATTGTTAAAGGAAATGTATTGTTGACTGTCGTGATTTCTACACCACGATTATTAAAATAGGTTTGCTTCACATTGACGATTTCCTCGCCATTTTGTAGCGATTTCAATAATGTGCTACTTTGATTTTCTTGAAATCGAAAGACATCTCGCACATCCTTATGTAAAACATCTTCTTTATCCATCGCTTCCATTTCACGCATTTTTTTATTATAAATAATTGTTTTTCCTTCTTGGTTAACAGCATGTATTCCTACACCAACACGCTCGATAATTTCTTCATATAATTTTTTCATCATATACTCATTGTGATTCAATTGTATATCACCTCATATTCATCATACCGTAAAAATATTTTGCTAAATAGATGTAATTCTAAGAAATTTTGCGCAAATTTTTTTGGCGATTAACGAATTATGTTATCAATACTGACCGTAAAGTTGGCATGGAAATTGCTTATTAAATTAGTGTAACAAGTAGCATAATTTTAATAGCAATAATTCACTTTCCATTGGGGAACAAATAAGTAATGAAATCTGTTTTACCGTTTCAGGGTAAAGTGTAGTTGCAGGACTTTTTAAGGAGGAATATTAATGACGACAAAATCAGCTAGTGTAATCAATCAAACAGAAAAATTTGGTGCACATAACTATCATCCACTACCAATCGTAATTTCAGAAGCCGAGGGAGTTTGGGTACAGGATCCTGAAGGCAATAAATATATGGATATGCTTTCTGCCTATTCTGCTCTTAACCAAGGGCATCGCCACCCTAAAATTATTAAAGCTCTTATCGATCAAGCAAACCGTGCAACATTAACTTCACGTGCCTTCCATAACGATCAGCTTGGACCTTGGTACGAAATGTTAACAAATATAACTGGCAAAAACATGGTACTACCAATGAATACAGGTGCAGAGGCAGTAGAGTCTGCCATCAAGGTAGCACGTCGATGGGCTTACGAGGTTAAAGGCGTAGAAGATAATAAAGCTGAAATTATTGGCTGTGTTGGAAACTTCCATGGTCGTACAATGGGCGCTGTATCTCTATCATCTGACGAAGAATATCAACGTGGATTCGGTCCACTTTTACCAGGCTTCAAGTTAATTCCTTATGGGGACGCAGAGGCACTTAAAGCGGCAATAACACCAAATACTGCTGCATTTATCGTAGAGCCAATTCAAGGTGAAGCTGGAATTGTAATGCCACCTAAAGGATTCTTAAAGCAAGTGGAACAAATCTGTAAAGAAAACAATGTTTTATTTATTGCCGACGAGATCCAAACTGGTCTTGCTCGTACAGGTAAAATGTTTGCTCACCAATGGGATGAGGTAAATCCAGATGTTATCATCCTAGGTAAGGCTCTTGGTGGTGGGGTATTACCAATTTCTGCTGTTGTAGCAAATAGTGATATCCTAGGTGTTTTAAGCCCTGGCTCTCATGGTTCAACATTTGGCGGAAACCCTCTTGCATGTGCAGTATCAATTGCATCTTTAGAGGTACTAGAGGAAGAAAAGCTAACTGAGCGTTCTTTAGAACTAGGTAACTACTTCCAGGAGCAATTGCGCGCAATTAGCCACCCTTCTATTAAAGAAGTTCGTGGTAGCGGATTATTTATCGGGGTTGAATTATCCGTTGCAGCTCGTTCTTTCTGTGAACAACTAAAAGAATTAGGCCTATTATGTAAAGAAACACATGACTACGTTATTCGATTTGCTCCTCCATTAATCATTACAAAAGAGGAAATCGACTGGGCTTTAGAAAAAATTAGAGCTGTATTTGCATAATTGTTTTTATAAAGAGGCTGTTCGAATTATTTTCGAATAGTCTCTTTTTTACGTTAAAATAAAAAAAAGCGTCATTCAAAAGGAGTTATAGATATGCAAACGATTTTTATATCTGGATACCGTCCTCATGAGCTCGGTATTTTTAATGATAAACATCCTGGAATACCAATTATTAAGAAGGCCATTGAAAATGAATTAAGGATTTTGTTTGACGAAGGGCTTGAATGGGTAGTGATTAGTGGGCAACAAGGGGTAGAAACCTGGGCAGCTGAAGTCATAATTGAGCTGAAAGACGAATATCCTAATTTAAAATACTCTATTATTACACCCTTTTTAGAGCAAGAGAAGAACTGGAACGAGCAAAAGCAACAAAAATATCATTATATTGTTTCCAAGGCTGATTTTGTCACAAGTGTTACGAAAAGACCTTATGAAGCGCCTTGGCAATTTATCGAAAAGGACAAGTTTATTATCCAAAATACAGATGGAATCCTCCTTGTGTATGATGAAGACAATGAAGGCTCTCCGAAATATGTTAAAAAACTTGCACAAAAATATGAGGATCAGCATAACTATAGGATTATAGAAATTAATGCATATGATTTACAATCAATTGCAGAAGATATGCAAAGAGAAGATTGGTAAAAACCACCTGTCTTTGCATACTCTATTATGGTTTCACTTATTGTTCCTCGATTATTGCTTCTTCTTTTCTTCTCTTATCAACCATTTAAAAACATTTCATTTTAATTCAGAAATTATTGATTAAATTTTCTGACATTTAAAGTATTTTTTGCTATAATGGAATGAAATTCAAATAATTTATTATTATAAAGGAGATGATGCTATGCAGCAAATCAGATTTGTAAAAGAGCCAAAGCCTATTAATGTATCTCATGATACGTATAGAAGAGAGTGTATGTACACTAGAGGGGTCCACATTCCGTTTGATGATTTTGTAGGCATTTTAGAGGATATGTCTGAGGATACGAAGCTTTACTTTGAATTCCATAATCCAGGAAAACAAATTACACCAGGTACGTATTTAAATGGGCATGCAGGGCTTGCAAAAAGCATTGTAAATTACTATCAAAATACAAAGGATATGCAGGTTGGTAGCTTAATCGGCCAAGATTTCTATGTTAAAATTATTTAAATTTTGAGGTGACAATAAGGTGAATACCAACTAAAAAACACCGCTTTGTTCGAATGCCAATGGCGCTTCGCTTCAAGCGGTGTTTAACTATAATTATCTCTTTTGAATTGAAATCGTCCAAGCTGCTTCGTCTAATTGCTCAAAGTTCGTTACAGTATGACCAGCTTCTGCTGCCCAAGTTGGAATTGACTCTGTTCCTTGTGTACAGTCAAATTCAACTACAAGTACGTCGCCTGAGTTCATGTCCTCGATTGCATTTTGAGCTTCGATTAAAGGAAATGGGCAAACCATTCCTTTTACTTCTAATGTTTTTTGCATTTCATTTCCTCCTCAAATTTTTTATGCAGGTGTTACTTGCTCTCTTAGTTTTTGAGCCTTTGCTTTTTGGCGTGGGCGTACAAAAACAAAGTATGATGCTGTCCAAGTACCTAAAATCATGAATACTAGACCAATCCACCCCTGCCATGTCATCATTGCCGTCATTACTAAGCCATTCCCGATTGAACAGCCTCCAGCAAGACTTGCACCAACACCCATTAAATTACCGCCAACAAAGCTATTAATCCCTGTTTTTACATCTGGCATTCTAAAACGGAATTCTTTACTTGCCTTAGCCGCAATAAATGATCCTGCAAAAATACCTAGTACTAAGAATACGCCCCAGTTAATGAAGCCCGAATCACCTGTAGTTAAATATTGCAGAATATTAGCTGATGGTGTTGTAATACCTAAACCAAACACACGACCAGTTGCTGCACTTAATGGCCAAGCTATTAAAGCAATAACACCGATTAATGTAGCCGTTACAAAAGGATGCCAACGTTTTTCAAATAAAATATGGGCTAACCCTGTACGTTTTGGTTTTAATGATGGAACTACAACTTTTGGTTTTGTTAATTGTTTAAAAACAATAAATCCTACTATCGCAACAAATGGAATAATGATTACCCAATGGTTAATGCCAAATGTTTCTGCAATAGAGTTTGTTGGCATTACAGCAGTTGCCTGTGCCTGTTGATTAAACGGTGCAAAAACACCAGACTTCATCATCGTGCTCATTAACATATAACCTGCTAATGCAATCCAGCTACCGATTAAGCCTTCCCCAGCACGATACCAAGTACCTGTTGCACAGCCACCTGCTAGAATAATCCCAATTCCGAAAATAAACGATCCAATAATGACCGAAAGAATTGGTAAAGAACCAGCAGAGTATTCGAATACACCTAAATCTATAAGTAAAAATACACCGACACTTTGTACGGCAATCGCAATTAGCAGCGCGTAAAACATGCGGTTATTTTTTGCTATATACATATCACGGAACCCACCTGTTAAACAAAAACGACCTCTTTGCATAACGAAGCCTAATAATGCACCACAAAGTAGCCCGGTAATTATCATATATGTCACAGTCTCACTCCTTATCAAAATTTAATCCTTAGTAAATCAATATGATTATAATACATTATAGATTACTAGTTTACAATAGTTTTTTTGTATACAAAATGGCCGATCGTTCCTTTTGTGCATTTTAAGGGACTATTTTATCTTTTAAAAAAAGTGCGAAATAATTTATCTGAAAAATGTTGACAATTTAATTGATAATGATTATCATTATCATATATTAATACTCTTTCGAGACAAACCCCTCAGACTTCTCGAATAAATATTATGGAAAATGGCAAATCTACTAAAGGTTTGCCATTTACTATTTTGACTTCTAATTTGGGGTATAGAATACATATATATTTTTAAAGGAGTGTTGATAGAATGGAATTTCGAATTGAAAAAGACACACTAGGTGAAGTACGTGTACCAGCAGACAAAATTTGGGGCGCACAAACACAACGTAGCAGAGAGAACTTCCAAATTGGCGAAGAAAAAATGCCCATTGAAATCGTCCATGCCTTTGCAACATTAAAAAAGGCTGCCGCTATTGCCAATAAAAAATTAGGCAAGCTTCCAGAAGTTAAAGCAGAGAAAATCGTTGCTGCAGCCGATGAAATTCTTACTGGCAAATGGGACGACCAATTCCCCCTTGTAGTTTGGCAAACAGGCAGTGGAACGCAGTCAAATATGAATGTAAATGAAGTAATTGCCTTCCGTGCAAACCAAATGCTTGAAGAGCAAGGAAGCTCAGAGCGTATTCATCCAAATGATGATGTAAACAAATCTCAAAGCTCGAATGACACCTTCCCTACTGCCCTGCATATTGCTGCAGTAGAAATTGTTGAAAACTATTTAATGCCTCGCCTTCAATTATTAAAAGCTACTTTAAAAGAAAAGGCAGATGCATTTAACGATATTATTAAAATTGGCCGTACCCACCTACAGGATGCAACGCCACTAACATTAGGTCAGGAAATTAGTGGTTGGCACCATATGCTCGTTAAATCTGAAAAGATGATTATGGTAAATATACAATTTTTAAAGGATCTTGCAATTGGCGGAACTGCTGTTGGTACTGGAATTAATGCACATCCGAAATTTGGCGACATGGTAGCAGAGGAAATCAGTTCATTAACTGGCCAAGACTTCAAATCGTCGGAAAACAAATTCCATGCACTGACAAGCCATGATGAAATCGTATCCGCTCATGGGGCACTAAAGGCTCTTGCTGTAGATTTAATGAAAATTGCCAATGATGTTCGCTGGCTTGCAAGTGGACCTCGAAGCGGAATTGGTGAAATTACGATTCCAGAAAACGAGCCAGGAAGCTCGATTATGCCTGGTAAAGTCAACCCGACTCAAAGTGAAGCGATGACAATGGTTGTCACGCAGGTCGTTGGAAATGATGCAACAATCGCGTTTGCCGCATCACAAGGGAATTTCGAGCTAAATGTATTTAAGCCAGTTATCATCTACAACTTCCTACAATCCGCTCGCCTACTTGCAGATTCGATGAAGTCCTTTAATGATAATTGTGCAATCGGCATCGAGCCAAACAAAGAGGTTCTTGAACGAAATCTTGAAAACTCATTAATGCTAGTAACAGCATTAAACCCTTATATCGGTTACGAAAACGCCGCTAAAATTGCGAAGAAAGCCCACAAGGAAGGCACAACTTTAAAAGAGGCAACCCTTTCACTTGGCTTACTAACGGACGAACAGTTCGATGAATATATCGATCCGAAGAAAATGATTTCCCCGAACGCTGAGTAATAGGGGTGATGGGGTTAACCAGGCAGAAAAACATAATGTTTTTCTCCCTGGTTTTTTGTATTTGGGAATCTAGCGGTTTTAGGAGGTTAAAGTAGTATTCGGGAGAGTGCGTGGTTAGACTTTGAAGTGTTTGATTTGGCGGATGAAATGCAATCTCTGATGGGAATTTGATTCGGTATGTACTTCATCCGGCTTATGAACGGCATCACTGGTGCTTTTTTGACTCGCGATGCACTTCATTCAGCTTATGAACGGCATCTCCAGCACACTTTTGCCTCACGATGCATTTCAACCACCTTATGAACTGCATCTCCAGCACACTTTTCACTCACAATGCACTTCATCCCGCTTATGAACTGCATCACCGGCACACTTTTGGCACCCCATGCACTTCATAATACTTATCTAACATATCTTACATCCGATTTTCTCTAAAACAGCACTTCTTACTTCATTTGCACTCCAATACCTTTATAATGAAACTAAACTCTCGTAACCGGAAAGGAGTTCTTATAATGAATCAGCCAATTTTATGTGTTGGAGAACTTTTAATAGATTTTTTTAGTACTGATCGTAATGCCAATCTAGTAGATAGTGTTTCATTTACGAAACAAGCTGGCGGTGCGCCTGCAAATGTCAGTGCGGCGATTGCGAAGCTTGGAGGAGAAGCTCATTTTTGCGGGAAAGTCGGGAATGATTCCTTTGGCGACTATCTCCAAAAAACATTAGAGCATCTAAACGTAAATACAACACTTTTGTTCAAAGATGACACTCATCCCACAACATTGGCATTCGTTTCTTTACAGGAGGATGGTCAACGTGACTTTATCTTTAATCGAGGCGCGGATGCATTTTTATCGCTCAATGAAGTTCCAAAAAACCTATTCGATACTATGAAACTCGTACATTTCGGTTCTGCTACTGCCCTTCTTCCGGGTGCTTTGCAACAAACTTATACGAAATTACTTGATGCGGCTAAAGACAATGATTGTTATATTTCCTTTGATCCAAATTTCCGATCCGATTTATGGAAAGGGCAAGAGGCTGAATTCGTTAAATTGGCCCGTGATTTGATTGCAAAATGTGATTTTTTAAAGGTAAGTGACGAGGAGCTGACTCTTTTAACCAACAAATCCGATATTACGAAAGCTGTTTCTGAGCTTCATGCCATTGGTGCCAAATGTATTGCTGTTACCCTTGGAAAAGCTGGCACTTACCTTTCCTTTGAAGAAAATTCAGCAACTGTCCCTAGTATCCCGATACAAGCAGTGGATACAACCGGTGCTGGTGATGCATTTGTAGGGGCAACGCTTTTCCAGCTCGGTAAATTGGAGAATCCCCAATCATTAAGCTTCCTAGAATGGCAAAACATCGTTCACTTTAGTAATAAGGTTGCCGCAAAGGTTTGTGAAAAGATTGGTGCTATTACCGCTTTACCTACTATTGAAGACATATAAAAAGGGAAACTCAGTTGTCGTAAATGACCTCCTGAGTTTCCCTATTTTTTATTTTGCCTCTATTGGCTGGGTATGCAAAGCATCTACTTTTTTCGAACCAATAATGTTGAACAATATATTTAACACAATCGCCGTTACAGATCCACATACAATACCGTTTGAAGTTAATACAGAAATCCATTCTGGCAATACTGCGAAAATATTTGGAACGAATACTACTCCTGCACCTAAACCAACCGCAATTGCAGCAATCATTGCGTTTTCAGAAGAACGCATGATTTCAGGAGCAAGCATCGTAATTCCTTGTGTTACGACCATACCGAACATTGCAAGCATTGCTCCACCAAGTACTGCCGTTGGAATAATTGTTGTTAAAGCCGCAACTTTGGGTAAGAAGCCAAGTGCAACTAACAAACCACCTGTAATAAAAATGACTTTACGCTCTTTTACACCTGACATTTTAACTAGCCCTACATTTTGTGAGAACGTTGTGTACGGGAAAGCATTAAAGATACCACCAATAATTGAAGCTAACCCTTCAGAACGATAACCACGAGATAAATCCTTCGATTCGATTGGCTTTTTCGTAATATCACTTAGAGCATGATATACCCCCGTTGACTCTACTAACGAAACCATAGCTACTAGTGTCATTGTAAGTATTGCCCCAAAATCAAATGTTGGTGTGCCAAAATAGAACGGTTGAACCATATGTAACCAGGAAGCCTCTGACACTGGTGAAAAGTCTACTTTTCCAAAGAAAACAGCAATTACTGTACCAATAACTAACCCAAGTAAAATTGAAATAGCACGAGTAAATCCAGTTGTAAAACGATAGATTACTAGAATTAAAGCAAGTGTAATCATAGCTAAGGATACATTAATAGCAGAACCAAAATCCTCTGCACCTTGTCCACCGCCCATGTTGTTCACTGCTACTGGAATAAGTGAAATTCCGATAATTGTTACAACAGAGCCTGTTACGATTGGTGGGAAAAATCTAACCAATTTCCCGAAGAATCCAGAAATTAAAACAACGATAAGTCCAGAAACAATAATGGCACCATAAATTGCACCAATTCCCTTTTCAGAACCAATTGCAATAATTGGAGTAACTGCTGTAAAGGTACATCCTAATACTACAGGTAAACCAATACCAAATGCTTTTCCTCTCATTACCTGTAGAAGTGTTGCAATACCACACATCATAATATCAATGGCTACTAAATACGTCATTTGCGTTGCATCGAACCCTAAAGCACCACCAATAATCAATGGAACTAATATGGCGCCTGCATACATCGCAAGTAAGTGTTGAATACCAAGTGTCGTTGCTTTTACATTATTCATGTGAACAATATCCTCCTAATATGCTGCCTTAGATGTTAGTTAATTAATCGTAAAACTCAACTTGTCCATTTGTTAAAGATTTAATGTTGGCTAAAGATTCAATACGAATTCCTTGTTCACGTAAGTGCATTCCGCCTTCTTGGAATCCCTTTTCAATGACAATTCCTACTCCGATAACGGTTGCACCAGCTTGCTGTGCAATATCAAGCAAGCCTTTTACCGCTTCTCCGTTTGCTAAGAAGTCATCGATGATTAATACGTTATCATCAGCTGTGATGAAGTCCTTTGAAACGGAAATTTCATTTGTTTCGTTCTTTGTAAATGAATGTACATTTGCTGAATAAAGGTTACCTGAAAGTGTTAACGACTTTCTTTTTCGGGCAAAGACAACAGGAGCACCGATTGTAAGTCCTAGCATTGTTGCTGGCGCGATACCTGAAGATTCAATTGTTAAAATTTTAGTGATTATTTGATCTGAGTAGCGATTGGCGAATTCATCACCAATTTCTTTCATTAATAGTGGATCAATTTGATGATTTAAAAAGGAATCTACCTTTAAGACTGTGTCTGATAGAACCTTGCCTTCTTTAAGAATTTTGTCTTTTAATAGTTGCATGCTACAGTTTCCTCTCTTTATGTTTTTTATGATTAGATACAAAAAAACTCGAAAAACTTATTCCGCTATGAGGGAACAAGTCTTTCGAGTTGCGTTCGAAAGTTAATAGAATACGAAATAACCTATAGAACAACGGACATTCGTTTCTAAACATTGTTTCTCTCATAGTCGACTTATTTACGGTAAGTCGGTAGAAACTTGCGAGCCATATTCTCGCTATTATATGAGTGAATATAAAAGCTGTTGTTAACAGCGAAATGTTAAGTTTTCGTTAAGAATGTCCTCATTATAAACAGTGATGGATTTGTTTGCAATAACATACCAAATAATAAAACGATTCTAATTATTCGGAAATTAGCTATTTATTTAAAAAATATCAAGGTTAACGTTCGTGTTTATTTCCAATAACTATCATAATTCATATAGGATATCACAATAGTTGAGTTAATTTTTCTTTAAACTCCCCAAAAGTTTTTCCTTCCTTACCGAAGGCCCCCATACTTCTACAAACTAAGATATTCACATTACGACCATTCTTTAGGGGTAATTTCGCTATTACTCCACTATTTTCCAAAGTCTGAACTGACGCAGAGATGTTATCTACTTCAATATCTATCAATTGCTCCTTGTACTGCTCCAAAAAGAGTTTGTATGCTGCAGATCCCTGAATGACTAAAAATTCCGGTTCAAATTCATTGATTACTTCTTTGAAAATTTCAAACCCCCTCAAGTACAGAGGATCCTTCCCCTTTTTTAACTGCTTTAAATTTTCATTTTCTAGATTAAGACCGTTAAGACTTGAAAGGACGACCTGTTCTCTTAAATTTTCATTTACCCAGGAGGCAAAATGTAATGATCCCTTGTATTCTCGAGAGGCTTCAGCAATTTCATCTTGAAACAGATCACTGAATAAAGCTGAATCCACTAATGTTTCCGACAAAATTTGAGAATCAGATGCATCTACCTCCAACAATGGCTCTGGATTTGCTCCCACGAGTATTACCCTAGCTTTATATGGGTTGCCGAGTGTTTGAAAAGGTAAATATAAAATTTCCCCTGAATGTTCATCTATTATCCATCGCTCAATTTTTTTCAAAAAGCCCGCTGAAACTGCCATTTTCACTACTCCCTTTATCTTTCGTACTTTATCTATGTCCATTATAGCAAGGACAGCTTTCAAAAATAAAAAAAATCGGTAAAACTCATTATGCTGAATTTTACCGATTTAGTACTATCTATGTGTTTCAACATCGCACTCTTCTAAAGGTACAATTTTAGTTTTATGCTTGATTTTATAGCCTAACCATAGAGCGATAAAGAGTGGAATCCCAATATATGAAACGGCTACTCCATACCAATCGATTGAATCCAGAGAAAATGCTGTATAGTTTTGCCCAACAATTACAATGATACAGACGATTAACGCAAATAATGGCCCGAATGGATAAAATCTCGCTTTATATGGAAGCAGGTTAATATCATGCCCTTGTAACAAGTACGCTTTACGGAAACGATAATGACTGATTGCAATCCCAACCCATGCTATAAAGCCTGATAAACCGGATGCATTTAATAGCCACATATATACGACTCCATCACCAAAGAAGGACGACAAAAACGCAAGACATCCCACAGCCAATGTTGCAAGCAATGCATAGACTGGAATTCCTCGTTTAGACAGTTTCGCAAAGATTTTTGGCGCCTTGCCATCTACCGCCAGCTGCCAAAGCATACGAGATGATGCATAAAGTCCAGAGTTCCCTGCAGAAAGCATCGCCGTTAAAATAATGGCATTCATCACAGATGCAGCAACTGCAATTCCCAATTTATCAAATACTAAAGTAAACGGTGAAACCGCAATATCTTCAGATAATAATCTTGAATCTGTGTATGGAATTAATAAGCCAATTGCTAAAATAGCTAAAATGTAAAATAACAGAATACGCCAAAATACGGAGCGAACAGCTTTTGGGATGTTTTTCCCCGGGTCATCTGTTTCCCCTGCTGTAATCCCTAATAATTCTGTTCCTTGGAACGAAAAACCTGCTGCCAGGAAAATACCGAAAATCGCAAGGAATCCACCATTAAATGGAGCATCTCCTACAAAGAAGTTTTCAAATCCAATTGGATCATGCCCTCTTAAAATCCCGAAAATCATTAAGAAGGAAACAATGATAAAAATAACTACCGTTGCTACCTTAATCATCGCAAACCAATATTCACTTTCCCCATAGGCTTTTACAGATAATAGGTTAAATGTTAATACAACAACAATAAATAATACTGTCCAAATTGCGGAAGAGCTATCAGGGAACCAATATTTCATAATAAGCGATACTGCGGCAATTTCTGCGGCAATTGTGATTGCCCAGTTATACCAATAATTCCACCCCATTGCGAATCCAAAGGCAGGGTCTACGAATTTTGTTGCATATGTACTAAATGACCCTGATGTTGGCATGTGAGCTGCCATTTCCCCAAGACTTGTCATAAGGAAATAGACCATAATCCCAATTACTCCGTATGCAACAAGAGCACCACCTGGTCCAGCCTGTGCAATGGACGCACCACTAGCTAAAAATAAGCCTGTCCCGATTGTTCCGCCAAGAGAAATCATCGCAATATGACGACTTTTTAAGCCCCTTTTTAGCTCGGGTTGATTATTATTACTATTTTTGTCACTCATGCAAAAAAATCTCCTTTAAAATACACTCAGTTTTAGTATGTCCAATCTTTCCAACAGAAACATATACCCTGAAAAAATAAAAACCATCACAAATGCGATGGTATGTTAACTTAAATGTGTAAATGGACACTACTTTAGTGTTAGAAGTGCCTTGGAAGGTTACATGTTTTTATCTCCTAGATACTTATCAAAGAGCATAAAGTTAACACCTTATGGCATACGTTTTTCTATGAAAGTTTACCTGATTTTTTAAAATAAAAGCAGGCATACATACATCGAAGCCTATGTGATTTTATTGAAATCACCACTATCCCAAAGTTACATATAGATGTAAGATAGAAGTTGGTTTAAATAATAGTTTAACACGAAAAATTCTATTTTTTAATTTGTAGAATTTTCACATACATTAGATGGAGGAGAAAAATGACTACTACAAATGCCACTCATAAAAGTAAGAGGCTGCCCATTACATCCTCTACATTACTTTTCGTTATTGCGATTATTTTCTTAGCTAGCACACTTAGAACACCGTTAACAGGAGTAGGAGCTGTTATTTCTTCTATTCGCGATGGACTTGGAATTTCTAATGTCCTTGCAGGATTTTTGACTACCATACCTTTACTTGCATTTGCGGTCGTATCACCATTTGCACCGCGCATTTCTCGAAGAATTGGCATAGAAAAGACTTTATTTTATTCGGTTATTTTACTGACGATAGGAATTATTTTACGTTCACTTGGAACAACATCATTGTTAATTTTCGGAACGGCTTTAATTGGCGTTGCTATTTCTTTCGGCAATGTCTTAGTCCCAAGCTTTTTTAAACTAAAGTATCCATTACAAATTGGATTATTAACCGGTATTTACACAGTATCAATGAATATCTCGGCAGCAATAGCCGTTGGAATTAGTAATCCAATTGCCACAAATACTGCTTGGGGCTGGCAGGGTGCTCTTTGTGTATCGGTTATCTTAACCCTCATCACATTAGTCGTTTGGACGCCACTTCTACGTGGTGAGAAGGTGAATTTAGCTACACTTTCAAACAGTACAACTGATGTACCAGAGATAAAAATTTGGAAAAAGCCTTTAGCATGGGCTATCGCAATTTCAATGGGATTCCAGTCTCTATTATTTTATTGTTCCATCTCATGGGTGCCAGAAATTTTGGTTTCACAAGGCTATAGTGCAGACAAGGCTGGTTGGTTGACCTCCATGATGCAAATGGCTCAAATCCCAATGACGTTTCTTATTCCGATTATTGCCGAAAAGCTACGTTCTCAACGCCCAATCGTGTATATGTTTACAGCACTCTATATCATTGGTTTTAGTGGATTACTGTTAGGACTTACGGATTTTACTGCAGTTTGGATGATTTGCATTGGCTTAGCGGCGGGAGCCTCATTCGGGATAATTATGATGCTCTTTACACTTCGTACAAAGACTGCATACGAAGCAGCTCAAATTTCTGGATTTGCTCAATCAATCGGTTATTTGCTTGCTGCAGCTGGTCCTGTATTGTTCGGACTCTTACATGACACGACAGGAAGCTGGAACACACCGAATATTTTGTTTATCATATCCGCGATAATTTTATTCTTTACTGCCTTCGTAAGTGCTAAAGATCGGTATTTATAATTATTGAAGGTTTAAAAGCAAACATATGTACCCTTTTTGTGCTATAATATTATAAATTGTACGCAAAAGGGGTTTACCTTGTTGGGAAAGAACAAAGAAGAAAAAAAATCACGAATTCGATTAATTCCTATACTCGGACTGCTTTCTGTTGGTTATTTTGGCTGGCATTATACAGGGAACATGAATGGTGCCATTGTTGCAATGGTTGTTTTCCTTTTCCTGCTGCTCATTTTTAAAATTTGGCTAAGCACAAGAGGCTCTGCCCGTTTAAGAAGAGCGGGTATAAGAGAAATTGATGAAATGACAGGTGAAGAGTTTGAAGAATTCTTAGGTCACCTTTTTGATAAACGCGGCTATGACGTTTCCTATACGAAGGCTTCTGGAGATTATGGAGCTGATTTGATTTTAGAAGACCGTGACGATATTATCGCAGTTCAGGCAAAACGCTATTCTGGAAATGTTGGGGTAAAAGCCGTTCAGGAAATCATCGGTGCCCTCAAGATGTACGAGGCAACTCAGGGCTGGGTTGTGACAAACAGCTATTTCACTAGACAGGCCGAAAAACTGGCCGAGTCAAACGATGTCTATTTAATCGACCGCGATGAATTAATTGATATGATTTTGAAAAAACGCTAGTTCAAATCATGTGAATGCGGTATGCAAAAAGGAGCTTCTCGGTTTGGAGGAGCTCCTTTTGTTTATTTAAAAGGACTTTTTTGATAAAAGTAGTTCGGTTTTTTTATAAGGTTCTCAATCGGTTTGTGGAAAATATGTGTAGTCGCCGGGGAAACCGGTGGAATTAACCACGTCCAATTTCCTGTTACCTGACGCTCTGCATCTACCTCTTGTTGTTCAAATAGCTTGAACTGCTGTGCTGCCGTGTGATGATCGACAATACTAACCCCATCCTCTTTAAAGGAATGAAGGACAGCCAGATTTAACTCAACAAGAGCTCGGTCCTTCCAAAGTGTAATATTCGATTTTGTATCAAGCCCTATAATTTGCGCCACCGCTGGCAATAAATTATAACGATTTGTGTCCGCTAAATTCCGCGCTCCAATTTCAGTTCCCATATACCAGCCATTAAATGGTGCCGCATTATACTCTATCCCGCCGACGCTCAGCTTCATATTCGAAACCATTGGCACTCCATACCATTTTAGATTCAACTGTGACAGTTCCTCATAGTGTGGATGGCGGATTGCCACTTCTAGTATATGTTCTTTCGGTATTTCAAATAGTGTTGGCTCGTTCTGTCCCATTTGAATTACTAACGGCAATACATCAAAGGGTGTTCGCTCCCCTTTCCAACCAAGTTCCTCACATATTCGTGTAAGTTCTATAGAATCAGGGTCACCAATAATCCCTTTCTCAGTTTCATAGCCCGCATAGCGAATCAATTGATAATTCCAGATTCTAACTGAGTTCGGCTTAAAAACTGTGATGGTTGGGCGAATCTTACCGCCATTTGTTGCGAAAGCAATATGTCGTAAAAGTGCTTCATATATTTCATCGGCAGTTTCTAAATGACGCTCATCAAATACCTTTAGCGAATTCCAAAAAAGCCGCCCGATACATCGGTTACTATTTCGCCAAGCAACCCAAGCTCCAAAGGTTAATTCCTCAGTCGTTGGAGTGTACTCTCCCGTTTTTGCGACTTCATCTAATCGATCGCTCAGCCATTGATCAGGTAAAGCGTTTTCATTCTTATATAAAGTTAAAAACTCAATCGTTTCTTTTTGTTGTTTATCATTTTGCTCGTGTAATAATGTCATGGTTAGTTCCTCCATACCTCTATTCTATAGGAATGAAATTCGGGAACTCAACGAATTCGCTGTGGGATAAAAGATGTACTTTATATATATGACTAAGAATGGACAAAATTGAGGGATTAGTGTGAGGTGGTTGAGCTCAATTGGGATTGATTTTGGAATACTCAGAGTATGGTGGAGGTTTGATTTGCCTGGTTTAACTAAAATTATTACTAATATGGTTTTATTTTAAAATTGTATTAATGCTTGATTGTGGAATGCGTTTTGATTAGCTTTGTTCTTTTTGATGCGTTTCATCTCACTACTGAAACGCGACTCACTTCAATTTTACTCCTTTAATGAGTTTCATTTCGCTTATGAAACTCATTCCGATACAATTTTCCATCCCTTATGCGTTTCATTCCACCTATGAAACGCATCCCGATCCAATTTCCCATCCCTTACGCGTTTCATCCCATCTATGAAACGCATCCCACTACGATTCCCACTCCCTTACACATTTCATCTCACCCCATCCAAGCACTTCCCCAGCTAGAAATCCTGCAATAGGATACGTCGGAACGCTTCTTCAATTCCACAAAACTTCCACCCTATTTTCAAACAATCTAATTTCTTTCCAAATTTTATGTTTATCTTATATAATAATAGATAGAAAGAATGCCCGAGAAAAATAATTCCCCGCTATTTTCAATTAGAACATCCTATTTTCAATAAGAGTGATTTTTATCACATCACAATTAGCTACTATTGTATTAAAATGATTACAAATAACACTTGTAAATACGTACAGTCCAAATCACCATAATCATTCACAGTGTTGCGTCCGCTCGCTTTTCATACTCCATAGTTACCACCTAGCACTCTCAATTCTGCAAAATTTAAATATTACAAATTGTTCATTAAATATAAAGATTTCTTAAAAAGAATAATTATAATTTAGTAGAAATTATGATGTGGTTTTGATATACTCATTTTTGAAGAGTTTAATTTATTTTAGGAGGTACAAACATGACAAACAATAATCAACGTTTGACTACTACTACTGGTACTCCAGTTGTAAGCAATGACGATGCATTAACAGCTGGTCGTCGTGGCCCAATTTTATTACAAGACGTTTTCTTAATTGAGAAATTAGCAAACTTTAACCGTGAAGTTATCCCGGAACGTCGTATGCACGCTAAAGGTTCAGGTGCATTTGGTACTTTCACAGTAACTCATGACATTACTAAATATACAAAAGCAAAAATCTTCTCTGAAGTTGGTAAGAAAACAGAAATGTTCGCTCGTTTCTCTACAGTAGCTGGAGAACGTGGTGCAGCTGACGCAGAGCGCGATATCCGCGGATTTGCACTTAAATTTTACACTGAAGAAGGTAACTGGGATTTAGTTGGTAACAACACACCTGTATTCTTCTTCCGTGACCCATTACACTTCCCAGATTTAAACCACGTTGTTAAACGTGACCCAAAAACTAACATGCACAACGCTAATAGTAACTGGGATTTCTGGACTAGCCTACCTGAAGCATTACACCAAGTAACAATCGTAATGTCTGACCGTGGTATTCCAGACGGCTACCGTCATATGCACGGATTTGGTTCTCACACATACTCAATGATCAACGCTGAAAATGAGCGTGTATACGTGAAGTTCACTTTCCGTTCTGAACAAGGTATCAAAAACTTATCTGGTGAAGAAGCTGCACAAGTAATCGGTCAAGACCGTGAATCTTCTCAACGTGACCTATTCGATTCAATCGAAAAAGGCGATTTCCCTAAATGGAAAATGTACATCCAAGTGATGACTGAGGAACAAGCTCGCAATTCTAAAGATAACCCATTCGACTTAACTAAAGTTTGGTACAAATCTGAATACCCATTAATTCCAGTTGGTGAATTCGAGTTAAACAAAAATGCAGAAAACTACTTCGCTGATGTAGAGCAAGCAGCATTCGCTCCATCTAACGTAGTACCTGGTATTGGTTTCTCTCCTGACCGTATGTTACAAGCGCGTCTATTTGCTTACCAAGATGCAACTCGTTACCGTTTAGGTGTGAACCATTACCAAATTCCAGTTAACCAACCACGTTGCCCATTCATGGTTTACCACCGCGATGGTCAAGGCCGTGTTGACGGAAACAACGGTAGTGCTTTAACTTACTATCCAAATAGCTATAATGCATTACAAGCTCAACCACAATATAAAGAGCCTGCTTTAGCATTAGACGGTGGTGCTGACATCTACGACTTCCGCGAAGATGACAACAACTACTTCGAGCAACCAGGTAAATTATTCAACTTAATGTCTGCAGAGCAAAAAGAAGTTTTATTCCAAAACACTGCAGAAAACTTACAAGGTGTAGAAGAATTCATTCAACGCCGTCACATCTTACACTGCTACCTAGCTGACCCAGCTTACGGTGAAGGTGTTGCAAAAGCTCTTGGCTTAACTTTAGATGGTATGGACCTTTCAAACCCTTACTTAGCTACAGTAGGTCAATAATTGTAAATTAGATAAGCCTATTTGCTTGCTTGTCTACTTATCATTGATATCCAATCCAATAATAAAAGCTTCGTAATTTCAATGAATTACGAAGCTTTTTTATTTAACCAAATAGCACGTCTGAAAGATAAATTACAAAGGTTACTGTTAAGCAGCTGACAATGGTAGAAAATAATACTGTTTGTGCAGCAGTATTTGACTCTACATCATATTCAAGAGCCAAGCTTGAACTATTTCGAGAAGTTGGGAAAGCACTTGCTATTAAAAGGGACTGTGCAACTACCCCATCGATTTTTAGCAGATAAATAAAAAGCAAGGCAGCAAGCGGACCTACTATTAATCTTGTAAAACAGCTTATAAAAACGGTTCTATTCATCATGGTCTTTAATTCGATTTGAGAAAGCTGTGCACCTAGTGTTATTAAAGCGACTGCCACAAATCCACCCGCTATATGGTCAAGAGGGATTCTAAAGGTTTGTGGGATTTGAATATCGAAAACATTCAGTAGAACACCTAAAATCAGTGCATGGACAATTGGCATTTTCAAAAAGTCTTTGACAATCTCTGCACCGGATTTGGTAGCTGAAATTAAATTATACAAGCCATATGTATAAGTCGTTACATTTTGAAATATTACAAGTATCACTTGAATGGCTACACCTATTGGCTGAGTTGCAAATACCATTTGGGCAACAGGAATCCCATAGTTTCCTGAGTTTATAAGGACAACACTATTTTTGAAAACAGCTGACTCACTTGTCTCGAGTCCTAGTAGCTTGGCAATATAGTGACTTAAAATCATCTGGCTCCCTATAAATATTGTTATAAATAATGCTACCTGTCCAAGAACTGTCATTTCGATAGAAGTTTCATAGATATTAAGAAATACAGCTACCGGCATGAAGCAGTACGCAATCAACTGTGACATCGCTTTTAAATTAAATTGAAATTTCTTCTGTAATCCTGCACCAATTGCCAGTAATACTAAAATTGGTGCAACGATTTGGTAGAATATCATCGCTAGATAGGTCATCGTTCACTAAATCCTTTCTGTACATACGATCTAATATCCTTATTTTACCTCTTTACGGTTTAATATGAAATGTTTGAAAATATCCAAGCTGAATTTATTATAAGCGTGACAATTCAGCGAACAATGGACGAAACAATTGCCAGCACTTCTTTTGCTCTGTTACCATCAAGGTAAATACATTTAAACGAGGTTATCTATGAAATCACGCAATAAACGACATTTCTTTATATGCCTATTCATCTCTGTCCTATTTACGATTAGTTTAATAAGAACCTATTCAAATACTGGCGAATTACCGATTGGAAGCATCATATTTACAGCCGCTGTTTATATCGCAACGATTTTATCGGCCTTCACTTTAAAAGAGAAGCCGAAAAAGAAATAATAAAACGTCTAAAAAGGAGTCCCCTATCCCTCCTTATCTAGACGTTTTTTTCTTTAAAATGAGCATTTTAAAATTAACAAAATTAGGTAAATCGGATTTTTTCGTACAATAAAGCAAAATTATCTGATATATTTTGAGTATGATTTTTCTTTGGAAGGAAGATTGCTATGCTAAAAGTTGATGAACAACTACTGAATGCCACTAAAGGAATAATTGGAGAGCCCCTTGAAGATGCTATTTTGAATCTTACTCACAGTGAGGCATTTCATCATGAGATTTTTGGCGCATTACTTCCACTTGATTCAATATTAGTTACAAAAACTAGAGCCCAAAATCTCATTATTACATTAGCTCAAAAATACTGGGGAAATGTGGATTTATTTCTACATGCAACTCTACAGGAAACAAAGATTGATCTTGAAAATGCAAATGATCGCTTAGAAGCATATTTTTCATCAAATTCAGGAAAAAAAGCTATTCATGACTATATCACTATACATAATCGATTAGAATTCGAAAGCTTGATTGGGCTTGTTTTTGGGAAAGAGGTTAAGATCGCGAAATCAAAATCAGTTGGTGGCTTAAGACAAATTTACGTCTACCAGGTAGGCAATAAATACTTTGTACATACTATTCTTAATGATAATCATGAATTTTGGGATGTTTTATTTATCAAAAAAATTTACTCTCTTTTTATGCAAACGTCCTTAGCTACAATTCATAATGCCAATGAATTAATTAAGCATTTCAAATCATTATTAGAAAGCCATTTCACCTTAAATCAATCCGTTATTATTACCAATCATCTGATTTCGTTTCTAGATCAAGAAAATATTCGTTCCTATCATTTGAAGGAGCTTCACCTTTATAATTTAATCTCTCATTTTAATGGTGGAAAACGGCATTTTAGAAAGGTCGATTCCCTTATAGAAGAAATTATTTCTTCATGGGGAAATGGAAAATGGGCTTTGTCTGAGAAGGAGTATACGCTATTATCATATATTCAAGCGATTACTGCTGCTGAGCATAATGATACTGCAAGAGTAATTGAGTTTGGAAAATACCTTATTGAAAATGATCGTTTAGTCAATCATGCCATTGAGTTATTTTTAGAGTATAGTGATGTTTTGCCGAATTTTAAGCCAGAGCCGAATACTCTTGTAAAACGCTATGACAATAACTATCTAGAGCAAATCTTTTATATTCTTATCGATGCATTGGTGCAAAACCACAAATACTATGAGGTTGTGGAGCTTCTTAAACAGCATGAAATCGCCTCATGCATTAGTTTATATGAATACTTTAATCGTGAGCAATTTGACGAGGATGCCATTTTTAAAATAGAGGCAACTGTACAACGAGATATTGCTTATATTGTCCATGACTCGCCTCAGCATGTTGTACAGTCGATTGAAATTTGGTTGCAAAATTACCCAGAAGAAAAAAGCCCTTTTTTCGAAATAGCCTATATGACATCAAAGCATATATGCAACGTTCTAAAAGCGCTTTTTGTAACAGAACACTATGAACTTTTCGAGAAACTCATGGAAGTCTATAAGAAGTATTTAAAAATAGATACTCATTTTGCTGATTTAAGAGACTTTGTTTCTGCCCATGTAAAGAGCTGAAATTGCAAAAGCGTGTATTGTGGAAAGAGATCTTCTTTTCTTCTGTATTTCTCGTGCTTCACCGATATAATCCTCTATCGTTCCCTTATAAATAAAAGATAAGTAAGGTAGATGGACGAAATCATTCGGCTGCATAAAATACGGACTTTTTCCATACAGGGGCAAGCCGGCCTCTTCAAATAGAGTAGAAATGAATTGAGAGCAGAAAAAGGCTCTCTCTCTTTTTATTTTCACACGACATGCAACACCAAACAAGCCTATGAAATTATACTTGTACTCATTTTCATTTTTCTTATAATAAGTAATTCTATTTTTCAGTAGCGTATACTGCTGATTGGTAACTGGACAAGCAAGAATTACACAGTTAGATTCTCTTAGCAAGGTGGAGGATGGATTTTCATGCACAAAACCACCAATCCAAGGGTTATTGATATTTTTTCTCCCAAAGCTATACATCTCTTTTAATTTAGGATCAAAGGAGATCGAGACATGATTAAAATCATGCTGTGTATAGATTTGGATTGCCTTTGATAATACAGTTTTTGTTTTTGTCAGCACAATATAAATCATCTTGCTCATCTCATCACCTCGCAAACTAAATTTCTCTCTCTATAATAACAAGAAATCGTGAAGATTAAATTATTAAATATATGAAGATTTCCTTAATTTTGGTTCTTCTCTATGAAAATATACGTTTATTAGTGGAAAAAGTTTCAAAAATAGTAAAACGTACACGTAATTCTAATTATTCTTTGACAATTATAGGCGTTTTATGAAATCCACAGCTACCAATTTTACATCCACTTAAAGAAGGGTGTCCAGATATTAATACTTCTGAAACCCTTCATCGTTGTACATAAGTGAATTATTCTAAAACGCCACTTTCATTGAAGTGAATAATTTGTTCCTCTGAATAACCCATTTTTGTTAAGATTTCTTTTGTATGCTGACCTAACTTCGCCCCAACAAAGTTATATGTCGGCTCGATTTGGTCAAACTTAATAGCTGTACCAATTTGTTTTTGCATTTTCCCTTCAGCATCAGGTACTTCAACTACCATCTGTCTAGCTCGAAGCTGTGGATGATTAGAGGCTTCTTCAAAGGTTAAGACCGGCTCAACACAGCCATCGAAATCTTGAATAGTTTCAAGCCACTCGTCAAAATTTTTAGTTAGGAAGGCATCCTTAATGGCTTCTTTGAAACGCTTTTGTGTGTAAGAAGAATCATTAAAAGTACTTTGAATGAGCTCTGGTATATCAAGTGCCTCACATAGTAGCTTTCTAAATTGCGGCTCTAGACTGCCAACAGAGAAATAGCGACCGTCCTTTGTTTGATAGTAATCATAAAAAGTCCCACCATTCAAAATCTCCTCTTCTGGCTTTGCTAATTGTCCACTTGCTAAAAATGAAGTTCCATATAAAGCATTTAAAGTAAAAGCAGCATCTGTCATAGAGACATCAATATACTTGCCTTCACCCGTTTGTTCACGATGTAAAGCTGCAGCAAGCACCCCTACTGCTGCATGCAATGTCCCACCTGCAATATCGGCAATTTGAATGCCCATTGCAACCGGCTTTTTACCCTTAAAGCGAGAATGATCGAGAACCCCTGCAATGGAAAGGTAGTTATTATCATGGCCTGGCCGATGCTGATAAGGACCAGTTTGTCCATATCCTGTGATCGAACAATAGATAAGCTTTGGATTTACTGCTTTTAGAGACTCATAATCGATACCTAAACGCTCCATCACCCCTGGTCGAAACCCTTCAATGACAATGTCGTATTCCTGTATCAATGACTTTACGATTTCAATTGCTTCAGGTGTTTTTAAATTGAGTGTAAGTGATTTCTTAGAACGGTTTAAATGCTGATGAATATAGGACTCCTTCTCCTCATTATATGGAGGCATAATCCGCATCATATCAACCCTTCGTGAAGATTCCACATGGATAACATCTGCTCCATAGTCCGCAAACATCATCGTCGTAAATGCACCAGGCAATAATGAAGAAAAATCGAGAATTTTTAACCCCTTTAAAATTGTCATTTCCCATCCCCCTAAGTACAAAATGAATTGTACAATGTACACATCTATTTACCTTATCCATTTTGTTATAATACAGATTAAAATAAACATAACAGTATTATAACAGGTATTTCCATTAATTTGTATATCATAAAAACATTATAGTGTAAATTATCTGAAAATTATATGGGGTAAAAGGGATAAATATGTACAAGTTTACGGTAGAACGTACATTTTCATTATAATTATACTTTAAGAATGAAAATTTTAAATTTCCTATTAACATTTTTTTACATAATAACACCGATTAAAGAAAAGAGGCATCCAACAAAACTAGTAAATAAAAAGAACCCCACCCTTTATTGGATGAGGTTCTTACAATTGTTTTTTAAGCTTACCAATCTGGTCCATCATTTTCATCGCCCACTTTAATAGTGAAGGCATTCGGATCTAAATTATTTTTATCAACTAATTCAAAGAAGATGGACTTCACCTTCTCTTGCTCGGCCTCTGTTGCTTCTTTATCGACTAAGATGAATTTAAGCTGAATATTCTCTTTCGAATAAAAGGCTAGTGCTGTTCGAGTCTTATACCCATTTTTCAACAAAACATCAGAGACTTGCTCCATAATGCCATTATCATTGAATAGGTAATCCTCCATCTCCTCTAGCATCTTTCTGTTTTCTTCCTGTATCTCAGGGCTATCTGAATAAGGAACATCCGCTATTTTGCCCTCAGCCATTGAAATGTTGAGAAATAATGCAGAGACTAAAGCTACAAATACTGAAGTAAGTCTTTTGTAAGTCATGTTGTTCAATCCTTTTTACTTATTCATTCGCATAGACTCATTTTGTTTGAACTACAATGAGTTAGGAATAAAGATATTATTAAGCTTTAACTTTGATATTATGCACGAAAAATTTTATTTAATTCAAAAGGCGATCATTAACCTAATTTTTTAGTCAGTTTTTTTATTTAGTCATTTTTTTATTTAAGAGATAGGTTCCTAATAAAAGAATCATCAAACCTATGCTCTTATAGAATAGCGTTCTATCAGGATTACTTGAAGTAATATTTAAGAATAACAAGCCAAAAAAATTACTATAAATCCTTATATCCCATTTACTATTTTCAAATAATTCCCCACTTCACAAGAAACTCTAACTTACTCCCTTTTTTTAAGTTTTACAAAATGGATTTCGTGGTGCAGTTTAGTATTTCTTGATAGAAATCATTCCATTTTGAGTAGTATGTAGACACATCATTTGGATTTATAAAAATACGTTGTGTAGATTCGTATTTGCCATCGAATGCATGCAGTTTCGTTATTTCCATTTTATAAAACACTTGGAATCCGATTTTCGGGTAAGGGCTACTTTCTGTCCATGCAGGATTTTCACTATGGTCAACGGTAATGTAGCCTAACAATTCACAATCGCCCTCCACATACCCTTCTTCCATAGTCTCCCGTTTAAAGCACGCTTCTGGTGTCTCACCAAATTCGATATGACCACCTGGAAAATCCCAGCCTCTATGATTTAAATCCACTAGCAATAATTGATTATCCTGAAAACAAAAGCCATGTACACTTGTGATTAACTGTTTTTTAGGAAGCTCATTGCTCTTTTCCCAAGTTAGTTTAATTATTGATTCTCCCCAATTTACATAAGTAGAAGTCAATAGAATCCCCTCCATACGATTACTAGTTGGTCAAATTTACCCTAATAAATTGCATTAGCCAAGTCCCACTTTATTTCGTTTCTAATCGAAAGCCATCAAATAACCGTCCTCCAAAAGGCGATAAGATATTATCTACTACATTTACGATTCCCATACCAAAAAGTTACAATTTAGATAGAATTATATGTTAAAATTTTATAATAATCTAATATTTTACATACAGTTGAAAGGAATTTTAAATTATGAAGTTTAGAATCATACTGCTTCTAATGCTTGTGGTTTCTATTTTATCTGCTTGTGTTGAGGATAAAAATGAGGTGGAGGATAGTCCTCTGTATGATGGTAAGTCCTTAACGATTGCTGTTGTGGGAAAAGCGCCAGAGGTTCGAGAGGAAAATATCCAATTCAAAGAGATTGATCTAGAAGAGATTAACCTAAAAAATCTTTCTTCGGCCTATGATTCAGTATTTATTATGAAGGAGCATTTATCTGAAGCCGCAACCGCTCCTTATGCAAAAGTCTATAAAACTGCAAATATTCCTTTTTTCTTTATTGAATCGGAAAAGTCGTACTATCCATTTATACATGAAGATATAGATTACGAGGAAGCTTACGATTTGGATTCAGGAGCTTATGCACTAGGATATTATCAATTAAGCGAAAAAGGGCAATATTGGGGATTCGGGCTGTATAACGATACGGTCAATGACACCAACGTTTTAGATGTATACTCTCGAATTTTTGAGACAATTGAGTCAGTTGATAATGAAAGTTAAGAAACCAAGGATTAAAATAAGCTCCTTCACATGACAATTTTCTTTCTTAAGGAGGATAAAAATTGCCTATATGCAATCGAGATCTTTCACTTATTCTAAGTGCACAAAGAGCACTTTTTAATAGGGTCACTAAAAATGTAAAAGCAATCTATTCAACAATCGTTGGTGATAAACTAACGTGGATTGTTTATTACGATACCGAACCTACAGAAGATGAAATTGAGTTACAAAGAATAGCAACTACTGAAATTGTTTGTGATTTTCCTGAGATAATGTCTATGGACTAGCAATTTTTATATCATCCGGAACCTATTCCTATGGAAAATACAAAATACTATAACTGGATTTTTTCAAGGTACGAGGGGGATTTTAGTGAGTTTTCTAATAAAATATACTAGAAAATTTAGCTGCAATGACAAATGCTCTGATTGTAGGAAAAGGTGTCATGTTAAATCCACCCGACGAAGGAAAATTGGGGATTACCTTTGCCTATCCAGAAGCAATTAGTGTTGAGCAAGAGGAAGAAATAAAGGATGTATTTTTAAAGAAACTAAATGTCTTTTTCCAAATGAGTAATTTAGAATTGATTGCTGAGATAAAATAATTAGTATGTGAATCTTTGATTCTATAGGAATTAAGGCTTTTTTATTTATCGCTTGAAGAATAACAGGAGCTGTTAGACCTGGCTTATGTGCGTTCAGCCTTTTTTGCGTGCGCATAGACCATTTCATGTACGTTAAGTTTTATGTTCATACAAAAAACGATTACGTTACATCGTTCTTCTCACGTCATTTCTTTTGCTGCTTTTCAAACGGAATATCGTAAAGGTGTGCGCGTTTGGTAATCTCGCTTGAAACACCCGATGTAAATTGACCTGTTTCTATTATAGTTACTACGTTTTCTCCAGAGTAGAAGCTGTAGGTACCTGGGAAGCCAACCTCATATTCATAATAAATTTTCTCAATGTCTGGCCATGCAAATTGTTGTTTGTTAAACGCAGATTGTACCCTGACGTATTCATCATGAATGACAAAATGACCGATTGTAGATGCGTAGTACAGCGCGACAAACATAAGGAGGCTAAGTGTGAATAGAGTATAGGTAACAAATTTTCGCCGCCATGCTAAAATGGCTAAACCTATTATTAATACGACAAATGATAAGGTTAAATAGATGTAGTTCTCGGTTACCGGGGAAATCACAATATTATTACTATCAAAATAAAAAATAGAAAGTACAAATAATGGACTGAAAAAAATAGTAAATCCACCAAGCAAAATGATTACTATAATCGCTATGAAAATACCCATCCTAAACGAAACTCCATCGTACATAACTTTATCCCCTTTCGCTAATTACCCCTTCCTTTTTTATACGTTCATTTAGTATTTTCGTTTCATTTTTTTCCATTTTAAACAATAAGTGCATTACACGCTAATTTCAATTGAAAACCTTTCTTTTGGAATTATTAATTTTATTAATTATTATTAAGACTTTGTAAAAACACCCTATTTTTTACAGAATTAAAGTATGATTAATATCGAGCTAGAAGCTATCCTTCATAGCATTAGCTCCCTTTATACGTGAGATAGCCTGGTGCCCATTTTGGTAGCTAGGCTATTTGTATGTAATAAGGAAATTAGTAATCTTTTAACTTAATAATTTCGATGCTATCATTCCACTCTATTTCAATTACTATTTCTTCGCCTGAACTTATAAAAACAACTTGTCTATTTTTCAAAAATCCATTTCCCCTCTCCTTTTTCGTACATCTAACATATCCCAAATAAAGGAAAAAAGCACCCCGATAAAATCAGGATGCTTTCTAACTTATTATTCTACTCGATATTTTCTTTTGTTAGCTCTTCCTTGCAGAAGTTTAGAATCATCGCTTCTTCATCTTCTTCAAGCTCGAAATCTAAATAGGAATTATCGGCTTTGTCGATTATGAAATAATTTAGGATGAAAATTTCATTATCTGCTTTTTGACCAACTAGCGTACGAATTTCAATACCAGCTTCTGTATATAGCTCGTCTTCTTCATCGACTTCAATATCTAAAAGGAATTCAAAACGTTTTCCTTCGATAATGTTTGTTGGATCTTTAATTTCTTCTATTGAAAATTGTGTTATCTCCATACATCAAACTCCCTTACGCTTCACTTACAAGTACTATAAACGTTTTTGTATATAGTTTTATAATACACATACCTTTATTAAATTGTAAATTTAGATAAACGCATTTGTAATTCTTCTGCAAGATTTGCTAGTGATACTGCTGCACCCGAGATTTCTTCCATAGAGGCTAACTGCTCCTCAGAAGTAGCCGCTACTGATGTTGAGTTATCAGAAGTCAGTTTTGAAACCTCTGCCATTTCTTTGGCATGAGTCGATACTTTTGAAACCTCTACTTCAATTTGAGTTGAAATCGTCGTGATATTGACTACCTGTGTTTGAACTTGTCCCACTGCCTCTTGGATTTCACCAAAGGTAGTTTGTGTATCTGAAGCAATTTCCAATCCTTTTTGAACGCGTTCCTTTACGTCATTGATAGAAGTTACTGTTTTTTCTGTATCCACATCAATTTGTTTTGCGATTCCAGTAATATTTGCTACAAGCTGTCTTGTTTGATCAGCTAATTTTTTCACTTCATCGGCAACAACTGCAAACCCTTTTCCTGCTTCTCCAGCTCGTGCTGCTTCAATCGATGCGTTTAATGAAAGTAAGTTTGTTTGGTCTGCAACCTCAGTGATTTGAGATAAGACTTTAACGATTTCTTTTGTTTGGTTGTTTAGGACTGATAATGCGTGATCTGTTTCTTCAACGGATTCATTAATTCTTTCCATTTGAGAAACCGTAACTTTCACATAATTTGACCCTTGTTCTGTTTTCTTACCTGTTGAGATTGATAATTCCTGTGCTAAGTTAGCATTCTTCGAAATTTCATCCACATAAGATTTACTCTTATCTGCCGACTGAACAGATTCCACTGACATATAAGATTGCTTTTCTGCTCCACTTGAAACCTGTTGAATCGAGTCTGAAATTAGCTCAGCACCCTTCATTGTTTCATCAGCACTTGCCATTAACTCCTCAGATGAAGCTGCAACCTGACTTGAACTATCTTGTACATGGGACAAGAATTCTCTTAAATTCAGAGACATCTTCTTAAATGCTAATTGTAGAGAACCTACTTCATCCTTTGATGTTACATCCTCTAATTCGATTGCTAGGTTCCCGTTTGCGATTTCTTCCGCATTACGTGTCACCTGTTCAATACGACCAACAATTCGATTTGTTAATATTAGTACTGTTACAATACTTCCGATTAATAGTATCGCAATTAATGCAATCGATATATTAATAATATTTGTGATATTGCTTTGTAGATCCTCTTGCATTTGTTGATATTCAGCTGATATATTTCGCTTCAACTCAATTACATCATTGATTAACCCTTTTGTTCTGAATGATTGTCTTTTAATTTCAGCTTGGTTATTCGCTTCAACCGCTGGAGTAGACTCATTCAAAATTTGCTCATACTTACGTGTAATATTTTGAGCAAAGTTTTTTTGTTCATCACTTGTTAGAAATGGCTTCAATTGATCGAAATTTGTTTTAACTGATTCTAAATCCTGATTGATATTATTTTTATTGCTTTCAGAAATATTAAAAGCATAGCTATCTAAAGACTTTTGTAAGCTTTTAGCAGAGCTATTTAATTCTTCAACATCTATTAATGAGTCTACGATTTCTTCTGTTGAAGATTGTAATGTAAATAACTGACTAATATTAAATCCAATAATACCTGTAGAAAGTAGTAGAGGAATAATTGATAGTAGTAATAATCTTTGTTTTAACTTCATATTCATCATCCTCTATTCTAGTATTGTATTGTTCCATTAGAGATGTCTTCGATATACTGATCGAGCTTATCCTGCTCTGCTTGAGTAAGGTTAATTACTCGAATAGGTGCAATAGCAACGCCATTTTCTTTTAAACCTAATTGCTTATTTTTTTCACTTAGAGAACCATTTTCAACTAATTCTTTAACCGTATCATAGATTGCTACATCTACCTGTTTAACCATTGAAGATACAACAGAGCCTTCAGCAAGGTAGAACTGGTCACTATCTACACCAAAAGAATAAGTACCCGCTCTTTGAGATTCAAGAATAACCCCAACGCCAGTAAATCCAGCTGCAGGATAAATATAGTCTGCTCCACCTGAAATCATTTCTTTTGCAATACTTTCACCCAATTTATCGTCACCGAAAGTTCCAGCATAATTTGTTAAAACCTTGGCCTCTGGATTTGCTGCCTTAACTCCAGCTGTAAATCCATCTTCAAATTTGTGAATCAGTTCTACATCTTCTCCACCAACAAACCCAACAACATTACTTTGAGTTTTCATACCTGCCAATAGCCCAACTAAAAATGAGCCTTCATCTTCTTTAAAAGTAATATTATAAACATTCGGTAATTCCGATTGTGAATCGATTAATAAGAAAGAAACATCTGGATTTTTTTGTGCAACTGTTTCTAGTGCTTCTTGGATTGAGAAACCTAGACCGATAACTAAATCATTTCCTTGCTCAACCAATTCTTCTAAGCCTTGCTCGTAAGTCTCTGTATCTTGTAGCTCACGATAATCAAAGGAAATTCCTAATTCATCCCGTGCTTGTTCAAGGCCTGCAAATCCCATATCTGAGAAGGATTGATCTCCTAATCCTGCGTCTGAAAGCATAATTCCAACCTTAACATTCTCTGATTCTTTATTTTCTTCACCATTGTTCGAGCAGGCAGATAGAATTACTGCACAAATGCTCAGAAGTAATAAAATGGTATATTTTCTCATAGTACCAACTCCTACTTATGTATATTTTATTCGTTTGTATTATTGAAATTTTGTGAAAATTGCACGATTTTTAATAACTATGTGCTATCTCAGTGTACACGATGGTATTTACTATGGAAATAGTAAAATCTCAAATTGAAGATAATTTTTTTATGCAAGTGACACTTTTTAGGTAGTATGCAACAATAAGGAAAAATAGTTGCTTAGGAGAGGAAAAATTTGTTTATGAGAGAGTTATTTTATTATCAAAATTCTATGACGAGCCAATTTACAGCACAGGTTGTACGAACAGGTACTGAAGAAGCACGACCTTATATTGTTCTTTCAAATACAGCGTTTTACCCAACTGGTGGAGGTCAACCTCATGACACAGGAATGATTGATGAGTTTAAGGTAGTTGATGTAGAAAAAGTAGACGATGAAATTCGTCATTATATTGAAGGAAATATTGATAATCTAACTGGTGAACATGAAGTCACAGGGTACGTCGATTGGAACCGTCGTTTTGACCATATGCAACAGCATACTGGTCAGCACATTTTAACAGCTGCATTTGTGGAGTTATTCGATTTTCCAACAGTTAGCTTCCATCTAGGAACAGAGCTTGTCACAATTGATATTGCGACTGCTCAAGTTACAGAGGAACAACTTGCCCAGGTAGAAAAACGTGCCAATGAGATTGTTTTAGAAAATCGACCAATTGAAACGAAGTGGGTTTCAAAAGAGGAGCTGTCTAATTATCCTTTACGAAAAGATGTTTCAGTTGATGAAGATATTCGTCTAGTAATCATCCCTGATTTTGATTACAACGGATGTGGCGGAACTCACCCGACTTCAACAGGTCAAGTAAGCTCCATTAAAATTCTGAGTACCGAGAAAATGAAAAAAAACACGCGAATTTCCTTTGTTTGTGGAAACCGCGTGTTAAGTCAGCTAGCAATGCGAAAGCATGTATTATCAAATGTTGCCCGTCAATTAAGCGTACCTGAAGAAAACGCAGCCGATGCTCTGCGCAAACTTTTTAATGATATAAAAGCAACAGAAAAATCTCTAGATGATGCACAAAATCAGCTGCTCGAATATGAGGCGAGGGAACTTGTTGAAGCTGGTCGTGCTACAGAAGTGGTGGCGGCTTCCTTTGAAAACCGCACCGTACAAGCTTTACAAAAGCTTGGTCGCGCAGTCGTTTCCCAAATGGAGGAAGGCATTTGCCTTCTTGTAGCAGATAACGGAGATAAACTACAATTTATCGCAGCTCGCGGTAGTCAGGTGGATAAAAGCATGAAGGACATTTCGGGTGCTGTTTTACCCTTAATCAATGGAAAAGGCGGCGGCAACGACGCATTTGTTCAAGGTGGCGGCGAGAAAAGTATTTCTGCTAATGAGTTATTGATGGAGATGCAGAAGTTGGTTTAATAGGGATGGGCTTGTGATACGAGGTGGTCAGCTGATGGATTTTTTTTCGAAGTGGCTTTCATCTGGTTGATGAAGGTCACTTTCCTTTGGCTTCGTTCCTGATGTGGCTTTCATCTGGTCTATGAAGGTCACTTTGCCTTGATAACTTGCTCACACTGTCCTTCATCTACTTTATGACGGACACTTTTCTCATCCCTCATATTCATACTGTCCTTCATCTGCTTTATGACAGACACTTTTCTCACTCCTCACATCCATACTGTCCTTCATCTACTTTATGACAGACACTTTTCTCATCCCTCATATTCATACTGTCCTTCATCTGCTTTATGACAGACACTTTTCTCACTCCTCACATCCATACTGTCCTTCATCCACTTTATGATAGACACTTTTCTCATCCCTCGTATTCATACTGTCCTTCATCTGCTTTATGACAGACACTTTTCTCACTCCTCACATCCATACTGTCCTTCATCTACTTTATGATAGACACTTTTCTCATCCCTCATATTCATACTGTCCTTCATTCCCCTTATGACAGCACTTCTCTCAAAATTTTACTGATCATAAGCATCAATTATTTCCCAAGAAAAAAAGCGAGCTCATCGCTAGCTCGCTTTTTATTTCCACTCTTCTTTTAGCATTCCGTAAACTACATGATCGACATATTGACTATATAGCCATTCAGCACTTCGAATCGTTCCTTCTTCTTTGAAGCCTAGTCTTACAGGGATGCTGCGGCTTTTTGTATTGCCTTCTGCTGCGTGGATTTCAACTTTATTTAGCCCGTATTCCTCAAAGGCTATATTAACCATAGCTTTTGTTGCTCTTGTCATGATGCCCTTTCCTTGGAAGGCTTCATCTAGCATGTAGCCGATATAGGCAGTTTTGTTTGCTTTGTTGATTTTATTGAATCCGATTTTCCCTACGATTTTTCCATTAAAAACAATGGCCGTATCCAGTCCTTCTTGAGCTACAAACTTCAACAGGTTCCCCTTGATGTTATCGACCGTATCCTGAACCTTTGTTGAATAGTCTAACCAGCCCAACCATTCACGAAAATATGTACGGGAGGAATCAATCATTTGAAAGACTTCTTCTGCATCTCTTTCTGTAACAAGCTTTAAGCTAATTTCTTCATCTACTGGATAAATAAACATACTTCCATTCCCCCGTTTTCATCAATATTTATATTATGTTGATTTTAACTCGACGACGATTAGCTGTGGAAGATTAAAAATTCGGTATGGCACTGTGCTATTCCCTAAGCCACGACTAACATTCATCGTTGTTTCCCCATCCTCAAAGGTGCCTGCAGTATATTTCGGTAAGAAGCCTTGTCCTGGAGCAATAAGCCCCCCCACAAATGGGATTCGAATCTGTCCCCCATGTGCATGGCCGGAAAATACCAAATTTATATTGTTAGCAACATACGTATTAAACTTTTCAGGTCGGTGCGCTAGAAGAACAGTCAACTCCTCTTGATTCACTCCAGCTAAAGCCGTACTTAACATATTTTGTGTTTCGTGACCATTAAGTGGATCTTCAATACCTAAAATCGATATACTTTCCCCTGCTCGCTCCAGCTTAACCGAGGTATTTGGCATGACGTGAACACCTATTGCCGTCAATGCTTCATAGATTTCTTGAACTTGGTTGGTAGCCACCTCATGATTTCCAATGACATAGTAAACATCTGCTATATTTACAAATTGTCGTACTGCTTGTAAGCTCTGTTCAAGGTCATAGCGATTACTATCAATGACATCCCCCGTTATAAAAATCACATCTGGATTTGTAGCTGCTACTTTTTTTACGAGTTTATCCTGACGATCTCCAAACACTGCATCGTGTAAATCTGAAACTTGGGTAATTCGAAAGCCGTCAAAGCTAACAGGAACCTTGTCAGATTTATATTCATGCTGGGTTGTAATAATCCAATGGTTGTTTATATATAAAAATAAATAGATTGCTATTATAAAAAGGAAAAATTTTAAAAGTTTTTTCAACGCACTCGCTCAATTCATTCAAAGATTATGGGTAAAATCGAAGCTTACCCTCATCAATAATAGTAACATGATTTGGAACATTCAAGTAAAGATAAGTTGAACCTGTTACAGAGTTTTCAACTACATAATCTTTTGAATGGAGCCTAGGCACACTCCACTCCAGCATTTCTATTTTTGGATTAATGCTGTTAAATATCAATTGCTTTTCAGGCGGTTTCTTCACAATAAGCGTATCGTCCGCAAACTCGAATTGATTATTTGTTACCTCTTTTGTTAAATCAATCCCTCTATTTACATGTGGAATTTGATATGTTTTTACATAGATTTCATTTGAACCTGCATCATCCCGCCAATCAATTAAGACATAAATCCTTCCATAAGTATCCTCTGATTCTCGTAGTAAGGTTACCTCATCTGATGAAAGCTTCATAGACCATTCATCAACTAAGTATCTTTCGTCAAACTGGTCTCCCTGCTTTTGAGACAAGGAACTACTAAATTGATTTTCATCTATCATAATTCGTTCAATTTCCTCAGATGAAAGAGTCTTATATTCATTATTACCAGTTAAAGAAAGAGCTAAGTACATATATGCAATTAAGCCTAACCCGATATATCCTGTGATTATTATACTTATTCTTTTAACTGTCCAAAAATTCTTTTTTAATTTCTTTCCAATTGACACTGCGAAATAGGGAGAGAACAAAAGAAAACTCATAAGTATTAAGACCATAAACAATAATGGAGTCATCCTCGAACCACCTCTTTTCTATTAAGAAAAACAACTGGGAGTGTAAAAAATAGGGAGGCAGTTATTAATGCTTTTACAATAAATAATAAATAGCCTGCTTCAAAATAAAATCTCATGATTGTTAATAGCTGTTCATCAAAAACACGGAAAAGGAACAAACCAAAGAAAATTACAAACAGCCCTCCAAGTATTTTTGAGAGGTTAAATAGTGAAGACAAAAAATACCCACTGGAGGCAGCAAGTAATATTAAGCAAAATGAAACAAGGAAATGCAAGAAGTTAAACAAGCTTACATCTGGAAACATAGTTATCCCTTTTACTAGCTGTATAAAAGCTACTAAAATATATAGAGACATATGAACAATAATTGTAGCGATAAAGCTATAAAAAACGAGAACCAAAGCATTTGCAATATTTCCCGTTACTCGGTTGCTTACTATCGAAAGATTCGTCTTCCGATAGTCCTTTGTTTGGATTAAATAAGCCGTAACAAACGACCAAAGACATGTTGAAATAACAAATCCATCTAAACTGTAAAAATGAGTCTGAAGTGACAGTAATCCATTTCCTCTGGTAGACATACCGCTCCCACTGTAATTAAAGTAGTACATTACAATCTGCAAAATCAAAAGAGTTATCAAAGCCTGACTATACGCCATTACCTTCCATTTCACCTGTGTCAAAACAACTTGGGGAAAGGTTTTATGAGTTAAAGACATCATCAATACCACCCTTCGATTTATTCGTTAGCAGTTTACATACTTCAGTCGCAGATACAGATTGAATCAGAGTTTTTGACTGCTTGTCATAGGTTTCATCGAGCTTATTTCTTTCAATAATCACCTCGTAGCTCACATCCTGCTTTTCATAAAGTACATCCTGATACCCTGTCATTTCTTTGACTTCATTTACTTCCCCTTTAATGCGGACTAACATTTGACTTACTGCTTCTAGAGGTAAATGCAACACTACTTCCCCATGGTCAATTAGCATAATTTCCTCCAGCAAATGTTCAATTTCTGCTAGGTGATGGCTTGAAATAATAATTATACGTGGGTTCGCAATGTACTCCTTTAAAATCGCTCGGTACATATCCGTTCGAATTCCCTCATCCATTCCATTCATCGGTTCATCTAGTAAAGTAATTGCACATCTTGTAGCAAGACCATAGATTAGGTTAAATGTAGATGCTTGACCCTTAGATAGTTTATGATGATAGTTATTCAATGGAATATCAGCATATTTCAGGAGCCCTTCAGCAAGCTCACCTTGCCAATTCTGATAAAAATCGCCTGCCATTTTTAATAGCTCCCTAATGTTCAGAAATGGTGGAAAGGTCATTGTATCCTCTATTAAAATCAGGTTAGACGCAACCTTTAAACTGTTGAAGGGATTTTCACCAAAGATTCGAATTTCACCATCTGTCGGTTTTAAATGACCCGCCAACAGTTTTAGCCATGTAGACTTCCCCGCACCATTGCGTCCGATTAAACCAATAATTTTTTCCCCTTCGATTGAACAAGATAGCTTGTTCAAAGCTTTCTTATTGCGATAATTTTTATCAAGCAGATTGCAAACGATGTCCCCCATGCCTTCACTCCTCCCTTTGAGCCTTTTTTATAAGCTCGATTAATTCCTCATCCTGTACAAATAAACGTTTTGCTTCTTGTACAATTTCTTTTGCAAGCTTTGACAGCTTTTCATCCCGTCTTTTGGCTAATATCAATTCCTTTGCCCCTACCTGTACGAACATTCCAAGTCCCCGTTTTTTATAGACAATGTCATTTTCAAGCAAGATTGTTAAACCCTTGCCTGCTGTTGCTGGGTTAATATTAAAAAGCTCCGCTAATTGGTATTGGGAATACACCTTCCCGGCTTCTTGTAAACGCTCTGCCAATATTTCGTTCTCGATCCATTCTGCGATTTGAATATAGATGGGAGCTGTGGAGTCATTGCTTATATTCAAAAAAGCTCCTCCTTTCTTATAGACTATTCCGAATCATCTTTAGTGCATTACTGTTGTAATGTACTATATTCTACCCGCCCGAAATTGTCAATATTATACATTGTTATAAATTTCCACTATCATCTTCAGTAATCTTCACTTCATAAAAACCTTATCCACAATTCTCTTATATCTATCAACTTGACTCGACTTACTCCACAGCTTTATCCCAAGAAGACTCACTTGTCCACATTGAAAATTAAAATTTCACCCTAAAAAACACAAAAAGTTATCCACATAAAAAAAAACATCCACTTCATTAAAAAAGTGAATGTTTTCTATGTGGATAACTATTGGTTTTCTTCTGACTTTTCTTTTTCGATAGTTTGTACTGTGGTCGCTGCAATATCTCCATCAAATAAAATGGATTTTAACTCATCCTGCCCCGAGTTTCTAGCTAAAGGGACACGAGATCTGTAGGCAGCTCGACATATTAGATGCCCAGCAACAGGAGCAGTTATAAAGACGAAGATTATCCCCAATATTAAACGAATACTAACATAGCCATCATGGCTCCAAAAATAGATAAACGCTCCTAATAAACAAGCCATTACTGCTAATGTTGAGCTTTTCGTTGCCGCATGGGATCTAGTATATACGTCAGGCAATTTAATAAGTCCAAACGCACTAATTACACTAATAATCGAGCCTATTAAAACCAAAATCACGGCTACCCACTCAAGAATCTCCATTGCGATCAACGATAACCCCCCTCTCGATATATTTTGAAAAGGCGATTGTTCCGATAAAGGCTAAAATTCCTAAAATTAGAATTGCCTCTAAAAATGCTTTGGTTGATAAAACAATGGAAACTATCGCAATGGCGGATATTAAATTCACGCCGATTGTATCTAATGCGATGGCACGGTCTGGCATGGAAGGACCTACAATTACACGATATAGTAACAAAGCAATGGCAACCATGAAGAATACAAGCGCCAATAACAAAATCGTTTCTTTCATCTATCGTGTCACCTCCAAAATAGCTTTTTCAAACTTCCCCATCGATCGGATAATCGATTCCTTTGACTCCTCTATATCCATTGCATGAATATAAAAGACATCACCGCTTTCAGATACTTCCATTACTACAGAACCTGGTGTAAGCGTTAATAGTAAAGCTAAGGCTGTTATCTCCCATTCTCCCTGTAGACTAGTTTTATAAGTAAAGATACCCGGTGTAATTTGTAGATTTGGCGTCAGCACTTGTTTGATAACTAAGTAGCTTGATGACAGCAGTTCTTTTATAAACAGCAGCATTAAATATAATATTTTCATTACTCTTCGAAGGTAAAATTGTGTTCCAAAGAATCGATGCATCACATATAAAATCCCAATCCCAACTACAAATCCAGTAAAGAATGTCGTTAGCTGCGGAACCGGTTCATCTACTAATAACAGCCACAAAAGTGCAAGAAATAAATTCAATAAAAATTGTGCGAACATCTACTCACCCCTTCAAAATGGCATCAATGTAGATTGATGGATTCATTAGTGTTTTGGCTGCATCCTTTACATATATGGCTAGAGACTCCGCTCCAACTCCGACACATACAATCGATAGTGCTAGTAAAACGAAGGCTACATATGCCCCTCTAGGAATTGGCTTCCGATCTTCATAGCTAATCGTCGTTTCTCCATAAAAGGAGGCAAGGAAGATTCTAAGTAAGGAATAGAGCACGATAATACTTGATGCAAAGCCTATTGCAAGTAATACATAGGAGCCGTTCTCGATGGCGCCTTGTCCGATTAACACCTTCCCCATAAACCCACTAAGAGGTGGGATTCCTGCAAGTGCAAGCATAACTAGGAAATAAATCCAGCCAAATAACGGATAGTTTTGAATAAGTCCGCTCATTTTCTTTACAACAGACTCACCACTAACATAAAACATCATACCGACTAACAAGAATAATAGCGCTTTTGCTAGCATGTCATGAATTAAATAATAGATTGCCCCTGTTAGAGCTGACTCTGTCCCAACAGCTAACCCTATTAAAATAAATCCAACTCCAATAATGACGTTATATGTAGCAATCGTGTATATATCTCGACCTGATAGAGCACCCATACAGCCTGCTATGAGGGTAATACCCGCCATAACGCCGATAATCGTATGAGTAACATCTTGGTTGAGTGGAAACATCAGTGTAAAGGTACGGATGAGAGCATAGATGCCGACCTTTGTTAAAAGTGCGGCAAATAGGGCCTGCACAACAGTCGGCGGAACACTATAAGAGCCTGGCAACCAGAAGAATAATAGCAGCCCTGCTTTTAAACTAAATACGATTAAAAAGAGAATCGCTACTGTTGTCAGTACGGGATCTTGGCCAACCTCTGCAACACGCTGTGCAATATGAGCCATATTTAATGTTTTTACTGTCCCGTATAAAAAGGCTAGAGCGATTAAGAACATCCAAGAGGCAACGACATTGATGATGACATATTTAAGTGATTCCCTTAGCTGTCTCTTTTTTCCGCCAAGAGCTACCAATACATAGGAAGCTAAAAGCATTACCTCAAAACAAACAAATAGATTAAAAACATCCCCTGTTAAAAAGGATCCGTTAACACCAGCTATTAAAAATAGAACAAATGGGTAGAAGAACATTTTTTCATGTCGTTCCCCTATTGTAGAAAATGCGTATAGTAAACAGATTGTTGTTAATACATTAGCCGTTAAGACTAATAGCAATGAAAATGAATCGGCTACAAAAAGAATGCCAAATGGAGGGATCCATCCTCCGAAATCTAAACGAATAATTCCATCTGTTTGTACAAAATTTAATAACAAAAACGAAATGATGCTTATAAAAATCATCGTGATGAAGCTAATAATACGCTGCAGCATAATTTGTTCGCGTAAAAAAACAAGAAGAACTGCAGTAATAATGGGAATAATTAGTGGGACAACGAGTAAGTTATTCATCAGACATTCCTCTCAATTCCTGTAAATCATCAGAACCGTTCGTCTTGTATGTCCGATATGCCAAAACGAGTAGAAATGCCGTTGTTGCAAAGCTAATTACAATTGCTGTTAAAATCAACGCCTGTGGCAAAGCATCAGTAAAAGGTCCTTCAGATTGACTTAGTAGTGGGACGGCCCCCTTTTTCAGACCGCCCATTGTTAAAATCAGCAAATGAACAGCATGGGATAATACGGCCGTTCCCAAAATAACGCGTATTAAATTTCGAGAGAGGACTAAATAGGTGCCAACAGTCACGAGAACACCGATCAATATCATCATTAAAGATTCCATGCTATTCATCCTCACTTATACTTAAAATAATCGTAACAAGCGTCCCAATTACGGTTAGGGCGACACCTGCTTCAAAAATTGTAACGGTAGTTAAATGTTTTTCACCTAAAATTGGAAAGGTGTAGTAAATATCTGTTTGCGATAAAAATGGCGCATCAAAAAAGATAGCCCCTATTGCTGAGCCTGTAGCTAATAGAACACCCAGGGCTGCTACCTTTTTAAAATCAAAAGGCATTTTTCTATGAACGGTTTCAAGGTCGTAGGTAATATAAAGAAGAACAATCCCCGAGCCTAGAACAAGACCACCTATAAACCCGCCTCCTGGGGCATTATGTCCGGAAAAGAAGAGGTAAACACCAAGGGTTAAAATGATGAAGACAACCCCTTTAACGACTGTTCTTAAAATTACATCATTAATTTTCAAGTGTCTGCATCCCCCTTCTTCGCTGCTTTTAGCTTAATGAGGGTATATATTCCTAAGCCAGCTATTAAGAGAACGACCACCTCAAGCATCGTATCAAAGGCACGGAAGTCCCCAAGAATAGTATTTACTATATTTTTACCCCCGGCTAGTTTATATGAATCTTCAAAGTAAACCGAGATTGATTCGAATTTTTCATAGTTGATAACGGCTAAACCAATTAGAGTCACTGTAGATCCAACGAGAATTGAGATTATTCCATTAGAGAGTTTAACTCGTTTAGAAGTCTTCTCTGGCTTTAGCTCTGCTAAATATTTAAAGCAGATTAAATATAATGCCGTTGTTACCGATTCAACAACTAGCTGCGTAAGAGCCAAATCTGGTGCTCTGAAAATAACGAAGAAGAACGCAATCGCATACCCCAATACGCCGTTTAATAAAACAGCTGTAATACGCGACTTCGCAAAAATCAGTGCACAGCTTGCAAAAATCATGATAAATACTAGGAGTAATTCATAATTTTCGACTGGAGCATCTAAGCTTGGAGTCCAGGAAAATGCCTCAAGTGTCAAAAAGGTGCCCGCAACAATTACCACAAAGCTTACATATATATAAATAAAGTAATGCATTAAATTACCATTCATATAACGATTCGTTATACTTTCCGAGATATTCTCGCTCGAGGTAATGACTCTTTCATAGATTGCATTAAGAGTCCATTTTTGAGGGAATAGACGGTAAATTTTAATCCAATGCTTCATGTATCGATATAAGAGAAGTCCAACAAGAATAACACCTATCGTCATAAACAGCTCTGGCTTAAATCCATGCCAAGCGTAAATATGCGGTGTCATTTCAGCTGTAGCTGGGAATGTTGGATATACACTGGACATCGCTGGCTTTAAAATATAAGCGCCTAAAGTATTTGGGAAGAAGAAAATAGCAATCACAAGCCCGATTAAAATAAATGGAGAAATTAACATCCCTACCGGTGCTTCATGTGGATTTTTTTCTAAAATATCCGGCTTAATCTTCCCTAAGAACGTTTTGCTTACAATAATTGCACAATAGATAAATGTAAAAACACTCGCAATCCAAGCTATAACAGGCACTAATATCCCGATGCTGGCGATTGAGAAAATATCCAAATTTGTAATACTTACTGTCGCTGCAAAAAACATTTCCTTACTCAGGAAACCATTAAAAGGCGGTAAACCAGCCATAGAGAAGCAGCCAATTAAAGCAATTGTAAATGTAAATGGCAGGATGGACATTAAACCACCAAGTCTTCTAATATCCCGGGTTCCGATTTCATGATCGACAATTCCGACCATCATAAATAATGCACCTTTAAAGGTTGAGTGGTTAATTAAATGGAAAAGTGCAGCAAAGGTTGCTTGCGTATAAATCACCGAGCTTGTTGAATAGCCTAAATGAACCGCAACAGATCCCAGTCCTAATAAACTCATAATTAAACCGAGCTGGCTAACTGTTGAGAAAGCTAATATCGCTTTTAAATCAGATTGACGCACCGCATTAAATGCGCCCCAAAACAGAGTAAGCAATCCGACTCCTGTCACGGCCCAGAACCATACTACCTCTCCTCCAAAAACTGGTGTGAAGCGTGCGACTAAATAGATTCCAGCCTTAACCATTGTTGCCGAATGTAGATAGGCACTAACAGGCGTTGGAGCCTCCATGGCATCTGGAAGCCAAATATGGAAGGGAAACTGTGCCGATTTTGTAAATGCACCTAGTAAAACTAAGACAAGTGCAGGAATAAACAATGTCTGTTCACTGATTTCGTCCACATTTCCGATAATCTCTCTAATACTAAGTGTTCCAGACATAGCATAAAGCATTAAGAAGCCTACCAGCATGGCCACACCACCTGATACTGTTATCGTCATGGACTTTCTGGCACCTGCTCTAGATGCTTTCCGGTGATGCCAAAATGCGATTAAAAGGAAGGATGAAACACTCGTTAGTTCCCAAAATGCATAGAGCACCATTAAATTATCTGAGAAGACAACACCTAGCATTGCTCCCATAAACAATAGTAAATAACAATAGAAATGATGTAGAGATTCTTTTATCGATAAGTAAAAGATAGAATACAAGATTACTAAACTTCCGACACCAGTTATCAACAAACTAAATATCAAGCTTAAGCCATCTAGATACGTCGTGAAATTAATATTGAACGAGGGGATCCACCAATAGGTATGGGAGAAAGTTTCACCCTTTGCTATACGAGGGATATATGTAGTCAGTATAAGGAATAAACTAACAGGGATTACGAGAACGACCCAACCTATAAAACTTTTTTGTAGTCGCCTATTAAATAAGGGAATCAGTGCTGCCATTATAAATGGAATTAGTATGATGGCAATTTCGATTGTCACAAGCTAATACCTCCTAATTTTGTAACATAGCAGTATAAAAATTATAGAAATCACTCTACCCACTTGACTTACAAAATGACTCACTTCATAATAATGTGTCATAAAGTTAAATTCCAAAATCTCAACTATTTACAAAAATGTTAATTTTGAAGTTTTAATTGAAAATAAAGATTAAATATTACAATAATAAGTATACAATAGGGATGGACTAGATGCACTCAATTCGCATTTACTTTTGCTTATTTATACAGTTTTTTGCTTAAAAAATTGTTATATTTTAATAACAAACTACTATTAAGAGGAGCAAACTATCTATGAAGCATTTGAAAAGAATGGATGAAAGTATATTAGTTTGTGTATATTACGGACTTAATGGTGAGCGTCTTATACGTAGAGGACATAAACTAGCGACGTTATTAGATTGTCCACTTTATATATTAACGGTTGACGCTAAAGCAGTTGATGCCTTCGATGCTGAGAAATCCGGCTATATTGAAAGCTGGACAGATCTTTGTAAAGAGCTGGAAGTTGAAGAGTTTATCGTTCGAGATGATGAAAAGCAACCCATTCAAAAAGTAATCGGTGAGATTGCCCGTGAAAAGAATATTACGCAAATCATTGTTGGCCAAAGTGCTCAAAGTAGATGGGAAGAAATAACAAAAGGATCCTTTTTAAATGTTTTACTAAAAGAAGTGCCATTTGTTGATTTTCACATTGTTGCTGTAAAGCGCCCGATTGAAGAAGAGGCTCACGGAACATATGAAAAGGGTGTCCGTGCATACGTTATGCAAGATTTAGAGAACTATAAAATTGTCTTCACCTGCCCGAAATCAGTTTCCATCGAGGGAATTTTCTTTAAGGAAATTGGAACAGATTTTGATAATGGTATTTTTAAATTTTCCTACCAAAATAAAATGCATGAGGTTAGGATTAAAGAAGGCTTTGTAACTAATCCACATCTCATTCATTCAATTTATGGCATTTCAAACGTCTAAAGCTTTTAAAAAAACTGTACCCCAAAGGCTAGAATTTCTCTAACCCTTGAGGTACAGTTTTTTTATTTCCTCTTTTTGCTCAATTTGCATACAGTTCCTTCCTTTTGACCATGCTAAAAGTAATGTCGAAAGGGGAAATTCGTGATGGACGGTTTTAGTAATATTCATTTGGGAGAAACGATTTTAAGATCCATACTATCCTTCTTTACTATTCTAGTACTAGCACGGTTCATTGGAAAAAAACAACTTAGCCAATTAACCTTTTTCCACTACATAACCGGAATCACAATCGGGTCCATTGCCGCAGAGGTTTCAACACAGCATGACACTGACTTCTTTGATGGATCGATTGCATTAATTTGTTGGACTCTCCTCACTCTTTTAGTTAGTTTTCTCACTTTAAATTTTTCGAAAATCCGTATTTTGATTGATGATCGACCTACTATCTTAATTCAAAATGGAACCATCCTAAAAAAGAGCATGAAAAAGGCTCGGCTTCATCCTGATGAACTTGCGATGCTATTAAGGGAACAAGGAATTTTTTCATTCAATGAAGTGCATTATGCTGTTTTCGAAACAAATGGAGAGCTTAGTGTGTTAAAGAAACCCACCTTCGCTAATGCAACAAAAGAAGATGTAAACACAAGTCTCACTCTCCCAGCTCATTTGCCTACGGAGATAATTAGAAGTGGAAAAATCATTCGGAAAAATTTAAAGGAGTTAGATGTAACCGAAGATTGGGTCCTGGGAAAACTGAAAGAACAAAATATTGAGATCGATAAAGTATATTTTGCTCAAGTGCTTCCTGATGACTCGTTTTATATTAGTTTAGATGAATCGGATGAAGATTAAATGACAGGGCTTTGGAGATTCCCAGTTCTGCAGTCTACACTAGCTACTTATTCTTTTATCCATACAAAAAACCGACAGCATGTTAGCTTGCTGTCGGTTTTATTATTAAACCCACTCTTTTATTTCATCATAATGTGGCAGGGCTGTTAAGGCACCTGGTTTCGTTGCTGCGAATGCGCCTAAGCGGTTTCCGAAGCTTACACATTTGACTAACTCATCGTGAGTTGTTGGTAATCCATTGAAGTGGACAAAGCGTAATACACCTGCCATGAATGCGTCACCTGCACCTGTAGTATCAACTGCCTCTACTTTTTCGGTCGGAACATGAATGACTTCACCATTTAATACGGCATATGCGCCGTTTGCTCCTACAGTAATAAGAACTATTGGTACCAGGTATTGATTCATAATTTCAATTCCCTCTTCGATACTAGTTGTTTCTGTTAGGAAAAATAGCTCTTCATCTGTTAACTTTAATATGTGAGCATCTTCGAAAAATGATGTGATGGTTTCACGACAGAATTCTTCACTGCTCCAACGTAGCGGGCGGATATTGGCATCAATTGCAATGATAACACCTTTTTCCTTTGCCATATCTACTGCTGTTCTAGTTGTAGCAAGAGCTGTTGGATGGAACATAGTTCCAGAACATACATTAAATACCGAAGCTTTTTTAAATGCTTCTTCATTTAGTTGCTCATCTGTTACTTGTAAATCTGGTGCCTCATCAACGTAATCCTTGAAAATACGCTCACTTTCTTCTGTTAAGTGAACATACACTCCACTGACACGTTTTTCTGGCGTGATAATGGCATAATCCATGTTCACACCTTCTTTATTTAGTTCGTCGCGAACAAATTGAGAGGTCTCATCGTCACCAGTAATTGTAATTAAAGATGAGGGAGCACCGATTCGACTAATTCCGGCTGCAACATTAACTGTTGCCCCGCCTAAAAATGTCGTAAATGATGTATTGGTTCTATCATTGGCTATATAATCAACAAAAGCGTCTCCGTATACTAATACGAAATCTTTATTAGACTCACTCATGAGTTGTTAGACCTCCGAATATTTACTTAACTCAGCGTAACATAAAATTAACGAAATCTTAAAATTTAAAACTATTCAGACAGGGGAAAAGGACATATCTTCCTTCATGAATTTGTTAAAATTTTTGCGAAAGGAAAGATTACTCATGACATTTTACATAAGACAAGCTATATTAGAGGATGCCCCTAAAACTGCTCCACTTATTTTTGAAGCAATTGGGGACATTGCCATACGTTTGACAGGTGAAACTGAACTACCTCAAATTCTCACGTGTCTCGAGGTACTTTTTAGAAGAACTGACAATCGTATCTCTTACTTCCATACTTATGTTGCAGAAGATGAAGTAACGAAAGCGATTTTAGGCATACTAATTGTATATGATGGAGAAGAAGGTGCAAAATTAGATGCTAACCTACAACGTTGGCTAGAACAAAAAAATGCTCCTATTACTTCCATTGATGTGGAAGCTAATCATGACGAATTTTATGTCGATACACTTTGTGTTCACAAAAATGCTCGTGGTCAAGGTGTCGGAACTGCACTTTTACACTTTGCAGAAGAAGTTGCTCTTTCAAATAACTTCACTAAAATTGCATTAAATGTTGAAACACAAAAGGTAAAAGCAAGAAAATTATATGAGCGACTAGGCTATGCTGTGACAGAACCCTGGACGATTATCGATGAACCATTTTTTCATATGGTTAAAACAATTATTTAGAAATGCAGGTTATACAACATGAAATTACAACTATTTTATCCATTGCTGATCATCATTGCATCGAGTAGCTATGGGCTTTTATCAACAATTATTAAAGTGGCGATGGGTCATGGATTTACAACTAGTGAAGCTGTTACAAGTCAATATTTAGTAGGATTTGTACTGGCGCTTATTTTATTCCTTTTTACCCAAAGATCTATACCCAAAATTAATAAATCCGGCATCATCACAATTTTAGCAGCTGGAGCACTAACTGCTAATACTGGAATGGTTTATGGACTTGCCCTAAATTATGTAACCGCTTCACTTGGTGTTGTGCTATTTTTCCAATTTACGTGGATTGGCCTGTTTATTGACTGTGCCCTGCATAAGAGATGGCCAAACCGTTTTGAAGCATTTTCATTACTGTTTTTATTCGGCGGAACAATACTTGCTGCTGGCGTATTAGATACCGACCTTTCAACAATCCCATGGCAAGGCTGGGTATACGGCTTATTAGCAGCAACAAGCTTTGCGGTATTCATTCAAGTGAACTCAAGACAAATAGAAGGAATGTCTACAATTACACGTACCTTCTTAATGTCTCTAATTGCAGTAATCGTGATTTCAATCTTTTTAGCACCAGAAATTATCTGGAACGGTACATTATTTAATACGAATTTATGGATTTTCGGGATTATCCTTGGTGTCTTGGGGATTATTTTACCGATCCTGTTATTTTCAATTGCTGTTCCAAAGGTTGGAGGCGCCCTTTCATCTATTTTAAGTGCAATGGAATTACCTGTTGCAATAATCGCTTCAGTTATAATATTACACGAAACCCTTACTATGCTTCAGTTGTTTGGAATTGTACTAGTTCTTGTTGGTATGGTATTACCAACTGTCCTAGCCCAAAGGAAAAATGCTGCCTAACATTTAATAGTAATACGTAGTTACAAAGGTCGATTAAGCTGTCACAGTTGAATCGACCTTTTGTTACTTTTAAATAGAGTAAAGCAAAAAATCTATGGAATTTTTGCGAAAGGCGTGTTTTTATGTTTCAGAATTATAAAGACCGAATAATTGACCAAGAGGGAAACCATTTCCCTTCTAATACCTACCGTGAGCTTGTGCTACAACCTGCCTATGATGAAGCAAAAGTGAATTTTTTAACATCCATGCTTCATATCCATATCGCTCATTTAAAAATGCTGGAAGAGCAAAAGATCGTAACTGAAAAAGAAGCAAAGCAAATTGGTCAAGCGATTGCAAAGTTAGATTTAAACTATTTTAAGCAACAGGATTATACTCCACAATTTGAAGATTTATTTTTCCGTATTGAAGACAAACTCATCGAACTAGCAGGCGATGTTGCAGGTAATTTACACATTGGTCGCAGTCGAAATGATATGGGTATTGCCATCTACCGCATGACTATACGAAAAAAATTACTTTCCCTAATGGGAGAGTTACTACAATTGCGTTCCTCACTCATTGCCTTTGCCAAAGAACATAGCGATACGATTATAATCGGCTATACCCACACACAGCAGGCACAACCAACAACCTTTGCCCATTATTTAAAAGCAGTCATTGATCAACTGACTAGAGATTTTAAGAGAATGCAAGCCGCCTTTGAAACGATTAACCAAAGTAGTATGGGCGCCGCAGCATTAACAACGACAGGCTTTAAGATTAATCGTGCACGTATGCAGGAGCTACTTGCATTTGATGGCGTGATTGAGAATGCCTGGGATGCCGTTGCAGGTGCTGACTATATCGCAGAAGCTGCCAGCGTTATACAGCTCGCTGCATTAAATCTAGGTCGTACATCACAGGATTTTCTGCAATGGGCAACACAGGAATTTGATGCTTTCCGTTTAGCCAGCCCTTATGTCCAGATCAGTTCAATCATGCCACAAAAACGTAATCCAGTTTCAATTGAGCATACACGTTCTATCTTATCTTCAGTTATAGGGGATGCTTCAACAGTTTTACAGATGATTCATAATACACCTTTTGGAGATATTGTTGATACCGAGGACGATATGCAGCCTTATATATGGCGAGCAATGGAGAAATTAAGTGGTATTTATAGACTCTTCGGAAGTCTCGTTGTCACGATGGAGGTAAACAAAGAGAAGCTTTTAACACGGGCAAAGAACAGCTTTGCAAATGTCACAGAGCTCGCAGATACCCTAGTTCGTTCAGAAAGCATTTCATTTAGACAATCGCATCAAATCGTTAGCAGCTGCATCAAATCGCTCCTAGAAGCTAAAAAGGAATCACTCGAGAGCCTAACGTGGGAGCTAGCAAATGAGAAGTCACTTGAGGTAACTGGAAAACCATTAAAAATTACAAGTGAGCATTTTTATAACGCCTTAAAGCCCGAGTATTTTGTTAAGGTACGTTCTCTTAAAGGTGGACCTTCACCCGAAACAATGCTTAAATCTCTCGAACAATCTGAACAAGTTACACCATTATTAGTACAATGGTTAAAAGGGAAAAATGAAATAATCGATAGCAGTGAGGAGCAGCTTCAAAAATTTCTTGAAGGATGGACGAAAAAATGAAAGAATCAATCATTCTAGCAGTAGATGGCGGAGCAACAAAAACAACTTTAGGAATACAAACTTCAGGTGGAGAGCGCCTTTTTGAAGCAACGGCAGCTGGCTCTAATTATCAAACAATTGGTGCTAATGCTGTGATTGAAGTGCTAAGTGATTTACTCCAAAAGGCAAATTTTGCGACCAAGCTTGAAACGATAGATGTAGCGATTTTCGCTATGGCTGGTATCGATACTCAATCTGATTTTGAAGCTTTAACTCATATTGTACAACAAGCCTTGAATAGTACCCATTTTAATATAAACAAAGCAATACTTGAGAATGATGTTCAAGCAGCCCTTCTTGGTTTAGTAGGGCATCAGCCAGGAGTATTATTAATCTCCGGGACAGGATCAATTGCATTGGCGACAGACGGGAATGGAAATGTGGTTCGTACAGGAGGCTGGGGACACCGCGCAGGCGATGAAGGCAGCGGCTATTGGATTGGACGCCAAATCTTAAAAGCTATTTTTAGAGCAGAGGATAAGCTAGAAGCACCAACCATACTGAAAAAGCTTGTATTTGAAAAGCTTCAGATTGATTCTATTGACCAGCTTATGACCTGGCTATATCAAGCGGATTATACGAATGCTCAAACAGCTAGTTTGAGTACTGTTTTACAGGAGGCCGTTTCCCTTAATGATGAAAAGGCCATCTCAATTGCTGAGTTAGCTGCCAAAGAGCTCTTTTTGTTAGTTAAAGCTTCACTTAATAAGCTTCGCTATAAGGGGGAGCCCTTCAAGGTTTTCTTAAATGGCGGGATTTTAAAGTATCATCCATTGATTTTAAATAGTTTACAGCAGTTAATTCGCGAAGATTTCCATCACATTTCCCTCTCATTATGTGATGAAAATCCTATTGAAAGCATTGTGAAAAGGGCACAGTACGCACTCTTACAATAATAATGAAAAGGAAGCCGCCTCAAATCATAAGAGACGGCTTCTTTTTAGTTTATAATTCCATTTTCTTTAATCCATCATCAGTAGAGAAATATAGATAGCCATCCTCTACAAATAAGTTGTTCACTTCATCATGGTATAAGATGGACTCGTCAGTTCCGTCTGTCCGGATTTTCGATAGATATGCACCATTGGAGTAATTACTAAAGTATAACCAATCCCCAAATCCAACGATAAATTGCGCACGGCTATCTGTTAGACGTGTTGAATCACCCGTACTTACATCCATTCGATATAAAATATTATTGTCATCTACATTACTATAGTAAATCAAGCCATCCTGTTCATAGGCATGGTCAATTTGTGCCATAAAATCAAAATTCGAATTAGATGCTTCCGGATAATCCGCTTGAATCCAAGTATGATCAAGTCCTATTTTTGCATCATCAATTAAAAAATATTCATAACGAACAACATTTTGACGGTCTGGTGTTGGATCATTCCAAGTAGTATCGAGATGATACCACTTCCCATCCACCTTTACTAAATTCCATGCATGTCCACCCGTATAAACTTCCCCAACAACATACTGAGTTTCAACACCCAAGCCCTGAAGCATCTTTAATGCTAACAAAGCATAGCCCTGACAAACTCCTTTATGCTCTTGTAGTACAGCATAGGCGCTATGGGCACTTGCTGTTGTTTCTGTACTATAGGCAGTCGATTTTACAATATAATCGTTGACGAACTTCACCTTCTGAAAATCGGTCATTTCATCTGGCGAGACAGTAGCAAGAATACCTGCCACTTTTTCATTCACAATTTGCTCTTGTGCCAAATTCGTTAAATAGGTTTGATTGACCCTGATTTTCGCATCAAAACTGTTATACTCATATTCAATCTTACGATCTGCTAGATGACCAAGTATATAATGATCCCTGCTTGCAGCTTGACTGACTGCCGTTTGAATAAGGTTTTCAATATCAGATGTACTACCTACATAATGGATTTCAAAATTCGTTTCCCATCTACTTAGATAATAGTAAAAGGAATCCTCTAGTTCCTCTAAGGTTTGAACACTATCTGGTAAATCGACATCCATCGTAACCAATGTATCTGCTGCAGTACTTACAATGTTATCCTTTGCGGAGTTGACTGTCGATAATACATCCGATGTTGCATCTTGGATAGTTACTTCATTGTTCTTGAGGAACTGTTGTGCCGCCCCTAGCCATTGTGAGCCGAAATCATATATCGGCTTCGCAAGTACAATAGCTATGACGAGAAAAGTTATTCGTTTTAACAACGTACATCACCTCTACATGATTTCTGGACTTCAATGTTATAAATAGATTTAAATTTCGTATTCAATAGAAGGGTGATATTTGTCTCCAAATATTTTCTTTAACACTTCATGTGCTTCTTCCTTCATTTCATCCGTAATAGATGAATAAATGACTGAAATCGCCTTTGTGATAATCACGATATCATCAGCCAAGCCTACAGCTGGCAGCATATCTGCAATCAAATCGATTGGCAAAATAAAGTAACCTAATACCCCAACAATCATTAGTTTATGTTCCTTTGGTAAATCCGGGCTTTTTAAAGCACAGTATAAAATGGCCACACTGTATAATGCTTTAAATCCCATATTTATGCCGTATTTTTTCACCTTATTTAGGAATTTATCAGGAGAATAATGCTTTTCTTTCCCTCTGATTGTTGTTTCTAAGTGTAAGTTCTCATTCATATGACTTCCTCCTCTAATCCCATAAACAAATATATGCTCCATACTATCATTACCAATTAATCAAAAAAGTACTACATATAAAGGTTATTCTATAAAAGAAATCCTTTTCCTTTTTACAATACGAAATTTAAAAAGTAAAAGTTTCAGCTTACTTATGAATCTTGCGCCTTTTCGTATAGATAGTAATCATTTGTTCGATTAGTTTTTGTGTATTGGTTATTTCATCATAATGGATAAGGGAGTTCTTTTTTAAGCCCATATGTCCTATTGGAATTTCATAGATGGGGATATTTCTTTTAATAGCATCGATAAGCATATTGGAATCATAACTATAAGATTCTCCTGGTACCTTCATTAGCCAATGGAGCTCTTTTCTCGGAATACACCGTAAGCCCGTTTGCGTGTCAAGTAATCGTTTATGAAATAAAAGTGCAAATAGTAAGGAAGTAGCATGATTTCCAAGCCTAGTTTTTAAGGATACCTTATTTGAATGAAAGTTTCGTACGCCTAATATAATTCCATTAGAAAATAGATGTGCATTATGTATGAGCTGTTCTACATCTCGAAGCTGATGCTGTCCATGTGCCCCAACCGTAATCACAGATTGAACCTTAGGCAGCTTCCTTAAAATATAGCGAAACCCTGTCTTTAATGCCCGTCCTTTTCCCAAATTCTTGTCATGCTCTATAACAATACATTTCTCTAACTTCTCTAGTTCTAGGAAAATCGCTTGATACTTTCCATCACTTCCGTCATTAACAATAATAATCGATTCAATTTCTAAGGAAATCAGCTCTTTTATAAAGCCGATCAGTGATGGTAGTGGATTTAAAGCAGGTATAATGACTGTTATACGAACCACATTTTTTCTCCTCAACCTATCTTTCATTAGATTTTATGTGTTTTCATTTCTTAGTTCAATGGTAAAATACATGAAGCTGTCCTATAAGCTTTGCTGCCTATAGAACAGAGAAGTTTATCCCAGGACTTTATTTTCAGTTACTTCTACGGGAATGTGCTCGAAAGTTTTCACATTAAATAAGCCCGTATCCGTTAATTTTAGCTCTGGTATTACAGGTAAGCTTAAAAACGAAAGCGTTAGGAAGAAATGGAAGTAAAGATCAGGGTGAATTTCATGAAGTGCAGTATGTGTTTCTTCAATTTTTTTGACGGCTGTTGCTGCGTCAAGGGTTGTCATAAGTCCTGCGATTGGTAAAGCAAGTTCTCCAATTACAGCACCATCCTTCACTACAACAAGTCCCCCTTGCATTTCTTGAAGAGCATTTAAAGCACAGAGCATATCCTCATCATTTGTTCCAACAACTATGGCATTGTGTGAGTCATGTGCAACAGTTGTTGCTACCGCTCCTTGTTTTAATCCAAAGCCATGAACAATTCCTAAACCGATTGTTCCAAGTGAATGGTGACGTTCAACCACTGCTATTTTTAACAAATCCTTTTCAACAGAGGGCACAAAGAAGCCCGCTTCAATATCCACTTCTTTTTCGAGATGCTGGGTCGTAATTTGGTTTGGCATAATGCCTACTACATTTGCCAGATTTCCTGCCTTAAATCGAATAGCTAAGTCAGCTTTAGTTAAATTTGGGATATGAACAGAATTTAAAATTGCTTCATCGATGGTCGCTATACCCTTTGCCTCATGTAGCACCTCGCCATCTTGCGCAACCTTTTGTCCATCTTTCCAAACAGATGCAATTGTCATCTTCTGTAGATCCTCTAGCATGACAAAATCTGCCGTATAGCCCTCTGCAATCGCCCCTTTGTCATATAGACGATAGCATTCAGCTGCATTTAAAGTCGCCAGTTGAATCGCCTGTAATGGATTCATTCCATTTTTTATAGCAAGGGAGATAGCAAAGTTAATAGTGCCTTCCTTCATAATTTCATCTAGATGTTTATCATCGGTACAGAAGGTAAACCGACGAGCATTAGCTGGAGTTACAGCGGGTAACAAATCAACTAAGTTCTTTGCAGCTGAACCTTCTCTTATAAACACATACATACCTTGTTTAACACGTTCACGGGCCTCTTCTGCCGTTATACATTCATGATCTGTTCTAATTCCAGCCGCTCGATAGCCACGAAGCTGATCCTTATTAAGTCCTGCACCATGGCCATCAATCAGCTTATTCGCTTGTTGAACAAGTGTTAGCTTATCTAGCATGTCAGAATCTGAGCCTAATACTGCTGGAAAGTCCATTACTTCAGCAAGCCCTAAAACTTCTTCATATTGAAGAAATGGTGCTAGGTCCTTTGCCTTCATCACTGCCCCTGAATGCTCAAACGAAGTACAAGGCACACTTGATGGCAGCATAAAGTAAATATCCATTTCTACATTTTTAGCATCGTCTAGCATATATTGCATGCCTTTTCGACCTGAAACATTCACAATCTCATGTGGGTCTGTAATAACTGAAGTAATACCATGGGGTAAAAGGATTTGACTAAACTGGGATGGAGGTACCATAGAAGATTCAATGTGAATATGTGCATCGATTAACCCTGGTATCACATATCGTCCATTTGCATCCTCTTCGATTTTTGCTGTAAATTCACCCTTCTCATCGAGAGCTATTATTTTCCCATCAGCAACAACGATGTTCGCTTTCCTCCAGCATAAAGAAAAAACATCAGCCACATAGGCATTTTTTAAAATAAAGTCTGCTTCCATTCTCTTTTGAGAGATATTAATAGATTTTGTCATTGCTTCTTTCTTCAAGTTTCACAGCCCCTTCCCTATCAATCTATTTTTATTTTCACCTATCATATACTATATTTTCTAAAATTTCTTATTATAACTACTGATATAAAAAAAACTCTTTGAACTTTATGAGTTCAAAGAGTTCGGTAAATTTTAAAGTTCACTTACTGACACAGCTACCCAGTGGTTTGGTGACACTTCTTTTAGAACTGAGCTTTCAACATCGTATTTAGCTGCAATCAATTCCTTGTCTCGCATTTGAGTCTTCATTCTTTCGATAGCTGGGTCCGGAATTGGAATAGATTTTAAAAGAGCTTTGGTGTAAGGATGCTGAGGGTTTGAGTATAATTCCTCACTTTCCGCAAGCTCTACAATCTTTCCACCGTACATCACTGCTACTCTATCACTTATATGCTTTACCATAGACAAATCATGAGCAATGAATAAATAAGTCAATCCAAGTCGATGCTGTAAATCCTTTAGTAAATCCACAATTTGTTTTTGAATGGATACATCTAAGGCAGATAATGGCTCATCGCAAACGATAAATTCCGGGTCAACTGCTAATGCTCTCGCAATGCCAATACGTTGACGTTGCCCACCTGAAAACTCATGTGGATAGCGACTTGCATGCTCTTTATTTAGACCTACTAATTCTAGTAATTCCTCTACTCGTGATCTACGTTCCTCTTTATTCTTGGCAAGACCATGCAAATCTAATGCTTCGCCAACAATATCTAAAACTTTTTTACGAGGATTCAAAGAGGAATAAGGATCCTGGAAAATGATTTGCATATGTCTTCTCATTGTTTTTAACTGTTTTTTAGAAAGACGTGTGATAGGAATCCCCTTATAAAGGACATCCCCATCAGTGGGCTCATGTAACTGTAAAATCGTACGTCCTGTAGTAGATTTACCAGATCCCGACTCACCTACTAAGCCAAGCGTTTCTCCAGGGTAAATTTCGAATGATAAATCATCTACTGCCTTTAAAATATCCCCATGTCCAATATCAAAATGCTTCTTTAACGACTTAATTTCAAGAAGTGGCTTAGATAAATCTAGGTTTGCACTTAATAACGGCGCTTTTTTGGGCGTCTTTTTTTCATGTAGCTTTGGTAAGGCATTTAAAAGCCTTTTTGTATAGTCATGCTTGGGATTGTTGAAAATCTCATCTGTGGTTCCTTCTTCAACAATTTCCCCTTCCTTCATGACTATGACACGATCACACATACCTGCTACTACACCCAAATCATGGGTGATTAAAATAATAGAAGTTCCCAATTTCTCTTGCATGCTTTTCATTAAGGATAAGATTTGTGCTTGAATTGTTACATCTAAGGCTGTTGTTGGTTCGTCCGCTATAAGGAGGGATGGATTACACGCCAGTGCCATGGCAATCATTGCTCTCTGACGCATTCCACCAGAAAATTCATGCGGGTATTGTGAATATCGTTTCTCGCTATTTTTAATTCCTACTTGCTCTAACAATTCAATAGTTTTCCTGTAAGCTTCACCCTTTGATACTTGTTGATGCTTTTTCAAGCTTTCAGCAATTTGTTCACCTATTCGAATTGTAGGATTTAAAGAAGTCATTGGATCTTGAAAAATCATACTAATATGCTGACCGCGTACTGATTCCATTTCCTTTTCTGATTGCTCAACTAAGTTCTTCCCTTGGAAATTAATTTCCCCCGATTTCAAAAAACTAGGTGGGGATGGCAGCAAGCGCATAATCGATCTAGCGGTTACGCTTTTACCACTACCTGACTCTCCAACAATCCCTAATGTCTCGCCTTTTTCAACATGAAAGCTTATCCCCTTCACTGCCTCAAACTCTTTTTCATCCCCTATAAAAGAGACTTGAAGGTCCTTCACCTCTAATAATCTATTATTCATGCGTACCTTCCTTTATAAAAAAAGTAATTTACTGGTTATATTGACATATACATCTCCATACTTTACTATACCACTAGGAATAGTTTAATATAGAGAGGAACTTATTACAAGATGAAGATATTTATGTAAGAAAGGAGGCAATCGATGACTCAAAGCATAAATATTTATAAACCTAAAATATCCTCAATTTTTAGTAGCTCTTATCTGAAGGTAACAAACCGAGGTAAATTTTATAAAATTCTTTTATTTATTCTTGGTCTACCAGTTCATATTGTGACCGTCCTAACATTTTATTTTGGTAAAGGGCAAAATCAATATGGCAATGCATATAAGAGCTGCGAAGAACAACTTGTTTCAAAAGGTCTACTTGGCTCATGGAGAAAACAGTTTTTAGAACAAGAAAACACAAAAGCTACCTTTTTCCATGAAACTTTAACTGCTGAACAATTAAACAAAAAAGCAGATTTACTTGTTCAAGAGAAGCTGCAAAAAGAAATAGAAAGGCAAGTAGCTGCACAAGGATTAGAGAAATATACGTATCAGAGCTACTTTAAGCAGCTATTAAATAGTCGCAATTTTTTATTGATTTCAGTAATCCCGGGCGTATTGATGTATGTATTATTACTTCTATACAGTAATCCATTTGTTCAATTTATATTTGAACGTGTACTTCAAACACTGTTTGTCATCTTAGGTGTAGCGACATTAGTATTTACCATCCTTTATATTTCACCGTTGGATCCGGCACGTAATATTCTTGGAATCGAAGCTACATCTGAGCAAATCGAAAACTTTAACCGTCTTTACGGCTTAGACCAACCTTATTTAGCCCAACTATGGCAATCCCTATCGGGGTTATTTACCTTTGATTTAGGAACTTCCTTTGCAGGGAAGGAAGACATCATGGCTAGTATCGCTAATAAATTTCCGGTAACACTTCAAATTGCCATTCTATCACTAGTAATGGCTGTGATTATTGCAATTCCTGTAGGGATACTCTCTGCCATTCGTCCAAATTCATTTTTAGATTATACATTTATGATTGTGGCATTAATCGGACTTTCAATCCCTAGCTTTTGGCAGGGGTTAATATTTATTTTAACGTTCTCTCTTGAACTAAGCTGGTTTCCTGCAACCTATAATCCGCAAAACTGGTTATCTCTTGTTTTACCAGTAGTTGTTTTAGGAACTACCTTATGTGCCTCTATTGCAAGAATGACCCGTTCATCAATGCTGGAGGTTATCAATGAGGATTATATTATTACCGCAAAAGCAAAAGGATTAAATGAAAGAAAAGTAATTTCTAAGCACGCTATTCGAAATGCCATGATTCCAATTATTACTGTGATTGGACTTCTATTTGGTGGAATGTTAGGTGGCGCTTCTGTCACAGAGAAGGTGTTTAATATCAGTGGAATTGGAAGCTATATCGTAGATAAACAGTTTATCCCGGATATTCCTGCAATATTAGGTGGAGTTGTATATATAGCTATTACTATTTCTATTGTTAACTTAGTTATTGATATTACTTATGCATTCTTTGATCCGCGAATCCGCTCAAAAATGAAAAAGGAGGGATAATGTGAAAGTCATATCAAACCTTAAGCTTCTTTTGAAAATAACACAGGAATATGGAAATGCTCATTTCACATTATCCTTTTCTGCTATTTTTTCATTACTTTTTTTACTTTACAGTTATAATTTCAATACCCAAGCTGTTCGACCGATCGTTTTAGTGTTCTTTGTTGTGTATTTACTAACAACACTTTATGTTTGGCTTATCTCAAAATCTATTAAAAGAGATCTAGCAAATCACGGGAATATTCATATACGGACTCGAATTCTTGGCTATCCTTTGATTTTAACTGTACTCGTTGGGAACATTTTTGCTAGTAGCTTCGGGTTTTCTTTAGTTACAAAAAATAAAACACCTGAATATACATTTGCTACCTATGCATTTTTAACTCAGCTTTTCATAATTGGTGTTTCAGGATTTAATCTATTTAAACCTTATGTCATCGATAGCTTTTTACTAGTTATGGGGGCTTTTGTTTTACTAGCAATAATTTTTGCAGTAATGATTATTTTAGTCTCCAAATATGTTACTCAAGCTTCAGCACCAAAATGGATGCTACCAATCGGTCTGATACTATTACTACCGGTTTTAACTGGTAATCTATTTTCTTTATTACTAGGATATGGGCTTATCAAAAAGGCAAGACAAAAAGATGCTTCTTCTATAGAGAAATGGCAAAAGATGTGGAGTAAAATCCTACGTAATTCAATGGCCGTATTCGGTATGTTTTTTATCATTTTTATGTTTTCATTGTCAGTTATTAGTCCTTGGACATTCGATTATGACTTTGCAACACAAAATAATTATTCAGCAATCTTACAAACACCAACGCTTGAGTATCCTCTTGGAACAGATGACTTCGGTCGCGATTTGTTTTCAAGAATCGTATTTGGTGCCCAGATTTCACTAATTGTTGGGTTTTTCTCAACGATTATTCCCGCTATTATCGGTGGAACTCTCGGGGCAATTACTGGTTATTACAGCAAAAAGACAGATAACATCATCATGCGTTTACTGGATATTTTATATGCAATTCCTGGTATTTTACTGGCCATTGCAATTATTGCTGCATTCGGTGCCAATACCGTCAATTTAATCATTGCATTAAGCGTAGGTTCAATTCCTACTTATGCTCGCACAATGCGTGCAACCGTAATGCAAATTTCCAATTATGAATTTGTAGAATCGGCTAGAGCATTAGGTGCTTCCGACAGTACAATTATTTTTAAGCATATCGTACCAAATTCTCTAGCCCCTATGATTGTAAAAGCAACCTTAACAATCGGTGGTGCTGTTATTTCAACAAGTAGTTTAAGCTTCCTTGGACTAGGTGTTGAACCGCATATTCCTGAATGGGGGAATATTTTAAAAATCGGTAGTACGTATCTTGAAACACATTCATATTTAGCTATTTTCCCAGGTTTATGTATTATGCTACTTGTACTTTCATTTAACTTCTTTGGAGATGGATTACGAGATGCCTTTGACCCTAAAACAAACTAAAACACTAAATTTAGGAGGAATATTATGAAAAAGCTATTAGCTCTATTATTTGTTGCAGTCCTAGCACTTGCAGGCTGTGTACAAAAGAAATCAGATGTTGAAGGCGGCGGTAATGCCGACACATCTACTGGTGAAAAACCAACAATTGAAATTTTAGGTACCGCTGCAGGTGAAAATGATTTAAACATTTTACGCGATCAACTAACTAAAAACGGTTTTGAAGTAGTGTTAAACATTCAACCGGATTACGGTTCATTCTCAGCTCAAAAAGATGCAGGTAACTACGATGTTGCTTTATCAAGCTGGACGACAGTAACAGGGAATCCTGACTATGCTGTTCGTGGATTATTTAAAACTGGTGGAGATTACAGTGTTGTTAGTGACTCCAATTTAGATGCGTTAATCGACAAAGCAAGCACCTTAACTGGTGATGAAGCAAAAGATGCCTATGCTGAGCTTGAGCAGCTTTTAGTATTTGACCAAGCTTATATTGCTCCACTTTATATTTCGAAAAAAGCACAGGGTATCTACTCTGCAGAGGTAAACCCTGAAACAGTTTTACTTCCAAAATCTCGTGCTCAAGTTTGGGAAGCTATTTCATTTAATGACGAATCTTTAAACGCTAGTGAAACTTTAGTATTACACCAAGCTATTGCATCATTAACTTCTCTTGATCCAATCAAAGGAAATGACGGTTCTATCAATACATTAAATACTAATATGTATGTTCGTTTAGTAAATCTAACAGATGACGACCAAGTAGTTTCAGATGGTTCATTATCATATAACCATGTTATTGCAGAAGGTAACTCTGAATATTACTTCATCTTACGTGATGATATTAACTTTGCAAAAGTAGAAAATGGTGCTGCAGTTGATACTGGTGAACTAGTTTCTGCTGAAGATGTAGTTTTCTCTTTAAATCGTGCAAAGGATGAAAGCTCGGTTCCTGATCACCGCACATATAGTATCCATGAGAATATTGATACTGTAGAAGTTGTAACTGATTTAGCAGAATTAGAAAATGCTAAAGTTGCAGGAACAGAAGAAACTGTTTTAGATGCTTTATCAAAAGAATTACCTCAGGCTGTAACTGAAGTTGTAGAATCAGAAGATCAAGTTGATAATGCTGCAGGAAAATACCAAGTTGTGAAAATTACAACACCAAACCCATTCCCACAAGTGTTAAACTACTTAGCACACCAATCAGGTGGTATTGTTTCTGAAAAACAAGTAACAAGCATTAACACATTCGATGTAGCAAGCTATGATCCAAATACAGATGTTGCTTATGGTGACCAAGCAACTGTGACAGAAGGTAGTTCATACAACAATCACTTATATGCAAGTGGTCCATACATCTTAGTACAAAAAAATGACTACGAAGCAACTTTTGTGAAAAATCCAGCTTACCGTATAGGCACCGAGTATGAGCCAAAAATCACAAATATTTCTGTACGTTTTATCGATGATAACGACAGTGCATTATCTGCATTACGTAATGGCGAAATTCATGTATTACAAACAGTACCTGAAACAAAGCTTGATATCGTGAAATCCGATACAAACCTGGCTCTAAATGAAGCAGAAAGTAATGCCGTGACTTACTTACAATTCAACACTAAAGGTCGCGAAGTTTCAAACTCTGCCGATCTTCGTAAAGCTGTTCTTTACTCTATCAATCAAGAAGAATTTATTACTTACTACCAAGGATATAAACGTCCTGCTGTATCAACTGTAACTCCATTAGTTGATACAGGATTAAAGCTAGAAGCAAATCGCGATAAAGTAACAGAATTCTTAAACGCTTATAACGAAGGTAAATAATTCCACTTACACATAGCAAAAGCTCTAGTATGCAAAGGCATACTAGAGCTTTACTTTTTAGTTTAATTTGAAACACTTTGTGATAATTCTTCTCTAAATGCTACTATAGCAGCCTCTGGATTTACTTCTAATCCTAATTCCAGCAGTACTTCTCCAATATGGCGGATTGCACTCTCTAGCATTTCTGCAGTTGTATTCCCCATATGGCCAATACGGAAAGCATTTCCTGTTAGATGTGCCAACGCTCCTGCTACAATCACACCTTTATGTGAAAGACGTGCTCGGAAGGAAGAGTCATCAATGCCTTCTGGATATAACATGCAGCTTAAGGTTGGTGCTGCTACTTCCTCTGTTGCTAAAGATTCCATTCCAAAGGAGCGAAGAGCTGAGCGAATTCCACGACCAAAAGCAATATGACGCTGCTCCCGCTGTTTAATCCCTTCATCTAATACGATTTTCAACGCAGTATTATAGGCATAGATTAGATTTACTGGTGGTGTTGCAAAATATTTAGATGGATCTTGCATAATTGGTATCCAATTTTTAATGTCACTATAATACGCTGGAATAGTGCCTAGAGCTTCTCGTGTATTAAGAGCAGTTTGGTTAAAAGCAACTATAGCCAAACCCGGTGGTATTCCAATTGCCTTTTGCGAGCCAGTTAATACTACATCAATTTTATAATCCGGATGCCCATAAGTTTTGCTCATGTTCTCATCAAGCGCTGCAGTTGCTACTACTCCGTCTAAAATAACCAGTGCACCAGCTTGCTTAATAATCGGAATAAGTGCATCTAAATCGGATATAACCCCTGTGGATGTATCTGCATGAGTAATTGTAACAGCTTTATAATTATTCGTAGCTATTTGTTCTTGAACAAGTAATGGGTCAACTTGCTTTCCCCATTTAGCTTGTAAAACATCAACTTCAATACCAAATGCTTCAGCAAGTGGAGTGAATCGGTCACCAAAATAGCCGTGGCTAATAACCAGTAATTTTTCCCCTTTACCCACTGTGTTTACAATCGCCATTTCCATTGCTAATGTGCCCGAGCCAGCCACTATAAACACTTCCCCATCCGTTTGTAGCAATTCCTTTGTTTGCTTGATTGCCGACTTGAAGATGGCAGCAAATCGCGGATCCGTATGTCCCCTTGTTTCACTAGCTAAAGATTCATAGATTTCATCGACTACAGGTGTAGGTCCCGGTACTAAAAGCAATTCCTTATTTTTCATGACACACATTCCCCTTTTCGTATGTATTTTCTTATTTATTCAATTCTTTTTGTTGATGGTAAAATCCTTCTAAAAATTAAAAAGAATGCCTTACTAGCCCATCACAGCTAGTAAGACACCCCATCCCCATGTCTAAAAATATAAATCCCCTTGTTTGAAACAGTTTCAATTAGAAATATTGATTGGAGGCAACTATCTCTAATATGAATTAGCTAATCTTTTCGTAACCTGGTAGAGTTAAAAACTCAACAAACTCGTCATTCTCGATTAAAGTTTTAAACAGCTCAGCCGCTTCTTCATAGCGACCTGTGTTATATGCTTGTTCCCCAACAGCAGCTTTAATCTTTTCAAGCTCTTCTTTTAGAATTTCTAAGGTTAACTCTAATGTAACCTTACGTCCATCTTCGAGTACACCTTTATCATGTCGAATCCATTGCCAAACTTGGGTACGGGAAATCTCGGCCGTTGCTGCATCTTCCATTAAATTATTAATTGGTGCAGCACCATTTCCACGTAGCCATGATGCAATATACTGAACACCTACACTTGCATTGACACGAAGACCTTCTTCTGTAATAGTACCCTCTGGAACAGCGACTAAATCACTTTCAGATACATTTACATCCTCGCGTTTTTTATCAATTTGGTTCGGTGTTTTCATAACAGCATCAAATTGTTCCATCGCAACAGATACTAAACCAGGGTGAGCAACCCAAGTACCATCATGACCATCCGTAGCTTCACGAAGTTTATCTTCTGCAACTTTAGCAAAAGCAAGTTTATTTGCTTCCTCGTCATTTTTTACAGGAATTTGGGCTGCCATTCCTCCCATTGCCGGTGCATTACGCTTATGGCAAGTCTGAATACATAGAGATGTATAGGCTTTCATAAACGGAACTGTCATTGTTACTTGACCACGGTCTGGCAATACTACATTGGGCTGATTGCGAAGGCGTTTTATAAAGCTGAAAATATAGTCCCAACGACCACAGTTAAGGCCTGCTGAATGCTCACGTAATTCATAAAGAATTTCGTCCATTTCAAATGCCGCAACAATTGTCTCGATTAGAACCGTTGCTTTAATAGTCCCTTGTGGAATGCCCAAGTAATCTTGTGCATAAACAAACACATCATTCCAAAGACGTGCTTCTAAATGGCTTTCAAGCTTTGGTAGATAGAAATAAGGCCCTGTATTTCGAGCAAGTGCTTCCTTTGCATTGTGGAAGAAGTACAAGCCGAAATCGAAGAAGCTTCCTGACATCACTTCGCCGTCCACCAATACATTTTTCTCCAGAAGATGTAATCCTCTTGGACGAACAATAAGTACAGCGGTTTCCTCGTTTAACTTATATGTTTTTCCATTAGACTCCTGTGTTAATGTAATTGTACGTTGTACTGAATCGCGCATATTAATTTGCCCTGCAATCATGTTTTCCCACGTAGGTGTGGATGCATCTTCAAAGCATGCCATAAACATTTTCGCACCAGAGTTTAATGCATTGATAACCATTTTGCGATCCACAGCTGGTCCAGTAATTTCTACACGACGATCCTGTAAATCCTTAGGAAGTGGTGCAATTGTCCAATCACCTTTACGAATTTGCTCAGTTTCTGGTAAGAAATAAAGCTGTTCTCCACCATCTAGACGCTTTTGGCGCTCCTCACGTTTAATAAGCAATTCTTTACGGCGTTCGTTAAATTTCTCATGAAGAGAAACAATAAAATCAAGTGCTTCAGGCGTTAATATTTCTTTTGCTTGTTCTGTTAGTTCCCCAACAATTTTAAGCCTTTGTGATGTAGCCTGTTCCATTTTCCTTATCCCCACCTTATATAAAATTGCAGTTATCTTATTGCCTTGACCAAGACAGTTAAATTATCAATCACTACATAATTTAATAGTATTAGCCAAGGTACATTTTCTAGTTTTTATACGAATTGAGCTGTTTCAGTTGAACCTGCCATTGCTGTAGTAGAAGATGTACCTCCAGAAATTGCTTGAGCAACATCATCAAAGTAACCCGTACCTACTTCACGTTGGTGTTTCGTAGCTGTATAGCCCTTCGCTTCTAAGTCAAACTCTGCTTGTTGTAGCTTAGAGTAAGCAGCCATACCGTTATCTTTATAGTCAACAGCTAGCTCAAACATTGATTTATTTAATGAGTGGAAACCAGCTAGAGTTACGAATTGGAACTTATACCCCATTTTCGCAATCTCACGTTGGAATTCTGCAATCTCTTTATCTGAAAGTTTAGCTTTCCAGTTAAATGAAGGTGAGCAGTTGTAAGCTAACATTTTCCCTGGGAATTTTGCATGGATAGCTTCAGCAAATTCACGAGCTTCTTCAATTGATGGATTCGATGTTTCACACCAGATTAAATCTGCATATGGCGCATAAGCTAAACCGCGTGCAATCGCTTGCTTAATACCTGCTTTTGTACGGAAGAATCCTTCAGGTGTACGTTCACCAGTAATAAATTCAGCGTCACGTGGATCGATATCACTTGTTACCATATCAGCAGCATCAGCATCTGTACGTGCGATTAAAATTGTATCTACACCCATAACATCAGCCGCTAAGCGAGCCGCAACTAGGTTACGAACGGCATTTTGTGTAGGAAGTAATACTTTACCCCCTAAGTGACCACATTTTTTCTCAGACGCTAATTGGTCCTCTAAGTGAACACCTGCAGCACCAGCTTCGACCATTCCTTTTACTAATTCGAATACATTCAATGGTCCGCCAAACCCTGCTTCAGCATCCGCAACGATTGGAGCAAACCAATCAAATTCATCTTCGCGACCTTCAGCATGGTCGATTTGATCTGCACGTTGTAGCGCTTGGTTGATACGTTTTACAACCTGTGGTACAGAGTTCGCTGGATATAATGATTGGTCAGGATACATTTGACCAGATAAGTTTGCATCAGCTGCTACTTGCCACCCCGATAAGTAGATAGCTTTTAAACCTGCTTTTACTTGTTGTACTGCTTGATTTCCAGTTAATGCCCCCAATGCATTAATGAAATCCTCCTCATGTAATGACTTCCAAAGACGACTAGCACCACGTTTTGCTAAAGTTTGCTCTACTACTATAGAACCTTGTAATTTAACAACCTCTTCAGCAGTGTAAGCTCTTTCAATACCTTTCCAACGTGGATTCTCTGACCAATCTTTTTTAATTGCCTCAATTTTTTCATTTCTTGTCGTCATGAATATTCACACCTTCCCCTTTGTTTAAATACTCACTGTTAAAAAAGTAATTCTTTTCTGTTCCATAACAGAGGTATTTGCTGTAAATTAATATATAACAGACTATTTAATTTTTCATTATTTTCTGACGAATCGTTGGAATTTTAGGATGAAATGGTAAAATATAGTGATGAGTATTTGGATTTTGTTTAACACAAAAAGGGGGCTCTAAATATGGAAGTGGGGAATATTCGAGAAATGAAAGAAGAATTTAAAGGGCTTGAGCAATATAAAGTTATATTGGAGGATTGGATTCCAAAGGATGCTTCGATTGTAATTGCATTAGGTGATACCTATGTATATTACAGTCCAAGCACTACTCACTTTCATCTTAAGCTTAGTAAAGAGGTACATTCTAAAAGTACCGCTGCACAGGTTTTGGAGAATCGTCATAAAACCGCAATCCTTATAGATGAAACAATTTTTGGTACAGCTTTCTATGTCATTGGTTATCCAATTATTATTGAACATCAGGAAGCGGCTTTAGTTGTTATTTTCCCTTCCTCCTATGTGCCTGAAAAACAAGAGCAATACAAGTTTCTAACTGGAAAGCAAGACGAAGATTGGGTACCAGTTCCAATTGAACAAGTTTCCCATATTGAGAGCCTACAAAAACGTACTTGGTTTTACGCTGCAGATGATCAGTATAAAATTAACTGTACCTTAAAGGAACTCCAGTTAAAGCTACCCGAGTATTTTTTACGTATTCATCGTTCTTATATTATCAATATCTATTTCATAAAGCGTATCTCAAAGGATTTAGCTTCAAATTTTTTTGTCGAGCTTAAAAATGGTTCAGAGCTTCCTATAAGCCAGTCTTATATTAACGATTTAAGAAAGTTTTTAGAGTTTTAAAAAATATAAAAAGAAGTTCTCTAAAAACGTGAGAACTTCTTCTTTTGATATAAATTGCTTTTTTTATATAAAAAAACCACTGAATACTCAGTGGTTTAGTTGCCTAGCGACGTCCTACTCTCACAGGGGGAAGCCCCCAACTACCATCGGCGCTAAAGAGCTTAACTTCCGTGTTCGGTATGGGAACGGGTGTGACCTCTTTGCCATCATCACTAGACTTATTTAATTTGAGACAAGATTTATTATACTACTTAAATTGCTAAATGCAAGCTTTTTTAAATAATATTTTTTGTTCTCTCAAAACTGGATAAAGACATTGATTGCATTCAAGATTTTGGTTAAGTCCTCGATCGATTAGTATTCGTCAGCTCCATGTGTCACCACACTTCCACCTCGAACCTATCTACCTCATCGTCTTTGAGGGATCTTACTTACTTGCGTAATGGGAAATCTCATCTTGAGGGGGGCTTCATGCTTAGATGCTTTCAGCACTTATCCCGTCCACACATAGCTACCCAGCGATGCCTTTGGCAAGACAACTGGTACACCAGCGGTGTGTCCATCCCGGTCCTCTCGTACTAAGGACAGCTCCTCTCAAATTTCCTACGCCCACGACGGATAGGGACCGAACTGTCTCACGACGTTCTGAACCCAGCTCGCGTACCGCTTTAATGGGCGAACAGCCCAACCCTTGGGACCGACTACAGCCCCAGGATGCGATGAGCCGACATCGAGGTGCCAAACCTCCCCGTCGATGTGGACTCTTGGGGGAGATAAGCCTGTTATCCCCGGGGTAGCTTTTATCCGTTGAGCGATGGCCCTTCCATGCGGAACCACCGGATCACTAAGCCCGTCTTTCGACCCTGCTCGACTTGTAGGTCTCGCAGTCAAGCTCCCTTGTGCCTTTACACTCTACGAATGATTTCCAACCATTCTGAGGGAACCTTTGGGCGCCTCCGTTACCTTTTAGGAGGCGACCGCCCCAGTCAAACTGTCCACCTGACACTGTCTCCTGCCCCGCTAAGGGGCATGGGTTAGAATTTCAATACAACCAGGGTAGTATCCCACCGACGCCTCCCTCGAAGCTGGCGCTCCGAGTTCTCTGGCTCCTACCTATCCTGTACAAGTTGTACCAAAATTCAATATCAGGCTACAGTAAAGCTCCACGGGGTCTTTCCGTCCTGTCGCGGGTAACCTGCATCTTCACAGGTACTATAATTTCACCGAGTCTCTCGTTGAGACAGTGCCCAGATCGTTACGCCTTTCGTGCGGGTCGGAACTTACCCGACAAGGAATTTCGCTACCTTAGGACCGTTATAGTTACGGCCGCCGTTTACTGGGGCTTCAATTCAGAGCTTCGCTTGCGCTAACCCCTCCTCTTAACCTTCCAGCACCGGGCAGGCGTCAGCCCCTATACGTCACCTTACGGTTTTGCAGAGACCTGTGTTTTTGCTAAACAGTCGCCTGGGCCTATTCACTGCGGCTCTCATTGCTGAGAGCACCCCTTCTCCCGAAGTTACGGGGTCATTTTGCCGAGTTCCTTAACGAGAGTTCTCTCGCACACCTTAGGATTCTCTCCTCGACTACCTGTGTCGGTTTGCGGTACGGGCACCTCCCGCCTCGCTAGAGGCTTTTCTTGGCAGCGTGAAATCAGATACTTCGCTCATAAGAGCTCCCCATCACAGCTCAACGTTACAGGAAGCGGATTTGCCTACTTCCACGCCTTACTGCTTGGGCGTACTCAACCAACGGTACGCTTATCTTATCCTACTGCGTCCCCCCATTACTCAAACGGCGGGGAGGTGGTACAGGAATATCAACCTGTTGTCCATCGTCTACGCCTATCGGCCTCGACTTAGGTCCCGACTAACCCTGAGCGGACGAGCCTTCCTCAGGAAACCTTAGTCATACGGTGGATGGGATTCTCACCCATCTTTCGCTACTCATACCGGCATTCTCACTTCTAAGCGCTCCACCAGTCCTTCCGGTCTGACTTCAACGCACTTAGAACGCTCTCCTACCACGGAACATCTAAGATGTTCCATCCACAGCTTCGGTGAATCGTTTAGCCCCGATACATTTTCGGCGCAGCGTCACTCGACCAGTGAGCTATTACGCACTCTTTAAATGATGGCTGCTTCTAAGCCAACATCCTGGTTGTCTAAGCAACGCCACATCCTTTTCCACTTAACGATTACTTTGGGACCTTAGCTGGTGGTCTGGGCTGTTTCCCTTTTGACTACGGATCTTATCACTCGCAGT
>NZ_CP085009.1:12500-125000 GCF_044795995.1 Ureibacillus chungkukjangi | reverse complement strand
CTTCCAGCACCGGGCAGGCGTCAGCCCCTATACGTCACCTTACGGTTTTGCAGAGACCTGTGTTTTTGCTAAACAGTCGCCTGGGCCTATTCACTGCGGCTCTCATTGCTGAGAGCACCCCTTCTCCCGAAGTTACGGGGTCATTTTGCCGAGTTCCTTAACGAGAGTTCTCTCGCACACCTTAGGATTCTCTCCTCGACTACCTGTGTCGGTTTGCGGTACGGGCACCTCCCGCCTCGCTAGAGGCTTTTCTTGGCAGCGTGAAATCAGATACTTCGCTCATAAGAGCTCCCCATCACAGCTCAACGTTACAGGAAGCGGATTTGCCTACTTCCACGCCTTACTGCTTGGGCGTACTCAACCAACGGTACGCTTATCTTATCCTACTGCGTCCCCCCATTACTCAAACGGCGGGGAGGTGGTACAGGAATATCAACCTGTTGTCCATCGTCTACGCCTATCGGCCTCGACTTAGGTCCCGACTAACCCTGAGCGGACGAGCCTTCCTCAGGAAACCTTAGTCATACGGTGGATGGGATTCTCACCCATCTTTCGCTACTCATACCGGCATTCTCACTTCTAAGCGCTCCACCAGTCCTTCCGGTCTGACTTCAACGCACTTAGAACGCTCTCCTACCACGGAACATCTAAGATGTTCCATCCACAGCTTCGGTGAATCGTTTAGCCCCGATACATTTTCGGCGCAGCGTCACTCGACCAGTGAGCTATTACGCACTCTTTAAATGATGGCTGCTTCTAAGCCAACATCCTGGTTGTCTAAGCAACGCCACATCCTTTTCCACTTAACGATTACTTTGGGACCTTAGCTGGTGGTCTGGGCTGTTTCCCTTTTGACTACGGATCTTATCACTCGCAGTCTGACTCCCGTGTATAAATATCTGGCATTCGGAGTTTGTCTGAATTCGGTAAAGCGAGATGCCCCCCTAGTCCAAACAGTGCTCTACCTCCAGTATTCTCAATCACGAGGCTAGCCCTAAAGCTATTTCGGAGAGAACCAGCTATCTCCAGGTTCGATTGGAATTTCTCCGCTACCCACACCTCATCCCCGCACTTTTCAACGTGCGTGGGTTCGGGCCTCCAGTGAGTGTTACCTCACCTTCACCCTGGACATGGGTAGATCACCTGGTTTCGGGTCTACGACCACGTACTCATTCGCCCTATTCAGACTCGCTTTCGCTACGGCTCCGCCTTCTCAGCTTAACCTTGCACGTAATCGTAACTCGCCGGTTCATTCTACAAAAGGCACGCTATCACCCATTAACGGGCTCTAACTACTTGTAGGCACACGGTTTCAGGATCTATTTCACTCCCCTTCCGGGGTGCTTTTCACCTTTCCCTCACGGTACTGGTTCACTATCGGTCACTAGGTAGTATTTAGCCTTGGGAGATGGTCCTCCCGGATTCCGACGGAATTTCACGTGTTCCGCCGTACTCAGGATACACTCAAGAGAGAATGAACTTTCGACTACGGGGCTTTTACCCGCTACGGCGGACCTTTCCAGGTCGCTTCGTCTAACTCATTCCTTTGTAACTCTTATGTTGAGTGTCCTACAACCCCAAGAGGCAAGCCTCTTGGTTTGGGCTCTTCCCGTTTCGCTCGCCGCTACTCAGGGAATCGAATAATTTCTTTCTCTTCCTCCAGGTACTTAGATGTTTCAGTTCCCTGGGTCTGCCTTCAAGACGCTATGTATTCACGTCAAGATACTGTTCCATTACGAACAGTGGGTTCCCCCATTCGGAAATCTCCGGATCAAAGCTCACTTACAGCTCCCCGAAGCATATCGGTGTTAGTGCCGTCCTTCTTCGGCTCCTAGTGCCAAGGCATCCACCGTGCGCCCTTAATAACTTAACCTATAAAGATTAGTTACTGCTTTTCTTAAAAAGAAAAGACTTAAGAACTACACAATCAATTACTTGAATTTTGTTGCTTTCAATGTCGTTTTATCCAGTTTTCAAAGAACAAGTTTTGAAGTTTCATTACTGAACCTTCAAAACTGAACACAAAACGTTAATGTTGGTTTGACCTCGGAAGGTCAACCATTCCGTTAATAATCCTTAGAAAGGAGGTGATCCAGCCGCACCTTCCGATACGGCTACCTTGTTACGACTTCACCCCAATCATCTGTCCCACCTTCGACGGCTGGCTCCCAAAAGGGTTACCCCACCGGCTTCGGGTGTTACAAACTCTCGTGGTGTGACGGGCGGTGTGTACAAGGCCCGGGAACGTATTCACCGCGGCATGCTGATCCGCGATTACTAGCGATTCCGGCTTCATGTAGGCGAGTTGCAGCCTACAATCCGAACTGAGAACGGTTTTATCGGATTAGCTCCCCCTCGCGGGTTGGCAACCGTTTGTACCGTCCATTGTAGCACGTGTGTAGCCCAGGTCATAAGGGGCATGATGATTTGACGTCATCCCCACCTTCCTCCGGTTTGTCACCGGCAGTCTCCTTAGAGTGCCCAACTAAATGATGGCAACTAAGAACAAGGGTTGCGCTCGTTGCGGGACTTAACCCAACATCTCACGACACGAGCTGACGACAACCATGCACCACCTGTCACCACTGTCCCCGAAGGGAAAGCTATGTCTCCATAGCGGTCAATGGGATGTCAAGACCTGGTAAGGTTCTTCGCGTTGCTTCGAATTAAACCACATGCTCCACCGCTTGTGCGGGCCCCCGTCAATTCCTTTGAGTTTCAGTCTTGCGACCGTACTCCCCAGGCGGAGTGCTTAATGCGTTAGCTGCAGCACTAAGGGGCGGAAACCCCCTAACACTTAGCACTCATCGTTTACGGCGTGGACTACCAGGGTATCTAATCCTGTTTGCTCCCCACGCTTTCGCGCCTCAGTGTCAGTTACAGACCAGAAAGTCGCCTTCGCCACTGGTGTTCCTCCAAATCTCTACGCATTTCACCGCTACACTTGGAATTCCACTTTCCTCTTCTGCACTCAAGTCCCCCAGTTTCCAATGACCCTCCACGGTTGAGCCGTGGGCTTTCACATCAGACTTAAAGGACCACCTGCGCGCGCTTTACGCCCAATAATTCCGGACAACGCTTGCCACCTACGTATTACCGCGGCTGCTGGCACGTAGTTAGCCGTGGCTTTCTAATAAGGTACCGTCAAGGTACAGCCAGTTACTACTGTACTTGTTCTTCCCTTACAACAGAGTTTTACGATCCGAAAACCTTCTTCACTCACGCGGCGTTGCTCCATCAGGCTTTCGCCCATTGTGGAAGATTCCCTACTGCTGCCTCCCGTAGGAGTCTGGGCCGTGTCTCAGTCCCAGTGTGGCCGATCACCCTCTCAGGTCGGCTACGCATCGTCGCCTTGGTGAGCCGTTACCTCACCAACTAGCTAATGCGCCGCGGGCCCATCCTATAGCGATAGCGTAAACCATCTTTCAACATTCCAACAGGAGAAGGAATGTATTATTCGGTATTAGCCCCGGTTTCCCGGAGTTATCCCCAACTATAGGGCAGGTTGCCCACGTGTTACTCACCCGTCCGCCGCTAACTTTAGAAAAGCAAGCTTTTCTAAAGTCCGCTCGACTTGCATGTATTAGGCACGCCGCCAGCGTTCGTCCTGAGCCAGGATCAAACTCTCCATAAAAGAGAAAATTTGATAAAGCTCAAATTTTGTACCGGACATTATAAATGTCCGACAAACATCTGCTGGCATCAATTTTGATGTCCAAAATTTTGTTTCTCTAAATTAATAGAAGAAACTATGTTCATTAACGTTTTGTTGTTCAGTTTTCAAGGTTCATTTCGTCGCCATCTTTCGAACAGCAACTCTTATATTATACTTGTTAACAACTCGGTTGTCAACACTTTTTAAAACTTTTATTTCATCGCTATCAAACAGCAACTTTTAAAGTTTATCACTTCCGAAATGCACTGTCAATAAGTTTTTTTCAGAAGTTTATTTAATTTACCGTCGCGTTTTAGCGACTTTAATAATTTAACATCTTTCAAAATAACATGCAAGTGTTTTTCTAAAAAAATATAACTTTTTATAAATACCATGCAAGTTAAGCATCAGTATAGCCATTGGAATGATGTTTTAAAAGTGATTGCACAGAATTCTATCTCTATATTAATAAAACCTGTATAGCTTCAACTAAATCAATTTATTATATCTTACTAGCTAATTTAAGCATAAAGATGTTAAACTTCCGAACTCGAAACACACTCCCTAGCTCCCCTTCAAAATCAAAAAAGGAGTTGAGTGTTTAAACACACTTCAACTCCTGCTATTTATAAAAGATATCAATTAGTCACGATGGCGCATTGTTGGGAACAGTAATACGTCACGGATTGATTGAGCATTTGTTAATAACATGATTAGACGGTCAATACCAATCCCAAGTCCACCTGTTGGAGGCATACCATATTCTAACGCTTCAATGAAATCATTGTCCATATCATGCGCTTCATCATTACCTGCTTCTTTTTCTGCAAGCTGTGCTTCAAAGCGCTCTCTTTGATCGATTGGGTCATTTAATTCAGTAAAGGCATTCGCATGTTCACGACGTACGATAAATAACTCAAAACGGTCAGTGAAGCGTTCGTCCTCTGGATTTTTCTTCGCTAATGGCGAAATTTCTACTGGATGTCCGTAGATGAATGTTGGTTGAACTAATGATTCTTCTACTTTTTGCTCGAAGAATTCATTAATAATATGTCCTACTTCATGAACGGCTTTGATTTCTACACCGTGCTCTTTAGCAGCAGCTTGTGCTTCTTCCTTAGTCATAGGATTCCAGAAGTCCACACCAGTTGCCTCTTTAACTGCATCTACCATGTGTAGACGTTTCCAGCCTGGAGCAAGGTGAATAATATCATCACCATATTGAACATCAGTAGTACCTAATACTTCTTGTGCAATATGAGCGATCAGGTTCTCTGTTAGTTCCATAATATCTTTATAATCTGCATACGCTTCATATAACTCTAATAAAGTGAACTCTGGGTTATGACGTGTTGATACACCCTCGTTACGGAATACGCGACCAATTTCATAAACCTTTTCAAGTCCACCTACAATTAGACGTTTTAAATGTAATTCAATCGCAATACGAAGATATAGATCCATATCTAACGCATTGTGATGTGTAATGAATGGGCGAGCAGCAGCTCCACCTGCGATTGTGTGTAATAATGGTGTTTCTACCTCAAGGAAGCCTTGTCCATCTAAATACGTTCGCATTGCACGAATGATTTTTGAACGAGTGATGAAAGTAGCTTTACTTTCTGCATTCGTCATTAAATCTAAATAACGTTGACGGTAGCGTTGCTCAACGTCTTGTAAGCCGTGGAACTTTTCAGGCATTGGACGTAATGATTTTGATAAGAAAGTGAATTCTTCTGCTTTTACAGATAACTCACCTACTTGAGTACGGAATACATTTCCGCGAATCCCTACGATATCTCCTAAGTCGGCTTGGTTGAATAAATCATATTGTTCGTCTCCAACATGGTCTTTACGCACATAAATTTGAATTTGTCCTGCTAAGTCTTGTATATGAGCAAAGCCTGCTTTACCTTTACCGCGCTTTGTCATAATACGTCCAGCAATCACAACTTCACGTAAACTCTCTTCTAACTCTTCTTTCGAGAATTGGTCGAACTGTTCAACCACTTCAGTTGATAAGTGTGTACGCTCGAAACGGCTACCAAATGGGTCCATACCGTTCTCACGAATATTTGTCATCTTTTGGCGTCTCACCAAAAGTTGGTCGTTTAATTCTTCAATGTTTGACACGTGTTTCACTCCTTATATTTGTGCTTTGTTAGTAGAAACCGCTTAATAAGTCGGTTAGTGAGATGCTAGTATCCATAGCAACGGTCGAATCCCACCACAGCCAATTACCTACATATAATTACTTGCCTTCCACCAATAGCGTTCATTTAATCCATAATGTACCTATTGTACACAATTTCAGCATTCTATTCACCTCTTTCGGTTTATTTTGTTTGGATTCTAAAATGTTTTATTTTTCTGAATTTTTTATGTTGATGGCTCATTATTTTTCTCCAAGTTTATTTATTCCTATTTTTAAGTAGAAATATGCTAAAATTTCCACAATAACAAAAAAGGGGGATTTAATGATGTATCGTAATTTAAACGATTTTATTCAAGAATGGGAAAGAAACTGCGGGGGAACTTTAGCAATTTATAAAGCTATCACGGATGATAAAAAGCAGGTGGCTATTGTGGAAGGTCACAGTTCTTTAGAATCTTTAGCCTGGCATTTAACAACTTCTCCAGCATACTTCATGGGGCAAGTTGGTTTCTCTCTTAATGTGGAGCTTAACCCACAAAATACTCCTGCTACCATCAGTGAGATTATTAGTACTTATAGTGCAGTGAGTGAAAACATTGTAAAACTAGCTAAAGAAAATCTATCAGATGAAAAGCTTCTTACGGAAGTGAATAGTCACGGCCATCAAACTCCAATTGGCGCATTGCTTCGAATGATGGTCGATCACCAAACACATCACCGCGCTCAAATGCAAGTTCTACTTCGCCAAGCAGGCTTACCTGTTCCTGGTGTAATGGGACCAACAAAAGAAGATTTAGCAAAATAAATCATTAGAAAAAGGCATCCTCCTATCAATATTCGATAGAAAGGATGCCTTCTTATTAGATAGCCTCAGCTTTTTGCTCTTCGCCTTCAGCTAATTCGACTACGACATTTTGTAGGAGTGCACGTAATTCTGCTGCTGTTTCCATTTGGTTGATGGCATTACGGATTTTTCCGTTTCCACGAATACCTTTTAAGTACCAGGATGCGTGTTTTCGCATCTCTCGAACAGCCACACCCTCACCTTTAAGCTGCATTAAACGTTCGAAGTGAAGTAAGCATACGTCCATTTTTTCTGCAACTGATGGTTCTGGTTTTAATACACCAGTTTCAAGATACTCAACAGTTTGATAGATCATCCATGGGTTTCCTAATGCGGCACGACCAATCATTACTGCATCCACACCCGTCTCATCTAGCATACGCTTAGCATCCTGAGGTGTTTCAACATCTCCGTTACCGATAAATGGAATACTGATATTCTTCTTTACTTCCTTAATAATTTCCCAATTCGCTTTTCCTTCATACATTTGAACACGTGTTCGTCCATGCATAGCGATAGCCGCTGCTCCAGCACGTTCTGCGGCTTGTGCATTTTCTACGGCAAAAATATGCTCGTCATCCCAACCAATACGCATTTTCACACTAACAGGCTTGTCCACAGCATCGACTACAGCAGAAACCATTTCATAAATCTTATTTGGATCAAGAAGCCATTTTGCGCCCGCTTCACATTTGATAATTTTATTGACCGGACAGCCCATGTTGATATCGATAATATCTGCATTTGTATTTTTATCAACATATTTTGCAGCCTCTACCAACGTTTCCTTGTCTCCACCGAAGATTTGTAAAGAAAGTGGATTTTCACGCTCATCGATATATAACATATCTAATGTCTTTTTATTGCGCTGAACTAACCCTTTATCACTGATCATTTCAGCATATACTAAGCCAGCACCGAATTCTTTTACAGTGAGACGAAAAGCTGAGTTACAGACTCCTGCCATCGGGGCTAGTACAACTCGGTTATCCATAACAATATCACCGATTTGAAACGGCTTATTTTGTGTAGTCAAAAAACTCTCCTCCTTTTAAGGGAAATTCAAAAATCCCTACTAAACTTACTTCTATATATTAATGACGACTATTTCTTTTAAATCTGAATCAATTATTAAAACGTCTCTACATCGTTTATCGTTTTCCATTTAGTAATCCCTTCAGCCGCAAGATCCATACTATCTAGACTAGCTTTAGCCTTTTCAAGCTTAGGATTCTTAACGCTTTTAGCAATTTCTAATAATGGAACTAAAACAAAGGCCCTTTCGAACATTCTAGGATGTGGAACGATTAAGTTTTCAACTTCAATATTGTCGTTATTATAGAGCAAAATGTCAAGGTCTATAATTCGAGGACCCCACCTAATTTCACGAACGCGGCCTAACTCATTCTCGACTGATTGGCATATTTGTAGCGTCTCTAAAGCCGAATGTGTTGTTTGTATAGCTAAAGCAATATTTAAAAATGCAGGCTGTTCTATATAACCAACAGGTGCTGTTTCGTAAATTGATGAAACTGATGTTAAGGTTATACCCGACTTATTCTTTAGCAACTGAACGGCCAGCTTTAGATTTTGTTCTCTGTCCCCAATATTTGTTCCTAAGGATAAATAGACATTATTCATAAAAGCGCCCTCTTACAATTTCAACAGCTACCTCTTTATAGTGTCCTGGAATAGGAGGATCCGGTTTAATAACCTCTACCTTACAACCGTATACTTGTCCTTCGTAATCGGAGAGTATTCGTGCTGCAATATTTTCAGCAACAGCCTCAATTAATTTATAAGGCTTTCCTTCTATCACTTCTTTACAAATATCATAGACTCCGACATAGCTTACCGTGTCCTCTAGTTCATCGGTTTGCCCTGCTTTTTGAATATTGACCGCCAAGGTAACAGTTGCTCTGAATCGCTGTCCAAGAACATTTTCCTCTGGTAAAACACCGTGATAGCCAAAAAATTGCATATCTCTTAAATGTATATAATCCATTAATCGTTCTCCTTAAGTATTAGTGTCTAGCTGGCAATTCTTCATTTACTTCAAATTTGCCCATTAGTGCATCAATCATTTTGACGGTACGTGATACTTCTTTCACATCATGAACACGCACAATATGACAGCCCTTCATGACTCCGTAAGCACAAGTAGCAGCCGTTCCTTCTACGCGTTCCTCTAGAGGTAAATTTAGAATGGTACCAATCATCCGTTTACGTGACGTTGCAAGTAATACTGGATATCCAATAGCCACAAGCTCCTCTAACCGTTGCATCGTTTCCACACTTTGTTGTAGATTTTTCACAAAACCGATGCCAGGATCTACTATTATATGCGATTCTGGTACCCCAGCCTCTTTAACAATATTAATGCTCTGTTGGAGATCGTCTAAGTAATCTTCGTAGTAATTGTTATAAGACTTGCCTTTTCGATTATGCATTAAAATAATGGGTACATTGTATTCGGCAGCTACTTTGGCGATTTCAGGATCAGCTTTTGCCCCCCATATATCATTAATCATATGCGCACCAGCTTCTATAGCAGCTCTAGCTACCGCCGATTTATATGTATCAATTGAAAGAATAGCTGGCACTTCCTTTAGTAATGCTTTTATAACAGGTACTACTCTTGCAATTTCTTCTTCGTCTGAAATTCTTGTATATCCAGGTCGTGTTGACTCTCCACCGATATCTATTATTTTAGCACCATTTTCAACCATTTCTTTGGCATGCTGTACTGCTCGCTCAACGGAATTAAACTTCCCTCCATCTGAAAATGAATCCGGAGTTACATTTAAAATACCCATAACAAAGGTTTCTTTCTTATAATCAAGTTCAATATCATTAAGGACTAAAGGCTTTGGATATTTCGATAGCATCGCTTACCCTCTCTTTTCATGAAGATTGTTTTCTATGTAAATTTCAGGAAATACTTTTCCGATAAAATATTTCCCAAGCAATTAATATAAGCTAAAGCTCGGATTTATTTTACCATTATCTAGTTAAATATTATTTTAAAATGCTTATCTTTTTGGGATGAGTTCCGCTCTGGGGCATCCTAGCATTCCCAACTAAAATTAGTTTACCCTTTCCCATACTTTAAATCATACAAAAAAGCATTACCCCTAAAGGTAATGCCCTGTAATAGTTTGGTTGAATTAGTCTTCAAAGTTGTAAAGGGCTGTAGATAAATAACGCTCTCCGTTAGATGGGACGATTGCTAGAACGTTTGACCCTTTACCTAGGCGTTTTGCAGTTTCGATTGCAGCATAGATTGCTGCTCCTGAAGAGATACCTACTAGAACCCCTTCTTCGCGACCAGTTTTACGAGCTACTTCAAAAGCAGTTTCGTTATCTACTGGGAAGATTGAAGTATAAACTTCAGTGTTTAATACTTTTGGTACGAATCCAGCACCAATACCTTGGATTTTGTGTGAGCCTGGGTTACCACCTGAAAGTACTGGAGAATCTTTTGGTTCAACAGCAATAATTTCAATTTCAGGGTATTTTGCTTTTAAGACCTCACCAGCACCAGTGATTGTTCCACCAGTCCCGATACCAGCAACGAATGCATCTAATTTTAAACCGTCAAAAGCTTCTACGATTTCTGGACCAGTAGTTAAACGGTGAACCTCAGCATTTGCTTGGTTTTCAAATTGCTGTGGTAGGAAGTAGCCATTTTCTTTTGCTAAACTTTCTGCTTTAGCGATTGCACCCTTCATTCCTTCTGGACCAGGAGTTAATACTAATTCAGCACCATATGCACGTAATAATTTACGACGCTCGATACTCATTGTTTCTGGCATAACAAGGATTGCACGGTAACCTTTTGCAGCAGCGACCATTGCTAGGCCGATACCTGTGTTTCCTGAAGTAGGCTCTATAATTGTACCACCTGGTTGTAATGTACCGTCTTTTTCTGCTGCTTCGATCATCGCTAGAGCAATACGGTCTTTTACAGAACTACCTGGGTTAAAGAATTCTAATTTTACGTATACGTTTCCTTCGTTTTCCCCTGTTGCATGGTTTAATTTTACGATTGGTGTTTGCCCCACTAACTCAGCAACTGAATTTGCTAATTTACTCATTATGGTCATCCCTCTCCTTAATACCTACTATATTTATAGGTTTTATCTATTTAGTATATTACCAATTTAGGATACTTTATGTCAATAAAAATGAATTAAATATTGAGAATATTTTACTAAATTCATTCTATGACTCTCCATAAAACCAAGAAGCGTTAAATTCCTTCCAAAATGCTTCTGGTCTCACTGATGTCGGCAGCTGTTCTAAAGATAATACGCGTTCGATATGCTCTTTTACCTCTTCGTATGTAAACGACTTACCATCATTAACCTCTTTCACATAAACAATGCCGTATCGTCCATCCTTCATTACAAAAGGCTCGCTTATGTCATCGGCATTTAAATTTTGCACCGCTTGCGGTATGCTTGTGTCTATATTCTTTTGAGACTTCGTTATAAAGCCGATATCTCCTCCTAAACTAGCCGATGTCGTATCTAGAGAACGTTCACGCGCAAGAACTGAAAAATCCGAGCCTTCTTCTAGTTCTTTTTTAACACTTTTCGCATCCTTCTCTGACTCTACTATTATGATGCTTGTACGATATGTAGTTGGAATATTATAAAGGGATTGATTGTCTTCGTAATAATCAGCTACTTGCTCTGCATCAGTAACAACATCTTTCGTTAATACCTTTTCGAGAATAAGCTGAGCACGTACTTTCTGCTGTAGCTCCTCATCCGTTAACTCTTGAATTGTTGAATCCGTTTTGTCTTGAGCAGAACGTATTAGGGCGATTTCTAAATCAATCTCTTCATCTGAAACCTTAATATCATACTCTTGGGCTGCTTTTTCCATAACAGCCTCATTCACTAAGATTTGTAGTGTCTCTTTCCCGTATCTAGTTTCCATTGCCGCCATCCAGTCCTGGCGTGTTATCTTTTTCTTATCAATGGTAGCGACTACTTCATCGCCACCATCCTGTTGTTTTTCATCCGGTAAAATCCAAGAGATAAACCAAAGAATATTTCCGATCAATAAAATTGCTAATAATGTCAAAGTTGGTTTTGTTTTAAGTCTCCGTTGTGAAAGCGGTTTTTGATTTGTTTGATTTGAATAATTATTGTGCTTTGATTTCATCGATAAACCCTTCAAGCTCTTGTTGGTCGTACTGATACTTTTCTAAACAGAAATGACATTCCGCTTCCGCTTTACCATCTTCGTCGATCATTTCTTGAATTTCTTGAGCACCTAAACTTATAATTGCCGCACCAAAACGCTCTTTTGAACATTGACATTTAAACTGTACCGGAGACTTACTAAGTACTTGTACATTATTTTCACCTAGGACAACCTCTAAAATTTGCTCTGGCGTTAAACCTCTTTCAATCATTTTTGAGACTGGCTCAATGTTTTGCAAATGTTTTTCGATTGCAGAAACGGTATCCTCATCACAGCCAGGCAGCAATTGAATAATAAAGCCTCCCGCTGCTAGCACACTATTATCAGGATTAACAAGTACACCTAATCCAACAGATGAAGGAACTTGTTCAGACACTGCAAAATAGTAAGTGAAGTCTTCACCAATCTCTCCTGAAACGATTGGCGTCTGCCCGGAGAACATATCACGTAACCCTAAGTCTTTTACAACTGTAAGCGCACCTTCAGTTCCTACTGCACGACGAACATCTAATTTCCCAGCATCATTTAAGTCAAAATGGACCTGTGGATTTGTAACAAAACCACGCACTTCCCCTACTGCATTGGCATCGATAACCATTGGCCCAATTGGACCGTTCCCTTCAATCTTGACTGTTAGTTTATCTTCACCTTTTAGCATGGCGCCCATCATGACAGTTGCCGTCATAGAACGACCGATTGCTGCAGTTGCGGTTGGCCATGTATTATGTCTGCGCTGAGCTTCTCCAACTGTCTCTGTTGTTCTAGCTGCAAAAGCTCGTACATTTCCATTAAATCCTATAGCTCTTATTAGGTAATCACTCATGAAGTTTCCTCATTTCTTATTGGTTTCTTTTATAAATTACATGAAGACCTTTTAATGTTAACAAATCATCCACTATATCAATCATCGTTGTTTCATTAGCTATTAGCTTTGCTAAACTTCCTGTTGCAACGACAAGGGGCTCAGCTTTGCTATGTTCTTTCATTCGACTCACAATTCCTTCAACCTGACCTACAAAACCGAATATTACTCCAGCCTGCATTGCTGAAATTGTGTTTTTACCAATTACATTTGAAGGGCGAGCAATTTCGATACGTGGGAGTTTTGAAGCTCTCGTATAAAGTGCCTCTGTAGAGATAGAAATTCCCGGAGCAATTGCACCACCGAGATAGTCACCTTTTTCGTTAATTAAACAATATGTTATAGCCGTTCCAAAATCGATTACAATAAGCGGACCTTTGCCACCATACTCTTCCAGAGCTGCAACCGCATTGACGATTCGATCGGCACCTACTTCTCGCGGATTTTCATATTTTATATTCAGTCCATTTTTAACACCAGGACCAACTACTAACGGCTTAATATGAAAATATTTTCGGCACATTTCTTCTAATACATACATGATTGGCGGCACAACAGAGGAAATAATGATGCCTTTAATATCTTCAAAGGATAGTTGTACATGTGCAAAAAATGCCCTCACTTGCATGGCATACTCGTCTTCTGTTTTATGCCGATTGGTTTCCATTCGCCAATGATGCTTTAATCGATCCTGCTCGTATATTCCCAAGGCAATATTGGAATTACCTGCATTCAGTACAAGAATCATTTAATCACGCCCAATTTTAGTCCAATTTTTAAAAATAATATCATATTATTGGTGTATATACACAGTCATAACAATTATATCAATTGAGAGGAATTACTTCCTTTATTTGCATTAGAAAAGAAAAAAGAATACAAAAAAACTGAATGAGCATACCTTAGCATACTCATTCAGTCTTAAATCATTTAATTTATTTGTTTAAGATTGTACCAAATTAAGTAGGATCATTTTTCTCTATCTTCTTGGATACCTTCAGTCGATTGAGTTGAATCCTTTTCTTTTGGTAAATCCGTTACTGTTGGGTCTTGTGTTTGACCAACGATTTCTTTTTCTAACGATGTATTACCAGGTGTTTCGACTACTACGTCTTTAGCTTCAGGGTTTTCAGAGCTTGTTTTTGTTAATTCAACAGTTTCCTCATCGTCAACCTTTGAATAATCAGTGCGCTCTGGAAGTGTCCCATGATCTCTTAAATGCTCAATTTGTGCAGCATCTAAAGTTTCCACTTCTAGTAATGTCTTCGCGATTAATGCTAATAAATCACGTTTTTCCGTTAGGATTTGTTTTGTACGTTCATATTGATCCACGATAATCGATTGCATTTCTTTATCGATTTCATAGGCAATTGAATCAGAATAATTTTGTTCTGAGTTAAAGTCACGACCTAAGAATACGTTACCACCTTGCGTAGAACCGAACTGCATTGGCCCTAGCTTATCACTCATTCCATATTCTGTAACCATCGAACGAGCAATACCAGTAGCACGCTGGAAGTCATTATGTGCACCTGTTGATACTTCACCAAATGTAAGATCCTCGGCAACACGACCTCCAAGAAGTCCTGCGATTTTGTCTAATAACTCAGGTTTTGTCATGAAGTAACGATCTTCTTTAGGAAGCATTACAGCATAACCCCCCGCTTGACCACGAGGAACAATTGTAACTTTATGCACTTTTTCTGCTTGGTCTAAAGTTAAACCTACAACTACGTGACCAGCTTCATGGAATGCAACTATATTACGTTCTTTTTCTGATATAACACGACTTGATTTCGCTGGACCTGCAATAACACGGTCTGTTGCCTCATCAATATCCATCATATCGATTTTTTTCTTATTACGACGAGTTGCAACAAGAGCTGCTTCGTTTAATAAGTTTTCTAAATCCGCACCCGAGAAGCCCGGTGTACGATGAGCGATTGCTTTAAGATCTACATCATCACGTAATGGTTTGTTACGTGCATGTACTTTTAAGATTTGCTCACGACCTTTAACATCTGGACGACCTACAGTAATTTGACGGTCAAAACGTCCTGGACGAAGTAATGCTGGGTCTAAAATGTCTGGTCGGTTTGTTGCAGCGATAATGATAATTCCTTCATTAACACCGAAACCATCCATTTCAACAAGCAATTGGTTTAGCGTTTGCTCACGTTCATCGTGACCTCCACCAAGTCCTGCTCCACGTTGACGACCAACTGCATCAATTTCATCGATAAAGATAATACATGGTGCATTTTTCTTAGCATTTTCGAATAAGTCACGTACACGGCTTGCACCGACACCAACGAACATTTCTACGAAGTCAGAACCTGAAATCGAGAAGAATGGTACGCCAGCCTCACCAGCAACGGCACGAGCAAGTAATGTCTTACCTGTCCCTGGAGGACCTACTAATAAAATACCTTTAGGAATACGTGCACCCATTTCAGTAAATTTACGATGATCTTTTAAGAAGTCTACTACTTCTACTAGTTCAGCCTTTTCTTCATCTGCACCAGCAACATCATTAAATCGTACTTTTTTCTTTTGAGTGTCGTATAACTTCGCTTTACTTTTACCAAAGTTCATCACCTTATTCCCGCCACCTTGAGATTGACTCAATAGGAAGAAGAATAAAATGATAATAATGATGAACGGGATAATACCAGTAAAGAATTGAACCCAGCCGCTAGTTTCTGGGGCTTTTAGCCAATTAATATTAGGATTATTTGCCGCTGACTCATTAATCTTAGTCATTAAAGCTTGGTTATCCTGTGGGAGATTGACTATGAAGGTTTGACCTTCTTTATAACCTTTTAGCTCCCCTTCTACTACAAGTACACCTGCATCAGGTTGAATATTCGCCTTCTCAATTGTACCTGTTTCTAATGCCTCTAAAAACTCATGATACGTTAACTCATCTGAAGGTGTATTTCCTCCATTGAAAGTTCCAAAAATACCGATAATCACGAGAAAAATTAATAAGTAAAATATGGTGTATCGAAATATTCGATTCATCCCCAGCCTCCTCACAACATAACAGAAAAACTATAAGTAAAATCTTAACATACCATTATTTTTTCATACAACGAAAAGCACCGGTAAAATTCACAATTTACAATTTTTGTTGAAAAGTGTACAAAAATTCAAATTTTAAAATGAATATACCTCTTTCTTCAAGATGCCGATGTACGGTAAGTTACGATATTTTTCTGCGTAATCTAATCCATATCCAACTACAAATCCATCTGGTACTTCAAAACCAACGATATCTGCTTTTAGATCCACTTTACGGCCAGATGGCTTATCTAAAAGTGTGACAATTTTAATGGTTTTGGCTTTACGATACTTAAACAAATCTACTAAATAGCTTAATGTTAAGCCACTGTCGATAATGTCTTCGATAATGATGACATCGCGACCTTCAACACTTGTATTTAAGTCTTTTAAAATTTTTACTTCCCCAGATGATACTGTCGCATTTCCATAGCTAGATACATCCATAAAGTCGATTTCAATGTATGATTCAAAACGCTTCATTAAATCTGTCATAAAAGGGACAGCACCTTTTAAAACTCCAATTGCTAGTGGGAACTGATCTTTGTACTCTTCTGTTAGTTGAGCTCCTAGTCCAGCTATTCTTTCTTGAATTTGTTCTTCTGTTAATAGAATTTTTTCAATGTCATTTTGAATCATGGTGGTTCCTCCTTGAATTTTCAAACACCTAAAATACTCATTAAATTAATTTAAAACCCTTTTAAAATGTGTTCAATTGTAAAAAAAAATAATCGTTTTTTCTATACTTTGTAGAAAAAATAAAATCTCAAAGCTCTACGCAGAAAGAATATGCGCCAACTCTACAAAACATATCATTACCATTTATAATAACTTATTTTAATAATGAATCGTTACTATTTTCCCTTGCAATTATTAGAACCCTGTCATCACTATCCCTTTTATTCGTGGAAAGTGCTTTGTTTACCCGAAGGCCTATTGCAGCCATCACTTGATTTTTGGCATCAACAAGGATGGGCCAAAAATCTCGTTCTTCTACCGGAATTTTTTCATCAATAAACAATCTGGACAGCCTTTTAGGGTCATCCATTCCTTTTAATGAAATACGGTCTCCACTAATTCTAGTCCGAATAGTAAATGGAGCAGTAAACAATGCTGAATCGAAGTAATATCTACTTATTTCCTGTCCCAATGCGTGTACAACACTTGAGGCTTCTCCTATGTATAATCGAATGCCATTATGCAGTTGCATCCACTCATCCAACAACATATGTTGAGTAGGTAGGTTCTTAGATTTTGAATCAGATAAACATTCAAACTTCACTTCTTCATAATTTCGTTTTGCAATGAAATTTTCTGGTAAATGAAGACTCGCACTCCCATGTACAGTTCCACATAAACTTAAAATCGAGGAAATAAGTGTATGACTTTGGTTAATATTGAAACAATTGTAAAGATAGTTTAATAGTATTAAAATGATTCTCCTTTGTAAAGCAACTGGTTCTTTTTGAAACAAGGGAATTTTAAGTGTATATGACCGTTTTCCATTTTTTATGACAATGTTAGGAAAACGTTCTAAAGCGAATGCTTTTAATAAGTCATCATCCTGCTGTAAATTTTCTGCAAAATTTACTGCGTGGGAGGAAATATTATTATTTTCGCTTTTTAGTAAGGGGACAATATGGTGACGAAAACGATTCCGTGTGTAATCATCCTTCTCATTACTAGCATCTTCTCGGTATTGACCTCCTCCACCTTCTAGATATTCCCTTATTTCATCTTTTGTAACCGTTAAAAAGGGGCGAATAATTGAACCATTAGAAAATTTTCTCTTTGCATATATGCCTTTCATGCCACTAATGGTCCCAGCCTTAGTTAAAGCCATTAGAATAGATTCCAGTTGATCATCTGCGTGGTGTGCAGTTACCAGCTTGTCAATGTGGTTTTTTTCCATCAATTCTTCAAAATAAGCGTAGCGCTCTCTTCGACAAAGGGCTTGCGAGTTTCCTCCTTCTTCACGAAGCAATTGAGGGATGGGAATAGAGGTACTAAAAACAGGGATATTATGTTGGTGACAAAACTGTTCGACAAATTCTCGATCTTCTAGAGATGTCGTTCCTCTTAACATATGGTCCACATGGGCAACAAATAATCTAATTTCAAAATTATGTTGGAACTTCTTAAAAAAGTGGATTAGACCCATCGAATCTATTCCACCAGAACAAGCAATGAGAAGACGGTCGCCTTTTTCTACTAGTTGTTGTTCAGAAATATACTTTTGCACTTTCAATTCAAATGACACATCTTCTCACCTCAGATAAATCAATAATTACTAATCATTAATAAATTTTTATTTACTCACAGGACTAAATACAGCCCATTTAGGTACAACGTGATTAACTGTGAACATAATAACTGTACAATCATCATCTACTGGGTAAATCTCTCCAAATTGCTCCATTACATCATATAAGATAACTTCAATAGGCAAATCATTTTGAATACGTGCCTTTAAGAGTTTTACTAAGTGGCTCTCTTGTTCTTCCCAATCAAATTCACTTGAAAAGACGCCATCTGACACCATGACAACAAAATCATCTGCAAGTAAATTTACTTTTTCTGTTTCAATAGAAAACACCGGCATAAACCCTACAGGAGCAGCAGCCCCATCTACCTTCAATAGCTTCTCCCCACGTAATATATATGTGGACATACTTCCAGCCTTCCACGACCAAAGAGTACCCTTTTGCAGATCAACTAAAGCAAAATCTATAGTTGCATACATGTCTACTTCTCGGTTTAGAGACATAACATAGTGTAAAGTATGCATAGCTGTTTCTGGATTCATATTGTAGCTTAAGCATTCTCTCATTAAACGTACTAAACGGCGACTTTCACGCTGGGCCTCTCTACTTTGCCCCATTCCATCGGATAGCATAACCGCAACAAGACCGGGATGGATATGGTAAATAGCATGTGTGTCTCCTGAAACCCAGGCTGAATTTTTGGCTCTACTATATATATCATACTCTATTTCATAACGAACTGCCGATCTAAAGCGTATTTGCACATGAGCAAATGGATTTTTTTGGTCTGAAATCTTCTCCACCTGAAACGGTTCAGCAAATACATCATATAAAATCGGAAGAACGATTCGTTCACAAAGCGCATATTGGTCCTCATGAGTCCGATTTTTTTGTGCAAAGGAGCAAATCACAACTCTTTCACCTATTGTGTTATTTAAAACATCAATTTGAAAGCATTGTACTTGTGCTCTTTTGAATTGCTGTTCTAATTCTTCCTCTATTGTTTTAAAAGAAAGAGTTTCATCTCTCATATCCTCCATTAATTTATTTAAATGGTTACTTAAATCCCGCAGCTGAAGAGCTATCATTTTTTTTCCGTGATAGAATTGCCCGTTCATTTTGTCAGTATAGAGCTGGTGATCTAACTCTTCTAGTAGTCTTGTTGACTTTACGCAATGGGCTTTAATGCGTTTTTCGGCTCTGATTTGCTCAGATTCCTTGACACCTGCCCTTGCAACAAACCAATCCTCGATGATGGGCTCCATCGTATTTTTTGCACCCCAACAGCTATCATATCGAAAACAACTTAGACAGGTCGCACATGGTTCCACTGTCCTTGCTTCGTTTACGTTTTCTGAGGATGTAAAGCGATCGAAAACTAGCTCTTTCATAAATAATACGAAATTTTGGAAGGACTCAAGCTTCTCTGTTGTATGTTCTGTCAACCATTGTTGCCGCTGAATTAGGATTTCATCTCGTTTTGGATGAATTGCATCGTAAAGGAAGCTAAGCATACTTTTTGGTAATGCAAAGAAAACGATTCCAGCAATAGCAATTGACACAAAATACACAGTATCTAACGGAAGGGTTGCATCATAAAAGAAGAAGAAGGCACTTGGAACTACACTTCCGATTACAACCCCAAAACGTCCAACCTTACTAAACAATCCTGCAACAACCCCTGTCATTGCATATACCGAGATCATTCCCGTAAAAGATAATTTCGCTATTCCTACTAAAGCACCGACAATAGTAGCTACCATTGCAGCGATTGGTACGCCTCCTGTTATGGCTGCAATACAAATTGCTAAATGCAGCAAAAACGGGTATAACCCGAAATACGAAACTACTACAGATTGTACACCCGTTAATACCATTGCTAAAATAACAAGTCCAGCTCCGACCCGCTCATAGCTCCAACCAGCAGCCCAAAATCGGTGAGGTTGAACTAAAAAAAGATTCACAAAAATCGTCATTAAAAATGCAAGAATCACTTCATAGTATATATATAGCTGGACGATTAATGGCGGTATATCTAGGTATTGAATCCCCTGCCAGATAAATTGCCCAAAAAAGATTGATAAACTCACCGAAATTCCCATTGGTAGCTTCCAAAACCTAAATCGGGTAATGAGTTCATATAATACAAGCTGTAGACCTAATATAAATGCTTGTCCTAGGCTTAAAGTCAGAGCCCCTATTAGCCCCCCCACTACTACAGCCCACTTCTCATTTTCATATCTTTGTTTGACAATTGCCCAAAGAGGTAACAGAAACGGAACGGCCGCTTCAAACATTACTGCTCTTGAGAGAAACAACGCCAACAATAAAAAGAAAATGTGGATGAGGAAACTACTTTTCTTAAGAGAGAAGCTTTTAAAGAAAGATAGCCCCGACGTCTTTTCATTGATCATTTCAATATTTGCCATTTTTTACATCTCCCTTGATAGATAGTGTTAGCGATTATTATATAAAAGAGATTGCGTAAAATTTGTCTAGTAGTGAAATGATAGGATTAAAATCGTTCGACTTAATGTTTGATAAGACAACAATTAGAGATACGTGTCGGAAATCTGAAGAAATTTTAGAGAGAGTACTTTATATCAAGGGTTTTGAAGCATAAACTGGAGTTATATATTAAATAGTTTAAATTTCGGAGGCAATTTTCAATGTTAAATAGCTTTAGCTTTCTTGCAGTTTTATGTTCAACTGGCTCGATTTTAGTCGTTTTAGGTATCATTTTAAAAATCCCTACAATTTGGCAGCTAGTGATGCTGATTGTTGTCTAACCCTTTGTGGAATAGGTATTTTTAGAGTTGCCAGAATTCTTTTGAGCGAAAAAGGGAGATAGATGGCAAATCATTTAGAGATGGTTAGTGGGGTAAATGAGTTAATGGTGGTTCATTTTCTTGTTGAAATGCATTTGAAGCCAAGATTGAGCATACATACATTTCAATTCTAAATTTCACTCGAAAAAGCACCGTTCTAACATATGGTTTCTTCCCCCAACAAAAAAGACTGTTTTGTGAATTGGATTCACAACACAGTCTTTTATCTATATAACACTTTTTCTACGCTTAAAACAGACAGCAAACTACCCTCTTCTTGCTCCACGGCCACCGCGTTTTGACTCAGTTGCACGTTTTAACGTTGAAAGACGTTCGTCACTATCTTTTAGGAATCGTGCCATTTTTTGCTCAAAGTTTTCTTTTGGTTGACGATCATTGTTTCTATCATTAGATCGATTGTTATCGCGACGAGGACGCTGTGGACGTTCAGGTCTTTCTGGTTGAGGCTTTGCTTTACGGATTGATAAACCGATTTTACCGTCCGCTTCAACATTCATCACTTTAACTTCAACAACATCTCCAACTTTAAGATGCTCGTTGATGTCTTTGACATAGTTGTCTGCAACTTCACTAATGTGAACTAGGCCCGTTTTGCCATCTGGCAGCTCAACGAATGCTCCGAAATTTGTGATTCCTGTTACTTTACCTTGTACTTTGCTGCCTACTTCAATTGACATAAAAAAAATGCTCCTCCTTAAAATTTAAGCGGCTATATAAGCCAGTAGTCAAATTTAGTGTAACATGAAAATTGATTCACGTTTATTCTTTATTATAGCCAACAAAAAAAGAGTGTCAACAAGACAACTCTTTTTCTATCACCTGAAAACCACTTTTTGTATTGAAAAGAAGCGATTATTCGTCGCTTTTATATGGTATTAATTGGAATTTTTATCAGACTTTTCGGTCTTTTCCTCTTCACCTGGAATTGTAAAAATTATTTCCCCATCGTCTGATAAAAAATATTCTTTACGTGCTAATTTTGCAATATAATCATCGTCTTCAAGTTTTGCTATTTGTAAGCTCAACATATCTTGTTGTTCTTTTGCTTCATCTAGCTTTGTCATAACTACTTCTTTTTGCTGTTGTTTTTCAGCAAGTCGCTTATTTTGTGAAAAAGTCGTACTTATTAACAACACTAGGATTACCGAAGCTAGCAAACCGAAAGCTAGCAATCTTCTTCGAATACGCACTTTTTGTTTCTTGGAATACTGTGTCTTGTTATCAGTTGATCGGACGTAGTCATTTTCAAGCGTTCGAACGTTATTAGATTGTCGTTTTTGACGCTTTGACATATCCGCCACCTCCAAAAGTCTGTATATTCTATTATACTTCTATTTCAACGTTTTTTAAAGAAAGTCCTTCTAATTTTAGCATAAAATTTTTGTATATGCTTTTTTAGGAATTTATTATATATTTTGCGGAACGGTAGTAGTATTATCAAAATAATACGTATAACCAGTCTAATAGTATGGAAAATAATATTTTTAATTAATTTTATAATAGCGATAATAGGCTTAATTATAAGGAGAACAAAGACTCGTCCAATAAAACGGAAGTACCGCTGAAACACAGATTCATATAAGAATATCCCTAAAATTTGCGCTAACGGGTCAACTAAACGCCATTCTCCACCTTTTATAGTAAATAAAATATAAAATGTTAGGGCACCTAAAAGTGCCCAAACAATAAGCTCTACTCCATATCCCATTCTTTTTAAGATTGATTTTTGACTTAAAGCGCTCAGGGAAAACCTTGTACAATCTATAATTGCCCCAATAATTAAACCGCTAAGCGCCATGATCAATATACTTACAACCTGTTCATTTATGGTCATCCAAATAATTTATGGAGGAAGCCTTTTGATAACCCACTATCTTCATCATCGTATTGTACTAGTTTCACATTTCCTTCTAATGTTAATAGCCCTTTATCGACGTCTAAATGAACAATACGTAATTCCTCACCACGGATTAGTAAATGGCCTTGAGCAGTTCTAATATAAAATTCTTCTTGGTCAAAACGCTCAATTTCCTTTACAGAAGTCATGTCCATTCTTTTTCGATTGCGCACAGTCACAAGATGGTCACCAGATGTCATAGTGTAACGATTACTTTCTTGATGTAGCGTCATATCGTTCCTCCTTCACTTGTTTGTGTTTGTTCTGTTCACTTTATGCAGAAACTAAAAGAAGCATGACAACTTTTTCGTTATCATGCTCTAGAAATTTAATATTTTTTATTCTCATAAATTCTTTTCAATTATAAGTTCTAATCTCTATTCCTCATCATCAATAAACTGAGGTTCTATTTTATCAAGCTTTTCCTCTTTTAGTATCGTGAACATTTTCATTGCGTCTTCTTTACGTACATTTTCTCGAAGATCTTCTACGCGAGCTGTTACAACCTTCTGTCCAAAACGAATAGCTAGCTCGTCACCTACTTTTACAGCAGACCCAGCCTTCGCTACTTTTCCATTAATCGTAATCCTTCCTTGATCTGCTACTTCCTTTGCTAATGTACGTCTTTTGATCAATCTTGAGACTTTTAGAAATTTATCGATTCGCATTAGTTAGTTCTCCTTTTTTTCTAAAACTTTTGCTTCATTCCAAAATGCATCTAATTGGTTCAATGTAAAGCTACTAAAGCTTTGGCCACTTTCCTTCACCTTCTGCTCTACGAAGCTAAATCTGCGAGCAAACTTTTCGTTGGCATGAATCATCGCTTCATCGGGAGAGATTTTATAGAAACGAGCAATATTAACAAGAGTGAAAAGCACATCCCCAAACTCATCCAGGCGAGTAGAAGAGTCCCCTTTTGTTACTTCTTCCTTAAACTCATTCCATTCCTCTAGGAACTTCTCCCAGGCTCCATCCTCGTTCGGCCAGTCAAAGCCTACAGAAGCCGCCTTCTTTTGGTAATTAAAGGAGGTTTGAAGAGAAGAAGTGGCACGATATTCTCCTTTTAGAAGGGAGCCTGCATTTTCTGTTTCCCCTTTTTCTTGCTTTTTAATTGCATCCCAATTTGCTATAACTTCATCGGCGTCTTCAACTGCTACATCACCGAAGACATGCGGATGTCTACGAATCATTTTCTCACTAACAGATGCTAACACTTCTTCTAGATTGAAGTAACCATTGTCTTCACCGATTTGTGCATGTAAGAAGACTTGCAGTAGTACATCCCCCAGTTCCTCTACCATACCAAAATCATCTTCTGCATCAATGGCTGCCAAAAATTCATGCGCCTCTTCCAGCAAGTATTTTTTTAAGCTTTCATGAGTCTGCTTTTGATCCCATGGGCAACCATTTGGACCGCGTAAAGTTGCTATAATACGTCTAAACGTAGTCCAGTCACGTAATGCATCCAAGTCATTTTCCACTGGCGGTACATAGATTGTTGTTAAATTATTTATTGCCATTGATTGGTCCAACTCATATAAAGGAACTGTCGTTAAGCTTTCTAAAGAGGAGCCTGCTGCAGTTACAATAGTTACTGGGTAATCATCACGATACTTTTCCATTAAGGAAAGCTTTACCTCAGAGGCACTAAAAGCATCATATACTTGAGCGATAAGTAAATGTCCACGCATATTAATATCATGGATAGAAAAACTCGTACCATCTACCAATTGGAAGCCATCAATCGGATCTATTTTAAGGGCACCAAAAATTGGATCTAAGAAGCTTTGCCCCCCCTCAATTTTCAAATCGATTTTGCCTTCTTTTTCTGCTTCTATTAAAAGCTGAACCGTTTGCTCTGCAACTAATGGATGTCCTGGAACTGCATACATTACAGGCTCTATCTGTGCAACTTCTACTAACCTTGCTGTAATTTCTTCGTAAACCGGCTGGAATGTACCATGTTTTTCATAAACAGCATCAAAGCTTTCAAAGACAATCCCCTCCTCCTGCAGCTCATTAATAACAGGGTGATCCATTGTCCGAACATAAATTTTCTGCGCAGATTTCAATTTTTTATATACGCCCATTTGTAGCTGACTTAACTCCGCCGCTCCAAGGCCAATAACTGTTAATTTGTGCATATGCCCACCTACTTCTTTTTATTTAGTAATAGCTGAAAAGCAGCCATTTTACGTCCAAAAGGAACTAAAAACCATTCTTTCTCTGCTAATAGTCTTGATTTTGCAACGATTGTTAAATATACAAAAGCACCTATTCCTATTAAACAGCCGCCCATGATAACGGCCGCAATTCGTCCAGAAAATGAACCGAGTGCAATATGTAGAATCGTGTCTATGACAAATACCGAAAAAATCATACTTCCACTGGCAATTCCTAGTTTTATGTAGAACTCTCTTTTTGCTAATTTAACCTTTAACACCCGTTTTAAATAAATCATTAGTAATCCCGCACAGATATACAGACCAATATTACTAGCAATCGCAGCCCCTAATACATCTAAATTAGGAATAAATAAATGATTCCCAATCAATTTTAAAATGATAGCACCAAATAGAATTATTGCTGGTAATTTTAGTTTATTCATCCCTTGAAGTATGGCTGTAAAAGTTAATATGATAGATAACGGAATAATTTGAAGCACATAAACCATTAACACTGATGACAAACTATTCGTTTCAAACAGCATTTCATTTACATAGGGCATTACGATGACTAATCCAATCGATGCCGCAACACCTAAAAGCAACGAAACGCGATAGGTCAATTGAATAAATGGAGTTGCACCACGACCCTCTTTTTTCTTTGACTGATAGGCTACTAAAGGAACAATGGCAAGGGAAAGCGAAGAAGCTATAATAACGCCTAATTGTACGAGAGGTTGACCTCTATCATAGATTCCTTTCATATTCATAGCATCTATTTCTGCAATTCCATTGTCCCGTAAAATCGAAAATACTGTAAAGGAATCAATTAGCTGAAAGCAGAGAAGTAATAAGCTACTCATACTAACACTTAGGCTCAAAATCGTAACTTCTTTTATAATTGGCCATTTTCGTTCCTTAGTTTTGAGTTTCCCAGGTATTAATCTTATTTTTCTTGAGAAGTAAAGAAGTAAAATAATACCCGCAATTTCTCCAATAACTGTTCCAAAAACTGCCGCATTTCCCGCTGCATATAATGACTTCGAGGTTGTCATAATAAAGATTGCACCTATTAGAATAATCCCGACTCGAACAATCTGTTCAATCACTTGGGCATATGCGACTGGCGTCATTTCACCCTTTGCCTGAAAGCTGCCCTTCATTAATGCTAATAGTGGCATAAACAACGTCACAAAAGAGCCTGTCTGCAAAAGGGGCGCAAGCTGAGCATCCCCCATTATATGTGATAGAAAATCTGCTCCAAAAAATAATATGCAAAAGAAAAGAACAGATAAGATCGTTAAATAGTGAAAAATTGTACGGGTTATTAAATTTTCTCTTCCCTCTGGATTCGTGGTCATCTTGGCATCTGCCAACATTTTAGAAATTGCGACAGCAAAGCCACCTGACGTCCAAACGACAAACAATGAAATAAACGGATACACTTGCTGGTATATATAAAAGCCTTGGTCTCCTACTAAATTTTGAAAGGGTACTCGATATACTGCGCTTAATACTTTCACAACTAAAGCAGCCATCGTTAAAAGGAGTGCACCTTTCATATACTCTTTCATCCCAAAATTATCTGCCATTTTCATCCTATCCTCCATAACAATGCCAATAGTATATCACGAAATAAAGAGGCGCTCGACTGCCAGATAAGGTTATTGTACCCGAATATGTACTCGGATTTACGCACAGTTATAAAACATAACTCGACCAGAATAGATCGAGTTGCTGTCTTTTCTTATGCGGATTTCCTTTAGAACTTATACTTTTCTACCCACTAAAAAACGTCCCCATATAAAAATAGAGACGCTTTTGTCTAGATTTAGTTTTCCATTTGTTTTGCTAGGAAGTTTGCTGCTGTTTCGGCTGCTTTTGATTCAACTTCACTAATGACATGAACCTTCGAAACTAGATATACTGCACCAATTGCATCACCATTTGTAACAATTGGAGCTACACAGTAAGATTTCACTTGTTCAAACTGTCCTGGTACAAGCTCGATTGTCGTTTCGTTTTTTTCCAAAATGACAGAGCGTTGTTTCATGAAATCTTCGGCAAATACTGATAATCGTCGGTTTGTATATTCTTTCTTCGACAAACCGGCAATAGCAATCATTTCATCTCGGTCACTGATTAAAGCAGGTGTACCGACAGTTTCATATAAAGATTCAACATACTCTTTTGCAAATTCACCTAAGTCATTTATTGGTGAGTATTTTTTTAGAATAACTTCACCTTCACGGTCTGTGTAAATCTCCAATGGATCTCCTTCACGAATACGCATCGTTCTACGAATTTCCTTTGGAATAACAACGCGACCTAAATCGTCGATACGACGGACAATTCCTGTTGCTTTCATCTTTGCTGCCTCTCTTTCAGAATCAATTTTTCATCTACATAGATAGTATGGTTAAGAATTGGACAATGTATGCAGAAAGTGTATGAAGAGGTTTAAATTCTAAAGTCGGGCAACAAAAATTTTTAACATTATAGGAATATCATATATTGAAAAATACCTACTGTTTTTTAGCTTTTGCTACAATTTCAGCCAATTGTTCTAACACCTCAAAAGGAGGGATCTTGCCACATTTTTTTTCGTCGATTGTTAGTGTTAACTTCGCTCCGTCCATCACGAACCCAACTGCTCTCTCAAATTTCATGGACTCCGTCACAACAACACTACCATCCACTTTAGCAGTACCTTCTTCTGATAAATAAAGGGAAATAACCTTTTGCTTTTCTTTTATGGCCGTGATACCAGCTTCTAGTGCCCACACTTTAATTCGTGCAATCCGTAGTAGTTTTTCTGTTTCAACTGGTACATCACCAAATCGGTCCACTAATTCGTCCCAAATTTCATCAAAGTCCTCCACACGCTCCATGGATTTAATCCGTTTATACATTTGAATTTTTTGATAGCCATCTGGTATATAAGCATCCGGAATATAGGCATCTGCCTGAAGAATAATTTCGACGTCTGGCTTTTCCTCTTTTACGACGCCTGTACGACGCTCTTCAATGGCTTCCTCAAGCATTTGTGAGTAGAGGTCAAACCCAACAGAGTCAATAAAGCCATGCTGCTGTGCTCCTAATAGATTACCTGCACCACGAATCGATAAATCTCGCATAGCGATTTTAAATCCTGAACCAAGCTCTGTAAATTCTTTGATGGTTTGCAGTCTTTGCTCTGCCACATCTGTTAATACTTTATCTCTTTGATACATGAAATACGCATATGCAATACGGTTTGAACGACCTACACGACCTCTTAGCTGGTAAAGCTGGGATAAGCCCATTCGATCAGCATCGTGAACAATCAATGTGTTTACATTTGGAATATCAACACCGGTTTCTATAATGGTTGTCGTAACAAGGACATCATATTCCCCATCTAAAAAGTTCAAAATAATTGATTCTAATTGAGATTCAGTCATCTTCCCATGCGCATATCCGACACGTGCATCAGGGACAAGCATTTGAATTTCTTCCACTTTTCTTGTCATATCCTCTACGCGATTATAGAGATAAAAAGTTTGTCCACCACGAGCCATTTCTCTTTCAATTGCTTCACGCACCAACGCTCCGTTGTATTCCATTACATAGGTTTGTACCGGGAAACGGTTTTGTGGCGGTGTTTCAATAACTGATAAATCCCTTACTCCAACCATCGACATATGTAACGTACGAGGAATTGGTGTAGCAGTTAAAGTTAAGACATCTACGTTTGTTTTCAATTGTTTAATTTTTTCTTTATGTGTTACGCCAAATCGTTGCTCTTCATCAACAATCAGTAAGCCTAAATCACGGAAAATCAGGTCCTTGGACAAAATTCGATGTGTCCCAATGACAATATCAACTGTTCCTTCTTTTAACCCTTTAATGGTCTCTGCTTGTTGTTTCTTTGTACGGAAACGACTTAATAAGCCAACATTTATGGGGAAGCCTTCAAAACGCTCTTGAATTGTTTCGAAATGCTGTTGAGCTAAGATCGTTGTTGGCACAAGAAAGGCAACTTGCTTTCCATCCATAATTGCCTTAAAGGCAGCGCGGATAGCGACTTCTGTTTTCCCATAACCAACATCTCCACATACAAGGCGATCCATTGGACGTTCCCGTTCCATATCATGTTTTACTTCTATTATAGAACGTAGCTGATCCTCTGTTGCTTCATATGGGAAGGCATCCTCAAAGGTACGTTGTTCATCTGTATCAGGAGAGAAGGCATATCCTTTCTCTGCCTCACGTTTTGCATAGAGCTTAATCAAATCATCTGCTATATCATTGATAGCTGACGATACCTTAGCCTTAGCCTTTTTCCATTCTGCCCCGCCAAGCTTATGTAGCTTTGGTTCTTTTCCTTCTGAGGCAACATATTTTTGAATCAAATCAATTTGCTCAACTGGAACAAATAATTTATCATCCGCTCGGTATTTAATATGCAGGTAGTCTTTATGATTACCATTCACCTCTAGTGTTTCAATACCGATATATTTTCCTATCCCATGATGGATATGTACAACATAATCCCCAGGGTTAATCTCTGTATAACTTTTAATGCGTTCAGCATTGGACATTTTTTGTGGTCGTCGATTTTTCCTTTTTGGCTGTTGCTTAAATAATTCGTCATCTGTCACAACTGCTATTCGCTGTAAGGGTAGTTCAAAGCCTGAAGCTAGTTGCCCATCCACAATATAGATACCAGCATCATTTGGCGTTCCTATTAAACTATGGATTCCATACTCCTCTAGCATACTTTGGAGTTTTTTAACTCTTTCTTTACCATCAGCAATAAAGAGAACCGTAAAATTCTCTTGCATCCATCGCTCAATTTCGTTTTGTAATAGAGATATTTGACCATGGAATTGCTGCATTGGTTTACAAGAAATATTCGTTGTCTTTTTAAATTGAATGCCTGAAAAAGTTCGTGCAAATAGAGCAAAATAAATTTTTCGCTGCTCTATCATAGAATTGATTTCCTTAAATGTGAAAGAGGATTTCACATCATGGACGATTTTCCCTTCTTCTATCAACGAAACAAACCAGTCCTCTTCTTCTCGCTCCCATGCATCCATTACCTCTTGAATTCGACCAAGTTCATCGAATAAGACGATACCGTCCTTATCAAAATAGTCACCTAGGTAAGACAATTCTTCATATAAAAGAGAACCATATTTAGTAACATGGTCTGGAATACTTCCTTGTCTTAATAGCTCTATATCATGCTTAATATTTTGATATAGAATTTCCTGGGTTTCCTGCTTCTTTAATTTCTTTAGGCTTTTGCTAAGGGACGCTTCAAGTCTTTCTGCTAATTGTAAGCGTTGGTCCTTTGTTAACAGTATTTCTGCAGCCGGTAATATTTCGATCGCATCTAATTTTTCGATGGAGCGTTGGTCATCAGCTGAAAATGTACGAATGGAATCGATTTCAGTATCAAATAGCTCAATTCGAATAGGTGACTCTGCATAGGGTGGGTAAATATCGAGAATTCCCCCACGTAACGCAAACTCACCAGGTGTTGTCACCATTTGACTCCGTGTATAGCCCATTGTCACTAAGTGAAGCAACCAATCTTCAATATCAATATCTTTTCCTACCGACGCTTTCAGGAAATAACCTTTCCATTGCTCCGGTGCTGTCATCATTTTGCGCATTCCAGCAATCGGAATCACATAGATAGCCCGCTCTTTTTTTGCTAAATGATCTAATGTAGCAATACGTGCCGCTTTTAGCTCAGGTGAGGCAATTGTCATATCAGCTGCTATAAATTCATCGGCAGGATAATAATGAACTGCATCTTCTCCTACTAGAGAGGACAAATCATCTACTAATTTTTGGGCCTGTAGAAGATTCGGTGACAAAATATAAAGAGGCTTTTTAATATCCTCAAATATTGTTTGAATAAATGCTGGTCGTGCACTTCCTGTTAAACCTGTAATAAGCTGTGAATTATAATTCTTCTCACCAATTTGTTGGATGAACGTGTTTATATGTTTATCTTGAGAGAATAGTTGATGAATAACATTCATTCATAAACCCCCTTCCATAATCTCTATTTATGTAAATAGTCTTGATTTATATGAATTTTTTATCTTTTATTTTTTAATAGAAGCAATTGGAAAAAGTGGGTGACTTTTTTTGTAAGTCGCCCACTCTCTCGCACCATGACTTACGTGCGTAGATTGCATTGTAATTGTTGGCTATACAATGATTATATTATTGAAGCCACTTTTTGAGTGCATAATAATCAGGAAATTGTCTTAATGAATCTTCGCAATGCTCACAGATACAATGCACGGTTGTATCACCACGATCATTCTTTTCAATATAATCGTCAACCTCTCCAACCTCAAACAAATGCAATTTTCGAATTGTGTCATCCGCATCAAATGGTAATGTCCCAATTTCCGTCTCACAATGTCGGCAACGATACTTAACAGGCATTATAATCGCCTCCCCCTCGAGTATGTAAAGCAATAGCTTTGTAATACTCAAAGTATTGACCTAATTTTGCCTATTTATGCACCATTAAATTCGGACATTACGTCTAAGAATTTTTTTGATAAAGATACTTCCACTGCTGAAACTGTTTTATCAATCGCTTGGTCAATTGCTGAATCATCTTCTTTTGTAAATTTTGCAAGTACGTAATCTGCCACCTTCATACCCGCAGGAGGGCGGCTAATCCCTACTCGAATTCGGTTAAACTCCTGAGTGCCTAAATGCTGGATCAATGATTTGATTCCGTTATGACCACCAGCACTTCCCTTTTGACGCAGACGTAGTTTCCCTGTATCTAAATCTAAATCGTCATAGATCACAATAATATCCTCAATATCGATATCAAAGTAATCCATTAACGGGCGAACAGATTCACCTGATAAATTCATATATGTTAAAGGTTTTAACAAAATTACTTTTCCTTCTGGTCGGTGAACAGTTGCATACATTCCGTTAAATTTCATTTGGTTTAATGGGGCGTCCCATTTTTTAGCTAATGCATCTATACATTCAAAGCCTATATTGTGGCGTGTATGTTCATATTGTTTCCCTGGATTTCCTAATCCAATTATTAATTTCATGAATACTCATCCTTTTTTTCCACTAATCGTAAATATTTTAACATAGGCTTTATTGAAAGAGAAAAAACAAGACTACTTATGTACTTATTACTTCATAAAAATGGAAAACCCTCTATATTAGTTAAATAAAAATAAAAAACAGCAAGGCGTAAGATTTTACTTACACCTTTATGGGGGAGCTGTTAATTTACTATTCCCTTATAAAAAATAAAAATGTATGAGCAGTTGACTCATACATTTTGCAAAATTAGCTTTCTGATTCTGGAGCTTCTGTTGCTTTGATATCTTGGTTTTCCGTATCACCTTGTCCAGCAGTATCATCGTTCACGACAACTGGTGGCGTGACAGAAACAAGCGTATCCTCATCTGCATTTAGGATTTCAAATGGAACCGTACTTCTTATTTCAGCTACTGAAATAGATTCATTCATTCCAACATTGGAAGCATCCACTTCAATTGACTCTGGAATATTTGACGGTTTAACCTTGATTTTCAGTTCTCGAATAGGCTGCATTAGTACGCCGCCTTCTTTTACCCCAGATGCCTCACCAATTACCATAACTGGTACATCTACCTCTAATTCCTCAGCCATATTAATAGATAGTAAATCCACATGTTTAACGGTACCTTTTAGTGCACATCTTTGTATATCTGTTAAAACCGCATTGATTTGATTGCCTTCCAAATCAATTTTAAATACACCCGCGCTTCCAAACTTTTGAACAGCTTTCGCCATTTCTTTATAATCAAGTGTTACTGGTTTGTTAGCCACTTTATAGCCATAAATAACTCCAGGTAGCTGTCCTTCATGACGAAGTTTTGTTAAAGTAGAATGTGCTCCCGTTTCTCTTGGTTTCGCTTCTAAAATAATATCCATATACAAACTCCTCTCAAAGTTATGTCCAATTTCAGTATTCCTTTATTTATGGAATCCTAAACTTTTCTAGCACATAAATTTGACTTAGAGATAACATATTCTATGGATTTCTTGAAGCATTTTAAAAACAATCAAGTTATTTTACTTCCTACAACCTGTGGATTAGCTACTTTAGTATATTTGGGGTAATAGTATGATAAATTCTGTTCCCTTATCCTTTTCACTAATCACTTCTATCTTCCCCTTAAAAGATTGGATGATTTGGAAACTTACCATCATTCCTAAGCCTGTCCCAGTTTCCTTTAACGAATAATACGGATATCCTAGCCTATCTATTTGTTCTTTTGTCATACCAACACCTTCATCTTTAATGCTAATCCTTATATATCCGTTGTTAGTAGAAGTATATGTAATCAACACAATTCCACCATTTGGCATAGACTCTATTGCATTTTTTAAGATATTAATCAAAGACTGGTGTAATCTTTGCGAATTAGCATAAATCCAACTCTCTCCCGGGATTTCGGTTTTAATCTCAACGTTATGATTCATACCATAGCTTTGGATGATTTTCACAACACGCTGTAACTGATTACCTACTTCGATTCTCTCATTTATATCGGTGGTTGGTTTTCCAAATGCTAAAAAGTCACTAATAATTTCATTTGCTCGGTCTAATTCTTCTATGGATATTTGTATATATTCCTTTTTTTCCTTAGGCAAATCAGGTTCGTTAAGAAGCTCCAGAAACCCTCGAGTAACCTGCATCGGATTTCTAATTTCATGTGCAAAAACACTTGTTAACTCGCTTATAACCCTTACTTTCTCAGCGTTTTGCAATTCTTTTCGAATCTGGTTAATCTCAAAAATAGTTTCATATAACACAATAAAGAACCAAGTAACTAACCCGCCCATTATAAGTTGAATAATCTGTACTATACCATTCTCTAGAGTAAAACCTCTTAGAATATTGAAAACGATAAACCCAACAATACAGTAGAAAAGGGAAAGACCAACTGCAATTCTCACCCTTTTTTGTTTTTCAGACCTTATAAAGTATTTTTGAAAAAACCAGATTACCGGCAGGGATAATAACAAAACTAGAACGGTATTATAAAACCCTATACTAATTCCAAAATATAATCGATAAACTATTATAAGTGCTGAAAGGAATAAGGAAGACCAGATTCCTCCATATAAGCTCATCAATAATAGTGGAATAATTCTTAAATCCAACCGTGCATTTTCACCTAAGCTCACCGGGAAAGACATGCAAAATAAGATCGATATTCCCCATAAAACCGTCATTATAATATTTTGTTTTTTATATCCCTTAACCTTTTCACTGATAAAGGTAAAGTAAATAAATATGGGTACAATCATAAGCATTAGCTGTAGCAAAAAATCCTTTATAATATTCATTTTTGTTACCTTTCTTACTCCTATAAAATTCACTACCATTTAAGACGAATGTAGTATAAGCATTTTCACTATGCTTATTTCTATTTCTTACGGACTTTTTGATTGGATATTATACTTTAATATATCTAATCTACTATATTCCCTTTCAACAGTGTAGCTTTCTATCCGAAATTCACTTCAGCTTTTTAAAAACTATTTTATAATCCCACCATAAAATGTAACAAAAAAAAGACAGAGCAAGGTTCGCCCTGTCTTCAATACTCGAATTAATCGAATAATGTACTTACTGATTTGTTTTCGTATACACGAGAAATTGCTTCTGCCATTAAGTTTGCTACTGAAAGTTGTTTAACCTTAGGTGATATTTTTTCTTCAGAAAGCTGGATTGTGTTTGTTACTACTAGTTCTTTAATAGCCGAGTTTTCAATACGCTCAATTGCTGGACCTGAAAGTACTGGGTGTGAACAGCAAGCATAAACTTCCTTCGCACCGGATTCAATCAATGCATTTGCACCAATTGTAATTGTTCCTGCAGTATCAATGATATCATCGATTAAGATACAAATTTTACCTTCGATATTCCCTACGATATTCATAACTTCAGCCACATTTGGTTTTGGACGACGTTTATCGATAATGGCAATCGGTGCTTTTAAGCGTTCTGCCATTTTACGAGCACGTGTAACCCCACCATGGTCAGGAGATACAATTACTACATCTTCTGGATTGAAGTTTTTCGTTTTAAAGTAGTCAGATAAGATTGGAACCGCTACTAGATGGTCGATTAAGATATCAAAGAAACCTTGGATTTGTGGAGCATGTAAGTCTAATACAATTACTCGGTCTGCCCCAGCAGTTTCTAATAAGTTTGCAACTAATTTCGCTGTGATTGGCTCACGAGCTTTTGCTTTACGATCTTGACGTGCATAACCGTAGTACGGCATTACAACATTAATTGTACGAGCAGAAGCACGTTTAACAGCATCAATCATGATTAATAATTCCATTAAATGTTCATTAACAGGAGCAGAGGTAGATTGAACGATAAATACGTCACAACCACGGATACTTTCTTCGATGCTAATTTGAACTTCTCCATCACTGAAATGTTTTACAGATGATTTACCAAGTTCTACTCCCATTTGTTCTGCAATTTCCTGTGCTAATGGGTAGTTAGAATTTAAAGAAAAGATTTTTAATTTTGTGTCAGCATATTGATACGGCATGATGGCCTCCTAATAGTTTTACAAATTATTTTAACTTCTTCGCGTAATCCAGTTTATTCTCTTGTCTTGAACGTGCAATTCCTAATGCATCTGCTGGAACTTCTTTTGTAATCGTTGAACCAGCTGCTATAAATGATCCGGCACCTAACTTAACTGGTGCTACTAGATTTGAGTTACATCCTACAAAAACATCATCTTCAATAATTGTTTTAAATTTATTTTTGCCATCATAATTCACTGTAATAGATCCACAGCCAACATTTACATTACTTCCTACCTCGGCATCGCCAATATAGCTCAAGTGTGAAACTTTTGTATCATCACCTAGAGTACTCTTCTTCACTTCAACGAAATTACCGATTTTCACATGATTTCCTAATTGTGACTCAGGACGTAAATGAGCGAATGGACCAACAGCTGTATCTTCTCCTATAGAACTATCAGTTACAACAGAATTTGATACCGTAGTACGATCGCCGACTCTACTATTTACAATGTTAGAATTTGGTCCTATAATACAGTCTTCACCAATTACCGTATGGCCTTCAATAATCGTTCCTGGTTTAATAACCGTATCACGACCAATTTGTGCATCGGCACTAATGTGAGTAGACATTGGGTTAATAATTGTTACACCATTTCTCATATGCTTTTCATTAATACGAGCACGCATTAATTCTTCAGCTTGCGCTAAGGCAACACGATCATTTACTCCTAGTGTTTCATCGAAATTCGCACATGTATAAGCTGAAACAATTTCACCTTGTTTTTGTAAAATTTCAATCACATCTGGTAAATAGTATTCACCCTGTGCGTTTTCATTGTTAACTAGTTTTAACGCCTCAAATAATGCTTTGTTATCAAAGCAATATGTGCCCGTGTTAATTTCTGTAACTAACTGCTGTTCTGGTGTAGCATCTTTTTGCTCCACGATTTGTGATACTTGACCATTTTCGTCACGAAGCACTCGACCATATCCTGTTGGATTGCCGGCTACAGCTGTTAGAATGGTTGCTTTTGCTTTTTGATTATTGTGGTGTTCATATAACGCTTTCATTGTTTCCGGTTGAATCAATGGTGTATCACCACATACTACTAGTGTTGTTCCCTCAAGAGAACTTAAAATGCTTTCTGCTTGAATTACTGCATGTGCAGTTCCAAGTTGTTCTTGTTGAATTACATACTCGCTTTTTTCACCAAGCTGATCTTTTACTTTTTCAGCTCCATGTCCAACAACAGTTACAATTCGGCTTACATCCAGTGTTTGAATGTTCTCGACAACATGTTCTACCATTGGCTTCCCACATACAGGATGGAGCACCTTATATAATTTGGACTTCATGCGAGTTCCTTGACCAGCAGCCAAAATGACCGCAAAAATGTTCGTCATGATCTTTGAGTCCCCCAATTTCGCTTATATTCTCTTATGACTATATAGTAAATTCACCTGCTTTTCAAGGTTTCCAGACTTGACAAATCAATGACATCTTCTATGGAATTTTATAATAATTTTTAGGTTAATTAGAAAAGTCGCCGTATCACCAAGCCTTAACGATTTGCATTAGATACATTTATGAAAATATGAAAGTTATGTACTCTCTTATCTAACGATAAAAAGGAGTCTACTCAAATAATATGAGTAGACTCCTATTGTTTAAAGATTATACATTTGCCTCTTCAAGTTCTAGCACTTCTTCTTCACTAGATGCGTGATAAGCAGCTAATACAACTTCTTGAAGTTTATTTCGTGTATCAGAGTTAATAGGGTGTGCGATATCGCGGAATTCTCCGTCTGGTGTTCGCTTACTTGGCATTGCTACAAATAATCCATTATTGCCATCGATTACACGAATATCATGTACAACAAACTCTTCATCTAATGTGATTGAAGCAATAGCTCTCATACGCCCATCAGTTTGGACACGTCTTAACCTTACGTCAGTTACCTCCATTATTTCACTCCTCTCTTCTATGATGCCTTTAAAAGATATGATTCTACAAAAATTTCAAATTCCCTTCTTCCATTATACAAAAATTTGAAAAATTATAAATATTTTTTGTAAAAAAAATGATGGAAGCTATTTTGCCTCCATCATTTAACTATTTTATTCTACTACTGCAATTACTTCGATTTCTACTTTTACATCTTTTGGTAGTCTAGCAACCTCTACTGCAGAACGAGCAGGTTTATGATCACCAAAATGCTTTGCATATGTTTCATTCATAGCCGCGAAGTCGTTCATATCCCCCATAAATACAGTTGTTTTCACAACTTTATCTAGTGAACTACCTGCTGCTTCTAAAACTGCGTTTAAATTTTCGAATACTTGATTTGTTTGTACGACGATATCGCCTTCTACTAATTCGCCCGAAGCTGTTAAAGGAATTTGTCCAGAACTATAAAAGATTCCATTTACTACGATACCTTGTGCATAGGGTCCAATTGCAGCTGGTGCATTTGTTGTAGATACTGTTTTCATTTTATTTTCTCTCCTTTAAAAAATAGTTACCTTCACTTAAAGCAATTGTACGATCCTTTTCGTTTACCGCATGAAGCTTTACTAAAGAATAGTAATCATCTACCAGTGTTTCATCAGCATGTTCTGCTTCTACTAATACAGCCATTCCCGCTAACTCACAGTCAAATTCCTCTAGCAGATTTTTCATACCATTCATCGTACCGCCAACCTTCATAAAGTCATCCGTTATGAGTACGCGCTGGCCGCCCTTCATACTGCGTTTAGAAAGTACCATTGTTTGAATACGTCGGGAAGATCCAGATACATAATTAATACTTACGGTAGAACCTTCCGTTACCTTGCTATCTCTACGTACGACAACAACAGGAACATTTAAATGTCTTGCAATTGAATGCGCAATCGAAATCCCTTTCGTTGCCACCGTCATAATGACATCAATTTTTTGGTCAGCATAAATGCTTGCAAATACTTTTCCGACTCTATTCATCAGTTCAGGATTACCTAGTAAATCAGTCATAAATAAATAACCACCTGGTAATAGACGATCAGACTGACTTAACTGAGTAATCAATATTTGAATAATCTCCCGCACTTCACTATCAGACATCTTAGGAATATATTTTACCCCGCCTGCTGCTCCCGGTACGGTCATCAACAATCCAATTCCTTTTTCTTCAAACGTTTCTTTAACAATCGATAAATCTTCACTAATTGAGGATTTGGCAGATTGATATGTTTCAGAAAAAAAAGTTAAAGGTATTAGCTGATGTGGATGCTCAAGTAAATAATATGTCATATCAACAAGGCGTTCGCTACGCTTCCATTTCACGAGATCCACTCCACTTCTACAAAATGTAAAATTAACTGCCTACTAAATTAATAGCAGACAGTCCTCTTTCCATTTCCTACATTTAAATCGATTTATAAACACGAATATTTTATAGAAAAAGTACCACAAATATACGCATTTAAGCAAGTGAATTCCTTTCACCTAACAATCGAACTGCAAAAACCTCATCACAAAAACCTCTTAAGCCGTTATATATTCTTCCTAATCTAGACTCATTATCTACTAGACCAAATACAGTTGGACCACTGCCGCTCATTAGCACTGCATCTGCACCAAAACGCTTCATTTGTTCCTTAATCATTACAACTTCTGGATGCAGGTTAAATGTAACGGATTCTAGGACATTTCCCATAGAAGCACACATTAAATCATAATCATTTGTTTCTATCGCTTGAATCATTTGTTTCGTATTCGGGTGTTCGATTCCCTCTATATTTAACCCACCATAAACCTGTGCTGTTGAAACACCGATTTTAGGTTTGGCTAAAACGACCCAGCAAGTTGGAGGAGCCGGTAACTTTTGAATTTTCTCACCGCGCCCAGTTGCAAGCGCTGTCCCACCATAAATGCAGAACGAAACATCAGAGCCAATTTTAGCTCCTAGCTCAGCTAATGTATCGATGGATAAGTTTAAATTCCATAATTCGTTTAACCCTTTTAATGTAGCGGCCGCATCACTACTTCCTCCTGCAAGACCTGCTGCTACCGGGATTTCCTTTTCAATTGAAATTGTAACCCCATCAGCTATACCATATGTATCTTTGATTAGCTGTGCAGCTTGGTAAGCAAGGTTTCGGTTATCGTCCGGAATAAAACCATTTGTTGAAATAATTTTGATTAAACCATCATTTCGAGACTCAAGTCCAATTCGATCGCTTAAGTCAACAGTTGTCATAATCATTTCTACTTCATGATAATTATCAGGGCGTTTATATAAAACATCTAAAGTTAAATTTATTTTCGCTGGGGCTTTTACATAAAGCATATATATCCTCCTCGGATTGCCATCCAAATCTTTTATTCATCTTTGATTTTAGCTTCTATACTTCCATATATTTTACCATAGTGTACGTACAAGTGTCGCTAGCTCATTCTTCTTGTAGCACTTCATTTGTTTTAGATAAAGTAAAAGCCAATAGTCTCCTTAATAGGAGCTATTGGCGAAGTGTCAACACTACTTATTCATATTTTTTTGGTTTTGCTGTGCTAGACCTTGTTCGGCCATTTCAATTGCTCGCTTTACCATGTTACCTGCATCACGTGACTTAATTCCACCCCAGCCTTCACGTTCGACTACATCGTAAAATCCGAGTTCCTTGGCTATCTCTTCTTTTAGACGACTCGACATGATACCTTTTCTTCTGGCCATGCAGTTTTGCCTCCTTAGGAATAAGTAGGTTGACAATACTAGTATGTGCGAAAGAAAATAAAAAACACCCGAAAAATCGAGTGTTTTAATAAGACAAATAAAAACTATTTGGCAATTGCAACCTGAACATCATCTAAAAACGTGATTTCTACTGCTTCTGTTAAAATATCTGTGTAGCTATAAGAAACGCGTTTACAAGCGTTATCTTCTTGATCGAGCTCAACGACAAAGACTGCGTGATATGTGTCACTAAGTACTCCATCACACTCAACCGTTTTCTTGCGACCACCATTTGCTTTTAATCGCAAACGTTTACCCAAATTACAATCTAGAGACTTCTTAATGTCAGCTAACGTTTTTGGCATTTCGCATACACCTCACTACACAATATTATAGCCCATTTCTGGGTAACTGTCAACAAATTATAATATTTTATCAGCAGACAAATATCCTTGTCAACTTTTTTTATATAAAAAAACCTTAAAACTTATAGATTATAGATTCTTGTTCAAATTATTGTACATTGCCAAAGTGGGGATAGAGTGCATCTGCCAATTTTCCGAACTCTTGAATAGACAGTGTTTCCCCTCTTCTTGTTGGGTCTACATTCGCTGATTCTAGTGCCTCCAAAATAAGCTGTTTCTTTTCTTTACCCGATGGAAGCCCTGATTGAAGATTATTTAGTATTGTCTTTCTGCGTTGTGCAAAAGAAGTTCGTGTTACCTCAAACAGGAAATCTTCACTAATTACTTTTACAGGTGGCTCATCATGCTTGATTAGACGAATAACGGCAGAATCCACATTTGGCTGTGGCATAAACACAGTTTTTGGAACAACCATCGCAATCTCTGCAGTCACGTAATATTGAATAGCAATAGATAGCGAGCCGTATTCCTTAGTCCCAGGCTTAGCCGTAATGCGATCTGCTACTTCTTTTTGCATCATAACAACAAATCCACGAATCGGAAGTCGATCATTTAGCAATTTCAATAAAATTGGTGTTGTTACGTAATAAGGTAAGTTTGCCACAACCATGATGTCTTCTATACCTAACATTTCCTCTTTTATTACTTTTTCTACATCCGCTTTTAAAATATCCGAATGTATAATTTTCACATTATCGTACGGACTTAATGTATCTTCAAGTACAGGTAAAAGACGTTGGTCAATTTCAAAAGAGACAACTTTTTTTGCTGAACGTGCAAGATGCTCTGTTAATGCACCGATCCCTGGTCCAACTTCAATCGCTCCACTTTCTTCTGTTAAATTGGCATGACTTACGATATTACGTAAAATATTGGGATCTATTAAAAAGTTTTGTCCTAAACTTTTTTTGAAAGAAAAGCCGTATTTATTTAAAATTTCTTTTGTTCGTAATGGTGTTGCGATATCTTTATTCATTTTGATCCTCCTGATCTAGTTGAGCTACTGCTTCACCAAATTGTTCAGCAGTAATTTGGAACATTGCTAGTCTTTTATGCAATTGTTTACCATTCGTCATCCCAATATTCAGGATTTCCCCCAAACGATTGCGACGTTGTTTTGATTGTGGATGCCCTATCAATCGAGCTATTAGCAAATCTTCCATTGTAATAATATTTTCAGTTTTAAAATCTGGGTTTGACGTATACACTTGGCTCAATGCTTCTCGAATATCTTCATCTCGTGCATGCTCAATGCCAAGTCCTTTACCATTTTTCGCAATGGTTTTCTCTTTTGCTAGAAACGCATGCTTCACTCCTGGAACTCGTTCTTCAATAATTGCACGGATGCGACGCCCTGGATAATCGGGGTCTGTGAAAACAATTACCCCACGTTTTGTTTGAGCGTGATGAATACGACGAATCGTTTCCTCGGAAATCGCAGAGCCATTTGTTTCTATTGTATCTGCATTAACCGCTCTTTTAATCGCCGTTGTATCATCTTTTCCTTCTACAACAATGATTTCTTGTATATTCAAAAATATACCCCTCTTCTAAAGCAATCTCTGACTATAATAACATGAAAAGTGACTAGACGTCGTTTTGATTGGTTTGCTGTGATTTTGAGGCAATTGATTAACCGCTGCTTGTTCTTAAGTATGGTAGGTTTGCTTATTAGCATTACGGCTGTAGTGGTGAGGCGGTAGCATTGGGTAACATTTAGCGTCCCTACAACTTGTCTGGACCGTCGAGATTCCAAGATAAGATTAGAGTATTAGACGATTCTAAGTGGAAATTGCTCCAGATTGGTGTAAAGTGAACGGGTTTACTACCTTCCATTAGGGAAACCTTTTTACATCGTCGTAAGGCGTGCGTGATTGCTACCTTTCATCTAGTTAAACGCTTCGTATCGTCGTAATGCGGGCAGGTTTGCTACCTTCCATCTGAGCTATCGCTTCGCTTCGTCGCAATACGTGCACGATTACTTCCTTTCATACTTGCTATCCCTCCACTTCGTTTCAATACGTGCACGATTACTACCTTTTACACTGGCTATCACTTTGCTTCGTCGCAATACGAGCACGATTACTTCCTTTCACACTCGGTATCGCTTCGCTTCGTCCCAATACGTGCACGATTACTTCCTTTCATACTTGCTATCCCTCCACTTCGTTTCAATACGTGCACGATTACTACCTTTTACACTGGCTATCACTTTGCTTCGTCGCAATACGAGCACGATTACTTCCTTTCACACTCGGTATTGCTTCGCTTCGTCGCAATCTGAAGGATTTTACTACCTTTCACACTCGGTATCGCTTTGCTTCGTCTTAATGTGAACCGATTTACCCGCAAAAAAAAGCCTCCCTGTCAGTCTACAGGGAGGCTTCATACATTTTGGTTGAATCATGCTAAACTTTTTTTAAGTTACTAGTTTTAGTTTAAAATTTTGATGCGTACTTTTTTGCGTCCCCAGCTGTTTGCTTGGTTCGTTGAGCTTACAAATACGTCGATTTTATTGCCCTTGATGGCACTGCCTTTGTCAGCAGCAATGGCATTCCCGTAGCCTTCTACCCATACTTTAGTTCCTAATGGAATAACACTTGGGTCTACAGCAATTACTTTCATACCATCTTTTAATGTTAAGCCTGTTGCTGTTACACCTGAACAGCCTGCACAGCCTGCTGTATATGCTGTTGCAGTGACATAAAATTCTTTACTGCTGCTTGAAGATGATGCACTATTACTACGAGAAACAGCTGCTGTTACAACCTTTGTCCCAACTGCTACTACTTTTGTAGTTGGTTTTTGAATTACATCTTCTGATTTTAAAACTTTCTCTATAACTTTACCATTTTCTTTAATAACTTCGTAGGTACGAGACACTTTCCCTTTCTCGCCCTTAGCTACAACTTTTTCTTTTCCTTTTAGCAATGAAGAGTCTGATTTCGTTTCTACTGCGAAATCAATAGATTCTTCCACTACATCGGTAACTTTTTCTACGCGAACAACTGTGATTTTATCTTCTGGTGTAATTTCTTTCTCCAGATCATTTTCAACACGATCAAACTCATTAAGCTGAATTCCCTGTTGTTTCAAAAAGTTAGCGACCGTAGTCGAAGTGGACCAAACTTGTCTTTCTTCTAAACCATCGACAAGCGTTAACTGAAACGCCTTTTGAATATCAATTTGGTTAGTCTCGCCTACTTCTGCGTCCAAAGCTTGTGATAATACATCATGCTCTGTTACTTCGATATTTGCTTCTTCCAAAATGTTCTTCACTTTACTTTCAGTTGTCCATACTTTTGACTGACTTCCGTCAACTGAAATTGTTACTTCTCTTGCTTGTTCCCAATCAATCGTTAAACCATTAACGATTTCTGTATTCAGTGAGGGTGATACTTTATCATATTGAGTGATTACGATACCTTCTTGTTCAAGAAGGTCGCCTACTGTTTTTGCGTGAGTTGAAAATTCTTCTTCTTTTCCGTTCGCATTTACGACCACCGAATCCTTGGTGACTTGAAATACTATGAACGAAACTACTGAAACAAACAGAATCAGTGAAACCACACCAACCACTGTTTGCTTACTCCTCAATGATCCTCGGAACAAGTTTTTCATGGTACTTATTTTTGACATGAAAAAACGCCTCCTTAGCACTCGTTGGATTATACGGACTACTTTTCTAGCTGTCAACCAAATTAATTTTTCCGAAAAAATAGTCCATTTAAACGAAGCTTCCTAAACGCAGTATTGGAGGCATTTAGGAAATCTATTCATCGAGATTAAAAAATTTAATAGCATTTGAGGTTGTCGCTTGCGCAACTTCATCAATTGATAATTCTTTTTGACGAGCAATTTCCTCAGCAACTAAAGGCACATAAGACGGCTCATTACGTTTGCCGCGATAAGGATGTGGCGCTAGATAAGGGGCATCTGTTTCAATCATTAAATACTCTAGCGGAATCTCTTTCGCTACCTCTTTTGGCATTCGAGCATTTTTAAATGTGACAGGACCACCTAAACTAATCATGAAATTCATATCAATACATTCACGAGCCGTTTCAACACTTCCACTGAAACAATGCATTACTCCACCAACGGATGCTGCATTTTCTTCGTGTAATATTTTCACCACATCGCCAGTTGCTTCGCGATTATGAATAATTATTGGTAGCTTTAGTTTTTGTGCTAGATGAATTTGTTTGCGGAATAGCTCTTGTTGTACCTCTTTCGGTGATTTATCCCAATAATAATCCAAACCAGTTTCGCCAATACCGACAACTTTGGGATGAGTGGCAAGCTGTTCAATCCACTCTAAATCTTCGGGTGTACAATCAATTGCATCAACAGGGTGCCATCCAATTACCGCATAGATAAATTCATAATCAGCTGCTAGCTTCATTGCTCGTTCGATCGTTTTCCGATCGAAACCAACTACTACCATTTTTTCAACTTTCGCTTCTAATGCTCTCTCGATTACTTGTTGTAAGTCTTCGTCATATTGATCTGCATTTAAATGGACATGTGTATCTATAAACATATTAATTTCTCCTCACTTATTGTAGTTGATTAAAACATTTCTTAGTTGACAACTAAATTACAGAAATATTACAAGCGGAATATTTTATGTCATAAATCATACAGATTTCCGCTTCATTTAGTAGAATTTCCCTAATTCGACATATGACAACCTCGAATTCATTATTATAATATAACTTCTTTAGGTATAAAGACTTCGTGTGAAAAGCCTGTTGAACGAAGTTTGTCCAACAGGCTTAACAAATATTAATGATTATTTTACTTTTGCACCATTTTGAAGTTTTGGATCTACTGTTGCAAGTGTTAAAACACCATCATGCGATCCTGCCAAAATCATTCCTTGTGATAGTTCACCACGAAGCTTTACTGGTTTTAAGTTTGCTACAACAATCACTTTTTGCCCTACTAATTCCTCGGGCTTGTAATATTGCGCAATTCCCGATACTACTTGGCGTTGTTCGTATCCTAAATCAACCTGAAGCTTTAATAATTTATCAGCTTTAGGAACTGGTTCACAAGCTGTAACAGTAGCAACTCGTAAGTCTACCTTCATAAAATCATCGATAGAGATTTCAGGTATTTCAGGTGCTTCTACCTCTGCTTTTTTCTCTTCTTCTTGAGGCGTTTTTACAGAAGCTCTCATTTGTTCTCTAATATAACCGACCTCTACTTCCACATCTAATCGAGGGAAAATCGGAATTCCTTTTTCTACCACTTTAATGTTTGCTGGAATAGTATTGCCGAATGTTTCAATTGTTTCCCAAGTCAGATGAGTCGCGTTTAATCCTAATTGTTCGACAATTTGCTTAGGAGTTGAGGTCATAAATGGCTGTAACATAACGGCAATTTGACGAAGGCTTTCAGCAAGGTTCAACATTACTGAAGCCAATTTCCCTTGATTTTCCTCGTCCTTGGCTAAAACCCATGGCTGAGTTTCATCGATATACTTGTTTGTACGAGAAACAAGTGACCACACATCTGACAGCACAACACTAAATTGCATTTTTTCCATGTTTTTCTCGTAGACTAAACGAGTTTCCCTCGCGTGTGCTTTTAAAGCAGCATCAAATTCTGTTTCAACAAGGTTCTCTGTTGGAATGAAACCATCAAAGTATTTGTTCATCATTGATACTGTACGATTTAATAAGTTTCCTAAATCATTAGCTAAATCGAAGTTCGTTCTTTCAACAAAGGATTCAGGTGAGAATACGCCATCTGAACCAAATGGTAGTTCACGAAGCAGGAAGTAGCGTGTTGCATCTAATCCATAACGTTCAATTAACATTTCTGGATAGACAACATTCCCTTTCGACTTCGACATTTTACCGTCTTTCATCATAATAAAGCCGTGAGCAAATACTTTCTTCGGTAATGGTAAATCTAAAGCCATTAAGAAGATTGGCCAGTAAATAGTATGGAAACGCACGATATCTTTCCCTACAACATGTACATCGGCTGGCCAAAATTTGTTAAATAATTCTTCATTATCAGAGCCATAGCCTAAAGCTGTAATATAGTTTGTTAAAGCATCTACCCAAACATAAATGACATGTCTTGGATCCCCAGGAACCTTAATACCCCAGTCAAATGAAGTACGAGAAACAGACAAGTCCTCTAAACCTGGTTTAATGAAGTTGTTAATCATCTCATTTTTACGTGATTCCGGTTCGATGAATTCAACGTTTTCCTCATAATATTGTAATAGACGTTCTGAATATTTCTTCATATTAAAGAAGTAAGATTCTTCTTTTACTTTGTGTACAGGTCGTCCACAATCAGGGCAATTTTCATTCTCCAATTGTGTTTCCGTATAAAATGATTCACAAGGTGTACAGTACCAGCCTTCATACTCCCCTTTATAGATATCACCATTGTCCAAAAACTTTTGAAAAATCTTTTCTACACTTTTTTTATGGCGATCTTGTGTAGTTTGAATAAAATCATCGTAGGAAATATCCATTAAAGCCCAAAGCTTCTTAGCACTCTCAGCTATTTCATTTACATAGTCCTGCGGGTTTTTGCCAGCTTCTGCAGCCTTTTCTTGGATCTTCTGTCCATGCTCGTCCATTCCTGTTAAAAAGCGAACATCATAGCCTCTTAAACGTTTGTAACGTGAGATTGTGTCTGATGCTACTGTAGTATAAGCGGTACCAATATGAAATTTACCACTTGGATAATAAATTGGGGTAGTTATATAAAATGTGTTCTTTTCGCTCACTTAAAATGGCCTCCATTGTTAACTGTATAGTGTTTATTTTATCGAAGTAAGAAAATTGTTTCAATGAAAGAATATTATTACAGGATTTTGTCGAAAAATGACATTAGAAAAATGTGTAAATTTAATGAACTTTTCTCACTAATTATATCGTTCCATAATAATAATCTCTAATAAATACCATTTTATCTTAAATAAACCTCATTTATCTATAATAATGTTTATAATTTATTCACATCAAGTTTCAACCATTAATACTAAATAATTGACGTTTATGGGATTACTTGGTATGATTCTAATCAGACAGATGAAATATGTCGAATTTTGACGAATGTAAAATATAATATACAACATATAGGAGGAAATATTGTCATGAAATCAACAGGTATCGTTCGTAAAGTAGATGAATTAGGACGTGTAGTTATTCCGATTGAACTTCGCCGTACATTAGGAATCGCAGAAAAAGATGCATTGGAAATTTACGTTGATGACGATAAAATCATTCTTAAAAAATATATGCCTAACATGACTTGTGCTGTTACAGGAGAAGTTTCAGATGAAAACTTCCGTCTAGCTGGAGGAAAGTTAATCTTAAGTCCAGAAGGTGCAGATATTTTAGTAAAAGAAATCCAACAACACTTTTCAAAATAATCATAAGAAAATACACGATTTTCGCCATCCTTTGCGAGAATCGTTTTTCTTTTTAAGAATAGCCCTAATCAGGCAAAAAGCATTGCTATTTAAATCTAAATAGCAATGCTTTTTTATTGCATTTGTGTATTACCTACACAAATTATTTCCAATTAATGTAAGTGTTATACATGGTATTGCTGGTAAACATCTCGTTTAGGTAAGCCCCTTATCTTTGCAACTTCTTTAATGGCATCCTTTGAATTCATTTGTTTTTCTTCTACTAAATGGTCTATGTGTTCAACTATAGATAGGTTTGTCCAATAGGCAGCTTCTTCCTCTTCAACCTCACCATTAACATTACCTTCTAAAATTACACAAAATTCGCCACGGATTTCATTTTCATTTACCCAATTTAGTGCCTCCGAAATGGTACCGCGCAAAAACTCTTCAAATTTCTTTGTCAGTTCACGAGCCAATACTATTTTACGCTCACCTAAAACGAGTTCTAAATCCTTTAATGTTTCTTTTAAACGATGGGGAGCTTCATAAAAAATCATCGTTTCTTCTCGCTTTGCTAATTTCTCAAGCTGTAATCTACGCTCTTTCTTTTGGCGATTTAAAAACCCAAAGAAGTAGAAGGGCTGAGGTACTATTCCAGATGCGATTAAAGCGGTTAAAGCGGCATTGGCGCCAGGCACTGGAACAACAGCAAAATCCTCTTCAATTGCTTTAACAACAATATCTGCACCTGGATCTGAAATACAAGGAAGCCCAGCGTCACTTACTAAAGCAACAGATTTCCCATCTCGTAAATAGCCTAATAGCTTTTCTCCCCCGTACTCAAGATTATGCTCATGATAGCTTACAAGAGGTGTTTGAATTTCGAAATAATTACAAAGCTTTTTAGTGTTTCGTGTATCTTCAGCTGCAATCACATCAACTTCTTTCAGGATTCGCAGTGCACGGACTGTCATATCCTCTAAATTTCCGATTGGTGTTGCCACCAAATATAAACAGCTTCCTTGCTCGTGCTGGCTGCTTTTTTGTGATTTCATGTTGGTGCTCCTCCAATGTACTTCAGTTTTTCACTTCGTTTTAGTTGTTTGAATGCATACTCAGCCCGCATCGCCTCTTGTTTTGTTTCGTAAGTTTCAAAATAAACGCATTTCACTGGTAAATGTGCTTTCGTATATTTTGCTCCCTTTCCGGCATTATGAGTTGCCACGCGTTTCTCAAGATTATTCGTATAACCCGCATAGAGCGAGTGATTTGCACATTCTAATACATAAAAGAAATGATTATTTTTTGTCTCCATAAAGTATCTCACTCACTTCATCCGTATACTCATTGTTCTCATCATATACGTATAATGGAGGTAATACCTTTAAATCAGGCTTCCCATCCTTAATTCCTTCTATTAATAAAGTGTTTGCTTCTTTACCAAATTTCGGATAGACAAATCGAATACGCTTTGGTTCTAGTCGATTGGCTCGCATTGCTGTTACAATATCGAGAAGCCTTCCTGGGCGATGGACAAAGGCAGCCTTCCCACCCTGTTTTAACAATTTGCTAGCTGATTCTATCGCTTCTTCTAATGTGAGATGTAATTCATGACGGGCAATTGCGTAATGCTCGCTTAAATTTTTATCACTTAATTCATGTGCTAAGAAATAAGGTGGGTTGCATGTTACAACATCATATTTTTCAATTCCTAGCTGAGGGGGAATCATTTTAACATCCCCTAACACCATCTCTATTTGATTTCCCAATCCATTGTACTTCACACTGCGTTCTGCCATATCAAATAGTCGTTCTTGTAATTCGACACCAATAATTTCAGCTTTTGTGCGCGCACTTAAGAATAATGGAATAACCCCATTGCCTGAACAAAGGTCGACAATTTTTCCTCTATTTATAGGAACATTGACAAACCTCGATAATAATACTGCATCTAACGAAAACGAAAATACGGATGGACTTTGAATAATTCTTAAATCCTCTGCCAATAAGTAATCCAGCCGCTCATCCTCTTTTAACCATTGTTCCATAAAAAACCTCCTTATGCATCTTTTCGCCATACCCAAAAGAAAAGACTGAAAACCACATTAAGTGGTATCAGCCTTTTACGGTTTTGAGGGAATTTATGCATTTTGTTTATTTAAAAACGATAGACAAAATAAACAATCTTCACCTTTTCGGGAACCGCCAAAATGTACGTGGCAAACATGGAACCCTTCTTGGTATAGACGCGCTAAATTATCATATCCCTCTCCAATATCTAATAAGCTTACTTTTTCCTCATTACTACTTTCATCTGTAGGATCTGTAGATAAAAGCTCTTCTAGACGTCTACGCAGGTGAAGGTTTTCTGTTTGAATTGCTTGATGATCTTCCACCATTTGTGCAACATATTTTTTCAAATCAATGTATTGTTGCTGTAGCGTTTCGAGCTGTTGTTCGAATTCCATAACAGTATCTAAGAAATTACGGTCCTTCACTAGAAAGCCACCCCATTGTTCATCTAAATCAAATTCTTCTCACATTCAATAATTTCTTCTAATGTATATTCAACAGTACGTACCTGCTCTTCTAAGAAGACCTGAATTAATCGTTCTAAAACATTAATTCCTACTACTTTACCTGGACCATCTGGTGTCATTGTCTTATCACCGATATCAGGCATTCCTTCCTTCGCGTTTTCGTAATCATCATTCTCATACTTCAGACAGCACATAAGACGACCACAAAGTCCGGAAATTTTCGTTGGATTTAATGATAAGTTTTGGTCCTTTGCCATTTTAATCGACACAGGGTCAAAATCCCCTAAAAATGTCGAACAGCAAAGCATTCTACCACAAGGACCGATACCACCAAGAAGCTTGGCTTCGTCACGCACACCAATTTGGCGTAGCTCAATACGTGTACGGAATATGGAAGCTAAGTCTTTTACTAATTCCCTGAAATCTACTCTACCTTCAGCTGTGAAGTAAAAGATAATTTTATTTCGATCAAATGTATACTCAACATCAACTAGCTTCATTTCTAACTTGTGCTCAGTAATTTTAGTACTGGCCAGTTCAAAAGCTCGTTGTGATTCTTGCCTATTTTCATCAACCTGGATACGATCTCGTTCATCTGCTGGACGTAATACTTGTTTTAATGGTAAAACAACATCATTTTCCCCAACTTGCTTCATTGGAACGACAATCTTTCCGTATTCAACCCCTCTTGCTGTTTCTACTATGACATATTGTCCTTTTTCCAGTAGAAAATCACCGGGGTCAAAATAATATATTTTACCCGCTTTTTTAAAACGGACTCCTACTACATTATACAAATGTATACCCCTCCTGCAGATTAAGCATTAACTGCTCCATCAAAAGCGACCGATTCATATTGCGCTGCAAATTTTGTCTTGCTTGTAAAATTGCCTGCAATTGATCAGACAGACGATCATAAGTTGTGTGTAATGCGATTTCCTTCCAGCTTTGCAACATGTCTGGATATGTACATGAGCTTTGTGGATTCGCTTTTATAGCTACAATATCACGATATGCGAAAAGTAGTAAATCTAACGCTTGTTCAATTTCCTCTTTTTCCTTAAAGGAAACCAACCAATCTTCATACACAACTAATAATGCCTCATGGACATTTTTTCTAACTGTCTCTACTAATTTTAACACTGTTTTTCTTGCATGTGCAAACTGCTCATCGTGAGCTAGTGAAATCGCTGTTTCTAAGCTATTCGTTAACATACTAACAGTGGACGCCATTGAAAAGGTGATACCCTGTTCTTGAAGCTGCTTTAATAAAATATCTCGTGGAACAGTAGCAAATTTTATATGCTGGCACCGTGACTGTATCGTCGGTAATATGGACTGATAGCTTTCTGTTAGTAGAATGGCAGTCACATTACCCTCGGGCTCTTCTAAAAATTTAAGTAATGTATTAGCGGAAGAGGTATTCATTCGATCTGCATGATGAAGAACATAAATTTTACGTCCCTCCTCCATGCTTGTTTTTGTCATTCCAGAAATAAGGTCTCGAATTTGGTCGGTTTTTATGAATTGTCCATCTGGTTCTAACTGCTTCACATTCGGATGATTACCAGTTTCAATGCGTTTGCAATTTCGACATGTTTCACATGGAACATTTTTCGACGGGTTCAGACATAAAAGTAGCTTTATGAAGAAAATTGCGATTTCTTTTTTACCCGTCCCTTTTTCACCATCAAATATGTACGCATGACCGGTTCTGTTTTTTTCAAAAATCGTTTGTATCTGCTTCATTACTACAGGCTGTAGCACCTTTAGCTCATCCACATATTCTACCACTTTGTTCACCTTTTTCTCTAAACGTAACATTTATGAAAATGAAGTTCTGTCTTCCCTTTCACCTTTTCTTAGAAAAAACCCCGTGTCCCATTCAGGAAAGTAAATAGACACGGGTTTTACATATATAAATTTACTAGTAATCCTTTGATTTCACCGATTTTATCTAGTAAATCAATTGAACTCTTTTCTTCACTTAAAATTTCCTGTGCAAGTTCTATTAAACGCTCATCAACCGTTTCGACAATTTTCAGACGACGCCCTTCTCCAAAACGATTCCATGTATGGGATTGTTTCATATCAAGGCCATATTCAACTGCTTCTTGTAAGAAACGCTTTACTAACATTTTAAAACGAGTCAATTCACGCAGGTTACGAGACCTTGCTACACGGTCACCTGCGGCAGAAATGTCGCCCATCAATCTTGTTAACTGCTCAGATTGTAGTTTAGTTCCCTGTTTCACAAGTACTTCACCAAAGCGATTTCCTGATTGGTTCGGTTGCTTTATATCATGGTGATTCGTTTTTAGACCTACACGTAAATCTTGATTTATTTTCAATTACCTTTCGCCTCCACCTAATCACAAAACCAAAATAGCGTAAGTGTTTAATTATTTCGAAGTGATTTAAGACAATTGCTATGGGTTTAACCTTATTTTGAGTTGAAGAATCTTACTATATAAATTCTACAATAATTTAGTGCATGATTTATACGAAATTTCTACTAAATAAGGTTAGAAATGGTGGAACTGTTCGATTGGTAACACAAAAACTGTTGCTCCCCCAACTTCAACTTCAATGGGATATGGGATATAAGAGTCTGCATTGCCACCTAATGGCGAAACAGGTGATACCATCTGTTCGCGGGAACGACAATTATCTCGAATAATGTCGAGCAATTGAGGAATTAATGAATCCTCCGTTCCAACGAGAAAGGTTGTGTTTCCTGAACGTAAAAACCCGCCAGTACTTGCTAATTTCGTTGCGCGAAAATTATTTTTAGTTAACGCGCTAGACAAACGATTACTATCCTGGTCTTGAACGACTGCAACAACTAACTTCATCCGCACTCACTCCCATATATTGAATTGGTGTTTATATTATAGCATACATAATAGCCTACTTCATTTACTTTTCATCTAGCGATTCACAGATCAGACGCCAGACATCTTCTACTACATTCTCCACAGACTGATCAGCATTCACTACTTTAATTCTATTAGGATAACGCTTTACTACTTCATGATAACCTTCCCTAACTTTTTCGTGAAATGATAAGCTCTCAACATCAAGTCTATTCAACTCACGCTCATTGTGTGCATGAATTCGGGCTAGTCCAACAGCAGGATTTAGGTCAAAAAGTATCGTTAAATCCGGCATACGCTTCCCAATGGCAAATTCATTTATCGATAACACTTCATCGATACCAATTCCGCGAGCATAGCCCTGATAAGCTAATGAGGAATCAATAAAACGATCACATAAGATCATTTTACCCGCCTTCATTGCAGGCTCAACCTTTTCAAAAAAATGCTGGCTTCTAGCTGCAGCATACAATAAAGCTTCAGTTCTTTCATCCATCGCTGTATTTTCAGGGTTTAAGATGACCTCACGAATTTTCTCCGCAATCTCAATCCCACCCGGCTCACGAGTTGCTAACACGTCAATGTTATTCTCACGAAGACGCTCGGTGATCCGAGTTAAAATTGTCGTTTTTCCCGCTCCTTCTGGGCCTTCAAATGTTATAAATAAATTGCTTTTCATTTCTATATTCCTCCGATTGTTACTTTATGACGTAAATGAGCTTTTCGTGCAAACGATGCTGTCCTTGAAAAGCTACACCTACTGCAAGTAACTCTTCTAGTTGACTTAATTTGGCCACTGTAATTTTTTCTCCCGGCAAGAATAATGGTATACCGGGCGGATAAGGAATCAGCATACTTGCAGCAACACGCCCAATTGCCCGCATATATGGTACCCATTCCTTTTCTAGCTCTTCCAACTCATCATAGGAATATTCAGGTGTTGAAACGGTTGTCATTTCGTTTGATGGTGAAACCGCCTCAATACTATTTACCCCTTTTTTCCTTAAGTTAAAAATTGCTTCTTTAATACGCTTCCGTGTTTCGGCAAATGGATAAGCTTGTCCATGTTTTAGTAGCGGCAATATGAATAAAACCTGATACGGATCACTCAGCTCAACATAAATTCCTTGCTGCTCCAGTTCTTCCTTTAACTGAAACCCTGTATACCCTGAAAAGCGCAATAATAGCTTTAAAGGGTCATCTACTTCAATGACCTGTAAAGGTTCTATTGACCGTAATGCCTCTACCCACTGACTTCTTTTTTGTTTTAAATAGTTTGCATCACTTTCTAAATAGCTATCTATATAATCTCTTGCATCATCTAAAGAAGCAAGAAGCAAATACGACGGACTGCTCGATTGAAGCATCCTTAAATAATGATTGACCTTTTCTACTTTAACCAGATTTGAATTTACATGCAAAAACGAGGCCATAGTCATAGCAGGAAGTGTTTTATGTGCAGATTGAACAACTACATCTGCCCCTAACTGAATTGCAGAGGATGGAAACGACTGACTTGCGATAAAATGAGCACCATGTGCCTCGTCTACTAGAACAGGTATATTCATTTCATGGCACATTTCTATTTGCTGCTCTAGCTCCTTACCTGCTATGCCATAATAGGTTGGATAGGTTAAAACAACCGCTTTAGCGTCAGGATGAAGCTGCAATGCTTCTTTTAATGTAGTAGTCGGGACAGCTCCGGCAGTTTTTGTAGCCTCATCCCATTTAGGTGCTACAAATATCGCTTTTGCTCCAACTAGCTCTAAGGCGTGGAAAACTGATTTATGTGCATTTCTTTGTATAATAATTTTTTCATTTCGCTTACAGGTCGCAAAAATCATGGCAAGATTTCCAACTGTCGAACCATTAACCAAGAAAAAGCTATTGCTTGATTGATATGCATTAGCTAATAGCATTTCTGCCTGTGCAATGGCTTCCTCAGGGTGGTGAAAATCATCTAAACCCGTTAACTCTGTTAAATCATATGTAAGTGCATCCTTGATAGTACGTGGTAGGTTTGATAATAAGCCGTTTTTATGTCCCGGAACATGCCAGCTCAACGGCTCATTTTGCGCAAATTTTTGCAAAGCTGAAACGACCGGTCTTTCCCTTTTCATTTTCTCACTCCGTTCTATTTCCCTTTCTATTATAGTCTTAGAGGGCATTAAACGAAAGTGAATAGGAGATATCGTAAATAGAACTATTTGAATTGAAGCACATAATCAGTACCTTTTAATTTTTCTTTCACTAATCTGAGATTGAAGATAAATAAAGTGCAACATCCCTTATTTTTTCATCTGTTTCTGCTTCAATTAACTCTCTTTTCTTTGTATAGGAGTATAGCGTATCTCCTACAATAAGCTGATCAGATAAATTTAACAATCCAACAGCCTTTTTATCAAACCTTTTCGCTACTGCCAAAGTTGTTGCTGTTTCCATATCAACTCCCATATGACCATTCGAAGCCCATTCATCAATCATTTCTTTGGTTTCAAGAAACATTGCACTAGTTGAGAGCACACTTCCAACCACATAGGAGTAATCTCTTTTTTCACAATAATCTATAGCTGCATTTAATAACTTTTGATCAGATTTAACTATTTTAGTATTAGGAAGATACCAATGAGATGCTCCATCTTGCATCTCAGCTTCTGAAACAATCAGAATATCTCCATACTTTATATCAAAAGTTAAACCTCCAAAATATCCAGTCTGAATAAATTGATTGGTTCCTGCTGATGCAAATTGATGTGTAATCATCGTCGCCATAGGGCTACCATATACATTGGCGAATCCCATATTGTATCCTTTATACTTTCCAATAATAGCATTCCATTTGGGCAACCACATTTCCTCCTTGAGGATATTTTTCCACAAAACTAGATTATCCTCATGGTTCCATTCCCCGTGGATGATAAAAGATAATGGGATTTGTTCTTCATCTACACCTAAAGCCTCTAACCAATCTCCCTTGATAAAATCACCATAAAGCTTCATCTTCCCTCTCCCTTCACCAATACAGGATAATATATTTTTTCGAAAGTATCTGTTAGGGGTAAATTATATTCTTAATACAGTTTGCCTAGCGACTTTGATAGGTCGCTTTTTGTATCCTTTATATAAAGGCCTACTATGTAAAATGAACCTACATTCCGTTTTATTTAGGACAACTTTTCTCCTTCATCAACTCATTGATTCATCTTTAAATCATTCAATTCGTAATTGTTGTTAAAAGATAAATGTGATTGCAATTAGAATGCATTTCCACCTATCTTTACCAAGATTGAATAAACCAATCAGTAAAATCCCTATACTCATGTATAACTAACGTTTCTTCATTCTTTCAAAGAAGTCTATAAAACTCTCCAACTGATTGTCATTCTGATTATATTCCATTTCAGTAAGCTCATCTTCACTTCCCGAAAAAAGGTTTATGTCACTTCTTTATAAATTTTATTCATTGGGTACAAAATAAGAAGCTGTTACCATTCATATTCTTTAAATTCTTCACAGAGTCTATAAAACCTTCATTAGTTTGATTATTGCTCAAAACATTTCGTTATATATCTTCAATTAGCAAATATAGTTTTCTAAAAAGATATGCTGTAAAAAAATATCACCTTTCACAACTTTCTTTCATTATTTATTAGCAGTCTTCCCTAAATTAAATAAAACCTCACTGAATACTTTAATGGGGTAGTTACTAGTCACTCTGAATAGGATGCCTCTATTCGATGCTAATATATCTACTCTATTGTTTGTGGTGTATGTTCAAGCTTTTATAAATAGGACAACACAACAATAATAAAAAACCCGCTGAATACTCAGCGGGTTTCAAATACCTAGCGACGCCCTACTTTCACAGAGGATGACGCTAATCTGCGAAGTATGATGATACGGCGGCTAATTTCGGAGTCTAGCTTCGAGCCAAGGCTCATGTAAAAATTATACTGTGCTTTGTACTTCTGGATATATTTCTTTTTCTTATAAGTACCGATCAACCATCGGTTTTAATAATAGTTGGACTTTTTCTGCATATAAAAAACCTCTGAATACTCAGTGGTTTAGTTGCCTAGCGACGTCCTACTCTCACAGGGGGAAGCCCCCAACTACCATCGGCGCTAAAGAGCTTAACTTCCGTGTTCGGTATGGGAACGGGTGTGACCTCTTTGCCATCATCACTAGACTTGCACATGAATGTGCTGGCTTCGCCGTTGCAACATGGACGTTGCGCTCTTAGGCGAAGTTCCTATTTGTTTCTGAAAGAAGCTTGTTCTCTCAAAACTGGATAAAGACATTGATTGCTTTCAAGATTTGGTTAAGTCCTCGATCGATTAGTATTCGTCAGCTCCATGTGTCACCACACTTCCACCTCGAACCTATCTACCTCATCGTCTTTGAGGGATCTTACTTACTTGCGTAATGGGAAATCTCATCTTGAGGGGGGCTTCATGCTTAGATGCTTTCAGCACTTATCCCGTCCACACATAGCTACCCAGCGATGCCTTTGGCAAGACAACTGGTACACCAGCGGTGTGTCCATCCCGGTCCTCTCGTACTAAGGACAGCTCCTCTCAAATTTCCTACGCCCACGACGGATAGGGACCGAACTGTCTCACGACGTTCTGAACCCAGCTCGCGTACCGCTTTAATGGGCGAACAGCCCAACCCTTGGGACCGACTACAGCCCCAGGATGCGATGAGCCGACATCGAGGTGCCAAACCTCCCCGTCGATGTGGACTCTTGGGGGAGATAAGCCTGTTATCCCCGGGGTAGCTTTTATCCGTTGAGCGATGGCCCTTCCATGCGGAACCACCGGATCACTAAGCCCGTCTTTCGACCCTGCTCGACTTGTAGGTCTCGCAGTCAAGCTCCCTTGTGCCTTTACACTCTACGAATGATTTCCAACCATTCTGAGGGAACCTTTGGGCGCCTCCGTTACCTTTTAGGAGGCGACCGCCCCAGTCAAACTGTCCACCTGACACTGTCTCCTGCCCCGCTAAGGGGCATGGGTTAGAATTTCAATACAACCAGGGTAGTATCCCACCGACGCCTCCCTCGAAGCTGGCGCTCCGAGTTCTCTGGCTCCTACCTATCCTGTACAAGTTGTACCAAAATTCAATATCAGGCTACAGTAAAGCTCCACGGGGTCTTTCCGTCCTGTCGCGGGTAACCTGCATCTTCACAGGTACTATAATTTCACCGAGTCTCTCGTTGAGACAGTGCCCAGATCGTTACGCCTTTCGTGCGGGTCGGAACTTACCCGACAAGGAATTTCGCTACCTTAGGACCGTTATAGTTACGGCCGCCGTTTACTGGGGCTTCAATTCAGAGCTTCGCTTGCGCTAACCCCTCCTCTTAACCTTCCAGCACCGGGCAGGCGTCAGCCCCTATACGTCACCTTACGGTTTTGCAGAGACCTGTGTTTTTGCTAAACAGTCGCCTGGGCCTATTCACTGCGGCTCTCATTGCTGAGAGCACCCCTTCTCCCGAAGTTACGGGGTCATTTTGCCGAGTTCCTTAACGAGAGTTCTCTCGCACACCTTAGGATTCTCTCCTCGACTACCTGTGTCGGTTTGCGGTACGGGCACCTCCCGCCTCGCTAGAGGCTTTTCTTGGCAGCGTGAAATCAGATACTTCGCTCATAAGAGCTCCCCATCACAGCTCAACGTTACAGGAAGCGGATTTGCCTACTTCCACGCCTTACTGCTTGGGCGTACTCAACCAACGGTACGCTTATCTTATCCTACTGCGTCCCCCCATTACTCAAACGGCGGGGAGGTGGTACAGGAATATCAACCTGTTGTCCATCGTCTACGCCTATCGGCCTCGACTTAGGTCCCGACTAACCCTGAGCGGACGAGCCTTCCTCAGGAAACCTTAGTCATACGGTGGATGGGATTCTCACCCATCTTTCGCTACTCATACCGGCATTCTCACTTCTAAGCGCTCCACCAGTCCTTCCGGTCTGACTTCAACGCACTTAGAACGCTCTCCTACCACGGAACATCTAAGATGTTCCATCCACAGCTTCGGTGAATCGTTTAGCCCCGATACATTTTCGGCGCAGCGTCACTCGACCAGTGAGCTATTACGCACTCTTTAAATGATGGCTGCTTCTAAGCCAACATCCTGGTTGTCTAAGCAACGCCACATCCTTTTCCACTTAACGATTACTTTGGGACCTTAGCTGGTGGTCTGGGCTGTTTCCCTTTTGACTACGGATCTTATCACTCGCAGTCTGACTCCCGTGTATAAATATCTGGCATTCGGAGTTTGTCTGAATTCGGTAAAGCGAGATGCCCCCCTAGTCCAAACAGTGCTCTACCTCCAGTATTCTCAATCACGAGGCTAGCCCTAAAGCTATTTCGGAGAGAACCAGCTATCTCCAGGTTCGATTGGAATTTCTCCGCTACCCACACCTCATCCCCGCACTTTTCAACGTGCGTGGGTTCGGGCCTCCAGTGAGTGTTACCTCACCTTCACCCTGGACATGGGTAGATCACCTGGTTTCGGGTCTACGACCACGTACTCATTCGCCCTATTCAGACTCGCTTTCGCTACGGCTCCGCCTTCTCAGCTTAACCTTGCACGTAATCGTAACTCGCCGGTTCATTCTACAAAAGGCACGCTATCACCCATTAACGGGCTCTAACTACTTGTAGGCACACGGTTTCAGGATCTATTTCACTCCCCTTCCGGGGTGCTTTTCACCTTTCCCTCACGGTACTGGTTCACTATCGGTCACTAGGTAGTATTTAGCCTTGGGAGATGGTCCTCCCGGATTCCGACGGAATTTCACGTGTTCCGCCGTACTCAGGATACACTCAAGAGAGAATGAACTTTCGACTACGGGGCTTTTACCCGCTACGGCGGACCTTTCCAGGTCGCTTCGTCTAACTCATTCCTTTGTAACTCTTATGTTGAGTGTCCTACAACCCCAAGAGGCAAGCCTCTTGGTTTGGGCTCTTCCCGTTTCGCTCGCCGCTACTCAGGGAATCGAATAATTTCTTTCTCTTCCTCCAGGTACTTAGATGTTTCAGTTCCCTGGGTCTGCCTTCAAGACGCTATGTATTCACGTCAAGATACTGTTCCATTACGAACAGTGGGTTCCCCCATTCGGAAATCTCCGGATCAAAGCTCACTTACAGCTCCCCGAAGCATATCGGTGTTAGTGCCGTCCTTCTTCGGCTCCTAGTGCCAAGGCATCCACCGTGCGCCCTTAATAACTTAACCTATAAAGATTAGTTACTGCTTTTCTTAAAAAGAAAAGACTTAAGAACTACACAATCAATTACTTGAATTTTGTTGCTTTCAATGTCGTTTTATCCAGTTTTCAAAGAACAAGTTTTGAAGTTTCATTACTGAACCTTCAAAACTGAACACAAAACGTTAATGTTGGTTTGACCTCGGAAGGTCAACCATTCCGTTAATAATCCTTAGAAAGGAGGTGATCCAGCCGCACCTTCCGATACGGCTACCTTGTTACGACTTCACCCCAATCATCTGTCCCACCTTCGACGGCTGGCTCCCAAAAGGGTTACCCCACCGGCTTCGGGTGTTACAAACTCTCGTGGTGTGACGGGCGGTGTGTACAAGGCCCGGGAACGTATTCACCGCGGCATGCTGATCCGCGATTACTAGCGATTCCGGCTTCATGTAGGCGAGTTGCAGCCTACAATCCGAACTGAGAACGGTTTTATCGGATTAGCTCCCCCTCGCGGGTTGGCAACCGTTTGTACCGTCCATTGTAGCACGTGTGTAGCCCAGGTCATAAGGGGCATGATGATTTGACGTCATCCCCACCTTCCTCCGGTTTGTCACCGGCAGTCTCCTTAGAGTGCCCAACTAAATGATGGCAACTAAGAACAAGGGTTGCGCTCGTTGCGGGACTTAACCCAACATCTCACGACACGAGCTGACGACAACCATGCACCACCTGTCACCACTGTCCCCGAAGGGAAAGCTATGTCTCCATAGCGGTCAATGGGATGTCAAGACCTGGTAAGGTTCTTCGCGTTGCTTCGAATTAAACCACATGCTCCACCGCTTGTGCGGGCCCCCGTCAATTCCTTTGAGTTTCAGTCTTGCGACCGTACTCCCCAGGCGGAGTGCTTAATGCGTTAGCTGCAGCACTAAGGGGCGGAAACCCCCTAACACTTAGCACTCATCGTTTACGGCGTGGACTACCAGGGTATCTAATCCTGTTTGCTCCCCACGCTTTCGCGCCTCAGTGTCAGTTACAGACCAGAAAGTCGCCTTCGCCACTGGTGTTCCTCCAAATCTCTACGCATTTCACCGCTACACTTGGAATTCCACTTTCCTCTTCTGCACTCAAGTCCCCCAGTTTCCAATGACCCTCCACGGTTGAGCCGTGGGCTTTCACATCAGACTTAAAGGACCACCTGCGCGCGCTTTACGCCCAATAATTCCGGACAACGCTTGCCACCTACGTATTACCGCGGCTGCTGGCACGTAGTTAGCCGTGGCTTTCTAATAAGGTACCGTCAAGGTACAGCCAGTTACTACTGTACTTGTTCTTCCCTTACAACAGAGTTTTACGATCCGAAAACCTTCTTCACTCACGCGGCGTTGCTCCATCAGGCTTTCGCCCATTGTGGAAGATTCCCTACTGCTGCCTCCCGTAGGAGTCTGGGCCGTGTCTCAGTCCCAGTGTGGCCGATCACCCTCTCAGGTCGGCTACGCATCGTCGCCTTGGTGAGCCGTTACCTCACCAACTAGCTAATGCGCCGCGGGCCCATCCTATAGCGATAGCGTAAACCATCTTTCAACATTCCAACAGGAGAAGGAATGTATTATTCGGTATTAGCCCCGGTTTCCCGGAGTTATCCCCAACTATAGGGCAGGTTGCCCACGTGTTACTCACCCGTCCGCCGCTAACTTTAGAAAAGCAAGCTTTTCTAAAGTCCGCTCGACTTGCATGTATTAGGCACGCCGCCAGCGTTCGTCCTGAGCCAGGATCAAACTCTCCATAAAAGAGAAAATTTGATAAAGCTCAAATTTTGTGCTGGCATCAATTTTGATGTCCAAAATTTCGTTTCTCTAATTTAATAGAAGAAACTATGTTCATTAACGTTTTGTTGTTCAGTTTTCAAGGTTCGTGTTAATCTCTTTAATATCGACTTCCAATATTGTAACATCTCTAATTTGTTATGTCAACAATAATTTTCCCGCTGTTTTAAAAAAAGTAACTTTATTACTATAACACCACTTATATATAGATGTCAACAGTTTTAAATTATATCGATTAAATTCGATCGACAACTTTTTAATTCTATCAATAATTCATATCAAAGTCAATAACTTTCTTTCATTAATTGTATTTATTTGATACTCTTAAGCTGACAGTTAATAATATATCACTATAATAAACAGATTGCAAGTATATAGTAAGAAATTAATTTTAATTTTGTTTAGATTAGAACTCCCTCTAATATATCTATATAATATAAGCCTAATCAATTCCTATTCTTTGAAGGACGAGTAGCATTCAATAAATTAGAAAAGTATGACCTACTTAAAAATATTGCTAGATTATATATAACTTGTGTATTTGTTAGAAAAAATATTCTTACACTTTTATTATTAGCCATTTAGCTAATCTATGAAAATTACCTATTTATTCTCTTTTTATACTTTGTTAATATTTGTATAAATCATCTCACATTTTTAGCAAACGTTATCTCTCCTGTAATCTTAAAATTTCTATTGATCATATATGGAGGATTCAATGTTAAAAAGATTCATAACTGCAGCAATATCAGTTATTTTATTTGCAATATTACTTTCTTGGTATTCATATGTACCCAGTTCCCAGCGAGAAGCTAATGTTTATTATTTTGGTTTTTTTTGAGACATTTATCTTCGTTATACTATATGCGGGACCTATTTATTTCCTTGTAGGATTACCTCTCTCTATCTTGATAGACAATTTAGCAGGAAGATTTATCATTACTTCAAAATTATTACGTTATTTTATTAGTCTCGGAATATATTCATTAACAGGTATAGTTATTGGTGCTATTTTATTAATAATAGTTAATCAAAACATTTATTTTCCATTTTTAATATGCTGTTTTTTTGCATCTAATATTTATTTGCATATCTTCTTATTAGTTTCAAAAATAACAGTTAATCTTCAACCTAAAATATAGAAAGACCTGTTGTCTAAATTAAATTATTATTCCCACTGCATTCAATCCATTATTTCCTTCCATCCTTATTATATATATTGGCACCTAATAGCTACTGAGCATGAATTTATATTAGATGTTTCTTTCCACTATATTAATTAGATTTAAGGAAAAATAAAAAATTGTAGAAATATCTACGGTTTTTATACGACTAATTATGTCCTACTTTCAATTGGCCAACGAAGATGACAACTTCTTCAGCTATGTTGAGCCGACGCTCATGAATAAAGTACACCGCACTTTGTTCTCCTTGGTCCTCCCACTTCTCGAGGTTTTACTTCTGTATGTATTTCTCTTTCTTATACGCACTAATGAACCTTCGGTTTAATAATAGTTAGGGCTTTTTTGCATATAAAAAAACCACTGAACACTCAGTGGTTTAGTTGCCTAGCGACGTCCTACTCTCACAGGGGGAAGCCCCCAACTACCATCGGCGCTAAAGAGCTTAACTTCCGTGTTCGGTATGGGAACGGGTGTGACCTCTTTGCCATCATCACTAGACTATTTTATTGAAAGAAGCTTGTTCTCTCAAAACTGGATAAAGACATTGATTGCTTTCAAGATTTGGTTAAGTCCTCGATCGATTAGTATTCGTCAGCTCCATGTGTCACCACACTTCCACCTCGAACCTATCTACCTCATCGTCTTTGAGGGATCTTACTTACTTGCGTAATGGGAAATCTCATCTTGAGGGGGGCTTCATGCTTAGATGCTTTCAGCACTTATCCCGTCCACACATAGCTACCCAGCGATGCCTTTGGCAAGACAACTGGTACACCAGCGGTGTGTCCATCCCGGTCCTCTCGTACTAAGGACAGCTCCTCTCAAATTTCCTACGCCCACGACGGATAGGGACCGAACTGTCTCACGACGTTCTGAACCCAGCTCGCGTACCGCTTTAATGGGCGAACAGCCCAACCCTTGGGACCGACTACAGCCCCAGGATGCGATGAGCCGACATCGAGGTGCCAAACCTCCCCGTCGATGTGGACTCTTGGGGGAGATAAGCCTGTTATCCCCGGGGTAGCTTTTATCCGTTGAGCGATGGCCCTTCCATGCGGAACCACCGGATCACTAAGCCCGTCTTTCGACCCTGCTCGACTTGTAGGTCTCGCAGTCAAGCTCCCTTGTGCCTTTACACTCTACGAATGATTTCCAACCATTCTGAGGGAACCTTTGGGCGCCTCCGTTACCTTTTAGGAGGCGACCGCCCCAGTCAAACTGTCCACCTGACACTGTCTCCTGCCCCGCTAAGGGGCATGGGTTAGAATTTCAATACAACCAGGGTAGTATCCCACCGACGCCTCCCTCGAAGCTGGCGCTCCGAGTTCTCTGGCTCCTACCTATCCTGTACAAGTTGTACCAAAATTCAATATCAGGCTACAGTAAAGCTCCACGGGGTCTTTCCGTCCTGTCGCGGGTAACCTGCATCTTCACAGGTACTATAATTTCACCGAGTCTCTCGTTGAGACAGTGCCCAGATCGTTACGCCTTTCGTGCGGGTCGGAACTTACCCGACAAGGAATTTCGCTACCTTAGGACCGTTATAGTTACGGCCGCCGTTTACTGGGGCTTCAATTCAGAGCTTCGCTTGCGCTAACCCCTCCTCTTAACCTTCCAGCACCGGGCAGGCGTCAGCCCCTATACGTCACCTTACGGTTTTGCAGAGACCTGTGTTTTTGCTAAACAGTCGCCTGGGCCTATTCACTGCGGCTCTCATTGCTGAGAGCACCCCTTCTCCCGAAGTTACGGGGTCATTTTGCCGAGTTCCTTAACGAGAGTTCTCTCGCACACCTTAGGATTCTCTCCTCGACTACCTGTGTCGGTTTGCGGTACGGGCACCTCCCGCCTCGCTAGAGGCTTTTCTTGGCAGCGTGAAATCAGATACTTCGCTCATAAGAGCTCCCCATCACAGCTCAACGTTACAGGAAGCGGATTTGCCTACTTCCACGCCTTACTGCTTGGGCGTACTCAACCAACGGTACGCTTATCTTATCCTACTGCGTCCCCCCATTACTCAAACGGCGGGGAGGTGGTACAGGAATATCAACCTGTTGTCCATCGTCTACGCCTATCGGCCTCGACTTAGGTCCCGACTAACCCTGAGCGGACGAGCCTTCCTCAGGAAACCTTAGTCATACGGTGGATGGGATTCTCACCCATCTTTCGCTACTCATACCGGCATTCTCACTTCTAAGCGCTCCACCAGTCCTTCCGGTCTGACTTCAACGCACTTAGAACGCTCTCCTACCACGGAACATCTAAGATGTTCCATCCACAGCTTCGGTGAATCGTTTAGCCCCGATACATTTTCGGCGCAGCGTCACTCGACCAGTGAGCTATTACGCACTCTTTAAATGATGGCTGCTTCTAAGCCAACATCCTGGTTGTCTAAGCAACGCCACATCCTTTTCCACTTAACGATTACTTTGGGACCTTAGCTGGTGGTCTGGGCTGTTTCCCTTTTGACTACGGATCTTATCACTCGCAGTCTGACTCCCGTGTATAAATATCTGGCATTCGGAGTTTGTCTGAATTCGGTAAAGCGAGATGCCCCCCTAGTCCAAACAGTGCTCTACCTCCAGTATTCTCAATCACGAGGCTAGCCCTAAAGCTATTTCGGAGAGAACCAGCTATCTCCAGGTTCGATTGGAATTTCTCCGCTACCCACACCTCATCCCCGCACTTTTCAACGTGCGTGGGTTCGGGCCTCCAGTGAGTGTTACCTCACCTTCACCCTGGACATGGGTAGATCACCTGGTTTCGGGTCTACGACCACGTACTCATTCGCCCTATTCAGACTCGCTTTCGCTACGGCTCCGCCTTCTCAGCTTAACCTTGCACGTAATCGTAACTCGCCGGTTCATTCTACAAAAGGCACGCTATCACCCATTAACGGGCTCTAACTACTTGTAGGCACACGGTTTCAGGATCTATTTCACTCCCCTTCCGGGGTGCTTTTCACCTTTCCCTCACGGTACTGGTTCACTATCGGTCACTAGGTAGTATTTAGCCTTGGGAGATGGTCCTCCCGGATTCCGACGGAATTTCACGTGTTCCGCCGTACTCAGGATACACTCAAGAGAGAATGAACTTTCGACTACGGGGCTTTTACCCGCTACGGCGGACCTTTCCAGGTCGCTTCGTCTAACTCATTCCTTTGTAACTCTTATGTTGAGTGTCCTACAACCCCAAGAGGCAAGCCTCTTGGTTTGGGCTCTTCCCGTTTCGCTCGCCGCTACTCAGGGAATCGAATAATTTCTTTCTCTTCCTCCAGGTACTTAGATGTTTCAGTTCCCTGGGTCTGCCTTCAAGACGCTATGTATTCACGTCAAGATACTGTTCCATTACGAACAGTGGGTTCCCCCATTCGGAAATCTCCGGATCAAAGCTCACTTACAGCTCCCCGAAGCATATCGGTGTTAGTGCCGTCCTTCTTCGGCTCCTAGTGCCAAGGCATCCACCGTGCGCCCTTAATAACTTAACCTATAAAGATTAGTTACTGCTTTTCTTAAAAAGAAAAGACTTAAGAACTACACAATCAATTACTTGAATTTTGTTGCTTTCAATGTCGTTTTATCCAGTTTTCAAAGAACAAGTTTTGAAGTTTCATTACTGAACCTTCAAAACTGAACACAAAACGTTAATGTTGGTTTGACCTCAGAAGGTCAACCATTCCGTTAATAATCCTTAGAAAGGAGGTGATCCAGCCGCACCTTCCGATACGGCTACCTTGTTACGACTTCACCCCAATCATCTGTCCCACCTTCGACGGCTGGCTCCCAAAAGGGTTACCCCACCGGCTTCGGGTGTTACAAACTCTCGTGGTGTGACGGGCGGTGTGTACAAGGCCCGGGAACGTATTCACCGCGGCATGCTGATCCGCGATTACTAGCGATTCCGGCTTCATGTAGGCGAGTTGCAGCCTACAATCCGAACTGAGAACGGTTTTATCGGATTAGCTCCCCCTCGCGGGTTGGCAACCGTTTGTACCGTCCATTGTAGCACGTGTGTAGCCCAGGTCATAAGGGGCATGATGATTTGACGTCATCCCCACCTTCCTCCGGTTTGTCACCGGCAGTCTCCTTAGAGTGCCCAACTAAATGATGGCAACTAAGAACAAGGGTTGCGCTCGTTGCGGGACTTAACCCAACATCTCACGACACGAGCTGACGACAACCATGCACCACCTGTCACCACTGTCCCCGAAGGGAAAGCTATGTCTCCATAGCGGTCAATGGGATGTCAAGACCTGGTAAGGTTCTTCGCGTTGCTTCGAATTAAACCACATGCTCCACCGCTTGTGCGGGCCCCCGTCAATTCCTTTGAGTTTCAGTCTTGCGACCGTACTCCCCAGGCGGAGTGCTTAATGCGTTAGCTGCAGCACTAAGGGGCGGAAACCCCCTAACACTTAGCACTCATCGTTTACGGCGTGGACTACCAGGGTATCTAATCCTGTTTGCTCCCCACGCTTTCGCGCCTCAGTGTCAGTTACAGACCAGAAAGTCGCCTTCGCCACTGGTGTTCCTCCAAATCTCTACGCATTTCACCGCTACACTTGGAATTCCACTTTCCTCTTCTGCACTCAAGTCCCCCAGTTTCCAATGACCCTCCACGGTTGAGCCGTGGGCTTTCACATCAGACTTAAAGGACCACCTGCGCGCGCTTTACGCCCAATAATTCCGGACAACGCTTGCCACCTACGTATTACCGCGGCTGCTGGCACGTAGTTAGCCGTGGCTTTCTAATAAGGTACCGTCAAGGTACAGCCAGTTACTACTGTACTTGTTCTTCCCTTACAACAGAGTTTTACGATCCGAAAACCTTCTTCACTCACGCGGCGTTGCTCCATCAGGCTTTCGCCCATTGTGGAAGATTCCCTACTGCTGCCTCCCGTAGGAGTCTGGGCCGTGTCTCAGTCCCAGTGTGGCCGATCACCCTCTCAGGTCGGCTACGCATCGTCGCCTTGGTGAGCCGTTACCTCACCAACTAGCTAATGCGCCGCGGGCCCATCCTATAGCGATAGCGTAAACCATCTTTCAACATTCCAACAGGAGAAGGAATGTATTATTCGGTATTAGCCCCGGTTTCCCGGAGTTATCCCCAACTATAGGGCAGGTTGCCCACGTGTTACTCACCCGTCCGCCGCTAACTTTAGAAAAGCAAGCTTTTCTAAAGTCCGCTCGACTTGCATGTATTAGGCACGCCGCCAGCGTTCGTCCTGAGCCAGGATCAAACTCTCCATAAAAGAGAAAATTTGATAAAGCTCAAATTTTGTGCTGGCATCAATTTTGATGTCCAAAATTTTGTTTCTCTAAATTAATAGAAGAAACTATGTTCATTAACGTTTTGTTGTTCAGTTTTCAAGGTTCATCGTCATCACTTTCTTCAATGTGACAACTTTTATATCATACCATCTTACCAAATCATCTGTCAACAACTTTCTTCCAAAAGTTTTAACAGTTATTCAATCGACAGCTTTAACATAGTATCATTTACCGATATGAAAGTCAATAACTTTATTCATTCAATGATATTTTTTTACTGCGTCGTAATGACTTGTATTAATATACCATCATAATAATCCAATAGCAAGTAATTTAGCAAAAAAAATTATTGGAGTACTGTTAATACCCCAATACAAAGAATACCTGGTATACCTAGAATTGTTATTGTAAGAGCTGAAAACAGATTAACCGGCACTACCACATCGTACCCATCAACAATAATATGAGCTATGTATAATAGCGCAAACGAACAGGCAAGCTTAAACCAAAGAATCGCTAACTTTTCAAAAACTGCCCCAAATCCTACTTTTCTACCTATTAAAATAATAAAAAAGAGTAGCGCACTAACAACACCAATTGCTATGTATGTTGTCAACCATATCTCCCCTCTCGAATATCTATTCTTAGGAGCATATGCTTTTGCGGCTACCCTTAGTATGCTTATTTAATTAATATTTTTCGAATTCTTGCTTCTTTAAATAAATAAAAGTGAACACTTTCAGCAATTTTCCGATGTGCAATGACCTCTAAATCATAATCATCGACAAGATCTTCAATCACTTTAGCACTACTCCAGTCATCTTTTGTCTCTTTTATAAGATTGACTAGTCTTTCGTCAAATTCTCTCTTTAATTTCCCTTTACGACTGAATATCACACGACTCCACTCACCTTATACTAATATTACAGGACAATAACATCTATATCAGTTACTACTGTTGTATATATGTCCAGAACAAACTGTGTGCGAAAACATGTTATTAAAACTAATACAAAAGAGTGGGTTAACACCTGCAACAGATCTCATTATTTGAACTTTTTATAAGGAAACGAAAAATCCCTTATAATTCACGGCGTCCTTCCAATGCTTTTGATAATGTAACTTCATCAGCATATTCTAAATCGCCACCAACAGGTAAACCATGTGCGATGCGTGTTGTACGAATTCCAGAAGGTTTTACAAGACGAGATATATACATAGCTGTTGCTTCCCCTTCAATTGTTGGGTTCGTTGCTAAAATTAACTCCTGTACACGTTCATCTTGTAGTCGCGTAATTAATGAAGCTACATTAATATCCTCGGGTCCTACACCATCCATAGGCGAAATTGCGCCATGTAATACATGATAAAGACCTTGATAATCACGCATCTTTTCCATTGCAATCACATCTTTTGGATCCTGAACAACACAAATTGTTGATATGTCACGCTGTTTATCGGAACAAATTTGACATGGGTCTACATCTGTAATATGCCCACAAACCGAGCAATACATTAAATTTCTTTTTGCATCGATTAATGCCTTTGCAAAGGTTGATACTGTGTCTTCTTTCATAGTTAAAACGAAAAATGCCAGTCGGGCCGCAGTTTTCGGACCGATACCTGGCAATTTCATAAAGCTATCTATTAGCTTTGATATTGGTTCAGGGTAATACATTTATGATTCCTCCTAGAATGGAAGGTTTAATCCTTGAGTGAATTTACCCATAGTTGATGAAGTCGTTTCTTCTACTTTCTTTAACGCCTCATTTGTTGCAACAACGATTAAATCCTCTAACATTTCTACATCTTCAGGATCTACTACAGATGGATCTAATTTTACACCAAGGACTTCACGTTGACCGTTTAACGTAATTGTTACCATACCGCCACCAGCAGTACCTTCAAATTCCTTTGCATTTAACTCTTCTTGAGCTTCCATCATTTCTTTTTGCATTTTTTGCATTTTCTTCATCATACCTTGCATATTTCCCATTCCACGCATATTAAAATTCCTCCTAGTAATGTTTAAATTTAATTGTAATCAGCATGCAATAACAAAAATTCTAGCCATTGCATCCTGCTTTCTAAATTAATCTTCAACTACCTCAACAAAATCCTTGCCAAACATTTTCTCTGCCTCTAAAACTAAAGGATCCTCTGAAGCAATTTCTTGTGCATCGTCAATAAACGGTTCATCTTGGTCATCTCTTCCCATATCTGACTCATCATCGGAATTTTCCTTTTTCTGATTCAGACCATTTTCTTTAATGAAGTTCTGACGAAGAGTCATCCAATCATTTTCTGGAATGCACAATACTTCATACATGGTTCCTGTCATTTGAGATAGAGATTGAGCGAAAAAGCTTGTAAACTCTCTGTTTTCGGCAACCATTCGACAATGTATATCATACTTGAATTTTATCACAAATGCACTACTTGAAGCTGCAACAGGTTCTGCCTCAGCTAGCAATGCTGCTTGGGATTTTTGGAGCTGACTTAATGATTGCGCCCATGCATTTTTAATATTGTGAATATCTTGCTTTGTCGCACCCTTTAGTACTTCACGAATGCGTCCAATTGGTGCATTAAAGTTGTTTGATTTTGCACGAGGACGTGGGGCTTCTTTTTGCTGGCCTCCAGCATTTCCTTGTACTTGAACGCCATTTTGAAGCTGCATCGTTAACTGTTGGACCATTTTTTCAAGATTTGCTACTTTTTCATTCATTGCCGGATCTATAGCTACGGTGCCCATTTGAACTTGCGTACTAACTGCACCACTATTCGGTACTTGTGCCATCTTCAATAGAGCAGTTTCTAAATAGATTTTTGTATGATGAGAAAAACGCATTTCCTGTTGTGTTTTAGATAGTATATCGATATATCCGTAAAGTGTATCGGCACTAAATTCATGTGCGAGTTGAATAAACTTGTCCTCTGGAGATACAAGCTCCAGTAATTCTGTAAGCTCGTTACTTGTTTGCAGTAATAATAGGTCTCTGAAAAATGTAATTAAGTCCTCCGCTAGACGAAGTGGATCCTTCCCATCGGCAATTAGTTCTTCAATAGCTGTTAAGACCTTTGCTATCTCTCTTGCTTTTAGTGATTCCACTAAATCGTAAAAAATATCTTGGCTAATAGATCCACTTACAAGTAGCGCGTTGTCTAAAGTTAATGTATCCCCACTAAATGATACAACCTGGTCTAATAAACTTAAGGCATCACGCATCCCACCTGCAGCCGCTTGAGCGATGACTTTTAAAGCTTGCTCCTCATAGGGCAAGTTAATATCCTCTAAAACGACTTTCATTCGCTCTAAGATATCAGTTGAGGATAAACGTTTAAAATCAAAGCGTTGACAACGTGAAATAATCGTTGCGGGTAATTTATGAGGCTCAGTTGTTGCCAAAATAAATACTGCATGTGGAGGTGGTTCTTCTAATGTTTTTAATAGTGCATTAAAAGCACTTGTTGAAAGCATATGCACCTCGTCGATAATATACACTTTAAAACGTGCATTCGCCGGAGCAAATCTTACCTTTTCAATAATGTCGCGCATTTCTTCTACACGCGAGTTGGAAGCTGCGTCAAATTCAATTACATCTGGATGTGAACCCTCTGTAATACTTAAACATGTTGGACATTCGTTGCAGGGCTCACTTGCTGGAGCCTTTTCACAGTTCAATGCTTTTGCAAAAATTTTCGCCGTACTTGTTTTCCCTGTTCCACGAGGACCTGAAAAAAGATAGGCATGTGTTGTTTTATTTGCTAATAAAGCATTTTGAAGGGTTCTTTTTACGTGTGTTTGACCGGACATTTCACGAAAACTTTGCGGTCTATAAACACGGTAAAACGCTTGGTATGTCAACTTTTTTCACCCCTTCTTCTTTCCCTTTAGTCTAGTAGCTATATTATAGCATAGGTCAACTTCTCTTTTCCCTTCCAATGGTAAAATGCCATTCAATTGTTTAATTTAATGACATAACAAAAAGAGGAGCTATACGGTCATACCGTTGCCCCTCTTTCCCACTTACATTTTAAAGCTTCCGTTCGAAGGAAATTTTCTCTATGATTATTTCCGCTTCATTTCCTTCAATATTTGCCCGACATTTGTTTCTTCTTGAGATTTGGGCTGTTCTGGTGTTTTCTTTACTTTCCCAACGGTTTGCAAGAAGCCCCATCCAAATCTTCGTATCGTTATATCAATGAAGAATAGTAGCATACTTGCTAAGACAAGCCACAATGTAATACTTTGTTTTTCTGCACCTTTCATGGTGAATTCTCGGAAGGCTTGCTCTGGCTCCTCTAACAATAGCCCACCCGTCCGCTCTGTAATTTGCGTTAATAGAGGCTCATTAGGTGGATGCAGCTCAAATTCCTCACTATATGGAATAGTCTGTCCTGCTTGATAGATTGTGCCGTCTCCGCTTGTAATTCGGAAGAAAACAAGCCCAGGTTCAGCTTCAAGTGTAGCCTTTACTTTACTTGCTGAAACAGGATCTAGTTGAACTTCAAGCTCTTCACCAAATTCATTGACAGCAGCTATATCTAAAAATGCCGCCTGATTGGTTGGATCAGTAATAACAAACGAGCCTTGCGCATCTAGGCGAATATCATAGGCAATTTCATTGTAGGTTGGTAGCATTCTTGAAATTGCAGTTTGCCAAAAGTTTGGCCATTCCTCCCAGCGTGCCCAGTCACCTGTCCATGCACCTGTGGAATCAGAAGTAAAGGCAATCGTTCGACCTAGCCCATACTGCCATTCTGCTAGTACAGGGTCTTCCTTCTCACTTTCCGCTATTACCATAGCCGTTTGCTTCGCAGTGGTACCAATATAAGCATTCATTTGAGGAACACCGTTTTCAAACAGTGCATTCCACCCTTCCGCATTATAAATAGTTGGATAGAAGGGGTTATCTTCAATATAGGTTCTCGAAATCATTGCGGTTTCACGAGATAAAATAGACGGAATAGTTGTTTCATCAAGTACACTATAGAAGCGTCCACTTCCCCATTCACTTAAGCTTTCTAACAAAGCCCCATCCGCGTCAGCTCCAATGGCAACAGTAGATAGAGTAATATTATTTTCTTTTCCTGCTTCTATTAAATCCTCATAGCTACTCGCTGTGTAGGACTGCCCATCTGTGAGTAAAATAATGTGCTTCCTCTGCAATTGTAAATCGGTTAAATTTTCATAAGCTAGCTCCAGGGAGGTAAAGATTTCTGTTCCACCACCTGGAGGAATCGATAAAACTGTATTAACTGCCTTTTCCTTATCCGTTAAAGGCGCTGTTTCAATCACTTCCCACGGTCGGTCATCAAAAGCGATAAAACCTAGTGTATCGCCATCACGAAGTAGCTCCACTGATCTTGCAGCAGCTTCCTTAGCTAGCTCGATTTTCGGTCCCATCATACTGCCTGAGCGGTCAAGAACAATGACTAACCCAAGTGAAGGTAACTGCTGTTTCCCCTTCACTTCCATTTCTACAGGCAATAATGCCTCGATCGGTGTTTTAAAATAACCACCTAGTCCAAAGCTATTTTCTCCTCCCACCATCATAAAGCCAACGCCGAAATTTTTTACAGCTTGCTCGATTACGCCCATTTTTTCCTCCCCCACGAGGTGACCAGGGATATTATCAAAAATGATGGCATTGTAGTTTAAAAAGCTTGAGAGGGAGCTCGGCAATTCACTAGAGGCTTTCACATCATAATTGACTGCATTTGTCCCAATGGCAGATGCAATAGAGGAACCTTCCACCCTATCGCTAACTATTAAAACCCTCGGAGTACTTTGAACCATTGTGACACTAGTTAATTTATTATTTTCTATAATCGCGTCTTCATCGACTTGAACAAGCGCTTCATATTTTACTAAGCCTTCTGCGTGTCCGACATATCTGTAGGTAAATACGTTTGCCCCTTCTTCTAACTGAACTGGTTTCTGATGGATAAGCTGATCATTTTCATATAAATAAAGCTCCCCTTGTGTAGCCATTGTTGATTTAATTTCTGTTACTAGCTGTTGTTGCTCCCCTGCATAGGCAACCTGTGGTGTCGTAAAGCTTTGAACAGAAACATCCGCTGCTACGTTTTGACTTAGCTGAACAACATCAATCGATACATTTGATTCTGTTAATTTAGTAAGCTGCTCTTGTGCATTCCCTTTTGTTTCTAAACCATCCGTTAACAATACAATCCTTGTTGCCTTTTTGAGGTCGACAATGCCCGTTGCTAATTGTATTGCCTGCGCAATATTTGTTTCCCCTCTATTTGTCATGTCACTTAGCTCCGGAACATGCTCTAGCGTATCTGTAAGCATCGATTCTGTTTGGAGGTTAGATGCAAAGGAATAAATCCCAACATGATGGTTTTCATTTTTAGCCTTCAAGCCTTCCTCTATAAAGGAGATGGCTTGGTCCTCCACGCCGTCTAGTGATGCTGAGCGGTCGATTAAATACACAACCTGTTCCTCTTTAACAGGTAGCAATAGATATGGCGAACAAATTGCAAATACTAAAAGAACAACCGCCAAAATTCGAATACCAAAAACGATCTGTTGATTTTTCTTTAGCTGGTCTCGGTGCCTCCACCAGGTCCAAAGGAAGTATGCAACAAGTGGAATAAGTAGTAATAGCGCTAGTGGGGTATCAATTCGCAAATCCACGTCTTCTTTGCACCTCCCACTCTAGTACGAGTAATAAAAGAATTGGTAGCAGTAACCACTGTACTAATGATTTCTTTGTTGTTTCCTCTAAACCGCTATTTTGAACAGTTCCCAACTCAAAGCTAGTACCTTCCTGAATCGAACGTTCCCCACTTGTAAGCTGAACAATAAACTGTTTTTCTTCTTCCTTGGAGCTTATGCTATAAACCCCTGGAATTGTCGGAGCCCGAAATTCACTGCCTCCCTCTACAGAAGAGATATACTCTTCATCATTAGAGTAAATCGACCATTCGCCTGAAGTAAGTGAAACAGCGCGACTCTCATTAGGAGAGAAGGTACCTAAATTTTGTGTTCCCTCCATCAATTCGTTTTGAATTCCCCATAAAAGGAGTGGGAAGGATGGGTGAAGCGGCCAATCCGTTTGCTCTATATCTGCCAAAATGACAATATCTCCTCTTGATGATCGTTGAACAAAAGGTTTTTCATCTATTGTTGCAATTGTCGTAAAGTCATCAAAAGCTGGATAGATGGAGCTAACATAGACATCCTCTAACGAACTAAAAGCAAATAACGAATCCTGCGAAACATCCACCAGTGAATTTACCTCTTGTGGTTCTACATCGTCACGCCCAATTAAAACAATAGGAGATTTTGATTGTTCAAGTAGCTCCTTTTGATTCGTTACAATCATGGCATCTTCCATATCCTTTAACTGATCTGAAGGAGCAATTTTCACTTCAGTATTTAATGCTTGGAATCCTTTTTGTACGAGCTGATGCATTTGCTGATCGATGACGATTTCCGATGTTCCACTTCCAATAAGAGTCATCATCGTATTATCAATGTCATAATCATCATCCACTTGAATTGTTGCTGTTAATAAATTAGTCAATGGGAGAGCATCAAAGGTTTTTGACCATTCCTCCCCACCCTGTATCGTAATTTCCTCTTCAATAACTTGATTTTCCGCTCCATCCAATAGTAAAAGCTTTACTACCTGAGGACTTTTTGTTTCATTTTTCAGCTGGACCAGCGCTAAAGCAGAATCCTCTATTGCTGTCGCTGCTAGCCTTGTAATCGATATATTTTCTAGGTCTTTACTTGCTCCTTTTACTACCCACGTGATTTTCTCACTTTCAATCGGCAGCTCGCCGCGTTCAACTGAATCTGTAAATAAATACATCGAGGTAGCTGTTTCTCCGATAAAAGCTGTTGCCATATCAATTGCCTTTGGTAGCTGTTCTTCTTCATAGGTGACTTCTAAATCTTCAATAGCTTTATGTATGACTGAGCTTTGAGTTTCTTGACGGAGAATTGCTTTTGGTTCGTCTCCAGTGGTAATAATCGTCAACGGCCTGCCACCTAGAGCTGCTGCCAAAGACTTCATTTCCTTTTTATGCTGCTCAAAAGTACTACCTTCCCCATTTTTAGCGAGCATCGTAGCTGAAGTATCTACAATCCAAATTGACTGTTCACCTGCAATTTCAGTTGTTTTTACAAATGGATTCATAAGCGCCAGGACAAATAAAATGAGAGAGAGTAGCTGCAAATAAAGTAGCGCATTCTTTTGCAGGTGCTTTAAATAAGGTGAAGCTTTTGTTTCCTGCATAACCTCAGCCCAAAAGAGTGTAGAGGAAACGGGCTGATTTGTATATTTTTTACGAAAAAAATAATATAGCAGGACAACAACCGGTATGAATGCTGTCCATAAAAATACTAAATTAGTAAATCCCAAATCACTTCACCTCACTGTACCCAATGTGACTTGAGTAATTTATGGAAAATAGCGTTTTGTAGCCCATCCTCCACAACAAGCTGGATTTTTCGAATGCCAAAACGGTTCGCTAATGCATCAAATTCCGCTTCATGCATTTCCTTTGTTTTTTCATAGCCTGCTAAAACACGGTTAGACACAGAGACATTTACATCCCTATTTGTTTCCGCATCGATTAAACGAACATCTCCTGTATAGGATGGCCTCAGCTCATTCTCGGTAACAATTTGAATGCAACGAATATCGCCTGCAAATCGCGGGAGACGTTTAAAAAATTGCTGCCATTCAGCAATTGGTTCAAGCCCATCTGTAATGATAAATAGAACAGTGCTATCCTTTGGTAAAGCTTTAATTCCTTCTCGCGCAAAACTACCTTTCCCACTTGCTTCTTCTAAACTAGAAACAATTTGTAGAAAGTGTTTTCTGTAGGTTGCTCCTTTTCGCCTAAAGGGAAGTGCCTGTGTTTCACCTACATAAGAAAAAGATAATCGGTCGTCCCGATTTAGAACCATTAGCCCGATGGCAGAAGCAATTTGCCTTGCGAATCGCCATTTCTTTTCTTCTCCCATTGATCGAGTAGCATCAAGCAAAACATGTACCCGCATCTCCTGCTCATCTAAAAACCGTTTAATAAAGTATTTTTCCGTTCGCGCATACACGTTCCAATCAACCTGCCGCACATCATCACCTAAGGTATATTCACGGAAATCAGAAAAATCAAGAGAAGAACCAAATCTCTGCGAACGGTTGCCCCCTTTATGCTGACCACGTAATTTGGAGGATGTTGCAATGGATAATCGGCTGATTTTTGCGACCCATTCATCTGGTAATATGATGGTTTGTTTACTCATAGACCCACGCCTTGTTGAATTGAAGTTAAAATGCCTTCAATCAAATCATCAGTGGTTTTACCTTCTGCTTCTCCTTCATAATTCACCATCATTCGGTGACGAAGCGCTGGTTTAGCTACTGACTTAATATCTGCAATCGATACATGGAAACGCCCCTGCATAACAGCACGTGCTTTAGCTAATTTAATAATACTTTGCAAGCCACGTGGGCCACTTCCATACATCACAAACTGCTGTACCTCTGGTAAAGAATAGTCTCCCTTTGGATGTGTTGCAACAACCAAGTTAACGGCATATTCCATCATTTCATCAGCCACAAGCACCTCTTTCACCATTTGCTGGGCAACGATTAGACTATCACTGTTCATGACTTTTTCTAATTCTACTTCTACTGCCCCTGTGGTACGCTTCATAATCTCCATCAAGTCCTTTTTAGATGGATAAGGGACTATGATCTTGCATAGGAAACGGTCCATTTGTGCTTCAGGTAGAGGATAAGTTCCTTCCATTTCAATCGGGTTTTGTGTAGCTAGAACAAAGAAGGGCCTTGCCATTTTCTTTGTATCTCCTAAAATCGTTACCGTTTTTTCACCCATTGCCTCAAGTAATGCACTTTGGGTTTTCGGCGTTGCGCGGTTTATTTCATCGGCTAAGACCATTTGACTAAAAAGTGGCCCTGGCTGGAAAACAAATTGCTGTTTACCGTTTTCCGCCCGCTCAATAATATTTGTTCCTGTAATATCTGTTGGCATTAAATCCGGGGTAAATTGAATTCGAGAAAAGGATAAATCCAATACCTCTGAAATTGTCCGGATTAGCATTGTTTTTCCTAGACCCGGCAAGCCCTCCAGCAAGGCGTGCCCATCTGCTAGAATGGCGTATAGGGTAAATTCGATTGCTTCTTCCTGTCCGACTATGAATTTACTTATTTCTTGTTTTACCTGCTGTAGCTCTAGACTTATTTCGCTATATTGCTGTTCATTAAAGGCCATTTCTTAAGTCCTCCTTATTCCGACTCTATGGAAGAAAAATATGATTGTACAATATCCTGCAAATCCTTTGGTAGCTGCATTCTTTCGGAGCTTTTTAAGTAGCTATCCTTATAGTCCCCGATAACCTCTTCATATGGTCGAATAGTTCCTTTTGTAACTGGAACAGGCCCTTTTTGTTCCCCTGCGGCAGTACCTTCACCGAGAGGTCCACCATCAACTGATGTTTCACTGTTTCCTCCCACTCGATTGGGAATGGAAAGTAAATCGCGACCTCCCTGACCTTGACCGGCTCCATTTGATCCTTGGCCTTGACCTTGACCTTGACCATTACCGCCATTTCCTGTGCCAGAGCCTTGGCCAGCCCCATTTCCTGTGCCTCCGTTCCCGGTACCGTTCCCCGAGCTATTCCCCTGACCTTGACCCTGCTGTCCACTTTGACCAGAATCATTTTTATTTCCTTGATCATCGCTATTATTATCACTTTGTTGTCCATTACCAGTACTTGAAGATTCACCATTTTCATTTTCCGGGCTATTTTCCGGCGATTCCGAGCCAAGTTCACTAGCAATTGCATTCTGCAAATCAAAGCTAATCGGCTTTCCGAGCTTACTTAAAGCAGTTTGTGTACTATTTGCTGTACTCGCTAACTCCTTTTGCAGCTCCATTAACTCTTCTAGCTGCTTTTGCTCCTGGGCCGTTAAGCCGTCCATTCCTTCACCATTGTCCTGCTTGGCTAGTTCTTGCTTTTCCTTTAGTTTTTGCTCCTGCAGCTTTAATTCCTTTTGCTTTTTCACAACTTCCCGCAAGGCTTCCTCTGAGGCTTCGATATCATTTAATTTATTTTTCAGTTCCTCTAATTGTTTTTTCGTTTCCTTTGAATCTGTTTTTTTCTGAAGCTCTGCCACTTCTTTTTCAAGATCCTTTATAACCTCCTGCTCTTTTTCAACAACAAGAGCCTGCTGCTGGGTTGCAGAAGGGAAAATCGATAAAGCACCCATCGCCATTACCACTACGACAATCCCTATCAATACTTTCGGCTTCCAAAGAAGCTTTTCTCGTTTTTTAAAACGTTCAAAAGCAGCTGAAGATTCCTTTTGTGCTTTTTGCAAAATAGAGCCTACTAGCGGATTCGATTCCTCCACTAAGGAAAGAGCGGTCACAAGCTCATTATGAGGATAAAAGCTATCTAATCGATGCATAGCCTCCTTATCTCGGACTCTTCTCCACCAGAGAAAGAGAACAACTGCTATTAACGCTCCTATCCCCACGTAAATCGCTATATTCCTGTAATACGGGAAAACAAAAAGGCGAGAAACTAATAGAATCGCCGCACTTAAAAAGCATGCAATCAGTACTCCATATTGTAATTTTGGAAGTGAATGCTCTATATTTAAGCTTCTTTTCGCCCGACGAATAAATTGCTTCAATACATGACGACGATCCATCTTACATCCGCCTCCTATCTGTTAGTTTTCATATTGGCACGTAATTTTCGAATTGCTATAAATAAACAAAATGCTGTTAAAAGTACATAAAAAATTAAATACCCAATCCACACTGGCATCGAAATTCCAGTCACTGACTCCAAACTCGTTGCCATCTCCGGATAAAGAATCGTTACCATTAATACGCCAGGGTTAATGGTCGCCCAGAAATGCGAAATTGGAGAAAATGGTGTGACATTTTGCTGTGGGCCACCTGTATTGATAAACATTTGCTCCATGGACATCCCTACAAAAAATAGAAAGCCCGTTATGCCGGCTAAAAAAATCATCGCCCCATAGGTAGTAATCATGGATACAATCGTTCTCTTTGTTATTGTAGAGAACATAATCCCGATACTGCCAATTGCAATCAGTGTAACCAAATAGAATAAAAATATTGTAATTAGCTGTGAAGGGGCTACCCCACCAAATAGAAATACAAGACTATATAATGGCAATCCTGCCACTAGCATTAACACTAAAAACGCTACTGACGACAAGAGCTTTCCTACGATAATTTGAGTTGAGCTTTGTGTGGTAGTCAGTAATATATTTAATGTTTGTTTTTCCCTTTCAGTACTAATTGCTCCCGCCGTTAAGCCAGGGGTAATAAACATTACAAGCCCCATTTGAATGACACTAAGCACGGCAAACATTGTAAAGCTATCACTTGGTCTGAAAAATGCAGTGCCAGAAAACTGCGTGTAGATTAATAAAAATCCGGTTACAAAAATACATAAAACCGCCAAGTAAAACATTAATCCTGAGAAGCTTTTAAAGGCACGGAATCGTAGTTTTAGCTCCTTTGTTAAAACCGGATTTGAAAAACGTCCCATCATACCTCATCTGCCCCCTTCGTAATCGCCATAAAGACATCCTCTAAATCCTTTTCCTCTTCTGTTAAGGCATAGATTGAAATTTCAGCAAGCATAGCCTTCCTCAAAAGATTTACTTGATCATTTGTCTTTCCGCGATAATTAAAGGCTATCTCGTTTTTTCCATAGATTACTTCAATTGAGCTAACGAGGGGATCCTCCTCAAAGAAGGCACGAGCCTTATCAATATCATCCATTACCTTTGCAACAAGGCGTTTGTCTCCCTGCAGCTGATCTTGAATTTGAGCAACATTTCCATGGGCGATTAGTTTTCCGTTATCGATTACACCGATTTCATCACACATTTCCGCCAGCTCTGGTAAAATATGCGACGAAATCAAGATTGTTTTCCCCATTGATTTTAAATGCTTTAAAATATCTCGCATTTCTACTCGAGCACGAGGGTCTAATCCTGAAGCAGGCTCATCGAGTATTAATACCTTGGGATCATGGATTAGAGAGCGGGCTAAACAAAGTCGCTGCTTCATCCCCCGGGATAGTAAATCAACATATTCATAACGTTTATGTGTTAAATTTACGAGCTCGAGTAATTGCGGAATAAGTACTTGGCGCTCAGCAGCAGACAGCCCATAGCTCGCCCCGTAAAAGTCTAGATACTCATCTGCCTTTAGTTGGTCATACACCCCAAAGAAGTCTGGCATATAGCCAATTTGCTTACGTACCTCCTTCGGTTCTCGCACCACGCTTTTCCCATTGATAAATGCATCACCAGCTGTTGGCGAAAGAAGAGTAGATAATATGGAAAATGTAGTAGATTTCCCGGCTCCATTTGCTCCAACAAAGCCAAATACAACTCCTTCATCTAAGGATAAAGTTAAGTTATCTAAAGCTGTAAAGGATCCATACTTTTTTGTTAGTCCTTGTATATCCACCATCATTATTTTGCCACCCCTTTGATTTCGACATCAGGCATTTTTACAGGGGACCCCATATCGTCCGTTAACCGTACAAGTATCTTAAGTTGCCCTTCTGCTGAGATATATTGCTCTAAGTTCGTTGTGTAGCTTGCACTGTTTTCCAGGATATCCTCATATTTTGAAGTGCTCCAATTCCAAACAGAAAGGGATGTACGATTAGCCGCCTTGTTAGTAATTGAAAGCTCTGTCCAATTCGTGTTTTCTAACAGCTCATCCGGCGCCCAAATAATATAGTCGTAATCTCCTTTATCTAAATACCATTCATTTGTTGACTCATTCATTAATTCCATATAGCCAGATCCATTTGTTGGCTCTAGATAGCCTTCTAATGATTCCTTATCTAAAGTAAACTCCCCTGACAATTCCACTACTGGCTCAAAGCTTTGAGCTATATAAGCTACTGGTGAAACCTTGGCACTTCCATCCAGTTCAATACCGACATGGGTATCCTCTGTCCAAGCAATAATCGTTGGTAATCGCTCACCCTCAACAAGCCCAGCAGCTCCATACTTTAGCTTTTCTAAGCGGAGCGGCATTAAATCTTCCTTCGATTGCGGTTGTGTATAGTTATAATTAGAAACCGATGGAGAAAGTAGAATTGAATTCTTTACCTCTTCCGAAACCTCAAGCGTTGCGTTTGCCTCTATGTCCCCTAACACAATTTCCTTCGTACCAGACCAAATGGCTACCTCATTTAATTTGAATGGGAAGTGATTTGTAATAGTACCTTCAATTTTTCCATCCTTTAGTGTGAGTTGAATATCCATATTGCCTGCTTTTTCAAGCTTCGTTTGCCCCACAATGGATTGAACAGACCAGTAATTTAGATTTCTCAGATTTAGGGTCGAACCATTTGCATGCTCTTGCACATACGACTTCTCATGAAGCACACTAGTTGAAGTATTCGAGTAATAATTAGAACCACGTGAAGCAACAGCTGTTGTGTTTTCATCAGTTGTAAAAGTAAAGTCCCCACCCTTATTTGTTAAAATCGACTCTATATAATGCCCTACTAAATTTTCACCTTCTACCTTATAAAAAGCAGATTGCTGAATTTGAGATTGTAGTAAACGATCCTTGGCACCGAATATGAACATAGCCAGCGAAAGGCCAATCGATAATAACGGAATCGCCCACCATGCATGCTCTCGTTTATCCAATTTTTTTAAGATGAAATAAAGTAATGGACCTATAAATAAAATATAAATAACTATTGTAATTACAAGGAAGGTTGTAGAGATTTCAAATGAAGGGAAAAGCTCATTTACACTCCCCACTTCAGAAGGAACGTAATTATTTATTCCCCCATAAAACATGCCAAAAGAATTCGTTTGATTCTGCTTTTGGAAATCTAATATTTCCCCGATTAATTTTACATAGCCATCCATCCCCGCAAGTGGTTGATCACCTAAAGAGAAGGTTGTTTGAATAATACGTCCACTGCCTAGATTCATACTTGAGGCTAGAATTGTGTCCCCATCCGCAAGTAAAGGCTTACCCCCTTCTTTTTCCTGCGCTTGGTAAACTTCGATATTATCCGGGAAGATGCCATTATTCGATAATTTAGCTAAGCTTTCTTTTAAAACAGTTACCTTTTCATTTGAAAGAACTAATGGAAGATGCTCTTTAAATATTCCTGATGAAGCTTCTACTTGATCGGAAGCACCAATTAAAAGCGTTCCACCACTTTCAACCCAGCTGTAAATGGCTTGTTGCTGCTTTTCTGTATAATCTGCAAGACTTATTTCATCTACAGCAATTACATCTGCCATAGCTAACCCTTTCGCCTCTGCAGGCATTTCGAATTTCTTTAGCTGATTTACATGGAAAACCTCCACATTATAAGTTGAAAATTGTCTTAATCTCTGTAAGGCAGATAATCGATCACTATTTTCCGTTAAGGTATAAACAAAGGATGCTTCTAAATCATGAAATTGAGGGCGTACTGCTTTTGTCCCTGTATATTTCACAGCCTTCCCTTTTTCAATGCCACCCTCATAAAAATAGAATAGATTTGGCTGCTGACTGCCGTTATACATATAATCATCCGAAAGCCCATTTAAATAGAGCTGTATCGTTTTTGTTTCTCCCTCTGCAATGTCTATCGGGTATACTAACCCAGAACCGACAGAGTAAGATTCAGCTGCGTCAATGACTAAGTCACCAGAAAAGGCTGAACCGCTGTTTGTAATTGTAAGTTTTAGCGGTAGTGGTGTGTAATACTTTACTTTGTTGGATATCCCCACTTCTGCACTTACGTCTAATTTTGGTGCTGCACTAGCACTGTCTATATGTAGAAAACTAACAAAAAATGATAGTAAAAATACTATCGGTATGATTCGCTTTAACAAAACCCTGCCTCCCCCTTTTTCTCTCTTTAATTGGTACGTTCATTTTACATTTAAGTTCCAATTTTTCCAAATAAATCTTCAATTTTCAGTTTTTGTTCGCACTGTTCGTATTACTATAGGCTATCCAATTAGATTTCATGACTTTGTTTTATGTGAAGTTTTTATGATGAGGGAATTGGTAGATTGATGAAGTACAGTTTAAAAAATTGCAAAAAAAAGACAAAACCAACATTTTAGTTGATTTTGTCTTTATCGACGCCTTTTGGCTTTAATATGTATATTAAAGCCGTGCACCTTCCTTCGACAGCCGTACATAAGCGTTACTCTTGTCGCCAGCTCAGGTTAGGCTACCCCGCGGCACATGGATGAAGCCACTTAATGCTGCTTCCTTCCGGACCTGACATGGTTCGTGGGTATCCATTGCGCAGGACCCAACCTTCAACGCTACGTGCAAGAGGCAGACCAAACATACGGACAGCCTCAGAAAAGGAATTCAGTCTCGCTAGAGCGGATTGCGAGTTACAGGGCACCGCTACCTCCCCACCTAGCACGGCATAAACTAGTATACTTTATAACAAGTAGAAAATGCAATGTTTTGATTTGGCAATAAAGGAAATATGAAAATCGTCATGTTTTTTCTTATTGTTTTTTCATAAATAAAAACTATTTTGCTGACGATTTTACAAAATATTTTTTTCAAAAAGCTAAGTTCACTGCATAGCTTTTTGAAGGTGAGGCAATATATTTGTGAGGTTGGTTTCAATAGAATTTAGAAGAGTGAAAATAACTTTTTAAAGAGAAAAAATATTTATCAAAATTATTGACCACTAAATTAAATCATGATATAGTATTTCTTGTCGATAGATTTCGACATATTATACGGAGGCATACCCAAGTCTGGCTGAAGGGATCGGTCTTGAAAACCGACAGGCGGGTTACACCGCGCGTGGGTTCGAATCCTACTGCCTCCGCCATTTTCTTTTAAAATTAAACTTTCATCCGTTACATTTATGTAACGGATTTTTTATATTCGCTTTGCCGCTAATTGGCTGCGTACGAGTAGATTGCTGCAAGAACAGCGCAAATCGCTACAGGCTATTTGCGGCACAATCTATTTTTGAAATTCAAGTTAAGAATGCTTCATTTCGAAATGATAATATACGACCGAAAACGCTCCGTTTTTTGAAAGGACTTCTCTATCTGCCCCAGCAAGTTGCCATCCTCCGTTTTCACCTGAAATTCCGGATCCTTGTATTGCTTATACACTTTCAATAAATAATCCTCCACTACATCAATCGCATTCGATTCATAGAGGACCTCTACAAAGAAACTATATTGGATATCCTCAATTGGGAATCCACCTCTTCTGACGTGTACCTTTGGCAAATACCGAATTGGCAATGGCTTATTACTAGCAATTAAGCAATACATCATCTCCAGTCTCCTCCCTTCCGTACTAATAGCTCCATAACATATATATAACTAAGTATAGTAGGAATAGGCAGCATCATGCCAAAGATATACTTATCGAATTGCTTCACCAAAACAAAGGCTATCTTTATAGTCAATCGAGTAGGAGGGAGTGATTAACTCCCGACCTCTCACACCACCGTACGTACGGTTCCGTATACGGCGGTTCAATTAAGATGAATAACGCAAAGTTTCGTAACGAACTTGCAGACTTTTCAGCCCTTGGCTTTCCCAATAGGAATTGCCGAGGGTTCTGTGTAATATGGGGCTATTAGAAATGCGCCAGTACCCTTTCCGGGTGTTTCCCCACTCGTATGCTTTTCCAAAAGGAACTTTCAATCGAGTAAGATTTCTGACTCTTGTTCGAGGTTTCTTCCAATTCTTCCATAGACACATCCTTAATCTTCTTTTAATCCAGCTATCTAGTGATTTGAATGTGGAACTTGTATCTGCTAATGCAAAATAACCACACCACCCCATTAGATACTGGTTTAACTTCTCGATTCTGTATTCCATGGAATATGGCATCTTTCTTGAGGTAATCTCTCGTATTTTCATCTTCATTCGGACTAGACTTGTTTTCGCAAGACGAACTTTTGGTTCTTTGTGATTCGTGAAACTAAAACCTAAGAACTTTCGGTTCCAAGGACGATCTACTGCTGATTTCTTTTGGTTTACTTTTAAACGAAGTTTTCCCTCAATAAATCTTTGTACACTCGCCATTACTCTTAACCCCGCACGTTCCGTTTTCACATAAATATTGCAATCATCTGCGTATCGAACGAATTTATGTCCACGTTCCTCCAACTCTTTATCAAGTTCATCTAGAACTACGTTTGAAAGTAGAGGACTTAAAGGTCCACCTTGTGGTGTTCCTTCTTCTGTACTTGAAACCACTCCATTTATCATGACACCGGCTTGGAGGTATTTACGAATAAGTTTTAATAAAGGTTTATCTGAAATTCGTTTCGTTAATGTTGCCATTAGTCGGTCATGATTAACCTTATCGAAGAATTTCTCTAAATCCATGTCAATTACCCATCGATAACCTTCCTTTAAATAACCCTTTGCTTTCCGAACGGCGTCATGGGCGCTCCGATTTGGACGGAATCCATAACTGTGGTCCGAAAATGTTTCGTCATATTCCTTCGATAAAATCTGCGAGATAGCTTGTTGAATCAAACGGTCTGTCACGGTTGGGATACCTAGTAAACGCACACCACCATCTGGTTTCGGGATTTCGACTCGACGTACTGGTTGCGGTTCATAGGTTCCATTCAAAATCTGCGATTTAATGGTTTCCCAATTTTCGAGCATGTGCTGTCGTAAGGTTTGTACGGGCATCATGTCTACTCCATGGCTTCCTTTATTCGCTTCAACTCGCTTTAGCGCTTGTATCATATTTTGCCGTTCAAGAATTTGATTCAACATCACCATTTCGTTCCTTTCCGTGATTAGCTTATCTTCTTATGCCCATCTGAACTCCACCCTCCGCAAATACCCTCGTGGGATTCACCACTACTTTCTAAGCGTGAGGTTTCTCTGTTTTCTGTGCTCATTCATTCTAGATGGAAAGCCAAGGGCTAATCTCTCTTAATTGTTCAGTCCTTCCGACTGGTTCTAGACCCAATCGTACTATGACCTCTGCTGACTTCTGATGATTCAGCTACTTGTCACCAAGTAGGTTATGAAGGGTACTTCATGTTTCCATCAGACCTCCCCGGGTAAGCACATGCACTTTCACACCATCTATCCGCCTCATTTACTAGGTATGACCTTCGACAGAAAGGACTTTGTTTTGTCTTGCAAACTCATCCAGTCGTAACTAGCCTTGTATGAGATTCGTGTTCCTCGGACCGGTGTTTTGCCTCCAGCTTCCTTCAGATTCCGCGTCGCCACGGACACCCTTGCTCTTGGCTAACCTCTACTTCTGTCTTCGGGGTTCGGGACTTACACCCTATAGTTCATGCGCATGCCGGGCGCACAAGTAAAAAAGTGATATTCAAATGAATCGAATCATCACTTTTGTCCTTCACTTATTTAGTTACTACTTTATCTAAGTATGCCCGAATAGATGCTTCTCCATTTGATAATGCCTCGACTTCTCGTAACTCGTCTTTTCGCATTTTTTCTTCAGCTGCATGTGCTATTTGTTCGACATCCTCCTTTGGAATCACCACTACCCCATCCACATCACCAACAATATAGTCACCTGGATGGACTACCACTCCTCCAATCGCAATAGGTACGCCAATAACACCGCCCCCATTCTTAAAGCCAGCTGCAACAGTTGTACCTAAAGAGAAGACAGGAAACCCTAAATTCCGAATTGCTTGAATATCACGGATAACACCGTTCACAACAAAGCCTTGTACCCCTACACCTTTAGCTAAGGAAATAACAAAATCCCCCGCAACCGCTCGATTTGTATTCCCTTTTGCATCAATTACGATTATATCGCCCTTTTGTGCTTTACTGATTGCTTCTAATACCGCTCCATTCTCTCCATCAGGCAAGCGTACTGTCAGCGCTCGTCCAGAAATTTTGAAGTCATCACTTAGTGGTTTAATCTTCCCATCAATATTTGTATGACCACCAGTTGCATCTGAAATAGCAGTTGTCGGTAAAACAGTCAACCTTTTCTGAATTGTTGTTGTTTGCATTTCCATACCCCTCCATAATTAACTAAAAATTGTAATAATTTATATGTTATAGGAATATTAGATTAAGTTAAATAGGTTTTTTCATTAATTTAATCTAAATAGCCCTTTAAAATCATCCAAACTGGATACAATGGTTTTGAGCATGTGGTGCCAAGGTATACATACTAAAGATAAGGAGTGACATGGATGCAATTAAATCGATTAGTCTTGCAATATCAGAAGGATGCTGGCGAGGTTGGCTACAAAATGAAGTCATTTGATATTGAGGTCATTGCAAAATCGACAGGTGGGCTTGCCCCAACAATTCTCTATTTCCATGATAATCAAGATATCACGGATGATATTCGTTCACTTAGATTTGAGGTAAACTCACCTTACTCCTACATCGATGATTATGAGGAATTTCAAACGATGCTCTATAAAAAAGAGCAACGTGCACTTAATAATTTATATGATACATTTAGCATTCGCCCCAAAAACATGTCTACCTCTAAGCAGGTATTATGGAGCTTTGGCGTCTTGCTTTTAATGACAATTCCATTATTAGTGGCAATCATGCTACGTTAGAAAACCCTAAGTATTGCTTTACCTTTACTTAGGGTTTTCGCTTCAGCTACCTTTTTTTAATAATATATCTTGATGGCTTGTTAAAATTGTTACAACCTCTTCAGGCGTTGAAGCGACTTTTAAAATGTCGCGTTGCTCTTCACGAATAAAGCCTTCCTCGATCATCTTATCGAAATGCTGAATAATCGCATCGTAGAATCCATCAACATTATATAAAATCACCGGATTATGGTGTAAGCCGATTTGTGCCCAAGTAAAGACTTCAAAATACTCATCCAGTGTGCCACAGCCGCCTGGCAAGGCAATAAAAGCATCAGAAAGATCAATCATTTTCTTTTTTCGTACATGCATCGATTCAACAAAATGAATTTCAGTTAAATGTAAATGGGCGATTTCACGTTTTTGTAAATGCTCCGGCATAATGCCAATCACTCGCCCATAGTGAGCTAGTGCAGCATCTGCTACAGTTCCCATTAACCCAACATTAGAGCCTCCATAAACAATCCCAATTTTAGCTTTCGCTAAGGTTTCACCTAGTTCTTTCGCCTTTTCTATATAAATAGGCTTCTTCCCTGTTTGTGAGCCACAATAGATAGCAACGTTCATCTTTATTCCCCCAATGTTGGATTTGTTATAATACAAGTATACTTTGGAATTATTAATACTTTGTAAAAAAAGGAGACCTTCTATGAAAATTTGTCCTTTAGGTGTTGGTGGTGCATTCACAAAAAATAATTATCATAATAACTATATCATTGATGTAGACGAAAAATTCCTATTAATTGATGCGGGGACAACTCTACGCGAAAGCTTGCCTGCAGCTGGTTATAGTTATTTAAATCTTGATTATGTTTTCATATCACACCTCCACTATGACCATGTTGGTGGCTTAGAGGAATTAGTGATGACGCGGTTCTGGCAATTTCATAACGGGCAGCATTCACCTTTAAAAACGACTATTATCGTTCATGAAAAGCTCGCTTCCCCTTTAAAAAAATACCTGAAAAACGGCTTAGAAAATCAAGGTCGTACCGTTGAGGACTTTTGTAATTTCGTGATATTAAAAGATACAGATGCTTTTAGTATAGGGCAATATAATTTCACAATCTTCGATACGACAAACCACCATGTTGATGGTCTAATCAGTGCGGGATTTAAAATATCTACGAAGGAGGCAAATATCGTTTTTTCAGGGGATATGAAGGAATTAGAAGCAGCTAATCTATTAAAGCAGGTTGATGAAAAGACCGTTGCTATTTTTCAGGACATTAGCTTTACTTATAACGGTGTACACGCGACTCTTCAGGATGTGCTAAGCTATTACCCAGCTTCACTACATGAGAAAATTTATGCAATGCATTATAACGATAATGTAGAGGATTACGAGAAGGAAATAAAAGAAGCAAGAATACAGCTAGTGAAAAAACAGGATGTTCTTGAACCTCTCTAAAACATAAAAACAGCACTTCCTCCAAGGAATAGTGCTGTTTTTAACTAGATTTCTTCTTTTATTAAGTCATAGGTAATACAAATCGGCTTATTTGACCGAGGATCCGTACTGATGACCGCATCAATATTAAACACCTTTTTTAACACTTCAGAAGTCATTACTTCCTCAGGTGTACCAGCCTTTACTAAATTTCCTTGTTCAAGTGCAATCATGTAATTCGAGAATCTTGCTGCATGATTTAAATCATGTAAAACCATCACAATGGTACGATTTTCTTTTTCATTTAAATTTTGAAGCAGCTCTAAAACCTCAAGCTGATGGGCCATATCTAAATATGTAGTTGGTTCATCCAAGAAAATAATATCTGTATTTTGCGCAAGTGCCATTGCAATCCAAACACGCTGCTTTTGGCCACCTGAAAGCTCATCCACAAAGCGCGTTTTTAACTCGTAAGTGTTAGTTGCATTTAGCGCCCAATCGATAATTTCTCGATCTTCCTTCGTCAAGCTTCCAAAGCCCGATTGGTATGGGAAACGGCCATAGGAGACCAATTCTTCCACTAATAACCCGACTGCACTATCCTGGGTTTGGGGTAAAATAGCTAATTCCTTAGCCAATTCTTTTGTATTTTTCTTCTGAATCTCCGCACCATCAAGCATGATCTGCCCCTTTTGATGTGGGATAATTCTCGTCATCGCTTTTAACAAGGTCGATTTGCCACAGCCATTTGACCCGATAATTGTCGTAATTTGACTATCAGGAATACCTATAGTTAAGTCATTGACGATTACTTTTTTATCGTAACCAACTTCGACATTACTTACGTTCATTCGCATTTCTATATTTCAACTCCCGCATTTCGGCGTTAATAAGAATCGTTCTCAATTAATCTCTATCAAAAATTATTCTCTTTTCTAATAGGATTGTCAATACAAAAGAGTTAGATAGTATGGCACTGACTAAGGCCTTATTATTTATTATGTTTGAAATCTTACTCTTTATTAACAAACAGCAATTAAAAAGTGCCTCCTATGATTGAAGGGAGACACTTTTTCTATATATTAATGTAACTCTTCTATTTACGAAGAGGGCTTGTTTGCACCTGTCACAAGCTTTCGGTGCAGTTAATATTGTTTCCCTTTTTTAAATAGCTTTTACCTAAAATATACTTTTTTCTATTTACGAAGAGGGCTTGTTTGCTCCAGCATATACGCAATACGTTCAACAATGCTTTCGATTTGCTCTGGGTTTTTCACTAGGTCGTAATCGTTGATGTCTAAACGTAAAACTGGGCAAGAATTAAAGTTGTTGATCCAGTTTTCGTAGCGGTCATGCATTTCAATCCAGTAATCGTTTGGCGTTTGCTGTTCCATTTCACGTCCACGCTCTTGGATACGGCCAATAATGTTGTCAATTGGTCCCTCTAAATATACAAGTAAATTTGGATGCGGGAAATAAGGAGTCATAACCATTGCATCAAATAAATTAGTGTATGTTTCATAATCTGTTGGGTTCATTGTCCCTTTGTCATAATGCATTTTTGCAAAAATTCCTGTATCCTCGTAAATCGAACGGTCTTGAATGAAGCCGCCGCCATATTCAAAAATACGTTTTTGCTCCTTGAAGCGTTCTGCTAGGAAATAAATTTGTAAATGGAAGCTCCATTGCTCAAAGTTATCATAGAACTTGTCCAAATATGGGTTTGTATCTACTTTTTCAAATGAAGTACGGAAATTCAAAGCTTCTGCAAGTGCTTTTGTCATTGTAGACTTTCCGACCCCAACTGTTCCAGCAATCGTAATTACTGTATTGGATGGAATATTGTATTTTTCTCGTAAATTCATTCTGGTTGTGAACTCCTTTGTCGTAGCTTTTCTTCTACTAATTTTAATACCTGCTCTAAGTCTTCAGGATTTTTTACAAAGTCTATTTGGTCGCCATTTAACTGAATGACCGGAATATCAGGATGCATCACTTCAAAATGCTGAATGAATTCATGATAATCTGCCGCTAATTGCTCTATGTAATCACGCGTAATCATTTTTTCAAATTCTCTGCCGCGCAGCGCGATTCGATCCATCAACGTATCTAAACTTGCATGTAAATACACTACCATATTAGGGCGTGGCATATCTGCAGTTAAAATTTTGTAGATAGCTTCATACTTTTCGTATTCGGATGGCTTTAACGTACGCTTTGCGAAGATTAAATTTTTAAATATATGATAATCCGCAACGACAGGTGACCCTGTTTCTATAATATGTTTCTTAATATCGCTTAGTTGTTTATATCGATTACAGAGGAAGAACATCTCCGTTTGAAAGCTCCACTCATCAATATCTTCATAGAACTTTCCTAGAAACGGGTTTTCGTCCACAATTTCCTTTAATAGATGGTATTCATAGGCGTCAGAAATCGCTTTAGATAGCGATGTTTTCCCTACACCAATTGGACCCTCTACTGTAATAAATGGAACAGTCACGAGAAGTCCCCCCTTCACGTCTAAATTCGTCAATGCTATTCATTTTATCATATGAGCTTGTCGAAAAACAGAGACAGAAGGTAAACAAAATAAGGAATTATTATAAAGCTATAGTATTAGGGAAATGATGGGTATTTTCTATCGTCTAAAAGACATCAGGAATGACTGCATTTTTACATATTGTCATGGTAAACTAGCAAGCAAGGAGAGATGAACGTGGAACTTTTTGAAAGAGATCGAAAATTTATGCTAGAAGCTATGGAAGAAGCAAAAAAGGCACAAGACTTGGGCGAGGTACCAATTGGAGCTGTAGTGGTATATAAAGATGAAATTATTGGACGTGCACATAATTTACGGGAAACAACGCAAAATGCCGTCACTCATGCTGAATTGATGGCCATCCAACAAGCCTGTGAAGCAATAGGAAGCTGGCGTTTAGAAGAAACCACTTTGTATGTTACCTTGGAACCTTGCCCAATGTGTGCAGGTGCAATTCTTCAATCCCGCGTTCCCCGTGTAGTATATGGAGCAAGAGATATAAAGGCAGGCTGTGTCGATTCCTTGTATCGTTTGTTAAATGATTCAAGATTCAATCACGAATGTGAAGTAACTGAAGGTGTATTAGCAGAGGAATGCGGCGAAATGCTGACGCGTTTTTTCCGTGCAATTCGCGAACGAAAAAAGGCCGAAAAGCTCGAACGAAGACGTTTGGCTCAAGAGGGAGAGGATCATGCAATTCAGCAAATTAAAAAAGACCATTGAAGGATTTTTATGTGCTGCCTTAAGAGGCCGAGTGGAATTACATGCGGCTGTTTACCGACATTCACATGATGAGCGCTCGCGAGTTTGGTTTACTTTTGATAAAGAGGAAATTCTAAGTGCTGCAGACCTTTCGTATTCAATGATGCTCTATAAACGCGAACAAGAACTGAAAGAACTAAATAACTTAAAGCCTATTCCTTATAATACAGATTGGGATGTAATGCTCAATTCACCAGAACGGGAAGCATTAATTGCAGCTTCGGAACAAGCTGAAGAAGAATTAATGCGCGCTGGTGAGTGGGAGAGCTGGCATTTATATTCAGCCCTTATGAAATATCCACATCTATCAATAAAGGACGCTTTAATAGAAGATGACCCCTTGATTCGAGCATTCGCCTTGTTTGACCGCCGTGTTGGGAAACGTCGGCTTTCAAAAATAGACCATTTTGAACATCCGATAGAGGAAAAGTTTTTCCAAATTCGTTGTATGGCTGAAGGTTTGAACAGGGGGGAGGAGATGAACGGAACTTCCATTTCGGATTTGAATTAAAATCTACTATTCACCTTACCGCATGAGCTACCTCGACTAATCCCATTCTAAGCGGAGCCTATTTAGTAGAGGTAACAGAATATTCATGGCACTGTATTGAAAAATAAGCGGAGTATTTCCGCTTAAATTAAAAAATAACCTTATTATCCTTAGAATAAAGGAGGTATTTCCCTTTATATTGTCCAAATCTTGAAATTTTGACTTATTTAGAGCAGTTATCCAAAATATCTCCGCTTATTTCAGCACCTTAAGCCTTCACTAAACACATTAGCCGAAAATTTTCCGCTTAAGTATTCTTATACCTGCACGATAATTAGATTTTGAGGATAGAAAAAGCATGGGATAAAACTCACCATGCTTTTCTTAAATCTATTTTCATCTTTAAGAGAGAACCCTTACTTACGTTTAGCCGCCCTCGAGATTTAATTATAATTTCGCCATAAATTTTTCTAGACGATCCATGCCCTTTTGTAAAACCTCTAAAGGCTGAGCAAAAGATAATCTAATATAGCCTTCGCCGAATTCTGAGAAGGCACTTCCTGGAACTGTCGCAAGCTCCTGCTCTTTTAATAGATTGATACAGAAATCAAAAGAGGTCATGTTCGTCTTTTTAATAGACGGGAAGATGTAAAAGGCTCCTGCTGGTTTTACTACATCAAAGCCCATTGCCACTAAACGATTATAGACATAATCGCGACGCACTTTATATTCCTTCTTCATTTCAACCGGATCATTTAAGCCATCTGTTAAAGCTGCAAGCGCCGCGTACTGACTGATGCTTGTTGCACAGCTAATATAGTAGCCATTTAGCTTTGTCATTTCTTTTGTAAGATAGCTCGGTGCTAGTGTATACCCAATTCGCCAACCTGTCATAGAGTGGGATTTAGATACACCATTGATGACAATTGTTTTATCTCGCATGCTGTCGTAAGAAGCAATCGATTTGTGTGTATTTTCATATATTAACTCACTATAGATTTCATCTGAGATAACAAAAATCTCTTTGTCTTTTAAAAGTGCTGCAATTTTTTGTAACTCTTCATCTTTAATAATTGTGCCCACTGGATTACATGGGGATGGTAGAATGACGCATCTTGTTTTATCTGTGATATGCTTCTTTATTAATTCGGCAGTTAATACAAAATCTGTAGCCACTGTGTCTACACAAACTGGCACCGCTCCACAAAGCTCAATCAGTGGGATATAGCCTGGATATGCCGGGGCAGATAAAATCACCTCACACCCCTCCTCTAAAATTGTTCGTAAGGCAATAGTAAGCGCTCCAGAAGCACCGTGTGTCACGATAATTTCATCCTGTGGTTTATATAATAAATCATATTGATGATCGTAAAAGGATGAGATGGCTTTTCGGAGCTCAACAATCCCGGCATTAGGTGTATAAGATGTATGGTTTTGATCAATCGCAAGCTTTGCCTTTTCCTTTACATGAGCTGGTGTTGGAAAATCAGGCTGGCCGATTGTTAAATTAATAGCATTAGGGTAATCCACTAGCATGTTCGTAAACTTTCGAATACCAGAAAGCTCAATTTTCTTCAAGTTTTTATAAATTAAATGTTCCATTCTTATATCCCCTTCTAGTAAACTTTTTCACAATTTAAATATTCATTATTTTCATTTTACAATATTTGATGATAGAATTTCACACTTTACCACAATAAAATCCTACTATTTTTATTTCCTTTCTATTTATTTTTCACTAGCTAATTTTTCATGGTTATCGAAATAATAATCTTCTTCCTTACATATTATGCAACGAAAAATACTTTTCTCGTATATGAAAGGAGAGGCTGTAAAATGAAAACGTTAACAAGGATATCAAACACGCTTATGGAAAAATATTTACCAGACCCGTATATATTTGTAGCAATTTTAACGGTCCTTGTTTTCCTGCTCGGAGTTATACTGACGCCAAGCTCACCATTAGATATGGTTGTTTACTGGGGAGATGGCTTCTGGGGATTACTGTCTTTTACAATGCAAATGGTTATTGTATTAGCTGCTGGGCACGTGTTAGCTAATAGCCCTGTCTTTAAGAAAGGCTTATCCTCAATTGCTAGCAAGATTAAGAAGCCTTCTAGTGCAATCATTATTGTTACTTTCATTTCATTATTAGCTTGTTGGATTAATTGGGGCTTTGGGTTAGTAATTGGCGCCTTATTCGCAAAGGAAATTGCTCGTCATGTGAAGAAGGTTGATTATCGATTATTGATTGCAAGTGCTTATTCCGGCTTTATCATTTGGCATGGTGGGTTGGCTGGTTCCATCCCTCTATCAGTTGCAACTGAAGGCCATCCATTTGCGGATTTAATCGGTGTTATACCAACATCGGATACAATCTTTACGTCTTACAATTTATTTATTGTATTAGTAATTTGCTTTACATTACCTTTCTTCAATCGTTGGATGATGCCGAAAGAGCAGGATGTGGTTGAAGTAGATCCAGCGTTGTTAGTTGAAGAAGAGCAAAAGTTCCCTCTTGCCGAAAAAACATTTGCCTCTTGGACGGAAAGAAGTACGTTGTTAACAGTTTTAATTGGACTTATTGGCCTTTCCTATTTGGTTCATCATTTTATAACAAAAGGATTTGTTTTGGATTTAAATATTGTTAATACCATTTTCATTATTCTTGGAATTATTTTTCATGGTACGCCACAGCGTTTCATAGCTGCAGCTCAAAATGCAATCAAAACGACATCCGGAATCGTGTTCCAGTTCCCGTTTTATGCAGGAATCATGGGGATGATGACTGTATCTGGCTTAGCTATGGTTTTCTCGGAATGGTTTATTAGTATTTCGAATGGCTTTACCTTCTATTTATTTGCCTTCTATTCTGCAGGTCTAGTGAATTTCTTCGTTCCTTCTGGTGGTGGGCAGTGGGCAGTACAGGCACCAATTCTATTAGAGGCCGCCCAATCGATTGGAGCGGATTATGCAAAAACAGCGATGGCGATTGCTTGGGGAGATGCTTGGACAAATATGATTCAGCCATTTTGGGCATTACCAGCATTAGCAATAGCTGGACTTAAGGCAAAGGATATTATGGGGTTCTGTTTGTTTGTACTCATTTTTACAGGCGTCATTATTAGTATTGGATTGTTATTCTTATAGATGAAAAAAGGGACAGCATTAATTAGATGCTGTCCCCATTTCTTTATTTTGGAGCGATGACTTCTTTTCCACCCATGTATGGTCTTAATACTTCAGGTATTACTACTGATCCGTCGGCTTGCTGATAGTTTTCTAAAAGAGCTGCTACTGTACGGCCGATTGCTAGGCCTGAGCCGTTTAGTGTGTGTACGTATTCTGGTTTTGCACCTTGTTCACGGCGGAAACGGATGTTTGCACGGCGCGCTTGGAAATCTTCAAAGTTTGAGCAAGAAGAGATTTCACGGTACATGTTTTGCGTTGGCATCCATACTTCTAAATCGTATTTTTTTGCAGCTGTAAAGCCAAGATCAGATGTGTTCATTAATAATTTACGGTATGGTAAGCCTAATAATTGAAGTACTTTTTCAGCATGACCTGTTAATTTTTCTAATTCATTATAAGATTCCTCTGGTTTTACAAAGCGTACTAATTCCACTTTATTGAACTGATGCTGGCGAATTAAACCGCGCGTATCGCGACCTGCAGAGCCTGCTTCTGAACGGAATGAAGCGCTATATGCAACAAAGCCTTTCGGTAAAATTTCACCGTCAATAATTTCATCACGGTAGAAGTTTGTTACAGGCACTTCTGCTGTTGGAATCATGAAGTAATCTGTATCCACTAATTTGAATACATCCTCTTCAAATTTCGGTAATTGACCTGTACCTGTTAGGCTATCACGGTTTACAATTACTGGTGGCAGCATTTCTTCATAGCCATGCTCTTCTGCATGTAAATCCATCATAAAGCTCATTAAAGCACGCTCTAGACGAGCTCCTAAGCCACGGTAGAATACGAAACGACTACCTGTTACTTTCCCTGCACGTTCAAAATCGACAATTTGTAAATCTGTTGCAAGGTCCCAGTGTGCCTTTGCTTCAAAGTCAAAGCTTGGCTGCTCACCCCATGCAAGTACTTCAACATTGTCATCCTCTGTTTCACCAACTGGTACAGTTTCATGTGGGATGTTCGGCAAACGCATCATCATGTAGTCGAATTTGTCTTCTACTTCACGAAGCTCATTATCTAATTGCTTAATTTCGTCTCCCACTTCACGCATACGTGCAATAACGTCATCTGCATTTTCTTTGTTGCGCTTCATGACAGAGATTTGCTCTGATACTTTATTTCTTTCAGCTTTTAACACTTCTGTTTTTGCAATTAATTCACGGCGCTTTGCATCTAATCCTTCAAACTCATCTATATTCCCTAAATCTTCATTACGAGTTAGAAGAACCTTTTTCACTTCCTCATAATTGTCTCGGACACGTTTGATATCTAACATGTTGATTCCTCCATTTTAGTTATTTTATTGATTACATTACTCCATTCACTTCACCGTACTAGAGAAAGAGAACACAAAAAAGCCCTCATCCCCATGAAGGGACGAGAGCTACCCGCGTTGCCACCCTAATTGATTAGAAAAAGTTCTAATCCACTTATCTCATAACGGCTTTTCAACCGGCAAAAGCCTACTATAAATTCAGCTTAAGCAACTCAAGGACGGATTCACAAGTGCTTTTACCAGCTTCCACCAACCGCTGACTCTCTAAAAAAAACGTGCTTGCTACTACTTCCTATCATCGATGTTATCAATATGCTATTCGCCTATGCGAATTAAATTAACCATAATGTACTATATGCTGTTCGAATTTGCAAGAGAAGACTGATGAAAATCTTCCACCATTTCCATAAAAAATTTCAACAGTCGTGTATCGTCAGTTAACTCCGGATGAAAAGAACATCCTAAGTATTGCCCTTCTTTTGCTAAAACTATTCGTCCATTATATTCAGCTAATATTTCTACATTCGGGCCAACTGAAGCTATATGTGGAGCTCTTATAAATACCGCCGGAATGTCAGCACCAATTTGCTTTACCTCAAGTTTTGCCTCAAAGCTATCAACCTGTCTGCCAAAGGAGTTCCTTTCGACGACAACATTCATCAAGCTAAGATGGGCCTCTTCATAGTCCACTATTTCTTTAGCTAGCAAAATCAGTCCTGCACAGGTTCCAAACATTGGCATACCTTGCCTTGCTAGCGAGCGAATTGGCTCCATTAGTTGATGACGGTCCAATAGCTTACGTATAGCTGTACTTTCTCCACCAGGTAATACAAGCCCATTTAGATCAGTTAAATCCACTAAGGTCTTTACTTCAACAGCCTCGCATCCGAGTGATTGGATCTGCTGAATATGCTCTCTAACAGCTCCCTGTAAAGCAAGAACGCCGATTTTCATGCTACCAACCTCGTTCCTGCATGCGTTCACTATCTAAAAGTGTAGAGATTTCAATGCCCTTCATTGGGCTTCCAAGCTCCTTTGAAATGTCGGCAATCAACTGGTAATCCTTGAAATGCGTGGTTGCCTCCACAATAGCACGAGCAAATTTCTCAGGATTTTCGGATTTAAAGATACCTGAACCAACAAATACCCCATCTGCTCCTAATTCCATCATTAATGCAGCATCAGCTGGTGTTGCCACTCCTCCAGCAGCGAAGTTCACAACTGGAAGTCTGCCTAATCGTTTAATCTCCACTAATAGCTCATAAGGTGCGCCTAAAATTTTGGCCTCGGTCATTAGCTCATCCTCATTCATCCCGACAACTCGACGAACCTGTGCATTTACTTTTCGAATATGACGTACGGCTTCAACGATATTTCCTGTCCCAGGCTCACCCTTTGTACGAAGCATGGAAGCACCCTCTCCAATACGACGAGCAGCTTCTCCAAGATCTCGACACCCACACACAAATGGGACAGTATAGTCGCTTTTTAGTAAATGGTATTCCTCATCCGCTGGTGTTAATACTTCACTTTCATCGATATAATCTACACCCATAGCTTCTAATACACGCGCTTCGACAATATGACCAATACGTGCCTTTGCCATTACCGGAATCGAAACTGCATTCATGACCTCTTCCACGATTCTTGGATCCGCCATTCGTGCGACACCACCAGCTTTACGAATGTCTGACGGAACACGCTCTAATGCCATTACTGCAACTGCCCCTGAGGCTTCCGCAATTTTCGCTTGCTCTGCATTAATGACATCCATAATAACGCCACCTTTTTGCATTTCTGCCATACCACGTTTTACTCTTTCTGTCCCTAAAAGTTTCATGTCAAATTTTCCCTCCACTACTTTGATGTAATAAAGTATAATAAAAGTTGACCATATAAAAAGAGTCAATTTTCTAAAAACCTTTATGGTCACCTAGGAGGAAAGCCTATGGACATGCTAATCTTCAAGCTAGAAAAAAATAGTAAAAAACCTTTATATGAGCAGCTCTATATCGGAATGAAAGATGCCATTATTACAAAACAACTTGAAGTCGGAACAAAATTGCCGTCAAAACGGAAGCTTGCTGATTTTTTAAATATTAGCCAAACAACCGTTGAGATTGCTTATGGACAGTTACTTGCAGAGGGCTATATTGCTTCGAAACCTCGTATAGGCTTCTTTGTGGAGGAAATTGATGAACTCCCCTTTATTGAAAGCAAACAGGTAAAAAGCCAAGTTAAAGTCCGCTCTAATTTATCTGAACCATTTAAATATAATTTTCACCCCGGAAAAATTGATACAGAATCCTTCCCGTTTGCTATATGGAGAAAATATGCAAAGGATCTTTTTGATTATCCCTCGAAGGAATATCTCCAGGTTGGTGAAGCTCAGGGAGAATATGAACTTCGGGTAGAAATTGCTAATTATTTGTATCAATCACGAGGGATTATATGTAACCCTGAACAAATTGTTATTGGATCAGGTACAGAGCAGCTACTGCCGATGATTTTACGGTTAATCGAAATGAATTCAAAAATTGCCCTCGAAAATCCGGGGTACTCTGCCATTCCTAGAATACATTTAGCAAACAAGGCGCTTCCAGTTGGTGTCGATGAGGACGGGCTAATCGTTGATGAATTAGAGCAAACCGACGCAAATATTGTTTATATTACCCCTTCCCATCAGTTCCCTACTGGGGCTGTCCTATCTGCTGCCAGAAGAACACAGTTATTGAATTGGGCATCCAAAGCGGAAAACCGTTATATTATAGAGGATGACTATGATAGTGAATTTCGATATATTGGTAAGCCCATTCCAGCCTTGCAAGGGATGGATCAGAACGAAAAGGTCATTTATTTAAGTACATTTACGAAATCTTTAATGCCTTCTCTACGTGTCGCCTATTTTGTTTTGCCACCTTCACTATTGCAAAACTATCAAGAAATTTTTAGCTATTATTCTGCTACGGTTCCGAGATTTGACCAGCATATCCTGGCAAACTTTATGAAGGATGGTCACTTCTCTAAGCATTTAAATCGTATGCGTAAAATTTATCGCAAAAAGCATGATAAGCTAACAAATACATTAACAAACTCTTACCCTGCCATCGCTATTACGGGAGATCATGCCGGGATGCATATTTTAATCTCTGTACCTATCAATCACCATTCAGAGCAGGAGTTAAAAAAATTAGCCAATGAAAATGGTATAGCGGTGTATCCTGTATCTGATTATTTACTAAAGCCCATCGAATATGCACAACCAACATTCTTACTCGGATTTGGTGGAATAGCCTTAGATGATATCGAGCCAGCAATTCATGAGCTAATGCGCTGTTGGTCTGTAAAAAGAAACCAAAAGAAAGGGAAATCTCATGATTGATGAGACTTCCCTTCTTTTTAATGGTCTAGTAATTCAATATTGTAATTTTCAAACCAGCGATCAATTTGTACTAAATAAGCAAGAAGCTGAGGACCTGCCATTAATTGTCCAAACCACGGAACTTTAAAGGAAGATCCACCGGAGGAAACAAGCTGCTCCAGCTGCTCTTTTTCAAATAGCTCATGCAAGATGGATTCTTTTCTTTGAAGTGTGCTGCTTAATAATTGCTTTACACCATTCGTGTAATCTGGGTGGTAGGTTTTTGGGTATGGATTCTTTTTTCGATATAATACTTCCTCTGGTAAAAGACCTTCCACTGCTTTACGTAAAAGACCCTTCTCCATATTTCCCACGTTTTTCATTTCCCACGGAATATTCCAGGCGTACTCTACGATTCGGTGGTCTGCAAATGGTACGCGAACCTCCAAACTTGCTCCCATACTCATGCGATCTTTTCGCTCCAATAATGTTTGCATGAAATAACGCATATTCAAATAAAATAGCTCGCGTTGCTTGGCAGCTTTTGGATCCTCCCCTTCAAGCTTAGGTGAATCTTTGACAGCTTCCTCAAATGCATTTTTCATAAAGTCCTTTAATTGTAGCTTAGATTGCCATTCTTTTCTTAGGAAGCCTTCACGCTCGTCGGCAGAACGAATCCATGGGAAAATCTCATAGTCTCGATGGAACCATGGATAGCCACCAAATACTTCATCAGCACATTCACCTGATAATGCCACTGTATATCCTTCTTTGATGACACGACAAGAAACCAGTAGTGAACTATCAATATCCACCATCCCTGGTAAGTCGCGTAATAGCATCGATTCTTCTAAATAATCGACAATATCCTTTTGAGATAGAATAATATCAAAATGATTTGTTTTGAATTGCTCTGTCATTTTGTTAATCCAGTAGCTATCCTGAGAAGTTTGGAAATCATTCTTTTCAAAGAATTGTTCATTGCCCTCATAGTCAATAGAATAAGTATTCAAAGTACGTCCTTCTTGATTGTACGTATTAGCTGCGATTGCTGTAATGATACTTGAGTCCAGACCACCAGATAAAAATGTACAAAGTGGTACATCGGAAACAAGCTGACGTTTAATTGAATCCGTTACTAAGTAACGAACCTGCTCCACTGTTTCTTCAAAGGAATGTTCGTGCTTTTGACTTTTTACGTTCCAGTAACGCCATTTCTTCATGCCAGCTTTAGAAAATTTCATCGCATTTCCTGGCTCAAGCTCTTCGATTCCTTTGTAAACACCATTTCCTGGTACTCTGGATGGACCAATACTTAACAAAGCAGCAAGCCCTTTACGGTCAATTTGAGGCGTCATTTGAGGGTTAGCTAGAATTGCCTTGATCTCCGAGCCAAATAGGAGTGCGCCCTCTTTTTGTGCATAAAAGAATGGTTTAACACCTAGACGATCTCGGAAGGCATATAACGCCTCTTCTTGTTCATCCCATACTGCAAAGGCATAAATTCCATTTAAATACTCGACACATTGCTCTCTCCACTCGATGAATGAAGCTAGCAACACTTCCGTATCTGAAGACGTAGAAAAGCTATAGCCACGCTTTACAAGCTCCTGGCGAATTTCTTCTGTATTATAAAGTTCTCCGTTATACACCATATTATAGGATTTGTCTTGGTGCACCTTTGTCATTGGCTGTTTACCACCAATTAAATCGATAACAGCTAAACGACGATGCCCTAATAGAGCATGTGTGCTAGACCAAACATTGCCATCATCTGGACCCCTCTTACTTAACGTTTCTGTCATAGCCTTAATTATACCATCTTGATTCTTTAGGGATTGTGTATAATCAATCCAACCTGTAATGCCGCACACTTTTTATCACGCTCCTTCACCTACTAGCTTATGAAAGACTTGGGCGAGGTTGTTTTGTCCAAGAAAAAAAAGAATGTGACAGCCTTAAATTCAGTGCTTTCTTTTTGTTTAAATACCTGGTTTCATAGCAATGTTTGTGGGTAAATAAAAAAAGAGCCGTTCTATAAATTTTCATTTATAAAACAGCTCTACAGCTCTTTTTCTATTTTATTATTTAAAATAATCCACCGACGAATCCAGTGATACCATCCCAAACGTTTCCGAAGAAGCTACCGATTCCTTGGAAGAACAGTGATACAAATCCAGCACGCTCTACACTGCTTGTTGTCACTACGTCAGGTGAAAAGCTTTTGCCATCGATAAATCCATAATCTTCGCCTTCTGATTTTTCGATTACGACTTTACCAACAACCGTATCTTTTTCAACCTCTGCTTCAAGGGATTTCTTATCTAACTCTATCTTAGGAACATATAAATCTTTTTCACTAGTTTTTACGATTAGAGAGATTGGTTCTTTAACAGCAATTTCTACACTGTCTTCCTTCCCTTTTGTTACAGGAATAGTTTCCTTGCCTTCAAACACAAAGTTTTCTGGCACAATTTCTTGCTTTGTAAATTGGGTAAAACCATGGTCAAATAGTTTTGCAGCTGCATCAAAGCGTGCAGTACGTACACTATCTCCATTTGAATCTTTTGCGTTCATAACAACGGCAATTAAACGTGTCCCATTACGTTCAGCAGTTCCAGTAAAGCATTGACCTGCTAACAGTGTAGAACCTGTTTTTAAACCATCTACACCTTCATATTCACTTACTAATCCGGGTAACATCCAGTTCCAGTTATCCATTTTGATTTCATCATCTGTTCCTGCACGGAAAGTCTTCCTAGGAATACTAGAAGTCTCTAATACTTCTGGATGGTCTTTTAATAGATGATAAGCAAGTTTTGCCACTGATCTAGCTGGCATCACGTTTTCACTTTCAGCACCAGTACCTTCAGGATGCATTCCAAAAAGATCCGAATTATTTAAACCAGTTGAGTTTACAAAACTGTAACCCTCTAAACCGATTTCTTCTGCCTTTTCATTCATAAGTTTTACAAATTCTTTTTCAGAACCTGCAATTGTTTCAGCAATTCCTACTGTTGCAGCATTTGCTGAATAGATAGCCATTGCCTCATATAACTCTTGAATCGAATATGATCCATCCGCACGTAAAGGTACATTACTTAATGCACGGTCTTGCGACATTTTATATGTATAGTCGGTAACATGGTACTGTTGATCCCAAGTGATTGTACCTTCTTTAATAGCATCTAACAGGATATATTCAGACATCATTTTTGTCATACTTGCAATACCTAGAGAAGTGTCTGCATTTTGTTCATATAAGATTTTTCCTGTATCTGCATCAATTAAAATTGCTGCATCCACGTTTATACCTAAGTCTGATTCTGCTGCACTCGCGCTTGGTGTAGCTGTAACAAGTGTGCTGATTAACAGAATTGGAATCATCAGCAGGCTAAACCAAGATGCTTTCTTAACTGTTTTCACTAAAAATACCTCCAATATTTTATTTAATATACTTTCGTCATTTTATCATAGAACTTGCAAGAAAAATATTACGTTTAGAATAGAAAATCATGGTTACTCATTATATTTGTTTAATTTTAAGGCTTTTTTACAAATTACTATCCTTAAAGCTACTATTTTCCTATCAACTCTTATGTTTAGGAGTTACTATCTACTTTAAAAAGAGATAAAAAGCATACTTCTCACATCAAATTTTGACGTTAAAAGTATGCTTTAGGTTTCCTAGATATTATAGTGAATAGTTAGGCGCTTCTTTTGTAATTTGAACATCATGTGGATGTGATTCACGAAGACCTGCACCTGTCATTCGAATAAATTGTGAATTGTCACGTAAGTATTCTAAGCTTGGTGCTCCACAGTAACCCATACCTGCTCGAATTCCACCAAGTAACTGATGAATTGTATCTGTTAAAGGTCCTTTATAAGGTAGGCGTCCTTCAATTCCTTCTGGAACAAGTTTTTTTGCATCCTCTTGGAAGTAACGATCCTTTGAGCCTTTTTCCATTGCAGCTAATGAACCCATACCTCGGTAAACCTTAAAGCGTCGACCTTGGAAAATTTCTGTTTCTCCTGGAGATTCTGAAGTACCTGCAAGTAAGGAACCAAGCATTACGACATGTCCTCCTGCTGCTAAAGCTTTTACGATATCTCCAGAGTATTTAATCCCACCATCAGCAATGATTGTTTTACCCATTTCTCTTGCAACTGTTGCACAATCATAAACTGCAGTAATTTGAGGTACACCAACACCAGCAACTACACGAGTTGTACAAATTGAACCAGGTCCGATACCAACTTTTACTACATCTGCTCCTGCTTCATATAAAGCACGAGTAGCTTCTCCAGTTGCTACATTTCCTGCGATAATTTCTAATTCAGGGAAGGCTTCACGAATTTGTTTTACTGTTTCAATTACACCTTGTGAATGGCCATGAGCTGTATCAATTACGATGACATCAACCTGTGATTCAACTAACATTGATACACGTTGCATTGTATCATTTGAAACCCCAACAGCAGCTCCAACTAGCAAACGTCCTAAACTGTCCTTTGCAGCATTTGGGAATTCAATTACCTTTTCGATATCCTTAATTGTTATTAACCCAGTTAGCCTACCGTTTTCATCAACGATTGGGAGCTTTTCGATTTTATATTGTTGAAGAATTTTTTCAGCTTCCTCTAAAGTCGTGCCAACAGGAGCTGTTATTAATGCTTCTTTTGTCATTACATCTTCAATTTTTAGTGAATAATCAGATATAAAACGTAAGTCGCGGTTTGTAATGATTCCAACTAATGTTAAATCATCCTCATTATTTACAATTGGGACACCCGAAATGCGATATTTACCCATCAAATGCTCAGCGTCAAATACTTGATGCGTTGGTGTTAAGAAAAAAGGATTTGTAATAACACCATTCTCAGAGCGCTTAACTTTTTCAACTTCTTCAGCTTGTTCTTCAATACTCATATTTTTATGGATAATCCCGATACCACCCTGACGAGCCATAGCAATCGCCATTTTGGATTCAGTTACAGTATCCATCCCTGCACTAATAATTGGGATATTCAGTTTGATTTTTGGAGTTAATTGTGAAGATAAGTCAACCGTTTTTGGTAATACTTCTGAATGTGCTGGTACTAATAGAACATCATCAAATGTTAAGCCTTCTTTGGCAAATTTCGTTTCCCACATTTCGTAAATGCCTCCATTTTCTTAAAGAATATTAATTGTAAGATTAACAACATGGAATCTAAGTGTCAAGAACACTTTAAAAGAAAGATTATTCGGATAATTCTATTAAATTTATGTCTTAATATATTATTTAGTGTATCAATCTGATAAATCATCCTTTAGGTAACTTCACTTAGTATTTACCTGTGAAGGATATTTAATTAATCTGATTAGTAAATATATAAATGTTTATTAACATGTAAACGGATTCAACTTAATTAAATAATATTTCCCTTTAAAAATTTCAGTTTTCAATGGATTTCGAAAATTTGAGATGTTAGTTTTTATTATTAATTGCTCACATAATAAAAAAGATGCCCTAGCATCCTTTTTTAAATAACATTTTCAGTTTTATATACCACTACATATTGTTCATAATTTAATACTTCAATTGCATTTGACCAATGTAAAACAGTGCCAACAAATCTCACAGGGGGTGCCCTCAACTACCATCGACGCCATTCTGCGAAGTGCGATGACACGGCGGCTAACTTCGTCATCTGCGTCGAGCCGATGCTCATGTACAAAGTACATTGCGCTTCGTTTTCCTTGATTCCTTGTTATCCTTGGTCCTCCCACTTCTCGAGATTTTACATCTGTATGTATTTCTTTTTCTTATACGCACCGATGAACCTTCAGTTTAATAATAGTTGGGGGTTTTTTGCATATAAAAAAACCACTGAATACTCAGTGGTTTAGTTGCCTAGCGACGTCCTACTCTCACAGGGGGAAGCCCCCAACTACCATCGGCGCTAAAGAGCTTAACTTCCGTGTTCGGTATGGGAACGGGTGTGACCTCTTTGCCATCATCACTAGACTTGCACATGGATGTGCTGGCTTCGCCGTTGCAACATGGACGTTGCGCTCTTAGGCGAAGTTCCTATTTGTTTCTGAAAGAAGCTTGTTCTCTCAAAACTGGATAAAGACATTGATTGCATTCAAGATTTTGGTTAAGTCCTCGATCGATTAGTATTCGTCAGCTCCATGTGTCACCACACTTCCACCTCGAACCTATCTACCTCATCGTCTTTGAGGGATCTTACTTACTTGCGTAATGGGAAATCTCATCTTGAGGGGGGCTTCATGCTTAGATGCTTTCAGCACTTATCCCGTCCACACATAGCTACCCAGCGATGCCTTTGGCAAGACAACTGGTACACCAGCGGTGTGTCCATCCCGGTCCTCTCGTACTAAGGACAGCTCCTCTCAAATTTCCTACGCCCACGACGGATAGGGACCGAACTGTCTCACGACGTTCTGAACCCAGCTCGCGTACCGCTTTAATGGGCGAACAGCCCAACCCTTGGGACCGACTACAGCCCCAGGATGCGATGAGCCGACATCGAGGTGCCAAACCTCCCCGTCGATGTGGACTCTTGGGGGAGATAAGCCTGTTATCCCCGGGGTAGCTTTTATCCGTTGAGCGATGGCCCTTCCATGCGGAACCACCGGATCACTAAGCCCGTCTTTCGACCCTGCTCGACTTGTAGGTCTCGCAGTCAAGCTCCCTTGTGCCTTTACACTCTACGAATGATTTCCAACCATTCTGAGGGAACCTTTGGGCGCCTCCGTTACCTTTTAGGAGGCGACCGCCCCAGTCAAACTGTCCACCTGACACTGTCTCCTGCCCCGCTAAGGGGCATGGGTTAGAATTTCAATACAACCAGGGTAGTATCCCACCGACGCCTCCCTCGAAGCTGGCGCTCCGAGTTCTCTGGCTCCTACCTATCCTGTACAAGTTGTACCAAAATTCAATATCAGGCTACAGTAAAGCTCCACGGGGTCTTTCCGTCCTGTCGCGGGTAACCTGCATCTTCACAGGTACTATAATTTCACCGAGTCTCTCGTTGAGACAGTGCCCAGATCGTTACGCCTTTCGTGCGGGTCGGAACTTACCCGACAAGGAATTTCGCTACCTTAGGACCGTTATAGTTACGGCCGCCGTTTACTGGGGCTTCAATTCAGAGCTTCGCTTGCGCTAACCCCTCCTCTTAACCTTCCAGCACCGGGCAGGCGTCAGCCCCTATACGTCACCTTACGGTTTTGCAGAGACCTGTGTTTTTGCTAAACAGTCGCCTGGGCCTATTCACTGCGGCTCTCATTGCTGAGAGCACCCCTTCTCCCGAAGTTACGGGGTCATTTTGCCGAGTTCCTTAACGAGAGTTCTCTCGCACACCTTAGGATTCTCTCCTCGACTACCTGTGTCGGTTTGCGGTACGGGCACCTCCCGCCTCGCTAGAGGCTTTTCTTGGCAGCGTGAAATCAGATACTTCGCTCATAAGAGCTCCCCATCACAGCTCAACGTTACAGGAAGCGGATTTGCCTACTTCCACGCCTTACTGCTTGGGCGTACTCAACCAACGGTACGCTTATCTTATCCTACTGCGTCCCCCCATTACTCAAACGGCGGGGAGGTGGTACAGGAATATCAACCTGTTGTCCATCGTCTACGCCTATCGGCCTCGACTTAGGTCCCGACTAACCCTGAGCGGACGAGCCTTCCTCAGGAAACCTTAGTCATACGGTGGATGGGATTCTCACCCATCTTTCGCTACTCATACCGGCATTCTCACTTCTAAGCGCTCCACCAGTCCTTCCGGTCTGACTTCAACGCACTTAGAACGCTCTCCTACCACGGAACATCTAAGATGTTCCATCCACAGCTTCGGTGAATCGTTTAGCCCCGATACATTTTCGGCGCAGCGTCACTCGACCAGTGAGCTATTACGCACTCTTTAAATGATGGCTGCTTCTAAGCCAACATCCTGGTTGTCTAAGCAACGCCACATCCTTTTCCACTTAACGATTACTTTGGGACCTTAGCTGGTGGTCTGGGCTGTTTCCCTTTTGACTACGGATCTTATCACTCGCAGTCTGACTCCCGTGTATAAATATCTGGCATTCGGAGTTTGTCTGAATTCGGTAAAGCGAGATGCCCCCCTAGTCCAAACAGTGCTCTACCTCCAGTATTCTCAATCACGAGGCTAGCCCTAAAGCTATTTCGGAGAGAACCAGCTATCTCCAGGTTCGATTGGAATTTCTCCGCTACCCACACCTCATCCCCGCACTTTTCAACGTGCGTGGGTTCGGGCCTCCAGTGAGTGTTACCTCACCTTCACCCTGGACATGGGTAGATCACCTGGTTTCGGGTCTACGACCACGTACTCATTCGCCCTATTCAGACTCGCTTTCGCTACGGCTCCGCCTTCTCAGCTTAACCTTGCACGTAATCGTAACTCGCCGGTTCATTCTACAAAAGGCACGCTATCACCCATTAACGGGCTCTAACTACTTGTAGGCACACGGTTTCAGGATCTATTTCACTCCCCTTCCGGGGTGCTTTTCACCTTTCCCTCACGGTACTGGTTCACTATCGGTCACTAGGTAGTATTTAGCCTTGGGAGATGGTCCTCCCGGATTCCGACGGAATTTCACGTGTTCCGCCGTACTCAGGATACACTCAAGAGAGAATGAACTTTCGACTACGGGGCTTTTACCCGCTACGGCGGACCTTTCCAGGTCGCTTCGTCTAACTCATTCCTTTGTAACTCTTATGTTGAGTGTCCTACAACCCCAAGAGGCAAGCCTCTTGGTTTGGGCTCTTCCCGTTTCGCTCGCCGCTACTCAGGGAATCGAATAATTTCTTTCTCTTCCTCCAGGTACTTAGATGTTTCAGTTCCCTGGGTCTGCCTTCAAGACGCTATGTATTCACGTCAAGATACTGTTCCATTACGAACAGTGGGTTCCCCCATTCGGAAATCTCCGGATCAAAGCTCACTTACAGCTCCCCGAAGCATATCGGTGTTAGTGCCGTCCTTCTTCGGCTCCTAGTGCCAAGGCATCCACCGTGCGCCCTTAATAACTTAACCTAGTTCGGCTTCCAATCCACATATATGTCTTGAAACCCTCGATTAAAAGTTACTGCTTTTCTTAAAAAGAAAAGACTTAAGAACTACACAATCAATTACTTGAATTTTGTTGCTTTCAATGTCGTTTTATCCAGTTTTCAAAGAACAAATCAGCTGACTTCAATCACATCGTGATTAAACATCAGTGATATTACTCCATGCAGATTTGCGACGATAGCTTTGAGTTACCACTTTGCTTATTCTTCGCGGCAGGAGCACAATTGAATTCTTAATTAAATCTTTGGTGGAGCCTAGCGGGATCGAACCGCTGACCTCCTGCGTGCAAGGCAGGCGCTCTCCCAGCTGAGCTAAGGCCCCAAAAGAGAATTATATGGTGGGCCTAAATGGACTCGAACCATCGACCTCACGCTTATCAGGCGTGCGCTCTAACCAGCTGAGCTATAGGCCCCTTTTGAAGTTATATTAGATATAGTTGTCATAATAAATCTTCAAAACTGAACACAAAACGTTAATGTTGGTTTGACCTCGGAAGGTCAACCATTCCGTTAATAATCCTTAGAAAGGAGGTGATCCAGCCGCACCTTCCGATACGGCTACCTTGTTACGACTTCACCCCAATCATCTGTCCCACCTTCGACGGCTGGCTCCCAAAAGGGTTACCCCACCGGCTTCGGGTGTTACAAACTCTCGTGGTGTGACGGGCGGTGTGTACAAGGCCCGGGAACGTATTCACCGCGGCATG
>NZ_CP085009.1:0-10000 GCF_044795995.1 Ureibacillus chungkukjangi | reverse complement strand
GTAGAACAAAGCCTCTTTCATAACCCAGTTTTTGTGTAATAATCGCACTAATTAAGCCAGTAGCAATACAATGATGGTATAAATAATCTTTTGTGTTCGATAAACTATTAAGCTTAAAAAGAATGGAGCGTTCCTCTTGAACTTTATCGATTAGAGGCAAAATAATCCCTCTTACCTTGGTAATATCAATTTTCGATCCAGATTCCCAGTCAAAGAATATTCTCTTAAATTCCTCCACGGCATCTAAATAGATTTTTTCAAATGTCATTACAGGTTTAGGTACTTCTATGTTCATAGTATTACCTGTTAAATCATCTATTTGTTCTGGTTGGTTTTCGGCTTCTTCTACCAATACAGGCACCTTAAATATATGAAATACCTTTAGGACATCTAAAATTTCATTGGTAATTTTTGTATTTTTATAAATAATAGGATACTTGGTATTCGCAAAAATATCCTCTGCTATAACCTTTCCTACTCTTAAATTATTGCTATTTACGTATGTAGTTTCCAAACTAAAACCTCTTCTCTGTTTAAGTTTTTAAGAAGCTAATAGAGGCATGAACTAAGTCACTTTTAAAATTTTACTGATGGACTTAATAAAATTATACTACACTTACTATCTTTCTTAATAATGGAAATTATAAATTCTATAATATATTGACTATTAAATTTATGTAATATCAAGGGCTATCAAATTTTAGCATAATAAAAACCAGAAACCTAAAAGTAAGTTTCTGGTCCTTTATCTATTTGTTATTCATCATCTGAATTTAAATCTGAAGACTCTAGATCTACTTCATCAGTTGTTTCTTGTTCAGTAGTATGATCTAATTCTTCATCTTCTATCTCGTCGTCTTCTTCATCCTTTTTCACACGAGCAACTGTTGCAACAAGCTCCTCACTGCCTAGACGAATTAAACGGACACCTTGAGTACTACGTCCAATAACCGAAATATCATTAACATCCATACGAATCAAAATACCATTGATTGTAATAAGCATAATGTCTTCCGTACCATCTACTGTTTTCACAGCACACATCGGACCGTTTTTATCTGTAATTTGGATTGTTTTTAAACCAACACCACCGCGACTTTGTAAACGGTATTCAGATTCTGGAGTTCGTTTTCCATAGCCTCTTTCAGTGACAACTAAAATTTCATGTCCTGGTTCAATGATTTCCATTCCAACTACGTAATCACCTTCACGCAGCTTGATACCACGTACACCGGATGCAGTACGACCCATCGAGCGAATCTCTTCTTCTTTGAAGCGGATTAGCATTCCATCATGTGTTCCAATAATGACATCTTTAGTTCCATCCGTTAAGCGAACAGAGATTAAATCGTCCTCATCATGAAGATTGATGGCAATTAAACCACTTGTACGAATATGTGCAAATTGAGAAAGCTGTGTACGTTTTGTAATACCTGTTTTCGTAGTAAAGATTAAATACATATCGTCTTTGAATTCGTCAACACGAATCATCGCCGTCACTTTTTCTTCTTTTTCTAAATTCAACAGATTTACGATTGGTAGACCCTTAGCTGTACGACCAAACTCAGGAATTTCATATCCTTTTGCACGATATACTTTACCTTTAGTCGTAAAGAATAGAATTGTATCGTGAGTCGAAGTGAATAGTAAATGTTCTACGAAATCATCATCATGTGTTCCCATTCCTTGAACACCACGACCACCACGTTTTTGACTACGATACGTATTCGAAGCAAGTCTTTTTATGTAGCCATTATGCGTTAAAGTAAGTACAGAATCTTCACGTGGAATTAAATCTTCGTCTTCAATCATTTCTAATCCGCCAGCAGTAATTTCTGTACGACGTATATCATTGAAGCGCTCTTTAATTTCTGTTAATTCTGTTCGGATAATTTCAATGATTTTACCCTCATCAGCTAAGATTTCTCTTAACTTAGTTATTAAAGCTTGAAGCTCTTGGTATTCATTTTCAATTTTTTCACGTTCTAATCCACTTAAACGAACAAGACGCATATCTAAGATAGCTTGTGCTTGACGGTCCGTTAAGTTAAATCGTTCCATTAAGACTGGTTTTGCTTCATCACCAGAACGAGATGAACGGATAATTGAAATGATTTCATCAATATGATCTAAGGCAATTCTTAACCCCTCTAAAATATGAGCTCGATCTTCTGCTTTCTTCAGCTCAAATTTTGTACGACGAGTGATTACTACTTTTTGATGCTCCAAATAGTGATATAGAACTTCTTTTAAGCTCAATACTTTTGGTTGACCATCAACTAAAGCAAGCATGTTCACACCGAAATTGGATTGCATAGCTGTTTGTTTATATAAATTATTTAAAATTACATTGGCATTGGCATCTTTACGGATTTCCATCACAATTCGCATACCACGGCGATCGGATTCATCACGTAAATTGGTAATGCCGTCAATTTTTTTATCTCTAACTAGTTCAGCAATTTTTTCGATTAATCGGGCTTTGTTTACTTGGTATGGAATTTCGTTAACAATAATTGTTTCTTTTCCATTTGCTTTTGTTTCAATTTCTGCCTTCGCACGGACTGTAATTGAACCACGACCTGTTTCATAAGCACGACGAATACCACTGCGTCCTAAAATTACTCCGCCTGTTGGGAAATCTGGACCAGGGATAATTTCCATCAATTCTTCTGTAGTGATTGCAGGGTTTTCAGATAATGCAATAACAGCATCGATTGTTTCACCTAGTTGGTGTGGAGGAATGTTTGTTGCCATCCCTACAGCAATCCCTGATGCCCCATTTAATAATAAGTTCGGAATACGGGCTGGTAATACAACTGGTTCTCTTTCATTACCATCATAGTTATCTTGATAGTCAATTGTATCTTTGTTGATATCTCTCAGCATTTCCATCGTAATTTTCGACATACGAGATTCGGTATAACGCATTGCGGCTGCACCATCACCATCGACAGAACCAAAATTCCCATGGCCATCAACAAGCATATAACGATAACTAAAAGGCTGTGCCATACGTACCATAGCATCATAGATAGATGAGTCACCATGTGGATGGTATTTACCCATTACATCCCCAACAATACGGGCACTCTTTTTATAGGGCTTATCGGATGTATTCCCTAATTCTTGCATTCCATATAAAATACGACGGTGTACAGGTTTTAAACCGTCACGTACATCTGGTAGTGCACGTGAAACAATAACACTCATAGCATAGTTTAAAAATGATGTTTGTACTTCTTCACTAATTTTTATTCCTTTTACACCTTCGTGTTGACTTTCAGACACAAGGAAGACCTCCTTTTAAAACGATCATATCAAATACACCCTGGCGTACTACCATCCAGATTTTCATACGAGCTAAAGGCCTGCGCGAGACGCAGGATAGTTAGCCAGTGAACACAAGACCTGTGTCAATTCTTGGCTAACCTCCTCTTTAAATCCTCTTTAAAAATCGAATGTACCCGCAAGAGGTTTAACTCCATTCAGCAGAGGTTATCTCACTGATTGTAGTACCTTTAGCGTTCATTACACCACTTATAGAAGTTGAAAATTCATACTGAATAAAGTTAAATATCTAAGTTCTGTACATAAACTGCATTTTCTTCAATAAATCGTCTACGAGGCTCAACCTCATCTCCCATTAACTCTTGGAATATTTCATCGGCTCTCATTGCATCATCTAGCTCCACCTGTAAAAGTGTACGATACTCTGGATCCATTGTTGTATCCCATAATTGCTCAGCATTCATCTCACCTAAACCTTTGTAGCGTTGAACAACTGGTTTTGGTGTACTTCCTAAACGATTTAATACTTCTTGAAGCTCCTCATCTGAATAACAATATTCGACATGCTTACCTTGTTTAATTTGATATAAAGGTGGTTGGGCAGCATATACGTATCCAGCTTCGATTAATGGACGCATGAATCTAAAGAAGAAAGTAAGTAATAAAATACGGATGTGTGCACCATCTACATCGGCATCAGTCATGATAACAATTTTATGATAACGTGCTTTTTCTAAATCGAATTCTTCACCGATACCAGTACCAAAGGCTGTAATCATGGCACGAATCTCAGCATTCGATAAAATACGGTTTAAATTTGCTTTTTCAACATTTAAAATTTTTCCGCGCAACGGCAAAATTGCTTGGAAATAACGGTCACGACCTGATTTTGCTGAACCACCCGCAGAGTCACCCTCTACGATATAAATTTCAGATTCAGATGGTGTTGTTGATGTACAGTCTGCAAGTTTACCGGGTAAACTTGAAATTTCTAAAGCTGATTTTCGACGTGTAAATTCACGAGCTTTTTTCGCTGCAACACGTGCGCGAGCAGCCATTAAGCCTTTTTCAATAATTTTACGTGCAACTGATGGGTTTTCTAACATAAAACGTTCAAAGCCTTCAGAGAATAAGGAATTCGTAATTGAGCTTACCTCTGAGTTTCCTAGCTTCGTTTTTGTTTGTCCTTCAAATTGGGGCTCTGGATGTTTAACGGAAACAATCGCAGTTAACCCTTCACGTACGTCTTCACCTGAAAGATTCGTATCCGAGTCTTTTAACATACCATTTTTACGTGCATAGTCATTAATTACACGCGTAAGTGCAGTTTTAAAGCCAGATTCATGTGTACCACCTTCATAGGTATTGATATTATTGGCAAAAGAATAAATATTTGAAGAGAATCCCTCGTTATATTGCATAGCAATTTCAACTACAATTCCTTCTTTTTCACCCATTACATCAATTGGATCATGAATTGGTTCTTTTGATTTATTTAAATGCTCGACATATTCACGAATGCCACCTTCGAAGTGGAAGCTATCTGAACGTACTTCTTCTTCACGCTCATCTTGAATGGTAATACGAATACCCCGATTCAAATATGCTAATTCGCGAATACGTGTTGCTAAAATATCGTATTCATAAACTGTTGTTTCTTTAAAAATTTCAGGGTCAGCCTTGAAACGCGTAGTAGTACCTGTTTCACCAGAATCACCAATTACCTTGATTGGCTGTACTGTTTGACCGCGTTCAAATTTAATACTATGAAGATGACCATCACGTTTAACGTAAACTTCAGTTTCAACGGATAGTGCATTTACAACAGATGCCCCTACACCATGTAGACCACCTGATACTTTATATCCGCCACCGCCGAACTTACCACCTGCGTGTAAAACAGTCATAATTACTTCAACTGCTGGCATACCCATTTTTTCTTGAATACTAACTGGAATCCCACGACCATTATCTTCTACACGAATCCAGTTATCCTTTTCAATTGCAACAGTAATATGATCACAGAAACCTGCTAATGCCTCGTCAATACTGTTATCCACGATTTCCCAAACTAAATGGTGAAGCCCTTTAGAGCTTGTGGAGCCGATATACATCCCAGGACGTTTACGAACAGCCTCTAAACCTTCTAAAACCTGAATCTGATCGGCATCATATGCTTGTTGTACTTGTTTCTCTTCTAAAGCCACCATATTCACCTACTCTTTCATTACTTCAGTATGTGTCAAAAATAAAAAGCTTTAACAAAATTTCTAAAACTTTCTAAACATAAATTTTAAAATTAGACAAAAATATACAGCCTTTTGCACTTTTTTTCTAAATTACTGTTTAAACAATGTTTAAAACAGATATATAGAATTACAGCATTTAGTTATAGCTGCAAAAAGTATTTATAAATTTTAGCTTTCGATTATACCCTGTTTCACGTGAAACATCTTAGCGTGCTGTATTGTTTCATGATGAATCCCATCTACACTTGTTGTTGTGACAAACGTTTGCACTTCACCTTGAATGGTATTTAATAAATGTGATTGGCGATAATCATCCAACTCAGACAATACATCATCTAAAAGCAGAATAGGTGCTTCCCTTGTTTCTTGCTTAATCAATTCTATTTCAGCAAGTTTTAAAGATAAAGCTGTAGTACGTTGCTGCCCCTGAGAACCATATGTTTGAACATCATAATCATTTACAAAAAATTGTAAATCATCACGATGTGGGCCAACTAATGTAACGCCCCTTTCAAGCTCTCTCTTTTTAACTTCTGCGAGTTTTTTTTCGAGATATGTAGCCATTTCCTCTTCAGACCATTCAGGATTAAGGCCAGTAGTTGCACGATACTTGATCGTTAACTTTTCAAGTCCACGTGATATCCCAAAATGAATTTTTTCAGCCCATTCCTGTAAAAGTTCAATAAATTTAAGCCTTTTACGAATAATTTGGACAGCTGCATGAATATATTGCTCAGTATATATGGCAAATAAAACATCATCGATTTGCTTTTTCCCTTGATTGATCTTTAGCAAATGATTCCGTTGTTTTAAAAGTTTTTGAAATGTAAGTAAATCATGTAAATAGACAGGCGATATTTGACCAATCTCCATATCAATAAAACGACGCCTTATTTGCGGATTGCCTTTTACAACATTAAGATCCTCCGGTGCAAACATGACAACGTTCATTTGTCCGATATAATTACTTAATTTCGTTTGTTCTAAATGGTTTATTTTACCTTTTTTACCTTTTTTGGTAATTGATAGCTCCATTGGAATGCTACCATAACGGTTTTTTACAACACCATCTATTTTACCATAGTCTGCGTCCCAACGGATTAATTCTTTATCGTTACTTGTTCGATGTGATTTCGCCATAGCTAAAACATAGATAGATTCCATAACGTTTGTTTTACCTTGAGCATTTTCCCCGATGAATACATTAATTTTAGGTGAAAAATCTAATTTTAATGTTTCATAGTTACGATAATTTGTAAGCTTTAAATGCTCGATGAACATTTAAATTTCACCGTTCTTATTAACGATGACGAATCTTCCACAGCCAGGTATATTTACAACATCACCATGTCGTAATTTGCGTCCACGTCGTTGATCAATTTCACCGTTTACATAGACATCATTTTCATGAAGAAACCATTTAGACATACCGCCTGAACTAATAGCATCTGTCATTTTCAATGCTTGGCCAAGCGTAATAAATTCTGTATCAATTACAAGTTCATTCAAAGTATTTCATCCTCCGTTACACGTGCATCTATCCATCTATCATACCTAAATTTGAGTAAAAAATCCAAAGAAAGCAGAATAAGTAGCTCATAGAATCGAAATAATAGTCAAAAATTATTAGAAATCCACGATTTACGTATCCTAATTACATATTTACAAAGCTTAACTTTCTAAATCTTGCTTGTGAAATAGGCTTTAAAAATAAAATAGAGCGTCTCTTAAAAGTTGAGACGCCCTACTGGCAGCTTTTTACTACCAAACTTGTAATAATAAATTTTTAATTAGTGGTGTTGAGAAACTAGTACGTTCTAACAGGTAAGATCAACTGTAAAATTGCATCATCATGAACTGAACGTAAAATAAATGGACGCATTGCTCCCGTGAATTGAATCACTACATCTTGTCCATCAATGGCTTTTAAAGCTTCCATCATGTATTTAGCACTGAATGAGATTTTTAAATTTTCCCCTTCAAGTGTTTCTACTTGAATTTGTTCCTCTACTTTACCGATTTCTGGTGAGTTCGATGAAATTTCAACAATATTGCCGTCAAATGCTTCAAAGCGAACAACATTATTACGATCTTCACGAGCTAATAAAGAAGCACGGTCAATTGCTTGTAATAATGATTTGCCGTTAATCGTAATATTAGTTTTATATTCTTCTGGAATTAAACGTGATGTTTCTGGGTAATTCCCTTCTAACAGACGTGAGAAAAATAATACATTATCTGCTTTAAATAAAACTTGCTGACTAGTAATAACGATTTCAACAGGATTTGTTGATTCATCAAGAATTTTATTTAATTCGTTTAAGCTCTTACCAGGGATGACAACAGATTTTACATCAGTTGGTAATTGTTCTAGTGATGTTTTTCTTCTTGCTAAGCGGTGACTATCTGTTGCAATACAAATTAATTCATTGTCATTGATTTGCCAATTGACACCTGTTAATACAGGACGGCTTTCAGAAGTTGCTACAGCAAAAACTGTTTCACGAATAATTGCTTTTAATAGATCAGCTGGCATAGCAAATTGTTGATCTGTCGATACTTCTGGTAATAAAGGATATTCTGACGCATCTGATCCAATAAGGTGGAATTCAGATTTACCGGAACGAATATGTGTTTGCAAACCATTTGAAACTTCAATTTCAACATCGTTTGTAGGTAATTTACGAACGATTTCGTTAAACATTCTAGCTTGTAATACAATCGAACCTGTTTCAGAGATATTGATTAATTGATCCCCGTTTTCTTCAACTGGAATGAATGTTTGGATTGTAATATCTGCATCACTACCAGTTAAAGTCATTCCCTCATTTGTTACATCAATTTTGATTCCCGTTAAAATCGGAATAGTTGTTTTAGAACTTACGGCTTTCATGACATTGTTTAATCCGTCTAGTAAACGATCTCGCATAATATCAAATTTCATCGTTATACCTCACTTATTAATAATATTATTTTTAAAAGATATTAATAGATATAGTAATAGGGGCTGTGGATTTGTGTATAACTTATTCAAACACGCTTGAAATAAAGGTATCCACATGTTGATAAGTTGTGGATAAAAATGTGTAGAATTCTAGTATTTATCCACAAGTTTATTTACCTAATATACTACGAATTTGTTTAATATCTTGCTGAAGTAGTTGATCTTCTTTTAATAGTTTCACTATTTTTTCATGAGCATGAATGACTGTCGTATGATCCCGTCCTCCAAATTCTTCGCCGATTTTAGGTAAAGAGAAATCGGTTAACTCTCTTGATAAAAACATAGCCACTTGACGTGGGAATGCAATGGATTTTGTACGTCTCTTCGCTGTGAAGTCTTCTAATTTAATATTAAAATGCTCTCCTACAGCCGTTTGAATATCCAAAATCGTAATCATTCGTGGTTTTGAATTTGGAATAATGTCTTTTAATGCAGCAGCAGCAAGGTCAGTAGATATATCTTGATTAACTAAAGACGAGTAAGCTACTACACGAATTAGAGCACCTTCTAATTCACGAATATTTGTATCAATTTGATTAGCAATATAGTGCATTACTTCGTTTGGTATATTTAGTCCGTCCGCCTTTGCCTTTTTACGAAGAATGGCAATACGCGTTTCTAAATCTGGTGGCGTAATATCTGTAATTAGCCCCCATTCAAATCTAGAACGAAGACGATCTTCTAATGTTGGAATCTCCTTTGGTGGTCGATCACTAGAGATAACAATTTGCTTTGATTCGGTATGCAGAGTGTTAAATGTATGGAAAAACTCTTCTTGAGTAGATTCTTTTCCAGCTAAAAATTGAATATCGTCAATTAGTAAAACATCAACATTTCGATATTTATTGCGGAAATCTACTGCTTTGTTATCACGAATCGAATTAATAAATTCATTCGTAAACTTTTCTGATGATAAATAGACGACCTTTGCATTTGGATTATGCTCTATCACATAATGGCCAATAGCATGCATTAAATGGGTTTTACCTAGACCTACTCCCCCATAAATAAAGAACGGGTTATAGGCTTTTGCAGGTGCTTCAGCTACGGCTAGTGAAGCAGCATGAGCAAAACGATTTCCAGATCCAATGACAAACGTATCAAACGTATATTTTGGATTTAACATTCCTGGTGAAATTTCTGCATGTTCATCGTCATTTTTTGCCTTGATTACCGGAACGGGTAAATCGAGGCTATCATCGTCCTGATCCTTTTGAACAACAAATTTAATTAGCAAGTCTTCACCTGTAAGTTCAGATAAAATGCCCGCGATTAGATGAACATAATGATTTTCAAGCCAATCACGAGCAAATGAGTTAGGCGCGGCAATTGTAACATTAGTACCCTTATAAGAAAGTAATTTTGTTGATTTTAACCACGTCTCAAAGCTTGGTTTTGAAATTTTTTGTTCTACTTGTGCCAGGACATTTTTCCATAATTCTTCTAAATGTTCCAA